>NZ_AP018437.1:0-2400000 GCF_003966975.1 Pelolinea submarina
AATTCGCTCATTAATCAATTTACTATTGTAAGACTGGCACATATTGGGGGTAAGTGTGATTAAAGGGGCACCTGTTCGCAAGAACAAGCGTCCTAAACCGAAACGAAAAAACGCGTTTCCGTTCGGGGATTTTAAGATTTCTAATCCTTAAAATATTAACATTTTTTAACCTGCCGTAGGCTTTGCGACTTGGAAATTCAATATGGATTTGATAGAATCATCACAGTAATCATTTCAACAAGAACTCTCTGTGAAGCAACAATTTTCGCTCCCCAGAGCTATCCAGAGCACTGTCGGTGCTAACACGAAATATCATCTTGTATATCCCACATAGTTGACGAAGTGGGGTTTATTAATTACTACATAAATAGAACGATACATCATAACTAGAAGAGAAGGGAGGAGCTCTGGCATGGAAGCATCGCAAGCATGGCAGGCTACATTGGGGCAGTTGCAAATGGAATTGCCCAAAGCCACATACGACACCTGGGTCCGTGACACCAAATTCATCAAGCACCAGGATGAAACCTTTTTTATTGGTGTGCAAAATACTTACGCCAGGGATTGGTTGGAAAACCGACTCACCTCCACAGCATCGCGCCTGTTAACAGGAATTATGGATGGCCCACAGCAGATTACTTTTGTTCTGCAAAGCCATGAAGAACCCGTGATCAACCGCGAGGAAACAGAAGAGGATTTCACCCCTATTTCAAATTCCGAGGCACAAGGTAATTTTAATTACCGCTATAGTTTCTCCAATTTTGTGGTTGGTCCTAACAATCGTCTGGCGCATGCCGCCAGCCAGGCCGTTGCCGAAAATCCGGCCAACGCCTACAATCCCCTTTTCCTGTACGGGGGCGTTGGATTGGGAAAGACCCACCTTTTGCATGCCATCGGCAATGAAATCACACGACGCGGATTAAACGTGTTGTATGGGTCATCCGAAGAATTCACCAACGATCTGATCAATGCCATCCGCAAACATGACACATCCAGCTTCCGCGATCGCTATCGCAAGATTGACGTCCTGTTGATCGATGACATCCACTTTATCGCCGGCAAAGAATCCACCCAGGAAGAATTTTTTCACACCTTTAACACGCTGCACGGGCAGAATAAGCAGATTGTAATTTCATCCGATCGCCCTCCCAAAGCCATGGTCACGTTGGAAGAACGGCTGCGATCGCGCTTTGAGTGGGGGTTGATCGTGGATATCCAGCCTCCCGAACTGGAAACACGCCTGGCCATTCTGCGATCCAAAGCAGAGAAAGCCGGCCGTCAGGTTGACAATGACATATTGGAATATATCGCCCGGCAGATCCAGTCCAATATTCGCGAGCTGGAAGGCGCCCTAACGCGTGTGTTGGCATACTCGGACTTAAGCGGCAGGCCGCTGGATATCGATCTGGCCAAGATTGCGTTGGTGGATTTCCTTCCGGACATTGGAACACCCGACCCGGAGCAAATCTTGGAAACCGTCGCAAAAGCTTTCAACTTAAGCCACGAGGAATTGCTCAGCCGCAACCGCTCCAAGAGTATTGCCCTGCCGCGCCAGGTTGCCATGTACTTGCTGCGCGAGATAGGCAATGAATCGCTCCCGCAAATCGGCGAAACGCTGGGCGGCCGCGACCACACCACCGTCATGTATGCTTGTGAAAAGGTGGCCGACATGCTCGAACGGGACGATCATTTCCGGCGACAGGTTTTCCAAATTCGCGACCAGCTCTACAGCCATCAGGTTTACGCGTAATTCCGTAAATCTTTATTAACAAAACATTTACATAGCCGCATTTTAAAGCGATAGTTTTACATGGTACAATGAAATCCGGTAAATTGATATGAGATTACCGGATTGGATAAAAAATAATTATAGGAAGACAACTTATAATTTCTCGAAACTCTGGCCGGACTCTCGCCAGGGTTTTGTCTATTAAACCAGCAATCATATCCGTGTACTTTACGGATCTATATAATTAAGGAAAAAAACATGAAAGAATCAAATCTCAAAATAATCCCATTGGGCGGCCTGGGAGAAGTTGGCCGCAACATGATGCTGTATGAATACGAAGATACAGCCATCATCGTAGACTGCGGAAGTATGTTCCCTGAAAACGACATGTTGGGGATCGACTATATCATCCCGGACTTCCAATATCTGCGCAGCCGCAAGGACAAAATCCGCGGCATCATCTTCACCCACGGTCATGAGGACCACATTGGCGCCATCCATCATTTCATTTCTGAATTCAACGTACCGGTTTATGGCACGCCTCTGACATTGGGTTTGATTAAAGTTAAATTAACCCGGCGCGGTATGATCAACAATGTCTCTTTGAACACCATCAAAGCCGGTGAGAGCATCAAGATTGGACCTTTTAAAATCGATTTCTTCCACGTCTGCCATTCCATTCCCGATTCAGTCGGGTTGGGCATTGAGACGCCGGAAGGGTTAATCGTCCAATCGGGTGACTATAAATTCGATCACACTCCGGTAGACAACTGGCCTACCGATTACGCCAAACTGGTTGAATTCTCCCGCAGAGGCGTTTTAGCGTTGATTGCAGATTCAACCAACGCCACCCGGCCGGGGTGGACGCCTTCCGAGCGCATCATCGGTGAGGCTTTTGAGCAAGTATTCACCCAAGCGAAAGGCCGCATCATCGTGGCCAGTTTCGCCTCGCTCATCTCGCGTGTCCAACAAGTGGTGAATGCCACAGTGGCACACCACCGCAAGATTGCCATTGTAGGCACCAGCATGGTAGAGAACGTGGAAATGGCCCAAAAGCTGAATTACCTGAATATTCCCCCGGGCACCATGGTCAGCATGAATACTGCCCTGGAATTACCTGATTCGGAAGTTGTGATCATGTGCACAGGCGCGCAGGGTGAGCCCACTTCAATCCTGGGCCGGTTGGCCCGCGGTACCCAGCGCCAATTTGACGTTCGTAAAGGCGACACGGTTGTGTTGTCATCCAAGATCATCCCCGGCAACGAGGAAGCAGTCTATTCCACCATCAACGATTTATTCCGCCGCGGCGCGAACGTAATTTACGAAGAGATCGCTCCGGTGCACGTCTCCGGACACGGCAGCCAGGAAGACATGAAACTGTTGATCCACCTGACCAAGCCGAAGTACTTCATCCCCGGTTACGGTGAAATGCGTATGCTCAAACAGGCATCCCTGTTAGCGCAGCAGACCGGCATTCCGGAAAAGCACATTCTGATTGTGGAAAACGGCGCAGTAATCAATGTAAGAAACGGAAAGATCAAATTAGGCGGGCAGGTACCCACCAATACCGTCTTCGTTGACGGCTCGTGGGTCGGCGACCTGGGCCCGGACGAAATGCGTGACCGCGCTATGCTATCACAGGACGGCATTGTGCTGGTGCATATCAACGTGAACAAACGTAATGGTGAAATGGTAGGCCATCCGGAAATCATCAGCCGTGGTTTTGCAGCCTCTCAGGAAGCTGAGGAAATCCTCAACCGCCTGGAGAAACCCATCATTCAAGCCACCAATACTTCCAACGGGAACCTGGAACGCAATGTTATCCGCACGGTGAAAAGCATTATTTACAAAGAAACCCGCCGCAACCCCACCGTCCTGGTGACGATGAGTAAAATCTAAATTTTAAAACTCGCTTACCAAAGAAGAGCGGCCCCTGAGCTTGCCAAAGCGAATGGCCCGTTCTTCTTTTTTTTTAATCGGAATCCTGCCAACCCTGCGCTCCCTTTAAAGGGACAAAGACCACCGGCAGGATTTCTTTTATTTCAAACCCGTCCCCGCCTCTGATCCACACCTGCAAGATTTGACGCCAATGCTCGCCCACCGGGATCACCAGCCGGCCGCCATCTTTGAGCTGCTCAGGTAAACCGGGGGGAGAAACAGGCGCGCCCGCTGTGACCAGGATGCCGTCGTAAGGCGCCGCCTCCGGCCAACCCAGAGAGCCATCGCCCACGTGAATTGTGATATTGTTGAAATGGAGCGCTACTAATTTTTCCTGCGCTGATGCAGCCAATTCGGGGATACGTTCCACGCTGTGCACCTCCGCAGCCAGCGCGCCCAAAACCGCGGCCTGGTATCCGGAACCGGTGCCGATTTCCAGAATTTTCTCGGTTCCCTGCAATTCCAGCAAACTGGTCATCAAACCGACCATATAAGGCTGTGAAATCGTCTGGCCGTAGCCGATGGGTAAAGGATTATCCTGGTAGGCTTCTGCCCACAGTTCCTGGGAAAGGAAAGCATGGCGGGGAATTGTACGCATGGCCGCTAATACAAGTTTATCCCCCACACCTCTATCCACGATCTGTGTTTGCACCATCCTGCGGCGCGCAGCGGTAAAGTTCATTCTTCTCTCCATCACCCCCATTATACAAACCGTAAGCCATCAATAAAAGTTACAGCAGCGAATGCGCGATCAGTCGGTCAACTTTCCCCATGGGGTATTGGTCCAATTCAACCGGTCTCACCCACTGGATTTCATCGGCAGCCAGCGCTGCCGGTTCGCCGCTCAGAATATCAGCTTCAAAGACAGTGACCACTACTTTAAAGTGGGTATATGCGTGCCGGTAGGTTCCGATGTCCGCATGCACAGTAATGTCCACCCCCAATTCTTCGCGAATTTCGCGCACCAGGGCGGTGTGCAAATCTTCGCCTTCCTCGACTTTGCCGCCGGGGAATTCCCACAAGCCGCCCAATAAGCCATCCGCGCGGCGCTTGTCCACCAATACCGTGTCGCCGTTTCGGAGGACCGCAGCGACAACCGCGTACTGCGGGATGGGCTTCTTTTTAATACGAAGGGGAAATCTATCCTGGGTGTTATTTTGAAAAGCGTGACAATGCTTCGTCAGCGGGCATTGGTCGCACTGCGGGTTGTGCGAGACACAAATGGTGGCGCCCAAATCCATTACAGCCTGGTTGAAATCACCGGCCCGCCCCTGCGGCAGCATGGACTGCATCAGCTCTCGAATAGCTGCCTTGCCGGCAGCCTCGTTGATGGGCTGGTCGAACTCAGCCAAGCGCGCAAACACCCGCAAGCCGTTGCCGTCCAGGGCCACCTCATCCCGGCCAAACGCGATGGATGCCAGCGCGCCGGCAATGTAATCGCCGATCCCGGGTAATTTTTTTAATTCCGCAATTGAATCCGGGAATTGGCCGGCGCGTTGTTCAATCAGGATCCGGGCAGTCTTGAGCATATTTCGCGCGCGGCTGTAATAGCCTAATCCCTCCCATAACTGCATCGCTTGCCGTTCATCCGCCGCAGCCAGGCTGTGCAAATCGGAAAAATTTTCAAGCCATTTTTGATAATAGGGAATGACCGTATCCACGCGAGTCTGCTGCAGCATAACTTCCGAAACCCACACTCGATAAGGATCGTGCGTTTCCCGCCAGGGTAATCCACGCGCATGGCGGTCATACCAGGCCAGTAACTCACGGCTCACCAAAAATGTATTCATTTCAGAAGGGTTATTATAAAATTAACCGGGAGGGTTCAAAACTGGAACCCTCCGGTTGCTGAGACTATTTTATATTTGAAATCAGTTACGTAATCCAACAAGCGCACAATCAGCGCGTCCCATTCCTCGCTGCGCAAGACCTGATTAATCTCCGCTATGGTGGGCAGGGTAGCCCCAACCATGATTTGCGGTTGTTCGCCATAGACAGTAACCCAGGCATCACTCATTTGAAAGCCTAAGCGTTGTACGTGCGGCAAGAATTCTCTGACGACGAACTCAAAATATTCCTGTTCGTGTTCCGGGTTTATATCCCAGGTCATGATCAGCTTGCCGGGCATCTCCTGCTCCTGCTAATCGTGCGGGAAATCCAGCACAATCACCTGAGTTTCCTCCGGCAGCGATGCTACATTAGCAACTTTCAAGGAAGGCATCGTTTCCACTTCGGAAAGGCCCATCTCTTTCAGGAACTTGCCAATCGGATCCAGTTTTATGCTGGTCTGTGGGGTCTGATAGTGCATGGGGATCACAATATTGGGTTCAAACAGACTAATAGCTTCGGAAGCATTGGCCGCCGTTAAGCTGCCGTTGCCGCCCACAGGTACCAAAGCAATATGCACCGGGCCAAGTGATTCCACTTCCGCCTGGGTAGGCACCTGCAGCATATCACCCAAATGGACGATATTGATGCCGCCAAAGTCGATCAAATAAAGCGTATTGACCGGCTGATTAGGATCACGCTTCTTGCGCATATCGGTGCGCAGACCGGTAATGAACACACCCCCAACCTCATACTCACCCGGTCCTTTGATCACATAAGGATCGCCTTTTACACCTTTTAGATAACTATGGCTGGGATTCTCATGGCTGATCGTCACAATATCCGCTTTCAGTTTTAGGGGTTGATAACCGACTAATTCCGAATCATAGGGATCACAAACAACAGCCGTCTGACCGCGTTCCGTTATTCTAAAACATGAATGCCCAAACCAAGTAATTTCCATTCAACCTCCGATTTCGCGCATGATTATACATTATTTAGTTTAATCCAATTCTAACCCTTGCTTTCAGCATATCGGATTTGTAAGATCTAATTTAATGAAATTTCGTCTGGAGGAAGCATGCGTGAAGTATTGGATTGGCTGATGACCGGACCGGCATGGGTGCGCTACCGCTGTTTAATCGACTTGCAGGATACCAGCGAAGAAACCCAAGCCGCGCAGACAACCAAAAAAGAGATACTATCTGATCCACAAATCCTGAAATTGATTGCCGATTTGGATGAGTGGGAAACCACACCCTTGAAACGGCATAATGACGCTGTTCATCCCCTGCATAAGCTGGTATTTTTAGCAGACATTGGCTTGAAAGCCCACGATGATGGCCTATCCACCATTTTATCCGTCATAAAAAATCATCAATCCAAAGATGGGCCATTTCAAGTGATAAGCAACTATCCCACTGTGTTTGGCGGCAGCGGCAGGGATGAATGGTTGTGGTGTGCCTGTGATGCACCTTCCACTGTGTATGCGCTGCAGAAAATGGGGATGGAGAACGACCTTCACGTGCTATCCGCAATAGACTTTTTGGCGAACTTAGGACGGGACAACGGTTGGCCGTGCAAAGCGGACAGCCAACTGGGGAATTTCAAAGGCCCCGGCAAGCAAAGCGATCCCTGCCCATACGCCAACCTGATCATGCTCAAATTACTGGCTGCCTGCCCTGAGAAGAAGAAATACCAGCCTAAAATCCAGGCCGGATTGGAAACTGCGTTGTCCCTATGGGAATACTCCCACGAACAACGTCCTTATCTGTTCAAAATGGGTACCGATTTTCGTAAGCTGAAAGTGCCCTTTATCTGGTACGACCTGCTGCACCTGGCGGAGACGCTTTCATATTACCCGCAAGTCTATAACGATGCCCGTTTTATTGAAATCCTGTCCATCCTGGAAAGCAAACAGGATGAGTCGGGAAGATTCACCAGCGAATCGATTTGGACCAAGTGGAAAGGATGGGAATTTTGCCAGAAACAGGAACCATCGCGCTGGGTAACGCTGTGCGCCCTTAGAATATTAAAACGAACCGGTCGCTGGTCGCCTAGCTCGATACCCGCCGGATAACGTAAATGGTTACATCGTCGGAGGGCTGCGCGTTGGCCTGGAATTCAAGTAATTTGGAATCCAGCATCTCAATCAGCGATAGATCAGTTTGAGGTACATAAGTCTTGAGCAGCCCGTAAAGCCGGCCCTCCCCAAAGATAGCGTCAACCGGAGAGCGCGCTTCGGTGACACCATCGGTGTACATAACCAAATGGTCTCCCGGTCGAATTTGGAGCGTTTTGTTTTCAAGAGCAAGCGCCGGCTGCACCCCTAAAGGCATGGCCCCTTTTTCCAGCCAGATTACCTGACTGTTGTGCTTTCTTAATAACAGCGGCAGGTTATGGCCCGCGTTTGTGTAGACCAGCTCACCGGTCTCAATATCCAGCACGGCATAGAAAACCGTGACGAATAATCCTTCGTGCGAACTTTCCATCAGCATGCGGTTTACGTGCTGCAATGTTTCCGCCGGGGAGCTGCTGGATTGCGCGGCCGCATGGATCAGCGTGCGGGCAACGGTCATGGTCAAAGCCGCCGGGAGTCCCTTATCGGAAACATCCGCCACAACCAAACCCAGCTGATGCTCTCCAATCGGTATGGCATCGTAAAAATCGCCGCCCACCTGTAAAGCCGGCCGCCAGCGGACACTGATCTCCCATCCCGGAATTTGCGGGAGTTTTTCCGGCAAAAAGGTCCTCTGAATTTCCTGTGCCAGCTGGATTTCGCGGCGCACCCGCTCTTGTTTCACCATCTCTTTTTTTAAAGATTCATTCTGAATCGCAATAGAAAGCTGCTGCGCGACACCTTTGATTATTTCAACTTTCTTTTCCCGTAATTCATGGCCCTCACTGGATTCAAGCACAATCAGGAAACCATAATCGTCGTCAGTGATGTACAACGGGAAAAGTATAAGAACCGGTTCGGGGATATCGGGAACCTGTTTGCTGCGCAGGAAAACCCGGTAATCAATTTGCAGCCAATCCGCGGGAGGCAATTCACCAATCTCGCAGAACACCGGCTGCTGTTGTTCCCGAACCGCATCCAGGCTCTGATTTGTCAATTTAATCGAAGGGGGCAGCGCCTCCACCTGAGATTTCCAGGTTTGACTGTGGCTGGAACGCAGCTGCAGCCGTCCGGTTGCTTCATCATGCAGGTAAATCAGGGCCGTATCAACACCCACCACCAACGGCAACAGGTTGGTGACATTGCACAGGGTTTCATCCAGATTGACCGAAGCGGCTACCATCTCGGCTACCTGCAGCAGAACTGCCGTGATGTAAGCTTCATATTCCTGCGATTCCCGAAGTTCAAAGTTTTCAATCGCCAACGCAATTTGCCTGGCAACCGCCACAAGCACGCTCTGCTGTCCGGAACCCCTGTCGCCGATGCCGGTATTGACAGTCCTTAATTCATCCACCAGCAGTAAACCGAACACTCTGCTATGCGCCACCATAGGCACCAGCTTGCAGCAGTGTACGTCTTTTTTTAGCTTGGACATTTCACCGTCATTTAAAAATTCTTCATCAAAATCCAGGGGAATTTTCAAGACAGCAACCTGGTGAAAACGTTCGGCAGCCTGGTCTTCATATGGCAGCATAGCCAGTTTAGCTTCCATGCTTTTTTGAAAACCGTAATGGGCGTTCAGGTAAAACTCAGCCGAGTCTTTTCCCGGCATATAGATAGCGCATTTCTCCACGCCAACCAGCAAAGGCAGAATGCGCACAATTGCTTCAAACAAATCGTCCAAGTTATCATAGGCTTGAGCGGCTTCCGCAACCTGCAGCATAACAGTGGATATCCAGGTTTTTTCGAAAATATCGTCGAACAATTCTGCGTTCTCAATTGCCAGCGAAATGGAGTCCGCCAATATATGCAGCACCATAACGTCATTTTCATGGAAAGCATCCGGCTCATCGCTTAGGATTTCCAACACACCCAGAAGCTGGTCATTGATTAGTAGCGGGAAACAGATCTCCGAGCGGGCAGCCGACAAGCCTTCCACCGGGCGATATTTCTCCGAGCAAGTGACATCCGGCGCATGTATCTCATTGCGAGCCGCCGCGCAACCGCCAACCAGGCCTTCACCCAAAGGGATCCCTTTTCCCATGGTTAGGAAGTTCCGTTGCTCCGTGCTCAACACCTGGCCCGCGCTGGCTTGCAGCGCCAAAAGTTTTTCTTCCTCATCGAATGTATAGAGGGCAACAAAGTAAAACTGAAAAGTATCCTGAACCAGTTGAACGATTTTGTTGAAAAGGTCAAACGGTTCACGGAAGCGTACAATTTCCATGCCGACGTTACGCACCAGGGCAAGCTGGCCAAAGCGCCAATCTTTCAGGCGCGTCAGGCGTGTCATGTCCAAAATCCCTGCCAGGTAACGGCCGGAAATCTCCAGGAAATTCCGCCACTCCTCGGAGATATCTACCGGTTCCGGGAACGTCAAAAGAATCCAGCCGAAGGGTTCGTTTTCTTTTTGGAGGACAATCTTGAAGGATTCCTGTGAAGTCGTGCTTAAGAAGGATTCATCTTTTTTTATGAAAATATCCGAATTGCTGCCGGCTTCTCCAAATTGTTTCTTGAGGATCAACTGTTGATCCGGCAGTGGCCTGAATTGCGCATTCAAACGGACATCGACCTCCGCCCCGACCATAGCAGAAAGATGTATTTTTATTAAATCAACTTGTCCATAAATCGAGTCCTGCGCCAGTAATAAATCCCCCAGTTCGAACAATTGGCGCCAGATGGCTTGATTTAATACGTTAGGCGCCTTTTGCAAAATTACTCCTGTTGAGTATGTTCCTGATCGGTGAGTACTTTCCCGATCTTCACCATTCTGAGTTCATTGCCATTTTTACTGCTAAAGCTGAACTCAACCGAATCCATCAAAGACTTCATAAAATGCAGACCCAGACCGCGTTGTTTACGCCGGCGGGGATTGTTCCTGGTATTGGGCGCTTTCACCTTTTCCGGATTGAAAGCCTTTCCATGATCACGCATGATCACCTCCAGCCTGCCCGGCTCAATTTCACAGGAGCACTCAATATCTCCTTTGCCTTCCCCTTCGTAGGCATGGTCAATGATATTGGAAGCGGCTTCATCAACTGCCAGTTCAACCTCGCAAATGGATTTTTCATCCAGAGCGGCTTCCTCAGCCGCCCGGGCAAAAAACTCCCTGATCTCGCTGAGGCTCGAGAACCTGCCTGGGAAAGCAATCGAGCGCATAGGACGGATTAGAAACTGCCTACTGCTTTTGCAGTATCCTCAAAGACTTTAAAATATGGGATAAAGCCGGCCAAATCCAGCGCGTCGTGGATGCGTTGTGAGATACTTGCCAGCACTACCTCTCCGCGGTTAAATCGTTTGCATTTCTTTTGAGCGTTTACCAGAACCCATAAACCGGCGCTGGAAATAAAATCCACCTTGCTCAGGTCAAGCACCAGTTTATAGTTGCCTTCATCAATCAAAGCATTCAAAGCTTTCTGCAGGTGGGGCGCGGTTTCACTGTCAATTCTTCCATTTATATTAATCAAAACACAGCGCTTCAAAGCCGTTGATAGTATTTCCATTTTTGAGTCTCCTGATAAACTTTACGGATAAAATCGATTATAACATGTCGAAATTAGTTAGGCCCCAACTAAAAAGTGTCGAACATCTTGTTATTTCAACGCAATATGGTAAAATCCCAGTCTTGTCCTGCATTTAAGCTTTTGGTATAATCCAATGGTTGTACCTTAAATGAGTATTATTACTGCCGACGTAGCTCAAACGGCAGAGCAACCGCCTTGTAAGTGGTAGGTTACGGGTTCGATTCCCGTCGTCGGCTCAGTTGCGAACGAGCAAGTGGGCGTTTTCTGAAAAACAGAGCGCCTCACTTGCATGCCCGCAACTGGCAGTAGTTATTTTTTGGGCGGTTACCCAAGTGGCCAACGGGGACTGACTGTAAATCAGTTGGCATACGCCTTCGGAGGTTCGAATCCTTCACCGCCCACTGGCTGAAAAGCCAAAAGACCGGGGAACCGGTGTGTTACGGGCAAGTTTAGCCCTCATAGCTCAGACGGTAGAGCACGTTCTTGGTAAGAACGGGGTCATGGGTTCAAATCCCATTGAGGGCTCAGACCGTCCAAAGTAATTATCATAAATGCTTTAGGAGAGTAAAAAATATGGCAAAGGAAACTTACGAACGAACGAAGCCGCACATGAACGTGGGCACCATGGGTCACATTGACCATGGCAAGACCACGCTCACCGCTGCTATCACCAAATATGCCGCCATTCGCGGTATGGCGGATTTTCGCGCATTCGATACCATCGATAATGCGCCGGAAGAGAAAGCCCGCGGTATCACCATCAATATTGCTCACGTGGAATACGAGACCCCCAAGCGCCACTACGCGCATGTGGATATGCCCGGCCACCGTGACTACATCAAGAACATGATCACCGGCGCGGCCCAGGTTGACGGCGCCATTCTGGTTGTGGCAGCCCCCGATGGCCCCATGCCCCAGACACGTGAGCACGTTCTGCTGGCCCACCAGGTGGAAGTCCCCAACATCGTTGTCTTCTTGAACAAAGTCGACATGATGGACGACCCGGAACTGTTGGAACTGGTTGAACTGGAACTGCGCGAAATGCTGACCAGCTACAAATTCCCCGGCGATGAGATTCCGATCATCCGCGGCAGCGCCCTGAAGGCTTTGGAGAGCGACTCCACCGATCCGGAAGCGCCCGAATATGCCTGCATCAAGGAATTGATGGACACCATCGACGCATACTTCCCCGATCCGCAGCGTGACGTGGACAAACCCTTCATGATGCCCGTTGAGGACGTCTTCTCCATCAAGGGCCGCGGCACCGTGGTCACCGGACGTATCGATCGCGGCAAGGTCAAGGTTGGCGAAGCAGTCGAGATTGTCGGTCTGCGTGAAAAGAGCATGCCCACCGTCGTCACCGGCGTGGAAATGTTCCACAAGACCCTGAACGAAGGTATGGCCGGCGATAACGCTGGTTTATTGCTGCGCGGTGTTGAGCGCACCGACGTGGAACGCGGTATGGTGGTTGCGGCTCCCAAGAGCATCACCCCCCACACCAAATTCAACGCTGAAGTGTACGTTCTGAAGCGCGAAGAAGGCGGACGTCACAAACCGTTCTTCACCGGCTACCGCCCGCAATTCTACATCCGCACCATGGATGTGACCGGCAATATTGAATTGCCCGCTGATGTTGAAATGGTTATGCCTGGCGATAATGTCAACATGAAGGTCGAATTGATCATCCCCGTTGCTTTGGAACAGGGTTCCCAGTTCGCCATCCGCGAAGGCGGCCTCACTGTTGGTGCGGGCGTCATCACCCAAATTTTGGAATAAAACCTGCGCTAACTAGCGAATAGGGTTGAGAAGGTAAGAATGGCTTCTAAGAAAGACGTAAGACCGGTCATCACATTGGCCTGCACAGAATGTAAAGAACGAAACTATACTTCTGAAAAGAATCGGCGCAATGACCCAAACCGGTTGGAAATAAACAAGTACTGCTCGCGCTGCAGGAAACACACTCTGCACCGAGAAACCAAGTAAGATAGCGTAACATTATGCGGGTGCGATCAGTAAATGAAGCACCCGCATAGCTTAAAGGCCAGTAGCTCAATTGGCAGAGCGCCTGTCTCCAAAACAGGAGGTTGTGGGTTCAATTCCTGCCTGGCCTGCCTTGATTAACACGACGCCAATCAGTAAGGCGTCGTTTTAGACATAATACAGGAGAGAAAATGCCTGAAAAAAAGAAAAAAAACGAAAAAAAGACCAATGGCATCACCCGCTGGTGGCGCGAAACGCTTGGCGAGCTGCGGAAAGTTACCTGGCCTACCACTCAGGAGGCCTGGCATCTGACCAAAGTCGTCATATTGACCATGATCTTGATGAGTGCACTTTTGGGTTTTCTTGATTTCGTGTTTACTCATGTAATTGCATTCATCCTCTCTTAGTATCCAGGCGTTTTTTGCCTGACCAAAGGATGTAGATAATGACAAACGAAGAAGAGTTAAACAACTTGGATAACGATATTCAACAGGAGCCGGAAACGGAAAGTACGCCCACGCCTGATGAACAAACCGAGCTGGCGGATTCCTCCGAAGATATCTCTTCTTCGACGGAAGAATCGCCTTCGCACAAACTTCGCAAAACCAGCGACTTGGAAGACAGCCGTGCCTGGTATGTGATCCACTGCTATTCCGGTTACGAGAATAAAGTGCGGCACAACCTTGAGCAGCGTATCGAGACCATGGGCATGAAAGACATGATCTTCGACGTGGTCATCCCCACCCAGGAAGAAATTGAGGTGCGGGAAGGCAAACGACGCTCGATTGAACGGCATGTTTTTCCCGGTTATGTACTGGTCAACCTGATTCTGACCGAGGAATCCTGGTACGTTGTACGCAATACCCCCGGTGTTACCGGTTTTGTTGGCATGGGCAACGACCCCACTCCCCTGCGCCCGGAAGAAGTATCCCAAATCCTGAAACGCATGGAAGCCGAAGCGCCGCATGTCAAAGTTACTTTCAAAGCCGGTGAGCGCGTACGCATTATTGATGGGCCATTCAACGATTTCCGCGGCACTGTCTCGGAAATCGATATGGAACGCGCCAAAGTGACCGTTATGGTCAACTTCTTTGGGCGCGAAACACCTGTAGAATTGGATTTCCTGCAGGTGGAGAAATCTTAAACAACCTCCGCAAGGAGGATTGTGGGAGGGTGACCCTTATCACCCGCTAAAACCACTTAAGGAGTTTATCAATGGCAAAAAAAGTAAAAGCAATCGTAAAGTTGAATGTTCCGGCTGGGAAGGCTAATCCTGCACCCCCCATCGGCCCGGCTCTGGCCGGACACGGCATCAACATTATGCAATTCTGCAAGGAATACAACGCTCGCACGCAAAACAAGATGGGCGAGATTATTCCTGCGGAAATCACGGTCTACATGGATGGTTCCTTCACATTCGTCCTGAAGACACCGCCCACCTCCGAGATGCTCAAAAAAGCAGCCGGTGTGGAAAAAGGTTCCGACGTTCCCAATCGCAACAAAATTGCTACCATCACACGCGCTCAGCTGCGTGAAATCGCTGAAGCCAAGATGAAAGATCTGAACGCGATTGACGTTGAAGGCGCCATGCGCCAGATTGAAGGCACAGCCCGCAACATGGGCATCCAGATAGAAAAATAATAACTTCGTGGGAGGGTAGACGCTACCCGCCACTACCACAAAGGAGAAATGATGGCTAAACACGGTAAGAAATATTTAGAAGTAAAAACCAAAGTAGATCCGGATACCTTATACGATCCCAAGACGGCTTTGGAACTGGTAAAAGAGACTTCCTATTCGAAATTTGACGGAACAGTTGAAGTTCACATTCGCACGGGTCTCGATCCCCGCCAAGCCGACCAGCAGCTGCGCGATGTCGTCGTGCTGCCCAATGGCCTCGGCAAGACTGTACGCATTCTGGTCTTCGCCCAGGGCGACGGCGCTGCCGCTGCCAAAGAAGCCGGTGCCGACTTCGTTGCCGACGATGACGAATGGATCAAGAAAATCGAAGGCGGTTTCACCGATTTCGATGTCGCAATTTCCACCCCGGATATGATGGCCAAAGCCGGCCGTTTAGGTAAAGTTTTGGGTCCGCGCGGTTTGATGCCGAACCCCAAAGCCGGTACGGTTGTTCCCGCCGAAGACCTGCCCCGCGCAATCAACGAAGCCAAAGCCGGCCGTGTTGAATTCCGTTTGGACAAGACTGCCAACATTCATGTTCCGATTGGCAAAGTCAGCTTCGAACTCGATCAGCTTTACCAGAACCTGTCCAGCCTGATGAACGCCATCCGCCGCGCCAAACCGGCCGCAGCCAAAGGCACATTCATCAAGAAAGTCACCCTGACCGCAACCATGGGGCCTGGCGTCAAAGTGGACACCAACCAAGCGCTCGCAATGGAGTAATCCTTATTAGCGTGTTATAATCACTACTGAAATTTTCGCCAATGAAGGCCGGTGCCGCAAGGCTTAATATCCCGCTCAGGTGAAGAAACGAAAGAAGCTTTTATTAGCTGAATTGGTTGTCTTTGCCTGATTTCAACGGCAAAGACAATTTTTTTTGAAAGGAGATGAATACCTTTGGCATTCACAAAACAGGAAAAGAAAGAAATTATTGCCAGCTACGAAAAATGGCTCAAAGACGCCAGTGCTGTCTACGTTATGACGTATCAAAAAATGCGTATGAAAGACATCGATGCACTGCGCGCGGATGCCCGTGAAGTTGGCGGCGAATTGCATGTTGTCAAGAACACTTTGATGAAAATTGCGCTTGAAAACTGCGGAATGAGCGATGGCGGTTACTTCAGTGATTCCTCGATCGTCGCGTTCGCATTTGAAGATGCACCCTCTGTCGCTAAAGTTGTCGATAAAGCCAGTTCATCCGATCTGTTCGCTGTCAAAGGCGGTTTCATGGACGGCAAAGTATTGGACGCACAATCCGTTATTGCCTTGTCCAAGCTGCCTCCACTGCCTCAGATGAGAGCTCAATTGTTGGCGCTTATCCAGACCCCTGCTACACAATTGGTTCGCACTATTTCGGAACCCGCGCGTCAGGTGGCTGCAGTAGTAAAAGCATATTCAGAAAAAAGCCCGGCTCCGGCCGCTGGCTAAACCATAAAAAGAAAAATATTTTAGATTCAGGAGAATTAAAATGGCAGATATTAACAAATTAGCAGAAGAACTCAGCACGCTGACCGTATTGGAAGCTGCTGAATTAGTAAAAACTTTGGAAGAAAAATGGGGCGTTTCCGCCGCAGCTCCCGTAGCCGTTGCCGCAGCCGGTGCTCCCGCTGCAGCCGCCGAAGCCGCTGAAGAAAAGACCGAATTCGACGTCGTCATCAAAGACGCCGGCCCCAAGAAAATCGATGTCATCAAAGTCATCCGCCAGCTCACCAGCCTTGGTTTGGTGGAAGCCAAAACCATGGCCGAGACCGCCGGTTCCAAAGTCCTCACCCAGGTTGGCAAAGAAGCCGCTAACGACGCGAAATCCAAGTTGGAAGCAGCCGGCGCAGTCATCGAACTCGCCTAAGCTCAACAAAATGTTGGCTTCCCCCAAGGGGATGCTCCGCGATCGACAAGCTCAACCAACATAAAAAAAAACCGCTGAAATTTCAGCGGTTTTTTTTATTCCACTCTCTAGATTGCCAGCGCGCTTAAGCTAACGCTCCGTAGCCCGCACATTCTTGTGCGGGAAAAAGAATATTTATCCACCCGCATTATTCAACTCCCCATATTCTTATGTTGCCCTGCTCGTCCAGGCTGACCAGCACCTCATCCCCTTCGGCAAACGCCAACCCAATAATCGGGGCAGATCCAGCCTGCCAGGAAGTGACTATTTTGCCCTTTTCCTGGTCCAGCACGAAAATCCAGCCATCCGAAGCACCCAATGCCACCAGACCGTTTTCCGCGCCCAGGCTTAAAGCGCTGGGCTGGTCGATGGTGTCGGTATCCAGCGTAGATCGGCGCAGTACCTTGGCCTGCGCGCCGTCCACCCATTCCAGTGAAAGGAGTGTTTGGTCACTGAGATTCTGAACCACATAAACCATCTCGGAATCTGTCGACGTAAAAGCGGGATTGACGAACCAGGCACGTGATTGATAAGCGTCCATCTTGGTGAGCTTGCCGCTCTGTAAATTGAGCAGGAACAAGGCTTTTTCGCGCCGGTCAATATAAGCGGCCGTGCTGCCGTCGGCCGAGAAGCGCAGCCCAAAGATATCTTCCATCTCGGTGAGTTTATCCCGATCTCCACCCATGGCAATCGCGCAGATCTGAGAACGCCCACCTTTATCCAGGCAATAGAAAGCCGTCTGAAATTCCTCAGAGAATCCCAAAAGGCGCAAATCCCAATCCGCCTGGGCGTCTGCCGGTAATTTCAGGTCAAAAGTGCCGCCCCCTTCAACACTTTGCAGGCTTATCTGCCCATCCTTGTTTGCCACCTTCCAGAGATTGCTTTCCTGGCTGAAATACGCGTTTTGGCAGGAGATTTGCAGATCGGCAGGGTTCAGCGAGCAGGTACTGCAGTAATAACAATCGCTTTGTGCGCTGAGGTCAATGACCTGCGGCCTGAAAGAAACCAAATCCGTACCGCCCAGCAAACCGTCAAAGTTATAAGAAGAAGTCCACCAGTTCGAGGGAGCTGTTCCCGCTACCCCGAAGTCAGCAGTGGTCTGATAGCCGCCATCCTCGGCGGGCAGGACACCATCCAGGTTGCGCATAAAAACTTCCGCCCGGGCCAATTGTTTTCCGCTCTGCCAATCCCAAATCGCCATTTGCGTCGCGATTACTTCGCGGTGATAGGTGAGCGTAGCTTTGCTGATATTAAGCAGAGCCACTGTGTTTGTTTCAAGTGAAAGACGCGCATCGCAGGGTTCAGTCTGCGTACAGCCGGTTCCGCCCAGGCTGGCGCGCACCTGACCATCCAAACGACTTTTCAGTTGGATGGATTCATCCCCCTGCAATACATAGTACTGGTCGGCCGCCTGAAAACCGTTGAGCGCTTCCATGCTGCGCGATAGTTCCTGCCAGGTGCCCACCGCCCAAAAGCGGAACGCCTGGTATTCCTCACCGGAAAATGATTGATAACGTGAAGGATCAAAGGTTTGCAGTACCGTACCGTCAGACGAAAAGCCCAAACCGCGGAATGTGTATAAATCCCCGTGCAGTGTATCCTGGGATTCGTTCCACTCATACACCACCTGGTTCTGCAATGTCGCCACCACTCGGAAATAAGCCTGGGCGGAGGTACTGCCAGTTGTCACGCCGCTAATTGCCAGCAAACCCGCATCCGGCGATAAAGCCAACTGCGGAATTTCTGCGCCGCAGGTATCCGCATCCGTCCCGGTTTGGGCCTTGTACGGACTTTCGTAAATTACCCCGCTGCCGACTTGCCAGACCTGGATGGCATCTTTGCCTGCAACGGCGATAAAAGAGCCGTCCTGGTTGAAACTGAAATAGCGATCCCAACCATACTGGCAATCGGGCAAGGCCACATCGATATGCGCAGCCAGCTTTCCGCTGTCCATTTCAAACACGTCAATGCCTTCCAAATCGGCCCGCGCGCCCATGCGGCCATCGGGAGAAATCAGTTCATACAGGGGAAAATTCGGCTGAATCCCAGCCAATTGACTAATCGAATCGGCATTATCAGTCGTAATCGCCTCTAAACCATCTGGAAGCGAGGGCATCGTGGGAACCGGTGTCAGAGTTTCGATCGTCTCAGCAGACTGCTCTGCTGTAGTCTGGTTCTCATCGTCAGTTTGTACGGTCTCTTTTCCGGTATGGGTATCCTCGACAGCACCTATAACAGGTTCGGCTGCGCAGGCATTTAAGGCCAGGGCAGCCATTAATAGCATTAAAAGGGGTAAGAAACGAAGTGATTTCTGCATAGTTTTTCCAATTATCGGGATGATTATAACCAATCCGGGTTATTTTTAGCGTCAAAGCTGTTGATATTTGTAGAATCCCATAGTGATAAGTGGCACTTACGCTGGTGAATTCCACTATAGTACAATGTGATCGAATTCATACCAAATCTGTCCAATTTATTTCACTAAAGGAGTTTTAAATGCCCCTTAGAGGAACGATTGTTGTTGACGAAAACCTGTGTAAGGCCTGCGAATTGTGTGTGGAAGCTTGCCCGCAGCACGTCATCGGCCTTAACGCTGAAATCATCACCCCACGCGGATTTCATCCCGCCCACCTGATCAAAGACGAATGCACCGGCTGCGGCATTTGCGCCCTGGTTTGCCCTGAAGCAGCCATCACGGTCTACCGCGAAAAACGCGGAGCACAAGGTTAGGAGACCCTATGGCAAAAGAATTATGGAAAGGGAATGAAGCATTCGCCGAGGCGGCTATTCGTGCCGGCCTGCAGGCATATTTTGGATATCCCATCACTCCCCAGACGGAAGCGTTGGAATATATGTCAGCCCGTATGCCAGAACTCGGGCGGGTATTTTTACAAGCCGAGAGCGAGTTGGGAGCCATTAACATGGTTTACGGCGCAGCCGCCACGGGCGTACGCACAATGACCTCCACCTCCAGCCCCGGCACCAGTCTGATGATGGAAGGCCTGTCTTACATCGCAGCGACTGAATTGCCCATGGTGTTGGTGGATGTGGTACGCGGCGGCCCCGGATTGGGGACAATATCTCCCTCACAGGGAGATTACAACCAGATGGTGCACGGCGGCGGGCACGGCGATTATTATCCCATCGTTATGGCCCCGGCCGGCGTTCAGGAAACCGTGGACATGGTTTACGGCATGTTCGATATCGCGGAAAAATACCGCAGCATCGGCGTGGTCATGCTGGACGGCAGCATCGGCCAGATGATTGAACCGGCAGAGATGCCGCCCATGCTGGAAGTCCGCAAAGATATCCCTGAATGGGCTGTCAGAGGCGGCGCCGGCAAGGATAAACGCATCCTGACATCCATCAACCTTGATCCTGCGGAAATGGAAAAAATGAATTTGCGTTTATTGAAACGCTGGAAGGAAGTTGAGAAAAACGAGGTGCGTTTCGCCGAATATTACATGGACGACGCCAAAATTGCCATTATTGGCAACGGCACTGCTGGCCGCATCGCGCTTTCAGCCGTGCGGACCGCCCGCGCCGCGGGCATCCCGGTAGGGCTGCTGCGTCCCATCAGCTTGAGGCCCTTCCCGGTCCAAGCCGTGCAGGAAGTAGCCGCGCAGTTGGACAACATTCTGGTGGTAGAAATGAATGCCGGCATGATGCTGGAGGATATTTTGAAAATCGTTCAGGGCAAGACCAGCGTTGAATTCTACGGCCGCATCGGAGGCGTAATGCCTTATCCGGAGGAGATTCTGGCCGAGATCCAGCGCATTGCCGCCAATCCCGCTCCAATTAAGGGGCACCCGCGCGATTTATGGATGGAACGAATTGAACCTGTTATCAACCAATAGAGGAGTAAGAATGGTTGCTTTGGATATAAAAGACATGGAAATTGTTTACCGGCATCCTGATTCCCTGGTGGACATTTCCACCCATTACTGCCCGGGCTGTACCCACGGCATCGCCCACCGCCTGGTAGCGGAGGTAATCGATGAAATGGGATTGGCCAAGCGCACCATCGGGGTGGCTTCGGTCGGATGCTCAGCTTTTTCCTATAATTATTTCGATTTCGACTTCGTCCAATCCCCGCACGGGCGCGCGCCCGCCATGGCTACCGGTGTGAAACGTTCGCGGCCCGACCGCATTGTATTCACATATCAGGGCGACGGAGATATGATTTCCATCGGCGCGGGCGAGATTATCGCGGCAGCCGGACGCGGCGAAAATATCACTGTTATCTTCCTGAACAATGCCAACTACGGGATGACCGGCGGGCAAATGGCCCCCACCACCCTGCCGGGCATGAAAACCACTTCCTCCCCCAACGGGCGCGACGTGGAACAAACCGGTTATCCTATCCTGGCCAGCGAACTGCTGGCTACACAGCAAGGCGCCAGTTACATTGCCCGCCGCAGTCTGCACGATCCCAAGAATATTCGCATGGCAAAGAAAGCAATCCGTCTGGCCTTTGAAACCCAGGTGCGCGGATTGGGCTTTTCCATGGTGGAATTGCTGTCCACGTGCCCAACAAACTGGCACATGACCCCTGCCAACGCGACCAAATGGCTGGAAGAAAAGATGCTTCCCTACTATCCCATTGGGGATTACAAGGTGCATCCGGAACTCAGCGAATTGAAGGTTTAGGAGGAATTCATGCAAAACGAGACATTAATTGCCGGCTTCGGCGGTCAAGGCGTGCTCTTTACAGGCAAAATTATGGCTCACGCAGCCATGGCTGAAAATCTACAGGTAACCTGGTTTCCTTCTTACGGACCGGAAATGCGCGGCGGTACTGCCAACTGCACCGTGGTCATTTCAGATGAAGAAATCGGTTCCCCGCAAGTCCGCCAACCGCACGCTGTGATTGCCATGAACCTGCCCTCTCTGGATAAGTACGAAAACCAGGTGGCGCCCGGTGGATATTTGGTCATCAACACGTCCATGGTTAATCGCAAAGCCAAGCGCAGCGATATCCATGTCCTGGAAGTTCCCGGCACTGAGCTGGCCGAAGAATTGGGCGATAAGCGTCTGGCAAACAGTATTTTGCTGGGTGCGCTATTGGCAGAAGCCAAATTCCTGAAAGTAGGAAGCGTCGAAAAGGCTCTGGAAGAAAGCCTGCATGGGAATAAAAAAACCATGGTGGAGATTAACAAGAAAGCCATGCAAAAAGGGGCGGATTACATCAAAGGTAAATAATCCATTAATACCGCCAGCACAGATACGCCGCTGCTTGCTTTGGTATTTAATTTATGGTAATATACGATGACATTTAACCAATAAAATTTATCAAGGTGTTAATTTAATCGCTCCTTGCGGAGTGGTTTATTTAACAGCAGTCCGTTTTTTTAACGGGCTGTGTTTTAATATTCATTGTTCCAACAATTCACGAAAGAGGTAGGGAATATGGCAAACACTTTCCTGACACAAGAGGGATTCGACAAACTTCAAGAAGAGCTCAATTACCTGCGAAAAGATAAACGGCAGGAAGTAGCTGATCGTCTGCGTGAAGCCGCGGATGGTGAAGACCTCATCGAAAATGCCGAATATGAAGCCGCCAAGAATGAGCAGGCTTTTGTTGAAGGCCGTATAAAAGAACTGGAAATTCTGCTTGCCACTGCCAAAATCATCGAAGATAAAGGTGAGACCGATTCTATTCAGGTAGGTTCCACCGTAACCATCCAGGAAGTCGATACAGCCGACAAGGATACCTTCACCATAGTGGGCGCGGCGGAAGCCAAACCCAGCGAGGGCCGTATTTCCAACGAATCGCCGCTGGGGCGTGCCCTTTTAAACCATAAAAAAGGTGAAGAGGTCAATGTTAAAGCGCCGGATGGCGATTATCAAGTTAAAATAGTCAAAGTTTCTTAGCATTACACTTGCGGTCCATCACCCCGCCCGGGCGAGATGGGCGGGGTGTTTTTATTTCTTTTTTAGGATAAGCCAATGGAATTGAACGAACTAGAAAAAATACGAGTAGAAAAAATCAATGCAATGCGTGCCGCCGGAGTAGAACCCTATCCGACGCGCAGTGAAGTCAACATTTCTATTCAACAAGCTGTAGATGATTTCACCCAGTTTGAAAACAGCCATCCGGATGAGTCATTTTCCGATCATTTCATTTTAGGCGGGCGCATTCGCTCGATTCGCACCATGGGCAAGCTGGCTTTCGCACACATCGAAGACGGCAGCGGCCGGATTCAACTAATGCTGCGATTAAATGAACTGGGACAGGAAAACCTGGACCAGTTTAAAAGTTGGTTTGACATCGGCGATTTCATCCAAGCCGAGGGCAGCCTGATGCGTTCCCGCACGGGCGAAGTCACCCTGCTGGTTTCAGCCTTCAAAATGCTGGCTAAAGCCGTCAGCCCGCTGCCAGCCGCCAAGGATGAGGAAGTTGACGGTCAAATCATCCGCCACGCCACCCTAAGCGACCCTGAAACCCGTTTCCGCGAACGTTACGCCGACCTGGCGATCAACGAAGATGTACGCGAGATTTTCCGCACACGCACAGCCGTGGTGCGCTCCCTGCAGCGCTTCATGGACAGCCACGGCTTCCTCGAAGTAGAAACCCCTATTTTGCAGCCCATCTACGGCGGGGCAGCTGCGCAGCCTTTCACCACGCACCACAACCAGTTGAAACAGGAATTGTTCCTGCGTATTTCCTTTGAGCTGTACCTGAAACGGCTGTTGGTGGGCGGGCTGGACCGCGTATACGAGATTGGACGCGATTTCCGCAACGAAGGTGTATCTTACAAACACAATCCCGAATTCACGCAGCTGGAGTTCTACTGGGCCTACGCCGATTATCTCAAGGTGATGGAATTCACCGAGCAGATGGTCTCGACAGCCGCCCAGGATGTGCTGGGTACCATGAAAGTGCAATTCAAAGGTCAGGAAATCGACCTGACACCGCCCTGGAAGCGCGTAGAGCTGCGCCAGGGCATTCTGGACGCCTGCGGCATCGATATTGACCAGCACCCCGAAGCCGGTACGCTTTTCAAGGCTATGGCGGACAAGGGCATGACCCCCAACCCGGAATCCACGCGCGGTAAGCTGATCGATGCTTTGATCGGTGATTTTCTGGAACCCAACTTCATCCAGCCGACTTTCCTGTACAACTACCCGCGCGACATTTCGCCGCTGGCAAAGAAAAAACCGGAGAACCCGGCGGTGGTGGAGCGTTTTGAAGGGTTCATCGGTGGTATGGAATTATGCAATTCTTTCACCGAGCTGAACGACCCGCTGGACCAGGAGCAGCGCTTCCAGGAGATGGGGCGGGCATACGCCGATAACGACGAAGAACAACATCCCATGGATGAGGATTATCTGCAGGCCATGTCCTACGGCATGCCGCCCAACGGTGGTTTCGGCATGGGCATTGACCGCCTGGTGATGTTGCTGACCAACAAGACCTCCATCCGCGAGGTGATCCTGTTCCCCCACTTACGCGAGCAGAAAGATAAGGAAGAGGAATAGGCATAACTCTTTCGTTATAACAGAACCGCAGGCTTCGACCAGGTCAGCCTGCGGTTTATTTTTTAACCACAGATGAACGCATATAAACTCAGATCCCCTCTCCCCTATGAGATAAGATCAGGAGGTGGTGAATGATGCAACTCAATCTTCTAGAAAAAATGTCAGGCAAGAATGCCTGACCTACCGGAGAATTACGAGATAAGAAGAACAGGGGAATTCCGAGGATGCTTCTGAATTAACGAGTTCAGCCTGCGGTTTTTTACCACAGATAGACACAGATAAATACTTTTTCTTTTTTATAATTGATTCACACAGGTATTCTTACCGATTTAATCTTTTTAACCTTCGAAAAAACCGGGAGCGTCGCGATCTGCTTTCGAAGGGCTCACGATGACACGAGAGGGGATCATCTGTGTGCATCATTTATTAATAAGTATCCAAGTCTCTTATCCGGGTTTATCCGTGGATCAATCTTCTCTTAATTGCTCTCGGATGTATTGGGCGATAATCACCGTAGCAGCGGGCGCTTCATCGTATGCCAGATGTATGCTGTCGCGGTACATATCCGCTGTAAGCCGGTCTTCTTCAGCCAAATCCATGTAAATACCGCCGTTCTCTTCAATGTAAGCCCGCAGCGCTTGTTGGTAGGCTGTCATCTCAGCCGTGTCCGGCGTGCCTTGGGCTTGAGCGCGGTACTTGACCCGGATAAAAACCGGCGTGATTCCCGCACTGCGCGCATCCTGCAGCATGAGTGGCAGGAAGGAATCCTCAACGCGCGCCGTAAAATCATAATTGCGGGATTGATCCAGCGAAGAGTCCAGGTTACGCACCAGTTCTTCCCATAGAAAAGCATTGATGTGGTACTCGTCAAAAATCTGGTCGAAACCGTTATCCACACAGGTATCATCGCAAGCCAACAGCATCCCCGGCAGCCAGTCACGCACCAGCGTGACCGTGTTCTGATAAATCTCCGAACGGTAGGCAAACAGCGGGAGATAACGTTCCGGTATATGCAGCAATGGATTTTCATCGGCGGAAATCGCCAATGCATATACGTCCGC
The DNA here is from genome assembly GCF_003966975.1 of Pelolinea submarina. GTDB lineage: Bacteria > Chloroflexota > Anaerolineae > Anaerolineales > Anaerolineaceae > Pelolinea > Pelolinea submarina. The sequence goes on from NZ_AP018437.1 coordinate 25,223, forward strand.
ATCGCTGGTTGTGGCGGTTTCCTCAAGGCGCGCGCGATAACTGCCGTTGGTCAGATAACCCGGCACGGTCAATGTTACCCCGCGGAAGAAAAAGAAAACCATCTGCGGCGGGTTTTTGGCTTCCAGAATTTGATGGCGGAAAAACAGGTACCAGTAAGCCGAACCGGTTGCGGGCGCCGAGAAAATGAGCGTTTTCTTGTCCAATATCTGGCTGAAATTCTCCGCGTTTAATTCACGGATGGCTGAATCTCCCACCACCACTACCTCCGGTTCCGCCTTATTAATTTGGTCACGGTAATCGGTACGCAGGGGTTCTTCGAACGTCTCCACTTTGTTTACCGGATAATCCAGTTTATAGGTATTCACCACGGCCAGATTCAACAACAAAAAAATGACCAGGAAAGCAAGCAGGAAGGTAAGGAATGTTCTCTTCATATTAGAAAGCCGTATAGACAAAATCCTGCAACCCCGAAGCCGCAAAAATCACCAAAACGGAGGCTAACAGGGCATAAACCACCGGTTCGATAATACGCCGGGCCCGCCCGGAATGTTCCGCCAGCGCCAGCAGGAGCAGCGGAAGAGTATACACAAGAATCATAGGCATCACCGCCAGCAGCGTGATGCGGTTGTTGCCGGAAGCCCCCCAGGGGGCATGCAGGCAGGTATTGACCAGCCAGGGCAAATCAGGCGCACGGAAGATGCCCCATCCGGCCACCACCAGAGTGAAAGTTACCCCCCATGAAATTATTTTAAGCGGCCAGGCCCCGGCCCTCACCTTGCCCCACCCGCTGACCTGGGTGATAGCCAGCAGTAGGCCGTAATAAAACCCCCACAATAAGAAAGTCCAACCGGTGCCGTGCCACAGCCCGCTGAGCAGCATCGTCAGAATAGGCGCAGCCCAATCCGCCCACCCACGCCGGCGGCCGGCCGCTTGCAGCATCCAACGCCGCAGCGGGAAGAAGACATAATCGCGCAGCCAGTGCGAGAAGGTCATGTGCCAACGGTTCCAGAAATCCTGCGGGGTCAGTGCCAGATAAGGATGGTCGAAGTTCGGGGATGTCTCAAAACCCAGCAGGCAGGCCGCACCGCGCGATAAATCGGTATAACCGGAAAAGTCCGCGTACAGTTCAAAGGCATACCCCAAAGAACCGGCCGCAAAGAGCAGGCGGCTGGGTAAATCAAGGCGGAAGATGCGGTTAACGATGATTTCGAGATTATCCGCTATCGCCATTTTCTTGAACAGCCCCAGCAGGAGCAGCGGGAAAGCGCGCGCGATTCTCTGCCAACTCAAATCGCGCGGCTGCCGGATTTGCGAAAGGAATTGTTCCGGTCGTTCAATCGGGCCGCTGAATATCTGGGGATAAAAGGAGACATACAAGGCATAATCGGTAAAACGCAAAGGTTGTGACAATCGTCCGCGGTAGCTGTCCAATAAATACGCCAATTTTCGTAGCAAGTAAAAGGAAATGCCCAGAGGCATGCCGAAATTCGCCAGCCAGCCATCGTCCATGGAAGCGCCATATTTGAACAGCAGCCAGACGCCGATATTGACCAGCAGACTGAAAATCAGCGCCGCTTTGCGCAGCTTCGTACGGGGAAAGGCCTGTTTGGTGATGAAGTAGTCCAACGCACTCAACAGAAACAGCAGCAGCCCCCAATTCAGGTGTCCCCAGGAATAGAGCCCGTAACCGCCCAGCAACAGCAGCATGTTATTCAAGCGGACATTGCGGCGCGTGAGCCAATAAGCCGGAAGTAAAAGCAGGACAGCATACAAAGTGAAGTTTTCCATGCGCATGGGGATATATTAACGTAAAAACAAATCTATTGGGAGATATTCAGAGCTTTTCTGGCGAATCATTCTTCAATGATGACGTTAGCTTCCCCTACAATTCCGCGAACCTCGCGCAGCATGCTATCGTTGATGCAAGTATTGTCATTGGGAAAGTCCAGGCGCACTGTTTGTCCGTTTTCCTGGCACAGGAAGGCAAATTGGTCGCTGCCGGGTGTGGAGGTGAGGAATCCGTAAATCTGCTTCAGACGGCGGTTGTCGCGTTCGCGCGAACCGCAGCTTGCCAGCTGCAGCAGGAGCACTTTATGATTGCCATTCGGCGAGATACTTTCCGGCTCCGCTCCGGATGAGGCATCGGAAACCCGGGGAGACGTTTCACCCGGCACTTCCTGCCCAACTTCGCTTTCTGCGACATAGGACACCACCGGTGCCATGGCAGCCGTAATGCTTGCTAAAGGAGCCGCAGGCGCTTGTAAAGCCACTTCGGTGCTGCGCCCCGCGCTGAAGCTGCGTGTGTTAGCTGCGCGATCGGTCGTGTCGCCGGAAAACACCGGCCCATCTTCGGCAATATCCAACCCGCCAAAGAAAGCATCGTCGTCGTCATCCAACGGAGGCAGATCGTAATCATCCAACCTCGGGCTTTGACCCTGCACCGGCAAAGCATCCATCGGATCGTCTTCCGGATCGTTACCCTGATCCGGGGGGATCTCTTCCAAGTAATCCACCAGCACCTTGGGATCGATCTTCTCAGTGTCCGCCTTGCCCTTGACCAGCAGCGCACCCTCACCACGGATCACCTCGGCGTATTGCGACCAGGTGCGCGGGAAGATAACCAATTCAATACTGCCCTGCAGATCTTCCAGGGTAGCGAAGGCCATTTCAGATCCTTTTTTGGTAATAATGGTGCGGTAGCCTGCAATCTTGCCGGCTACAACCACTTCGCTGCCGTGCCTGGCTTCTTTCAGTTGGGCGCTGAAATGCGTGACACGCTTGCGGATATAGGTCATATAAGGGGAAAGCGGATGGTCTGACAGGTAAATGCCCAGCAGTTCATGTTCCCATTCAAGCTTTTCACGGCGATCCAGGGAAGTCACAGCAGGCAGGTGAATTTCTTCGTCCAGGCCTTCCACAAAGCCAAAAATGGTCATCTGTCCGGCCTCGCGCGCCTTGAAATGGCTCTCACTGACCGCCATGACATTTTCCAGGCCGCTGAGCAGGGCATGCCTGTCGGCAAAGGTATCCAGCGCACCCACTCGGATCATGGATTCCAGCGCACGCCGGCCCACCTTACGAAGGTCTACACGGCGGGCAAAGTCATTGATGTCCTTGAACTTCCCACCGTCCGCGCGGGCTTCGGTGATCAAATCGATCGGGTTCTGGCCGACGTTCTTGACAGCGCCCAGACCGAAACGAATAACGGATTGCCCATCCCCGGTGTCTTCAATTTCAAAATCCCAACCGCTGTAATTCACGTCCGGCGGCAGAACATCGATGCCCATGGCGCGGCAGTCGGCCACATAAAGCGCGACTTTTTCGGATTCGTTTTTGACCTGCGACAACAGCGCGGTCATATACTCAATGGCATAGTGTGTTTTCAGGAAAGCGGTTTGCACAGACACGACCCCATAATCCGCCGCGTGGCTCTTATTGAAGCCGTAATGCGCAAAACCCTCCCAATCCACAAAAATCTCATCCGCCGTTTTCTTATCAATGCCGCGTTCAACCGCGCCATTGACGAATTTTTCGTGGTGTTTCTTTAGCTCTTTTTCCTTCTTCTTGGAGATGACCTTGCGCAGCATATCCGCCTCGGCGGCGGTGTAGCCCGCCAGCCCCATGGCAGCCTGCATAACCTGCTCCTGGTAGATGGCAAAGCCGTAGGTCTCGCCCATAATGGGTTCCAGCAGCGGGTGGCGGTAGGTGATTTCTTCCTCGCCGTGCATGCGTTTGATGTAAGAGGGAATGGTATCCATAGGCCCGGGGCGATAAAGCGCCACCATGGCGATAATGTTGTCCAGCTTGGTGGGTTTCATCTCCACCAGAAAACGGGTCATGCCCACGCCTTCCAGTTGGAACACACCGGCAGTGAGGCCTTTACCCAGGAATTCATAGGTTTCGGCGTCATCCACCGGAATATTATCGAGCGTATAGCGCACATTATGGCGCTTGAAAATCAAATCGCTGGCCTTCTGCATCACGGTCAGAGTGGAAAGGCCCAGGAAATCCACTTTGAGCATGCCCAGATGATCCAGGATGGTCATTTCATATTGGGTGACTGATTTAATCGGCACATCTTCCGAGTTGGAAGTGGGGCGGTGCAGCGGAACGTATTCCACGATGGGTTTGTCGGAAATGATGACGCCGGCAGCGTGCGTACCCACATTGCGGGCCACACCTTCCATACCGGCCGCCGCATCGATCAGGTCTTTCAGATATGGCTGGCTGTTATACAGTTCCTTCAGAGAAGGCACTTGTTCAATTGCTTCAGGAATAGAAGTCGGGCGGCTGGGAACATTGGGGATCATCTTGGCAATCTGATCCACCTCATTCAGGGGAATGTCCATTACCCGGCCGACATCGCGGATGGCGTTGCGCGCGCCCATGGTGCCAAAGGTGATGATTTGGGCCACATGGTCGTGACCGTATTTATCAGCACAGTATTCCATAATCTCGGTACGCTTGTCATCCTGAAAGTCCATATCCACATCCGGCATGTTGACGCGATCCGGGTTGAGGAAGCGTTCGAAGATCAGGCCGTGGCGCAGCGGTTCCACCGAAGTAATCCCCAGTGAATAGGCCACAATCGAACCGGCCGCGGAACCGCGTGCTTCATACCAGATATTGTGGTCGCGTGCGTACCGGCTGAGGTCCCATACGATCAGGAAGTAGGCATCGAAACCCATCTTGTGGATTACGCCCAGCTCGTATTCCAACCGCTCCAGCACATCCTTATCATCCGCGTGTTCGTGGTAACGCTCTTTTAAGCCTTCATCGCACAACTTGCGCAAGTAAGTTTGCGCGGTGAAACCCTCGGGTACTTCGAACAAGGGCAGGTGATAACCATCCGGATCCAGGTTGACGTTACAGCGGTCGGCGATTTCCAGCGTGTTGGTAATGGATTCGGGCACGTCGCTGAACAGCGCACTCATCTCTTCCGGCGAACGGAAGTAGTAGCTGTCGCCATTCATGTGCATGCGGTGGGGGTCTGAAAGCAGCGCGCCGGTCTGGATAGCCAGCAGAATATCCTGGTAGCGGGCGTCCGAGCGGTCTACATAATGGACATCGTTGGTAGCCACGTAGCGGGCGTTATATCTCGCGCCCATCTTGAGCAATTCCTGATTAACCTGCTCCAATTCAGGCATATCGTGGCGCTGCAATTCCAGGAAAAAGCGGTCGCGTCCAAAAACGTCAAAATACCAGTCCAGCAAGGGCTGGGCGGTTTCCACACCGCGCTCCATGATGGTGTTGGGCACCTCGCCTTTGAGGCAGGCCGAGGTGGCGATCAAGCCTTCGGAATGCGCCGCCAGATAGTCTTTGTCAATGCGGGGATGGTAATAAAAGCCGTCCAACTGCGCAGCGCTGGCAATTTTCAACAGGTTTTGATAACCGGTGTTGTTTTCCGCCAGCAGCAGCAAATGAAACGCGCGTTTGTCATATTGGGAATCTTTGTCCGTCATACCGCGGGGAGCCAGATAACTCTCCAATCCGATAATAGGTTTAATCTCGGCAGCTTTGGCGGCATTATAAAATTCAATCACGCCGTACATGGTGCCGTGGTCTGAAATCGTCACCGCCGGCATACCGTATTCCTTCGCACGTGTCATCAATTTCTTGATGTTGCTGAAACCATCAAGCAGGGAATAATGTGTGTGAACGTGAAGGTGAACGAAGGACAAAGACAAATGCTCCTGATTGAGATAAACCGACTTATATGATGAACAAAGTCATTATAGCATGCCGGTACTTTCAGAGTTTCAGCACGCTCTTAAAATTAATACTTTTTTAAGAATGGCCGGGGAATAGAATTCACTTCAGATCCAAATGAACAGCCTTGAAACCCCTCGATCAGTAGCCCGCGAAAAGCAACCGTAATGTTAGAATAACGGCATACCTGCTCATCACACGCTAGCATTTTATTGTTGCCTGCGCAGTAAAAATGACGTTCTATCTGAGATCCTTATAAGGGGAAGCATGAAAAAAAAGACGGCCAGATCCATCCTGATCATCATCGGCATCCTGTTTCTATCCATCATTGCCATCCGGGTACTGACGCGGACGCAAGTTTCACCCACCGGATATCACTTCTCAGACCTGGAGGCTTCAACCACACCCACCCCTGATCCCCTACCGACCCAAGTTTATGAACAGCCTTCCATGTTGGCCAAAATAGTCCGGCAAATATTCCAAAAAAAGGATGTCCGCGTCGATCCCACCCGCATGTTGGATGCGGGACAGGCCGCAGCAGAGAATCCATATTTCGTACTATACGCCGCAGAAGGGTATCTACCGGTTGAGATCGAGTGGTGGCAGCAGGCGTCCACCGCCGTATACGAATCCGTCAGCCAACGGCTTGATACGACACTGGATGAAAAGATCTTTGTACTGTTCAGCCCACCTCAAACGGGTGATTGTCCCACACGCGGCGTAACCTTCCACGAACAGAACGGCAGCATTGTAATCTTTGCGGATGAAGGAACCAGCCGGGAGCAAATCCTGGCGACGCTCGCGCACGAATTAGGGCATGTATTCATTCAAAAGAAATTTGAGCATCTGACCGATGTAGCGTTAATCGAGGGATTAGCAACCTGGTCCGCGAGTGATTATTGGACATCCTGGAAAGAATCTGATTTTGATTCCAGCGTAAAAACATATTTAAGTAATGGTACATACCTGCCATTGTTTTCCAATTATGACCTGGAAGCGGCTTATGACAATCAATCTCCGGATTGCATAACAAATCGAGATATTTTATTAACCGAAAGCGCTTCTTTTATTGATTTCCTCTTACAAAATTACGGAACAGAAAATTTTTCCAAGCTGGCTGAAATGAAACAGCCTGCAACTGAAAATAGCCAGGGGGCAGTCTACCCGCCGGATTATCCGGAAGTGTATGGGTTGGAACTCAACCAACTTGAATACCAATGGCTGATCAGGCTGGATCAATCAGGTTAGCGGCAGTTTAAAAATATAGACCCTTGAACCAATTCAAGGGTCTATACACCTTATAAAATTACTGTAGCTTGATAAGGGATGAGCTTCTTCGAGACAAATTCCATCAGCCGCGTTTACCCAGGGTCGCCAGGTAGATGGCGAACTGGTTCTCACCATCCAGACCTAACAGCCCATTGACCAGGTCATCTTCATAGGCGCCGATGGCGCACACGCCGCAGCCAATCGCTTCCCCCAGCAGGTAAAGGTTTTGGCAGACATGCGCCGCGTCCAGGTACAGGTAGCGGTAACCGCGCTGGCAGTAGCGCCAGATGGTGCGCTGCACATCCGCCACCCACATGAAGGTCACGGCCGAGTTGCCCACGTGCGCCTGCTTGAGGCAGGCTTCAGTCATGCGCGGGTTGAAATCGGCAGGCGCGGGCAGGTGCGCCAGTTTGTGTTCAACGGCCATGTAGCGGTACAGGCCGGGCTGCAAGCCCTCCACGCGGTTGATCATCAGGAAGGTATCCAACGGGTGGCGCGAACCAGCGGATGGCACGGTGCGCTTGGTGATGGGTTTATCGGAGATGGATTTAATGCCCTGCGTGCCCCACAGCAGGAAAGCCAATTCCTGTATCGTCAGCGCAGTGGGCGCGTATTTGCGCAGGCTTTCGCGTTTTTCCACTAATTCAGCCAAATCCAGCTTGGGCAGCGCCATGTCTTTGCCGGCCGGCAGGGGCAGGATTTCCGCACCCTCCGGCAGAGGCATCTCCAGCGGCGGCAGGGGTACACCCAGGGACTGCGGCGAGGGTTCCAGGTTGGCGTATTTCGTCAGGCGGACAAATTCTTTTCCGATGGTGTTTTCCATTTGATCACTCCTCAATCGATAAATCTTTTACCATTTTGACATATCCGGGAGAACCCGTCAAAGGGAGTTGGTGCGGATGGGAGTAGGTCTTCACCGTTGTGAAACCGAAGCCCTTATATAAAGCAATCGCGCCTGTATTCTCCAATTCTGCCAACAATGAAACCTTATGCAAACCGCTCTGTAGCGCCAATTCGTTGGCATGTTTCAGCAGCGATTGGCCCAACCCCTTGCGGCGGAAATCCGCGCACACGGCCAAATGCGCCACGTAGAACTCGTCCCGCGCGACTTCCTCTTCATCTTTTAATATCCAGGCACGCCGGAAGAACTCAATGACCTCTACAGGAGAGTACACCCGCAGCATCTGCCAAAAAGTCCTGCGGGTTACACGGCCGAACAGCCTGCCGGGAAAAGCCAGCAGCAGCGCAGCCGGTTTACCACCCACATAGGCAAAATGAGATAACTGGTAACTGAAACGGTTGCCGGGCAGGCGAAAATAATCGCTAAGTGCCTTTCGGCCGCGTTCGGCCGAACCCAGACCGTTTTGGTAAACGCCGAACCCATAAAGGGTTTCCATCAGCAATTCACCGGCCAGATCCGCGTTTTGCGGGCCGGCCGGATGGATATTCGAATTCTCCATTATTCGTCAGCCTTTCCGGTTGAATATTTTTTTTAGGCTGGTCAATTCTTCAGATCGGAAGGCCAGCATCATTAATAAATATAAAAACACGCCCGCGCAGACGAAAACCGCCAGGCGAATAACAGGCTGCTGAACGGGGAAATTTCCCATTAAATGGGCAATCAACAAGCCCATCACTAAACCTGCGGCCAGGAATTTAAGCGTGGATTGAAGGATCTTTTTTCCGTCAATGCCCTGTAAACGGCGGTTCATCAAATAAAGCAGCAAACCGCTTTCTATCAGCGTAGCTGTCGTATTAGCCAATGCCAATCCGCCGTGAGGCATCCAACCCACACGGTTGAACAGAGCCACAAAAACGAAACTCAGCGCCAAATTCAAGCTCATAGCACCTACGCCCACAAACACCGGTGTCTTGGTGTCGTGCAGCGCGTAGAAGGCGCGGCTGATGATTTCCACCACGCAATGCCCAACCAGGCCAATGCTGTAAAACAGCAGCGCCCAGGCTACCAGGTCGGTGGAATGCGCGTCGAATTCGTTGCCCTCATAGAGGATCGAGACAATCGGGCGCCGCAGCAGAATCAGGCCGATGCTGGCAGGTACCGCCAACATCAACACTACTCGCAGCGAAGCGGATAGCGAGGAGCGCATATCGTCCAGCTTGTTGCGCGCCACCTGCATTGATAAGGTTGGCAGGGAGGCAATGGCAACCGACTGGGCAATGGCAGCCTCCGGCATCAGCATAAGCGGAAAAGCCAGGCTGATGGCCGTGATACTGCCCTCCGGCTGGAAAGACGCCAAATAGGTATTCAATAGGAAGTTCAATTGCACGATCGCAACACCCAACAAGCGCGGGCCCATCAGGCGCGCGACTTCACGTACTTCAGGCACATGCAAGCCCAACATCGGCCAGTATTTACGCTGGGGCAACTTAAGCAGACGCGGCACCTGCACCAGCAGGTGGAAAGCCGAGCCAATCACCACGCCCCAAGCCAGGCCGTATATGCCCATGCTGGGAGCCAGCAGGTAAATCCCCAAAATCCAACCAATTTGGTACAGAGCCGGTGCCAGCGCCGGCAGCAGGAAATGCTGGTGGGCATTCAGAATACCCATGACCAGACCGCTAATCCCAAAAATAACCGATGAAAGCACCTGAATTCGCAGCAAATGGGCTGTAAGGATTTCCTGTTCAGGCGAGAAACCGGGCGCCACCAGATAATGCACCACCTGGCGCGAGAAAAGCATGGTCAACAAGCTGACCGCGATTAGCACCAGGGAAACCAGATTGACAATGGAGGAAGCCAATTTCCAGGCCTCCTCGCGATCATCACGCGCCAACAAGCTGGTGAAAACCGGTATAAAAGCCGAACCCAGCGCGCCGCCGGCAACCAGGTTGAAGAGGATTTCAGAAAAGCGGTTTGCCGCGAAAAAGCTATTACTCTCCACGCCGGTGCCAAAGGCACGGGCTGTCAATGTCTTGGCCAGCAGCCCAAACAGGTTGCTGATGATGAAGGCGAACATGACTGTGCCCGCCGCGCGGGCAATCTGGGAATTTGCGTTGTGTGAGGATTCAGTTTCCATAGCCATGCCTGCCATTATACTTGTCAAACCCAAACTACTCTATCAAATTTCTTATATCGAAGGACAGGAAGTTTGTTTATAATCAAAAATATATGGGAGTAAAAGATGAAATTAAGAGAAGATAAAACCAGCGCGGATACTTCCTCAACCTCAGCCGCACAAAACGGAAGCGGAACCACGCCGCCCCAAACAGAAGCACCTAAAGCAGAAGCGCCCAAGACCGCCCCTAAGCCCAAAAATAAATCGGGTTTCCAGGTTGTACTCAAACAAATCGGCCTGGCCTTGCTCTTTCTGGTCATTGGTATGTTAGCCATTCTGTTAGCATTGTACTTGCCTGCTTCCAAAGACTTGAAAACCGCGCAAACTGAATTAGCCCGGCTCGTGCCGATGGAAACCCAGTATGTGGAACTACAAATTTCCAATGCCAATACCGTGCAACAAGCCCTGGTTTATAAACTAATGAGTGAGACAATTCTATTAAAAGACGCATTAGTCAATGGCGACAGCAACAAAGAAACCCAGTACTTGACCTATATTGAAGAGGATCTCAACCAATTGGACTTGAGTTTATTTCCCGACCTGCCCACCAGCCTGACTTCCCAGTTTGAGAAGATCAAAACCAGTATCAAAAGCAACCCAACTGGCGCCGGTAGTGAAGTGGATAAGTTCTACAATTCCCTGCTCACCCTGTCCGATAATCTCCAATAACTTAAACAAAAAAAATGCCCCTGAGAAGGGGCATCTTTCATATTATATTGTGGTTCTATTCAGGCCGTTTGGTCAGCACAACCGAAAGGTCAATTTGGCTGCCGTCGCGCAGCACGGTCACGCGCATGCTATCGCCGGGACTTTTATGGGTAACCAGGTAGCTGAGCAAGTCGCTGAATGTGCGCACCGGCTGGTCATCCACCGCGGTAATTAAATCACCGCCTTTGGGCAAATCGATATAGGTGCTTTCATTTGTGGCGCCGACCATGCCGCCTTGAGCAGCCGGGCCGTCTTCGAGAACGCTGATAACGTAAGCGCCCTGCACATCCGCCGGCAACCCCAGGTATTCACGCTCACCGAGGGTCAATTCCTCGCGGCTGACGATGCCCAGATAGGGATAGTCATATTGGCCATTCTCAATCAGGTAAGGTGTAACCCGTTTAACCACATCAATCGGCACAGCAAAGCCGATGCCCGAATTGGAGAGTGTGGAAACACCGTCCTCACCGTTGGTGCGAATGGCACGATTGATGCCGATGACCTCACCATCCAGGTTCAACAGCGGCCCGCCTGAATTACCCGGATTGATAGACGCGTCCGTCTGGATCAGGTCCGCGGCGGTGAAATAACCGCCGCTGGGCGATTCACGCATGGAATCCAGCATACGTCCGCGCGCCGATACAATGCCGAGCGTCATCGTGCCGGACAGGCCGTAAGGGTTGCCGATAGCAACCACTTGCTGGCCGACTTTGACGTCTTCCGAGCTGCCCAACACGAGCGGGTGAATTTGCTCTGAAGGGACATCCACGTTCAGCACGGCAATATCCGAATCCAAATCCTTGCCGATCACCTGCCCTATTACGCGGTATCCGCTGGAGAAGACTACCTCAATCGCTTCCGAACCTTCAACCACGTGGTAATTGGTAAGGATATGTCCTTCGTCATCAAACACAAAACCGGAGCCCTGACCGCTGTCATTCTCCTGATAATATACGATAATGGCAACCACTCCAGGGTTGACCTGCTCATAGAGATCCACGTATGAAACCTGCCCACCCTGCGGTTCAGTCGCCACAACCTCGGTTGAGGCCGCCGGCAGCGCGCTTTCCAAAGTCGGCAAAACGGCCGGTGTATCAGCCGGCTGTGCAATGCAAGCAGCCAGCAACCCCACAAACAATAAACCCGCTATTGTCAGGTAATTTGATTTCATCGGACCATCCTGTCTGCTTACGACATACCGCGCAATTCCTCAAAGCGCTTCTTTTGTTCTGCGGAAAGTTTCTTCGGCAGATTTACATTAATTTTAACCAACAAGTTACCATATTTATCTTTATGCTTCAATAAGGGCATGCCTTTGCCGCCCAAACGGAACAACTGTCCGGGCTGGGTGCCGGCCGGGATTGTCAGGAGAACTTTTCCTGAAAGCGTTTCAACTTCAACATCTCCACCTAAAAGAGCCGTGTAGAGATCAATTGTCTTTTCTGTGTATAAATCGTCATCGCGTCGTTCAAAACGCGGATCAGTCGCAACCTTAACAATCAAATACAGGTCACTGGCTGCTCCACCTCCGTTGTTCACCACTCCGGCTACGCGGACCTTGGTGCCGGTTTTGACTCCGGCCGGAATTTTGACTTCCTTGCGAGCTCCATTAATATCCAGCATACGGGCAGCGCCAGTGAACGCTTCCGTCAGCGAAATGGTTATCTCTTGTTGGTAGGATTGCGGCTGCCGCTGGGCTGTCCGTCCGGAACGCGAACGGCCGGTCGATTGCGAGTAGCGCTGACCACCACCGCCGCCAAAGAAGGTGCGGAAGAAGTCCGAGAAACCACCCATATCGCCGAACATTTCGTCCAGGTCATGCACTTCCACGCGGGTTTGTCCGCCTCTGGGACTGCCGGCGCCGTTAAACAAATCCTCCCAGCTGAAAGAACCCGGTTGGCCGCCGCCCTGCTGCCAGGTTGTATATTGATTGCTGATCTGGTCGTAGCGCGCGCGTTTCTCGGGATCACTCAGCACTTCGTTGGCTTCGTTGATCTCCTTGAATTTGTCCTCAGCTTTTTTATCCCCGGGGTTGCGATCCGGATGATACTGCATAGCCAACTTGCGATAGGCTTTTTTTATCTCATCCGTCGAGGCTTTTTTATCGACCCCAAGCGTTTTGTAATAATCCTTATAATCCATGTTTTTATTGTAAGAGCATGGAATTAGCCTGACAAGGCAGAAAAAACTGAATTAACAGATTTCTAACCTAAATCCTATACGCTATTTATAAAAAAAAGCTGCCGCTGGTTGGGAGGAAGTACCAGCGGCGGCTCGCCAAAGGAGGAGACAATGATGAGATTTATTATCAAAATCTATTTGTCGCCAGCGTAAGGATACCCGCAAGTAATAAAAGTGGTTAGAACAGATGTCATAGGGGAAAAATGACAAATTACGCTGAGATCTCCAAAGCACGCAGGTAACGGTCTAATTCTCCTAAAACGTCCTGCGCATCTTGATAGGCATAAAGCGATAAGGTCGGGTGGGTGTTTCCTAATATCATCTTCGAGACGGTATGGCCAGATTGGTAACAGCACAGCACCGGTTTTTCCTGCAGCAGCGCCAAAGCAATCTCATAACCGACCCCATGGGAAGGCGTGCTGACTTCGGCAATTAACACATCGCATTGGTCCACCCACTTCACATCGCGCTGGTAAACTTCCAGCGGGCTGATCACGCGTTCATCTTCCAAAATGTCCGCTTTGGAAAGATGGGCGGTGAGTACTTCATGCCCGCGCGCGACCATGAACTCCACCATCTTCTGGTAGATTTGCTGATCATTGCGGCCGCCGGTGATGGAACAGGAAAAATAGATATTCATGGTGGCATGATTTTACCATCGCCAATTTCACCCATTCTTCGGAAATTCAGCAGTGTTAAAATGGAACCATGACATCTGTTTCCGAACACATTCAGGGAATACTCGATACCCTGCCTACCAAACCCGGCTGTTATATCATGCATAACGCAGACGGTAAGATTATCTACGTCGGAAAAGCGATCAACCTGCGCAGCCGCGTGCGTTCCTATTTCCACAGCAGCTCCGACCTGACGCTGAAAACGCGCCGGCTGGTAGCAGAGATTGCGGATATCGAGTGGATCGTGGTGGACTCCGAACTGGAAGCCCTGATCCTCGAGATGAACCTGATCAAGAAACACCTGCCGCAATACAACGTGCGGTTGAAGGACGATAAGCGTTACCCCTTTGTCAAAGTTGAATGGGCCGACCCATTCCCCAAGGTGCTGGTGACGCGCGAACACGTCCAGGACGGTTCGCGTTATTTTGGCCCCTACACCAGCGTCTGGGCTGTGCATCAGACATTGGACTTGCTGCGCAAAATATTTCAATACCGCAGCTGCGACCGCGTTATCACCGGTGAAGACGAGCGCGCCTGCCTGTACTACGACATCAAGCTGTGCACTGCCCCCTGCATCGGCAAAATCAGCCAGGAAGAGTACCGTCAAATGATTGACGACCTGTGCAAATTCCTGGAAGGACGCACCGATCCCATTTTGAACCGCCTGAAAGAGCAAATGGCGTCCGAATCGGAGCAGTTGAATTATGAAAAAGCCGCGGTTGTGCGCGACCAGATCATGGCGATTGAAAAAGTGGTGGAACGGCAGAAGATTATCTCCAACGCTCACCTGGATTCGGATGTGATTGCCCTGGCGCGCAGCAACGGGGATTCCTGCGTGCAGATTTTCTTTGTGCGCAACGGACGCCTGATCGGGCGCGAATACTTTATTCTGGAAGGCACCGAGGGCGAGGAAGACAGGGAAATCATCGCCCAGTTTATCAAACAATTTTACGCGGAAGCCAGCTCGGTGCCGGATGAGGTGCTGCTGCCTAACGAACTGGAAGAAGCAGTGATCATACAGCAATGGCTCAACCAGCAGCGTGGCGGCCAAAAGGTGCATTTCCGCATTCCCCAGCGCGGCGGTAAACGCGATCTGGTCAAGATGGCCACCGAAAATGCGGTGGAGACTCTGGAAGCACTCAAGACACAATGGGCCGCGGATACCCATAAACAAAGCCAGGCTTTAAGCGAGCTGCAAGCGGCACTCAAGTTAAAAGAGCCGCCCAACCGCATTGAATGCTACGACATTTCCAACATCCAGGGCACCGCCGCGGTAGGCAGCATGGTGGTATTCGAACAGGGCGTACCCAACAAGAAGCTGTACCGCAAATTCAACATCAAGACAGTCAGCGGGCCGGACGATTTTGCCAGCATGGAAGAAGTGCTGGAGCGGCGTTTTAAACGTTGGCAGGCTGCCCAGGAAATTAAAGAAGTAGGCGCCAAAGTCGATCCGTCCTTTTCCATCCTGCCGGATTTGCTAATCGTGGACGGCGGCAAAGGCCAACTCAGCCGTTCCATCAAGGTGCTGGATGAATTCGGACTTTCCGACACGGTGTTGACGGCCGGATTAGCTAAAGAGAACGAATTATTATTCCTGCCGGGTAAAGACTTGCCTTTGGAATTGGCGCGCAAATCACAGGGGCTGTTCCTGGTACAGCGCATCCGCGACGAAGCTCACCGCTTTGCCATCACGGCTCACCGCGCGCGGCGCGGGAAGGAACGCCTGGTTTCCAGGCTGGACCAGATTCCGGGCATCGGCCCGGCCCGCAAGAAAGCTTTGCTGGTACGCTTTGGTTCGCTAACGGGTGTAAAGAAGGCCAGCGAGCAGGAGTTATGCGAGCTGCCCGGTATCACCCCGCAATTGGCGCACGATATTTTGGAATCGTTGAACAAGGGCGAGTAAGATTTTGCAGGATTACCCAGAAATACTGCATATTCCCGCCAGCAAAAAGCATCCAGTTTCCTCTCCCACTGGGAGAGGATTGAGGTGAGGGGAGTTTTTCCCTTGTTTACAATGAATTCCCCCTCATCCTAACCTTCTTCCCCGTTGGGAAGATGGAATCGCTTTTTTATCTATGGTAATCTGTGTTTATCTTTTGTTCATCGTCACACACACCCCGGAGGGTGCAGGCGAATGTGTGACCTACAATACTCTAGCAAGGCAGGTAATTGTGATTGAAAGATTATTTTCATCCGTGTCTATCTGTGGTTAATCTTGCCTACACACAGCTACTAATTCATGGTAAAATCATGCTTCGCGTCGTGAGACGTGGAATCTTTTCAATGGGTAGAAAAAAATATGAGCGACTTAATTAAATCAATTGAAGCACCTGTGAATCCGAACGTTCCCGCATTATTACCGGGCGATTCTGTCAGCGTTCACGTAAAAATTGTCGAAGGAGAACGCGAAAGGATCCAGGAGTTCAAGGGTACCGTGATTGCAATGAGCAATAAAAGCAATCAAGAAACCTTCACTGTGCGCCGCATCGCCAGCAATGGCATCGGTGTGGAACGTACCTTCCTGATGCGCTCCCCGCGTGTTGACAAAGTCGTTGTTGAACGACACGGCAAAGTTCGCCGTGCAAAACTGTTCTATCTGAGAGAAAGAACCGGTAAGAAAGCCAGACTAAAAGAAAAATTCTCTTAGTCCGCCCTTATTTTCGATCGCGGGTGCAACCTACGCCAGGTTGCACCCTTTTCATTTATAATGCTTAATTGAAATGGAAAAGGGATCAACAGAAAAGAAATTAGTCGGTATTTTTGATTCAGGCGTAGGGGGCCTTTCGGTATTACGCGAAATTCAGGCATTACTGCCAACCCAGCCGCTGTATTACATCGGCGACCAAGCCCACGTTCCTTACGGGAAACGCCAACCAGCTGAAATCCGCCGTTTTTCATTCGCCATGACGCGCTACCTGTTGGATGCGGGCGCCGGACTGATTGTGGTTGCCTGCAACACCGCCTCGGCAGTCGCCCTCAAAGACCTGCGGCAGGAATTTCCGGATGTCCCCTTTGTGGGCATGGAACCCGCGCTCAAACCTGCCACTCAACAAACCCATAACAAGGTCGTGGGCGTGCTGGCTACACCGGCTACCTTCCAGGGAGAACTTTACAACACCCTGGTGGAGAAATTCGCCCAGGATGTAAAGATACTCACCAGCACCCTGCCCGGCATGGTGGAAGCCATTGAAGCCGGCCGGTTGGATACCCCGCAAACACGCGCCATTTTGGAAGAAGCTATTATGCCCATGCTGGCACAGGGCGCCGATACGCTGGTTTTGGGCTGCACCCATTTTCCTTTTGCGCTGCCCCTTATCCGCCAAATCACCGGTCCGGACGTGAATGTGATCGACCCCGCTCCAGCCATCGCCAGGCGCACCCATGCCCTGCTGCAGGAACACCATCTGCTTAACCCGGATGGGAATTCGGTTTCACTGCAATTCGCCACCAGCGGCGACCTGAATGTTTTTAACGCTTCCATTGTGAATCTGCTACATCTGCAAGCCCAGCCTATGCAACTCGTCTGGGATGCTTCAGGGAATAAAATACAAAGAGAAGGATAGATTATTATGGCAAACATTGACCTTTCGCTCGATCCCGTCGATTCCATCACCGTTGACGCTATCGGTAAACCCGGCAGCCGGATTTTCTATATTCAGGGCAAGAAAGGCACTGAAGTCATCAGTCTGATCATTGAGAAGGTCCAACTGCAATCGCTGATCATCGGCGTGAGTGATTTTCTGGAAGAAGTCAGCACCCGTTTCAAAAAAGAGGCGCAAATGGATGTCGACTTCCAGGAAGAAGCCATGATCATTCATCCGCCGGTTGACCCGCTCTTCCGTGTTGGGGATATGGGCTTGGCTTACGATGAATCCGGCGATATGGTCTGCATCATTGCCAAGGAATCACCTGCCGATTTGCCGGCGGAAGAAGGCGGTGTAGTGCGCTTTTGGTGTACACGCGCGCAGTTGTTTACATTGGCTAATTGGGCTGTGGCGGTAATTGAACGCGGCCGCCCCATCTGCCCGCAATGCGGTGAACCGATGGACCCGGAAGGGCATTTCTGCCCTAAAAAGAACGGGCACAAGAAGAACCAGCCGCTCTAACCCACCCAATGAACGCCCGTCCGAAAAAGACGATACCCTCCAAAACCGAAATTCTTGAAATTCTGCGGGAAGGCAAAGCCGACCTGAAAGGCCAATTTGTGTTGGGCAGTAATTACACTTTTCTGGTGCAGTTGAGCCACGGTGGCAAATCCTTTCAAGCCGTTTACAAACCGCAAAAAGGGGAAATGCCCTTGTGGGACTTTCCGGCGGAATCGCTGGCCGCCCGTGAAAGCGCCGCTTTCCTGGTCAGCGAAGCCCTCGGTTGGGAGCTGGTTCCGCCCACCATCATGCGTGCAGACGGGCCTTTGGGTTCAGGTTCATACCAATTCTTTATCGTCCATGACCCGCAGCTGCATTATTTCTCTTTCGACGATGCCACCCGCGACAGGCTGCGGCCTACTGCTCTTTTTGACCTTATTATTAACAATGCCGACCGCAAAGGCGGGCATATCCTGTTGGATGAAAATGACCATCTCTGGCTGATCGACCATGGGCTGTGCTTCCATGCCCAGCCTAAACTGCGCACAGTCATTTGGGATTTTTCCGGCGAGCCGATCGAGAATGAGTTGCTGGAATCGCTGCAAAATCTCCTTCGTGATTTACAGGCGAAAACAGAAATCCAACAGCAATTATCCCAATTGCTCCAAAAAAATGAGATAGATGCGTTAAAATCACGCATAAAATTTTATATCGACCATCCTGTTTATCCCGCGCCGGATGAAAACCAGCGGCAATTTCCCTGGCCTTTGGTTTAAAATGGGAACATCAAAATGAGGTGAAAGTTCAATGAAGGAAATATCTTTTTGTTTAATCGGATTCGGAAATGTCGCTAAAGCCTTCGCGCGCTTGATCGTGCGCAAGGAAGATGAACTGAGTCAAAAATACGGTGTCGCTTTTCGCGTAACTGCCATCGCAACCGGCCGCCACGGGCGCGCCATCGACCCGGCCGGGCTGGATCTGGAACAGGCCTTGAAATTGGCCGACAGCGGCAAATCGCTGGATGAACTCTCCAAAGTGAAGTCACCGGCCAATAATGAAGATTTTATAAAAGCCAGCGGTGCGGATTTCCTGCTGGAAAATTCACCCGTCAATTATCAAACCGGTGAACCGGCCATTTCGCACGTCCGCTGCGCGCTGGAAAACAATATGCACGTAGCCTCGGCCAACAAAGGCCCGGTAGTGCACGCGTATCACGAATTGAAGGAATTGGCTGCCAAGCACAACCGCCGCTACCTGTTTGAATCGGCCGTCATGGACGGTGCGCCCATCTTCTCGGTCTTCCGCGAAGCGCTGCCCGCCACCAATTTGTTTGCCGTGGAAGGCATCTTCAACTCCTGCACTAACCTGCTGATCGAACTGATGGAAGAAGGAAAAACTTTTGACGAAGCAGTCGTTTACGCCCAGTCCATCGGCATTGCCGAAACGGACCCCAGCGGCGACATCGACGGTTGGGACGCGGCCATCAAAGTAGCTGCCATCATCACAGTATTAATGGATACCCCCTTCAAACCCAATCAGGTACAGCGCGAAGGCATCCGCGAATTATCGCAAACCGAAATTCAGCAAGCCAAGAAAGACGGTAACCGTTGGAAACTGGTCTGCCGCGCCGAGAAGACCGAAAAAGGCATTACCGCCAGCGTTGCGCCGGAAATAGTCAGCCCGCAATCACCCCTGTTCAGCCTCAGCGGCACCAGCTCTTTCGCGTTATTCAAAACCGACGTGCTGCCCGGTTTAGGCATTTTGGAAAGCAACCCCAGCCCGGATACCACCGCTTATGGTCTGCTGGCGGATGTGCTTAACATTCTAAAATCAGAATAATATGAAGCCCGAGCGCGTCTTCCTTGGCATTGGTACAAACCTGGGGGACCGTTTGGGTAATTTATTGCAGGCGCAGGCAGCCCTGGCTCCGCAAATCCGGCTGCTGCGCACCTCGCCCGTCTATGAAACCCCGCCCTGGGGCTATAACGACCAACCAGCCTTCTTAAATCAGGTGCTGGAGGTCGAAACCGAACTGGAACCGCAAACCCTGCTCACCCGGCTGAAAGAAATCGAAGCCGAGTTGGGCAGGGTTAAGAATTTCCGCTACGGACCCCGCTTAATTGACCTGGACATCCTCTTTTATGGGGAACAAGTTTACCAATCCGAAACACTCAACATCCCGCATTCCATGCTGGCCGAACGCGCTTTCGTGCTAGTGCCGCTGGCGGACATCGCTCCCGATTTGGTCCACCCGCAGCTTAAGCGCAGCGTTGCGGATCTTCTGGCCGAATGTCCCGGCCGGGAAGAGATAACCCTCTACCAGCCCAATCTCACGGCGAATTGGCCTCATTGGGGGGAGCGCACCTACGTCATGGGCATCCTCAACATCACGCCCGACAGTTTTTCCGGCGACGGACTGCTGCGGCAATCCGACCCCGCCTCCGCCGCGTTAGCCCAGGCGCGTCAATTTGTGCAGGAAGGCGCAGCCATCCTCGACTTGGGGGCGGAAAGCAGCCGGCCGGGTTCCGACACTGTCGACGCGGAAACGGAAATTGCGCGCCTCCAACCTGTTTTGGAATCCCTGCGGCAGGCCAACCTGCCCGCGATCATCTCGGTGGACACGTACAAAGCGGAAAGCGCGGAAATCTGCCTGCGCAGCGGCGCCCATTGGATCAACGATATCTGGGGATTGAAAGCCGATCCGGATTTGGCAAGCGTGATTACGGCCCACCATGCGGGCGTAGTGATCATGCACAACCGCAGTCATTGGCAGGATGTTCGAAACCTGGGCAATCTGGGCAGCACGTATTCCGGTGTCCAATACGATGACATCATTGAGGATATCAAAAAAGAGCTTGGGGAAAGCCTGGAAATCGCAGCCAAAGCCGGTATCGCGCAGGAGAAGATCATTCTGGATCCGGGTATCGGATTCGGCAAGAATTTAAAAGACAACCTGGCAATCATCAACCGCCTGGAAGAGATAAAAAAAATGGGATTCCCGATTCTCATCGGGCCATCCCGTAAGTCATTTATTGGACAGGTACTTGATTTGCCGGTTGAAGAGCGCCTGGAAGGCACCGCTGCCGCTGTCGCGCTGGGTATTGCGCATGGAGCGGACATCGTGCGCGTTCACGACGTGCGAGAAATGGCGCGTGTGGCAAAAATGAGCGACGCGATTATTGGGCGGAATCTTCCCCCTGCATAGCCCATTCCTTCTCGCGGCGTTCGCGCGCGGCCTGGTTCCTGCGGTCGATCAGTTTCTTGGCCAATTTCATTGAAAAGTGTTCGGAACGTTCACGTTCTTCCAGCGCCATGCTGATGTAATGGTATTCAGCCTGCAAACGGGGGATAATGATATGCTCCAGCGCTTTCAAACGGCGGGTCGTGCGCAGAATTTCCTTCATCAGCTTGGATAACTGAAATTCTCCGTCCGCCAGCGCAATCATGCCATCCACACTCTGTTCGTAAGATTCAGCAGCCTCATCAATGACCGGCGAGGTGCCGGTGATACAGATATCGCGATCGTAAAACTCGCGCTGAGCCGAATCGCGTTTGATGCGCGGTACGTGCACACCCATCAACAGCGAATCTTCCAGTTCGATATTGATCTCATGTTTCTTGCCATTGGATGCCGAGCGCACACCTGCTGTACCCACCAGCGCTTCCGCCTTTGCCAGAGAACGCCTGGATTGAGCGGTCATTGATTGCAGATCGGAAGCCAGACGCACAACTTCATCTTGCAGCCGCATGATCTCCTGCATTAACGCCAGGCGTTTCTTATCCAGCAGATCATAACCGGCATGGGTCAGATTCAGCTGCTGCTTATGGGAAAGCAGCTCATTTCGAGTAGTGGAAACGTTGGTAATATCAGCCATTTTTACTTCTTGTAATACCTGCGGATATATTCTTCAGGAATACGTTTGAGATATTGCGCCGGGATTTCAGAGAGCATGTCCCACGACAAATCCAGCGTTTCCTGGATGGTGCGGTTGGAATGTCCCTGACCGACATATTCCTTCTCAAAGCGCTTGGAAAACTCCAGCACACGACGGTCCTGTTCGGAAAGCGAGCCCTCACCGATGATCGTGACCAGCTTTTCCAGGTCGCGTCCTTCCGCATAGAAGGCATAGATCTGATCGGCCACGCTGCGGTGGTCTTCGCGGGTATGGCCTTCGCCAATGGCAGCGTTCATCAAACGGGAAAGGGACGGCAGCACATCAATGGGCGGGTACGTGCCCTTCTGCTTCATCAGACGGTTCAATACAATCTGTCCTTCCGTAATGTAACCGGTCAGGTCAGGGATGGGATGGGTGATGTCGTCATCCGGCATGGACAGCAGGATCAGCTGCGTGACCGAACCGGGATGGCCTTCAATACGCCCGGCCCGTTCGTACAGGCTGGCCAGGTCGGAGTACATGTAACCGGGGTAGCCGCGGCGGGCAGGCAGCTCTTCACGCGCCACAGACAACTCACGCAAAGCTTCGCAGTAGTTGGTGATATCGGTCATGATGACCAAGACGTGCAGCCCCTGCTCATAAGCCAGGTATTCCGCTGCGGTCAATGCCGCGCGCGGGGTAATGATACGCTCAATGGTGGGGTCATCCGCATGGTTCAGGAATACAACCGTGCGTTCCAATGCGCCGCTGGAGCGGAATTGTTCGATAAAGTAAGAGGATTCACGGTGCGTAATACCAATAGCCGCAAAAACCACCGCGAAGGGTTCATCCTGGTCGCCTTTGCTGCTGATGACACGCGCCTGAGCCGCAATTTGGGCGGCTAATTCGTTGCCGGGCAAGCCGGAGCCGGAGAAAATGGGCAGCTTTTGACCGCGGGCCAATGAGTTCAGGCCATCGATGGCGGAAATACCGGTTTGGATAAATTCGCTCGGCTCAATACGCACTGCCGGGTTCAACGGGCGGCCGTTGATATCTTCCAATTTTTCCGGCAGGATAGCCGGACCGCCGTCGATTGGTTTGCCCAATCCGTTCAGGATACGTCCCAGCATGGAATGCGACACGTTCAAGCGGGTCACATCACCGGTGAAGCGGACGCGGGTACGGGAAATATCCAGCCCTTCCGTTGACAGGAACAGTTGGATCACTGCCACGTTGTTATCCACTTCCAACACACGGCCTACGCGGGTGTTTCCGGCCGGATCAACAACCTCAACCATTTCGTCATAGGCTACGCCCGAAACACGTTCAACAAAAATTAAAGGGCCTCGAATTTGGCTGACCGTACGAAATTCTTTGGTGGTCAGTTGGCCGAATTGTTCTTCCTCATGCATTCGACTTCTCCATTTTTTCGCCTAAACGGCTAACTTCAGTATCAATATCACTCATCAGGTATTGCAGCCGTTGAACCGCATTATCCAATTTCAGTTCTTTCATACGGGCGATTTTCTGCAGAACTTGTGCATTGTCCAAATCTTGCAGACTTACACCTTTCTTCATGGCTTCCTGTGCCGCTTCGTGGAAGTGCAAGATAACTTTCATCATCCAGTAGGATTTGTCCAGCGGGCAGAAAGCATCCACATCGTGAATGGCGGACTGTTGGAGCAAATCTTCACGCAAGATGCGGGAGATTAAAAGCACTTCGCGCTCCATATCCGAAAGGGCGTCCTGGCCGATCAGTTGGACGACCTGCTGAAGTTCATGCTCACGGCCCAGAATATTCTCGGTTTCCTTCACCATGACTTCATAATCATCTGAGACTTCTTCCAGGAACCAGCGGGACAAGTCCACCAGGGAAAAGCTCTTGGTCCAGTTAATCGCCGGGAAATGCCGGCGGCGGGAGAGTTCATAATCCAGCGCCCAGAATACGCCAGCGATACGCATGGAACTTTGGGTGATCGGATCAGAGAAATCACCACCGGGAGGCGAAACTGCGCCAACCAGAGAGATGGAGCCTTCACGTTCCTCTTTCTGTTTTTCTTTCGGTTCACTCTTTTCATCTGCCGGGTGAACCGTATCCAGGCAGCTCACGTGCCCGGCGCGTTCGTAAAATTCGGCCAAGCGGGAAGCCAGATAAGCCGGGTAACCCTCTTCGCCAGGGATCTCTTCCAAACGGCTGGAAACCTCACGCAAGGCTTCGCCCCAACGGGAGGTTGAATCCGCCAGCATCAGCACGTCATATCCCATATCGCGGTAATATTCGCCAATGGTGATGCCCATGTAAATACTGGCCTCACGCGCTGCCACAGGCATGTTGGAAGTGTTCGCGATTAGGACAGTACGGTTGATCAGCGGAATACCGGATGAACGGTCTTCCAACTTGGGCAGCTCGTTCAAAACCTCGGCCATTTCGTTGCCGCGTTCACCGCAGCCAACGTAAACCACCACATCCACTTCCGACCAACGTGCCAGGGATTGTTGGATAACAGTCTTACCCGTACCAAAACCGCCCGGGATAATGGCTGAACCGCCTTTTGGAATCGGGAATAGCAAGTCAATAACACGCTTGCCGGTAACCAATGGTTCCGTTAAATCCAGACGCTTGTGGAATGGGCGGGCCATACGAACTGGCCAGGATTGTTCCATGAAAACTTTCTCATGTTTCTTATTCTTCGTTTCCACAATGGCCACATGATCTTTCAAAGTAAAAGATCCAGTCTTGATTTCGACTATGCGTCCGGAAATACCCTGCGGAACCATCACACGGTGTTCAATACTTTGGGTCTCGGGGATCGTCCCCAAAATCGTACCGGGGGTGACCAGGTCGCCTTCCTTGACTACCGGGGTGAAATCCCAGGCTTTACCCATTGCCAGTGAAGATTCACTGATACCGCGTCCCAAAAAGCCGCCCTCTTTTTTCGCCAGGGTTGTCAGGGGACGCTGTAAGCCGTCGAAAATTTGGCCCATCAGGCCGGGGCCGAGATGCGCGACCAACGGTTCACCGGTGTTGTAAATCGGTTCATCCATACGCAAACCGGATGTGTCCTCATAAACCTGAATAGTGGCCTGATCGGCATTCAGACGAATCACCTCACCGACCAGTTTTGCTTCACCCACCAACACCATATCATGTAAGCGGATTTCATTAAAACCAACCGCGCCCACAACAGGGCCGGCGATTCGCTTTACTTTTCCGGCTTGTTTTTCTAAATCATCCATTACTTTCACCTTTGAACCTAATTTGAACGCCAGTTGCATGACGGATCATTTCGTAAATATGTTGTTTCCGAGTCCGATCGCTATCCAGAAGGACCTTATCCGGAATGGTTACCAGAAGCATTTCATCGGATGCATAAATTCTTTTTCTCAGTTCCGGAGTCAGCATCGAAAACAAATCATCATCCAGCGCCAACAGTATTCCTTCTTTTTTTGCGAGCCAGGAATTAATCATACTTTCAACCGTATCGATATCATCCACGCCAATAGCATCCACTCCGGCTAATCTGAAGCCATCCACCTGATCGGATTTGGTGAGGACAATCATCTTATTCATGCGGTTTTTCCAAATTCTCTTTTATATAACCTGGTTCAAAGCCGGATTGTATTCCTTTTGCAATCCAGCGCAAATTTCTAATTTCGCTTTTTTTCATAGAGGCATACCCCAAAGGAACGCCAATTCCCAGGGGATATTGTTTAGGCAACATGGACAACCAATCCAGCGAATACATTCGCATCTGATTCTCGAACTCACTTAATAGTTGGGATTCCTGATAGCATTGCAGCGCAATCCGCAAGAATTTTCCATACTTAGTGAAGAACAGTGCCTCGATGACCTTGGTCACATCCTGCATTTTTGAAAGCCGTATCAGTTTGTGAGTCGTAATATTGCCCGGATTGATCAGGAAGGATTCAATTCCGCTTTCGATTTTGCTGTAGGCATCAGGCGCGCCGACAAACCGGAGGACAGTATTCAAATTTACAATATCAGCTTCAATTGCGTAGTATTCCCGCAAAATGCGGATGTCCTCGGAATTTCCGTTCAGATCAATATTAATTTGAGTAAAATACCATTTCTCCAGCGCCAACTCTATTTCCGCCGAGGTCAATTTCATCGATCGGGCTTTCAATTCCATTAAAGGTTTTGCTACCGGTAACTGGTACACCACGATTCGGCTGATTGCTTCATACACATCTTTGGATTTCGCAATTTGCAGCAAAATCGGATTGGAGATGGTTCCCAAAGGAGAAAAAGAACTGGTCACATCTTCAATATGTGCTTCGTGCGATAATCCCCGTAGAATCGCTTTAATATTTAATAAGTCCATGCGTCTGAAGATAACAGACACATTCTCAAGCGCATTCCCTTCATAGAATCGGTTTAGGTCGGTGACAATTTTTTTCAACTCGCGCTGCATGGCTTCCGCAACACAGCCGTAGCCGTGCGCATAAGTAAGCGCCATTTCAACGGATTCCTTATAGGGAGTTTTAGTCAGTGCGGAAATAAAACTGTCGATGGAGGTTAAATCCGAATATGACTCCAACGTTTGTATAGAAAGCAAGCGGGAGATTCGTGCTCGTAAACGCGTATTTCCATAATCATACAAAGCCATTTCTCAGCTCGAAGCGTACTTCCTTTCAAAAAATATCGATAAATTCTGCTTTATATAAGGCGCAGCATGTTCAAACCGAGATTCCACCGTGTTTAGGACAAATACTTTATTATCTTCAGTTTCTGCATTACAACCACCGGAGCATTCAATATCAAATTGAATTGAGACAGGCTGCTTATACTGCTTAATAATGCGCTCCGCTATTTCCTTATCACGCGGATCAAAATGGAAAACCATTTTTTGGTTCCGCAGTAAGGAAGGCGTGATGGAATGCACGGTTTCTGCGACAAGGTTGGAAAGAATTTTTTCATATTCCTTCTCTTTGCGCAGTTCTTTGAAACGTTTTTCCACTTGATCCAGCACACTTTCGATCAGTGTTTGGCGCGCATCAGCATGAATCTGCAATGATTGGATTACTGCCTGTTGGCTGATGAGAGCCTGTTCGCGATTAAGACGCGTTTTTCCATCCGAAAGGATACGGTTCTTCTGTCCTTCCGCTTCCTTTTGGACTCTTACAAGTATTTGAGAAGCTTCTTGTTCAGTTTCATGCTCGATTTGAGCAATCTGCTGATTTCCAGCTTTTTTTATGCCGTCTAGAATGGCATCTAATTCCATTAGATTATCCCAACAAAATAATAGCAGCTACAGCGAAACCGAGGATAACCAGAGTTTCAGGAATAGCGATCAGAATAATGACGGAGCCGATCAATTCCGGTTTCTCCGAAATTGCGCCCACACCGGCAGAACCGATTGCCCGTTGTGCCAATGCGGTTGCCAGGGCAGTGATACCAATTGCCAAAGCGGCTGCTAATGCCTTAATTGCTACATCCATTTTTATTACTCCTTACTCATTTCCTTAAAATTTGATGGTGTGAAAACTACATTAATCCTCTTTTTGAATGGTGAAAAAGAAGATTGTCCGCCTTCGTAGAACTTTCTGAAAAACTCCACGTACTGCAAACGAAGGCTTTGAATTGTCGGGCTGAGCATTCCCATGACCAGGTTCAATGAATGGATCAGCAAGGCGATCACCACACCAGCTATCGCGCTGCCGACCATGCCGGCCATATCATTGGCAACTTTCGCCAAGAAAACTGAGGCCAAACCCAGCGCCGCAATTCTAAGATAAGACAATATATTTCCGATGACCCCCACAAATTCAATAGGGCCCATGATAATACCAGTGCCGCCCATTGAGACGCCCATGGCAACCAGACCCACAGCTAAAATGATCCAGCCGGAAATATAGTATCCGTCCGGTAATTTCTGAATAAGCGAAAATCCCAGCAGGAACAGGCCTGCCAGGGCCACCAAAGTGCCGCCCCGTTCCAAAAAATGGTTGCGGCTTTTTTGCACAATTGAGTTCCATACACCTATCAGGAGGCCCAGCACAATATGGCCTACACCCACTGCCAGGGCCATAATCAACAGCGTGGTAAAGTTCGCGGAGTCTGAACGGCTGAACCAGATCGGTTTCAAGCCAACTACCTCGCCCAACGTACCGAAGTATTCACCATACAAAACGCCAAACAGGATCGACCAAAGCGCTCCCCATTTCAGCGCTTTCAGGAAATCGCAAATCAAGCCTGCTTTAACTTTCTTGCCCACCAATAGCGAAATAACCAGCATGATAATCCCGTAACCCACATCGCCAACCATCATACCGAAGAACAGGGGCATGAAGAAAGCCACCAGTGTGCCGGGGTCCACATCGCTGTATTTCGGAACTGCCCGCATTTTTACGAAGTTCTCAAAGGGTTCCACCATATCAGGGTTTTGGGTTGCCACCGGAATGGTTTCACGCAATTCTTTGGGAATATCAATCACATTCACGGTCACATTTTTATTGAAATTGGAAGCGAAAATACCACGCAGTTCTTCAACATTTTCTGCCGGTACCCATCCGAAGATCGTAAAAGTGTATTCCGTTTCGCCTAATTTGGAATAAGCCTCAAATTCATCGACACGGTCTTTGCAAACCAATTGCCAGGTGCGCAAGCGCGGCAGCCATTGGGCTGCAATACGTTCCAGCCGCGCGTCAATTTCATCCAATTCCTGATGGTCCAGCTCAACCTTTTTACCGATATGCTGTACGGCTTCATCCGTACTCAAGTAAGCGTATTCTTCCGGGAGGATTAGTTGAGTAACCTTTTCATTTTTCATGAAAGACTCAACCTGTGAAATCATTTCCAGTGGGAAAATACCGATAATGGCATTGGTGGATTCCCCCACTCGGACAGAAATCATCTCGAATTTACCGCGCGTCATCAATTTCAATTGCTGCGCCAGCATGTTCATGGCCCGCATTTGAGAAGTGTGCACCAGCGCGCGGATTGAAGCGTTGCCCGACTTCTTGGAGGATTGCGGCATAACCGGGGCAATCACATTAAGCATTTCATTGTATTTGGACAATGAAATCAGTTCATCCTGGATAGTCTTTTTTCTGTTGTTCAGATACTGAACCTGGGCGGTTACGTCGGCTACTTTGCCTTTGATTCCCAGAATATCGTCGTCTTTGGTCAGGGGAGCTTGTGCCTCTGTTTTAACCAGGGTGGAAAAGAGCTCAATTAATCCATTAATACTGGCAATAAGGATATCCACCTCTTCGCGTTCGCTTTGCATTTCCTCTGTCAATGAGAAAGGCTGCACCATGGCATCCGGTACATTGCGGATGTCATCCAACTGCATCTTTCCAAAGTTATGCAAAATCGGAATTACCTTTTCCAGGTATTTTTTCATCCCCCAAATTTGAACGCGATCCATCTCAAGGATCATTTTTCCTCCTGGTTCTCAGTGCCAAAAATCAATTTCAGGATATTGTCTGCGGCCTCATTCTCGAACTTCTTCCCCACTTCCTCAAATTTCCCTGCTTCGATTTTTGCTTTTGCAACGCGGTCGGTAGCTTCTTTTTCAGCCTTGGCGATACCGTCTTTGACCATACGATCACGTTCTTTACGCGCATCCTCAATGATTTGGGTCTTGCGATCCGTTGTGCTGTTTTGCGTACTTGTGATTTTTTGGTCAGCTTTTTCCTTGGCTGATGCAATTTTCTCAGCCATTTCAATTTCAAGCTGTAGAATTGTTTCCAATGATTGCTGCGGATTTACTTCGTCTGTAATTTCAATTACTTTTTGTTTCATTTACGCATTACCAGTTTTTCAGTTTATTAATGACCGTTTATCCTAATCCTCATCAAAAAAAAAGTCAATAAACATTTCTTTTTTAATATAACGTTTGTGCGAAATGTTCTTCGATATATTTATAATACCATTCAGATATATAATGGTCGCACATACCGATATATTAATACTATTGAAAACAATTTGATTATGTTAACGAGGTGTAAATGAACGAGTATGATGTTGTCGTCATCGGTGCAGGCCCCGGTGGATATGTTTGCGCTATTCGCGCTTCACAAAACGGTTTAAAAACAGCAATCGTCGATAAACAATGGCTGGGTGGCGTGTGCCTCAATGTAGGTTGTATCCCTTCAAAAGCTCTATTAAAGAATGCCGAACTTGCGCACACGCTGCGTGAACGTTCTGCTGAATTCGGAATTTCATTTGATAATTTGAGTCTCGATTACGGCGCGGCAGTGAAACGCAGCCGGGAAGTTTCCCAGCGGCTTACACGCGGTGTTTCCTTCTTAATGAAGAAGAACAAAGTGGATGTTTACATGGGTGAAGCCAAGATCACCGGCGCTAAACAAGTCAACGTGACCGATGCCGAAGGCGCAACCAAACAACTCAGCGCCAAGAACATTGTCATTGCCACCGGATCCAGCCCGGTCATGCCGGCTGCCTGGAAAGCGGACGGCGAACGCGTTGTTTCGTACAAAGAAGCTATTTTGCAGCAAAAATTGCCCGAATCTGTGATTATCATCGGCGCCGGCGCCATCGGCGCGGAATTTGCCACCGTGTGGAGCTCCTACGGCGCGAAAGTGACCATGGTTGAGATGCTCCCCAGCGTGCTGCCGCTTGAAGATGAAGAAGTCAGCGCAGAACTGGCGAAAGCTTTCAAGAAACGCGGTATTGAGCTGCTAACCGGGCACAAAGTAGAATCCGTTGAAACAAGCAAAACCGGTGTAGTGGTTAAAGTCTCCGCCGAAGGCGAAGAAAAAACATTGGAAGCCGAGCAGGCCCTGGTCGCAATTGGCTTCCGTCCCAACACACCCGGACTGGGCTTGGAAGAAGCAGGCGTCAAGTTGGACGCCAAGGGTAATGTACAGGTCGATGACCGCATGGAAAGCAACGTCCCCGGCATCTGGGCCATCGGCGACGTAACCGGGAAGGTTCTGCTCGCACACGTGGCTTCCACCCAGGGCATTTTGTGCGGTGATGCCATGGCCGGCAAGAAAACCACGCCAATCAATTACCTGAATATCCCGCATGCCACCTACTGCCAACCGCAGGTTGCCTCATTCGGCATGAGCGAAGCGGCAGCCAAAGCCGCCGGCAAAGAAATCCGGGTCGGGAATTTCCCCTTCCAGGCTAACGGCAAAGCTTTGGGGTTGGGAGAGACGGTTGGTTTCGTCAAAATCATCAGCGACGCCAAGTACGGCGAAATTCTGGGCGCGCACATGATTGGCCCCGAAGTCTCCGAGTTGCTGCCTGAGCTGACCTTAGCCCAAAGCATGGAATTGACCGCGGAGGAAATCGCGCACAATGTCCATTCGCATCCTACTTTGAGCGAAGTCATTCTGGAGGCGGCAGAAGCAGTTGAAGGAAAGTCTATCCATATTTAGTTTTTCATATCAGAGAAAACTATTGCCGATTATGTTGTTGGCTTCGACCAGCTCAGCCAACTTTCGTTAGAAAATAAATAAAGGCGTGGGTTCCACGCCTTTTTATGCTTAATAAAGCGCTATGCTATAATCGCTGCGAAAGGTACCGCTATGTTCAAGAATATCGCTAAAGCTCTTGGGGGAGACCCTCAAAAACGCGAAATCGACCGGGTTACTCCCCTGGTCGAGCAAATCAACCTACTGGAATCCGAATATGAAGCGCTCAGCCCGGAAGAATTGCGGGGCAAGACGGCTCTGTTCCGTCAGCGCCTGGCCGACGGTGAAACGCTGGACGACATTCTGGTAGAAGCTTTCGCGGCTGTACGCGAGGCCAGTAAGCGCACCACCGGCTTACGCCATTTCGACATTCAGATGATCGGCGGTATTTTCCTGCACGAGGGCAAAATCGTGGAGATGCGCACCGGCGAAGGCAAGACTCTGGTGGCCACGCTGCCGCTGTACCTGAACGCATTGGCCGGCAGGGGCGCCCATTTGGTTACCGTTAACGATTATCTAGCGCGGCGCGACGCGCGCTGGATGACGCCGATTTACGCATATTTGGATATGAGAGTCGGCGTGCTGCAAATGTCCAGCCGCACAGAAAGCGCTCACTTTGCCTTTGTAGTAGATTTGGAAAAACGCGATCCCCGCGAAGAGGACGATCAACTGCGCATGGTATACCGGCGCGAGGCTTACGCGGCCGATATTACCTACGGCACCAATAACGAATTCGGTTTTGACTACCTGCGCGATAATCTGGTGATGAACCTCAAAGACCGCGTACAGCGCGAACACGCATACGCGATTGTGGATGAGGTAGATAACATTCTGATCGATGAAGCCCGCACCCCGTTGATTATCTCCGGTCCGGCTTCCGAGGACGTGGAGTGGTACAACCGCATGGCGGCTGTCGTACGCCAGATGACCCCCGAAGATTACGATTTCAATGAAAAAGACCGCAGCGTAGCGTTGACCGAGATTGGCGAAACGCATGTGGAGGAATTACTGCAAACACCGCTGCGCGATCCCGATCGTCCGGAGGATATCACCCCGGAACAGGCCCGTTTGCTGGGCCACCTGGAACAGGCCCTTAAAGCCCAACTGCTTTACAAGAAAAACAAAGATTACATCATCCAAAACGGCGAAGTCATTATTGTGGATGAATTCACCGGCCGTTTAATGCCCGGACGGCGCTGGTCGGAAGGCCTGCACCAGGCCGTGGAAGCCAAGGAAGGCGTGAAGGTTAACCCGGAAAACATTACCCACGCTACCATCACGCTGCAGAATTACTTCCGTAAATACGACAAACTGGCCGGTATGACCGGTACAGCGCTGACCGAAGCGGAAGAGTTTTCGACCATCTATGATTTGGACGCTATCGAAATGCCCACCAACCTGGATTACCGCGCCAGCCGGCCGGAGGAAGACCTGCAGGTCTACCAGGACAAGGATGAAGAAGGCTATACCTTCACCTACTACGCATTGGGCAGCGACCCACAGCAGCAACCGCTCTATTGGAAGCGAAAGGATTACCACGATGTGGTTTATCGCACAGAAGAAGCCAAGCTGCGAGCCATTGTTCTGGAAATTCTGAAATTCCACGTGATCGGCCGCCCCATTTTGGTCGGCACTACCTCGATTGAACATTCCGAATTGCTTTCCAGCCGACTAACCGGGGAGTCCCTGCGGCGCATGCTGATGGCACTGCTCGTCAGAGAAGGCTGGATGAAGAAAAACGACATCAAATCACCGGAAAAGGTCATCCCGGAATTGGATTTTCTAAACCAACCCGTTCAGGCCCTTGTGCCGGATGAACTGCGGCGTTTTGCCCGAGGCATCGGTATGGAATCCATCAACCCAGATTCCCCGCAGAATCTGGCCGAGATTTTGGAGTATCTGAATCTGCCGGAAGAATTCATGCCGCGGTTGGAAACAACCGTGCGCGGCGGCATCCAGCACCAGGTGTTGAATGCGCGTAAACACGACCAGGAATCACAAATCATCGCGGACGCCGGCGCTTACGGCGCAGTGACTATCGCCACCAACATGGCCGGCCGCGGTGTGGACATCAAGCTGGGCGGCGAGATCCAGGAGAGCACGCTTTCGGAAGTGCGCCAGTACCTGAACGCCCGCGGGATTGATCCCTACGGCCTGAGCAACGCCGAAATGGCCGAACAATTAAGGCAAATTCCGGTTTCCGAATATGAAGAAGCCGAAGAGGCTATCCAAACCTTCCTGACGTTTTTAGACAATATGAACCGCGTGCGCCAGTTAGGCGGCCTGCATGTGATCGGCTCTGAAAGGCACGAAGCCCGCCGCATCGATAACCAGCTGCGCGGCCGCGCCGCCCGTCAGGGCGATCCCGGTTCGTCGCGCTTCTATCTATCCCTGGAAGATGAGTTAATGCGCATGTTTGGCGGAGAACGCGCCGAAAACCTGATGCGCATGTTCAATATCGACCCCTCCATTCCGCTGGAAAGCAAAATGCTCGGTCGGTTGGTTGAACAAGCCCAGGAACGCGTGGAAGGCAACAACTTTGACATCCGCAAACACTTGCTGGATTACGATGACGTCCTCAACGATCAGCGCGAACGGATTTACAACGAACGCGATCGGGTGCTGGTCAAGGAAGAATTGGAAGAAGATGTATTAAGCATGCTGCACACCGAGCTGCAGCGGCGTATTCCGGATGCGCTCCAGGACGAAGAAGGCCCGTGGAAATTGCTGGCTTTCCTGGAAGAAATCCAACCTACCATCTTCTACCCCCAATTTGGCGAGAACCTGCCTTCCTATACGCTTTCACTGATACACGATATTCTGGAAGAATCCATTTCTGATTTGCAGGATGCAGCCGCGGTGGAAAACGGGCTGGTTGATTTAGCCGAACGCGCCATCCAGGCTGAAAGCCGGCATGTACGCAACCAAACCAGCAGTTTCATCCAGCGCACGGCAGACAGTTTTGGCCCGCAGGCCGATGAACGGTTGGATCTCCTGGATATCTTCCTGGAAAACAACGAGGAGTTATTCGAATCTTCCCCCAAGGAATTCTTCAACGAATTGCAGACCCAGGTGCACCTGAAACTCAACCTGGATAGCGGTACTACTCAAGCCATCAAAGAGGATCCGGAAGAAATGCCCGTGATCCTGCGAACGCTGGTGGAAGAAACGCTGTTGAAGATCGTTTTGTCGCGCATGATAATGACTATCGAGCGGCGCATCAACGGCCGGTTAATTGTCGATCTGGATCAATTAGCGGCCATGGATTGGATCAGCATTGAAAACCGCCTGCTGGAAGCAGTGGACCAGAATTTCCAGGACAAATTGGCGCAGCTGCACAAACCAGAAAGCCAGATCCAGCAAAACATCAAAGCCCAGATTCGCAAGCAGCAGGAAACCGGCAAGGGATTCAACCTGGATGAGCTGGCCACCGGTATATCCATCGGCACTCAGGCAGCCATTGATCCGCGCACACGCCAAAAGGTCAACAAACGCATATCCCTGCTGAATTACATTTATCTGGCCGCGCTCGGTCTTGAAAACGAAGATCCCGAAGAAATTTCAGCGGACATTCTTGAACACCTGGAAGGAATCCAGGTCAAGATGCAGTATATCTGGGGCAAGATGGAAATCCAACGCGTCTCAGAAAATATCCAATGGTACAAGGATTTACCGGAGGATTACCGCGCCAACCTGGCGCCATTCATGGATGAACAAGCGCAAGCAATGCTTCAAAACACAGAATTGAAGACCCTGTTGGATGAAAACAATCCGGAAGCCATTAAAACTTTCGGCAGATATGTACAGCAGACCATCTATCGCCACATTTTGCTGCGTTCCATTTCCGATCTTTGGATCGAACAGCTGACGCGTATGGAAGCCCTGCGCATCTCAATCGGTATGGAAGCCTACGCGCAACTGGACCCGCTGGTGCAGTATAAGAGCCGCTCCACGGATGCTTTCAAAGACCTGTTTGCCGATATTCGCATGGGTGTGATCAGCCGCATGTTCCGTTTGCAGCCGGCCAAACCCGTGACGATTAACGCCGAGGCGCCAGCCGCTCAAAACACCGGCGCCGCGCAGAAAACCAGCGATGGGCAAGCCAAAAACGCCAAGCGGAAAAAGCATAAAAAGCATTAAATAAAGCTATTACAATCTACATTCCTTAATTAATGAAAATGGCGGGGTTGCCAAGTTATTCATTACCCCTTATAATCACGTACTATCACATCGTATTGGAGCATTTAATAATCATATGGACCAACTAAACGGAATCCAAGCCACAGGAGAAAACAAATCAGACAATAAAGAAATCACTACCATGGGCTCTTTATTGGAAAGCGAGGGGCTGGGCCTGGAATTACCTCAAGCCGGCGAGATCAAGACAGGCACGATTGCCAGTATTGCGCCCGGCCAGATCATGGTCAGTATCGGTGCAAAATCAGAAGGCATTATCAACGGCCAAGAATTTGAACTGATCCCACCCGACGTATTTGCTTCAATGGAAGTTGGGCAGGATATCCCTGTCTATGTCATCACCCCCGAAGATCACAACGGCAACCTGATTCTTTCATACATCCGCGCGTTGGAAGCTGAAAGCTGGGAAAAAGCCGAAGCCGTTATGAAAGAAAAAGAAGCTTTTACCGGCAAAGTGGTTGGCTACAACCGTGGTGGTTTGCTGGTCTCTTTCGACAAACTGCGTGGCTTTGTCCCCACCTCACAATTAAGTTATTCCCGCCGCATGGAACTCAGCGGCGAAAATGCCGAGAAACGTTTTGGTGAAATGATTGGTGAAGAAGTCACCATGCAAATCATCGAAGTCGATCAGGAGAGACGCCGCCTGATCTTCTCCGAAAAAGCCGCTTCTCATGAAACCCGCGACACCATTCGCGACAAGATCATCGAGAAATTGGAAGTCGGCGATATCAAGACCGGCCGTGTTACTTCTCTCGCTGATTTCGGTGCCTTCGTCAACATCAACGGCGCCGACGGCCTGGTGCATCTGAGTGAAATTTCCTGGGACCGCATCCGCCATCCAGGCGATGAATTGAAAGTTGGACAGGAAGTCAAAGTCCAAGTCATCAGCATCGACGAAGAGAAACGCCACATCGGCCTTTCCATCCGACGTCTGATGGAAGATCCCTGGCAGGATCAGATCAAGAGCCTGAAAGTCGGCCAGTTGGTGGAAGCCAAAATCACCCGCCTGACCAAATTCGGCGCCTTTGCCATGCTGGATAGCGGCATCGAAGGCCTGATCCACATCTCCGAGCTGTCCGAAGAACACATCGGTCATCCCAAAGAGATCCTGCACGAAGGCGACAAAGTCACACTGCGCATCATCAAGATTGAACCGGAAAGCCATCGCATCGGTTTGAGCCTGCGCCGCGTCGAATCTTTGGCCTTTGCAGATATGGACATGAAGATGCTCGAAAAAGAACTGGAAGGTTCGGATATTAAGATCGTTCCGGAAGAGCAAGAGGCGAAGAGCGAACCCGCTCCTGAAGAACCTGAAGCTAAAAGCGAAGAAGTTGCCGAAGAGCCGGAAGCCGAAGCGCCTGCAGAAGATACTGAAGAAGATACCGAAGCGTCTGGGGAATAACCAGACGCTTATATTTTCCTGACAATTGATGGTACCCAGTTTTCGAACAGGCCTGAAGTGAATCAGGGCATTGCGCATCTTCTAAAAAATAATGCCTGAAGAAATCATAACCAAGAAGAAATATAATCTTCCGCTCAAACGCATCCGTTTCGGATTGATCGTTGTTGTCAGCGGATTCCTGATTTTCCTGATCGGCGTAAAACCAGAAATGTTTTTACTGGACCGCAGCCCGGTGCTCGGTTTTGTACAGATCTCGGTTATGCTGGTAGGCCTGGCCGTCATGTGCATCGGCGGGTATATCAGCATCAACGGGTTGTGGAAAGGCCGAAAACGCAGCATTGCCGCCGAATTAGGCATCCGCATCATCAGCACCGGCTACATCGTCGCGGTATTCTCCGGATTAGCAGACGTGCTCGGATTAGGCAGCCATCCCTACCCCGAACATATTCCCTACTTCGGTGTATGGCAGGCCCGCGGGTTCCAAATTGCGGAGGCCTTCATCGCCATCGGCATCCTGATGATGCTGCCCTACGCCCGCAGCCCGCTCTTCAACGGCACGCACACCACTTTAACCGAACATAGAAGCATCCACGATTAGTTCCTCCGCATTTCTTATAATTCACAAACTTATATCTATTTAATTGGTGGTTAAATTCAGCTATACTATTGCAATTCTATAAACCAAAGTGAAGCTATTTAACCGATGAATCAGCAAGTACAAACAAATACACTTAATAACGGACTGACAATACTGACCAAAGAAATTCACCACGTCCCACTGGTCAGCCACTGGATCTGGTACCGTATTGGTTCACGCAACGAGGTTCCCGGCAAGACCGGTATCTCGCATTGGGTGGAACACATGCAATTCAAAGGCACGCCAAAATATCCCATAAACGTGCTGGACCAGGCCATCTCGCGCGACGGCGGGTTCTGGAATGCGCTGACCTCGCTGGATTGGACGACCTATCTGGAAACACTGCCCGCGAACAAATTGGATATCGCGCTTGACCTGGAAGCCGACCGCATGGTGAACAGCAATTTTGACCCGCAGGAAACTGAACTGGAACGCACGGTGGTCATTTCGGAACGCGAAGGCAACGAGAACGAGCCGCTCTTTCGATTGAGTGAAGCTGTGAATGCTCTGGGTTTCAAAGCCCATCCCTACCGCAACCAGGTAATCGGATTCCGCAAAGACCTGGAGACCATCACACGCGAGCAGCTCTACGGGCATTACAAACAACACTACTCCCCCAACAACGCGGTGATCGCTTTAGCCGGCGATTTCGACACCCCCACCGTGCTGCGGCGTATCGAAGAACTATATGGTGATATTCCAGCGCGCGACAACAACACTTTCATCCCCGAACCGGAAGGCGCATTGGAAGGCTCTCACCGGGTTGATATGGAAGGTCCCGGTGATACTGTTTACCTGCAAGTCAGTTATCGCTCACCGGCTGCCAGGGATGCGGACTTCTTCGCCTTAATGGTGCTGGACAGCCTGTTGACCGGACCTTCATCGCTGGATATGTTCGGCGGCGGCAGCATCTCCAATAAAACCAGCCGCTTATACCAACTACTGGTTGAGCGGGATAAGGTCGTGAGTATTTCAGGCGGCCTGCAAGCCACTAAAGACCCCTATCTATACGATATCCTAGCTATCCTGCCGCCCGGCCAGCCGGAGGAAGAAGTGCTGCAGGTGATCGACGATGAGATCAAACGCCTGCAGGATATCGAAGTGCCCGCGGAGGAAATTCAGCGCGCCATCAAACAGGCCAAAGCACTGTTTGCCTACGGCAGCGAGA
The DNA here is from genome assembly GCF_003966975.1 of Pelolinea submarina. GTDB lineage: Bacteria > Chloroflexota > Anaerolineae > Anaerolineales > Anaerolineaceae > Pelolinea > Pelolinea submarina. The sequence goes on from NZ_AP018437.1 coordinate 63,617, forward strand.
ATATCACCAATCAAGCGTTCTGGCTGGGTTATTCCAGCATGTTCGCCGACCCAAATTGGTTCAACCAATACATTCCCAATCTGGAAAAAGTAGATGCCGGTCAATTGATGCAAACCGCGCGCAAATACCTGAACAGGGAACAGCGCATTGTCGGAATTTACCATCCAAAAGAGAACGGAAAATAGAATGGCCACAAACAACATCAATTGGAACAATTTGCCGGGGCCTGAATCCATTCAACGTGCCACGCTGGCAAACGGCATCACGATCTTAAGTTATAAGAACGCCAACGTATCCTCCGTTTATATGGTTGGTTTATTAAACAGCGGCAGCAACCTGGATCCACAGGACAAGTTGGGGCTGGCGCATTTCACCGCCAGCATGTTATCCCGCGGCACGCTTAATCACGGGTTCAAAGAATTCCACGAGGAATTGGAAAATCGCGGCGCCAGTTTGAGTTTTAGCTGCGGCGCCAACAATACCTGGTTCCGCGGACGATCACTGGCAGAAGACCTTGAAACCTTACTCTTGCTGAGCGCCGAAAGCCTGCGCCAACCGGCTTTCCGGCCGGAATATTTTGAACGCATGCGCGCCCAATTGTTGGCCGGTTTAGCCATCCGCGAACAGGACACCGGCGAGGTAGCTTCGCTGTTGTTTGACCAATATCTCTTCCCGGATCATCCTTACGGGTTACCGACCGATGGTTATCCGGAGACTATTCAGCGAATTTCTGTTGAAGACCTGCAGCAATTCCACCGCCAGTATTATTCTCCCAAGGATATGGTTCTGGTCGTCGTGGGCGACGTGGACAGCCGTCAGGTTAAGGATTTGGCGCAAAAATATTTTTCCGATTGGGAAAACAGCAGTGCCCAACCGCAGCCCGCATTGATAATCCCCGACCCGCCCCAAGGACTCGTCCGCAAGCACCGCTACCTGGAAGATAAAAGCCAGGCAGACCTGATAATGGGAACACGCGGACCGCAGCGCACCTCGGCAGATTACCTGCCGGTTTATCTGGGCAACAACATCCTGGGCCAGTTCGGCCTGATGGGGCGCATTGGCGAAAGCGTGCGCACCCGTTCCGGATTGGCGTATTATGCCTCCAGCAGCGTTACTTCGTGGACGGACAGCGGCAGCTGGGAATTCAGTGCCGGAACCAGCGGGGAAAACCTGCAAAAGACCATTGAACTGATCCGCGAGGAAATCCGCAAGTACGTTTCATCAGCAGTCAGCGCCGAGGAATTGGATGATTCCCAATCCAACCTGGTTGGACGCCTACCGCTCTCACTGGAATCCAATGCCGGATTGGCCAATGCCATTCTCACGATGGAACGATTTGACCTGGGATTGGATTACTACCAGCGCTACGCACAGACCATCCGAGCCATTACGCCAGAAAATATCCTGAATGCGTCGCGCAATTATCTGGATCCGGATCGCCTGATTATCGCCAGTTCTGGCCCAGGAGATGATATTCTATAGATATGAAATTAATTACCGGCCTTGACTTAGTAGAAATCGCACGTTTCAGGCAGCTCAATCCTGAAATCCTGAGCCGTTTCTACGAACGGGTTTTCACGCCGGCAGAAATCGAATACATCGGCAAGCGTTTTGAAGCCGCGGCCGGTATTTTCTGCGCCAAGGAAGCCATCGTCAAGGCGTTAGGCTGCGGCATCGGCCCGGTCAGTTGGCAGGAGGTTGAAATCCACCATACCGCTGACGGCATGCCGCAGGCAGACCTGCATGGCAGCGCGCTTCAACTTGCCAACCAAATGGGTATGCAGCAGTGTTCAATCAGCATCAGCCACACACGCGAATACGCCAGCGCGGTAGCAGTCGCTTTACTGGAAGATGAAGAAAGCAGTAAAACCCAATGACGAAACTTCTGGCTGTCAGCGACGTTGAATCCCAATACATCTATCGCGCCGTTGGCGGAGAGAAATTCAAAGATCTGGATTTCATTATCAGCTGCGGCGATCTACCCTATTACTACCTTGAATACATTGTCAGCATGACCAATAAAGACCTGTACTATGTACGCGGCAACCATGCGCACAAAGTGGAAATGAGCGACAAGCATCAACGCACCGCTCCTGAGGGCGCTATTGATCTGCACCAAAAGATCCTGCATACTCAGAGTGGGATTAGTCTGGCCGGTATTGAAGGCAGCGTCTTGTACAACTATGGCCCGCACCAATACAGCCAGGCTCAAATGTGGCAAATGGTATTCAAGATGGTTCCGGGGTTATTTATCAACTACATGCGGGAGAGCCGCTTCCTGGACATCCTCGTTACCCATGCCCCGCCCTGGCACATTAATGACCAGGAAGATTTGCCGCACCAGGGCATCAAAGCCTTTCGCTGGTTTTTGGAAGTTTTCCAGCCCAGGTACCACCTGCATGGGCATACCCATGATTATCTCAATCCCGGGGGCGTTATGACCCACTTCGCGCAGACAGACGTGATTAATGTGACAGGTTATCAAATTATTGAGTTCTAGGTATGCAAAACAATAATCAGTCCAGTTATTTTGGCAAAATGGCCAGTCAGGATTTTGATCAGGCTTTTAAAAAAGGCTTCATGCGCGCCATTCTGAACAAGGTAACCCAAAAACGCACCGGTTTAATCTCTTTTGATGAGCTGCGCACCAAACTGGATATTCAAAACCAGCGCGATATCGGCATGCAGGAAATCCTGATTGAAAAAATCATCGGCAGCCTCAATCGTTATCAGGACTTCGATGACAGTTTTCTACCGCGCCAAACCCATACCCGCAACCGCTGGGAAAACATCGACCGGGTCTACCTGCAGGGAGAATACCTGCCACCGGTGGAAGTGTATAAAATCGGTGAATTTTTCTTTGTGATTGACGGCAATCACCGCGTTTCGGTGGCGCGCGAAAAGGGTCAAATTTATATTGACGCGCACGTGATTGAACTGGAAGTCCCTTTCCTGCTGCAGGGCGAGTTTAACTGGTATGAAATCCTGTTGAACCAGGACCGCGCAGATTTTTACAAAAAGACCGGGTTAAAAAAACTGCGTCCCGAAGCGGAGATTTGTCTGTCGCTGGTGGGGCAGTATGCCAAGTTACTGAATCACATTGATGTACACCGTTATTACACCAGCGAATATACCAAACACGAGATTACCTACCCTGAGGCAGTGTGCAGCTGGTACGACTATATTTATTCACCCATGGTGGAAATTATCCGCAGCCACAACATTCTAAGAGACTTCCCCAAGCGTACAGAAGCCGATTTATATCTGTGGATTATTGAACACCTCGCCTACCTGAGAAGCGCATACAAACGCGACATCTCTTTTGAAGAAGCCGCGGAACATTTCCGCAAGAATTCCTTCGGTATTCAAGTCAATAGCTTCGTAAACAAAATACGAACGTGGTTTAAACAATTGTTCAAGCCGAAATCGTAATTTTCAACCAGGCAAGCTACGAATTTTCCCCGCTGATTTCCAACCAGATATGATTTTTGAGAATTCGTTGATTGGGAATCACCTTTATAGAATCAGTTAACTGCATCGGTTCCGCCAGCATTTCTGGATGAACGAAACAGCACAGGGGGGGATGGCCGTATTTGGCAATGAAATAATCAACCGCCTGCTGTAATCGCACCTCAATGGGTTTACTCGTCTGGTTATCGTACCAGAGCATTCCATTATTCATCTTATCCATAATCGCTCACAAGATTTATTATAGCACTATTGTTCTATATTTTCAAATAATGACAGCCCCACGCAAATCATGGAATTTTCAAACCATTTAAGGTATGCTTAACAACTGAAAGAAATTTCTCACGGTTCAAAAACAAGGAGGTTGTTGTGATTAAAGAAGCAACTCAAGATGCTGAAAAGAGAATGCGCAGCGCGATTCAATCCCTGGAGGAAGATCTGGCAGGAGTCCGTACGGGAAGGGCCACACCGGCATTGGTTGAAAAAATGTCTGTCGAGTATTACGGCTCACCGGTACCCCTGATGCAGATGGCCAGTATCAGCGTGCCGGAACCGCGCCAACTGTTGATTAAACCTTTTGATCCCACAACTATCAAAGACATCGAGAAAGCCATTCAAGCCTCCGAGCTCGGCATCACCCCCATGAACGATGGAAAGGTTATCCGTTTGAATCTGCCGCCTCTTACAGAAGAACGCCGCAGAGATCTGATCAAATTTGTTAACAACCGGTTGGAAGATGCGCGCATCGCCGTCCGAAATGTACGCCGGGATTCCATCAAAGATATTAAGGAATTTGAGGAAGAAAAGCTGATTTCAGAAGATGACCTAAAGCACGGTGAAGAAGAAATCCAAAAGATGACCGATAGAATCATCGAAGAAATCGGCGAGATTGGCAAGAAAAAAGACCACGAGATCATGGAGATTTAGGCCAGCGCATGGCAGAAACGAATAAAGAAACGGAACAAGGCAAATCTCCACGGCATATCGCCATCATCATGGACGGCAACGGACGCTGGGCCAAAGCCAGGTACCTGCCGCGCATGGCCGGGCACCGCGCCGGTACCGAGAACATCCGGCGGGTCGTGCACGCGTGCATTGACTTCAAGGTTGAATATCTGACCATCTACGCCTTTTCCACCGAAAACTGGAAAAGGCCAAAAGATGAAGTGGACGGCTTGCTGCAATTGCTGGGCGAAATGCTCGACCGGGAAGTTGTGCAGCTGCACAAAGACGGGGTATGCATCCGTCACATCGGCCGCCTGGAACACTTGAACGATATCCTTAAAAGGAAAATCGCCGACGCGGTTGAGCTGACCAAAAACAACACCACGCTGTTCCTCAACATTGCCTGGAATTACGGCGGCCGGGATGAGATCGTTTATGCCTGCCAGAACCTGCTCAGGGACGGCATCGCGCCGGAAGCCATGACCGAGGAATTGTTCAGCCAATATCTCTATACAAAAGGAACTCCCGACCCGGACCTGATGATCCGCACTTCAGGCGAGTTCCGCACATCGAATTTCCTGATCTGGCAGAGCGCTTACTCGGAATGGTACATTTCCGACGTATACTGGCCGGATTTTGACAAAGAAAGCCTGAGACAAGCCATCGAGTCTTTCACCAAACGCGAACGCCGATACGGCGGGCGCAATTCCGAGGACGCTAAACAACAATATGCTGGGTAAACGAATCATCAGCGGGGTGATAATCATCCTCCTTAGCCTGGCGCTGATCCTGATCGGAGGCTGGGTTTTTACGATTGGCGTGGCAGCCATCCTGGCCATGGCCGCCTGGGAATTTGCCGCCATTTTCGAAAAAGGCGGTTATTCCCCCGCAAAATATATTCTGACCGCCGGTACATTCCTGACCGCATTATGCGCAAAATCCGAAAACGACTTGTTCATCCGGGCTGCTTTCTGTTTGGCCATTTTGTCCATTGCCCTGTACCATGTGCTGGTTTACAGCCACCACCAAAAGACTGCCGGTATTGACCTGGCTGTCAGTTTGGCCGGTATAGCCTTCATCGCCTTTACAGGGAATTTTCTGGTTCAGCTGCGGTTTATACCGGAAGGTTTGTTTTGGCTGGCGCAGTGCATCATCCCCGCGGGCATCAGCGATGTGGGCGCGTTCTTCATCGGTAGCCTGTTCGGCAGCCACAAGATCGCCCCGGATCTCAGTCCCAATAAATCCTGGGAAGGGTATTTCGGGGGTGTGTTCACTTCAATGCTGTTGGGCTACGGGATCGGTTTGTTGTTAGGCAGTCACAGCGCCACCTTCAGCGGGATGCGCGGGATGTGGATTGGACTGGCTGTCGGCATAATCAGCCCCCTGGGCGACTTCACCAAGAGCATTTTTAAACGACAATTTGGATTGAAAAACACGGGCAACCTGATTCCCGGCCACGGCGGCGTCCTGGATCGCATTGATACCTGGTTGATTGCCGGTATCATCAGTTATTTTATGATCCACCTCTTCTTTATCTAAAAAACAAATACCTCAGGGACAAGTAAAAAACCGTTCACTTCTTAGGAAGAAAACGGATTCTGCAATAACAAAAGCGGCCCTTTATAATACAGGGCCGCTCTTTTACTTTATTTTCAACCGGATTACAGGTGTTGTCTATTTGATTCCGAAAGTGATGGTCACATCGGCAGATACTGTGATCTGGCCGGAGGCAATCGGCACCGAATCAGACATGGCATAGGCTGCGCCGCCGCCCCCCATACCGTAACCCGAATAGATATTGGGATAGCTATAAGATGAAGAAATAAATTGGATTTCTCCCAAAGTTACCCCGGCCGCATCGGCTAATTCCTGCGCCTGTGTCTTGGCGGAATCCACAGCCAACTGACGAGCGGATGTCTGCGCCTCGGTTTTATCCACTACATCGAAATTGATGCCGTAAATCGTGTTGGCGCCGCTGGCCGCAACCGCGTCCAGGATCGCGCCCAACTTATCCAGGTTGCGCACAGTCACATACACATTGTTCTCGACTGAGAAGTACGTGCGCGTGATAACGCCCTGGTAATCGTAATCCGACTGGGGATAGACGTTAAAGCTGGATGTTTGGATATCCATTTCATCCACACCCTGGCCAACCAGAGTATCTTTGATGGCCTGTGCCTGTTCGTTATTGGCGGACATGGCATCCGCTACGGTATCACCCTGCGAGCGCACACCCACGTTGATATAAGCGATATCCGGAACCACATAAACGACGCCGGAGCCTGTCACAGACATCTGCGGTGTTATCCCCTGTGCGTTGGAACTGACCTGAGCGGTAGGCGCGCAAGCCGCCAACCCCAGCAACAGCACCAAAGCTGTAATCATCAAACTTGTTTTCTTGTTCATTCGAACCTCCGTTTGCTAAGTTAAGCGTTAAACGCTGGTGGATAAAAAAAGTTCCCGATTAACTTATCTTAACCGGGTTTTTACATTAAAGTTATTGAATATTATCCGGCTGCATGTTATCATTATTTTACCCTCGCAATCGGTTGCCCCCCTCAATCGGTTGGGAGGGTACTTTTTTATTTTTTCCTTTTAAGAGCTTTGAACAAAACGAACGCACCCGCAATGATCAGCAACACAGGCCAAACGTATTGGTCATATCCAACCGGCAGAATACGAATACCTGTCTGCGCAATCAATCTGTAAACTCCCCAGACAATCAAACCCGCACCGGCATAGGTAATTATCTGTGAATCCGGTTGGTGGAAAATATCACTCACTTCCTGCCCGATCTGGCGCAAGCGGAATCCTAAATCTTCCGAGTGAAATGTACTGGTATCCCCTTCAACCGGAATAATGACCCATAGAATGGCATAAATAAAGAAAGAAAATTCTCCCAAAATCATCCACAAAATGAAGAATATGCGAAGGATTATGGCTGGAATCCCCAAATACTCAGCCAGGCCGCCGCAAACACCCCCAAAGACTCGATCAGTATCACTGCGAAATAGACGTTTGTTCATCTTTTACCTCTTGGTTTCTTTGTAGCTACATATCTATACGGATTTTTGTTCAATGAGTTGTGTCTATCTTAATCGAATTTCAGGAATTACAAGAATTTAGACTTTATTTTTATATTCATGGAATTATGACTTAAATAAAAACAGGAGTACTCGCGCACTCCTGTTTTTAGGTATTCCGTCTATTAGATATGGACGATGTTCAACCCGGTCAACAAGATAATGGCAACCAGGACAGGCGATACAAATTTCAAAATGTTATAGACTGCTTTCAGAACACCCTCGTTGGCCAGAGCACCATTGTTGGATAGTGCTTCTTTGAAGCGCGGCCATCCCCATACCCAGGTCGCGAAAATTGCGATCATCAGGCCGCCTACCGGCAAGAGGATATTGGAGGAAACATAGTCGTAAAGATCAAAGAAGGTTTTGCCGAATACAGTCACATTTGCCATGGTACTGTTCGACAAAGCTGCCAATGAACCGACAACGGCCATGCTCACCACGGTAATCAATGTGGATTTTTTACGCCCAAGTTTGGTGCGGTTGACCAGGAAAGCCACCACAACTTCCACCAGGGAGATCATAGCGCCAATGGCCGCGAAAGCGGTCAGCAGGAAAAACGCCACCATGAAGACACCACCCAAAGGCATTGAAGCGAAAACGGACGGGATGGTGATGAACAGCAGTTGCGTGCCGGCAGCCGGTTCAAAACCGAAGGAGAAGACCGCCGGGAAAATCGCGATTCCGGCCAGGATGGAAACCGTCAAGTCGGCGGCTACTACACGAGCTGCGTTTTTGGGAATGTTCTGGTCTTCACTGTAATAGCTTCCGTAAGTCAGCATACAACCCATACCAATGGACAGTTTAAAAAAGGCCAAACCCATGGCGGTCAGGATTACCGGTGCGGTGATCTTGGAAAAGTCCGGCTTGAACAGGAAAGATAAGCCCTGTCCGGCCCCCGGCAAGGTGATGCTGCGGATACCGATTATGATCAGCAACAGCGCCAAAATCGGCAGTAAACGTTTGGTAGTGCCTTCGATACCTTTTGCAACACCCAGCATAATGATTGCGCCCACAACTGCAAGCACAATCCACTGCCAAATCAACGATTGGACCGGATTGCTAACCAGGGAAGCGAAGATTGACGAGGTGACTTCCGGATCAGTGGAAAGCAGTCCCGATCCAAAGGATTTAAATACGTAGGCAAACACCCAACCAGCCACTTCCGTATAGAAAGCCATGATCAGGAAAGCTGCCAGAATGCCGGAAGCGCCAATCACCCACCATGCCGATTTCGGCGCCACGTTCTCAAACGTGGATACTGCATCGCCGCGGCCTTTGCGTCCCAGCATGTGCTCGGCGACCAGAATTGGGAAACCCACTAAAATGGTGCAGATAATATAAACAATTAAAAATGCCGCACCCCCGTTGCTACCCGTTAAATAGGGAAATTTCCAAATATTTCCCAAGCCAACTGCTGAACCCAGCGTGGCCATCAGAACGCCTATACCCGTGGAAAAACGTTCCGAATTCCTATGGTTGCCTTTCTTACTAACCTCTTTCATATGAGAACTCCTTGATGATTTTTTTTAGAAAAGAAGCCCCTGGAAAATATCCGGGGGCTTCCAAACTAACGAATTCTGGTTTTAGTCGAAGTAAACCAAGCTCACCGGACATCCCTCATTCCGATTAGCCATAAATACAAACCTTTGATTAATAGTGAATTAGTCATATGCTTGTCCATTTTATTCCTTAAATCAGAAAAATGTCAGAAGAATATTCCTGATTTATATGACATTCTTCCTGTGTTTCAACCTTTATGATATTATTGATTTTATTAACAGTATTCTATTTTATTCAAGCGCAAGACAATCATAAAATCACTCCAAAGATTGCAGGTTTTTGATTATCGCCTTACCGGTATTGCAGGAAATCGCTTAATCGGCGCGGTCTTACCGTTGTAATCAAGGAAAAGGACAAAGTCATGAAAATCGCATCAGATGTTACCAAACTCATCGGCAATACTCCTTTGATTCGCTTAAATCGTATTGCTGTCGAAAGCCAGGCGCAAATTGTCGCCAAACTGGAATATTTCAACCCCTCCCACAGCGTCAAAGATCGCATCGGCGTCTATATGCTGGACGTAGCCGAGAAGGAAGGCAAGCTGAAACCGGGTTACAAAATCATCGAAGCTACCAGCGGTAATACCGGCATCGGACTGGCTTTCGCCAGCGCGGCGCGCGGTTATCACTGCGTCATCTTTATGCCGGAAAGCGTCAGCCGCGAACGCATCCTGCTGATGCGCGCCTACGGCGCGGAAGTTATCCTGACACCGGCCAGTGAAGGCATGCCAGGCGCGATTAAACGAGCGGAAGAAATGGCCGCTCAGGACAAGAATACCTTCCAGCCCAGACAATTCGAAAATCCGGCCAACCCGGAAATTCACCGCCTGACCACCGCTTTGGAGATCTGGCGTGATAGCGACGGCAAAGCCGACATACTGGTGGCCGGTGTGGGCACCGGCGGAACCATCACCGGCGTGGGTGAGACCCTCAAGAAACTCAAACCCGATTTCAAGGTAGTGGCCGTGGAGCCGGAAGCCTCGCCGGTACTTTCCGGCGGGAATAAAGGCCCGCACCCCATCCAGGGCATCGGCGCGGGATTCGTCCCAGCCATCCTCAACACCCGGATATTTGACGAAATTGTGCAGGTCCCCGGCAAAGACGCCTTCAGCACAGCCCGCCTGATGGCCACCTCTGAAGGGCTGCTGGTGGGTATATCGGCCGGCGCGGCAGTTTGGGCGGCTTTGCAGGTTGGCAAACGTGCCGAGAATGCCGGCAAGATGATCGTGGTGATCATCCCGGACTTCGGTGAGCGTTACCTCAGCACCGACTTATATAAAGATTTGATCGATTAGGCAAATCAGGAGGAGTATGTTTAAGGCAATTCGAGAAGACATCCAATCCGTTTTCGAGCGCGACCCGGCAGCGCAAAGCACGTTGGAAGTGGTTTTGTGTTATGCCGGATTACACGCCATTTGGGGCCATCGAATTGCCCACTGGTTTTGGAGCCACAAGCTGAAATTGCTGGCGCGCTGGCTGGCCCAGGGCAACCGCTTCTTTACCGGCATTGAAATTCACCCCGGCGCGCAAATCGGGCGGCGCTTTTTTATCGACCACGGCATGGGCGTGGTGATTGGCGAAACCTCCGAAATTAAAGACGACGTCACCCTGTATCACGGCGTCACATTGGGCGGCGTCAGCCTGGAAAAAGGCAAACGCCACCCCACCATCGAAGACGGGGTCGTGATCGGCGCGGGCGCCAAAGTGCTGGGGCCCATCACCGTGGGCGCTTGCAGCCGTATCGGCGCCAACGCCGTGGTGGTCAAGGACGTGCCTGAGGATTCCGTTGTAGTGGGTGTGCCCGGCCACGCCAGCGGCAAGACCCAACCCACACACGAGCATGCCGACCTCAACCACAACCGGCTTCCGGATACGGTGGAATTAGAACTTCAGGATCTTTACAAGCGTATGAAAAAGCTGGAAGACAAACTGAACGAGAAAAATAAGACCGCGGCTTAGTGCGGTCTTTTCTAACTTATTAAAAAAAAGAGACTGCCACTCCGACAATGCAGTGTGCAGTCTCTTTTATTATCCGTTTTTATTCCTCGGATTTGGGCGGCTGCTTGCCCTTGCCTTTATCGCGGTTCATGCTGCCCAGCACGACCAGCGCCAAACCGGCGCCGCAAATCAGAATCAGGACCAAACCCATGGTTTGGCGATCCATTCCCAGTATGCCGCCATCATTATTATTATTGTTGTTATTCGCCTCATCCGCCAGGGGCGTTTCAACAACCTGGGCGGTCTGCGCCGGTACGGGTGTGCGGGTTGGCTGGCGCGGGGTGGCAGAAGGTTCCAGGGTTGGGGTAGGCGTGTAAGCGCCCTGAACCTTGAGCTCCTGCCCGGTAGTGATGATGTCGCCCGTCAATCCATTCAAATTTTTAATCTGGTCAACCGTGACGTCGTAAGCCGCGGCGATATTCCACAAAGCCTGTCCGTTGCCGACCGTATGCACGATGGAGCCATCCACCTGCGGCGTCGCCACCTGCACCAAAGCCACCTGTGCAGTAACCGCAGTGGTAGGGATGGTGGAACTGACACTGGCGCCGGATCCGCCGGACCCATAATTCACCGCTACATTCAGGACATAGTAAATGTACCCGTCTTCCGACTCGGTGATACCGGCACCCACGCCGATTGCATCCGGATGCAGCATGACCGCCATGTGGTCCTCATCCGACCAGGTATCGTAAATCACATCGGATAAAGTCGCATTGGGATTGCGCCCCGCCCAGGCCTCGATCACGTTCATACCGGGCTGGAGGTCGAAACCGGCCGCCACTGCGCGATCCTTGGCATAAGTACCGCCCGCGCCCACGTGGCCGTTGCAGCTGGCCAGATTGCAGGTGTTGGCTAAATAATCCGATTGCGTCTGCGCCGCGGACATCAGGATGCCGTCAGTTGATATCGCCGACAGGCCGTTGTCTGCCCGCAGGTCATTAACCGCCGCAATCAGATCGTATGCGGATGGTGCGGATGCTTTTATACTGCCGTTTGGCAGGAGAAATGCGGCCACCATAACCGATAACAGCAGAAGGATTTTTGTTTGTTTCATGCTTTGTATTATAAATGAAATCACCCTTGAAATCATCAACGGTTGGCGGTACCTGCGGCCACCAAAAGCAGACCGATGGCAAACAAGACAAAGAAAATCAGGAACCACAGACTATCTTCCAATCCCAGCGCAGCCAACGTATCGAAAGGCGCCTGCGTGGTTTCCACCGCGGCGGCGGTCATCTGCAGGCGCATGGTTGGGACGGGTGTCGCCGCGGATGACGTTGGAGCGGCGGTTTGGGCCGGTGTATCCGTGGCCGGCGTAGGGCCGCGGACAATGATCTTCTGGCCAATATAGATGGTATCGCTGTTCTGCAGCCCGTTCAGCGCGCGCAAGTTGTCGATACTCACACCGTAATGCTGTGCCAGCATATAAAGCGATTGGCCGGATTGCACGGCGTGCACAATGGATCCATCTGCCTGCGGCTCAGCCTTAATCACCGGCGCGATGAACTGCGAAACATACTGCTGCGTTGCCGCGCCCTCTCCATAAGCCAGGGTAGTCGGCTGCGCGGTTAACCCGGCATCTCCCCAGTAAGCCGCCACATCCAGCACGTAATAAAACTGATCACCGGATTGTGCCACGCCCATGCCCACCAGTTGGCCGCGGTCGTGCAGCATGGTGTGCATGTGAATCTCATCCCCCCAGACTTCGTAAATCAAGGTTTCGACAGATGCGCCTTCCGGCAAAGAAGCCCAGTTCTCGTTGATATCCAATCCCTCTACGTAGGGGAAACCGACATTGAACGCGCGCTGATCGGCATCCGTGCCGCCGGGGCCGGTATGTCCATCCACGATGGCCGGAGCCATACCGGCCAGGTAATCGGCCTGGCCCTGCGCGGAGATCATCAGCAGCCCATCCACCAGGTATGGATCCAGCCCGTAGCTGGCGCGCAGCGCATTGACAGCCGCGATCACCTCATAGGCGGTCGGAGCCTGCCGGGGCGCAGACTGGACCGGAAGCCAGAAGCTTCCCAATATGCTTATCGTGATGAGTAAAGCTGAAAGTACAACCTTCATTAGGTTGTTGGGATGCTTAACAATTATCGAAATGCCAGGTTTCCAATTCATCCTTGAAATCATAAGCGGTTAAATCCAGGATTAAGGGAGTGATGGATACGTAATCCTCAGCCAGCGCGCCTACATCCGTGCCCTCTTCCGGTACACCGGTGGGCGCCTGCCCGCCAATCCAAAAATACGGGCGGCCGCGCGGGTCTTCGCGCCGTACCAGCTCATCCCGGTAGACACGCAATCCCTGGCGGGTAATGCGGTATCCCTTTAATTGCTCCATACTGCAATAGGGCACATTGACATTCAGCAGCGTATAAGGCGGCAGTTTGTTTGCAATGACTACTTCAGCCACATGCGCAGCTACCCTGGCAGAGGTAGAGTAATCCAGCCCGCCGCCCTGATATTCAGGCGCGTCCAATGAAACAGCGATGGCCGGCAGGTTCCAAATGGCCGCTTCCATGGCAGCCGTTACGGTGCCGGAATAGGTCACATCATGGCCCAGGTTGGCATTGGGGTTGATACCCGACACCACCAAATCAACCGGTTCAGGCAGCAAGCCCAGGCAGACCAACGCGACACAGTCGGAGGGCGCGCCATCAGAGGCATAAGCCTGGCTGCCATCCGTCAGGAATACTTCCTTGGCACGCAGCGGCCGGCTGAGTGTTTTTACATGGCCGGATGCGGACCAATTATGGTCAGGCGCCACAATTGTCACCTTTCCCAGCTTGCGCAATTCCTGCGCCATCGCCAACAAACCGGGTGCGTAAACGCCATCATCATTGGTAACTAAAATATGCATATATCCTTTTCCTTTATATATCCTGTGGGGAATTTCTCCTACCGTCCTCTTTTCATTATATCTATTAATTATCTGCCTGCTCGGACATTTGGCCATATCTATGATATACTTTCCGCGCTGTTTATCAAACAGTAATATCACACACGCAGCCCTCATATCCTTGCGTGTCCCCGTTCAAACGGGGGCTAGGGATCAAAAAAGCTGCGGAGGAATAACGCAAAGGAGAAATTCCATGAGTTTAGACGTATCAATGAAAGACCTGCTGGAAAGTGGTGTCCATTTCGGTCATCGCACCAATCGTTGGGATCCCCGCATGAGACCGTATATCTTTACGGAACGCAATGGCATCCATATCATCGATTTGCAACAAACCGTACAAAGCCTTGAAAGAGGTTACAACCTGATCCGCGACACCGTTGCGGACGGCGGCACCATTATGTTTGTCGGCACCAAGCGGCAAGCCCAGGAAACCATCCAAATGGAAGCCGAACGCTGCGGCATGCCTTACGTAATGGAACGCTGGCTGCCCGGCACCATCACCAACTGGACGACAATTCACCAGCGTATTATGGAGCTGGAGCGTCTTGAGAAAATGCGCGAAACCGGCGAGATTGACCGCCTGGTTAAAAAAGAAGGGCTGATGATTGAACGCCAGATCAAACGCCTGTTAGTACACTTAAGCGGTATCCGCCACATGAAAGGCCTGCCCGATTTGCTTTTCATTGTGGATATCATGCGTGAAAGCACCGCTGTCCATGAGGCTAACCTGAAGGGTATTCCGATCGTAGCCATGGTGGACACCAACTGCAATCCGACGAACGTGGATTATGTTATTCCGGCTAATGACGATGCCATTCGCGCCATTAAGTTGATGGTTGCCAAAGTTGCCGATGCTGTATTGGAAGGTAAAGCCATGCGCAAGGAAGAGGACTTCGACAAAGAAGAACTCGAACCGATCTCTGAAGACGACGCTCGCGAACGCTCACGCGGCCGCATCCAGTTGGAAGAAGAAGTCGATGACGAAGATCTTCTGGGTGAAGCCACCCTGCAGAAGCTGGCCGACAGCAAACGCGAAAAAGAGGTTGACGCCGAAGATGAGGAAAAGGACGACGACCTCAGTTTTGACGATGACGACGACGAAGAAGAAGAATAAAAACCTCGAAATTAATTAAGTATTAAGGGAGAACGATGGCAATTACAACTGAAGATATCAAAAGACTGCGAGAAGCAACGGGAGCCGGCATCTTGGATTGCCGCACCGCCTTGCAGAATTCTGATAATGATTTTGATAAAGCGGTAGATTTCCTGCGCGAAAAAGGCTTGGCAGCTGCCAGCAAGCGCGCCGACCGCGAAGCTTCCGAAGGCGTGGTAGAACTTTACACCCACGGCGGCGGCCGGGTAGGCGTTATGGTTGAAGTCAACTGCGAAACCGATTTTGTCGGCCGCTCAGACGAATTCCGTACTTTTGCTCACGAAGTCGCGCTGCAGATCGCAGCCACTGCCCCGCTTTACGTAAAGGAAGAAGACATTCCCGAAAGCACCCTGGAGCACGAAAAAGCCATTGCCGAAGCGCGCGCTCGCGAAGAAGGCAAACCGGATGCAATTATCCCCAAGATCGTTGAGGGATATATGTCTAAATACAAAGACGAAGTCGTCCTCATGCGCCAGGCATACATTCGCGATGAATCCGTAACTATCGAAAAGATGCTCAGCCAGGCAGTAGGTACCATGGGAGAGAACATCATCATTCGACGTTTCGCCCGTTATGAATTGGGCGAACAAAGTTCTGGTGAAAGCGAAGAAGAATAGATCATCAAAGCCAACCAATAATATGGTTGGCTTTTTTTTACGAAAGGATCTGAATGGCAAAACCAAAATATGATTTGATTATGCTGAAACTGGGCGGCGAAGCATTGGCCGGTCCGGAAGGCACCGGTATCAGCGCTCCGCGCGCTTTCGATATTGCCAAACGCGTGAAAGAAATTCGTGAAATGGACGTCCAGGTCGGCATCGTGATCGGGGCCGGCAACCTGTGGCGCGGCAAAGAAGGCCTGGAAATGGGCATGGACCAGGCAACCGCCGATTACATGGGCATGCTGGGCACCGTGATGAACGCGCTGGCATTGATGGACGCACTGGAGAAAGCCGGCGTGGAAACGCGTGTGCAGTCTGCCATCGAAATGCGCGCGGTAGCCGAACCCTATATTCGCCGCAGGGCCATCCGCCACCTCGAAAAAGGGCGCGTGGTCATTTTCGGCGGCGGCACCGGCAACCCGTATTTCTCGACCGATACCGCGGCCGCGCTACGCGCGACCGAAATCGGCGCGGACATTCTCATCAAGGCCACCAAGGTGGACGGCGTGTATGACAGCGACCCGAACGCCAATCACGGCGCCAAGAAATACGACCGCCTGACCTACCTGGACGTGCTGCAGCAGCGCCTAGCCGTCATGGACAGCACCGCTGTCTCACTGTGCATGGAAAACAAACTGCCCATCCTGGTGCTAAACCTATGGGACGAGCAAGCTTTGACCAAAGCCATCATGGGAGAAGAAGTCGGTACGCTGGTCAGCAACTAGACTAACCGGCAAGCTGACTTGACATAACTTTTATTTAATAGATAATATGGGCAAATCAGCATTTTGGCGCTGACGGAGGAAAGTAAACTGGTGAAATTAGACAGGGAAGCCGGGGCATTGACTGAAACCCCAGCCCTAACGCAGCCAGTTGAAGTTCCCTCCCGAGCCGTGCGGGTGAATACCACCGGTTAGTAGTCCGCACCGCCGGCGCAGCGATAAAAGCGCAGCCAATCATCCGATTGTTATCGGCCGTTGGCGTGAGAGGGCGACCTGTAAAGCAGGCCGCCAAGCAGGGTGGTACCGCGGCTTACCCCGTCCCGTGCGGACGGGTATTTTATTTAAATGACATCATTGAAATTATTTCATCATAAGGAGAAAGAATGAGTGAAAAAAGTTCATTAATCACCGAGCTGGAAGCGCTCCAGCAGCAAGCCGAGCAGGAACTGGCCGGTTTGACCAGCGAGAGCGATCTGCAAAATTGGCGCACCCAATTCCTGGGCCGCTCCGCCATGGTCATGCAGATCTTCCGCCGCCTGCCCGAAGCGCCCCAGGAAGAACGGCCCGGTATCGGTCAATTCGCCAACCAGGTCAAGAGCGCCCTGGAAGAGAAGCTGGCGGAAAAAATGGATGCGGTTAAAGCGTCCGCACTGCAGGAAAACCTGAGCGGTGAATCACTGGACGTGACCCTGCCCGGACGCAGCCCTTCACGCGGCCGACTGCACATCCAAACCAAAGTAACGCGTGAAGTCTGTCATATTTTCGCTGAAATGGGTTTCCAGGTCTTTCAATCCCCTGAAGTGGAAAGTGATGATTACAACTTTGAATTGCTGAATATCCCCGCGCACCATCCGGCCCGCGATATGTGGGACACTTTTTTCACCACCGAAGAAAATGTTGTGCTGCGCACGCATACCTCCCCCGGCCAGATACGTTCCATGCGTGCTTTCCATCCGGATCCCATCCGAGTGGTTCTGCCGGGTATGTGCTACCGTTACGAACAGACGGACGCCAACCACGAGATCCAGTTTAATCAATTGGAACTGCTGGTGGTCGGCAAGGACATCACATTCGCACACTTGAAAGGCACCCTGGAAGAATTTGCCAAACGCATGTTCGGCCGGGACGTGCGCACGCGTTTCCGCCCCTCCTATTTCCCCTTCACAGAGCCCAGCGCTGAAATGGATGTGGAATGCTTTGTATGCGGCGGCAAGGGCTGCCCGGCTTGCGGCAGCAAAGGCTGGCTGGAAATCTGCGGCTGCGGCTTGACCCATCCGGTGGTGCTTAAAAACGGCGGTTACGATCCAGACGTCTATACCGGTTTTGCCGCCGGCCTGGGCATCGAGCGTATCTCCATGCTGCGCTACCGCATTGATGATATTCGCAATTTCTGGCGAAACGACGTACGTTTCCTGGAACAGTTCTAAAGAAAGGCACAAAAAAAATGGAACTCGTACTTTCCTGGTTAAAAGAATATGTAGACGTTGATCTACCGCTGCCGGAGCTGGCCCACCGACTCACCATGCTCGGTTTGGAAGTGGAAGACGTGCATGTCATCGGTAAACCGCTGCCCACCGGCGAGAATAAGGGCTTCACCTTCCACGGGCTGGAATGGGACAAAGACCATTTCGTAGTGGCGCAGGTAGACGAAGTCATGCCGCACCCCAACGCGGACCGGCTGGTGCTGTGCCGCTTAATCGACGGCCAAGGGGAACACACCGTTCTGACTGGCGCGCCCAATTTACAGGAATACAAAGGCAAGGGGCCGCTGGATAAACCGATAAAAGTGGCCTACGCCAAAGAAGGTTCGCGCCTGTACGACGGGCACAAACCCGGCTTCGAGCTGACCACGTTGAAACGCGCCACGATCCGCGGGGTGGAATCCACCTCCATGATCTGCTCGGAGAAAGAGCTGGGCATTTCGGAAGATCACGAAGGCGTGATGATCCTGGACGACGACGCGCCCACCGGCGTGCCATTGGTGGATTACCTGGGCGACGCGGTCTTCTCCATTTCCATTCCGGCCAACATGGTGCGCTGCTCCAGCATGATCGGATTGGCGCGCGAAGTGGCGGCCTACCTGGACCAGCCGCTGCGCATGCCCGACCTGACCCTGCCGAAAGGCGAGGGCAAGGCCAACGACGCGGTCAAGATCGAGATCCGCAACCCGGAACTGAACCCGCGCTTTGTGGCCGGCTTGATCCGCAACGTGGAAGCCCGCCCCAGCCCGTACATGGTTCAACTGCGCTTGAAATTATCCGGCATGCGCCCGATCAACTCGGTGGTGGATGCCACCAACTATGTCATGCTGGAAGCCGGACAACCCCTGCACGCTTTTGATTACGACGTGCTGGTCAAACGCGCCGACGGCAAGACGCCCACCATCATCACCCGCACCGCCGAACAGGGCGAGATTCTGACCACGCTGGACGGCGTCGAGCACAAACTGGAAGATTACACCGTACTGGTGGCCGACACGGCCGGTTCGCTCTCCATCGGCGGCATCATGGGCGGTGAAGAAAGCGAGATCCGCCCCAACACGACCAACATCCTGCTGGAAGGCGCTTCCTGGAACTTCATCAACCTGCGCAAATCGCTGAAATACCTGCGCATCAACTCCGAAGCCGGCTACCGCCTGTCGCGCGGCGTGCACCCCACCCTGGCGGAGATCGGCGTGCGTTTATGCCTGCGCCGCATGCTGGAATGGAGCGGCGGACAACTGGCCGAAGGGCTGGTTGATAATTACCCGCTGCATTACGAAGACCCGACCGTTGCTATCACCACCGCGGACATCAAACGGCTGATCGGCATCGACCTGACGGCCGAGGAGATCGCCGGTTTGCTGCGGCGTCTGATGTTCGTATGCGAGGTCAAGGGCGACACGGTCACCGCCACCGCCCCAGCGCACCGCATGGATATCGGCACGGGCGTGAACGGCCGGGCTGACCTGGCCGAGGAAGTCGCGCGCCTGTACGGCTACGAGAGAATTCCTTCCGTCCGTTTGGACAGCGAACTGCCGCCCCTGCGCAGCAACCCGAAAGAAGAACGCAACCAACTCTTCCAGGATACGCTGGTCAGCATGGGCTTACAGGAAGTTATCAGCTACCGTTTCACCAACCCGGATCAGGAGAATCGCATTTATCCACCCGAATCCAAACCGCAGGGCGTGGCTTACGTGGAATTGCAGAATCCCATCGCGGTGGACAGGAACGTGCTGCGCCGCAGCCTGTTAGCCAGCGTGCTGGACAACCTGGAACGCAACGCGCGCCAGCGCGAACGGTTGGCATTGTTCGAGATCGGCCCGGTGTTCCTGCCGGTGAAAGATCAACTGCTGCCGGATGAACCCATGCGCGTGGCCATCGCCATGTGTGGACTGCGCTACCCCAGCGCCTGGGACCGCAAGGACAAAGGCACTTTCGATTTCTTCGACCTGAAAGGCGTAGTCGAAAGCCTGCTAAAAGCGCTGCATGTTACCGACATCCAGTTTGAAGCGGACAGCAATCCCAGCTTCCACCCGGGTAAATGCGCAGTACTGCGTGTGAACGGCGAGAAAATTGGCTGGCTGGGCGAACTGCACCCGCAAGTAACGGCGAATTACGATTTTGGCGATCATACCCGCGTGCAGGCAGCCGACCTGGATATGGACAAGCTGTTCAGCTTGAGCCCCAAGTACTTCGAGACCAATCCCATCACGGCCTTCCCGCCGGTGATCGAAGACCTGGCCATGATCGCGCCCGAAAGCATCTCCTCGGCGGAAATCGTACGGGTGATCCGCGCGACCGGCGGCTTCCTGCTTAAGCAAGTGGAACTGTTCGATATCTTCCGCGGCGAACAGATCGGCGCCGGCAATAAGAGCCTGGCCTACCGCTTAACTTACCAGGCGCCCAACCGCACCTTGAACGATAAGGAAGTGGGCAAACAGCGCGACCGTATCATCGCGGCCCTGGAAAAAGAATTGGATGTAAAAGTCCGCAAAGCGGAGTAGGTTTGAGAATATAATAATAATAGATGGCTTCGACAAGCTCAGCCATCAATATAAAAATAGAAAAACGCCCGGAATTATCCGGGCGTTTTTCTATCCGCCACAATTCGAAAAATACCAGTAAAATGGAGCTCTACACTGAAGGAATTTTTAGAGATCTGTGAACACACAATCAACCATCGAATTTGACCAGTATGCCCGCGATTATTTCGAGGAACTGTCGCATCCGCTGCGGAACATGATCGACCCCGAAGGGCACTACTTTATCGAGCTGAAAAGCCGCATCATTGAGAATTTGGCCGCGCAATACTTTAACAGCCGCGCAGATATCCGCATGGTGGACGTGGGCACCGGTCTGGGCTTATTTGAAAAATTCCTGATCCCCAAGTTCAACAGCATCACCGCCCTGGACCTTTCGTTTGAAATGTTGAAAGTAGCCAAAACCATCAACCCGCTGCCGGGCGGGAAAAGCGCTTATGTGCAGGGCAATGCCTACCACCTGCCCATGGAGGATAATTACGCCGACATTGTCTTTATGTCCTGCGTGCTGCACCACCTGGAAAATAATGAAATCGAAATCACCTTGCGGGAAATCGCGCGCGTTTGTTCTCCCGGCGGATATATCGTCCTCTTCGAACACAATCCTTATAATCCATTCACTCAATTGGTTGTAAGGACCACGCCGCTGGATAGAAATGCCAAGTTGGTTACCTACAAAAAGCTGAGGCGCAGCTTAACCCAAGTCGGCATACCTGTTCGCCGGCAGGATTTTTTCCTGTATGGCACAAGGGGAATTGATAATTTCATCGGGCATTACCTGCCCTGGTTGGATAACCTGCCGGTTGGCGGTCAATACGCATTAATTGGACAAAAGCAGGCTTGATTGAAAAATTTCCGACATTAAAACTCAGAAGGCGGCAATAACCGCCCGCTGAGTTTCCAATTTGGGTTCGATAGCTGCGATGAAAACTGTATTGTTGGGTGTGATGCATTAGAAAAAAGATGCCATCGAACTGCAATTAAATGCTATCAATATAATAAACTGTTGTATGTTAACGCTGGGTTAATGTTTTAATACAATTTATTAATTTCGGGAAATTTTCACACTATTTCCCAAGAATTTGGATTTTTTATCTTTGGGTTACTCACCCTCGGTGAAAATCAGGTCGATTTTATCCAACAGATCGTCGGAGAGCCGCCCTGTAAATTCTGCTGCCGCCAGGTTTTCGTCCAGCTGCTCCAGGCGGGTAGCTCCGGTGATCACACTGCTGACTTCCTTACGGCGCAGTACCCAGGCAATGGCCAATTGGGCTGTGGTCGCGTCCAGTTCGCCGGCCAGGTCGGTCAACCGGCGGACCTTCTCGACCGCTGCCGGTGTGATGCGTTCCAGAACCCAACCCAAGTCCTCCTGGGAGGCGCGGCTGCCTTCCGGAATGCCATCGTTATATTTGCCGGAAAGGATGCCGTTATTTAGCGGGCTAAAGGTGGTCAAACCAAAGCCGAATTCCTGACAAAGCGGGGCCAGGTCATTTTCCACGTGCGAGCGGTGCATCAGGTGATAGCGCGACTGCTCCATAACCGGCGGAATAAGGCCGTTGGCGCGCGCAAAGGTGATGGCCTGGGTTAGGTGGAATACGTCCCATTCGGAGGTGCCCCAATACAAGATTTTTCCCTGGCGGACCAGGATATCCATAGTCTGCACCACTTCTTCCACGGTAGTATCCGGGTCGTGGCGGTGGCAGAAATATAAATCGACATAATCCAAATTCAGGCGTTTCAGGGAAGCATGCACCGATTCGGTGATGTGTTTGCGCGAAAGCCCGCGGCCGTTTGGCCCTTCGAAGGTGGGGAAAAAGACTTTGCTGGAAATGACCAGCTCTTCACGCGGCAGGTCCTTGATCGCTTCAGCCAGCACTTCTTCGGCGCGGCCTTTGGCATACACATCCGCGTTATCGAAAAAGTTCACGCCTTGTTCGTAAGCGGAGTGCACCAACGCAATGGCGCGTGTACTGTCGATTTGCGCACCGAAGGTTACCCAGGCGCCCAATGAAATCTCACTGACTTTAATACCGGTCTTGCCTAATCTGCGGTAATGCATGCTGCCTCCTGCCTGTTTACTAATAAATTTTATTTCGGCTCATCTTCGCCGTCGCCGATGCCCAGGGGCTTCCATTTATTGCCATCCTGGCGCAGGCGGTGGGTCTGCTCGCTGCGCATGTGGGTATGGTCGAACCCCTGCGGTTTGATGGACATCTGCTTGCCTTCCAGCAGCCCCAATACACCGGTCTGCCCGCCTTCCACACGAGGGTGTTGGCAATATTCACAGGTAGACGAGTCGTGCGGCTGGTAATCCAGCGGTTCTTCGTAAGTGCTGATGAAACCTTCGTAGTTGCGCAGCACAACCTTGTGGTCGGAAGCGCTGATTTGGTAGTTGGGCATGACCGGGATCTTGCCGCCGCCGCCGGGCGCGTCCACCACAAAAGTGGGCACGGCAAAGCCGGAGGTATGGCCGCGCAGACCTTCGATGATCTCGACACCCTTGGCGACCGGCGTGCGGAAATGCCCGACGCCTTCCACCAGATCGCAAATGTAGAGGTAATAGGGGCGCACGCGGATGCGCACAAGATCCTGTACCAGCTTACGCTGGATGTTGACGCAGTCGTTGATGCCGGCCAGCAGGACAGACTGGTTGCCCAGCGGAATGCCGGCGCGCGAGAGTTTGTCGCAGGCCTGGGCCAGCTCGGCCGTGATCTCGTTGGGATGATTGACATGGATGTTGAGCCACAGCGGGTGGAACTGCGCCAGCATATCGCACAGCTCGTCCGTAATACGCATGGGCATGAAGACCGGTACGCGCGAGCCAATGCGCACGATTTCGATGTGCGGGATGGCGCGCAGGCGCGTGAGCAGCTCTTCCAGCAGCTTGGGCGCCAGCACCAGCGGGTCGCCTCCCGAAAGCAGCACGTCGCGTATTTGGGGTGTGCGCTCCAGATAGTCGATCTGGGCGTCCATCTCCTCGCGCGAGAAGGTGGCCATGGGATCGCCCACGATACGGCCGCGCGTGCAGTAGCGGCAGTAGGAACCGCACTGGGTGGTGACCAGCATCAAAGCGCGGTCAGGGTAACGGTGCACCAGGCCGGGCACTGGGGAATGAGCATCTTCAGCCAGTGAATCTTCCATCATGCCGGTGAAGGCAGACATCTCTTTATCGGTTGGAATGACCTGGCGCCTCACCGGATCGTTGGGATCCTTGGGGTCCATCAGGGAAATGAAATAAGGTGTAACGTCCACTCGGAACAGTCCCTTTTGGCCAAGCGCGATGCGTTCGCTCTCGGACAATTCCAACACCTGCTCAATTTCACTGAGCGAATTCAGGCGGTGGCTGAGCTGCCAGCGCCAGTCATTCCATTTTTCGTCGGGAATGTCCTGGTAGATAGGCGCTCGTTTGGAAGGAAACACGGGGACTGGCATAATACTTACTCTCCTCAATAGAATTGTCTATATTGTATTGTATCCCAGCGTTTTTTGATGAAAAAAGCGCAATTTGTTAAAAAATCATTAGAAATACCTTCCAGCAGAGTGAAAATCTTGACGGTGATATATGCGCATGGTATTATCATCTACAGAGTTTTAGCACTCTCGCTGTTAGAGTGCTAAATTGGTGAAAATGAAAGAATTAAGCGCAAGACAAAAACGGATCCTTTCGCTGATCGTGCACGAGTACATCTACTCGGCTGACACGGTGGCTTCAAAGCACCTGGTTGAAAAATACAACCTGGACATGAGCTCCGCTACCGTGCGCAACGAGATGTCCGCGCTGACCGATGAAGGCTACCTCAAGCAGCCCCACACCTCCGCCGGCCGTGTGCCGACCGAGGCCGGTTATCGCTATTTTGTCGGGCAGCTTATGCAGGATACGTCTCTGCCGGAAGCCATGCGCCGCACCATCAACCACCAATTCTCGCAGATGCACAACGATATGAAGCAGTGGTTGGAGCTGGCCGCGACCGTGCTGGCCAACGAAACCCACGCCGCCTCGCTGATCACGGCGCCCCAGCCGGTGGAAGCACGCATCAAGCACATTCAGTTGATCGCAACCCACGGCCGGCAGGCATTAGCCGTTCTGGTCATGGAAGGCGGCCAGATTCACCAGCATATTCTGACATTGGAAGAACCGGTCAGTCAGGAACAATTGTCCATTCTGTCCACGAAATTCAGCCAGATTTTCGCCGGAAAGAATTTGCATGCGCTCAGCCAATATCACGGGACAATGTCGCAGTTGGAAAAAATTGTGATGGCCTGGATGGAAGATGAACTGGTGCGTTCGGATCGACTGCCGACCGGTGAAATTTACATGGACGGCATCACCAACATGCTGGCCGAACCGGAGTTTTCGGATTCGGAAGAAGCGCGTAAGGCGCTGCGTTTGCTGGAAGAACGCTCGCTGCTGCAAGACCTGTTATCTCAAACAGCGCTGCCGGATACCATTGGCGGCGTGCAGGTACTGATCGGCGGCGAGGGCAATTGGAACGACCTGCGGCAGTGCTCGGTGATCCTGTCCAGATACGGTTCACCCGGAATTGCCACCGGCACATTGGGTGTTTTAGGCCCCATGCGTATGGCATACGGGCGCTCCATCTCGATGGTGAGATTTCTCTCAGGAATTCTGAGCGACTTTATTGTTGAACAATGGTAAGCGAGGCATTGTAATTATGGCAGATGAGAAAAAGAAAGAAAAGAAATTGAATAAAGAAAATGAACCCATTCAGGAATCAACTACCGAATCCGGCGAAAACGCCGGCGCGGAAAGCGAAACTGTAACCATCCCTCTGAAGGATTATGCCGCACAGTTGGAAGAGCTGGACGACATGCGCCAGAAGGTGGATGAATTCAGCGACGGCTGGCAGCGCGAACGCGCAGAATTTGCCAATTACCGCAAACGCGTTGACCGCGATCGGGAAATGGAAAGACAAAACAGCAAAATCGACGTCATCAAGAAATATCTGGCCGTGAACGACGATTTTGAACGCGCATTGAAAAACATTCCCCAGGAAAGCGTGCAAGCTGCCTGGCTGGAAGGATTGAAATTGATCGAGCAGAAATTGAAAAACCTGCTGGATGGGGAAGGCATTGCGCCCATCCCCGCTGAAAACAAAGCTTTTGATCCGGTTCTGCATGAAGCTATCTCTCATGAAGAGAATCCGGATTTTGAGAGCGGACAAATTATCGAAGTAGTCCAAAAGGGCTACACCATCGGCGACAGGGTTATTCGCCCTGCGCTGGTGAGAGTCGCAAAATAGGAGGCACTCATGTCTAAAATAATTGGTATTGATTTAGGAACTACAAACTCAGTCGTGGCCGTGATGTCTGGCGGCGAACCGACTGTTATCTCAACGGCGGAAGGAGAACGGCTGTGCCCCTCAGTGGTCGCCATCAATAAAAACGGCGAACGCGTTGTGGGCCGAACGGCGCGCAACCAGGCCATTGTGAACGCGGAGAATACCATTTTCTCCATCAAGCGTTTCATGGGCCGCAAATTCGACGATCCCGAAGTGCAGCGCACCATCAGCCGCGTGCCCTACAAGGTCACCAAAGCGGCCAACGGCGACGTACGCGTGGTCATGGACGGCAAAGAATATTCTCCGCCGGAAGTATCCGCAATGATCCTCAGCAAACTGAAGAAGGATGCTGAAGTTTATTTGGGCGAAACCGTAACGCAAGCCGTCATCACCGTGCCGGCATACTTCAACGACGCCCAGCGCAACGCCACCAAAGACGCAGGCAAGATTGCCGGTTTGGAAGTGCTGCGCATCATCAACGAACCGACCGCGTCCTCATTGGCTTACGGTCTGGACAAGAAGAAAAACGAGACCATCGCAGTCTATGACTTGGGCGGCGGCACCTTTGATGTTTCCATCCTGGAAGTCGGCGACGGCGTGTTCCAGGTGAAATCCACATCCGGCGACACCTTCCTGGGCGGCGATGACTACGATCAGCGCATCATGGATTTCCTGATCGACACCTTCAACAAAGAACAGGGCATGGACCTGCATAAGGACCGCCAGGCGCTGCAGCGTTTGAAGGAAGCCGCGGAAAAGGCCAAGATTGAACTTTCCACCGTAATGGAAACCGAAATCAACCTGCCTTACCTGACGGCAGACGCCAGCGGCCCGAAACATTTGGTCGTGCGCCTCAGCCGCGCCAAACTGGAACAGCTGACCAACGACCTGACCGAAAAGACCATCCAGCCCGTGCGCCAGGCTTTGAAAGACGCCGGTTTGAAAACCACAGACATCAATGAAGTGGTCATGGTCGGCGGTATGACCCGTATGCCGGCTGTGAACGAAGTTGTGCGCAAGGAATTCGGAAAGGATCCTCACAAGGGTGTCAACCCGGATGAGGTAGTCGCCATCGGCGCTGCCATCCAGGCCGGCGTGCTCGGCGGCGATGTCAAAGACATCCTGCTGCTGGACGTGACCCCGCTGACCCTGTCCATCGAAACCTTGGGCGGCGTGGCGACTCCTTTGATCGAGCGCAACACCACCGTTCCGACCCGCAAGAGCCAGATCTTCTCCACCGCTGGCGACAACCAGACCCAGGTTGAGATCAACGTGCTGCAGGGCGAACGCCCCATGGCAGCCGATAACAAATCACTGGGCAAATTCATCCTGGACGGCATTCCGCCGGCGCCTCGCGGCGTACCGCAGGTGGAAGTGACCTTCGATATCGATGCCAATGGCATCATCAACGTGACCGCGGCCGACAAGGCCACCGGGCGCAGCCAGAAGATCACCATCACCGCTTCCTCCGGCCTGAACGACCAGGAAATCGAACGCATGAAGAAAGAAGCGGAAGAACACGCTGAAGAAGACAAGAAGCGCAAAGAGTTGATTGAAGTGCGCAACAATGCCGACAGCGCCGTGTACACCGCCGAAAAGACCTTGCGCGACCTGGGCGACAAGATCGAAGAGAGCCTGAAGACGGAAATCAACGATCAGGTCAATAAGGTACGCGAAGCTATGGCCACGGAAGATGTGGCGGCCATCCGCGCAGAAAGCGACAAACTGGGCCAGGTGATCCAAAAGATCGGCGCCAGTATGTACCAGCAGCCGGGTAGCGATCAGAGCGCAGGCCCCTCGGCCGGCGGCGATGAAGGCCCCAGCGGCAGTTCCGATGACGGCGAGGATGTTGTTGACGGCGAATTCAAGAACGTCTAAAACTACGTTCGTATATAATTAGCTTCTGAAAAAACAGAGGCGTCAGGATGACAGTAATGCCTCCTAACGCCTCTTTATTGATTAGTGGAGACTATGCAAAAACGCGATTATTACGAAGTATTGGGCGTAAGCCGAACCGTCAGCCAGGAAGAGATCAAGGTCGCTTTCCGCAAATTGGCACGCCAATATCACCCTGATGTTAATAAATCCCCGGATGCCGAGGAGAAGTTCAAGGAAATCAACGAAGCCTTTATGGTGCTTTCTGACACGGAAAAACGTTCAATCTACGACCGTTACGGACACGAAGGGCTGCGTTCCACCGGCGGCATGCCGGATTGGAACACGGTTGACCCTTTCGAAATTTTCGAGCAGTTTTTCGGCGGCATGGGCGGCATGGGTGGTTTCAGCAGCAGCCGCACGCGGCGTAATTCCCCCAGGCGCGGAGAAGACCTGTTCTATTCCGTCACCCTGGAATTCGAAGAAGCCGCCAGCGGGCTGGACCGTGAAATGGAAATTACGCGCGACGAAGTCTGCGAACGCTGCAACGGCAGCGGCGCCGAACCGGGCACCAGTCCGGTTACCTGCGGTACCTGCCAGGGACGCGGCGAAATCCGCCAAATGCGCCAGACTTTCCTGGGCTCGATGGTCCAGGTAACCACCTGTCCGGATTGCGGCGGCAGCGGCCGGGTAATCTCGGATCGCTGCAAGACATGCGGCGGACGCGGTGTTGAACGCAAATCCATCAAAAAGACAATTCCCATTCCCGCCGGTGTGGATAACGGCACGCAGATCCGCTTGTCCGGTGAAGGACAGCCCGGCACGAACGGCGGGCCGCGCGGCAACCTTTATATAGAAATAAAGGTCAAAGCCCATAAATTCTTCCGCAGGCGCAACGACGATGTGCTGCTGGATATGAATATCAATATCGCTCAGGCCGCATTGGGCGCCGAAGTGAAGGTACCCACGCTGGAAGGCGATGAAAAGCTGGTTATCCCGCCCGGTACACAACCCGGTAAAGTCTTCAAACTGAGACATAAAGGCATTCCGCACCTGCGCACCAGCGGCAAAGGCGATCAGCTGGTGGTCATCAACGTGGAAATTCCCAGCCGTCTGACCAGTGAACAGCGCGAATTATTTGAAAAATTGGCCAAGACACTGGGCAGTGAAGTACTCCCCCAGGAACGCAGTTTCCTGGATATGTTAAAGGATGTGTTAGGTGGATAAAGCCAGTTGGATTGAAGCATCATTAGTGGTCACGCCCGAACAAGCCGAAGCGGTTGCCGAGGTAATCGGGCGTTTTACACGAGAAGGGGTGGTAATTGAACAGGCTGCCCTTCCGGATAACCGTGAAGAACAAAACCTGTTGGAAGACCACGTGCGCGTTTATGGATATTTCTTTGAAGATCACTCCGTTGAACAGCGTAAACAGAGTCTGGAAGAAGCGCTGTGGCATCTGGGCCAGATCCAGCCCCTGCCGCCGGTGGAATACCGCCGCATCCAACAAGAAAACTGGATGGCGGCTTGGAAGGATCAATATAAGCCGCTGCAAATCGGGAAACGCATGATGATCATACCGGCCTGGGTCGAGAACAAATACCCGGACAAGCTGCCCATTCTGATCAACCCCGGCATGGCTTTCGGCACCGGCACCCACCCCACCACCCAGCTCTGCCTGGAATTTCTTGAAGATTATTTAAAGCCCGGCCAGATTGTTTTTGATATCGGCTGCGGGTCAGGCATCCTTTCAATCGGCGCAATTCGCCTGGGCGCGGAACGAGTGATCGCGGTGGATATCGATTCGGCTTCGGTAGCTTCCACGCAGGAAAACTACGCTTTGAATAAACTGGACACGCCTATTGAGGTGGCTCAAGGTTCGTCTGACCTCATCCAGGAAGGCCACTTCGGCCTGCTGCAGGCGCCGGTGGTTGTCGCCAATATATTGGCCTCGGTAATCTGCAACCTGATCGAAGACGGCCTGACCGATTTGGTGGAACCGGGCGGTCTGTTGATCTTATCCGGAATTCTAGACCATCAAGCCGACAGCATACTCAATAAAGCCGCTGAATACGGCATGAGTCTGGTGGAGAAACGCGGCATCGAAGATTGGGTTTCTCTGTGCCTGCGGAAAGACACGAAATAACTGACTACCGAATAGAAAAAAAGGCGCTGTGAGCGCCTTTTTTTATTTACTCGATAACACATTCCCAGGTAATCTTGGCTACCCCGCGTACGGTGGCTGACACAGAACAATACTTGCTTTCTGAAAGCTCGATAGCCTTCTCGGCTATTTCGCGGGTGACACCCTCCCCGGACAGGATATATTTCAGATGGATCTTTTCGTATGGCCAGGGCGGATCGGCGGCCTGTTCTCCGCTAACCTGCACTTCCAGTTTTTGTAAATCGACCTTGCGTTTTTCCAGGATGGACACTACATCGTAAGAACTACAGGTCGCCAGAGCCACCAACAGCAACTCGGACGCTTTCATACCCACGCCTTCCCCGGGGGAAGACATTAGCACGGCATGTTTGGTGGAGTCCACTCCGATAAAAGTCCTTCCGCCTGTCCAGCGCACATTTGCTTCAGCCATGATTGCACCTCCTTGTATGTGGGTTTATTGTAACGAGTAATTTTGTTTTATAGTGGAAATTTATAGGGTTTTTACAATATTGCTTCAGAAAATAAATTTCAGAGATAATCAAAAGTCAAATTTTCTCTTGGTTGGCTAGTTAGAAGTTCGTTTTTCTATGTATTCTGATTGGAGCAAAAAAATATGCATTTACAGCTAAAGAGACAAAAGGAGATTTTTTATAAACTCATTCTCAAAACAATTAATTCTTAATAGTATTCGTTGAAGATTTTGTTTTATTCTTTATAAAAAATATTAGTTATTAGTTTACTTTGACAATTTTCTTTAAATAGCTCGACAATCTATCGAGATCTGGGAAGAGGTTTGATTCTCTTATTCCTAACAGGTCTATTTGTTCATAAATTTTCGCTTTAGATTCTTTTTTAATTCTTATTCTTCTTAGGTAATTATCTTTATCAGGAAGATCTTCTAGAGCAATACCATTCCCATGAATTGTAAATACTGACATCTGATTCAACATTCGAGGATTTATCTCATTTGGATAGACACTGTATATTTTCTCGTAATCATCGACACTTGCATCAAAAGCAGGAATAGCAAATCTATTTGCTATTTTTGAAATTGGAGAAAATACTACTTCTGCTCCAAATTGTGATTTGTCTAGGAGGTAAGGATTTAGAACTGAAATCGACCCATCAAAATTATTACAATCCTGTTGTTCTACAGCGAAGAAACACGCAATAAGTGGTGACTCAGTCCAATCAAGTAATCTCGTGGGTAGACCATGGTGTCTCATTAGAAACAACCAATTAAGAAAATCCTCCTGATTTGGGACATTCAAACATCTTGAAGGCGCTCGTGCCATAAACCGTACATTTAGATTACTTTCGGAAATGCAATTGTTTCCTGTCCGCGATATTGAAGGTTGTAATTTCCAATTAATATTACCTTGCCCTCGCCACCAAATTTCACCACGAAATTCTTTTCTGATTTCCAATACAAATTGGATAAGATCTTTAATATCTGTAATTATTTCTATCATTGTTATTTATCCCCAATATCATTCTACTACCTCATTGAAACTTGACACAGAACTAATGTTCGTGTATAGTATAGTACAAATGTCCCATAATCAAAGGACAGGAGGCAGCAATGGCACGTAGAAGCGAAGGGTTAAGCAAAAGACATCAAAAGATCCTGAAGTTCCTGTATCAATTCCAGGAGGATAACGGCTATTCCCCATCCATCCGTGAGATCGGTGAGAGCATCAACGTGCAATCCACCTCCCTGGTGGATTACTACCTCAAACAACT
This sequence comes from Pelolinea submarina, assembly GCF_003966975.1. Taxonomy (GTDB): domain Bacteria; phylum Chloroflexota; class Anaerolineae; order Anaerolineales; family Anaerolineaceae; genus Pelolinea; species Pelolinea submarina. The sequence goes on from NZ_AP018437.1 coordinate 95,212, forward strand.
TGAGGAAATGGGGTATATCTCGCGCGAACAGCACATTTCGCGCAGCATCTGCCTGCTGAAGCCGGTAGAAGGGGAATCCTCTGTCATCGACAAATTGGCCGAAGGCATTCGCAACGCCAGCGCGGCGGTGGACGAACTGCTCAGCATTCCCATCATGGGGCGCATTGTGGCCAGCGAGCCGCTGCCCATGCCCACCAGCGATGTCGGCTATTTCGATTCCGAAAGCAGCATCGAAATCGCGCGCAGCCTGCTGCCCGCACGCGAGAAAACCGATGATCTGTTCGCCCTGGAAGTGCACGGCGATTCCATGATCGACGCCATGGTCAACGACGGCGATATTGTCATCATGAAACGCGCCCAGCAAGCCCAGAACGGCGAAATGGTGGCCGTGTGGCTGGACGACAAAGACGAGACCACCCTGAAGTATTTCTACAAGGAAGCCAAAGGCGTACGCCTGCAGCCCGCCAACCCCAACATGGGCCCCATCTATGTGGATAACCCGGCCGCCCTGCGCATTATGGGCAAGGTCGTCATGGTCATCCGCCAGATGCGCAGCGTAGCCGCCTGACACAAAATTCAACTTAACAAAAAAGAAGAGGGTTCCCTGACCTAGTCGATCGCGCAGCATCCCCTAGGGGGAAGGGACCCTCTTCTTTTATTTCATTGGTGTGCTTCAATCTATATATTTCGCAGTCAGCGCTTCAGAAATATCCCAGAATCTTTTGCGGTTCTGCGGGTCCCCTGCCAGATCGGAAATGGGTTTTTCCACCTTATGGCTGAAATATTTGCCGGTAACGCCTTCCACTTCCGGTTCCGTTGCCAGATACACAGAAGTTTGCGCGCCTTCCTCCACACTGGCGCCCTGCATGTTATAGCTCATGCGCAGCAGCTTGGTTTCGATCACGCCCGGATGCAGCGTGTTGACAGTCACACGGCTGCCCGCCAAGCGATCGGCAAGCTCATTCATGGTGCAGACGCTGGCCAGTTTGGAGAGGGCGTAAGCATCAAATTCATCGTAGGATTTCTCACCCTGCAGGTTCTGCCAATCAATAACCTTCAGGTTGCGATGCGCGCCGGAAGCCACGGTCACCACGCGCGCGGGCGCGCTTTCTTTTAGCAGGTCAAGCAATAAATTGGTCAACAGGAACGAGGCCAAATGGTTGACCACGAAGGTCATCTCCAAACCATCGGCGTTCAACTCATGTCCCTTGAAGAAAGAACCGGCATTGTTAACCAACACATGCAGTTGGGATTGTTCACGCTTGATCTCGTCCGCCATACGGCGCACATCCGCCAGCGAAGAGAAATCCGCCACGTAGAGCGCCAGTTTTTCATTGCAGGTCTCGCGATTCAATTCGTCCAGCACACGGATACCTTTTTCCTTGCTGCGTCCATGAATCAGAACATGCGCGCCCATGCGCGCCAAATCCAGCGCTGTTTGGCGGCCAATGCCGTCGGTCGCACCGGTAACTAAAATCGTCTTATCTTTCACATCCATGATTTTTCCACCTCATTTTTCGCTCAGGATTGCTTCAGCGCGCACATCCACTTGCTGGATGTCGCGGCTGTTCGAATACACATACACCTTAATAGCCTGGCCTTCTTCTCCTTCGGTCACAGGCTTATACTCCAGGCGCCTTACACCGACAATCCGGCCGTCCGCATCATAGGCAACCAGCGCCACCCAAATACTGCCGATACCGCTGTCCGCCGCCTGCACCGGAATGACCGCGCTGACGCGGGCGGACTGTCCGGCGGGGTCAACCGAATTTACCTTGATTTCCAGCGGGGTATAACCCGGGTCAGTTGTATCCACCGGCAGGGCAGTCTTGAGTGTTGCGCTCATGCTGTAATCCGAAGGGATCTCCGGAGAAAAGTATGCCACAACCGGCAGGCTTTCGTTAGGAGCCAGCAAGTTCAGCAACGGCGGCACAGCCTGCTCAGTGACCGTATCCCCGGCATTGTTCTTCAAAGCAAAAGTCACAGTGATTCCGGTAGCGCTTTCCGTCAGGGGATTGCTGACCAGGGCCAGGCACCACAAACCGCCCTCAGCGGTTGGGGTACAGTCCGGGGTGCTCAACGTTAAAGCCAGCGGCGCGCTGATGACACTGACACTTTCGCCCTCATCTTCCGCCGCAGTCTTGATATAAGGTATCAAAATTTCTGTTCCCACTGAAAGGGCTTTGGGCGTGATTTGCGGATTGATGGCCAAAATTTCGTTGACCTCCAACCCGTAGGTCAGCGCCAAAGACGAGATGGTCTCGTTGGAACCCAGCACATGCACAAATGGCGTGGGGGTCAGGGTAGGTTCGGGCGTGGCTTCCTGTGTGGCCGTCTCCGTCGGGACTATTTGTCCCGATGGCGAGAGGGTTACATAGGGCGTCAATACGGATTGAGGCTGCGCAGCCTGCGTGGGAAAGATATTGCAGGCTGAAAGCAGTAACACGGGAATCCAGATTATTTTCAGCGGTTTCATCATCGGCAATTATAACTGTCCTGGATTCGCGTAAAAAATAGAAAAATATTAAAATAAAAGCTGATATATACTGTTTAGCAACGAGAAAAATGGGCAGCGAAACCAACTCACAAAAAGATGTCAGCAGTCTGAGCAACTGGGCAGCCGAGCGCCAGTTCCTGGGGCGCTTTTACCTGTCCCAGGGCTTTCGTGATGAGCAGCAGCACACCACCAACGACTGCGGGCCTACCAGCCTGGCCGTGGTACTCAACCTGCTGTTATTTCAGGCTAATCTCAACTCACGCCCGCTGGATAAGGACAGCGTCATCACAGACGCCCGCCTGGGCTTCTGGCAGCGCCTGCCGTTGTGGGTCCCCAATGTGGGCGGCGCAACACCGCCCTGGGGCATGGTGACGGCTTTCAACCGCCTGGCCGCGGAATTCAAGCTGGATTGGCGCGCCGAACGGCACAGCCACGCACGGCGCGCGCACGTGATTGAACATCTAATGACCGGCAAACCGGTCACCGCCCTGAAGATCTGGGCCAACGGCGGCGCGCACTGGATCAACCTGGTACGCTACGCTTCCGATAAAGACCGTTTATATTACCTGGACCCCAATCCCTACCTGGAGCATTTATCGCCCGAAAAACGGCTGCAGTCGCAGAGCTGGGCCGAGTTCGAGGCGGATTGGAGCCGCAAAAGCTGGTGGTCGCGCCTGTTCGGCATCCAATGCGAGATCATCATTTACACTAAAACGATTTGATCTTTCCCTTGCAAGCCGAATCATTAATAATGTCCACATACGCGCGGTTATGATAAACCAGCGGGCAGCGGTATTCACCTAATTTCCCATCCACCACTTTTCCAATAATCAATGACGAACCCGGCAGCGGGACTATCTGGAACACTTCACAGTCCAGCCAGGCCAGCGCGTCCGGCAGCAGCGGGACGCCGCCTTTAAGCGTGAAGGTCTGCAAGCCCGCGAAGCGGTCTTCCACACGCCGGCCAAAACCGGCGAAAATTTCTGAAAGGTCGTGTTGGTCATACGCCAGCATGGAGACGCCGAATTTGCCGCTCTGTTCGATCATCATGCGGGTCGCGTTTTCCCCGGTCAGGTTGAATAACACCAAAGGCGGGTCGAGCGAGACCGAAGCGAAAGAGCTGATCGTCGTTCCGGAGCGTTCGCCCTGATAGCTGCTGGTAACCACACCCACACCCGAAGTCCAGTTGCGCATGACCATTTTCAAGGTTTCATTGTTGACTGCATCCATGAGAAACATCCATTCTGTTAATTTTTCCCAACTATAGACTACCAATCCGATTTCTAATATCTAACAAGTATTAACTTAATATGGAAAAACTATATATGGAGGTTGGTATAATTCGACCAATTATCGCAGTTTTCCGGGAGACCTTATGCAAGACAAGCTTAATTTCCAAACCATTATGATGACGCTGCAGCAGTTCTGGGGCGGCAAAGGCTGCCTGATCTGGCAGCCGTATTACACTCAGGTCGGCGCGGGCACCATGAACCCGGCCACCGTGCTGCGGGTGTTGGGTCCGGAGCCCTGGAACGTGGCCTACGTGGAACCGTCCATCCGCCCGGATGACGGCCGCTACGGCGACAACCCCTACCGTATGCAGCAGCATTATCAATTCCAGGTCATCCTGAAACCCGATCCGGGCAACCCGCAGGAGCTCTACCTGCAATCACTGGAAGCGCTGGGCATCAACCCGCACGAGCACGATATCCGCTTCGTGGAAGACAACTGGGAATCGCCCGCATTGGGCGCCTGGGGCCTGGGTTGGGAAGTCTGGCTGGACGGCCAGGAAATCACCCAATTCACTTATTTCCAGCAGGCCGGCGGCGTCAACCTCGACCCGGTCTCGGTGGAAATTACCTACGGTTTGGAACGCATTGCCATGGCGCTGCAGGGCAGCTACAACTTCAAAAAGATCCAGTGGAGCCCCAACTTCACTTACGGCGACGTCAACTACCAGGCGGAATACGAACACAGCCGCTATTACTTCGAAGTGGCCGATGTAGAACGCCTATATGAAATGTACGATCTGTTCGAGAAGGAAGCCAACCTGGCCCTGGATCAGGGTCTGGTGCTGCCAGCGCACGATTACATCCTGAAATGCTCCCATACCTTCAACGTGCTGGATACGCGCGGCGCGGTGGGCGTGACCGAACGGCAATCGCTATTCGGCCGCATGCGCGAACTCTCGCGGCGCACGGCGGAAACTTACATCGCCCAGCGTGAAGCGTTAGGCTTCCCCTGGCTGGAAAAGCCAAACGCGGTAGCCAGCTCGGTCAGCGCCGAACAGCCGGAATTACCCGAAGTTATCAAATCCGACCAAGCGGCCGACTTCCTGCTGGAAATCGGCACGGAAGAACTGCCCGCGGCCGACCTGGAAAGCGCCTGGGGCCAGCTGCAAACGCTGGTGCCGGATATGCTTTCCGGCCTGCGCCTGGATTACAAAGATATTCACGTTTACGCCACGCCCCGCCGCCTGGTGGTGCACGTCAGCGACCTGGCCGGCAAGCAAGCCGAAGTCACCCAGGAAGTCAAAGGGCCTCCGGCTGAACGCGCCTATGACAAAGACGGCCAGCTCACCCCGGCCGCGCTGGGTTTCGCGCGCAGCAAGGGCGTGGACGTCAAGGACCTGACCGTCAAAGAAGTGGACGGCGGCAAATACCTGACCGCGGTGGTACACCAACCCGGCCTGTTCACGTTGGACATCCTGCCGGAAAAGCTGGTCGACCTGATCGCCCACATCCGCTTTGATAAATCCATGCGCTGGAACGCCAGCGGCGTCAGCTTCTCGCGGCCCATCCGCTGGCTAGCCGCCCTGTTCGGCACGGCCGTGGTGCCCTTCGCCTACGCCGGCCTGAACGCTAACCGCATCACGCGCGGGCTGCGCTTCAGCGAAGAAGCGGAGCACGCCTGCAAAGATATTCCCGATTACTTCGCCTACCTGGAAAGCCAGGGCATCCTGAGCGATATGCAGGCGCGCAAATCCGTGATTGAAAAGCAGGTCGGCGCGCTGTTGAGTTCGCTCAAAGCCGCAGACAAGATCGACGCCAAACTACTGGATGAGGTCAATAACCTGGTGGAAGCCCCCACCGCCCTGCTGGGCAACTTCAACGAAGAGCACCTCAAACTGCCCGGCGAAGTATTGATCGGCGTCATGAAAAAGCACCAGCGCTATTTCCCGGTAACGGAAGCCTCCGGCGCGTTAATGCCGCACTTCATCACCATTCGGAATGGCGGCAAGCAGCATTTGGAAATCGTTGCCCACGGCAACGAAGAAGTTATTCAAGCGCGTTTTTCCGACTCCGCTTTCTTCATCAACGAAGACAACAAGCACAGCCTGGAAGACTTTGTTAATCGCGAAGACACGTTGACCTTCCATCCCAAGCTGGGATCGATGCTGGACAAGACCAAGCGCATCCTCAAGCTAACGGAAACATTATGCCTGGGTATGGGTTTGGACAAGGAAGAAACCGCGGTCGCCATGGAAGCCGCGCAGTTCTGCAAAGCTGATCTGGTCAGCAAGATGGTGATCGAAATGACCGCCCTGCAGGGCACCATCGGCAAGTATTACGCGCTGCAGCGCGGCAAGAGCCCAGCTGTGGCCAATGCCATCGAAGAGCATTACCAGCCGCGCAACGCCGGCGACCAATCGCCCGCTTCGCAGGCCGGTTTGGTGGTCGGAATCGCCGACCGCCTGGATTCGCTGATCGGCTTGTTCTCGGCCGGCATGGCCCCCAGCGGCACCAAAGATCCCTTTGGTCTGCGGCGAGCCGCCATCGGTTTGGTGCAGAACCTGATCAACGCGGACATTTCCCTGGACCTGCAAAAATACATCTTCAAAGCCTCGGCCCTGCTGCCGGTGGAATCCAGCCCCAAGGACTGCCAGGATTGCCTGGACTTCATCGTCGGGCGCCTGGAGCAGATTCTGCTGGAAGAAGGCTACGCATACGACGTGATCAAAGCCGTGCTGGCAGCGCAGGGAGCCAACCCTGCCAAAGCCGCCGCGAGCATCCGGGAGTTGAGCGAATGGGTCAAGCGCGACGATTGGCGCGGCACCATCCTGCCCGCATATTCCCGCTGCGTGCGCATCACACGCACTGAAAAACAGCGTTACAATGTGAGCGCAGAATATTTCCAGGAAAGTCAGGAAAAAGCGCTTTACGAAGCCGTGACAGCCGCCCAGAAGAATATCGGCGACTCGAAGAATGTGAACGATTTTCTCACCCATTTGCTGCCAGTAGTGCCTGCCATCAACGCGTTCTTTGACGCCGTTTTAGTCATGGACGAAAAGCAGGAAATCCGTGAAAACCGGTTGGGGCTGCTGCAATCGGTGGCGTTCCTGGCGGATGGGGTCGCAGACCTCTCCAAACTGGAAGGATTCTAGAAATTTTAGAGGTGATTTATGGCATCAGTACAAATCAAAAACTCATTTGCGGGTAAAGGCGACAGCGAGGTTTACGAAGCCGCGCTGCAGGCTATCCCCAATGCCGGATTGAGTGTCTGGAAAAAACGCGATCTGGCCCGTCTGGTTATGGGCACAGGCGATGTGGACGGCAATGAAGTGCGCTGCAACATCGCTGTCAGCATGGTGGACGGCAGTGTGACCGTCAGCGTGGAAGGTGAAGACCTGGACGAAGCAACCGCTCAAAAAACAGCCGACAGCCTGATGAGTGAATTAGGCAAACTGCTGGCTTAAGATTCCGCGGTTTGCTTGCAATTGCAGCAATTTTCCATTAAAGTAAAACCATCCTCGGATGGTTTTTACTTTTAATTAACTTCACATGAATAATATTGATGAAATCAAAAGCCGGCTGGACATTGTCGACATCGTGTCCGAGTCCGTCAAGCTGAAACGCAGCGGGAAGAACTATACAGGCTTCTGCCCGTTCCATGCCAACACGCGCACACCGGCTTTTGTGGTTTTCCCTGAATCCGGCACCTGGCGCTGTTTTGGCGAGTGCAACGAGGGCGGTGATATCTTCCGTTACGTGATGAAAAAAGAGGGTTGGGATTTCAAGGAAGCATTGGAAAACCTGGCCGAACGCGCCGGCGTCAAGCTGGAACCGCTGACTCCGCAAAAAGTCGAAGCCAACGAACGCGAAACACAGCTGCGCAAATTGCTGGAAGACGCGGTAATCTTTTACCGCTACCAACTGACCCAATCCGAAGCCGGCCAGCAAGCGCGCGACTATCTGGTCAAACGCGGCATCAAGCCGGAGACGGCCGAGATCTGGGGGCTGGGTTACGCGCCAAAGAGTTGGGATGCCACGCTCAATTATTTTCTTAAAAAGGGATATCCGGAAAAAGATATTCTTGATGTCGGATTATTAAGCGAACGCGAAAGCGGCGGATATTATGACCGCTTCCGCCACCGCCTGATGTTCCCCATTCGCGACGCCGGCGGCAACATGACCGGTTTCGGCGGACGCATTCTCGACCCGGACGACATTCCTAAATTCATGAACTCGCCCCAAACGGACCTGTTCGACAAGAGCAGCCTGCTGTATGGGTTGGACAAAGCCCGCAAAGCCATCCGCAGCGAAAACCAGGCGGTTATTGTAGAAGGCTACATGGACGTGATCGTGGTGCACCAGGAAGGTTTCCAGAACGTGGTCTCCCCCATGGGCACCGCGCTGACAGAAATCCAGATGCGCCAGCTCAAACGCTACACGCGCCGCTTTGTTTTGGCGCTCGACCCGGACGCGGCCGGCATCAAAGCCACCATGCGCGGCCTTGAAGTAGCGCGCGAGGCGCTTGACCACAGCAGCGATTTGGTCTTCGACGCGCGCGGTCTGCTGCACAACGAAGCGCGCTTGCAAGCCGACCTGCGCGTCAGTACCCTGCCGGACGAGCTCGACCCGGACGAGATCGTGCTGCGCGACCCGCAGGAGTGGAAAGCCATCATTGAAAACGCGCGCCCGATCATCACGCACGTGCTGGAGACATTAACAGCCAGCGCGGATATCAATGATCCCAAAACCAAGAGCGACATCGCCGCGCGCATCCTGCCCCTGGTGAACGATGTAAGCAACCCGGTGGAACGCGACGCTTTCCGCCAGCAAGTGGCGCGCGCCCTGCAGGTGGATGAACGCGCACTGATGATGCTCACCAGCCAGGCACGGCGCGGGCAGCGTTCGCGCAGCCGCACAAACGAAGTGCCGGAGGAGAATAACCTGAAGGTCAGGCCTGCGCTGAACGGGCAGGTCAATGTGCGCGCCATGGAATTGAATGTTCTGGCTTATCTGACCAGAAATCCTGATCAGTTATTCCGTGTTAACCGTTATATGCAGAACCAAAACCTGGAACGACTTGCGCGCGAAGATTTTCAATTAAGCGAACATCAGCAAGTTTTCACCCTGATTGATGAGGCCATGAAGCAGAACGATATTGACCCGGAAGAGTATTTACAGGAAAAGCTGGCAGAAGACATGACCGCAGCCCTGGAACCGCAAATTATGCCCAAGCCCTCCGAAGAAAAGGTGGACGAGAAGCGCGAACTGGAAGATATCCTGCGCACCATCCTGCTGATGCGCCTGAACGCGGTGAATACTCAAGTTCAAGAATTCCGCTTTCTACAGGACCAACAGGAAACAGAAGAAGACAAGACGGATCAAAAAGCTTTCCAGACCAATCTGGTCGGCCTCATCCGCCTGCGCGGTGTAATAGACAAAGCCCTGGCCACCCCGTTGCAGCTTGACTGATCAATAGCTCATGTATAATTAAATCCATGACCGAACCGGTTAAACCATCTAAACCTAAATCTCCCTCCAGCGGAAAAAAGAGCACAGCCCCCCGAAAGAAGCGGACCAAAGCCGAAATCGGGAACGGTAAAGCTGATTCCATCTCCGAATCCATTGAGTTGGAAGAAGAGCTCTTGCCTGACGAGAGTGAACAGGAAGTGTTCACCCCGGAAGACAGTGATCTGCTGGATTCAGTCGAAAGCGATGAAGAAGAGCCATCAGACGACAGCAGTGATTTTATTGGCCCTTCCAATTTGAATCTGGAGTTATCGGAAGACCCGGTGCGCCTGTACCTCAAGGAAATCGGCCAAATTGACCTATTAACAGCAGAATCGGAATTCCGGTTAGCCACCCGCAACGAAGCTAAAAAGCGCCTGGACTGGCTGCTGGAACGCGACGGTGAAAACCTGGCAGAAGATGGTCAGATTCAAGTCTTGTTCTGCCAAATTATGAAAGATTTGCTGGAATCCTATAAAAACCTGCAAGCATTCTGCCAGGCCAACCAGGTCCTGGAGCTGCCGGATTTCGCATTGGTGCTGGCGGAAGCACAAGCTTTGCGTGAGCAGTGGAAAACCGACGAGCCATCCTACATGCGCGATTACCTCAGCACTTACTGGAAGGAAAGCGAACGCACGCAGGACGTTATCCGGTCGGAACTGGTCAGCGGGTTGATTCAGGAAATTTATGCTTTCTTCCTGGCAGCTTACCTGCTGCCGGAGGAAACCGCGCTATACCTGTTGGATTTTCTCAATTCAAAGGGCAGTTTCCCGACCGAAAGAACCTGCATCGGTCACCTGCCGGATATTCCGGTATTAAAGAAAAACATTCAGACCATCAATGATCTGTCGGAAGACGCCACGCAGGCACTTATCAAAGCCAACCTGCGTCTGGTGGTGAGTGTGGCCAAACGCTACCTGGGGCGGGGCATTTCCTTGCTGGATCTGATCCAGGAGGGCAACCTGGGGCTGCTGCGCGCGGTCAGCAAGTTTGATCCGGCGCGCGGGTTCAAATTCAGCACCTACGCTACCTGGTGGATTCGGCAATCCATCAGCCGGCACATCGCCGAACAGGCCCGCACCATCCGCATTCCGGTACATTTATTTGAGTCGATTTCCAAGCTGCTGCGTATTCAGCGCTCGCTGGTGCAAAAATTGGGGCGCGATCCCGGGCCGGAGGATTTGGCACTGGAATCCGATTTCCTGGCAGAAGAAGACCGCGTTAAGATCAAGCGTGCGCAGAAGAACGGCACAGCCATTGGCGCAGACGTTCAGGCGCGTTGGGATGCCGCATCCATGAAAATCCAGCGCATCATGAAATCAGCCGAAGAACCGGTTTCTCTGGAACGGCCCATCGGAGACGAGGACAGCAGCCAATTAGGCGACTTCATCGAAGATTATGACGCGATCGAACCAATGGACGCAGCCGCCAAGGAAATGCTGCGCGATCAGGTACAGAGCGCGTTGGGCGCGCTAAGCGAACGGGAGCGCCAGGTGCTGGAATTGCGCTTTGGATTGATTGATGGCAAAGACCATACACTGGAAGAGGTCAGCAATTATTTCAACGTGACGCGCGAACGCATCCGCCAGATTGAAGCCAAGGCGCTGCGCAAGCTGCGCCACCCCACCCGCAGCCGAAATTTACGGGATTACTTTGGATAAGCGTGCCTTGCAGGGAAAATTTATGCATGTTATAATGCCCGCGCATACAGGTTAACAAATCTCATCTCTGAAAATTGGCTTTTTATTACCTGGCTATGGTAACTGGCCAAAAGTATTCCCAACAAGGATTTATTTATAACTTGTCATTTTAAATAATTCACATTCCTATAAGGCGTTTGCCTAAAAATTCAATTCAATAACAGGTAGGTATTATGGAGATTTCTGAGCTACAAAACAAATCTTTGCCCGAACTTCGTAAAATGGGTGAGGAACTAAACATTCCCGGCGCGAAGACGCGAAAAAAAGAATTTTTGACGGTTGCGATTGCCAGCCAAACAAATACGGAAGAAGGTGTCGAAAAAGGCGGCGGTATATTGGAAATCATGCCGGAAGGCATTGGGTTCCTGCGCGAGAATTACCAGATGAGCAAGAATGACATCTACGTCTCGCAAGCGCAGCTGCGCCGCTTCGATCTGCGCAATGGAGATATGGTCTTCGGCCAAATCCGACCGCCGCGAGAATCGGAAAGGCACTACGGCCTGATAAAAGTAGAATCCGTCAACGGCTCTTCAGCGGAAGAATCACACGAACGAGTTAAATTTGAAAACCTTACCCCTATCTTCCCCGACCAGCGCATTGATTTGGAAACTAAACGCAATCTGCTCTCAAATCGCATGATAAACCTGATCGCTCCCATTGGCCGCGGACAGCGCGCCATGATCGTTTCCCCGCCGAAAGCCGGCAAAACCACCATCCTCAAAGAAATTGCCAATGCAATCTCAGAAAACTACCCTGAAATCGACCTGTTGATCTCCCTGATCGGCGAGCGTCCCGAAGAGGTCACCGATATGGATCGCTCCGTGGAAGGCGAAGTTGTGGCTTCAACCTTTGACGAACCGGTGACCAGCCACGTGCGCACCGCAGAGATCACCCTGAACCGCGCCAAGCGCCTGGTGGAAATCGGCCATGACGTTGTCATTCTGATGGACAGCCTGACCCGTCTGGCACGCGCGTACAACCTGGTCGTCAATCCCTCCGGCCGTACCCTGTCCGGCGGTATGGATCCTTCCGCGTTATACCCGCCCAAACGTTTTTACGGCGCGGCCCGCAAGATCGAAGGCGGTGGTTCCCTGACAATCGTCGCCACAGCGCTGATCGACACCGGTTCACGCCTGGACGATGTAGTTTATGAAGAATTCAAAGGCACCGGCAACATGGAGCTGCATCTTTCTCGCCGTCTGCAGGAACGCCGTATCTTCCCGGCCATCGATCTTGAACGCTCATCCACCCGCCGCGAAGAACTGCTTTTGAGCCCTGAAATCTTGCAGCGTGTGTGGTTAATGCGTAGAATGTACCTTCAAATGATCGGCCAGGCACCGCAGGGCGCCGGAATGGACCCTGCCGTAGCCAGTGAAGCAATCTTAAATAAAATGAGTAGAACCAAAGACAATATCGAGTTCTTGGAAGCACTTTCAACGGAGTCGTAAACGTGTCTATCTTTTCAAAAGTGGATCAGCCCGAAGAAGCAGCGCAGGCACCGCAAGCGCCACAGGAAGAAAAACAACAACCCAAGAGTTACCCAGTCTGGCTGGTCGCCGCAACCTGGGTAATTTCAATCCTGATGATCGCTCTGACCGGATTTTCCCTGTACCAGTATTTCACCGGAAAATCCCTGATCTCCTTTATCAGCCTGACCAACCGGCCGCCAACCAGCTCGGAATCCATCTCAAGCCTGCCGGATTACTCCCCCGATAAGACCTACGAATCGGTAGAGCGCAGTGCCAACTCGGATACCGTTCTACCCATCGGCGTTCGGGATTCCGTGGTGGAATACAAGGTGCAGAGCGGCGATTCGCTGTTCGGCATCGCCGAGGAATACGAGGTTGAACCAGAGACCATTCTTTGGGCAAATTTCGACATCTTGAACGATGATCCACATTTGATATCCGTAGGCGATGAGCTGAAGATCCCACCGGTGAACGGCATCCTTTACGAATGGCAAACTTACGACACTTTGGATGCTGTTGCTGCCAAGTATCATGCGAATGTAGACGATATCCTGCTTTATCCGGGCAATGACCTGGACATCACCAACCCGGTAATCGAACCCGGTACTTTCATCATGATCCCGGACGGATATCGCGATACCCAGGCTACCTGGGTGGTGGCGGTCACCGCCGGCAGCAACGCAGGCGTTACCGCCCAAATTGCCGGCCCGGGTTCCTGCACCCCCAGCGGCGGCTACGTGGGCACTTACTCGTTCGTATGGCCGGCGCCCTACTACGGGCAGGTTTCCGGCAATGACTACTGGAGCGGCCACCAAGCCATTGACGCCATGTGCTATGAAGGCGATTCCATCTTTGCCTCTGATTCCGGTGTGGTTATTTACGCCGGCGCTATCAGCGGCGGCTACGGCAACCTGGTTGCCATCGACCACCAGGACGGCTACCTGACCTTGTACGCCCACTTAAGCGGTTTTGCGGTCTCCTGCGGCCAGAGTGTGGCGCAGGGACAGGTGATCGGTTATTGCGGCTCAACGGGCAACTCCACCGGCGCTCACTTGCATTTCGAGGTGCGCTTGAACGGTGGGTTCGTAAACCCGTGGCACGTATTGCAGTAAAGATATAACGCTTTGATTATCGAGAGCGGCCCTTGAATTCAAGGGCCGCTCTTTTATTAATTAAACATGCCACACACACCCCGTAGGGTGCAGGCGAATGTGTGCGCTGCAAAACCATCTGTGTGTATCAAGAATCAGAACGGTTTTTAAATTTTTATCTGTGTCTATCTGTGGTTAATAAAAAGCCGTACACACACCCCGTAGGGTGCAGGCGAATGTGTGCGCTACAAAACCATCTGTGTGTATCAAGAATCAGAACGGTTTTTAGATTTTTATCTGTGTCTATCTGTGGTTAATAAAAAGCCGCACACACACCCCGTAGGGTGCAGGCGAATGTGTGCGCTACAAAAACATCTGCGTGTATCAAGAATCAGAACGGTTTTTAATTTTTTATCTATGTCCATCTGTGGTTAAAGAAGACTGGGCGGATCGACTTCCACGATTTAACCGAAGAAATTCTGACCCTGTAGTCGTAACTGGCCGAGATCACTCCCCAAGGGAGTGCTTCGCGATCACGGTCGCTGCCCTCAGGATGACTCCAGGCAAGATATCTGTGTACATCAATCATTTAATAGATTTTTAAGGTTTTATCTGTGTTTATCTGTGGCTAAAGAAGGCTCGGCGGGTCGACTTCCACAATGAAACCGGAGAAATCCTGACCCTGCAGGAGTGTTTCGGGCCGCATACCTTTCAGGATCAGCTGCCAACGGTATTGCCCGTTCTGGCGGGCAAAGTAGGGCGGCAGCGGGCCGGTCAGGTTGAGCGTGCGGTCGTCGCTGCGCTGCATCAGGGCGCGCAAGCGTCCGGCCAACCCCTGGGCTTTTTCGCGGGCAGTGTCGTTATCGCGCTCGCGGGCCTCGAAGCGCAGCATGCGCACGAAAGGCGGGTAGCTCAAACGGCGGCGCTGTTCCAGCTCGTAGGCGTAAAACCCGGTAAAGTCGTGCTGGGCGGCAAAACGGATGGCGTAATGCTCAGGTTGGAAGGTCTGCACCAGCACGCGCCCGCCCAGCGCGCTGCGTCCAGCGCGCCCGGCCACCTGGGTCAACAGCTGGAAAGCGCGTTCGGCTGTGCGGTAATCCGGGAAGTTAAGGCCGACATCGGCCAGCACCACCCCCACCAACGTCACCAGCGGCAGGTCCAGGCCCTTGGCCAGCATTTGCGTGCCGATCAGAATATCGGCATTGTGCTGGCGGAAATGGGACAGGATGATGTCCTGTGAATCTTTGCCTTTGGCGGTATCCGCGTCCCAGCGCAGCAGGCGTGCGGACGGGAAAGCGCGCTGGAGTTCCGTTTCTACTTTTTCGGTGCCCAGCCCAAATTGTTTAATCTTTCCGCTTCCACAATTCGGGCATTTTTGGGGCATTTTACGCGTATACCCGCAGGTGTGGCAAACCAACCCGGTGGATGTGCGGTGGAAGGTCAGCGGAAAATCGCAGCGCGGGCAGCGCAGGCTGTGTCCGCAGTCGCGGCAGAAAACGTAACTGGCGCTGCCGCGCCGGTTCAGCAATAAGATGGCTTGCTGCCCGGCATCCAACACCTCACCCAGCTCCTGCTGCAAAGCGCGGCTGAAAATGGCAGTGTTGCCCTGTTTCAATTCCGTACGCATATCCACCACGTCCACCTTGGGCAAAGGCAATGAATCTACATGCACGGCAGGCTTTACCGCCTTGCCCGCCGTCGTTTGGCGGTGCGCCAACACCCGGCGAGGCAGTTCCAGTTTGGGCCAATTCTCATGCTGCGCGCGAAAAGCCATGGTTACCGTGGGCGTGGCGCTGCCAAATATGACCTGCGCGTTGGATAATCGCCCCAATTCAGCCGCGGCCTGTACGGCATGATAATAGGGGCCCATCTCTGTCTGGTAGAAAGAGTCATCGTGGCATTCATCCACCACTATGACACCTATATTCGGAAAAGGCGTGAACAGTGCGCTGCGCGGGCCGATGGCAATGGAGAAATCCGCCGTGCGCGCCCGCTGCCAGGTATCGTAACGTTCTCCGCTGGACAGTTTGGAATGCACCACGCCCACTCTTCCGGGAAAACGCGCCACGAAACGCTCGATGGTTTGAGGAGTCATGGATATCTCCGGCACCAGCACCAGCGCCTGGCGGCCGGCCCGCAGACAGGCATCGATGGCGCGCAGGTACAGTTCAGTCTTGCCCGAACCGGTTACGCCCTTCAGCAGCACTGGCTTTGCGTATGAGCCGGATTGCATAAGCTGGCTGAGCGCTTTCCAGACGCTTGCCTGGTCGGCGGTGAGCTGTGGGACGATATCCGCTGCGGTTTCTCTGTCTGCCAGGGGATTGCGCCAGACCTGCTGTTCGCCGAATGATACCAGTCCCTGTTTTTCCAGGTAGCGCAGGTCGGACGCGTTGGCACCGCTGGAAGCGTATACCCAGGAAACGTCCATTTCCTGCGGTTCATTCACCAGCACGCGCATGGCCGCCAACCGGCGTTCGTAAGCGGCAGAGTCCGGTCGGCCTAAAAGATCATGCCGGTCTTCCAGTTCCTGCGGGTTGACCAGCGCGCGTACAGCGCGGATGTGTTTGCTGCTGACGGCTGGGCCGGGCAGGACTGCCTGTGTGTTGAGGTACCCCTTTCGGACCAGGGTGCGCGCGGAGGCGCGCCAATCCACCTGGCGAAAAGCCGTGTCCAATTGACGCCCGCGCAGCGGTCCTTTTTCCGTTAACTGCGCCAGAATACGGCGCTGCAGGGGAGACAGCGGTTGATCCGCCTGGGGAATAACCGGGTTGATACGGTACAGTGTGTCGGCCCGCTGCCCCAAACCAGGCGGCAGCATGGCAAACAAATAGGAAGATAACGGATAGAAGTAATGCTCGCTGAGCCATTCCGCCAGGGTAATCTGCTGCGCAGTCACCACCGGCGCGTCTTCCAGCACGTTCTCAATCAAACGTGTTTCAAGAATGTCACTGGCAGCTTTGAGCCGCAGAACGATAGCCTGCACCATCTGGCTGCCGAAGGGTACCTCCACCAACCAACCGCTATCCAGCGTGCCGATCAATTGTTCCGGGATGCGGTAATCGAAATGATCCTGCACACCGGGTACATTTACGGCAACTTGAGCAAAACCAAGCAATCCTGATTATCCTTTATGATTCGGGGATCAAAACCGCGGCAGATCCATAACCGACTACGGAACTATCATCGCCGGTGGAATCCGCGGATGAACTGTAATTTAAGATTTGCACCTTTTGTGCGCCCATGCGTTGGGTGGCTTCCAGCATAGCGGCGATGGCGCCCGCACCGCAAGCCGGCGCGCTGCCATCGCTGTCCCCGGCCAGGACTGCTTCGGGATCAAAACGGCTGATGCGGCGCAGCGTTTCTCCATCCAGTGTCTGGGCTTCTTCCAGCGGGAAGAAATGCGAGAGGTCCGAACTGGCAATAATCAGGCAGTCATATTCGCGGATGGTCTCGTACAGGGCGGCCGCGAACTGTTCTACCTTGCGGCTGTCGCGCACACGCAGCATGACCGGCATCAAGCGGAAAGGTTTTTGCCAGGCCTGCTGCAGAAACGGTAATTGGATCTCCAGTGAATGCTCCTGGTCGGCGCCCACCTGTACCAGCTTATAACCGCGGCGCGCCAATTGCTCATCCAGAATACGTAATTCTGGCATTGCTAACTCGACCCGCCCTAAAGGAGTTTGATAGGCGCCAAAGGCACTGGTAATGAAATCTTCAGGATAGTATTGGTGCATGGGGGAAAGGATAACCACCAGATCACGCGGGGAGTCCGCCACGCTTTTGTAGGCATAGGCGGCAGTTAACCCGGAGTAGCGATGGCCGGCATGTGGGACTACCAGACCGACTACTTTCCCGGTCAAGTCTTCCTGCTTGAGTTTTACCGCAGCCAGGAAGGCATCCATCTGATGAGCAAGCGTATGCGGGTCACCAGCGTACCAGGTCCCCGCGATGGGTGAAGGTCGCGCTTCAGGCAAAAAATCCATAGCCATCTCCTTTTGGTTTCATTATATCCTCGGGAGATTCAAAAACTCAATGATATGCGCTGTTACTCGCCTAAATAGACATGCGGATTGACTTTGGTACTGCCGATGATCAGCTCGAAGTGCAAGTGCGGACCGGTGGAATTGCCGGTGCTGCCCATGTAACCAATGACATTGCCCTGGAAGACGGAGGCGCCGCAGCTCACATTAATAGCGCTTAAGTGGGCATACACCGACTGGACAGTCTGGCCGGCGGCGTTTTGGCCGTGGTCAATGGCAATGACGTTGCCATAACCCACCGCGCTCCAACCGGCGTAAACTACAACGCCGCTGTCGGTAGCATAAATCGGATTGCCGGTGTCGCCGCCGATATCGATGCCCCAGTGGTTGATTTCAGGGGAATACTCAAACCCCGATATGGTATGTTCGGAGCTGGGCCATTGGTAAGTGCCCGTGCCGGTGAAACCGCCCACGACCGGGGCGCACTTACCCTCACCCCACAAAGAGGAGGAGGAAGCGGCTTCGTCGCGGGTGAAGAGCGAGGCGGTCCAATCCAGGAAAGCCTTGCTGGCGCCCGGCGCGAATATCTGGGTACCCACGGCGATGTTCGGATGGGCATAATCTCCCACCGTATCGGCCGAGAGGTTGTTGCCCGGCCAGTCAATGATGTCTTCCGGGGCAACTCCCAAACCGCTGGCTACCCCGTTTAGGCCGTCCCCTTCATGCCAGGTGTAAACCACGCCGTTTGTGGGAGGGATGGAAAGAACCTGGCCGGGGTAAATAGCGGCCGGGTTATCGTAAAGCGTGTCGTAATTGCACCACAGGATTGATTCAGGTGTAATGTTAAATTTTTCCGCAATGGCCCAAATGGAATCACCTTCCACGACCGTATATTGTATGAAATCATAGCGTGAAGCCACTTCTTCGGGTGTATGCGCTTCCACAGAACGGGAAAGCCCTTCCACCTGGCCAACTCCGGAGTAGGAAGGTAGTTCAACACCCTGGGCATTTTCTCCTCCCGCCCCAAATCCCATCGGTTCGGAGGAGCTGGCTGCCATATCCCCGGTCAGGAAAAAGTCTTTCATGACCCAAATCACCACGCCCACCAGGCTGATTGTGACCAGCGCCGACCCAACCCGCAAAGCCACATCCGCCAGCCCCAGACGAGTAACGCGGCTCCAAAAGCTGTCCCAGCCTTTCAGAATTTGCGGATTTTCGTCGATGGAAGCGGATTGAGAGGGAATTTCAGGTTGTTCGTGCGAAGCATCCTGGGATGCATATTTGTCGTTCATTCAAGCTCCAAGCGAGTTATCATAACATAGGGGAAAAACAGGGTCAAGAAACAGGAATTCAGGATATTTCGGATAATTTTGGTGTAGTTCTGTCAAGGCTTGATTATAATGCAGATATGCAAACACTCAACGATGCTTTATCCAAACTAAGCCCGACCCTCAAAGAGCGGGGTTACTATCTGACCTGCGCGGAATCCTGCACAGGCGGCTTATTAGGGCACCTGATCACCAACACCGCCGGTTCTTCAAATTACTTCATCGGCGGGTTCCTGACTTATTCCAACCAGGCCAAAGAGCAGTTCCTGGGCGTACAGTCGGAAACGCTGCGCCTGCACGGCGCGGTCAGCCGCGAAACCGTGCTGGAAATGGCACGCGGCGCGCGCGCTGCTTTCAGCAGCCGGTTCCCCATGGAGCGCATCCTGGCGCTGTCCACCTCCGGCATTGCCGGGCCGGACGGCGGCAGCCCCGAAAAACCGGTCGGCACGGTCTGGATTGGCTTCAGCAGCGACACAGCCGAACGAGCGGAAGTATTTCACTTTGCCGGTACGCGCGAGGAAGTGAAACTGCAATCTGTGTTAGCCGCGCTGCGCATGTTGAGCAGGGAACTGGGGCTGGAGTAAATCTTCCCATAGTGCACTTCCACACCCCACGCTTTGCTCTGGGCAGGTACTCAACGCTCTTTATAGATATAGATCCAAGGCCCCACACTCTGCTCTTGACCAATTCTCAGGTAGAGGATAAGTAGTTAAAACAAAAGTACCCTTCGACGTGCTCAGGGTACTTTACCTTTGCTTTATTCGCCCAGGTTCTGGCGTTCTTCTTCGACGATCTTCTCGTCCAGCTTCTTGAAGAGCGGGCTGGGCTGGTTGAAGCGCGTGCCCGGCTGCAAATTGCTGGGTTTCCAATCCCCTTTGGCTTTGCTGGGATCGTACAACAGGGCTGTATGCGTGCCCAGGTTGTCATCTAATTCTTTGGTGTACTGCTCGCCGAACAGCTGGTCATCGTAGCCCAGGTAGGTGTGCAGTTTTTCGGAGCTGAAGGGCACGAAAGGCGCGAACAGCTTGCTGAGCGAATCAATGGCCTTCATGGCCACAAACACCGCGCGGCCGGCTTTTTCTTTGTCGGTTTTGATGGTGAACCAGGGCGCGGTCGTGTCGAGGTATTTGTTGACTTCGGATGCCAGGCGCATGGCCTCGTTCAACGCGGAGCGCAGGCGCACCGCTTCCAGTTCAGCGCCGACCGTGTCGAAACCTTTTTCGATCTCTGCCAGCAGGTCCAAATCTTCTTTTTCCAGCTTGCCGGGATCCGGCACCACGCCCTCCCAATGTTTGTAGGCAAAGGAAAGCACACGGTTAGCCAGGTTGCCCCAGGTGGCGACCAGTTCGTCATTGTTGCGGTGATAGAACTCGTTCCAGTCCCAATCCGAATCGCGCGTTTCCGGCATGATCATGGTCAGGTAGTAGCGCAGCGCATCCGGGTCGTAACGGGTGAGGAAATCCAGGCCCCAAACCGCCCAATTGCGGCTGCCGGAGATCTTCTGTCCTTCCAGGTTGAGGAATTCATTGGCCGGTACGTCGTAGGGCAGCACGAAAGGCGCCTGTTCTTCACAGCCAAATTCCTCGTCAAATGCGCCGTCCGCTCCCAGCAGTTCCGCCGGCCAGATGATGGCGTGGAAGGGAATGTTGTCCTTGCCAATAAAGTGCAGCACCTTGGCATCCTGATTCTTCCACCAGGAGCGCCAGGCATCCGGATCACCCTGGATCTGGCTCCATTCAATGGCCGCGGACAGGTAGCCGATGACGGCTTCGAACCACACGTACAGGCATTTCTTGTCCCAGCCTTCCACCGGAACAGGGATACCCCATTCCAGGTCGCGGGTGATGGGACGCCCGCGCAAGCCTTCGGTCTGGATCTGGCCCAGCGACTGGCGCAGTACATTCGGGCGCCAATAGGATTCGCGCGCTTTGAGGAAAGCCTCGATTTCAGGCTCCAGTTTGCTCAGGTCCAGGAAATAATGTTCCGTTTCACGCAGTTCGGGAATAGAACCGTCGATGCGCGTACGGGGGTTGATCAATTTGGTGGCGTCCAGCAGGTTGCCGCACTTGTCGCACTGGTCGCTGCGCGCATTGTTGTAGCCGCAGATATAGCAGGTGCCTTCCACGTAGCGGTCCGGCAGAAAGCGGCCCTGGCTGGGTGAATACCACTGCAATTGGGTTTCCTTGTACATGAAACCGTTCTTCAACAGCGCGGTAAACATAGCCTGGGAAACTTTAAAATGGTTTTGGGTATGCGTGGAGGTAAACAAGTCGTAAGTCAGGCCCATTTTCTGGAAAAGTTCCAGGAAACCGGCATGAAAATGCTGGTAGATCTCCAAAGGGGTTTTATTTTCGGCTTCGGCGCGCACCGTAATGGGTGTGCCGTGAGAATCGGTTCCGGAAACCATCAAAACGCTGTTGCCTTTCAGGCGCTGGTAGCGGGCATAGATATCCGCCGGTAAATAGGAACCGGCCAGATTTCCCACATGAATTTCAGTATTGCCATACGGCCAGGCAACGGCTACAAGAATGGATTCGGGCATACGTTTTCTCTCCAAAAGGTTATTGCGTGGATTTTATCACGGAACGTCTGGCGGGGGCCTTTCCTCTATTATGCATAGGGATTCACCCTTCTTCTTATGTCATCCTGAGCCGCGCAGCGCAGTAGGGATCTCGGCCGAACGGAAAATGTCAGGCAAGAATGACTGACCTACGTCTTTCTTGGAAACACACCCTACAATTTTTGCTCCCTACTTATCCCAACGAAGACAGGATGGGGAGGGGCGAAAAGAAAATCCTTTACAATTAACAAAAAGCCTTGGAGGCGCACATGACGGGAAACGTAAATGAATGGCGCAAGGAATTGGACAGTCATCGCCTGAACAGCCTGACGGAAATTTTCGGCCAACCTAAACCGGTGATCGGCATGGTGCACCTGCCGCCCCTGCCCGGCGCGGTGGGCTACACCGGCTACAGCATGCAGCAGATCATCGACTTCGCGCTGCAGGATGCGCACACACTCGCTGCTGGCGGTGTGGATGGCCTGATCGTCGAGAACATGTGGGACCTGCCTTTCGCAGTGGGCAACGACGTGCCGCCTGAAGCCATGTGCGCGCAGGCCGTGGCCGCGGCCGAGGTGGTCAAAGCCGTGGACGTGCCGGTGGGCATCAACGTAGTGCACAACGGCGGACGGGTGTGCCTGGGTATCGCCATAGCCAGCGGCGCGGCTTTCATGCGCGTGTGCATGCTGACCGGCGCGGGCGTATGGGACACCGGCGAGTTCGACCACGGCTGCGCGCGCGAGCTACTCTCCGCTCGCAAGATGGCGCAGGCTGAACACATCAAGCTTTTCTGCGACGTGGACAAGAAACACTCCGTACGCTTTCCGGGTATTGACCTGTCCACGCACATCGAATGGACTGAATTCTATCTGGCAGACGCCATCATCATCTCCGGGCGCATGACCGGCGACGCGCCTTCGCTCGACAAAGTACGCGAAGCCAAACAACTGGCCAAGGGCCGCCCCATTTTAATGGGCAGCGGTATGACCGCCGAGAATGTGGCCGATTTCTTCCAATACGCCGACGGCTGCATTGTGGGCTTCGGTATGAAGGACAAAGGCCATCCCGATCAGCCGGTCAATCCGGATAACGTCAAGCGCTTCATGGAAGCTGTCCAGACCGCGCGCTAATCGAAGTCGTCATTATGAAAGATCTCAAAATTCTGGTACTTGGCGACATCGCCATCGATTTCAACATGCAAACCAGCACTTACCCGCCCGAAGGCGGGGCAGCCCACGCCAGCCAGGCAGATATGCGCCTGGGCGGCTCCGGCTGCCTGACCGCGCTGACCTTGTCCGGCCTGGGTTTGCCGACGGCTTTGGCCGGCAACCTGGGCAGCGATATGTTCGCGGAATTCATCATGCAGAAAATCAGATCCGGCGGATTGGACAGCAGCCTGGTGCGCAGGTTGCCGGATGAGCAAAGCGGTTTCTTCCTGATCGCGGCTACTCCCAGTGGAAAACATACCACTTTCGGAAACCGGGGCGCAAACGCGCAGCCCCTGCCGCTGGAGGATATAACAGCGCGCTTGTCGGAATTCAAGCATCTGCACATTTCCGGTTACATCCTGATAGATGAAGAACAATTCCAGGTCACACGGCGCATCCTGCTGCGCGCCAAACAACTGGGCCTGACTACCAGCCTCGACCCAGGCGTTTGTTATGCGCCCGAAGCGCAGGAAAAAGTGCGCAGTTTATTGCAGTACATCGACGTCTTCCTGCCCAACCGGGACGAAACCGCGCGCTTGGGTGGGCCCGGAGAGCTGAACGATCAACTGGCTGTCCTGCTGGAGCTAGGCTGCGGAGCGGTGATCGTCAAACTGGGCAAGGAGGGCTGCCGCTACTATGACCGCCATCAATGGCTGGATCAGGCTGCAGATCCCATTCCGCAGGAAGAAATTAAGGATATTACCGGTGCAGGCGACAGCTTCAACGGCGGATTCCTGTCCGGCATTCTGGCCGGCGAAACACCGGCGAAAGCACTGCGAATGGGCAACAGGGCAGCCCGGCGCATCATCACCAGCCCGCACGGCATCCTCGATTTGATCCCCACCTGATTTTGCCCCGATAGAACCGCTTGACGCGCTTGGGCTCTGTCTGTAAAATGACAGCAGTGAATCATGCCGCTCTGGTGCCTATCCCCCGGATGGGAAGGCTCAAAGGCGAAGCCGGTGCTCTTTTCCAAAGAAAGTCCGGCGCTGTCGCGCAACTGTAAGGAATTCCATTCCAAGCCAGGACGCCCGCCAGAAACGGCCCAACCACGCCCTCGCGGATAGGAGCTGGAAAGATGCCAATTCCAACACAAGCATTCCCCTGTCCGACCGGCAGGGGAATTTATTATCCCCGCCCGCTGTACTTAATTTAAAGAAACATATTAAGAGGATATAAACGCATGAAGAAAAAGACATTAGCCACGCTATTCCTGCCGGTTTTAGCAGCCGCTATGTTATTGGGTGCCTGCGCAACACCCGCTCCGGCCGCCCAGGCTGAAATCAACTTGGTGGACGGACTGGAACGCACGGTCGCATTGGATGCGCCTGCGCAGAAGATCGTCACGCTTTCGCCGCCCCTGACCGAGATTCTGTATGCCATCGGCGCGGGAGATCAAGTTATCGGCCGTGATTCCTTCTCGGATTATCCCGAAGCAGCTCTGGCCCTGCCGGACATCGGCGGCGGATATTCCGAGTATGACCTGGAAACCATCCTCAGTCTGGAACCCGACCTGGTGATCACCGGCAGCATTAACACACCCGAACTGGTACAGTCTCTGCAGGACCTGGGCCTGACGGTGTATTACCTCGGCAACCCGAGCGACCTGGACGGCACATTGGCCGCCATCCAGACCCTGGGCCAACTGAGCGGCCGCGCCGACGAAGCCCAAACCCTGGTGGACGCGCTGAGCGCGCGCATCGCCGCGGTGGATGAGGCCCTGGCTGGCACGAGCGATATCCCCAGTGTGTACTACGAACTGGACGCCAGCGACCCGGCCAAACCCTACACGCCCGGCCCCGGCACCTATTACAGCAACCTGATCGCGCGCGCCGGCGGCCAAAACGTGGGCGATGCTATGGAAGCCGAATGGGCACAAATCAGTCTGGAGAATTTGTTGGTGGCCGATCCGCACTACATTGTACTGGGCGACGCCAATTGGGGCGTCACTCCCGAATCGCTGAACGAACGCGCCGGATGGGAAGCTCTCACCGCGGTTAAACAAGGAAACATCATTCCTTTTGACGATGATTTATTAGCTCGCTTCGGCCCGCGCCAGGTGGACGGCCTGGAAGCCCTGGCTAAATTGCTTCACCCAGACTTGTTTGAGTAAAGCAACCATACTATGAAAAATCTTGCCCGTCCCATTCTGATCTGTACGGTTATCCTGTTGATTGCCGTTCTGTTGGGTATTGGGGTGGGCAGCATATCCATCTCGCCCCAGGAATCCCTCAGCATTCTTTGGCAGGCCCTGCGCGGTCTGCCGTTGGACGGGGAAGGTCAAAGCATCCCAAGTGTCATCCTGCTGACCTTGCGCCTGCCGCGCACGCTGCTGATGCTGCTGGCCGGGGCAGCGCTTTCCGGCAGCGGCTGCGCCTACCAGGGCTTGTTCCGCAATCCGTTGGCCGACCCCTACCTGATTGGCGCGGCTTCCGGCGCGGGTGTGGGCGCGGTGGCGGCCATGTCGCTGAATTGGCCCAGCACAACCCTGGGGTATCTGGCAGTCCCGCTGGCGTCTTTTGCCGGTTCGCTCCTGGCCGTGTTCCTGGTATTCCGGCTGGCGCGGGTTGGCCGCACTCTGCCGGTAACCAACCTGATCCTGGCGGGCGTGGCAGTCTCATCTTTTGCCACCGCGCTGAGTTCCTTTATGATGGTCAATGCCGGCGGCGAGCTGCGCCGTGCTTTCGTGTGGATGCTGGGCGGCAGCACCATGTCCGGCTGGAAGCCGGTGTTGGGCATGCTGCCCTATACGCTGGTCGGGCTGGGGGCACTGCTGGCGCTATCCTATAAACTGAACATTCTGCAGTTGGGCGACGAACAAGCCCAACAATTGGGCATTAAAGTCTCGCGCGTGCGCACGCAAATCATTCTGGCCGCCACGCTAGCTACGGCCGCCGCGGTGGCTTTTTCAGGCATCATCGGCTTTGTAGGCCTGATCATCCCGCACATTACTCGCCGCCTGTGGGGCGGGGACATGCGCCGCATGCTGCCGCTTTCCATGTTGTGCGGCGGCGCATTTCTGGTATTCGCGGACGTGCTGGCGCGGGTGATTATGGCCCCCCAGGAACTGCCGGTGGGCATCATCACCGCGCTGTGCGGCGCGCCCTTCTTTTTATTCATCATGCGCCAATCCAAAGAAGGCAGCTGGTGAGCCCCATGTTGATGCGCACTGCCATCGAAAAGGCCGGATACGCCTCCGAACCGGTGCTGCGGGATATCCGCTTTGAACTGCCACCAGGAAGGCTGCTGGCCGTGATCGGGCCGAACGGCTGCGGCAAGACTACCCTGATCCGCGCCATCAGCGGGGTACTGCCAAACGTACAGGGCGAATGCCACATCAACGGCACCGACTTGCTGCGTGCGGATGAAACCGCGCGGGCGCGCCTGCTGGCCGTTGTGCCGCAATCCACTTACATTCCACCCGCTTTTACGGTGGAGGAAGTCGTGTTGATGGGGCGCACACCGCACCTCAACTGGCTTGGTACGCTTTCCGCCAGGGACACGGAAATCGCGCACGAAGCCATGCGCCTGACGGATGTGGAAGGTTTTGCCGGGCGCTGGTGCAGCCAACTCTCCGCCGGGGAACGGCAGCGAGTCATCCTGGCGCGCGCGCTGGCGCAAGATACGCCGGTGCTGATGATGGACGAGCCCACCTCGCACCTGGATTTACGTTATCAGATTGAATTTTTGGAGATCACCAAGACCCTGGCCAGCCAACAGGACAAAACCATCCTGATCGCGCTGCACGACTTGAACCTGGCCGCGCGCTTCGGTGACACGGTCATGGCCATGAAAGACGGAAGAGTAGCCGCCAGCGGGAGCGCCGCGGAAGTGCTAACCCCCGAACACATTCAGGATATTTACGGGTTACCAGTGGAAGTTTTCCAATCCCCCGGAAAACAGGGAACGATTATCCTTCCCGTTTGAGCTTGTTTTCTAAAAAATCCAACAATTCAGCGGTGGAATCCAGGATCTCGTGCGCGCCCGCGCGCAGCAGCTCACGCTGCCGTCCGAAACCGCACAATACTCCAATAGCCTGCATGCCCGCCAGGCGGGCGGCACGCATATCCACGGTGGTATCCCCCACCATCAGGCAATTTTCCGGGGCCACCTGCATCTGACGCGCTGCATATAGCAACGGATCGGGAAACGGTTTGGTATGTTCGCAGGTTTGGGAGGTGACAATTACCCTAAAATAAGGTTCCAGGTGGAATTGCTGAATGAAAGCCAGGCTGCTGTGCTCATCGCGCGCGCTGACCACCGCCAGCGGCAGCCGCTGCGCGAACCGTTCCAGCATCTCTGCCACGCCGGGAATGATCCAGTATTTTTTAATGCGCTGCTTGCGCTTCTGCGAAGCACGGTCCAGCTGTTTGATCAGGAAACTGTCCAACGACAACCGGTCTGCCAGGTTATAGAGAAAATTACCGGGGGATTCCGCCGCCATCACCAGCCAGCGCGCTGTGGCATGCCGCCCGACATCGGAAAGCATCCCGCGCAGGGGACGCAGCAGCTGCTCGACTTTGGCAACCATCTGGTCGTCCGAATCGCTTAAAGTACCGTCGATGTCGAAAATAATCGCCCGGATCAGATCCGGATTCAAGCGTGCCCCTGTTCGCATGGATTATCCGCCCTGTATCGTTTGGATGGCCAGTTGAGCATCCTCGTAATTGGGGTGGATTTTCAGCGCGTCGCGGAAATATTTCAAAGCCGTTGAATTGTCGCCCTGGCGGTAAAAAGCCCAACCGCGCCATAACATGGCTTCTTCGGATGTGCGTGTGATACCCAAAGCGTACTTGGTCAGTGCCAGCAGCTCCTCCGTGCGGAAGGAATGGAAGTACGAAATGAAAGGCCCGAACTGGTAGCGCAGCATACGCTGGGGCAGACCAATGGTGCGGGCGGTATCATAAGCATTCGCCGCTTCTTCATAACGTTCAAAATAAGTCAGATTGGTGCCCAGGTTAAACCAGGCAAAAGCATTCTGCGGATCCTCCTGCGTTTCACGCTGGGCAGTCTCCAAAGCATGCTGGCGGCTGACATCCATGTCCCAGTCATCACCCAGCACACCCATCAATGTGGGCTCCATTTCGGGCGGGTAAACCATGATGTACACGCGGTTGAAGGATTGCCAGTGGTTGTCCAAATCGTCGTACAGAATCTTCTGGTTGGGTCCCAGCTCCGAATCCTGCGCGGTAAAGATCTGGTTGGCGTCGTCATAGCCGGTGATCAGCAGATAATGCCCGGCCCACAGGTCGTCTTCCGGCCAGTATTTCCGGTCGGTAGTGAACGTCTCTTCGATCATGACCGGAATACCGGAAGAGATCAGTTTTTTCAGCGTATCCAGGTCGCCGCCAACACGGAAGTCGGCATTGAGCCATCCGGCATAGTTGCGCACGTAGTAGATCAATTCTTCCACGTTCACGTTGCGGTCGTCATCTTCCGGTTTGACGATCTTGGCAACGTCATATTGGTCGCCATCCCAGCCGAAATAACGCAGGTAAAGCGCCATGGTTGCCGGACCGCAATTGTTGAGGGCCTGCGCGTCGCGTACCTCATCGTAAGCCGGCGGGTCCAAAATAACCGAACCGGGAATAGGCGTCGGCACCAGGGTTGCGGTAGGCGTATAGATGGGCGTCGCGGTGGGCTGCGGCGTGAAAGTAGGCTCCGGGGTGCTGGTCGGTGGGGCGATATTGGTGGTCTCCACTTGCGGTTCGGCCGCCACCACCACAGCCGGGGTCGGCAGGTCCTTGACCGGGTTCAACACCATGCGGATATAGGTTGAGGCCATGTCCAACCGCCAGCTAACACGTCGATGAATGGAAGGGATTTGGTAAAGCAGCAGACCGGTCAGCGCCAGGACAACCATGGAAATAAGCAGAACCCTCGGCCAGCGCTTTTTCCCGCGCCGGTAAGGGAGATATTCGGTATATGGCATTGCGCTATTGTATCAGAAACACACGCACCTGTCTAAATGCGATTGTTTTTGTCCGAATTGCTGATATAATCGCGTGCGTGAAATATCATATCTGGACCGAAGGCTGTCAAATGAACAACGCCGACTCGCTGCGGGTTTCGGCTGCGCTGGAGGACCTGGGCTACCAGGCCTGCCGGCAAGCGGAAGACGCGGACGTGATCGTGTTGAACACCTGCATGGTGCGCCAGAGCGCCGAAGACAAAGCGGTCGGACGCCTTACTTCCCTTAAAAGTCTAAAACAGCGCAACCCGGAGTTAATCATCAACCTGATGGGCTGCATGGTAGGCGTGCGCGGTTATGATGACCTGCAACAGCGCTTTCCTTATGTCGACGTCTTTTCCCAGCCTTCCGATCCTTTCCCTTTAATTGAGAGACTAACCGGATCAGCCCGCTCGGTTGAAAACGACCGGCGCCATTACATCGAAAACATCCTGGATGATGAATACGGTTATACCCTGCCCCAATCCAATCAAGGGCAGCAGATTTCCGCTTTTCTGCCGATTGTGTTTGGCTGCTCGCATGCCTGCAGCTACTGTATCATCCCGCTCAAGCGCGGGCGCGAGATCAGCCGGCCGCCGGAAGAAGTTCTGGCCGACGCACGTTCGCTGGTACACAAGGGCGTGAAAGAAATTACCTTATTGGGCCAGATCGTCGACCGTTACGGATTGGATCAACCCGGCTATCCCTCGCTGGCACAGCTGCTGCGCGACCTGCAGGAAATTGAAGGTCTGGAGCGCATCCGCTTCCTGACCTCGCACCCCAACTACATGACCGATGAGCTGCTGGATACTGTGGCGGAACTACCCAAAGTGATGCCGCATTTCGAGCTGCCCATCCAGGCCGGCGATGACCAGGTCTTGGATAATATGCGCCGCGGGTACACCGCCGCGCAATATCTATCTGTTGTGGATAAAATCCACCAACGCTTCCGCCAAACCTCCACCCCGGTTTCCATTGCCATCGACCTGATCGTGGGCTTCCCCGGAGAAAGCGCCGAACAATTCGAACGCTCGGTGGACATCCTCAATACCATGCACCCGGACATGACTCACGTGGCGCGCTATTCCCCGCGCGAAGGCACGCTTTCCACGCGCACGATGCCGGACGACGTTTCCGATGAAGAAAAATGGCGCCGCTTCCGCGTCATTGAGGAATTACAAAAGCGCATCACCACTGAAATCAATCAGACCTATCTGGGCAAACGCACGCCGGTACTGTTCGAGAGCAAAGCCAAAGACCGCTGGCGCGGGCGCACGACCACCAACAAACTGGTCTTCGTGGAATCAGACGAAAACCTTCTGGGGCAAGTCCGCGAGGTAACCGTCAACTGGACAGGGCCCTGGTCAATGATCGGTGTGGTGTAAAATAGCACTCCAGTTATAAATCAAAGCTTATGATGAAAACCATGAAAACAATTCTGATCCTGGCCGGTATCGGCCTGGTGCTCCTCTTCGGCTATTATTTCGCCCGCAACCTGTTCCGTCCGGCTCGTTACCTGAAATTCATCGAGTGGATGCGCGATCCACAAGCGCACGCGGATTGGGCCATCACAGCCGGAGAACAGTGCGGCGATGCGCCCTTTACCATGCCCACCGACGGACTAGTCGGTTTTATTTGGGGCGATTCCTTCCGCATCGGGCACTCGCACCAGGGTATCGATATTTTCGGCGGCACCGAATCGGGCCTGACGCCGGTGTACGCGGCTTACGACGGCTACCTGACCCGCCAGGACAGCTGGAAATCCAGCCTGATCATCCGCATCCCGGACGACCCGCTGCAGCCTGGCCGCCAGATCTGGACTTATTACACTCACATGGCCGACGAAAACGGCAATTCCTACATCACTGCCGAATTTCCGGCCGGCACCAAAGAAGTCTTTATCAAGGCCGGTACGTTATTGGGCTATCAGGGGAACTATTCCGGCACACCCAACCATCCGGTGGGTGTACACCTGCATTTTTCGGTGGTCAAAGACAACGGCAAAGGCAACTTCCTGAACGAATTGGATAAGTCCAACACATTGGATCCTTCCCCCTATTTCGGCTTGCCGCTCAACAGCCAAACCAATAACGATATTGTTCCGGTTTGCCCTATAACCGAACAACCTTAAGCATTTATAATTTCCTTAAAGCTTTGCCGAAAACTATGATCAGCTATCGCGATATCACACTTGGATTGGAAAAATTGGGCCTCGATCGCAGCACGCCTGTGCTGGCGCACGTGGCTCCCTCACGCCTGGGAGAAATCCGAGGCGGCATGGAAACCCTGCTGGGTGCCATTCTGGCAACCATCGACAACGTCATGATGCCGGCCTTCACCGGCAGCACCATGATCATCCCCGAACAGGGACCGGCAGATAACAATTTGGATTACGGCAGCGGGCGCGACACCAACCTGAACGCGTCCATTTTCTCCACGCAGCTGCCCTGCGACCTGCCGGAAGCGCAGATCTGCGAAGCCCTGCGCGCGTACTCGGGCACCTACCGCTCAAGCCATCCTATCCTTTCTTTTTGCGGATTGGGGTTGGACGTGGCCCTGATCGACCAGACCCCTGCCGACCCGTACGCGCCCATCCGCAAGCTGATGGAATTGAACGGCTGGGTGGCCCTGATTGGAGCGCAGCCTGCGGAAAACTTCAGCCTGCATTACGCCGAATTCCTGGCCGGGCGCAAGCAGTTCGTGCGCTGGGCATTGACTGAAAACGGCATCCTGGAATGCCCGCACTTTCCCGGCTGTCCGGATGGTTTTCATAAGATCGATTATTACCTGCAGGACGAGCTGCGCGTGACCACCGTGGGAGACGCGGCCTGGTACGCAGTACCGCTGGACATACTGGTCAATTCAGCCGTCGCTTTAATCAAGGAAGACCCATTCTCGTTGTTATGCAACAGCCTATCCTGCCCGCGCTGCAACCTGGTACGGCGTTCAATTAAGTCGCAAATTTCGAATAATTGGCAGCCGGAATAGGCAGGGATCGTTTATGTTATACTCTCCAGCAATTCTAAAATTTATCAGCAGGTAGTAAGGAAAGGGTTTGCATGAAAGATATTGTTTCAGGTGTGGTTATTGAAACCGAGTACGATGGCGTCACACTTGGAGCCGTTCAGACACCCAATGGAGTAATCATGATTGACGCGCCCATCAGTATGAAGGACGCCCAAATCTGGCGCTCCTCCTGTTCGCGCAACAGCGGATCTGAAAGACTGCTGGTTTTATTGGATGAGCATTACGACCGCTGTTTGGGTGCGCGCGCCATGCGCTGCCCAATCATCGCGCATGAAAAGACCGCGCAAGCCATTACCGGACGCAATTCCGCCGGAAAACCGCAGACCACCCGCACCGGCTCCATCTGGGAATCGGTCAGTGAAGTCAACAGCATTCACTGGGCCCACCCTGAAATCACCTTTACCAATGAAATGAACATCAACTGGGATGATGAACCCCTGTTGCTGGAGCAGCACCCCGGTCCGGCGCGCGGCTCCATTTGGGCCATCCTGCCCGAACGAAAAGTTATCTTTCTGGGGGATACCCTGCTGGTTAATCAGCCGCCTTTCCTGGCTTCCGCCGATCTGGATCAATGGATGGAATCGCTGGAATTGCTCAAATCCAACGCATACAAGGATTACATTCTCGTCAGCAGCCGCGGCGGCATGGTCACCAGGGATGATGCACGCGATCTGCAGAAATTCCTGAAGAAAGTACAGCGCCTGGCCGAAAAAACCGCCAACAGCAAAAGCGACCTGGCCCAAATCGAAGAAACCGGCGCATCGCTGGCCGACGAATTCAAGGCCAAGACCAAAGCGGAAATGGAAGTCTTCCGCACGCGCCTGGCTTACGGCTTCAGCCAGTACTGCCTCAACTTCCTCTCTAAAAAGGTCGCCTAAACAATGCAGCCGCGCAATCACGTTCCCCTGGTAGAAGTCACACGCGGCAGTATCGTTGAGTCGATTCATTACGGCAGTATCGCCATTGCCCAACCCGACGGGAAAATCATTTTCTCATTGGGGGATATGGACAATCCCTACTACCTGCGTTCTTCCGCCAAACCTTTTCAAACCCTGGCATTTCTGGAAGCAGGCGGCATACGCGAGTACGACCTGACGCTGCAGGAAATTTCCATTATTTGCGCTTCGCATTCCGGAACCGACGAACACGTACAGGTGCTGGAAGCGCTGCAAGCGAAAATCGGTATTCAGGAAAGCATGCTGCAGTGCGGCATTCACACTCCTTATGACCCCGAAACCGCCCGCAATAAGATGATGAAGGGCGAGCCTTTTCACTCCAACCAACACGACTGTTCCGGCAAGCACAGCGGCATGCTGGCTTTCGCCAAAATGATTGGCGCGCCCACAGACAATTACCTGGATCCGCAGCACCCGGTCCAACAGGCCATGCTGCGCACCTTTGCAGAAATGTGCGGCGTGAAAGTTGACACCATCCAGCTGGGCACGGACGGCTGTTCCGCACCGGTATTTGCGGTTCCGCTGCCCAACAGCGCCGCGGCTTACGCACGCCTGAGCCAGCCGGATGCGCTGGGAGAAAAACGCGCAACCGCCTGCGATAAGATCACCACCGCCATGATGGCACACCCGTTCATGGTGGGCGGCCCGCAGCGCTTCGACACGGACATCATGTCCGCGGCCGGCGGCAGCCTGGTGACCAAGATCGGCGCGGAAGGTTTCCACGGCGTCGCGGTCATGCCGGGCCATTCCGGTGTGTTCCCCGGCGGGCTGGGCATTGCCGTCAAGATCGCCGATGGCGACTTGGGCTTGCGCGCCGGCAGTGTGGCGGTGATTCAAGTGCTGAAAACGCTCAAGGTGCTGTGCAGCGAAGAACTGCGCGACCTGGCGGATTACGACCGCCGGCCGCTGTGCAATTGGCGCAACAAGGAAATTGGTGAAATTCGGCCCTCCCCTGAACTGCTGGAAGCGCTGGAAAATCTGCACGCATGAACAACGTTCCCCAACCTGAAAAAAACTTCGTCGATAAGACCCAAACCGTTTACCGCCTGCTGTTGGATTTCTACGGCTTGCCCGAGTGGCGCAACCCGCTGCCGGCCATGGACGAGCTGATCTCCACCATCCTTTCGCAGAACACCAACGACGTCAACCGCGACGTGGCGTTCACCCGTCTGAAGGAACGCTTCCCCACCTGGGAAGGCGTGCGCGACGCCCCGCAGGCAGCCGTGCAGGACGCCATCCGCCCGGCCGGCCTAGCCAACCAGAAAGGCCCGCGCATGCAGGCCATTTTGCGCCAGATCACGGAAGAACGCGGCAGCCTGGACCTGAATTTCCTCAAGGACGAAG
The DNA here is from genome assembly GCF_003966975.1 of Pelolinea submarina. Classification (GTDB taxonomy): domain Bacteria; phylum Chloroflexota; class Anaerolineae; order Anaerolineales; family Anaerolineaceae; genus Pelolinea; species Pelolinea submarina. The sequence goes on from NZ_AP018437.1 coordinate 129,059, forward strand.
CGCGCGAGGACGCGCACGCCTGGTTGAGCCGCTTCAACGGCGTGGGGCCCAAGACGGCCGCCATCGTGCTGCAGTTCTCGCTGGGCATTCCGGCCCTGCCGGTAGACACGCACGTCTACCGCGTCACCGGACGCGTGGGTCTGCGCCCGCAGAAGATGAGTGTGGAAAAAGCGCACGTCTGGCTGGAGCAGGTTTTCACGCCGGACCAGTACGGACCCGGCCACCTGAACATCATCCGCCTGGGGCGCGAGATCTGCCACGCGCGCAAACCCGAATGCGAACGCTGCCCGCTGCAGGCAGTCTGCGATTACTTCCAGAACCTGGAAGCCTCCGACTAAACCTTTTTTATCTCCATCTTAAGTCCATCTCATAATCCAGCCAAAGGCTGAAGCAATTTCCATCGTTTGCCGGATGGCAAAACACCCCTAAACCCGTATCATAGGCATTGTTGATCGTTCAAAAAACATCTTCTCTCCTTTACAAATTGTGTGTTATTGAACCAAAAGATTTCCCGGGGCCTACTCCTCCTCCCTGGGAAGTTCTTTATCAACAAAACGAGAATGGTTTAAATGAAATCGAGGTGCAAAATGGAATCGAAGAAAAAGAATACAAATAAGACCCTCCTGTTGTTGCTGGTGGACGTAGTGCTGTTGGGCGGCTTCTGGCTGGTCAACCAGGTCAGGCTGACCGGTATAGCCTTTCACGAATGGTTCGGCATTGCCCTGGGCTTGATCCTGATCCTGCACCTGGTAATGCACTGGCGCTGGGTTGTAAATATCGTCAAGGAATTTTTCAAGCGCAGCAGCCTGGTACAACATCTTAAACTGGTGCTGGACATCGTCGGATTCGCGGCCTTTTTCACCATCATCATCAGCGGCATCCTCATGTCGAAAGTCGTGCTGCCCACGCTGGGTTTGACCGCACTGCATTCACACTCGCTGAAGATGATCCACGTGATCGCCACCAACCTGACCATCTACATGATCGCCGGACACCTGCTGCTCAACGTGGGCACTATATTCAAGATGTTGAAGTGCATACTGCCCAAAGGGCGCAAGTCCGTCGCGCGCGAAGCGCTGCAAGCGGAATAAGACAAAATGGCCAAAAAGGAAAACTCTTCAATGAATGAAGCCATGGACCGGCGCAGGTTCCTGAGATTCTCAGGGACCTGCGCTTTGGCGGTTCTGGCCGGGGCAGCCTGCACGCGCCTGGATACCGGCGAAACAGCCGAGGCCGCCACAACCTGCCCGTACGCGTTAACCAACGACCCCTATCCGGGGCAGTGCAGTAATTACGTCGACAGCAATGGGTCGGGCTATTGCGACTTTTCGGAAAACCTGAGCGCCCAAAGCAGCGCCGACAACGCCAGCACCACGGTCGACCAGGCGCAGGCCACCACCACACAGGAACCCACCGCGCAACCCACGCAAGCGGCCACAGCCACAACCCAGGCTGAGCCAGGCGCTCCCCAATCCAGCCAACTGGTGGTGCTGTGCCACCGCGGCTGCAGCTACCCGGGGCACTGCCGCCGCTTCCGCGATAACGATGGCAGCGGCATCTGCGACCTGTCGGAAGGCATCGACCCGTCCGAATTGTGACCCCGGGCCGATCTTTAACCAATTCTTAACAACAAATTAAATCCGCCTTAAGGCGGATTTTTATTCCTCCCGGTGCTGGATGGCAAAAAGAGACCCTGCGCTTATAAATAGCATCAGGTGAAACCATGAAAACACATAATTTGCTACCAACTCAAGAAGAAAACAATCCCGCTGTTCAGGAAGTGGACCTATTCACCATGAGCCGCATCCTTTCCGACTTCAAGTCTATCGGCTTGGAGCAATTGGATGAGCAAAAGCTGCAGGACCGTGTGGATACCAAATTCCTGTTCGACACGGAAAGCCTGCCTCAAATCCTCTCAGAAGTGCAGCAAGATTATGCTATTTTGGAAGTCAGCGATTCCACACTGCAGCCTTACCTGACGCTGTACTTCGACACATTGAGTTTCAACAACTACTTCGACCATCACAATGGCAAGCGCCCGCGCTTCAAGATCCGCATGCGCAAATACATGAACAGCAGCAACGCCTTCCTGGAAGTCAAGGAAAAGGACAACAAGGACCGCACGATCAAGACCCGCATGGAGATCCATGACATTAACAACCGCCTGACTCCGGATCAATACCAGTTCGTTAGTCAAACCTACAAGCCGGGCCTGGTGCCGCTCAAACCGGTCATCTGGAACCGCTACAACCGCATGACCCTGGTCAACAAGCATTCATTGGAACGCGTGACCATCGACTTGAATTTCAGCGCCTATAACCAGAACGGGTTCATTTCCTGGAATCCCTTCGCCATCGCGGAGATCAAGCAGGACAACCGCTCGCTGAACACCAAGTTCTGCCAGGCTATGAAGGACCACGCCATCAAACCGGTCAACTTCAGCAAGTACTGCATCAGCATGGCTTTGTTGACGCCGCAGTTGAAAGCCAATAAATTCAAGCCAAATATCGAAATTATCAAATCTTCCCTGCAGAGGAGACTGAATTATGCCTTCTGAACTTCAATTAATCATTAATATCCTGATCAACTTCATTACGGCGTTTCTGATCGTGCGCTTCATCTACTACAATCAAAAACAGTCGAAGAAGTACATCCTTACGTTTCTGTCGCTCAATTCGACCCTGTTCCTGATCTTCAACTTCCTGGGCAACATCGAGCTGAGCTTCGGGGTCGGCTTCGGCTTGTTCGCTATCTTCTCGGTCTTGCGCTTCCGCACGGACACCATCCCGTCGCGCGAGATGAGCTACCTGTTCGTGCTGCTGGCGCTGCCGATGGTCAACTACGCCCTATTGGATTCCGGCCAATATGCCGCACTGGTGATCTCATATATATTTGTCTTCGCCCTTCTGCTCATCCTGGAAAGGGGCTGGGGTTTCAAATATCACGAGAGCAAGACTGTGTTGTATGAAAAGATTGAATTGATCAAACCGCAAAACCGCGACCTGCTGATCCGCGACCTGCAAGACCGCACCGGCCTCTCCATCACCGATGTGGAGGTCAACAAGATCAACTTCCTGCAAGACACGGCTGAATTGAAGATTTCCTATGAAGGAAGCAATGGAGACTCCCTGGGCAGCGACGACGATTAAATGTTTTTAAGATTTCAAGAAAGGGTTTACACATGAAGAATAAATTTTTGGTCATTATTTCGCTGCTGTTGATCCCGGCCCTGGTTCTGGGCTGTTCGGGCGCCTCCGGACAAAACACCAGCTCCGCTGTTGAGGACCAGTCTGCTGCTTATTCACATTCCGATGACACAGCCCCGGATTACGCCGTGGTTCTGCCGGACGATCAAGTCAACCAGATCAACATCACCATCTCTCCGGAAAATTGGGAAGCCTTGCAGGACGATATGATCGACAGGTACGGCCAACCTGGCAGCAGTGACCGTTTCGGCGGTGGCAATGGCGGCGGGCAACCCGGCGCTCGTCCGGAGGGCGGCAACGTGCCCCAAATGGACGGGGCGAACACGACGCAATCTACCACACAGGGTATCAGCCTGGTCGACACGACCAGCGCCGAAGCCACTCCAACCGCAGGACCAACCGACGACAGCGGTACGAACCAACCGCCTCAGGGCGGCGGGAATTTCAACCCGCAGGACGACGCCAATCGCCCACAGCGCAATGACGACAATATGGGCAACCGCGGCGGCATGGGCGGCGGCATGATGGACGGTAATGATGACGAGAACCCCATCTGGGTGGACGCTACCATCACCTTCAACGGTGAAACCTGGGAGCACGTTGGGTTCCGCCTTAAAGGCAATTCCTCGCTGAGAAGCTCGTGGACCTCCGGCAACAACAAACTGCCCTTCAAACTGGATTTCGACCAGTTTGAGGACGACTACCCGACTACGGAAAACCAGCGTTTTTATGGTTTCAAGCAGCTCTCCTTCTCCAGCAACTTCTCGGATTCTTCTTACTTGCGGGAAACCGTGGCTGCCGACATGTTCCGCGCCGCGGGCGTGCCCTCCGCGCAAACCGCTTTCTACGCGGTGTACGTGGACAGCGGCGATGGGCCCGTTTACTACGGCCTTTACACCGCCGTCGAGGTGGTGGACGATACGCTGATCCAGACCCAATTCGATGACGACAGCGGCAACGTCTACAAACCCTCCGGCAGCGCAGCCACTTTCACAGCCGGCAGCTACAACGAAGAAGGTTACGACAAAGAAACCAATAAGAAAGTGGACGATTACAGCGACGTGGAAGCGTTGCTGGAAACACTGAATTCCGACCTGCGCCTGAGCGACCCATCCGTCTGGCGCGCGCAACTGGAAGCGGTGTTCGACGTGGATGATTTCCTGCAGTGGCTGGCCGCCAACACGGTCATGCAGAATTGGGATACCTACGGCAGCATGTCGCACAATTATTACCTGTACCACGACCCGACCAGCGATCAACTGGTATGGATCCCATGGGATAACAACCAATCGATGAGCAGCCGCGGCGGCGGGCGCGCTGACAACGCTGCCCAAGGCCCCCAGAACGCACAAGGCGCTGATAATCCGATGGGATCCGGCTCAACATCCATCGGGAACGAGGACGTAGGCGATAATTGGCCGCTGATCTCTTACCTGTTGGCCGATGAGGTTTATCAGCAGCGCTACGTGGAAGCTGTACAGAATTTCCTCACGCAAGCTTTCGACCCGGACGCGCTGGAAAGCGAGTTGACCCGGCTGCATGAGATGATCGCGCCTTACGTGGAAGCCGAACAGGATGGCTACACCACGCTATCGAACAAGGATGCTTTTGACACCAGCGTGGACAGTTTAGTCGAACATATCCGCAGCCGGTATCAAGCTGCGCAGGAGTACCTGGAAGAGAATAATTGACCTCCCCTAATCTTCCAGCTCCTCAGGCCGCACAGTGATTGTGCGGCCTTTTCATTTGCCCCTCCTCAGGATGAGAATAAAAAAATGTGTAAACCATGTCTCCGAATTTCTGTAACCAAGTATAAGGAGAATATCATCCAGTCACACAGGAATGTGTGACCTACAGATCGAGGAGAAAATATCTATCTGTGTCCATCTGTGTTCATCCGTGGTTAATTTTATCCTCCGGCCAAGACCCTATCCTCATTTGGAATCTTGCCAAATTTCGCTGCATGACTCAGGGCAACAATTTCCGGCTCCATCCCAGCCTTGCTCATTTCAGCTTCGCCGAAATAGGGAGGGAGTTTTACCTCCCTCTCCCATCTGGGAAGGGTTAAAAAAAGTCCTCCCCGTCACAGGGGAGGACATAGAAGAGAGAATGGATCTCACTTAAAATCGGTTCTATTCCTCGCCGCGCTCCTTCTTCACGATGCCTTCCTTCCAGGCGAAAACAGCCACCTGGGTGCGGTCGGCGAAGTGCAGCTTGCTGAGAATGTTGCTGACGTGGCTCTTGACGGTCTTCTCGCTGATGACCAGCTGCTCGGCGATCTGCGCGTTGGAAAGGCCTTTGGCGATCAATTCCAGCACTTCCTGCTCGCGGTTGGTCAATTGCATATAAGCCTGCATGGATTCGTTGGCGTCGTCGCGGTACTCGTGCATCAGGCGCGAGGCTACTTTGGAATCCAGCACCGCTTCGCCGCGCGCAGCGGACTTGATGGTCTCGGCTAATTCCTCCGGGTCAATGCTCTTGAGCACGTAGGAAAGCGCGCCGGCTTTGATGGCCGGGAAGATGTTGGAATCCTCGTGGAAGGAGGTCAGGATGACGATCTTGGAGCGCGGGCTGACCTGGCGCACCCGCCAGGTGGCTTCCACGCCGTCCATACCGGGCATGATCAGGTCCATCAGCACCACGTCCGGGGCCAACTGCTCGGCCAACTGCACCGCGTCGCTGCCGGACTCGGCCTGGGCGATCACCTCGATCTCCGGTACGGTCTCGAGATAGGCGCAAATCCCATCGCGTACGATCTTGTGGTCGTCCACGATCATCAAAGAAATCGCATTATTTTTCTTCATGGGTTCCTCCCGCGTCCGGTTTCTGATAAGGGAATTGTAACGTAATGGTGGTGCCTCCGCTGCCGGAGTCCACATCCAGTTTGCCCTGGTTTTCCGCCACACGTTCGGCAATGGAGCGCAGCCCCAGGCCTTTCTTGACGTTCTCCATGTCAAAGCCGGTGCCGTTGTCGCTGATCTGCAGGCGGATAAAATCGGGCAGGTAGTCCAGCATGACGCTGGTGGCCGTGGCCTTGCTGTGGCGCGCGATGTTGGAAAGCGCCTCCTGCGTGATGCGGAAAATGGTCTGTTCGATATCCGATGGGATATCCATCTTGCGGCCTTGCGTGCGGTACACTACCGAAATGCCGCTGTTCTTTTCCCACACGTTGACGTATTCCTTCAACGCGATCTCCAGGTCCTGGTTTTCCAGTTGGGCCGGCAGCAGGGTGTAGATCAGGGTGCTCAGTTCGTTGCGCGCCTGTTTGGCCAATTCGGCCGTGATCTCGATCTGCTCGTTGGCCTTTTCGGGGTTGGTCTTGATGAGGGACTTGATGGCGCCCAGGTTCATGGAGATCGAGAAGATCTCTTGTTTGACGCTGTCGTGCAGGTCACGCGCAAAACGGTTGCGTTCTTCCAATACGGCCAGCATCTTCTTGCTCTCGATCAATTCCTCAAATTGAACCACCATCTCGTTGAGTGCGGTGGAAAGTTCGCTGATCTCATCCCCGTCCCTGACCTTTTCGATCTTGGAAAAGTCACCCTTGCCCCAGTGCGTGGTGTATTCGATCAGTTTCTGGATGCGGGTGGTGAAACTGCTGGCCAACAAACTGCCAAAGACAAAACCAACCACCACGGATGTCACCAGGAAAATAGGCAGGTCCGGCAGGAAACCGGCCAGAGCCGCGTCCAGTTCTTCGGCCACAGTCGGCGCCACAATGCGCATAAATACCAGCGCCTTCATTTCGCCGTTCTGCATGACCGGAAAAGCGAAGGAGGCGTACTGCGTGCTGGAATTGGAAAACACTACGGAGGTCTGCGTGCCGGTCAACACCTCGTTAACGACCACAATTTCGTCATCGTCCAGATACGCCATCAGGTCATCGCCCAGGGGGAATTCCGTTTCGTTGTCCGCCCCCAGGATGACACCTTCCGGGCTGGCCACAATCAGGCGGCTCTTGTCCCGGCTGAATGCCACTGGTTTGGATGAGAATAACTCGGTATCCTTGTTGATCAATTTGGGCAGGTCTTGCTGCTGGTCGGTCTGCTGGACGGGGGCCGGTTGGTCTTGCGGCGGCTGTATGGAACGGTTCTGGCGCGTATTGGACTCAAGGAAATTCTTGTTATTGGTGATCCACTGGTTGATAGCTTCGGAGTCGTAAGGGTCATCCAAAGCCCCATCCAGCATGCGGCTGCCGTCGCTCAATGAACGCGCAGTATTGTTGATAAAGAAAGGGTTGGAAAAAGAATCGCGGTTATTGGAAACCAGTACCAGTAATTCCACCAAAAAAAGCATCAACAGTGTCGCGGCCATGTAGGTGAAGGTCAATCGCCACTGGATCTTTCTAAATTGTTTAAAGAATTTTTTCATACGGCCGACCCTTTATTGGAATTCGGAAATTTCGCATCGTCAGCACCATCATCTCTTTAATATACAATGGATGCGCACTGACCACAATGCGACCAGAGGATGAAACCATATCCATCCTGATAGGGATTTTTAAGACCGTAGTTATTTACGTGGAAAAACCAATATTCAATCGTCCAGGTTGAAGTACAGGCCCCAATAGCCGGAACCTTTGCTGCGCCCGGCCACCAGTTGGTTGTATTTTTCGGAATCGACCGTTTCCCAGTAGGTGGTGTAAGGGGTCACCAGCTCGATCCAGGTCTGCCCGGGTTTAAGCGGGAAGGGGTTGCCGTCAGCATCGATGAAGCGGATGGGGCGCAGCTTGCCGGTGGTCTTCTCGTAATCCTCGCTCTTGGTGGTCCAGTAGATCTCGTACATCTGGCCGTCGCGGAATAATAGCGCTTTGCCCTTTTTAACGTACAGCAGGTCGATATCGATCAGGTACTTGTTGTGCACTTCGTGATTGGCAAACAGCACGATCACGTTATTGTAAGCGAGCGGATCGCCGTTCAAGCGGTCGGTCTGTTCGATGAAAGTCTGCCCGTCGGCGTTATCCTGCCAACGGTGATAGGAGCCGTCCGCCGGATTGTAACGCCAGAACACCTGATTCTTATAAGCGTAGAAGATCCACAGGGAAGGCGCGTTCTTGCCGTCCGGGGGAACCTGGCTGTCGAAATGCATGCCTGTGAGCGCGTCGGTCCCCAGGGCGCTTTCGTTGGCCTTGGCGATGTCTTCCAGTTTATCCACCGGGATGAGCGCGCTGTTGGGGTCGGTGTTGTCGTCGCCAAAGACGTTGACGTAGTCGCTGATCTGGTCGGCCACTTTCTGGTAAGCCGAGGCCATCACAATGAAACCGTTATAGAGTTTGCGCACGTATTCATAGGGCAAACGCCCGGAGCGCACCGGGCCGACACTAGCGGCTTCCGGCTGCGGCAGGCCCGCGGTCAGCTCGGACTGCACGTCCTCACTGCCGCTGGGAATCGACGCCTGCGGATAATCGCCGTAGAAAAGCGCCAGGTAGCGCGTCATGCCCTCGCCAATGTACAGCTCGAATACGATGGGGGAAAAGCTCAAGCCGGCCTGCGGGCGGGCAGTGGGCGGGAAATTGGTGACCGATACCAATGCCGGGGGCAGCAGCAGGTTGGCCGGGTCCTGCACCGGCAGCCCGGTCAACGGGTTGAGGCCGGAATTTCCGGGGGTCATGGGGATGGGGGGAAAGGGCGTGTCCTCCGGGTTGGGCTGCGCGGCGTTCCGCAAATTGCCTGCCGCCGCCTGAACCGGCGAGATCGCCAGCGCCAATATACCCAGGGTTATGATCAAACTAAGATATTTACTTTTCTTCATGTGACTTCATCTTCTTCCGTAAACAGCGAATTCCCACTGTTTATCACTTTTTTTAACCACAAAGAGACCTTCAGCAGCCTGGCAATCCTGGACAGAGCGGTAGACCCATAGCTTTGCGCCGCCGGTTTTCACCGGGTTTGCTTTTTTCGATCTCGGTTACTTTTTTACAATATAACATATTCCGAATAAAAATCAATCCCTATATTTCGGGTATTTTTTATCCACTTACATTTTTCAAAAAAAGAATTCATTGAAATGGCCTATTGACAAATCATTCAAACATGCTAAACTATGGTATAGTGGTATGACCAACATACCACTATTGTTCTTTTGACACCAAAAATGGAGAGTGAAATGAAAAGTAAACTTCTAGTCGTCCTGCTGATCAGCGCCTTCGTGCTGTCTTCATGCGGGTCCTTGCCCCAGGTGAGCCTGGGCAATAGCGGCGCGAAAGTTGCAGAAGAAATGGAACTTCAGGAGCTTCAGGCCGAACCAACCGAAGCTGTCCTGCCGGATAACGGTGCTTTTTTCCGTGATGAGTTCGACGGCGACATCACCAATGACTGGGGCTTGAAAGTCGTTTCCGGCCTGGAAAGCCAGCTGATTTGGGAACAGATCAATGGCAAGCTGCGCCTGCAAACCTTACCGCCCAACGATACCAACTTCATCTTTCTAAACACGAAACACACTTATGACGATGTGATCGTTACAGCCGAAGTGAGCGATGCCGGCCCATTGGACGCCACCATGTCCCTGATCTGCCGCGCCAGCGAAGCAGGCTGGTACGAATTCCGCATCAGTCCCAGCGGATACTACGAGCTGCTGCGCTTCGATCAATACCTGCGCGATGACGGTAAAAATGCTTACACCAACTTCGTCGAGAAACGCGTGGGCAGCACCAAGATCGTCAGCGGCCTGAACACCAACCAGTTCTCTCTGTCCTGTGTTGGCAGTACCATCTCCGCCTTCGTGAACGGCGAACAACTCTACTGGGAAAAGCGCCCGTTGGCCGTTGAAGACAACAGCTACAGCGATGGCACCGTGGGCTTTGGCATGGCCGGATACGGCAAGGAATACGACCTGACCTTCGACTGGATTGAAGTCTCTAAACCTTAAACATATCTCAATTCCCTTTTATTGAGAGAGGAAGGCCGACCTCGCCTTCCTCTTTCATATTTAAACCCCTGATACTTTGCTGTCCACTCACGATCCGTTATAATCAAACATATGTTCGAGATGAATCAGGGTATTCTCCATGCCGCTTAATTACCTTGGCCTTCAGCCGCAAATTCAACAGTACGCGCAAAATGCCAATCAAAGTCAGGCGCATTTTCGCCAGGTTCTGGAAAACGCGCGCGAATTGTTCAAGACTTGTGCCTCGCAGCCTTATGACGAAATCCGAAAACGCTGCCAGGGAAGCGGAAAACGCTGCGCGCTGCCCCTTGGAGAAGCTTTCGACCAATCCTATCCCCCGCCGGCAGAGCACCAACCCTGCATGGTGCTGGCTGCGGACGGTTCACAAATTATCTCCAGCCCGCACGACGCAATCCCCATTTCCCTGATCAATACCAGCCTGATCTGCATGAATACCGGCAGCAGCGACGCACCGCAAATTTCCATCACCAGCGAAATCCTGTCGGAAGATCGCGGCGGAATCGAATTCAACCTGTTAAGCGAAGACCTGATCAGCCTACGGAGGGATGTCGCCGAACTGCGTATTTTAAATGACTGGACTGCGCCTAATGATTTACCGGTGGCAGCTCTGCGCGACGGGCCCTTGGAACTCTATCACGAACCGCGCCAGGGCGACCAATTCGAGAGAGAATTTAAAAATTACATTGACGGGCTGGCGGCTCTCGCTGCACGCGATTTCACGCTGGCCGGATACATCGATCGCACGCGCGCAGGACTGCTGGGGCAGATGCTGGCAATCTATTTTGAAGAAAGGTCGGACGGACTGGCTGAGCTGCGCGATACCACCCTGCTGGCAGGCATACTGCCGGCTGGTCAGCGTTCGGCCATTTTCGCGCTGCAATCCAGTTCCAGCGATAATTATCCTGAAGCCCTGCGCATTCATTTCTTTTATCTCAACGTCAGCACAAACGACAATGATTACATCGTGCGCGTAGAGATCCCGGCCTGGGTGGCAGAAGATACCGATAAAGTAAACCGTCTGCACGCCCTTTTATTAGCGCAGTGCCGCATCATGGGCGGGCGCCCTTACCCTTACCTGCTGCACCGCGCCCACGAAACCGCCGTTGTCCATTTCGACGAGAAGGCCCAACTGCAGGACGCGCTGGCGCAGGAACTTCAGCGTCAGGGATTGGATGTACCGCAGCCTTCCAATAAACTGGCAGCCAAAGGGCTGCAAAAACGAACCAGGATGTGAACATGGCTAATGATCCTCAAGTGAATGTACAAGTCGGACGATTGCTGCGCGCGAACACACGCGCTTGCGTGGCAGGCTGTCTGCCCTCACAAAATTTCCCTCCTTTCGGGTCATTGGTCAGCATCGACCTGGGGCAGGAAATAAGCGCTTACGGCCTGGTCAGTGATATTCATATCGACGACGACGGGCTGGTGCGCCAACTGGTCACCACACCCAATATCAGTGAAACCGTCATCCAGGACAACCGCGTCAACCGCAACGTACCGGTGGAGCTGAGCGTGCTGTTTGTCGGGCACCGCAGCGCGGGCGTCATTTCGCACCGGCTGCCGCCGCGCCCTCCGCTTTCGCTGGACCGCGTGCGCGCCTGCGGCGAGGGGGATGTCTGCGCCTTCACCAGCGCCGGCAGTTTGGGTTACCTGCGTTTCATTCTGGAGGCCCAGGATCTGCCGGCTGCCGATCTGCTGGCCGCGCACCTGCTGCAGGCCGGGCGCGCCCAACGCGACCACGGCGACGAGCAGTGGTTTGCGCGGGCAATCGATAAAGTCATCACCCAACTGCGCGACGATTACGTCCGGCTGATGCCCGTTTTGGAAGCGCTGGCAGACGTACAGCGCGAACTCGGTATCTAAATTCAGGATAAAAACCATGAGCGAACCTTTGCATCAGAACGAATCTATCGGCATTGTCACCAGCGGCGGTTTGAAAGAGAACCTGCACGTGCGCCTGAACGGTACACCCCAACAGGTACAGGAAGGCAGTTTCATCGTGATTGACAGCCAGGACTGGAAATTCTACGGCATTGCCACCGACCTGCAGCTGCAAAGCATCGATCCGCGCTACGCGTTGGAACCCAGCCGCGCGCGCCTGCCGGAGGAATTAGCCGGTTTATTGGACCGCCAAACCTTGTACACCAACCTGGTCGTACTGCCGGCATTGATGCTGGAGCGCGGCCCTGAACCGGATTCAGCGGATTACAGCGCCTGGCGGCGCGCCATCGACAGCGGCGACAAAGAAGAACCACGCCCCATGCCGGTCAAGTCCATCCCCGCGCACCACGCTGACGCTTTTCTGGCCGGAGCCGGAGATGTAGCTGAAATTTTCGGCAAGCCGGAGGATGAAAGCAACTTCGTGATTGGCTACACCCGCGAACAGGACCATCCGGTTTGCGTCAATCTGGACAAATTGATCCAGCGCTCTTCCGGTATTTTTGGCGCCACCGGATCCGGCAAATCCTTCCTGACGCGCATGCTGCTGGCCGGATTGATCGACCACAACCGCGCTTCCGTATTGGTCTATGATATGCACAACGAATATGGGCTGGACGATACCGCTTCTGACACAGGCGAGAACGTGCGCGGCCTGCGCAGCGGATTCGGCGCCAGCAAAGTGCAAGTGGTCGGGTTGGGCGGCAGCGCTACCATTCGCGGCAGCGCGCCTGATTTCAACCTGGTGCTGGGCTACAGCGACATTCTGCCGGAAGATGTGGAACTGCTGACGCGCGAACTCAACCTGAAGGAAACTACCGCCACCGTGCTGGACGCGCTGGTGCAGTCTCTGGGTAAGGATAAGTGGTTCAAAGCTTTCAAAGCCATGAAGCGCGGCGCAACCGAAACCACGGACGGGGACAAGAAAGTGCCCGCACCGGACAGCGTGGCCTTTTGGGCCAACCAGAACGGCGTCAACGTGATGGCGGCGGAAGGGCTGCACGACAAGCTGCGGCGCCTGTTCAACAAACCTTACATCGTCGAGAATCCGCCGGCCGACAGCATCCAAGCCCTGGTGGAAGCGCTCAAGAAGGGCAAGCACATCGTGCTGTCCTTTGGGGATTACGAAAGCGACCTGGATTACCTGCTGGTCTCCAACCTGCTGACACGCCGCATCCGTGCCGAGTGGGAGCAGATGACCAACGAATTCCGCGGCAAGAACGGCAGCGAACCGCGCCCGCTGGTGATCGTGGTTGAAGAAGCTCATAAGCTGCTTAACCGCGAGATGGCGGCGCAAACCACCTTCAGCACCATCGCGCGCGAAATGCGCAAGTACTACGTCACCCTGCTGGTGATCGACCAGCGCCCCTCGCAAATTTATGACGAAGTGATGAGCCAATTGGGAACGCGCGTGTGCGGCTGGCTGGGCGACGAAGACGATATCCACGCGGTGCTGTCCGGGCTGGCCGGGCGCGAAGCGCTGCGCGGCATGCTCTCACGCCTGCAAGCCAAGGAAGAAGTGCTGTTGTTGGGTTGGGGTGTGCCCATGCCCATCCTGGTGCACTCGCGGCGTTACGATGAGCTATTCTGGCAGGATATCAAAACCAGCAAGAAAGCCGGTTTTGATCAGGCAAAAGTCATTAAGAATCTCTACGGCGATTAAAGCGGCATCATCGCCAGAACCGCCAGGCTAATCAAAATTCCCAGGAGAACCCCGGAAACCACTTCCAGGGGAGTGTGGCCAAGCATTTCTTTCAAATCGTCCAATTCATCTTCGCCCAACTGGCCGCTTTCGAAGAAGCTTTTCATGATGGCGTTGATACGCTCCGCGTGAATGCCGGCCTGGCGGCGCACGCCGGCCGCGTCATAGATCACAATCATCCCAATAGCGGCTGCCAATGCAAAAACAGCCGAATCGAAACCTTCCTGAATCCCGATGGTAAGCGCCACCGCGGTGACCAACGAAGAATGCGAACTGGGCAGCCCGCCGGAGCTGAACATGATGCTCCAATCCCAGCGTTTGTTGAGCAAATATTCCAGAGGGAATTTCAGGAACTGGCCAATCATCCAGGCCAAAAAAGCGGCGACTACCACACGGTTATGAATAAAATCACTCATCATCTTTTGGGTTATTCCTCTGCATCCTGAATTTCGTCGTTCCGATCCAGTTGGCGGACTTTTAGATCAGCCTGTTCCAACAGCGTCTGGCAGTGCTGCACCAGGGCACGGCCGCGTTCGTACAGGTTCATGGTTTCATCCAACCCGCGCGCTTCGCCCTCTAAAGTCTCCAGGATCTCTTCCAGTTCCTGTAGGGCTTCCTCATAATGCATTTGGTCCACTGCTTTTACTTTTTCAGCCATCGGCAATCCTGTCGATTATCCTTCTTTACTATGGACTTGTTGTACCTGTGCATCCAGACTACCGTCGGCCAGCTGTACAGCAATGTCCTCTCCTAATTTTACTTGCTTAGCGGAAGTTATTAAGCTTCCCGTGGAATCTTTAACCAGGGCATAACCGCGCCTTAATATATGCGCGGGATCCAACCCCGTCAGCCGTTCACCAAAATAAACAAGCGTAGACCGGCGGTTTTTTAAGTCATGATTGATATGCAGCTGCAAGCGCTGACTTAGCCCATCCAGATATTGGCGATCCTGGCGTACCTGCCAAAGCGGCGACTGCCGTTCCAGGCGGTGGGCTTTCTCATTCAGGACCATGCTGCTGCGGCTGAGAGCTTCCAGCACATTCTGCTGCAAACGCAGTGTCCAGCCGTTCAACTCGGCAGCCAGGTCGCTGATGTTCGGCACGGCCAGCACAGCCGCGCCGGTGGGTGTGGGGGCGCGCAGATCCGCCGCGAAATCCGTCAGGGTGAAATCTGTCTCGTGCCCAACGCCGCTGATGACTGGTACCCGCGAGGCGGCCACCGCCCGCACGACGCGTTCATCGTTGAAAGCCCACAGGTCCTCCAGCGAACCGCCGCCGCGCGCTACCAGGATGACGTCCGGTTTGACCACACGATTGAGCGCTTCGATGGCATGCACAATTTGGGGCGGAGCATCATCGCCCTGCACCGTGGCAGGGGCCAGCACGACCTCGGCCAGCGGGTAACGCCCGCGCAGGGTGTTGAGCATGTCCTGCAGTGCAGCGCCGGTGGGCGAAGTAACAATACCGATCAGGCGCGGGTAGCGCGGCAGGGAACGCTTGCGTTCCTCGTCGAATAAACCCTCGGCTTCCAACTCGGCTTTCAGACGCAAGAATTCCTGGTAGAGCAGCCCTTCACCGGCCGCGCGCAGCCCGTCCACGTACAACTGGTACTGCCCGCCCTGTTCATACACGCTGATGGAACCGTGCGCTTCCACCGACATCCCATCGCGCAGGGCGCCCTTCAAGCGCCAGGCTTGTTCGCGCCAAATCACGCAGCGCAGTGAAGCATTGGCATCTTTTAACGTGAAATAGATATGCCCGGATTTAGGCTGGGATAAATTGGATATCTCGCCCGATACCCAGATATCTATTAAATTCTCATTGCTTTCCAGCACTGCGCGAATATACGCCGTCAGGTCGGAGACACTGTAAATATTGAGGGGTAGGCCGGATTCATGCGAAAACATAGGATTAGGATACCTTCACAATAGATGAATGTCAATCAAACAAAGGTTATGCGTTAGAATAAGGGCTGAACGCGGATTTTGAGGAGTTTACATGAAACACATCTGGTCGCCCTGGCGCATGAAATACATTCGAGATACGGAAACACCCAAAGGGTGCATTTTCTGCAATGCCATGAAGATGGAAGACGGTTTGGAAAACCTGATCGTAAAACGGGGCAAACTGGCTTTCGTCATCCTCAACCGCTATCCCTACACCAGCGGGCACGTGATGGTGGTGCCTTACCTGCACGTCGGAACACTGGCTCAATTGGATAAGGGTACCACCGGCGAAATGACCGAACTGATCCAGCAGGCTGTCCTGACCATCACGGAAGTCTACGAACCGGAAGGGTTCAACATCGGCGCCAATCTGGGATCGGTGGCCGGAGCGGGCGTGGCCGATCACCTGCACGTGCATATTGTGCCGCGCTGGGCCGGCGACACCAATTTCATGACTCCTGTGGCGGACGCGCGCGTGATCCCCGAAGACCTGGGCGAAACCCTGGAACGCCTGCAAACTGCCTGGCCGAAATAAATATCATGGTTGAAATTTCTATTCGCCCGGTCGACGACCCGGACCGGGATTGGATCGGGAAACTGATGACCATCCGCTGGAATGATCCCAGCGTGGTGGTGCACGGCGAGCGCTTCTATCCGGCCGAACTGCCCGGCTACCTGGCTTTTCAAGGCAGCGAACCCTGCGGGTTGATCACTTACAGCATCCAGGGCAGCGACTGTGAAGTTGTGACACTGGACGCGCTGCTGCCTGCACATGGCATTGGCAGCCGTCTGATTGAAACTCTCAAGGACAAAGCAAAAAAGAGCGGCTGCACACGCTTGTGGCTGATAACGACCAACGACAATACGGATGCGCTGACTTTTTATCAGAAGCGCGGGTTCCGTATGGCCGCCCTGCACGCGAGCGCGGTGGAACTTGCGCGCCAGTTGAAACCGCAAATTCCTTTGGTAGCGGAAAATGGCATTCCCATCCGCGACGAAATTGAATTGGAAATGGATTTATGAGCACCGGTAAGAACCCCCTCCTGAAACTCGCTTCCTGGAGCGCGCACGCGCTGCCAGCTCCCATAAAAAAAGGTTTTTATAAAGTGCCTTTCCTGGCAACTTTCTTGAGACGCTCCCTGAATAAGGCTGCACCGCAGGGTATTACAGAAGTAGAGATTGCCGGAGGCATCCTGGAAGGGATGCGCATGGCATTGGATTTGCAGAGTGAAAAAGATTACTGGCTGGGCACCTACGAAACCGATTTGCAGGCCGCAGCCCGGAATTTCATCCAACCCGGCATGACCGTTTACGACGTGGGCGCCAACATCGGCTACATCAGCCTGATAGCCGCGCGCCTGAACGGTCCAAATGGAAAAGTCTTCTCCTTTGAAGCCTTACCGGCCAATATTCAACGGCTGGAGCAAAACCGCGCGCTCAACCAGCTTGAGGGGCGCATCAGCATCCAACCAGCCGCGGTGGTGGCCGGAAGCGGGCCGGTAACGTTCTTTATGCACCATTCCGGCGCGATGGGCAAGGCCCAGGGTTCCGCCGGGCGCGAGGAAGAATACCAGCAAAAAATCGAAGTCAACGGTTTGTCTTTGGATAATTTTGTCTACAGGCAAAACCAGCCCCTACCGGCTCTGGTCAAGATGGACATTGAAGGCGGCGAGGGCATGGCCCTGGAAGGCATGACCCGCATTCTGAAGGAAGCGCCGCCTATCTTCCTGATTGAACTGCACGGTGAACAAGCCGCGCGCAGCGTTTGGGAACAATTGAGCGCCAACGGCTACAGCCTGCACGAGATGCGTCACGGATACGCGCGCATCGCCGCGCTCGACCAGTTGGACTGGAAAGCCTACGTGGTCGCCCTTCCGAAGGGTGCCTAAATTAACACAAAAACCGGCCGAAATTCGGCCGGTTTCTATGTTGCACCATTAGGGGTTTAAGGCTCTTCGGGAACAACCAACATCATGACCAGATAGGCCCAGAAGGTTGCGCCGCCGGCAAACAAACCCAACACAAAAAGCAAACGCACGATGGTAGGGTCGATTTCAATGTAGCTCGCCAATCCAGCGCAAACACCGGCGATCATGCGGTCGTCTTTGGAGCGGTACAATCGTTTAGTCTCATTCATTGTATTTCTCCTGTTCCAATATTCTATATCATATACGCAGGGAACACCACGGGGTTGCGCATTCAAGCGTGCTTACAACCTTTTTACAAATCATGCGTATTTATAAATGAAGTGAGGAAAATATAATGGAAGTAACCAATAGACGACATACCCCCTGGATACTCTGGCCTTTCCGGTTGATCTTTGAACTGATCGAATGGATCCTGCGCGCGACCGGCAGACTGGTCGCGGCCGTGCTCGGCTTGGTCATCATGATCGTCGGATGCGTGCTGACCCTGACCATCGTGGCCGCCCCGATCGGCATGCCCATGATCGTATTCGGCCTGGTGTTGATGGTGCGCGGCATTTTCTAATACGGACAATTTCCCTCCAATTTAGGTGAAATGTTATAATAGCTTTACACGCATAAAAACCTATTGGAGGAAAGATGAAAGGCAACGAGAAATTACTTGAAAAATTAAATGACTTGTTATCCGATGAATTGACTGCTGTAAATCAGTACATGGTGCATGCCGAAATGGAAGATAACTGGGCATACACCCGCATGGCCGCTGTCGTTGAAAAACGCGCCATCGATGAAATGAAACATGCCGAGAAATTAATCGAGCGCATTCTCTTCCTGGAAGGCACCCCCATCGTCAGCAATTACAAAGGGATCTTTATCGGCGCGGATGTCGAAAAGCAGGTCGCCAACGATTGGAAAGCCGAAGCAGGAGCCATCGAATCCTATAATGACGGCATCAAGCTGGCTTGCAGTGTGGGCGACCACGGCACCGAGCAGCTGCTTAAAAGCATCCTCACCGATGAGGAAGCTCACATCGACTGGATCGAAGCCCAGCAGGATCAGATCAAACAGGTCGGTATCCAGAACTACTTATCCGAACAGATCAAAGAAGGGTAATCAACTCAACTTACCCGAATCATCAGAGATTTTTGAAAATTAGACCGGAGATTTCTCTCCGGTCTTTTTTATCCGTGTAGCAGAATTGTTACAAGTAAATTTCATTTTCCGAACAATTCTTTGATAGATTAATATCCATATTCAATATTTACATTTTCCTAGCACATCATCATCTCAAGCAACAGGAGAACAAAAACGTGAATAAAAGGACTCTCATCTTTATCGCAGGCGGCGCATTCGTGCTGCTTTTGGGCGGATTCCTGATTTACAACGGCATTCAAAATGCGCAGGTACGCAACTGGGTCGAGAACAGCATGGCACCGGAGTTCAACCCTGATTCCGATACCGGGAATGTATATCTGCCGGACGAAAAGATGCCCGCCAAATTGCGCAGGGACAAAGATTTAGCCGAGGCTTACGAAGAACTATCTGAGGCAGTGGGCAAGTACAACGACCAGGTCAGAGAGCTCGACCAAAATGTGGATGAGCTGGTGCATGACCTGAGCACTTATGGTAAAGACCGTAATTACAGATACATGAGCATTCCTGTCCAGCGCTACGGGGTCGATGTGGCCTGGTTCAGCCTGCAGTCGCATTACGCCGCTTATGTCATCGCAGTGGATTCCTATTGGGTGGAACACTACCCCAACGCTGCAATTCCTTTGATGCGCGTGCCCAAATGCGATTTTGTATATAGTATTGAAGAAGTCGTCCCGGAGAATGGCCTCATCAACGGTATCAAAAGTCTGTACGGGCTGAGCAAACGGCAGTGCACCTTTAATGAGAGTCTTGATAGCACCGGGCAAGCCGGCATGCCTGAAGCGGAAGAAGCGGTGGAAGAGGCCGCACCCCAGGCGACCGCAACAACTGTTCCCACCCCTACCGCGCAGCCGCTCTACGCAACCTCCTCACACTTGGGCTTTGATTGGGGCTACACCTATGACAATGGCTCCAGCATTTACGTGGTGAAGAAGACCGGGGCCGGACAGAAAGTGGTGGCTTACGATATCACCGGCGACGAGCTCGACTTCCGCACCCTTTTCACGATCGAGCCTTCACCGCTGAACGAGCAGGATTTCCTCGTGTCCGCCGACGAGCAGTACATTGTTTCCGGTAAAAGGGTTTGGCGAATTGACAGCGGCGAGATGGTCAAAGAGATGGATTTTCCCACGCTGGCACTGTCACCGGATAATACCCAACTGGTGGGTTACCAGACCGATTGGACGGAGGGTCCATCCTATCCGATCAGTGTTTACGATTTTCCGAACCTGAACAAGGCACAGGATTTGATGGTGCTGGAAGCACCGGACGGACGCTCCATCGCATTCAACTGGAGCGCTTTTTCCGGCACCGGCAAGTACTTCGCGCTGAGCTACCTCATGCGCAGCATCGAGAACGGCTCGACCGACCCGGTGGACAGCGGTCTGGTGGTGTGGGAAACCACAGATTGGACTCAAGTCTTGAGCCTCCAGGGTGACGGGGCCACGCTGTACGATCAGGGTGTTTTCAGCGCAGACGACAACTTTATGGCGGTCAGCGTCAAGACCTTCGCGCCCGGCGGATATTTGTATTCACCCTATACCCGCGTGGAATTGATCGATCTGAGCGATCCACAGGCGGTTAGCAGTCTGAGCTACAACATGCAGACACCTAACGTGTCGGTGATGGCGCTGGGGCAACGGATAGGCAGCCTGATAGTGCTGGCCTGCCGCATGGGGAACAGCCAGCAGATCGAGATCGAGGTGGTGGAAGCCGCCAACGGTGAGCTTCTGGACAGCGAGACCATCGAGGACCTGTTCTGGCCATATTTTACCCGCTCCGGCATCCTGTACGGCACCGGTTACGGCACGCAACAACCCTACCAGGTATATTTGCCCGGGGAATGACTTTTTCATTAACGTAGCTTCTACCCTACTTGAAAACCGGCCGGTGAATCACCGGTCGGTTTTTATTATTCACTTTTTTTAGGATGATTGTAGGTTAGGTATTCTTGCCTGACAAAACCTTACAAATTTTCAATATAAATACGCACCCTTACCCCTGGCCCTCTTCCCCGAGGGAATGCTCCGCGATCCCCGAAGGGGGAGAGGGAGTCCGCAACGTGATTTTTCGCCCAGTATTTAAACAATTTCCTCTCTCCCTTTTGAGAGGAAAGAGGAATAATCTGTGTTCACCTGCGTGTATCTGTGGTTACTTTATTTCAACAATTCCGTCAGGACCTCTTTGGCCAGCTTGGCATCGGCTTTGCCGCGCATCTCGCGCATGACCTGGCCGACGAACCAGCCCATCAGGCTATCCTTGCCACCGCGATAGGCGGCCACCTCATCCGGGCTGGCGGCGATGATCTGCTCGCACACCGCACGGATGGCCGCATCGTCGCGCACCTGGGCCAGACCCTGTTCTTCCACCAGCCTGGCCGGCGCCTTGCCGCTCTCTTGTATCTGGGGCAGCAGCGCTTTGCCGGTGGTCATATTGATGGTGCCGGCGTCCACCAGCTTAAGCAACTCGGCCAGATATTGGGGCGTCAGGCGCATGGCTGCCGGGTCAAGGTGGTCTTCGTTGATCATGCGCAGCAGATCGTTCATCATCCAGTTGGAGACCTTCTTGGGGTCGCCGCCATAGGCTTTCACAGCCGCCTCGAAATAATCCGAGAGGCCGCGTTCTAGTGTGAGGATATCGGCGTCGTATTCCGGCAGGTTGTAATCCTGCATAAAGCGCGCCTTGCGCTCTAAAGGCCGTTCGGGGAAATCCGCCAGGATGGCGCGCTTCCATTCGTCGCTGACGTGCAGCGGCAGCAGGTCCGGTTCGCGGAAATAGCGGTAATCGGCTTCGGTTTCCTTGGAGCGCATCTTGCGCAGCACGCCGGCATCCTGGTCCCATTCCAGCGTCCAGGCTTTGATGGTGTTGCCTTCCTCCACCTCGCGCGTTTGGCGTTCCACTTCCTTGCGGATGGCTTCGCGCACGGAATCGATGGAATTGACGTTCTTGATCTCGGTCTTTTCATTCAGATGGGTAGCGCCAACCGGCCGGATGGAAACGTTGGCGTCGCAGCGCAGGTTGCCCTTCTCCATGTCGGCTTCGGAAATGCCGATCCAGCGCAGCAGTTGGCGCAGGCGCAGCAGGTATTGGGCCGCTTCGTCGGCGGTGCGCAGGTCGGGCTCGGTGACCATCTCCACCAGCGGCACGCCGCAGCGGTTGAAGTCCACCTGGCGCTCACTGCCGTCGTTCTTGGTCTTGCCGGCATCTTCCTCGATGTGCAGCTTATGGATGCGCACGCGCGTTACATAGCCCTTGCCCTGCGGGTCGGCCGCGGCCGGGATGGGCAATTCCAGATATCCGCCCAGCGCGATGGGTACGTCAAACTGCGAAATTTGAAAACCCTTGGGCAGATCAGGGTAAAAGTAATTCTTGCGATCAAAATACGAGATCGGCTGGACCTCGGCGTGCATGGCCTCGGCCAGCAGCACGGCTTTTTCAACGACGCGCTCGTTCAAGACCGGCAGCACGCCCGGCAGCCCGGTGCAGACCGGGCAGATGTTGGTGTTGGGGGCGTCCTCCCAGGAATCGGCCTTGCAGGCGCAGAAGATCTTGGTGAGGGTGTTCAGCTGGATGTGCGTTTCCAGCCCGATGACAGTTTCGTAAGCGGTCATGTTAGTGCACCTCCAAAACAGCCGGTCGCTTGGCGCGCCATTCGGCGCCCGCGCTGGCCTGTTCGTACGCATGCGTCAATTGCAGCAGGGTGGCTTCGGAATAGTCCGGCCCTAATAATTGCAGGCCGATGGGCAGCCCATCCGCGCCGAAACCGGCCGGGAAGGAAATGCCCGGCACACCGGCGTGGTTGGCCGGCACGGTCAATTGGTCGGCATACTGCATCAACACCGAATCGCCGTACACATCCTTGATGGGGAAAGCGCTGGTGGGCGTGGTGGGGGTCAGCAGGGCGTCCAAACGGTACTTGCCCTGCGGGTCGAAGGCTTCTTCAAAATCGCGCCGGATGAGCGTGCGCACGCGCAGGGCGCGGCGGTAATACTGTTCGCTGTATTGGGCCGCGCTAACGTACATGCCCATCAGGATGCGCAGCTTGGGCTGCAAGCCGAAGCCTTCGCCGCGCGATTTGCGGTACAGGTCCTTCAGCTCGCCCACAGCCTGCTGTGTGCGGTAGCCGTACTTGACGCCGTCATAGCGGTGCAAGTTGGAAGCCGCTTCCACACGGCTGATGACGAAATAAACCGGGATACCGTAGCGCGTGTTGGGCATGGGTACGTCTTCGATAATCTCGGCACCCAGGGCGCGGTAGATATCGACCGCGTGCAGCACAGCCGCGCGCATTTCTTCCGGCACGGGCTGCTGGGAATATTCGCCATTCGCCTGCGGGAAAGTAATTTGAAAATAATCGGGTGAAAGGCCAATGCGCTTGCCCTTGACCTCTTTTTCCAAGGCAGCCAGGTAATCGGGCACGTCCAGCGTGGCCGCGGTGGCATCGCGCGGGTCCGCGCCGGCCATAGCTTTCAGCATAAGGGCCGCGTCTTTGGCGCTGCGCGCCAGCGGGCCGGGGCAATCCAGCGAGGATCCGAAGGCAATCAGGCCGTAGCGCGAAACGCGCCCGTAGGTGGGCTTGAGCCCGACCACACCGCAGAAAGCCGCCGGTTGGCGGATGGAACCGGCCGTGTCGGTGCCCAGCGAGAGGAAAGCCTCGCCGGCCGCCACCGAAGCCGCGCTGCCGCCGGATGATCCGCCCGGCACGCGCGAGGTGTCCCAGGGGTTGCGCGGGGAGGGCTGGAAGGCAGAGGATTCGCTGGAGGAACCATAGGTAAATTCATCCAGGTTGACCTTGCCCAGCGTCAACGCGTCGGCCGCCTGAAGG
This sequence comes from Pelolinea submarina, assembly GCF_003966975.1. Taxonomy (GTDB): domain Bacteria; phylum Chloroflexota; class Anaerolineae; order Anaerolineales; family Anaerolineaceae; genus Pelolinea; species Pelolinea submarina. The sequence continues at coordinate 152,658 of NZ_AP018437.1, forward strand.
CGTTCCACCGCGGTAGCTGTGTAGGGCGCGTTGAAATTGGCTAGAATGCGCGAAGCCGCCGTGGAGGGCGTGTCCTTCACGCAGAATATGTCTTTTACGGTAAAGGGAATTCCGGCCAGCGGGCCGGGGTCTTCGCCCGCGGCGATCTTTTTATCGACAGCTTCAGCCTGGGCGCGTGCCAGTTCGGGCGTACGCGTGATGAAAGCATGTACGCGCCGGGTATCTTCTTCCGTTTCAGGGCCGGGGTCAAGTGTGCCCGGCCGCCCGTCCACAGCGTCAATGCGCGCCAGGCAGGCTTCCAGTACTTCCACGGCAGAAACCTTTTTCTCAAAAAGTAAATCTCGGACTTCAACAGCGGATAAATCGCAAAGTTCCATGCTTTACTCCAAAGTGGTATGGGGAATATCCGGCACGATCAGGTAACCGTCTTCGAATTGGGGTGCCTGCCGAGTAATGGCGTCCACATCCGCGCAGGCCTGCCACTCATCCGCACGCAAAGCCGGGCTGTTATGCTCATCGTAGGGGACGCCGTGCGAAGCCAGAGGCGTTTCGGGGTCCAATTGGATGGCTTCCAGCTCACGAATGGCGGAAAGCTGGCTGTTCAGCTCGCGGCGCAGGTATTCAGCCTGCTGCTCGTCCAACTCGAGCGCGGCCAATTGCACCAAATGGTCAAAGACTTCAGGGGAAATAGCTTGTTCTTTTTCAGTCATACGGTCACCTTTCGGCAGGTTTTCATCGTTCCGTAGCCAGTATAGCGGATAACAAAAAAGCGTGCAAGCCGGGCAGTCAGGAGCAGATTAAGCGGATGCTATAATCAGCTCTGAGATGGAAAATCCCCAATTCGAAGAAGAATACCCGCTCCCAGCCCCCAACACCTTCCGGCGCATCCTGGCCATGCTGTGCCTGGCGCCCTACGTGCTGCTGGGCTGTCTGCGTTTTTCGCAGGGGTTGGCTTATCGGGACTATTTAAGTGAGTTGAAAATTTGGCCGGGTCCGCAATATATCATTTTCAGCGGACTGGCAATTGGAGCTGCTTTCAGCCTGCTGCTGCTCATGCTGCTGCTGCGGGCGCGCTTCGCCCCGCTTCTGGCGCGCATCATCTGCATGTTCTTCCTGGGCTGGCTGTGGGTAGATCAAATCTGGCTGGGTACGCGTGAAGCCTTCCATTACCAGTTGATTGTCAATATCCTGATCAGCGCCGCGACGGCCTTGATTGCCTTTGTATTGGTACGTGACCCGGATTACCGTAGGAATCCCGGAAAGGAAGCGCATGACCGGAAATAAATTAGAGCAGGAAGCCAAATTCCGTATTATTCATTTGGATGCTTTAGCTGACCACCTGAAGGCGCTGGGGGCAATCTGCACCCAGGCGCGCACTTACGAGCTTAATTTACGCTTCGACACCGCCGACGGCCGGCTGGCGGCTGCCTACCAGGTACTGCGCCTGCGCCAGGACCAGCACAGCCGCTTAACCTTCAAAGGCCCATCCGACCCAAACAGCGCGGTCAGTTCACGGCACGAGATCGAAGTGGAAGTGGGCGACCTGGGCACCGCACGCGCCATTCTGGAAGCGCTGGGTTACCAGGTGGTGGTGTGCTACGAAAAATATCGCGCAGCTTACCAACTGGGCGAGGTGGAAGTCTCGCTGGATGAAATGCCCTTCGGCACCTTCAGCGAAATCGAAGGGCCAAATGAAAACAGCATCCGTGCAGCCGCCGAGCAGTTGGGACTGAATTGGGAAGCACGCAGCAAGTTGAGCTACCTGGCAATTTTCAGCACGTTGAAAGACGCCTTTGACCTGACGATGCCCGACCTGACCTTCGAGGCTTTCGCGGGGCAGGCCTATGCCCTGGAGAAGATTGGGCTGCTGCCGGCTGATTGACTTGTCAAAAGTAAAATTACATGATTTGATCCGATCACTACCATTCAAAACATCAAATATGTTATAAATGTACGGAACCGCTTCTCATTTTTTGTTTTATCAATAACCTCTGGCATTTTACTTACCGTAAGATTCAAATTTCTTAAGCAGTTCATATCAGCGTTTCATTATTCGGCTTACCCAAACCCGTGTAAGAATTGGCGCTGTTTATTGTTTTACACTTGTCTTTATATCTTATTCACTCAAGGAGGATTCGTGATCGAAAAGAAAGTATCAGTTGGTTTTCCCATCATGCGCGAAGAAGAAAATGAACGGCGCGCGTTTTTGCCGCACTTCATCCAACAATTAGCGCGCATTGGTTTTGAGGTTGTTATTGAAGAGGACTACGGGTTAGCGTTGGAATTCACCCTGGCAGATTATCAATGTGAAGGATGCGCCATCCGGTCAGCTTCGCGCGCCGAAGTTTTTGGGCAGGATTACGTCGTGATCCTGCGCTCCCCGCACGACGAAGAATTCGATCTGATCAGCCCAGCCAGCTGCCTGATCTCCATGCTGCACTTTCCCACACGGCCATTACGTGTTCAACTGTTGAAAGAAAAAGGCATCCGCGCCATCTCCATGGACAGCATTGTGAACGACTTCAACATCCGATTAATTGAAAATATGAAAGCCGTGGCCTGGAACGGGTTGGAAGCGGTATTCGGTGAACTGCAGGAGCAAAATCCCAATCTGGTGAGGGAAGATGGAAATCCATGGCAGGTATTGGTTTTGGGAACAGGGTTGGTTGGCAAACAAGCTTTGGACGCGGCCACCAAGTTTGGCCGCCAGGAGTGGAACGAGGAGCACATGCGGCACAACGGCAATGGTGTCCTACCGCAGGCGGCAGGGCGCAACATCACCTCCAACCGCCAGCGCATGCTGGCGCTGCTGCGCGAAAGTCACATCATCGTGGACAGCACTCAGCGCCGGGACACTTCACGGCCGGTCATACCCAACGACTGGCTGGCGGAATGCCGACCTGAAGCGATCCTCGTCGACCTTTCAGTTGATCCTTATACTTTGGATGCCAATCCACCGGTTGTCAAAGGCATCGAGGGCATTCCGCAGGGCACCCTGGATCAATACGTCTTCGAACCGGATGACACAAAATGGGATACGTCTGTGCCTCAAAATATTCCTTCGAAAAACCGGCGGAAAACAGTATCCTGCTATTCCTGGCCCGGTATCTACCCTAAACGCTGTATGCGTGTGTACGGGCAGCAACTGCTTCCTATGATGCGGGTATTGGCGCTCAAAAACTACGACATACTTTCTCCGGAAGGTCCGCATTTCGAGCGTGCACTTTACCGCGCCCGCCTGGATACGTTCTTAAACGACAATAAAATCAAATTCTTTTAGCCATCCGGACAATACCTGTATATAGCGTAAATAATTAAAGGCTCCTATAATTCCAAAGTTTGGAACTCATTCTTTGGAGCGTTATTTAATGGTTGAAAAATATGATGTAATCATTATTGGTGGCGGCGTGGTCGGCTGCATGACCGCGCGATTCCTCTCCCGTTACGAATTGGACATCCTTTTAATCGAGAAAGCATCCGATATCGGATCGGCCACTTCTGCCGCCAACACTGCCCTGGTTCACCCGGGGTACGACCCGGTCAGCGGGTCTTTGAAAGCCAGGATGAATGTGGCCGCCGTGCCGCTGTGGCCGGGCTTGTCCGCGGAGTTGAACTTCAACTACGAACGCAGCGGCGACTATGTGGTCGCCATCGGGCCGGAAGAGCTGCCCAAGTTGGATGAACTGTTCGAGCGCGGCAAGCGCAACGGCGTGAACGGCATGCACTTTGTCAGCGGCGATGAAATGCGCAGGCGCGAACCGCTCATGAATCCCGATGTCAGCGGCGCCCTGTTCGCCGAGACCGGTTCAATCTGCGACCCCTTCGGAGCCACACTGGCCGCCGCCGAGAACGCCATCATGAATGGCGTCACGCTCATGCGCGAGACGGCCTTCGAAGATTTCATCATACAGGACAAACGCATCGTGGGTGTGCGCACCAACCGCGGCGATTTTAGCTGCCGCTGGGCTATCAACTGCGCCGGCCTGTATTCCGATTTTGTCATGCACAAAGCCGGCGTGCGCCCGGATTTCAAGATTACCCCGCGTAAAGGTGAATATCTGATTCTGGACCGCGCCGAATTCCAATTGCGGTCCGTTTATTTTCCGGTGCCCAACGAGGTCAGCAAGGGCATCCTGGCTACCAACACCGTGCACGGCAACGCTATTCTAGGGCCGACCGCGCACGAACAAGTCGACCGCGAGGACAAGGCCAACTCCAGCGACGGCCTGCAGGAAGTCATGGAAGGCGCCAGGAAATTGATCCCTGCCATTGAACCCCGCCACGTAATCGCGACCTTCGCGGGACTGCGGGCAGCCGGCAACGCGCCCTGCGATACGCCCGGCGTGGATTACCGGCACGATTTCATCGTGGAGATCCCGGCCGAAGTGCGGGGCTTGGTCAACCTGGGCGGCATCGAATCCCCCGGCTTGAGCTCCTCGCCGGCCATCGCTCTGCGGGTGATCGACCTGCTGCGCGACGCGGGTGAACCCCTCAAAGAAAAGAAGGACTGGAACCCTATCCGCCCGGCGCGTCCGCGCTTCCGCCATATGAGCTATGCAGAACGCCAGGCTGTCATCCAAAAAGACGACCGCTATGGCCGCATGGTCTGCCGCTGTGAGAACGTCACCGAAGGCGAGATCGTCGCGGAAGTTCACGCGCCCATCCCCGCCAACAGCTACGACGCCATCAAACGGCGCACCTGGCTGGGCACCGGGCGCTGCCAGGGCGGTTTCGACCTGCCGCGCGTCACGCATATTCTGGCGCGCGAGCTGGGCCAATCCGAATTGGAAATGACAAAGAAAGGTCCGGGGTCGGCTTTCCTGACCCGCCTGACCAAACAGGTGGAGGAAAGCCATGACTGAACAGACCTATGACGTCGTTGTGGTCGGCAGCGGGCCCGGCGGACTGGCCGCGGCCATTGCCGCCAAAGAGAACGGCGCTGAAAAAGTACTAATTATCGAACGCGATATCGAGCTGGGCGGCATCCTGCTGCAATGCATCCATAACGGTTTTGGCATGGAAGTTTTTAAGGAAGACCTGCCCGGCCCAAGCTACGCACAGCGTTTCATCCAACAAGTGTCCGAGCTGGGCATCGACACCCTGCTGGACAGCATGGTGCTGGAAGCCACGCCGCAGCGCAGGCTTTACGTGACCAACCGCAAAGGCGGCATCAGCACCTTCGACGCCAAAGCGCTGGTGTTCGCCATGGGCTGCCGCGAACGCACGCGCGCCCAGATCCGTGTGCCTGGCACGCGCCCGGCCGGTGTGTACACCGCCGGCACCGCGCAGCGCTGGGTGAACGTGGAAGGCTTCATGCCCGGCAAACGCTTCGTCATCCTGGGTTCCGGCGACATCGGCATGATCATGGCGCGCCGCCTGACGCTGGAAGGCGCGCAGGTGGAACGCGTGCTGGAGATCATGCCCTACCTTTCCGGCCTGAGCCGCAACTACGTGCAGTGCCTGCAGGACTTCAACATTCCGCTGCACCTGAAACATACCGTCAAGAACATCATCGGCAATAAACGCGTGGAAGCGGTGGAGATGGCCGCGGTGGACGACCAGCGGCGCATCATCCCCGGCAGCGAAGAGATCATCCCCTGCGACACACTGCTGCTTTCGGTTGGCCTGATCCCCGAAAACGAGCTGTCGCGCCAGGCCGGTGTGCAGATCGATCCCGTCACTGGCGGGCCGCTGGTAGACAGTTATTTCCACACCAACGTGCCCGGCGTTTTCGCGGCCGGCAACGTGGTGCACGTGTATGACCTGGTGGACTGGGTAACCGGCGCCGGTAAAGAAGCCGGACGCGGCGCCGCGCTGTACGCCATGGGCAAGCTGCCCGCGGGCAGTTCTTGTATTACCGTGCGCGCCGGGAATAACGTACGCTACGTTGTGCCGCAGCGCATCGACGCGCAGGTGCTCGAACAGGAGCCCATATCGCTGCAATTCCGCGTGAGCCAGCCGATCGAAGCGCCGGTTTGGCTGGAAGCAGTGGCTGATGGGAACTCCATCACACGCCGCAGCGTTTTTTACGCCCGCCCGGGCGAAATGTTGACCCTGCCGCTCAAACCTGAAATGGCGGATGGGCTGCGCGGCGCAAAAGAAATATATATTCACGTCAACGAGAGGTGAGCGATGAACAGTTTGACCGATTCAGATAAGCCTTTGGAGATCATTTGCGTGGCCTGTCCGCACGGCTGCCGCCTGGAAGCCACGCGTAAGGACGGCGAAATATTGATCAGCAACGCCGGCTGCAAGCGCGGCAAGGAATACGCCACCAATGAAATAACCGATCCGCGCCGCATGGTGGCGACCACTGTGCGTATTCAGCACGGCATCCATCCGCTGCTGCCGGTTTATACTTCGGAACCCTTCCCAAAAGGGCGCGTCACGGAACTACTGCGGGAAATCCGCAAGGTGGAAATCACCGCCCCCGTCAAGATGGGCCAGATAGTTCTCAAGAACGCCCTAGGCACCGGCATCGATGTGCTAGCCAGCCGGGACTTAAAATAAAAAAAGGGCAGGTTTTGAACCTGCCCTTTTACTTTATCGTAAACTAGTCGTTGGGTGTCTTGGTCGGCGCGGGGTAGGCATATGTGACCGCGTAGTAGAAGCGGCAGAAGATATCGCCGTTGTCGTTGACAATACCCCATTGGGATACATGGATCTTGTCGAAAGGTTGGAGGGGCATCTCGAAATCAACGGTAATGTCGATCGATTCGTAGGGATCCACATCAGCCTTCAAAGGATAGGTGTGCTTCGGGCTGAAGTCTGATTTATCGGTGGATTCATCTTCGATCCAGGTAACGTAGTATTCATCCTTATCCCAGGTAACAACGCCCATGTTTTTTACCGTCCAAACGACATCAAACATCCAACCGGTCATCTGCGGGCCGTCCCAGGGCTGCTGGTTGGTAACTTCGCAAATATAGACATCCGGTGTTAAGGTCGGCACTTTTGTTTTGGAGCTGGAGCTGGAACTCGAACTTGAGCTGGAACTTCCGCCACCGCTGTAGACAACCTTGGTCGTTGGGGTAGGCGTGATGGTATCCAAAGTAGCTGTGGGAAGCGGGGTCATTGTAGCGGGGACAGGCGTTTCCGTTGGATTTAAAGCCGCATCCACCGTCAACTGCGCCATAGCTTGCATAACAGCCTCTGTTTGGACAGCTGCTATATCAGGTGTAGGTTCCTGGCTGGCACCGCCGCAGGAGACTGCCAGCGTACCAATCAGGATCAGCCCCATGCTTACGATTTTCATTTTTTTATGCATATATCCTCCAATCTGATACCTGTTTAAATTATAGGAATCAGAAGTAGTGCCGTATTTTTAACTGAAATACACGGCTTGTCAAGTGGGGTTTCAGGCGATTTTACCTGATTATCAACTCCATTGTAACACCTTAAGCATTACAGCTTAGAAAGCACGGCAAGCTCCGCCAAGCGGCGGTATTGAGCCGGCTGGATCTTATACTCTCATATTAAAATTCAAAATAAAATTGAATCATATATAATATTGGCTGGGAAGAAGCAATTATCCACCATCACTCTAAGTTTGGAACATCACGAGCATTTTATGAAAAAAGCCAAAACGAAATTACTGGTCTTTAAATATACCTTGTTCGGCATCCTGTTTGGTTTTCTGTTTCCGCTGATTGCAGTCGGCAGCGAAATCTTCAGCCATTCACTGGAATTCTCCTGGCAGACCATCCTTGCGCTGAACGAAAACCAACTTATTTGGATCATTGACACCGCGCCTTTCTTCCTGGGACTGTTTGCTTACGGCATGGGAATCCGGCAGAAGCGCTTATTACAGCAAAATGAAAGACTGGAGCAGATGGTGGAACAGCGTTCCAAGGACATCATCCGCCAGAAACTTTTCTACGAAGCCCTGGTGGACAACAACCCCATCGCTACCGTAACGCTCGACCAGGATCAAAACATCATATCCGTTAACCCGGCATTTCAGACGCTGTTTGGGTATCACCAGGACGAAGTAATGGGTGCTTACCTGGACGAGCTGATTGCCAATCCGGAACGCCCGCACGAGGCTGCCAACATCACCCGTATGGTATGGGAGGGTATCGCCGTCCACGAGTTCGGTAAACGCCGCCGCAAAGACGGCAAGCTGGTGGATGTGGAAATTTTCGGTGAACAGATCCGCATCAACGGCAATCGCATCGGGGTTCTAGGCCTTTATCGTGATATTACGGCCGAAAAAGAAGCCCAGGAGGCGCTCAGCGCCAGTGAGGAGCGCTTCCGTATTATGTTCGATGATTCACCGGTTGCGCTGCGTATGGAAGATTATTCCGGAATGAAAAAGTGGCTGGATGATAATTATGACAGCGATCTGCCTTTGACAGCATATTCTGAAAACCACCCGGACATCTTTACTTATCTGGCACAGCTGCCCCGGATTATTGATCTGAACGATGCCACCCTGTGGATGTTCGGCGCTGAAAACCGGCAGCAGATGCAGAGTTTCCTGCATGACATTCTCAGTCCCGAATCACGGAACGAAGCGATGGATATCATTGATGCCATGCGCAAAGGCAAGACCTCAATCGAAACCGAGTTAACCTACAATCGCCTGGACGGAAAAAAGATCTACACCATCACCAAACTTTCCATCATTCCAGGACACGAAAAAGATTGGGGGCGTATCCTGTTTTCCAACATGGATATCACCGAGCGCAAACTAGCGGAAGAGCGCCTGACCTACATCAGCCTGCACGATATCATGACCGGCATCTACAACCGGGCATTCTTCGAAGAGGAAATGTCACGCCTGTCCGGGAGCCGCTATTTCCCCATCAGCATCCTGGTCATGGATATGGACAACCTTAAGAAAATCAACGACCAATACGGCCACCAGGCTGGCGACCTGGCCCTGCAGAACGTAGCCCAACTGATCAAAAGCTGCTTCCGTAACGAAGACGTGATCGCACGCATCGGCGGTGATGAAATGGCCGTGCTGCTGCAGGGGTTGGACGCCGACGGGGCATTTAACGCCAGGGAGCGGATATTGAATGCCATCCAGGAACACAATCAAAAGAATCCGAACAACATCCAACTCAGTATCTCCATCGGCTGTGGGACAGCATTGATGGGTGAATCCCTCGTCAACACCTTTAATCTGGCAGACGAACGTATGTACAAAGAAAAAGAGCGGAAGAAAAAGCGTCCATAAAAAAAAGCACCCAACGAAATGGATGCTTTTTTAGGCCAGAGGATTAAATTTTTTCTTATTTATTTTCCGCATCGGTAGATTCATCCGAGCGATCCGGTTTGACCTCGCGGACCTCGGTGACTTCAATGCTGGTGTCCGCATGATCCGGGGGCAAGGGAACAATCGCCCACAGGATAATATAAATCCAAAAGCCGCCTGTCCCCATCAAAAAGAGAACCACAAAGATCAACCGGATGATTGTAGGATCAATATTGATATAATCCGCCAACCCGGCGCAAACACCGGCAATCATTCTATCGGTATTGCTTCGATATAATTTTTTCATTCGTCACTCCTTCTGCATTAAATTACGGAAAAATCCGGCAAAAGGTTGCTTTTCACAGCTTAGTATTTGGCGAAAGTCAGCGCTCTCAGGTATTCCACCGATGACCCACAGGTGTACCCTACCGGTGCTTTGGGCTGCTCAAAGGTGTTGGTGTCGAAGTATAAAACGTCCGGTTCGTCCTGACCTTCATACGAAGCCGCGACCATGCAAATAGTGCGTCCCTCAACGTCAACCTCTTCCAACAACTCAATCGTCAATGGCTGACCTTGCGGACCCGTTAACCAGGGAACGCAACCTGTTGCGACGTTGCCTTCCTCGCGCGGATCGTAACCAATACGCACCGGATTATCAAGTGAATACCCATAGGTGGGATCATTCGCGCCAACACAGACCGCGTCGGGAACGGCAGTTGGTTCCGCAATAGCCTGTGCCAGCAAAGTGGAATCCGGCGACCAGGCCGGGTAGGATTCCTCTCCGGATAAATCTGTTAATCGGTCAAGGCCGGAACCGTCGGCACCCAGAATGAAGATATCGCGGCTGGTTTCCAGATCGGATGCGACGGCAATCATTTTACTGTCGGGCGACCAGCTGGGAACCTCCATGGTGGATTTGTACTTTGATAATTGAACTACATTTTTCCCTTCAGTGTCCATGACGAATAAGTTGGCAAAACCATCGCGTTTGGAGATGAAGGCAATACGCGTACCGTCCGGCGACCAGGCCGGGGTGGAATCGGTTGCCGGGTCATCCGTCAGGCGAATGAGATTCCGGCCGTCTTTATCCATCTTGTAAATCTCGGAATTGACATCACGGGTAGAAGCAAACGTCAACCATTGGCCGCTTGGCGACCAGCTGGGAAAATCATCATCACCCGGACTGTTGGTCAGACGCTTTAAACCGGTCCCGTCAATATTGATTACGTAAATTTCATCATCGCCGGTCCTGTCCGATACAAAAGCCAATTGCTTGCCATCCGGCGACCAGGCCGGAAGAACATCATTGGCCGGATCATCCACCACCTTGGTCAATTTCGTCCCGTCCGCGTTCATGATGAAGATATCCGGCGAACCGTCCATATCGGAAGTAAACGCCAATTTCTGCCCATCCGGCGACCAGGTAGGAAAGACATCCACACCCGAGCTGGTGGTCAGGCGGCTGATCTGGGAACCGTCGGCGTTCATTACATAAATATCCAAACTGCCGGATTGGTCGGATTGGAAAGCAATGCGCCCCTGCGGTGTTGAACGCAGCGGCCGGGCGGTCGGCGTAGGGCTGGGTGTTGCTACATTATCCGGCGCAATAGTAAGCCAGACACGGTAAGTCGCGGTGGGCCAAACAATGCGGGTGGGCTGAGGAGTATCGGTAGCTGCCGCTGACTGCACCTTGCACGAAGCCAAAAGCAATGCCCCGATCACCAGAAGTAATAAATATCGGTTGCGCATAATATCCTCGAGAATTCGATCTCTATTTTAGTACCATCGTCCGGTCCGGGGTGTTACGGTTGGCGGACGATGAAATCATCAAAGGCAATATGAACGCCCGGTTCCTGGAAAGTTCCGGCGATCAACCCCACATCGCCGGATTCAAAGGATTTATCTTCCTGGGTATCCACCGGTTCGTTATTGACTGCCAGTGTCAGGGAAGTTCCCACGCATTCAAAATGGATCAGGTTGACCGCCGTACCGCCCAGGATGGCAGGGACGGGGATCATCTCATCGTGACCCATTAACTTATATTTGCCGTCATTGACTTCAAAGATCCCGGCATAGCCGTCCGAACTGATCAAGGCAGTATAAAAATTCTCTTCGTCCTGGTAGCGGCAAATGACGCCAAAGCTATTATCCACCGGCCCGCTTATACGGGCGGCTTTCACCTCAATAACGGTATCTTTGTAAGAGACATAAGGATTGGCAAACAGGTCCGTGATGGGTTCGTTGACGATGATGTGATAGGCTTCATGGTCGTAATCGGTTGAGCCGATTTCGGAAACATAACGGTCCCAACCGCTGCCCTTTTCAGAGAAATCATCTTGAAAAAGGATACCCACCGCAGTTGATTCGGGGGACGCCTTGAACAGTTGGGCCGCCAGCGGCAAGCTGGAGCAGCCCATCAGAAATAAAGGCAACGCAATCAAAATTAAGGACTTCATCTTTTTCATGGTCTATTACCTGGCGGCGGTTTACTCGATCCCAATTCGGTTAGTTGAAAGCGGCAGCGGAAAACCGTTTCAGTACGTTATTTCTTATTGTACCGGATAAAAAGCAGAGCGATCCTCAGGGCCGTCCAAGGTGAACGCTTTTATTAAAGAGCAAGTGGAGCGATGACTGCTCCACTTGCGAATCCCAATTCTTCGACAGGAAAGAATGCTTAGATGTAAAAATCGACAGCCTTATCGAGCGCGTAATCCAGGGTTGAATGCACAATTTCAGCATAGGTGGGGTGCGCATGGATGATCTCGCTGACCGCGCGCACGTCCGTCTTCAGCGCGATCATATTAGCCACTTCCTGCATCATCTCTGAGACGTTATGGCCAATGGCCTGTGCGGCCAGGACCTTATTGTCCTTCAGCCACATCTTGATAAAGCCGTCCTTGAAATCTTCAATGCCGGCACGCAGGTTGACCGCGAAGGGAACCTTGACCACTTTGACGCCGCTCAGATCCTGTGGGACTACACCAACGGATACGATTTCCGGGAAGGTGTAAATGACCGCCGGGATGACGCTGTAATCCATTTTGCGCATGTCTTTTTCGGATTTGGCCATGATGTTCTCAGCCGCGATGACACCCTGTTGGATGCCAACATGGGCCAGAATAGACTTACCGGTGGCATCGCCCACCGCCCAGATGCCGGGCACGTTGGTGCGCTGGTAATCGTCCACATCCACGCCCTTGCGGGTGTAATTGAGCCCCAGGTCCTGATAGGTCTTGTCGTGCACCACAGCTATGCGGCCGATAGCCACCAGCGTCATGGGCGCGTCGATCTTGACCATCTCGCCGGTGCGCACATTTTCGGCTTCAATGACGCCGCCTTTGAGCGACACACACTTATGCGAAGTCAGAATCTTCACCCCGCGTTCTTCCAGAATACGGGTAATTTCAGTAGAAACATCCTCGTCCATCTGGGCCAACACACGGTCGAGAAATTCGATGATGGTCACTTTACTGCCCAAATTGGAGAAGATAGTCGCAAACTCCAAACCGATCACACCGCCGCCAATAATGGTCAGCGACTTGGGTAATTCGTTGATGCTGATCAGGCGGTTGCTGCTGACCACGGAGGGATCGGAAATATCCACAAAACCGGGGATGAGCGGCTGGGAACCGGTGGAAATGATGATGTTATCCGCCGTTAAGTTCACATCCTCGCCGGTATAATGCATGGTCTTGCCGTCCGGGTCCAGTTTTCCGCCGCGCACCAGCATTTTTCCGGGAGCGATGATTTCACCTTCTCCCTGATAAATATCGACATTGTGGTGATTCAATAAGTCCGTGATAAATTCACGCGTATTGAGAATGACCTGATTGCGGCGGTTGGCCACAGCCGGAAAATCCACCTGCATGTGGTCCACTTTGACACCATATCTGGCGCTGTCCGCAACCGTTTTGGCAACTTTGGCTGATTCAATCATCGACTTGCTGGGCGTGCAGCCCCAATTGGTGCAAATACCGCCGATAAAATCGCGTTCTACCAAAGCCACCCTGCCTCCTAATTCCGCAATCCTGACCGCGGCCGAATGGCCGGCAGGCCCTCCACCCATAATAATTGCTGTGTATTTTTCCATATTTCAATCTCCTTTCATTTTCAAACGAGTATTTATATTATTATTATGAAGTAAATATTATTTATTATAATACCACCCCATCCTTCGAAGGGGTCTTGTTTTTCCTTTTACGATGCTGGATGGTTTTAAGAATATAGGCGCGCGCATCCGGTGTCTTGCAGGACGTCTCACCGTGATCCACCTGCACCTTGCCAATCCGATCGGAAACTGCCAAAGCCGCCTGTTCCAGCGCGGGGCTGCGCACACCGATGGCAATCAGGGCATTGTTCATACTGTAGCGGGTGCGGTTGGGACGTTCGTGGATATGCTCCTCAATGCTTTCCAATTTTTCTGTGAAATACACATCTTTCAGGGTCGGGTCGTGCAGGGCAAGTTGAGCAACCAGATTCCAGCCGGCAGCCCCCACCCACTCCTGCAGTGAGGTACTCCATTCATCGGCCTTCTTCAAGGCAAAGCGCGTGCGTCCGACCAGGTCCGCAAACGCATCGGTCAGGATGTAGTTGTCCAAATCCGCCAGCCAGCGATCGAGCAGGCATTCCATAATGGATTGTTCGTCAGCCACCATGGCTGCCAGAACGCGGGCATCTTGCACGCCGCTGCACCATAACATTTCTGCCAGAGATGTGTTGCGGCCAATGCGTTTGGCCAGGCGTTTCAAATTGGCAAAACTGACGCCAAATTGATAACCGGTCACGCCGTGACGGCGATAAACCTTACGGTTTTGTTCCGTCCCGATCATTTCCAATTCCAGCAGCAGGTCGTAGGCTTTGATCATCAGATTACCTTAATGCAATCATAGACCTGCATGCAAAATGCTTGCATATGCGATTTCTAAGAACGGCAAAGGTAAGAAAACCTAGCGCGTCCCTTCGACACCCCACGCTGCGCTCTGGGCAGGTGCTCAGGGAGCGCGCTACCTTCCCAAACAAAAAAATAAACCCCTTTTCCAAAGGGGTTTATTTCACTTGTGTTGCTTATTTAGTGGCCGGGAAAGTAGGCGTCGGCCGCACAGTCGGCACCGCGGTGGGAGACGGGTAGATCAAGGTAGTGCCGGAATTCGACAAGGCCCTGACCAAATCTATGGTGGAATCCTGATCGTTGGTACGTTCGATCGAAAGTGTATTATAGATACTTTGCGCACTCCCCACGTCATCCGGCAGGCTGGTCCAGGTCAGATAGGTGTTGTTGCTGGTCGAACTGCCGGCGCTCAGCCCGCTGACGCGCGCCTTGAATTGGATGACCGCTTCTTCGCCATCTAACGGAAATTCATCCCAGCTCATCACCAGCGAGGTCGGATCGGAATCATCCAACGAAGTGGCAGCCGTTCCGGATACCTGTTCCAGAGAATCCTCGATGTACACCAGATTATCCGGCAGGGGATCCGTGAGGACCAGATTATAGGCGTTCACGCCGCTGGTATCGCTGTGGCTGATGCGCAGGGTAAAGGTGACCACCTGGCTGGCAGCTACACTGGTATCGTTGACTGACTTAATCACCGTCATTTGCGGAACGACGATGGTCACGGGTTCAGCGCTGGTCTCCAGGGTGCTGCCGCCATAGGTCCAGTCAATCTGGTTGCTGCGTTGTTCGCCGGCCAGGTTGATATCGCTGTCGAGTACAACTACCTGGTAATTCAATTGCAGTGCCACGCTTTCAGTCGAAGCATTGGTCAGGTTGCCCAGATCATAAGTGATCTTACGGCCCTGGTTGACCTCCTCCAGATCGCCATCCGGTTCGGCCGCGATGACCGCGTTGGCGCAAGCACCGTCGAAACCGTCCAGTACGTCGGTGGTCAGGTCGGCCGAGGCGGGTGTGATGGACAAGCAGTCATCAAAGGCCAGGCCTGCATCCAATGTATCCGTCAAGACAGCGTTTTCAGCTGCGCCGGGCGGGACCAGGATGGTGACCTGGTATTCCACCAGCTCGCCGATGGTCACATCTTCATTTTCGGTAAAGTCCATATTGGTGGAAGCCAGCGCCTTGATAAAGGCCGTGTCCAACAAGGTCACGGTGGGGTCTTCATCGCCGGGCAGATCCGGGTCGTCGCTGGGCACATCATCGGCATTATCACCCTGCAGCAAGCCCTGATTCTCCACATAGCTGGTGGTATCGGGCACCAGCGGGTCATTGACGGTCACGTTGAACTCAACCGTGGCCGTGCCGCCCTCGCCGCTCAAGTCGCCCAAAGCCACGCTGATGGACGTATCGCCAAGGGTATTGCCCAGGGTTACGCTGCCCAGCGTGGTGGTGACCGAACCGGCCACCAGGGTAGTGTTGGTGTCGGGCGTGTCGCTGAAGACCGCGCTGCCCAGGTCCTGGTTGCCGTTGTTGGTAATGGTCACTATGTAATGCAAAGTATCGCCAGGCGAAGGCAGGCCGGAGTCGTCCGCGTCCAGCAGGAAGGAATCAACTTTGGTTACGGTTAAATCCGGGGCAGCGGCGGTCAACACGTCGGTGTCGTCGTCGCTGTTGTTCTCCGGGGTCGGATCAACGCCATAGGTGCCGTCATCCGCCACCGAGGCGCTGTTGATGATCTCGGTCAAGTCCGCGGCAGCCGGGTCGTCCACGCGCACGGCAAAGGCCGCGCTGGTTTCGCCGCTGCTGACCAGCGCAGGCAGGCTGAGCGTGCAAACGCTGCCGGCCGGGTCGCCCTCGCTGCAGGACCAGCCCGGGGTGCTGTTAGCGCTGTCGAAGACGGTGCCGGTGGGAACCGTATCACTCAGGGTGATGGCGCCGGAATCGTGCGCGCCTACGTTGTCAATGGTGAGAACATAGATCAGCGTGCTGCCGGGCGTGGTGGTGGTAACGCTATCGTCCTTGGTCAGGGTCAGGTCGGGTGAAATACCGGTCAGGGTATCCGTCGCCTGCACATCCGGCTCATCACGCTCATAATCCGAAGCACCGCTTATAGTGGTAGCCTGGCTGACCACGGCCGTGTTCAGGAAAGTCGCGCCGCTTGCGAAGGTATCTCCCACGGTCGCGTTGAATATAAAAGTGCGCGTACCGCCCACCTCTATCGGTCCGCCGGTAAAGGTAGCCACACGGTCAGTGGCTGTGACATTTTCCGTATAGGCAAAGTCGGCCGGGGTGGTCACTTCCGTCAGCGACTGGAAAGTAGCCAGCGGGAAGGCGTCCTCGACGATCACATCGTACGCGGGGGAAGTGCCATTATTGGTCACAACCAGTGTCACCTGAGTCGTTTCGTTAATAGCCACGTTGTCCGGGTTGAAGGTCTTGCTAATCTGCATAGCAGGTTCCACCAGGCTGATGGTCTCGGGTCCATCCGTCAACGTTTCGGTGGCCAGGTCGTTGGGGTTGGTATAAGCCAGGGTGGCATAGTTATCCAACGTGACCCCGTCCGCGTTGGCGGGGATATCCATCACGCGCAGGGTGACATAGATCAGGAAGGTGTTGTTGTCCGGTTCAGGCTCGCCGGTGTCGGCCGCGGCGGTCACGTCGCCGAAGGACAGCACCAGATCAGCGCCGCTGCTGCCGGCTGTGCTGGGCGTAGGCGAGAGCGCGCTGCCGGAGAAATCCTCCGCCAGCAGCCCACCGCTGGCCGCGGCCGTGCCGATAACCTGGTAGCTGACGTATTCCAACCCATCGGGGATGTTGTCGGTAATTTGCAGGCTCTGGGTAATGCCATCCGGCAGGCTGACCAGAATGGGATAGACAACCGTCTCACCAATGGTGTAAACGGTAGGCGAAGGCGCCTGTTTA
Organism: Pelolinea submarina; assembly: GCF_003966975.1. Taxonomy (GTDB): domain Bacteria; phylum Chloroflexota; class Anaerolineae; order Anaerolineales; family Anaerolineaceae; genus Pelolinea; species Pelolinea submarina. The sequence goes on from NZ_AP018437.1 coordinate 169,670, forward strand.
TCCACGGTGGGCGTGCCGGTTTGAACATCGGCGCTGTCGGCGGCTACGTAATCATTCAAGCCGCCGCTGCCGTCCGCGCCGGTGCGTTCGCCGGTGGTCGTGCCGGGCGTGCCGGTGTTGCTGCTGCCGGTAATGTTACTGGTGGTGCCGTTCGTGCCGGTCAGCGAGGTGTAGCTGACATCCGCCTGGTTGGGGATATCCAGGCCGGCCGCGGCCGTATCCAGAATATTGACCTGCACGGAGATGGTCAGGTTGTCGCCCGGGTTGAGACGATCCAGGGATACTTCAATGGTGTTGCCGGAGCTGTTATCGGTAGCTGTGGCATAAGCCGGGACGACGTCCAGGCTGTGGCTGAGCACCGAAAGCGAGGCGTCGAAGACGTCGCTCAACTGCAGGTCGAAGGCCGCGGTGCTGTAGGTGCTGCTGGCATTGCTGACCACGATGGTATAGGTTATTGGATCACCGGCTTCAAAGGGGCCGGCGGAAACGGTCTTGGTCACGGTCATTTGCGGTTCTACCACGCGCACGGTCAGGCTGTTGGCGTCGGCCGCCTGGGTGCCGCCTTCATAAGCGCGGAAATCGTTGGTTAGGGCTGTACCGGCCTGGTTGCCGCTGACGTTCAAAGCCAGCGCGTTGAACTCCACCACCACATATTCGTTGTCGCTGTCGCTGTCCTCATTCACGAGATTTCCAAACTCAAACCAGGGATCGTTGCCGCTCACAAATACGTTGGCTGTGCCGCCGTTGGTGATACTGCCGGACGGGAAGGTGCAATCCACCAGCGATGTGTCCAGGCTGGGGGTATCCGCCGCGCTGCCGCTGTCGTTGGCGCAGGTAATGGTTGAGGAGGAAATGCCCGTGCCGTTGGAGATAAATGCGAGCCTGGCAGTACCGTCATCAAGGTACAACAGCCCAGCCGGCAGCAGGTCGCGGATCTGGAAGCTGGCCGAAGTGCCCTCGGGCAGGATGGTGGCCAGGCGATAGCGCGCGATCTCGCCAACCGCCAAAGTATTCCCGGAGGTGTAGGTGTCCGGCTCGGAAGTGCCGATCAGGTACTTAAGCGGGGTCGGGATGGTGATGTCCACGTAGGCGGAATCGGTCACCAGGTAGTCGTTAGCCGACCCGCCCGGGTCGGTCACATCGCCGGTGCGTTCGTAGGAGAGCGCGTTGTAATCGGATTGCTGGCCGGGTTCGCCCGGCAGGCTGGTGAACTTCAGGATGGCATCGTTGGTGATGCGGTCGGCCGGGGTAACTGAGGTATCCAGAATAGCCGTGAAGCTGAAGGTGGAAGTCGAACCGGCCGGGAAAGTAGCCCAGGTCGCGTATAAGTCAGGGGTTTCGCCGACCGTGTCCGGCGTCAAACCGGAAACCAGCGTAAAGGAACCCGTCTGGTAGGTCATGCCGGACGGCACAATGTCGTCCAGGGTAACATCATAAGCATCCGTGCCGGCGGCTGGATTGGAGATAGCGATGGTGAAGGTGATCTCGTCGCCCGCGTCACCGGTGACCGGGGAAACATCCTTGGCGTTGCTCAGATTGGGTTCCACCACAGTCAGTTCGGGGGCGCTGTCGTTGACGATGCCGCTGTCCCAGCTGAAATAGGCTGTGTTGGCAATGGTGCTGCCTTGCTGGTTGGCACTGACGTTCAAAGCGACGGTGGTGAATTCGATGGTGAGCGTTTCGGCCGTGGCATTATCCGTGTCCGCGTTGGTCAGGTTGCCCAACGAAAAGGAAACGCCGTGGCCGTCACTGGTAATCGCTGGATTGGTGGGGTCGTTGCAGGCATCGGCAAAACCGCCGGCCAGATCGGTCGTCAGAGAAGCGGAAGAAGAGGAGATGCTCAAACAATCCGCGAAGGTCGCGCCTGCCGGGATGGTCTCGTTGACGTAAGCGTTGGGCGTGCTGCCTTCCGGTATAGTGATGGTATAGGTGGCCGTCTCGCCGATGACCACATCCGTGCCGCTGGTATGGCTCTGGTTGGTCGCCAGCACATCTTTTTCCATGGTTGGCGAGGCTATCTCTGTGTCCGCGGAATCGCTGGGGTCTTCGGAGGAATAATCCGTGCCGCCTTCCACACCGGCATAGTTGAGGATCACAGTGGAGTTGGAGAGAACCTGTTCGGGGGTCACGCTGCTGTCCACCAGCAGGTCAACGGTGATGATGGCCAGATTGCTGCCATCCGTGATCAAGCTGCCGCTGCTGTCGTAGGCGGATGCCAGGGCGCCGCCGGAGGGATCTACCAGCTCGATGCCGCTGGAGAACAGGCCGCCGCCCAGATCGGTGTAATCCAGGACGTTGCCGCTGCCATCGGTGACACACATGTTGAGCCCGCCGGTGGGGGTGGTGAAGCCGGAGGGCAGGATATCCTGAACCTGCACGTCATAAGCCGCGCTGTGGCCGCTGTTTTCGATCACCAGCGCAAAGGTGACCACGTCGCCGGCATCCACGCCGCTGATGTCGCTGGCAAAGGGGGTGCCGGCCAGGCTGGCGGAATCGATGACACCGCTGAACCGAGGGCAGGCGCCGCCCGGATTACTGAAGGTCAACGGGGCAACGCTCTCCGGGTCATAGACCGCATCCGTGCGGTCGCTGGCCACCGCGCCCTTGCCGGATCGCAGCTCCGGCTCGTACAATACGAAGCGGATGATGGATGTGCTGCTGGAGACAGAATAGTTGGTCGAGCCTTCGTAAGCGTAGATCTCGTTGGTCAGGTAAAGCTCATCCGCGAAGGGGTCATTGGAAACTGTCACCGTGAAGAAAATATCAATCAAAGTCGGAGTATTATCCGTGCTGTCAAAATCGCCGTAGGTCAGGGTGAAACTGTTGTCGGCGGAATTCACACTGACACTGGGCACAATACCGGAATAATTGCGGAAGGTGTCGTCGGGGCCGAACTTGATGTGCCCGGCGGCGGGGAGGGTGCCGTCCAGGACATCGTCGAATGTGGTGATCTCGTCGGAATCCAGCACCGGCAGCGGCAGGAAGTCGGTGAATTCCAGGTCTTCCACGTCAGAGGTGGGCAGTTCGTACTGGAAACGGAAGGTGATGGTATCCTGCGGCGAAAGCGTGACCGGGTTGGTGAGGGTAGTGCTGCCGTTGACCGCGTAAATGCTCTTGGTGAGCGTGCCGTGGCCCAGGGTAAGGGTCACGCCGCTGTCCTCCGTGGGGATGCTGGCGGTGGCGCTCAGGTCGGCGTTGTTTAAAATCGTGCCATCGGCGGTGACGTTGTTGGTGAGCTGGTCGCCCTGGTCCACACTGGGGTCGCCGGAGGGATAATTGTCGCTGAATTCTTCCTGCACGGTGGTGCGGAAGGTGATGATGCCAAGCGTGGCGCCGTCGTTGTAGCTGGCGCAATCCGGGTCGGCCCCGCCGGTGCCGCTGGTGGGCACACAGCCGCCGATCAGGTAGCCATTGGCTTGCCCGCGTGTCACCAGCTCATCGGAGATATTAAAGACCACGGTGGTGAGGCCCGTATTTGGAGCGGTGCTAATGGGCGTGTAATCGCTGTCGATCGTGTAGTTGGCCGCGTCGAAATCGGCCGCTGCCAGCGAGTATCCGTTGCCTTCAAAGGATAGGGTGGGTGTGAAGGTGTCCAACAGGCGCTGGCCGTCCGAGATGACATCCGTGACGCTGAAATTGTCATAGGCAAAATAATCCGACACCTGGAATTCCAGGCGGTATTCGATCACATCGCCGGGGCTGAGTTCGGCCGGGCTGGCATCCACGGCAATCTCGGAGAATTTCTGAATGGTGTGCGAGCAATCCTCCAGCGTGTGGGCCGGGTCCTGGTTGGCCGTGGTGGGCTGGTTTTCGTCACGCGGGTCGTAGGGGTCCCACATGGCCGAAGCGCTGACCGGGTTTTCAGAATACACACAACCGCCGCTTTCCGCAGCAATAACGCGTTCATCCGCCAGGTCGTCCAGTGGAATGTAGAACGAGAACGTCACGGTGGCATCCGCGGCCGAAGAGGTGCCTGTGACCGTATCGAACAGGCAGGAGAGCGTGCCATTAGGGTCAGTTGCGGCGGGCGTGGTGCAAACCGCTCCAACCGGGTCGGTGCTGAGCACTTCCACAAATTGCATATTGTCGGGAATGTCGTCCACGACTTCCAGGTCGGTGAGGATCTGGTCGGCGGGAATGTCAACCGAGATGGTGTACTGGCGCAGGTAATTGGGACCGGTGGAAGTTTCGCTCTCGCGCCAGTTGTACTGCTTTCTCAGGATCAGTAATGAAGGGGTTACGGAAGAGCTGACTTGCGCGCCAATGATGGGCGGGTCGGTGGATGGATTGTCTAAAGCGTCCGCGCCAAAGCGGAAACCGGACTGGGCCAGGATGGGCAGGTCAACATCCGTATCGGCGTAATCACTGAGGGCCGCCCCAATATTCACCACCACATTCGGCTGGCCGTTGACGAAACTACCGAAGGGCAGCTCAATCACCAGCAGCTGCCAGGTAAAGGGAGACAGAGTACCGGTGGGCGCGGCCGGACAGGTCACGCTCAGGCCGGTAAGCGGGTGGGTGATGGAGTCGCCTTCCACGCAGCTATACTCCCAGGTGCGGATGTCGTTACCCAGGTAATTTACGCTGGTATAAGTGATGCCGTCTTCCTTCTCACCCTCGCTGCTGTCGTCCGCACCGCTCTGTGGCAGGTACAGATCGATATAGGGGCCATAGCCAATATCGGCGGAGCTGTTGTCGAAAGTGACTGTGAAACTAAAATTCTCGCCGATGAGGACCTGGTTGGCGACGTTCAAACTGACAGTGGGTGTCGGAGCGTACAGCGGATGCGCGCTGACCGCCGCGGAGGTAAAGTTCATAAACGGCTGAGCGAAAAACGCGACCATTGCCGTGAATGTTACAAATATCTTAAAACTCTTTCTAATGTTGCGCGAAGTGGTCTTCGAAAAATGCATCATAGGTTACCTTGAAGTTGCTTTAGTGTTCTTTTATGAGTCCAATTATTATGAAAGTACCAAATATTATTTTATAGGAAAAAGGGATTTTTAGAAAAAAAAAGAGCAGAGAAATTCTCTGCTCTCAGGTGCCGAAGGTGGGAATCGAACCCACATTCCCGAAGGAACACGATTTTGAGTCGTGCGCGTCTGCCAATTCCGCCACTCCGGCTGATGTGCAGCAAGTATATCCAACTTTAAATAGGGGGTCAAGATAGCCAAGCCACACATTCCGCATATAATTGAAGAAAAACATCAGGAAATATTATGCGACTAGGAATTATCGGCTTACCCCAATCCGGAAAAACAACCATCTTCAACGCGCTCACGCGCGGCACCCAGCCAGTTGGCGTGGGTATTGGCCGTATGGAAATTCACACGGCGGTGGTGGATGTTCCCGATGAACGCGTGGAACGCCTGACGGAGATGTTCCACCCGCGCAAGACCATTTACGCCAAGGTGAACTATTCCGATATCGCCGGCTTGGGCAGCGCTTCAGACAAGGGCGAGGTCAGCGGCCAACTTCTCAACCAGTTGGCGCAAATGGACGGCTACATCCACGTGGTGCGCTGCTTTGAGGATGCCGCCGTGGCGCACGTGCGCGAGACGGTCGACCCGCAGCGCGACATTCGCCTGATGGACGAAGAGCTGATGCTGAACGACCAGATCATGGTCGAGCGCAAACGTGAAAAACTCACCGAAGAACATAAAAAAGGCGCCGGGCGCGACAAAGCCGTGATCGAACGCGAGATGGCGCTATTCGAGACGCTGGACCAATGCCTGGCTGATGGCAAACCGCTGCGCGACCTGGAGTTGAGCGATGACGACGAGAAGATCATGAGCGGTTTCGGCTTCCTCAGCCGCAAGCCCATGATGCTGCTGCTCAACCTGGGCGACACGCAAGCCGCGCCGGCCATCACCTATGACCATCAGCGCAGCAGCGTGGCCAACCTACAGGGCAAACTGGAGATGGACATCGTACAGCTGCCCGAAGAGGATGCGCAGATGTTCATGAGCGAATACGGCATCGAGGAGCTCGGCTTGAGCCGCGTGATCAGCGATTCTTACGATTTGCTGGGATTACAATCCTTCTTTACGGTAGGTGAAGATGAAGTGCGCGCCTGGACGGTCAAACGCGGCGCAACGGCGCCTGAAGCAGCCGGCGAGATCCACACCGATATGCTCAAAGGATTTATCCGCGCGGAAGTGATTGCCTATCAAGATCTGATTGACCTGGGCAGCATGGCCGAAGCCCGCACGAAAGGCAAGCTGCGTCTGGAAGGCAAGACCTATATTGTACAGGACGGCGATATCCTTAACATCCGCTTCAGTAATTAAGCATCGAATTTTTAAAACGCAGGCGGCTTTCGAAAGCCGCCTTTTTTATTAATCATCGGTGGACATTAATTGAAATATTGAAATCTCAGCTCCTATTTTAGGAAGTTTATTTATCTATCGGTGAACGAAAACACCCCCATGCTTAATGCATGAGGGCGTTTTTAATTTAATGCAAAGATTAGGCTTTGACCGGCACGTAGATATACATCACGGAATCCGATGCAAAGTCCTTGAATTCCTCAGTATAGACTTCCAAATCCAGTCCTGCTTTCAACGGTTCCAGCTCGGCCTGCGGCAGCCATTCCTGGTAAATACGAGTATAGGTATCACCTAAACCTTCTTGCGAACCGCAGTGGGCAAACACGGCCACGCGCATCGGCTCCAGGTCCATGGACACCATGCCTTCCGGAATTGCGTCATACTCCGCTACCGGAAATGCACACAGGTATTCAAACTCACCTTCCGGCAGGCTGTCCGGAATACTGCAAACACCATAAGCGGCTTCACCGGTAAAGTGTTTAATTTGGCCAGAGAGACGATTGAAAGCCGTCCACAGCTCAACAATCTCATTTTGTTCATTGCGCCCCTGATAGCGCAGCCCAACCAGTTTCAGAGCAGGGATATTCTTAATCTCAATTTCCATAGATTCCTTCATTTTTTCCTCAATTTTTGGATTCATCCGGTGTGACAGGCTGCTTTCAAGTTTTCGCCGGCCTCCCCGCAATGCGTCATTTAGGGAAGATTCAACGGCATCCAGTTTTATCTGCTCACGCTCAATCTGGCTGACCAGCGCACTTTTGCGATTCTGCAGAAGACTGACCAAATCCGTATCCGTCAGTTGTTCTTCCAACAGCTTGCCAATCTGCGCCAGTGGAAAGCCCATTCGTTTATACGCCAGAATGAGTTCCAGCCTGACTTTTTGTTCGGGAGCATAGTAGCGGTAGCCATTGTAGCGATTGATCCAGGCAGGCCGCAGCAAATTCAAGTGTTCATAGTGGCGCAGCGCCTTTACGGTCACGCCGCTTTCTCTGGCAAAATCTCCAATTTTAATCAGCATCCTGTCATTCCCGGTTTATATTCTGAAGGCCTTCAGTGCACTCAGTATACTGTCTCCTCCAACAGGAGAGTCAAGAGGTTGGTTAACCGAGATCCTTCCTCCATTGAGGATTCTTCGCGATCGGCCAACTCAAAATGACACGAGCAAGCGTAAAGTAGGTCAGACGTTCTCGCCTGACTTTCAAGGTTTATTCCTCCCCCGAGGGGATGCTACGCGATTCCCCGAGGGGATGCTACGCGATTCCCCGGGGGAATGCTACGCGATCCCCGCAGGGAGAGGGAGTGCGCTTACATAATTCAATTACTTACGGGATTTTCAACCGAGATCCTTCACCCCTACGGGGTTCAGGATGACAATAAAAAGTATAGGCTATGTCTCCCGGTCAATACGAGGCAAGGGAGTCCGAAACTATCATGTCGAGTTTACCCAATACCGCTGGGTACAAGTAGAAACCCGACCTTCAGAAGCTCCTTGGGGTAGAAAAAACTCCTTCTTGAAGAAGGAGTTTTTAATTTATTTGCGCAGCATCTTTTCGAGCGAGTCGGGGGCTACCCGTGAGGTGAGGTCCAGACTGAGCGGAACGACCGCCACCATTCTCTCAACCCGCACGGTGTACATATCGCTATCGGGAGGAATCTCGTCCAATTCCAGCGCATGCGAATGGATCTTGGCTTCCTCATCCAGCTTACCTTCGCGTATTACGTAGGGTTTGTAATAGCGTTTGCGGGCCAGTTTGGTCACCTTCCAGGGCGTGTCTTTCGTTGCGCCTTCCGGCACGACCACATTGAGCACATCGACATCTTCGGGCAAGCTGTTTTTCAGCAATATCTCAGCGAAGAATTTTGTGAAATACGCCGATATGGAAAAATCGACATTGTCCGGAAATCCGTCCCATTCTTCACTGGTCAAGCGCTGCGATACAGCCAGGGCGGGAATGCCCATGGCAGCCGCTTCCAAAGCCGCACCGACCGTGCCAGAGTACGTTACATCGGTGCCGAAGTTTTCACCGTAATTGATGCCGGTCACAACCAGATCAGGTTTGCGCGGCGCCAATTCCATCACACCATGAGTTACGGATTGAGAAGGAGATCCGCCAACAGCATAGATATCCCAATCCTGGTCTTTGACATTCAGTTTCTTGGCGGTGATGCGCCCGTCGGAATTTTTCTGGTAACCTCGTCCGGTAGCGGACATATGGTCACGCGGGGCAGACACAGTCACATAACCTAATTCGGATAATGCCCTGGCCGCAGCCCACAATCCGGGAGAATCGACACCATCGTCATTGGACAATAAAATTTGTTTGATTTGTGAATTCATGATCATCCTATCCGGTCATTCCTGATAAATAAATGAGGAGCGGTCAAATACCGCTCCCATGAAAAGTGCCCCCGGCAGAATTCGAATCTGCAGCCTTTTGCTCCGCAAGCAAACGCTCTATCCAATTGAGCTACGAGGGCAGGACACATTGTGTGCGGATAATATACCGCAGCGTACCTGAACCGTCAAGGCAAGCAGTTTCAACTCGTTTTAAATATCCGCGTCTTTAGGCAGCGTGATATTTTGAATGGCTTTATAGAAAGGCTGCAAGCGGTCGTACATATGCAAATAGACCTCATTGTAAAGCTGGTTATATACTTGCTGGGCTTGCGGGTTGGGTATAAAAGTTTCTCCCAGGCGGGTCATGTCTTTGATCGCGGCCGTATAATCCGAATGCAGTCCCACGCCGACAGCAGCGTTGATAGCCGCGCCTAATCCGGAAGTTTCGTACAGATGCGGGCGGGAAACCGGCAAACCGAAGATATCGGCAGTCAACTGGCAGGCCGCAGCGCTCTGGCTGCCGCCGCCGGCCACACGGATCTGCGTGATGGATACCTTCGAGCGCTTTTCGGTTCGTTCCTTGCCTTCCCGCAGGGCATAAGCCAGACCTTCCAGAATAGCCCGGTAGAAATGAGCGCGGGTATGCACGTCGCTGAAGCCGATCACCGCGCCGCGCGCTTCCGGCCCGGGGTTGCGCAGCCCGGGAGACCAATAAGGCTGCAGCACCAGACCCTGTGAACCGGGCGGCACACTGCGCACCAGATCGTCCAGCAGGTTTTCCGGTTCAATGCCCTGCTCGTCCGCAAACAATTCCTCTTTCAAGCCAAACTCGCTCTTGAACCAGCTCACCATCCAATAACCGCGGTAGATCTGCAATTCCATGTTGAAATAATGCGGAACAGCGGCCGGATAGGGTGGGATGAGCGGAATGATCTCGATATATTTATCGTGGGTGGTGTTGATGGTCGCCGTAGTGCCGTAACTCAGACACGCCACGTGCGGTTCCAGGCTGCCGGCTCCCAAGACCTCGGTGGCTTTATCGGCGGCTGAAGCGATCAGGGGCAGCCCGGCCGGGATGCCGGTGGCTTCGGCGGCCACAGCGGAGATTTCACCCAGGGGTTGGCCCACAGGGACCAGGTCGGGTAATTTTTCACGCTGAATAGCTAATGCTTGCCAATACCAGTGACTCTTGCTTGCCCAGGACTGTTTCTTGTAGTCAAAGGGCATATAGCCCACCTGGCTGCCAACCGAATCAATAAATTCGCCGGTTAACAAATATGTCAGATATCCGGAAAGGTAGAGAAATTTATGCGTCTTCTGCCAGATTTCAGGTTGATTTTCGACAATCCAGTTGGCTTCACATTCCCGCTGGAGATACTCGACGGTAGGTTTGGCACCGGCCAATTTAAAAGCCGCTCCCCACAAGCCCGTTACAGGCGGGATCTGATTGGCCCGGCGCTGATCCAGCCAAACAATGGCAGGGCGTAAAGGCTGGCCGTCCTTATCGACATTGACCACGGTCGAACGCTGGGTGGTGAGGGCTACCGCCGCGATGCTGTCCTTGGCAATACTGCCTGATTCCCACACACCCTGACAGGCTTGACACAATGCGTTCCAAAATACCGCGGGGTCTTGTTCAGCCAGGCCGGGACCGGTGGAATAGTATGCCTCAATCAGTACCCGGCTCTTATAGAGCAGATTTCCCTGCGGATCAAACACCAAAGCACGAATGGATTGGGTGCCGCAATCAATTGCCAGTAAATTCTCCGCCATTTATATCCTTGTCTCGCTTGTTTTATTCATTCCCTAAAAAACAACGTTGCCGTCTCATTCAATCTTCATTTCCGGGCCCAGTGTTTCTTCGGGATTCATAACAATATGGGAATCGAAATGTATTTTCAACATCCTGATTATATCTTTACAGACACAGACGAACATCAGTGCTTTAAAACTTTATCATGAATGCAATTTAAAGGTTAGTCCCTTACAAGCCGGCATGGGAAATATGAATCATTGGGTGGCATCCGGGTGTACTCCGGCAAACCACAGAATTTTTTATCTTTATCCCCCGGCCCTTCAAGCACTATGTGCATAATTCATAATACGCGCCAATATGATATTGGCGCGTATTCATTGTTCGGATTGTATGGGAATAATTACTCTTCCTCGGTCACATTCGCCAGTAAAGCGGCGGTGCGCTGAGTGTTATCCTCAATCGCGATTAGCAGGATTAGCAATTCACCAAAGCCATACATCATCAGGGCTGAGAGCAGCCCACCAACCAGGCCAAAGAGGGAAAAGATAAAACCGACAAAAGGTGCTGTTCCTTTATCAAAGCCCATGGAAACAAACACATCCGCATTGCTAAAGGACATGACCAGGATGATCAGGCCGCCGAGCAATGCCACTACGCCCATGATGATTCCAACTACTTTGAAAACAGCCGCTAAAACCCGTAATACCCCGAAGCTCTTCTTCATAATTACCTCCGACATTTCCTTTTTGCCCAATATGTTGCAAGAAGTGTACTAAAACTATAAAGCAAGTCGGGGGAGAAATCAAGCACTTAAAGCCAAACGCCTGGGTGAGGGGGGCACCCAAGCGTTTGGTATTTATTTTATATCACAAGAAAAAGATTCATGCAAGCAAGAATTTAAATATTTACAAATTTCTTACAAATGTGAGGAATGCAAACGCTTGCGTTCCTCTGCGCTCTGCAAAGCTTCCCTGGCAGCTAGCCGGTTAGCCTCGTTATCTCCACCTAACATGGCAGCCAATTCACCCATACGCCGTTCATCCCTGAGTTCCTCTACTTGCGTAGTTGTGCGGCCATCCGCCACCTGCTTATAGACATGAAAATGCTGATTGCCGTAAGCTGCCAGCTGCGGCAAGTGCGTAACGCACAATACCTGGTGGCTGCCGCCCAATTGCCAGAGCTTTTCGCCCACCATGGCGCCAATGCGTCCGCCGATGCCCTGGTCGATCTCGTCGAAGATCAGGGTGGGAATGGTATCAGCTTTGGCCAATACGTTTTTCAATGCCAGCATAAGGCGCGAGGTTTCACCGCCGGAGGCAATCTTGACCAACGGCTTTAGGCCTTCGCCAGGGTTGGGAGCGATCAGGAACTCGACCTGGTCGATGCCGCGCTCGTCGAACTTGACCACCTGCCCATCTTCCAGCGGCAAGCCCGGATCGGCCGGTTTGGTGCGAATATCAGCGGCGAAACGCGCGCCGGCCATTTGCAGATCGGCCAGCTCCCGTTCCACCAACTCGCCCAGGGTCAGCGCGGCAGTTTGGCGCGCGGCCGAAAGCGCCCCGGCTTTTTGAGCCAGCTCCGCTAATTGTCCGCTTTCCAATCCTTCCAATTCGGCAATACGTTCCTCCGCATTGGTGATCTTGTCCAACTGCCCCCTGGCTTTTTCTGCAAAAGCCAGAATTGCTTCTTCATCCTGGCCATATTTCTTTTTCAGTGTGTTGATCAGCGCCAGCCGGTTTTCTGTTTGTTCCAGCCGCTTGGGATTGTATTCAATGCCTTCAATGTAGCTCTGCAATTCACGGCTGACATCCGCGCTCAGACTGGTAATACTCTCGCATTGGTCGGCCAGATCGGCCAGGCTTTTATCAATATTAGCCAGCCCGCGCACAGCACCGACTACCTCGCCCAACATAGCCGTGATAGAAGGCGCGTCCGGGTTGTCTTCTTCCAGCAGGTTATATGCCTGCTGTGCTAAAGTGGATAACTTCTCCGCGTTAGCCAGGCGGCTCAGTTCATCCCGCAGCTCAGCTTCTTCGCCCTCTTTTAATTTGGCAGCTTCGATTTCCTGGATTTGATAATTCAGCAAATCGCTTATGCGCGCGGCGTCCTGTTCAGCTTTGCGCAAGTCAGCCAGCTCCTGCTGCGTTGCCTTCAATAGTGCATAGGAATGGTGATAATCGTCCAACAGCTCGCGGTCATCCGCATAGCGGTCCAGCAGTTGTAAATGGTGGCGGACTGACAACAATGAGAGATGCTCGGATTGGCCGTGAATGTCCACCAGGAATGATCCCAGGTCTTTCATCAGAGAAACATTCACCACTCGGCCGTTGATGCGCGCGATGTTTCGCCCTTCGCGACGGATCTCACGGTTGAAGAGAATGTCCGTTTCGTTGGGGTCATCCAACAACCCTTCCGCCTCCAATAACGCTGCGGCATCTTTCTGATGTTCAGGCGGAATAGCAAACAGCGCCTCCAAATTTGCGCGATCCACATTCGCGCGGATCATGCTGGTTTCCACGCGCCCGCCCATCAACGCATCGATGGCGTCCAGTAGAATGGATTTGCCTGCGCCGGTCTCACCCGTGAAGGTCGTCAAACCAGGCTCGAACTTTAATTCAAGCTGGTCGATGATGGCGAAGTTTTCAATGCGCAGTTCTTTTAGCATAGATCACCCAAGTTTGATTCCGGTCAGGCGGTAATAAACCGAACCGACAATCAGGATGGTATAAGCTGCCTGCCAAATCAACGGCAGCAGTCCGTACAGGTTAAATCCGCCGGCCCGCAATCCGAACCAAAGCGACAAGAGCCGCACGATCAAAACCGGCAGGCTGCCAAGCGCAGCGGCCGCGGTAGTTGTGATAAACAAGGTACGGGATCGTCGGTTGCCGGTCAGTTTCTTGACGGCTTCCATAATCAACATGCCAATAAAAGGCGCGGCAAAAAGAGTGAGAAATCCGATGAAAGAAGGCACATAGCTGCCTAAAAAGGCTAAGCTGGCCGCCGCGATGACTGCAATGACATAGTCAAGCGTGCGGGCATTATTGAATACTTTTTGCTGGCCGCGCACACATTCCTTGCAGCGGTAACCGGTAGGAGTCAACACGGCACATTGAGAACAGATAGGGCGTTCGCATTTGTTGCAGCGCAGCATGGTTTCCCGGTTGGGATGTTTATAGCAGGTTAACGTTTCTGAGTCTGACATATCTATTTCACGATTCTTTCGGCAATTATAATGCGGCGCAATTTTGCGAAAATTTCTATTGGCGCGGCTGGCTTAATGATGGATTTTGCTCCATGAAACGGTTCAGTGTACGGTAAAAATAACCCGGATCATGAAAACGGATGTAGCGCGAATTCAATTCGCTGGAGGTGATACGCACAAAATCTTTATCCTCCATAATGACCGGGATATGGCCATCCACGCTGAAGACTGCCTGGTGGGATGTGCTGACAATGATGGTCACCTCGGCACCCTCGTTGAGGATGATCGATTGATTTGGGGAAAGGTGCGGGGCAACCGGCACGACGATAATGTTGCGCAGGTCCGGCGGCAGGATAGCGCCGCCCGCAGCTAACGCGTAAGCGGTTGAGCCGGTGGGCGTGGCGGCAATCAAGCCATCGGCCACATAGCTGGCCATGTGGTAGCCGTCCACTTCCGCATCCAGCCGGATGGGGCGTACATGTTGCCCACGGCAGACCACCACATCGTTGACCACCAGCCAGCTTCCCCGGCTGGTATTTCGGCGGAAATGTTCGGCCTGCAATAGCATACGTTCTTCAATGCGATATTCGCCGGTCATCAGCTTTTTCAAATATGGTTCCCACTCATTGCGCTGCAGCTCCATGAGAAAACCAAAGGAACCCAGGTTAATACCCAACAACGGCAAACGCGCCGAAGCGCATAAGTGGCTGGCGCGCAGCATGGTGCCATCGCCCCCCAAGACAATCAGGGCTTCAAATTCTTTTTTCTTGATGCGCTGCCGCAGGGCTTTATCCTGGATAGTGCTTACTTCCTCAATGGATCCACCCGCAGCTTTCATGAAGGCGCCGATTTTGACGGAAAGCGGTTCGGCCTCCGGTATTTGCTGATTGAAGGCAATAGCGAAATGATTTAGTGGTTGGCTCATAGGCATTCCATTAAATTATAGCGGTTATTCGGAAATTTATAGACGCTGGTCGCACACGTAGCGATACCCGCAGCGCGCGCAGCGGTTCTTCTGCCGGTGGGAGCGGCAAGCCTCATCCTGTTCTTTCACCTCGCGGATCTCATCCAACACATCCAATAATTGGTACTCCAATTCCTCAGTGAAATTGACGCGGAAGGTGCGGTTGCGATAGCGCAGCAGCCCGTAGGGCGGGCGCTTTCCGTAGTAGCTCTCCACCAGCAGGCAGTAAGCCACCAATTGCAATTTATGGCTTTCGTAAGGTACGGTAGGCGCCCAGGTGCTCTTCACTTCAACAGGGATAATGGTCTTGCGCTTGCGGATCAGATAATCCGGCTTTCCGGTCAGTCCCAGGGCAGCATCGTAGAGCGGCTTGACCGGTTTGCCCCATTGGCCGCTGTCGGCGTAGATGATGCGGCCTTCCGGCATACCGGTGTTGCGTTTCAGCCGGGCGGATATCCAGAAGAACAACAGCGCTAGGGCAATTAACAGGAACGGCAACAGTGTAAAGAACCAGTTGGGAAACATGGCGATTAACCGGCCGCTTTCAGGCCAAAATGAATGCCCAGGATGACCAGCGCAATGAGCAGCAGAATCCAGGCAGCCGTACTCAAGCCGCCGGCCGAGCTGGCCCGCAGCCAATGCTCGCCGTGAAATTCACTGCCATCCTCCAGTTCATCCTGGTTCATGGGTTTAACTTTTTGACGCTGATACCACCAGGCTCGCTGGCAATACAGAAATGTCCCGATTTCCGAAGCTCGAATGGTGCGCTTACCCCTGCCCATTACCGTTGATGCGTTGTTCGAATTCGTGCAGCGACTGCTGCAGACGCTGTTCGCGCAAAGCCAGGGTCAGGTCGGCGCGCGTGCGTTCGATGATACCGCGCACCATATCAGTCTGGCGGCGCAAGCCGTAAGTGATGGCATCCGGATAGTCCAACGTTACCAGAATGGCATAGATGTCATCCATCAGCGAGAGCAGGCGTTCGGCTTCGTCCGAATAACCCTGCCGCAGGATGTCCATGCAGCGCCGGCGCATTTCGCCGATGGTTTCGGCCAGGCCGCGAATGTAGGTGGCGTACTCGATGCCCATATCTTCCGGCATGGGCAGCTCTTCGTTGTTCAGGAACGCAATGGTCAAGCGCGCTTCGACAAATTCTTTGAGTGCATCCTGGGTATATCCGGAAAAATAAATTTCGGGATAAGGCTCCACCGATTTCTTCAGGTCGTCCACAATCTTGCGCCCGGCCAGCATGTTCTCCTCGGCCACATCGCGTTCATCGCGGTGGATGGCGCGAATGGCGTTGGCGGAGCAGCGGGTTAACAAACGCGTTTGTTTGAGTGCGTCTTCCCTGACCAGGTGGCGTGTTTCAAAGTCCTGATGGGTCTTCTCAGCTAAATTATCAAAAAATGTCATTTGATTTTTTATATTTCCTAGAAGGGAATATCCTCGTCGTTCATCTCCGGACCGTCATCGAAGCCGCCTTCCTGTCCGCCAGTACCGCTGCGGGAGGAGAGAAAACGCACGTTACGGGCAAACACTTCGTAGGAAGCTCCGGTGGTACCATCGTTGCGAGTGAAGGTGCGCGGGTTTCCGGTTTCACGGTCAGGACGCAATTCGCCTTCGATCAACACCATGCTGCCTTTTTGCAGGTAGTTATTGGCATTTTCAGCTTGTTTGCCCCACACAGAAACGCGGAACCAAGTTGTTTCTTTCACGCGCTGTCCGTTCGTATCGGTATACACACGGTTGCTGGCCACATTCAAAGAAGTGACTGCATTCCCATTAGGGGTATAGCGCATCTCAGGGTCCCTGCCCAAATTTCCGACGATTATGATAGTATGAAAACTCATTTCGGCATCCCTTTCCTTTTTCGAAATTCTAAGTTTTGAATCATGTCTTAATTATAAGAGGATTTCAGAAAAACCGTTAAAAAGGCGTGCCATTTAGTTTGACAAACGCGGTAAAATGCTGCAACATACAAAGATGTTATAATTTTTCACCAGGTGATAAAGATGAAAAAGAAACCCCTGCAGGCTTTAGGCTTGTTTTGTGTTGCCTTAATTGGCATGGTAGTGCTCCTACCAGTTACGGCCGGCGCTCCGCTGCCGCAAATCAACCTGTCCACCCCCACTCCGGGCGCGGACGGGCGCATCACATATATCGTCAAAGAGAATGATACCTGCACCAGCATCTCCCTGCTGATGGGTATCACCGAGCAGGAATTGCGTGAGCTGAACAATTTACAGAGCAATACCGACAGCGACGATTGCAGTTTCCTGTGGGTTGGGCAGGAATTGATCATCAAGGAAAAACCGGCAGAAACCCCCACGCCCACACCAGTGGTGGAAGCCGAACCGACCGCCACGCCTTTCAAAGGCAACGGCTCGATTTGCATCTATCTCTTCAACGATGAAAACGGTGACGCCCTTTCCGAAGAAACCGAACTGCCCATCGCAGGCGGCGCGGTCAGCCTGACCAACCGCTTGAGCACGGTCAATGAAACCGGCATCACGGACGACAGCGGCAACTCGCTATGCTTCAACGACATTCCCGAAGGGGATTACAACATCAGTGTGGCTATTCCGGAAGGTTATAACCCCACCACGGTGATGAACTACTCGCTCACTTTAAGTGCCGGCCAGATCTCGACCATTGACTTCGGCGCGCAGCCGGGCTCCGGCATGCAGCCGGTGTTCGGTGAGGAATCTTCCTCCCCGCTCTTGCTGATCGTCGGCATCCTTTTTGTCGGCGTCGGCGTCGGCCTGTGGTTCTATGTACGGCGTATGGCTTAGTGACAGTCGAAGCTTAAGAACAAAACAAGAAGTTGCCTTGGATGAAAAACCAGGCAACTTTTTCTTTTTAACGAATCCCCTCACCCCTGGCCCTCTTCTCCGAGGGAGAGGGAATCCGCTCATCTATACTGTCATCCTGAGGAGCGTTCGCTTTAGAACGCGACGTGATCGCGAAGCACTCCCTTCGGGGAGGGATCTCGGCTTGCATACTAAATATCTAACCCGTCTGAGATTCTCTTCCTCAAGGGGAGAGGAAGTCAACATCTGTGTTCATCTGAGTGCATCTGTGGTTTATCTTAAAATTTGGCCGAGATCCTTCGCTCCTGGCGGAGCTCAGGATGACAAGAGAAGGGTGACTTGTAAGGCTAGTGCAGTTCCTTTATTCCTCCCCCTTGAGGGGTCGCGAAGTATTCCCTCGGGGAAGAGATTAGGTGAGGGTGAGAACGTTGTGAACAAACACCCCTCGCCTTTGGCCCTATTCACATGGAGAGAGGGAGTTAGTATCTGTGTTCATCAACCATAGAAAAGATTTATCATCTTCTATCTGTGTCTATCTGTGGTTGGTTCATGATCGTCAGGCGATGCGTTCTTCTTTCCAGATGTCGGCGTCGTTGTGATAACCGGCCATTTCCCAAAAACCTTTGTGGTCGCTTTCGGAAAACTCCAAACTACGCAGCCATTTGGCACCTTTCCAGAAGTACACATCCTTGAGGTCTTTGCGGCCGGGAATGGCACCCACAACACCTCGCAACGGATAGCCATGCTCGGGGGTGAGGGGTTGGCCGTCGTAATGGGTTGCCAGCAGAAAATTATCCGAAAGCACAATCTCCAGCGGCAGGTTAGCGGTGAAGTCGCGTTCGGCGTGTTGAATCACAAAGCGCGCTTGCGGCTTGAGCGTGATTAAGCCCTCATCAATTAGCGTACGCACGCGCACACCTTCCCACAAGGTGTCGAATTTGCTCCAGCGAGTGACGCAGTGCAAGTCCATGCGCACCGAACTGCGCGGCAGCTGTTGGAACTCAGTCCAGCTCAGCGTCAGCAATTTTTCCACCGCGCCGGTGACGCGAAAATTCCATGCATCTTCATCAAAAGGCGGGATGGCGCCGTAGTGCAGCACCGGGAATTTATCCGTGGCAACCTGGCCGGGCGGTAAACGTCCCGCTTGGCGCATGTGCGCCTGCAATTCCTGACGATCGAGCGATTTCTCATTTTCCATGGCAAAACAAATTATACTAAAATTATCCGATTTACACCGGCGCGCACCGGCTTAATTGGCTAAATGTGTGCGGGTGGATTAAAATCAAACTGTGAATATGAACGATTCAAAAAAGATGGAGCCGGTTTCTGTTTTGGAAAACCAGGCTCAGCAAGAAAGTGCGGCAGCCCCGGCTGAAAAACACGACGAGCCGTCGTATGAATTGCGTTACCCCTTCCTCTTGGAAAATCTGCGCCAGACTGTTCCGGCACTGCTGGACTTATTAGATCTGGATGCCTTCGAAGTATATCTGGCAGACAAAGCCGGCCGTAATCTAACGCGCGTTTACCGCAGCGGGAAATTAGCGGCCATCTGGAATCCCGAAGCATGGTTGGATGAAACGCATATTCTCTTCAGCCAATATGAAAAAGGGGAGCTGCGCGTCATCAACCTGCCTAACAGCCGCATCACGGAACTGACCACCGACATCAGCGAGAAAGCACTCGGCCAGGTGGTCTGTCTGCCAATCGCTTCAGATAGCGATGTCTACGGTATCGCCAGCCTGGCGCATACGCGCCGCAGCCTGCTGACCAACCGAGAAATGGATTATTTCCAGGTACAGATGCTCTCCATGGCTGAAATGATTGCTTATGAGATTGACAACCAGCAAGCCCGCATCCAAATTATTTCCGAAGAGCGCGAACGCATCGGCATGGACCTGCACGACGGCATCATCCAGTCGCTATACGGCATCGGCCTCTCATTGGAAAACGCGCGCATGAGCCAGATGCAGGGCAAGAACAACAGCGTCCAGCAGATAGAGAAAGCGCTGGAAGCGCTGCAATCCGCGATTGCCGATATCCGCGCTTACATCCTGGACCTGCGTCCGCGCCAATTGCGCCACGCCAATATGGTGGAAGGCATGCGCAGTTTGATCCGCGAATTCCGCGCCAACACCATGGTGGACGTCAGCATGGAGGGCGAACCCGAGGATGTGGAAGGCCTGGCGCGCACGCAAATCGACGCGCTCTATCACATCTTCCAGGAAGCACTTTCCAACACAGCTAAACACGCCAAAGCCACCAAAGTGACCGTACGATTGTGGCGGCACGACGATCGCATCATGCTGAAGGTCAGCGACGACGGCGCAGGCTTCGACACCCCCCGACCGGGCGGACGCATCGGGCATGGATTAACCAATATGCAGGCACGCGCGGAGTCAGCCGGCGGCGGTATGGAAGTCATTTCCATCCGCAAGCAGGGCACCACGCTGCTGGCCTGGGTTCCTTACGTGAAAGAATAGAAAGATCAATGAACGATAACACCAACACTCCCCACTCCGATAAAGCCGCCCAGCGCGGCGAACCCTCTTACGTATGGCGCGCCGGACAACAGCGCCGCCTGGACATGCTGCGGCAGTGGAGCAACGGGCAGCTGCGCGGCGCCGTTCTGGAGGACGGCTGCGGGGTGGGTCAATATCTGGAACGCTTGTCGAAAGAAGCCGAACTGGCCGTCGGCATGGATATCGAGTTCGAGCGTTTGTTGGAAGCCAAGCAAAAGAACCCCAACCTGGTATGTGGAGCGGGCGAATACCTGCCTTTTGAGCGCGGTCGGTTCGATGCCATCCTGAGCAATGAGGTCATCGAACACGTGGCGGACGACCACGAAGCCGTGGCCGAAATGGCGCGTGTGCTGCGTGTGGGCGGGCGCATGTTCGTTTTCTGTCCCAACCGCGGTTACCCTTTTGAAACCCACGGGGTCTACCGCAAGGGCCAATATCATTTCGGCAACAAATTGTTCGTCAACTACCTGCCGGATTTCTGGCGGGACAAGCTGGCCCCGCACGTGCGCGTGTACACCACGCGCAAGCTGCGTGCCCTGTTTGAGTGCCAACCGCTGCGCGCGGTTTACCATACGGTGATCTTCGGCGGCTACGATAACATCATCCAACGCCGCCCGGCTCTGGGCAAGTTCCTGCGGGCTGTGCTGCAGTTCCTGGAGAAAACGCCTCTGCGCGCGTTGGGGTTGTCGCAGTTCTGGGTGCTGGAAAAAGGTTGATTTGTAAGTACGAACCACAGATGGACACAGAAAAAACTAAAAGACTTTTCTGTGCTTGATGAACACAGATTTAAAAACCTCGTCCTGTAGGGTGAGTTTTTTTTGTAGTGAGCGTTTCTAACCTGTACTCAGTTGTTTTGAGTATACGCGCCATGATAAACCCTTGTCTTTCGGAGGGATTACCTGGAAATACCGGGCACAGGTGGAATTCCGCCCTAAGTACTGGGCCTGTCCCAATTTTGGGTGTTGGAAAAAGGGTAGAAACAAAACACAGATTCACACGGATAAACACAGATCGTGTTTTCCTGAGAATTATGTCAGGCACACCCCGGAAGGTGCAGGCGAATGCCTGACCTACGCAAACATGTACGAATCCGTAGGTCACACATTCTTGTGTGACAGGAAAAATAAAATTGGAATTCCAACCCAGATCCCTCCCCGAAGGGAGTGCTTCACGATCACACCGCTCCCTCTACTTGTGGTGAAATGACCGGGGGTGAGGAGTGACAATCAATTAGAACGGCACGTTCCTTGACGCTGCACGGTAAGCGCAGAAGGCGCACTCCGGGTTGGCCAGCGGCGGCTCGGGCAGGCTGAGCAGCGCCAGCACCGCGCGCATGAAATTCTCAAAACGTTCCTCGTCCACCGGGATCTCCACCCAACGGGTTGGCCCATTTAAGCTTAAGCCATCCTGAGTCGTTTCCACCAAGTCCTGCGGCTCGAAATACAGCAAACCCAGCTTGGTGACCGGGCTGAGGTGCAGCTTGCCCGGCGCGGGATGCGTCAGGGCGTAAGCGTAAGCGCTCAACTGGCGGCCGTAAAACTCCACGTGCTCCTCACGTGCCTCCGAGGTCTTGAAATCCACCACCCCATAGGAACCGTCCTCGAACTGCACTACGGTATCGAAGATACCCTGGATATAAGCTGTGTTTTCGCCATCAGGCGCGACGATGGGCGCGGAGGTGACCCAGCGCCCGCTCATGACGGTCTTGCCGGGCGGCAGCAGCGGGGAAATCTTCTGTGTGGAGTGGCCCAGGTATACATCCTTCATCAGCAAGTCGATCTTGGTAAAAATCTTGGGAAAAGGCAGGCCGGGGCGCTTGAATTTATGGCGCACCTTCAGGTAAAAACAGCGCGGGCACTCATCCCACAAAAAGGTCAGGTCGGATGGGCTGATCTTCCAATTTTCCATATGGTCCCTCCTCTGAAAAATGTCGATAAGCGTTATTTCAAGCGAAAATCGTAGATGCCGTCTTTAAAAGTGTACGTCTGGCCGCACTGCCCGCACTTCAACTCGGGCGGGGTGTCGGCCAGCGGGTAATGGCCGCAAGCCGGGCAGCGAAAGAAGGCCTCTGTTTGCATACCCAGCGCTTCTTCTCCCTGCGGCACGGTTGTGCTGCGCAGGAAGATGCTGGGGCTGATAGCCGCCCACGAAAGCGTATGCTGCAGGAAATTCTCCTTGGCCAGCATCAGTTTGAGCGGCAGCAGGCGCTTGAAGAAACCCGCGCGCAGGAAGGACACGCTGATCTCCTGCTCCAGTTTGAAACCGTTGCCGGCCAGCATGGCGCGCACGCTTTTGGGATGAAAATCGAAGTTGAGCTTGACGAACTCCACCTGCTCCGGGGTGAAAGGACTCCAGTCCTGTTTGCCCATCCAATAACGCAGGATGGATTTGATGTTGCGCTTGTTGGCAAATTCCAGGATGAAAACGGCGTTATCCGCCAGGCATTCGCGCAGCTGCGCGATGGCGATGTTCGGTTCGGACAAGTGGTGCAGGGTGCGAATCATAGTGGCCGAGTCGAAGGCGCGCGGCGCGAAGGGCAGGCGATAAACGTCCGCCGCCACAAAGCGGTAGCGCGGGTCTGTGCCCAAATACTGGATGGCCTGTTGGAGCTGGGTGGTGGAATAATCCAGCAGCGTAACGCGCTCGAAGCCGCGATAACGGGGTGTGTTGCGCCCGGCCCCGGCGCCCAATTCCAGCAAGTGGCTTCCGCCAGTCGGCAGCAGGCGCTTGAGCGCCAGTACTTCGGCGCCGTCCTCGTAGGCGCGGCCGCCCTCCTTCCAGAATTTGTCCTGGTAGTCGGAGCCTTCGTAGTCGCAAACGGGCGGGGTGTTCATCTCTTTTGTCATGGGGGCAATTTTACCTAAAAACCATAATCAGTGTACTTCGATCCAGGGTTTATTTAATAGTCATCTTTTGTTGAAAAAAAGTAGGTAAATTTATTCAAATTAGATTTTCGGTTATGATATGTTCTGGATAGATCAAGATTTACCGCTCAAACCATGGATTGATTTCGATGAATGAAATAGATTCCCATATTAATATCCCCCTTGCTGTAGTTGAATTAACTAAAAAATACGACCGCTTTGTTGCGTTGGCTCCGGCAACTTTTTCTCTACTTAGCGGAGAGATCGCCATCCTTTCAGGACCGAATGGCTCCGGCAAAACCACATTGTTGTCGTGCATTTCCGGACTGGTTCGTCCATCGGAGGGAACGGTTACCGTGGGTGGATTTGATCTGGACCGCGATGAGGTGGAGGCGCGCCGCCGGTTGGTTTACGTGCCCGACGTACCGCGTTTTTACCTGGAGCTGACTGCCTGGGAACACTTGCGTTTTATTGCCCTCGCCAACCAGGCAGACGGAAATTTCGAAGAACGTGCGGAGGCATTGTTGCGCACTTTCGGATTATGGGAGTCACGCAATCTATTTCCTCATCATTTTTCGCGCGGCATGCGCTTAAAGCTGGGCCTGGTCATGGCGTTTATCCGTCCGTTCAGCGTATTGCTGTTGGACGAACCCACTTCGGCCTTGGACGAGGAAGGAATGGAGATCCTCGCTGCCGAAATCCGCCGGATGCGGGAGCAGGGCACCGCGGTGCTCCTCTCAACGCATTCTCCCGATTTTGGCGACGCGCTGGCAGACCGGCGTCTGCTCATCCGCCAGGGTGTGTTGGAGGTCCAGTGAGGACCGCTTCAGCCAGCCATCCTGCCCATCGTCTGTCCGACCCATCTGTGAATTGGCTGCGCAGCCGCCAGGAGGTGTACGAGCTTAATTTCTGGCTAAGGGTCGTTTCCTATGATCCGAATGACAAGTCGCTGAGCAACCGCCTTTACCTGGTTTACTTGGTGCTGTTCTTTAGTGTGTGGATCTTTGTAACCCTTACCTTTTTTGCGAGCGGCAGCTCAATACTGTTACCTTTGCTCAACGCGCAAGATCCGGGTAAAGCGGCTGTAGTCCTCATGGGGAGCGTCCTGGCAATTTGGAACCTAGTGCGCCTGTACAATGCCCTCAGGCGAAGCCCTGTTGAATTCTCCGAAGAGGACAGCTATCTGCTCTGCCAGACACCGGTCAGCCGTCGCGCAGTAGTCCTGCGCTGGTTGTGGATGCCCTGGCTCAAAAGCGCTTTTCCTTTTTGGATCCTGACGCTGATACTCGGCTTTTCATTAGGCGATATTGCATTTTCAGAGACTGTCATTACGAGCCATTTTATTGAGTATTTGGGATACGGTCTGCGGGCCTGGCTAATGCTGGCGCCTGTTCACCTGGCACTCTTTGCCCTGCTGTGGGCAATCGGTGCTGCGCGCGTGCGCCCGGATGCTCGCTTGGGATATTCAACCGCTCTGGGCCTCATATCAGGCATAGCGCTGCCGGTGATGTTGTGGCTGGCGTTACCCTGGTTTGAAAAAGCCGGCTTGAGCGTCATCGTGGCTGCAGGCTTCGGCGCTGCTATTTTAAGTTTGGCTGGGCTGGCAATCTCTGCAAAGCGTTTTAATCTGGCCCAAGCCGCCCAGGAAACCCGCACGCACGTTTTGTTGAATGACGCATTGCGTTATGGACCAAGCGGCTACGCTGAGAACCTGCGCGCTCAACAACGCCTGCACAAGGAAAAAGCGCCAACACGCTTACCGGGCCGGCCGGGGCCTGCGGCACTGATCTGGAAGGACCTGCTGCAAGTGATGCGCGGGCTGCGATTGAGCAAGCTGCAGCGCTGGTTTTCACTGGCCAGCGCCGTATTTGGCATATTCGTGATGCCGGGGAGCATCAGTTCGCTGTTCCTGTTTATCTGGGTCATACAAGTGGGCAAAATTGCCATCACGCGATTGAGAAGCGATTTGAGCTGTTGGCCAATCTTCCACCAACTACCAATTTCAAACCGGCGAGCGATCATTCTGGATATGGCGTCCGCGCTGGTTGGCATCGTTGCAGTCAGCCTGCTGGCCGGGTTGGGCGGCTGGGCAGTGCGAAACGCCCTACTGAATACGGAAGTCGGTTCCCTGCTCATGGCACAGGCAAGCGAATCCGCCGGTATATTTTCATCAGTCACATTGCTGTTGATCCCCGGGACTGCCGCAGCGGTCGCGGGAATGGCAGCCCTGGACGTGGTTCGGCATGCGCAATCAAACCTGTTGTTGATCGGGCAGGCACCTGATGTTGATTTTTTGGGTTTGATCTCCGGGTTGGTTGCGGCGGGTCTGCCCGTGTTCATCATGGCAGTGCTGCCAGGCCTTGCCGGTTCGATTTTGGGGTTCGGGTCAAGCCTGCTAATGGGTGCAATCGCCATGTTCCTGGCAGGGCGGGCCCGGCCGGCTTAATGCATGTCGTATAGAACAGAGATACGACTAATTAAAAACACCTCCTAACCAATAACATTTTCCCCAATTGATATTAATATTCCCTTTTCTTGCTTTTGGTAAGAAAGTTTGTGTGAATAACCAAACGTTGATAGAATCATTCTGAAATGAACTGGATCACTCTGACCACCGATTTTACCGAGCACGACGGCTACGTGGGCGTGATGAAGGGCGTCATCGCCGGCATCGCCCCGCAGGCGCGCGTCGTCGACCTGAGCCACACGGTCGCCCCGCAGAACGTCTTTCAGGCGGCGCTTTTATTGGGACGCAGCGTTCCCTATTTTCCGGCCGGCACGGTGCACGTGGCAGTAGTCGACCCGGGCGTGGGTACCGCGCGGCGCGGCATCGCCGCTCAACTGGGCAAGCAGTACTTCGTCGGGCCGGACAACGGCCTGCTGACCCTGCTTTATCAGCAAGCGCAAGCGGACGGTGAACCCGTGCGCATCCACGCGCTGGAGAACGCCGATTACCGCCTGGCGCAGGTCAGCCGCACGTTCCACGGACGCGATATCTTCGCCCCGGCAGCGGCCCATCTGGCCATAGGCGCGCCATTGGAAAGCTTCGGCGCGGCGGTCATGGACCCAATCCTGCTGGAAATGCCCCAAGCGCAGAAAACGGCGGACGGCCTGATCGGTAGCATCATCCATGTGGATGCCTTCGGTAATCTGGCCAGCAATATCCGCGCGGAGACTCTGGCGGATTTCGAGAATATTCATATAATTCTCAGGAATACAGTCATTGAAGGGATATCCGCGACTTTTGGTAATAAGGCTCAGGGTGAATTGGTGGCAGTCATCGACAGCTTCGGCTTCTTAAGCATTTGTGTGGTCAACGGCAGCGCAGCGCAGCAATTACGCGCCGGCTTTGGCGAACAGCTGCAAATTGTGCGCAGCTAGACTAATGCATCTCTTTATAATTTCCCGGATAAGTAAATCATCATGTCTCTAATCAGCACCAGTAATCTGGCCAAATCCTTTGGCTCCGAAGATATCTTCAGCGATATTTCGTTCGCTGTTCCCCAAAAAGCCCGCATCGGCCTGGTGGGTTCCAACGGCGTGGGCAAGACTACCCTGCTGCGTATCCTGATCGGCGAAGAAACCGCCTCGGACGGCAGCGTGCAGCGTTCCAAGAACCTGCACATCGGCTACCTGCCCCAGGAAGCTGTGCTGGAATCCGGCAAGACGCTGTGGGATGAATGCATGTCCGTGTTCACAGAACTGCTGGATTGGCAGGCGCAGCTGCGCGCCATGGACAGCCGCATGGGCGCCGAACACGACGACCCGGAATTTCTGGAAAAATACGGCCGTCTGCAGGAACGCTTTGAGCTGGCCGGCGGGTACACTTTCGAAAATGACATTGAACGCACCCTGACCGGTTTAGGATTTGGGCGCAATGAATTTCACAAACCGCTCAACATCTTATCCGGCGGGCAGCGCACGCGCGCGTTTCTGGCACGCTTGCTGCTTTCCAACCCGGATTTACTGCTGCTGGATGAGCCCACCAACCACCTGGACATTCAAGCCATGGAATGGCTGGAAGGCTATCTCAAGAATTGGGACGGCGCGGTGATGCTGGTTTCGCACGACCGTTATTTCCTCGACCGCACCGTGTCCGTCATCTGGGAGATGACCCCTGCGCTGGAAACCTATCACGGCAATTACAGCGCTTATCTGCGGCAGCGTGAAGCGCGCTATGAACGCCAGCTGAAAGAGTACGAAGCCCAGCAGGAATTCATCGCCAAAGAAGAAGATTACATCCGGCGCAACATCGCCGGCCAAAACACCAAGCAAGCTCAAGGCCGCCGCAGGCGCCTGGAACGCCTGCTGGCAGACGCGCGTCTGGCTCCCCCGCAGAAGAGCAAACGCATTCACATCCGGTTGAAAGCCGACAACCGCTCCGGTGATTTGGTACTGCGCACCTACGATTTGCAGATCGGTTACCACGATAATAAGAAAGTGCTCATCCACGTGCCGGACCTGGTACTCACACGCGGCGAATGCGTGGCCATCATGGGCCCCAACGGCGCTGGAAAAACCACCTTCCTGAAAACCCTGTTGGATAACATCCCGCCGCTGGGCGGACGCGTATCGCTCGGCAGTGCCGTACATGTGGGCTACTTCGCGCAGGCGCACGAAGGCCTGCACGATAATTGGACGCTCATCCGGGAAATCCAAAATGCCGCGCCGCAAATGATGGAAGAAGAAGCGCGCGCTTACCTGGCGACATTCCTGTTCAGCGGCGACGATGCCTTTAAAGAAGTAGGGGTGCTTTCCGGCGGCGAACGCGGCCGGCTGGCCATTGCCTGCCTGGGATTGCAGGGCGCCAACCTGCTGCTATTGGACGAGCCCACCAACCATTTGGACCTGCCCTCGCAGGAAATCCTGCAGCGCGTGCTGGCCGAGTTTAACGGCACCGTGCTGCTGGTTTCACACGACCGCTACCTGGTAGACGCAGTCGCCACGCAGATCTGGGAGCTGGAACCGGACAAGACCGAATTGAAGGTCTTCAAGGGCAGCTATAGTGACCTGCGAGCCGAAGAGGAACAAAATCAGGCTGAAACAGAGACCGAGAAAAAATCGAACAAATCTTCCGCCCGGAACAACAAGGCGGATAATTCCAAGAAGAAAAGTATCAGTCCCAAGGTGCTGCGTGAGATGGAAGAACAGATCAGCACACTGGAGGACCAATTGGAGGAGGTTACGCGGAAACTGGAACACCCCTTAGAAATTAATGAGAGTGTGGCCGATTTGGGTCAAAAATATAACGAAATCCAGAAATCTCTGGATGAGAAATGGCAGGGTTGGAACGATTTATTTTTAGACTAAAATGGAAATATAACTGGAGCATAAAATCAATTGAAGAAACTTAAAGTTGCCGTATTGGCGAATTTAAAAAAGAACGCTCCGCACTGGGAAGGCATGCCGGAGGATCAGTGGGATGACCTCGATTCCGAAAAAACGGTCAATGCCATTCTGGAGGCCCTGCGCGCAAACGGGCATGTTTGCGATTTTTTTGAGGGCGACCGCAGTCTGCTGACTACGATCCCGAAATTCAAACCTGATATTTGCTTCAACATCTGCGAAGGTCATTTCGGCGATTCGCGCGAGGCTCAGGTGCCGGCCGTGCTGGAAATGCTGCGCATTCCCTACACCGGCTCGCGCCTGTTTACACTGGCGCTGGCGCTGGACAAACCCATGACCAAACGCATCCTGTGGTGGCACGAGCTGCCCACTCCGGCTTTTCAGGAATTTGACCGTGCCGATGAACCGCTCAATGACGACCTGCGTTTTCCGTTGTTCGTCAAGCCCAGCCGCGAAGGCACCAGCATGGGCGTCAGCGCCAAATCCATCGTGCACAGCGAAGCCGAGCTGCGCGAACAGGTGGCTTTCATCATCCAAAAATACAAGCAGCCCGCCCTGGTGGAAACCTACATCGACGGGCGCGAAGTGACGGTCGGATTGGTCGGCAACCTGGTCGGTCCGGTAGCGCGCCGTATGCCATTCAACCCCAACGCCCCGCGCGTGCAGGCCGGATTGTATTTCATGCCGCCCATGGAAGTAGACCTGCGGCCTTACGAAACCACCGACACAGTCTACAGCAACCACCTCAAGGTGGCGCTTGCGGAGGAACTGGATTATCTGTGCCCGGCGCCCATCGACGAAGACCTGGTGGACGAGCTCAACTGGCTGGCCGCGGCGGTCTTCCGCGTGACCGGCGCCTATGATGTAGCGCGCGTGGATTTCCGCCTGGACGTGACCAACAATTGGAAGCCTTATATCCTGGAAATCAACCCGCTGCCAGGCTTGTCGCCGGATATTTCCGATCTGGTGATCGAAGCTAAAGCGGACGGTATCGACCATACTGAGCTGGTCAACATGATCCTGGACGCCGGCTTGAAGCGTTACGGGCTGATCTAATTCTTTTCAAAAAGATCCCTGAACGTCTACCCAGAGCGAAGCATTCCCTTGGGGTAAAAGGATCAAATCCCAAAAAAGAAGAATGTTCCCTCGGCAGACTCGGGGAACATTCTTTTTTATTAATAGGTCAAAGTCTGTTCCAGATCCCAATTGGCAAATCAATCCAAGAATTGCACGCCTCCAGTAAAACGCCATCAGGCACAAACCCAAATGTAAAACACTCTTGACATTTTCATCAATTGACGTATAATATGTCAAATACTTTTGACATTACTTGGAGGTAAAAAATGAGACTTTTCAGAAAGATGGATGAAATGGAATTGAGCATCAACTTCAAAGCCCTGCGGTTAGCATGGCTATTTGGAATCATTTTCCTGCTGGTCTGGGTATGGATGGATTGGATCATCGGAAGAACATTTAACAGTCTGGGAGTCATCCTGTTGGTATCCCAGCTGATTGTTTATTGGGCAGGACAAGCCTTTTTCAAATGGCAGTTGGGTAAGGATGAAGAATAACATTCGGTCTTATCGCAAAAAAATTGGGATAACGCAGGAAAATCTCGCTTTGGCCGTGGATGTCACCCGGCAGACCATTAACGCGATTGAAAACAATAAATACAATCCCACCCTGGAATTGGCCATGAAATTAGCCAAATTCCTGGATGTCCGGGTAGAGGAACTTTTCTTTTTGGATTAAACCATCAGCCGGAGGATTCCGGCTGATTTTCACCCGCGCAGGTCCAGCAGTTCCGCCAGGGGCACGCCATTGACGGTGATACTCACCTGCTGTACCGTCGAGAACTGCATCGCAATGGCGCGCAGTTGTGCTTCGATGCGCGGTATGTCGCATTCCCCGCCGGTAACGATCTGCCCGCTGAGCTTCATGGTGGCTTTGCCGTTCACCACCGCCAGATCGTCGATCTCCAGGTGCGAGAGGTACAAGGCGTTATACAATCCGGACTGGCCATAATCCGCCTGCCCTTCCAACTTGAACAGCTCCGTCAGTGCGGCGCGCAGCACGCCCAGTGTGGGTTCAATGGAGACCTGCACCGGCACCAGCGAATCACCGCAGCCGATAATCTCACCGGAAGCGCCGTTGTCACCCACTGCCACCAGGTAGATATTGATGTGGTCGAGGCCCGCGCTTGCCGTGCCAGCGGATTGCGCGGCAGCCGCTTGGGTAGCGGGCGGAACGGGTTGGGTTGTCTCGGTCGCAGCCGGCGGCTGCGGGGTGGCCGTGATTACTATTGGAGTTTGCGTATCCGTCAGGGAGATGCTCACACCGGGCATACAAGCGCAAACCAGCAGAAATAGACCCGCCAGTCCGATAATGCGCAGGTTCCGATTATTTTTCATTTTGACCTCCTGGATTAAGGGAGAACTTCAAACGGACGGACTACGTGCCCCAATCGCGCAGATAGAGGAAGTCGTAGCCGATGGTGCGGTTGCCCAGCTTGGCGATGGGCGGCATGACACGCTTGTAATGGTAGCGCTGGATACGCTTGACCACCGTCTCCACGAATTTGCGGTCGTAACCGGCTTCCACACACTCGTCCGGGGTGTAGCGTTCGTCCACCATCAGGTAGAGTAGCTTGTCCACTTCCGCGTAGGTAAAGCCCAACTCGCCCTCGTCAGTCTGCCCGATCCACAGGTCGGCTGTGGGGGCCTTATCGATGATGACCTGCGGCACACCCATGGCGTGCGCCAGCTGGCGCAGTTGGGTCTTGTACAGATCGCCGATGGGATTAAAGGCTGAAGCGGCGTCGCCAAACTGGGTGGAGTAGCCCAGCAGAATTTCTGTTTTGTTGCTGGTGCCGATCACTAGGCCGCCAAAAGCGGAGGACTGGTCATACAGCACGATCATGCGGCAGCGCGCCATGATGTTGCCCATGCGCAGCTTGGCCATGTCGGGGAACTGGTTGATTAGTCCGTCGGCCATGTCGGTGATGGGAATCGTGACGGACTGCACGCCAGTGGCGTCGATCACCAGTTGGGCGTGGTCGAGCGAATCCTGCGATGAGGTCTTGTAAGGCATGCGCACGGCCAGCACGTTCTCAGGGCCGAGCGCTTCGGCCGCCAGGAAGCAGGACATGGCCGAGTCGACACCGCCGGAAACGCCGATCACGGCTTTTTGAAAGCCCGAGCGGGTGGTTTCACTCCGGATGAAGCCGGTCAAAATACTGCGAGCCAGGTCGGTGTTAATATCCAAACCGTTCATGTTTTCCTCCGTTACCTGCCTGAGCGGCTATCGTCGCGCTTGAGAATGCGCATCAGTTCACGCTGAACCAGCGCGGTGCGTTCGTCGCGCAGCAGCGGCAGGCGCGCGCGCGTGCGGTGAAGCTGGTTCAAGTCAATTTCACAATAGGTCAGGGCTTCATCGTCCAGCGGGGCCTTGGCCAGCAGTTCGCCATTGGGGTCAAACACGGTGGAGCCGCCCCAGAAGTGCAGGCCGTCCTCGAAACCCACGCGGTTGCTGTGGATCACGAAGGAGGTGAAGATGCTGGCGTAAGCCTGGTTGATGCTCTCGACCCAATGGGCGGTGCTCAACTCCGGCGCGCTGGTCAGGCCGCGGCCAGGCGAAGCCGAGGTGAACAGGAACAGGTCGGCGCCGTCCATCCACAGCAGGTAGGGGGAAGAGGTGTGCCAGAAATCCTCGCAAATCAGGATGCCGGCGCGCCCGAAGCGCGTGTCGAAAGCTTCCACGCTATCGCCCCAAGCGAAGAAACGGCCTTCGTCAAACAAGCCGTAAGTTGGCAGGTACACCTTGCGGTGCACATGCGCCACTTTTCCAAGGGAAAGGTAAGCGCTGGAAATGTAGAAGCGGTTGCGAACGTCTTCTTCAGCGAAACCGACCACAATATCGATGTCGCGGCTGGTAGCCAACAGTTCCTTGAAGACAGGGTCGTCGGCAGTGGCGCGGTGCGCTACGGTCGGCACCAGGTCCTGCAGCACATAACCGGTCAGGGAGAGTTCCGGGAAGATGACCAGGTCTGCGCCCTCATTCTTGGCGCGTTGGATGTAATCCAGGTGTTTTTCCAGGTTGCTTTCCACCACCCCTAATTTGGTATTGATCTGTGCCAGTGCCAGTTTTACTTTCATAGGGTTTCCTTAGAAATCAACTACAAATTTGCCATTCTGGTAGAACAATTCGCCATCCACGGTGATCTCGCCGCCTTTGCGCAGATCGCAGATCATATCCCAGTGAATGGAGGATTCCGTGTTCTCGCTCAGAGATTCAGGATAACCGTGCCCCAGAGCCATGTGGAAGCTGCCGCCGATCTTTTCGTCGAAGAGGATCTGACCGGTGAATTTGTTGATGCGTTCGTTGGTACCAATGGCGAACTCGCCCAGGTAGCGCGCGCCCTTGTCGCCGTCCAGTTTGGAGTTGAGGTATTCCTCATTCTTATCGGCGGTGGCTTTGACGCACTTGCCGTCCTTGAACTCCAGGCGCACGTTGGTAACCTCGAAGCCTTCGTACATGGTCGGGTAGGTAAAATGAACGTGGCCGTTGGCGCTGTTCTCAACAGGAGAGGTAAAGATCTCGCCGTCCGGGACGTTGACCTGGCAAGCGCAGTTGATGAAAGGCCGGCCCTCGATGCTGAGGGTCAGGTCGGTGCCAGGCGCGGTCACGTGCACATTCTTCTTGCCCTTCAGCCAGGCGATGGCTTTCTCCTGGCGTTTCTCTACGCTCTTCCAGTAACCAACCGGATCATCCTTGTCGGGCATGCAGGCGTCATAGACAAAGTCTTCATATTCGCTCAGGCTCATGTTAGCGTCCTGGGCATAAGCCAGAGTGGGGAACAAGGCCGCCACCCATTTCATTTCGCCCTTGGCTTCGCGGTCCAGCACGATCTTGAGCGCTTCGCCGTAGATGCCGTAAAGTTCGGCTACTTTCTTTGGGTCAAACTGCGAGAGTTCCTTGGTGTTGGTCTCGCCCAAGATGCGCGCGCGGGCGTCGTAGGTCTGGTAGAACTCCTTGAAGGGTTCGTATACGGCAGCGTACTGTTCGGGGGAAGCGTAACGCAGGGTACTTTCGATCCAATCGGAGGTGTAGGGCACGACGAAGGGGTATGCGCCCACCTGCAGGGACTTGCGGAAGATGGCTCCTAAGAGCGGCTCCGCGCCCCATTCACCGTGGATCAGGACTTTCTGCTTGGGCTGCACCTGAAGGCTGTAATTGACCAGCAGGTCGGCCAGTTTGTCAATACGCTCATCTCTCATGTTCGCTCCGGTAATGATTAAGATAGGTTCCCAATTATTTTACTCCAAGGGGGGTGGAGTTTGTTTTTAACCACAGATGGACACAGATAAAACAGAGATAGTTTTTTGATAGATTCACACAGATAGATTCACACAGATACAATCTCATTGATAAGAATGCAGACTGTTCTCTTATTTATATCCGACCGAGATCCTCACGGTCGCTTCGCCCCCTCAGGATGACAATGATCGTAAACCTGTCGGGGATTGCTTAATGTGTCATCCTGAGCCCTGCGAAAGCAGGGCGTGAGGATCTCGACCGGCCTTCAATGAAACATAAAGAGACTCAGATATTTTTTTATAGATAACAATGCAGTCAGTATGATCTCGCATTTTCAGCCGACTTCCTTTCCCAGAGGGAATGTTTAGTTTTAAGTCATATAAAAAGAAAACTCCCTCAGAATGAAAGTCTCGAGCCCCTCCCCATCCCGTCTTCGTCGGGATAGGGAGGGAGTCAACCTTACATGTCATACTTAATAGACAGAACGAAGGTCCAAGATGACGTTGAAAAAGCAGGAAAGCTATCTGTGTGCATCAACCATAAAAAAGCTTTTCTGTGTTTATCCGTGTTCATCTGTGGTTATGAAAGAAAGACTGAAATGACAGAAATCACATTTTCGATGCAGTCCGAGATTCCTCGCTTTGCTCGGAATGACACTGGAGAGGAATGCTTTACGACTCTCTAAGAGGGTATTTCGCGACTCCCCGAGGGAGTTCTCCGCGATCAATATGTTCGGAATGACATTGGAAAGGATTATCTGTGTGCATCAACCATAAAAAAGCTTTTTGTGTTTATCCGTGTTCATCTGTGGTTTAAAAAAAGCCACTCAAAGAAAACGCATACGCGCGTCCCGCCAGGTTCTGCTAAGATATTGATAGTTTTTGCAAGGCACCTACCTTTATCATCTATTCCATTGGAAGCCTATGAAAGAAAAGAAATCGGAACGCAAATTTTATGAATTGACCCCGGCCGAACGCCTGGCGCGTTTGGCGGATGAAACACAGCTGCCGCAAGAGCAGTTGGACGCGCTGAGCGGCGCGTTCGGTTTGAGCGTGTCACAGGCCGACCACATGATCGAGAACGTGATCGGCACCTACAGCCTGCCTTTGGGCGTGGCGCAGCACTTCCTGGTCAACGGGCGCGAAGTGCCCGTACCCATGGTAATTGAAGAACCCTCCGTCGTGGCAGCCGCGTCCTTTATGGCCAAGCTGGCGCGCAGCGGCGGCGGCTTCACCGCCAGCGCCTCCGCGCCGGAGATGATCGGCCAGATGCAGGTGCTGGACGTGACTGACCTGTCCGCCGCAAAAGCAGCCCTGGAAACATCGCGGGCCAGTCTGTTAAGCGAAGCCGACGACGTTGACCCGCTGCTGAAATCGCTGGGCGGCGGGGCGCGCGGCCTGGAAATCCGCCTGATCGAAGAATCCCCCATCGGCCCGTTCCTCGTGATCCACCTGATCATGGACGTGCGCGACGCGATGGGCGCCAACACCATCAACACCGCCCTGGAGCGCTTGTCCCCACAAGTGGAGCGCATCACCGGCGGGCGCGTGCTGCTGCGCATCCTGTCCAACCTGGCAGACCATCGTCTGGCCAAAGCGACCTGCCGCATCCCGGTGAAAGCGCTGGCTTTCAGCGGCTTTTCCGGCGAGGACGTGCGCGACAGCGTGATCGAAGCCTGGGCTTTCGCCGCGGCTGATCCTTACCGCGCAGCCACCCACAACAAGGGCATCATGAACGGCATCGACCCGGTGGTGATCGCCACGGGCAACGATTGGCGCGCGGTGGAAGCCGGCGCGCACGCTTACGCGGCGCGTTCGGGCCGCTACACTTCCCTGACGACCTGGTCGAAGGGCGGGGACGGCAGCCTGCAGGGCGAGCTGGAAATGCCCATGGCCGTGGGCATCGTGGGCGGCGCCACACGCGTGCATCCCGGCGCCGCGGCGGCCGTGAAACTGATGGGCGTCAAAACCGCCGGTGAATTGGCCGAAGTGATCGTTTCGGTGGGCCTGGCCCAAAACCTGGGGGCACTACGCGCCCTGGCTACCGAAGGCATCCAGCGTGGGCACATGAGCCTGCACGCCCGCCAGGTGGCCGTTTCGGCCGGCGCGCCCGAAGAATTGGTGGGCGCCATCGCGGCCCAGATGGTCAGCGAAGGCAACGTTCATATCCAGCGCGCCGTGGAAATTCTCGAAAATTGGAGCAGCCAGTGAGTTCAGAAAAGAAATCCCTGTTATTGAAACCCAACCGCCCGGTAGGCATCGTCGGTTACGGCGCTTACGTGCCGCAGTACCGCCTGCCTGCCAGCGAGATTGCGCGCATATGGAGCGGTTCGGAAGAGGGCGGCACGCCCATCCAGGAAAAATCCGTGCCCGGGTTGGACGAAGATACCATCACCATGGCCATCGAGGCCGCCCGCAACGCGCTGGCACGATCCGGCGTGGACGCGCGGCAGCTGCGCGCGGTGTGGGTCGGCTCGGAATCGCATCCCTACGCGGTCAAACCTTCCTCAACTATCGTGGCAGAAGCCATCGGCACCTCGCCCAACATCCAGGCGGCCGACATGGAATTCGCCTGCAAGGCCGGCACCGAAGCCATGGTAGCTAGCATGGCACTGGTCGGCTCCGGCATGGGTAATTACGCCCTGGCCATCGGCGCGGACACCGCTCAGGGCAAACCGGGGGATGCTTTGGAATATACAGCGGCCGCGGGCGCGGCGGCTTTTGTGCTCGGCCCGGCGGAAGAAGCCCTGGCCGAGATCATCTCCACGTATTCCTTTGTGACCGATACACCCGATTTTTGGCGGCGCGCCTACCAGCACTACCCCGAACACGGGCAGCGCTTCACCGGTGAACCGGCCTACTTCAAACATGTAACCACAGCCGCCAAGACCCTGATGGAAGAAAGCGGCACCTCGGCGGCGGATTACAAGTATGCCGTGTTCCACCAGCCCAATGCCAAATTCCCACAGCGGGTAGCCAAGCAATTGGGCTTCACTCCCGACCAGATCAAGACCGGTTTGCTCGCACCCGTGATCGGCAACACTTACGCGGCCGCCTCTCCCCTGGGATTGACGGCTGTACTGGACAAAGCCCAGCCGGGCGACCGCATCCTGATGGTCTCTTACGGCTCCGGGGCCGGCTCGGACGCGCTGGACCTGCGCGTGACGGAACGCATCGGCGAACGCAAAAAACTGGCGCCCACCACCGCGGTTTACATCGCCCGGCGCGTGGAGATCGACTACGCCACCTATGCGCGCTACCGCGGCAAGATTGTGATGAAATAGGACGTGCGATGAGTGAAGTCATTATCGCGGGCATCGGCGCAACCCCGGTGGGGGAACACTGGGATCTATCGCTGGACAATCTGGGTGCCAAAGCCATGCTGGCCGCCATGCGCGACGCGGGCGTGATGCGCCCGCAGGCGCTGTACGTCGGCAACCTGCTGGCCTCTTCCATTTCCAAACAAGCCAATTTGGGTACGCGCCTGGCCGATAACATCGGGCTGACAGGCATCGAAACCTTTACGGCCGAAGCCGGCGAAGCCTCCGGCGCTGCAGCGCTGCGCATGGGCTACCTGGCAGTCAAATCCGGCCTGGTGGAAAGCGCCCTGGTATTGGGCATCGAAAAATATACCGACATGGTCGGGCCGGAAGTGGACGCCATTCTGGCGCATTCCGCGGATTCCGATTTCGAAAGCACGGAAGGCCTGACCCCTAACGGTCTGGCCGGGCTGCTCATGCAGCGTTACATGGACCAATACAACGCGCCGCGCGATGCTTTCGCAGCGCTGCCCCTGCTGGCGCATACCAACGCCGTGCATAACCCGCTGGCTATGTACCGCAAGGCGGTCGACCTGGCCGCTTACCAACGCGCGCCGCTGGTCACCCCGCCGCTCAACCTGTTCGATGTGGCGCCCTATGCCGACGGCGCAGCCTCTTTGCTGCTGGTCAGCGATTCAGTGCTGTTCCGCAGCCGGCAGAAGCGGCCCGTGCGCCTGGCAGCTTCCAGCGCGGCCATCGACGCGTTAGCGCTGCACGATCGCCCCGATCCATTGGCTTTCGAAGCCGCGGCACTGTCGCTGCGTAAGGCACTGCAAAACGCGGGCTTGGGCTGGGAAAACATGGATCTATTCGAGCTGTGGGACGCGACCTCCATTTACGGCCTGCTGGCACTGGAAGCAGGCGGTTTCGCCGCGCGCGGGCAGGGCTGGCGCTGGCTGCAGGAGAGCGACCTCTCCCTGAAAAGCGAGCTGCCGATGCTGACCATGGGCGGCAACAAGGCGCGCGGATTCCCAATCAGCGCGGCCGGCGTGTATCAGGCGGTGGAAGCCGTGCAGCAGCTGCGCGGCCAGGCCGGGGAAAACCAGGTACCGGATGCACGCACAGCCATCATCCAGGCGCTGGGCGGCCCCGCTTCAACCGCCATCACGCATATTCTTACGACGCTCTAGATTGAAGATGACAAAACTTGACATAAGTTGACAGAAAAGGATATCCCTTTCCAAACACCGATCCCAATGACCTCCAGCGAGATCGGTGTTTTCTTTATCGATGGGCAATCAGGTGCCCGGGGGAAAATTGGGGGATTCCTATCCAGTGGATTTTCCAAACCGGAAATATCTTATTCAATCATGTTATGCTTTGAGCAGATATTCTCTCAGGAGGAAATGCATGGACCAAGACGCAGATATTAGAATTATCGACCTGACGCCGGACAATATTGCCGATTACGGCGTGTGCGGCTACAAGGACGTTGCCAAACATCTGGAGCTGCGCAATAAGATCGCCTGGTTCAGCGCATATTACCCCAAGGGACTGCGCATCAAGGCGGTCATGTCCAAAACCGGCGGATACCAGGGCATGCTGGAGTACGTGCCCGGGGAATACGCCCACCGGCCAGTGCAGGCAGCCGGTTACCTGTTCATCCATTGCGTCTTCGTGGGTTTCAAGAGCGCTTATAAAGGGCATGGTATGGCCACACAACTGCTGCAGGATTGCGTAGACGAAGCGCGCGCAGGCTATTACCAGGGCGTAGCGGTGGTCACGCGCAAAGGCCCCTTTATGGCCCACAACGACATCTTCCTCAAGCAGGGCTTTCAGGTGGTCGACAGCGCCAAACCGGACTTCGACTTGCTGGCTCTGAAATTCGACGGGAGCGCCCCCGACCCGCAGTTCAAGCACGCGGTGCTGAACGATACCAGCCAATACGCGCACGGCCTGACGGTCATGCGTTCCTTCCAGTGCCCCTACACGGAAAAGAACGTCAAGGCTATCCTCCAGAGCGCTGAAGAGGATTTTCACATAAAAGCCAACCTGATAGACCTGGCCGACGCGCAGGCCGCCCAAAACGCGCCTTCGCCTTTCGGAACCTTCTGCCTGATCTATGAGGGCGAGATCCTCAGCCATCATCCCATCAGTAGCACGCGCTTCGCCAACATCATGCGCCAGAAACTGCAATAAACAAAACCGTCCTCGATCAATAATGCTATTCGTCAGTTCCTTAAGCTTGTCAAAGGGAACAATGCCACAATGCGATTGTTTGAACGCGCGCAAGGACCTGTTCAACCAGCAGTGTTACAACCAAAATTGGTTTTATAGAATCAGGAGGTTGTATGATTTCAGCTGTTGAATGGATCGCGTTGATCGGAGCCATTGTGGTTCCCTTTCAAATAAATCTCTTGTAAAAAATGCCCGCTAAATCAGATAATCTCAATGAACAATATCCACACACGGAGAAGTGCCGGAGTGGCCGTTCGGGGCGGTCTCGAAAACCGTTGTTGCCATTATTGGTTACGGTGAGTTCGAATCCCACCCTCTCCGCTGTTTTTTAATAAATCTATTCCATGAAGTGGAGGAAGATAAAATGGCTAAAGTTTTAGGAATTGGCGGCGTCTTTTTCAAATCCCCTGACCCGGTCAAGCTGCAAAGCTGGTATGCGAAGTATTTGGGCATCAATGCACAGAACGAGCAGGGCATGTCTTTCGCAATCTTTGAACACGAAAAGATGCCCAAGAACGGTTACACAGTCTGGAGTATGTTCGATTCCAGCACCACCGATTTCGAGCCTTCAAGCAAGGAATTCATGTTCAACCTGATCGTCGATAATCTGGAAGAAGCCCTCAGCCAGGTGGCATCCGGGGGCGCACAACTGGTCGGCGAAGTCCAGAAGGGTGAATATGGCGATTTCGGATGGTTCATCGACCCGGATGGGAACAAAGTCGAGCTTTGGCAGCCGCCGCAATCCTGAGAAGTTCATAGCTGTACAGAAAGTATCACCCCGATTTTATGGGGGAAATGCGCGGTGCCGCCGAGCGCATTCGATAATGCCGTCACCGGCGAGCTATTTTTTTCCATGACATAATCGGCATGGGCCGGGTCCGCACCATCTTCGGCTATAAACAGGGCGAGAAGCTGAGGCAGGCCAATTCGTCGAAGAGTGGAAAAAACCTCTCTGAATCCGGGAATCTCAATGTATAATTTCCCCCACACGGAGAGGTGCCAGAGTGGCCGATTGGGACGGTCTCGAAAACCGTTGTAGCCTTTATGGTTACCGTGGGTTCGAATCCCACCCTCTCCGCTGTTTTAATAAATCCTTCGACCTAAATTCCCCCAAATATAATTCCACGAAATAATTTTATTTATGTTAGTATATTTTAAGTAAAATAATTCTCCCTTGTGCTCAAGCATCTGACTGAATATGCTCACGCACAAGGCCATCTACAAGGACATAAACATGCAGATCAAAACTTTTGAAGGCAATTTCTACGAAATCGGCCAACAAATCGGCCGTATCTACCAGGCTAACGGTGTGCAGGATAACAAGATGCCGATTGACCCGGAGCTGCTCAAAAACCAGCGCAAAATGTACGAAAAGTATTATCCCGAATTCCTGGAAGAATTACGCGGGGTAGCCGCAGGCGGCGGGTTCGATTCGCAGAGCGCAATCGACAGCGCCATCACCGGCGAACTGTTCTTCTTCCAAAACATGATGGGCATGGGACGCGCCTGCACCATCTTCGGCTACAAACAGGGCGAGCAGCTGCTGGTGGGCCGTAATTATGATTGGCTGCCGCTGCCCAAAGACCTGTTCGAAGTCTATCGCGTAAACAACAACCAGCGCCACGCCTTCTTCGCCGCCACCGATTACGGTATCGTCGACCCGGCCATGAGCGCGCCGCAGTATCGCAGCTACCTGCCTGAGGACGTCATCAACGACCAGGGGCTGTTCGTAGGCATCACCTTCTCTTTCGCGGATCAGTGGGCTTACGGCATTTCCAGCATCCACCTGGTCAAGCTACTGGCCGAAACCTGCGGCTCGCTGGACGAGGCCCTGGCCCTGTTCGAGCGCGTGCCGGCCTGCTGCCCCAAGAACTACTTCATCGCCGACCGCTTCGGGAACATGGCCGTGGTTGAGCACGGGGTAAAGAAATTCAAGGTGGTCTATCCGCAAGACGGCATCCTGATCCAAACCAACCACCTGCTCGATCCGGAGCTGGCCAAAGAAGATACTGTGATGCAAAAGATGCCCTTCCACAACACTTATATCCGTTACTATGAGACCCTGCAGCGCATCCAGCTCCAACGTGAAGCGTTCAACTACAACAGCATCGGCTGGGTGCTGAACGCGCCCGGTACCTACACCCTGCAGGATTTCCCCGGCATCCGCACCATCTGGACGCTGGCGTTGGACATGACCGGCCGTAAGTACAATATCTATTGGGACCTCTTTGGGGAAAAGAAGTCCGCGGAGTTGAAATTTTAGGTTGGTCAGAACCCTCACTATCTACTTGTTCCGATGACAACTTGACGTTGTCTTGAAACAAGTATCTGCGCTTATCGCTCTTGCGATAAGCTCCGACCTGACCCTCATGAATTGAAGAATAAGTTTTAAGGAATAATAAAAAAATGAACAGCGAACAAGTCCTCGAACTGCTTAGATCACAAGCCAACCCGGAACAGTTGGCCGGCATGGCACGCTTCGCCATCCAAACCGACCAGCGCTTGGGACTATCCATTTATGACCTGCGCCGCATCGCCAAGGAGGTGCCGCACGAGCACCAATTGGCGCTGGACCTGTGGGAGAGCGGCATCCCGGACGCGCGCCTGCTGGCTTCCATGATCGACGTGCCGGAAGAAGCCACCGAAGAACAATTGGAAGCCTGGGTGAAGGATTTTAATTCCTGGGACATCTGCGACCAGGTATGCGACAACCTGTTCGAATTCACTCCCTTCGCCTGGGGCAAAGTGCGTGAATGGTCTATACGCGAGGAAGAGTTCGTCAAGCGCGCGGCCTACGCACTAATTTCCTGTCTGGCCTGGCACGATAAGAGCGCCGTAGACCAGCAATTCATCGACTTATTCCCGATCATTCAAGCCGGCGCCACTGACCCGCGCAACTTCGTCAAGAAGGCGGTCAATTGGGCGCTGCGCAACATCGGCAAGCGCAACATGGCGCTCAACCAGGCTGCCATCGAACAGGCCAACCTGCTACTGACGCTGGGCGACAAGACGGCCAACTGGATCGCGCGCAACGCACTGCGTGAACTGCAAAACGAGAAAACCCAGGCGCGCGTGGCGAAACACCCGCGCAGTTAAATCCGTATACAGTTACGATATGGTCAATAAAAAAGCTCTTGGGGTATTTTTAGGTATCACCTTCGGTACCACTTTGTTGATAGTCATCACAGCCCGACTATTGGGCTTAACATTGTTCGACACGCCTGCTGCCATTTCGCAGATGGTCATCGGGGTTGCCATGTTCATCCCGGCCAGCGCGGCCCTGATCACGCAGCATTGGGTGCTGAAGAAACCGCTGAAGGAATTGGGGTTCAAATTCGGCCCGGCGCGAGCCTACCTGAAGACCTACGCCGTCATCCTGCTGCTGTACGCAATGAATTACGGCCTTACCTGGCTCTTCCTCAGCAAGCCGGATTTCAGCCTGTCGAGCTTCATGGCACAGTACAGCATGAGCGGTGCGCTCCCAATTCCGGCGCCGGCCATGATCGCGGCCCTGAGCGCCATGACCTTGGTAGGTTCTCCGCTGGCAAACATGATTCCCTCGCTGGGCGAGGAGCTGGGTTGGCGCGGATTCCTGCTGCCGGCCCTTGAGCCGCTGGGAAAAGCAAAAGCTGCCCTACTGTCAGGCATGACCTGGGCGCTGTGGCACACACCCATGATCCTGCTGCTGGGTTTCGGCTACGGGCATCAGGCCTGGCCGGGAGTTTTACTGCACTTCACACTGATAACAAGCCTGGGTATTTGGATGGCCGCGGTGTGGTTCAAGACGCGCAGTACCATGCTGGCGGCTTTCATGCACGCGGTCTTCAACGCCAACGCTTACGGCGTGGGGAGCATGCTGTTTATCTCCGACAGCAAGCTGGTCATCGGTGCTATCGGAGTGGTTAACACGGTCCTTTTCCTGTGCCTGGGAATCTTTTCCTATATTCGCCTAAGAACGCAGGAAAAAGAAACTACATAAAGCGCGCGAACTTGACCATCCAGCGCGTAATGAAATATTCGACAACTACTAATCCCAGCCCGCCAAAGGCGGAATAGGTCAGGATGCGTTCACGGCTGAGAGCGTGCTCCAACTTAAGCATGCCCTGGACGTTGGCGGCAATGGTCGGCTCAAAGTAGGCGACCATCCAACTGGCCAGGCAGACCAGTGCCATCACGCCCGCCGCGAAAAGCGCGGTGCGCCTGGCAGCCTGTTCCACCTCAGTCTTTTCTTTGTTGGCATAACGCAGGCACAAGCCCACGTAATACCCGCCGATCAAACCCATGAAGAGGTTCAACAACGGCATGCCCATAAAAAAGCCGAACATACAAACAGAATAGAACAGGTAGAAAACGACAAACCAGCCCACCGGCAGGCTATAGGCCTTGCGCACCCAGCGCCGCAGGAAGAAGATGTCAATCAATAACCCCAGTACCAGCCCGCCCAAGGCAAAATACTTCACATTTTCTTCTGTTGTGATGGCCAGACTGCCCCACCAACCCAGCAAAAAAAATACGATGATCGGCAGCACGCCAACCAACAACAACAGGAATAATCTTTCAGTGCCTGCCAGAAGGCTGTCGACACTATTGAATTTCTGTTTTTGTTTCGCCATTCAACACCTCACATTTGAAGATATGCCTGCAGGATAAAATACAGCCCAAAGCCGATAATAGCCAGCGCGGCAATTTTATTGATAGTTTGGATAATCGACTGGTTCAAACGCCGGCGTGACAAGTTTACCAGCATACTCAACCCCAGCCACCACAACGCCGAACCCAGGAAAACGCCCAATACCAGCATGAAAGCCGAGAAACGATAGGCCGACGCAGCCTGCACGCCAAAACCGCTGAAGATGGCAATAAAGGCAAAGATTGTCAATGGATTGCTGAGTGTCAGTGCCAGAGTGGAAAAGAAATCGCCGATCAAGCTGGAGTTCTCCCGCACTTCTGCCGCCTGGGCTGGTTCACTGCGCATCGTAGAAATACCCAGGCAAATCAGGAAACCGCCGCCCAACAAACGCAGCCAGAACTGCTGCCCAACCAAAAAATCAGCGACCAAAGTCAAACCGGCAGCCGCGATGCTGCCATAGATGACATCCGCCATGGCTGCGCCCAATCCACTGACCAGGCCGGCTTTAAATCCGCGTTCCAGCGTGCGGCGAATACACAACAAAGCAACCGGCCCAACCGGCGCGGCAATGGAAAAACCAAGCAGCAAGCCCTGTAATAGAATACGCCAATTCTGCATGGGAACAGACATCGCTATTGCGCCTGAAGGCTCTTCTCCAATACCAGACCGTCTTCTCCGTTGCGATAGTAGCGCGACCAGATATCCACCTGGTGGTAGCCCATTTTTTCGTAAAGGTGCAGCGCAGCCTGGTTGTTACGACGCACAGTCAGCTTGACTACCGGCATACCCATCTGCTCTTCACAGTTGCTCAGCAGATCAAAGCCGATGCCTTTGCTTCGCCACGCCGGCAGCACACCCAGCGTGAGGATCCAGCCGGTTTTTTCGCTGCGGCGCGGGTCGCCGGCGATAAAACCGACCATTTCGTTGGCCACCACAGCTTTAATGCGCACCACGCCCGGAAAGGTCAGCACGCCCATCAGCTCCATTAAGGGCCAGGCATCCTGGTCGAAGCATACTTTTTCAAGTGCACTTAAAGCAAACAAGTCCCGCCAGTTCGCCGATTGAATATTGTAGATGGAAGTTGCATTCATTGGATTTCCGCCCATTATAAATGCATCTTACACACTTTTTACTTGACAGTATCCCAAACTGATATACAATCAGGACGATTTCCTTCGGGGCAGGGTGCGGGAACTTGGTTCCCAATTCCCGATCGGTGGTGATAACCCACAAGCGCTGAGATGCGCAGATCCGGTGCAATTCCGGGGTCGACGGTATAG
This sequence comes from Pelolinea submarina, assembly GCF_003966975.1. Lineage (GTDB taxonomy): Bacteria > Chloroflexota > Anaerolineae > Anaerolineales > Anaerolineaceae > Pelolinea > Pelolinea submarina. Next base: position 214,521 of record NZ_AP018437.1, read on the forward strand.
TCCGGACATTAAAGAAGGTTATATTTTTTTAAACGCGCCCCGAAACAAGTTTTGTTTCGGGGCTTTTTTTATGGATCAGATCAATGGAATTAAGTAAAAAGTCCAATCGAAAAATCAAACAATTAAGCGTCATCATCACCCTGCTGCTTTTCCTGTCGATATGGGAAGGGTTGGTGCTGGTGTTCGATCTGCCGGCATTCATTCTGCCCTCGCCTTTGCAGGTGGGCCAGCGGTTTGCCAGGGCTATCTCCGACGGTTCTCTGCTGGAGAACAGCCTGGCCACCATCTTTGAAGTATTCAGCGGATTGGTCAGCGGTGTGTTCTTTGCCACTTTGCTGGGGTATATCCTGGCCAAATCCACTTTCCTGGAAAATATATTACAGCCCTTTTTGGTAGCCAGCCAGGCCATCCCCACAGTGGCTATCGCCCCGTTGTTGGTGATCTGGTTCGGATCGGGAATTTTTTCCAAGGTATTGATCTGCGCCCTGATCGTGTTTTTCCCGGTGCTGGTCAACACCATCGTTGGACTGCGGGCCGTACCGGAGAATTTACGCGACTTGATGCGCTCGCTCAAAGCAACTCCCTGGCAGATGTTTCGTCTGCTGGAACTGCCGGCTGCAATGCCGGTGCTGCTTGGCGGGCTGCGTATCGGCGCGACGCTGTCGGTGATCGGCGCCGTGGTCGGTGAGTTGGTTGGCTCAGACAGCGGGTTGGGATTTCTCATCAACGTTGGCCGCGGCCAATATGATACCGCCCTGGTATTTGTGGGCGTGCTGACACTGGTATTCCTGGCGCTGGTGCTCTATTCTCTGGTGCTATGGCTGGAGAAAAAATTGCTGCGCTGGAAGACAAATTAAAAAAAGGAAGTTTCTAAAACAATGAAGAAGAAAAGTATTTTGTGGTCAGTTATCCTGTTACTGTTGATGCTCACAGCCTGTGCCAAAGAGCCGGCAATGAGCACGATCAAGCTGCCAGTCGGGTACATTCCCAACGTGCAATTCGCCCCGCTGTATGTAGCCATTGATAAAGGCTATTATGCCGATGAGGGCCTGGAAGTGGAATTGGATTACAACATGGAAACGGATGCCGTGGCGCTGCTGGGTGCCGGCGAATTCCAATTTGCGATTGCCTCCGGCGAGCAGGTGCTGCTGGGCCGTGCGCAGGAATTGCCGGTCGTGTATGTCCTGAACTGGTACCAGGATTATCCGGTGGGCGTGGTTGCCAAAACGGAACAGAACATCACCAGCCCGCAGGATCTGGCCGGCAAGAAAATCGGCATTCCCGGCCTGTATGGTACCAGCTACATTGGTTTCATCGCGCTGCTGAACGCCGGCGGATTGCAGGAAAGCGACGTTACGCTGGACTCCATCGGTTATACCCAGGTTGAATCCCTGTCCAACGACATGGAGGACGCGGCCGTAATCTACGTTGCCAACGAACCCGCAAAGCTGCGCGCCGAGGGTTACGATGTGAACGTACTGGCAGTATCCGACTACATCTCACTGGTCGGCAACGGCCTGCTCACCAGCCAGGAAATGATTGAAAAACAGCCGGACGTCGTAGCCGCCATGGTGCGCGCCACCTCCAAAGGCATACAGTACACTGCCGCCCATCCGGACGAAGCCTACGAGATCTGCACCAAGTACGTGGATAATCTGGCCTCACTCAGCCCTCAGGAACAAGAGCTTCAACGCGCGGTCTTGGACGGCTCCATTGCGCTTTACCAGATGGAGCAGCCCGGATATTCCGATCCGCAGGCCTGGCAGAATATGGATGACCTGCTGCTGCAAATGGGGCTGATTAGCGAGCCGCTGGACGTCAGCGCCGCTTTCAGCAACGATTTCTTACCGGAATAAGATGAAGATGGATCAGGCCGCCAGCGTTATCTCCTTGCAGCATATCAGTCAAAATTTCACTGACCAGCATGGTCAGCTGGAGGTTTTGGCCGAAATCCACGCGGACGTCCGGCCGCAGGAATTCCTGTGCCTGCTGGGACCGTCCGGGTGCGGTAAGACCACCCTGCTGCGATTGCTGGCCGGCCTGATCAAACCGACCAGTGGAGAAATGGTCTTTCCACAGGGCCACCCGCCCAGCATCGGCCTGGTCTTTCAACAGAGCAACCTGATGCCCTGGCGCACCGTCCTGGATAACATCCTGCTGCCGTTGGAGATGCGCGGCATCCCCCACTCCGAAGCACTTGAGCAAGCCCAAGCCCTGATCGAATTGATTGGGCTGGGGGAATTCACACATGTCTGGCCGGATTCGCTGTCCGGCGGTATGGCCCAGCGCGTGGCTATCGCGCGCGCCCTGATTCAAGACCCCGACCTGCTGCTGTTGGATGAACCCTTCGGCGCCCTGGACGCGCTCACACGCGAAAAGATGGGAGCCGAGCTGCTGCGCATCTGGCAGGCCCGCCGCAAGACCGTGGTGATGGTCACGCACTCCATCTCGGAAGCGCTGCTGCTTTCGGACCGCGTGCTGGTGCTCAGCCAGCGCCCGGCGCACGTCCTGCTGGACTTGACTGTGGATCTTCCCCGTCCGCGCGGAGAGGATGTGCGTTACAGCGAGGAATTTCAACATATGGCCCGGCGGATTCGCAGCGCAATTCAGTAACAATTCCGTCTTTTTTCCTTCCCAAAATCATAACTTGTGGTTTAATTGCCAGAACAAATTCGAGGGAGTTGTCTATGCAATTATTAAAAGAACGTGTGATGCAGGAAGGGAAGAACCTGGGTGGCGGCATTCTTAAAGTGGATGCATTCATCAACCACCAGGTCGATCCACACCTAATGGATGAGTGCGGCAAAGAATTCGCAAGCCTGTTCGCGGATGTGGGCGCCCAACGCGTGTTGACCGCGGAAATATCCGGTATCGCGCCGGCCTTGATGACCGCCAAATACCTTAATATTCCTGTGGTGTACGCCCGCAAGAAGAAGCCCGTCACCATGTCCGATATCGTCTACCTGACGGTAGCACCTTCGCACACCAAAGGTGTGATGACCGAGTTGATTGTAGCTCCCGAATTCCTGCCGCGCGATGAACGCGTTCTGATCATCGACGACTTCCTGGCCAGCGGCGCGACCATCTTGGGGCTGGTGCGCCTGACCCAAGCCGCGGGCGCGAAGCTGGTAGGCGTTGGAGCTTTGCTGGAAAAGGAATTCGAAGGCGGCCGTCAGGCACTGGCGCCTTACAACATTCCGGTACACTCCCTGGTTTCCATCACATCCATGGAGGATGGCAAACTGGAATTTGCGGATTAGAGAAGAACCCTTCGACAGGCTCAGGGTTCAGTTTCTCATAATAAAAAAAGGCTGAGCATCTCCTCAGCCTTTTATTTTCTTCAGCTTTTTAATTTGACGGGAACGCCCCTGGCTTCCAGAAAATCCATCGTGACTTGCAGGGATTCGGCATTGGCGAGATACGCAATCAATGCCTGCTGGCGGTCCCGGAAAACGATGTGAACCTTGAAGTAAAAAGGATGGCTGGTCCCATGCGCCCATTTTATTTGGTCGTAAGCGGCCGCGCGCTGTCTCTTTATCCTATAGGTAAGCGACTCCGCTTCCAATATGAGTTCGGGATTCTTTTTATTATGCATCAGGCTGACCTCGCCCAAGCCCTTGAGCCCGCCGTAAATCTCCAGCACCGGTACCCGGATGCTGCCATCCGGCTGGGTGCTGGGTAATTTTTTGGGTTCCTTTACTTTTTTCTCGTTCCCAATTTTGACGCGCAGCGTGTACAGCGCGTAAGAAGCAAGAAGCACAAGAATAATCGTGATCGTGGTGATCCATTCAGTTGAGATGTTCATATGTAATTCCGTTTATCCATTCCGACCCATTTTACTCGAAGTGGTGCCCAGCCTTCTCCACAAACGGAAAGTCAACTATCGCACCTCAACGCTATTTTTACGGAAAAAGTCCAATAGTTTGGCGAGGGTTTCCGCGTTCGCCAAGCGCGCGGAAAAGGTCAGGCTGCGGTCGCGGAAGGTGAACCGGGCTATGTGCAGGAAAAGGAATTTGACCCCGCGCACCGATTCGATCACGCTGTAATCTGCGCTACGGGTGGCGAGCACGCGATATTCCATCCAATGGTCATGCAGGGTCAGCCTGGGATAAAGGTTGTTGTCGGAAATGGCGAACAGGCTCCACCCGCGGATGCCGCTGTAGGATTCCAACAAGGGGATCTCGACCGCGCCGCCAATTGCAATCACGCTGGGGATCGTCAATTCAGCAGAGTGCGTGAAGACACGGAAACGCCGGCGAAAAACAATATAGAGTACAACAAAACAAAAAATGAGGATGCTGACGGCAACCGGTTCGAGATAAAAAGATTTGTTCACGCTTTGTCCTTTTAACTATTCAGAAGAGATTGTATTCCAATTGTTTTTTCTTTAAAGCGTAACCGGGAGCGATTTGCTCCCGGTCGGGTCGGATTTAATCCAGCCAGCTTGAAATGGCTTGCCGGATCCCTTGTCCAACGGTTCGGCGCGGATTCCGCGCTAACCGCTCCTCCCCGATGGGTGTCGAGATCTCATCCTCATTGCTCGGATGGCGGTTGCAATCCTAACAAGCTCATGGCTAGAAACATAACACTTACAAATCCCACAACGATATTCGGAAAGACAGCCATGGCACTCCTCTTCTTGCCCGGCAGACCGTCCACTGGAATCCCAGTGCGGCGCGGCAGCCTGCCCGCGGCGGATAAATAGGAATTTATCCTCGATAATAGATGAAAATTCCTTCAATAAAATGAGACAATAATTTGTATATTCTATTAACGCAAAAATTCGCAAAAAGTTTCGCAAAATAAGGGGGATTTTGAGAATTGGTTCAGGACCACACGCCGGCGATTTTTTCGCCGCACGCCGGGCAGGTGCCCTGCGGAGTGAGCTTGTTTTCCAGGACGCTGAAGCCCGCGCGCCTCACCAGTAGATTTCCGCAGGCCGGACAATGGGTATCCTCCAGCGAGCCGACCCGGCCGGGCAGGTTGCCGGCGTACACATAGCGCAGTCCGGCTTCCTGGCCGATCTCCGCGGCACGCTGCAGCACGGTGGTTTCGGTGCGGTGGCTGTCCAGGCGTTTGTACATGGGATGAAAAGCGGTCACGTGCCAGGGGATATCCGCACTGACCGAAGCCAGGTAGCGGGAGGTTTCCCACAGGTCTTCATTGCTGTCGTTGAAATCCGGGATGACCAGGGTGACCACTTCGACCCACATGCCCAGGTCATGCGCCATGCGGATGGTGTCCAGCACCACCTGCAGCGAACCGCCCAATTCACGGTAGCGCTTGTCCGACCAGCACTTGAGGTCGATCTTATAACCGTCCAGGTACGGGGCCAGAGCCTGCAGCGCTTCGGGGGTGGCGTAACCGTTGGATACGTACACGCAGCGCATGCCTTTTTCTTTGGCAACTTTGAAGATGTCAATGGCCCACTCTGTGGTGATGAGCGGTTCGTTGTAAGAGGAAGCCACCACCTGCGCGCCGCGCCGCAGGCCGTAATCGACCAATTCCTGCGGGCTGACGGCCTGTATGTAGTTGACGCTGCCATCCGAAGCCGGGTCGCGCAGGGTCTGCGAGCTGACCCAGTTCTGGCAAAAATCGCAGTGGAAATTGCAGCCCAACATGCCAAAGGTCAGCGCAGCGCTGCCCGGCAGGAAGTGCATGAAAGGTTTTTTCTCGATCGGGTCCACGTTGGCCGCGGCCACGTAGCCCCAGGGCGCATAAAGCTGGCCGCCGCGGTTGAAACGCATCTGGCAGACGCCGCGCTGGCCGGGTTTCAGATGGCAGCGGTGCGCGCAGGCCTGGCAGCGCACCCCATCATCCGGCAGCGCTTCGCTCAACCAGGCTGGTTTCGTCAGCGCATCCAATTTTTCGCGAATTGTGTTCATGGGAATACCGATTCCATATATTCATATTGCATTTTACAGCAATACCTATTCAGGGCAATCGGAGATATTAAGCAGAGAATTTGCTCAGGAATTTGAGCTGGGGTTGACCACATTGGTCAAATGGAGAATGTAGCGGTCGCCGCGGTAATACCCCTCGGTGTATTCCAGGGGCTGGTCGTATTGGTCATAAGCTGTCGTATGAAACAGGAAAACCGGCCCGCCACTTTCAATCCCCAATAAATCCGCTTCCGCCGCAGGACACTTAATGGATTCGATGATCTGTTCGGAATACTTGGGCCACACAGCAAATTTCTTCGCCAGGATTTCGTACAAGGATTCGTTGCCGATATTCACATCCAGAAGACCTACATACTTCTCGTAAGGCAGGTATACAACCTCCAACGCAATTCTGCGGTTATTGCCCATACGCAGCCGCTTCAACAAGATAGCCGGTTCGCCCTCTCTAATTCGTAAAGCCCGCGCTGCATCAGACGGCGCTGCGACTTTTTCAAAATTGAGGATATCGGAAGTGGGGGTTAGGCCGCGCGTGCGCATATCCTGGGAAAAACCGGAAACGCGTTCAATTTGTTTGTCAATGCTTATCTCGGTAACAAATGTGCCGCGTCCTTGAATCCGTTCCAGTTTGCGTTCATTGACCAATTCACCGATCGCCTGGCGGATCGTCGTGCGGCTGATCTGAAATTGTTCGCTGAGTTCAAGCTCGGAGGGAATTTGAGTGCCTGCTTCCCAAACACCGGTATCAATCTGTTCCTCGATAAACGATTTCAGCTGAAAATATAACGGTATGGGACTTTTGCTATCCAATTTTTCAAATTTTTCGCTCAAATCTACCTCTGATGAATGTATTGTACCTGATTCTTACCATTTCGTAATTTTGATTTAGTCAATCTTCATATTAAGTATATAATATATTGTAGTTACAACACTACGTCATTACAATTAATTTGGTATTAAAAACCACGGTCGAATTACAAAAATCACATAATTATTGAGGGAAAATGCTAGACAAAGGAAACCAATATTTCGATAAAGCCATTCAAACCATTCAGCGCATCCGCGAGACCCAATCCCAGTCCATTGAGACTGCCAGTGAATGGATCAAAACCTCCATGGAAGCAGGCGGCGTCCTGCATGTTTTTGGCAGCGGACACAGCCACACCATCAGCGAAGATGTCTTCTACCGCGCCGGAGGACTGGCCCCGGTCAACGCCATTCTGGATGTCAATCTGACCATGCACGGCGGCGGCTCCCCCTCCCGCGGGACGACCCTGGAACGCCTGGAAGGCTACGCCAAGATCATCCTGTCCAGTTACGACCTGCGCAGCGGCGAGGTATTGATCGTGGTATCCAACTCCGGCATCAACGCGGTACCGATTGAAGTGGCCATGCTCGCCAAGGAGATGGGCTTGAAGGTCATCGCCATGACCAACCTGACCCAATCCAAAGCCGCAGTCAGCCGACATTCCAGCGGCAAGAAACTGTACGAGTTGGCCGACCTGGTTATCGACAATTGCATCGACGTGGGGGACGCCTGCGTGGAAATTGCGCCGGATTTGCCCAAAGCCGCTTCGCTTTCCACCTTGGCCTGCAGCACCATCATCCAGGCCATCATCGCGGAAACAGCCGGACGCATATACGCCGACGGCAAAACACCGCCGATCTGGATGAGCGCCAACGTGTCCGGCGGCGATGAACGCACCCGTCAGATTCAGGATCTGTACGGCGGTAAACGCTACAGGAACTCCTAAAGAAAAAAGCGCCGGAAAACCGGCGCTTTTCTTATGCTTTGGGTTATGGAATATTAACCAGCGGACTGGTTGCGTTTCAGAATTTCGCGGATGGCCCAGGCCGCTCCGCTGTGGTCATTCTCCGGCGCGACCAGGTCCGCGGCTGCTTTGACCTCATCGGGAGCGTTGCCCATCGCGATTGAAAAGCCGCTAATGCGGAACATATCCAGGTCATTCAGCCAATCGCCGATGACCGCCACACGCTGCAGGGGAACATTTAAATGCTGTGCCAGCGCGGTCAGGCTGCTGCCCTTGTTGACGCCCGAGGGAACGATATCGATGGAACTTGAGCTGGAGAAACTCATGCTATCGAATAAACCCAACCGTTGGATGCGCTCGAAAACCATTTTTAAAGTTTGGCTTTCCCCAAGGACCATGGCTTTAACCGGCGGTTCACCCAGTTTATCCAGTTCCTCCAATAAATCCGGGATGATGTGGCGTTGATAGCCGTGTTTGGGATGCGGCCGCTTCCCGGGCGGGAAAGATCTTTCCTGGATGGCATTATGGACGTATTCCAGCACCAGGATGACTTCCTCTTTCCGGCACAAACGCACCAGCTCACGAGTTTCCGGCAGCGGCAGGGGGTGCTTTTCGATCGTTTTTTTCGACTGCACATCATAGATGAACGCGCCGCCGCCGCCAATGATCGGGGCGGCAATGCCAATTTCATCGACGATAAATTCCATGGAACCATAATTACGCCCGCTGATGAGCGTGACTTCCACACCGTTGGCGCAAGCCTCCGCCACTGCCTCATGCGCGCCGGCAGACACGTTCTTGCCTGAGTCCAAAATCGTACCGTCGCAATCGATCGCGATCAGGTCAAAGGCTGTTTGTAAATCTTTTGACATCAATAAAACCTTCCTTAACGTAAACAATATTTCCGGCCACCATGGTCAGCAGCGGATTCAAGTCGTCATCCATAACGACCAAATCGGCGTCAAACCCGGCAGCCAGCTGTCCTTTTTTCAATCCCAGCATCTCAGCCGGTACCCGGCTGGCCATATGCAGGGCCTGTCCAAACTCAGCGGTTCCGCTTTTTACCATCACTTCAAGCGAACGATTGAGTAGTTTATACGCTCCGGCCGGGCGGCCGTCGTTGAGAATGCTGATCTCACCATCCGTGCCGATATCCAGCCCGCACCAGTGCATGTGTGTGCCGGCCGGCAAACCGGCCAACGGCACCGCGTCGCTGACCAGACAAACATGCTCCGTGCCTTTGGCTTTGATCAACAAACGCATCATGGGCGGCAGCACATGGAAGCCATCGGCGATTAGCTCCGCTGTGACTTCGGCGCTGTCCATCACCGCGCCAATTGTACCCGGACTGCGATGATGCAGCGGCGGCATGGCGTTATAGGTATGCGTGCTGTGGTTCAAGCCTTGTTCCACTGCCCGCATGCAGGTATTGTAATCGGCATTGGTGTGGCCGGCAGAGGGAATTATGCCCTGTTCGCGCAGCCAGGGGATCACCTCCAAAGCGCCGGGCAATTCCGGCGCGAAGGTGACCATCCGCAGGTTTCCGCGAGCGGCCTGCATGAAAAGGGCGATGTCCTCACGCGTAATGGGGTAGCACAAGTCTGCGCGCGAGAAGGGCGAGCGGTCCGCCGCAATCCAGGGGCCTTCCATGTGGATGCCGAGGATTTGCGCCCCTATGGGGGGATTATCGATCACTTCCGCAATCTGCGCGACTGATTGCAGCAGCTCCGAATGGGTCATGACGAAATGGGTGGTCGCCAGAAAGGCAGTGATACCCTGGGAAGCCAGGTATTCGGCAGCGCCGGCCGCACCGCCCGCGGAAATATCGAACCCGCCCGCGCCGTGGATGTGCGTGTCGATCAAACCCGGAATCAGCTTATGCCCGCGTGCATCGATAACCTGCACTTCCGGGCTGCTCCCAAATTCATCCGCCGTGCCAACGAATTGGATGGCCCCTCCGTGAACTTCCAATACACCATTGCCGATATGGATATCAGGAGTGTAGATATCCGCATGGATAATGCGCGTTTTCATAGGGTCTGCTCCCGGATTACTTGCTCGATGGATAAGGCACTCCTTGCGGAAGCTGGGCAGGCAGCGCTTTATCCGGATGACTGGTATAATTTATTATTCATACCAACGACATTACATCATTATATCTTGGATGTTTCCACCGACGGGTTGGTATGCGGCAGTGAAATGGGAGGCTTTACCATACGGAACGAGTTCTTTAAATCACGGTTCATACCTGAAAAGAGGATTCCATGATTGTCTATCACATGCTCGACTATATTCACGAAAGCCCGGCGGCACTTGATCGAACCCTGCAGGATAACGAAAGTGAAATCCAGGCTGTGGTTCAAAAAGCGCGGGAAATGGGCGTGGACCGTATCGTTTTATCGGGTGTGGGAAGTTCATTTACCTCCTGCTTAATGGCCCAACCGCTTTTTCAAATGCACTGCCCGCTGCCCACAGCCGTGATCAACTCGGAGGAAAGCGGCTATTACGCTGAACGTTGGATCACGGATAAGAGCCTGGTAGTGGTAGTCTCCCGTTCCGGTGAGCGAGGAGCGGTAATTGACACATTAAAGGTAGCCGAACAGAAAGGGGCCTTAGGCGTCGCCGTGACCGGCGTGGCGGATAGTTTACTGGCACAAAGCTCCCGTCTGTCACTCATTACCCGCGAAGGCCCCGAAATTACCTTTCCCAAAACCAAGAGCGTCGTCACCTGCACCGGCACGCTGCTGCGTTTGGGGCTGGCGCTGGCCGACCCGCAGGATAAAACTGCCACAGAGCGCCTGGCACTGCTGCGCAACATGCCGGTCATAATGACCGATTTTATTGAGAGAATCGAGCCGCAGCTGGCAAAGCTGATGCCGCGCATTGCCGCGCATAAATTGGTCAACGTGGTGGGCACCGGCAGCAACCACGGCGCAGCACTGGAAGCCGCCATCAAAATTCAGGAAGCGTCCTACGTTCCAACACGCGGCGACAGCACCGCCGGCCTGCTGCAGGGCCCAGTGGGCGCGCTCAACCCAGATTGGATGGTTTACGCGCTGGTACTGCCGCAGGACCTGGAGTTGACCCGCCAGCTGCTCACCCTGACCAAAGGCTTTAAAGCCTACAACCTGGCCGTCCATCCGGAGGGGCTGGATCTGGCCGGCCTGGCCGATGACGAGATCCTCACGCCTCCTTTCGACGACCCATACCTGGCTGCCCTGGCCTACCTGCCAGCCGTGCAGCTGCTGGCCTACTATTGGACCGTAAAGCGCGGGATGAACCCGGACGCGCCCAGCTCGATGAATTCCATCCTGGAAGCCATCCTGCCGCCCGGCCGGCAGGAACCGGAATTGAGAAAATAAACCCAAAAGCATACCTAAAGCGCCGGCGAGATAATTTCAGGCAGGAGGGATGGCGGCATGCAGAAAAAAGAGCGTTTTACGCTTGACCAGGTAAGTTACCTGGTCAAGGATATAGGGAAAGCAGCCGAGCAGCTGCAGGACCTGCTGGGCATCGGCCCTTTCGAGATCCACGATTGGCCGCCGCCGGAAACCGACCCACAGTCATTCATCGAAGGCCAACCGGCCAACTGGCGCATGAGCATCGGCTTTGCCCAGGCAGGCAGTGTTCATCTGGAATTAATCCAACCGCTGGAAGGCAATCCACTTCTGGACGCATTCCTGGAAAATACGGATTCGGGCCTGCACCATCTGCGTTTCACAGTGGACGACCTCGAGCAGGCAATAGCGGATTTCCAGGCAAAAGGATACAAGCTGCTGGCCCGCGGCTGCGGGGCGCACCCGGGATCGCGCTGGGCCTACTTTGACACGCGCGAGGTCTTGAACGGGTTGATCATCGAACTACGCAGCTGCCATAACGCAGAATCCGGCGACGCACCACCCTGGCTGAGCGCCTGTTTTGAACCTTAATAGGGCGCTTCTGGGCACAGGTGTATAATCCTTTCGTATTTCAACTTATTGTTACAGGAGGACAGCCGTGAACGACCACATGCCCATTTATGTTGGGAACCAGGCTATCGAAACGTTTATCCAGTTTTGCACAGAAACAGACCACACCCATTTTTACTTAATCGCAGATGAAAACACCTACCGGGTTCTAGGCAAACGCATTTTTGAAAGTTTGCAGGAACAAGGCTGGGACATCCTCTGCCAGATACTGAATCCCGAACATCTGCACACGGACGATTTTTCCATCACGCGCGTGCTGGCAACCTATGATGCCCAACCGCGCCTGTTCGTGGCGGTCGGTTCCGGCACCATCACCGATATCACCCGCTTCACCAGCCATCGTTCGCGCAATCCGTTTGTTTCCTTCCCAACGGCTGCTTCGGTGGACGCTTATACATCCAAGAACGCGCCCGCGACGATTGGCGGTTTAAAAGGTTCCATTTACTGCCACGCGCCCATCGCAATCTTTACCGATCTGCCCACCATTTGCGAGTCACCCAAATTCCTGACCGCATCCGGTTTTGGCGATTCCATTTCCAAGTTCACTTCCTCGTCCGATTGGAAGTTCACCCAAATTATTTGGCAGGCTAAATTCGATGAGGACATCTACCGCAATGCTCTGCACGCGGCCAACCAGAGTGCCAACGAGGTGGAAGGCATCCTCAAAGCCGCTCCGGAAAGCATGGCCAAGCTGATGGATTCCCAATTCGAGAGTGGTTTCTGTATGGCGGATTTCGCCAACAGTGCGCCGGCTTCCGGCGGCGAACATCACATCGCCCACCTGTGGGAAATGATGTTCCATTGGGATAATCGCGAAGGCCTGTTCCACGGAAACGCCGTGGGCGTAGCCACCATCATCGAGGCAGAATGGTTCGAGCGCCTGCGCGCTCTGTCCAAAGACGATGCCGCCGCGCTGCTCAGCAAGGCCGTTGTCCCGGACTTTGAAACCCAGGAACAGCAAATTCGCAAGAACGTCCCGTTGATTGCGGACGAATTGATCGAGAGCCATCCCATTTACATGCAATTAGCCGACCCCAAGGTGCTGGATGCCTGCAAGCAGCGCATGCTGGACCAGTGGGACGCCATCCAGACGGTAGCGGCCAACGTACCCACCGCGCAGCAGGTGCACGACTGGCTCAAACTGCTGGGCGCGCCCACAACCGCCGCCGAGCTGGGCATCACCCCCGAACAAGTGGAAACCGCCAAGGAATTCGGCCTGTATCTGCGCGAGCGCTTCTCGATGAACATCATCCGCAAGCTGTTCGGCTGGTAGAAAAGTACACCCTTTTTCCGAGTTGTTAACCGCTATAATTGGCTGCGATGGACGCCAAATCTATACACACGCTTGAATATAACAAGATCCTGGAGCGCCTGGGCAGCTACACAGCCTTCAGCGCTTCCGCCACGTTGGTGCGCGCATTGCAGCCTACCAACGATTTACTGCTGGCCCAAGATCGCCAGGCCCGCACTACGCAGGCACGCCGGCTGCTGGATGAATATCCGGAGATGAGCATCGGCGGCGCGCGCGACGTGCGCCCGCAGGTTGAAATGGCCGCGCGCGGCGGCGTGCTTACCCCGCAGGAATTATTGGATGTCAAAGCCACATTGGTCTCCAGCCGCGACCTGCAGCGCGCATTCGCCAAACTCGAATTTGACTGCCCGCACCTGCAAGCCATTGCGCAGGATCTGACACCGCCGCCCGGCATCATCGAAGCCATCACGCAAATCATCACAGAAAACGCCGAAGTGGCGGATGGCGCGTCCGTGCGTCTGGATACCCTGCGCCGGGAAGTCAAAGCGGCCAATGATCGCATTTTTACCAAACTGGAAAAGCTGATCAACGATACCCGCATTGCGCCCATGCTGCAGGAAGCCCTGATCACCAAACGCAACGGGCGGTACGTCATTCCCCTGCGGGCGGAATCCAAAAGCCACATGCGCTGCGTGGTACAGGATCAATCCTCCTCCGGCGCAACACTGTTCGTGGAACCACTGGCTGTGGTGGAACTCAACAATCACCTGAATGAAGCTATTTTGGGCGAGAAAGAAGAAGAACGCCGCATCCTGAGCGAACTATCCGCTCAGATCGGCGATTACAACACCAACGTGCAAGCCAACATCCGCGCGCTGGCCGCGCTGGACATGGCTTTCGCCTGCGCCAAATACGCGCAGGATCTGAACGCAGTGGAGCCAATCCTGCTGGATAATCCTTCCGGGCAGGCAAGCGAAGACGACCTGTTCCTGCGTTTTCCGCGGGCGCGCCACCCGCTGCTCGACCCTGAAAAAGTGGTGCCCATCGACGTAGCCCTGGAAAAAGGCACGCGCGCGCTGGTCATCACCGGCCCCAACACGGGCGGCAAGACCGTCACGCTGAAAACGGTGGGCCTGCTGGTGCTGATGGCCCAATCCGGCCTGCACATCCCGGCCCAATCCGGCTCGCAAACGCGCATCTTCCGCGACGTATATGCCGATATCGGCGACGAACAATCCATCGAACAATCGCTGTCCACTTTCTCCGGACACGTGACCAACATCGTGCGCATCCTGAAGAAAGCGGACGCGCGCACGCTGGTGATCTTCGACGAACTGGGGGCCGGCACCGACCCGCAGGAAGGTTCGGCGCTGGCGCGCGCCATCCTGACCTACCTGCTGCGCCGCCGCATCCCGGCGCTGATCGCCACACACTACCCGGAATTAAAAGCTTACGCCCACAACACCGAAGGCGCGCTGAACGCCAGCGTCGAATTCGACCCGCAAACGCTGAAACCGACCTACCGGCTGCTGATGGGACTGCCGGGGCGTTCCAACGCCCTGTCGATTGCCAGCCGCTTGGGTATCAAGGACGAGATCATCGCCGACGCACGCGAAATGATCGATCCGGAAAGTTTGCAGACCGAAGACCTGCTGGATGAAATTCACCGCCAGTTGGAAAACGCCCGCCAGGAACACGCCCTGGTGGAAAACCTGCGCCAGGAACTGGAAGCCGACCGCCAGATTTTAGCCGAACGGTTGGAGAATATTGAGAACGAACGCCTGGCCATGCTGGAGGAAGCGCGCTTGCAGTCCCTGCGGGAGCTGGAAGAACTGCGCGGAGAGATCCAGTCGCTCAAACGCCAATCAACCGTGAAAAGCGATAGCCCGGTGAAAGTAAAGAAAGCTTTGGAACAGCAAATCCGCAGCCTGGAAGAAAAAGTGGCCGAACCGCTGGATAAGACCGATTACTCCGGCCAGCCTTCCCGGCCGCTGCGCGTGGGCGACCGCGTTTATATCCGCAACCTGAAGACCGACGGCAGCGTGCTGGAGATCGGGCAGGAAATTGTGGAAGTGCAAATTGGAAAAATGCGCGTCAAGGTTGACTTGCGCAATATCGAACGTCCGAAAAAGACGGGTGCAAAGGTCAAGCGGCCAGTCCTGGAAAGCAGCGAACCCGCGCCCACCAGCTCTAGTATTTTCCACCCCTCGCCGGGGGCAGAACTGCACCTGCGCGGCATGCGCGGCGAAGACGCGCTGGGCGAATTGGATCACTACCTGGACGATGCCTACGCGGCCGGGCTGCCCTACGCCCGCATTGTGCACGGTAAAGGCACCGGCACCCTGCGCCAGTTGGTACGCCAGGCTTTGAGCGCGTCCGCTTTGGTTGCCAGTTGGGAAAATGCGATGGATAACGAGGGCGGAGAAGGTGTGACCATCGTCCACTTTAAAGAAGGTTAAATCAAAGATCGATAGTGGCTGACCTCTCGTCACTATCGATCTTCTTGTACGGGATCCCTAAGCACCGTACTGCATTGGTCGATGATGAAATATAAAAGCTTCTACCGAACCAAAGACTATATTACACCAAAAAATAGAAAAAGGCAATTCTTTCATTGCAAAGATCACGAATAATATTACATTCGGCTAATCTCCCCGCCAGCCTAATCTTTCCAAGCTTATCTCTTCCTTATAAAAAACAGGTTGAAAACAGGGGTTCATTTAATAAGGAACAGGATTATACTAACGCACATCTTATGGAAAGAATATAAAACGTTAGACAGCCTCCTGCCTGCCTTAAGCGCAGCAGAAAATTAAACCAACACCCTAAAAAGCCAGATATTTTTTTCATCGACTTTACGCGATGTTTTTTGTGCTGTATCGGTATAGATAATGGAAGAAAAAGAAAGTATACAAGACCAAAAATTTGATCACACTGTAAGTGAAATTCATGAATATGAGACCATTCGACACCGCCGCCGCCGTATGCTGCCCCGGGCAGCGCTGGTCGGCGTAGCCTCGGGCGCCCTGGCTTCTTTATTCGGGCTGGTTTTATCCTGGGGAGATGATCTTCGCGCAAATCTATTGAATTGGGCACATCAATGGCCCGCAGCAGGTTGGCTGGTACCGGTTGTATTTTGCGGCTTAGGTACCGCGGCAGCTGTTTTTTTGGTAATCAACAAAGCTCCCGAAACCAGCGGCAGCGGTATTCCCCACCTGAAAGCCGTGCTGCATCGTTTCCGCACATTATCCTGGAAGCGCGTGCTGCCGGTCAAATTCATTTCCGGCACGCTGGCTTTGGGTTCAGGCCTGCTCCTGGGGCGTGAAGGGCCTACCGTTCAAATGGGCGGCGCGGTCGGCGACGCGGTAGCTGAGGGATTAAAACTTCATCCCAAAGAACGGCGCACCATGATCGCGGCCGGCGCCGGCGCGGGTTTGGCCGCTGCTTTCAACGCACCGTTATCGGGCTTGACTTTTGTCCTGGAAGAAGTTCAAAGGGATTTTCAACCGGTTGTCTTTACTTGCGCCTTCATGGCAGCCGTAACAGCCAACATCACCGCGCGTTTTTTCCGCGGTTCATCGCCGGTTTTCTCAATTCCCAGTTACCCTACACCTCCTCTGCTATCCCTGCCATTATTTGCCTTATTGGGAATCGCGGCGGGTTTGCTGGGCGTGCTCTTCAACCGCGGGTTAATCGGCATGCTCGATCTCTTTTCCAAATTACGGGGAAAAAACGCGCTGATCGCAGCCGCCAGTGTCGGAGGGATTGTAGGGCTGATCACCTGGTTCAATCCGCAGCTAACCGGCAGTGGGCATGAGTTGGCGGAAGACGCCTTAGCCGGCGGACTGGTATTAGGCGCCATCCCGGCATTCTACCTGATCCGCTTCGCGCTGACGATTGCCAGTTATGGAACCGGTGTGGCCGGCGGTATTTTCGCCCCGCTGCTGGTGCTGGGCGCCCTGATGGGATTGGGCATCGGGCAGGCAGCCAATTATTTCCTTCCCGCGCTGGTACCCCAACCGGCTGTTTTTGCGGTGGTTGGCATGGCGGCCTTATTTACCGGAATTGTGCGCGCTCCCTTGACCGGTATTTTCCTGATTATTGAAATGACCGGTAATTACGATCAAATGCTGCCGCTGCTGGTGGCTTGCTTCTTTGCTTACGATATTGCCGACCTGCTCAAAGACATGCCGATTTACGAAGCGTTGATGGAACGCGACCTTTCACGCAACGGTATTCATGCCCAGCTTCAAATCCCGACTATCCTTGAGATCGAGATTGAAGAAGGCGCTCCCTTTGATGGGAAGAGGGTCAAATCGCTGGGCCTTCCGCCAGGCTGCGTGATCGCCAGTATCACCCAGGATGGGCTGGAAGTGGTGCCCACCGCGCAAACCCGCCTGGAATCCAGCATGAAAATCACCGCGGTGATCGACCCCGAGGCAGCCGATTCGGTAGCTATCCTGCACAGCGGCTGCAAGACACCTTAATCGGGAATTGTTTTCTCTGCAAATCCTTTTCTACAAATATATTGACAATATAGAACATCTGTTTTATTATTCGGTCATTCAAGGGAAAAGGAGTTAGAAATGAAAACAAAAATCGGTCATTTTCAAATCAATATTGATCCAAAAAATCAAGCCTTCTATCAGGACCTGTTCAATTTCCTGGAATGGCAAATGCTGTATCAGGATGAGCAGATCCTGGGCGTGGGCGACGTAAACAACTGCGGGTTGTGGTTCGTCAAAGGGCTGAAGCAGGCTGCCAACGATTACGATGGGATCGGCATGAACCATTTGGCGATCTCAACTGAAAAACAGGCAGAGGTCGACTCGGTTGTAGCTTATCTGAAAGAGCACAATATTGAAGCGCTATTCAACACCCCATGCCACCGTCCGGAATTCAGCGATGGCCCGGATCAGACTTATTACCAGGTCATGTTCCGCTCACCCGATAATATCCTTTTCGAAGTCGTCTACACCGGCCCAAAAGATAAATAATTTTGTCGGAAAAATCATAGTAAGTGAAGGGTAAATTAGGAGAATTCCGATGGATGTATATGAAGCCATATCCAAACGCATGACTATCCGAGATTTCGCCCCAAAAGAAATTCCACAGCAGGTCGTCGAGCGCATTCTTTCCGCCGGATTGCAGGCACCCAGCAACGACCACCTGCGCCGCTGGGAATTCATCCTGGTGCAGGACAGGCAAATGCGCGAAAAGCTGGCCGGCAAGATCCATCCGCCCCAAACAGAGAAGGGCACGGCCGCGCTGGTCAAACGCATGGGGCTGTCAGTCGATAGCCAACGAGAGATGTACCGTCAAGCTATTCCCCGCCAGGTGGCTATGTTGTTGGATGCGGCCCTACTGGTCATCCCCTGTTTCCACGTCAACGGCGAGCTGCTCAAACCGGAAACGCTCTCGTCCTTAAACTGTTTCGCATCCATTTGGTGCTGCATCGAGAATATCCTGATCGCGGCGGCTGCGGAAGGCATATATGGCGTAACGCGCATCCCCTTCGAGCCGGAACGCGGGCACCTGCACAAGACCCTGCACATCCCGCCGGAGTATGAGGTTCCCTGTTATCTGGCGCTGGGGTACCCGGCGGAAAGCGCCGGGCGCATGACGCAGGAACCTGTCTCGCTTACAAATAAAATCCACGAAAATACCTGGTAGCCAGTGGCTACCAGGATTTTTATCCTGACGAATATCTGACAAGATCGATTGGATTTGCCCCTTGAACCAGCAGAAAAGCCGGCAAGCTCCTCTGGCCTAACCGCTTTTATTTCCTGTCCCTCCTTTGGGGAGAGTTCCCCTGATTTTTTTTGATACCCACTTGGGGCCCTCGCTCAACATCGCATGACGCCGGTGGGCATCGTTGTCGTCTATCGGGTTGGGATCCACTGTTTGTTCGTGAGATGTTCATTTTCCAATGAATTCGCGAGCAGCGATAGAATCACTCAGGTTTCTTATCATCGTTACAATTGCTGGGGACGGGTATCCCGGGATAGAAGAATTCATCCATCATCTCTTCCTTTAGTTGAAACCAAAACACCTTGGGCTGTGTTATTGGGACTGACAATTGTCAAACTCGAGCGGAGGTTAATCATTTGAATGAAAAGAAAGCGATCAAGGCTTTAAAACGAGGAAATACTGACGCGCTTGAATGGCTCATTGAACGCTATGCCGGATACGTCAATACCATTATCTACAACATCATCGGCTACGCGATGGCAGTGCCGGACATCGAGGAAGTGGTATCGGACGTGTTTCTCGCTCTCTGGGATAACGCCGTCAAGGTCGAGCCGGACAAACTGAAAGCATACCTGGGAAGTATTGCCCGCAATAAAGCCAAAAACAAACTGCGTGAGCTGGTAAAGGAAACGCCCATTGAGGAGAACATGATCCTCATCTCGGCTGGGACTCCCGAAAGCACTGTCCTTGCCAACGAGCAAACGGCTCACGTTAAAAGTGCGATCCTGGCAATGGAGCTCCCGGACAGAGAAATATTTTTGAGGCATTACTACTACTATCAGGGTGTCTCGAAGATTGCGGAGGAAATGGATATGAACGTTTCCACAGTGAAAACGCACCTGGCCCGGGGCCGTCAAAAACTAAAAAGTATTTTACAGTGAAGGAGGAACCGTTGATGGAAAAAAGAATTACAGACCTTTTGGACTGCGTCCAGGATGACAGCGTGCAGCTTCAAAGTAAAGATGTTTCCTCCATCGAGCGAATCAAGGAGGCAACATTGAACAAGATTCAGAAACGTGAATCTTCGACTTTTAGAGTAAAAAAGAAGCTGTCGAGGACAGCCCTCGTTGCAGCCATCGTAGCCGAAGGGCTGATCATTTCGGCGCTGGCCGTGGGAATTACACTGCTGGTGCTGAAACAAGCCGAGCTGCGCAGTATTCTGGGAATCGAAGACAAAAACATCCCGGAGTACATGGAATACGAAGCAAGCGAAACGCCACCGGAAGCCGATGAAGTGTCCGTGTCCGTACTATCTTCTATGCGTGATAAGAAGTATGTCAGATACTACATCCTCGTCTCTCCTGTGACGCAGGAACAAGCCGAAAGCTATACGTGGTCTATCCACCGCAACGGCGAAAGGAAAGGCAGGGAGGCATTCCCGGTCAAAGCTGATCTGGATACCGCCTACGATGCCGATACCCAATCGCTGATGCTCGAATTTTCGATGTTCATCGGCTCAGATGCCCAAGTGGAAGACACAGAACCTTATGAGGTCAATCTATGGGGAGGCATAGACTACGACAGCGGAGCAGAGGCTAGCGATTCTATCAGCACGAGCTTCTCTCTTCCTCAGAACACGTCGGAGATCTCCACTGTGCTGATCCAATTGGGGAACGGCGTCGAATTCACCAATGCTCTGACCGGAGAAACCGGAAAGATACAGGAAGTGCAGGTAAGCTCCGGCGGCATTGAATGGTTCTACAGCTACGATACGGCCGAGATGCTGCTCAGAGAAATCAAAAATTACGGCAGCGATGACAGCGATCTGAGCGAAGAAGAGTTTCGTCAATATTCCGCCGAACAGCTGGCATGGATTCATGCCTTTGAAGATACTATCCGGGATGCCGTGCTGAATCTGTCCGATGGAAGCACGCGCGGAGGGCTTATACCGGACCAGGTCGATTTGGACAACGGCGTCCTGATCGGGAACGGGTACTGGGAAAATCCGCTGGATCTCTCCATTCTGGAGAGCATAACTGTGGATGGAAAGACGTATCAATAAAAAGGAAGGCCACCCGTTTGACGGGTGGCTTTTTCTTTTTCTTCGCTTGTTCAAGCGACCCGGGTAAAAAAAGAACCGGTTCTCGTGAGCCGGTTCGAATTTTCTTAAGGTTCGGAGTATCCGCACAACGCAATGGCCTGCGGGCCGGTGTGGACACCCAGGATGGGGGTCACGATGGTGGTGATCAACTCCTTGGGTTTATAAGTTTCGATCACCTTTTGGGCCAGAGATTTGGCTTCGTCCAAAGCATTGTTATGCAGCACCGCAATGTGCATCGGCCTTTTAACATTGATGGTCTTGAAAAATTCGCGCTGCAGCCCGGCGATGGCCAGTTTGCGTGAGCGGGCAGGCAGACTGACGCCCACCGTGCCGTTTTCAGGCTTGACAAAGACCAGCGGCTTAATGGTCAGCACAGTTTCCACTAACCGAATAGCATCCCCAATGCGCCCGCCTTTGGAAAGATATTCCAGCGTGTTCAATGAGACATAGTAAACCATATGTTGGCGCACGCGCTCAATCGCGGCGATCATGTCGGTCAAGCTACCGCCGTTTTCCCGCACGCGCGCAGCGGCAATGACCTGCCAACCCATTCCCATGGAATTGCTGCAGCTGTCGATAACATGCACCGGGATATCCATTTCCTCGGCCGCCTGCTGCGCAGCAACAATGGTGCCGCTCATGGCAGCGGCCACCACGACTGTTAGAATTTCTTTAGCCCCGTTTTTCTTTGCCTGCCGGTAAGCTTCCAGGAAAGCCGCCGGGGTG
This sequence comes from Pelolinea submarina, assembly GCF_003966975.1. GTDB lineage: Bacteria > Chloroflexota > Anaerolineae > Anaerolineales > Anaerolineaceae > Pelolinea > Pelolinea submarina. The sequence goes on from NZ_AP018437.1 coordinate 235,931, forward strand.
GGATGAGAGGTGAAAGGATGGACTTTCTCCCTGGGAAGCTGTTCGTAAAATTGCGCCGCGGTCATTTCAACGCCATCGATATATTGTTTTTCTCCAAAGACGATGATAGAAGGCACCACGGTTATGTTGTATTTTTCGCGCCACTCATCGGGAATGTCGCAGGTGCTATCCGTTACCAATGCAATTTGGTTTGCCATACCAATAACCTCAGATTATATTTTTAAACCCTCGCCAAATTCATCTGCTGGTCAGGTTTTTTGTTCCTTATATTCTATGACTAATTATTAATTTATGCCCAATAATAATTTATACCGTGTAAATTTTATATAAGTATTGTATTAAATTTAGAGATTAATTCTGTCCACCTGATAATTATTAATTTTTCTGAACACACCCCCGGATTCACTTTTTAATCTCAGTAATTTAAAGAATTTCCCGAATCTGCCGGTTGATACAGGTATAATCACGCAGGAATTCGATTATCCAAATTACTAAAGAAAGTAGTAAAGAATTATGTCAAGCGAAAACCAAGCAAACAGCAAACAATATTCATCCGCACCTGCCATGCAAATTGATCCGCAGAAAGAATATACCGCCACCTTCAAGATGGAAAACGGGGAGCAATTCATTATCAAACTGTATGCCGACAAGGCGCCAGTCACTGTTAACAGCTTTGTCTTTCTGGCTCGCGACGGGTATTTTGATGGTGTAACCTTCCATCGTGTATTAGAAGGTTTCATGGCTCAAGGCGGCGACCCCACCGGAACCGGTCGGGGCGGCCCAGGTTATCAATTTAATAACGAAGATTCAGATCTTGAATTCGACCGCGCCGGTATCGTGGCCATGGCCAACGCCGGTCGGGACACCAACGGCAGCCAGTTCTTCATCACCTTCGGCCCCACCCCGCACCTAAATGGCGGTTACACCATTTTCGGTCAGGTAATCAAGGGAATGCCGACTGTCAACAATATCAAGCGCCGCGACCCCAGCCGTAACCCGGATTTTCCCGGCGACGCCATCAAAACTGTCACCATCGAAGAGATTTAGACTTTTACTTTTCTAATTCGTAAACCAGCGCCTCCTGCTTTCTTATATTTCTATAAGGTAATTTTTTACAAGGATGTATAAAATTACAACATAGCAAAATAAAAAGAGTTCAGGAGGCGTTCATTATGGAATATCGCTATTTAGGCCGGTCAGGGTTACGCGTCAGCGCTCTTTCATTGGGTTCATGGGTCACCTTCCACAACCAGGTGGATATCGAGAGTGCCATGGATATGATGACTACCGCGTACGATGCCGGCGTGAATTTCTTCGACAACGCAGAAGTGTATGCCAAAGGCAAATCGGAAGAAATCATGGGCACCGTGCTCAAGAAGTTGGGCTGGCGCCGTTCAAGTTACCTGGTTTCAACCAAATTCTTTTGGGGGCTTAATGAAGGCATCAATGAAAAAGATACCCTCAACCGAAAATACCTGCTGGAAGCCATCGACGGTTCACTGAGACGGCTCCAGTTGGATCATGTTGATTTGGTCTTCGCCCATCGGCCGGACCCGCATACGCCCATTGAAGAAACCGTATGGGCAATGCACAACATTGTGGAATCCGGCAAAGCCTTTTACTGGGGCACATCCGAATGGCCGGCCGGGGATATCCTGGCCGCTATTGAAATTGCCGAACGCCATCACCTGCATAAACCGGTGATGGAACAATCCCAATACAACCTGTTCCACCGCGAACGGCTTGAAGTGGAATATACCCGCCTGTTCAGTGACTACGGTTACGGCATGACGACCTGGAGCCCGCTGGCCTCCGGCCTGTTGACCGGCAAGTACAACAAAGGCATCCCGGATGGGTCACGCGCAACACTGCCGCATTATGAATGGCTGAAGGAAAGCGTCACCGACCAGGCCAAATTGGACAAGGTTTCGCAGCTCCAAAGCGTCGCGGACGACCTGGGCGTGCCGCTGTCACAGATGGCACTGGCCTGGATCTTGAAAAATCCCAACGTCAGCACGGTCATCACCGGCGCCAGCAAACTGCAGCAAGTTAAAGAGAACCTGAAGGCCATGGATGTGGTCAGCCAATTGACCCCGGATGTGATGGAACGCATTCAGACCATTATGGGAGAATAATTCCTCTACGCTTAAACAAGAAGGCACTCGTTATTGAGTGCCTTCTTTATATTCAAGCAGGATGAGCTGATTCAATGGCGCTTGCGAGCGGGTTTCTTTTTTGCCTGGCGCAGCAGGGCGCCAACCCCATAAGCGACCAGCACCAACGCCACCACAGCCAGCACCCATACAAATGGGGAAGTTGTGCTTTCGGTATCCGCGGCAGTCTCACCGGCCGTTTGCAGCGAGCGCACGGTGCCTGAGGTATCCAGGCCGAATTTATCCGCCGGATCGCCGCAGCCGTCATTGGAACAGGCAGCCACAGCCGCAGAAAGTTCCGTTCCGATTTCATCGCTAAAGCCAACCCAGGCCTGATCGCCGATGACCGTAACCGGCACGCCGCTGGTTTCAAAGCTCATGGCGTCTCCTAAAGCAAAGAGGTAATCCAGGTTCGCCTGGCTGTCGTAGACCTCATAGGCCCGCAGGTAAATTTGCGGGTACTGCGCCATCAGCTCCTGCAGGAAAGGTTTTTCTTCCGCGCAATGTGAGCAGCCTTCGCGCCAAAAGAAGGTGATCACTACAGCCGGGTCGTCGGAATTGCTTTGAGCCGCCACAGTGCCATAAACAGCCAGCAGCGCCATTATCAGGAAGGCAATAATCAGAATCGGTTTTCTTTTCACGCGCATAATCTATCCTTTATTGAGCACTTTATATAAGTCAATTATAAAGCCGGCCGAAATTTAGTTCCTCTCCGGACTGCGCAGAAGCAAAATAAGACCATGATGGTCATATCCACATCTCCTGGTTGATAGAAATTCCTTAAAAATCTCTTGACTTTCAGTTTTTTGGGTGATATAGTGTAACCGGTTACATTAATATTATACAAGAAATTATCCTACAACTTAATTAATGGAAAACAAGCGATCGGTAACTATTAGGGACGTCGCCAGGAGGGCGGGAGTATCCATTGCGACAGTAAGTCGTTATATCAATAAGACTGCGCCTGTGTCCAAAGAAGTCGGTGAGTCCATTCAAAGTTCCATGAAGGAACTTGACTTCATCCCCAATTCCGCAGCCCGCAAATTAGCTACCAATCAATATTCCACCCTCGGCCTTTTATTATCAGATATAAAAGGCGATTTTTTTTCTGTCCTGGTTAGCGAAATAGAAAAAGACGCGCGCGCGGCCGGATTCGACCTGCTCATCTCCATCAGCCGGGATGACACCGTCACGACCGGAACCAACGCGTTTTCCATCGGGCCGCAAAACACGGATGGCATGATCATCTTTGCCGACTGCGCCAGCGATAACGATCTAAAGTATTATTTTTTCAACCGCTATCCTGTGGTCCTGGTCTGCCGCACCGCACCTTTGGAAATCAATATCCCCAGCGTGGGCGTTGAAAATTTACAAGCCACTAAAGCCATCATGCGCCACCTGATCGAAGTTCATCAGCGGCGCAAGATTGTCTTCCTGCGCGGGCTGCCCACGCACGAAGATTCGATGGTACGCGAAATTGGCTACAAATCGGTATTGGCAGAAAAAAACATTCCTTTCAATCCCAGTTTAGTTTATCCCGGTAACTTTGACCGTGACAGCGCTTTTGAATCAGTCAAAAATCTCTTAAAGAAAAACACTGATTTCGACGCCATCTTTGCCTGTGATGACGAGGCCGCCATCGGCGCCATGGCCGCTCTCACAGACGCGGGAGTTGACATACCCGGTCAGGTATCCGTGGTTGGATTCGACGATCAAACTATCGCTCCTTTCTTAAATCCCTCACTCACCACCATTCACGCACCTTTTGCGGAAGTGGGCAGGAAAGCAGTCGATATTTTAATAAAACAAATTAATCATCAAGCGGTAGATTCATTGACAGTAATTCCATCTGAATTAGTTATTCGTCATTCATGCGGTTGTTAATTCGTTAATTCGAAGTAAAGGAGGAAATATTTATAAGCAAAATCAATTTATTCGCAAGAGAAATCGTAACAGCAACAAACATTATTAACAAATTTGAAAGGAGTTTTATTTATGTCACCCGAAAAGAAAAAAAAGAATTGGGCAGATGCTATGACCGATTTGATGGAAAAGATGGCACCGATTTTCGATCAGCCCATCCTGGCTTCCATCCGCGACGGTTTCGTAGCTATGATGCCTATCCTGATTGTGGGAGCTTTGGTATTAATCATCCTGCAATTCCCGCTGTGCTTCAAAGATGATCCGACCTGCTATTTAGAGGCACATTTGCCGGCAAACATTTCAGGCACCCTCTGGAATGTATTCAATGTCACTTATGGCCTGCTGTCAATTTATGTGCTCATGTCCATCGCCTACGCGTTAGCCCGGCGCCGTGGTTTGGATCCTTTGATGCCCGTACTTTTCTCCTTCCTGTCCTACATTCTGGTTGCAACCCCGGAATTGGTCAACGGAGAAGCCGGCAACTATTTGGACAGCTCCGGTTTGTTCACCGCCATGGTTCTCGCGGTGGTTACGGTCGAAGTCTACCGTTTCTTCATTCAGAAGAACATCGTCATCAAGATGCCCGATGGGGTACCCCCGGCGATTTCCAATGCTTTTGCTGCTTTGATTCCCTGCGCAGCGATTGCTTTTGGCTGGTGGTTAATCCGCTTTGTACTCAATTTTGATTTAGCTAACGGTTTGTTTAAAGTATTGGGCGCAGTTGTTCCCGCCGCGTCCACTTACGCAGCCGCCGCTATCGCGGAAACCTTCCATGCTTTCTTATGGACCATGGGTATCCACGGCGACATGACCATTGGTATCGCCCTGCAGCCCGTATGGCAGGCGAACCTGGCCGCCAACGTAAAAGCCGTTGCCGAAGGTTTAGCCCCCACCGCTATCTACACCGAGCAGTTCCGCTCCTTCGTAGTTCCCGGCGGTTCCGGCGCCACTCTGCCGTTGGCTTTCTACTTCACCCGCTCGAAATCAGAACGCCTACGCCGTGTAGGCTGGTTGGGTATCTGGCCCGGTATCTTCAATATCAACGAGCCGATCACCTTTGGTGCCCCTGTAATCTTCAACCCGATTCTGGGCCTCCCGTTCATCCTGATCACCTTCTTGAACACCACGGTTGCCTATCTGGCAACATCCGCTGGTCTGGTCAGCCCCACATACATTGCTGGTCCGTGGACGCTGCCCGCACCCATCCTGATGTTCCTGGAAACCGGTTATGATTGGCGCGCTATTATCCTGGCCATCATCACCGAGTTCGTCATTCCTGGCATTATCTGGTTCCCCGCCTTCAAGGCTTGGGAAGCGGAAGTGCTCCAGAAAGAAGAAGCCGGCGTCAAGAAAGTTGCCGCATAAAGCAAATAACGAGAAACAAAGGGGATGTGGAAATCACATCCCCTTCATAAACTATAGAGGCTATATGAAACTTACATTTATCGGCGCCGGGGGTGTACGAACTCCGTTGGTGATTCAGAGTATTCTCAATTTTCAGGATCGTCTGCCTCTGGACACAGTCTGTATGATGGACATCGATCCGGAGCGACTGGAATTGATCAAACTGGCCTGTAAACCGCGTCTGGCTAAAGGCGCAAAATTCAATATCGAGTGGACTACCGATGCCCGCAAAGCCATCCGGGGCGCGGATTTCATCGTTACCACTTTCCGTGAAGGTTCATTGGAATCACGGGTTATTGACGAACAAGTACCTTTGAAATACGGCGTGCTCGGCCAGGAAACCACCGGCCCCGGTGGTTTTGCCATGGCGCTGAGAACCGTACCCGTCATCCTGCATTATGTCGAATTAATCAAAGAATTGGCCCCGGATGCCTGGTTGTTGAATTTCACCAACCCGGCCGGAATACTGACAGAAACAATCACGCGGGTGGCAGGTTTTGAACATGCCGTGGGTATTTGCGATAACCCGTCGGCTATGATGCGTGCGGCGGCGGCTTACGTTCATACCGATCCCGACAAACTATTCCCCGAATATTACGGCTTGAATCACTTGGGCTGGATGCGTTCCATTTATTTGGATGGCAAAGACCTTATCCCGGATATTCTGCAAAAGATGCAAACTTCCGGTGAGACAATCGAACACCTGCCTTTCGATGTCAATGAGATCGCAGCGTTAGGGACCATCCCCAACGAGTATGTATATTTTTATTACTACCCCAGAAAATCAGTCGAGAATTTACTCAAATCAGGCCAAAGCCGCGCGATGCAAATCCTGCCTTTTAACCAGGAGCTGTACGCCGGGCTGCGGCGCATCCGCGACGAGGAAGACACACCGGATAAGATTGAAGCAATTTACCTGAAATACCTGGATCAGCGCCAAAGCACTTATATGACGCTGGAAACCGGACACGATGCGGAAAACGCTGCGGTTGAAGAAAAACCGCTTGAAAAACAAGACGCAAAAAAGGCCATGGATGAATCCGCAGAAGGATATTCGGCAGTTGCCCTGAATGTCATTGAAGGGCTGCTGGAAAAACCCAAGCTCATGATCTTAAACGTACCCAATCGCGGCGCCATCAGTGGCATGGCAGAAAACGATGTGATTGAGACCACCTGCCTGGTCGGCAACGGCGTGGTGCGGCCCTTTGCAATGGGCAGCATCCCCGACGCAGACCTGGGCTTGATGAAATCCGTAAAAGCCTACGAGAAGTTGACCATCCAAGCGGCTGTGGAAGATTCCTACGAATTGGCGCTGGAAGCACTTACCCTGCACCCGTTGGTGCCGGGTTACGATATCGCCCGGAATATCCTGGACGATTACCTGGCGCAGCACGGGGATTACTTCCCGAAATTATTAAACGAACGCTAAAAGAGACAAATCTTTTTATTTTTATTATTTTATAAGAGGTGTAAGAATGGCAGAAGAGAAAAAAATCAGAGTGCTTATGGTTTGCGCCATGGGTATGTCCTCCAGCTTGATTGAAGCCAAGACAGCCAAAGCCGCCGAAGCCGCGGGTGTGCCTTTTGAATTGAAAGCAATTGAGGCAGCTGAAATGGGACGTTGGGATTTTTCGGAAAACCCGATGGATATCGTGTTGGTGGCTCCGCAAGTCCGGTTTAAGAAGAAAGCTATTGAACAAGCTTCAGGCCCTTACGGAACCATCGTTCTGAATATCGACACAATCGCTTACGGCATGATTGACGGTGAAGCCATCTTCAATCAGGTCATGGAAGCCATCAAAGAACGCGACGCCGGAAAATAATTACACGCAACTTAGAAGCAAATTGAGGTCATTATGATATTAAAGGGGCTGTTGGTTGTTGTCAGCGGTTTTGTTTTCATCTTTTCATCGGGCATTCCAATGAATATGATCAGCCGTTTTCGGCCTGATTACAAACGGGAAGCTACTTATTGGGGTATGGGTATCTGGGCCATCACATTCTTTTTGAGCACCTTCCTGCAAAAGTTCATTATGCAGATTATTACAGGCGGTCAAACCAGCGCCAACAGCTCCAGCATCATTTCCTATTTCGGCGGCGATGTCGTCACCACGCTCCTATTACAGCTCGGGATGTTTTACTTCCTGAAGAGCCGCCTGGACAAAGATGAAGATATCGATAGCAACGGCCTGGCGCTGGGTTTTGGCATCGGCATGATCGCACATGTTTTTACCGGACTGAACGAGATTGGTATTGGGATTAATATCATATTCAGCCATGGCGGTGAAAACCTGGCAGCGGGAAGTGTTCAGGCTGCCACGGTTGCTCAGATTGCTCAAGCCAGTGTCGCGAACCTATTTGCAACATCCTTATCGACTATCTTTTTCCGGGTTGCATTACTGACCATCAGCGCAGTGCAGGGGTATTTGGTCGCCTCCGCAATCAAAGGCAAAAGCAAGCGATTTTGGGCCGGCATCCTTCTTTACATCGTCTTTACCTGGGGCGCCTCTTTATTGGAATTAGCCCTGGGTGAAGGAAACACAGGCCAGACATTGGGGGTAACCTCAACACTCACTTCTGTTGTAACGTCTGTTTACTATCTCGCAACAACCTTCTTCTGTTATCGCTGGTTAACAAAAGAATTGCAATCATCCAATCCTAAAAAATTTAATAAAAGGAGCATTAAGAATGTCAGAAACTAAAGTTCCTCTGTTTGTCTGCGGTAAAGACAATCGACCCATGGTAAAAGTTCCGGCGGGTGAATTTTTATATGGAGAGGATCAGGAAAAAACTGAAACCAAAGAATTTTTCATCGACCTCTATCCCGTCACCAACGCGGATTACAAGAAATTCGTTGATGCAACCGGCCATACCGAACCCGCCTCCTGGCGCAAGGGAACCTGGCCCGAAGGCAAGGAAAATCACCCGGTAGTGGAAGTCAACTGGGAAAGCGCTTCAGCCTACGCCGCTTGGGCCGGCAAACGCCTGCCTACCAATGAAGAATGGGAAAAAGCCGCGCGCGGTACCGACGGACGCACCTGGCCGTGGGGCAACGAGTTCGACCGCGATAAGTGCAACACTTTCTCCGGGGACACCACGCCGGTGGGCCAATATTCGCCCGCGGGCGACAGCCCTTACGGCTGCCAGGATATGGCCGGCAACGTGTGGGAATGGATCGGCGGCGGAAAGCCCTCCCAGCTGCGCGCACCGTTGCGCGGCGGCGATTGGCTGGACGGCGCGGAAGAAGCGCAAACCTTTTTCATCCGTATGCATACTCCCCTGCGCAAGAATCCCTTTGTCGGTTTTCGCTGCGCAGCCGATTCCGCCGAACCAATGAAATAAAAAGAAAACTATACTACATGGAAAATTCAACGCAGCTCATCCTGGTCAGACATGCTGAGACAACAATGATCACCGGTAACAGAATCCACGGTCATTTAGACGCCCCGCTTTCAGAGGCAGGGTTGGCGGATTGCCGGAAGACCGCGGATTATTTCCGCGGCCAGCATATCGATACGTTGTATGCCAGCTCACTGGGGCGGGCGATGCGTACTGCTGAAATCATTGGGGAAGCCATCCAACTGGACCCCATCCCGGTGGATAAACTGCGGGAACGCTATTACGGCCGCCTGGAAGGGAAACGCCTGGATCGCTTTGAACCGGACGGCAGCGGGCCGTGGTACTTCCGGCCCTACGTCAACCTGACCCTGTGGTTAACCGGCGAACATGAAAAAGATCTCGTGGCACGCGTTATAGAAGGCACTGAAGAGATCATCGCACGGCATCCCAACCAGCGCACCATGCTGGTGGTGCATTGGGGTATCCTGGGCATCCTGTCACAGTATTTTCAAGGTTTGGATGTGGATGCATGGCGCCTGATTGGACCCTGGACGGCTTGCGGCATCAGCGAATTTCAGCTCGTCGACGGCCGCTGGCAAGTATTGCGCATGAATGACGGAAGTCATTTAGTAAATTAAGTTTAAAGAAGGATAAATAACAATATGACTGATTTTAATGAATGGGAACAGACGCTGTTCCAACTAATCTTACATGCCGGCAGTGCCCGCAGTTTTGCCAAAGAAGCCGCCGAATACGCCGAGAATTACCAGTGGGAAGATGCGGAGAAAAGCCTGCAGCAAGCCAACGACGAGCAGACCCAGGCTCATAAGATTAACACCTCCATCATCACCAAAGCCGCACGCGGCGAGGACGTGCCTTTTTCCGTCCTATTGGTCCATTCGCTCGACCTGTTGATGCTGGCCTGGGCCGAGATTGATAACACCGAACAAGTGATTCGGATGAACAAGCGAATTGAAACCCTTGAAAAAGAGGTAGCAAAATGTCAAAACCAACAATCGAAAAAATAACCGTCATCGGCGGGGGCAGCACCTATACCCCTGAATTAATTGATGGCTTTATTCAGCACGAACCCGACCTGCAAGTCGATGAAATTGCGCTGTACGATATCGACGAAGAACGTTTGAATATCGTGGGCGGTATGGCCCAGCGCCAGGTCCAATATGCCGAGCTGGACACTAAAGTCACGCTCAATCTGGACCGCCCCAAAGCGGTGGATGGCGCGAAATTCGTGCTGTCTTCCATGCGCATCGGACACATGGCCGCGCGCATCCTGGACGAGAAGATCCCGCTGAAATACAACGTAATCGGACAGGAGACCACCGGCCCGGGAGGCACCTTTAAAGCCTTCCGCACCATCCCGGTGACGCTGGATATCGCCAAAGATATGGAGAAGTATGCCCCGGATGCCTGGTATATCAACTTCACCAACCCGTCCGGTATCATGACCGAAGCCATTCTCAAGCACACCAACCTGAACGTCGTGGGTCTGTGCAACAATCCCATCAACACCATCGCCGCCATGGCGGAAGCCTTCCACGTGGAACCCAAAGATGTGTTCCTGGAGTGGATGGGCCTCAACCACGTCAACTGGGTGCGCAAAGTTTACATCAAGGGTGAGGACGTCACCCAACAGTTGATCGACAACCTGGAAAAGATGGTAGACATCGAAGAAATGCCCAAGATCGACCCCGACCTGGTGCGCACCTTGGGCGTAATGCCGACTTATTATCTGCAATACTACTACTTCCATCCCCAACGCCTGGCAGAAGCCAAAGCAGCCGAGAAAAGCCGCGGCCAGGTTGTGCTGGAAGTTGAAAAAGAATTGTTGAAGAAATATGCCGATCCCAATGTCATGATCAAGCCCCCGGAACTGGCCCAACGCGGCGGCGCGCGTTATTCCGAAGCAGCCGTCAACCTGATCATGTCCCTGATGCTCGACCGGCGGGACGTCCAGATCGTGGTGGCCCGCAACGGCACCAGCATCCCGGATTTGGATCCGGACGTATCTGTGGAAGTGCCCTGCGTGGTGGGCGCGCACGGCGTAACCCCGCTCAGCATGGGCCGCCTGCCCGAATCCATCCGCGCGTTGTGCCAGCATGCCAAAGCCTGGGAATCCGCCACGGTAAAAGCCGCTGTCAGCGGTTCCCGGCGCGACGCCTATTTAGCCATGCTGCAGAACCCCTTGGTGCCCGATTATCCCACCGCCGTCAAGCTGGTGGACGAAATGTTGGAAGCGCACAAGCAGTATCTGCCGCAATTTTTTAAAAAATAAACATTTGGAGAAGAAATGACGAAAATAGATTTGAGCCGCAAGATTGAAGTACCCAGTTGGGTGGATGCCCTGCTGAAACCAACCAAGATCGGCAGCGGTGAGCTGGAGCGCCAATGGGAAGAGATCGGCGACGAAGTAATGGATGTCCTCAAGAAGGTCATGCCCACCGGCAAATACACCCTGGGACCTTACCTGAAGAAATTTGAAGAGGAATTCGCCGAATTCAGCAATAGCAAATACGGTATCGGCATGTCCAGCGGTACCGCCGCATTGCACATCGCGTTGGAAGCCATGGGCGTCGGCCCGGGCGATGAGGTCATCACGGTATGCAATACCTACGTAGCCACTGCCTTCGCGATCTCGTATTGTGGCGCGACTCCGGTGTTTGTGGATATCGACCCCAAGACCTACAACCTGACCGCCGAATTGGTGGAAAAGAAGATCACTTCCAAGACCAAGGCCATTGTGCCGGTGCACCTGTATGGGCAGGTAGTGGACATGGATCCCATTATGGACCTGGCCAAGAAGCACAACCTGTACGTACTGGAAGACGCTTCGCACGCGCACGGCGCATATTACAAGGGCCGCCGGGCAGGTTCATTAGGCCACGCAGCCGCTTTCTCGTTATACCCCAGCAAGAACATGGGCGCTTACGGCGACGGCGGTGTCATTACCACCAGCGACCCCGAATTGAACGAGAAGATCCGCATGCTGCGCTACGTTGGTCAGCGCGTTAAATTCATTCACGAAGTGATTGGCTTCCAGGATCGTTTGGATGAGATCCAGGCCGCCATGTTGAGCGTCAAGCTGCGCCACCTGGATGATTGGAATAACCGCCGGCGCAAAATCGCCGCAATCTACGATGAAATGCTGAAGGACACTCCTCTGCAGCTGCCGTACGTGGCCGACTACGCCCACCACATTTATTATTCCTACGTAACCATCACCCCGAACGCGGAAGAACGGACCAACCTGCTGATACACCTGGCCAACAATGACATCGGCGCGTTTGCCATGTATCCCATCCTGGTGCCCATGCAGGGCGCTTATGAAGACCTGAATTACAAAGAGTCCGATTTCCCGGTAGGCTCTTCCTACGCCACGCGCGTGTTGAACCTGCCTATCTTTGAAACCTTCCGTGAGGATGAAGCCCGCGCGACCGCCGAAGCCATCCTGGCTTACTACGACCGCGCATAAGCGAACGAATTGAGGGAATCGATGTCTGAAAAACGAAAACTGGCAGTTCTGGGCGGCAGCAGCATTGCCTCTCCGCTGCTTGTGGAAGAAATGGCCAAGCGCACAGACCGGACGGCATTTGAGATCTGTCTGATTGGGCGCACACGCGACAAGCTTGAAAAAGTGGCCGCGGCAGGCGCAGCGTTAGCCAAGGCTGCCCAGGTTCCGTTAGAGGTTACCTTCGAGACCGATGCACGCAAAGGTCTGGAAGGCGCCGACTACATTCTTAACCAGATCCGCGTGGGCGGTTATAAAGCCCGCGCTTACGACGAACGCTTCCCCAAGCAGTTCGGCATCCTGGGAGAGGAAACATACGGGCCGGGCGGCATGAGCAACGCCCTGCGCACCATTCCGGTGGTGTTGGACTATTGCCGCATGGTGGAAGAAGTCGCTCCGCAGGCACTGATGCTCAACCTGACCAACCCCAACAGCTACATCCAATATGCGGCTTCGCGCTACTCCAAAGTAAACATCGTGGGTGTGTGCGATTCGCCCATCGGCATTGCCGAGAACATCGCGGCCATGCTGGGCGCGCCGCTGGAGGAGCTGTGGGTGCAGTACGTAGGTATGCATCACTTCGGCTGGGTCGTGAAGGCAATTTGGAACGGCCGCGACATGATGCCGGAAATCCTGAGCCAGTTGGACAAAGTACCCGGCCTGCCGGTGGACGTAGAGATCGCCCAGGCCATGGGCGGCATCCCCACCAGCTACTTCAAATATTACTATCACGCCAACCGGGTCTTTGATAAACAAAAGGACCAGGAGCATGTGCGCGCGGAGCAGCTGATGGAGCTGGAAGCGCAGGTAATGAGCATTTACGAGGCCGGCAACAGCAAACCGGAGAGCTTGAATCAGCGCGGCGCGCATTGGTACGGCGCCATCGTAGTACCGGTCATGCTGGCGCACGCCAACAATGCCAACCAGGTTTTCATCCTGAACATCGTCAACGGCACAGCCATCCCTTGGATGCCGGCGCACGCCATTGTGGAGACCCCCACGCTGGTGACCGGCCACGGCTTTGTACCGCTGGAACCGGCCGAGGCGCCGCTGGATTTGCAGGCCATGGTGCGCCTGAACGCCACGTTTGAGATGTTGTGGTCGGAGGCAGTGGTAGAAAAAGATTACAGCAAAGCCCTGCGGGCCATGATGCTCAACCACCTGGTACACGACCTGGACACGGCCAAGGCCATATTGAAAGAGATTTGGAAGTTTTAGTTTATTGAGGAACACGAAAGGCCGGCGTTTGCCGGCCTTTTTTTTATACTCCCTCTTCCCTTGGGTAAAAGGGTCAGGGGAGAGGGTTGACCAATGTCTGTGTCATCCTGAGGGAGCGTTTTGCCCTATGTGAAACGCAGGGCATCGACCGTAAGGATCTCGGCTGGCACAATCGCAAAAAGGCAGGCAAGAATGCCTGCCCTTCGATGGTTAAGGGAAAGAATCAGGGGTGAGGGGGCATAGGTTATTTTTGGCGCGTATGGAAACGCGCCCTACGTTTTGCTGGATTAAAAATAATTTATTGGCCGTGCTTGTCGATCGCACAGTATCCCCTTGGGGAAAGCCAATAAAAAAAGAGGCCGGCGCAATTGCCGGCCTCGAATATCCAAAACAACTTACTTGACCATGTACAAGATCCCGATGGTGCCGGGGCCGCAGTGGCTGGAGACTACGCTGCCGGCACGGGTAATGAGCACCTCTTCGGGAGCGGCCAGTTTGATAATTTCTTCCTTCAAATATTCCGCGTCCTCATCCGGCGAGGTATGGGTAACAAACACCCGGCGCGGATCCAACTCATCCAGATGTTTTTCAAAATCGGTCAGCAGCAATTGCATGGACTTTTTGCGCGAACCGTAAGCCTTGTCCTTGACGCCCAGCGAGCCGTCCGGCTGCATCTCGATGATGGGGTGGATCTTCAGCATGGTGCTGAAAATGTTTTCCATGGCCGAGCAGCGCCCGCCTTTGTACAAGAATTCCATCGTAGCGATCATAAAAGACATGCGCGTTTTGGGCAGGCGGCGTTTGATTTCCGCCTCAATCTCCGCGGCAGACAATCCCTGATCACGCAAGTCGGCGGCGGCCAGCGCCAGCAGGCCAATGCCGGTGGAAAGGTTAATTGAGTCAATCGCACGCACCTTTCCCTCCGGAAATTCCTGAGCGGATAAAACCGCGTCCTGCACCGTGGCGGAAAGTTTGGATGAAATACCGATAAAAATAGAATCTTCCGGCACGTCAAACATTTTATGAAACTCACCCGGGGATGGCGCGGCTGTCTTAGGTAATTCGCCAGTCTGCTTGATCAGCTCAAATAATTTAAATTGATCAATGTCTTCGCCGTCATGATAGGTGTTGCCACCGATGATTACGGACAAAGGAATCACTTTTACGTTCGCCTGATCTGCAATCTCATGACTTAAATCGGCTGTACTATCTGTGACTATCTGTACCATCTGACCTCCAATTCTTAAATGACGGAGCAGTGAATATCTCCTGGTCTTAGTGCACGTCCGATTTTACCCTATTTTTATACATACGTATAACTACGACGCCTGCCATGACCAATAGGCCGCCCAAGATCTGCTGTAAAGTTAGGCGCTCCCCCAAAACAAAATACGCTGTGATTGCCGTGAAAACCGGTTCAATCGTGACGATTAAATTAACCACGCTGGATGGCAAATGCGTAAGGCTGATGTTGTATAGCCCATACCCCATCAATGTCGGGCCGGCTGCCAACAGGAACAGGATGATCCAACCAGGCAGCGAGTCACCCAGCCAGAACAAGTCGGAGGGCTGCTGCGCCCCACCCGGCAACCAGGTTCCCAGGAACAGGTTGATGAACAGCATGAACACCGCAGCTGCCAGGAATGTATAGAACAATGTCGTCCAGGGGTTTAGTCCGCGCTGCTGAGAAGCCGAACGGCCCATCAGGGAGTAGATGGCGTAGAACAACCCGGAGCCGATACCGGTCAGAATACCCAATGGGTTGATATGCCAAACCTGGGGATTGAAGGCATCCACAATAAAAGCACAACCGGCCAAACTGAGGACGACCGCGATGATCTTGGCCGGGGTCAACTCCTCATGCAGGATCAGCCAACCCAACAGTGCCGTAAATGCTGCCGAACAATAGCACAGCACCGTAGCCACCGCGGCGCCGTTCAGTGTGACGGAAACTGTCCAAAGGGCATTGAAGAGCGCCAACACAAAACCATAGATGCCCAGATAAGAAAGATGCGGTTTTGCCCCATGCAGAAGAGCTCGCCGGAAAATAAAGAAAACCACCAGCAAAATCAATGCAACAAAAAATTCACGCCAAAAGGCCAGCACCAGGGCAGGCAATTGAAAATTCAAATTCAGATAACTGATAAAGATAGATGTCAGAGAAAGAAAAACGGCGCTACCCAGCGCTGTAATATAGCCCGTGTTGGGGTTTTCGGATGAACCATTCATTGTATAAATCCTCTTAATATTGATAAATTTAAAGTCGTTCAGATTCGGAAAGGTTTTTGTTTATAGACAATATAACGTCGGGGTATTATATATCAATCTACAATTTAACCAATTAATCCTGGTTAGAAGCAAGAATTCTTTTAGAAGGGTTTTATTTCAGATCAAATCTCCAGAGATTCAGGAGAATACCAGGAAGTCAGTTTGCCTATCGTTCTCTTCACGATATCTTGATATATCACTATCAATCAATAATAATTACGATATATGTTGCTATTACGGGAAATCGTTGCTATAATTCATTCGCAAAAATATTTCTATCGACTCCGGATAATACCCTAAATTGCCAATGACTACTTTGAATCGCTTCCAAATCCTGAAACAACAACTTTTAAGCACGCGTAGAGAGATTTCCTTTGAACGCGCACGTTATTACACTGAAAGCTGGAAGACGACCGAAGGCCAGCCCAACATCATCCGGCGCGCTAAAGCGCTGCAGCATGTGCTGGCGAATATCGAGATTTCCATTCGCGCAGGGGAAATACTGGCCGGCAACCGCACCGTCAAGCCGCGCAGCGGGATCGCGTCTCCGGAAATGAGCCCTTATTGGATTCGCGATGAGATTGACAGCCTTTACTGCCGCCCCCAGGACAGTTTTTATGTTTTGCCTGAAGACAAGGAGTTTTTCCTAAAAGAGCTTTACCCCTATTGGGCCGAAAGAAGTTTGAAAGACTTAATCGAACCGCGCCTGACCCCGCCTGTGCGGGAATCCATCGAAACCCGGATAGTCAGCATCAACCAAACCGACAAAGGCCAGGGGCATATCATCCCCGATTTCGAAAAACTGTTGAATCTGGGCCTGGACGGAATCATTTCGGAAATTGACGTATTTGAAAACCGCAACGGCCAAAACAATTTCTACCAGGCCGCGCGCATTTGCTTGAGCGCGCTGCAGGACCATATTGGCAGGTATATTCACCTGCTGGATAACCTGATCGCGCAAGAGGCTGATCCCGCGCGCAAGCAGGAACTTGTGCGCATGAAATTGGCTTCTCAATCCATCCAGCACGAGCGCCCAAACAGCTTCTTCGAAGCCGCGCAGTTGTTATGGTATTTCAATATTGCCCTGCAAATGGAATCCAACGCCAGCAGCATTTCCACCGGACGTTTTGATCAATGGATGTTGCCTTTCTTCCAGAAAGACGTCGCCGCCGGTGTATCCATTGACGAAATCAAGGATACGCTGCGCATGTTGTGGATCAAGATGAACGACGTGGTTCTACTACGCAGCCGGGAAAGCGCGAAGTATTTCGCGGGCTTTCCGACCGGATATACCATTATGTTGGGCGGCCTGACCCCGGACGGTTTCGGCGCCAATAATGAGCTGAGTTGGTTAATTCTGGATACTTATGACGACATCCGTCTGCCTCAGCCCAACCTGGGCGTGCGCATGAACGAACGTCTATCACGGGACTTTGTCGCCCGCGCTGCCGAGACCATCAAGCTGGGCACAGGTGTCCCACACGTGTTCAACGATGAAGTCATCATGCCGGGGCTGTTGGCACGCGGAATTTCCCTCAAGGACGCTCGTGATTACGCCATCGTCGGCTGTGTTGAAATTTCAGTGCCGGGCAAAATGTACGGGCTGCACGATATCGCCATGTTCAATTCCCCCAGGCTGCTGGAACTTGCGCTGCAAAAGCACGCCAGTGAAATTGCCAGCTATGATCAATTGATCACTTTGGTGGAAAAAGAGATCGAAGACAACGTGGCTTTGATGGTGGATGGCTCCAATCAGGTGGACACCGCGCACGGCCAGCTCGCGCATATTCCGCTGCTTTCCACGCTGATGCACGGCTGCCTGGAGAGCGGGAAGGACGTGGTCGAGGGCGGTACACGATACAATTTCTCAGGCGTGCAGGGGATTGGGTTCCAAAATCTGGCCGACTCACTGGAAGTCATCCGGCTGCTGGTATTTGAAGAAAAACAGCTTTCCCTTACCGAATTCGTGAAAATTCTAAAGAACAACTGGCAGGGCAGCGAGAAGCTGCGCCAGCAGTGCATCAATAAATACCCCAAATACGGTAATGACATTGATTCGGTGGATTTATTGGCAGCCCGTTTGTTGAGCAAATACAATGAATGCTGCGAGACTTACAAAAATGTGCGCGGTGGTATATTCAGCCCAGGCAGCTATACCGTATCCGCCAATATCCCGCTGGGCGAGCAGGTCGGCGCGACCGCGGATGGTCGCATGGCGCAGGAACAATTGGCCGATGGAGGATTGTCCCCCATGGTCGGGCGCGATACACACGGCCCAACCGCAGTACTCAAGTCGGTCAGCAAACTGGATCATTACCAAACCACCAACGGGTCGCTGCTAAACATCAAATTCCATCCCAACGCATTTAAAGGGGATATTGGAACCCGCAAGTTCGTGGACTTTTTGATTGGCTGGATGCGCCTCAAGATACAGCACATTCAATTCAATATCATCTCGCGGGAAACGCTCATCGATGCTCAGAAACACCCCGACAAATACCGCGACCTGGTAGTCAGGGTGGCAGGCTATTCGGCTCTGTTCGTAGACCTGAACGTGAAAACTCAAAACGACATCATCGCGCGCACTGAGCACAATTAGTGATCATAAGCGGTTAAAAAAAGGATTTCCGAAAAACCATAATGAATACACCGCTCATTTTTAACATCCAACGCTTTTCCATTCACGACGGCGGCGGCATTCGGACAATTGTATTTTTTAAGGGCTGTCCCCTGCACTGCCCCTGGTGTTCCAACCCTGAAGGAATTTCAACCAAACCTCAACTGATCCGAAACAACAATCGCTGTATTCAATGCAGCGCGGAGGACGCTTACCACTGCACCAACACGCCGGACAACTGCCCGGTCAACGCCCTTACCTGCTGCGGGCAGGAATACACTGTCGATCAATTAGTCAAAGAAATTGCCAGCGACCAAATCATATACGATGAGGATAACGGCGGGGTTACTTTTTCAGGCGGTGAACCATTCTTGTTCCCTGAATTCCTTGAGCAATTATTGTCTCGAATCAGACCATGGACAAACTCAATCGCGGTGGAAACATGCGGCAACGTGCCATTTGAAAACATTGAAAAAGCACTGCCTTATGTCGACCTGTATCTTTATGACCTGAAGATCATGGATGAGGAAAAATTTCGCGATGTATGTGGCGGGAATTTATCCATTGTGATCAGCAACCTCGAAAATCTGGTTTCGCTTCACAAGAATGTAATTCCGCGCATTCCGTTAATTCCCACTTTTACTGATGATGTAGAAAACATCGACAGGATCGCACAACTATCTTTGAAATTAGGGCTAAAGCAGGTACATCTGCTGCCATTTCATCAAATGGGAAGCGGAAAATATGAAAACATGGGGATGCCTTACACCCTATCGGAACTCCGCCCATTTACCGATGACCAAATTTCAGCCGTGGTAAGCCGCCTGGAATCCGGGGGACTGCAAGTTATCACGGGTGGTTTCTAGTTCCCAAACAGAAATCTCAAAATTTAATGGTTTAAATTAACAAGGGCAGATCTGAGATTCTGCCCTTGTCTTGACTTGGTTAGACGCCGAATTTGCTTCGGCGGATTTGGTCAACGTCGCTATAGTTACACGTAACCGTGTGGCCCTCAAGTGGAAGGATTTTTTGATGAATGGCATCCAAAATCCATTCCGGCTGCGGGAAGAACTCGGTATCATACTCGTAAGCCGGTGAAATCCAATTCTTGGCGCCCACAATCGCCGGCGGGGCATCCAGGTAGTCAAACGCCAGCTGGGTAATGTTGGCAGCCATGTCATTCAGGAAACTACCGCGCGTGCAGGCATCGCTGAGCAGGAGAATCTTGCCGGTCTTTTTCACCGACTCGATGACCGGCTCATAATTGAACGGGACCAGACTGCGCGCATCGATGATTTCGGTCGAGAGATTGTGTCTTTCCTCCAGCATCTGAGCCGCTTCAATAGCCCGGTAAAGCGTCGCGCCGATATTCAGAATCGTGATGTCGCTTCCAGCCCGCTTGATGTCCGGTTCTCCCATAGGAACTTCGTAATATCCTTCGGGAACGCCGCCCTCGTGGAAAAACTCGCCAATGTCATAGGTGCGTTGGCTTTCAAAATAGACGACCGGATCGGAGCCCATCAGAGCTGAATTCATGAGTCCTTTGGCGTCATAAGGGGTAGCCGGGAAGACAACTTTCAATCCGGGGATATGGGCGATAAGGCTGGACCAATCCTGCGAATGTTGGGCACCATATTTCGCCCCGACAGAAACGCGAATCACCACCGGCATTTTGATTAACCCGGCGCTCATCGATTGCCATTTGGCCAGTTGGTTGAAAATCTCATCACCGGCGCGCCCGATAAAATCGTTGTACATCAACTCAACCACCGCACGCCCGCCGGCCATACCATAGCCGACGCCCGCACCCACCATGGCAGCTTCGGAGATGGGTGAATTGAAGAAGCGATGATAAGGCAGCGATTCCGTGAGCCCGCGATATACCGCAAAAGGTCCGCCCCAATCGCGCAAATCTTCGCCATAGGAAATCAAGGTCGGGTCGGTGTAGAACTTATCCAAAATCGCTTCAAAGATACCGTCGCGCACGTTATAGACACGGGTTTTCGAAAGCAATACGCCATCCTTATCCAGCGCAAAACGGGATTTCTTTTCAATTTGCTTAACGCGGGGATTTTCCGCGCGATCGATTAAGACGTCACACGGACGGTCTTCCATTTTCTCAATTTTCAAATTGGAGAACATTATTTTTTCAACGAAGTCCGGATTCTTCTTAAAGTCTACATGCGGTGAGACTTCCGGATCTGTTGCCAGAAGGAACATGTTTTCAACCCGCTTTTGAGCAAACTGCTGAATCTCTTCCACTTTCTTTTTGGTGGCTACTTTGGCGCTAATCAGTTGTTCGGCGAAAGTCTTCACGGGATCGTATTTTTCCCATACCTCGATTTCCTCCTGCGTACGATACGAGGAAGCATCCGAAGGCGAGTGCCCGCTGTAGCGGTAGGAAACGATATCCAGCATACAAGGCCCTTCACCGCTGACTGCCAATTCCTTCTTCCTGCGGTAAGCGTCAATAACCGCCAGGGGATTAAACCCATCCACCCGTTCCGTATGGAGTTGGCTGGGGCTGATGCCGGCGCCGATACGCGCCAATTCGCGATAGGCCATCGTCTCGCCGCAAGTCTGCCCGCCCATGCCATAGCTGTTGTTGGTAAAGTTGAAAATTATCGGCAGTCCGCCTTTATATTCCTTTTCCCAAAGCTGGTTGAACTGATCCATGGCAGCGAAATTGAGGGACTCCCATACCTGTCCGCAGCCTACCGAGCCATCGCCTGAATTAACGACAACAATGCCTTTTTTCTGGTTGCATTTTTTGAATAAAGCCACACCAACGCCAATGGGGGCCGAACCACCTACGATGGCATTGTTCGGGTAAATTCCAAAAGGCAGGAAGAAAGCATGCATTGAGCCGCCCAACCCGTGGCTAAAGCCGTTGGCCTTCGCAAACAATTCGCAAATAGCGCCGTACAGGAAGAAATTCTCCGCCAGCGATTGAGTCGTTTCGGCACTATTTTCCACGGCCTTTAATAGTTTGCCCTCTGAGAAGTTTTCCATGATTGTTTTCAGTTCATCATCGGAAAGCTTGCGGATGGCTGAGAAGGCTTTGGCGATCACTTCATGGTGGCTGCGGTGATTGCCGAGAATGTAATCGTTCCTGTCCAACAGGAAAGCCTGCCCGACCGCCACGGATTCCTCACCCATAGACAAATGAGCCGGGCCCGGATAAGTGAACTCGCGCCCGCAATAGACACCCTGCTTTTTGATTGAATTCAGCATGATCTCGAACTGCCGGATAGTAAGCATATCTGCATACATGTTGAGCAATTCTTCATCCGAATAATTGGCGCGTTCTTCTGCAATCCCTTTTTTATACTGGTTCATGGGAATATCGGTAAAGGTCAAGCTGCCTGAAGCTCGCATCTTTACCGGATCAACAAACTGACTTTTTGGCATTTCTTATCTCCTTGTAACCTAAATAATTCTTTACAACTGGTAAATCGCTTCGCGAATAATTTCACTGACAGTGGGATGCGGAAATACAAATTGCTTGATTTTCTCCAGGGGAAGCTGCATTTCTATCAACATGCCCGCCCCATAGATAATTTCAGAGGCTGAATTTCCGACCATATGAATTCCAAGAATACGGTCATTCTTCTTGTCATACACAACCTTGCAGAAGCCGTTTCCGCCCTCATTCTCCGCCATATAGCGGCCACTGTACTGCATGGGCAATTTGACCGTTTTCACGCTAAAGCCTTTCTGCCGGGCGGAATCTTCGCTTTCACCCACAAAAGCCACTTCGGGATTGGTGTAAATCACTCCGGGTATGGCGTTGTAGTTGACGCGGTCCGGTTTTCCAAGCATGTGGTTGACGCTCACTTCCGCCTCACGATAAGCGGTGTGCGCCAGCATCGAACGGCCGTTGACATCTCCGGCTGCGTACACATTGGGGATATTTGTCTGCATGGATTCACCGGTCAGGATGGCGCCGCACTGGGTGTAGACATCCAAGGTCTCCAAGCCAAGGCTTTCAATTGAAGGGCGCCGCCCAACAGACAGCAGCACTTTATCCGCGGAAATGGTTTTACTGTTCCCTCCCTCCTGAAAAGTAACCCCGTTCGCAGACAGCGAGGTAACTTTACAGCCGGTATGGAAGGTAATGCCTTTCTTTTCGTAATTGCCGCGCAGCAAAGCAGCAACTTCCTTATCCAGGCTCCCGCCTATATCCTCCAACATTTCAACCACGGTGACATGGCAATCGGCAGAATTGAAATAAGAAGCCAATTCAAGCCCAATCACGCCGCCGCCAATTACCACCAATTCGTGTGGAAGTTCTGCTAATTGGAATACCTCACGGTTCGTCATGACAAAACCGCTCGCCAACCCTTCTTTAACACCGGGGATGGGCGGCACAACAGCCTGCGAACCGGTGGCAATCAGCAGCCGCCCGGCCTCCCAGGTTTGCCCCCCGGCAGCCACATTAAAACCGGAGGCGGATTTACCGGTAATTTTGGCGTCCTCCCGAACGATTTCCACCTTTAATTTTTTCAGTGTAGTTTCCACGCCGGAAACAAGCGCACGAACGACCTTGTCTTTCCGCTTGATGACAAAGGCATGGTCAAGGGCAGCTTCACTGGTAGAGACACCATATTTTTGGCCGTCGTGTTTGGCATAGTCGTAAATCTTGGCGGAATTCAATAATGTCTTTGAGGGAATACATCCCTCATTCAAACACACACCGCCAACAGATTTCTTCTCAAAACAAACCACTGAAAATCCTGCCTGGGCAGCGCGTTCGGCTGCCAGGTAACCGGCAGGACCGGCACCCAGTACTATTAAATCGACCATTATTTTTCCTTTACTTCACAAACAGCAAACTGAATGATTCCAGATTTTCCTGAAGCTTCATTAAGAATCGCGAAGCAGGAGCGCCATCGATTGCCCGATGGTCATACGTCAGGGATAATCCCATGGCCGGATATACCCTGATTTGTCCATTAACTTCACGAACACGCTGAATAATCGTGTTGACGCCCAAAATGCCTGTTTGAGGCGGATTGATGATGGGGGTAAAGTGTTCAATGTGCAGATTTCCCAGATTGCTAATCGTAAAAGTTCCACCCTGCAGCAATTCGGGGCTGATGTTCCCATTTTGGCATTTGGCCGCCAATTCCTTGCTCTGCGCAGCCAACTCCCGCAGAGATAATTTATCCGCTGCGAAAATGGTCGGCACCATTAAACCCCGCGGCGTATCCACAGCCACGCCCAAATTCACCTGACGGAAAAGCCGGATGCTGTCCTCCAGCAGGTGCGCATTGAGCTCCGGGAATTCCAGCAGTGTATGCGCCACCGCAAAAAGCACCATATCATTCAGGGTTATACCCGCCAGACCTGCATCCGCATCCTTCTTGAACTTCGCCCGCAATGCCATAATCTCGGTCGCATCAAACGACAAAGTATGCGTCAACTGAGGGATGGTTGCCAGAGAGGCGGCCATGTTTTTGGCGATTACCTTGCGGATATTTGTCAGTTTGACATCGGTATATGGTTCTCCGGAGATACCAACCGGGGATTTTTGAGCGCTCCCTGTTGAAACACCTTCAGCCGCACTCGCTCGCACATCCCGCTCAATGACACGGCCATTCGGGCCGGTTCCCGCCAAACCTTCGGTAGGTACCGACATGGTTTTTGCGAGCATGCGCGCACGCGGAGAAATATGCTGCTGTCCATCCGGTTTAATCTCAATCTCTACCGGTTGGGCCGCCGCAGGTGAACCTTTTTCCACTGGGACTTCTTTTACCGGATTATTTTGCTGAGGGAGAGCGGCCTTGCTGCTAGCTTCAGGTTTGAAAGCCGAAATATCTTCGCCTTCTTCGCCAATCACACATACGTTTACCATCACCGGCACATCATCGTTTTCATTGAAGAAGACTGCCAATAAAGTACCATCCTGAGGAGAGACTTCCTCAAAAGCGGATTTGTCGGTTTCATAGGAAAAAAGGACTTCCCCTTTTTTCACCTTTTCACCAACCTTTTTATTCCATTCGGTTAAGATACAAGTTTCCACCGAGATACCCGATTTGGGCATTAGTACACCAGTTGCCATTTTTTGTTCCCAATTTCCTTTCCGCAATTATTCCGTGTTGTACAAACCTTCCCGTTTGAGTAAGAGAAGCCTGCAAATTTTACAACCAACTGATCAGAGGTCATTCATCAAGTAAAGAAAGTATTTCTTCGCATTCCGTACAATTATCCAAAGCAATACGCAGTTCTTCTTTCATGATCTTGCGGGCCACTTTGGCCAGCATAGCCAGATGCACCTTGCTAGGCTCTGATTCCGGCACCGCAATTCCGAAAATCATATGGACATATTCATCGTTCCAGGGAATTTCCTTCTTTAGCCGCATAAACATTAATGTAGCTTCCTTCACCGCATCCGTTCTTCCATGCGGGATCGCGGTGGAAAAACCCACGTTGGTCGGAGCCTCAGCTTCCCGATGATACAGTTCCTCGATATATAAAGCCTTATCATTCAAACGGCCGGCAGATTCTGCCAAGTCGGCCAATGCATGCAGGACTTCATCTTTGTTTTCAGCTTCGTAATCCAGAATCACCAAACTTTTGTCAATCAAGCTCATGCGCCGGGTCTCCTTTTTTGCTTGCGAGAAATTGCTCTTTTTGCCGCCGCGGCAATATCCTGAGCTGTTAATTTATACCTTTTCTTTAGTGATTCCAAATCACCCACTTCGCCAAAAGCATCCCGAATACCAACCATCTCCAAAGGCGCGGCCTCGTTTTCTGCCATCACTTCCGATACCGCCGACCCCAATCCGCCCAGCACATTCTGGTTTTCGGCTGTTACCAGGCAGCCGGTTTCACGCACGGCATCCACAATTGCCTCCCGGTCGATGGGCTTCAGCGTAAACATATCTATCAACCCCGCCCGGATTCCCTCAAGCGCCAAAAGGGCGACGGCTGCCTGCGCCTCTTTGAGGCATAAATGCCCCTGGGCAATGATGGTTACATCGCTCCCGCCGCACAATTTTACAGCTTTACCAATTTCAAAGGTTGAACCGTTTTCATAGAAACGGATATCCCCTTTGCGTTCCCAGCGGATGTAGAACATGCCCGGCAGATCTTTCGCCATGCGCAGCACCTGTTCGCCCTGCAGCATATCCGAAGGTTCAACCACAGTCATTTCGGGAACCGCCCGCATCACCGCGGCATCCTCGAAAGCCATGTGCGATCCGCCGTTTATTGTAGCGGTAACACCCGGCATGGCGCCTATCATCAAGACATGCGCACCCCCAAACGCGCCTGAAAGAAAAGCCTGGTCCAAGACCTTGCGAGCCGCAAAACAGCAGAACGTATACGTAAACGGCACTTTGTCTTTAAAGCTCAGGCCGCAAGCAATTCCAAGCATGTTGGCCTCGGCTATACCGACATTGATATAGCGATTGGGATACTTGTTGATAATTTCCGGCGGCAGCATCTTTCCCAGGCCCACATCCGCGTCCATGGCAATCACCCGCAGGTCTTCCTCCATAAATGCGCCCAGGCAGCGCCCCAGGGTATCGGCCATGGATTCCTCAGCAGGAGTACCGGGCTGAGCCAAATTAATTTTCATTGACATGCCCTCGCTCTCGCTTATCGTTTAAATCATCAATTCTGGTTTCAAGTATTTTTACGGCTGCAACAGCTTGTTCTGTGTTTACGGTTATGTTGTGGTTATCGGCCATTTGCTCGGCAAACGAGCAGCCCTTGCCTTTTATGGTATCCAGAATGATCACGGACGGCTTGAACGTGTTCTGTTTGGCTTGTCTGATCGCAACGTCGATTTGCGCCAGGTCATGCCCATTGACTTCAAAAACATCAAACCCGAAATCCTTGAATTTCCGGCCAAGATCTCCCACATCATTGATTTTTTTCAGTTCACCGCTGCACTGCCGTTTATTATTGTCTACCAGGACAATCAAGCGGTTGAGAATGTGATTCCCGGCGAACATGGCCGCCTCCCAAACCTGACCTTCCTGACATTCCCCATCCCCCATGACGCAGTAAACATAGCTGTCGCGGCCATCCAACCGATCCGCCATAGCCAACCCGACCGCAACGGATAATCCCTGTCCCAGCGAGCCTGTGCTGACGTCAACGCCGGGCGTCAAACGCGCATGCACATGGCTGGGAAGGTTCGAGCCGATCTGGTTCATGCGTTTCAGCCACTCTTGAGGGAAAAATCCTTTAATTGCCAAAGCAGCATAAAGGGCGGGACCCGAATGCCCCTTGGAATATACCAACCGATCGCGCATCTTCCATTTGGGGTTGGCCGGGTCATACCGCATGGCGCTGCCATAAAGGACGGCTACCGCATCCGCGATGGACATACTGCCG
The DNA here is from genome assembly GCF_003966975.1 of Pelolinea submarina. GTDB lineage: Bacteria > Chloroflexota > Anaerolineae > Anaerolineales > Anaerolineaceae > Pelolinea > Pelolinea submarina. The sequence goes on from NZ_AP018437.1 coordinate 262,728, forward strand.
CCTACATGGCCTTTTCCGACCGCCGCGATCATTTCGATTGTTTTGATGCGAATCTGAGCCGCGAAGATTTCGAGATCGATCAACTCCGCATTGGACAAACAAGGACTATTCAAAGCACGATCCTTCGGTTAGAGTTTGTAAGAGAATTCCTTAATACATTTCGTGAGCGAGTTAACGCTTTCATCAAAATGAAAGCCCAGCGATTGAATTTTTCCGGTATCCAGCCGATCATCGCGTTTAGGGCCATGAGTTTTGATCAGCAAATCGTTTATGCGAGATTCCAAACCCAATTCCCGAAAGATATGACAGGTTATGTCGTAGCGGCTTAAATCGTTCCGGCTGCCTACATGATAGGTATCAAAGGGCAGGGAAAATAATTTATCGAATTGGTCAATCACATCATAAACATAGGTAAATCCGCGGAATTCATTATCGGTGACTTCGGCCGGTTGGCCTTTTAACGCAATCTGGATTGCATTCCATAAAACATTGGGGTTCATGCTGCAGCCGCGTTCGGGCAGCCCATAAAGCCAGGTGAATCTCAGGACCCAAAGTTCGTCCAGCACTTCCCTCAGCTTTTTCTCGGCTTCAACTTTATTCTGTCCATAAACAGTATCCGGCACCGGAATATCCGTTTCTTTATATGGACCGCTCTCAGGATTGCCATTGAATATCTGTTCGGTGCTCAACAATACCATCTTCGCGTTTACAGCGCCGGCTGCTTTGGCAATATTTAATGCCCCCTGGACATTAATTAAATGAGCTTTATCGGGATGTTCATTGCAAAATTCGGTTACCGGGATAGCCGCGGTATGAATAATATAATCCGGCTGGACTTGCGTGATCAGTTGATGCACTGCTTTTTCATCGGTAATATCGGTATCATCCTTATCCGTACCGTAAACATCATATATATCCTGATAATGTTTACAAAATCTGGTTCCAAAAAAGCCTTTTGCGCCGGTAATTAATATTTTTTTCATTATTCCACATTAATCCACAATCATTATTGATTGTTATTGTTTTGTCATATTTTACCAATGATTTATCGTGTTGTAAAGGAATTCCAGGCAGGCGAATACCCAAAACGGGAATTAAACGCAAAAGACAACAACGCTGATGTTGCTGTCTTTTGATGATGTGCTTATGGCTCTATCGGTTGATATTAGATAGTTGTTATATCAAAATCCTTTAATTGATCCAGCAAATCTTTGGGGTTCAGCTCGGTAATGATCGTGTCAATCTGGCTCAGCTCGCCAAACTTGTAACTGGTCTTTTTGCCAAGCTTGCTGGAGAGGCATACCAATATGGCGTCTTTTGAAATTCCGATTAATTCCGATTTTATTTCAGCGTCTTCAAAATTATCCAACATCAGGTCGCCGGTAGACAGGTCGATCGCCACCACGCCGATAAATGTTTTGTCAAAGTAGAAATTTCCCAAAACGCGCAAAGCGCTGATGCCCGTAAATCCCGCAACTTCGGCGTTGTAATCCCCGCCCGGGCAAATCAGTTTGATGTTTGGGTTGACAGACAGTGAAGTAAGGATACTGAGGCAGTTCGAAACCACGGTAATATGCTTGTCTGATTTCGCCAGCTTTTCTGCCAGCAGTACGTTGGTGCTGGAAGCGTCAATGTAAATGACCTCGTCATTTTCAATAATGTTCAGGGCTTTTTCGGCGATAATCTCTTTCAAAGAGACATCCTGATGCAAGCGCGTATCAAAGCGGGCGGTACGGACTTTCCCATTCAACAGCCCTTGCTCTTCTTTAAGCAAAGCGCCCCCATAAATACGCTCAATCAGCCCCTGATTTTCCAGCTTTTTTAGGTCTTTCCGGATCGAGTCTTCGGAAATATCGAATATTTCGCAAAGTTCGTTAACGTACACCTTGCCATCACGCTTGACCATTTCCCGGATTTTTCCTAATCTTTCCTGAGCAAGCATGAACCATCCTCCATATGTATTATTCTTTCAACCTGGAAACTCGTATTAATAATTATAGCGCAAAGGCATTAGCGCACTTGCGCCGTAAGCATGAGTAAGTTTTGAAATCCGCAAGAAAATATCTAATATTTCGCGCCTGTTTTTTCAGGCAATTCCCAATTCCGTGACAATATTTTCAATAATTTTCTCGGATTTTCGGATTGCGTCGTTGGAGCTGATGTAATAAACCGGTTTTCCGGAGAATCTTTCAACGTCGCGAATTTTCACATCGTTCGTTAAAATGACAAAATCCGCTGCAGCTACCTCCGCCGCGGTGATCGCATTTTCAATTCCCATTGCACCTTGAGTTTCCACCTTGATTGATGCTTTTCTTTTTTTTGCAGCACATTCCAATCCTTCACACGCCATGTAAGTATGCGCGACGCCCGAAGGGCAGGCGCAAACAGCTACGATATTCATTTATAAAGAACTCCTTTACGCAAAAAATAATTTAATAGCCACCGGTTACCATTAACGCCTGGCCGGTGATATTTTTTGACATATCCGAAACCAAAAACAGCACAGCGTTGGCAATATCTTCCTCTGTCTGCAAGCGGTCCATGGGAATCTTGCGAACCAACTCAGCCTGCATATCATCTGGATTATATCCTTTCAGGGAAATGTAATCATCCAGCTGTTTTTCCCACATCGGCGTGAAAACAATGCCCGGGCAGATGGCATTCACGTTGATATGATTTTTGGCAAATTCGTTCGCCACGCTTTGCGTGAGGCCAATTTCCCCAAACTTCGATGCGCTGTAAGATGCGAATCCTTTTGAACCAATCATTCCGGAACGCGAACTGATATTGACCACCTTGCCGTATCCGCGTTCCACCATGCCATTAATCACCTGCTGAATACATAAAAAGGCGCCGGTGAGATTTATTTCGATGGTTTTATCCCAAATCTCCTTGGTTGTTTTCATAAAAGGCATTGGGCGGCAAACACCTGCACTGTTCACCAATATATCCACCGGGCCTATGTTTTTTTGGATTATTTCAAATACCCGCTTAATATCACTTTCATCTGACAAATCTACCGGCTCATAATACGCCGCATGCCCACCCGCTTCAACAATCTCTTTTGTTTCCAACCCTCTTTTTTTATCATTATCAATGCCCACCACAACAACATTGAAATTGGCCAGTTTCTGCGAAATCTCTCTGCCAATTCCGCCGGCACTTCCCGTGATAACCGCAACTTTGTCCTTGAGTTCTTCAAACATGACTGCATTCCTTTATAATAAATTGAGGCAAACTAAGGTAACATTTATAAATAGAATCGGCAAATCACTTTGGAGCAGAGTAAATATACCTGTCCTGACGCGACACGATATTTACTCTGCTTCTACGTCCTCAACAACTTCTTTTTTCAATAAATTAACAGTAACAGCGGTAACCACACACCCAATCGCCAGGCACAGCAGGAAGATCAAAGGTTTGTTGATACCCGGCAGCGCAACGAAGCTGTCCCAGGCAATGGTGCTTTCGAGGCCTAAAGCCGCAGCCAAACCACCGCCCACCGCAGAGCCAAGCATAACGCTGGGGATAACGCGCAGCGGATCCTTCACAGCAAAGGGGATAGCGCCTTCGGTAATGCCAACGCAGCCCATCAGCAGCGAGCTGATGCCCATGGTCTGTTCTTTTTGGGTGTATTTCTTTTTATTCAGCAAAACAGCGAGTGCCATTCCCAGAGGCGGGGTGGCGCAAGCGACCGTGTTGATACCCTGCGGCCAGTAAATACCTTCGTTCATCATGCCCATGCTGAAGGTATAAGCAGTTTTGTTCATTGCACCGCCCATATCGAAGGCGTACATCATACCGTTGATGATGCCGAATAAGAATTTACTGCCGCCGCTCATGCCCTTCAGGAAATTGGATAATGAGGTCATCAGTGACGCAATAGGCGTTCCAATTACCCAATAAATCAAACCGCCGGCGACAAAAGAACCCAATATCGGAATAACGAAGATAGGCATAATGCTGGCGATTTCCTGCTTTACTTTGATTTGCTTCAGCAGAATAACAACACAACCCGCCAGCACACCACCGATCATAGCGCCAATGAAACCTGCGCCGATCGAGTTAGCCAAATAAGCAGCGATAATACCAGGTGCGATACCGGGCCTGTCGGCCATTGAATACGCAATATAGCCGCCCATGATCGGGATAAACAGGGTTAGGCCAGCAATACCAATGGTTGCCAATCCGCCCGGGAATCCTTCGGTTGGGGTTGCAGCATGGCCGCTCAGGATGACGCCAAAAGCGAACAGCATACCGCCGGCCACGACAACAGGGATCATGTAAGAAACGCCTGTCATCAAGTGCTTTGGAAATTCTTTTAAACTTTTTAATACCTCATTCATATCTTTATCTCCTTTATCAATATTTAGTTACCTTAGTTTGCCTACTCAACCAGTAATATTTACAACTGAATTAATTCCTATATATTTATTGTTTAACCTATATTCCATCCTAATATGTCGCATATTCTACCATATTATTATTGTTTAATCAATATTTAGCTTGTTATTTCGTGTTTGTTCGGTTATTTTAATGGAAACAAAGACAACCGGACAGGATCTTAGCCTCTCCGAATGCAATTCCCGGATCATACAGGAAGAATATTTAGATTGAAATTGAATTTATGAAAATAACGCGGCCTGAAAAGTAATTGGCCCCGGCTTTATACTTGCTGGTGTCATCCCCCGATGGTGGTCTTGATGCCGTAGCTGCGCACCAAAGCTTCGATCTCAGCCAGGCGTTCCTCGCTGTATTCCTGTACTTCCATGAGGGAGTAATCCAGCCCCAGGCGCGCGTACTTGCCAATGCCGTAGCGGTGATAGGGCAGCAGGTCCACCTGCTGTACGGTGTCCAGTTCGCTGACAATCTGCATGCGGCCCTTGATCTCCTCGTCGGAATCGTTCAGGCCGGGGATGAGCACCAGGCGCACGTGCATGGGCATGCCGTGCTGAGCCAGCAGCTGGGCGTTCATGACGATCACGTCATTCTCCTGACCGGTCAGCTGGCGGTGCAGATTGTGGTCGGCGGCCTTGATGTCGTACAGCACCAGGTCAATGTAAGGCAGCACTTCCTCAAAGCGGCACCAGCCCACGTGCCCGGCGGTATCCAGCGCGGTGTGGATGCCTTCGTTCTTCAGGTTGCGGGCCACCTGGGCCACAAAACCGGCCTGCCAGAGCGGCTCACCGCCCGAGAAGGTCACCCCGCCGTTGGAGGTCTGGTAGAAGACGCGGTCCTTAAGCACTTCTTTAGTAACTTCTTCCACCGTCACAAATTTGCCGGCAATTTCCAGCGCGCTGTTAGGGCAAGCATCCACGCACACCCCGCAGCCATCGCATTTGAGATGGTCAACCCACACGTACCCCGCTTCATCGAAGGACAGGGCTTCTTTGGGGCTGGCCGACAGGCAGGTGCCGCAGTGGGCGCACTTCTCGCGTGAATACAGCAGGTCGGGCACCGGGCGGATGAGTTCGGGATTGGAACACCACAGGCAGCCCAACGGGCAGCCCTTGAAGAAAACGGTATCGCGGATGCCGGGGCCGTCCTTGGTAGAGTATTTTTGAACAGTCGAAATCAGACCCCGCGCGGGGTTATACATGGGTAACATAACGCGCTCGATTATATCCTATCGCGGCTTACAAGCCCTGCTGTTCGGTGCGGGCGATGATGGCGTCCTGCACTTCGGGGATGAGCGAGGTGAACAGGGCACAGTAACCCGCCACGCGCACCATCAGGTTAGGGTGCTTTTCCGGGTGCAGGCGCGCGTCGCGCAGCTCGGCGGAATCCACGATGTTGAACTGGATGTGGAAATTGCCCAGCAAGCGGTTGGCCTCCAACAGCGCGATGAACTTCTCCAAATTATCGTCGCCCTTGAGCACATTGGGCGAGAATTTCATGTTGAGCAGCTGCCCGCCGGCCATGCGCTGGTTGGGCAGCTTGGAGACCGATTTGAGCACGGCGGTGGGGCCCTGCTTATCGGCACCCAGGCAGGGTGAAGCGCCCTCGTTGACCGGCTGGCCGGCATAGCGGCCGTCGGGCGTGGCGCCCACGTCCATGCCGTAGGGCACGTAAGAGGAAATGTTGGAGGTGGACATGGTGTAACCGCAGCCGATCGGCCCCTGGCCGTAGCGCGCGTTGTGATAGCCGGGCAGCAAGTCCAGGTAGGAGTCGTACACGTCCGCCACGATCTCGTCCACGTAATCCTCATCGTTGCCGAACTTGGGTACGGCCAGCGCCAGTTTGCGGATCTTCTGGTTCTCGGCGCCCTCCCAGTTGGCGTCCAACGCGGCGCGCAGCTGCTCGAAGGTGACAGATTGGTCGTCAAAGACCAGCTTCCTGACCACCGCCAGCGCGTCGCCGATGATAGAGGTGCCGATGGTGGACTGGCTGACGAAATCGAACTCGCCGCCGCCGTTCTTGAGAGTCTTGCCGCGCTCGATGCTCTTATCCACCAGGGAAGAGCCGAAGGGGTCGGCATCGAAGACCTTCAGGTGGCGGTCGCAGATGGCGTCGCTTTCCACGGCCAGGTCGGTATAGAACTTGAGGAATTTTTTCCAGGCCTCCCAGACCTCGTCATAGGAGTTGAAGTGCACCTCGCGGCCAGATTGGCCGTTGACCGACATCAGTTGAATGCCGGAGGCTGGGTCGGTGCCGTTGTTGAGCACGATTTCCAAAATCTTGCCGAAATTGATGTAGGTCATGCCGGTGGCGCGGTGGCCCCAGCGGCCGGGGATGGCCACTTCCACGCAACCCATGGAGGCGTAGTCACGCGCGACCTCCTCTGGCAGGCCGATGGACATCATGGCCGGGATCACAGTCTCGTCCGCAAAGAGCGAGGGCATGCCGAAGCCTTCACGGATCAGGCGCGCGGATTCGTTCAGCAGGGCGCGCGGACTGCCGGCCCAGTAGCGCACCGACAGGTTGGGTTCGGGCAAGCGCGTCAGGTCCATGGCGCGCAGGGACAGGTAGGTAACCGGGTTGGTACCGTCGGTCCCGTCGGCTTTCATACCGCCCACCATCAGGTTGGAATAGAGCGGGTAGCCCACGCCAAATTCGGTGTGGTCCCAGGGGCGCACTTTGTTGAGCGAGTTCAGCTTAATAAAGAAGAGTGTGATCAATTCGAGGGCTTGCGGATTGGTCAGGCGCCCGGCTTCGATATCCGCTTGATAGTAAGGGTAAACGTACTGGTCAAAACGACCGAAAGAGAAGGAGTGGCCGTTGCTTTCGATCATCATGATCAGGTGGCAGTAGTAGACCACCTGCAGGGCTTCGTGGAAGGATTGGGCTTTGCCTTCGAAGATGCGCCGGTTGACCGCCGCGATCTGTTCCAGCTCGGCCTTGCGCTGCGGATCGCTTTCCTGCCTGGCCATTTCCTCGGCTAGTTCGGCATAGCGGCGCGCGAAGTGGATGGCCGCTCCCAGGGAGATCTCGGCAGCCTGGTAAAAATCGCGCTGTTCTTCCGTCAGATCATCCCGCTGCAAGTTTTCCTGGACTTGTTTTTGCAAGCCGCGGTAGCCCAGGGCCAGCACCTTTTCGTGATTTGGAATGATGTGCCCGTCGCCGGACATGGAGATGCCGCCGCGGTGGATGACGTTCTGGCGCTGGGCGGCCATGTTGGTTTCGGAAATATCGGCATAGACAGCTTCCTGGTGGGTCTTGCCCTGCCAGAACGCCTGGATGCCACGCAATTTTTCTTTCGTATCCTCGCTGATGGCGAACACATCGCCGCTGCGCTGGTCAAACCGGTCGAGCTCTTCAATGACCCAGTCGATGGAATATTCGGGGAAGATGGGCGCGGCGCGTACCTGGCCGGCCTGGTTGCCGACGATCAATTGGTCTTTCTCGATGAAGATGGACATGTTGGCAAGGATGCGCTCCAGCGCTTTGGCGCGCCGCAGCACCATGGGCTGTCCCTCGGTTTCGCGGTAGGACTCGGTGATGAGCAGGGCGCGTTCCGGGCAGATGGCAGGCACAGCCGCCATCAGGTCGGCGCGCACACGGCGCACGCGCGGGAAACCTTCGCCGCCATATTCGTAAAGCATGTTTTCGATTCCGGGGATTGCAGAGGACAATTGATCGGGTTTAGCCGTTACCATTATTACTCCTTCCATGCACAGTCGGATATATAATGACTAATTATATCCAATTTGTTTATTTTAGAATCAGTCTTGTTCGTATAAATAAAGATTTCAAATGAATTATCAACTACGCTGGCTGGGCAATGCCGGATTTGAGTTCCAATTAGGGCAGACGACCCTGATTGTGGATCCTTTCCTGACACGCCCGCATTTTATCCAAACCTATTTCGGTCATGTCGCACCGGATGAAGCCGCGCTGCATAAGCACATCCCGCGCTGCGACGCCATCCTGGTCACGCACGCGCACTTCGACCACTGCATGGACGCGCCCGCCATTGCCCTGCGCACGGGCACAAGGGTGCACGGCTCGGCCAACACCTGCCGGCTGATGCAGGCGGCCGGGCTGCCGGCGGCGCAAACGAACGAGATTGCCGGCGGCGACAGATTTTCAATCAACGATATTCGCGTCAGCGTGCTGCCGGCGGCGCATCCCTGGATACCGGGCTATACCTTCGGCAAGCTGCGGCGCGAGCTGGAATTTCCGCTGCTTTTGCGCGACTACCGCATGGACGCTTGCTTTAGTTACCTGCTGGAATTCGAAGGCACGCGCATTTTGGTATGGAGCAGCACCCAACCGGACGGCGCCCCGCGCGCCGACCTGCTCACCTGCCGGGCAGTCTCCAGCCAGCGCTGGTATGACACACTGCTCCGGCAAACACAGTCCAGCCTGGTGCTGCCGCAGCACTGGGACGATACCTACCAGCCGCTGTCGGACGAGCCGCAGCCCTTCTTCAGCGCGCCGCGTTTGGGCATGCCGCCCATCGGGCGCATCGACCTGGCGGATTTCTCCGCGCGCGTGCGTGAGGCCGCACCGGACTGCGCCATCCTGGTGCCCGATATCTTCAAAGCGTATTCCATCCACCCACCTTGCCGCACTGCCTGAGACATTGCCGCACCCATTAAGCTGATTTTTTCGCAATTCCGCATTGTTCTATCCTGTTGTACAATCATACAAAATCCTCAAGGAGGGCCGCTTGAAAGAAACCTATACCATCGCAATCCCCATGGCCGGATTGGGCACCCGCATGCGACCGCAAACCTGGAGCAAACCCAAACCGCTCATCCATCTGGCCGGACGCACCGTGCTCGATTACGTGCTGGACCAGTTCAGCTCGCTGCCGCGTTTTTCGGACGCGCAATTCGTGCTGATCCTGGGACCCAACCAGGAAGAACAGGTGGATGAATACATCCGCACGCACCACGCTGAAAAGAAGATCAGCTACGTGATCCAGGAAGAAATGCGCGGGCAATCCGACGCGCTCTACCTGGCGCGCGAATATCTACAGGGACCGATGTTGATGGCTTTCTCAGACACCCTGATCGAAACCGATCTGGCTTTTCTGGATCATGAAGAATTGGACGGGGTAGCCTGGGTGAAAGCCGTGCCCGACCCGCGCCGCTTTGGCGTGGCCGAGGTCGGCAAAGACGGGCAGACCATCACGCGCCTGATCGAAAAACCCAAAGAAATCAGCAACAACCTGGCCGTGGTCGGGTTCTACTACTTCCGCGACGGCTCCGCCCTGATGGACGCGATCGCCGAACAAATTGAAAAAGACGTCTCTTTAAATGGAGAGTATTTTCTGGTGGACGCTATCAACCTTTTGATAGGCAAGGGCGCGCACATGCGCGTGCAGCCGGTGGACGTATGGCTGGACGCCGGTAAGCCGGAAGCGCTGCTGGAAACCAACCGCTACCTGCTGGAGCACAATCATAACAATGACGATGTGTCTGAAAAGCGCGAAGGCATTCTGGTGCGCCCGCCGGTTTATATCCATCCGGATGCGCAGCTGCAAGACAGCGTGATCGGCCCATATGTGTCCATCGGCAAGGAAGCCACCATTCAGCATTCCGTTCTGCGCAACAGCATCGTGGAACAGGGCGCGCACATTTCCAACATGGTGCTGGAAGATTCCCTGATCGGCCGCAACGCAGGCATCAAAGGCCGCCCCGAAATTATGAATATCGGAGATAATTCTTGGATCGAGATTTAACGCCGGAAGTAATCGCGCACGCAGGCTATTCGGCCTGCGACCGTCCCGAAGCGGTGGTATGGGAAGGCAGCCGCCAGCCCATCAACCGCATTCTCAGGGAATGGCGCGAACCAGGCGGCAAGCATTACCTGGTGGAAACCAGTCAAGGACTGCAATTCAATCTGACATTAGCAGAACCCAGCCAACGCTGGCTGATGAGCCAGGTCAGGATCAGAAAATAAAAACCTAAGGATGACAATATGGCAAAATCTTACCTTTCCGACCGCGTCGCGCAACTGAAACCTTCCGGGATCCGCAAATTCTTCGATATTGCCGCTTCCATGAAGGAAGTGATCTCATTGGGCATCGGCGAACCCGATTTCACTTCGCCTGCGCCGATCGTACAGGCTGGTATTCAATCGTTGAATGACAGCGAAACCCATTACACTGCCAATCGCGGTATCCTGCCGCTGCGCACGGCGATTAGCGAACATCTGGAAAAGATGTACGACGTCAGCTATGACCCGCAGGACGAAGTGGTCGCCACGGTGGGCGGTTCGGAAGCGCTGCTGCTGGCGATTTCCGCTTTGTTGAACCCGGGCGACGAAGTGCTGGTTCCCACGCCCTGTTTCGTTTCTTATCAGGGCATCATTTTGCTGGCCGGCGGCGTTTCGGTGGAAGTACCCAGCCGCATGGAAAACAACTTTGTGCCCGATCCCAAGGAGCTGGAAGCGGCCATCACACCCAGGACCAAAGCTATTCTGATCAACTTCCCATCCAACCCGACCGGTGCCATCGCGGAACGCGAAACACTGCTGGAGATTGCCAAGATAGCCGAGAAACACGACCTGATCGTCATTTCGGATGAAATCTACGACCGCCTGGTTTACGGCGGACAGCACGTGTGCTTTCCCGCGCTGCCGGGTATGCGCGAACGCACCATCCTGATCGGCGGTTTCTCCAAGGACTACGCCATGACCGGTTGGCGCATCGGTTACGCATGCGCCCCGCGCGAGATTATGGACGGCATGGCGCGTATCCACCAGTACGTCATCATGACCGCCCCGACCATGGCGCAATTTGCCGCGCTGGAAGGACTGAAATCCTGTGAAAGTTACGTACTGGACATGGTGAAAGAATACGACCGGCGGCGCAAGCTGGTGGTGGAAGGTTTCAACTATATCGGCCTGCCCACCTTCGAGCCGCGCGGCGCTTTTTACGCTTTCCCCCAGGTGAGTGTGACCGGCATGAACGACGAAGAGTTCGCCAACCGCCTGTTGACAGAGAAAGAGGTAGCCGTGGTGCCCGGTTCTGCCTTCGGCCCCGGCGGCGAAGGTTTTGTGCGCTGCTCCTACGCGACTGCCTACGACCAATTGGAGGAAGCTCTGGATCGCATCCACCAGTTCGTCAAATCTATTTAGTTCAATTAGCCACAGATGAACACAGGTCTTATCTCGATAGGATCTGTGTTCTCATATATCTTATTGGGGAACCACAGATAAACACAGATTCACACAGATATTTTCTTCGATGACAGATGGACCGCTTGTAGAATTAGAAAAGTTAAACCGAATAACAGAGAAAATCATCGGATGTGCGTACACAGTTAGCAATACTTTAGGCATTGGTTTTCTCGAAAAAGTATATGAAAATGCTCTTGCGGTCGAGTTAAGAAAAAACGATCTCAAATTTATCCAGCAGGCACCCATCGAAGTAACTTATAAAGGTTTTATTGTCGGGGATTACGTTGCAGATCTTTTAGTGGAAGATGCAGTTCTGGTAGAATTGAAAGCTGTAAAAACACTGGATGAAAATCATCTGGCCCAATGCATAAATTATTTAAAATCGAGCAATTATGGCGTATGCTTATTAATTAATTTTGGTACCAAGCGCATACAAATTAAAAGAATCATTAATTAAATCATCCGTGTTTATCTGCGTTCATCTGTGGTTAGAAAATTATGAATTATATTGCTGACATTGGATTAGAAGTACATGTGGAGCTGGCAACCAACTCCAAGATGTTCTGTTCGTGCGCCGTGGTGGATCCCACCGCGACCGCGCCCAACACCTCGGTCTGCCCGGTGTGCTGCGGCATGCCCGGCGTGCTGCCGGTGATCAACCGCAACGCGGTCGAGCTGGCCATCAAAGCCGGCCTGGCGCTCAACTGCACTATCGCCGAAACCAGCATCTTCGCGCGCAAGAACTATTTCTACCCCGACCTGCCCAAGGGCTATCAAATTTCACAATATGAATATCCACTGGCGTATAAGGGGTATATGCTTATCCGCACCTCCGCAGGCGAGCGGAAAATCCGCGTAACCCGCGCCCACCTGGAAGAGGATACCGGCAAATTAACCCATGTGAATGAGAACGGCGAAACCTATTCGCTGGTCGATCTCAACCGCGCGGGTGTGCCCCTATTGGAAATTGTAAGCGAGCCGGATCTGCACACCGTGGAAGAAGTAAAAGCCTACAGCCACGAGCTGCGTTTGCTGCTGCGCTGGCTGGGCGTGAGCAGCGGCGACATGGAGAAGGGCAGCATGCGTTTCGAAGCCAACCTGTCCATGCGCCCGGAAGGTTGCGAAGAATTGGGCACGCGCGTGGAAGTCAAAAATCTGAACAGTTTCCGCGCCATGGAGCAAGCCATCCTGTACCAAATGGACGTCCAACGCGAAACACTCTCCAGCGGCGGGAAAGTTAAGCAGCAAACCCTGGGCTGGAATGAAACCACCGGCAAGACCGTCATCCAGCGCAGCAAGGAAGACGCCAACGATTACCGCTACTTCCCTGAACCCGATTTGCCGCCCCTGGTGGTGGACGCGGCCTGGCTGGACAGCATCAAGAAAAACATGCCGGAACTGCCGGACATCAAACGCGCGCGCTACGCGCAGGAGCTGGGTCTCCTCCAGGAAGATATCGACCGGTTGGTTGACGATAAGAATACCTGCCAGTTCTATGAAGATTGCCTGGCCGCAGCACCCCGGCTCTCCCCCAAGAATATCGTCAACTGGATGCTGACCGACTTGTTTGCCTGGCTCAACCTGAACGGTGTCGCGCTGGAAAGCGTGGATCCCAAATCCTTCGTGCAGCTGGTGGAATTAGTCGACCAGGGCACCATCAACCAAAGTACCGGCAAAGAAGTACTGGCTGAGATGCTTGCGAGCGGCAAGTCCGCCGAGGAAATCATCGACGCCAAAGGGCTGCACCAAATATCCGACAGCAATTTGATCACCGACCTGGTGCAGGGCGTCTTGCAAGCCAATCCCAACGAGGTGCAGGCGTATCTTTCCGGCAAGGAAACGCTGGCCAACTGGATGTTCGGGCAGGTCATGCGCGAAGCCAAGGGCAAAGCCAACCCGCAGGTGGTCAAAGCGGAATTGCAGCGCCAATTGGATGCTTTAAAATAAGCAGCACTTTCCTACCTAAAGCTAAACATCCGGATACCATTTTCCGGATGTTTTATTTTACATTTATTGCTTTGCGCCACTATTTATCATTATTATTGAAATAATACCATTATTTGTGATATATTACTGCCATTATTTCGATTGTAGAGGACATTCATCATCTTGACGATGAATGAAGAAATCTTAAACTATAGTCAGAAACAACAAATTTATACAAAGAAGCGGAAAAAATAATGATAACGAGTTTATGCAAATTCGAGGAGAATTTAAGATGAACGCTACGACCAATGCCTTTCAAATGGCGCAGCAACAATTCGACCAGGTTGCCAATCAACTGAACCTGGATCAGCAAGTACGTGAATATTTGCGCTGGCCGCTGCGAGAATTTCATTTTCGTATTCCCGTGCGCATGGATAACGGTTTGATCCGCGTGTTCAACGGATTCCGCGTGCAGCACAACGACGCCATCGGCCCTTGCAAGGGCGGCATCCGTTTCCACCCTTCCGAGACTGTCGACACCGTACGCGCCCTGGCCACCTGGATGACCTGGAAGTGCGCGGTTGCCAACATCCCGCTGGGCGGCGGCAAGGGCGGCGTGATCGTCGACCCGGCCACACTGACCAATAGCGAGAAAGAGCGCCTGTGCCGCGGCTACATCCAGCAGGTATGGCGTGAGATCGGACCGCGCCAGGACGTACCCGCTCCGGACGTGGGCACCACCCCGCAAATGATGGGCTGGATGATGGATGAGTATTCCAAGCTGGCGGGCGAATATACCCCCGGCGTAATCACCGGCAAACCGGTGGGCGGCGGCGGTTCGCTGGGCCGCACGGAAGCCACCGGTTACGGCGTGATCTACAACCTGCGCGAGGCTATGCAGCGCCTCAAGATCGACCCCTCCAAGTGCAGCGCGGCCATCCAGGGCTTCGGCAACGTGGCCCAATACGCCGCCATCGGTTTCACCGAGCTGCTGAAGGGCAAGGTCATGGCCGTCTCCTATTGGGACCGCGACGACCGCACCGGCTATACGGTCAGCAATGCCAAGGGCATCGACCCGCACTTCCTGATGAGCATTACCGACCAATACGGTTCAATCAACAAAGACAAAGCCAAAGCGGAAGGGTACCAGATTGAAGACGCCAACGCCTGGATTACCAAGGACGTGGACGTGCTCATCCCGGCCGCCATCGAAGGGCAAATCAATGCCGAAACAGTCGAGTTGATTTCCGATAAAGTACGCATTATTGCGGAAGGCGCCAACGGCCCCACTACGCTGGAAGCCGACGAGCAGGTCAAGAAGCGCGGCGTGTTCATGGTGCCGGATTTCCTGTGCAACGCCGGCGGCGTGACCGTCTCTTATTTTGAGAGCGTTCAAAACGACATGAATTACTACTGGACCAACAAAGAAGTGCTGGACCGGTTGGACGACAAGATCACCACCGCTTTCCACAGCGTGTATGAGGTCTACGAAAAAGAGCACGTTTATATGCGCGACGCGGCTTATATGGTGGCCATCAACCGGGTGGTCAAGGCCATGCAGCTGCGCGGCTGGATCTAAAAATTATTTTCTTCATGTCCATCCGGTTTATGGGTGGTTGCCAGAAGGTTAGAAATACGAAATACAGGCCAGCGTCCCGAGACGCTGGCTTTTAGTTAATCTACCTTGCCCCTCCCACTTATCCCTGAATTATCTCTCCATCCATGTCATCGCGAGAAGCTTCTGTTTCTTAGGAAGCGATGTTCGCGAAGCATTCCCTCCGGGGAAGGTGATCTCAGTTCTCTGTCTATATCTTCGCAATTATTCCGCATTATTCTCTTCTGAGTCTTCCCTTTTTCCGGCTG
Organism: Pelolinea submarina; assembly: GCF_003966975.1. Taxonomy (GTDB): domain Bacteria; phylum Chloroflexota; class Anaerolineae; order Anaerolineales; family Anaerolineaceae; genus Pelolinea; species Pelolinea submarina. The sequence continues at coordinate 278,088 of NZ_AP018437.1, forward strand.
CTGAGATTGCTTCGATTTACTGACGTAAATCTCGCAATGACATTAATTTGGGCATTTTGTAATGGCATGGTGATACTTACTACCTTCTACCCGTATAGCAGGTGGTTTACTGTCTCCCTTGCTTCGCTCACTCAACTGACTTAAGTCACAAAAAAAAGGAACCTCCGCTTCCCCCAGGGGGATGTTACGCGGTCGATAAACTCAGGGCTGGCACTCTGGGAAGAGGTCCAGCCAACTTTTAAATCAGTGGAACTGGGACAACCAGTTCCGCTTTTTTGTCTTAAAATAAATACAATGGAAAAATATTGGTTCTCATTGTATACTCTTTCTGGAAACCTGGTTAAAGGAGGGTCCTGACTATGAAGCTGACAGTATCGCAAGCACAATTAGCCCACGGGCTGGGAGTTGTTTCGAGGGCGGTATCGCCCAGAAGCACGCTGCCTGTTCTTAACAATATCTTGATCGCCACCGACGACGGCCGCCTGCGCATTTCCGCTACCAATCTGGAATTAGGTATTACCTGTTGGATCGGGGCGCAAATCGAAGAAGAAGGCAGCATTACCATCCCCGCGCGCATTTTTGCGGACTTGATCAGTACGTTGCCGGGCGACAAAGTAAGCTTGTCCCTCACCGCCAGAACGCAATCCCTTAACATCCGCAGCGGTACATCCAATTTTGACATCAAGGGTATCGACGCACAGGAATTTCCGCCCATGCCGGTGCCGGATCTGTCCACCGGTGTAGAGCTGAACGTATCCGACTTCAAAGACATGATTCGTCAAGTCGGTTTTGCCGCCTCCTCGGATGAAGCCCGGCCGGTATTACAGGGTGTATTGATGGAGATCAATGACAACCAGATGTCGCTGGCCGCAACCGATGGTTTCCGTATTGCCGTACGCAATGCCGAACTATCCACCTCCTTAAGCAACCCGGTCAAAGTCATCATCCCGGCACGTTCGCTGGGTGAGCTGGCCCGCATTGCCACCGACGGCAACGAATCTTTCACCATGGTGGTACCGCAGGACCGCGGGCAGGTAATTTTCCATATGAAAGACGCCGAGCTGGTCACCCAATTAATTGAGGGGAACTTCCCGGATTACCGCGCCATCATCCCGCGCAGTTTCAAAACACGCACGGTCATTTCCACGGCGGAATTCCTGAAAGCCTGCCGCCAGGCGGAAATCATCGCCCGTGAAAGCAATTACGTCATTCGCCTGAACATCCAGCCGCAGGAAGGCGGCCCGGGCACGGTGGAATTCAGCACCCAATCCGAAGAGATGGGGTCCGGCGAAGTTGTGGTGGACGCCAACATTGAAGGCCCGGAATTATTAGTGGCTTTCAACGTGAGCTATCTGAGCGATGTACTGGAAGTGGTTGGCACTCCCAATACAATCCTGGAAACCAACGCCAATAACACACCCGGCATGATTTCGCCGATTGGTGATGAAAGCTACAAACACGTCATCATGCCGATGCACCTGGGATAATACCCGCCATTTATCGCATTAGCTGATCAGGTGTATTACAATTTGCATTCATCTTGAAATCTTGAATAAGATTTCGGTGTTTGATGTTCTGCTGTCAAGGCATAATTTTGGAAAGCCAGTTTTAAAAAAGCAATGCAATCATTTTCAAATTCCTCTGACCGTCTGATGAGTATTACCCTGGCATTGGGTCAATATCCTATGCTCAGCAGCCGCATTCGCAGCAAAATGCGCCATGAGCTTTACAAACATGCCATTATTGAAAAGCACGAATTTGAAGAGCTGGTGCGCAAACAGGCTATTCGCACGCAGGAATTGGAAGGGCTGCGCAACCCGGTAGGCGAAGAACCCACCGAACTTTGGGAAGAGCGCATCATCCGCGTACGCGACCAGATGACCGACCTGACCTTCAGCCAGCATCTATCATTTGACCTTTTCCAGAACATCATTACCGACATTCTGAACGAACGCGGCGTCCAACTGGCCGACCCCAACCTGACCTTCAATCCCGAACAGGCTCCCCAGGAATTGATCTTCGAACATGCCTGGGCCATCCTGCGTCTGCCGCCGGAAGAACGCGAAAAATACGAACACCACCTGGAAGAATCGCGCGTGGTGCTAATCCGCACCATGATCAGCGATCAACTCCCCTATGTGAATATTGCCAAACGCTGGTTCACCATTCCCGATCTGGCCGAAATCCGCAAGCGCAAAATCGGCGCCGGCCGCGTGGGCGGCAAAGCCGCCGGCATGCTGCTGGCATACCGTATTCTCACTGAAGAGCTGCCGGAAGAAATGAAGAGCCATTTGCGCAAGCCCGAGTACTATTTCATCGGCTCCAACGAAATGTACGCTTTCTTCACCATGAACGACCTGGAACGTTGGAACGACCAGAAATACAAAGACGAAGAACACATGCGCGCGGATTATCCGAAGCTGGTGAAAGACTTTGCCGCAGGCCATCTTCCCACCGATATCCTGGAAAAGCTGGAAGGGATATTGGAAGATATCGGCAAAAGGCCATTAATTGTACGGTCGTCTAGTTTACTAGAAGACAGCTTTGGCACCTCTTTTGCCGGTAAATACGAAAGCATTTTCCTGTCCAACCAGGGCAGCCCGAAAGAAAACCTGAAAGCGCTCAGCAACGCCATTACACGCGTGTACGCCTCCACGCTGAACCCGGATGCCCTGCTCTACCGGCGCAGCAAAGGCCTGCAGGATTACGACGAGCGCATGGCGCTTTTGATCATGGCTGTGGAAGGAAAACCTTACAAAGGGAATTTCCTGCCGGATGCAGCCGGGGTGGCTTTCAGCCGTAACCTGTACCGCTGGGCACCGCAAATCCGCCGTGAGGACGGTTTTGTGCGTCTGGTGTGGGGACTGGGGACGCGCGCGGTGGACCGGGTCGGGAACGACTACCCGCGCCTGATCGCGCTCAGCCATCCGCTGCTGCGGCCTACGCCCGACCAACGCACCATGGAACGCTGTTCCCAGCAATACGTGGATTTGATCAATCTGGAAAAGAACAAAATGGAAACCGTGTCCATCCACAGCGTGTTGGATCCGGAGTACCCGCCCCTGCGCTACATTGCGCAGCTGAAAGAAGAAGGATACTTCACCTCGCTGCATTCGCGCTTGATGGAGAACGATAAAGACCGGCTGGTGCTCACCTTTGAAGACCTGATGCGGCGCAGCCCCTTCGCGGAATATATGCGCCAGATCCTGCAAACGCTGGAGCGCTGTTACCAATATCCGGTTGACCTGGAATTCACCATGCAGATCAATGAAGAGAGCAACGGCGATCCGGATCTGCTGTTCACATTCCTACAGTGCCGCCCGCAAAGCCGTTTGGCGGAAAGCAAAGAGATCAGCATTCCCGGGCACCTGCCTGAGAATGACGTCATCCTGCAAACACGCTTCATGGTTCCGCAGGGCATGCTGGATAACATTGAATACGTTGCGTTCGTTCCGCCCGGCGAGTACTTCAAGCTGAGTGTAAATGAGCGTTTTGAGCTGGCCCGCATAATCGGTAAATTGAATGAAAAGCTGAAAGGCAGGCAGTTCATCCTGGTTGGCCCCGGCCGCTGGGGCAGCACGAATGTAGATCTGGGTATTCCCGTCGGATACAGCGACGTTTTCAATACCCGGGCGCTGGTGGAGATGTCCGGCAAAGATATCGGCCCATCGCCGGAGCCTTCATTGGGCACGCACTTCTTCCAGGACCTGCTGGAAGCGCAAATCTACCCGCTGGCGATTTACCTGGACGATCCTCAAAGCACATTCCAGCCGTCCTTCTTCTACCATTCCCCGAATTGCATCGAGGAATTCATCCCGGCGGAAGAAAACATCAAGGAACGTCTGCGCCTGATAAAAATCGATGATTACCGCAAGGATCACATGCTGCGCCTGGTGATGGACGAAGAACACAGCACCGCCATCGGCTACCTGCTGCCCAAGGCAAAGTAAACACTTACCAAAATCAGCCACAGATAAACACAGGTAAAAGCAAAATGCCTTTTCAAGGACGATGCTCACAGATAACTGCTTTCTTCAGTGTTATCCTGAGAGGCGCGCGCCTTTCGTGTATTTGGTGAGAATCACACCGATAATTATTAACTACGCCCGGTGATTAGTGCTTCGCGATTGAAGCTGCGCACCGCCAGGTAAACCAGGAAGAAAGCGGCCGCCCAAAACAGCACACCCAGCAAGAGTTCAATTCCCACACTCAGATATAAAAAGCCGCTTAATTGCCCGGCAAACAACGCCACCACCAGAATGACCAGGCTGGAGCTGAGCTGATACGCACCCTGAAAGTTCGGGACACGCGCCGAGATCAGCACTGTGACCGCGATGCTCAGGATGGCCAAAGCGGGTGTAATCCAGAAAATCAACGGCCACCAGGTCGGCAGCGGGAACCAAAAGCGCTGAAAAGTTGTGTACGGCACCAGGTTCAGGATCAGCGTGTAAACCAGGAAACTAATCCAGGTAATGCCAATGGAAGGCACAGCCGCTGCCGTCAGTTTTCCCATAAAGAGATCGGCGTCCGACGCGGGTGTGTAGAGCAGTGCTTCAATGGTCTTGCGCTCGCGCTCCCCGGCGAAGGATTCAGCCGCGATGGTGGAGGCAAACATGAGCGGCATGATCAGGAACATAGGCGCGAACATAATGCCCAGCATCACCACAATCATGGATTCCATAGGCTTTTGCAGGTCCACATACTGGCTCAGTTGGTCCGGCATGCGTTCGATGAAATAGGTAATATCCGCGTCCGAATTCATCACGTCTTCCGGGCTGACATTGAGCGCCGGGAGCAGCAGCGTAAAGATCAGCGGCAGGACAACCACAAAGATAGCAGGCACAATCAGCATGGGTATCCAGGCGGTCTTATTCTGGCGCACTTCCAGCCAATCCTTGCGCGCGATGGTCAGTACATTGCGAATTTTCATAGCTTCACCTGCTCTTCCTGATCCTGCAATTTGAGATAGATTTCTTCCAGCGTCGCGCGATGGGGAATCACCGACAGAACTGCCGCGCCATTCGCGGTTAAAAAAGCCACCAGGGGCGGCACTGTCTCAATCGTCTCCAAACGCAAATTCCATACCGCCGACCCAGCCCCCTCCAGGGACTGCACGCCAGGCAAACCGCCTGCCTGCGCGGCTAAATCCGACGCGGGAACCTGCTGAAACTCAAAGCGCACACGGATTTCCGGCGTAACCTGTTGGCGCAGTTCGCTCAACGTTCCGGCAGCTGTTATGGAGCCCTGCTTCATCACCGCTACGTAATCGCACACTTTTTCGGCTTCAAACAGGCGGTGCGTGCACAGAATGACCGAGCGGCCCTCATCTTTGCTGATGCGGTAGATTAGTTCCTCCACCTGACGGGCCGCGAAGGGGTCCATGCCGGAAGTGGGTTCGTCCAGGAAGAGCAGTTCGGGGTCGTGCAGCAAAGCACGCGCCAGCGCCAGACGCTGCTTCATGCCTTTGCTGTAGGTTTCCACGCGTTGGTCCGCCCATCCGTCCAAATCCAGCGCATGCAGGTAAAACTTGCCGCGTTCCTCGATTTGAGCCGCGTCCATTTCGGATAAAGCCCCGAAGAAACGCAGGTTCTGCCAGGCAGTCAACCGTTCATACAGGGCAGGTGTTTCCGTCAGCACACCGGTGCGGCGGCGGATTTCAGCGCCCTGATTGCCGGGATTAAGCCCCAGCACGCTGCATTGACCCGCAGATGAGCGTAATAAGCCGTTCAAAACGCGAATTGTAGTAGTTTTCCCGGCACCATTCGGCCCCAGCAGGGCAAACACCTGCCCTTTTTGCACGGAAAAGGTCATACCGCGCAGCGCCTGGAAACCATCGTACGAGAAGGCCAGATCCTGACAAGTAATCACATCAAGCATAGAAATACTCCATTTCATCCAAAAACCAGCATGTATTATACGGGATTCACCCTGCAAGGTTTCACGTGAAACATATAAAACAGCGCGCCATGGAATGTTTCACGTGAAACATTCGCACATATCCCTGAAAATCATGAAAATATTCCTTAGTGGTAGAATTGACCTGCAAAAAGTTTATTCCGTTAATGACCTGGAGGTACTTCAAATGACAGCAGAAACAGGCTCCTTTACAGTTAAAAAAGGCTTGGCTCAGATGCTGAAAGGCGGCGTGATCATGGATGTTGTCACTCCTGAGCACGCGCGCATCGCAGAAGACGCCGGCGCTTGCGCTGTAATGGCGCTGGAACGTGTTCCGGCAGATATTCGCGCCGAAGGCGGCGTGGCCCGTATGAGCGATCCGGAATTGATTCTCAAAATTATGGATGCCGTGTCCATCCCTGTGATGGCGAAAGCCCGTATTGGGCATTTTGTGGAAGCCCAGATTTTGGAAGCTTTGGGCGTAGATTATGTGGATGAATCCGAGGTTTTGACCCCGGCCGATGAAGAAAATCATATTTACAAACATGATTTCAAAATTCCGTTCGTGTGCGGCTGCCGCAATTTGGGCGAAGCCCTGCGCCGTGTCGGCGAGGGCGCGGCCATGATCCGCACCAAAGGCGAAGCCGGCACCGGCGACGTGGTCGAGGCTGTGCGGCATGCCCGCACCGTCATGGGCCAAATTCGCCATCTGGTTGGCCTGCCCGAAGAAGAAGTCATGGCATTTGCCAAAGACCTGGGCGCGCCTTACGAACTGGTGCTGGAAACCAAGAAGCTCGGCCGCATGCCTGTGGTCAACTTCGCGGCCGGCGGTATCGCCACCCCCGCGGACGCAGCCCTGATGATGCAGTTGGGCGTGGACGGCGTGTTTGTCGGTTCCGGTATTTTTAAATCCGGCGATCCGGCCAAACGTGCCGATGCCATCGTCAAAGCAGTGACGCACTACAACGAGCCCAAGATTTTGGCTGAAATCAGCCGCAACCTGGGCGAACCCATGGTCGGCCGCCAGATCAACAGCCTTTCCGAAAGCGAGCTCATAGCCGGCAGAGGCTGGTAGATCATGAAGATTGGTGTGCTGGCTCTGCAAGGTGACTTCATTGAACACCAAAAAATAATGGAAGGCTTGGGCGCCCAGGTTAGTCAGGTGCGCCTGCCTTCCGATTTGAAATCGCTGCAGGGGTTGGTCATTCCCGGCGGGGAATCCACCACCATCGGTAAATTGACCATGGATTTCAATTTGATGGAACCCCTGCGCCAATTCGCACGCGAACACGCAGTGTGGGGCACTTGCGCCGGAAGCATCTTTCTTTCAAAGGATGCCTCCCGCCAACAACCATTGCTAGGTATGATGGACATCAAGGTGGAACGCAACGCTTTCGGCCGCCAGGTGGACAGCTTTGAGATAGACTTGGATATCCCCTGCTTGAAGAAAGTGTCTGATGAGGACACTCCTTTCCATGCCATCTTCATCCGCGCGCCACTGATCGAATCGGTCGGCAAGGACGTTGAGGTCCTGGCCAGCCTGCCGGACGGCCGCATCATTGCCGCCCAGGAAGGCCATTGGTTGGCAACTTCCTTTCACCCGGAGCTTACCGGCGATACCCGGTTCCACCGGTATTTCATGGAGATGATCCAATAGAAATTTCGTCTGTTACTCCGCTAGACCTTTATTCCATCTTTCGACATCGCAAAAATATACATTGGGAAAACACCGAACAGCTGCTGCTGCATGGGTTGCCCAATGTTTTTGTTTCCGTTTCCATTGAGACATTGGTAGGCAGCGGTCACTGGTTCACACAATCGATCCGCTGCAAATCTTTCAATCCATTAGCTTTCGGGCAGGTGGAATATTCCCAGCAGCGCGCTGAGATCAATTGGCTGCTGCTCTGCCATAGCGGAGAAAAATCAGTTTTATCCGATCTGGTAGAGAACCTTTCTTTTGAATCCGGTTTGCGCGGCAGCAAATACCTGCTTGCCAGCGCAGCCCTGGACTCGGAAGAATTCTCCCTCCTGCGCCGCCAGGGTTTTTCCATTTATGGTTGGGAAAATTATTGGCGGGTGGACGTTGGCCGATTGCCGGCCACACTTCAGAATGGAACCCGCTGGCGCAGAGCCGTCTCCCGCGATCAACATGATATCCTGCAATTTCAGCGCCATTTTTTAGCGCCTGCCATGCGATCGGTAACACCCCTGGCAGACGAGATCTTGCCGGATTTTATTTTTATGGATGACAACGACGTTCTGGGAACCGCAAAAGTGAATTTTTCAGGCAACCGTTCTGTCGTGCATTTTTTATTCGATCCACGCATTCAAAGCCCCCAGGAAGCCATGCGTGAATTAATCATCCTGCAAGCGCCTCAGTATACCGATTGGTATATTCGCCAGCAAACCGGGCAGGATTGGCTGGAGGAACATTTGCACTGCCTGGCACAGCCTGCGCTGGCTCGCCGCGAATTATTGGTCAAACATTTCGCCATCCGTGAAAAATTACCTGTGGGGATCCTCAATCACACAACAGACAACAGTCACCCGGACCCGATTACACCCTATATCCATTCCGGCAAATCTTAGGATAATTTATAATATTAATTCAAATCAGTAAGGTATTTGAGGTATTCTTTAAGTATGACACAACGTCGGATAACTGATGACCTGCCGGCACTGCTGGCAGTTCTTCCTTTCAAATTTGTCAACCAAGTTAAACAAGCCAATAACGCCGACGATCTCCTGGAGATCATTCTGGATCTCGGCCGTCTGCCGATGGCCCGCTATGTTGACCGCGAAGTGGAGATCAGCGATAAAGAGGTCAGCCGCGCCGAGATTGACGAAGTGCTGACGCGCATCGGCGAATTCGACGCGGACAACCGCGCCGGTATCGAGCGCACGCTGCACCGTATTTCTGCTATACGCAACAAACACGGCGTCGTGGTCGGCCTGACCTGCCGGGTAGGGCGCGCCGTTTACGGCACCATCGATATCATCGAAGACCTGGTCAAGTCCGGCAAGAGCATTTTGCTGCTGGGCCGGCCGGGCATCGGCAAGACCACCATGCTGCGCGAAGCCGCGCGTATCCTGGCAGAAAACACGCGTGTGGTAATTGTGGACACTTCCAACGAAATTGGCGGCGATGGGGACGTGCCCCATCCGGCTGTCGGGCGGGCGCGCCGCATGCAGGTGGCCCAGCCTTCTTTGCAGCATGAAGTGATGATCGAAGCTGTGGAAAATCACAACCCCGAAATCATTGTGATTGACGAAATCGGGCGCGAGCTGGAAGCCGCCGCGGCACGCACCATCGCCGAACGCGGCGTGCAGTTGGTAGCCACCGCTCACGGGCGCACGCTCGAAAATCTACTGCTCAACCCAACCCTATCCGACCTGATCGGCGGAATTGAATCCGTCACCCTTTCCGATGAGGAAGCACGCCGGCGCGGCACGCAAAAGACCGTGCTGGAGCGTCGCGCGCCGCCGACTTTCGATGTGCTGGTCGAACTGCAGGAACGCAATCGCGTTGCCATCCATGAAGATGTGGCCGAATCGGTGGACGCCCTGCTGCGCGGTTACCCGCTGCAGCCGGAAATCCGCTATCGCGACGAGAACGATCAAATTCACGTGGAAAAACCACAGCCGCGGCCAACCGCCAGCGCGGGCGGGTCGCAGGGATTAAGACGGTCTTCACCGAACGGGTTCAAAACCAGCACCGATCAGAATCGGGAATACGCTGGTAAAGCGCCTTTTTCCGCCGCGGATACCGGCCTTCAATCCGAACCAGCCCAGCCGCAATTATCACTGGAAAAGATAGCCATCTACCCATATGGTGTGGCGCGCAACCGCATGGAACAAGCTTCCAAGAAATTGGGCGTTCCGGCCGTGGTGGCGCGAGACTTGCGCCAGGCGGACGTGCTTATCACGCTCAAATCGTATTACCGCAAGCATCAAAAGCCTATCGTGACCGCCGAGGAACACGGAATTCCAATTTACGTACTGCGATCCAATTCCGGCAACCAGATTGAACAAGCCTTCATTGAACTGTTCAACCTGAATGAAGCCGTCGGCCGCAACGTCAATCTAGAGGAAGTCAACACCCAAACCCTGGAGGCGATAGACGCGGTGCAAAACGGGCAACGTTGGGTTGACCTGCCGCCGGCCTCCGCGCGTGTACGGCGCATCCAGCACGAATTGGTCCGCGAAGCCGATTTGGTTTCTCATTCCTATGGAAAGGAACCCAACCGGCATGTACGTATATTCAGGGAATAACGCATGTTCATCACACTAGAAGGACCGGACGGCAGCGGCAAGACCCGCCAGATTCACCCGCTGGCAGACTTCCTGACCGAACAGGGTTACGAAGTTTTCTGCGGGCGCGAACCCGGGGACACATTCATCGGCGAACAGATCCGCCAGGTATTAATGGACCATCAGAATAAAGGCATGCATCCGCGCACCGAGACCCTGCTTTTTTGCGCAGCCCGCGCCCAACTGGTGGAAGAAATCATCCGCCCCCATTTAGCCCAAGGACATGTCGTGCTGCTCGACCGCTACGCGGATTCCACCCTGGCTTACCAGGGCTACGGTCATCAAAATGACCTGGGATTGATTCGCAAATTGCTGGATTTCGCCACCGGAAACCTGTGGCCGGACCTGACCATTCTGCTTGATATTAAGCCGGAAGTTGGTCTGCGCCGCCGCCAGGAAGGCGGTGGTGAATGGAACCGCATGGACGCTTATCAGTTACAATATCATGAGCGGGTAAGAAACGGATATCTAAAAATGGTAGCAGCAGAGCCCCAGCGTTGGCGCGTCGTAAATGCAGACCAATCACCCGATGTGGTACAATCGGAGCTTCGGGACTTATTATTATCATATTTATCCAATTTATCCTAAATACAAATATGAAAGGCAAAAGCCATGTCTAAAAAACTCCTTCCCATCCTGGTACTCGGTGCGATTTTGATCACCTCCTGCGGTGTGCTCTTCGATAAAGCAGAAGCCACCGCCGAGCCGACAACCGCAGCCGAACCCACCACGGAAGCAGCGGCCGAAGACACCACCGCAGAAACCGCAGCCGCCACTCCGGAACCCTTTACCGACGCAGAGAACCCCTGCACACCTTTCTCTGTGCTGCAGTACTCCATGGGAGATCCCTATCCGGGTTTACCGGCTGTTTCAGATGATGATTACAGCGTAGGGCCGGATGATGCTGCATTAACTTTCATTGTTTACAGCGAACCGCAGTGCCCTTACTGCGCGCAGCTCGACCCGGTCCTGGACGAATTCCAGGCACTTTATCCAGATGATGTGCGCGTGGTCTTCCGCCTGCGCCCCTTCCCCGAAACCTTCCATAACAAATCCATCCTGGCTTCTCAAGCCATGGTAGCCGCCGGGATGCAAGGGAAATTCGACGAATTCCGTAAATTCATCTTCGAACGCCAATACCAGGACACCAGCGTTCCCGACCAGGCAGCCCTGCCCGAAACTGATTTCTGGAGCGGTTTGGAACCGGCCGATTTCGATGGCTGGTTGAAGGAACAGGTACCTGCTTTGGGTATCGACGCCGATCAGCTCATCAGCGATATGTACAGCGATGAAGTTGTCGCCAAGGTAAAAGCCTTCCAGAGTGAAGCGGATGAGCTGGGAATTACCGGCACGCCCACACTGATGATCAATGGCCACCAGTGGCCTGAAAGCTCCCGCGGTAATGAAATCTTCAGTATTTACCTGCGCTTGATCAAGAACCAGGTAAATGAAATGGATACCTGCCCGGCCAAGGTTATTGATGCGGCCAAGAAATACACAGCGACCATCACCACCACCCAGGGCGATATCAAAGTTGAACTCTATCCCGATAAAGCCCCCGAAGCTGTGAATTCGTTCGTATACCTGGCCCAGCAGGGTTGGTATAACGGCCTGCCCATCATCTCCTCCGCAGATTTCATTCTGTCCGGAGATCCTTCCGACACAGGTTACGGCGGCGCTGGGTACGCTTATTTGGACGAACCCAACGACCTGACCTTTGACGAACCCGGTATGCTGGCTTCCTATAGTGTGTGGAGCGGATACGGCACCAACGGCAGCATGTTCTTCTTCAACAGAACAGCCCTAACCGACCAGGGAGAACGGACTATTTTCGGAAAAATCACCGAAGGTCTGGACGTACTGGATAAATTCGCCATTCGCGATAATATCTTTGACCCTGTAATCGACAAGGTGTTGGAAGTAACCGTCACCGAAGAATAATGCCCACTGAACGGAAAAAGTTACCCAGTGTGTTGATGATTTTACTCAGCACGCTGGGTATTTTAATCAGTTTATTGTTATCCTTTGCTTCCTTTCTCGGCAGCAATCTGGAAAAAACAAATTCGCTTGAAAACCAGATGTTCACCTCTTTGGGTGTGCTGGCTCTGGTTTTCAGTCTGCTCAACATCCCCGCGCTGGTTTATTCCATCCGCGACCTGCGGGGTAAAGAGAGTACGCCGAAACGCACCTCCCTCTTCCGTTCCGCGAATTATGGGCTGATCCTGTGGGTTGTTCTTTTAGCCGCAGGTACAATCCTGAACCGGAACTATCCTTATACGCCCTGGCTGGCCCCAATTACCATTGTGTGTGTGCTCATCCCCATCTGGTGGCTGATCGAGTTTGGGCGCCGCGGATTGAAACGCCCGGCCCCGCTTTATGAATGGAAAACGCTGACCATCGGCCTGACACTGGCGCCCGTCACCATCCTGATCATCGAAACTCTGCTGGTCATCCTGGTAGCGGTGGTGGTCATTATCCTGCTGGGATTTCAGACAGATACGTTTTCAAATTTGATGAACCTGGCGCCCAGCCTGGATTTATCTTCGGGAGGCATGGAGCAACTGGATCAGTACCTCAACGATCTGGCCCAAAACTCAACGATTTTATTTGCGCTCTACCTGGTCATCGGTCTGTTGGCACCGTTTACGGAAGAACTTTTCAAGCCCCTGGCCGTTTGGCTCTCATGGAAGCGGCCCATGGACGCGCGGGAAGGCTTTATCCTGGGCCTCATCAGCGGCGGCGCATTTACCTTACTTGAGAGCGCCAGCCTGGTCAGTCAAATCAGCGCGCAGGACTGGTTGTCCGCAGTGATCCTGCGCTCTTCCACCGGATTGCTGCATGTTAGTTTGAGCGGGTTGGTCGGTTATGGAATTGCCAAAGCCCGCAGCGAAAAACGCTGGGGATCCATGCTGCTGACCCTTTTGGGCGCCACCGGCCTGCACGGTTTATGGAACTCCATGGCGCTGCTAAATGGGTTTTCGACTACCGCACTGCCCATGTCGGAAAGCGTACCGGTTTCCGCGGGAGGAGCGATATCTTTGGTTGCGATGGCAGTGGTTTTTGCCGCGGTGTTATTCATCAACATCCAGTTAAATAAGAAGTTCAGAAATGCGCAACTAACTGAACAACCGGATATATTGGACTTACCCGATTTAGAGGGATAAATCAAATCTATTAAACGCTACTATAATTCATTAGGTGATTTTAATGAAACGAGAAAAACTCCAGCGCCTTGTGCGTTTTTTAATTAAAACCCTTACCCATACAGAATTTCTTGATCTCGAAAATATTCCGGACTCCGGCGGGGTGATCATCGCTATCAATCACTTGAACTACATGGACACCCCGGTTCTTTTTGTCAACCCGCGCCGTTCGGATATTACCGCACTGGTGACAACCAAGTATGAGAAAAACCTGTTCATGCGCTGGTTCACCGAAAGCGCCCAAGCCATTTGGATAGACCGCGACATCGCCGATTTCACTGCCATCCGTAAAGCTTCCAAAGCTTTGGCGGAGGGCTGGGCGTTGGGTATCGCACCGGAAGGCACGCGCAGCAAAACCTGCCAGCTTCAGGAAGGCAAACCGGGCACCATCATGCTGGCAATAAAAGCCAATGTGCCGATTGTGCCGGTGGGCATTACCGGAACAGAACATTCCTTTAAAAAGGTTCTAACTTTCAGGCGGCCCAAGATCACCGTCCGGTTCGGACAGGCCTTCACCATCCCTGAATTCAAGCCCGGCGACCGTTCGGCGGAACTCAAATACTGGACGGACGAATTAATGAGGCGTATTGCCGCACTGCTCCCGGAGCAGTACCGCGGTGTTTACGCAGATCAGATACCATGAACAACCTGCACCCAATCCTATGCCGCTATTCTGGTTGTGCCTGTCATTCACAGCAGGTATATTTGTAGCGGCACTCCTCCCGCTTTCCGCCTGGACCTGGCTGGCCATCGCTGTCATCCTGCTGGTGGCCGCCTGGCTCGAAGGCCATTTTTGCAGCCATCGCACCCATCCACTGCTTTCCCGACCTCTTTTCCAAATACCCATCGCCCTGATAGGAGCCTGTCTGGCGCTGGGCGGCTGGCGCTTTCAATCAGCCCAACCCCATATCAGCGCCGACGATCTGGCATGGTACGCGGACGGCGAAAGCCGGGTGATTACGGCCAGGATAGTCTCCTATCCGGAGGAATCCGCCAACAGCACACGCGCGGTGCTGCAAGCCATAAGCCTTTATCAGGAAGGGCAGGAAAAACCGGTTAGGGGGAACTTGGATTTGCGGTTGCCGGGTGGATTTCATATATCCTATGGGGATGTCCTGCGGTTGGAAGGGTCATTGAACGCTGTTCTGGACGACGGCCAACCAGCATTTCAATCCTACCTCGCGCGTGACGGCATCCTCAGCCGCATGTATTACCCGCAGGTGGATACATTGGCATACGGATCCGGCAGTATTTTCATGCGCTGGATCTATCAGGTGCGCGACCGTGCCCAGGACATCATCTTCGATCAAATACCCTTTCCCGAATCGTCCCTGCTGAGCGGCATTCTGCTGGGGATCGATTGGGAAATTCCGGATTACCTGGAAGAGGCATATCGTTCCTGCGGCGTGCTGCACATCATAGCCATTTCCGGTTATAACATCGCACTGATCTCCGGTTTGATCATTCGCCTGACACGGCGGTTTCTTTCACCCGGCAAAGCCGGCGCGGCCGCTATTCTGACCATCGCGGTTTATACTTTGTTCGTAGGTGCCGAGCCGGCCGTGGTAAGAGCGGCCATCATGGGCAGCCTGTCCATACCCGCGCACTATTTCGGGCGCAAGGTCATCCCGCTGCACAGCCTGGTGGTGGTAGCCGCGATTATGCTGGCCGGCAGCCCCATGCTGCTGTGGAACATCGGCTTCCAGCTCTCCTTTCTGGCCTGTCTGGGTTTAATCACCATGGTCGATCCCATCCAACAATGGCTATATCATTTTATTGAAAAGAAGTTTTCCGAAGGCACCGCCTTGTGGTGGCAGCCGATTATCATCCTGGTAGTTTCTACATTGGTCGCGCAATTTTCCGTCTCCCCCGTGCTGTTGAACTTAAATCCTGTTATTTCCATTCATACTCTGGCCGCCAACCTGGCGCTGCTGCCCATTCAGCCCATGTTGATGGGATTGGGCGGTATGGCGGTCATTTTCAGTTTTATCCTGCCGCCCGTGGGTAAATTTTTCTCCTATATGGTCTGGCCATTTCTGGCTTATAACAACCGCGTGGCAGTACACTTTGGTTTCCAGCCGAAAGGGGAATTTCAAGTCTCCTCAGTCTTTATTTGGCTCAGTCTGGCAGCCGTGATCAGCGCTCTGACCGTTTTCACGATTCATCAGATGTCCGCATTAAAACAACCGAAAACAGAACAATCTCGCAATCCAAACACGGTCATTACCTGATAAAGGATACGAGCAACGCGACGACCAATTCCAAAATACCCACGCCTATGATCAGGTAGCTTTCCTTCCGTTTTTCACAGTGCCGGTATGCCATTCCTCCCAACCCAATCGATATCAACGGAAAAATGTATGCGCAGATCAGAAACTCGAGTTTGGTTACACCGCCAAATATTGGGATGGATTGCATATGCAAATCAATAGGCAGTCCATTGATCACCCAAAAGAAAAGAGACGGCATGAGACACAAAATCCCCAACATTATCCAATCGATTCTTTCATTCTGTTTCATAATCCTCCTCTGCGATAAATAAAAAGCGCATCGTTTTTCCCGATGCGCTCCAAAACATGTTTATTGTCGCTAAACTCGACTGACGAAATGGGTCTTATTTTTGAAAAAAAACGTTCAAGCCGTCCAAAATGAATCCACGTGTTAATCAGTTCACTCGAAATGCGGTTTATATACCAAGTGAATCTGATAATCCATGAATCCCGGCAAAACTGTTCCAGCCGTTCACTGGAAGGTTCAGGCAAATTGGTCTCCTTAATTGATCAATAGCCAACTACTACCTTACGATTAATTTCATTGTATCATTTCTTGTTTTGGGGCCAAACCAGGGAATTTCAGAGACTGGATAATCCAAATCGGGAAAAGTGCATATCGGTATCAATATCGGCCGCACAGGTCAACTATTGGTAAAATCAGGCCAGAAAGGCTGTAGGTACTTCATTATGGAATGGCTTAAAGACACATTTGAAATCCGCACCAACGGCAAGGGCATGCTGCCCATCACCCACGAAGTGGAAAGCCGCCTGCGCGCCTGGGGCGTTCGGGAAGGCATGTGCTTCCTGTACATCGCGCACGCCAGCGCATCGCTGACCATCAGCGAGAATTACGACCCCACCGCGCGTAAAGACGTGGAAGCCTACTACGAGCACGCCGTGCCTGAGAACCAACCCTGGTACCAGCATACCTTGGAAGGGCCGGACGATTCGCCCTCGCACATCCGCGCCACCCTGACGCAGCCCAGCCTGTCCATCCCCATTGACGACGGCCAACTCAGCCTGGGCACCTGGCAGGGTATTTTTCTGTTTGAACACCGCAGCCGCAGCCACCGGCGAACGATCGAGCTGCGCTGTCTGAAAGTCGCCTGAGCCAGACGCCAATTTTTATCCCCATTTCGATAGCGCTTTGTGTTACTATGAAATTACCTTATTAATCCTCTTCACGTCCCAATTTCACCGTGTTCTGCAACGCTCCAAAGTAGACAACCTCATTGAGAATATATAAATACAACTGGAGGTAAATATGATCACTGTCTCCGACCTTCTCAAGCAAAAAGGCAGGCAAGTATGGACCATTGCAGCCAGCGCCAATATCCGCAAAGCATTGAAATTAATGGCTGAAAAGGATGTGGGCGCGTTGATTGTCATGAAAAAAGGGCGCCTATGCGGCATCTTTTCTGAACGGGATTTCGTCAGAGTGATGGCCGCAGAGAACCAATTTTCGCTGGATACACCCGTTTCTAAAATCATGACGGCTGACGTTCTGACCGTAGCACCCAATGAATCGGTCGAAAATTGCCTGCAACTGATGACCGATCATCATTTCCGCCATCTGCCCGTGATGGAAAATGATGAATTGGTGGGGATTATATCGATCGGGGACGCCGTAAAGAGCATTATTTCCAGCCAAAAATCTTTCATCCGGCAACTGGAGGACTATATCAGCGGACGCTGGTAACAAAGCAGGCTGCTCTTTCCAAAGACAATCAAGTATACTTGTGGGGTTTATCCCAACCTGGAAAGGCAGCATGCCGAACAAAAACAAAACACTCAGCGCCCAGATCAAACTGGTAGCCGCCATTGCCGTATGGGGCGGTTCTTTCATCTCCACCAAGATCGCACTGGAAGTCATCTCTCCCGTAAGCGTGATGTGGCTGCGTTTTCTGATCGGCGCCATCATTTTGGGCGGGTTCGCCTATAAAAACGAAGATTGGCGCATCACATCCTGGCGAGAGGTTTTGGATTACGCAGTTCTGGGCTTTCTGGGCATCACCATCAACCAGTGGCTGCAATCGACCGGTATGGTCACCTCGGAAGCCGCCACCACCGCCTGGATATTGGCCAGTTCGCCGGTCATGATGGCCCTGCTGGGCTGGTTGTTCCTGAAAGAGAAGCTCAACCTGTATTCTGCAGGCGGCATCCTGCTGGCCGGATTGGGCGTCATCATGGTGGTCAGCAAGGGCGACCTGCGCGCGGCCTTCAGCGGCGGTTTTGGCAAACCGGGCGATATTCTCATTTTGATGAGCGCGCCCATTTGGGCGGTCTATTCCATCCTGTCCTGCCCGGTACTGGAACGGCATTCTCCCACCAAGGTCACATTTTATACTTTTCTTTTCGGCTGGCTGTTCAGCAACCTGTTCTTCGTTTTCGGCGCGGAATGGACGCCCCTGAACCACATTCCACTTTCGGTCTGGCTGAACATGCTGTACCTGGGCGCATTTTGTTCGGCATTTTCCTTCATGTTCTACAACAACAGCTTGCAGATCCTACCCACATCGCAAGTGGCCGTGTTCCTCAACCTGGAGCCGCTGGTGGCCACCCTGGTAGCCGCGGCCGTGCTGGACGAGCGCATCGTACCGGCCACGCTGTTGGGCGGCGCCATGATCCTGGCAGGGGTTTGGCTGGTCGATCGCAATTCCACCAGCGCTCTGCCAAAC
Source organism: Pelolinea submarina (assembly GCF_003966975.1). Classification (GTDB taxonomy): domain Bacteria; phylum Chloroflexota; class Anaerolineae; order Anaerolineales; family Anaerolineaceae; genus Pelolinea; species Pelolinea submarina. The sequence continues at coordinate 296,448 of NZ_AP018437.1, forward strand.
GAAGCTTTCCCGGAATAATTAACCTTTCCTCAGAATCCCTCATCAATCCCCCATATGGCTACAATTAATTCAGTTGATCATTTATATGGAGGTTGCCATGTCCGCATCTGAAGTTGATTTAAAGAAAAAAACGGGGGAGGTTTTCGCGCAAATCCGCTCAGAAATAGACCGCTTTGCCGAAGGGCTGAGCGCGGAGGAGAAGAACCGCGCCGGGTCGCTGCAGCACTGGTCGGCCCAATTCACGCTGGTGCACCTGGCCTTTTGGGAAAAGCATTACGCGGCCGTGTTCGAGAAAGGCCTGGCCGGCCAGCCGGTGCCGCTCTCCGGCAGCTACCTGGACCAGTTGAACGACGGCGTGCTTTACGAACACCTGGGGCAGCCCTTCGAGGAGGCGCGCGCCGAAGAAGCCGCCGCTTACAATCAATTCCTGGACTTTTTCGAGCGGAGCGTCTCAGCGCAGGCATTAGCCGACCCGCAGCCGCTGGATTACCTGAAAAACTTTACCCTGTTGAACCGCATGCTGCGCAGCCACGCCCTGCATCCGGTGCATCACCTGAGCGACTACTATGTCAAGAACGCCCAGGCAGAACGTGCCGGGGAACTGCAAAATAAGTTAAGCGAGGTATTAAGCCAACTGCCGCTCTGGAAAGCCGAGGTAGCCTACAAAGCTGCCAGTTTTTACGCGCTGGCAGGTTGGCACGATCAAGCTATTGCGGAATTGAAACGCGCCCTGGCTGAAAAACCCGAATTGCGTAGTCAGGTACAAGCGGACGAGGATTTTGAAGCTTTGCGCGGGAGCGCGGAATTCGAGCAAGTTACCGGCAATTCGTAAGGACACAATTCCTTCCCGCTTGCTATACAATATCCTTACACATTCCACAATTAGGAGGAGCCAATGAATTTTACGACCGAAATGTTTGATTTGCTGGAATCAATCCGCGAGGAACTTGACGATTTAGTGCAATCATTGACCCCTGAAGAGAAAGCCCGGCGCGGTTCGCTGCAAGGCTGGTCGGCCAAGGATATGCTGGTGCATTTGGCTTTTTGGAACCACCACTTCAACCGCCAACTGGAACAAGGCTTTGCCGGACAGCCCATCCCCAAATCGGGCGACTATCTGGATCAGGTCAACGACGGCGTGCTGTACGAACACCTGGAGCAGCCCTTCGATGAAGCGCTGGCTGATGAAAGCGCCGCTTACAGCCAGTTCCGCCAAATTGTGGCGGAGGTTTCCCCGGAAGACATACAGGATTCGCAGAAATTTGAGTTTCTGGAAGGCCATTCGCTGCTGGACCGCGCCCTGGGCACCTACGGCTACCATACCGCCGCGCACATCAGCGATTATTACATCAAGCACGGCCAGATCGAGCGCGCGCGGGCGCTGCAGGAAAGCATCACCAAGTCGCTGCTGGGCTTTCCCGGTTGGGAAGCCAACGCGGTCTACAACCTGGGCTGTTTCTACTCGCTGAACGGCTACAAGCAGGAAGCCATCGCGAAAGTGAAAGAAGCCTTCGAGATCAAGTCCGACCTGGTGGAGTGGGCCAAACAGGACAGCGACCTCGATGCGCTGCGCGATATGGCGGAATACAAGGATTTAATTGGAGAATAAAGCCAAGTTTTAGCTTTTATATAGGGAAATAGACATTAATTGTCTATTTCCCTATATAAATTTCATTATTCATCCCAATGGGAATTCACGCGGCGGGTGCGTTTCAGCTCGCCGCGTTTCTTTTTGGAATCCAGGCGGCGCTGGCGCGCGGCCCGGCCGGGGCGGGTGGCTTTGCGCGGGGTGGGTTTATGCAACGAATGGCGGATCAGCAAAACCAGGCGTTCGCGCGCGTCCTCGCGGTTCTTCTCCTGCGAACGATAGCGGCGCGCCTCGATCACCAGCTCGCCCTCTTCGGTCATGCGGCTGCCGGCCAGGCGCGTCAGGCGCTGCTTGACCTCGTCGCTCAGGCTGGGGGAGTTGGCCACATCAAAGCGCAGCTGCACGGCCGTGGCGACCTTGTTGACGTTCTGGCCGCCCGGGCCGGATGAGCGCACGAAGCTCTCTTCAATTTCCGTTTCGGGGATGTTCACGCTCGCACTTACAACCAACATTTCTACCTTTTCCTACACATTTTTATCAATAAATTTCTCGTTCGCGAATTCTCTTGAATTTGTATCACATTCCCGGTTATGTCGCCAGAACTCTTGACAAAAGCCGCACAAGTCATATAATACAAACCGGTTTGCGTTACAAACCTTATATAGAAAGAGACTGAAATGAACGACCAAAACAAAGAAATTAATGAAACTATCAAACGCACCAAACGCTATTGGTACGTGGATGGCTTTTCCGAGATCGGAGTCGGCCTGCTGCTGATCATGATCATCCTGTTTAACTACCTGTCCAGTCTGGTCCAACAGCAGGTTCTGCAAATCCTGCTGATCGTGGTGGGACTGCCGGCCGTGATTGTATTGGGCAGCCGCGTTTTGAGCCGTGTGGTGGTCAAATTGAAGGAAAGATACACCTACCCGCGCACCGGCTACGTTGCCTACCAGGGTAAGACGGGCAGCCGGCGCTGGAAGCGCGTGCTGTTGGCCGGCACTCTGGGTTTGTTGGTGGGCGCGCTGACCTCCCTGTTGTCCGGCAGCCTGCCGATTATCTACCAGCAAATTGTCGTGACTTTCATGATCGCCAGCTCCTACATCTACATCGGTTACTCCATCGGGCTGAAGCGGTTTTACTGGATCGCCGCCGCGACCATCGTCCTGGGGATTGGGTTGAGCCTGGTAAAAATGTCGGAAATAAAATACTTCCTGACATTCTTCATCGGGCAGGGGTTGATCTGGATCGCCAGCGGGTTGGCGGCCTTGCGGCAGTACTTCGGCAGCACCCAACCTCCTACAGAAACAGGTGAGGGATGAACGAGACCAACGAAATCGCCTCCCTCGACCGCCTGATCCACGAGCCGGCGCGCCTGGCCATCCTGTCGGTGCTGTACGCGGTCAAGGAAGCGGATTTCCTGTTTCTGCTGCGCGAGACGGGCCTGACCAAGGGCAACCTCTCCACGCACCTGAGCAAATTGGAAGCGGCCGGTTACATTGAGATCGAGAAAGGCTACGTCGGTAAGCTGCCGCAGACCTTGTGCCGCATGACCGAGCAGGGCCGCCGGGCTTTCGACGATTACCGCAAACAACTGAAGGACTTTTTAAACAACTTTTGAGGAAACATGAACAACAACACTATTGAATGCAAACAACTGGGTAAGAATTTCGGCGCGCTGCGCGCCCTGCAGAACGTCAGCATGCAGATTCCGGCAGGCAGCGTGTTTGGGCTGCTGGGGCCGAACGGCTCCGGCAAGACCACCACCATCCGCCTGATGCTGGGACTGCTGCAGCCAGACGCCGGCAGCGTGAGCGTATTCGGGCTTGACCCGATCAGCCAGGGCGACGCGGTACGCGAGCAGTGCGGCGCGCTGCTGGAGCACACCGGTTTATATGAACGCCTGAGCGCAGAGGACAATCTGAATTTTTACGGACAGATTTGGCACATGCCCCAGCGCGAGCTGCAGGCGCGCATGCAGGAACTGCTTGGAAAACTGGACCTTTGGGACCGCCGGAAGGAGCTTGTCGGCAACTGGAGCCGCGGTATGAAGCAAAAGCTGGCCGTGGCGCGCGCCATGCTGCACCAACCCAAGCTGGTCTTTCTGGACGAACCCACCGCCGGGCTCGACCCGGTGGCCGCGGCTGCCTTGAATAACGACCTGCTCAAATTAGTGAAGGATGAACAAGCCACCATCTTTCTGACCACGCACAACCTGAGCGAAGCGGAGAAAGTCTGCAACCTGGTGGGCGTGCTGCGCAAAGGCCAGTTGATCGCCTTTGGCGGGCCGCATACCCTGACCCAATCCACAGGCAATGCCGTCGTGGATATCTTCGGCCAGAACCTGACTGCCTCAGCCATCCTGGAAAAATTGCGCGGACTTCCGCACGTGCAGCAGGTTGAAGCAGTGGATGATCATCTGGTTATTGAACTGGAAGGGAAAACTGAACCGGCCGAGGTTATCAAGACCCTGGTCATGAACGGAGCCGCGGTGGACGAAGTGCGCCGCCGCCAGGCCGATCTGGAAGAATCGTTCCTGAAACTCATGGAGGAAGAAAATGCTTAGGGATATGTGGACCATCAGTAAAAAGGATATCAAGGAAGTACTGTTCAGCCGCGGCAACAAACGCGGCGGGCTGATTTCCATTTTGGTCGTTGTAGGCCTGATCGGCGTGTATTTCCCGCTGTTCAGCCAGGACACCTGGTTTACCAGCCCCATTTCGGTATTGAACTGGGCTTGGATGCCGATCTTCATGGTCACCAGCCTGGTGACCGATTCCATCGCGGGAGAGCGTGAACGCCACACGCTGGAAACCCTGTTGGCCAGCCGGGTCAAGGATCAGGCCATCCTGCTGGGAAAGATCAGCGCCGCGGTGCTGTACGGCTGGGGTTTGTTCATGGTCAGCCTGCTGGTGGGCGCTATCACCATCAACATTGCCAACTGGGGCGGCCCGCTGCAGTTCTATCCGCTGGGTTTCTTCATCGCCTGCGCCGGGTTGAGCCTGCTGCTGTGCGTGTTCATCAGCACCATCGGCGTGTTCGTCTCGCTGCGCGCGCCCACCGCCCGCATCGCCTACCAGCGCCTGAGCCTAAGCATGCTGGCCCTGGTGATGCTGCCGGTGATCCTGGTCCAGCTATTGCCGAAAGGCAGCCTAGCTCCCATGCTGGCTTCGCTTGAAACCATCAACCTGCAACTTGTCTTTTGGATTTTAGGAATTGCCCTGCTGGGGCTGGACACGCTATTCATCCTGGCCGCGCTGGCGCGCTTCAAGCGCACACGCCTGATCCTGGAATAATCACCTTCTGTTGACGTTATAATGGATGGCGGTAAAAGGAAAATATTATGCAAATATTACTCGATTCCGCCATCATTGAAGAAGCTCGCCAGGCAGCTGCCTGGGGCTGGGTTAATAGCGCCACCACCAACCCAACCCTGTTGGCAAAAAGCAGCCTGCCCCCCGCTGAAACCCTGCGGGAATTGGGCAAGATACTGACCGGCCAAATTTTCTACCAGTTAACCGGCAAAGACCTGCAAGCCATGCAAACCGAAGCTGCTCAAGCTTATGATATTTTGGGCGAACAGTTGGTCTTGAAAATCCCGGCCACCAGCCTGGGTTTTCAAGCTGCCGCCCGCCTTTCTCAAAAGTATTCCGTGGCCGTCACTACCATTTTCACCCCCGCGCAGGCCATGCTGGCCGCCGCGGCTGGAGCGCGCTATGCGTTGTACTATCACAACCGCGCCAAGCGCCTGCTGCCGGACGGACAGGGAGAGCACCTGGCCGAAGATCTGGTGCGCGTGCTGGACGGCACGGACACACAGGTGACCGCCGCCAGCTTGAAATCGCCTCAGGAAATAGTCGAGGCGCGCATGGCAGGCGTGCCCATTCTGTCCGCCCCGTTCGCTGTGCTGGCACAGATGCCGGAGCACCCGCTTTGCGAGCAAGCCGTGGCCGAGTTCGACGCCAACGGCACCGGTTTATTGAACAGCTAGTTTCCCATAAATATTTCCGTAAGTCGAAGGAGCTAAGATGAAAATTCTGGTTACAGGCGGCGCAGGCTATATCGGTTCCACCATCGCCTCCGCATTGGAAGAAGCGGGACATACTCCCGTCATCCTGGATTCGCTGGTCACCGGCAAGAAGGAATTCACCAAGGGACGCATTTTCTACCAGGGCGACATTGCCGACGGTAATCTGGTCAAGCAGGTTTTCAGCGAACATCCCGATATTTACGCCACCATCCACTGCGCGGCGCTGATCGTAGTGCCGGAGTCGACCGAGCAGCCTTACGAATACTACCGCGAGAACGTGGGCAAGTCGCTTGAGTTGTTCCATACGCTGAACGAGCTGGGCGCCAAGCGCCTGGTGTTCAGCTCCTCCGCTTCCATTTACGATGTGGTGCCGGGCTTCATGGTGACCGAGGACGCGCCGCTCAAGCCCAGCAGTCCTTACGCGCGCACCAAGTTCATTATGGAAATGATCCTGCGCGATTTCTGCGCGGCTTACGGTATGCGCGGTATCGCCCTGCGTTACTTTAACCCGATCGGTGCCGACCCCAAGATGCGCACCGGCCTGCACGTGGACAGCCCCACGCACATTTTAGGTCGTATGGTGGACGTGCAGCTGGGTAAGCTGGAGCGTTTCACTATCACCGGCACGGATTATCCCACACGCGACGGCACGGGCATCCGCGACTACATCCATGTTTGGGACCTGGCACGCGCGCACGTGAAGGCTGTGGAAGGTTTCGAGACAGCCTTTGAACGCGCGGGAGAGCCTGAAGACGGCTATCTGGTGATCAATTTGGGCACCGGCAACGGTGTGACCGTACGCGAGCTGGTGACAGCCTTCGAGAAAGTGACCGGGCAGCCGCTAAACCAGGCCGACGGCCCCGCGCGGCCCGGCGACGTGGCCGGTTCATTCTGCAATGCCGACACGGCCAAGCGCCTGTTGGGCTGGCAGGCGGAGCTGTCCATCGAGCAGGGCATTTCGGATGCGCTCAAGTGGGGCGAGATGAAGGACAAGGTGCTGGGGAAATCGAAAAACTAACCACAGATAAACACAGATAAAAGCAAATAAGCTTTTTGGCTGATATCCACAGATAACAATTTCTTTTGTAGGTCACACATTCGCCTGCCTCCAACGGGGGGTGTGTGACCTTTTTTAACCACAGATAAACACGGATAAAAACAAAACAATTTTATAGTTGATGAACACAGATAAAAACTTCTCTTGCAGGTCACACAAGTATGTGTGACCTTTTTTAACCACAGATAAACACGGATAAAAACAGATAACATTTTGGTTAATATCCAAAGATAACAACATTTCATAGAGGGCAAGCGAATGCCTGAATTGTCATTGCGAGGAGTGTTCCATGCGAAGCAGGAAACGCAACGAAGCAATCTCAGCTCCTTATTAGCAAGGACAGCCAAGTTTTCAGTGAGAAATTGGTATTTAGGCCGAGACCCTTCCTCCGAGAGGATGCTCCGCGATCGGTCGCCTCCCTACGCTGCCCCACGCTTCGCTCTGGGCAAGCGCGCAGGTCAAGCGCTCCCTCAGGATGACAATTCCAATTTTTTGTTGTTAAGAAAGTATTCGGCTAGATAAACAATCCATACTCACCTCTGGTCCTCCCCTTCAAAGGGGAGGACGTTCAATTCCTCTTAAGCAACGAACTGAGATTGCTTCGGTTGGCTTTGTCAACCTCGCAATGACATAACAGGTTTTATCCACAAAGAAAAAGGGAAATTGTTCAGCGGCTGATATCCGCCACCAAAGTCTCCATGACGACGTCCAACGAACTGACGCCTGTTTTGGCTTCCTCGTCCATGCGATCCAGTTGGCGGTAGATGTCTTCCAACTCTTCCATGCTGAAATGGCGGCACTGCGCCAGGGCTTTCTTGGCCACAAAAGGATTCAACCCGGTCTGGGCAACCATTTCGTTTTGCCCGCCGCCGGCTTCCATCACCTCGCGCGCCATGATTAGCAAGCGCACCTGACGGGCCAGCATGGTGTAAATATATTGGGCCGGCAAGTCTTCCAGCAAGCGCTGCAGCAGGCTCAAAGCATGTTTGGCATTGCGGCCGCCGACCGCGTCCATCATCTCGAAGATATCCTCTTCGCGCGACTGGCTGCACAGCAGGCGCACGTCGTCGCGCGTTACGATGCCATCCGCACCCACGTAGCTGATTGCCTTGGTGATTTCCTGACGCGCCTGGAAAAGGTTGTTACCCACCAGGTTGGCCAGTTCGGCCGCCGCCTGCCCCTCGAAATTGCCGCCCTGACTTTGGACTTCGTTCATGATCCAGGCGGGCATCTCGCGCTGGCTGGGCAGGGGATGTTCCCGCCAAACCTGCGTGCGTTCGCTTTCCTTCAGGCATTTATGAATCCAGTGATTGGATTTAACCTTCTGCCAGACCATTTCGCCTTTGAAATAACGCTGGCTGTCCGGCAGCAGCAGGGCCAGGTGGGTATTCTGCGGCAGGTTCTTTAATAAAGCGCCCAGCCATTCTCCGTCCTCTTTTTTCTTGAGCATTTCCAGCGCATCGGACAGTACCACCACCCGCTGGGGGCTGAACAGGGATAATGAATTCAAGGACTGCGTGAAAGCTGCCTGGTCGCAGCTGTTGCCATCCAAGGAAGCAATGTCCAGTTCGACATTGCCCTCCGCGCGCAGCCGTGCATATAAAGCTTTCAGATCGTCCTGAACGGCCAAGTCGTCGTCCCCCTGCAGGACGTAAATATCAACAATGGGTATTTGTGCTGCTGCTTCCGCGCGCATCTTCTCAGGCGCTCATGCGGGTGCTGACGCGATGCACGCTGTAGCCCATCAGATCATGGCGGATAACATCCACGATATGCAGGCCGGTCACATCCGCGTTGGTGGTAATTTGCTCCTGGACCTTGGGCCCCAACGGCTGCGCGAGGCGGTAGCCCAGCATACCCATCAATACCGCCATAGGCATGCGGCGCAGACGACGCCCAGCACTGCCCTGGGTACCGCGCATGGCCAGCCAGGCCAGCGCGCCGGCCGAAACCGCGCCCACAGCAATGTTGGTGCCGCAATTGGGATGCACGGCCAGATCGGATTCCCCTTCACCCAAACGCCTCAGCGCTTCACGAGCCGCTTCCAGAATGGTTTCAGTATCCACTTCACCGTAAATCCAAAAACCGCCCGCGTCCGAAATGCCTCCCATGGGCACATTTACACCGCTCTCCTGCAGAACATGCAGGGTGGCGTGTTCCAAAGCGTGATTGCTGCGCACATGCATGGGGATACTCTGATTCAATATTTGGTCTGTTATCGGCATAATCTACCTCGATTCTCTCTTCATGATACCAAAGCTATTTTAATCGCTTGCGACAGCGAACGGGCTTCCATTATTTCAAAGCCATCCGGCAAATCCAGGCTGGCGCGCAAGCGCCGCGGAATGACAGCAGCTTTGAAACCCAGCTTGGCTGCTTCGCGCAGGCGAATTTCCATGTGGCTGACCCAGCGCAGTTCGCCGGAAAGGCCCACCTCACCAATCAACACCAGATCGGCGCGCACGGGCTGGTCGCGCTGTGATGAAGCAATGGCCGCCGCGGCAGCCAGATCGGCCGCCGGTTCTTCAATGGTCAAGCCGCCCACTACATTCAGGAAAATATCCTGGTTGGACAGGTTTACGCCCACCCGGCGGGTGAGCACAGCCGCCACCAGCATCAGGCGGTTGAAATCCAGGCCATTGGGTGTGCGGCGCGGGTTGCCGAAGGAAGTCGGGCTGGTCAGCCCCTGTAGCTCCACTAGAATGGGGCGTGTACCCTCCATAGTGACCGCGATAGCCGAACCGGGTGCATCCACCATGCGCTCGGCCAGGAAAGCTTCGGAAGGATTGCTGACCTCGGCCATACCCTGCTCGCGCATTTCAAATACGCCCACCTCGGAAGTCGGGCCGAAGCGGTTCTTCATGGAACGCAGCAGGCGATAGGATTGGAAGCGGTCGCCCTCTAATTGCAGCACAGTATCGACGATGTGCTCCAGCACGCGCGGACCGGCGATAACGCCTTCCTTGGTGACGTGCCCAATCAGGAAAATCGCCATGCCGCTGGATTTGGCCAGCTCACGCAGGCGCGAGGCGCATTCGCGTACCTGGGAAACCGAACCGGCGCTGGAAGACAGCCCTTCCAGATAAACGGTTTGGATGGAATCAACAATCAGCAGAGCCGGTTTAACCTGCTCGACATGCGCCAGGATGGCATCCAGGTTGGTTTCAGTCACCAGGTAAAGGTGCGGGGGAAAAGGTTCGCCTTCGCTGCCCAAACGTTGGGCGCGCATTTTGATTTGGCGGGCAGACTCTTCGCCGGAGGCATACAGCACGCGGCTGTCCTGCGCCAGTTCAGCCGCCACCTGCAGCATGAGGGTGGACTTGCCGATACCCGGATCGCCGCCCAAAAGGACAATGGAACCCGGCACCATGCCGCCGCCCAGCACACGCGCGAATTCGCGCATGTTCAGCGGCCAGCGTTCCTCGCCGCCGCTTTCCACTTCATTCAGATTCTGCACTTTGGAAACGACGGTTGATGCGGGTGTGCCCTTCTTCCCGCCGGCGGCCGGTTCTGCGACCACTTCCTCGATCATCGAATCCCATGCACCGCAGGTGGGGCAGCGCCCCAATTGGCGGGCGGAAATGCGCCCGCATTCCTGACATACGTATTGGCTGTGAATTTTGCTCATAGTTGTTGAGAGTAATTCTAATTCATTGTGCATTTATAAGCAGGTTATCCTGGTCAAACGCAGCGGCCGCACAAATCCGGTCAGTACTATTAAGGAATAGAGGATGATATCCCCTTGTTATAATAATTTATCAACCATATTAAAAAGTGAGTTGGGCTTTATGGCACACATTCTTTTGATAGAAGACTCAATCGATCTGGCAGAAATTATCATCCTCGAACTTGAGCGCAGCGGTCATACCGTCCTTTTCATCCAAGAGGGGGAAAAGGCATTTGAAATCCTTAAAAAGAATTGTACAGATTTGATCATACTAGACTGGATGCTGCCAGGCATAAACGGGTTGGATGTACTGCATCAGGTGAGAGCTGACTCAAACATACCGGTATTGATGTTGACGGCCCGAGGCGATTTGGCCGATCGTATTGCCGGATTGGAGCTTGGTGCTGATGATTACCTGATCAAACCATTTGATATGCCCGAGCTGATAGCACGAATTCATGCCCTGCTGCGGCGGGCAGCCCGGGATAAACAGGTCATTTTGGAAGATAGGTCTTCGGCAAATAATATATTGTCGTTGGAGGGAATAACCTTATCGCCATCCAATCGCACCTGTGAATGCAACGGTAATAATCTTGAACTAACCCGTCTCGAATTCGACTTATTGGAATTATTGATGAAAAATCCCGGCCGGGTTTTCAACCGCCGTTACCTGCAAGAGACCATATGGGATCAGGCCTATCTTGAAGGAGATCGTTCAATCGATAACACAATCATGCGGTTGCGGAAGAAACTGGGAAGTAGTGGAGAACTCATTGAAACAGTTCGCGAAGTTGGTTATCGTTTCAAGCTAGACTTGAAGACTCATGAAAAACAAAATTTACTCTAAGGCAAAAACAATCAGGGCTATGGCTTGCGGCTGGGGAATCGCCGCAATTTTCTGGCTGCTCGTTCTGCCATTAGCAGTTGATGCTCCCCCGTTGGTCATCACCTGGTTTTTTATCATCGCAACCTTTCTTTGCGGCGGCTTAACTGCAGTATGCCTGCCTCGACCGGCAAACAAGCCTTGGAATAACTGGCCATCCGAATTGGTAAATTCGGCTGGATTGATGGTTGGGTTAGCAATAATAACCATGGTAATCCTTAACCTCACTAATCATCCAGATCTGGCAAATCAAAGCTATTTTGGCAAAGGATCTGCAGCTCTCATCATTTTTTCATGCGCCCCCGGTTTTTTGTTGAGCAGAGTTGTGCTACACGGACTTTGGTTATGGAATGACCTTCGCAGAAACCACTTCATTTGGGGTTTGACACATTCCATCTTTATTGTTGCGGCTGCAGTAGGATTTCTGGCTGTGTTGACGGCATACATTATCTGGTACAAACCGACTGATATACCCGCCTTCACAGCCGAGACAATAGTCTCCCGGACAATCATCTGGAGTCTGACCATGTTGATTTTATCAATGGGCGTGATGATAAGCTGTCTGATATTAATTTCTCCTTTTGCTATCGGATTTTCCTATATCGTTGCCCGCCGTATCACCCATCGCATCGGTATGCTATCTCAGGCAACCGTAGCACTCCAGGATGGCAATCTGAACACTAGAATACCGGTAATGGGTAATGATGAAATTGCTTTGTTGCAGAAAAATTTCAACCTCATGGCAAGTGATCTGCAAAGTTCGAATCAATCTTTAAAAAAAGAAAAAGAGAAAGTGACTTCTCTGCTCAAATCTCAGCGTGAACTTTCTGCCGGTATCTCTCACGAATTACGTACCCCGGTCGCAATTATCATCGGCTATATCGATGAACTGCATGGACATTGGCAGGAATTGACTTCTCAACAAGTCAGCCAGAAACTTCAGGTAGTCCAATATGAAAGTAATCGGATGAAACACATCCTTAACGATATGCTTACAATTTCGCAGGTGGAAGCGAATCACTTAAATGTTCATCTGGAAGCCGTTGATGTGGATAAATTGATCAGTGCGATTGTTTATCGCCTAGGCCCTCTTGTATGGGATCTAAAACGTATTCAGGTCAATGCAATCAAACAAAACAGCCTTCCTTATGCTCTGGCAGATCCTGAACGCTTGGAACAGGTTTTGATCAATCTGATCCAAAACGGAGTACGCCATACTCCGCCTGGAGGTGTTGTTAGTATAAGCATGGAACATTTTCCTGACCATTCTCCTGCTGATATCTGGCTTGAAATTTCCGACACAGGAGAAGGGATTGACCCTGTTGACTTACCCCACATTTGGGAAAAGTATTACCAAGCCAAATCTTCCAAAAAGGATTATGGGGATTTTGATGGCAGCGGGTTTGGATTGGGATTATCTATCGTAAAAGAACTGGTTGAGGGAATGGGGGGACAAATCCAGGTTGTAAGTACTCCCGGGGAAGGCTCTACCTTCCGTATTACGCTGCCTGTATCTCCATAATTGCTACACAACTGCGACTTTACCGCGAAGCAGCTGCTACATCCTCTGACTAGAATTTCCTTTCGTTATCAATAAACCATTTGCTGACTTTCTCTTTTAAGGATAAAGGGAGGTGGAATTTTGACACGTTTCAGCAATCATGGCAAAGAAAAAAGAAAGGAAAAAAATCTATGACACAAGAATCAATTGATCGCAGGACATTTCTTGGATGGATTGGCCGTTTTTCCATTTGCGCATTGGGTGTTTCGCTTCTGCCCTCATGCAGAGGAAACGCCCTGAATGGACAAAATGATACCGGCAGCCAGAATTTCTATCTTGCCAACAAAACCAAAATCATGAAGGAAATTGATGACATGTGCGGATACACCCGCAAAGTCAGCAGCACGATGTATGGCAAAGAAATGGCAGATACGCTTGTATTGGGAACCACTCAAAAATTCGAGGATTTACTTCCAGATCTACCCTATATTGGGGGATATACAAACAATCTAACGACCAATCTATACATGGGCGCTGCAGGACTAGCCCTGTATAAAACCATGCTGGAACAGGGGAAGACACTCGAAGAAACAGGTGAGGTCCTATACCGCGCTACCGAAATGCAGTATGGTGCTAATCCGCTTGGTGGAATGATGACAAGTATGTCTGTTAGCGACACGACCAAAACCATAATTTCAAAAGAAGCTGAGAGATCACAAGAACGTATGTACACGGGTGACTGGGTGTTCAACTTCATCGATGGTAATGGCGCCGATTTCGATTATGGAATCGACTACACCGAATGTGGTATCTGCAAGTTCTATCAATCTCAAGGGGCAGCAGAATTAATCCCCTATATGTGCATGCTCGATTTTCCCATCAGTAAAGCTGCCAACTCAGGGTTGGTACGGACAACCACATTAGGGCGGGGTGGTCCGCGTTGTGATTTCCGATATAAGATCGGCCGGCCGGTCCAGATGGATTGGGTTCCGGGTTTTCTCAAGAAAGGATGATCTCAAATGGACAAAAACATTTTGCAAACTTTTTCCCTATCACGTAACTTTGGCGAATTGAAGGCTGTGGACAATCTTGATCTTTCGGTACCAGAAGGTTCAATTTACGGTTTCTTAGGACCTAATGGTGCGGGGAAAACAACCACTATTCGCATGCTTCTGGGGTTGGTACATCCTTCAAACGGGCAAGTTACCTGGTTCGGGCAACCACTCGTAAACGATCCGATTGGGTTACTGAAACGAGTGGGTTCACTTATTGAAATGCCTTCCTATTATCCTCATCTTACGGGATTTGAAAATCTTGAGGTAATTCGCCGGCTTTCAGGCGGCAAAAAGAATGATATTGCACGTGTCTTGCATCTGGTCGGCCTGGAACAAGATGCAAACAGAGTAGTACGCCAATACTCCTTGGGAATGTGCCAGCGATTGGGCCTTGCAATTGCTCTGCTCAATCAACCGGAAGTTCTGGTGCTGGACGAACCCATCAACAGCCTCGATCCGGCCGGAATCCATGAGATGCGCGAACTTTTTCAACATTTGCAGGAAGAAGGAGTAACACTGTTCATCTCCAGTCATCTTCTTTCAGAAATTGATCAGGTGGCAACGATGATTGGCATCATTCGTAAAGGGAAGCTGATCTTCCAGGGAACACCTTCGGAATTGCGGGCTCAATATCCTCGCCGCTTGAGTATTGGCACAGATCGTCCTGAGGACGTGTCAATCTGGCTGAAAGGACAGGGGTACCCCATCCTGCAGATGAACAATCACCATATCGACATTCCCATTCGCAGTGAAGATGAATCGGCAAAAATGAATAAGAAACTGTCCATAGCCGGATTCCCGATCTTTGAAACGCGTTACGAATCAATTTCGTTGGAAGGTATTTTCTTGCAAGTCACGTCCCGCGAGAATCAATCAGGAGAATAATAAAATGAAATCTATCTTGCACTGTTTATCTGCAGAAATATTGAAAATGCGCAGAACTTTAGCAATTCTGTTATGTGCAATAGCCCCCTTAATAATCGGCGCCATCGTTGTATCCATGTATCTACGCGATGCAAATTACTTTATGAATTGGACAATGCTCAATCCCTGGGATCAGTTAGGTCAAATGTGCCTGGTTTACTGGAATTTGCTATTTATCCCATTGTTCATTCCTCTGCTGACGGCATTATTGGCACAGTTTGAACACAACCGGCACAACTGGAAATTAATCTATACACTACCCAATCCGCGTTGGTCAACCTACCTTGCCAAATGGCTGGTTGTGCAAGGGCTTTTATTTGGTTGTCTTGTTGAAATTTTTGTTGTGATTTTCCTGAGCGGAAAATTACTGAACGCATTCAATTCGGATTATGGGTTCAGTGCAGCTTTCCCATTGTGGGAATTTTGCAAACTGGCAGGTATTTCTTTTCTGGCATGCTGGATTTTGGTGAGTCTGCATATGTGGATTGGCATACGTTTCAGCAGTTTCCCAATGGCATTAGGAGTTGGAATTTTCGCGATGGTTGGTGCTCTTTTCATTTTTGGACAGGACATTTCATATTATTATCCCTGGACATTGCCCGGAATTACTATCGTTGATGTGAAAGATGGAATACTACACCTGATGCCCATGTTTATTGGCTGCCTGGGTGGAATCGTCCTGGCAATATTGTCGATGTATGATCTTTCTCACATAGAGGTATATCAATAACGTATGTTCCAGAGATTCAATATGCTATTCCGGTGGACCGCAGCCTCTTCGAATTCCCTCACACACCCAGAGGGTGCAGGTGAATGGGTGGGCTACAACGAAAGGATAAACGCTCCCTCAAGATGACAATTCCGGGAAGATTAACCACAGACGAACACAGATAAAAGCAAAAGCTTTATTATGGTTGATACACACAGATGACATTCTCCTCTAGAGTCATCCTGACGAGCACTCGTTCTGTGAGTGCGAGGTTATGTTTATCTTAACAAGCAGGCCGGCATTGCTGCCGGCCTGCTTTACTTTGTTTTACGGATTACATTCCCATGCCCATAGGTTCGGGGGCGCTGGATTTCTCATCCAACTGGTCCGTCAGATAGAAGTTGCCTTCCTCGTCTATATCCACCCAAATGGTTTCGCCGTCCTTGAATTTTCCGGACAGCAGATCATCCGAAAGCCGGTCTTCGATTTCCAACTGGATAACACGCCGCAGCGGGCGGGCGCCCATATCCGGATCGTAACCTTTCTCGGATAATTTATCCAACGCGGCTTCGGTGGCTGCCAGGGTAATCTCACGCTCTTTCAGGCGATCGGCTACCTTTTTCAGCTCAAGGGTAGCAATCTGGCGGATGTGCTGCTTGTTCAGCGCGTGGAACACGATCACGCTGTCAAGACGGTTGATGAATTCCGGCCGGAAGGCCTTCTTGAGCGATTCCATCAACTTCTTGCGCATGTCTTCGTAATTAAATTGTTCATCCTCGGCGGCGTCACGGTCCAGCTGGAAGCCCAGCCCGCCCTGACGCTTGATCATATCCGCGCCGATATTGGAGGTCATCACAATAATGGTGTTGCGGAAGTCCACTTTGCGGCCTTTGGCATCGGAGAGGTGACCCTCTTCCATGATTTGCAGCAGCATGTTGTGCGCTTCCGGATGGGCCTTCTCAACCTCATCGAACACCACGATGGAATACGGGCGGCGGCGGATAGCTTCGGTCAACTGACCGGCTTCCTCGTAGCCAACGTATCCGGGAGGCGCGCCCACCAAACGGCTGACGGAATGGCGCTCCATGAACTCGGACATATCCAACTGCACCAACGCCTCTTCGCTGCCAAACAGGAAGCGCGCCAGCGACTTGGTTAATTCGGACTTGCCTACGCCGGTCGGTCCCAGGAACATAAAGGAGCCGATGGGACGATGGGGATCTTTCAGGCCCGCGCGGCCGCGCCGCACAGCCTTGGCAATGCGCTGGATAGCTTCTTCCTGGCCGATGATGCTGTTATGCAATTCATCTTCCATGTTGAGCAAGCGCACGGATTCTTCCTGAGCCAGCTGCATAACCGGTACGCCGGTCTGAATAGCAACCAGTTCGGCAATATCATCCGGCGTCACTATCGGGCTGGTATCGCGGTCCCATACTTCGCGGATGTCATTTACTTTTTTCTGCAGCTCTTCGATCTTGGCCTGCAGCACTTCCTGCTCGTCTTCCTGCTTCGATTCAACGGCTTCGTTCAAAGCGCGCCGTGCGTCGCGCAGCTCAGTCATCAACTGCTTGCTGACCTTGGCAGTATCGCTTTTGTACATGCGCACGCGCGAGGAAGTCTCGTCGATCAGGTCAATGGCCTTGTCCGGCAGAAAACGGTCGGTGATGTAGCGCGAAGACAGATTCACTGCGGCTTGCAGGGATTCATCCGAGATCACCAGGCGGTGATGCTCTTCGTAATTCTTGCGCACGCCGCGCAGGATCTCCAGCGCTTCTTCATTGGAAGGTTCTTCCACCACGATAGGTTGGAAACGGCGTTCCAGAGCCGCGTCGCTTTCGATGTTCTTGCGGTATTCATCCAGCGTGGTCGCGCCGATCACTTGCAATTCCCCGCGCGAAAGGGCGGGTTTAAGGATATTGGCCGCGTCCACTGAGGAACCGGCCGCGCCGGCGCCCACCAGCATGTGGACTTCGTCGATAAACAGAATGGCTTCGGAAGCCTTGAGTTCATCGATAACACGCTTCAAGCGTTCTTCAAACTGGCCGCGGTACATGGTACCGGCTACCAGCGAACCCACATCCAGGCGCAGGACCCGTTTGTCCAGCAGCGGTGTGGGTACGTCGCCTTCAATGATGCGCTGGGCCAGGCCTTCCACAATGGCGGTCTTGCCCACACCCGGTTCACCAATCAGGGCCGGGTTGTTCTTGTTGCGGCGCGCTAAAATCTGGATGACGCGCTCGATTTCTTTTTCACGGCCGATGACCGGATCAAGCTTGCCTTCTTCGGCATAACCGGTCAGGTCAACCGCCAACTGATCCACCAGCGGCGTCTTGCCTTCGCTTTTCTTTTCGCTTCTTTGCGGCGCGCCGGGACGCACACTGGCGCTCGTCAGGGCGTTCTTATTCTCGTTCAACACCCGTTTGACCTGGCGACGAATTTGCGCGGGCGTGATGCCCAATTTGGCGATCACATCCTTAGCCAATCCCAGGTCCGATTGGACCAAAGCCAGCAGCAGGTGTTCGGTTGATATATATTTACTATCCATCTGGTCGGCTTCATCAACAGCCAGATCCAGAATTTTTTGTGCGTCCGCCGACAGGTCAATACGGTCCACGCGACCGCTGCCCATCCCGCCCAGGCGCAGCACCATTTCTCGCGCGCGGTCGATTTCCACACCCAGTTCCCGCATAACGCGTCCAGCCACACCGGTATCCTCCTGGATAAGCGCCAAGAGCAGATGCTCGGAACCGATCATCGGCTGCTGCAGGCGCTCCGCTTCCAGGTGAGCAAGGCTCAAAACCCGGCGGGCACTTTGGGTGAATTTCTCCAAACCAGACAAAATAATCCTCCAGTCTTAGACAGACACAAAACTTGTTACGCTTGTGATTTTACCAAACTAATCCTCAGTCGCATCCTCCCGCAGGTTGATTATATGCAACGTTAACAACCCAAGTTTTCTATAAAAATATGGATATTTTTGGGAAAAGGGATTCGTTTGTAATTTTTTCAGGCGCTTAAATCTACGCCCTCGAAGGCACCTATCTTTTGGCGCCAGTCAGCCGGCACCGGGATAGTTTGGTGGGAACGGTAATCGTAGGTGACACCCACCACTTCGCCGGTAGCCAGCAATTCGCCGCTGTCCGTATCCTCGAGACGGTACTCAAAAGTGATGCTCTTATTGCCGATGCGTGCGGCGCGCGTGCCCACGCGCACTTTCTGCCCCAGTGTGATGGGGGCCAGGTAAGAAACGTGCACATCGGCAATGATCATCTTCAAATCCAGGAAGGACTGCCCGTCGAAAAGGCCCAGTTGGCACAAATACTCCAGGCGGGCCTGCTCCATAAAGACCAGGTAGCGCGTGTTATTAACGTGCCACTGCGGATCCAGGTCGCTGTAGCGGATTTCCACGGGTATGTAGAATTTGAAAACGGCGTTTTCCATGGGCACCATTATACACTTGCCAGAAAGGATTTTTTCTTATACACTTAAATCTGGACAATTTTCAGGTATTTTATCCGAAGAGGAATATTTATCATGCAAATCACACGCCAAGCCGATTACGCCCTGCGAGCCGTTATCTTTCTGTCCCGCCTGGACGACGACCAAAAAGCCTCCACCAGTGCCATTGCGGAGGAACAGAAAATTCCGCCATCCTTCCTGGCGAAAATCGTATCGCAGCTCTCGCTGGCCGGGTTAATCCAAACCTCGCGCGGCGCGCGCGGCGGTGTCTCGCTGGCTAGGCCGCCGGAGAAGATTTCAGTGCTGGACGTGATTGAAGCCATTGACGGGCCGGTCATGCTGAACGAATGCGCCGGCAGTCCGGAAAACTGCACCTTCGGCGAAAGCTGCCCGCTGCAGCAAATCTGGTGCGATACGCGCCAGGAGTTGGTCAGCCGGCTTTCCAGCGCCACCTTCGCGCCCGAAAACATCCATTAATAAAAGCGACCCCTGACAAAGGGATCGCTCCAGTTTTATTAAAATATCATATCCCGGTTCTCCGGGATTTTTTTATTTATGTTCCAGCAGCATCAACCTGCGCTGCGGGTCGGGCCGCGTGGTGTACTGCTCTTCCACGGCCGCCAGACCGGCTTCATCCTGCTGGATATACTCCCAATCCGCCCAGGTCAAGACAGCCTGGGATTGATGCTTGAGCGTCAATTGTCTGACCATCGCTTCCTGGGTGTAGCCCATGAACACGTTAGCAGAGGTGATGCGCGCATCGAAGTAGAAATTATACATAGCCACGATATCATTGGGGTCTTCGCTGAGGAAGCCGTAATCAGCATCCATGCGCGGCGAGACGTACAGACGGTCGTCTGGCTGTATGTCCGCCAGTTCCTCTTTGTAGGTATTGAAGGGATACATCAAGTCTTCATAGCGTTCATTGTTGTGCTGAATGCGGTAGAAGTATTTATAAGTGTAGGTCAGCGGAGAGAGCAGCATAGCCGCGATGCAGAACAGCGGCAGCACCACGTTCCACCAACGCATACGCTTGACCCAGATGACGTAAGCCAGCAGCAGCGAGATCAGCACCGGGTAGTAGAGGCTGTCCAGCAGCGCGCTGTAATCGAAGGACATGGAAGCGGCGTAAGGGATCATCAGCGCGCGCAGTCCGACGATCAACCCGCCCGCAGCGATCAGCAGCCCGGCGAAGATCAGCCAGGAACGTTTATTTTCCGGCCACTTGAAGCGCAGGAACTGCGGGGCCAGGGCGGCCAGCATGGGCAGGGCCGGGAAGTAGAAGCGTTCGATGAAACCCCAGGGAATCTTGAGCATGTTGAGGGTGACGAAGATGATCATCAGCAGCGGGTACATCCACACCAGCTTGCGGGGGATGTCCAATTTTTTTTGCAGGCGCAGCCCGCCGATCACAAACAACAGGAAGGGTAATAACAATTCGTCGAGGAAGTACTCGCGGTACCAACTGGAAGGCGGATCGAAAAACACCTTGCCGAAATCGTAATGCGTAAAGATAGCGCCGAATGTGGAAGGGCGGATGGCAAAGAACGGATCGCCCAGGATAAAACCGTCCATGAGCATGAAGATCAGGATGCCGACCCCCAGGCCGATTAATAGTGGTTTAATCATCGCCGTCAAATTACGCCACTGCCAGTGATCGTCTTCATCCAGCATATAGCCCAGCAGCATCAGGTTGACAAACACGGTGGTTTCTTTAGTCTTGAATGCCAAAAAAGCCAGCATGCCCAAAATGCCCAGCACCAACGGCCGTTTACTCGGGGTGCGCAGCCCATATAGATACGCTGTGAAATAAGCCGTTACCATCAACATGGCAGTCAGGTCCACCGCCGGTTCGCCGGAATACGCCGTCATGAGCGGGAAGGTCAGGAAGATGGCCACCGCCAGCAGGCCGTGCAGCGGGTTGCTGCCCTTCAGGAAAGTGCGTGCGTTATAGTAGACCATGCAGAGGGTCAGCGCGATGATAAAGCCCCAAAAGATGCGCACTCCTTGCAGTGGGGTGGCCGCCAGGTTCATAAACAGTTTTTCCAAATAAATATGGAAATAACGGTTGCCATAGCTGGGTTCCTTATAATTGCGCAAGCCGATATCGATATACATGAACTCATCCGAGAAAATCGGCGCACCGGCGTACAACGCCAGCGCAATCCAAAACACGATGGTCAATGCAATCAGCGTTATCTTTTCAATTTTGGTAATTTTCATACCCAATCCTTAATTCAGTGAATATGGGTGATTTTACTATAGGCAGGCTGCGGAAAACGCTCTTAACTTCGTAAGCAGTGAAATTGATCCCGGCAGCTCAGGGAAGTCCTTTATAATAGCCAACAGTCTAATCGGAAGAGATAACCCACATGTTGATACATTCCGCCGCCCAGCTCCTGACACCCAGTGCGCAGCCCCAAAGGGGCAGCCGCATGGGCGAACTGTCCATCATTCCCAACGGGGCCGTACTGATCGAAGGCGAGACTATTGCCGCGGTCGGGGAAAGCGCCGACCTGCTCCGCCGCTACCCCAACGAAGAACGCTACGACGCCAGCGGACACGCCGTTCTGCCCGGGTTCGTTGACCCGCATACCCACCTGGTGTGGGCGAGCGACCGCGCCGCGGAGTTTGAGATGCGCCTGGAAGGCAAGACCTACATGGAGATCATGACCGCCGGCGGCGGCATCCAATCCACCGTCAACGCCACCCGCAGCGCCTCCACTGCGGAACTGATTGCTCAAACAGCCCGGCGCGCGCAGGACATTTTCGCATTGGGCACCACCACCGCCGAAGCCAAGAGCGGGTACGGACTGGAATGGACCAGCGAACTGAAGCAGATGGAAGTGCTGCTGGAACTCGATCGCCAGGGACCGCTGGAAATCCAGCCAACCTTCCTGGCCGCGCATGCCATCCCCTCCGGGTTCGGCGACCGGCCGGACGCTTACGTACAGCAGATCTGCGCGCAGATGCTGCCCGAACTGAAAAACTGGTGGGAGCGGCACGCCTCCAAGCGGCCGCTGCCTTTTGTGGACGTTTTCTGCGAAAAAGGCGCTTTCAGTCTGGAGCAGACCCGCCTGATCTTCACCACCGCGCAGGAATTGGGCTTTCCATTGAAAGTGCACGCGGATGAATTCGAAAACATCGGCGGCGCGCGCCTGGCCATTGAGATGGGCGCAGTCTCCGCCGACCATTTGGTCAAAACCTCTCCGGAAGAAGTCCGGCTGTTCGGAAGCAGTTCCACCGCCGCGGTGGCGCTGCCGTTGACGCCCTTTGGCTTGAACGAACTGGAGTACACGCCTGCCAAGGCCATCATCGCGGCCAACGGGCTGCTGGCGCTGGCTTCCGACCTGAACCCCGGCACCGCCTGGTGCGGGAACATGCAATTCGTCATCGCGCTGGCCTGCCGCGCCATGCACCTCACCCCGGCCCAGGCCATCACAGCGGCCACCATCAACGCCGCGGCGGCGATTCAACGGGAAGAACAGCTCGGCTCCATCCACCCCGGCAAGCAGGCCGACCTGCTGGTGCTGCGCGTGGACGATTACCGCCACCTGGCTTACCGCTTCGGAGGCAACCTGGTCAAAGATATTTTCAAGAAAGGGCGGTTGTACCAAAACCCATGCTGACGCTTGAACAAGCCCGCCAATGGTACCCGGACGTGGACGCCGTGCATGGATTCGATCACATCCAGCGCGTTTACGGCCTGTGCCAGCGCATCGGCGCGCAGGAAGGCGCCGACATGGAGATCCTGTTGGCCGCCGCCCTGCTGCACGACTCGCAAGGCAGCCACCCCGGCAAGGGCCAGCGCAACGACCACCACCTGCGCTCGGCTGAATTTGCCGCCGAGGTGCTGGCCGCTGAAGGCTGGCCGGACGAACGCATCCGGGCCGTACAGCACTGCATCCGCGCGCACCGCTTCCGCAGCGGCGGAGAGGCGCCCGAAACCATCGAGGCCAAGGTGCTGTTCGACTCCGATAAGCTGGACGTCATCGGCGCTGTGGGCGTGGTGCGCGCCCTGGCGTATGCCTTTCAGGTCAAACAGCCGGCTTTTGCCGAACCCTCGTCCTCCTTCCTGGAGGACGGCACCAAGCAGCCCGGCGAAGGGCACAGCGCTTATCACGAGTATCTGTTCAAACTGAACAAGATCTCCTCAAAATTGTTTACAGCCACCGCTCGCGGTATCGCCCAAAAGCGGCAGCAGTTCTTGAATGATTATTTCGAGGAATTGGCCGCCGAGATGCACGGGGAGCGGTGAGTTTTACCGCAGGAGTTTTAAATGCCCAACCAACAACCCAGCATTGATTTTTTGATCCAGCTTTCCAAGGAAGCCGGAAAGATATTGAAAGAGGGCTTCGGCAAGGAACATCAGGTTTCCTACAAAGGCCCGATTGACATCGTGACCGAGATCGACCGCAAGTCCGAGGACATGCTGGTCGGCCGCATCCGTGAAGCATTTCCCGAACATTCCATTGTGGCCGAGGAAAGCGGCTTCTTGGATGGGCAGAACGATCACCGCTGGTTCATCGACCCGGTGGACGGCACCTCCAATTACGCCAAAGCCTTGCCAATCTTCTGCGTCTCCATCGGCTACGCTTACCAGGGCAAGATGCGCCTGGCGGCGGTTTACGACCCGATGCGCGACGAGAGTTTTTACGCCGAACGCGGTCAGGGCGCCTGGTTGAATGGCGAACGCATGCATGTGACCGTTACCGACAAGCTGATCGACAGCATGCTGGTGACGGGTTTCCCCTACGACATTAAGCGGAAGGAAAACAACCTGAATCTTTTCGCGCGCCTATCCTTCCAGGTGCAAACCATCCGGCGCCTGGGTTCGGCCGTGCTCGACCAGGCCTACGTGGCAGCCGGGCGCTTGGACGGCTATTGGGAACTAGGCGTGAGCCCCTGGGACATCGCAGCCGGTACGCTGCTGGTGGAAGAAGCCGGCGGGATCGTCACCACCATCAAAGGCGACCCGGATTATTTCAAACCGCCCTTCGACGTGATCGCCGCCAACCCCAGGCTGCACCCCAAACTAATGGACGCGCTCAACCAGGACAATTAAGACTTCTAATTCCTTTCAAATACAGCGTTTATAAAGGGGCAGTATAATTTTTTTACCGGTAACCTGCCGGTTTTTAATGAACGCATTTTTAACGGTCTGTAGAGAACAGACCGGAAATAAAGAGAGAATAAGGAAAATCATGAGTAAAGACACACAAACACTTGAGCCTACTCGCTGGAGCCTGGCTGATCTTTTCCCCTCCGGGGATTCCCCCGAAATGCAGGCAGCATTTGACGAAATGGAAAAACAGGTGGCAGCCTTTGAAACCTGCCGCCCCGATCTGACCGCCGATATTTCCATGGATAAATTCCAGCAAATCGTCCGCTCCCTGGAAAGTATCGTCAAGCTGATGCAGCGCATCGGCGGGTACGCCGACCTGTGGTTTACGGAAGACACCCAAAATCAATCCGCCATGTCACTGCTGGCCCGCATGGAACAGCTTGGGGCGGAAATCTCCAACCGCGTGCTATTCTTCACCCTATGGTGGAAGGAGCTGGACGATAAAAATGCCGAGCGCCTGATGAAAGACAGCGGCGACCTGCATTACTGGCTGGAGGAAATGCGCCACTTCAAGCCGCACACGCTCAGCGAAGCCGAAGAGAAGATCATCAACATCAAGGACGTGACCGGCAGCAACGCGCTGATCACCTTGTATGACTCTTTCACCAACCGCTACAGTTTCAAGATTAAAGTCGATGGTGAAGAAAAGGAAATGACGCGCGGCGAACTGATGAGCTACGTGCGCATGGCGGACCCCGACCTGCGCGCCGCGGCTTACCAGGAACTGTACCGCGTTTACGGCCAGGACGGGCCCATCCTCGGCCAGATGTACCAGACCGTCGTACGCGACTGGCGCAACGAGAACATCAACCTGCGCGGTTACAAATCGCCCATCTCCGCGCGCAACCTGGGCAACGACATCCCCGACGAGGTGGTGGACACCCTGCTGGATGTCTGCCAGAAAAACGCGCCCATCTTCCAGCGCTTCTTCAAGCTGAAAGCGCGCCTGCTCAAGATGGACAAGCTGCGCCGCTACGATATTTACGCGCCGGTGACCGCATCCACCAAGGAATTCAGCATGGGCAGCGCCACCGAGCTGATTATGGACTCGTTCGACTCCTTCGACCCGCGCTTCGCGCAGTTGGCCATGAAGGTCATCAGCGAGAACCACGTGGACAGCCAGGTGCGCAAAGGCAAACGCTCGGGCGCTTTCTGCGCCACCGTCAACCCGGAGCTGACCCCCTGGGTGCTGACCAACTACCAGGGCCATTCCGACGATGTGGCCACGCTGGCGCACGAACTGGGCCACGCCATCCATTCCCTGCTGGCCAGCGACCACAGCATCTTCACGCAGCATTCCTGCCTGCCGCTGGCGGAGACCGCCTCCACCTTCGGCGAGATGATGCTGGTGGAACGCCTGTTGGCAGAAGAGCGCGACGAGAGCGTGCGGCGCGACCTGCTTTTCCGCCAGGTGGACGATTCCTACGCCACCATCATGCGCCAGGCTTTCTTCGCGCTGTTCGAGAAACAAGCGCACGCCATGACCGACCAGGGCGCCTCCATCGACGAGCTCTCGCAGGCTTACTTTGAGAATCTGCAAACGCAGTTCGGCGACGCGCTGGATATCGCGGACGAGTTCCGCTGGGAATGGGTTTCCATCCCGCACATCTACCATACGCCTTTCTACGTGTACGCCTATGCCTTTGGGCAGCTGCTGGTGTTATCGCTCTACAAACAATTCAAGGAAGAAGGCGATTCCTTCAAACCGCGCTATATCAAGATCCTCTCGACCGGCGGTTCTGAGGCGCCTATGAAGATCCTGTCGGACGCCGGATTTGATATCAGCCAGGCTTCTTTCTGGCAGGGCGGCTTCAATGTGGTGGATGGGATGATAAAAGAACTAGAGAATACTATTGAAGATTAACTTTCTTGTAAAGTTGCATCGTTAAATTCATCCCTGTCTTTTGAATTCGCCTGGCAGGGATGAACATTATTCTGTTGTATTGAGGAAGGCTCATTTCTTCCCTTTGAAATAGAAAATAGGTAGATTTCAGGATACTCCTCATCCCAAGATAACTTTGATTTACAATGATTATTGCTTGATAATCTCACACCCATTAATCCTCCTTGTTCTTATAAAACAAATTCCAGAATGAATTCGTGATTTTCCGATCATCTGTGACTATTCGGAAAAAACACCCAGAGATTTTTTCTTTTAACGCTGTTAGGCCAATGTTCTCTATCTCATTTAATTGCCTTCTAATAGAGAAAGGTATTTTATCATTGTCCTTCATATCCTTCAGAATCTCAATTTCTTTACCTGACAAAAATCTTTTTTGATATATAAAGAAATCTTCAGTGTCATATGAGATGCAATCTAATATTGCCTGTTGAGAAGATACTTTTAAATAGTCACTAAACGTACTCCATTCCTTTTTACTGATACTATATAGCAATATGTGTATTATTGTAAACTCACAGGAGTTTGTTAGTAAATTATAAAGTAGCTCCCTGCATTGATTCGAGTTTCTTACAATTAGAACCCCATTCGAAACTCCATTTTCTAGATCGATTTGCATCGCTAAAGGGTGCTTAGATTTCATTACATCAGCACGTTTTTCAAATACGCAATGCTCTGCAAACGCAAGTAGTTTGCAGATATCATAGAAAGTATATTCTATTATACCGTTTTCCGAGTTAAATTCAAGGCCTTTACCATTATCATTCTCAGGTTTCTTAATAAAATATTTCTGCTGTTTAAATATATTTTCCTTCTTTTGGAATAGCGAATAAGGACAATCATTTTTGTAGAATAAATTAATTCTATCCACAAAATCGCTTAATATTTCATTGTAATAATAGGCTATCTTTTTAAACGATTCATCATTATTTATTTGATCAAAAACACCTTCAGCGTTAAGCACGTAAATTCGTTTAATAAAATAATATAGAGATCTATCTTTGATCACTTCCCAATACTCATCAGGGTTAATTAATGGATAATACGCAATAACAGGATTTTTCTGAGCCAGAGTTGCCGCCAATTCAGAATCCTTTCCAAGTGTATCCGATTCTTGCCCCATATAAATTGTCACGCGGCATCTTTTCAACATCAGACCTTCAATTAATCCTTTATTTCGTGGATTATTGCAGATTGATTGCGTTGGATTAAAATACCTCAGTTTTAATTCATCAAGATTATTATTATTTTCTAATTTACTCTGTTTATTTGTAGCAAATAACTCCTCGATAAAATCATAAATTTCCTCATACTCCCATCTTTCTCTCATAGATGTAGCAAAATACACATCTAAGTAATCCCAAGTGAGATATATATCCGTATTGTTCAGAGCAATGATTTCATTCTTATCATTTTTTGTTTTCATTTCCTGAAGATTTTGTAAATACTCTTTTGTCGATAGGATAGTTTCTTGATCTTTTTTTGTAGTCAGTTGTTTCTCTGCCTCATTAATATCCTTTAACAATTTCGCACCAGAGATATATCCCAACATCCATGTTTCATCACGCTTTATTTTTTGAGTATCAAGAATTATTTCAGGTCGCCTTGAATAATAATCTTTATTTATTTCAGGTTTTTTATTAAATGGAGAAAAAGCATTTTCTAGCTCCGCCCTATTCATAATTCTGCATTGTGTGAAGACATTCTCTAAATTTCCAAAGCTCAACATAGATAAACCTCGGAAATACTCAATCCCTATTTTTATTTCATCCAGAGAAATATATCCATCATCGGTAATTCTATTATTGAGAAAGAAAAATTCAAAAAATTCTTCACTCACCTGATCTAAATCTAATATCAGCAATAATTCATTAAATTGAGCAAAATTTACCCCTTTTCCCCGCCTCTCAATCTCAACGATATATCTATTTAATAGGTCCGATTCCGACTCGCTCATTCCGCGTAAAAAATGTATACCACAAAGGTATTTAGCTAAAAGTATATAAATATCATTAATGCAGTTTGAATTTAAATTTAAATTAGTAATTTCGATATCGGTGAAAATCATTTATTGCCCCTTGTTGATAGGATATCTTATTATTATATAGTCATTTAATCCAACTCATCTTCTCCAAACAAGACATCCGCAGCCAGTTCCTCCGCTTCCGCCTCGCCGCTGTCTTTGGGCTGTCGGTCGAGCATTTGCATCTGGCTGACAATGATCTTGGTGAAGTAGCGCGTCTCACCGTTGTGATCGTAGCGGTCGGTGCGCAGCCGTCCTTCCAGGAAGACCAGCCGGCCTTTGGAAAGGTAGCTCTGGCATATTTCCCCCAATTTGCCCCAGGCCTCCACACTGAACCAGTCCGTTTCTTTTCTCAACTCCCCCTCACGGCTTTTCCACTTGCGCTCCACTGCAACGGGAAACACCGTGTATGCTGTACCATTCCGGGTAGTCCTGTTTTCAGGATCTTTGCCCAGTCTACCGATGATTTAAACGCGATTTAAGTTTGGCATTTTTCCCTCTTGGCTAGTATGATATAGTTGTGGTTTAGATTCAATTCATTGAAAGTCAAGAATAATTCATCATTTTTACGGAGGGCAAATGTACGTTGCCATCGAAGGAGTCATCGGAGTAGGAAAAACCAGCCTGGCGCGTTTGCTGCAGCCCGCGTTTGAAGCCAATCTCCTTCTGGAAGTGTTCGAAGAAAACCCCTTCCTTTCCAATTTCTATCAAGACCGCGGCCGTTACGCGTTCCAAACCCAAATGTTTTTTCTGCTCAGCCGCTACCACCAACAGCGCCGCAACGTGCCCGAAATGCTGGCCAGCGGGAAGCCGCTGTTAAGCGACTACACTTTCGATAAAGATGCCTTGTTCGCCCGCACCAACCTGGACGGAGACGAACTGGATATGTATTACAAACTGCATTCCGCCCTGGCGGAAAAGATTCCCCCGCCGGACCTGACCGTTTACCTGCGCGCTTCCACCGACACCCTCATGCACCGCATCACACTGCGCGACCGATCCTTCGAACGCTCCATGGAACGGGATTACATCGATCTGCTTAACGTTGCCTACGACGAGTGTTTCATGCAGCCGGAAGATAACCGGCCGATATTGATCATTGATTCCAACGAATTGGACTTCGTCAAGAACGAGGAAGACCTTAAGTGGATTGAAAATCGCATCCGCCAACGCCTGCATTTGCCACCTTTTCAGCCGGAACTTCTTATTCCAGAGTAAAATTCATATAATAAATACAGGAAATTATGCGCATAACAAGGGATTTATTGCTGAATACAGCCAGGGATACGGTAAAACGCCAGACTTATGGTGGGCATGACTTGGTGAGCGCTTACCTAACGGGCTCTCTGATTTATGATGAACCGTTATTAGGCGGTATTACGGATATTGACCTGATCTACATCCATTCTGTGGACATTCCCTGCCGCCGCGAAATTGTACCCATCACGGAAGAAATTCACCTGGACATCGCGCATTATCCCCAATCCATGTTCAGCCAGCCGCGCGACTTGCGTAGCAATGCCTGGCTGGGATCTTTTTTGTGCCACGATCCCATCATGCTGTACGATACCTCGCATTGGTTCGAATACACCCAGGCGGGTGTGGCCGCGCAGTTCTTCCTGCCGTCCAACATCATTCAACGGGTAAAGTTTTTCTCGGAACGCGCGCGTTCCTCCTGGCTGCAGCTGCAACTGAAAACCGGCGATTTCACAGCCGAGACACGCCTGGAATATCTGCGTATTTTAAAAGACGCAGCCAACGCAATTGCCTGCCTGACCAGCGTTCCGCTGACGGAACGGCGTTTTTTGATCGATTTCCCCGAACGCGCAATTAATTTAAACATGCCCGGTTTAGCAGGCGGATTTGTCGATTTGATCGTGCCGGTTGAACCGGTCGAACCGGATTGGGAAAATTGGCTGGATAACTGGAAAGCTGCCTACGCCGATCTTTTAGAAAGCCCGGATGTTCCGCTGACCCTCAGCAATGGACGACTGCCGTATTACGAAAAAGCCATTATTGAACTGGCCGGCAGCCGGCAGGAAGCTGCTTTATGGATCATGCTGTGGACCTGGACTCTGATAGCGAACCTTCTCCCGCAAGGAAGCAGAGGCGTTACATCCTACGAGAATTTCTGTTCCCTCCTGGCTTTGGATGGCGGCAATTTTGGAGAGCGCTTGTCCTCGTTAGATACTTATCTGGATACGGTGGAAGAGGCTATCGATAACTGGTCCTATCAAAACGGCCTTTAATTATCCACAAAGCTTGTTGATAAAGCCTGTGGATAACTTTCCAAAAGTTGTGGATAAAAGTGTGATCGTGTGGATAATAGTATCGTCTTTCCTGAAAAAATATCCGTGAATTTTTACTTATCCGCACTCCCCAATTCTTATCCGGCAGGGCCTTCATTCATCCACAAAATATCCACACCTCTTTTTAGCATTTGTTTTTAAATATATCTATAAATAGAGGGTGGAGAGTTAGATAATTCCCATATATAGGGGTAACGCACTTCCATCTGCACGCTTCTCCACATATCAACAGCCCCTACTAATATTACTTTAACCATTAATATACTTAAAATAGATTAAATTCTTTACTTGAAACTGCTATTCAAATCTTGTACAATGCAAATACTAAATAAAAATAATGTAGCTCCCGAAAATACTATGAATGTATTGAAATTGCTGAAAGGAGGGAAACCTTGGATGTAATCAAAGTGAAAGCTGTTTCTCGAACCGCTGCTGTAGCGGGAGCCATCGCTGGAGTTATAAGAGAGCAAAAGCACGCTGAAGTGCAGGCGATTGGCGCAGGTGCAGTCAATCAAGCTGTTAAAGCATTGGTATTGGCTAAAAACTTTCTGGTGCAGGATGAAATTGATATAATCTTCACGCCGGAATTTGTAAATGTAGAAATTGACGGAAAGGTTCGCACAGCTATTAAATTCGTTGTCGAACCGCGTTAGTCCGTTGGCGTAGAAGGGGGTCTTTATTTACGCGCTGTATTCCTCTGGAAGGAAGACGACTTCGTCCTTGCCGGCTATTTTATCCTGAACTTTTGTAAGGATGAGAGCCATGTGCTTAGGCTCGGACACAAAGTCTAAATTATCGGCCGGGACTGTCAGAACCGGGCACAAAGAAAAAGAGGATATCCAGTTCTCGTAAGCCTTATTCAACTGGCTGAGGTAAGCCGGGTCAATGGAGCGTTCATATTCGCGCCCGCGTAAATGAATACGCTGCTGCAGAGTGGTCACGGATGCGCGCAGATAAATTACCAGATCAGGTGTAGGAAGAAAGCACAGCAGGCTTTGATAGAGGGCGGCATAAGTTTCGTAATCTCGCTGAGACATGTTCCCATTGAGATAAAGGTTTTTGGCAAATATTTCGGCATCCTCGTATAAGCTGCGATCCAATATCACCGAAGAAGTGGATTCGGACAGATCATGATAGACGTGCAGACGGTGGGTTAAAAAATAAACTTGAGAATGAAAACCCCAGGCAGGCATATTTTGATAAAAATCGGCCAAATAAGGGTTATTCGTAACGGGTTCATAAAAAGGCTGCCAATCCAATTCCTGGCTGAGCCGGGCTACCAGAGAAGATTTTCCTGCCCCAATATTGCCTGCGATGGTAATGAATTTTTTCATAATTTTGATTAATTATATGCATAATGCCGCTTAACAACAAAAAAGTGAGCACACGTAAGTGGCTCACTTTTGTTGTTTAAGGTTGTGTTCTATCTACTCGATTTTGGAGATAGCGTCGACGGGGCAGACCTCAACGCACTTGGCCTGATCGGTGCACTTTTCAGGGTCGATTTCCATGTGCTCGTCGCCCATTGCAATGGCGCCTTCGGGGCATTCTACTTCGCAGGATCCGCAAACAATGCAATCATCAGAAATTATGTGGGTCATTCTTCTGTTCCTTTCAGAATGTTTTTTCTTTCAAGCAAAAAGGATAGCACAAGTTTATCTTTTTTGTCAACAACAATCCTTCCCAATATTGTCATATTTCAATCACCCAATTCTTCGCCTAATAGATCTGCTTAATACTGGGTAAAATCTAATAATCTATCTTAAACAGGAGTATAGCCATGCAGCATCAGGATTTGGGCCGGGAAATGCTTCTCAAAGCAGAGCTCAGGAATTTGGAAGATGAGGGCTGCCAGGACATCGATCTACTGCGAAGAATCGAACAGTCCTTGGAGCCGGGTGCTAATCCATCAATGGATGAAGAACTTTGGCTTCACATTGAAGCTGTCAATGGACAACTCTTAAAAAGTAGAAATGAACCTTCCGATATGGAGGGAATCAGGCGGCTGCGCGGAAACTTTGGCAGTTCCCAATTTGCCGGTCCTAAAGATATCGACTGGTACGATAAAGTATATGGCGCCTGGCTGGCCCGCTGCGCCGGCTGCACATTGGGGAAACCCGTCGAAGGCTGGACCCGGGAGCGCATCCGCGCCTACCTGCAGGCCGCCGGCGCTTATCCGCTGCGCACTTATATCCCTGTCCTTGAGCCTTTTCCGGAAGGGTTGGCGCTTTGGGAGAATTACGAAGGCACCACCCTGAGCAATATCCGGCGGATGGTGAGGGACGACGATACCGATTACACTGTAATCGCGCTGAAAACGTTGGAGACCCATGGCCGGGATTTTCAGTCTGAGGATATCGGGAAAATGTGGCTGGAGAATTTGCCTTACGGCAGCATTTTTACCGCGGAGGCCATTGCTTACCGCAATATGATCAACGAAATGGATCCGCCGCGCACGGCCTCTTTCCGCAATCCCTACCGCGAATACATCGGCGCGCAGATACGCGGGGATATGTGGGGCTACGTCAACCCCGGCAACCCCGAGCGGGCAGCGGAAATGGCTTTCCGGGATGCGTGCGTGTCGCATACGAAGAATGGCATCTACGGAGAGATGTGGGCGGCTGCCTGCGTCGCGGCTGCCTTTGTGCTGGATGACCCGCGCGAAATCATTTTGTCCGGATTGAACTTCATCCCGGCGGAAAGCCGCTTGACCCAGGCGGTATTGAAGACCATGCAGTGGGTAGACGCGTACGGAGATTGGGAAAAGGTGCGCGACAAAATCGAAGAGGAATACGCGGGCATGAGTTCCATCCACGTGATCAATAACACCTGCCTGATCGTGATGGGTCTGATGTTGGGGCAGAGCGGCCTGGGCGAAAGCCTGTGCATTACCATGATGGGCGGCATGGACACCGACTGCACCTGCGCCACAGCCGGCTCGATGCTGGGCGCCATGCACGGCGCCAAGGCGCTGCCGGAGGAATGGACTGCACCGCTGAACGACGAATTACAGAGCATGATCAACGGGAATGAACTTTGCCGTATTTCTGATCTGGCGCGGCGCACCTGTCGCCTGATCGCTTGAGTTCCTGACCGGAAAAGCTGATAAATGGGATTCCTTCCATTATGTTCGGAGTCCTTGACAAGTAAATTAAGCACTTCTATAATAGTGAGGCTTTCCTCGCTAGCTCAATTGGCAGAGCGCGCGGCTGTTAACCGCTAGGTTCCAGGTTCGAGTCCTGGGCGAGGAGCTCTTTTTTTTAAGTACACCTTTTGTTCCATCAGTAGAGAATTCTATTCTTTTCCTTTTTTTTTATATCAAAAGCTTCTATTTGATTGAGCTAAAAATTTAAAATATCGATAGCTCAAAATTAATAAATATCCTTGATTTCCAAAAAATAATAATAAAATTAAAAGATCTGTTCAATGCAATAAAAAGGGTTTTTGAATTTTCATTTCTTTTATAGGGTTCAATAGAATCGGCGACAGATTATTAATTAGAAGCAATGACTAATATTGGAAATTCAATTTAGTATTTACTTCCAAAAAACAGTTAAAATCCTAACAATACAGTAATTTTAGAGGGTCAATGGTAGGAAAATTTATAAAAAAATATTGGTGGATTTTTATTGGAGGCATGATCTATTTTTACTGGTCAAGTGAAAATGGGCTAGCTAATAACAGTATTGAATTCATTACTTTCAATCAAATTTTGAAAGATACTTTTACCCTGGTAATTGCTGTATTGACAATAGCTATTGCTTTTGAAGGCTTAACTATTTGGAAGAAAGAAATTTTTGGCAAATTTGAATTTGACTTGGCAAAAGAAATTGCAATTTGGATTAGTGGATTACGTAATGAAATTCTGATAATGTCTTCTTCATGGGGAACTTCAGCAGAATTAAAAATGAATAAAAAACTAGCGGTCATAATGGAAAAGGATCCCCGGGCAATTCCATCACCCTTCAATATTTACAAAAACCCAAATTATCGGATGATGATAACTGAATTTCAAACGCTGTCCATTAAATCCAAAGATTACCAGCTAAAGGCAAAACTTGTGTGGAATGAAGAATTGACTGATATTTTTAGTGAGATAGACAATTTTTGTCTAAAATATCAGGCCAATTTCTTTAGAGCAAATTTCTTTATTGGTGATAATGACTCAATATTAATAGATGTTGAAAAATATGATGAAGATAATTCGTTAAAAACTCTTTTAAATATTTTTAATCATTCAATTGTCTATGAAATAGACGGTGATTATGTAGTAAAGAATTATTTTGACAATTATTTTAATGAATTTGAGAATACTTATGAAAAGCTTTATACGTTGATGGCAGATAAAATAAAAAACTAGATAAGTCCTATCTGATATAAAAAGAGAATGAAATCCCGCAACAATTTTTTACTTCTTGTAGTAATCAATTTATAGGTACATTAGTCAATAAAAAGATATTATGAGAAAAATATTTTTCCCCATTATTCCTTGATGTACGTAATAAAAAAAATATAAACTAACAAAATTTTTTCCCCACCAGAGTTTTATAAATTAAATATTATTAAAGCATTTTTTGAAAGAAGGTGAGGAAAAATTCCTGTTAGTTAATCCCCCTTTTTTCTAACCGCTAACTAATGTATAAACCGCCGTTGATGGGCAGGTTGATGCCGGTGAGGTAAGACGCTTCATCGGACGCCAGAAAGTTAATACAATAGGCCACGTCTTCCGGCGTGCCCAGGCGGCCAACCGGCACTTTGGCAGCGAACTCATCCCGCTTGCCGTCCAAGGCTCCCTCCCAGCCCTGCGTGTCGATCCAACCGGGCGAAACGGCGTTGACCGTGATGCCAAAGGCGGCGTATTCCCTGGCCAGCGACTTGGTCAGGCCGATCACGCCGGCTTTGGACGCGGCGTAATGACTGTGCCCGCCGGTTGACCCCTGCTGGGCTGCCAGTGAAGAGAGATTGATGATCCGCCCCCATGTGTTTTCTTTCATGGCCGGCAGTATGGCCGAACACAGGTTGAAAACCCCTTCCAGGTTCACCTGCAGGACCTTTTGCCAATCGCCCAGAGACATTTGACTGAAAGGCTGGGTGGGGCGGATACCGGCGTTGTTCACCAGGATATCGATGCGTCCAAATTCGGCCAGCACTTTTTCGACGGTCGCCTTGACGTTGGGAGCATCCGCCACGTTCAGCTGCTCAAAAAAGACCTGTAAGCCTGCCTCGCGCATTTCCCGGGCGGTCTTTTCCCCGTTGGCGGAAATGTCCGTAATGACGACAATGCGCCCCTTCGAGGCCAGTGCTTGCGCGGCGGCCGCGCCAATGCCCCTGGCCGCGCCTGTCACGATTGCGACTCTTTTAATTTCTTCCATCTTTCACCTTCCTAAAACAACGCAACGTTTTTTATACCGATGTGATCGCGGGTCATTGAAAGCAGTTTGCCCACTTCGTCCAGGTTTCCGGTGGCGGTGATCAGCAGGTCTGTGCCAATCTCTCCCCGGCTCAACAGGTCGATTGCCCAGCGATAAGAAGCCTGCGTGTAACTGACCGATCCGGTAATGACCGTTTGGTTGTAGTGCAAGGTGGACAAATTGAATTCCACGGTGGTATCGTGACCGGCTGACGCCAACATGACGATCTTCCCGCCTTTTTTCATCATCCTGATGCCCGATTCGGATAATTCTTTTATGCCTATCGCGCAAATCAGGCTGTCGGCGCCTTCGCCGCGCGTAAAGTCTTTGACTGCTTTCTCGACATCCATTTTCTGAGGGTTCACTGCGGCATCCGCGCCGAGCTGTTTGGCGAGTGCTAAACGGTCGTCCAGCATATCGGAAATCAACACCCGATATCCGAGGTTTTTGTAAATTTGCATACAGACCAATCCCATGAATCCCCCGCCGAGGACGACGGCCGAGCCGGGCGGGGTGCACAGCGAGCGCAGAACGCCGTTGGCGCAAGCCGCCACCGGTTCAATGATGGCCGCATCGCGGAAAGTAAGCTCGTCGGGAATTTTAAAGATGTTGGCCGCGGGAGCGGCAGCGAATTCACAGAAAGCGCCATTCTGGGAAAAGCCGATCACTTCGTAATGGTCGCACATGCCCATGCCCTCTGCGGCAGTCTTTCCGCTGATGCAGCTTGGGCAATGTCCACAGGTGACGACCGGCGCAATGGCTACCCTGTCCCCCACTTCCAGTCCGCTCTGCCGGCTGTCCCCCAGCGATGTGATAATGCCGGCCGGCTCGTGACCCAGAATGAAGGGCAAAAAAGGGGCAGAACTTTTACCGGTGAATTTTTTGACATCAGTTGCGCAAACACCACAGGATTTGATTTCGACCAAAATTTCGCCGGGCTTAGCCTGGGCGTTTTGGACCTCTCCTATTGTGATTTCTCCAGGTTTTGTTAATAGTGCAGCTTTCATTTTTCTCCTATTTAAATAAAACATATAATTAGAAAAGGAGGGCTGTTAGAGAATTTTCCTCTAACAGCCCCTCCACCCAATACCTAATCAGGGTTTACTTAATTAGGTATTTCTTTAGAAAATACCGCCTGTGAAGAGTGAGGAAAACCAGGTCGTTACCCATGCCCAGGGATAGACGGTCAGCATGGAGATCTGAGAAACACCCTCCGGAATCGTTGTTCCGGCTTCCACGGCCAATCTGGTTACCAGCGGCGCAATGGAAGTTGCCATCAACATACTAACGCCGATGGCGAAAGCTCCAAACAAGACACCTTTAACAATATTATTTTTGAACATCGCCATTGGCATGGCAACCCAGAATCCGAGGTAAGCCAGGTCCGCCAGGGGCAGGAGTTTGTTGCCCGGCAGGATGGTGGCCATGACCAACGTGATCGGAATCAACAGTACAGCCACAATAACTGCTGAGGGTTGCGCAACGCCCACCGCGCAATCCAGGCCGATGTAAAATTCGCGGCCGGGGAATCTTTGGGTGAGCCATTTGCGGGCGGCTTCCGAAATGGGGAACAGACCGGACATCAGCACTTTGAGCATTTCAGGCAGCAGTAGCAGAATGGCAGCCACAACCACGCCGGTTTGAAGCGCTTTTATTACGTCGTAGCCTCCCAGGAAGGACAACCCGATACCAATTACCAGACCAAAGACAGTGGAGTTGCCAAGCGGGCCGATCTTTTTCTGCAGGGAATCGATATCCGCGTTCCAGTCTTTGATGCCGGGAATACGATCGAACAGCCACATGAATGGCCAGGCCAGCAGACCGAAGAAGGAAGAGAACGGATGCGGGAAGGAAATGCCGGGCATGTTGTAATACTTCTCGATATATTTGGCTTGCATATCGCCCAACACCAACGAAATCGCGACCGTGAAGACGAAGGCCAGAAAACCGTAGAATGCGCTTCCGGTCAGTCCCTGTACACATGCCCATGAGAACATAGAAGGCCAGAAATTCCATACATCGATATCGACTGTCTTGGTCAATTTCAACAACAGCATGACTACATTCACCAGGATACCCAGGGGAATCATGAAAGCCGCGGCTGTTAACGAAAAAGTGATAGGGAAGTGCACGGCAACGCCCACATCCGGAATCGAGAGCGCCAAACCGGTCCGCTCAACGAGCGCATTTGCCAGCGGGCCAACAGTTGATGCGATTGCCCCGGTCATCAGGTTTAATCCATAAAAACCAATGCCGACTCTTAACCCATTGACGAATGATTGGGCGGGTTTTAATCCGAAAGCGATCCCGATTAAAAAAAGTGCGATGGGCAGCATTACTGTTGCACCCAGCGAGTTGATCCAACCAAAGAAAACACTAATTGCGTTTGCTATTTCACTCATATTTACCTCCGTAGAATTTTTGAAAAGCAGTGGTTATTAAATCCGATTATTTCTTATCACTCACCTCCTCCAGCTTTTTTATTATTATTTCCAGGGTTTCATCGAACCCGATTCCAGTGATGATTGAGGAGCTTGCCACAACCGGAACGTTATAAATATCGCTCAACATTGAAGCGGAGACGATTAGGTCAAAGTTAGCCGCAACCAATGCCAAATCGACCACTTTCACTTCAGTAATCTCGGCTTTTATTCCCTTTAATTGAAGGGCGTCATTTAGTCTGGCAGCGATCCACCCGGAAGTGGCATAGCCGGCGCCGCAGACTGAGGCAATTTTGTAAACCTTGTTTGAATCCATGCATTTCTCCTTGACCTAGAATGTTTTTTCAAAAGCTACTTGCGGGTCCATATTTTCATGCACAACCATATTGACAGCTTGCAGCATCTTGACCGGCTGTTTACTCTGCCAGACGTTTCGACCGACAGCAATGCCCATAGCGCCGCCATCCAGAGCACCCTTGACCATATTAAGGAAGTCAATGGGTTCGTCCGCTTTCGGGCCGCCGGACATGACGATGGGGGCCGGGCAGGACTCAGTCACTTCCCGGAAAGTATCGGGATTGCCGGTGTAATACGTCTTGACGATGTCCGCACCCAATTCCGCGCCGATGCGGGCGGCGTGTTTCAGGTAGCTTGGGTTCAGCATATTATCCTCGCCGTAAGGGTACATCATCGCCATCAGCGGCATACCGTATCGTTCACATTCCAGCGCGACCTTGGAAAGGTTTTGGATCATCTCATAATCGTAGGGAGCACCCACAAAGATGCGCATAGAAACTCCGCACGCGCCAATCTCCAGGGCGTGCTCGACCGTGTCGACCAGGTAGACACGCGCGGGGTCAACGCTCTTGGTTGTGGCGGTTGAGATGGACAGCAGGAAGGGCAGGCGGTTGGCAGCCAGAATGGGCATGGCTTTCTTGATGTTCCCAAAGTGGGTAAACAGCGTGTCCGGTTTACCGGCGCAGATCGTCTCGATGGTCTTGACCGGATCGATCAGCCCTTCGCAGGGGCCGATAGCCGGGCTGTGGTCCAGCGCAACGCAAACTTGCCTCTTGCTATCCGCATTAATGATTTGGGATAAACGAAAATCTTTTCCTAATTGGGACATTACTTCTTCTTCTCCTTGGCTTATTTATTGTGTAAAAAGGGTTCAATGGCTTGAAACGCGCTTTGCGCACTTGTAGATTGGGCAATCTTCCTGACTGTATTTTGATCCCCCAGGACATTGGAAACCCATCTCAATACGGCGATCTGATCGCCTTTGATAAAGGACATCAAAAATACAATGGAAACGTTTAATTCTTTCAGGGGATTATCCATGGCAAAGAAGGTCACCGGCTGTTCCAATACTGCCAGGGCGATGGCAGTCCGGTTGACGCCGATTGGATCCGCGTGGGGTACGGCAGAGGCAATCGGCAGGGTCGGCAGACCGGTGGGATGAATCTTTTCTCTGGCGATAACCTCATCGAAGTATGCTTCGGTGACAATACCTTTTTCTATCATCTTCGAGCATAAATACTGGATAACGCTTTTCTGGTTGTTCTGTTGGATTTGGGGATGTATGAAAATCATGTCGTCCGTGAAAATTGATAAACTCATTAGTCAAGTCCTTAGTTATGTTGATCATTGCCAGTTTAGCATCTAATACCAGCCTGCTCCATTTCACGCTTAGCTGATTAGATGTCTTAATAATGAAACATGGAAAAATGAAAAAGACCTTAAAATGTATTTTGGACTCATCTACAATTGAGAAAATGTTTCAAAAATTGATCACATGTCTTTCTTCGAACAGCAAAAAAGTCCTGATGGCATTGATTAGCCGGGACGACCCGGTCAGTGCGCAGCATCTGGCTGATTCACTTGGGCTGTCTATCTCACAGGTTCGTTATTCCATAAAAAAAATTCAGGCGTGTCTCATATTCAACGGCACCGATATCCAATTGAAACCCAATGAGGGAATTCAAATTATCCTGGATAAGGAAACGAAAAGCGAACTCCTTGACCTAATCCAAAACAACAGTCAAGACATCACCATTTTGAACCAGGAAGAAAGAGTCCGGCTTTTGCTTCAAATCATCCTGGCATCACGGAAGGATTTGCCCCAATCCGAAATTCGAGCGATTACGGGTATCTCATACACCAGCTTTTACCGGGATTTTGAGAAAGTGCGGAGCTGGTTGAACTCGTTTTCTTTGACTTTGACCGCCAAAAGAAATGCACCGGTATGCGTACTTGGCGATGAATTGAAAATCCGGGAAGCGATCCAGGCCATCCTGCTGCAAAACCTTGGTCAAGACTATGTCATTCAAGCCTGTGTGCTGGCTGTCGAGGATATCGACTTCAACGATATTGAAAGAAGCGTTTTTTATTTTCAAGCCCAGGATATCATCCGGGATTTGAATTTACCGCATTGTGAGCAGACGGTTCGCAACCTGGAGGTGCAATATCACAGCCCCTTGTTTGATCAAGCTCATGTTGAATTGACTGTATACCTCGGGATTATGGCGTACCGGATCAAGTTAGGAAAATACATTTCAAAAACCGCTGTGGATAATATAAAGGAATGTAATACCGAAGTTGATATTGTTGCCAACATCCTGAAGGATTTCGGGATCGACGCTGATGATCCGGCCTTGGCTGCGGAAAAAGAATACCTGAATTATTTGATCGCCCAATGCTTTTTGTATGGAACGAATGAACAACAGCATCCCCATCCCCAAAACGATGAAAGCCGCAAATTTGACGATTTGGCAAAGACAATCGTCAAAGAAATCGCGAAATATCTGCACGCCGGACTATACGAGGATGAGGAATTGATCCAATGTATCATTTGGGAATTGACGTATGCCTCCAAAGGAAAACAAACGAGGGGAGATATTTACGATAGTTCCGAAAAGGAACTCAAGCCGGCAAACAACACCGAACAGATTCTGAGAAAGATTTTATTCCCGATTTTAAATGAAGCCAGGATTCAACATATCAATCAAATCATCAGCGCAATTTCCAATCATACGCTGGCTGCGCTGGAGAAAGTCAGGTCGTCTTCCTGCCAGCGCAGGGTTCTTTTAGTTTGCGGGGCGGGCGTGGCAACGGCGTTTTCTTTGCGCAGCCAGCTCAACACACTGATTCCAGAAATTGATGTTGTGGAAATGGTGTCTGTTTTCGACCTGGTTCACAATGACGGCCTGGTGGATGGCTGCGATGCCATTATCTCCACGCTTCCATTGGGGAATATTACGGAAGTACCGCAGATTCATGTCAACGCAATGCTGTCGAAAGAGGATGTCAGCAATATTCGCAAATCACTTGGAATTGGAACTCACTTCCAGGATTTTTCTACCTCGTTTCAGGTAAATCGCCCGATTAACCTGCAGGAAGTGGTGAATATTCATACGATAAAAACCCACCAAACAGCCGAAAATCCGGCGGATGTGATTGATCAAGTGGGCAGGCTGCTTTTGGATATCGATGCAATCTGGCCGAGCTACATCAAAGCCATGCAGAATCTCTACAAGCTGTATGGCCCATATATGGTGATTGCTCCGAACACGGCTTTGCTGCATGCAGGACCGGAAATGGGATCCAAAAAGCTGGCGATTAGCCTGATTACATTGGATACTCCGGTTCAATTTGGACACGCGTTGTACGATCCCGTAAATATCGCCATGGCTTTTTCATCGCCGGTCAATTCCGTCCATACCAACATCCTTTCCGACGTATTTAATTTTTTCGCGATTCCCCAAAATCGCATCAATGTACTCCATGCTAAAGATCCGGCGGATGTAATGACATTACTGAGCAATATCGAAGTTGTGGAAGCTGTCGGAAACACTGCTGGCTGATAGAATCACCTAATGAAGTAAATTTTCTTAATAACTATTTTGTGCTGCTGCGGTAGCGTAAAATCATCCTATGATGAAAAATAAAAAACAAACCCGCTGGTTAATTATTTGTGTTGGGGCCGGTCTGCTATTTTCGGCCGAAGCATACAATTTTTTCTCCCGAAGTGAAGTTATAAAAGGCGTGATTTTTGGAGTATTGGCCGTGGTTTTCTACTTATTGGCCTTTGCTTATTCAAAAGATAAATTAAAATAACAAACACTATGTCCGAATCCCTTATCCGTTTAGAGGCCGCGGCGCCGTTCGATTTTTGGAGCACCCTGCAAGCGCACGGTTGGGTGGACCTGCTGCCAAATGAGTATCACCCCGAATCCCAATCTTTCTCGCGCGTCCAACAATTGGCGAGTGGGAAGGTGGTTCAGCTGAACATTTCGGCTGAACAGGGAGACGGCATTATTCCCCTTAACGTGTTGGTTGCCCATGAGGGACGACTATCAGTTAAAGATCGCAGCGAAATTGAAAATGTGGTGTGCCACATGCTGCGCCTGGACGAAGATTTCAGCGAGTTTTACCGGTTGTGCAAAAAGAATGGTATGCCCTGGTCGCAGATGAAACCCGGTAATGGGCGGCTGCTGCGTTCGCCGGAGTTATTCGAGGATATGGTCAAGGTGATTTGTACCACCAATGTGCAGTGGGGCGGCACAAAGCGTATGGTGCGTGAGCTGGTGGAACAATTTGGCGAAGCGCTGCCGGGCAACCCCAACTTGAAAGCATTTCCTCTTGCGCAGGCAATCGCGGATGTATCCTTTGAAGATTTCCAAAGCAGGGTTCGTTTGGGTTATCGTACGCCTTATATATACCAACTCGCGCGTGATTTTGCTCAAGGCTCCAATTGCTATGCGAAATTTTCTGATATGCAAATCCCGACCGAGGAGGTCCGCAAAGAGCTGCTATCTGTTAAAGGGATCGGCAATTATGCAGCCGCCTCTGTTTTGATGCTGTTGGGACGTTATGATGAAATCCCAGTCGATTCCGTTTTCCAGCAGTTGATGAGCAAAAAGTATTTCGATGGCGGGAATTTTGATTTAAAGGAAGCCCTGGCAATCTATCAGGATTGGGGAAAATGGAAATACCTTGCGTATTGGTTCGATTTACTTACCTTTCACCAGACTGCCGAAGACACGAGTAATAGCGATTGATTTTACGGGGGGCTAATTGCTATAATTATTTATAGCAATAAAAGATTTTCGATGAGGTGAGAGATGAAGAGAATAAAGTTATTGGCAATTCTGTCGATGGTGATGCTCGTGCTGATATCCTGCGATTTTGGAGGATTTACAGTAGATTTTGGCAATGGCGACAGCAGCAGCCAGGCCGCGGCTGTACCGGTGGAAGCGGGTATAGATTCGCCTGCCAACGGATCTACCCTGGCAATGGGATCAGTGGATATTTCCTATCATGCCAGCAGCACGGAAGGTGTTTCGGCAGTTGAGCTAAGTATCGATGGGAATGTGGTCAGCTCCATTGCCACACCCGGATCGGACCAGAAAGTAGTTGCTCTGAAATATACGTGGCAGCCGACACAATCCGGCAGCCATACCATTGGCGTGCGCGCCCAGAACACCGCGGGCACATGGAGCGATTACGTTACCACCATGGTCAGCATTGCAGCCGCTGAAGAACCGCAGGCAGCAGAACCGCAGGCAGCGGTTGAGAATACGCCCGAACCGACAATCACGCCCAAGGTGGAAGCGACTGCCACGCCGGATGTGCTTACGATCTTTGATATCAAGCATGATAAGACCAAGTTTTATTACGGCAGCAACAAGTGCGGCAGCCACGAACTGACCATCTCGGCGCGAGTCACCCAACCAGAAGATGTGTATGCCCTGATTTTGTTCATCCGTTTTGCGGATAAGGAGAGCGCCGCTTTTACGAAGTGGGACAGCGGGCGAGCCATGTCCAAGAAATCGGGCGACCTGTACAGCGTTACACTGACATCCACCAAGGTCACCAACTATAACGCCTATGAGTTTGCGGTGATGCGCTATCAGATCGTTGCCCAGGATAAAGCCGGCAACAGCATCGCGCGTACCGAAGTAATGGAAGATCTTAATATTGAAGTTTGCCCGAACTAAATAGCCTTTCCTTCAAGAAATGACAGCCCGCGAAAGCGGGCTGTTGAGTTTTTTTGGAATTTATTGCTATTGTGTATTGTAAATAATAGGTGTAAGATTTCGCAATAAGTAAGAAGAACCATATATAAAAATTGCTCAAACGTTTTCAGTGGTCTGGTGAAGCACCGGTCACTGTATTTTTTTTAACAGATCGTATCTATTGTTATCAAGGAGGATTTTGCCATTGAGCAAGAGAACATTGAAAAGACAACTAAGCCTGTTCCAGGTCATCATGCTGGGTACGGCCGGTACCATTGCATCGGAGATTTTCGTGCTGACCGGCCACGCAGCGGGCATATCCGGATCGGCTTCCATCATAGCCATCATCATTGGCGGATTCTTAAGTTTTAGTATTGCCCTGAATTACAGTGAATTGGCTACGGTTTACCCTGAGACCGGCGGTGCATTGACCTACGTGCGCGAAGCATGGGGAAAGGGATTGCTGTCTTTTTTGGTTGGTTCCATGGACTGTATCTCCAGCACTTTTTACTGTGCGCTTTCCGCCATCGGTTTTGCTTACTCTCTTTCTGTCTTTGTCCCCTCCCTGCCAATTGTTCCCGTAGCCATTTTAGTCATCATCGTTTTCACGCTCCTGAACATCCGCGGCGTTTCGCTGGTCGGCAACGCGCAAATCTTATTGGGCGGTTCGCTGTTGTTGATGTTTGGCATTTACATCGTATATGGATTTCAATCCCCGACCGGTTTTAACGTAAATACCTTGTTCCCGCAAGGCAAGATATTCCAATCCGGCAGTATCTGGCAGAATATCACGGCTATGTTTAAAACCATCGCGTTGATCTACGCT
Organism: Pelolinea submarina; assembly: GCF_003966975.1. Classification (GTDB taxonomy): domain Bacteria; phylum Chloroflexota; class Anaerolineae; order Anaerolineales; family Anaerolineaceae; genus Pelolinea; species Pelolinea submarina. The sequence continues at coordinate 341,370 of NZ_AP018437.1, forward strand.
GCTTATGTCGGCTTTGAAGTGATTGCGGACGATGCGGAAGAGATCCGGCGGCCGGATAAGAATATTCCCATTGCCATTTTGATCAGCCTGACCCTGATCACACTGATATATTCCCTGACCATGACGGTAACAATGGGTACACTGCCGGCTGATTCGCTGGCCGGTTCGGAGACTGCCCTGACCGACGCCATTGCGAAATTCATGCCAAAGGGCGGTGTCATTATGATGGCGGTGGCCGGTTTGGTGGCTACATTGACCTCGGTCAATTCTTCCATGCTGAGCGCCACGCGCGAGGGATTCACGCTCAGCCGCGACGGGTTATGGCCGCGCGGTTTGGCGCGCCTGAACCGCTACCGTGTTCCATTTATGTCGGTGCTCTTTATCGGATTGGTTTCCTCCTTGATCACCATAATCGGCTTGGTGGATTTCCTCAGCTTCATTACCTCGGCTGGTTACCTGTTTGTGTTGTTCTGGTCCAACCTGGCAATGATCCGCTTGCATAAAAAATACCCGGCCATCCACCGTCCGTTTAAAGCGCCTTTATTCCCGCTGACACCAATTATTGCTTCGCTGACCTGTTTCATTGTGATTATGTTTTCCGATACCAAGCCGTTGCTTTTTACAATGGGCGTGATCATCATTTTCGCAATCTATTATTATGCGGAACAGGGGGTATCTGCCTGGGTGCTGTCGCATAAATCCGAAAAGTTGCCGGGGCGCTCGCGAATTATTGTGCCGGTATTGGACACCAACGCAGCAGATTCATTGATTGGATTGAGCGCTATTCTGGCGCAGTCGGAAATGGACATTAACATCTGCCTGATGTCGGTTGTCACCGATACGTTGGCAAACCAGCCGGAATTGCATGACCAGTTTATGCAAGCCATCAACAGTCAGCGCAAAGCCGTCATGGAAAAATTCATCCATTACGCGGTTGAGCGCAACGTACCCATGTATACCAAGATGGTCAGCGGTGAAACGCTGGTGCGCAGTATTCAGGAAGAGGTTGGAATAGACAGCAATACCAAGCTGGTACTGGCGAGATGGCCTGAAAAGCATATGTCGAATAATTTCTCGGAAGAAGCAATCCGACAACTCAGCCGTGAGATCAAAACCAATTTGGGCGTTTTTGTCGATCAAGGCTTGAGCCAAATCCAAACCATTATGGTGCCGGTGGGCAGCGGGTTGCACTGCCGTATGGCTATCCATCTGGCAAACGATATCGCCCAACAGGAAAATGCCCACGTGGATTATGTGCGCGTGCTGCCGGCCTCCAAGGATGTGGAAATACTTGAGGATCAGATGGCTCATTTGCAGGAGGTGGTTATCACAGAACTGGGCGAGCTTCCACCGAACGCGGTGCTGCGCTTGCTGTTTTCCGACAAAGTGGAAGAGGCTCTGCTGGCAGAAATGAATGAAAGTCCCTACAACTTAATTATCATCGGTTCGGCCGATGCGCATGAGTTAAATGGTCATCTGTTTGGGGAAGTGGCTGATAAAGTGGCAGAGGCAGCGCCGTGCAGTGTTTTGGTGGTTAAACGCCACCAAAGCGCTACAGCTTCCTGGCTGCGCCATCAGGTCAAGCGTCTGGATCGGTAATTCTGTTCATTTGACAACCTTGATAAACCAACATAGAATAAAAACCGACCGATTGGTCGGTTTTTATTATGGCACAACAGCGCAGTGAGGATACCCGAAAACAAATCATGACCACGGCAGTGAATGTATTCTGCCGCAGCGGATATGATGCTGCCGGCGTGGCTGAAATTTGCAGCCTGGCGGGTGTCAGCAAAGGCGCTTTTTACCACCACTTCCCCTCAAAGAAAACGCTTTTTTTAGCGATTATGCAGCAGTGGTTAACGGAAGTTGATAATCGGTTGAACGCATTGCGGCAGCCGAATGTGGCGGTATCCGATACCCTGATGCAAATGGCCCATACCATTGGAACCGTTTTTACGGAAGCCAGCGGGCAGCTGCCCATGTTCCTCGAATTCATGGTGCAAGCCAGCCGGGATAAAACCGTCTGGGAAGCTACCATTGCGCCTTATCAGGCTTACCAATACCGTTTCGCCCACATGCTTGAAGAAGGAAAAACCGAAGGATCGATTCGTGAAGGGGAAGATGCTCAGGCAGCCGCCTGGGTGCTGATCGCTTTTGCGGTGGGGATGCTGCTGCAAGGCGTGGTACTGCCGGAAACGGCAGACTGGGAAACCATCGCAGGCAGGGGCATGGGTATGTTGGTGGAAAGTATGCAAAGGAGTAATAAATGATATTGGTAACCGGAGCTGCCGGACATATTGGCAATGTGTTGGTGCGGGAGTTGGTTAATGACGGAAATGATGTGCGGGCATTGATCCTGCCGGGCGAGGACGTGTCCTCCCTGGAAGGTCTGTCCGTTGAAATTGTACAAGGAGACGTGCTCGATCCGCAATCGCTGGATGCGGCCATGCACGGAGTGGATCTTGTTTTTCATCTGGCCGGGATCATTTCCATTCTGCCCGGACAGGATAATTTGATGCGGCGGGTGAACGTGGACGGCACGCGCAACGTGCTGGCAGCGGCGCAGAAAGCCGGCGTGAGCCGGTTGGTGTACACCAGCTCCATCCATGCCCTTAGCCGCGATTGGCTGGGAAAGATTGACGAACATGTACCTTTTGACCCGGACAACCAGGCCGGAGAGTATGATCGCACCAAGGCGCAGGCTTCGTTGGCTGTGCTGGAAGCTGTCAAGCAGGGGTTGGATGCTGTGATTGTTTGCCCAACGGGTGTGGTTGGCCCTTATGATTACCGCGGTTCCGAAATGGGTGACTTACTGCGTTCCTGGCTGCGCCTGCGGCCGCATTTAATGATCGAGGGCGCGTACGACTTCGTGGACGTACGAGACGTGGCCCGCGGACAAATCCTGGCTTGCGAGCACGGCAAAACCGGTGAGGTTTACATCCTTTCAGGTGGACGCGTGCGCCTGATGGAGATGAAGCAAATGGTACAGGATGTGCTCGGCAAACATTCCATGACCATCAAAATTCCCACCTGGTTGGCTAAATTTGCATCGCTGTTTACTCCCCTGTTTTACAGACTGACCCGGCAGGTCCCCAAGTTTACCGAATATTCGCTTGAGACTGTGCAGAGCAACTCGGACATTTCCAACCAAAAAGCCAGGAACGAGCTGGGGTACAGCCCGCGCGCTCTGGTTACCACGATTGGCGATACCGTACGCTGGTGGTTGGCAAAAGAAGGAAAAACTCACATACTCTAGAAAGATATAACATTATTCCATGGCAGATAACATCGACAATATGTATGTACTGATTACAGGCGCGTCTTCCGGGATCGGCGCATCCCTGGCGAAATTCCTGGCCGGGCAGGGCCAGCAGATTTTCATGACGGCCCGGCGAGAAGACCGTTTGGAGGCGCTCAGCCGCGATATCCGCGAGCAGGGCGGACGTGCGGATTACCTGGCAGGGGACATCAGCGACGCAGATTTCCGCGTTTTTTTAATGGAAAAAGTTCAGGAAAAAGGCCGGTTGGACGTGCTAATCAACAATGCAGGCTTTGGCTATTACGGCTATTTTTACCAAATGCAATGGCAGGACGCCCATAATCTGCTGGCGGTTAATATGGAAGCTTTGGCGCATTTGACCCGTTTGGCACTGCCGGAAATGGTTGCGCGCGGGTCCGGCCGCATTATCAACATCAGCTCCATCGCGGGCGCGCTGCCCAACCAGGGCATTGCCATGTATTCCGCCAGCAAAGCCTTTGTGGACGCTTTCACCACTTCTCTATACCGCGAATTGCGCGGCAGCGGAGTAACAGCCAGCGCTCTGCGGCTTGGACCGGTGGAAACCGAGTTTTATAAACAAGCCCGCCAGAAGGAAAATGGCGGGCCGGTTCCCGCGGAACGCTTTGCGATTCCTGTGGAGCGGGTTAACCGGGCTTTGTGGCGGCTGCTGCGGCGCCCGCGCCGGGCAATGTATGTACCCGGTTGGTTGTCTATCACGCGCTGGGTTGAACCGCTCTTTGGCGCGCTGATTGATCCCCTGGGACCGCTGCTGCTGCGTAAAGCAAAACATTGAGAGAAAAAAAGCGCCCTGAGTTTCATCAGAGCGCTTTTCCTTTATTATGAACAGATTTCTATTGGGTTACCCTGGGAGTGGGTGTTCCATCAGGCGTCAGGATTTGCATGGGAACGACAATGATTTCCAGCGCAACCGGGCTGTGTAGTTCCTCGGCAATCTCGGTTTGCATTTCTTCCACCTCGGCGTATGTCAGATCGCGGGTGGTGCGCAGGGTTACGCTAATATTCTTTACATCTGATTCCGATGTGATAGTCAGGTCAATCAGGTTGGCGGTTGTATAGCGATCGATGCTGTCCAGAATGATTGTGCGGGCCTGGGAATACAGACGGGCTTCGGAGATGGTGTTCCAGGCTAAAGCTGCCAGGAGCAAGCCGATTACCACAACCAGAAAAGTAGAAATGGAAAGGCTGCGGGAAATTTTGCTGGTCTCTTTCATATTACGCGGACCGAATCCCATGGCCGCAAAAGTGATGATACCCGCGAAAGCAATGGCAACCAGGTTGGTGACGAAGAGCAGCGAGGCGCCCAAAATAATGGAAGAGTTCATAAAAGCGATGCCGAAGCCAATAACGCATAGTGGCGGCATAAGCGCGGTGGCAATGGCCACACCAGGCAGAGCTGCCGTCAGGCGCGGATGAGCCAGGGCATAAGCCGCGGCTGCACCGCCTGCTATGGCAATGCCTAAATCCATCGGGCTGGGGCTGGTACGCGCCAGCACTTCGTTCGGAATGGCGGCAGTAACCCCAAAAGGCAGCCGGTAGGAAAGGAAGGCAATCAACGCGGAAAGTAAAATCGCTATTCCGGAGCCCTCAACAATGGCGATCAATGAGCGTTTGAACAGGCGTGACAGCCCGCTGATGGAAGCCATGGAAAGGCTCAGGATAGGCGACATCAAGGGCGCAACCAACATGGCACCGATAATGACCGCGGCTGAATTCGTGAGCAAGCCGAAGGTGGCGATCGTACAGGATAATAAGATTAAAGTGAAATAATCCATCCCGGGTGACGATGAATCTACCAAGTCATTCAAGACAATGGCTTTGCGTGTCTGGGTTAATTTTTGTTCGTTGAAGAGAAATGCGGGTATGTGCTGCAACCAGGCTATAAAGCTGCCAGGATGGTTTTCAGCGTCTGATTCGACGGTGTTTTCTGATAATTTTTGTGTTTGATTTTTATTATTTTTCATTGTTAATATTAAGTAAATTTTTCTCATTTTACTCGAATCGTGGACGGAATATTATACTTAGTTCCTGTATACTTAGGAGAAATAATATTTGGGTACTTGGTTATAATGGCAATTAGATGATGAGGTAACCATGAATTCCTACGACAATGTAATGGGAGTAATTATGGGGGGCGGACAAGGTACTCGCCTTTACCCGTTAACCAAGGAACGCGCAAAACCGGCTGTGCCTATTGCCGGAAAGTACCGTTTGATTGATATTCCGATCAGTAATTGTATTAACTCGGGTATTTTCAAAATAGCCGTTCTGACCCAGTTCAATTCCGTCTCACTACACCGTCATATTTCTCAGACCTACAACTTCGATATGTTCCATACCGGTTGGGTGCAGATTTGGGCTGCCGAGCAAACCCTGCTGGCCAATGATTGGTACCAGGGTACGGCCGATGCTGTGCGCAAACAATTGGTTGAAATCCGCACCGCGCGTATGCCGTTCGTTCTAATTCTGGCGGGGGACCACCTCTATCGCATGGATTACAGCGATATGATCCATTTCCACTGGGACAAGCAGGCGGATGTAACCGTTGCGGTCCAGCCGGTTTCAAGAGAGGAAGCCCCGCGATTAGGGCTGCTGAAGCGAAATGAGAACATGGGCATCACCAGCTTTGCGGAAAAACCCAAAGATAAGGAAGTCCTCGAGGCCATGATCAGCCAACCGGATTCCGACAAACCTTATTTCGGCTCAATGGGAATTTACCTTTTTAATATCGATGTGCTGATGGACCTCCTGGAGAATTCCAGCTATGAGGATTTCGGCAAACATGTCATCCCGGCTGCGATTGAAAAGTACAACGTTTTTGGCTACGAATACAACGGATTTTGGGCGGATATCGGAACTATTCGCGCTTTCTTTGAGACCAACCTGGCGATTGCCAGTAAGAATCCGCCTTTTTCCTTGATTGATGAAGGTTGGCCGATTTATACCCACCCTCGCTTTTTACCCGGCTCTCAGGTTGAAGACACTTATATGGAAGATACCATGTTGGGTGAGGGCTGCTGGATTCAGAAAGCGGATATCCGCAACGCGGTAATTGGTCTGCGCAGCCAGATTCGCTCCGGCACAAAAATCAGGCGTTCCATTTTAATGGGCGCGGATTACTATGGCTTTTTCCGGCGAGGAAACGAACCGGATGAGGAATTGATCCTTGGTATCGGGAAAGATTGTGTCATTGAAGGGGCCATCATCGACAAGAATTCCAGCATCGGCAACAATTCAACCATATTGCCCTTCCCACCCGGAACAAATATTGACAACGACCTCTATATCGTACGGGATGGCATTGTTGTTATCCCCAAGGGAACGCGCCTGCCTGCCAATACACGTATTGCACCAGGGTAAATTATGCATTAAACTTGTTTCCTTGTACGGTTTTTTAAATCCCGGATTTATTGATTAATGTAACAAAAAAATAAAATCTATAAAGGAGATATCATTATGCCTGCGAATAACACGGCAGAAGAGCTGCCTGCCAGCCCGGACATGAAAGTAACCTGGCACGCGCTCAGCGGTAAAGAAGTGTTGGAAAAGTTAGGTTCAGCGGTGGATAAAGGCTTGTCAAAAGACGAAGCCGCCAAACGTCTTGAAAAATTCGGACTGAACCAACTCAAGGAAGGCAAGAAAACAACATTCTTGCAGATGGTCATTGAACAGCTTAGCAGTTTTGTAGTTATTATGTTGATCGTAGCTGCAATCATTTCCATTTTCTTGGGTGAGACAGTAGATGCTATCGCAATTATTACGATTGTAGTTTTGAATACCGTCATGGGGGTGGTTCAAGATTCTCGTGCGCAAAAAGAATTGGAAGCGTTGAAAAAGATGGCGGCACCGGAAGCCATGGTGCTGCGCGGCGCGCACCGCGTTTCCGTACCGGCTCGCGAGCTGGTACCGGGAGATATCGTATTCCTTGAAACCGGCAACTTTGTACCCGCCGATATGCGTTTGCTGGAAGCAGTCAACTTGCGCATCGACGAAGCGGCACTGACGGGTGAATCCGTTCCGGTGGAAAAGAACGAGGGCTCCGTTTTTGACGTGGATGCTTCCCTGGGCGACCGCAAGAACACCGCTTTCAGCGGCACCGTAGTAACTTACGGCCGCGGCAAGGGTGTGGTGATCAGCACAGGTATGTATACCCAGCTGGGCCTGATCGCTACCATGCTGCAATCGGTCGAGGAAGAAGAAACTCCCTTGCAGCGGCGCCTGGATCAGCTTGGCAAGACGCTCGGGTATGCCTGTTTGGTGATCAGTGCTTTGGTTTTTGTTGCTGGGATTATCGAAAAAGGCGATCCTTTGGATATGTTCATGATCGCTGTCAGTTTGGCCATCGCGGCAGTACCGGAAGGACTGCCGGCTGTGGTGACCATCTCCCTGGCTTTAGGTATGCAGGAAATGATCAAGCGCCACGCTTTGATCCGCAAGCTTTCCTCAGTGGAAACCCTGGGTTCGGCCACCGTGATCTGCTCGGACAAGACCGGCACCCTGACCCAGAACGCCATGACCGTCACGCGCGTGTGGGTCGACAACGAAACGCTCGAAATCACCGGCGGCGGCTACAGCCCTGAAGGTGAATTCCGCAAGGACGGCAAGACCATCAACATTCACGATTTCCCGGCCATCTCCACGGCGTTGTGGGTGGGTACCTTGAACAATGATTCCCAACTGGAAGAAACCGTCGAAGACGGCAAATCCAGCTATCGCATCATCGGCGACCCGACTGAAGGATCCATTTTGGTAGCGGCAGCCAAAGCCGGCGCGCGCGCGCCGGAACTGAACAAAGCTTATCCCCGTTCCGGCGAAATTCCTTTCGACTCGGACCGCAAGCGCATGGTTACCCTGCATGAGATCAAAGATCCTCAGTCGCAGGATATTTCCCCCTTCGAAGGCAAAAACGATAAAGAAGCTTATGTCATTGCCGTCAAAGGCGCCCCGGATGTGGTATTGGGTTTGTGCAACCGCATCCAGAAGCAGGATAATACCTGCGCACCTCTGGACGAAAAAGGCAAGCAAGCGATTCTGGCTGCCAACGACAATATGACCAAAGACGCCCTGCGTGTGCTGGGCATGGCTTACCGTGTAGTTTCCGTCAGACCCGACCAGGTTGACAGCGATCACATGGAACAGGACCTGGTCTTCGCCGGTCTGGTTGGCATGATTGACCCGGCCCGTGAGGAAGTCAAACCGGCTTTGCTGCGGGCCCTCGGCGCGGGCATCCGCACCGTCATGATCACAGGTGACTATCCCAACACCGCCAAAGCCATTGCCGAAAGCATCGGCCTGCTACGCCCCGGACACAAAGTGTGCACCGGCGCTGAATTGGATAAGATGGACGACGCGACGCTCTCCAGTGAAGTGGAAGAGATCGATGTGTTCGCGCGGGTTTCACCGGAACACAAGATGCGCATCGTCAGCGCGCTGAAAGCCAACGACGAAGTGGTGGCCATGACCGGCGACGGCGTCAACGACGCCCCGGCCATCAAGGCTGCCGACATCGGCGTGGCGATGGGCATCACCGGCACCGATGTTGCCAAGGAAACGGCAGACATGGTACTGACCGACGACAACTACGCCAGCATCGTCTCGGCGGTTGAACAAGGCCGTGTGATCTACGCCAATATCCGCAAATTTGTTTATTACCTGATTTCCTGCAACATGGCGGAAATCATGATCATCTTCATCCCCACCATGTTCGGACGGTTCCTGTTCCCCAAAGCCGCAGACATGGGCATGCTTTCCCCATTAATTCCGATCCAACTGCTGTGGCTGAACCTGGTGACCGACGGCGCGCCCGCGCTGGCGTTGGGCACCGAAAAGGGCGACCCGGATATCATGTCCCACAAACCGCGCCCGCCCAAAGAACCGATCATCAACCGCTTCATGCTGACAGGCGTGATCGTGCAAACCATTGCCATCACCACGACCACTTTGATCGCTTATGCCATCGGCTCGAACCATGCGGACCCGCGCTACGCGGAAACGCTGGCGTTCGTGACCCTGGTTTTCTCTGAATTGCTGCGGGCTTACACCGCGCGCTCGGAACGCTATCCGTTGGCTAAGATCGGCGTTTTCACTAACAAATGGATGAACTGGGCTGTATTGGCCTCCTGCGCTTTGACGCTGATCGTCATCTACGTTCCTTTCATGGCAGACATCTTCAACGTCCTACCGATGGGTTGGGAAGAATGGCGGTTGGTCATTCCGCTGTTCCTGGTCCCGTCCATCGCGGCGGAAGTGGTGAAATATATTGTCAGCGGAAAAAAGAAAACCGCATAAATCCAACCGTATATGATAAAAAAGACGAAAGGTTTTTGCCTTTCGTCTTTTTGTTTAAGCATTTATACCGGTTGTTTGAGCGGTTGGAAGCTCATGCGGTGAATTTCACAAGGTCCCAATTCAGCTATGGCCTGACTGTGCAGGGCGGTCCCATAGCCTTTATGCCGGGCAAAACCGTATCCAGGATATTGTCCGTCCATTTTGACCATGAAAGCATCCCGCCCTACCTTAGCCAAAACGGAAGCCGCCGCTATACTAAGCGATTGGCAGTCGCCTTTGGGGATGGAAAGCTGCGGGCTGGAGCAGTCCTCGATGTTGATGTAATCCACCAGCAGGTAGCGCGGGGGATTGCTGATCTGGTCAATGGCGCGCTGCATGGCCAGGCAGGTGGCCGGCACAATGCCGATAGCATCAATTTCGGTGTGACTGGCGCTGCCCACAGCCCAGGCCACCGAAGCGGATTTGATGCAGCTTTCCCAGCGCTCGCGCTGTCTGGCGGTCATACGCTTGGAATCGCGCACACCCGACAGCAGGTTGCAAATGCGTTCATCACTGGGCAGCACCACCGCTGCGGCAAAAACCGGTCCGGCCCAGGCGCCCCGCCCGGCTTCGTCCAGCCCGGCAACTACCTGAAAACCTTCTTCCCATAACCGTTTTTCGTACTCGATATGGGGCTTATCCGGTAAGTTAGTGATTTTTGTTCTAGGCATGATATTTTCCAGTGATCGCATTCCAACGGATTTTGAGTAAGTCACAACCCATCTGAAATGAATCGCGCAGCACGCGTATGTTGCTGTGCGGGTTGTAGTACCAGGGGATGGGAATTTCGCTTATGGCATACCCCAAACGGCGGGCGATGAAAAGCGCTTCCGCGTCGAATGTCCAGCCACTGTTGCTGACCAGCGGGAAAACCTTTTCAACCACATCCGCGCGAAAACATTTAAACCCGCATTGGGTATCCTGCAGACCGGGCAGAAGCAGCAGGCGCACGATCCAATTGAACACCCGCCCGATGATGTGGCGGTACTCGGGTTCATCGTAACGCACGGCGCCGGGCGCTTCGCGCGAAGCAATGGCTACAGGCGCGTTCTCCAACAGGGGCGGGAAGAAACGTGAGATTTCCTCGATGGGCATGGACAGATCCGCGTCGCAAAAAAAACGGTATTCGCCGCGGCTGATTTCCATGCCGCGCCGCACGGCCCAACCTTTTCCACGCTGATCTTCATGAATGACCACCAAATTGTCGATGCTGGTTTGCATGGCCTTGGTTAGCTCGTAAGTATTGTCAGTGCTGCCATTCTCGACCACGACGATTTCGGCGCTGTAAGATTGGCTCTGTAAAAAGGCGTGGATCTTCTCCAGCGATGCCGGAAGTCGGGTGGCTTCGTTGTAAGCGGGAATAATGATGGAAAGATATATGTTTTTCAATCAGCCGCCTCAAACAGGGTTGAAGTGATTATATTATCAAAAAACAGGGATTTGCCGGTTAAGCGATTTTATCGGCTATCAGGTAAATTACAGTAATTTACCCAGGCGTCCAGATCGCGGTTTTTGAAGATTGCCGAGTACCCCAATTCAGCGGCTTCCGCACAGAAAGGCGCGTCGTTTGGCCATTCATCGGTATATTCCACCTGGAAGACGGCCTTGCCGGCCTGCGTGAAGGGCTGCAGGTCGCCGCACCATTCATAAACACTGCAATCCTCGACCAGAGACCAGTCGAACCAGACTACCAGTTCAGCAGCCTGCCCAGGGTCGTTTTTCAGCCCAATAGCCATGCCGCGGCTGTGAGCCTGCTGGCTGAGCCAGCGGTTGTAGGCCAACTGGTCAGCCGCGCTGATGGCGAAGCCGGTGTCCTCGTCGTAGTTTTGCATATTATCCGCGTCGATGCCGTCGCAGCCTTTTTCCACGGCCAGGTCGAAGCGCGCTTCCATGATGGCGGCGAAATCGGTGAAATTGTGGATGTCCAGCCATTTTTCGCCCGGCCAGCCTTCGTAATCCTTGCCGAGGACTGCGTCCGGAAAATCGTTTGCATCCGGGCGGTATTCCTCCCACGAACCACTGTTGAGATAGCAGATAACTTTCTTACCCTGCGTGTGCAGCGCGTCGATGCTTTCCTGGGGCGTCTCGAACAGGTCCAGGGAGAATACCTGCGCGTTTACTTTGAAATCCGGCGGGTAATCGGCGTATTGGATCTGCAGGCGGTCATCCGTTTGGGGCTGCCAGCCGCTATACACTTGCGGCGTCTCAGACGGGGTAGGGGTTGGCAGAGCGGCCGGCGCGGACGCTGTAGTCGGGATATATGCGCATAAAAGCGGCAGCAGCATCCCGCCGATCAACACGCGTGGAAAATTTAAGCTTAAATATTTCGCGCGTTTTTTTAAAAATTTGCCAATTTTAAGGATGGGAGCGAGCGTTTTGAGATTTCTCATGCTATCCTTATTTTATCGAAAAATATCGTATTTGGTACGGTGAAGACCGGTGAAAATCCGGCACTGTCGCGCAACGGTTAGAGTCCGATCCTGTACCAATACTCCAGAATTAGCAGGCTCGCGTCAGGCTATTTGGACCAAATGTCCGGCTTTGACGCCGGATGTTTTTATTCTATGGCAATCACAAGGAGGTTTAATGTTTAATCAAATTAAAAAACGAGACGGGCAGGTTGTGCCTTTTGATGCTGAAAAAATTTCCCGTGCCATTTTTAACGCGGGCAAAGCCACAGGTGAATTCGGACAGGCTGAAGCGGAAGTGCTGACAGGACAGGTGATGTTCGAGGCACGGACGCTGATCGAGGAAGTCATTCCGGGTGTTGAGCAGATCCAGGACATTGTGGAAGACGTTCTGCTCAGCTCGCGCTATAAAAAAACCGCCAAAGCGTATATCCTCTACCGCGACCAGCACAAGCAGCTGCGTGAAACCGCCATCAAAATGAACAACGGCCTGGTCGAGGAATATCTGAAAAAAACGGATTGGCTGGTCAACGAAAACAGTAATATGGCCTTTTCGCTGCAGGGCTTGAACTACTACGTCTCCTCCGAGATTACCAAGAATTACTGGTTGAACCGCGTTTACCCGGAACCCATCCGCCAGGCGCACCTTAAGGGTGATTTTCACCTGCACGATCTGAATATCTTGTCAGTTTATTGCGTGGGGTGGGATTTATATGATCTGTTGTGCGTGGGCTTTACCGGTGTGGAAGGCAAGATATCCAGCCGGCCGCCCAAGCATTTCCGCACCGCCCTGGGGCAGGCGGTTAATTTCTTCTATACCCTGCAGGGCGAAGCCGCCGGCGCGCAAGCCTTTAGCAATTTCGATACCTTGTTAGCGCCCTTTATCCGCTATGATGGTTTGACCTATAAAGAAGTCAAACAGGCCTTGCAGGAATTCGTTTACAACATCAACGTGCCCACGCGAGTGGGTTTCCAAACACCTTTCACCAACGTAACTATGGATTTAACCGTACCGTCCTATTATGCCGAGCAGGCGGTTATCATCGGCGGCCAGCCACAGGCAGAGCCTTATGGGGATTTTCAGGAGGAGGTGGATATGTTTAACCGCGCCTTCCTGGAGGTGATGGTTGAGGGGGATGCCAAGGGGCGCGTCTTTACTTTTCCCATTCCGACCTACAGCATCACCAAAGATTTTGATTGGGAGCGTGAATCTATCGGGCAGTTGTGGGAAGCCACGGCGCGTTACGGCCTGCCGTATTTTTCCAACTTTATCAATTCGGACATGAATCCGGAAGATGCGCGCTCGATGTGCTGCCGGCTGCGTATCGATAACCGCGAGCTGCGCAAGCGCGGCGGCGGGCTGTTCGGCTCCAATCCGCTAACCGGCTCGATCGGCGTGGTGACGGTCAACCTGGCCCGCATCGGCCATGAAAGCCTGAATAAAACCGAGTTCTTTAATTGCCTGGACGATCTGCTGTTATTGGCGCGCGACAGCCTGGAGATCAAGCGCAAAGTGCTGGAGCGCTATACTGAAGGCAACCTTTATCCCTATACGAAATATTACCTGCGCCAGATCAAGGCCCAGTCCGGCTCATACTGGAAAAATCATTTCTCCACCATTGGTGTGATCGGTATGAACGAAGCTTTGCTGAACCTGATGGGCAAGAACATCGGTTCCACGGCAGGCAAACAGTTTGCCGAGGAGATATTGGATCACGTGCGCGAAAAGCTACTGACTTTCCAGGAGGAAACCGGCAACAATTACAACTTGGAAGCCACGCCGGCCGAAGGCACTTCCTACCGCTTGGCACTGCTGGACCAGCAGGCCTTTGATGATTGCTGGTTTGCCAACGGTAAAGGCCGCCAGGTGGCGCAGCCTTTCTATACCAATTCCACTCACCTGCCGGTGAACTACAGCGAGGACATTTTTGAGGTGTTGGACTTGCAGGATTCGCTGCAATCGCGCTACACCGGCGGGACTGTGCTGCATTTCTTCCTGGGTGAACGCGTCAGCGATCCGGCCAGCGTAAAAACCCTGGTGCGCAAGATCTGCGAGAATTATCACCTGCCTTATTTCACACTCACGCCCAGTTTTAGCATTTGCCCCAATCACGGTTACCTGGACGGCGAGGTGGAAGAGTGCGAACAATGCGGGGAAAGCTGCGAAGTGTATTCACGCGTGGTGGGTTACCTGCGACCGGTCAAACAGTGGAACGACGGTAAAAAAGCCGAGTTTGAAATCCGCAAGCATTACACTGTGCCGGTATGATCCTGGGCGGGCTGCAAAAGTTTTCCCTGGCGGATTACCCCGGCAAGACCTGCGCGATCCTGTTCACACGCGGTTGCAATTTTCGCTGTCCATACTGCCATAACCCGGAACTGGTCTGGCCGGAGCGATACACACAGAAAATCTCAATGGAGAATACGCTGGCTTTTCTGGAAAACCGGCGCGGGCTGCTGGACGCCGTGACGGTTACCGGCGGAGAGCCGTGTCTGCAACCCGATTTACCGGATTTGCTGGTAAAGCTTAAACGCATGGGTTTTGCCGTAAAGCTGGACACTAACGGCAGCTTCCCGGAAAAGCTGTGGGATGTGATCGTCGGCGGATTGGTGGATTACGTGGCCATGGATATCAAGGCCCCGCTGGCGAAATACGCGCGGGTGAGCGCGGTGGACCTGCCGGTGGAACCCATCCGCGCGAGTATCGCCCTACTGCTGGAAGGGCGCGTGGATTACGAGTTCCGTACCACGGTTGACTGCGAGCTGCTGGATGAGGAAGACCTGCTGGCGATTGGGGAGGACATCCGTGGCGCGCGCAAGTACTATCTGCAAAAACTGAATGCGTACGATGCTAAGGGAGTCAACCCAGCGTTACGTACACAGGATAGTGATTGGCTGCAGGATGTAGCGCTGAAGCTGGGGGTATTTGTGGAGCATTGTTCTGTGCGCTGATTTTTTTTAACCAAGAAATACATAAAACACACGAAGGATGATTTAAACGTAGCGCGGGCATTCCTGCCCGCGTATCAATCATAAACAAAATGGTCGGGGTGGGCGGACTCGAACCGCCGACCTCTGCGTCCCAAACGCAGCGCGCTGCCAACTGCGCTACACCCCGGCGCTTAGAGTATAATCGGTTCCTGCCCCGGCCGTCAAGGAACGGGGTTTTAATGCCTGTACAATATTAAACAGGATAACCTCTCATGAAAACACGCATCCGCATTTTTGCAATGCTTATTCTTTTCGCTATCGGACTGGCAGCCTGCGGCGAGCCGTCGCCGGCAGTTGAGCAACTGCCGGTTGAGCAGCCGACGCGGACTCCGGGGCCAACCCTGCCGCCGGTGGAAGTCAGCCGGCCGCCCCAAAGCACCGCGACACCCTCTCCCCAAATAGAGATTTCCTTAAGCGGTACCTGCGCCGGCACCGGAGAAGTCAAATACTACAAACTGGATTCCGAGTTAATGAACGGTGAACTTTACGTCAGCGTCTACCTGCCGCCCTGCTACGACGCAGCGCGCGCGCAGGGTTATCCCGTGCTGTACCTGCTGCATGGGCAGACCTTTGACGACCAAATGTGGCTGGACCTGGAGGCCGGACAAATCGCCGATGAACTGATCAGCAGCAGCCAGTCGCAGCCCTTCCTGATGGTCATGCCCTATGAAGAGTTCTATTACCGCCAGCCCGACACGACCAATTATCCAGAGGTCTTCACGGATGAGGTTATTCCCTTTGTGGACACGACCTTCAACGTGTGCACCGAGCGCGCCTGCCGCGCACTGGGTGGTATTTCCCGGGGCGCATCCTGGGCGCTGCGTCTGGGCTTGCAGCATTGGGAGTTGTTTGGTTCCTTTGGCACGCATAGCTTGCCAACTTTCAAAGGCGACCTGGACGACCTGCCGGATTGGCTGGCTGAAATCCCGGATGGCAGCGCGCCGCGCATTTACCTGGACACCGGCCGCTTTGACCCGGAAGTTAAAACGGCTTACCGGGTGGAGCAGGTCTTGAATGAAAAAGGCATTATGCATGAATGGCACCTGAACGATGGGCGCCATAATACCGATTATTGGTTTGCGCATATGCGCGAATATATGCAGTGGTACGCGGCCGGTTGGGAAGAGATGGAGCCGGAGCAATGAAATACCTGCGCGGCGTATTGCTGTTGCTGCTGCTTGGGTTGACAGCTTGCCAGAACATTGGCGCTGCTGTGGCACAGCCCAGCACCACCCCGGCACCCAGCCTCACCCCAACGGCTCTGCCCACGGCTACCCCCACGCCGATCCCGGTCTGTACGGAAACGCGCGGGCGTTTTGAATTCCATGAAATCCAAACCACGCTGATGACGCACCCGCTGTCCTTCCGCGTTTACCTGCCGCCCTGCTACGATTTCGACGAAAGCACGCGCTATCCGGTGCTGTACTTCCTGCACGGGCAGAGCTTCAATGATGACCAGTGGGATCGCCTGGGCGCGGATGAAGCTTTGGACGAATTGATCGCCGATGGGGAAGTGCAGCCCTTCATCATCGTCATGCCCAAAGAATCCAATTACATGATCGACCAGTGGACTTCCAAATATGGTCCGGCGTTGGCGGAGGAATTGGTGCCCTGGATTGACGGATATTACCGTACTAAAGCCGAGCGTCAATATCGCGCCATCGGCGGGTTATCGCGCGGCGCGGCCTGGGCCATGCGCACCGGGCTGATCTATTGGGACGAGTTCGGCGCGATTGGCGGGCACTCATTGGCGCCTTTCCGCGGCGATTTCAATGAGTCGCCTTTTTGGTTCCAGAAGATCCCGGAGGACCAAAAACCGCGCATCTGGATCGACGTGGGCACGATGGACTTCATTGCCGACGCGGCCAAGGTCTTTGCCGGGCGGCTGGAAGATTACGGCATGCCTTTTGAATGGCACGTCTACGACGGCGCGCATGTGGAATCCTATTGGGCCGCTAACGTCAAGACCTACCTGCGCTGGTACGCGGCGGGGTGGGATTAAAGTCACTGAAAAAACCGCCGGATGGCGCGCCCTTTGTTATAATTGCGACCATGACGCTGACCCTCAAAGAAGTTGAACATATTGCCCTATTAGCCCGCCTGGAATTAACGCAGGAAGAGAAAGAACGCTACCAGCAGCAGCTTTCCGATATTCTGGACCACGTGGCCCAGCTGCAGGCGCTGGATACCAGCCAAATAAAGACTGCTTCCGTGGTGCAGCCGCCCTTGGCGCGCTTGCGCGAAGATGAAGCTCTGCACGGGCTGACCACCGAACAGGCACTCAAGAACGCGCCGTCTGCCGAAAAGGACCAATTCCGGGTGCCCCCCGTACTGGATTAACCCTCATGGATGCTTTACACACCCTATCCTTAAAAGAAACGCTGCAAGCCCTGAACGATGGGCAGGTTTCCAGCCTGGAACTGACCCGCGCGTATCTGGACCGCATTGAGAAGCTTGAACCGCAGCTGCACACCTTCATCACCCTGACGCCTGAGCTGGCTATTTCTATGGCCGAAGCGGCGGATGAAAAACGCAGCCAACTGAAAAAGAACGGCGCAAGCATGCCGGCCCTGTTGGGCCTGCCGATGGCGATCAAAGACGTGCTGACGGTGAACGGCGTGCGCACTACCTGCGGCTCCAGGATCCTTGAAAACTTCGTTCCGCCCTTCAACGCCACGGCTGTACAGCATTTGCTGGACGAGGGTATGGTGGTGCTGGGCAAGACCAACACGGATGAATTCGCCATGGGCTCTTCCACTGAGAACTCAGCTTACGGCGTTACGCATAATCCCTGGAATACCGAGTGTGTACCGGGTGGATCCAGCGGCGGATCGGCCGCGGCAGTGGCTGCGCGCCTGGCGCCGGCCGCGCTGGGCACCGACACGGGCGGCAGTGTGCGCCAACCGGCTTCCTTCTGCGGCGTGACCGGCATCAAACCCACTTATGGGCGCGTCTCGCGTTACGGCCTGATTGCCTACGGTTCCTCGCTGGATTCGGCAGGCGTTCTGGCTCACAGCGCCGAAGATGTGGAAATCATCTTCCGCTTGATGGCCGGGTTTGACCAACGCGACTCCACCAGCATAGACCGTCCTTTGGAAGACGCCGGTTGCGCGAAAGCCTCCGATATCAAGGGCTTGCGCGTGGGCGTGCCCAGGGAATATTTCATCGAAGGCATCCAGCCGGAAGTGGAAGCGCGGGTGCGCGAGGCTATTGCCGTGCTAAAAGAACAGGGTGCTGAAATTGTAGAGATCTCCCTGCCGCATACCGAGTATGCGCTGCCGGTTTATTACCTGATTGCCCCGGCGGAAGCCTCCGCCAACCTGGCGCGCTACGACGGCGTGCGCTTCGGGCTGCGCGAGGAAAACGGCGGCGTGATCGACATGTTTTCCAAATCGCGCGGCAAGGGCTTCGGCCCCGAGGTCAAGCGCCGCATCATGCTGGGCACTTACGCGCTCTCGGCCGGTTATTACGATGCTTATTACGGGCAGGCGCAGAAAGTGCGCACGCTCATCAAAGCCGATTTCGACCAGGCTTTTGAGCGGGTGGATGTTGTGGCGGCGCCGATTGCCCCCACTACGGCTTTCAAGATCGGCGGCCACGGCGACGACCCGCTGGCCATGTACCTGGAAGACGTCTTCACCCTGCCGGCCAACCTGGCGGGCGTGCCCGGCCTGGCCTTCCCGGTCGGTTTCGACGGCCAGCATCTGCCGGTCGGCATGCAGTTGATGGGCCGGCCGTTCCAGGAAAGCACTCTCTTCCGCATGGCGCATGCTTACCAGCTGGCGACCGATTGGCATAAGCAGTCCCCCAGCCTATAATAAAGGTAATGAAACGCGCATTGGCAGGCCTGGTCCTGCTTTGTTTCGCTTTATTGGCTTGCACACCGCGGCAGACAACGGCCGCTATAAGCACTGCCGAGAGCGCCCTGATCGATTTTATTCAGGCACTTTCCGATGGAAATTATGAGAGGGCTGCGCAGCTGTATGGCGGCAGCTACGAGCAGCTGCGGGCTATGAATCCGCAAAACGACCCGGACGATCTGGCGGGCTTATGGCAGGCCGGATGTGAAGTGAATGGATTGGTGTGCCTGCCGGTTGGGCGGGTAATCGAGCGCACGAAGGTCTCGGAAGAGGAAATGCAATTCATAGTGGAGTTCCGGGAAAATGACGGACAAGTATTCTCGCTGGGTCCCTGCTGCGGCGCGGAAGAAAACGCAGCGGCGCCGCGCAGCGCATTCGAATTCCATGTTCTTAATCAAAATGGATTCCCCTTGATAATGGATATGCCGGCCTTAATCCCATGACCCTGCCATTTTTGGCAAAAAAACCGTTTTCCTGCCCTCAGCGGGCAGATAAATCGAGATTAATAACAGATTAAAACCACCTGTTAGATATTGACAACCGGTCGGGTTCAGATATACTTTATCGCCGTGCAACTTTTATGGGATAAATAAAAAAAAATGGAATTCTACTCAACACCTGTTATAGCAATCATTGGAATTGCGGCAATTGTTGTGCTGGTCATCAGCGCAAACATTTCCGTAAAAAAATTGGTAGGGATTGCAGCCTACTATAATTTGTCATCCACATTTATGGGTATGACTGTGTTCTCGCTGGCAACCAGCATTCCGGAGATCACTTCACATCTGACTGCCTCTGCGCACATCCTCAACGGTACGCTGGATTACCAAATTGGTTCTGCCATTGTACTGGGCTCCAACATCGGTTCGGATGTGGTTCAGCAAACCCTGATTATGGGTCTGGTGGTCCTGCTTTCCGGAACGCTTTACTTCCGGCGCTATTTCCTTTGGAAGAGCATGATTCCCATGATCGGCACGACTGTTATGTGCATCGTCATGGGCCTGGACGGTTCTTACTCCCGCCTGGATGGCGCCATTCTGTTCGGCACATTCATTGTTTACACTTATTACCTGTATATCGACGAACGCAAGCACTATAAAAAAGAAGACAACGAAATTGTCTCGGAAGAAATTGCCGAGAACGTTCCGCAAAACGGCAAAGAAGTCCTGATCGACGCGGCCATCGCGCTGTTGATGCTGGGTGTTACGGTTGTGGATGCCGGTTATGTGCTCAAAATCACCGAGTTGATCGTGGTGCGCACGGGCATCGGCGGTTCCCTGATCGGTGTGGTTACCCTGGGCATCGCTTCCGCTATGCCGGAGTTCATTACGGCCATGGCCGGTGTACGCCACAAAGAGAACGGCGTCTCGCTGGGCACGCTGGTGGGATCCAACATTACCAATCCGTTGGTAGCCATTGGCGGCGGCGCGCTGCTTTCCACTTACGCAGTGCCTAATCCATTAATTGAATGGGATTTGCCCTGGGAAACGGTGACCGGAATTATCCTGTGGGCGATTCTGTGGTTCTCCAAAGGCAAGCTTAAGAAAGGCCACGCTTTCTATTTGATGGGGCTCTATTTTATCTACATTATTCTGCGCGCGATGTTCTTTTCCGTCGATTACTAGATCATTTCCACAGAAATTAAAAAAATTGCCGGAAGGCAATTTTTTTATTCGTTTAGATGATAGGGCACATCGATGATGACCCGTTGGAAACCCAGGTTCCGCCGCCGGTAAAGCAAACTGGATTTGATCAAGCGAGCAGATTGATTATGCAGAATTTGGTGCCAACGTTTTGCTGGAATTAATTCCGGCAGAATTACAGCAGCTAATTGGTTATCTGCGCTTTCCCGATCATATTTATCAAGGTAATCCAACAACGGCGAAATGATTGAACGATAGGGGGATGGCAAAATCACCAAGGGTATTTCCTGAAAATACTTCTCCCATTTTTCTTTTACCTCGATACCCGAATCGGGTTCAATTTCAATATAGACAGCTTGAATATTATCGGAAATTTGTTTGGCAATCTTAACAGCTTCTACAATACCAATATGCAGGCTGGATATTGGTAATACAACGCGTAATGATGAGAAACTTTGAATTTCTTTTTTCCTCTTTTGATTTATACGTGATAGAGAAAGTTGAGCAGCGGTACTCTGGTAATGGTCACGAACCTTGTAAAACATATGCACAATCAATGGAATGAGCAGAATACTAATCCAAGCTCCTTTGAGGAATTTGGTGCTTCCGATGACGAGGGTAGCACAACCCGTCGCAATAGCTCCAATACCATTTACGGTTAGTTTTAACTTCCAATTTTTTCCTCGTGTTTTCCACCAGTGCAATACCATCCCTGATTGTGAGAGCGTAAAAGACACGAATACGCCAACGGCGAATAAAGGCACCAATGCGTGCGAATCCCCTTTGAAAAGGATGATCAATAAACCGGTAAGAGCGGAAAGGGTGACAATGCCGTACGAATAAACAAGGCGATCACCTAATTGGGTCAATGGTTTTGGAAGAAAACCGTCACTTGCCAGAATTGCGGCAAGCCTGGGAAAACCCGCAAAACTGGTATTGGCAGCTACAACAAGAATAAGGGTGGAGCTGATTTGAATGAGGATGTATCCAAACCCATTGCCTAATATGCGGTGTGCCAATGCAGAGAGGATGGTCTCTTGTCCTTCCGGTAAAACGTTAAGGAATTGCGTTAATCCAATGGATCCTACGAATAGAAGTGCCATCAAAAAAGCCATTATCAACAAAGTTTTCCCGGCATTTTTCACCTCCGGTTTTTCAAATACGGGAACGCCGTTACTAATGGCTTCAATTCCGGTAAGTGCAGTACACCCGGCGGAAAATGCCTCTAAAATCAGTAAAGTTGATAGTGGTTTGGAGGCAGGTAAAGTATTGAATTCAGTAACAAAACCATCTGTAAGTAATGCCTGAATTACCCCGTAAGCTAACATCAGAAGATAAGTGACCAGAAACAGATAAACCGGCACGGCCATGGCTGTACCGGTTTCCCGTATTCCACGCAGGTTGATAATCGTAATAACAAGTAAAAAGAAAAGCGCTAAAGGAGTTTGATATTCCCAAAGAATCGGAAATGAGGAAGCAATTGCAGCAACACCTGCTGTCAAGCTGACAGCGGCTGTCAAAGTATAATCGACCAACAATGAAGCGGCTGCTGCCAAACCAGGTGTGATACCAAGGTTTTCTCGTGCTACGATGTACGAGCCACCACCGGAGGGGTATCCTTGGATTGTTTGGAAGTAGGAAAGGGCAACTAGCACTAATAATCCAGTGATCGCTAAACCGATGGGGAAACTTAGTGACAATCCACTGCTTCCGGCTACCACCAGTGCTAAAAAAATCTCCTGATTCGCGTAAGCAATCGAAGAAAGCGCGTCGGGTGAAAAAGCAGCTAAAGCGCGGACTTTATTAAGCCGGTTTTCCTTTTGTTCTAAAGTAGGTATAGGAGATCCGATGAAAAAATGCTTGATCATGTTCATAGGTCACTTTTAAATAGTAAGGGAAGGATTTCAAGAACAAGGTATGTGTGTGAGAAATATTTTGAATCATTAATTAGAATTAGTATTATAGATTATATAGCTTGATTGATATCCTGACTATGTGAGTTTGGAAAAGTTATAATCAATTCTTTCGTTGAACAATTTAAAAAAGGGAGAATCTATGTACATATCGATTGATGTTGGCGGTACGAATATGCGCGTTGCGTTAATGGATTTGGATGGGGGTGAGCGCATCGTAAAACTGGAATCCCACCCGGTTCCACAGGATTACGAAGTGGGTATTCAGGAGATGATAAATGTCATCAGCGATGTAGCGGCCGGACAGGAGATCCAGGGTATCGGCGCCTGTTTTCCCGGCATCATCGATGAAAATGACATGGTGACCACCGCCAACAACCTGCCTCAGTGGAGTCAAAAACCCATCAAGCAAACATTACAAGACCGTTTTAATGTACCGGTCAAGTTGGTGCACGATGTGCAGGGCGCGGCCATCGGCGAAGCCCTGTACGGCGCGGCACGCGGCCATGACCGTTTTGTGTACTTTATTTGGGGCACCGGCGTGGGCGGCGGCGATATTAAACGCATTGACTCCCAGCGCTATTTCATGTTCTCGTTTGAGAACGGCCATCACATCATGGAATGGGGCGGAAAACTATGCAGCTGCGGTCAGCGCGGCTGCCCGGAAGCCTACCTGGGCGGCGCGAATTTGCAGGCTTATTTCGGCAGAGACATGCGCGACGTCTCGGATGACGACCCGGGTTGGGACCTGGTTGTCGAGAAGGCTGCCCAAACCATTCTTAATACCCTCATTTTCCACCCGGTGAATTTATTCGTGTTCAGCGGGGGCGTGATTACCAAGCGGCCTTTCCTGTTGGAGCGCGTCAAACCCATCATGCGGGAACGCCTGCAATTGTTCCCGCTGCCGGAGATGGTGCTGGCTGAAAAGGGTGAACAAAGCCCGCTGTATGGCTGCGCGGGATTGTTCACGATAGACCTAATCGGGTAATTATGGCTCGTCTGGTGGATTGGTTGACTGGCGGGGATTTACGCTCGGACGGCGCGGCTGACCAGGCTGCGCAGGCTGTTCTGCAAAACGGGCAGTTGATGGCCGACCTGGCGGAAGGACTGTTGCACGCGGATGCGCTTGTGCGCGGCAGGACTTTGGACGCAATGGAAAAGGTCGCCCGCACACGTCCGGAATTGGTACATCCCTATCTTCCCCAGGTTATCAATCTGTTGAATACCGAAGAAACCATGCTGGCGCGCATGCATGCGGCCATGTTGTTTGGAGATATGGCGCTATACGAGCAAGATATTCCTCAAATGCTGCCTATTCTTTTAGGTATGCTAAAAGATCCCAAAGCTTTCACGAAAGGCTGGGCTATCAGCAGTTTGTGCATCATTTCCAGAAAGTATCCACAGTACCATCAAGAGATTGCGGCCTCCATCCAGCGCCTGGAAAACGACCCTGGAGCCGCGGTTCAAACACGGGCCAGGAAGGCCATGGCAGTGTTGTCCGATCCCAACCGGCCGTTTCCCAAAGGGTGGATAAAAAGCACTAAACTGGGTTTGTAACGAAGAATTTGGAAAAATAAAAGAGCAGCCAAGTGGCTGCTCTTTCTGCGTTTGAAAAGGCTGCCTGAGTTTGTGTAGTGCAACCCTTTTATTTTAGAGGCTTAGTTGCCGTTCGGACCGCGTTGGCCGCGTCCGCCGGGCTGTCCCTGGGCGCCATAGCCCATGCCGTTGGAATTCGCGCCTGCCAGAATGGCCTGATATTCTTCAGCGGAGAGGTACTGCGGCTGGTAGGTTTCACCAGTCTGCTGCAGGGTGTTGACAAAGGCGCGCAGGTGATTGGAGGAACCCGCCAGTAAATTCTCATATACCAAGCGGATATCGGCCTGGGTCGTGTTCGCGATGGTGTCCTGCAGGTCCAGGATGTCAATTTCCTCAATGGCCGCGCCGACCTTCAAGGCATCCCCCAGCGAAAGGCTGCCTTGTTTGGTCAATGTGTCATAAAGTGCCTGCAAGTCCGCATTCTGGAATTGGCCTTCCGCCAACCCCAGGGCCGGATCGGCAATGCCGTAGCGATTCAGCAGGGTCAGGACACTGGCGGTATGGGTGCTCTCACTGGAGGCGATATTGCTGAAGACCGGCAGTCCCCACTTGTCATATAAATTAATATAAACATCATGCGCCAGCTTTTCTTCTTCGCGCATATACAACAGGTCGGTGGTTTCCTGGTCGCTCAAGATTCCGGTAACAGCAGCTGCACCCGGTGTGTTTTCCAAGACAAGCGCCGCCGGTTCCACGGTTGAATGGTTAGGCTGCGCAGACACCGCTGCGTCTGGGATATTGCTGCAAGCTACTGAAAAAGGAATACTGATCAGCAGCAAAGTGGACAAAATGATTTTCTTCATGTTCTTTTCTCCGTTCATGTTTTGATAACCTGACTATATTTCATGCAATTGAAGAGACTATGTCCGGCACATGAAGATTTGATGAAGAAGAGAATTAATATACAAATGAAAGCGTGCTAATATTTTAACAATGGTATTAAAAAATACTGATACTAAAGAGATTTTATGAACTTTATCGAATTTATAGATAATGCGGCTTTACTTTTAGTGCTCAGTATCCTGAGCAATAATATTCAACTGCGCTGGCTGAAACGAGAGCCGCTGCAAAGCATGGCCTTGGGCTTGCTGTATGGGTTGGTAGCAGTAACAGCCATGAGCATCCCCATGGAATTGCAGCCCGGGGTTATTTTTGATGGCCGTTCGGTTGTCCTAAGCCTGGCCGGTCTTTTTACCAGTGGCCCAACGACCTTGATTGCCTGTGTTATCGCCGCCCTGTGGCGTGTTTACTTGGGCGGCGCAGGGTTGTTTACCGGGATCGGGTCGATCATAATTTCCGGTATGGCCGGAATTATCTATAGACGCGCAATCAGCCGAAAGGTAACCCACCTGACCCGCGGACGCTTATTCCTGTTTGGCTTAAGCGTCCATGCGATCCTGGCAATGTGGTTCTTTACCTTCCCCCGGGAAATCGCGATCCTGATTGTGCGGCAGGTTTTTGTACCCTATTTGGTAGTATTTCCATTGGCTACCATGTTGATTGGCAGTTTTATGGAGGAGCAGCGTGAGCGGTTGCAGGTGGAAAAGGATCTTGAAAATAGCGAGAAACGCTACCGCGACCTGGTGAGCACGCTCAATGAAGGCGTATGGGAGGCTGACGCGGATCTGGTCACAACTTACGTGAACCCGAAAATAGTTGAAATGTTGGGTTATACACCTCAGGAGATGCTTGGCCATTCAGTTTATGATTTTATCGTACCTGACGAAGCGGACAATGTGCGAAGTCATCATTTGCGTCGTAAACAAGGCATTAGCGAGCAATACGAAACCCAGTTTATACGCAAGGACGGCAGCCTGATTGATGTACAGTTGGGTGTGACACCGCTGGTGGATGAAAAAGGCAATTTCCGCGGATCACTGGCCGGTATCCAGGATATCAGCAACTTGAAAGCGATCCAACAAGAACTTGCTGATCAGAGCCGCCATCTGGAAGATTTGGTGGAAGAACGTACCCGCGATTTGAAAGATGCGCAGTCGCAGTTAATCCGCGCTGAGAAATTGGCTACCCTGGGAGAACTGGCCGGCGGGGTGGGGCATGAATTACGCAATCCGTTAGCAGTGATCTCCAATGTGGTTTATCTGTTAAAGAGTTCTTTGCCCAAATCTGACGCAAATTTATTGGAATATGTGGAAATGATCGAGACTGAAACCCACAATGCCTCCTCTATTATCAACGATCTGCTGAATTATTCCCGCATCCAACCCACTGAAAAAGAGCCTGCCGCGCTTTCGGAAGTAATGGCCGCTTTGCTTGCCAAACTTCCCGTCCCGAAAAATGTGACAGTTGAAAATATGCTCCCGGCAGATTTACCGAAGGCGACAGTGAATGGGCAGCAGGTTGAAATGATATTTACCAACCTGATCTCCAACGCAATAGAAGCTATGCCTAAGGGTGGAAAACTCAATATCTCCGCTCGCGTTCGTGGGGACAACCTGACCGTATCGGTAACGGATACGGGTGTGGGTATTTCTCGTAAAGATTTGAAAAAGATCTTTGAACCGTTGTACACCACCAAACCGCGCGGCATCGGCCTGGGCCTGGCCATTACATCCAGGTTGGCGGAACTGAACAATATCAAAATCCGCGTGAAGAGCCAGGAAGGCCATGGCACCACTTTTTCGCTTGATTTTCTGATAACGGCATGATTTGCGGATAAAGGAAGTACCCGGGAAAAACGATCAATTCTATAATTAATCCAAAATTTCAAAGAGGCAATAAATGAAATACGCATTGAATATTTCCGGTCCGCAGGAATTATTGCGGATGGAATGGAAAGATTTTCAACCTGCTTATCAAGAGCTGATTGCGCAGGAACTGAATCAGGATAATCTAAAAACATGGCTGGCAGATTGGACCACACTCAGCGAATGGAGTGATGAGTTTTATAACCGCTTGTACGTGGCGGTTTCCACCAACACGGTTGACGCTGAAGCGGAAAAGCGCTTTGAAAAATATATGAGCGATTTCTATCCCAACTGGCAGGCTGCGGATCAAAAGATGAAGGAAAAATTCCTGGCCAGCGGTCTGCAAGTGGATGGTTTTGAGATTGCGCGGCGCAATATGCAGGGGGAAGTGGATTTGTATTGCGAAGAGAATCTTCCTTTGTTTGTGGAGGAGGAAAAGATCAACAGCGAGCATGATAAGGTCATTGGTGCCCAAACGTTGACCTGGCAGGGCCAGGAAAAGACCGCGCGTCAAATGGAAGTTGTGCTGCGGGAAACCGATCGCGAGACGCGCCGTCAGGGATGGGAATTGCTGGCCGAGCGCCAGCTGCAGGATCGCGAAGCAATTAACGATCAGTGGACGCGCTTCATGAAACTGCGCCAGCAGGTGGCTGCCAACGCCAAGCTGCCGGATTACCGCACGTTCCGCTGGCGCCTGTACAACCGCTTTGATTACACACCCGATGACTGCAAGGCTTTCCATCAGGCCATCGAAGATGTGGTCGTCCCCGCGGTGGGGCGTGTCACCGAATGCCGTAAGCAGGCGCTGGGGATTGAAAGCGCGCGCTATTACGACTTGTTTGTGGATCCATCCAATCAACCCCCGCTCAAACCTTTTGCGGATGTGAAGGACATGATCAAGAAAACCACTGCGGTTTTCACGCACGTTCATCCAAAATTTGGAGAGTATTTTAACCAAATGGCAGAGGAAGGGCTGTTGGACCTGGACAACCGCAAGAACAAAGCCAACGGCGGTTATACGACGTACTTCTCACACGCGCGAAGGCCGCTTATTTTCTCCAACGCGGTCGGCATCCATGATGACGTGCAAACCCTGCTGCACGAAGGTGGGCATTCTTTTCATGCCTACGAAGCTTTCCAATTGACGTATTTCCAGCAGTATTGTGAAAGCAATGTGCCGACGGAGTTTGCCGAAGTGGCTTCCATGGCAATGGAATATCTCACCCTGCCTTATATCAGCCGGGAATTTGGCGGTTTTTATTCGGAAACTGACGCGGCCCGCGCACGCGCCGAACACATCGAGTCCGACATGCGTTTCTGGCCGTATATGGCGATTGTGGATGCTTTCCAGCATTGGGTCTATGAAAATCCGGAAGAGGGCAGCCGGCCTGAACGCTGCGATGCCAAATGGGCCGAATTGGAACGCCGCTTCCGGCCGGAGATCGATTGGAGCGGATACGAGGATGTGATGATGACCGGTTGGCAGCGCAAGGATCACATCCACAACGTGCCTTTCTATTATGTGGATTACGGATTGGCGCTGCTGGGCGCGGTGCAGGTATGGCGCAATTCGCTTAAAGACCAGCACGCCGCTGTTGAGCAATACCGGCATGCCCTGGCTTTGGGCGGGACAGCCAGCCTGCCGCAGTTGTTCCGCGCGGCTGGAGCCAAATTAGCTTTTGACAAGGAAACCCTTGGAGAAGCGGTGAATTTAATGGAAGAGCAGCTTATAAAAAACGAGCAGGTTTATTTAAACGCATAAGCACTGCCGAATAAAAAAAAGGAGCGGATGAGAGATTCCGCTCCTTTTGGGTTAATTTTTCTTTCGTCCCCGGATCGATCTGAACCCGGCCAGCAGGCTGGCCACGATCAATAACAGGAATGCAGCGCCTACCAACAACCATTTTAGCGGTGTGAAAATGACGGCCAACTGGGCTGCCAGCGAGTGGCTGGCCGGGTAGGCAGCCATTACCAGCGCCGCGCAGATGTTTTCCAGAAAGTCGAGCAACATGGCTGCCAGCGGCAGCAGGTTTAATAAACGCCATTTGCTGCTCAAGGGGATCAGCCGGCCCAGCATCCAACTGGTGCAAACGGCCAAGAAAAAGGTGTATACCAGTGGAAAGGCCAGGTCAAAAGTGAAACGCGCGTGGATATAAGCCTGGCGGCCTTGTTCGCCGTAGCTTTCTGCCATGTGGCGCAAATCACTTGCTGAGTAAAACACAGTCATATCCGGCATGCCAACCCCGCCGCTGTAAACAGCGGCTTTTGCGGTCTGGCCGGGCATCACCAGGACAAGGAAGAGCATAAAAACGATTGTGCTGATGAGTAGAAAACTAATGGTTGAGAAGCGGTACAACCAGGCAGATATCTTGTTCAGCATATATGGCTCTTATCCAATTTAAACATCAATTCTTTTATAAATTGGGCTGCTTCGACCAATTGCGGGGTATCCACGATATCCGGATGGTCTTTGGCGGTGTGCGCGACCTGTTTCTCCATTTCGGCGAATCCCTGTGTAGTGATGGCCATGGCAGGTACCTGGTTCATGGCAAAGACCATGTGATCGCTCTGCGGCCAGCTTTCTCCAACTGCCAGCGTGGGGTATTCTTCCATTACTTTCCTGGCAGTTTCTTCCACAGCTGCCTCGGTGCCGTAAAACGAAAGCGCGTTGGTGTAGCCGAGGAAACCGGCGCCGTCGATATTGATCACCAATCGGATTTGGTTCAGTTTGCCTTCGTGCAGTTTGAGATAAGCCAACTCGCCGCCTGCGCTGTAATGGTCTTCCCCATTGATGGCTAAGATTTCAATCGAGGGGCAGCGCGGTGTGTCCTGCAGCAGTTCTGCCAGCAGCAGCAAAGTGACGATCCCGCCGGCGTTATCCACCGCGCCGGGGCTGCCTTCTTTGGCGTCCAGGTGGGCGCACACCACGAAGCGCTGCTGTCCGGAAGGCCCGAAGGAAGCGCTGACGTTTTCCGCCCAGGAAGGTATGCGCTGGGCGTCCATGAACAAATGTGCCGGCTGTCCAATATGTTTTTCAAGGCGCTGCCCTTCAATGTCGGTCAGGTAGGCAACCGGAGTGTCGAAGTCACCGTCCTCGATCATGGGGAAGGGATAAGGCGCGCCCGCCAATTCGGAATTCTGGCCCGTGGCGGTGATGATGGCAGCCGGCTGCTGCTGTTCGAGCAGACGGTGGATTTCCTTGTGTGTGTCTGGGTTATAGAACACGTATTTCCTGGGCATCAACTGCTCGCGCGTGATCTCGCCGCTGAGCAGCAGCAGCTTGCCGCGAAAATTGCCTGAGCGCAGTTCATCCAGACTGGTCGCTTGAACCAGTGGGGCTTGTATGTCGCAGCGATTGGAATAGGGGCTGATCAGCGCGTTGAAGCTTTCCCGCCCGCACGTCAGGCGGATGTCACCGCTGCGGTAATCCAGGCAGTCAAAGCGCTGTGTTGTCGTGAGCGCGCCGTATTGCTCCAGTTGTTCGCGGATGATGGCACTGGCCGCGTGGTTGCCCGGACTGCCGACCACCCGTCCGGGAATTTCCAGGCACAGTTTGCTCAAATAACTGTCGGCGTGGGAAATTAAAACGTTTGAAACCAATGTTTCACCTCTATAAAATAACAAATTATTGGGTGGAAGATTATATCCGTCTGTTCTGGCGGTATCCCAACAAAAAGAAAATTCCGATTAGAATGGGAATTCCGGCGATCAACAAATAGGTGAGAAATACCTGCCCCCCGGCTTCAATGATATAAGCGACGCCGACCAGGATGAATAGCATTCCGCCGATAAGCGGATTCTTCCAGGCGATCCAGAGAAACAATACTATCGCCAGGCTGGGCAGCAGATGCATTCCCAGGGCCGTTATCATTTGGCCGGTCGATAGTCCGGGTTCAAACACATCCAGAGCAAACATGCCGAGGAAAAGAGCGTAGGCAATGGCAGCAATGCGGGCAATGCGGATCAAGAGCGGGGGATGGGCAAACAGCTTCTTTTGTGTCATACTGATTCCTCCTGATTGAACGACTCCGCTTTGATTATAGCCGGATATACGTTCCTGCGGTCGTTTGATGCAGATTGTACAATCAAGCCGCTAGGCAGTTATAATTTAGATATGCAAAAGAGTAGTGAGAAACCAATGAAATCCTTTCTAACGAAATTGACCATTTTCCTGCTGCTGTTCGCGCTTCTGGTTGGTTGTTCCGGGCAAAAGCCCATGGATACTCCCACGGCAGAAGAGCCTGCGGTAGAAGAAACCCAAATAATCGAAACTGTTCCGGCAGGGGAGGAGCAGCCCGCCGCGGAAGAAACGCCGGCAGCGGCTGGGCCCTCGGAGGAAGCGGAAGGATCCGCTGAACCCGCTGATGAGTCTGCCGAAGCTCCGGCTGTTCCAACCCCGCAGGCAGCCCCTGAAACTATTACGCTTACAAAGCAGCCTTATGTGTCGCCTTCCAATGCTTTCACGGTAAATTTCCCGGAAAACTGGAATTGCAGTGAAACAGGCAAATATCGGGTGGATTGCCATAACCTTTCCAATACCAGCCAGGTGATCGTGCGTGTGACAACCACCGGTTATGAATTAGTCCAGGATGATTTTCTTGCCATGGCTCGGGCTGAACTGGTCAGCGACTACGCGGATGCAAAGGCTTATATTCAGGTTTCCGAGGAAGAATCGGAAGGTGTGCTGGTGAATGAAGCCACCTGGCGCGTGGGTGACGTTTATTGGCAGGGTGTTGACCATTTTGTTCGTTCGGATGCGGCAATATACCAATTTTCTTTTGCCAGTGTCCGGGATCAATTGGATCAGTATCGCCCCGCTTTCAATGAAATCCTGCAGCGGGCCATTCTGAATCCCAGCGCCATGTCGGGCGCGCCTCTCTATGCTTTCCGTAAGGAGTTTGTTCCCAGCGGAAGAATCTTCAACTTGCAGGTTCCGACCAGCTGGTCCAAGTTTGCCGATTCAGTCAGCATTGACCGCACGACTGTGGAGGGCTTTACCTCACCTGATGGCCGCGCCGGCGTGCAGGTGGCGGTGTTTGCCAAAGGTTCCAATATTTCCCAGGAGACTAAAGGCGTAAAAACCCTTGAGATTATGCGCAAGTTGTATGGCTGGGATTTACGCGCTACCACCGATAAGGCGCTGCAGGATGGACGTGAACGGCTTGAATGGTACGGCACTATGAAAGATGTGCAGGGCATCACCTATTTCGATTCCAGCGGTACTTCCCTGTATATTTTTAGTGTGATTTGGGAACCGGCGACAGCCGATTTATACATACCGATTCTGCAAGAGGTTATTGATTCCTTCACATATGAAGAATAAACAGCATTTTGGATTAGCAGGGCGTTACATTTCCCGCGGACTGCATCTGGCAGCCCTTGGCCTGCTGTTGTTGGCCGGTTGTTCCGGCGGACCGCGCGTGAAAATGGCGCCTGGATATGAGAAGACGCCCACGCGCGCGCAAGCTCAATCTAACTTGATGGGCACACCCGAAGCTACGGCTATCCCGCCCACACCGACCCCTGAGCCGCTTGCATTGGACGATACGCCTTACTCGCTGCCTTCCCAGGCGCTCAGTATTTCTGTACCTCTGGGCTGGAAAATGAGCGCGGAGGCGGATGATTATGTGCGCTTTGAAGCTCCCGACCAAAGCGCTTGGTTGGAAGCGGCCTTGGAATCCAGTGGGTATCAGCTGGAACAGGTTGAGTTTGAGAATTACATGACAGCCATGATGAACGCGCTCTATGACGGCGCGGACAGCTACCAGTTGTTGGATAAACAAATCGCGGAAGGACAAGCAGTATATATTTCCTCCTATCAAAAAAACGGTTTCACCTGGTTCGCGCAGGATGTTTTTGTTCAGCGCAGTGAAGCTATCTATGCCTTTTCCTTCCAGGCATTGAGCAAGGTTTGGGATGCCTATCAGCCCGGTTTTCAGACAATCACTGAGAGTTTGGAAACCCGCACCGGCTATGTCAAAGAAGATATGATTTACCGCTTTATGCGCGCCTATCTTGCCCCCAATAACCAGTTCAGTTTGACTGTTCCGATGGGTTGGACTTTCGCCCTGGGTCAGGAAGGCCCGCAGGGCGCTATTCTGGACACGATGGTATCACCGGACGGAGAAGCGGCAGTGGAAGTGATGGTTTATGATGCGGCTGAAGAACTGTTGAACACGGATATCGGCCAGATTTCCATCCCGTTAATGAAGGCGCAGGACGGCGAAGATATGCGCATCCGCGCTAATGATGTGCTGAATGATGGGCGTATCCGCGTGGATTGGCAGATTGATAAAGAATCCTTGTACGCTTTCAGCTTCTTCTGGCAGGATAATACGACTGTCTATATCTTCACCTTAAAATATACGGATGAACACTCCGGTACTTACGAAGAAACCCTCCGCAAAGTTGGTGATTCTTTCGCTTTTGTTGTCCCGAAGAATTAGCCTACTATTTCAAGGCGCGCAACCGAGGCTGCCAGGCGTTTCAGCCCCACAGACTCGAACATGACCGTGACAGTCTCGTCGTTGCCCAGAATACGCGTTTCCACCACCAGCCCGCTGCCCCAGGTGGAATGTGTTACCCGCATACC
This sequence comes from Pelolinea submarina, assembly GCF_003966975.1. Classification (GTDB taxonomy): domain Bacteria; phylum Chloroflexota; class Anaerolineae; order Anaerolineales; family Anaerolineaceae; genus Pelolinea; species Pelolinea submarina. The sequence goes on from NZ_AP018437.1 coordinate 374,703, forward strand.
GGCCTGGTAACGGGATTCCTTAGGTGTCTCTTTTTTGGGTGTGCTCCGTTCGTAAGAGGAAGGTTCCCAGCGCGGATGACTGAGCGGCGTAAGACGCTGCACGCCCAGACGCACGCCTTCGCGTTTGATTAGTTCTTCCGGGATGTCATCAATAAAACGTGATTCCATGGTGTATTCAAAGCGGCCGTAATTGCTGCGCTGACCGGCGCGCACCAGCGTGAGGTGGTTCTTGGCGCGCGTGATGCCCACGTAGAACAGGCGCCGTTCCTCGGCCATTTCCTCCGGGTCTTCCAGCGAGCGGCTGTGCGGCAGCAGGCCTTCATCCAGACCGACGATATAGACGTGTGAAAACTCCAGCCCTTTGGCTGCGTGCAGGGTTAACAGGGTGGGCGCGTCGTTCTCTTCCGGCACGGTATCCTGGTCGGAAACCAGAGCGATATTTTCTAAGAATTCCGTGATGCCGCGCTCTTCATATTCGTAAGCCAGGCGGCGCAGCTCCAGCACGTTTTCCCAGCGTCCGTCGCCCATCTCGGTGCCGTCATCGATGTACGCTTTGTAGCCAATGTCGGCCAGGATGCGGTCGAACAGGTCCGGCAGGGGATTGCTCTGGCCGAATTCGCGCCAGTTCATCAGCAGCGAACCGAAATGTGCCAGCATGCTTGCGCTGCGGCTGGAGAATGTATCCCAAAATGGGGATTTTTGTCCCAGCTCGCCCAGCGACAAGAGTACATCGCTGGAAGTCAGGTTGTTATTTTGAGCGATCTGGTCAAGGTCGAGCAAGGTCTTGCTGCCTACCCCGCGAGGCGGCACGTTGATGACGCGCGCCAGGCTGACCGAGTCATAGGTGTTGTGCACCAGACGCAGGAAGGAGATAATGTCTTTTACTTCACGGCGGCCGTAGAAACGTTGGGCGCCTACCAGCCTGTAAGGAATATTGGCGCGCAGGAAAGCTTCTTCCAGCAGACGGGATTGGGCGTTAGTGCGGTACATGATGGCAAATTCCCCGCCTTCCTGCCCGGAAGCTATGCGATCGACGATATCGTCCACAACATAAGCTGCTTCAGCGTGGTCGTCTACCGCGTCGTACAGGCTGATCAGCGGACCCTCGCCGCGCTTGGAATACAGGTTCTTGGGCGTGCGGGATTTGTTTTGGTTGATGACCGCCTGGGCGGCATCCAGCACGTTCTGGGTGGAGCGATAATTGCGCTCCAGCAGGATCTTTTCTGATTTGGGATAGTCGCTTTGGAAACGCAGCACGTTGCGGTAATCCGCCCCGCGCCAGCGGTAAATGGACTGGTCCTCATCGCCGACTACAAACAGGCAGTGATGCACCGAAGACAGGTGTTTGAGCAGCTCATACTGGGCCTGGTTGGTATCCTGGAATTCATCCACCAGCACATGTTCGAAGCGCTGGCCGTATTTTTCACGGATTTGCGGATTTTCTTCAAATAAGCGCACGCTCCACATCAACAGGTCGTCAAAATCGACCGCGTTGCTGCTGCGCAGGATCTTTTCGTATTGCTCATATACCCGTTTGGAAATCTCCTCACGGTAAGTGCGCGATTTTACCTGATCCGGGCCCTGCATGGCATTCTTGGCGTTGGAAATAACGTTATGGATGCTGGCCGGACGGTACAACTTATCGTCGATGTTCAAATCTTTAAGCACGCGTTTGATAATGGATTGCTGGTCGTCGGCGTCCATGATGACAAAGTTATTGTCGAATGGCAGCGCGTCGGCTTCGCTGCGCAGGATGCGCGCGCAAATGGCGTGGAAAGTACCCAGCCACAACGCGTTGACGCCCTTGCCCAACATGCGTTCCAGGCGCGTGCGCATTTCGCGCGCGGCTTTGTTGGTGAAAGTGACTGCCAGAATGCTATGCGGGCTGACTTTGTTTTCGTTTACCAGGAAAGCGATGCGCTGCGTGAGCACGCGCGTCTTTCCGGAACCCGGCCCGGCCAGGACTAATAATTGTCTGGCGGAAGAGGTAACGGCTTCATGTTGTTGGGGATTTAAGTTCTTAAGTGCGTCCATCATATCGATTGATGATTGTACCCGAATAATCTAAAGCGATCGCTTTACCCCCCCTAATTTAACTTAAAAAATCCAAAATTTTTGGAAATGATAGAAAATTAGCTTGGGACAGGTCTCGGAAAAAAGATAGGAGCCGGCTAATGATGCAGGTTCAGACAGCTGCTCTCCCAAAAAGGCAATGGTTTTTTTATGCAATATAATTACCCCGAAAAGTCGGTCTGTTTATGCAATTCATACGTCCTGTCACTAATTATTTAAAAAACCAAAAGCACAAGACCTTGTCTTTATTAATCGCGTCTGCTGGCGGTCTGCTGTTCTATATTTCATTTTTCCAACGAAATTTTTTTAGTAAAACATACCTGCTATATACGCTGTTGGTCTTCATAGGATTGTTCTTCGTTTCCTTGAAATCGAATCAATTTATTAAGGAAAAACTAATCGGCAGATTTCCCGCGTCCGATTTCCGGCTATGCTTGTTTTCGGCTTTTCTGCTCAGCTTGCTGCTGGCACTGAATTTCAGTCCCATACCGCTGTATGTCTTGATGAAAGACAAGACTTTGCAGATCGAGGTTCCCGTCAGCGCTTCCTCAAACCATGACCCGATTGGTTTGCTGTATCTCCGCAATCAACTCGGCTATATACCCTACTCCGAACTGCGAATTCCCGGAACCTGGCGAGAAGAAGCGGATCATCTGCTCTTGGAAAATGAGGGCGGGACTTTGTTGAGCTGGAGCGGGGATCTGGATGAGTTGTTGGAAATCGCATTTCAACCCAGCGCATCACCGCAAATGATCAATGTCGTTGTGAATGGCACCATCCATGAGATCAACCTGCACGAGAATTCGATGGATGGCTATGTTGTTTTCCGTTATGAAGGCAAGCCTCCGCTCTTCAGCCAAATACCGTTCGTTTTTTCTTTTATCATCCTTTCAACCTACCTGCTGCTGAACCTGTTTACCCTCTTGTGTTCTTATCGGATAAAAACCGCAAATGAAAATGCGCCGCGCAGAAATGATTTCTTGTTGGGCATACCCTTGTTGGTCACGAGCGGCTTGGTTCTGCTTACATTTTGGCCGGGAATGATGACCAATGATTCCATTAACCAATGGAAGGAAGTCGTTACGGGAAATTACACGGATTTGAATCCGATCCTGCACACGCTCCTATTATCCGGGCTTGTGAAAATTGCTTATTCCCCCGCGGTTGTGGCCATATTTCAAATAGCGGTTTTTTATCTGGTGCTGGTTTTTGGCTTTGGCACTTTGCGTAGAAGGGGAGTTTCCACACCTTTCCTGGTGGTCCTGTCCCTGATTTTCGCCCTGTGGCCTTTCAATTCCCTGATGGTTAATATCCTTTGGAAGGATATTCTCTACAGCCTGGCGCTGCTGCTGTTATTCATCTTTCTACTGGAAGCTGCGTGGACGAATGGAAATCTGCTGGAGAACAAAAAGAATTATTTATTGCTGGGAATAACAGCTTTCATGGTAGCCACGATCCGCCACAACGGTTTTCCGGTGGCATTTATTGTTTTAGGAATACTGCCGCTTGTCTATAAAAAATACTGGAAAGGTCTGCTCGTCACACTTTTGTTTGTCTTGTTGGTATGGGCAGGGGTCAAAGGCCCGCTGAAATCCAGAGTTTCCACAACGGAAAATAATACCAACGCGCTGAATCTTACCTTGCTACACCATATATCCGCTCATTTTGACGCCGGAAGCGAACTGACGGAAGACCAAATTGATTATCTGAACGAGCTTTTGCCAATCTCTCAATGGAAATATGACTGCTGCTACATGGGCAATATTTATACCCATCCTGATTTTGACCAGACCCTGTATATGGATAATTCATCCAATAACCTGCGCATGGCCTATGCTTTGTTTCTTCAAGATCCGGCTGTGGATATAAAAGATCAGTTATGCGCCAGTGAAATGGATTGGCGATTTGTAAATAACCAATGTACGCTTAAATCGCTCCACCCCTTTGACATCCAAGATGGCAAAATTACTGGCTGGATTCCCCAAAATAGTTTTGGACTCGTCGAGAATTCGCTCCTGCCCCAATTCATCCCTGCCTATTATGCGGTTCTGGAAAGGATCGGTGTTTTTTCGGGAATATTAACCCCGCTGCTGCGCCCCGCGTTTTATTTGTTCTTTGCGCTGATTGTTCTGATGAGCGCAAGCATCCGGTTGAAGAATAAGAAGATATTAATCGCGGGACTTCCGATTGTATTGCAGACGGGTATTCTAGCCTTGATTAACTTTGCTCCGGCTTTTCGCTACCAATACGGTATCTGCCTGGTTGGCTTGTTCTGTATAGGGCTGCTGTTTTTACCGCAAGGAAAATAAGAATCCTGTTTCTCAAGACTTACAAGTTGATTGAAAAAGCTTTGCGGCTGATCCAGATCAGGTACACCATGCTTAAGATATAAGTGCACATGGTTACCAGGCCCGCACCCACAATTCCCATGAGCGGGATCATAACGAGGTTCAACAATGCGTCCCCAATTACCAGCGCGAGGATGTAAAGCGTATATAAACCGGGGCGGTTACCCTGCATGATGATCCCTCTCATCGCGCCGTACCCCGAATCGATCACGATGCCTATGACGATTACGGTAAAGATGATCCAACTTTCCAACAAATAAGAAGAATCGGCGAATAATTTAACAATCAGCGGGTAGATAACCACGGAGATCCCCCCAACCGCGATCATGAGCGGGTAGAAAAACTTGCGGAAACTTTTCGATAAGGATTCGATCTCTGTCTTGTCGTTCTTGGAAAAAGCCCTGCCAATCATGGGATTTAACGACAATTGCGCCACTACGGTAATTTCGTATAATCCTTCGGCTAATACCGCAGCGAAACTGTAAATTCCAACGTGCACGTCTGTCAGGAAAACGCCGATCATCAACACATCCACTTTGGTGTTAATGCCGATCAGCAGCCCGCTCAAAAATCCTTTGGACCCGAAAGTCAGGTGTTCTTTTGCCAGCAGCCGGAAATTAGTCAGCCGCGAGAGCGGCAGCACTTTCCGGAAAGTATAAATCAGCAGACAGATGAACAGAATAACTTCACAAACGCTCAAAGAAGCCGAGATATAACGGTTATCCAAGTTCAAGGCAATAATGATCCCGATAATCAGGAAAAGCAGAATATATCGGAGGGAACGAAAAAAAGAAAAAGCCTTCATTTCGTCCAGCCCATTGAGTACATTAATGAGCACTTTGTTTAATGAGAAGAAAACCAGGCTTGGCAGCGTTAGGAATAACCCGGTTGCCACGTCCGGGCTGTCAAGCAAGAATCCCAACGGCTTGATGAGCAGCAGGCTTATAACCGTCGCGGGAATTGAAATGACAATGATCAAGATCAATGCTGAAATGGTGATCTCGGAACAATATGAACGGTCTTGATTATGGTAGGAGACCAACCGCAGCACTGAATGGTGCAAACCGAACACGACAATTTGGGAAAAGATCAGGTAGATCGCGTACACCTGGCTGAATACGCCCAGGGCTTCTTCACCCCGTGTATAGACGATCATGGCGTTCGTGATAAAACCGCTGGCCGCCAGAATGACCAGGCTCAACATATTCCAGGATAAACCCTGTCCCAACCGGCTGTTCATGGAGGTCTTGAGTTTTTCCGCGAGCTGAGGATTTTTTTTGCCAAGGAAATCGAATAATCTCGTTAGTAAATGATTGATGCTATCCATGAAATGATCCAAACCATAAATATTATTTTCGACTGCCAACTACTTTGCAGGGTGTGCCTACCGCGATGGAATAGGGCGGAACGTCGTCTGTGACAACAGAATTTGCCCCGATCACGGCACCATCGCCGATCTGAACGCCTTTTACGATGACTACGTTTCCGGCGATCCATACATCGTTGCCAACTTCCACCGGGGCTTGCTTAAAGCCCTGATCTCGTATCAATGTCTTTGCGTCCGCGTACTCATGATCGGTGGTCAGGATCATCACATTGGGAGCAATGCGTACATCGTTGCCGATTTTCAGCCCCCCGTAAGCGGTCAAAGTGCATCTGGCGCCAATCGTTGAATGCGTGCCAATAGTCAGGTCCCAAGGGCAGAATACCGTTACACCTTCACCAATCGACGCGGATCTCATTTTCGCGCCAAATAACACCAGACAGGCAAAACGCAGATAATTACTCAAAGGAAAAGACAGGTTTTTAACCAGGCTGTAGAACAAATAAAACAGACCATTCCCCAGGTAGTTTTTAGTACTGCGCAATTCTTTTTTTTCAATATGCCTGATTTTGTTCATGGCTGAATCCTCTGACCGGTAGAGCGGAAGCGTTTTATATCGGGTTCTTTTGGAACTTCGGTAAACGAGGTTTTATCTTATTGCCGCCTTTTGTTGTAATCCATGTCCATCCAGATGGCGAATAACATGGATTGAAAAGAAAAAGAAAAAATAAAGACCAGGATGATCAAGGTTGTCTGCGGGGCTTGACCATATCTATTGAAAAGAACAAAGAATCTCACCAACAGTGGAATTACCACGAAAAAGAACAGGAAGAATCCGAATCCGTAGAATAATACCAGGGGGTTGAAATCGCGCACGATGTAGCGTTTCCACAACCTGCGGAAAAACAACCGGATCAGCAATGCGCTGACCTCCGGGATGTATTTTCGCAACTTGATCTTGCTCTTCTCCTGTCCGTAAATAGGCCTGATCTCCACATCATCCACTTTGCAGCCCTGGATATTTAACATGCATAAAATATCAGCGTTATATCCAAACCCTTTTTTCATTTTTCGGATGGGGATCTTTGCCAGAGCAGTGTTCTTGATGACGGTATAACCGCATTGCGGATCCATAATGTAATAATATCCCGTCGCGAATTTGGTAAGAATCGTTAGGAGAGAATTGCCAAGGAGCCTGTAACGCGGCATCTTCTCGAACACATCCGGCTGCAGCAGACGGTTGCCTTTGACGTAATCAAGGTTTCTAATGATGATTGCTTCCAGTAATACCTTCAGGTCATCCGGATGCATCTGGTTGTCGCCGGCCATTACAGCTGTGTAATCAATTTCGGCATCCTCCAAACTTTTGACGTAGCCATCAATGAGGGATTGCCCCAATCCTTGATTGACCTCATGGCGGATGAGGGTGATCTTGTCTGAATTCTTCATAAAGTCATTGACGATGGCAGGCGTTTTATCTGTGCTGCCGTCATCGATGACAATAATGCGGTCTACGTAATCGGGAATGCCTTTCAAAGTAAGAGGAAGCAGGATCTCCTCATTCATGGCTGGAACAACTACGGCGATTCTCTTGGTCCTATACATGTCTAATTCTCAAAATCCTTGCTAAAGTAATCCTTTGACCATTCTATCGTCTTTGCCAGGCCTTTACTGAAATCGGTCAAAAAATCGATGCCAAGCCGTTCGCAGATCAAAGCGTTGTTAATATCGAATACTTTAATATCGCCCGGTGTCCAATCTTTATAAATGATTTCAAGTTCGTTGATACCAAGCTGCTCCGCTACCATGTCGGCCAATTCTTTGATGGTTACCTTGATGCCGGACGCGCAGTTGAAGACCATTCCCTTGGCCTCGCTCTTCTCGGCAGCCAAAATATTCGCTTTTACAACATCCTTTACATAAGTGAAGGAGCGCTCTTGAAGGCCGCTTCCGAAGATCACGATGGGTTCACCGTGCAGCATTTTCCGGACAAAGATGGAAACAACGCCGCCTACATCGGAGGATTCCTGCCGGGGCCCGTAGACGTGAAAATAGCGCAAAACGGTCGTGTCCAAGCCGTAGATGTGCTCAAACACTTTTACATAACGTTCTCCAGCCAACTTTGAAACGCCGTAATAAGATGTGGGATTCAGCGGATGCTTTTCATCCTGCGGTTTATATTGCGGCTCGCCATATACGGAACCGGTGGAGGCGTGAACGAATTTTTTTACGCCGTGTTTGATTGACAGCTGGAGAAGATTTAACGTTCCACCGCCATTGATCTGTAAATCCATGCCAGGATCGCGCATGCAAATGGTTTTCTTGGATGCGGCCTCGTTGAAAATTACTTCAACCCCCGGGAGTAGTTGGTCGAGTTTATCGTAATCTCGCGTATCACACTCAACTTCTTGAAAGTTCGGAAATTTTTTCAAGTGAGCAAGATTTTCGTGCTTTCCCGCGAAATAATTGTCTATGCTGATCGTTTCCACACCTAAATTGACCAGTTCTTCGACCAGATGGCTGCCAATGAAACCTGCTCCGCCAGTTACCAGCGCTTTCTTGAACCTGAATTGAGAATCCATATTGAATAATTCCTAAAACTTCTTCCTTTCTATACTTTAATACTGAGTTAATTATAAGGATAATAATTGTGATTGGATATCCGTTGCGCACAGAAATATTCCTTATAAATGTTTTTACATGGCATTTGCAAAAATCAACGACACGTATCTACCCGCTTGATTATCAAAACCGGCTATTTACTATACAACTCGATAATCTTCAATATCACCTGCACGGCCTTTTCCATAGTTTCCAGGTTAGCGTACTCGTAAGGCCCGTGGAAGTTGTGCCCGCCGGTGAACAGGTTGGGGGTGGGCAGACCCATATAGGAAAGCTGCGCGCCGTCCGTGCCGCCGCGGATGGGATTGTTGATGGGCGTGATGCCCAGTTCCAGCAGCGCCTGCTGGGCGGTTTCCACTACGTGGAAGACCGGTTCCAGTTTTTCGCGCATGTTGCGGTACTGCGGCTTGATCTTGACCTCAATGGTACCCTGACCGTACTTGCGGTTGATGAAGTCCGCGGCATCGCGCATGAGCGCTTCTTTGACGTCGAATTTTTTCGCGTCGTGGTCGCGGATCAAGTAAATGCCGGTGATCTCTTCGGTGCTGCCCTCGCTCATCTTGAGCAGGTGGAAAAAGCCTTCGCGCCCGGCGGTGAACTCAGGACGCTGTTCGATGGGCAGCATGGCATTGAATTCCATAAAGACCAGCTGCGCGTTGATCATCACGCCCTTGGCGTCGCCCGGATGCACGGATTTGCCGTGTACTGTCACGGTGGCCTGCGAAGCGTTGAAATTTTCGAACTCCAGCTCGCCCTGCTTGCCGCCGTCCAGCGTGTAGGCGAAATCAGCGCCGAAGGTGTCCACGTCGAAATGGGTGATGCCCATGCCGGTTTCCTCGTCGGGCGTGAAAGCCACGCGGATCTTGCCGTGCGGGATCTCCGGGTGGCCGAGTAAATAGGCCATGGCGGTAATGATTTCCGACACACCGGATTTATCGTCCGCGCCCAACAGGGTAGTGCCGTCGGTGGTGATAAGCGTCTGTCCGACGTAATCGCTCAATTCCGGGAATTCTTTGGGGGACAGGACCATGCCGGCTTTGCCCTTCAGCGGAATGTCGCCGCCGTCGTAATGCTCGATGATCTGCGGCTTGATGCCTTCGCCATTGAAATCCGGGCTGGTGTCGATGTGCGCCAGGAAGCCGATCACCGGCAGTTTCTTGTCGGTTGTCGCTGGTAAGGTGGCGGTCAGGAAGCATTGCTCGTTCAATTCCACGTCCTGCAGGCCCAGGTCTTTCAACTCTTTCTCCAGCAGGCGTGCCAGATCCCATTGGACGTCGGTGGTGGGGGTGCGGTCGAGGATGAATTCATCCGATTGCGTGTTGATTTTGATGTAACGTAAAAAACGGTCGAGAACTTCCGTCATGATTGTTTTTCTCCTGTAACTTATGATGATTTATCTTATCCTCACTCCAATGAAATCGCAAGTTACAGCCCGCTAAGAATTGCGAAATTAAAGGCCATCGGCTACAATGACAGGCATGACTTGGAATTTGATGGGACATGACTGGGCGGAGGAGATGCTGCGCCAACATATCACCACCGGGCAGATGAGGCACGCTTATTTGTTCAGCGGGCCGCGCGGGGTTGGGCGGCGCAGTCTGGCGCTGCGATTCGCGCAGGCGATTAACTGTATCCAGCCGACAGCGCCCGGGCAGCCCTGCGGGGAATGCCGTATCTGCCGCCAGATCGAGGCCATGCAGCAGGCCGATTTGAACATCCTGCAATCGGCCCAGGAGGGCGATACCCTCAAGGTCGAAGCTGTGCGCGAACTGCAGCACATGCTCTCGCTGGCGCCTTATGAAAGCAATTACCGCGTGGCTTTGCTGCTGCGCTTTGAAGAAGCCAATGATAGCGCCCAGAACGCGCTGCTGAAAACTCTGGAAGAACCCAACGCGCGTGTGGTCCTGCTGGTCACGGCCGATGACCCCGAAAATCTGCTGCCCACCATCACCTCGCGCTGTGAGCTGCTGCGCTTGCGCCCCATGGCGCCCGCCGCCCTTTCGGCTGAGCTGCAAACGCGCCGTTCGCTGGAACATGTACAGGCAGACCTGATCGCGCAGATTTCCGGCGGCCGGCCGGGTTATGCCTTGCGCCTGGTGGACACGCCTGACCTCTTAGCGGAGCGGCAACAGGCCATGCAAGACTGCCTAAACCTGCTGGGCCTTTCGCGCCTGGAACGCATGTCTTTCGTGGAGAGTCTGACAAAGAACCGCGTTCGTGCGGAAGCCAAAGGCGACCTGCGCGGCGAGCTGACGGCCTGGCTGTCTTTCTGGCGGGATGTGATGCTGGCCGGCTTGGATAATCCAACCCAGTTGACCAACCTGGATTACCAATCCGAAATCCAGCAAGTGGCTGCGCGCACTGACACGCAAGCTGCTGCGCGTCTGGTAGCCGCTCTGGAGCACAGCTTCGTGCGCCTCAATAATGCCAACCTGCAGGTTATGCTGGATAATCTGCTGCTGGATTGGCCTTCGCTGAACATGTAGAAGAAATGAATAAAAAAGCCGGCTGGAATTAGCCGGCTTTTTTATTCAAGAATTGGTCTGGTCTATGCCTGCGGGGAGCTGTTTTTACGCTGGTTGTTGATGTAAAGCAGCATGCCGATGACGAAGCCGACGATGACGAAGTAAGCCATCTGGCGGAACAGCACCACCGAGCCGGAATGCTCATAGATAAAACCGCTGATGAGCGAGCCGGTGCCCACACCCAACCCCGAATAGATGCCGCCGCGGATGGCTTGCGCGGTGGTGCCCAACGATTTAGGCGCGCGCGCGTTGACGTAAGCCACGCCGCCGGATTGGATCAACGCATAGCCCGCGCCGCCAAAGACCTGGAAGAATGGAATCGCGTTGGGGTTTTTAATTACCGAAAGACCGAATAACCAGGCAAACAGGACCAGGAAAGAGAACAACATCATTTTCTGCGGGCCGAGTCTCCTTTGCAGTTTATCGGCAATGCTGAAGGTTACGATTTCACCGACCAGTGAGATGGATAAGGCAATACCCATCAGTGTGGAGCTGCCGCCCAGTGACTGGATATGCAGGAATAGAAAATTTCCGATGGCGGACTCGCCGATGCCCCAAATGATGATCATGGCCAGGAATGGCAGGAACCCGGGCAGGCGTAGCATTTCCCAGATCATATTCAGCGTGGGTGATTTTTCGTCAGGGTCGCTGTGCTTCTTCTTTGTATCCGGCATGTTGATGGTGTTGATCAGGAACAGTCCCAGGAAGAAGATTTCCACGTAAAAAATGACTTTCAGCCCAATGCCGAGGTGGTCGATCAAAAAGCCGGTTACCAGTACCATCAACCCCCAACCGATAGAACCGCCTACGCGGATCTTGCCGTAATTTTGCGGGTTTTCCAGCGAAGTCAGTGTAGTCTGGTCCATGATCGAATTGAAGGGTGCGTTGATGATCGAATAGGCTACTACAATGGGCAGGAAGGCTACAAAGGACTTGGCGATGGGGAAGACTGCCATCACCCCGATCAGACCTAAAGCACTTAGCCGCAGGACAGTCTTATGCTGCTTGGAGACATCCGACAGGAAGGCGAATAAAATGCTGCTGACCATGGAAATGAAATAGGGAATGCTGCTCAACTGCCCGATCTGGGTGCCTTTCAAGCTGACACTTTCGTAGTAAACGCTGATGTAGGGCATAAAAGCGGCCGCACCGGCCCAGAAGATAAAGTAGGAAATCCACAGGTTCAATTGAATCCCCTTGGGCGTATTGAAAAAAGCTTTTCCGCGCGCGAATAAACCGGAGGATTGTGAAGGATGCATAATGTCTGGTACCTTTTTCTTCGATTAGGTTTTGCTCAAATGAATAACTAAAATTCCACCACTTCGCCGTATTCGGGATAGCGCACAGGCTGAATGCCGGCTTCTTTCATTTTACCCATTAAAATAGCTGCTGCATCTTCTTCGCCGTGTATCAGGAAGATTTCCTGCAATCCGTTGGCATTGGCTGCCTGAGCGTATTTCAACAACATGGTTTGGCCGGCGTGCGCGGATAAGCCGCCGATGGTGGCAATTTCCGCTTTCACGGGCACTTCTTCGCCGAAGATGCGCACTTTGTTCTGGCGTTCGGCCAGGCGGCGGCCCAGGGTATAGGGCGCCTGCCAGGACACGATGCAGATCGTGCTGCGAGGGTCTTCAATGTTGTGCACCAGGTGATGCAAAATGCGTCCGGTCTCAGCCATGCCGGAAGCGGAAATAATTACAGCCGGTCCCTCAAGGGTGTTAATGGCTTTGGATTCTTCCACGGAATGCGTGTAAGTCAGTCCCGGAAAATCCAGGGCGGGATGGCGGCCGGTCTGTATGAATTGGTGGGTTTCATCGTCGAAATAGTCGGGGTGTTTGCGGAAGATGTCGGAGGCACGCACGGCCAGCGGGCTGTCTACGAAAACCGGCAGGTGCGGAATCTCGCCCTCGGTAATCATACGGTTGAGGTCGTACACCAATTCCTGGGTGCGCCCAACCGCGAAAGCCGGGATCACGATCTTACCGCCGCGCGATTGGGTTTTTTTGACCACGTCGCGGAACTCAATGTAAGCTTCATCCGGATCGCGGTGAGGCTTGTCGCCATAGGTGCATTCCATCAAGAGGATATTGACGTCCTCAGGCAGAACCGGGTCAGCCAGCAGCGGCAGTTTGTAGCGGCCGATATCTCCGGAGAACCATAGCCGCTTTTTCTGCCCTTTCTCCTGGATATCCAGAACGACTGCGGCGGATCCCAGAATATGCCCTGCATCCACCAGACGGGCCGTCACACCCGGAATGGGCTCAAAAGGTGTGTTATATCCTACTTCCTGAAACAACTCAGGAACCCGTTCCGCATCGGCAATAGTATAGAGCGGTTCAACCAGCGGGTCGCCGTGTTTGCGTTTTTTCTTATTAATATATTCGGCATCTTCTTCGTAGATGTGCCCGGAATCGCGCAGCATGATGCTGGCCAGATCAGCCGTGGGCGGGGTGGTGTAGATGGGATTGTGATAGCCCTGTTTCACCAGGTTGGGCAAATTACCGGAGTGATCGATGTGCGCGTGCGAAAGGATCAGCGCGTCGATTTCGCGGGGATCAAAGGGAAAGGTTGCGTTGCGTTCGTAAAAATCACGCCGGCGCCCCTGGAAGATACCGCATTCCAAAAGCAGCTTCTTACCATTGATCTCCAGTAGATGCTGTGATCCGGTGACTGTCCGTGCCGCCCCGTAAAATCGTATTTTCATTTGCTTTTTTCCCGTTGAATAACTTCAAGAATATCCGCGCCGAAGTGTTCATAGCGCCAGGGAATTTCAGCCATGAGGGATTGTAATTCCTCTGAATTGGATGGCTTAGCTCCAACAATGTTTTCCAGAATGTCGCGCGGAAGGATGATATCTGATTGTACGCCCATTTTCAAGCCCGCTTGCTTGCGCCATACTTTCATGGCATCCAGCCGGTTAAGGTAGGAAGACGATGGGCGTTTATGGGTCTTGATTTGAATAGGCGGTGCTTTCAAACCGGCGGTCACCACATCTAATATCCCATCGGCGTAGCGCTCGACCAGTTTCGGCGAAATTTCCTTAATGCACTTCAACTCATCCAGACTACGCGGGCAGGCCTGTGCTATTGCCAGAAGTGCGGAATTGCCGATCACTTTGAAAAGCGGGCGGTTGAATTTGCGCGCCAGTTTATCGCGGAATTGGCAAAGGGCTTCCAGAACACTCAACTGCTGCGGATCCAAGTGCTGGTAACCGCTCACTTGATTGTAGCAAAGCGCTTCTTTGTGATTGGGCTCAACGCGGCACAACCGCTCAAAATCCTCATGTGCCAGTTCCAGCAGGCCTTTTTCCACCAGAGCCTTATACAGGTAATCCCGCAGCGGCAGGAGAAAATGGGTGTCCATGCGTGCGTAATGCAGCATTTCTTCGCTTAAGGGGCGTTTACCCCAATTGGCTTTTTGAAAGCTCTTGCCCTGGTCGACACCAAATAATTCTTCCAGTAAATTGGAGAGCCCTAACTTGGATAAACCCAATATGCGTGCGGCTTGCATGGTGTCAAACAGGTTTCTAAAGGTGTAGCCGAAGTCGCGTTTCATGCACAGGATGTCATATTCTGCAGCGTGGAATATTTTTTCGATCGATTCATCTGCGAAGACGGCATCCAGTGATGGCAGGCCCATGTCGGCCAACCCGTCCAACACATAGTCTTCTCCATTTGCGGAAATCTGAATCAGACAAACCTGTTCCCGGTAGGCATACAGGCTGTTGGATTCGGTATCCACAGCAATTTGCTTTTCTCGTTTCAGGGTCTGCAGAGTTTCTGCCAATGCGGTGTCTTGATCGACCCAGATGACCGCGCTTTCCAATACACTATCCATACCAGCCATTATAGTATGGGTTGGCAAAAAAAATAGCCAGGCTGGTGGAAGCCTGGCTGATTAAAAAAATCTCGTTTTAGTAGCGGAATGGTTCGTTTTGTGATTTGGTTTGTGTGTTCAGCGGCTGAAATCCACTGGGCATGGGCTGCGGGTTGTCGTTGAAGCCGAATGAACGTTTAGGCGTTCTGACGACTTTCTGAATTTTACTGACAGGCTGTTCCAACTTAGGGTTGAAGGCATAAATCAGAGAAGCGATGATCATAATGCGGATGATCCACACACCCAGCGACACCAATACGGGAATGACGGTGACGAAGGTCAGCGGATCCAGCACCATAATGCTGTCAGCCGGTTGGTTGTAAAGCGTGACACTGACACCCCACCAGGTCAACCCGGCGTTCATGGTGGCCGCTACGACCCAGGCGCCCAATAAGTACCAGCCGGCGCGATTGTTTTTATCGCTGGATCCCGATAGCAGGCTGGCGATGCCGGCGAAGTCCATGCCGCAGAAAGCCAGCGCCAGAATGGTGGACCAGCGCATTGCGCCCATACCGTTGCCGCCCAGCATTTCCCGCAGGGCGAAGTCGGTGGTGCTGAAATTAAATACTTCAAAAGCAAACAGGGCCGCGATCATGATCAGGGTATAAACGTTGATGGAGCGGCTGCGCAGGTCATCCAGGAATTTGGTGGACATGCGGTTGATTTTTTGGCTGGTGGTCAGGTTCATGGCATCCTCCGGTTTAGATAATATGTTCTATTTCTGTTCTATTATAGAACAGTCATTCTATTAAAGTCAAGCTCCACCACTGGGTTTTAAATGAAAGGCAGTCCCATATATGGGACTGCCTGTAGAAATCGAGGAAAAATTATGGGAGCTGCGTTCTAAGAAGCGCTTTGCATCACGATATTGTCAAAGCTGTATGTGGCGCTGGCACCTTCTTTGGCGCTAACCAATAATTGAATGCCGTTGTTTGTCAACAAGCCGCCGGAAAATGTGTTGACCGGTTCGTCGTTGATGTAAAAACTAAAATCGCCGCCTTCCGCGACAACGGTCAGTTTATTCGGTTCTCCCGGCTGGATGCCGCCGAACACCCGTTGTGAAATGAGCGGGATCCAGTTGCCGTTCTCGTAAATCTCAAAGGCATAAGTTCCATCGTTATAAATCGAGAAAAGGAAAAAGCTGTCCATATTCTCGTCCGCCCGGAAGGCGATGCCCCAGCTATTACTCTGAAATTCGCTGTCCATCAAGGTGGTGACGGATAAGGCGAAATCCTGGGCCTGGGTTACAGGGAACCAGCTCAAGGCGGTTTGCTTGAATTGCGCGAAAGCCTTGGCGGTATAGTCCAGCATGTAAGCGCCGTCCACTACGTCGATGCTGTAAGTGGAATAGGAATTGTCCTGGCTTTCGACCAGCCAATTATTCTGGTTGTCGTCGAAGGTCTCGCACAGCGTCACCGGCCAGTCTTTCTCGCTGGGCAGCGGCAGGCTGCATTCCAGCCCTGCGGGCGCGGCGGGGGTCTCACCGCTTTCAGCGATGGCGGCGTTAGAAGTCGCGGATGGTTCTGCGCCGGCAGGTTCGACAGTTTTGGATGGAACAACCTGCGTCCCGGTATTTACGCTGCCGGTCGGCGTTGCGCCGGCGGCGCTGCTGCAAGCAGTCAATATCAAGGCCAATAAAACGATTATGGATCGGGATTTGTGTATCATCATCACTTCCTTATTTCTTGCCGAAATTATAGTGTCCTTTCAGGAGGGCTGTCAAACATCCAGTTTTAATAATATAAGGAGAATCGGACGGAATTTGCTTGCCAGCCGGGGCAGCTAATGACATAATTGGACCATGACCGATACGATTATTGTCCTGGATTATGGGTCGCAGTATGCCCAATTGATCGCACGCCGCGTGCGTGAATTGCAGGTGTATTGCGAGTTGTTTCATTGGAATACCCCGCCGGAAGAAATTCTGGCGTTGAACCCCAAGGGGTACATCCTTTCGGGCGGGCCGGCCTCGGTTTATGAGGAGGGTGCGCCCACACTGCCGGCTTACGTACTCGATTCCGGCCTGCCGGTGCTGGGCATCTGCTATGGTATGCAGTTGTTGACCCATGACCTGGGCGGCAAAGTGGCCCCCGGCGGTGAGCGCGAATACGGCCATGCCAAAGTGAATGTCAATGTGGACAACCCGCTCATGCCGCAGGGCGATTATGAAGTATGGATGTCGCACGGCGACCGCGTGGAAGGACTTCCGCCCGGCTTCGAGCTGCTGGGCAGCAGCGCCAACAGCCCCTGGGCTGTCATGGGAAACGCTGAACGGCGCATCTACGGCATTCAATTCCACCCCGAAGTGCACCACACCCCCCAGGGCATGACCATCCTGGAGAATTTCGTGGATGCCATTTGCGGGGCTGAGCGGGATTGGACTCCCAAACACATCATCGAGAAATCCGTGGCGGACATCCGCGCCCAGGTGGGCGATGCGCGCGTGCTGGCGGCGGTCAGCGGTGGCGTGGATTCCAGCGTAGCGGCTGCCCTGGTTCATCGCGCCATTGGGGGGCAGTTGTGCGCTTTGTTCGTGGATAATGGGCTGCTGCGTCAGGGCGAATTGGAATCCGTCCAGGTTGCGCTGAATGAACACATGGACGGCAGCTTGAATGTGCTGGATGCCTCTCAGGATTTCCTGTCTGCGTTGAGCGGCGTAACCGAGCCGGAAGCCAAGCGGCGCGCCATCGGCGAGACTTTCATCCGCAAGTTTGAATCGTTCGCCCGCCAGCAGGAGAATATCGATTTCCTCATGCAGGGTACCATCTACCCGGACGTGATCGAATCGCGCGCGCCGGAACGCTCCGCCGCGCAGGTGATCAAGTCGCACCACAATGTGGGTGGCCTGCCGAAAGACATGCATTTTGCGCTGGTGGAACCCCTGCGTTATTTATTCAAAGACGAAGTGCGCCGCATCGGCGCGGCGTTGGGCCTGCCGGATGAGCTCATCTGGCGCCAGCCTTTCCCCGGCCCCGGCCTGGCTGTGCGCTGCCTGGGCGAGGTAACGGCTGAACGCCTGGCCACCCTGCGCGCCGCGGACGCCATCTTCACCTCCGAGCTGCGCGCGGCGGAACTGCTGGAGCAGCCCGGCGGCAGCGATACCGGCATCGCGCAAGCTTTCGTCGCTTTGCTGCCGGTAAAGTCGGTGGGCGTGATGGGCGACCAGCGCACCTACCAGGAGACGGCCGTGCTGCGCGCCGTCAGCAGCCAGGATTTCATGACCGCCGATTGGGTGCGTCTGCCTTATGAGCTGCTGGCCAGGGTCTCCAGCCGCATCGTTAACGAGGTCAAAGGCGTCAACCGCGTGGTCTACGACCTGACCTCCAAACCACCCGCCACCATTGAGTGGGAATAAGGAAAACAAGTTATAAAAAATGTTCTTTTAGGCAGGATACCTTGAGATTCCATCTAGGAAGGTAATCCATTGACTATGATAAATAACTAATCTCTCTATGTCATTTCCCAATATATTTTTTCCAAAATTATTGTCTGAAAGATTTTTATATAATTGGGATGCATCAGAGAACAGTTCCTCAAGTTTTATTTTTGGATATAGTTGGTTAGCTAAGATTTCGGCCACCATAATTCGGTGTGCTTCTTTGTTTAATTCAAGACGTATATTTGGATTTAATCTAGTATCTCGATTTTTTTGACGAGAAAGTTCTGCAAACCCACCCCACACTTGCTGAATAACATTTCTCATGTGCATAGCAGATTGATCTACAGAAATTATTTTATTTTTGCTTTTAATGAAGCTTGCATTTGCTTCAGTAAACATTTCTCCTAAATTAGTATTTATTCTGTTCAAATTTGCTGTTAATTGATCTCTTTTTTGAACACCATCTGTATATTCGGTTGTTGTCTTTAGTATGTTATCCACCCATTCAGGGTGTTGGTTATTTGGATTTATATATTGCATCGCAATATTTGTAGCATTAACAATATAAGGTCCTGTTGAACCTGCCGTACTTTCAATTGATTCAATGAATAAGGGTGAAATATCTGAAATAATGGGAAAAACCGAACCTATTATTTCATCATTTTTATTTTCCCAGGTAAGGAGGCTTGGTGCTAATTCTTCAGCAATATCTTTTGGGAGTCCTTTAACAATTCTCAAATTTGTGATTTTTTCATCTTTGAATCTTTGAACATTAGGAATAATATTGTTCAGTTTTGATACTTTTTTTAGAATATCATCACTTTTATCAATGTCCTTCTGAAGTTTTCTTTCTAACTCATCAAGATCACTCATAATCCCCTCCAAAAAGTAAAGAAATACTACCGATAGAAATATTATAGCAATCTAGTGGATTGTGGTGTTGATGCTGTCCATACTGGCCTGAATGGCATCCGCGTTGGTCGCATCCCCCTGCATGATCTTGTACCACAGGGCAAAGACCAGGTCCTGCAGGGAGATCCCGGAATCGAAATAGGCTGCGATGCGTGCTTCTTCCGTCGATTGAGACGTATTGTGCGCTGCGATCACAGCCGCGGCAGTGATTTGCTCGGTCGTGGTGAGGTCGCGGGAATAATCCACGCGCCCATCAGACGCAACACTGACCACCGGCAGCCCGGCAGCCAAAAGCTCCTGGTGCAATTTTGTGGGATTTACGGATGTTGTCATTTTTCCTCTTTTCTTTTAACCACAGATGGACACAGATAAAAGCTGAAAACCGATTTTTTTTGCTTGATGCACACAGATAGTGGTGGACATTGGACTACCTGTATTTCCAGCCTTTTTTCTTAATCACAGATGGACACGGATAAACACGGATAAACACAGAAAAGCCTTTTCTTTGGTTGATGAACACAGATAGGGATTCCTGTTTCTAGTGTCATTCTGAACGAAGTGAAGAATCTCGGAGTGATTAATGCTCGCGCCAATTTATATTTTGGCCGAGATCCTCTTCCCCGAAGGGAATGCTGCGCGAACGCAGCCTTCGGCTGCTCAGGATGACATTATCAGGCAATTTCTGTAATCAACCCTCAATCGCCCCGATCGCGCCGGAATGGTCGACTTCCACGCTATTGACCGTATTGGACCCGTAGTAAGTAACGGCCGGCGAAGCGTACCCAATTTCCAGTAGCTGCAGAAAGTGAAAGCCAACACCCGGATAACCGGCATAAATAGCTTGCACACCGGCACGTTCGGCAACCGAAAACGCAGCCCAAAGGGAATCTTCAGAAGGCAAAATGACCGAATCCAGCCCAATACCGATAGAGCGGATAATGGCTGAGGTTTCGTTGGTGCCGGAATGAAATTGAAGTTTTACTTCGACCTCATCCACACCAATCACAAATTCCACACGGTTGTCCTCGGAATTATTCCATGCGCGCCAGGCACGCACGGAATACGTCCAGGATTGGGTGCTTTCGTGACGGTAGAGCGTGCGGGGCACGCGGTTGTAATAATTCCACACGAAGCGTTTCTCTTTGGTGTCGCAGATCGTGCCAGCCGCGGACGTGCGCACGGTGCCCAGGTAACGGCAATTCAAGGCGCCGCTCTTGCAGTAGATCCCGTCCTGGCGCACGATGGCCGTGGCGCGCAGCGTGTCGTTGGACCAGGTCGAGCAGGCTAATGCCAGTGTGCCGGCATTATCGTACAGCCAGATATCCGCGTTCGTGTCGGCCGGCATGGACGAAAGATCCAGCGATAGCTCGCTGAAAGTGTACAAGCGCCAGCCACAGCCTGGCACGTACAAGGCGATCCGGTTGCCGGTGTGGGGTGTGAAGTACACGAACGAGGAAGCGGACACGTCGGTCGAAGGGACGCTCACGCCGGTGGAGACAGTCAAGCGCCCCTCGCAGATTTGCGGTTCCACATAACCGAGCAAGCTCTTGATGTGGACTGCTAATTCTGTTCGGATGCTGTCCTTCTCAATTTTGGCGCCGTCCCAATAAAAGCGGCCAACGCGGCGCTGGTTCTCCCCTTCCGTAGAAGACATTGACACACTGAGTGTAAAGGTGGTGGAATCATCCGCGCGGTTGGCGAAAATATAGTAGGTATTCTCCGTTCCGGAGGGCTTATGGTCTGTGGCCAGGTCAACGTTGGCCACTGCCTGAACCATATAGCCGGCAATCATGAGCGATACCGGTTCGGTGGCTGAGGCGACGATGCGCACCTGGTCGGTGTTGAGGCGTTCGATCTGCAGCCGGGTTTCGTAGCGTTCGAGCAGCGCGGCCAGGTTGACCGCATCGTCGCCGGATTGGCCGAGGAAAAGGGCGTCAGAACGCAGGGAATTGTAATGACTGGCGAGGGTGGCATCGCCGGCGGACACTGATCATGTAGGACTGCCAGAACCCGCCGGAGGAGTAGATGATCGGCTTGACTTTGAGCTCATTCTCGATCACGTCGCAGAACGCTTTCACGTCCGCGCACAAGGCTGCCCCGCTCTTGCCGGCGACTTCGAGATCGATCACCGGCCGCATGGTGAATGGCAGGTCCCGCACCACACCGAGGAATCCGGCGGCTTGCACTTCCGGATCCACGTGGGTGCGGTAGAAGTGATACGGGGCGCTGTAGATGCCGTTCTCAGCACAGCCCCGGGCGTTGGCTTCGAGATTGTCATCCACATAGATTTCCGTTTTACCCAGCGGGTATTCGGTCGCTTTATAGAAACAAAAGACCACGCCGGCGGCTTTTACTTTCGGCCAATCGATATCCGACTGCCAATGACTTACATCGATTCCTGGTTTCATTTTTTTCCTTTCTTAACCACAGATGCACACAGATAATTTCCTAATGTCATTCCGAGCAAAGCGAGGAATCTCGGCCAAATTTGAGATTACGCTTTCTGACGGTAGATTTTCCTTATTTGATGCACACAGATTTGCGCTCCCTAGGCAATGCTCCCTGAGCCTGTCGAAGGGAGCAGGAGAGTCATTGCGCAACATTCCCTCGGGGAAGGAATCTCGGCCCGAATTGAAAAGACGCGTACTTGCCGTGCCAGCCGAGATCCTTCGGTCGCTCTGCTCCTTCAGGATGACAATAAAGGGAGAGTTGTCATTGCGAGCTTTGCGCTCCCTGAGCTCGTCGAAGGGGCGCAAGGCGAAGCAATCTCAGTTGCGTACTGGCTATTTCTGCTGATCGTGTAGAGTGCCTTATAGAATGGTTTGTGTTTATCCACGCTTTCTCCACGCCTTTTCCACAGGCTTATCGACAGCTTATACACAGGCTTTTCCACAGAGTTATCCACATTTCCATATAGAGTTATCAACATCAGAAACCCTTATCCAAGTCGTCCAAAGGGTCGCGCGCCTGGATGATGTAGGTCGGCCGGCTGACGGCCCATTTCTTCTTGTCCAGCTCGGCGCACAGGGCGGCGGAAATGAGCAGGTCATCGTGCACCAGGTCACCGGTGGCGGGATCGCGGCGGCCGTCCGGGACACCCCAGCGGACGCGCTTCTGTGGGCCGGGCAGGATTTCGAACTCGCAGAATTGAATCTGGTTCCAAAAGATATTCGCTTCCTGCTCCTGCAGGAAATCATTTTCCACAGCGAGGTCCACAGGGCCACTCACGCTGTAGTCTTTGTACCTGCCGGAGTCGATGATGCCGAGGAAGTCCCACAGGAGATCCGATTTTGTACGGACGTTGAACTCGAAGGGGATTACCTTATCGCCCAGCGAAGCGCTGAGAAAAGAAGTTAGGCCAGCGCCCACGCCGGTGCAGTCCACCACCAGGTAGCGCACGTTGAACAGTTCGGCCATAGCTTTGATAGCGCCGTATAGCGTGGAATGTTTTACTCCTACCCACTCGCGCCGCTGGACCACCTTGTAGGTGGGCTTGTTGATGAGCGGGTCGTCGACGCTGGCCAGGTCGACTTCGAAGACAGTCAGGGCGGTACTGTCGCGCTTGGGGTTGGCCAGGCTCTCTACCTCGCCGCTTTCCGGGTCGGCGATCACGGCCTCATCTTCGCCGGCGACGTCCAGCGTCATGGCGTACAGCTTCCCGGGCAGCGGGGATACCTGGGGGGCATGCTCGCCTTTCATCATGGCCACGCGGGCCGGCGGGAACAGCCCGCCTTCGGCGTCAATCTCTTCCGAAAAATATTGTGTTTTGATCATGGGATGGTTACGCCCAAGGCGGGCAATCTGGCCGGCGACAAAGTCGCCGTATGCCGGTACTTCGCGGCTGACGTCGTCAGCGGTGAGCACGAACACGCGCCGCTGGCCGTCCTGTTTTTCGGCCTTGCGCGCTGCGCGCAGCTCACGGGCCAGCAGGGTGCGGCTGGTCCAGGCGGTGCCCCAGAACACGCGTGTGGCGTTGGTGCTGGCGGCCATGGGGGCGATGTCCTTGTCGAACTTGGCCGGCAGCACGTCCTGGGCTTCGTCCACTTCCAGCAGCACGTTGGCCGTGGCGCCCACGATGTTGGACCGTGGTTGTCCGGAGAAAAAGTAAATGCGCGCCTTTCCGCAGCGGTAGATATATCCGGATTCCTTGGTCCATAAGTGCTTGGCGATCAGGTTGGAATCCAGGACACGTTCCAGCCGGCGCATGGCGTTGAGGGTCTGGGGTTTCCAGGTGGGCGAGACTTTGACCAGTTCAGCGTTCATGAGGTAATAGCAGCAAAGTAAATAGGTTTCGAGCTGGGCCTGCAGCTCGTTCTTTCCGGATTGGCGCGGGAACATGACCACGAACGAGCGCCCGGCGCCCTCCTGTACGGAGCGGAAGACCGCTTCGGCCACACCGCGCTGGTAGTCTCTTAACTTGATGGTTGAACACGTATCGATGAATGTATCCACGTCGGCCATGGCGCGGCGCAGCTGCAGCAGTACCTGATTGTTTGTCATTGGCGAGGGTGCTCACTTCTTCCCCCCGAGCCAGGCAGCGATCGCGGAAGCGATCAGGGTCAGGGCAGCCTGTCCGGCTTGGATGATTGTGGAGGTGGTTTTTCCGGAGATGACCGCGTCGTCGATGGTGCGGATGCGGTTCTCATGGTCGGCGACGTCGTTCTGGATTTCCTGCAGCTGGTTGCGGATGAAGTTCATCTTCTCAGCCTCCAGCTTGTCGTGGTGTTCGAGTTCTTTCTCGATCCGCCGAAAGCGCGACTCGATGCTGTCTTTCAGGCGGTTGAATTGCTCGCTCAGGAGCTGCGCTTGCAAATCGTCCATAGAATCCCATTTCTACGCAGATGGTGGAGAGGGCGCGTTTAATTTCCAGCGGGGTCGCTGAGTCCAAGGTCATGGGCTACCTCTCCGATGGCTTGAGATAAGACGCTGATTACGTCGCCGTTGTCGCCGGCGATAAGCTGTTGGGTGCGCAGCAGGCCGGCCAGGCGGGTGGAAGCGGCGCCCAGTGTGTTGAGGGCCTGCGACCAGGTGTCGAGGCTTTGGGCGTCTGTGTCGGCATATTCGAAAACGCGGCGGATGATCACGCGCAGGAGAGCGATCTCATCGGTGAGGCCGTCGGACAAAGTGGTGCTGAGGTCTGCCAGTTCGAGGTTATTGAAGCGATGGGAATAAAACCCGTGCTTCAGGGCGTTGGTGTTGCCTGGCTGGCCGCCACGTTTGCGTTTGGCGGTGACGTTTGTTGTGACGTTTGCTGTCATGTTGGCTTCGTTGTGTGCTTCCTTGTTTATGACTTCCTTCGGTGCGGGCCGGCCCGGGCGGGTGGAGGGGTGCCTGGCGGGCGCCAGCGGCGCGGGAGGGGGCACGCCGCTGTGCCGCTGCGTTGTCTGGCTACTTGGTTTCCAGCCGCTCCCCGGTCCGGCTTGTGACCCTGTTCGGGCGCCGGCCCGCGGGGGAGGTGTGAAATAGAATTAATGTTCTATTTACGAACATTAAAATAGCAAAAATTACCGGTTTTGACAACCTGTCAAAAGGTGAACGTGAGAAAAAGGGGGATGCTGAAGTGAGAGCTTCTGATAGTTTTAACCTCATAGAATGGTGTTCAATATCAATAATTTAAAGGAGTAAGCAATGGAAGTTCCACGCCATTGGAGATTACAAAAACAACGCTACAGCCTGACGGGTGAGGTCTGCCCGCATTGTGACGCGAAAATTTTTCCGGCCCGCGATGTCTGCCCCGAGTGCGGCGGCGAGGCCAAAGAACCCTTCCGCTTTAGCGGTAAGGGCGAAGTCTATTCCTACACTGTCATGAACAACGCTCCGGCCGGCTTCGAGCGCAGCTTGCCCTACACCGTCGCGCTGGTCAAACTGGCCGAAGGCCCCACCGTCACCGCCCAACTGACCGACCTGGGCGACACCCCCGTCAACATCGGCATGCCGGTTGAGATGGTCACCCGCCGCATCAAAGAAGACGGCGACGAGCGCGGCATGTTAATCTACGGTTACAAATTCCGCCCGGTATTGGGATAAAGATTTGGAGTATCTAAAAAGCCTTCCGAATGGAAGGCTTTTTTATTTAACAAGCACGCTATTCCTCCCCCATAATGGAGTACCCATTATGGGGGAGGTTAGGAGGGGGCCGGGACAACATAGAAAAAATGGATGAGGCTAGGAGGTGGTAAGGACGGTGAAGAGAAAATGGGGGAGGTTACGAAGGAGCTCGGCTCAGATGCACGCATATGTATAATGAACAAAGATCATCTGTAAAGATAGAGGCAGAGAAAATGGAAACCTATATAGCTTTAATTCGGGGCATCAACGTCGGCGGCAAGAACGCCCTATCGATGGCCGACCTGAGAAAATTCCTGGAAGAACAGGGCTTTGTTGATGTCTCCACCTACATTGCCAGCGGGAATGTGATCTTGAGATCGAATAAACCTGCGTATGAGATCCGTGATTGCCTGGAAAAAGGCCTCCCCCAGAATTTTAAATTGGACGATGAATTCGTCAAAGTCCTGGTGCTGACTTCTGTCCAATTCCGGGCCGTGGTTGCCAACAAGCCTGAGGGATTCGGTGAACAGCCTGATCAATACCACAGCGATGCCATCTTCCTCATGGATATCGATGCCGCCGAAACGATGAGCGTCTTTAACCCACGCGAAGGCGTGGATCGCATCTGGCCGGGTGAGGGCGTGATCTACTCGCAGCGACTCAGCGCGCTGCGCACCAAGAGCCGCCTGAACAAGATCATGAGCTCACCGGCTTATAAATCCATGACCATTCGTAATTGGAATACCGTCATGAAGTTGATGGAGATCCTGGGGAAAATGGAAGCGGAATAAAGGTTAGTTACTTGCTTGAATATTGCGCGAATCAACTTAAATATGGTTAATAATAAATTAAAAAAGAGAGGTCAGGAGGAGATATCAGAGCAAAAAAAGGGGCGGCTTGCCTGTCGAGATGGCCACGTGCAGCATCCTGCCCTTTCTGGCGCCACCAGTCTCTTGCACAATCGAATGAATCGGAAAGATTAAATGAAATCAATTGGAACATTCCCGTTTGGGCAGTCAGTACATGAAGTCTCACAAAAAGACCGCACTTCGAAGGACGTGTTTGTTTTAGGCGTTTATGCAAGTGCAGTTCACGCACGTTGGATAAACAAAAGCCAGAAAACTGTTGTCAATGCTCTTGCTGTTGCGAGTGAACCATATATCTTTTGGCGTGGCGAAAATGCGGAATCCATAATTCAGCAAATCGTCATTCCGGAAGAAATAGGGAGACTCATTCCAGCAAAACAAGATTTCAACGGCCCATCGGGAATTGCCCTTGATAAGTTGATCTTGCATCCTTTGGAATTGGAACGTCAAAATGTCTGGTTGTGTGATTTAGTGCCTCATAGTTGTGTAAATCCTTCTCAGCGTAAAGCTATTGAGCGAGCATATTTACCGATTGCATCAAAATATGGATTAGCCAAACCCACTGTTCCACCTGTTCCAACGGTACTTGCTGATGATAATCGTCGAAAGGCGATTTTGGCTGAGATAATTGAGTCAGAAGCAAAAATTCTAATATTGCTTGGCGATAAACCTATACAATGGTTTCTTTTTCCTTTTGATAATCGTTGGAGAAAACTCTCGGATTTTGGGCATGCTGGTCAGTCATACGGTCAACTACACAAGGCGCGAATAGGTGATAAGGAAATAGATGTTTTACCGCTCGCTCACCCCAGGCAAATTGCTCGGCTTGGTCAATCATCCGCTGTTTGGTACGATAATCATGAAAAATGGCTCAAGCAATCAGCAAGCAAGGTTGCACAGTATTTAAAATCTGGCTGACGCTGTGTCAACCAGGCGCGCTGCGTTAGGGTTGAATAGATGATCAAACAAAGTCCCCATTCGGGGGTTTTGTTATTTAACAATCCTGCATTCCTCCCCTATTTTTCGAAGCTCTTTGCAAGAGCAAAGAGCGGAGATGCACATTCCTGAACAGCCTCGAGCTGTCCCCGGAATGGGTACTCCATTGTGGGGGAAGCCAGCGTTTTTTTCGAAAGCATTATTCGGTTTTTGAGAATAGATGTTTGTGATAAAGGCCCGGATTCATTAAAAAGTCTTTGGTGATTTGATAATGCTCGGTCTCTTCATAAATAACCTTTGTAATCCGTTCTTGGTCAAAGCTGTAAATAATCGCTTCGGGATAACTGAGAATGATCGGCGAATGCGTGGCAATGATGAACTGCGCCTTTCCTGTCTTCTCAAGTTCATGCATCAGCACCAGAAAAGACAATTGCCTTTTCGGAGATAAGGCGGCTTCCGGTTCGTCCAATATATAAATACCTTTTTTGAATTTATTTTCAAATAACGCCAGAAATGCTTCCCCATGGGACTGGCCGTGCAATGACTTGCCGCCATACGCGTCATACACGCCCGGTTCATCCGATTCCAGATTGTCGATATATGTGGCAAAGTTGAAGAAGCTTTCCGCCCTCAGAAAGAAGCCATCCGTTACCTTGGGAAGCCAGGAAAACCGCAATATCGATCCAAGATTGGATTCGGTCTTATGATATTGGTAATAATGGTTCCTGTTCCCGCCCGCTACATTGAACCCGCAGTTTTCAGCAATAGCCTCGAGCAGCGTCGATTTCCCGGATCCGTTTTCTCCCACAAAAAAAGTCACATTGCTGCTGAATTCCATGTTGATTCCTTCGGAGAAAGCCGGAATATTGAATGGATATTCTTGTGCGTTAGCGGTATTTTCGACAGTTCGAATTGAATTAAGGAAGGGCATCTCGACCTCACGGATCGCTATTTTGTTTATCTGAATTGTACCTATAAAGAGTTAATCAATCCTGACAATGATTTTCCCCCCTATTTTTCGAGGCTCTTTGTAAGAGCAAAGAGCGGAGATGCCCATTCCGGAACAGCCTCGAGCTGGTACAGGAATAGGTACTCCATTATGGAGGAGGCTAGGAGGGGGCGGGCAGCACAGTGATAATAGAGCAGTTAAGTGGGCGCTGGTATCAAAATGAATCTGTATAATTATGGATGATTGATTTCTCTTTATCCAAGAATCTCTTGTTGAGAAAAGGAAAAACATGAAATTTCGGCCAGTTTATAACCTTGAATTTCCTTCTTGGTGTCCCGAATTAAATATAGTTGGATATCGGTTTTTACGAGTGGATGATTACCAACAGAAATTGCAGAATCTTCAACACGTAATATCATACTCTTCCGAATTTGCTATTAAGAAGAATACAGGTACACATTCCTTAACAGCATTTGTTGAAATACCTAAGAATGAAGAAAAAGCGATTTTTAATTGGTCAGGAAGAGATAATATTGCTTTAATGGATGTTTTATTATTACTAACTCTTTTTACCGGCCGAGATGTGTTTACACTTGGACCTCAAACAGATAAGCAGATAATAAGGACTAGCGATGTAATTATTGCTGATCCAAGAGTCTTTGATTGGGGTGGAACTCTCAGGTGTTCGATTCCTTATAAGAAACAGACAATTGACCCAGAACCTTATGGATATGATATTGGATTCGAGGAGGGGTTAAATAAGATTTACAAATTAATAAGCAGTAATGATTGGCAGAAAAAATATAAAGGTGGATATTTCCTATTATTAGCAAAGAGTGCTTTTAAACATCAAATACTTGAATCAGCATTTATTCAATGCTGGACGATTTGGGAGCATTTATTTGCTATTCTCAATTCTCAATGGCTTTCGGGCAAGAAAATACAACAAATAGGTTCGGCAGACAAAATATCATTTCTTCTAGTGGAATTTGCTTTGACTGGTGATATAGACACCGCATCAAGAAAAAGAATTGAAACTTTGACTGAAATTAGAAATAGGTTAATTCATTTTGGGAGATTTCCAGAACGTAGCTCCTCGTATAATGATGCAGTTTTGTTCATACGATTGACTGAATTTATTCTATCGAAAATTCTCGGCCTTTCACCATCAAACGTTTTTAACACTGTCAATAACCTTGAAAGGTTTTTAAGGAATGAATAATTGGTCAATCTTTGAATTTCATTTATAGTAATTTGGAATCTGGCATAAAATCAATTTCATTTAGTTGTTCAACCTGAATATTTACAGGAATGATCTAAACATACATTCAATAAAAAGTCTTGTTTATTGCGAATTATGTCTTATTTATAACAATTCTAAATAATTATTGTAAATCAAACGTCTGTATAATTGACTATAGAAAGTCAATGAATAGAATAAAAATTCGTAGGGATTGAAAAATGATTTGTCCTCATTGCGGGGTTGCGTTTCATGAAGATTGGAGTTTGGTTGCAAATGGTCCGGTTTGTTTCGATGGAACTATTGGTACTGGGATTGAGTACGACATATGTCCAGAATGTAATGAACCTATCATAAGAGTTGTTCACGGGCCTGTTGAGAATGAAGACTTTTTGGAAGACGATAATGAAGAGGTGATATTAGATGATAAAAAAATCGTCTACCCATATTCCATTGAAATAGGTTTATCTGAAGATATTCCTGATATCTACAAAGAGGATTTTATTGAGGCTATGAAACTTATGTCCCAAAGCCCCAAAGCTTCTGCAGCATTAAGCCGTCGGCTATTGCAAAAACTTCTCATAGATGAAGCAAAAATTAAGGGAGCTTCATTAAGTATTCAAATAGAAAAATTCTGTTCTAATGATGACATACCTTCGGTATTAAAAGAATCTGTTGACGCAATTAGAAATATTGGTAATTTTGCGGCACATCCGTTGAAAGATAAAAATACTGGTGAGATAATCGAAGTGGAACCTGGGGAGGCTGAATGGTCGTTAGATATTGTGCGTGGACTTTTTGATTATTTTTTTATACAACCTGCTCGTTTGCAGCGTAGAAGAGATGAACTAAACATCAAGCTGAAATCAATGGGGAAGCCTTTGCTGAAATAAACCTCGATCAAGGATATGTAAACCATCCTGAATTGATATGAAGATTGAATAGCAGAAATCCTTCAAAGATTTACTGTGCTGGAAAAAAGCATTACATAATTAGCATCATTATGCCTTCAACCTTTAAAAAACATGAAACTATATAAATATTTCGGTCCCGATATTCTCGATAAAGCTTTTTCGTCTAAAAAATATTTATCATTAAAATGTGGCTATCCTAAAGATTTTAATGATCCTTATGAACTATTCTTGACAATAGATTTTAATGAACAGCCAGAAATCCTAGCGTTCTATTCAGATATCATTGGTGAGATAGTCCAATTGCCTACTACTTGTTTTTCTCAATCACCATCCATTATTCCAATGTGGTCTCATTATGCCCAAAACCTAGCAGGATTTGTAATTGAGATTAATGAAGAAAATCTTGCAAAACAATTCCCGAAAAGCAGGTTTGGGGATGTGGATTACAGAGAAAAGCCAGATGATTCACTTCAATACAGTCTTCATAAAGCTTTTACAACTTTAAAACCTCGGCACACTTATTCCCTTTTTAATGAAGTTTTAGGAATGGCATATTTTTCAAAGAATATTTGCTGGAACTATGAGCTAGAACGTCGCATGGTTATTGACCCCGATGAAACCAGAGAGAGTAATGGATTAATACTTATTGATATACCCATTAATTGCGTTAGTGCCATCATTTGTGGACCTCGTGCTAATCTAAAAACGAAAGAAGCATTAAGTAAGCAAGCTAATAGATTTAAATGTAATTACTTCGAAATGAAAATTGGTCATAGTTCAATAACACCATTCTTTGTAAATAGAACGGGTGACTCATATATTTTCAAGGAGGGGAAATTATTACCTCCATCAAAATTTTGCATAATGTGCAAAGAACCATTGGGAAATACAGATACAAAAGTATGTTCTTGGTGCTCAATTAATGAATCAAATAGAGCTTCGGCAGCAGTTAAAAATCCATTCCGAATGCTTGATAGTATTGGATTGCTAGAGTCTTATCTCAGAGACATGGATGAAATTACCCAAGAACATCAGAAGAAATAATTCTTAGATTGGCATTATGTTGATTTATAGAGTTTTTTTGTGTCAATTGTTATCTTTGATATTCGGAGAGTATACTTTCTCATTGGTAAATATATAAAGTCATTAATTTATAATTAAAACCGCTCCCTCTTATTTGTTTTCCATAAGAAATATTGTAAGGAACTCACCCATGCCCCCACAAACCTTCGACCACACCCTCTTCATCCCCAACGGCGACCACGAGGTCCCAGCCCGCATCGAAAAACCCGCAGCCGCTACACCCGCTAACCCCGTCCCTGCCGTGATCATCCTGCACGGCACCGGCACGCAGAAGGACGAAGTCGCCGGCAGCTACAAGCGTCTGGCTAAAATGCTGGCGCGCGAGGGCATTGCCAGCATCCGCATCGATTTCCTCGGGCACGGCGAAAGCGCCGGCCACGAGAAAGATTTCAATTTCGGCAACGCCCGCGCGGACATCCTCGCGGCCACTGAGTACCTGCGCGGCTTGGACTGGGTGGCTGGCGAGCGCATTGGCCTGATCGGCTGGAGCCAGGGCGGCCTGCATGCCTACCTGGCGGCCGCCAACGAACCCGGCTACAAATCCGTGGTCACCTGGGCCAGCGGTACCGGCTGGCCGATCTCGCTTCTAATCCCCCAGGAAGCCCGCGCGGAGGCCGAAGCCAATGGCTATGCCCGCATCGTCGAAAAGGAATGGGCGGGCCATGTACGCTACATGGGCTTGCAGTGGATGAAGGACATCGAGTCCGTCAATTTCCGCGAGGAACTGGCGAAAATGGAAGCGCCCTTGCTGGCCATCGTTGGCACCGAGGACTTCATGACGGTTGAGGACATCCAGCAGACCGTGGAAGTCTGCAAGAACCCGGACTCGCGTATGTACGTCATCCAGGGCGGCGACCACACCTTCCGCACCCTCACGCGCGACACGCGTGTCTTTTACCAGGCCGCAGCCGCCACGCTGATGTGGCTGAAAGAAACGCTCTAAGGTGAGAAACCATGGAAAATAATGAGCTGATTGCAAAGATCGCGGTCAAAGATTTTGATTTGGAAGCCTTTGCGCGCTTGGCTGTTGAGGACAAGGGCATTCGTGATGAACTTGTCAGCCAAATGATCGCCAATCCGGATATCATGGTCTATTACCATTGCTATGAGGTGCTTTCCAAAGCCAGCCAGGCGGAGCCGCAGTTATTTTACCCATACTGGCCGGATATCGCGCCCTTATTGGATCATCCCAATTCTTATCACCGCGATTTTGCTTTGACCATCCTGGCGAATTTAACCCAAGTAGATCACCAGGACCTGTTTGCTTCACTTGCTGACCAATACGTCGCGCATATTAATGACGCGAAGTTCTGCACCGGGCAGTACTGCGTGCGCAATTGTCAAAAGATCATTACCTACAAGCCCGAAACCCTGGATTTCTTTCTCGATCGTCTGTTCGATCTGGATACATATTGCGATTACCCGGCTAAACAAAAAGACTTGCTCAAATATGATGTGCTGGTCATTTTGGAGCAAGTCTATGACCAATCTCCCCGCAAGGACCAGATCAATGCCTTTATCCGGACCGCTTCCAAGGCGGTGAGCCCCAAGACTAGAAAGAAGGCTGATGCGTTGGTGCGGAAGTTTTCAATTCAGGTCCTTGCCTGATCGGTAGTTGTCTGGTTATTTTAAAGCCGGCAGCACATTGAAGATTTTAAAGAATTATTGCTTTAATTTTCCCGTCCCAGTATTCAACTCGAAATTTACCGCTATGCCATGATCTACAGCATTTGCCTTGCTTGCCTGCCATCTGCTTATAAAAAACTTTCTATACACGACATTTTGCACGATTTTTGAACGCTCGATCTATACAATAAATCCCGGTGTATTCATTTAAAGTACTCGGAGGCGCTCTGGATGCCTGCCAGTCTATGGAAGCTGGTTTTTCATCTCCCAGACCGTCCTCCCCGGCGCTGGTCTTTCATGAAAATTCAGCAGTGTGGGTTTTCATGATCGTATGGCGATTTTGCAGAACATTCTGGATGAACACAAACCATAACCGGAGCAGAAAAAGGTAAAGGGCAAAATGAAACGTAAATTTTATATATCTATTCCACAAATCCTGTTGATCGTCATCATTTCTGCGCTGCTAACGGCAGTGACCGTTCTGGCCGCCAGCGGCACGACCGATGCGCCCGCCGCACCGGGCAGCACGACTTCCTACACCCTGGAGGATATCTACCAGCGCCTGATTAACGGGACAGCTGGCTCACAAAGCGCCTTCACCGAACCCGCGGTCGCCCCCGGAACGGGCAGCATGCATTCCCTCAATGATATTTACGCTGTCATCCCGGATGCCGGCAGCGATGTCGCTGGGGTGGATGGTTCCAGGACTGTCGATCTTCCCGATGGGATCTATCGCTCGAATTCAGCTACCTGCAACGACGCCAATCTGATCAGGGACAATATCAAACATGGCGTGACCATTTTTGGCGTGACCGGTATCTACCTTAACGGCTGGTCCATATACAGTAGAGCAGAAGATCCCCTTCTTTCAGTATCTATGCTCAGCGCTACGGATGGCTGGGCTGTAGGAGAAGGGGGCAATATCTATCATTACGATGGTACGACCTGGAGCAGACACACCACCACGGCAGAAAGATCTGACCTATGGTCAGTCGACATGCTCAGCGCCACGGATGGCTGGGCCGTGGGATCTGGCGGCCGTATCTATCACTACGACGGTACGACCTGGAGCAGGCATACCACCACGGCAGAAGGAAAAGCCCTTCACTCAGTTTTCATGGTCAGTGCCACGGATGGCTGGGCCGTGGGAGAAGGGGGCTATTTCTATCACTACGACGGCTCGAACTGGAGCCTTCGCGCCACCACGGATGAGGGAATAACGCTTTGGTCGGTCTCCATGGTCAACGCCACAGATGGATGGGCTGTGGGAGAAGAGGGCAATTTCTATCACTACAACGGCTCGACCTGGAGTTGGGGCGAAAGCGTATCCCCTGGATTAACCATTTGGTCGGTCGACATGGTCAACGCCACGGCTGGCTGGGCCACGGCACGAGACGGCTGGATCTACCGCTACGACGGCTCGCATTGGAGAACGGACTATATGACTGTGGAGGGAACGAGCCTTTACTCGGTCGACATGCTCAGCGCCACGGATGGCTGGGCCGTGGGTGTTTACGGTATTATCTACCACTACGATGGCGTGGAATGGAGTCTGCACACCACCATTCCACAGAGGTCGATGCTTCGCTCAGTCTCCATGCTCAGCGCCACGGATGGCTGGGCCGTGGCAGATGATGGCCGCATCTATCATTTATTTGATTGACATATCATTAACAAACTTGGGAGAATACATGGATAAACACCCTTCGGTCATGTGGAGACACTTCATCAAAGCCCTGCCGCTGACGCTGGTTGCCATGCTGCTAACGGCAGTGACCGTTCTGGCTGCCTCCGGCACGACCGACGCGCCCGCCGCGCCGGGTAGCACGACTTCCTACACCCTGGAGGACATCTACCAGCGCCTGAGCAACGGGACAGCCGGCTCTCAAAGCACCTTCACCGAGCCTGCGGTTGCCCCGGGCACGGGAACTATGCATTCCCTCAACGATATCTATGCTGTCATCCCGGATGCCGGCAGCGACGTCGCTGGATCGGATGGTTCCAGGACTGTCGATCTTCCCAATGGGATCTATCGCTCGAATACGGCAACCTGCAACGACACCGACCTGGTCGCCGAAAACGTCAAACATGGCGTGACGCTGTTTGGGGTGACGGGCACCTATGAAGGTCCCGGATGGAATTTGTATAGCATCACGGCAGAAGGATCCCTCATTAGTTCAATTTCCATGCTCAGCGCCACGGATGGCTGGGCTGTGGGGGAGGGTGGCAGGATCTACCACTTTGACGGTTCAACTTGGAGCCTGCACACCACGACTCCGGAGGGAACGTCCCTTCTATCAATTTCCATGCTCAGCGCCACGGATGGCTGGGCTGCCGGAAATTGGGGCCATATTTATCACTACAACGGATCGAGCTGGAACCTGGATACCACTTATCCCGAAGCAAGCAGTATTTGGTCGATTGACATGCTCAGCGCCACGGATGGCTGGGCAGTGGGGTATTATGGCTATATCTACCACTTTGATGGTTCAACCTGGAGCCTGCATACTACAACTCCGGAGGGATTACCCCTGATTTCTGTGTCCATGCTTAGCGCCACGGATGGCTGGGCTTCGGGGACGAGTGGCGGGATCTACCACTATGACGGTACCGACTGGTACCTGCACACCACTGCTCCGGAGGGAACGATCCTTCAATCAATTACCATGCGCAGCGCCACGGATGGCTGGGCTGCGGGGACGAGTGGCAGGATCTACCACTACGACGGTACCGACTGGTACCTGCACACCACGGCTCCGGAGGGAACGACCCTTCAATCAATTTTCATGTTCAGCGCCACGGATGGCTGGGCCGTAGGGTTTTATGGCTATATCTACCATTACGACGGTTCAACCTGGAGCCTGCATACCAAAGTTCCGGGTTTTATAGACTTATATGCCGTCGACATGCTCAGCGCCTCGGATGGTTGGGCCGTCGGAGCATATGGCCGCATTTATCGTTACGTTGATTGAACAACTGGAAACAAGCTGACAATTGGGCTTGAAAACTCGCCTCGAGGGCATAGCACGTGACGTACGCGTCTTCTGCCGGGCCGCCGTCATGGAATTGAAAAGTACTCATTGAGGGATGATTCTTCATTAACGCCTCCCTTATTTTTTGAAGCGTTTTGCGAGAGCAAAGATCGGAGATACCCATTCCGGAATAGCCTCGAGCTGTTACCGGAATGGACGCTCCATTATGGGTGAGGCTAGGAGCGGCAACACGATAAAGCCCCTCATGCTTGACCTTAAAATGTTGAATGAAATGTTTTAAGTATTCCTCCCCTATTTTGCAAAGCAAAAATGGGGGAGGTTAGGAGGGGGCAGGCACTGGCGTAGTGAAAATGGGGAGATTAAGTGGGGGCGAGAAATGTGTAGCGTTGAAAGAAAAACGCTCCAATTCGATCATTGGGTAGATGCCTTCATTTTTAGAACTCTCCATTTTTCTAGTACTACTGGTGAAAACACGCTCTCATTCAGAAGAGCGCGTTTTTGTTATGGCATAATTGCTGATATTAAGAGGATATTCTGTTTCTATGGTAATCAATCAGGGTGATATCTATTGGGTACCGCTGAAAGATCCGCGTGGGTCGGAAGCGGGCATTACCCATCCCCATGTGGTAATTCAGGAAAATGTCGTCAACCGCAGCCGTATCAACACCGTGGTTGTGTGTGCCTTGACGACCAATATGAAACGGGTGAGCATACCCGGCAACGTCCTGCTTGAGCCGGGGGAAGCGAATTTGCCCAGGCAGAGCATTGTGGCCGTTTCACAGGTCTCAACTGTGGATAAGACGCAATTGGGCGAATATATCGGCTCGTTGTCCGCGGAACGCGTCCGGCAGATATTGGCGGGATTGCGCCTTCAACAGCACATGACTGCTCACCATGAAGAGGATGGAGAATAAGATGCGTCAATCCATTGTGCACGTCGCTCTGGTCGTGCGGGATTACGACGAAGCCATTGCCTTTTATACACAGAAATTGCATTTCACTTTGGTGGAGGATACCTACCAACCCGCCCAGGATAAGCGCTGGGTAGTGGTGGCTCCCCCTGGTTCTTCCGGCACCACCCTGCTGCTGGCGCGCGCGTCCAAGCCGGAGCAGGAGCCCTTCATCGGTAACCAGACCGGCGGCCGTGTTTTCCTCTTCCTTAACTCGGACGATTTCTGGCGCGATTATGACGAGATGGTCGCTAATGGCATTAAGTTTATTCGCCCTCCCAAAGAAGAATCTTATGGGATAGTGGCGGTCTTTGAAGACCTCTACGGGAACCTGTGGGACTTGCTGCAGTTGAATGAGAACCATCCCTTATCTGCACGGCTATGATGAATGAGATGGAATTTGATCGCGTGTAAATATTCAATGAAAACATAATAAAGTCCGGTTTTTTGACAGCCGGGCTATGCTCAAATTGGACAGGAGGTTCTACCATGTCGCTCAATCCGATCTGGGTTTTTCTCGAAATCGGCCAAACACGCACCTTTGCGGTTGTTCCGCATTGGCCGGGCTGGTGCCGTAGCGGGGGCAGTGAGGACGCCGCTTTACGGGCTTTGCTGGAGTATGCCCCGCGCTATGCACAGGCCCTGACGGGCAGCGGATTGGAATTCCCGGATGCGCTTTCTTTGATCGACCTGCAGGTGGAGGGCAAAGTTGTTGGCAACGCCACCACCGATTTTGGCGCGCCTGCCATGCCCCTGCCGCCGGATGACCTGCTTGTAAGTGAAGATGAACTGGCGTACATGCAGGTCTTGCTCGCGGCTTCCTGGGCTGCTTTCGACCGTGCCGCGCAGGCTGCTGAAGGCAAATCTATGCGTACGGGGCCGCGCGGCGGCGGCCGCGACTTGGCCAAAATGGTTGCCCACGTGGGCGAAGCCGAGTTGGCTTACCTATCCAAACTGGGCGGGAAAATGCCGCTCGACAGCCGGGATGATCAGACCCGGCGGCGCGTCATGTTGGAGACGTTGGCGGCTTCCGTGCAGGGTGGGATTCCCGCAGTCGGACCACGCGGCGGGGGGCGTTGGACGCCGCGCTTCTTCGTGCGCCGTACCGCCTGGCATACCCTCGACCATGCCTGGGAGATCGAAGACCGCATCGAATGATCCTTTTTTGAAAGAAAAAAAAACCTTGCTTTAAAGGTGTCCAATCCCAAAGGGTTGGATTAAACTTGGGAAAATATTAAAAGTTGAAATGTGGTTCAATGAATTTAAATCGCTTGATTCAATCTGCGGCTGAACATAAACTGAATATTCTGAATATCGTTGTCCGTCAGAATGGTGAGGTTGTGGCGGAACATGATTTCGCCGAAGAACAGCGGGTACTGCTTTGGTCCAACTCTAAGACTTTTACATCGATGGCAATTGGTATTGCGGAAGGTGAGGGTCTTTTGAAGGTAGAGGATCCTATCTCTAAATATTTCCAAATTCCATCAGAGCCTGAGTGGGAGAAGGTCAGCATTCGTGATTTGTTATGCATGGGGACAGGACAGGCGAATTGTCCCTTTACCGCAGCATGGCATGCCGGTGAACCGCTTGACGATGTGGAGGGCATTTTCTTTCGCGAACCGATCGTCTATGAACCCGGCTCGCACTTTTTATACAATAACGCTGCCACCTACATGCTGTCCAAATTGATCAGCCTGACGACCGGCACTAACTTGAATGATTATTTATGTCCGCGAATTTTTGAACCTCTGGGGATCCAGGATGTGCATTGGGAACACAATCGCGACGGCGTCAATTTCGGTTGCTCCGGATTGCACTTAGCGGCCCATGAGGTTTCAAAATTCGGTCAATTGCTGTTGAATGAGGGCAAGTGGGAAAACGTTAGCCTTATTCCTGCGCAATATATCCGCGAGGCAACCGGCAAGCAAATTGATAATTCGGATTTCGATGAATACTTCGCGACCCCCGATCACCGTGCGGGTTATGGATACCAGTTGTGGATGAACTCCTATCCCGGCTCTTATCGTCTGGATGGTTTGTATGGGCAATACACGGTAGTCATTCCAAAAAAACAGGCTGTTATCACGTATATTTCGAATGAACCCGAGAAGATGACAGCTATTCTTGAATTGACTTGGGATTTTATCGTTGAACAATTGTAGCAATTGGGAATCCTTGGAAGTTGCCTGGTTTCTCAGTCTGTACACTTTTATCAGGATAAGGTAAATTGGAGCTGGACGATTTGCCAGTGGTTCATCTCTGAATGAGGAGGAAATTGGAATGGGATCACTTTCGGATGCAATGAGCGAGTACCGCGCACAAATGCAAAAGGGCGCCATTCAACAGGCCTACCGCGGCTTGATGGAATACATGTCTGCCCTGAAGACACAGTTGAAAGCCAAATACCCCGAATATCAGGTGTCCGGCAGCCTGTACTTCGGCTACATGGATATGACCTATTTCTCTTTTACACCACCGGCGTTGAAAGACAAAGGTCTGAAAATTGCTATCGTGTTTGTCCATGAGACCTTTGCCTTTGAAGTTTGGCTGTCTGCGGCCAACCGTGCAGTGCTGGCTCAGTATGCGCAGCTAATCGAGGATGCCGGTTGGGAGAAGTACCCCCGTGTAGACGCTGCGCAGAACCCGGACGCCATTCTGGAGCATACCATCACGGCCGACCCGGACTTCAGCAATCTGCTGGCCTTGTCCGCTCAAATCGAACGAGAAACGCTGGCCTTCTGCGCCGACGTGGAGACATTTTTGTCCACCGTGCGGGATTGACCTTGCCGTCTTTTTTCAATTCAGCGCACGAGGGTTGCGGTGTTTCATCCCTTTTGCGTTTACTCAAAACTATACTTGCAGAATTTATTAGTTATCTCTTTTTGAGATTAATGTATAATTTGATTCTGGGTGGAAAATTATCCCAAAATACTCAGCATAGAGGAAAATATGAAAATAAAGTTATTCGTTTTAATTCTGGTTCTGTTATCTGGCGCATTGTCGGCTTGCCAATCAGCTCCGACCTTGCCGACACCTACGGCAACTGCCTTGCCAACAGACACCCCCGAACCCACCGCGGTTCCAACCCTGGAACCTACGGCAACGACTGTCCCTGAAATTGGAATGCCGGTCTCCAGTGAGAATTGGGAAGTGACCCTGTTGGGTGTCTCATTAATGGAGGAAGATGTCTATGACTCGGAGGTGAAGGGAAGAGTGTTGGCGAATGAAGGCAGTCGTTATCTTGCGGTTGCGTTCAGTGCAAAGCCTTTGGGTGAGAAAAAGTCAGTTTCGATCTCGGATGTTGTTGTAGTCGACGAAAATGGGCAGGTTCGGGGAGCCTATTATCTGGGCGCCCAGGAAGCTTCCAGCGAAATTGACCCGTTCAGCATCGAGGTCAAACGTTGCATGATGATGGCCATTACGGGCGAAGGTTTGGATATCCCCGTGGAAGAATACTTCCATATGATCTACCAGGTGGATGAGTCAAGCCTGGGCAAGCAAGTTACCTTTAATTTTGACGATGTACCTGCAATACCGTTTATCGTTGAATAAATTTTGTTAAAGTTGCCGTACACCGGATTTGAAAACCCGGAAGATGAAAAAAAGGAAACTGCTCCGATTTCGGAGCAGTTTTTTGCGTTTGAAAAGGGGATAAGAAGATATAGATGAATCAGGGTTTGTTCAGGGTTTCTCTGGTCGCCGCAGAGAAATTTAACCGCTGCAAAACGCAGTCAGGTTTTCCACCATGGTATCCATTTGCTTATGGCCGGTGCGCTGGTCGATGACCAATGTCAGCATGGTGTTGGCCATTTCCACCGCCGTGGCGTTGTCATTCAGGCGTGTGTCTTGCGCCAGTTCGGCCCAATGCGCTGTCAACCCGATGCCCGCCTCGCCCAGCTCATCCTGCAGCCAGTCGCGCTCGATCCCTTCCACGTATACCGGCAGCCCCAGCGGCATAATGTCTGCTTGCAGTTGCGGGAAGATCGGCCGCAGCGCCTTGATGCCGGCTATGGCTTCCAGCAGGTAGGTGTAATTCTCGCGGCGCGCCTGGCGGATGCCGGCCCAATTCAGCCGCTCGATCTCAGCCTGCTCCAGCGGGTCGCCCAGCACCACCCTGTCGCTGTCATACAGTTCTTCCGCGCGTGCGTACAGTGCTTTCAGTTCATCGTAAGTATCCAGAGCCTGGTAAAGGTAATCCGCTAATTTTTCTCGATATTCCCGGATGACCGGCAAGCGCCGGTTGGGCAAATCCGAATATTTGGAGAGGATGGCGCTCACATCCATCTTTGTGGTCAGGTAACCCCCGTCGTGTGCGCAGAACTTGCGCAGGCTGTTAAAGGCAAAATCCCCGAATGGCTGCGGGTGGAAGGCAGCCTGGGCGTTATCCTCGACTACTAACTTGCCTTTCTCCTGCAAACTGCGTAAGGCTGCCTGCACTTCCAGCGGCTGGTTGAAGCCGAAATAGTTGATGAAGTACACCGCGCGCTGCCCCTGCGCTTGGCGTGCCAGGTCTTGCAGGTCGATGCTCAAATCCGGTTTCACTTGGTAAAAGGCGAAGGATAACCCGCACGGTACCAGCGCATTAAGAATGGATGGGCACAGGTAAGACGGCAGCAGTATTTCACGGATGCCCTGCGATACCAAATAATCGCCGATCACCGTCAGGCAGGCTTTCCCACCGTTCAGGAAAAGCGACCCCGAGGTGTCTATTGCCGGCTCATCCAACCGCCAGCGCTCATCCGCGTAAAACTCACCGCCCACATACATATAATATCTCTCCGCTGCTTATCAACATATTGCTCTAATTGTATTTCCAAAAATCACCTCCCCTAAAGTCGTCAGACTTTGGGGGAGGAAGGGAGGGGGTGAAATGGGGGAGGTTAGGAGGGGGCGGGGAGGAAGGGAGGGGGCGAAAAAAGGGAGGTTAGGAAGCGCCAGACCGGGAACCAAAGCCTGCGATCATTCGTCATAAATATATGAATATAAATAAGACAATCGCCTTGTTAATTTCCCTGACGCTCTTTTCCTTGAGCGCCTGCCTGCCCCATCCCTCCGTGGACTCTGCACCCTTGCCTGTTGAGGAGACTCTTGCCCAGCCTTCGTTGAGCAGTACTTCACCTGCGGAGGACAACCAATATACCAACACGGACTTTGGTCTCTCGTTTAACTATCCATCCGATTGGTTCGGGCCTGATGAATACGTGTCCGGCGATACCCTGAGGATTGCGATTGGGTCCGATGTAGTTTATCCCTACGGGACGGACCGCGCCGACCAGGCTTTGACCCAGCCGAATTCTTATTACATTGTGGTGCAATACACCAAAAATAACCGGAACACCTACTGGCAGGATACTTACCAAAAACTGACTGCCATGCAGGACGGCGAGTCGCTCTCCGATACCAGAAGCCGCATCATTCGCGTGCGCCAGCTCAACCTGGATGATTTACACGGATTTGAATACACTGCCACGCTTTCCGACACGGCTCAAACTGAACCTATCTACTCTCGCGAAGTGATTTTGGTGGATGACCAATCCAACCTGCTGACAATATCCGGTTCACCCAACACCGTAGAAATTCCCGCCGGTGAAGATTGGCGGGATCTCTACCGCGCGGTGGATGAGCAATATCAGGATGCTTTCCATGCCATTTTGGATTCCATACAATTGAATTAAAGCTTTAACCCTTCCCCCAGTATTAGGCTTTAGGGAAGGCTGGAATGGGACTGGAGGGATCAGGC
The DNA here is from genome assembly GCF_003966975.1 of Pelolinea submarina. GTDB lineage: Bacteria > Chloroflexota > Anaerolineae > Anaerolineales > Anaerolineaceae > Pelolinea > Pelolinea submarina. The sequence goes on from NZ_AP018437.1 coordinate 417,107, forward strand.
ATCCTTACTTCTTGTTTTGATCAGGAATTGCAGTCCGGATAACAATCCCAATGCTATGAAAGTGGAAGTATATAGTTTCGCAGATTCTTCGAAAATGTAAGATGCCGTTGTTGGAGGTCTGAAACTTGCGTCAATGGTTGTGTGGATGACATAACAGACGAAAGCGATAACAAAATACTCCGCAATATAGGGGACTTCAAATACGGTTGGTAAAACGTAAATCAGGACGGGCAGGGCAACCAGACCGTAAATAATGATGATCATATCGTTCCAGCTGTGGACGCCGGTCCAGGCAATCAGTTTCCTGAAAAAACGGATGTGATCTAGATTTGTCCCAATGTTTTCATGGAATTGCATTACCTCATCCACGGCCAGATAGGTTAACGCAATAGCAGCGATCAGAAAAAAAACCTTCTGTTTCCTTTTTGCATTGGGGCTGATAAAAAAGCAAGTATAAGCAATCAGCGCGGAGGTTGTTAATACTGTCGCGGAAAGGATACTGATCGACCCCACTTCCAAGTAAAAATTGTAACAAAAACGTTCTCCTTCAGGATGAATAAAAACCGAGAAGGATATGAAAGCGAAAACGGCAGCTAATATGATCCCGGAGAATAAAAATATATCCGGTTTAATTTGCCTGGGGCGATTTCTATATGCTGTTTTGATTTTTTCGACGTAATTTAAAGAACTGATTTTTGCCACCTATCTATTCATTGAAATAACATTATCTATTGGAATTAACCAGGATATCTTCGGCCTGTCTGCTATGCGATTGGATCCCTGCGGTCTGAAGGATATGCTTTGGTTATTCGAAATTTCCGGCATTATATCCTCTTAACGTTTTATCGTCTTTGTTTTTAATGTTTTGGGGATATTTCAAAAAATTAATATTTTTACAGGGAAGTCGGAGAAGAATGTATTGAAAATCCATCTATAATTAGATTTTCCTAAAAAGATTGATAAAGGAGGGCAAGTTTAATGAAACCGGCACTGATTGTTATCGATGTTCAGAAGGATTTCTTTCATATCAGCGACATAACCACGCAGAGTCTTCATGCGGCTATCGAGGTTATCAATGCTGCTATTGCGCTTTTCCGCGAAAAGGGATTTCCGGTAATCAGTGTCCAGCATATTGAAGAAGCGGATGGGTTAAAACCGGGCAGCCCCGGGTTCGACCTTCCCGATGAATTGGAAATTGCTGCGGACGATCTCCACATTCATAAATATTACGGCAATGCCTTCAACAAGACCTGTTTGGCTGAACACCTGCATACATTGCAAGCCGATCCGCTTATCCTGGCGGGGTTCTGCGCCGAGTTTTGCGTGTTATCCACCTATCGGGGCGCTTTGGATCAGGACTTTAAACCGATTATGCTACAGGGTGGATTAGCCAGCGAGACGCCGGAACATATCCGTTTTGTTGAACAAATCAGCGATGGAGTCACCTACGGGGCTTTGAAAAACTTATTGCGATAACCGAAGGTTATAATGATACGCAATAGGCAGATGATTTCTGCCGAATTTGAAAAAGAGGGTGAAATATTTTACACGGCGTTAGTTGTTATATATAATTGATATGACTCTCTTATTTGTTAGCCAAGTGAATAACCTTGAAATCTTTCCACCGTAAATTACTTTGGGCATTTTGCTCCGTTGTTTCATTCGGGGTGCTGTTCCTTCTCCTCTATCTTCCGGTTCAGCCGAAAGGGAATATCTTTTCGGAAGGTTGGGAAATGAAAGTGGGGGATGAATGGCGTCCGGTTACCTTCCCTTTTCAATACTCAATCACAGAAATGACCACGCTGGTCTTTAGAACTGAAATATCTTATCCGGCCGGGGATGCAATGATCCTGACCGGGTTGAAAGGTCAGGCCGTTCGCATCGATTTAGATGGTAATTCTGTTATCGCTTTGGGCGATCTGGAAGCTCCTACGGCAAATATTTGGAATAAGACTTTCATAGTACCTTTACCGGAAGAAGGATCTCCATCTTCGGAAATGGAAATTCAACTGAGCAGCGCATCATTTCCCATCAGTATATCCATACCTCCCTACACGATAGATAAAAAATCGGCGGCTTTACGGGTCATGTGGATTGATTTTATTTATAACGATATCCTGCTCACCTCTGTTGGCGCCGCCCTGTTAATTGGTTTACTTCTGATTGTTCTTTCGTTGATACGCCGTCGAACATTCAGCGCCGAAATATATTTTGGCTTGGCGTCCGTTATGGGGGCGATTGAAACTTTCGACTTCCAATTTCGGGTTTCGACTGGAACGCTGGGTGACTTTCTAGTTATAAAGAAAATTTTGATGATCGCGGGTTACCTGGCTGCCTTTCTGTTTATGGTTGGTATGGAAAAATATTTCCAGGATCGGCTGCGCGTCAGCAAATACCTGGCAGCACCTTCTATCGTTTCCGTATTCATTGTCCTCATCCAGCCGGATCTGATCAGATTATCTCAAACACTGACGTATTTAAACATGGTCACGCTGATTGACCTGGTGGGTGCAGTCTACTTTATTTTCAAAGATGCCGGGAAGAAAAACTGGCTGGTTCTTCCGGCAATCTGGTTGATCTTGGGCCTTTTGGAAATTCTCGCTGTTCAAATCTTCCATTTTTCCTGGCCGTATGTCATGGCCTATATTATCCTTCTGAGCACTATTCTCTTTGGCGTTAATCTGTTGATTGAATTTAATCAGGTGTTTTTGGAAAAAGAGGATTTAGAGAAGAGAATTGATATTGATACGCTCACAACTGCCTATAATCGCAATGTGCTGGGGAAAGCTTCCAAAAATCAATACAATGTTCTTATTCTTATGGATCTGGATAATTTCAAATCCTATAATGATCGCCACGGACACCAAAAAGGGGATCGCATCCTGGTTCAGTTTGCTGAAATTGTAAAAAATAATCTTCGCCAGAATGACCTGGTTGTGCGCTACGGCGGTGATGAATTTTTAGTGTTGTTGAGTGATATCGGTATAATAGATGCTGAACGGGTTGCGGACCGGATACGTAAAGAATTTGAGGAATTAACAATTGAAGATCATTTAAGTGTGTCCTACGGCATCGAAAAGATCGTTCAATCTATTAACTCTGATCTGACAAAAGCAGATCGCTTGATGTATGCCATGAAACAGGCCAAGCGAGAGCGAAAAATATAATTACCGATAGGATCAATATGAAAACAATACAGTACTCGATAGCTCCCCAGGTTTTCGAAAAATTTCCCGATTATATTCGCGGGGTTGTGCTGGCTGTGGGTGTGTCCAATGGCAAGTCCTCGCCTGAACTGGTTCAACTATTGCGTGATGAAGAAAAATCGCTACAGCAGCGCTTGAATGTGGAAGAGATTACTGACTATCCCAAGGTGAATTCCTGGCGTGAGGCTTTCCGTTCGCTTGGCATCAAACCCAGCGAATACCGCTCTTCCATCGAAGCCATGTCGCGGCGTGTCCTGCGCGGTAATGAACTGCCTTCCATCAATGCTTTGGTGGATATTGGAAACATCCTTTCACTGCGTCATCTGGTTCCCACCGGCGGGCATGCGCTGGATGCAATCCAGGCAGATATCTCTCTGCGTCCGGCCGACGGTTCGGAGGAGTTTGTTCCCTTCGGATCGGAAGAGATGGAACATCCCGACCCGGATGAATTCGTTTTTGTGGAAGGAAATACGGTGCTCACCCGCCGTTGGAGCTGGCGCCAGGCGAACCATTCGCTTACGCTGCCTTCCACCAAGATCATTGAGTTCAATATCGACGGCCTTCCTCCGGTATCGATGGAGGAAGTAGAACTGGTGGCCAAGGATATGTTCGAATTGGTGAGTCGTTTCTGCGGCGGTGAACTTTCTGTTCAATACATCACACGCGATAATCCTTCCATCTCATTGACATTCTAAGGTCCGTTTTCACTTACCACACACATAAAACAATCTCCCGAATTTCGGGAGATTGTTATTATTTAACTAACTGACCTGACAAAATTTTATTCGATATCTTGTCCGGGCAAGGCTGCCTTCTCATTCCCGTTTCTTAAGAAGATGGCAGACAGGATGCGGTAAGTGGTCAAAAAGACTATGCTGGCCGCGCTGCTCCAATACAGAATTTGCATGCCGGCAGTTCCGGTATCGCTGCCCGCGCTGATGCCGTGCAACAGCACCATCCAAAAGACCCCGAAACTCAGATAGTGCAGTACGCGCCAGGTGGCTCGTCCAATGGATTTGCGCACATAGGAACTGAACACCAACGCAATCCATAAATAGAGACTGATCTGCCCGGCACCGACACTCAAAGGTTGATAGTTGAACACCGTAAAAGGTACCACCAGTTGCAAAGGCGTCATGTTGATGTACGGATCCCAAAGCAGGATCACTCCGTGGAAAAGCGTGAAGAATAATCCGTAAAGGCTGACAAATTGATGCAGGTCGTTGCCAATGGCGAACCCCCGGCCTTTCGGCAGGCTGCGGGTGCTCATCAGCAGGCCCAGCACCATGGATACCCATAAGAAGACAAAGGCAATGATGCCGCTGGCCCGCGACAGGTACCAGAATGTATGCGTGTCCGCTGCGGCGCCGGACTGTGCCAGGGCAGGCAGCATCAGAGCGCCCAGGAAAAAGGCCAGCATCCCGCCGGCCAGGATTAGGCCCGTCCGTAAGATTCTCTTGAAGAGTCTTTCCTCAAATTGGTTCGACCAGGATATTTCTTTCATATTCTTTCACCAGATAAGATTCCATATTATTTGATAATGCGATAATTCCATTTTGCAGCACAAACAGGCCCGCGTTTCCGCTGCGCTGCCTGAGCCACTGCATGCCTTGCTCAGACCCCAAAATCAGGCAGGTCTTGGCCGCCATTTCGGCTTCCATCAGGTTGGGCGCGATCACGGTCGCGCTCAACACGTCGCTTTCCACCGGCGCGTTGCTGCGCGGGTCAATGATGTGCGTGCGCCATTCGCCGTCCTGCTCCCAGTGCCGGTGATCCGTGCCGGAGGTGGCTACGCCGCCTTCGCGCAGGCTGATGCGCGCGATCTCCGCTTCCAGGTTGAAGGGATCCTTTATGCCGATTTGCCAGCTTTGGGCTGGCCCGCTGCGCGGGGTCAGGGCGATGTCGCCGCCTGCGCTGACCAAAGCCGGGGCGTATTCCGCCAGGCGCTGCGCGGCTTGATGCGCGGCCCAGCCTTTGGCGCTGCCGCCGAAATCCAACCGCAACCCTTCCGGCAGCAGCACCTTGTGTTTATCCGTGTCCACGGCAATGTCGTCCAGGCTTGCGGCTGAGTTTATAAAGGAGAAATGAGCACCCAACATGCCGGCGCTGTTTTCCAGCAGCTCGAAGCTGCGGTCGTATCCGGCCGCTTCCAGCGCGTCCAGCACAGCCGGTGTGACCAACCCGCGGCTGTCCTCGGCTGCTTCCAGGGCGACCTGCAGCACATCCCACAACACCGGGCTGACCGACACAGCCTCTCCCTGGCTGCGGTTGAGTTGGCTCAGTTCACTGTCCCAGCGGAAACGGCTCAGGTGCTGTTCCCATTCTTCGAACCAGGCCGGCACCTGCTCCAGCAGCGAGCGTGCCTGTTCGGATTCCGAATCGATCAGCGCTTCGACCTCGCTGCCCATTGCGTGAAAACGGATCTTATACATTAGCTTGACGATGTTTTGGCTGCCGGGGCGCCGCCGCCGGAGCCGCCAGAGCCGCCGGAAGAACCGATCACTACCCGCTCGATCACCGGCGCGGCGGTGGGTTCGGCTTGCTGTACGGTGACCTGCGCCAGCTCCTGGCTGCTTTGACTGGTACTTGTATTGTCCAATGCAGAGGGCACCAGTGTGGGCAGCGCGGTGTTCAAAGCGTTCGTATTGTCGACTGTGGTGTTATCCGCCTCCGCGCTGGCTTCCTGGGTGCTTTTGCTGAACAGATTCCACAATCCGAACAGCGATGTAACGGAAAGCGAAGCCAGAAAGACTTTTATCGCGGTTGCCCAGTTTTTACCTTGTTTGTTATTCGGGGTATTCATTCTCATTTCTCAATTCCGTATTGTCCAAGCGAACTAATCGTCGTCATGCTCGTCCTCGCGCTCGTCCTCATGCTCGCGCTCACCGCTTTCACGCGAAGAAGATGAGCCGGAGGAGCTGGAACTGGTCGAGGTATATTGGATTACCTGTACCTTTGTAATATTTCCATACGCATCGATGTAAAACACATAGTTGCTCAAAGTGACTTTATAGAATTCAGCGCCATCCACCACCACCGTTTGTACGTTCGCTTTGGATGTATCACTGACCTGCAAATAGTCCGCGGCGATTTGCACCGCTTGCTGGTTGTCGATTTTTATCGGAATGCTGCTGTACAATACCTCGCCGTTGAACGCGTCCACATATACGGTCCCGCTGGTGAAATTGACGCTGTAAACCGTCTGGCCCTCAAAACTGGCCAATTCGGGAACGCCTTTCAGGTAATCCTCGCTGTCCGCGCTTTGCTGGGCGGCCGCCACGGCTTCATCCACGCTGATGGTTTGCTGCCCATTGACGATTTCTTTTCCGTCCTGCAGCGCGTTGACTTGCTCATTCAAGGTCTGGATCTGGTTGTTGGCCTGCGCGATCAGGTCGTTGTAGGCCGCTTCGCGCGTGGCGATTTGCGCCTGCACTTCGGGGCTGAGCTCATTGGCATTGGTGTTGTTGGCTGCCCGGATGAATCCGATTACCCCGCCGATGACGAACAGGGAGATCAGAGTGGATGCGATCAGAATGGTTTTTTGTCTCATGTTTACTCCTGTGTAATATACTAATAAGACCAAATATATCCTATTAACCTTGTGGTTTTCTGAAAAAACAGGGCTATTTTTCCAATGAAATTCCAATCTTTGTAAAATAAAATTGACCTACAATGAAGGTGATAAGGATTAAAAAGGTTGAGGAATGTTGGTACTGATCATAGAAGACGATAAGCGCCTGGCCAGGCTGATCGCGGACGTGCTTGAGGAAGAGCATATTCGCGTGGAAGTTAGCCATGATGGCAATGAAGGGCTGGAAATGGCCATGAGTGGAAAATACGATGTGGCGGTCATCGATTGGATGCTGCCCGGCCGCGATGGGCCTTCGATCTGCCGCAAACTGCGTTCCGCGCATATCGCCACCGCCTTGCTGATCCTGACCGCCCGCGGCCAGGTGGAGGACCGTGTGGCGGGTTTGGATAGCGGCGCGGATGATTATTTGGTCAAGCCTTTTTCATTTGACGAACTTCTGGCCCGTTTGCGTGCCCTGTCGCGCCGCAACCTGCCCGCGGGCAGCGACAACTGGGAGCTCCGCATTGGGCATATTGTCATGGATTTAAAAGCCCACACCATGCGCCGCGGAGAAAAAGCTATCGATTTATCCAGAACGGAATGGGATTTGCTGGAATATCTGCTGCGCAACAGCGGACAAACCCTGCCCCGCCAGAATATTCTGGAATACATCTGGTCCAATGATTCGGCTGTCAAACCGGAGCTGGTGGACGTGTACATCTCCTACCTGCGTAAGAAATTGAACGTTCCCGGTTTGCCCGATCCGCTGCAAACTGTACGCGGAGTGGGTTACCGTTTGGATGGCGAAAATGCTTAGCCGTCTGCGTCTGCGCCTGACGCTGATCTACCTGTTGGTGGGTATGCTCTTGGTAGCGATTCTGGGCGGCAGCACCTATTCGGTCCTGTATTATTATTTCCAAAATGCCAATGACCAGGCATTGCAGGCTAAATTGGTCACTGTCCTGGATGGCATTGATGTTCCCCTGCCGAGGAGTCTGAATAGCGAAGAGGAGTCAGACAAAGAGGAAAAGGACGATGATCACGAGCTGCGTGCCAACGAGATCTATGAAGGTGAGCAATCCACTGTTTTTATCCTCCCGTTGGATTCTTCCGGGGAGCTGCTTTTTAATCCCAACCCGTACGAATTGCCCATGCAGCCGGACATGGCCGCAGTGGCAGCCGCACAGCAGAGCGGCAGCCTGGATTATCGGAATGTTACCCTGACTGACGGCACCTCCGCGCGTCTGTTGACCTATGCCCTCCCGGATCAGGCGGGTATCGATGTCGTCCAATTGGGAAAATCCATCAGCGGCCAAATGAACATCCTGAACCAATTCCTGACCAGTTTGTTGATTATCGGTGCCCTTTCTATCGTGATTTTAGGTTTGGGCAGCTGGTGGATCGCAGGGCGCTCTTTGTCGGCGCACCAGCAGGCTTGGGATAACCAACAAGCTTTCATCGCCAATGCCAGTCACGAATTGCGCACCCCCCTCACGCTGATCCGGGCCAGTGCGGAAGCAGGCCAGCGCCGGGTCAAGACGGATAAGAAGCTGAACAGTTACCTGGGGGATGTCATTACCGAGACGGATCACATGTGCAACCTGGTGGAAGACCTGCTGCTGCTTTCCCGCTTGGACGCCGGCCAGTTGAAATTGGACTTTGCTGCGATTGATCTGGCTGACCTGATTGGGAATATTGAGCGCGAGTTTGGCCGGCTGGCGGTGGTCAGGTCCATTCAATTTGAAGCGCAGGCACCCGCATTGGAACTAGTCAGCGATAAGACCCGCCTGCGCCAGGTGCTGTTGATCATGCTGGATAATGCTTTCCAGCACACGCCTGCCGGTGGTGCGGTAACCCTGTCCGTGGAAGCGGACGCGCACCAAGCATATTTCAAGGTTGAGGATACCGGAGAGGGTATTCCGCCGGAAAGCCTGTCGCTGGTATTCGACCGCTTCTATCAGGTCGACAGCGCTCGCAGCGGTGAGAACCACGGCAGCGGTCTGGGGCTTTCCATCGCCAAATCCATCACGGAAGCCTTGGGCGGCCGCATTGCCATCACCAGTGACCCGGGCCGTGGAACACAGGTATTGGTCAGTTTGCCGTTGAAACCTAAAAAGCGCTGAATACATGGAACCGCGCGACCTGCGCGGAGCAAATTCGTATATAAAGCAGGTCATTCAAAAAGGAAAGTTATCATGAGCACTGAAAAAGTTCATACCGAAGAAATACCTGTTACCGGGGAAGAATTGCTAGGTAAGGTCAAGGAATTGGTTCACGAAGGCAATATCCGCCGTGTGGTCATTCGCAACGCGGAAGGCCGCACGCTGATCGACATTCCCCTCACCATTGGTGTGGTGGGCGTGTGGCTGGCTCCTCAACTGGCTGCCATTGGCGCCATTGCAGCCCTGTTGGGCAGCGGTAGCATCCTGGTTGAAAAAGTCGAAGAATAAATCCTCTAAATTTTCCGGATTGCGCTAATTAAAACCAATATCCGGTGATAATATTTGAGAACTTCATGAGGAATATTATCGATGGATACTATGGATGCAGCCGTCCGGCGATTCAATCAAGGCCTGACTCCGCAAGAATTAAACCTGATGGACAGCCTGCGCACACCCGCACAGGTACAGGCTTTTTTGGACGAAACCCGTTACCCCGGCGGAGAAGAAAACCGCTCGCCGCAGGAAGTGTTGCGCCAGCGCCAGGCCCACTGCCTGGATGGCGGCTTGTTCGCCGCGGCTGCGTTGCGTCGTATCGGCTTTCCACCGCTGATCGTGGATTTGCAACCCGATCCCGGCATGGATGACGACCACGTGCTGGCGGTGTATAAAATCAATAATTTTTGGGGTGCGGTGGCCAAGTCGAATTACAGCGGTTTGCGTTTCCGTGAGCCGGTTTATCGAAATCTGCGGGAACTGGTCATGTCCTATTTCGAGGACTTTTTCAATGTGAATGGAGTTAAAACCTTGCGTTACTATACCCGTCCTATTAACCTGAAAAGGTTTGATCGGGCAGATTGGATGAACACTTCCGCGGGAGTGGATTGGATCGAGGTATATTTAAAATCAGTCAAGTTAGTCCCTTTGATCCCAGCGGCTCAGACAGCATTACTCAGCCCTATGGATCAACGTTCCATTGCGGCCGGTACGCTGGGCATTAATCCCGAAGGGACTTTTCATCCGAAATCATAGGAAAAACAAGAAACTGAAAGGCGAATTAAATGGAACTGAAAAAAGTGTGTGTTTATTGTGGCTCCAGTCCGGGAAAAAGACCGGAATATTTATCGGCTGCACGTGCAATGGGAACTGAGCTGGCAAACCGCAATATTACCCTTGTTTATGGCGGCGGCCGGGTTGGACTGATGGGGGAAGTGGCCCGCGCGACTTTGGCGAATGGCGGCCAGGTGATTGGTGTGATTCCTAAAGCGTTGAGCGATCAGGAATTGGCTTTTGATGAGTTGGCGGAATTACACGTGGTGGATTCCATGCATGAGCGTAAAGCGCTTATGGCGGAATTGTCTGATGGTTTTGTTGCCCTCCCGGGCGGGTACGGTACTCTGGAAGAGATCTTTGAGGTGCTTACCTGGGAGCAGTTGGGTTTCCATACCAAACCCTGCGGTGTGCTCAATATCGATCATTACTACGACCATTTGTTGGAGTTCCTGGATTATTCCGTTGCGGAGCAGTTCATTTACCAGCCGCATCGGGATTTGATTCTACAGGCTTTGGAACCTGCCGACTTGATTGATCGATTTCTAGCCTATCAACCGGTTAAAATGAACAAGGCTGAATGGGTACACAATCTGGAACAATCCGCCGGAAAAAAATTGTAAAACAAACGCTCGGGCTGAAGCCCGAGCGTTCTTCTATTAATTCTATAAGGTATCTGTTTCAGGATTGCTTTTTCAATTCCCTAACCCGTTGGTAGCCTTTGATGATGGTCATCAGAAAAATAACCAGCGAAAGCACATAAACGACCAATAAAAGTTCGCGGAAAGGGGGGCTGGCGTGATTGCCGAACAAGGGAAACCACAGGGTCATCAGCGGGACAAAACTGCCCATAATGGATAGCTGGTGGGTAAGTTTGTCGATCTTGGGTTGAACACTCAATTCTGGCAATTGGTTGCCGGAAGCAGGCAGTGGTTTGCTGAAATACAGCCATCCATTTAACTTGGTGATGAATTCCCAGCCGTCATCAAGAAAAGTATCCAGATAAGCGTTCATGCCGATCTTTTGCCGGTTGTGATAATCCAGCCGATAGGTGATGGCTGCCGGGGGGATGCTTTCAAAGGAGAACAAGCCCGGCAGGGGGATTGTGCTCAATTTCCATCCGGACAGTGCCATCTCTTGCAACCAGTTCTCGATTTTTTCGTCCTGCCAGCTCCAGAACCATTTAAATTTCTTCAAAAGGCATTCTCCCTGCGTTTGTGAATCTATTTCGATAAAATTTCTGCTATCTTAAAATTAATCAGATACAGATTATAAAGCATCGCTTTTAAAAGGAAAATTCGCTCGCGGCACATCGTAAATTCCCCGGTTTGAATATATAATTCACATATGGGTGCATTGGATAAAATTAACTAACCATTTTTAAAAACACAAATGAAATATATTCTTACCCCTTATGCAATTGCCCAATTCACATCGGCAATTGTGTCCTTAATGGTTGTGATTACCTTATGGAAAAGGCGCTTTGACCGTGGTGGTTTTGAGCTCTTTTTTCTATTTGTTGCGTTAACTGAATGGACATTCTGTAATGGAATGGAAGCGGCAGCAGTCACACTTCGATTAAAAATTATCTGGTCTCAGTGGGCATATATTGGTACCCAGACAGCACCGGTGTTTATATTTCTTTTTGCCCTCAAATATAGTAGAAAAACCAAGGATATTTCGATTGGTAAAGCTGCCCTGCTTTTTATCGTTCCGATGATTATTTTTCTTCTGGCAGCCACAAATAATCAACACCATTTAGTTTGGTCCTCGTACTCTCTTGGCCAAATTGGAACCAACAGCATTATTTACAACCATGGTCCGGCTTTTTGGGTGGGAATTGTATATATATTTACACTAGTGGCAATTTCTACTACTTTATTATTTCTTTCCTCCGTAAAATCCCAAAAGGTTTATCGTATTCAAAACGTGATTTTAATTCTAGCTTCTATAACACCCTGGTTAATTTCGGTTCTTTATATAACCAGACTAAACCCCTTTCCGGGATTGGATATTTCTTCACTCGGTTTCTTTTTCACCGGTGTTCTGATTTTGATCGGAATTCGGCAGGCCAATCTATTAGACTATTCTCCTATCGCGCACGAGTTGCTTTTTGAAAATATTAATGATGGCGTCCTTGTTTTTAACGAAAACAAAAAAGTGATTGATATGAATCCGGGAGCTGAGCGATTGATAGGTATGAATTTCGCTCAAGTAATTGCGCAAGAGAGTACTACTCTAATAAAGTGTTGGAATTTATATGATGATCACTTTTCCAGGACAGAAAACAGCCGCTTTGAGATTGTCTCTCCATTTAATAACCGCACTTGGTTGAATATTAGTATTTCTCCCCTTAAGAATAAAAAAGGCATTTTCCTGGGATGGGTGGCTATTATGGAAGATATTACCCTCCGGAAGGAAACGGAAAAAGAACTGCAACGGATTAATCAACGCCTGGCAAGTCAGTTGGATGAGAACCGTCAGTTGGAAAAACAGCTGCGTGAACAAGCCAATCGGGATGCGATGACGGGAGTGTATAATCGAGCCTGTCTAAAAGAATCCCTGGCAAGTGAAATTTTATATGCCGAACAACAAAATCAACCTTTAAGTATCGTGATGATTGATGTTGATCATTTTAAAAATATCAACGATACCTACGGCCATAAAGCTGGGGATGATGTCCTCATTGCTCTTGGGAAACTATTATTGTCTCAAACACGGGATAGTGATTTTGTCAGCCGTTTTGGTGGGGATGAATTTGTCTTATTTCTTCCAGGCATGAATTGCGATGCGGCTTTCCAACGGGCAGAATCATGGCGAAAAACCTGCAAAAAATTAAAAATTCCGGATCTCTCGGAGAGTATTAACGTGAATATCTCAATTGGCATTGCTGTTTACCCCGATAATGCCCGTACGATGGATGCTTTGTTATCGGAAGCGGATCGCGCACTCTACCAGGCTAAACAGTCTGGCCGGGATTGTACTAAAGTATCTGAATTTGCTTGTTAATCATTGCTTACTCTTTTTCCATTATTAAAAAAGCATCCCCAATTTATTAAGTTAATAAAAAACCCTTGATTTATTAGTAAAATATATTATAGGTGTGATGTGATCTCGTATAAAAAAGACAGGAGGGTAGCTCCCTATGAGGTATGACTTCCCCGATTTTGCTTTGGTGTACGTCATAGCCTCTTTGTTTTCATTAATTACCGCTGCAATGACGTGGCGGCGTCGCTCGAATCCTGGCAATGTCCCATTTTCCATTCTGATGCTTTCTCTTTGTACATGGAGTTTCGCTTCTATTTTTGAGGCAGGGGCTTTATCTCTGGAGGGAAAATTATTCTGGTCCAAATGGCAGTATATCGGTATTGCCTCCCTTCCGCCTCTTTGGCTGCTTTTTGCTGCGGAATTTACCGGCCATAAATTATTTAAAGAAAAGACGCGTTGGCTCATCCTAATCATTCCCATTATTACGCTACTTATGGCTTTCACCAACGAGCACCATCATCTGTTATGGTTGGATATTATCTTACAACCAAACCTGTTTAATATCGCGCTCTACATACACGGCCCCTGGTTTTATGTTCATATTATTTATAGCTATTTATTATTGTTCATTGGAACTTTTTGGCTGTTAAAAGGACTGCTGGTTTTTTCTCGACAGAAACGAAAACAAATTGTTATTATCGTTTCTGGCGTAATTATCGGCTGGACCTCCAATATCTTATATGTTTTAGGTCTATTTCCTGTCACGGGTTTGGATATAACCCCGCTTTCATTTACCTTCATTGCCATTGTACTTTCCTGGAATACATTCCAATTTCGTTTATTTGATATTTTGCCTATCGCGCGGGATTTGCTTTTGGAAAATATGGTTGACGGTGTTTTGGTACTCGATCCGCAGGATACAATAATCGACATTAATCCGGCAGCTTTAGCTATTCTAAAACACAAAAAAATTCATTCTCCGATGGGACATTCCATACGGAACGTTTTTGATCATGAATCACCCATACTCCATGAGTTGGATAATAAGAATGACTTTCAATCTGAATTATGCCTTTCAGAAAAGCCGCTTCAATATGTGAATTTTAGTGTGTCATCGATTTACGATCAAAGCCATAATTTCATTGGTAAAGTGCTGATATTTCATGACATTACCAAGCGAAAATTAATTGAGATTAAAGAACAAGAGCAGCGTGAATTAGCTGAGGCATTGGCAGATACCGCAGCTGTGATTAACAGCACCTTGAACCTGGATGAGGTCTTGGAAAATATATTAACCAATGTCGGCAGAGTTGTCCCACATGATACTGCCAATATTGCTCTAATCGAAATAAATGATATGGTCCGTTTTGTACGTACCAGAGGGTATGAAAAATATGGAACACAGGACATTGTTCCCCAAATAAAATGCAAACTGAGTGATATTCCTAACCTGAAAAAAATGGCTGAAACAGGCCAACCTTGTTTTAATCCGGATACCGACAATGATCCGGAATGGAGCCGAGATATTCCAGGTTCGAGTTGGATAAAATCCTACATGGGTGCGCCAATTATTGGGAAAGGCCGGGTGCATGGCTTTATTAACCTCGATGCAGGTACTCCCAATTTCTTTAAAGAGGAATACATCCCGCGCCTGCAGGTTTTCGCAAACCAGGCAGCCGTTGCTATCCAAAATGCACAGCTCTTCAGCGAAGTTGCCAAGAGTGCCGAAGAAATGAAGATCCTATATGAGGTGAGTTCGGAAATTACTGAAAGGCTGAACTTGGAAGGTGTTATCAAGACCTTATTTGATAAATTGAAAATTGTCACGCCAATCGATTTGTTCAATGTGGCGATTTTAAATGAAACCGAAGGTATAGCCACCTTCCATATGTATCAGGAGAATGAGGAACAGATTGCATTAGGACCGATTTCCGTAGTTGATCAACCTTCATTTACCCGTTATGTTCTGGAGAAGGGCAAGCTTGTATATATACCCGACTCCTTTGACGACAACAGCGAATTTCCTCAAATGAATATTGTGAAAGCCCCTGGTCATAACGAGCGCAGCATCCTGGGTATCCCGTTGATGTTGGGGAAAGAAAAGATTGGTGTGTTGTCCTTGTGGGCGGGAAGGCCGAATGCTTATAGCGACGATCAAATTCGCCTGGTTGAAACCATTGCGCACCAGGCCAGCATTTCCATTAGCAACGCTCAAATGTTTGAGAAGATCCAAAGCATGGCAATTTTGGATACTCTTACCGGCGTTTATAACCGCCGCTACTTCTACGAGTATGCGGAAAATGAAATTATCCGTTCACAACGGTATAACAATGAAATGTCGCTGATTATGCTGGATATCGACCACTTTAAGTTGGTCAACGACCGCTTTGGCCATCTCATTGGCGATGAAACCTTGAAGATGATCGTAAATACCTGTTTGAGTGTTCTGCGCAAATCAGATGTTTTGTGCCGCTTTGGCGGTGAGGAATTCCTTGTGCTGCTGCCCGAAACGAGCCAGCAGGATGCTGTTATCGCAGCCCAGCGTATTTGCCAGACGATTGCTCAGCAAAGCCTCCCGACAAACAGCGACCTGGGCCCCGTAACAGTGACCGTCAGCATTGGGGTGACCCAGCTTAAAAGTAAGGAAGATTCTCTGCAAGATCTGATCGACGAGGCGGACCATGCATTGTATGAAGCCAAGCAATCCGGCCGCAACCGCGTGTGTGTCTTTCAGCGTAAATAATCTATCCATCGATCTGATTTCTAAAAAACTACTTCTGCCTATAAAAACTGGGAAGGCCGGATAGCGTAGAGCATGCTTACTAACAGTTTATTCTGATCGAAGTTAGGAAGTTGATGGTACTTCAATCATCTTCTCGAAAAGGATATACTTCATACGTATGAATATCCCCATTTCCCTGTCTCCCTTTCACCCTTCCGACCAGGAGGAAGTTAAAGCGCTGGTGCTGGCCGGACTGGTGGACCATTGGGGCAAACTTGACCCAACCCTGAACCTGGACCTGAACAACATCGCGGAATCTTATCGTGACGCGGTTTTCCTGGTAGCCAAACAGGACGGACGAGTGGTGGGCTGCGGGGCGCTGGTACCGCATGACGGGCACACGGCTGAGATCAAGCGCATGTCAGTGGCAGCCTCCCTGCGCCGGCAGGGCCTCGGCCGCCGTATCCTGACAGCCTTGTGTGACGAGGCCAGGGGGCGCGGCTTCCAGCATATCATCCTGGAAACCACCGAAACCTGGGATGAGGTGATTGCCTTCTATCTGGATTTTGGTTTTCGCTTTACACACCATCAAGATGGCGACGTTTATTTCAAACTGGATCTCTCACAGGAATGAGGATGGTTTTACTATCTTGGATATTCCTACTACATCCTTAAATAATCAGGATTCATCTCAAAAGATTCGTCCATACATTAACTTTTTGGTTTAGAATAGGTATCTGTGTAGATTATCCGGGCACCGCTCTACAATTGCGTGGTTTCCCGGCCACCCCGCCTAAAAGAAAGGTAAAAATTATGGAAACCTCGCGCCATTTTCCTTATGGTTTCATGCAGCGTGAAATTATTTCGGCGAAGGATATCAATACTCGCGTAAAAGCCCTCGGTGAAACCATTACCCAAGACTACCAGGATTCAGAAAAGCTGCTGCTGCTGGGATTGCTGCGCGGCAGCGTAGTTTTCCTCACTGACCTGATGCGCGAAATCCGCCGGCCCATTACCATGGACTTCATGTCCATTTCTTCCTACAATAAATCCGAATCCACCGGTTTCGTGCGTATCGAGGCCGACCATAAAACCAACATCCAGGGATGGGACGTGATCCTGATCGACGACATCATCGATTCCGGCTACACCATCCGCACCGTGCGCAAGCTGCTGCTCGATCGTGATCCGCGCAGCCTGAAAGTATGCGCCCTGCTGGATAAACCCGAACGCCATAAAGTGGACATCACCATCGATTATCTGGGTTTTTCCATTCCGGATTATTTTGTGGTTGGGTATGGGCTGGACTATGATGAAAAAGGCCGCAACCTGCCGTATATCGCAGCTATCGATATCTCAAAAGAAGAGGAGTAAGGCATGCCTTTGGATTTGGTGATCGGCGCCCAATGGGGCGATGAGGGCAAGGGCCGTGTGGTCGACCTGCTGGCTGAGAAATCCGATATCGTTGCGCGTTACAATGGCGGCGATAACGCCGGGCACACCGTTACGGTCGGCGAAAAAATCTACAAATTGCATGTTATTCCTACCGGCCTTATTCACCCGGGTGTCACCGGCGTGATCGGCAGCGGTATGGTGCTCAATCCGCATACGTTGGTGGAAGAAATGACCCAACTGCGCGAGGCCGGCATCCAAATCACCCCGGAGCGGCTGTGGATCTCGGACGCTGTCCAATTGATAACCCCCGCGCATCGATTACTGGACCGTGCCAAAGACGCCGCCCTGGGCCGGGATAAGATTGGCACCACCGGGCGCGGCATCGGCCCGGCTTATACCGACAAGGCCGCCCGCTCTGGGCTGCGCGCCGGTGAAATGCTTGACCCGACCTACTTCGCCGAACGCGTGGGCGAACACCTGGAAGAAGCCAACCGCCTGCTGGTCGAATGGTATCACCAGGAGGGTATGGATATCCAGGCGGTTTTGAAAGAATACCTGGCCGCGGTGGAACAGCTGCGGCCTTACGTGCGCCGTGTAGGCCCGCTGGTGCAGCAGGCTTTGAACGAAGGCAAGAATGTCCTGGCCGAAGGCGCGCAGGGCACACTGCTTGACCTGGAGCAGGGCACCTACCCGTATGTCACCAGTTCCTGCACCACTGCCGCCGGCATCTTCAGCGGCCTGGGCATCGGCGTGCAACCGGTGCGTTCCATCGTGGGCGTGACCAAAGCCTTCCAAACACGCGTGGGTGCCGGGCCCTTCCCGACTGAGTTGGAAGGCGAGCTGGCGCAGTTCCTGCGCGGTACGGGAGAGAACCCCTGGGATGAATTCGGCACCACCACCGGCCGCCCGCGTCGGGTGGGCTGCCTCGACCTGGTGCTGCTCAACTACGCGCGCGAAATCAACGGCTTCACCGAATTGTTCCTGACCAAGCTGGATATCCTTTCGGGCTTGTCGGAAATTCCGGTGTGCGTGGCTTACCGCTGCGGTGATAAAACCCTGACGGCGCTGGATTTCTCCGGCGACGCGCGCCTGCTGGCGGAATGCAGCCCCATGTACGAAGTCCTGCCGGGTTGGGAAGAGGACCTGCGCGACGTAACGCGCTGGGAGGACCTGCCCGCCAATGCGCAGGCTTACGTGCAGTTCATCGAAAAGCGTACCGGCCTGCCGGTGCGCAGTGTCTCGGTTGGGCCGGAGCGTTCGGCTCTGTTATACAAGGATTAAGCTATGGATGCCTTCGCGCGTTACCAAAGTCCGTTCAGTTGGCGCTATGGCTCGCCGGAAATGCGCGCCGTGTGGAGCGAGGAGAACAAACGCCGGCTTTGGCGCGCGCTATGGGTAGCCCTGGCCGAAGCTCAGGTCGAATTTGACCTGGTGACCCCCGCGCAGTTGGATGAACTGAAAGCGCACGCGGATGATGTGGACGTGGCGCGCGCGCTGGAGATCGAAGCTGTCAACCAGCACGACCTGATGGCCGAGCTGCAGGTCTACGCCGCGCAGTGCCCGACGGCCGGCGGCGTGCTGCACCTGGGCGCCACCTCCATGGACATCAAGGACAACGCCGAAGTGCTGCAAATGCGCCAGTCGCTCGACCTACTAATCCCCAAGCTGACTGCGGTGCTGAACGCTTTGGCTGATAAGGTGGAAACCTACGCTGACCAGCCCGTCATGGCCTTCACCCATTTACAGCCGGCCGAACCCACGACTTTAGGCTACCGCCTGGCTGCCACCGCCCAGGACTTGCTGGCGGATTACGAAGCCCTGACGACCCTGCGCGCTGACCTGAAAGGCAAGGGTTTCAAGGGTGCCGTTGGCACAGCCGCTTCCTACGTGATGCTGTATGGATTGGAAGGACAGCAGCAATTGGAAGCGCTGGTCAGCCAATCGCTCAGCCTGCCCTTCTACGAAGTTACCTCCCAGACCTACACCCGCAAGCAGGACTACAACCTGCTGTGCGCGTTGTCCGGCCTGGCGGCCACCGCCTACAAATTTGCCTTTGACCTGCGCCTGCTGCAGTCGGAAGTCATCGGCGAATTGGGTGAACCCTTCGGTGAGAAGCAGGTGGGTTCCTCCGCCATGCCCTTCAAACGCAATCCCATCCAGTCCGAGAAGGTCGACTCATTGGCGCGCGCGCTCAGCGCTGCCCCGCTGACCGCCTGGAACAACTACGCCAACTCGCTGCTCGAGCGCACCCTGGACGACAGCGCCAACCGCCGCACGCTCTTCCCGGAAGCCTTCCTGGCTCTGGACGAGATCCTGGCCACGTTGGAGAAAGTCATCGCCGGACTGCGCGTCAACCCGGCCGCTATGCAGGCCAACCTGGACAAGTTCGGCCCCTTCGCGGCGGTTGAACGCGTACTCATGGCCGCGGTCAAAGCCGGTGCCGACCGCCAGGAGTTGCACGAGGTCCTGCGCCAGCTCAGCATGCAGGCTTGGGCCGCCGTCCAGCAGGGTGATGCCAACCCACTGGCCGACCTGGCCGCGGGCGACACGCGCGTTACGCGCTGGCTCGCGCCCGATGCCATCCCGCCGCTCTTCGATGTGTCCGGCTACACCGGCCTGGCCGAGCAGCGCGCCTTGCAGATGGCTGTGCGTGTGCGCGAAGTTTGTAAGTAGGTATTTCAGCCTCCTCCGACCCCCATTAGATTATGGCCCCCTCCCAGCCTCCCCCAAAGTCTGGCGACTTTATGGGAGGAGTAAAAGGTTTTAATTCCTCCCATATTTTTGGAACAAAAATGGGGGAGGTTAGGAGGGGGCTAGTCGCTGGATGGAAGCTTTGTCGACGGGACTATTGCCATAGCAGCGCGCAAAAAAATTGCCGTTCAAATTCACACACGCGTTGGTTAAAGCAATTATTAAAACATACAGGACTTATTTACGTGGATTAGAAAGAGCAGGGCAGTGATAACTGCCCTGCTCTTTTATGATTTACGGGACCAGCGCGACGATGTTATCTCTGTCGAGGCTGGAGTAGAAATTCCTTCCATTGCATCTGAAATAATTATTGATGTTCTTGAACAGTATTTCCGGCGAGTTTACATAAACTAAACCGTATATCCCGTTGAGGAAGATAGAACTATTTGACATTGAAAGGTCATAGCCGTTGGTGTCGATATAAGCACCGGAGTCCTGGTTGGACCATGTGTTCAAATTACTTGCGCTAACGGCCCCGTTGCTTTCGATTTTCAACCCGTTTTCATTATTATATGAAAGGTACAGGTTGGACAGGCTTACAGCAGTGCCCTGGCCGTTGGCTATAATATTCAAACCGGATAGCAAGTTGTTGTAGGCTGTAAAACTCTGCACTTTAACGCTTCCATTGGTATTGATATTCAGCCCGTCCCATCCGTTCCCAACAGCCTGGTTGGTTCCGGTAATGGTCACGCTGCCTGTGCCGCCCAGGTTATTAATGGAGATACCTTCGCGTCCGTTGCCGTTCACACCAAAATTGGAGAGCGTCACGTTTCCGCTGCTCGTTCCAGCCAACCCGGATTGTTCATTGCCGCTGAAGTGGTTTGTCCCGCCGATTACTACGTTTCCGCCCACCTCATAGGTCATGCCATTCACGAAGTAGCGAGTGTATTCGGAGGCATCGTGGTTGATGGACAAGCGGTAATAGCCGCTGTTGCTGGTGCTGTTTACTTCAACCCAGTACCCGCCGCCCGCATCCGTTCCGGGGGTCCACTCAATCTCGTAAGAACTGTCAGTCACGTGGTTAATAGTGAAGCCTTCCGTGATTTCGATCAGGTTATCTTCTTCGTCCATGACATACAGCTTTAGGATGGGATCGAAACTAAAAAGGTTCAGGAAATTCATTTCAGTATCGGTTCCGTCCGCTAGAAGCGTGATGGTATAGGTCGTTTCGGCTTCCGCGTCAAAGCCCCAAAAGTCAGAGCCCTGGCTTGGGTTGAGGTAATTCTGTACTGTTTCCCCGCTGCTCATTTTGTTCCAATTCATGTTGTTGCCGTTTGCGTCGACTTTTGTGATCAGTAGGGAACCGTTGGTAGTGGCCTGAATGCCGGTCATTGTATTATTGCTGGCAATTACACCGGTCAAAATCAGGTTGGCGGCTGTGCCCTCAAATTTGTTGGAGACAGTGATGCCGGTTTGCCGGTTTTCGTTGCCTTCCACGGTTTTCAGGGTGATAATGCCTTTTGAGTACAATTCCATACCCACGCCGTTGTTTCCTTTGGCATACACATTGGTCAACGTAATCGTACCCTTTCCGCTGCATACCCCCGCATTTTCCAGGCAGTTATCCAGGTACAACCCACTTCCGCTTTGGTTATTGGAAATTTCCACATTTTTCAGGATGATATTGCCTGTTGCGCGCATCTGCGCCCCGTAGCCGTTATTCCGCACGTTCAGGTTATTGATGGTGATGATCTTGGCGGGATGATCCTCACTTAATCGGATCCCTGCGCTGTTGGTTGCCCGGCCGTTGTCAACAACGTCCAAATTACTGATTAAGAGACTTCCGCTGGAGTTGATTACCAATCCATCCCAGCCATTTGAATTGGTAAAGTTTTCACCCGTGAAGCTGATCGTTCCGGTTCCCCATCCGGAATTATCCATATCCAGCGGATCCTGCCCGCCGGTCAAGGTAATGCCTTCGGTGCCATTATCGGAAACATGGATACCGGAAAGCGTGATGCTGCTGTTTCCGGTGGTCGTTACGGCCAACCCGGTAGTTGAATTCGTGTGCCCTTCAATACCGTTGATTTTCACATTGCCGCCGGCTGTAATCATTGTGCCGCAGGCGTAATAGAATCTCTCGTAAGTGTCCGGGTCGTCGTCGTTCCACGATAGGCGGTAGAATCCGTCGTTGCTGGAACTGCCGGCCAGCATGTAATAATTCTGTGTTTCTGTGTAGCCGAAATCGCTGGGCAGGAATGTGAAGGAACATTCGCCGGGTGTCGATTCGCAGTCGATAGTCACGGGAATCGACTCATCCGTCTTGGCGTCGTACAGCTCGATCACCGGTTGGAAATCAGCACGGTTCAACGGCCAGGTGGCATCCGCCCTCATCAGGATCACTTGTGCGCTATCAGAAGCGGCTGCAAAATTCCAGCGATCCAATCCATGGGACTGATTGTAAAAATCAATCAGTGTAAATCCGCTGTCACTCTCTTTACCCAACCAGCCATTTCTCATGGCATTGTTGTTGACGTTGATATTGGTGACTAGAACCTGGCCGTCGGTATCGATATATAGACCTGATCCATTGTTGTTTTCGGAATTGACATTTACCAATGTCATGCCTGCTCTTGAACCGCCGCCGGTGTTGGATATATTGATCCCGGTATCGTTGTTCTCGTTAGCGTTGACATCTTTCAATGTGATTAAACCTTTGCTGACAGCTTGCAGGCCGAAGGACTGGTTATGGCTGAATTCGCAATTGGTCAGTGAAATCGGCATGGCTTTGGCCGTGTCCCGGTTGCTCAAATCAGCCCCGCCCTGGGAGTTGTTATTTGATGACGTATTCTTGATCAGAATTGACCCGTTCGAGCGGGCCAGGATTCCAATGCCATTGTTGTTATTGATGTAGGCATCCGTTAAACTGATATTGCCTTTCCCGTCGCCGCTATTTTCCAGTTTGGCGCCAAAACAGTTATTCCCTTCAAGCGTCAATCCGTTAATGGTGATGGTTCCCTTGCTGGAAACGACCAGCGCGGCTCCCCAATCCTGTTGAGTTTCATAAACTTCCAGGTCGGTGATGGTTACGCTCATGCTGCCGGAAGCGGAATTGTTCATGAGTACGATACTGTCGCTGTCTTGCGTATTGCTGGCACTCACTGCTTTGACGATGATCTTACCCAGCGTATCGATTTCAACACCTCTACTATTATTATTGTTGCTGGAAAGATCGGAGAGCGTTACCGTACCGGCGGCATACACGCGCACCCCGATACTGTTGTTGCTGGCATCATTGCGGTTATCAGCCAGTGAGGATTTGATGGTAACAACTCCCGCACGCTGCAGTTCATAGGAGCTGGATTCCTGGTTATAGATCTCAGGACCGCAGATATATACCCCATACCTGTTGTTTTCAGAAGTTACGAAATCGGAGATGCTGACTGGTTTTTGTGAAACAACATGGATACCGCTGACTCCGATTCCCCAATTGTTGATAGTACCATTTTGGTTGAACTCGTTAATGGATTGAGAATCCTTGGTGAGGTTGATCGTCACCGACGCCGGACTGGTCATGGAAACGTTTTGCCAGCCGCCATTCAGGTAAGCTTTGGTGTGGATGCCTTCAATTTGCAGACCATCGCCTGCGTTGGAATCCGCTACGCAGTTGGTCACCGTTACTTTGCCGCGTGTGGCGATATAGATGCCGTCATCGTTTTTGTTGTTGAAGGCGGTGCTGTCAAGCAGATTGACCGATCCCAGCGTACTCACGTGAATGCCGCCCTGTTGGTTATCGGCTGCGTTGACCTTTTTGAACGTTGTATTGACCACGGCGGAAGGGGCGCTTTCCAGCGTGTCAAGATAGATTCCCCAGGCGCCGTTCGTGTCCGCCGCAATGTTCTCGAGCAGTGCGCTGCCTCCACTCAGGTTCAAGCGAATGCCGTTGGCTCTGTTGTCGTTTGCGGAGATATTGCGCAGTGTTGCTCCGCGTGCGTTGATCAGGATCCCGTCATCTGAATTTTCGATGATAACGGCTCCGTCGATTGTTACCATGCCTTTAAGCGAAGTAAGGCTGATGCCTGTCAACCCCGATTGCTTCACAGTAACATCGGATAGACTGATATTTCCGCTGGCGTTGATTTCAATGCCGTTTCTATAATTTGAATATGCGGAAAGGTTCTTCAGCGTAACTGTTCCCGCATTGATGATGCACAAGCCGCTGCAGGATTCAGTTGACTCACGCCCATTTGACCCAAAATTGAGATTGTCCAGGACAACGGATTTTCCTGCGGCCTGGATCCAAATTCCATATTGGTCGTTCTCCTGCGTACTGCAATCGCTGATATTGAGCGAGCCAAAACCGTCAATCATAATACCATTAGCATTACTCTGGCTTATTACGCCGTCCAATGTCACGCGGCCTTTCGAACTGACCTTGACCCCATCACCAGTATTGAAACGAATCTCGCTGTCGGTGATGGTGAGATTCCCGGAAATTTGATTTTCCACCCAAATTCCATGGCCGTTGTTAGTGATGTGGTTGCTGTTGATACCGGTCAGGTTGATATCGCCTTTGTGGTCCTTGATGTGAATCCCGTCCGTATCGGTCATGTAGGAAGTCACATTGGTCATTTCCAGCGTGCCGGTTACCGAGTTGACTTCAAAAGGTCCGCTGCTGTTTGTGACGCTTACACCGCCGGTTACAATGAACCCCGACAAAGTGAACCCGCCCGGCAGGTTGGTTAACGTCAGTGTATTGGCGATGGTCGGATAAACACCGCTGGTGGGAATTCCTGTCAAACCTCGTAACGTGTTCAGGTTTGTCAGCGATCCGTCAATCAGGACCGCTTCCTTATATAAACCTTTTTCAACGTAAATATTCCCGTCGTCCGGTGCGGTGCCGTTGATCTGGATATAGTCGATGGCAGATTGGATGGGATTAGCCAGCCCATCAACGCAGTTGGCTGCTCCGTTGCACGCGCCCGCGGTTTGGTAGAAGCTGTATGTCACGCCGCCGGAGGTGAAATACGGATCGGGAACTTCCTCAATCCCCTGCTGGCCGGATTGCGTACCGGCGTCAACCGTTTCTTCTTCAGTGGCTTCATTTTCGGGAGACTCCATTTCCGCGGGGAGTTCGTCTTCCTCGTCCGTCCCGCCTTCATCCGGGCTGATCATTTGCGGATCTTCAGGTTCGCTTGCGGGCGATTCCGGTTCCGATTCCGGCTGTGTCTCGGAAGGTTCCGTCCCGGTGTCGATTACCTCTTGCGGATGCTCCGGAGAGGTCTCGTCGTCCCCTTCGTCCGGCAGCGCTTCCTCTGGTGTTCCTTCCTGTGTGTCCGGCGTCAGGGCTGCCTGTTCATCCGGGTCCGTTGTATCAGCCGGGGTGCTTTCCACCGCTGCCGCTTCTTCCGGCGCGGCCGGCGGTTCAGCCCCATCGGCATAGATCCTGCCGTTTATCATGAGCACGGTTATCAGTATCATAATGGGTAAGAATAAGAAATTTTTCTTCATTGAGTGAGCCTCCTGCTTGATCGATTTTTGCCAAGTTCGCTGATTTTTCTTAATATCCCGCCTGGCTTGGCTGCACGACTTACGTGTGTTTAGGGGATTATGGTTAATATTTGAGTCACGTGAAAAATGTCACCCTCGCGTGATTCCTCCAAGACATCCCCGTGGGGTTAGGGGAAATTATATTTACGGTAGTTCCAAAATAGGTGTGCAGACAGCACACAATCTGTTTTTCCTGGACCCTTCAGCCCCTGCTCAACCCCTCTCGGTTCCCTCTCAGCCTTTCTTCACGTTCCTGGCGTTCCTTTTGTCTGCCCCCTCCTAACCTCCCCCATATTGGATGGAGTACTCATTCCGGGGACAGCTCGAGGCTGTTCCGGAATGTGCATCTCCGCTCTTTGCTCTTGCAAAGAGCTTCGAAAAATAGGGGAGGAACGAAGGGACGGGAGATTTACAGTCCGAGAAGAAAAAAAAGATCGTTAAATTGTTAAATACAGGGAGTTTAATTCCCTGTATTATGTATTAATGTAGGGAGCATAGATCCTTGTTTTTACTTTTAATCAAATTTCTCGTATAATGGAAACATGTATAAACGATTTTATGAACCACTTGATAATCGACTTGCACCTAACAAAGTGCTAGTGATATATGGCCCACGCAGGGTTGGAAAAACCACCTTGTTGAGGAATTACTTAGATCACACCTCCTTGAAATACAAACTGGATTCAGGTGATAACATTCAAACTCAACAGGTCTTGGGTTCTCAAGATTTCAGTCAGATATTGCCGTATGCGGAAGGCTACCAATTAATCGCCATTGATGAGGCCCAAAATATTCCTAACATCGGCATGGGATTGAAAATCATTGTCGATCAGATTCCGGATATCAGAGTAATTGTCACAGGATCCTCATCCTTTGAATTGGCAGGGCAGATTGGTGAACCCCTTACCGGCAGGAAAACTACGCTGAACCTCTACCCTTTAGCGCAGACTGAATTAGCGGATCAATATAATCACTTCGAACTTAAACAGAAACTTCCGGACTTTTTAATTTTTGGCTCTTACCCGGAGGTTTTAACAGCGGATACAAAACAGTCCCGTATAAAAGTACTAACAGAAATTGCGAATTCTTATTTATTGAAAGATATTCTGACGTTCGATCGAATAAAAAGCTCACGGATTTTATGGGATTTATTAAAGTTGTTATCTTTCCAAGTGGGCAGCGAAGTCTCAATTTCTGAACTTGCCACGCAATTGGGTGTGGATGTGAAGACTATCAAACGTTATTTGGACTTGCTGGAGAAAGCATTTGTTATCTGTCGACTGAATGGGTTCAGTCGCAATTTGCGCCAGGAAGTGACCAATAAATCCAAATATTATTTTTGGGATAACGGTATTCGGAACGCCGTGATTGCCCAATTTAACAATCTTGACCAACGGAATGATTGCGGTGCTTTGTGGGAAAATTTCTTCATGATGGAGCGCGAAAAATTCCGGGCGTACCATTCAATCGTTTCTAACGTATATTTCTGGCGCACGTATCAACAACAGGAAATTGACCTTGTCGAAGAACGCGAGGGGAAACTGTTTGCCTACGAATGTAAATGGTCCCCCAAAAAGAAAGTTTTAGCCCCCTCAGTCTGGAAAGAAAATTACCCAACCTCTGAATTTCAGGTTGTTAATCCTGATAACTATCAGGATTTTATTATGACTTTAGTCAGTTGAACGAGCGAAGCGAGAGAAACAGAAAACCACCCGCTATGCGGGTGGAAAATAAGAGGTTAAACCACAAATCACCTAAATAGCTAGAATAGTGGATGTTCAGGCCACAAACATAGCAGAAGAAGGTGATTTGATGGTAAATACAACAAATAGTTTATCGCATACAAAGTGGATGTGTAAATATCATATCGTATTTACACCGAAGTACAGGCGAAAAATAATCTATAACGAGTACAAGGAAAGCATAGGGGAAATACTGAGGCAACTATGCGGATACAAGGGGGTAGAGGTGATCGAAGGGCATTTGATGGTCGATCATGTACATATGTTGGTAAGTATTCCGCCGAAGATAAGTGTGTCGAGTTTCATGGGATACCTGAAGGGGAAAAGTGCATTGATGATCTTCGACAAACACGCGAATTTGAAGTACAAATTTGGGAATCGGCATTTCTGGGCAGAAGGGTACTATGTGAGCACAGTAGGATTGAATGAAGCAACGATCAAGAAATATATCGAAGAGCAAGAGAAGCACGATATAGCGCTGGATAAATTGAGTGTGAGAGAATATGAAAACCCCTTCAAGGGGTAGCAGGTAATACGGAAGTCCCTTTAGGGACAAGCGAAAGAGGTAAAGGCAAAGTGGCTTGAACGAAAGTGAAAGCCAGCGTCTTGAGACGCTGGCCAGTATTAGAGGCTTATAGCCTCAGAACAAACCACCCGTTTGACGGGTGGTTTTGATTAGTTCTATCGAAATCCAGATCTGATTTATCGGAATATCCTAATGCAACCTGTGTATCGGAACCAATCAGGGTTAGGATGACTTGGACATCTTGGAGATCGTAATTGGGCTTCCTGCCCCCCTCCCAGCCTCCCCTAAAGTCGCCAGACTTTAGGGGAGGAGTAAAGGTGCTGATTTCTCCCCTATTTTGGAACAAAAATGGGGAAGGTCAGGAGGGGGCTAAAGGCGTACAATATTTCACAAACCAATCATCACAGCACACGAGGGGAATATGTCCGATCACACTTATCCACACACCGCCCGTTTCGCGCACGACCTGCGTGCCAACCCCACCCTTGCCGAAATTCGTCTGTGGTCCGTGCTGCGCAAACGCCAGCGTGCCGGAATCCGCTTCCGCCGCCAGCATGCCATTGGCCCCTTCGTGGTCGACTTCTGCGCCCCGCGCCTCAAGCTCGTCATCGAAGTGGACGGCGGACAGCACGTAGACCTGCACGAATATGACCAGCGGCGTACTGCCTACCTGGCCGCTCACGGCTACCGCGTCCTACGCTTTTGGAATAATCAGATAATGGATGACCTGAATGCCGTTGTCATCACGATCGAGAATGCCGTCGACAAATTGATAGAAGAGAAAAATAACCACACCAAAGAATAAAAAATTACCACGAATAATAATTACCAAGCTCCTCCCCTATTTCGTAGAAATGGGGGAGGCTGGGAAGGGGCTGGGAGGTTGGGTAGGGGTGGGAGAGTAGTCTTTCAATAACCTGTCTTGAAAATAACATCATTTATTTCATAAATATCGTGTAAAATAACAGCCTACTTCTATTCACAGAAAGCAGGCGTGTCTATGACCGATTCCACCCGCAAATACTGGCAGTATGCCCTTTGGCTGGCCATCATCACCATCTTCTACAACATCCTTGAAGGACTGGTGTCCATCTACTTCGGCGCCTCGGACGAGACCCTGACCCTGTTCGGCTTCGGGGTGGACTCGTTCATCGAAGTGCTGTCCGGCGCGGGCATCCTGGCCATGGTGCTGCGCATCCGCCAGAACCCCGATACCTCCCGCTCGCAATTCGAGCAGACCGCCCTGCGCATCACCGGCGCGGCCTTCTACATCCTGGCCGTCGGGCTGGGCGTCAGCGCAATCTATAACCTGTTCACTGTGCACCAGCCCGAAACGACCCTGCCGGGATTGATCATCTCCTTGATTTCCATTGCCACCATGTGGGCGTTGGTGAGTGCCAAGCGCAAGGTCGGCCGCGCGCTGGATTCCGCTCCCATCCTGGCGGACGCCAACTGCACCATGGTGTGCATCTACATGTCGCTGGTGCTGCTGGCTTCCAGCCTGATCTACCAGCTGACCGGCTTCGGCCTGGTGGACAGCCTGGGCGCTTTCGGCCTGATCTACTTCTCGGTCAACGAAGGCCGCGAAGCCTTTGAGAAAGCGGCCGGCATGGAATGCGGCTGCGGGTGTGAAGGCGAATGTGAGGACTGCACCGAAACGCATTAATAGATGTTTAATAGAATATCTTCCTGCTTTATGTAAAATTAAATAAATTCTGCAATGCAGGAGCTTGAATGGATAGCAGCAAAAAATCCCCGCAAACCATCGATGAGTACATGACAGGTTTCCCCGCGCAAGCGCAGGCCATCATGCAGCGTATGCGCGACCTGATCCATGAGATCGCGCCCGAAGCAACCGAAAAGATCAGCTACGGCATCCCTACATTCGTGCTGGGCCAGAACCTGGTGCACTTCGCGGCTTACCAAAACCACATCGGTTTTTACCCCTCTTCCAGCGGTATTGCCCACTTCGAGGAAGAACTGAGGGATTACGAGACTTCCAAAGGTACGGTGCGTTTCCCCCTGGATAAGCCCATCCCCTACGATCTGGTGCGTCGTATCACTGAATTCCGCGTGGCCGAGAATCGCGTACGCGCCAAGGCCAAAAAATCCAAGTGAATCTATCTCCTCCCCTAAAATCGAAGATTTTGGGGGAGGCCGGGAGGGGGCACAAAAATGGGGGAGGTCAGGAGGGGCTATTTGATCAACCCGGCGATAGCGGTGTAGATCAGCAGACCACCCATAATGCCGTTGAAGACCTTGTAGTGCTTTTGCGCCAGGCTGCGGAAGAGCGTACCGCCCAAAGCCCACAGGCTGGTTCCCATGAAGGTGACGAACACCAAAAACAGCGCGAACAGCACCACCATGAAGAAGTCCTTGGAAAAATCGCTGACGAACAGCGAAAAGACCGAGATGGCAAACAGGATGGCTTTGACGTTCATAAACTGCATGGTAAAGCCGAACCAGAAGCGGTTGGTGGAGCTGCCTTCCTTGCCGTCATTCATCGGCCCGGAACGCAGGATGCGGAAAGCCAGGTAGAACATGTACACGGCTGCCAGGATCTTGAGCCACTTGCCTGAAGCCGGAATGAGGTTGGCCATGAACAGATTGAGCATGCCCGCGCTCAGCGCGATGATGGCGAACCCGCACAGGATGCCGCCGATAAAACGCAGGATGCTGCGGTAACCGTAGCGCATGCCGTTGGTCATGGACATGATATTGTTGGGACCGGGGGTGAACGAGACCACAAAGATATAAGTCAGCAGCGGGATAATACCGTTCATGAAATTCTCCTGAATCGTTAATGCGAATCTAAACTTGCCTGGATAAAATCACCTTTATACTACTAAAAATGGATAAAAAGAAAATGTCTTTCCCGGAACCTGTCAACGAAGTGATGCGTCTTTGTGTACTGGGCACTCAAGCCGAGTACGCCGGCCGCCCCGATGAGGCGGCCGAGTTCTACCGACAGGCCTGGCGCGCGGCGTGCGACGATTATGAAGCCTGCCTGGCGGCCCACTATGTGGCGCGCATCCAGGACAGCCCCGAACTGGCCCTGCACTGGAACGAGATCGCGCTAGCGCGTGCGGAATCCTCGCAGGACGAGCGCGTCCTCCCCTTCTATCCATCGCTGTACGTCAACCTGGGCCGTTCATACGAACTACTGGGCCATATGCAGCAGGCGGAAGAGTTCTACCGGCGCGCGTCGGAATTGGGGTTGGACCACGATAACTTAAATTTAGGGACAATCCGTTGAATGATGGTATAAAATCATAAGGAAAAGGATACGCTCTGTATGGAAAAACTACCCGGCAACACAGTTTTACTGCTCATCGATGTTCAGAAGGGCTTTGACGAACCGATCTGGGGTCAACGCAACAACCCCGGCGCGGAAGAAAACATGGCCCGCTTATTGAAAGCCTGGCGTACCACTAACCGCCACGTTATATTTGTAAAACATCTCTCGGTTTATCCTGATTCTCCTCTAAATAAAGATAACCCGGGTTGTGCCATCAAGGAAATTGTAAAACCGCTGGCGGGTGAATTAATTATTTGGAAACACGTCAACAGCGCTTTCATTGGCACCGATCTGGAGGAAGAATTGCGGCGCAAGGGATACGAAACGCTGGTTATCGTTGGCTTGACCACCCAGTACTGCGTTTCTACCACCGCGCGCATGGCCGGGAATCTGGGTTTCCACACTTACGTAGTCTCGGACGCCACCGCGGCGTTTGGCCTGACCGGTCCGGATGGACTAGATTACTCCGCCGAGACCGTGCATGCGCTTTCATTGGCGACCATTCACAATGAGTTCGCCCAGGTGGTGGACACCGGGACGGTTATGAAGGCTTTGTAAGTTAATATTGGTCCGGGGAATTTAATTACAGTTACTGGAAAAATTCATTAAACCCAAATAGACCGAGGAGGCAAAAATGGGTGAACCAAAATCATATCCCTACGTGACCAAGCTGGATGTTAAATATCCGCCTCTGACGGTAGTGGACGTTCCCGCTATGGTGGCAGCCTGCACCGATAGCTGGTTCAACCAGACCTTATGCAAGGTGAACGATTCGGTTGCCCGCCTGGGTATTTTCCAGGGCGAATATCACTGGCACAAGCACGATCGTGACGATGAGTTCTTTTTTGTGCTGGATGGGCATTTGTTGATCGATTTGGAGGAAGAGACCATCGATTTAGGCGCCTGGCAGGGTTATGTTGTCCCCAAGGGCATTACCCACCGCACACGCGCGCCCGAAAAGGTTATTGTTCTCATGGTAGAAACGGCGGATATCGTGCCGACGGGTGACGATTGACCGTTGCATCCCATCCGCTTTTTGCCTGATTACTCAAATGTTTGGATGTTGACGAGGAAAAGGAAATGCGTAAGTTGAAATTGCAGGTGCAAATCTCTGTGGACGGTTATGTGGCCGGCCCCGATGGCAGCATGGATTGGATGGTCTGGAATTGGGGCGACGACCTGAATGGGTATGTAGACGAGCTGACCGATAGCATCGATACCATCCTGTTGGGCCGCAAGATGGCCGCCGGTTTCATCGATCACTGGTCGCATGTGGCCGGAGATCCATCCGACCCGGAATATACCGGCGGGCAGAAGATGATGACGGCCCGCAAAATCGTCTATTCTCAAACGGTCAAACAACCCATCTGGAAAGACATGGAAGTAGTTTCCACAGACCTGGTGGAGGATGTTGCCCAGCGCAAGGATCAGGACGGCAAAGATATGATTGTCTATGGGGGCGCCTCGCTGGTTTCCGCGCTGATCGGGCACGGCCTGATCGACGACTTCTACCTGTTCGTCAACCCGGCTTTGGTGGGCGGCGGACTGTCCATTTTCAGCCAGGTGCCGGGTGTTCAAAAGTTGGCTTTGGTTGAGTCGCGCGCCTTCGAATGCGGCATCGTGCTGCTGCATTACGAATTGGCCTGCAATTGATTGCAGGCAGAACATTTCATACCGGCAAAATACATTCCAAATCTTAAGCTGCAGAAAATCTTCGGTCGGTTTGTTCTGGCCATGCGTGTCTGATCAATTCATAATAAGGGTTATGATTACAGATGTAATCAATTGAGAATAGAGAAATGAGAAAGATACATTCAATGATTGGAAAAAAGCAGGGACGATTTGTTGTATTGTTGGTTTTATTGGCCTGCGTCGGTTGCGTATCCGGAAGCTTGCAGACAGACCAAGGCTCATCTGGTGAGATTACGGATAACACCGGGTTCGCGCAGATGCTGGCGGGTAAACGCAATCCCTTTGTGGGCGATGCGTCGGCAGATGGGGCGCTCCTGGAGGCTCTGAATATTTCTGAGGATCTTGGCGCCTATACATTTGAATTGCAGACTGATGAAGAACCTTACACGCTACGCATACTGTTTACCGATAACGTAACTGATCCGGCTGCATTGGGTCAGGAAATGCGGAAAAATGCTGTGCTGCTGTTGGCTTTGATCGATAATGTTTCCGAGGTTCAATGGCAATACACGGCTGGTGTTTCATCTGATATTGAGGAAAATCAGATAAAGGAAAGCTTGACCCTTGATCAGATCAATGCTTTATTGGGGGGCGATGTAAAAACGTACGGGCAGACAGCTGAGAAAGTGCAGTCTTTGCTGGATTGGCTGGATAAAAATAGCGCAGTCCTGGAAAATGAATCGACTGGGACCGGTGTGGAAGCCGACGGGGAGCCGGCAGACGCTTTGGATACGCAGGTCGGCGAAGCCATTTTGGAAGCCAACGCCGGCCAATACCCCCCAAGCGATTTTGCCACACAAGCGCACGTGACCCTCAAGACAGTGGAAAGCGGAAATACTGTCACGGTTTACGCGATGGCACTCTACCTGGAATTTGTTTACGCGGATGATGATCTGACCGTATCGGGCGGCAGCCATATGCCGGTAGCCATTACCTTTGAGAAGAATGACCGGGGCAGTTATGACCTGAAAGAATACTGGGAGCCGCGTGATGGAACTTATTACGCGCCTTCCATCGAGGAAAAATTCCCGGCTGATATCGCCGCGGATGCGCTGGATACACAGCCATATGTGCTGGCGGAAACGCAGGAATGCTATGCCAAGGCAGTTGCGCACGGCAATGTGGACACGGACGCAATCCTCGGAAATCTCATCGAGACCATTGCTTCCTCTCCGGCTGAGGCGTCGAACCCGGGTGCGTATATCGAGGCGCATGCCTTTGAATACCGCGAACTTTCATATTATGGCGATGCCACCCTGCGTTATGCGTACGCACGTTTTCTCATGGGCGGGCAGACGGACCTGCAAAGCCAGATCCTGTTATCCGTCATGCGGGAGCTGCTCGGCGATGAGGATCCGGACATAACCGCAGCCGGGTCGGCGCAGGCCTGGTTCGACCTGTGGAAAGACCAAGCCGTGAGCATGCTCAACGCAAACTCAATGACTTATATGGAAGAACGTTATCCCAAAACAGCGCTCATGCTGCAAATATTGGAAGGGACTGAATCCTGATCGCAGTTGATTGTCCCTAAAAATATAAAAAGAGGATTTGCACAATGAAAAAGTTAATCAAAACCTTTGGATGGAACCTGAGGGTGATTTCTTTTGCCTGCCTGTTCCTTTTTACTGCTTCCTGCGCTGCTGATAATACTGCTTCGGATTCGGCATTAGCAGCAATCGATGAAGTTCGCTCGGTATTGGCCTTGCCGTTAAGCCCCCTTGAGTTTGTGGAAGATGGAAGCATGGTCAATTCCCCGAATGGTGGAATGAAGATAGCGGTTTATCAGGACACCGAGGGAAGACTTTATTCATTCGCCCCCGAAACAGGAGCTGTGCTGGAAATTGACGCCAGGGTGATGTTGCCGGCGAGGTCCGCTGGAACGGATTCCAAACCTGCTTTGGATTTGGAAAAGACAGTCTTTACGTATGCACAGTCTCTTGTGCCTGATTTTGAGGCGCGTCAATCCACACTGTCTTACGAGGCCAGCGCGAAGGGCGATAATTATTTCTTCACCTGGTACGGAGAAATGCAGCCGGGGGATACGAACCGTCCGTTCCTGCAATTTGGGATCAACAAGGACGGGATCCTCTTTGCCTACTATAACACCCTCGATCTGGAGGATTAATTCGGGTTTAAGCTTGCGGTGTTTCCTGCTGTAGGTGCAGGTTGTCGCGCACCAGCGGCAGCACCTGTTTGGCGAACGTCTCCGAACTGGGTTTGTTCGAGCGTTTATCCTGGTTATGCTGCAGTGCTAATCCGTAAATGGTCCAGCTGCTGGCAGTGGCGGCGGTTTGCGTTTCGATATCGGCCCCCACCTTGCTGATCCACAACTCCAATATCTCCTGGATTTGCTTCCTGACCTGGCGTTCCACCATTAATTCGAACTGGCTGTCGAGCGACTTGCAATGGGTGTTGGCCTGCCCGATGAATTCGATGACGGTCACGATCAACGCTTGCAGGTTGTCTTCGCTGTAATGGCAGGCATGCAGGGTGCGCTTTTCCAGCTCTGCCCGGAACACTTGTTGAATGTGATTTTCCAGCAGGGCGAATTTGTCCGGAAAATGCGCGTAAAACGTGGCCCGGTTGATCTCGGCGCGTTGGGTGATGTCCTGCACGGTGATGGATTGAAAGCCTTTTTCAGCCAGTAAATCTCCAAAGGCTTGCTGGATTAACGCCTGCGTGCGTTTGACGCGCGGGTCGATTTTGATTTCTGTTTCCTGGTTTAACAACATTGTTGCTCCTGTGTTGCTTTAACAACACTTATCGGTTATTGATGGTTGACCTATATAAACAACAGATGTTTAATAAGCAACATCAGTAGGATAACATAAAACAACAGGAAATTCAAGTGGTTTTCCTGCGGTAACTGAAAAAATAAAAATCAAAAAGAAAAGCAATCAAGGAGAAAGATCATGACACACTCAACATTAGTTCCGAATGAAGCATATGCCGGTTTAGCAACCGATGAACAGGTCGCGCGGGCCGCGAAAGCCCTGGAAGCCAACAATATCCACACAGTCGTAGTGGAAAATGGCGAACAGGCCAAAGCGGAATTATGGAAGCTTATCCCCGCAGGATCCGAGGTTTTCACCAATACCTCGCGCACGCTGGATGCCCTGGGCGTTCCGCAGGAAGTGGACCAGCGCTACGATTCCGTACGCGTCAAATTGGCCAAGATGAATCGTGAAACCCAGAACCGCGAGATGATCAAAATGGGCGCGGTGCCGCAGTACATCATCGGCAGCGTGCACGCGGTCACCGAGGATGGCGTGGTAGTGGTGGCTTCCAACACCGGCAGCCAGTTGGCGCCCTACGCCGCCAGCGCCGAACACGTCATCTGGGTGGTGGGAACGCAGAAAATTGTTCCCAATCTGGAGGAAGGTTTGAAGCGCGTGCGTGAATATACTTACCCGTTGGAGGATGAACGCGCCCTGCAAACTTACGGCATGAACAGCTTCATCAGCAAGTGGTTGATCGTAAATCGCGAGGTCATGCCCGGCCGCACCACCATGATCCTGGTAAAAGAAAAACTGGGATTCTAAATCGGAGTATCACCGGCGCATAAAAAGAGCGACCCTGAATAAGAAACAGGATCGCTTTTTTAAATTAATTGGCGATGGCGCCTGGCTTTTGAGATTGGTATTTTACTGCCGGACAACCTGGTTGCGGCCCTGATGTTTGGCAATGTACAGGGCTTTGTCTGCCGCTTCGCTCAATGAGGCGGCACTGTCAAATTGCGGAAATCCGGATATTCCGCAGCTGAAAGTGACCTGGAATTCTGCTTTCTGGGCGAGGTGCACGATTTGACTAAAGGAATTGCGTAAATCGTCCAGCAGTCCAACCGCTTCCCTGACTTCGGTGTTGGGCAGGATGATGACGAATTCTTCACCGCCGTAACGGCCGATAATGTCCGCCCGCCGCAGCCGCAGCGTCAACATCTGCGCCAGGGAACGCAGTACTTTATCCCCGGTAGCGTGGCCGTAGCGATCATTGACATCCTTGAACTCATCGATATCCAGCATGGCTAATGAAAAAGGCTGAGCGTTGCGCGCAGCCCGATTGATCTCTTGCACAAGGTGTTCACGCATGGTGGTGTGATTGAATAGTCCGGTCAATCCATCGCGCAGCATTAAGGTCTGCAATTGGCGGTAGCGCTCAATGCGCGCTGTGACAGCCTCGATCAATGTATCCGGCTTGATCGGTTTGGTGAGAAAATCATCCCCGCCCTGGCCCACGGCGGAAAGTTGTTTCTCCCGGTCAGACTCGGCGGAAAGGTACACGATTGGTAAACCTACATAAGCTTTGATTTGCCGGATCATTTGCGCGATTTCCAATCCGGTGTAATCCGGCATATACAAATCCAGCAAGACAATGTCCGGCCTGAAATCTTCCAACATATCCAATACTTCGGCGGATCGGAAAACGATACAGGTTTCCATACCGGCTTTTTTCAGGTGCATGGCACTGGTTTTGGCTTGTACCTCGGAATCGTCCACGATCATCACGCGGTAAGGCTGTGGATCTTCCTGCACATCCAACTTATTAATCTCATCCATCAGTGCGTCGATATCCACCGGTTTGGTGAAGTACCCAATACCCCCGGCGCGGATAGCCTGAATGCGTGCGGCGGTATCGTCGCGTACGGAAATAAAGAATACCGGTATTTGGTTGTTAAATTCCGCCTGTAAACTGCGGATTTCCTCGGCTCCGGCCAGCTCTCCCTCAGGAAAAACAATGTCCATTAAAACAGCCTTGGGAATTCCGTTGCGCAGCTGGTCGTGCAAATCTGCCAACTGGTTAAATACCTGCACCTGGTAGCCAAAGCGGCTTACCTGAGCGGCTAACAATTGGGCCTGCGTCAGGTCATCGTCGATCAGGTAAATCCTTGTGTTGGAAGATGATGTCTGATTTATGGATGCCGATTGAGTATTTTCCAGCATCTGCTTGTGGTAGAGTTCGTCTAATTTTTGGTCGATACAGGCTTTAGCCAGGGTATCCAATGAGTTTTTCCAAAGTGATAAATCAGGAGGGGTGGTGGCAGAACGCAATGCGGTTTCGAGGTTGCGGGCTGCATTGCCAATGTCTGTGTATCCAATACTTAAAGCAGCACCGGCTAATCGGTGAGAAGCCTGTGCAAGTTCGCTGACAGCCTGATTCTCCGCGCCGGATGCCAGGACCGCGTCCCAGGCACTTTGAATTCTTGCATAATCCATTCCCAACAAAATCAGGTCTTCGTCCATTTATTCCCTTATATATTTAAGGCAGCATTTCTTGAAGAATCTGGATAAGCTCCGTGCGCACTTTTTCGAATTCCGCTTTGATCTGTTCTATTTTTTCCCCGGCTTCATCCAGATTATCACTCTTTCCCATCATTTCCAATTCTCTACACATTTGTGAAAAAGCGACAGCGCCAAATGTCAGGCTGGCGCCTTTAATTGAATGCGCCCCTTCACCCAAAGCTTGCGCGTCTGCCCGCATATAGGCTTCCTCGAGGGATTTTAAACGTCTTTTCGTATCGTCCAGAAATTCCTGCGCCAGTTCCATGATCATCCTGACGTCTTCCCCCTCATATGGAAAATACTCTTTCAGTTTGGCAATGTCAATTGAATGGGCGGGATTATCTTTTTCATCCGGATCCGTGGAAAAGGCTGGATATCCACTTTTGGGTATTTCCAACGAAGATTCTTTCTCAATGCCAATAGGCATACATTTTTCCAGCGCTTCGCGCAGCTGAAGTACATTGACCGGTTTGCTTAAATAATCGTCCATGCCGGCGGCCAGATACTCTGCTTGTTCGCCGCCAATTGCGTTGGCGGTCAGGGCGATGATGTGCGGTTGGTCTTCCGCATTGAGGGAAGCACGCAGGCGTTGAGTGGCCTGGAGGCCGTTCAGTTCCGGCATCTGGATATCCATCAGCACCACATCGTAAAGCTGGCGGTGGAAAGCTTCCAGCACTTCCAGGCCGTTGCCGGCCACATCCGCGCGGTATCCCAGGCGTTCCAGCATCAACCGTACGACCTTTTGATTGACCGGATGATCCTCGGCCAATAAAATGCGCAGTGGATGACGCTTGCTCATCAGATTATCGAAGATTGGTTCATTTCCATCGTCAGCAGCGCAGCCCCCTTCCACGTCGCTAAGCACATTGCATAACGTTTCATATAAGATGGAAGGTTTGATGGGTTTATTCAGATAGGCTGCTTTGAGCCCATCCGGCAGGTCGACGTGCGACCCCAGGGAACTAAGGATTATTATGGGGGTCTGTTTTTCGCCGCGTTTTTTCAATTCGACGGCCAGGGTCAAGCCGTCCATTTCCGGCATTTGCACGTCCAACAGCATAACGTCCACATGCCTGCCATCGGCCATTTTTTCCAATGTTTCCCGGCCGGAGGAACAAACTACAGTTTGCATGCCCCAAGATGCAGCCATGCGCGCCAGGATCAGCCGGTTGGTGGCATTGTCATCCACAATCAAGGCTGTCTTTCCGGCCAAACGCAGGCGTGGAGAAGCTGTAGGAATGTGGATTGGCTCTTTGGGAGTGCTGAAAGGCAGTGTGAAATAGAAAATGGTACCTTCTCCCGGCATGCCGCTGCTTTCAATCCAAATTTGCCCGCCCATTAAATCCACCAGCCGTTTGCAGATGGATAAGCCCAACCCGGTCCCGCCAAAACGCCTTGTGGTGGAGGCGTCGATCTGCGAGAACAGGTTGAATAAACGGTTGGTTTGGTCAGACGGAATGCCGATGCCGGTATCGCGTACGGCGAATTGCAGCGTAGCGCCGTCGGCGCGGCTTTCGGCCAGTTTAGCGGAGACTTCCACTTCGCCTTTTTCGGTGAATTTCACCGCATTGCCGAGCAGGTTGGCGATGATCTGGCGCAGGCGCGTTACATCGCCGATCACCACGGCTGGAATATCTTCAGCCACATTGTAAAGCAGCTCCAGTCCTTTTTCGGAGGCCTGATAGGCAACCAGATCCAGCGCAGATTCAATGCATTCACGCAGGTCAAAGGGATGGGATTCCAGTTCAAGTTTGTTGGCTTCGATCTTGGAAAAATCGAGAATGTCATTGATGATGGAAAGCAGCGCGTCGCCGCTCTTGCGGATGGTTTCGGCGTATTCGCGTTGTTCCGCATTCAAAGACGTATCCAGCAGCAGACTGGTCATGCCAATTACACCGTTCATGGGCGTGCGGATTTCGTGGCTCATATTGGCCAGAAATTCGCTCTTAGCCTGGCTGGCGGCCAGGGCTTCTTTGCGCGCCCGCTGCAGTTCGGTCACGTCATGATAGATGGCCATGAAATCGGTGATCTCTTGGCTGTCCGAATAGATGGGCACGCCCAATACTTCCACTTCAACCAGCGAACCGTCTTTGCGCACGCGCCAGGCAGTGGCTTTCACCGATTCACCCTGTTTGGTCTTTGCAGAATAACTGGCTGCTTCGGTTCGGATTTCCTCGTTGGTAATCAAATCGTCGATGTTCTTGCCCATGGCTTCGGAACGCGAAAAACCGAACAATTGCTCGGCGGCTGGGTTCCATTCGCGGATCAGACTGTCTCGATTGATCACTACGATAGCGGCAGGGCTGTTGATGATCAACGCTTCGTAGTATTTCTTTTCGTTGGCGAGATTCCAGTTCTGTCCACCCGGTTTTGTAGATTCGTCTTGATTAACCATAAAAACCTTTGATTATTAAAACCTTATCTTCCGTTTTTAATGTCAATCTCTATTATCGCCAATATAAATAGTTTTTGATGAGTTTAATTTAATTCTATCATTATTCTTAAATTGTCTGACAATAATGGTGATTTGTAAAATAAAAAAGATAACGAAATCGTAAAAAATGGGAAAGATTGTCTACCGTGCTTTCAGAATAATATAAATCAAATCCTAAATCGTAAATGAAATTAACAATGCTTTTATATCTTTTGCATTCATGGGGTTGTAGTATTGCTTAGATGTAAAAGCGAGGTAAAGCATGCCGAAAATCACCCCATTTCTATGGTTCGATCATCAAGCGGAAGAAGCCGCGAACTTTTATGTTTCAGTTTTTAAACAGGCGAAAATTCTTTCCGTTTCCCGCAGCGAGGAAGGTTCCGCTTTTACGGTATCTTTCGAGTTGGACGGCCAGGAATTCATCGCGCTGAACGGCGGACCGGTTTTCACGTTCACCCCGGCGATTTCATTCTTTGTGCACTGCAAAACACAGGCGGAGGTGGACCATTATTGGGATAGCCTATCGGAAGGCGGTGAAGTGGAGCAATGCGGTTGGTTGAAGGACCGTTACGGCATCTCCTGGCAGATCGTCCCCGACATCCTAGGTGAATTGCTCGCTGACCCCGATCCCGTCAAGGCGCAGCGCGTGAACCAGGCCATGCTGGGCATGATCAAACTGGATATCTCCCAACTGCAGGCTGCCTACGACGGAAAATAGATTTGAGCTAAAATAACACCCCTGAAAATTTTGAGAGGCATGATTAATTAACTGAGATTGGATTTTTTCGTTGCGATTGTTGCCATCAGTCTGGCGCTGGTGTTTTATACATTGGGTGTTTGGAGCGAAAAATTCGCCGGACGCCTGCGCGGCAGGCACCTGGTCTTGTTCTGGGTTGGGCTGGTGTTCGACACCACCGGCACGACCATGATGGGGGAGATCGCGGGCGGGCTGGATTTTAATTTGCACGGCGTGACCGGCGTATTGGCCATTATCCTGATGCTCGGCCACGCGCTGTGGGCCACGCTGGTATTCCTCCGCAAGAATGAGCAGAAATTGCGTGACTTCCATAAGTTCAGTTTGTTCGTCTGGTTAATGTGGCTGGTGCCTTATTTCACCGGCATGATCGCGGCCATGGCCCGCTGACACTAAGAAATAAGAGGACGATAAAGTTGCAGACCGCAGCCTGGATGCTATAATGAATCCTTGTTTGCAGATACTGTTGAAAATTGACTAAACATTCCATCCATCGCACAAGGCCATCGCATGAGGGAGCGCGAGGGAAGCGGAATGTAAAACTGGAGGAGAATGTAATGCCCGATTTTGGAAACCCCTTTTCCGGCTTAGCGAATAGCCGAAAACTTACTCAGGAGGAACTTATCCGTGAAATCCGCTTTATGGTGGCAGCTGAATATGAAGCTATCCAGCTGTATATGCAGTTGGCGGAATCGACCGACAACCAGTTAGCCATCCAGGTGCTGACGGAGATCGCCGACGAGGAACGCGTGCATGCCGGTGAATTCCTGCGGCTGCTGTATGAACTGGCTCCCGACGAGAAGGATTTTTATGCCGAAGGTACCAAAGAGGTAGAAGAGAAGATCGAAGAGAACAAAAAATAGCAGTGTGCCTATTTTTTTACGATTGTGGATTACCCCGGCTTCAGCTGGGGTAATCTGTATTTAAGATGAAATTCAATGATTCAAAGCTTTAAATCATACAGGCATGCAGTAAAATATTATTTGTCCATCCGAGTGTTTATTGGATGATTTTGGGGATCGTAGATGGATTGGAAAAGCTCTCCAGATATGAGCTTTTTTTGTTTTCCCCGCCGAATAATGGTTCGCTTGCCGATCTGTAAGCGCCGCTAAATACAATCAAGGATCTAACAATGAAAAAACAATATTTCTTTTTCCGAACTGTCGGCAGTCTATTGTTGGCAGCACTGGTTCTGGCTGCCTGCAGTGCGCCTGCTGCTGAAAGCGCACCGCCTGCAGCGCTGAATTCTGAACCGGCAATTTTTTCCGCAATAAATGAATTGGAAAATCTGTATGGATTCGGTATGCTGGAATCCATCGATCTGTCCGGGAATGATTCATTTCTTGCGGCCGAAAATGGGTTCATCTGGCAAAGTGCTGCCGGGGCCGCAGATTGGCTGTCGGAGTTCGAATTAAAGCAGGGCGACGGATTGGCTATTGAATTCTCGTTTACGCAGCTGCCCGACACGGCGGATGCGGGTTGGGCTTTCAGCCTTGCACCGCTCAACGGCGAGTCGAGTGCGCTGCGTTTCAACACAGATGGTTTAAGCGCACGGATGGACGGACAACAGGAAAGCAGCGTTGCGTTTGAACCGGCCCCCGATTGGCAGCCCGATGTCCACTACACCGCCTTTCTGCACCTCAACACTGCCGGTGGGTTGGACCTGCGCTTATGGGCAGTGGACCAACCCGACCCAATTCATACGGCTTCGCTGCCGGAGGCTGCCGCCGGCCCGTTTAATCTGGCTATTGAATCAGGCTCATCCCAAACCTTGATCGTCTATCGTATTTGGAAATTGGAGAACACGGTCAGCGCAAAAGCCCAGACACAGGCTTCGCAGGAAACCTTTGCCAGCATGCTGGCGGATTACACCATCCGCGATACCGAAACGGTGGAGCAGCTCAATTGCGCGGACAAGCTCGTCGGGGAAGATGGCACCTTCACCTGGGAGGCCAGGGCTAACCAGCATTGCGATCTATTCCTGCAGCCCGGACAAGCGTTGGCCTTCGATTTTGTGCTGGCGCAGCCGGCCCGGGATTGGCCCGGCGTGGTTTATTTGATGCTGGATGCGAATTTGGAAAATTCAAATATGCCGGTCAAGAGCCTGGGCGTAACCCTGGCAAACGCCGAGGTCGTTGCGAAACTGGATCATCAGGAAGTTGCCAGCGTGCCTTACCAGAACAGCTTTGAATTCCAACCCGGCCAGTCCTATTCCGCCCTGATCCTGATGGGGATGGATGGCGAGATTGATATCCAAATCTGGCCCTCCGGGCAGCCGGACCAGCGCATGACGGCTCGCCTGAATGGCGAAAACGTCCCTTCCACCTGGATACCGCTGGAGAACGAAGACTGGCAAATGGGTGTTTGGGTGTCCGAAAACCAACAGATTACGCTCTCGAACCTCTCGCGTTTCAGCCTGGCAGCCGCTGCGAAGGATTCTTTGAAAAACGATGGGGAAACCGGCGCTGCCACCTCTGAAGAAAATGAGACCGATTTGGAGAGCTGGCCGGCGACCGGTGTGATCCCCAACCTGGGAGAGTTTTTCGTTTCGGATCTGAGCGCCTATGACAGCCTGTCATGCAATGATATGGTGTTTGCGTCAAACGCTATTGACCTGCCGGCTCAGAGTGATCAGATCAGCAGCGAGTGCCAGATCAATCTCTCCAATGATGGACAGAGTTGGATCACTGAATTTACTTTCCAGGGCGGAGATTCTTCAGAAGACGTCCCGCACCTGCTGGATTTCGCGCTGATCAATCGTGATGACGGCCGTCAGCGGTTGCTGCGCTATACACCGCATTTCAACGATGTCAGCATCAAGGTGGATGACCAATACTTGGACGCAATCACGCTGGATGGAGAATTGGATTGGGTTGCGGGGAAAAGCTACACCCTGGTGATCATCTCCCAATACGATAAATACTTTTTCGTCTGGCCCTCGGATGACCCGTCTAACAAAGCTGCGCTGGTCATCAGCGGCGATCTCTTGAGGGAATATTTCGGAGAATTCCAACCCGACGCCCTATGGCAGCTGCGCATCTGGCAGGGAGCCGGAGTGGATGTGCGGCTGGACAACATGTACCGTTTCAGCGCGAATTGACCGAACACAGCTTAGTATAAAGAAGCTCCTGGCCAAAGGCAGGAGCTTCTTTTTTTTCAAGATGACGGCAAATGGTTTGGTGGCGATATCCAAAAGTACTGAGTAAAGGATGAAAGTCGCCGTACAAGAAACTTAATTCCATCTGTGTGTATCAACCATGAAAAGGTTTCTCTGTGTTTATCTGTGTCCATCTGTGGTCAATTAAATGCCAGCCGAGATCCTGACGGTCGCTGCCCTCGCAATGCTCGGGCAAAACGCTCCCTCAGGATGACACCAGAAGGGAGCTGTGTTTTTATCTGTGTGCATCAACCATGAAGGCGTTTTTGTGTTTATCTGTGTCCATCTGTGGTTAATTGAATTGTTGGTCTCGCGACACTCGTGCATAATGCTCCCTCAGAATGACACCCAGATTGTAGCCCACGCATTCTTGCGTGGGAAAAATCTGAAAGTCGCCGTACAAGATGCTGGGTCTCATCTGTGTGCATCAACCAAGAAAGCGTTTCTGTGTTTATCTGTGTTCATCTGTGGTTAAATAACAGCAACCGAAATTCTCCATTCAAACGCGCAACCAAAATGAAAACTGGTTGTTAAAATTGTTAACAAATCTCTAATGCTTTTATTTTGTATCTTGACGGATATGCAATAGG
Organism: Pelolinea submarina; assembly: GCF_003966975.1. Classification (GTDB taxonomy): domain Bacteria; phylum Chloroflexota; class Anaerolineae; order Anaerolineales; family Anaerolineaceae; genus Pelolinea; species Pelolinea submarina. The sequence continues at coordinate 461,911 of NZ_AP018437.1, forward strand.
TTGGTATAACAGAGCCAATATTTTTTGGCAGGAAGAATGTCATACGAATTTCAGCCAAAAAGCAATTTGGAATAACAAAAGGTATAAGTAAAGAAATAGAATTGAAATGACAGCCATACTCGCTCTATCCCTTATCGTTATTATTATTCTGGTCCTCGTACTTGTCGAGAACCAGATTTCGGTTGGGATGGAGGCAGCTAGGTGAAGAACGGTAACACTTAAAGCAGCGACTGGCAAACGTAAGCAAAGACCACCCAACAAAATTGGGCGGTCTTTTTTTTACTCAAAACTACTTGGAGGAAGAACAACAATGCGCTCAGATAAAGTCAAACTTGGAATCGAACGATCACCTCATCGGGCTCTGCTCAAGGCCACCGGCGTTAAAGACGCCGATATGAACAAACCCTTCATCGCGATCGTCAACTCATATACGGACATTGTGCCCGGCCATGTTCACTTGCAGGATTTCGGCAAGCGTATCAAGGACGCTGTGCGCGCCGCAGGCGGTGTGCCGTTTGAATTCAACACCATCGCGGTTGACGACGGCATCGCTATGGGACACCAAGGGATGAAGTACTCGCTGCCTTCTCGCGAATTGATCGCCGATTCTGTCGAAACTATGATGGAAGCTCACCAATTCGACGGGATGGTCTGTATCCCCAATTGCGACAAAATCGTGCCGGGAATGTTGATGGCTGCTGTAAGGCTCAACATCCCGGCGATTTTTATATCCGGCGGGCCGATGGCAGCCGGACACACCCCCGAAGGCCAGGCCATCGACCTGATTTCGGTCTTCGAAGGGCTGGGTGCCTACCAGAGCGGCAAGATTGACGCGGCTCGCTTGAAGATGCTGGAAGATAATGCCTGCCCGACTTGCGGTTCCTGCTCCGGTCTGTTCACCGCCAACAGCATGAACTGCTTGCTGGAAGTGCTCGGCATGGGCCTGCCCTTCAACGGGACAGCCCTGGCGCTCAGCGACGAACGCAATAAACTGGCTGAGCGCGCTGCCAAAAAGATCTTCGATCTGATCGAGCGGGACATCACCCCGCGCCAGATCATCACCGCCGATGCCATTGACGACGCTTTCGCGCTGGATATGGCCATGGGCGGTTCCACCAACACCGTACTGCACACCCTGGCGGTTGCCAATGAAGCCGGCATCGAATATTCGCTCGAACGCATCAACGCCGTGGCCGACCGCATCCCGCACCTCAGCAAGGTCAGCCCCTCCGGCCCCTGGCACATCGAAGACGTGCATCGCGCCGGCGGCGTACCGGCCATCCTGGCTGAGATCGAATCGCACGGCGGCGGGCTGCATCTGGACCGCATCACGGTTACCGGCGACACCCTGCGCGCGTCCATCAGAGACGCAAAAATCCTGGACCCCGAAGTCATCCATCCTTACGAGAATGCCCATTCCGCTCACGGCGGCCTGGCTATCCTGTTTGGCAACCTGGCGCCCTGCGGCGCGGTCATCAAAGCCGCCGGCGTCAGCGACGTCATGCGTAAATTCGCCGGTCCGGCACGCATCTTTGAATCACAGGAAGACGCCCAGCGCGGCATCATGGCCGACGAAGTACAGGCCGGTGAAGTGGTGGTCATCCGCTACGAAGGCCCGCAGGGCGGTCCCGGCATGCAGGAAATGCTCACTCCAACCAGCGCCATCATGGGCATGGGTTTGGGCGATAAAGTTGCCCTCATCACCGACGGACGTTTCTCCGGCGGCACGCGCGGCGCTTGCATCGGCCACGTATCCCCCGAGGCGGCGGCCCGCGGCCCCATCGCTGCGCTGCAGAATGGCGACATGATTGAACTTGATGTTGACGCCCGCAGCTTGAATGTACGGCTGAGTGAAGAAGAGATCCAGAAACGTTTGGAAGCATTGCCGCCCTTTGAACCGCGTGTTCAAAGCCGCTGGCTGCGCCGTTATTCCAGCATGGTTACCAGTGCCGATACAGGCGCTGTGCTGAAAGTTTAGGAAAGACCAGCAATACCCCGAATCTGTTTAATAAGGAGAAGAAGAGGAGCTATGAAAGTTACTGGTGCAGAAATATTTTGGAGATGTTTAGAATACGAGAAGGTCAAGGTCGTTTTCGGCTACCCCGGCGGCACAACGCTGCCGATCTATGACGCCCTGGTCGAAAGCCCCGTCCATCACGTATTGACCCGTCACGAGCAGGGCGCAGCCCACATGGCGGACGGTTATGCGCGCGCTTCGGGTGAAGTGGGTGTGGCTATGGCCACCTCCGGCCCGGGCGCCACCAACCTGATTACCGGTATTGCCAACGCTCTGATGGATTCCGTTCCGATCGTGTGTATTACCGGACAGGTAGCCAGCCCGTTCATCGGTTACGATGCCTTTCAGGAGACGGACGTGACCGGCATTACCTTGCCGATCACCAAGCATAATTATCTGGTGACTGATCCTTATCAGATTGCGCCGACCATTAAGGAAGCCTTTTTCATCGCGCGTTCCGGCCGGCCGGGCCCGGTATTGATCGATATCACCAAAGACGCCCAGCAGGCTGAAATTGATTGGGAATACGACAGCAGCCCGGTACAGCTTACCGGATACCGCCCCGACCTCAGTCCCATGCCGGCCGATCTGAAAGCTGCGGTGGATTTGATTCAGAATGCCCAGCGTCCGGTCATCCTGGCCGGCCATGGTATTTTGATCAGCGGTGCCATGGAAGAGGTGCTCGAATTTGCCGAACGCACGCAAACCCCGGTTGCCAGCACGCTGTTAGGCTTGAGCGCTTTCCCCGGCACGCACCCGTTGTCCCTGGGCATGATGGGCATGCACGGCGAAGCCTGGGTCAACCAAACTATCCAGGAAGCCGATCTGCTGTTGGCTTTTGGTATGCGTTTCGACGACCGTGTCACCGGCAAGCTTTCCCATTTTGCGCCCAAGGCGCACAAGATCCACATCGAGATTGATCCCTCCGAGATCAACAAGAACATTCCGGTGGATATTGCCCTGGTTGGCGACCTCAAGGAAACTCTCCAGAAGATTCTGCCTTCAGTGAAACCTGTCACGCATGACGACTGGCTGAATACCATCCAGGAATGGAAGGGCGACAGCTCTGTGCGCGATATCCAAAACCTGCCGGATAGCGGCCACTTGTACGCGGCTCACGTGGTCAATGACCTGTGGCGTGCGACTAATGGCGAGGCTTTGATTGTTTCAGACGTAGGCCAAAACCAGATGTGGACAGCCCAATACTATCGCCATGACAAACCCTACACCGTCATTACGTCCGGCGGCTTGGGTACCATGGGTTTCGGTTTGCCCGCGGCCATCGGCGCTAAGTTCGCTCGGCCGGACATGGAAGTCTGGGCGATTGCCGGAGACGGTGGTTTCCAGATGACCCAGGCCGAGTTGTCCACGTTGGCCCAGGAAGGCATCAAAATCAATGTTGCCATCCTCAATAACGGCTACCTGGGCATGGTGCGCCAGTGGCAGGAATTTTTCTATGACAAACGCTATTCCGCCACGCCCATGAAAAGCCCCGATTTTGTCAAAATCGCTGAAGCGCACGGCCTGACCGGCTTGCGCGTCACCCGCCGCGATGAGGTCATGGATGCCATCCACACCGCGCAAAATACCCCCGGCACCGTAGTGATCGATTTCCGTGTGGAAAAGGAGGACAGCGTTTACCCCATGGTGCCCAGCGGTGCAGCTATCGACAAGATGATCCGCCGCCCGGTACCGCAGTCCGTGGGAAATAAATAGAAGAGAGAATTGCCAAAGGAACGAGGTAATCATATGCGTCATACTTTTGTAGCTTTAGTAGAAGATATTCCGGGTGTGCTGAACCGGGTGGTGTCGGTTTTCCGCCGCCGCATGTTCAACATTGAATCGCTAACCGTCAGCAATACCCACCAGCCGGGCATTTCGCGCATCACCATCGTGGTGGACAGCGACAAAACCGATGTAGATCGCATCATGCCCTATATGCATAAACTAATCAATGTTATTCAGGTGGAAGACCTGACTTATGAGCCATGCGTCAGCCGTGATCTGGCCATGGTCAAGGTCTCCGCTCCGCCGGAGAAACGCTCGGCCATCATGCAGCTTGCGGAGGTTTTCCGCGCGCGCATTGTGGATGTGGCCAGCGACACGCTCATTATTGAGATCACCGGTGATAAGGAAAAGATCGACAGCTTTGTGGAAGTGCTGCAGCCGTACGGCATCGTTGAATTGGTGCGTACCGGTATCATCGCCATGGAACGCGGCGTCCCTAAACTGTTGAACAAAACGAACGGCAATCATAAAACTAAAATGCCGGCAGAATACGAAGTTGTTTCATAAAAATCTAACAATACAGCAATATTTAAGGAGAAAACATAATGGCAAAAATTAATTTTGGTGGTGTAGAAGAAGATGTCGTGACGCGTGAGGAGTTCCCGCTTTCCAAGGCTCAGGAAGTTCTTAAAGACGAAGTTGTCGCGGTACTTGGTTATGGTGTACAGGGCCCTGCGCAGGCTTTGAATATGCGCGATAATGGCATTAACGTGATCGTTGGCCAGCGGGAAAATTCTCACTCGTGGGACAAAGCCGTCAAGGATGGTTGGGTTCCCGGGAAAACGCTCTTCTCATTGGAAGAAGCCGCCAAACGCGGTACCGTCCTTCAATTCCTGGTCTCAGACGCCGGTCAGAAAATGACCTGGCCCACGATTAAAGCCTGCCTCAAACCCGGCGACGCGCTCTACTTCTCGCACGGTTTTGGGATCGTTTACGCCGACCAGACCGGCATTGTTGCTCCCGCGGATGTAGACGTCATCATGGTAGCCCCTAAGGGTTCCGGCACTTCCGTGCGCGCCAATTTCCTGGACGGCTCCGGCATCAACAGCAGCTACGCGGTCTATCAGGACGCCACCGGGCGTGCCACCGAACGCACCCTGGCGCTCGGCATCGCCGTTGGCTCCGGCTACCTGTTCCCCACCACTTTCCAGAACGAAGTCTTCAGCGACCTGACCGGTGAACGCGGCGTGCTCATGGGCGCGCTGGCCGGCATCATGGAAGCCCAATACAACACCCTGCGCTCGCACGGCCACAGCCCCAGTGAAGCCTTCAACGAGACCGTGGAAGAGCTTACCCAGAGCCTTATCCGTCTGGTCAGCCAGAACGGTATGGACTGGATGTACGCCAACTGCTCCACCACCGCCCAGCGCGGCGCGTTGGACTGGCGCCACGAGTTCCGCAAAGCGACCGCGCCTGTCTTCGAAAAACTCTACCAGAGTGTCGTCGACGGTGAGGAAACGCGTATTGTGATTGAAGCCAACAGCGCACCGGATTACAAGGCGAAATTGAACACCGAGTTATCCGAAATGCGCGAGTCGGAAATGTGGGCAGCCGGCGCTGTAGTACGCTCGCTGCGCCCGGAAAACTGGGGTAAGGAAGATGGAAAGTAATATCGTACGTATTTTTGACACCACCCTGCGCGACGGGGAGCAATCCCCCGGCGCCACCATGACCGCCGCTGAAAAGATGGAAGTGGCGCGTGCGTTGGCGCGCATGGGCGTGGATGTCATTGAGGCCGGTTTCCCTGCGGCTTCGCCGGATGACCTGGAGGCCGTGCGGCGTATCGCATTGGAGATCGGCAATTCCGAGGATGGTTCGACCGTCCCGGTCATTTGCGGCCTGGCCCGCACCATTGAAGGTGACATCGACAAAGCCTGGGAAGCTGTGAAGGGAGCTGCGCATCCGCGCATCCACACCTTTATTGCTACCTCGGACATCCATATGAAGTACAAGCTCAAGATGGACCGCGAACAGGTGCTGGACCAGATCGCCCGCATGGTTGCGCACGCGCGCGAATTGTGCGAGGACGTGGAATTCAGTCCGGAAGACGCCGGACGCAGCGACCCCGAATTCCTCTACCAGGCCTTGGAGGTTGCCATTGAAGCCGGTGCCACCACGCTCAACATCCCCGATACGGTCGGCTATACCATGCCGGACGAGTTCGGCGCGTTGATCGCGGGCATCATCAAGAACACCAAGGGCATTGAGAAGTGCGTTGTATCGGTGCACTGCCACAACGACCTGGGGCTGGCCACCGCCAACACCCTGGCCGGCATCCGCGCCGGAGCGCGCCAGGCGGAAGTGACCATCAACGGCATCGGCGAACGCGCCGGCAATACCGCTTTGGAAGAAGTGGTTATGGCCCTGCATGCCCGCCGCCAGGTGATGGATCTGGGTACGAATATCGACACTACCCAGCTCACCCGCCTGAGCAAGCTGGTCAGCAACTACACCGGCATGAGTGTGCAGCCCAACAAAGCCATCGTGGGCGCCAACGCGTTTGCCCACGAGGCCGGCATCCATCAGGATGGCGTGCTCAAGAACACCCTGACCTATGAGATCATGAAGCCGGAAACCGTCGGCCTTTCCGCCAGCAAGCTGGTATTGGGCAAGCATTCCGGACGGCATGCCCTCAAGGAACGCCTGATTTCGCTCGGTTATACCCTGGACGAAGAATCTTTGAACAAGCTCTTCGACCGCTTCAAAACCCTGGCCGATAAAAAGAAGACCATCACCGACGCGGACATCGAAGCGCTCATCTCGGATGAGATCTACCAGAATGAGGTCATCTTCACTCTGGAAGGCTTGCAGGTGGCCTGCGGCACCATGGGCCTGCCCACAGCCACGGTGCGCCTGGTCGGGCCGGACGGCGAAACGCATATTCATGCGGCCATCGGCACCGGTCCGGTAGACGCTACTTTCAAGGCCATCGATGCCATTGTGCAGATGGACAGCACCCTGGTTGATTTTGTCATTCACGCCATTACCGAAGGCATTGACGCGCTGGGCGAAGTGACCGTGCGCATTGCCACCAAGGACCTGCCGGCGGTGATGACAGCCCAGAAAGAAATCGAGCGCCCGTGCACATTTGGCGGTTATGGCGCGGACACCGACATTATCGTGGCCAGCGCCAAAGCTTACCTATCGGCCATCAATAAAATGCTGGCTTCCACCGGTAAGTACGGCCCGGTTGAAACACCGGCTGTGCAGGCAGTGGCGGGTTGAGCAGCCAATCGAGGAGATATTTTAAGATGCGAACAACACACCCCATGGAAGGCGGAAAGTTTTGATGGAAAAACCGCAAACCCTTTTTGAAAAGATTTGGAATGAGCATCTGGTCGCGCAGCAGCCGGATTCACCGGCCGTGCTGTACATTGACCTGCAGCTTGTTCATGAAGTCACCTCGCCGCAGGCCTTTACCGGCCTGCGCGAGCGCGGCCTAAAAGTGCGCCGCCCGGACCGCACGGTAGCCACTGTGGACCATTCCCTGCCGACCCTGTCGGCGGATGGCACTGTGGAAGGCCGTCTGGCCCTGGCGGACGACCTGGCCCGCAAACAGATTGCACAGTTGGAAGAGAACGCGCGCGAATTTGGCATTGAAAGCTTCGGCGCCGCCAGCGATCGCAATGGCATCGTGCACGTGATTGGCCCGGAACTGGGCCTGACCCAGCCCGGCATGACCATTGTGTGCGGCGACAGCCACACCTCCACCCACGGCGCATTCGGCGCGCTGGCATTCGGCATTGGCACCAGCGAAGTGGAACACGTGCTGGCTACCCAGTGCCTGCTGCAGCGCCAACCCATGACCTGCGAAGTGCGCGTGGAAGGCAGCCTGAAGAAAGGCGTGACCGCCAAGGATATCATCCTGGCCCTCATCGCCAAGATCGGCGTGGCCGGCGGTGTGGGCTACGTGCTCGAATATACCGGCCCGGTTATCCGTGCCCTCAGCATGGAAGAGCGCATGACCGTCTGCAACATGTCGATTGAAGCGGGCGCGCGCGCCGGCTTGATCGCGCCGGACGAAACCACTTTTGAATACCTGGCTGGACGTAAGTATGCCCCCAAGGGTGCGGATTGGGACGCCGCCGTGGCGCGCTGGCGTAAATTGCCCAGCGACGAAGGCGCCAAATACGACCGCACTGTCACATTGGACGTTTCCGATCTGGAACCCATGATCACCTACGGTACCAACCCCGGTATGGGCATGCCCATCACTGCTTCCCTTCCCACGCTGGAATCAGCGTCGGATGGCGGCTTGAAGAAAGCCCTGGCTTACATGGACCTGCCCGCGGGCCAACCCCTGCTGGGTCATAAGGTTGACGTGGTCTTTATCGGCAGCTGCACCAACTCCCGCCTTTCCGACCTGCGTGAAGCCGCGCGTGTCATGCGCGGCCGCAAGGTGGCCGAGGGTGTGCGCGTGTTGGTGGTACCCGGATCGCAGCAGATCAAACGCGACGCCGAAGCCGAAGGTCTCGACAAGGTCTTCACGGATGCGGGCGCGGAATGGCGTGAAGCTGGCTGCAGCATGTGCATTGCCATGAACGGCGACATGATCCAGCCCGGCCAATATGCCGTCAGCACCAGCAACCGCAACTTCGAAGGCCGTCAGGGCAAGGGCGGGCGTACCATGTTGGCCAGCCCGCTGACCGCCGCGGCCGCGGCCGTGACCGGCGTGGTTACCGACGTACGCACCCTGTTGGATGATTAAGGAGAGAATGATATGCAAGCATTTACCCAATTGAACTCCCGTGTCGTGGCGCTGCCGCTGGATGACATCGACACCGACCAGATCATCCCGGCGCGTTTCCTTAAGATCACGGATAAAGCCGACCTGGCTAATCACTTGTTCAACGATTGGCGCTATAACCCGGACGGCAGCCCGCGCGCGGATTTTATTATTAACCAGCCCGAAGCGAACGATGCCCAAATCCTGTTTGCGGGCGATAATTTTGGCTGCGGTTCTTCACGCGAACATGCCCCCTGGGCGCTGGTTGGTTTCGGTTTTCGCGTGGTGATTGCCACTTCGTTTGGCGATATCTTCCGCAATAATTCTCTTAAGAACGGCCTGCTGCCCATCAAGGTCAGCCCGCAGGTGCACCAGCAGATGCGTGAAATTCTGGAAGAGAGCCCAAGAGCCGAGTGGAGCGTGGACCTGAACGAACAAAGCCTTACTATTCCCAGCGGGCTGAAAGTCAATTTTGATATTGATCCCTTCTCCAAAACCTGTTTGCTGCAAGGCAAAGATGAGTTGGGATATCTATTGTCCGTTATGGATCAGATTGTTGCTTACGAAAAAGCGCATCTAAAACAGGTGCCTGCATGATCCAAATTTACGACACTACCCTGCGCGATGGTACCCAACGTAAGGACATCTCGCTTTCCTGCAGCGATAAACTGCGCATTGCGCAGCGTCTGGACGAGATGGGCGTGGATTTCATCGAGGGTGGCTGGCCGGGTTCGAACCCAAAAGACGTCGAATTCTTTCAGGAAGCTGCCAAGATCCACTGGAAGCATGCGTTGATTACAGCCTTCGGTTCCACCTGCCGGGTCAACGGCGGCCCGCAGGACGACGCCAACATCCAGGCTTTGCTGGATTCCGGTACACCAGTCTGCACGGTCTTTGGCAAGTCCTGGACCTTGCACGTTGTAGATGTACTGCGCACCACCTTACCGGAAAACCTGCGCATCATCGAACAGAGCGTGGCTTATCTGCGTGAGCAGGGCCGGCGCGTGATCTACGATGCCGAACACTTCTTCGATGGATATAAGGAAAACCCGGAATACACGCTCGATACGCTGCGCGCGGCTGTGCGCGGCGGGGCGGAGCGTGTGGTCCTATGTGATACCAACGGCGGGGCGCTGCCGCATGAAGTCAGCGCCATCGTCAGCCAGGTGCATCAGGAACTGGATATTCCGCTGGGTATTCATGCTCATAATGACAGTGAGTGCGCGGTAGCCAACTCGTTGGCGGCCGTGCAAGCCGGCTGCACCCAGGTGCAGGGCACCATCAACGGTTATGGCGAACGCTGCGGCAATGCCAACTTATGCTCTATCATCCCCGACTTGCAGTTAAAGCTGGGTTATGAATGCCTGCCGTCGGTAAAATTGGTTGAGCTGTACGACCTGTCGCACTTTGTGGCGGAGATCGCCAACTTGGCGCCGGATGAATACCAGGCCTATGTCGGCCAGGCGGCCTTCGCCCACAAGGGCGGCGTGCACGTGTCCGCCATGCGCCGTAGCCCGTTATCCTACCAGCACATTGAACCGGAACTGGTGGGCAACGAAATGTCGGTGGTGGTTTCCGAACTATCCGGCAAGGGCAACATCCTCAGCAAGGCTGAGGAATATGGACTGGCTGTCAACGGCAGCGAAGAGGTTGTGGAAGCGCTCAATCAAATCAAGGAATTGGAATCACAGGGCTTCTCATTTGAAGCCGCTGAAGCTTCTGCCATGCTGCTGCTCAAACGACACCAGCCCGATTATCGCGCGCCTTTTGAACTGATCGATTACTCCGTCAGCGTGGAGCATCGCCAGCAGCGCGGTATCATCACCGAGGCCATGGTCAAGGTGCGCATCGGTGAGAAGGTTATCCACACCGCGGGTGAGGGCTGCGGCCCTGTGCATGCCCTGGACGTGGCCATGCGCAAAGCGCTGGTTGACGATTTTCCCCAGATCGCGCAATTCCACCTGACCGATTTCAAAGTGCGTATCCTCAACGGCGCGTTGGCTACCGAAGCCATCACGCGTGTGTTGATCGACACGCAAAACGGTTATCATTCCTGGAGCACGGTGGGCGCCAGCCCTAATATCATTGATGCCAGCTGGCAGGCATTGGCCGACTCAATCGAGTACGGTTTAATGACCACCACGGAAGAAGACCCGGCCGAACAAGTGGCCGCATAGTAGAAAGGGAAAGGGAATTTATGGATTTCAATATTGTATTATTGCCCGGAGACGGGATTGGCCCGGAAGTGGTCGGCCAGGCGGTCAGGGTTTTGACCGCGGCCGCGCAGGCGGAGGGTGCCAATTTAAATTTCAATGAGCAGCTCATTGGCGGCTGTTCCATTGATAAGTTTGGCACCGCTCTGACGGACGAGACCCTGGCGGCCTGCCAGGCGGCGGATGCCGTTTTGCTGGGCGCGGTGGGCGGCCCCAAGTGGGACGACCCGCAGGCCAAAGTACGCCCTGAACAGGGACTGCTGGGGCTGCGCAAAGGCATGGCGGTGTTCGCCAACTTGCGTCCGGTGCGCGTGCACCCCGACCTGATCTCGGCCTCGCCGCTCAAACCGGAAAGGCTTGCGGGCGTGGACATGATCGTGGTGCGTGAGCTTACCGGCGGCCTTTATTTTGGCCAGCCCAAGGGCCGTGAGGTGGTGGACGGCATTGAACGCGCGGTGGATACCCTGGTTTACAACGAAGAGGAGATCCGCCGCGTGGTGCGTATGGCCTTCAAATTGGCCGAGCAGCGCCGCAAGAAGGTCACCTCGGTCGACAAGGCCAATGTGCTGGAATCTTCGCGCCTGTGGCGCAAGGTCACCGCGGAAGTGGCCGCCGAGTTCCCTGAGATCGAATTGGAGAACATGCTGGTGGACACGGCTGCCATGCGTTTGGTGGCTTCGCCCGCCAATCTGGACGTGCTGGTGACCGAGAACATGTTCGGCGACATCCTCACCGATGAAGCCTCCGTGCTGACCGGCTCGATGGGCATGCTGCCCTCGGCTTCGCTGGGCGCGGACGGCGCGGGTTTGTTCGAACCGATCCACGGCTCGGCGCCGGATATTGCCGGCAAAGGCATCGCCAACCCGCTCGGTACCATTTTGAGCACAGCTTTGCTGCTGCGTTATTCACTCAAGCTGCCCAAAGCGGCGGCGCGCATCGAGCAGGCAGTGGACCAGGCCATCAGCGACGGGCTGCGGACCGTCGACCTGGGAGGGAAGCTCACCAGCCAGCAGATGACCGATGAGGTTATCGCGCGTCTGGGTTCTTAAGGCTGGTTGTACTTTACGACATCATTAAATCTATAAACCATTGAATAGGAGAGAAAATAATGACAATTGAGGGTAAATTCACCTGGATGGATGGGGAGCTGATCGAATCGGAGAAGGCAACCATCCCATTTTTAAGCAGCGCGCTGCATTACGGTTCGGCCGCTTTTGAGGGCATCCGCGCGTACGCCACGGACAAAGGTCCGGCGGTCTTCCGCCTGAAAGAACACATGGACCGTTTTATCAATTCCGGCCATATCCTGGGCTTCCGCGATATCCCCTACACCTGCGATGAATTGTGCCAGGCGGTAGTGGACACTGTGGCTGCCAGCAAAATGGAATCCTGCTACATCCGCCCGCTGATCTTCAGCGACGGTTCGGCTTACGGCCTCAACCTGGACGCCTACAAACCCCGCATCGGTATTGCCGTTTGGGAAATGGGTATTTACCTGGGCGAAGAAGCTTTGAAAGCCGGCATCCGTGCCAATGTGTCCTCCTTCACGCGCCACCATCCCAACGTGATGTTGACCAAAGCCAAATCCACCGGCAATTACACCAACAGCATTTTGGCCAAGACCGAGTCGGTGCGCCTGGGCTTTGAAGAAGCCATCATGCTTGACCCGCAGGGTTATGTCAGCGAATGCACTGGCGAGAACCTATTCGTGGTGCGCAACGGCCAGGTCATCACGCCCTTCACGGCTTCCATCTTGGAAGGCATCACGCGCGATTCCATCCTGACCCTTTGCAATGACATGGGCATCGAGACGGTTGAAAAACCCATCTCGCGCGACCAGCTCTACATCGCCGACGAACTCTTCGTGTGCGGCACCGCCGCCGAGATCATCGCCATCCGCGAGTTGGATTTCCGCACCATTGGCGCCGGCAAGATGGGCCCTGTGGCTGCCAAGGTACAGAAGCTCTTCCACGAAACCGCGACCGGCAAGGGCGCGCGCTCGGATGAGTGGCTGACCTACGTCAACGCGTAATTCGCACAATTACATATATCAGAATAGAAGAGAGGGATGTCGTCAGGACATCTCTCTTTTTATTTTGTTTGTAGGTCGCACATTCTTGTGCGACAAGAAAATATTTATTGTCATCCTGAGCGCAGCAACCGCGAAGCATCCTCAATGGGGGGAATAATCTCGGCTGGGGTCTCATATACTCCAGTATCCATGTTTGTATAATAGAAGCTGAGATTGCTTCGGTTTGCTTTCGCAAACCTCGCAATGACAAAAGAGAATATTGTCATTGCGAGCCCTTCGCTGCCTGAGCCCTGTCGACCGCGTAGCGTTCCCTCGGGGAAAGGCCGGTGGGCGAAGCAATATTTTTCACTTCTAAAAGTAAAAATGTCCCGCAAAGCAACTTCGTTTATAATTTTTACATAAATCCCCAACGAAGCTAAAAAAAAGATCCCTTTATCGGAGGATTGCGATGAAATCATTTAATACCGTTTTAAAACTAAGCGTTCTGATCGCCCTACTGGCGGCTGTCGCGGCCGGCAGCGGCCTGCTGTGGCAGGGCAGCGGCGACTCTTATCCCTTTACCACCCTGCGCGGTGAAACCGTCATGATTCGCGGACATGGCCTGTACCGCTACGACACGGTGGCTTCCTCCTCCCAGGAGATCGGCCAGGACATCGTCACGTTGCTGGTCGGCATCCCGCTGCTGGTTTACGCCATGCTGCGCACGCGCAAGGATGCCATGCGCGGCAAACTGCTGCTGACCGGCGGATTGGCTTACTTCCTGTACACCTATGCCTCCATGTCCTTCCTGACGGCATTTAACGCCTTCTTTTTGGTATACGTGGCACTCTTCTCTCTGAGCCTGTTTGCTTTCATTCTGGCGCTGATGGCGCTCGACCCGGCCGAGGTGGCGGCCCACATCGGCGAGCGCTTCCCGCGGCGCGCCATCACCACTTATTTCCTGGTCGTGGCCGCCTTCCTGGCGCTGGCCTGGCTGGGGCTGGTTGTGCCGCCCATGTTGACCGGCACGGCGCCGGCCGGACTGGAATCGGCCATCACCATGGTCATTCAGGCGTTGGACCTGGGCGTGATCGTCCCCACTGCCATCCTGACCGCGCTGCTGCTGCGCAAGGGAAATGCCTGGGGCTACACCTTGTCGCTGGTGGTGCTTCTGAAGATACTGACCATGGGCGCGGCGCTCATCTCCATGATCATCGTGCAGCTGCTTTCCGGTGTGGCGGTTGACCCCGTGGTGACGGCCGGCTTCGGCGTCATCAGCTTGAGCGGCATCATCCTGGCGGCCATGACCCTGCGCACCATTAACGATTGAGGTTGCCAACCTTAAAAAACAAATTCTGCGTTTACAACGATTTGACAAATTGTCTATACATGATAAAATAGCGTCCAATATGTTCAAGATGAACCGAATGCTGCGAACCCGATTTCAGCCCACCGCTTCTCACCGGGAAGACGGCCGCTTGGATATTGCCTGAATGGCGTGATTACAGCACGATGAGCGCATATTAACAAAAAAACCAACAGCCCTTCTTTTCGGAGGGCTGTTTTTTTGCGCCTGCGCGCGGAGCGGTTTGCCCGGCGGCTCACTGTTGAACGGTTGAAAATTAACGATTTAGATCTGGAGCAATCATATTCATGGAAAATGCAACACTCGTTTTAGAAGATGGCAGCGTACTGAGCGGAGAAGCTTTTGGCGCGCGGGCAGACGTTGTTTTTGAGCTGGTGTTCAACACCAGCATGAGCGGTTATCAGGAGATCATCACCGATCCTTCCTATCGCGGGCAGGGCGTGCTATTCACCCTGCCGCACATCGGCAATGTGGGCATCAACTTGCAGGACGACGAGTCCGCTTGCCCGCAGGTTTCCGCGGTGCTGGTGCGCAGCCTCAGCCCGCTGGTTTCCAACTGGCGCGCGGCCCTACCGCTGCCGGAGTGGCTGGCGCAGCATGAAGTGCCGGGCATCAGCGGTTTGGACACGCGCTGGCTGACCCGCAAGCTGCGCGACGGCGGCACGCTCAAAGCTGCCCTCTCCACCCGCGGCACCCCGCCGCAGCAATTGCTGCAAATGGCGCGCGAATGGCCCGGCTTGGACGGGCGCGATATGGTGGCGGAAGTGACCTGTGCGCATCCTTACGAGTGGCAGGCTGACGCGGGCAGCGCCTGGGTCGCAGCGCAGAATCCCGGCAATACGGATAGTCCGCTGGTCGTGGCTTACGATTTCGGCCTGAAGCGCAACATTCTGCGCCATCTGGCTGCCGGAGGCGCGCGCGTGCAGGTGGTGCCTGCCAATACCAGCGCTGCGCAGGCATTGGCTTATCATCCGCAGGGCATCTTTTTGTCAAACGGGCCCGGCGATCCGGCCGGGCTGCCCATGATTGTAGAAACTGTTAAAGAGTTGATGAACAGTGGTGTGCCCCTGTTTGGCATATGCCTGGGTCATCAATTGATTGGCCGCGCCTTGGGCGCGGATACCTACCGGTTGAAGTTCGGCCACCATGGCGGCAATCATCCTGTACAGTATCTTCCCAGTGGCCGCGTGCTGATTACTGCTCAAAACCACAACTACGCTGTGCAGGCCGGGGGGCTGGATCCGGCTGAGGTGGAAGTGACCTACTGCAGCCTGAACGATGGCTCGCTGGAAGGCTTGCGCCTGAAAAACCGCCCGGTCATGAGCGTGCAGTTCCACCCCGAAGCCGCTCCCGGCCCGCACGACGCGCACGATATTTTTTCTACTTTCTTTACCCTGCTGGAAATGGAGGCGTCCCATGCCTAAGCGCAGCGACATTCACACCATCCTGGTGCCCGGCTCGGGCGCCATCGTCATTGGACAGGCGGCCGAATTCGATTATTCCGGCACTCAGGCGGTCAAAGCTCTGCGTAAAGAGGGATACCGCGTTGTGCTGGTCAATTCCAACCCGGCTACCATTATGACCGACCCGGAGATCGCGGACGCCACCTACATTGAGCCGCTTACCCCGCACGCGCTGGAGGCTATCATCCAACAGGAGCAGCCGGACGCCATGCTGCCCACCGTGGGCGGCCAGACTGGCCTGAACCTGGCCGAAGAACTCAGCCGCAGCGGTGTATTGGACAAGTACGGCGTCAAGCTGCTGGGCGCCAACCTGCAGGCCATCGAAGCGGCTGAGGACCGCCTGCTGTTCCGCCAGACCATGGCGCAGGCCGGCATTCCTACCCCGCACGGTGGCGCGGCTTATTTGTTGGAAGAAGCGCAGGTTTTGGCCGGCGAAATCGGTTATCCGCTGCTGGTGCGGGCTTCTTTCGCGTTGGGCGGAACCGGCGCGGCCTGGGTGGCCTCTGAGGAAGAGCTGCCGGAAGCGGTGCGGGCGGCTATCGCAGCTTCACCCAGCGGCCAGGCCTGGGTCGAGGAAAGCATCCAGGGCTGGAAGGAATTTGAATTGGAGGTCATGCGCGACTGCGCCGATAACTTCGCGGTCATCTGCACCATCGAGAATCTGGATCCCATGGGTGTGCATACCGGCGACAGCATCACGGTGGCCCCCGCCCAAACCCTGACCGACCGTGAATACCAGGTGCTGCGCGATATGGCGCACCGCGTGCTGACAGCCGTGGGTGTGGAGACCGGCGGCGCCAACGTGCAGTTTGCCGTGCACCCCGAAACCGGGCGTGTGGTGGTGATCGAGATGAACCCGCGCGTCAGCCGCTCCTCTTCGCTGGCTTCCAAGGCCACCGGCGTGCCCATCGCCAAGTTGGCCGCGTTGGTGGCGGTCGGTTATACGTTGGATGAAATTCCCAACGACATTACCGGCCAGACCACAGCCGCCTTTGAGCCTTCACTGGATTACTGTGTGGTCAAGATCCCGCGTTGGGCCTTTGAGAAGTTCCCCGGCGTGGACGCTGTGCTCGGCCCGCAGATGAAGTCGGTCGGCGAGGTCATGGCCTTGGGCCGCACCTTCCCCGAGGCGCTGCAAAAAGCGGTGCAGTCGCTGGAAATCGGCGTGGACGCGCCGGACGGCAGCGGACCCAAACATGCCTTACCGGATGAAGCGGAAACGCTGGCGGATTTGTGCGTTCCCACTGCCGACCACCTTTTCCGTGTGTATCGCGCGGTTCAACAGGGTTTGCCGTTGGAAGCCATCCAGGCCGCTTGCGGTTACGACCTATGGTTCCTGGCACAACTGCAAAGCATCAGTGCGATGCAAACGCAAATAGCGGGGTCGTCTCCTGACACTGACGGCTTTCCGGCGCTGCTGCGCGCCGCCAAGCGCATGGGCTTTGCCGACAGCCAATTGGCACGCCTGCTGGGCATGGACGAGGACGCGCTGCGCAAACTGCGCCTGGAATTGGACATCCTGCCTACCTTCCAGCGCGTGGATACCTGCGCGGCCGAGTTTGAAGCCCAGACGCCTTACCTGTACAGTGCCTATGAGATGGAAGACGAAGCCCGCCCAACCGGCAAGCAGAAGGTCCTCATCCTGGGCGGCGGCCCCAACCGCATCGGCCAGGGCATCGAATTCGATTATTGCTGCTGCCAGGCGGCTTTCGCGCTGGAAAAACTGGGCTACGAGACCATCATGCTGAATTGCAACCCGGAAACGGTCTCAACCGATTACGACACCGCCGATCGCCTGTATTTCGAGCCGCTCACCTTCGAACACGTCATGAACGTGGTGGATCGCGAGCAACCCATGGGCGTGATCGTCCAGTTCGGCGGGCAGACGCCCCTCAACCTGGCGGCCCGCCTGGAAGCGGCCGGCGTACGCATATTGGGCACTACCCCGCAGGCCATCGATCTGTCCGAAGACCGCGAGGCTTTTGCCGGGCTGCTGCGCCAACTGGATATTCCCCAACCCGACAACGGCATTGCCCGTTCGCTGGAAGAAGCCCGCACGGTGGCGGCCGGGTTGGGCTACCCGGTGCTGGTGCGGCCGTCCTTTGTACTGGGTGGGCGCGCCATGGCCATGGTGGAAAGCGAAGCGCGCCTGGCGGAGTTCATCCAGGCCGCGCTGGAAGCTTCCCCCGGACAGCCGGTGTTAATTGATAAGTTTATGGAGGACGCCTTCGAGATCGACGTGGACGCGCTGGCGGACGGCCAACGGGTGGTGATCGGCGCGGTCATGCAGCACATCGAGGAAGCCGGCGTGCACTCCGGCGACGCGGCCTGCGTGCTGCCGCCTTACAAGGTCAGCGCCTACCACCAGGGTATCATGCGCGAATTCACCGAGCAGCTCGGCCTGGCGCTGGGTGTGCGCGGGCTGATGAATGTGCAGTTTGCTCTCAAAGATGAGATGGTGTATGTCTTGGAAGTCAACCCGCGCGCCTCGCGCACCGTGCCCTACGCCAGCAAAGCCACCGGGCTGAACCTGGCCTATGTGGCCGCGCAGGTTATGGCCGGCTGCACGTTGGAGGAATTGGGCGTGCTCGAAGAGCCGCGCGTGGACGGTTTCTTCGTCAAGGAAGCCGTGCTGCCCTTCAAGAAGCTGCCGGGTTCCAGCGTGCTGCTGGGCCCCGAAATGCACTCCACCGGTGAGGTCATGGGGCATGCCGCCCACTTCGGGCTGGCTTTCGCCAAGTCGCAGATCGCCGCGGGGGAGAGCCTGCCGCTGAGCGGGACGGCTCTGATCAGTGTGAATGATTATGACAAGAGCGCCGGGCTGAAGATCGCCCGCGACCTGCACCGCATGGGCTTTGCGCTGCTGGCCACGCCCGGCACGGCCGATTTCTTCAGCAAGGTGGGCCTGCCGGTCACGGTTGTCAACAAACTTTCCGGCGAATCCCCGCACATCGTGGACCTGATCCGCGCCGGGCAGGTGGACATGATCGTCAACACGCCGCTGGGCCCCAATGCTCACCAGGACGGCGCCGAGATCCGCGCCGCGGCCCTGGCCATGAGCGTGCCCCTGCTGACCACACTCTCGGCTGCCGCCGCGGCCGTCTCCGCCATCCGCGTGCTGCGCGATAAGGAGCTGCAATACCGCAGCTTGCAGGATCATTTTAGTAAAAGGTAACTTTCGCCGGAAGTGTCTTTGCGAACCCTTCATTAGTTGAAGACGAATGAAGGGTGAAGCAATCTCAGCTCCTGACACGGATAAGCGCCAGATCGATTACATCTTGCTAAGGTTGAATAAAAAAAACTCCTGAAATCCAGAGTATTTAACGTATTTCTAAAAGATATAAAGGCCAGCTTCCGAAGGTCACATCCACCGGTATGCCCGGTTTGAGCTTGTTGGTGGATTTCTCATAATAGAATAAGTAGAAATAGTGTCCCGTATTCCCATTGCAGATGAGAGGGGATCAGATGGAGAAATTTCCAACAACATGTAAGATTGAGATAATAAGGGAAGGTATGGGATGGAGAAAAATAATAAGAGCAGGGCCCCGCGTTTTCTTTATCGTACCGGCGCAATAGTTGCTTTCATCGCCGCGGGTTTCTTCAGTCGCAACCTGGGCGGTGGTAATACAATCCATCAATTGATTAATTAAAAATTGGGCGATTTTCTAAAGAACCTGACCATATAAAAAATGTAAAATCTATAAAGCAGTGCTTATAAACTAAGGTTATTTACAAAAGGAAAATGAAACATGACTGAATTCATTTCACTCTCTTGCCCATCATGTGGGAAGAAATTACAGATCCGAACTGATCTTGGCAGATTTGTGTGTAGACATTGTCATAAGGAGCTTGAAATAAAAAACGAAGGTGATGCAATTTACTTAAAGCCAGTAAGAACAAGTACGTTCAATGACGAAAAAAAGTGTCACAGGTGTGGAGCAGTTTCTAAAATACGAAAAGCTGACATTCTTACAGGAAAAATTATTAGCGATCAGGATAATTCAACATCTGTAATCGAAATAGAGACCCCTGAAATACACAGATGTCGAAAATGCTGGAAATGGACTTGCTATGATTGCGCGTCAGCTTCCGATGGTGCGGGTTGGGAGTGCAAGAGCTGTACGCCCGATTATTAATATATTGAAATTTGGAAACTAATGTGCCAAAAAAAGGAAAGATAATAAGGCAAGAACCAAATGGGGCTAGCAAAACGGAAAATTGAGAGTACCAGCGCCTAGATCGGTCTGCTGGCGGCTGGGATGCAATTGTTGTACTTCCCGCTGCTGCTTTTGACGCCCATCTGGGTGACGCTGCCCTTCGTACTCTCCGAGCCCTTTCGGGTGGCCTGGTACGTAAAGGGTGCGTTACGATTGTTGAAATTCAAATAATGGTTTTTTTAAAGTATTGCAAAGACAATGTAAAAGTTCGTTTATGTGCTGTAATTAAGAAATGTAAACGATATTACTTATTATTTTGTTAAACGTAACAATGAGATCTTTATAAGTAATTAGGGTACACCTCTGTTTTTCTTTAAAAACAGAGGTGTACCCTTGACAAAATATAAATAATATGGTATAATAAATCCTATTTAAACAATATTGATTTGTCTACAGCACCTCCTAAGTATATTATATAAGATAATTTGATTGTTGTCAAGGTGATTTCGTAGAGATATCTGTATTGATTTTTCAACTAGAAAGGAGATAGGCAGATGACTAATTAGCGGTTTTTCTTTCAGGCAATAAATATTCAAAAATAGAAATTAAAAAATTGGGAGGGCAATA
The DNA here is from genome assembly GCF_003966975.1 of Pelolinea submarina. GTDB lineage: Bacteria > Chloroflexota > Anaerolineae > Anaerolineales > Anaerolineaceae > Pelolinea > Pelolinea submarina. Next base: position 482,279 of record NZ_AP018437.1, read on the forward strand.
AATGAAAATGAAAAGGGTATTAATAAAATTTAGGAGGAGTATATGAAATCAACAATAATATTTGGAAATGGTTTAGGAATGGCATTGAATCCTGACTTTTTCCGATTAGAATGTGCTTTGAGAAATGTTTGGGAAAATTCAGATTGTTTAAATCAAGAATCCAAATCTCTTATTCAAAGTTGTTTGCGTGCACAAGGGGCGGGAGATTTTCCTAATGGGGAGAATGACCTTGCAATATTGCATTTGGCTGTAAATGCTTGCGAATTTCTAAACAGTATCGCAAGCGACAGAGTTGGGTGGTTAAAAGATGAGGGCATTCAATTTCCAACAGTTTCGAGACAATACATCACAAACGTAGCTTGGTATTTTCATCACCATGATTTTAGATTGCCAGAGTCATTTACACGTAACCTATGTGATTATATACGAAAGACAAAATCTCATGTGGCTACATTAAATTATGACAATCTCATCTATAAAGAATTTATCGAATCGAAAATTGTGGGTGGATATAATAAAGAATTAATTGACGGTTTTTATGATAAAGGATTCAACATTGAGAACTTAGAGCGTAAATATGGGAATGATTTTGGTTATTATTTACACTTACATGGTTCTCCATTATATATTGAACAAGGTGGAGTATTTATTAAGCAATCCCAAGCCAGTGCAAAAATGATTCCAACAAAACATCTTGTTCTTTCTCATATTAATCAAAAACCAACAATTATAGATTCTTCATATGTGTTGACCGCTTATTGGAGATACCTCAATTTGGCATTGCAGGAAAGTGAAAAAATTATTATTTTTGGTTATTCAGGGATGGATACTCACTTGAACAATCTAATCGAAAGCCATTTAGCAGATAAGGTACTGCAAATCATTGAGTGGAATGGTAATGTTGATGAACATATCAGGAAAAATTTTTGGAAGACCCAATTCCACTGTGAAAAGTTAGACCTAATCCAAAAAGAAAATATTCTTGAATTTCATGATTGGGAATAGGCGATTACGAAAAATAATTTATAGGTCTTACGGTTAATATCCAAAATGCATGAGGTAAGTCTTCCGCAAATTATTTCAACCACTCCAAAATGTGATGATTTCCAATTCACTAATGATTTCTTTGTTTTCAACTTATCAAAAAATAATTCTAAATTAGAATGCATTTGTAAATTTTGTGAAAAATTTTAATAAAATAAAGCATATACTATGCTTCTAAAACTCCGGCAGCGGCGGGCCTTTCGGGCCGTACTCGGCCAGGTCCGCCAGCAAATCCTTGAAGCTGTAGGTGGGCTGGTAAGCCAAGATACCCAGTGTGTTTGTAGTGTCGAAGAGGGTAGGGCATAAAGCTCTCAGCCGCCGTGTATTAAGCACAAATCAACTTGGTTCACTTCCCGTGTCATCCTGACGAGCGCCTGTTTTCAGACGCGAGGAATGGATCCCGGACTGATCAAAATTAAGCCCTGTTTCATTTTTGACTGAGATCCTTCGGTCACGCGTTCCCTCAGGATGACCATATGAAGTCAATCCAAAAAAAAGTATCCCAAACATTCTTGTTTGGGATACGGAATCAGTTTTTTCCTAGCTGAACCTATCGATCACCGCGATACCTGTTCCTTTGAACTGGTCCATCGTGACCAGCTCCTGAATGCCTTCTTCCAGCGTCACGCGCCGTCCGATCAATTTATCCGGCGCCAGCTTGCCCGACAGGATCATCTCGAACACGGTGCCATAGCGGTGCGCCTGGATGCCATGGCTGCCGTAAATTTCCAGCTCGTTGGCAATCACTTTGTCCATCGGGATGGCCGGATGGTGCTGGTCGCCCAGCATCAGGCCCACCTGGATGTGCCGCCCGCGTTTGCGCAAGCAGGCAATCGAATTGAAGCAAGTGGTCGGGTTGCCCAGTGCGTCCATCGAAACGTGCGCACCGCCGCCGGTGACGTCCTTGACAGCCGCCACCACGTCCGCGACTTTCTTTGAGTTGATGGTAACCGCTGCGCCGAGGCTGCGGGCGAAATCCAGCTTGGTATCGTCGATATCCACGGCTACCACCTGCGCACCGGCCGCGCTGGCGATCATGATGGCCGAGAGGCCCACCCCGCCGCAGCCGTGTACCGCCACCCACTGCCCGGCCGAGACGCGCCCCTGGTCCACGATGCTGCGGAAGGAGGTCACGAAGCGGCAGCCCAGGCTGGCGGCCGTAACGAAGTCGATCTCTTCCGGCAGGCACACCAGGTTGGTGTCGGCGTAATTGACCGCCACGTATTCGGCGAAGGAGCCCCAATGGGTGAAGCCGGGTTGGAATTGGTGGTCGCATACCTGTTGGTTGCCCGAAACGCACTGCGGGCAGGTGCCGCAGCCGCACACGAAGGGCATGGTAACGCGATCGCCTACCTTCCAGCGCTGCACGTCCTTGCCCACGGCCGTGATCACACCGGCCAGCTCGTGTCCGGGCACGTGCGGCAGCTGGATATCCGTGTCATGGCCCATCCAGCCGTGCCAGTCGCTGCGGCAGATGCCGTTAGCCTTCACTTCGATCACTGCGCCGTCCTCACGGGGTGTGGGGTCGGGCAGGTTTTGGATGGTTAAGGGTTTTCCGAATTCTTCAAAAATAGCAGCTCGCATGGCAGTTACGCTCCTGAAAGGTTTTTTGTTTACACCGGCTGGATCAGCCGTACGCTTTTCAGCGATTATATCCTGCCTGCCAAGGAATCTTGTAAGGAAAATCCGCTAATTTTAAAATCTCTCCTGACTGTCTGCTCCTTCATGGGTATAATTCAGTGACAAATTCCAATGACAAAGGGTAATACATGCCTGAGAATTTATTTACTGTTAGGTTCTGTGATCCTCAATTTCCGGAGGTCCGATGACGTCTTCACACCACTACCTGGCAATTGATCTGGGCGCCGAAAGCGGGCGCGCCATGCACGCCACCCTGGCGGATGGCCGTCTGAGCATTGAGGAAATCCACCGCTTCATCAACCTGCCGGTGCGTGTACCGGACGGCTTTCATTGGGACGCGCTGCACCAGTGGAGCGAGATCAAAGCCGGCATGGCTGTGGCCGCCCGCAGCGGGCTGAAGTATTCCAGCATTGGCCTGGATACCTGGGGCGTGGATTTTGGACTGTTGGATCGCAATGGCGCGCTGCTGGGCAATCCCTTTTATTACCGCGACGCGCGCACCGACGGCATGATCGAAGAATCGCTCAAGCGCCTGACGCGCGAACAGATTTTCACCAAGACCGGTGCACAGTTTTCCAGCTTCAATACCCTCAACCAGCTGCTTTCCATGGCGTTGGATAAATCCCCCTTCTTTGAAATCGCCGAGGTGTTGCTCACCATGCCCGACCTGTTCAATTATTGGATGAGCGGTGTGGTTGCCAATGAGTTCACCAACGCCACCACTACCCAGTGCCTCAATCCGCTCACGCACGATTGGGATCGCGACGTGCTGGCCGCGATGGATATTCCCGCGCGTTTATTCCGGCCGGTCATCAATCCCGGCACGGTGCTGGGACAGTTGCTTCCCAATGTGGCTGCGGATACGGGTCTAAAAGATGTGTCGGTGGTCGCGCCGGCCTGCCACGACACCGGTTCGGCTGTGGTGGCGGTGCCCATGCAGAACAGCGACTGCGCCTGGATCAGCTCCGGAACCTGGTCGATTATAGGCGCGGAAGTGCCCGAACCCAACCTGAGCGAAAAAGCCCTGGCTTACAACTTCGCCAATGAGGGCAGCGTTTTTGGCGCCTGGCGTCTGCTGAAGAACGTGGTCGGGTTGTGGATCGTGCAGGAATGCCGCCGTTATTGGAAGAAGCACGGCGAGGACCTCAACTACACCGAATTAACCCAAATGGCCGAAGAAGCCAAACCCTTCCTGGCAGTCATTGACCCGGACAACGACTTGTTTATTTATCCGGGCAGGATGCCGGAGAAAATCCAGGAGTATTGCGCTGAAACCGGCCAGGCTGTGCCCCAAACCAAAGGCGAGATCCTGCGCGTGGTGCTGGAAAGCCTGGCGCTCAAATATCGCTTCGTGTTCGGCCGCCTGGAGGAACTGGTTGGCAAGCATCTCAATCCCATCCACATCATCGGCGGTGGCAGCCAAAACCGCCTGCTGAACCAGTTTACAGCCGACAGCACCGGCCGCACGGTGGTGACCGGACCGGTGGAAGCTACCGCGGTGGGCAATGTACTTATGCAAGCCATTGCGCTGGGCCATCTGGGATCGCTGGCCGAGGCGCGCGCCCTGGTGCGTGCTTCCTGCGACGTGGAAACCTATCAGCCTGGCAATCCCGCGCAGTGGGATCAGGCCTACAGTACTTTATTAGATCTTATTAAATAGAAAAGAAACGAGAGAATAGAAAAATGATTGAAGCTCCTTACCCTGAATTAGAAGAAATCATGCGCAAGATGGGTGATGCCGGAAAACGCATGGCGGAAATTGACGCAACGGAAGGCGCGGCCGGCAATATTTCGGTCTGCATGCGCTGGCCGGTTGACCTGAGCAAGCACTTCCCGTTGGTCAAAGATATTGAGCTGCCCCTGGCCGTTCCTGGTTTGGCCGGCGCGACTGTGCTGGTAACCGGCTCCGGCTGCCGCTTGCGCGATGTCCTGGCCGAACCCACTGCTAACCTGGCGGCAGTCACCGTGGACGAAGGCGGCAAGACCGGCAAGATTTATACTTCCCCGCTGTGCAGTTTCGAACGCCCCACCAGCGAATTCAACTCGCACCTGGCTGTGCATGAAGACCAGATGCGCATCAGCGGTTCCAATTTCCTGGCTGTGCTGCACGCTCAACCGATCCACATTACTTTCCTCAGCCAGATTCCTCGCTACCAGAACACCCAATTTTTCAGCCAGCACCTGCTGCGCTGGGAGCCGGAAACCATCTTCAATTTCCCCACGGGAATCGGTTTCATGCCCTTCTGCGTGCCCGGTACACCCGAACTGATGGAAGGCAATGTCGAATTGCTGCGCAAGCATAACATGGTGGTATGGGCCAAGCACGGCGTGATGACCTTCTCGGATCAATCGGTCGTTCGCGCTGCTGACCGCATCGAATATGCCGAGACCGGCGCGAAATACGAGTGTCTCAACCTGCAATTCGGTGAGATTGGTGAGGGTCTGAGCGCTGAGGATGTCCGGCAGATTGCCAAATTCCACAACTTGGAACAAAGCGTTTTCTAACTCGATTTTCAACTCATCCGGTACGTGTGCCGGATGAGTTTTTATCAACTACTTTCTATCCAGGAGGAACTGTATGCCCACCGAACAAAACATTCAATCCGCTTATGAGCTGGCCAAAGCGCGCTATGCCGATTTCGGCGTTGATACCGGGAGTGCCCTGCAGGCGCTGGAGAAGATTGCCATCTCATTACACTGTTGGCAGGGCGATGATGCCAGCGGTTACGAGAACCCGGATGGCGAGTTGACCGGCGGCATTGCCGTGACCGGTAATTACCCCGGTAAAGCCCGCACCGCCGACCAGCTGCGCGCCGACCTGGATTTGGCTTACAGCCTGATCCCCGGTACGCACCGCCTTAACCTGCATTCCATCTACTGGGAGAGCGACCAAAAGGTGCCGCGCAACGCCATCCTGCCCGAACACTTCAGCGGCTGGGTGGATTGGGCCAAGGCCAATCACCACGGTATGGATTTCAATCCGACCTGCTTTTCGCACCCCATGGCCGACGACGGTTTCACACTCTCCAGCCGCGACGCGGGCGTGCGCCAGTTTTGGATCGAACATTGCATTGCCTGCCGCAAGATTGGCGACTACTTCGGCCGCGAGCTGGGCACCCCGGCGGTGACCAATATCTGGATCCCGGATGGCTATAAGGACACCCCGGCTGACCGAACCACCCCGCGCCGCCTGCTGATGGAAGCGCTGGACGTCATCCTGGCTGAAAAGCTGGAGCATAACCTGGACGCGGTCGAACCCAAGCTGTTCGGCATCGGTTCGGAAAGTTACGTGACCGGCTCGATGGAGTTCTACACCGCTTACGCGCTTACCCGCAAGGTGCTGTTGACACTCGATTCCGGGCATTTCCATCCCACCGAGACCATCGCCGATAAGATCTCCTCGCTGATGTTATTCCTGGACCAGATGCTGCTGCACGTCAGCCGCGGCGTGCGTTGGGACAGCGACCACGTGGTGACATATACGGAAGACCTGCAGGCCATCGCGCGCGAGGTTGTGCGCCTGGATGCGCTGGAGCGCATGCACATCGGGCTGGATTACTTTGACGCCAGCATCAACCGTATTGCTGCCTGGACCATCGGTTCGCGCAATACCCTGCGGGCGCTGTTGAACGCGCTGCTGGAACCATGTCAAATGTTGGAAGACTACGAAGCTTCCGGCGACTTCACCAGCCGCCTGGCTTTGCAGGAAGAGATCAAGGTGCTGCCCGCCAATGCCGTATGGGATTTTTACTGTCTCAAGCAGGGCGTACCGGTGGGTATGGCCTTCATGGACAGCATCCGCGACTATGAGGAAAGGGTGCTTTCCAAACGCTAGATTTTCCATTTAGAGAATAAATAACCGCCGCTGATTTTACGAGAGTGGCGGTTTTTTTTCTAAAGGTACACTGAGCCCCATCCTCGTTACTGTCATCCTGAGTCGTGTAGCGATGAAGGATCTCGGCCGATCTTTGGTAGAAATCACAAATTTGCATAGATGAACACAGATTTAAAAACTCCTTTCTAGGAAAACACCTTCACCTGACCTCTTCCCCGAGGGAATGCTTTGTGACCCCTCAAGGGGGAGGAAACGAGGCCAAGGGGTTTATCTTTGGCGCATATGGAAACGCGCCTTACAGAAGTATTTATCTTTTCTGTGTATCAACTATAAGAAGTTTTTTCTGTAGTTATCCGTGTTCATCTGTGGTTAATATAAAATAAAGGCCGAGATCCTTCAGTCGCTGCCCTCGCTTTGCTCGGGTAAACCGCTCCCTCAGGATAACAGAGGTGTTATCTGTGTGTATCAACCATAATAGAGTTTTTTTGCTGTTATCCGTGTTCATTTGTGGTTAATATAAAATAAAGGCCGAGATCCTTTAGTCGCTGCCCTCGCTTTGCTCAGGCGAACCGCTCCTTCAGGATGACAGAGGTGTTATCTGTGTGCATCAATTATAAAAATGTTTTTCTGTAGTTATCCGTGTTCATCTGTGGTTAATATAGAATATAGGCCGAGATCCTTTAGTCGCTGCCCTCGCTTTGCTCAGGCAAACCGTTCCCTCAGGATGACGGGGATTGTTATCTGTGTGCATCAATCATAATAACGCTTTTTCTTTATTATCTGCGTTCATCTGTGGTTAATAAAAATAATCAGGCGTAGAATAGTTTTAAGAAATGGAGTGCGCAACAATGAAAAAGATTCTATGGATTGTTTTAATCGCGCTGATTGTCACGGGCTGTTCCACCGCCCCCAAGACGTATGACGATCCCTTTGCTTATTGTACCGCGGTCGGCACGCTGGACATCCCCGACGCGCGTTATACCGGGCCAGCTGAGCCGGATGCTGTCATCAACGGCTACCTGCAAGCCGCCGGCTTAAGTGACAGCACGGAACCACTGGACCTGCTGCGCCAAACCACTACCTGGCGCTGCATGGACGGGAATGTGATGGTCTGCAACTACGGCGCGAACCTGCCCTGCGACGCGCAAGCCAATACTGACAGCACGCCTACCCAAGCCATGAACGATTACTGCGCCCAGAACTCTGGCTCGGATTTTATTCCCATGAGCGTGACCGGGCACGAGACCATTTACAACTGGTCCTGCGCCGGTGAAATCGCGCTGGCGGGCGAAGCCTTTACCCAGCCTGACGCGGCAGGGTTCCTCACCAGCATCTGGTACACATTGGGGTCGAAACCCTAGAAAAATACACAAGAAGCTGACACGTAAATATTATTGTGCTACTATTAAATCAGGAATTGAATTGCTTCTCATATTACTTTGACCGGATTTGTAATTTGAGAATTTAACAATTTAACGATTGAAGAAGTACCGCATCGCACCTGTTCCTTATGTGAATCAAAAGCTGATTTGATTAAAACTAAAGGAGAAATCGATGGGAGTGAAAGTCGGTCTGTGGATTGACCACCGCAAGGCGGTTTTGGTGAGGATCACCGAAAAGGGGGAGGAAATTGAGGTGCTGCATTCCGAGGTGGAAAAGCAGCTCCGCCGTATGGGAGAATCTCCACTGAAAGGTCCTTTTGATGTCTTGCACGTGCCGGCTGACACCAGCCGGCAGCGCATTTTTTCCGGCAATTTGAAGACGTATTACGATGCGATCATAGCAAAAATTAAAACAGCGGATGCTGTCATGATTTTCGGACCGGGCGAAGCCAGGGAAGAATTGCGTAAGCGCATGGAAAAGAATCACCTGGGGCAGGCAATTGTGTGTGCCGAAAGCGCCGGTAGAATGACAAATCGGCAGATTGCTGCAAAAATACGTCGATATTTTAAAGAAGAAGAGCGATATTAAGAGTTGCCCTTCATGCCTGTTCCTGTAATTTCCGGCTGCCGCTCCAAAGCGACCAGGCCAGCATTAACAGCGCGATGGGCAGCAGAATCCAGTTGCCGATTGCGCCGGGCGGGGTGTGCGCGAAGGTGACCGGCTTCATGTGCCCGACCAGCATTCGCAATAATATCTCCGCAATCAATAGCATGTACATTAGCGGCACCAGCGCGCGGTAGCGCACCACCACCAGCAACTGTAAAAAGGCCAGCAGCAGCTGGGCGCTGCCCCACAACGCGAAGGCGAACACGATGCCGGATGCGCCTGTCACATCCAAGTCCATGCCGGCGACGCTGCCCGCGCCGCCGTCCGGCGCCAGCAGGTGAATGCAGCTGCGCACTGTGCTGACAACTGTGTAAGCAGCGAAAAAGTAAAGCGGAATTTGCGACCCGCGCAGGCGATTATCGACTTGCCTGGGTAACAAGATATCCAGGAAGGTTTTCATCAATTCCTCGTAATTTCAGGTTATAAATCCAGGTCCCAGGTTTCGCTGACCAGGTCCTGGCCGAAGTCATGATAGGCTTCGGATTCGGTTAATTGGAATCCGGCCTGTTGATAAATATGGCGCGCGGCCAGCAGACAGCTGTTGGTCCACAGGGTGAGTTTGCGATACCCACTCTGGCGCGCGAAACGGATACACTCCTCCACCAGGCGCTTGCCGATGCCCAACCCGCGCGCGCCGGGTTCGACCAGCAGCATGCGCAGTTTGGCCACTTCTTCGCTCTTCCTGACCAGGAACACGCAGCCGGCATTCTCTCCGGCCACTTCCGCAATCCAGCCGCGTTCTTTCTGAGGATTGTAGTTTTGCAGGTACTCCGCTACGATTCCGGCTACCAGCCCTTCGAAGTTCATGTCCCAATGGTATTCCTGTGCGTACAAAGCCCCATGGCGCGAAACCACCCAACCCATGTCGCCGGGTTGGGGCGGGCGGATGACCACCGCCGGCCGTTCCTGCGGGCGCGGGCCGAGCAGCGCTTCGATGGCCTGCATGGATTTCACCAGCTGCGTTTGTTCCGGCATGCTTAAAGCATGCAGCATACCGTTTATCTCCTGCGAGGAGCGTTCGTTCAATACCGCAAAAGCTGCCTGGCCATCGGAGGTCAAACGCAGTAAGATTTGGCGTCCGTCTTTTGGCGAGGGCTCTTTCGCCACCAACCCCTTTTTTTGAAAACCGGCCAATAGGCGGCTGAGATAACCCATATCCAGATTCAACTCGCTGCCTAATTCGGTGGCGGTGCAGGTTTCCTTTTGGGCTAGCTCGTAGATCACGCGCGCTTCGGTTAGGGAGTAGGGGCTGTCCAGCAGCCCTTGATTGAGCAGGCCAATTTGGCGGGTGTAGAAACGGTTAAAATGCCGGATGGCTTTAATTTTCGAATTACCATTTTCCATGTAAATCTCTTTTTATCCTAATTAATGCTATTATCAATCAAATAGTTGACAAAGTCAAGTAATTATCGCGGGGATTCACGCTGAGCGGAAGCAGGCGGATTTATTGTATGATGAAGGTATGGATAGAAAAATATTCATGCGATATGCTGTTCGAGAGCTGATAGGTGTGGCAACCGTCGCGGCGGCTTTGTTCATCCCGGCCGCTACATGGCAATGGTGGCAGGCTTGGGCGGCCGTCATCCTGACCCTGGCCTGGGTGATTGCCACGGCCTGGGCCATCCTGCGCGCACATCCGGCTTTGCTGGCTGAACGCCTGGGCCCGCGCGGCGGCGCCCAGCGTTGGGATATGGTCATTCTGAGCGCCATGGGTTTGCTGCAGCTGCTGCGTTATATCCTGGCCGGTCTGGATCATCGCATGGGTTGGACAACCACTTTTCCACCGACGCTTCAAATCGTCGGACTGCTGCTGGCCGCACTGGGCTCTGCCCTGGCGGTGTGGGCTACTGGCAGCAACGCTTTCTTTTCGCAGATGGTGCGCTTGCAGGCTGATCGCGGCCAGCGCGTGGTGGACAGCGGGCCCTATGCCTGGGTGAGGCATCCGGCTTACTTTGGTTTGCTGTTGGTCGATCTGAGCCTGCCCCTGCTGCTCAATTCGCTGCCGGCTTTAGGCATCGGTTTGCTGGAAGCGGTACTGCTGATTGTGCGCACCCGTCTGGAGGATGATCTGCTGCGGGCCGGCCTGGACGGATACGCGGAATATTCCCAACGCGTGCACGCCCGTCTCCTGCCTGGAATTTGGTAAGCCGTATTGATACGAATAGTTCGAGGAGGTTTTATCATGTCCGAAAAAGAAAAATTTTTTACCTCGCGGGTTTTTCTGTCGGTATCCATTTTCGTTCTGCTGGCCCCGACGTTGCCGCTGCTGGTCTCAGGCCGTTGGAATTGGTGGGAAGCCTGGGTTTACGCGCTCATCAGTATTCTGACCTTCGTCATCAGCCGCGTCTTGGCCAACCGCCACAGTCCGGGCATCCTGGCCGAGCGCGGCAAGATGATGGCGCAGAGCGATACGCAGCCTTGGGACAGGGTCCTGGTGCCCTTGGTGGGGTTGGGCTATTTATTGTTGATGTTGGCAGTTGGTTTGGAGGCGCGATTCGGTCAGCCGCCCGCCTTCAGCCTGGCTGTAAGACTGGTCGCATTGCTGTTGTATATTGGAGGTATGGCATGGTCTTCGCTGGCGCTAATCGAAAACAGCTTCTTTTCCGGTACGGTGCGCCTGCAATCCGAACGCGGTCATAAGGTGGTCAACAGCGGACCATATGCCGTCATGCGCCATCCCGGCTACAGTGGTGCCTTGTTGACCTACCTGGTCACACCTGTCTTGCTGGAAGCCTGGTGGGGGTTCGCCGCCGCGGTTTTTTTATTGATTGTGTTGGTGATCCGTACGTCCCTGGAGGATCGTTTCCTGCAGGACAATCTGCCCGGTTATAAGGATTACGCCGCGCGGGTGCGCTACCGCCTGCTGCCCGGGGTTTGGTAAGCAGCTGCGATCAATTAAGGATCCAGTTATTAATAGGGCTCTTACCCTATTTGTATATCTATAAACCAGAAATGTTGGATGGTATCTAGATTAATTTAGCTGGTCAGAATATTCTTATAATTCCCCTGTTGAAATCAGCCGGATAGATTCTGTTAGCCGTATCTACCGGATGACTTTTACGTCTTAAATAAGTAGGAAAAAGCATAATGATTTCAGAGAAAAAACTGATTAAACAAGCCCAACGGTTCGATGAGCATGCCCTGGCTGAAATCTACGATAGTTACAGCCCCGGTGTATTTCGCTATGCCATGCGGTTGTTGGGTGATAGCCAATTAGCAGAAGATTGCGTAGCCGATACATTTTTTCGTTATCTTAAAGCATTGCAGTCCGGACGTGGTCCGGTAGAGCATTTACAAGCCTATCTTTATCGCATTGCTCACAATTGGATTACCGATACCTATCGCCGACAGCCTCCCCCGCCTTTACCGCTTCACGATGAAATTCCCGAAACAGGTAATGATCCATTACATGTTGCAGCGCTTTCCTCTGAAAAACAAACGATCCGCCTTGCCTTGATGCAATTATCCATGGAACAACGTCAGGTGATCGTGTTGAAATATTTGGAAGGTTGGGAGAATAAAGACGTGGCGGAATTTTTACATAAATCAATCGGATCCGTGAAAGCTTTGCAGCATCGTGCACTGCTTGCGTTGCGGCGGTTGCTCTTATCAGAAGAGGAAGGAGATTTATAAAATGAAGACACCTAAAGATCCTGAAATTGAAGCATTGTTGGAAAATCTCAAGGATGATCCCCAGCGAGATTCGCGTGCCAGCATGCAGGGAAAAGCACGATTTTTGGCGCAAGCACATTCGCTTGCACAAGACGTATCTCCTCAGCCGAATTGGCGTCATACGGGGTGGATCAAAAATTACTTTGAGAGGATGATACCAAAAATGAAAACACCTTTAAGAAATATTGCATGGACAAGCATCACCCTGTTGGCCGTTGTAGCCATTTTTCTGGCTGCAAAAACTACTCCGGTATCGGCACAGCAAATTCTTGAACGCGCTTCGGAAGCGCAGGCGAGCGCAGAGGCTGCCGCGGGTATTCTACACAACCGCGTTCAGATCTATCAAAATCCGGGTGTAGTGGAAGGGGAAGGAAATACAACCATAACCGATGATTACTTTGATTACACGTCCGGTTATTACCGCAGCGAAACCAGGGATGAAAACGGAAATCTTATCAGTATTTCCGCAACCGATGGAGCCTACTCATACTATGCGCCCGTGGTAGATGAACGTGGAACTACGGTAATTGAACGTACCCCTGTTGAAAATAAACAGCCTGCTTCAACAAATACTGATGAAGCATCGGATGAGACTTCCACCCCTGCACAACGCAATAATGTAACAGCAACCACTCACGCCGCTTTCGACCAGTTTAATAACAATCCCAGAGTCGAGGTGGAGGAAGAAAAAACCTGGACGGACGGCAGCCCGGTATATGTACTGGTAAACCGCAGTTACCAAACCCAAAAAACATCAGAAGGAAGTACTGACGGCTCTTTGACCGGAACCACCCGCATGGTATTCAACAAAGAAACCTACCAACTGCTGCAGATTGAAACAACCGTACACATTAATGACAAGGATATCCTTATTCAAAAAGTCGATTTTCTGCTCACTGAAACCCTTCCGGCCGATAGCGTCATCGTTTGGGACCTTAGTGATTTGGAAAACGTGAGCTTTGTGGATGCTCCACAATCGACCGAACGCGAAGTGATCACGAATACATTGACCAGGCACGAATTAGCCCGGCATACGCAGGCTTACGTGCTAGACCCGATACCGGATGGTTTTTCGGAAGAAATACTTGCCATTGACTATGAATTCAATGAAGCCTATGACAGTTATGAAATCCACTACCGTAATGCCGATGATGTTACGTTCAGCATGCAAGCCATTGGCGCATTGGAAACGAATTTTGTGGAAGAGAACTTCTATGATGGCAGCTATATGACAACTTCAGGGCTGGTGCTATATTTCAGCCCATCCTCTTCCGAGGACTATACTTCTGCCATACTTGCCGCGCCGGATGGTAACGGGTTCCTTCTCTTCGCAGACATGTCGCGGGATGAAGTCACCAATCTGGCTGAGACGTTGGTTCTGGCTCAATGATTTTTAAATTAGCAACACGATAAGAACCAAGTTTTTTTGAGGTAAAAAGGCAGGGTGAACTTGCGCCAAAAACGCCATCAGTGCGTTGCGCATGTTCGCTCTGCTTCTTTTTTTATATAAAAACAATCGTCCTCCCCTGGAAGGCATACGTATAGAGATTTGACAAGATTTTCTTTTATTCAACACCTGCCCCGAATCCTGCCCGCTCCCTTTGATATCCTGCTTGCATGAATAACTTTCACGCTCAGCCGGCCGGCCTCAATTAATCTGGTAATCATTCTCCACAGGATAGAAAATCAATCCTTAGGCAAAGCTTAACCATTACACAACAGCGCATTAACCTGAATTTAACCTTGCCAACTTACAATCTGCTTGATTAACGATCAACATCTATCAAGGAGAAAAGTGAAAATGATTTCCACCCGTTCTGTACGTTTGATCTCTGTGCTCTTCCTGGCAACCATGCTCCTCACCGCTTGCGGCGGTAGTTCCACGGCCGCGGCTTCAGATTGGAGCAATGCCGCCTCCGCTGAAGCCGGCGGCGGTATGGATGCTCTGGTTGCAGCCGCCCAAGCCGAAGGCGAATTGAATGTCATCGCCCTGCCCGAAGATTGGTGCAATTACGGCGGCATGATCGCCACCTTCGAGGATAAATACGGCATCAAGGTCAATTCCATCACCCCCGAAGCTGGTTCAGCCGACGAAGTCCAGGCCATTATCGACAACAAAGAGAACAAAGGCCCGCAGGCCCCCGATGTGATCGACGTTGGCCCTGCTTACGGTCCTTCCTCCAAAGACCAGGACTTGCTGGCGCCTTACAAAGTGACCACCTGGGACAGCATGACCGGTGTCAAGGATGCCGATGGTTACTATTACACCGATTACAACGGCGTCATGGTCTTCGAGGTCAACACGGACGTCGTAACCGACGTTCCCCAGGATTACGCTGATCTCTTGGACCCCAAGTACAACGGCCAGGTCGCGTTGGCTGGTGATCCGCGTGCTTCCAACCAGGCTGCCCAAACGGTTTATGCCGCGGCGCTGGCCAACGGCGGTTCGTTGGATGACATCCAGCCCGGTCTCGAATACTTTAAAGCGTTGAATGAGAACGGCAACCTGCTACCCCTCATCGCCAACACCGGTTCCATTGCCATGGGCGAGACCCCCATCACCTTCCAATGGAACTACCTGGCGCTGGCTAACGACGATGCCTTCGCCGGCAACCCGCCGCTGGAGATCGTATACCCCACTTCCGTCAGTTGGGGCGGTTACTACCTGCAAGCTATCAGCGCCTACGCGCCGCACCCCGCGGCCGCGCGTCTGTGGCAGGAATTCCTCTACTCGGATGAGGGCCAGACCATCTGGATGACCGGTTACTGCGCCCCCGCCCGCCTGGCCGACATGCTCGAGCGCGGTGTTGTCTCCGCCGACTTGCAAACCAAGCTCCCCGATCCGTCCATCATTGCCAACGCTGTTGTGCCGGATGGCGACCAGCTCTCCGCCGCCCGCGACCTGATCAAGGAACAGTGGGACAGTGTGGTTGGTTTGGATATCAAAGAATAATTTGAGTTTCAATCGCATGACCTGCGTGCGTGACCTGACCCCGGTTGGGTCACGCATCGTATTAATATTTTTGGACGAATGATGGTCTCATGAAAAATAAACAACTCAACAGGAAAAGCGGGAAGGACCCCTCTCGCTGGAAAAGCCTGATCGGCTTGCTGCCATTTTTCTTTTTTATCGCATTCTTTTTAGTCATGCCTTCTATTACGCT
Organism: Pelolinea submarina; assembly: GCF_003966975.1. GTDB lineage: Bacteria > Chloroflexota > Anaerolineae > Anaerolineales > Anaerolineaceae > Pelolinea > Pelolinea submarina. The sequence continues at coordinate 497,684 of NZ_AP018437.1, forward strand.
TTTTTCGGGTGCTTTTCAGGACATGGATGGGCAATTCACCCTGGCCAATTTTTCTTTTCTGCAGAACACCTTTGCCTTGAAGTCCTACCTGACCAGCATTTGGGTCAGCCTGATCACATCCGTGATTGGCGGCGCCTTTGGCTTTTTCGTGGCCTATGCCACCACTTCCGGGCGTGCGCCTCGCTGGATGAGCACCATTCTGACTACTTTCTCGGGCCTGGCGGCCAACTTCGGTGGCGTGCCACTGGCTTTTGCTTTCATCGCCACGCTGGGCCGCACCGGTTTCATCACCGCGCTGCTCAAGGGCATTTGCTTAAACGGTCCGGATGGAGCGGCCATCTGCCCGTTCAATCCCTACGATCACGGCTTCAACCTGTACAGCGTGGTCGGTTTGATCCTGGCGTATACCTATTTCCAATTCCCGCTTATGGTGCTGACCATCACTCCGGCGCTGGAAGGGTTGAAGAAGGAATGGGTCGAGGCTTCCACCAACCTGGGTTCCAGCAGCGCGCAGTACTGGCGCTATGTGGCCCTGCCGGTGCTGCTGCCTTCGCTGTTGGGCGCGACCATCCTGCTTTTCGGCAATGCTTTCGGCGCGTATGCCACTGCCCAGGCGCTCACGGGCGGCAGCATATACCTGGTGACCATCATGATCGGCCAGCAGATTCGCGGGGATGTGCTGGGCAACCCCAATGAGGGCTACGCGCTGGCGTTTGGCATGGTGATCATCATGAGCATCACCATCTTCCTGTACGTTATGCTGCAGCGCAAAACTGCCCGCTGGATAAAATCATGACCAAACAAAAAAAGAATGCCTGGGCCATCTTTTGGGCAATATTAGCCATGCTGTACTTTTTCCTACCCATGCTGGGCACTTTCATTTTTTCGCTGCGTATGAAACGCGGCGTGCTCAGCTTCATGGCATATCAATCCGTCTTGGCCGACTCCCATTTTCTGGAGAGCTTCCGTTATTCCGCCACCATGGGCATCATCACCGTGACGATCAGCGTTTTATTGCTGCTGCCGACGGTGTATTGGATCTACATCAAGGCGCCCTGGATGCGCGCGGCCATGGACATCATCACCATCCTGCCCTTCGTCGTGCCGGTGATCGTGCTGGTGTTCGGCCTGATCCGCACCTTTGGCCGCCCGCCTTTTCAGTTGACCCTGACCGCTTTCGGCACGGATATCCTCATGACGGCCGGTTACGTGATCATCACCATGCCATATATGTACCGTGCCATCGACGTTGGCATGCGTTCGGTGGATGTGCGCACGTTGACAGAAGCCGCCCAGAGCCTGGGCTCCAACTGGCTGCAGGTGCTTACCCAGGTGATCCTGCCCAACCTGCGCATCGCGGTGTTGAGCGGCGCGCTGATCTGCTTTGCCACCGTGATGGGCGAACTGATCCTGGGTGATTTTCTGGTGCGCCCGGCGCTGGGTTCTTACATGGCCGGCGTGGGCCGTTCGAAAGCCTACGAGCCGGCGGCTTTGGCCATCATCAGTTACGGCCTGACCTGGCTGTGTTTGGGCCTGATCCAATACTTCAGCCGCGGCCGCCAAGACGGGCAGCTTACCGGTAGATAAACAAGATCGAGGTAACTATGGCACAACTGGAACTAAACCATATCAGTAAATCTTTCAGCGGCACGATTGCTGTGCATGATTTCAATCTAGCGGTTGAAACCGGCGAATTCATATCTTTCCTGGGGCCCAGCGGCTGCGGCAAGACCACCACGCTGCGCATGCTGGCCGGTTTTGAGATCCCCACTTCCGGGACGATCAGGCTGGACAACCGGGACCTGACCTTGCTGCCGGCCAACAAACGCAACATGGGCATGGTGTTTCAATCCTACGCGCTTTTTCCCAATATGACCGCGGCCCAAAACGTGGGTTATGGTTTGAAGGTTGCCGGAAAGCCCAAAGCTGAAATTGAAGGGCGCGTGAACGAAATGCTGGACCTGATCCAGATGCGCGACTTCGCCCGGCGCTACCCCAACCAGCTCTCCGGCGGCCAACAGCAGCGCCTGGCATTGGCGCGCGCCCTGGCCATCCGCCCGCAGGTGCTCCTGTTGGATGAACCCCTCTCCGCGCTGGACGCCAAGATCCGCCTGGAATTGCGCCAGGAGATCCGCCGCATCCAGCAGCATTTGGGCATCACGACCATCTACGTGACCCATGATCAAGAGGAAGCGCTTTCGCTTTCCGACCGTATCGTAGTGATGCGCCGCGGTGTTATACAACAGGTGGGCACCCCCCAACAAATCTACAATAACCCGGCCGGTGATTTTGTGGCCGAATTCGTTGGTCACATTAACCTGCTGCCGGTGGAGGTGGATCAGCCCCGGCAGGGCATCGTGCGTTTGGGCAGCCAGCTTATTCGCGCCGGCCAATTCGAGCATTTGAACGGCCGCCCGGTGCGCCTGGCGGTGCGCCCCGAGGAATTGAAATCCGGATTCGTGGAAGGCGCCAACAATTTGACAGGTAAAATAGAGTCCGTGACTTACCTGGGCGCCATCGTGCGCATCCGCGTGGATGTGGACGGGCACCTGGTATCGTTGGACATGTTCAACGAACGCGCGCTGAATATTCCGGCAGTCGGGCAGCCCTATGCCATCCATTTTCCGGTTGGGGCTTGCTGGCTGACGAATGGTGAGAAGGAATGAAGACGGTATGAGTTTGGCAATTTTTGATCTGGATTACACATTGGTGGAAGGCGATTGCGAATCGCTGTGGTGCCAGTTCCTGCTGGAGCAGGGAATGGTGGACGCGGCTTTCGTCAACCGCATCATCGATTATTATGTGGAATACGAAACCGGCAAGGCAGATTTTCGCGCCTACGAGACTTTCCTGATGGAAAGTATGGCCGCTATGGATGCCGCTGCGCTGACTCGCCTGCGCGCGGCTTTCCTGGAACGTTTGCGCTTCCGCCTGCGCCCTTACGTGGTGCGATGGCTGAACTGGCACCGCAACCAGGGCAACCGGGTCTTGATGATCACGGCCACCAACGCTTTCCTGGCGCGGCCGGTGGCCGAACTGCTGCACGTCAAAGAGATGATCTGCACCGAGGTGGAGCTGCGTGAAGAATGCCCCACCGGGCGCGTGCTGGGCAGCAGCATTCCGTATCGTGAGGGCAAAGTCGCTTTGCTGGAAGCCTGGTTGTTGCAGTGGAACCAGAACCTGCGGGATAGCTGGGGGTACAGCGATTCGTATACCGATCTGCCCCTGCTGCAGCGCGTGCATAACCCGGTGGCGGTCACACCCGATTCTAATTTATACATCCACGCCGTGGAACACGGCTGGGATATCCTTACCTGAGTTCGTTTCCCTGTCCTTTTTCAGTCTGCAGGAATGCACACGATGGCGGACGGGCTGTGTATTTAGTGTGAGCATGAACCGTGCGCTGCCGATAGACTGAGCATGCTGATTTTTCCCTTTAGTTGGTGGATTTCACAGGTAAAATTGGGCATAATTCTGCCGGTCATTTTTGAAAAGGCTGGCGCTTGGAGAATGTGTATGTCACCTGAACAAAAACAACCCGCCCAAACGACGGTTAAGCACATTGGTATCATCCCGGACGGCAACCGCCGCTGGGCACGTCAGAATAACATCGACTTGGAAGAGGCCTACTGGCTGGCCATGCAAAAGATCACGGATTGCGCCGAGGCGCTCTTCAAGGCCGGTGTGCAGTCGCTTTCTGTCTACCTGCTCAGCAAAGATAACATCCTGCGCGCGCGCGACGACCTGCAAGCTGTTGTTATCGCCGAAACGCGTTTGCTGCGCGAGCTGGTTCCGCCCCTCCAGCGTGACCTGGGTGCGCGCGTCTATCATGCCGGCAACCCGGCTTCGCTCGACCCGGATTTCCGCGCGGCATTGGACGAGGTGTGCGAAAAGGGCAATGGAGCCAATGATCCCTTCCCGCGCTTGTACCTGCTGGCGGGTTACGACGCTTATGAAGAAGTGACTGATGCGCGCGCCGCCATTGGACCGGATCCTGAGCAGCTGCTCGGCAGCCTGTCCGTGCCGGTCTCGCTCGACCTGGTCATCCGCAGCGGGCGCGATCAGCGCATCAGCGGTTTTCTGCCGCTGCAATGCAAGTACGCCGAGTTCTTCTTCGAGCCGTATTTCTTCCCGGATATCACCCCCGCGCGCACGCTGGAGATCCTGGACGAATTCCGGAATCGCAGCCGCCGCTTTGGGAAGTAGTCTTTATGCGACCATTTTTTAACCACAGATAAACACGGATAAACACATAAAACCATTTAACAATTAATACACACAGATAGTGTCAAGCTTCTTGTAGGGCGGTTTTCATCCTGTGCCCTCCAGGGCAAAGCCGACATTATCGTTGTCTGTCATCCTGAGGGAGCGGTTTGCCCGAGCAAAGCGAGGGCAGCGACAGAAAGATCTCGGCTTGCATTATTAATTAACCACAGATGAACACGGATAAACACATAAAACCATTTAACAATTAATACACACAGATGGTGTCAAGCTTCTTGTAGGGCAGCTTTCATCCTGTGCCCTCCGGGGCAAAGCCACTATTATCGTTGTCTGTCATCCTGAGGGGGCGGTTTGCCCGAGCAAAGCGAGGGCAGCGACAGAAGGATCTCGGCTTGCATTATTAATTAACCACAGATGAACACGGATAACTGCACAAAGCTTTTCTTATTGCTGATACACACAGATTGGATCCAATTTCTTTTAAGGCGGCTTTCAAAAGCCGCCATGCAGTTTGTTTTTGGCGCGTATGTTCACAACCAATGAGTATAAGTGGATCGCGCTCCATAAGAAGTTGATTTTATCTGTGTGCATCAACCATGATAGGTCTTTTCCGTGTTCATCTGTGTGTATCTGTGGATTGTTTTTAAGAACCGTCAATATTCAAAAACAAAGGGCGGCGCCGGAAAGGCGCCGCCCTTAATGGTTATTGGTTTACTACAGGATTCACCGATATTTACTGAAGAAAATCGTTTACGTTATCCTTGGTGATCAACACGAAATCTACCAGGATTTCGGGATCGACCTTCTCGCCCTTGGCGAGTTTAACCACGGTATCCATGGCGGTGGTGCCCTGAACCGTGGTGTTTTGCGAAATAGTAGCGGTCAGGCGGCCGTCCGCGACTGCGGCCAGCGCATCCGGGGTGGCATCCAAACCGTAGATCTTGATCTGGTCGAGCAGCTTGGCATCTTCCACAGCTTTCAAAGCGCCCAAAGCCATGCCGTCATTATTGGCTACGATGGCTTTCAGGTCTGTGCCGGTCTGCAGCCAGTTTTCCACCAGCGCCAAGGCTTCTTCGGTCACCCAGTTGGCGGTCTGTTCGAAGGCCACCGAGATGTCCGGATAGTCCTTGAGCACTTCATAGTAACCGTCGGTGCGGCCAATCTGCGCATCGGAGCCCAGCGGGCCGAGCAGGAATGCTACATTCCCGCTGCCGCCGATGTCCTCGGCTGCCGTCAGCATTTCAAGCTTGCCGCCGTCGACATTCTCAACGCCAACGAAGCAGTCGGCTGCTTCGGCCTTGCTGATGCGCTGGTTGACAACCACAACCGGAATACCGGCTGCCTTGGCTGCTTCCAACGCGGGCACGACACCGTCAACCGAAACGGGTTCGATCACAATGCCGGCAATGCCCTGGTTGACCGCGGTCTCGATTTGAGATACCTGCTTGGCAGGATCTTTTTCCGCGTCGTAAACGGTGACCTCGACGCCCAGCTCGGCCGCTTTAGTGGTGATGGCCGTGGTGAGTTCGTTGGTGAAAGCATTGGTCTGATGGCTGATGAAGAAGGCATACGGCTTGTTCGCGGAGCTACCGCCGCAGCTGGCCAGCAGTGCGATCAGCATCAGTGAGACAATGGTCAGACTTAACAACTTTTTAGTGTTCATCTCTCTCCTCTATCTCTAGTTCCTTTTGTAAACCAACCAACCATGAAAATTTCTTATTGATTCCCTTTTCCTTTCACGTCCAGCAATACCGCGACGATGATGATGGTGCCTTTGATGATCAATTGAAAGTGGGAGGACACATTCAGGATGTCCAACCCGTTACCGATCACGGCGATGATCAATGCGCCGATCACGGTTCCGTACCATTTGCCCGCGCCGCCGGTCATGCTGACGCCGCCGATCACGGCCGCGGCAATCGCGTCCAGCTCATAGGACTGCCCCGCGGTGGGATTGCCCGAGACGATGCGCGAGGCCAGCAGCAGCCCGGCCAAACCCGCCAGGAAACCGGAGATGGAATATACGCCGATCTTGATCATATTGACGTTGATACCGGAGACTTTGGCGGTGGCTTCGTTGCCGCCTACCGCGTATACGCGCCGGCCGAACACTGTGCGCGTCAGTACAAAGGCACTGATGGCCGTGACGCTCAGGAAGAAGATGACCAGGTGCGGGATGTATTGCAGTACGAACCCGCCGGCGATGTTCTCGAAAGCTTTGGTGACGTTGAAGACCGGCTGGCCGTTGCTGGCGATCAGTGCCAGGCCGCGGATGATGGTCATCGAACCCAGGGAGACGATGAAAGGCGGGATATTGCCGAAGGCCACGATCAGGCCGTTGGCAATGCCGGCGGCCAGGCCGACCAGCATGGACAGGGCGATCGGCACGACCAGCGGGTATTCGCCCGGGTGTGCGTAGGTGGCGGCGATCACGCCCGCCAGCGCCACCGTCGAACCGACCGACAGGTCAATGCCGCCGGAGATGATCACGAACATCATGCCGGTCGCCAGGATGCCGTTAATGGAGGCCTGTTTGAGAATGTTGATCAGGTTGGTGGGTCGCGCAAAGGAGTTCGGGGACAGGATGACCAGCACCGCCAGGATCAGGAAGAAAGCGGCCACGATGCCCAGCTCGCGAAATGAATTCAGCCTTGCTTGTTTGCTTGCGTTATTTTTCGTCATGGAGTACCTCGAACTTGGATGCGTAAGTCATGATCTCTTCCTGGGTGAATTTTTCCTGCGGCAGCTCGCCGGTCAGGCGCCCGGCTGCCAGTACGATGATGCGGTCCGAAAGTCCCATCAGTTCCGGGATCTCGGAGGAGATCATCAGGATGGCCTTGCCGGCCTTGGCCAGTTCGCCCATCAGTAAATAGATATCCCGCTTGGAACCCACGTCAATGCCGCGCGTGGGCTCGTCCAGGATGATGATGTCCGGTTCGGTCAGCAGCCATTTGGCCAGCACTACCTTTTGCTGGTTGCCGCCGCTGAGCGAGCGCACCAGGCTCTTGCGCGAAAGCGCCTTGATCTTGAGCTGGTTAATATGTGAGTCGGCTGCCTTGGCTTCCGTGCGGCGGTCGATCACGCCAAAGCGCGCCAGGCGCTCCAGATGGGCCAGAGAAATGTTGTGCTCCACGCTGGTCTTCAGGTTCAGGCCGGTGTGGCCGCGGTCCTCGGTGATCAGCGCCACGCGCTGGCGGATGGCCGTCTTGGGATGATTGATTTGCACTGCCTGCCCGTGCACCAGCACGCGGCCTTCGTCGGCTTTGGTGATGCCGAAGATGCATTCCACCAGTTCGCTGCGGCCGGCCCCCACCAGCCCCGCGATGCCCAATATCTCGCCTTTGCGCAGGCAGAAGTTGATATCGTGGAATTGGTGTTTCGAGGAAAGGTGCTGAACTTCCAGCACGGGTTCGCCGATGGCCACTTTTTGCTTGGGGTAGACCTCTTTGATCTCGCGCCCGACCATCATCTTGATGGCCTTGTCCACGGTGAAGTTCTCGGCCAGATCGGTGCCGATGTGCTTGCCGTCGCGCAGCACGGTGATGCGGTCGGCGATGGTGAAGATCTCTTCCATCTTATGTGAGATGTAGATTACACCCACACCGCGTTTCTTCAATTTGCGGATCTGCTCGAAGAGTGTTTCCACTTCTTTATAGGTGATGGCCGAGGTGGGTTCGTCCATGATGATGATCTTGGAGGACAGCGAAATGGCCTTGGTGATCTCGACCAGCTGCATTTGCGCCACGCTCAGGTCGCGCATCAGGCTGCGCGGGTTGATATCGATATCCAACCCCTCGAACAGCGCCTTGGCTTCCGCGCGCTGGCGGCGCTGGTCCACCACGCTGAGCGGGCCCAGCTCCAGTTTGTGCAGCTCGCGCCCGACGTACAGGTATTCCGCCACATCGATGTCCATAATGGGCGCCAGCTCCTGCTGGATGATGGAGATGCCATGCTGCAGCGCGTCGCGCGGCGCCTGGAAGAATACTTCTTCGCTGTCCAGGAAGATCCGGCCCTCGTCGCGCTGGTAGATGCCCATGATGATCTTGACCAGAGTGGATTTGCCGGCTCCGTTTTCGCCGATCAGCGCATGCACTTCGCCGGACGCCAGCGAAAAGGAGATGTCATCCAGCACCTTCACGCCAAAGAAGCTTTTGGTGATGTGCTGCGTTTCGAGGATGGTCTTCGACATAGTAAGTTTTTTACCCAATTACCCTTAATTTACTTGCCGTAGTGAAGCTGTGTTGTAATGCAATCGTGTACTACATATTATATGGGAACTGCCTGTGCACTTCAAGTATTTACGAATTTCACATATGATAAAGAATCATAAAGGGTCCGGCGGCACCTCTTGCCAGTTCAATCTGGATAAGCAGGGAATTGACAGAATTTTTCGTGCGGTCGGCTGCTGCGAATTTTCCCAATTGCAAATTCCATTTCGTAATAAGATTATTCTTGTTTTGGCGGGTGAGGGAGTGCTGATATAGCGTGGTTTCTCTGCCGGCAGCTACCCTGTTGGCTGTTGTCAGGTTTTGATTTGTTTTGCGTTTTCCTTATTGAAGCTCATAAAATCTATGTTGCATAGGAGGAATATTGAAAACCGATGATTCAATCCATAAACAAAAGGATTTCCTGACTACTGCTGAAAAGGATACACCGCTTGTCCACAGGGAGACCTTTGCGAAGCTGTATCAGAAAAACTACCTCTCGGTCTACCGTTATGTTTATACCTTCACCGGCGGTTCGGTCGAGCAGGCGGAAGACCTGACAGCGGAGACTTTTATGCGCGCCTGGAAAAATCGAACTGCTTTCCATGGCAAAACAAGCTCGGCGGTGGGGTGGATCATTCGTATCGCCCATAATCTGGTGGTGGATACTTACCGGCATGAAAAAACCGGTCCGGATATCCGGCCGGACCCGCTGGATGAGGAATTGGATTTACCCACCGCTGCCAGTCTCAGTCCGGAAGGGCAGGTGGTGGCGGCGGAACAGCAACAAATAATCCTTTCGTTATTGGGGGATTTACCGCCGGACCAGCGCGAAATCCTGGTTTTGCGATATTTGTTGAATTGGAAAATCCGGCAGATTGCTCAATATTTGGATTTTCCCGAAAACACGGTATCTGTCTATATCCGACGAGCGCTTGAAAAAATGAAATTACTCTGGCCGACCGAAAAGGAGTCAATTGAATGAAAAGCAAACAAAATTCTAATCGCGAGATTTCCCGGATTGAGAAACTTCTTCGGTCTATAGATCCGCTTCCCGGTAAAGAATTTCACCAGCGCATGGAATCGGCACCCTGGAATATAACAAGCTCACCGGAAATAGGAACCGTCAATTTCAAACGGTACTATAAATTGGCAGGTGTATTGGTTGCCCTCATTATCCTGATCGGGCTGGCTTTCACTCCGGTTGGCAAGGTCCTGGCCGAAGAGATTATTCACTTCTTCAATCAGGTGACCGGCAACACCCTGCCCCTGGAATTGGATCAAATTGTAGAGCTGCAACCGACCTCAACACCGCAGCCGACTTACTACCCTGCGCTTTTACCGGCAGATCAGGTACAGCCCTCCAAAGTGGAAGAAGAGCCCACGCCGGAAGCTACGTCTCAGTTTGACTCCGGGGAATTGCCGGTTTTGGATAGCATGACAGCCCGCTACCTGGTAGATTTTTCATTGCTGGAACCCTCGGTTTTGCCCGCCGGCTACCGTTTGCAGAATATCCGTTTTGATGCTGCGCAGAAGGCAATGTTATTCACGTATGGCCTCGATGATTTAGGAACAGGCGCGTATTTTATTCTCGCCCAGGGTCAAAATTTGACCCCGCTGCAGATTCCCGATGATGCTCATGTGGAAACAATTCCTGCAGACGGAAAAATGATCGAATGGATCAATGATTCACAATCTTTCGCCGATGGCGCCAGTGTAGTTCTGCGCTGGGAACAGGACGGAGTGGCGCTGATGATGGATATCTATCCGGGAGAGGCTCAGGGCGATACTGCTCCTCAGCGTGATGATTGGTTGGCTGTGATCAATGGGTTGACGGCTTGTCCTACGAGTGGACCTGAAAAGGATTATGCCTGTGAGGTGAGTCGCGCAGCGGCAGCCGCCGGCTTTACACCCTGGCAATTTCCGCAGGCACCTGAAGAATATTCCTTTAAGAATGTGTATTACGGTGCCGGACTAACAGCGATTTGGTATGCCAGTCCAGTCGGTGAATTAGGCTTATTGCAATCAACGCAAGATTTTAAAGCGAAGGATTCCAGCGACTGGTTCTCGGTTCCGGAGACTGCCATTCAGGAAGTAACCGTTGCCGGCCAAACCGCAGAATATGTAAAAGGCGATTTCGTTGCGCAGCCCGGCGAAGACCATGCCATCTGGAATCCCGATTCCGATCACATCCGCCTGCGCTGGAAACAAGCGGATTGGTGGTTCGAGGTTGTTAAGTGGGGAATACCCAGAATGGAACCGCAGGAACTGGCCGACCTGGTGTCAGATTTGACTGCCGACCCGGCTCAAGTCAAGGTGGATTCTCAGTCAAGTGTTACAGCTAATACGATGGCGGTTCCGGAGGCTTATCTGACCTTCGCGGATGCTGAAAAAGCCTACGAGAAGAAATTTCTAAAACCATCTGTTATTCCGGAAGATTTACCCTTCAGTCATGCGCGCTTGAACGGCAATGACGACGGCATCATGCTGTTCTACGGTTATTTCGACGAGGATAAAATGCGGATAAAAAGTGATTTGTTAATAATCACTCAGGGAACGGTGAGTACTTCTTTTGAAGAAACCTATCGCGTTTTTCCACCGGAGGCAATCACGGATACACTGGTGGATGGTCATCCAGCCAAACTGATCACCGGAACCGTAGGAACCAGCTATGATGAAAATGGACAATTATTGGAAGGACCGACCTGGAAAACGGATGATCCGTATATGTTGACGCTGTACTGGGAGGTTGACAACCGGTATTTTGTCGTGCAGTTCTCTACAGGTCCTGAATCAGGTGCTCGTTTGGATGCTTCTTCACTGATCAAGATTGCAGAATCGCTCCAGTAAACTTACCCTTCAGCCGGATGGCTGAAAAAGATGATTGGCTTGCAGCACCCGATTTCTCGGGTGCTGCTTGTTATTTGGCGAAGCACTGTCAGGAGAGGCTCAAAAACCTCCCGTAAATTTTACTTGTGTGCTACAATCGCTGCCGATGATAACGATGCTTCGAACTTTTCCGCAAATCATTCCCATCATCACCTTACAGTATTATTATCCGTAGGGGCATACCTGGCTGCTTGACCGCAGGTACTGCCCCGTTCCCCACAAAATCGGCCTGAGAAGGCCGATTGACCGTTAATACCCCTATCGCATTCACAATTAAATAAGGAGCACATATGAACGTTACACTATCAACAGGCAAAGTAATACCTATCGAAATGCACAAGGTTAAAATTGTGCAGCAAACCAATCTGCCCAGCGCCGCCCAGCGCCTGGAGGCCATCCGCGAGGCCGGTTATAACACTTTCCTCCTGCGCACGCGCGATGTCTTCCTGGACATGCTGACCGACAGCGGCACCAACGCCATGAGCGACAACCAGTTGGGCGCCATGATGGTTTCGGACGAGGCTTACGCCGGCAGCGAGAGTTTCTATAAGCTGGCCGATTCTGTCAAGGAAGTTTTGGGATTTCAGTATCTGCTGCCTGCTCACCAGGGACGCGCGGCGGAACACCTGCTGGCCAAAGCTTTTGTTAAACCCGGCGACGTGGTGCCCATGAATTACCACTTCACCACGACCAAGGCGCATGTGGACCTGGCGGGCGGCAAGGTGCTGGAGATCTTCAAGGACGGCGCGCTGGAAACAGCCAGTAGCAATCCCTTCAAGGGCAATATGGACCCGGATAAACTGAAAGCGGTCATTGCCCAGTACGGCGTGGAACACATCCCTTACGTGCGCATGGAGGCCACCACCAACCTGATCGGCGGACAGCCTTTCTCCATGGCCAACCTGCGCGAGATCAAAGCCATCGCCAGCCAGCACGGCATCCCGCTGGTCTTTGACGGCAGTCTCATTTCCGAGAACGCTTATTTCATCCAGCAGCGCGAGCCCGAGTTCAAGGATGCCACTATCCAGCAGGTCATCACCGAGTTGATGAAAAACGTGGATATCTTCTACATGTCTGGACGCAAGAGCGCCGCGGCGCGCGGCGGCTTGATCGCTACCAATAACAAGAAACTCTACGAACAAATTCTGCCCTGGCTGCCGGTTTACGAGGGCTTTTCCACCTATGGCGGTATGTCCACCAAAGAAGTGGAAGCTATGGCCGTCGGCCTGCGCGAGATGACCATCCAGTCCATCGCCAGCAGCGGCGCGGATTTCATCGCCTACTTTGTGCGGCGTTTGGAAGAGGAAGGTGTGCCGGTAGTCACCCCTCCCGGCGGTTTAGCCTGCCACATCGATGCCATGCGCTTCCTGCCGAATATGCCTCAGGCGCAGTACCCGGCCGGGGCGCTGGCAGCGGCGGTTTACATCGCTTCCGGCGTGCGCGGTATGGAACGCGGCACCGTTTCCATGGATCGTGATGAGCAGGGCAACGACGTTCCGTCCGACCTGGAACTGGTGCGGCTGGCTGTTCCGCGCCGCCTCTACACCATGTCGCACATCGAATACGCCGTGGATCGCGTCAAATGGCTGTATGGGCTCCGCAACCTGATCGGCGGCTTGCAGTTTGTGGAAGAGCCGCCCGTGCTGCGCTTCTTCTTCGGCCGCATGGCGCCCATTGGCGACTGGGGCGAGAAGCTGGCGGCTGCTTTCCAGGCCGACTTCGGCGACACATTCTAGACATTGATGGATTATTGAATATAGAAGCCGGAATGTATGAAAACCCCGGCTTCTTCTTTATATTCACGATAACATTATATTGACAGCGAAGTAAAACAGTAATATCATTTCATTATGAACGAAATAAATTGGAAATCTCATTGGGCAAATGACCAGATCCGTAGCATGTTGATTGAACAATCGGATTCTTTTTGGAATAGAGATACTGGCACAGAGCGATCAAAATTAAAAGAAGTCGAAGCGGCTGCCCTATTGCCTCACGCAGTTATTATTTCTGGATTGAGACGGGTGGGAAAATCAACTTTACTTGCGCAAATAGCACACAAACTTGGCAGAGACTCTTTCTATTATATTAATTTTGAAGATGACCGATTTTTAGGTTTTCAGGCTGAAGATGCCAATGACCTATATCAGATGTTAGTAGAAATATTCGGAGACCGTAAAATATTCTTCATAGATGAAATTCAAAATATACCTGGTTGGGAATATTTCGTACGTCGTTTTATGGACATGGGATTGAAATTCTATATTACTGGCTCTAATGCATCCCTGCTAAGCCAAGAACTTGGTACACGTCTGACTGGAAGATATATTCCAATTGAGTTATTTCCTTTCTCTTTTACAGAATACCTGAAATTTCGAAATGAGGAATTGCCTGATTTTCAGCGCCTAACAACTGTAAAAAAGGCCCGATTAAATGAGTTGCTGAATGATTACTTATCTTCGGGTGGTATACCTGAATCGCTTAAATATCCTGAATTTCCTTTGCTGCAAACATTATATGATGATGTGATTTATCGGGATATTGCTACGCGCCATAAATTGGATGCGGTAACTGCATTAAAAAAAATGGCTTTCTATTTGATCAGTAATCCAGCCGGTTTGGTCAATTTCAACAAATTAAAAGCGCAGCTTCAGCTTGGTAGTGTAAACACTGTCATTAACTATGTTGAATATATGCAAAATAGTTGGTTGATATTTACATTGAATTTATATGCATACTCACTTAAGCGCCAACAAATTGCACCCAAAAAAGTATATTGCATAGATACCGGCATGGTAAATACAGTAGGATTCTATTTTTCTTTGAATTCGGGCAAATTGATGGAGAATTTGGTTTTCCTGGCTTTACGCAGGTGTTGCAAGGAAATCTATTATTACAAAACTGCCGGGGATTACGAAGTCGATTTTTATCTACCTGAAAAAAAACAATTAATTCAGGTTGCTTATCATCTCAACGATCCAGCCACGCGCGATCGTGAAATTCGGTCGATTGCAGAAGCCGTGAAAGAAATTAAAGTCGAAAGTGCGTTGATCCTCTCAGATGCAAACGAGGACGATGTCCTGATTGATGGACTGCCGATAAAAATACGGTCTACTTCAGAATGGCTGATTGATTGGGAACTTGAATCCTGAAAATGTTGCCGCCTGTGCTGCGCTTCTTCTTCGGCCGCATGGCGCCCATTGGCGACTGGGGCGAGAAGTTGGCAGCTGCTTTCCAGGCCGACTTCGGCGATATATTCTAGATTCCCTGCTCCTCCAGGGAAATACTTTAGAGGTGAGGGTGGCCATCTGCTTGGTCACCCTCGCTTGATTTATTGTATTTTTGGGTAGATTGATAAACCTATTTCAATATGGACCTAGTCATCGAATTGGTTGTTAATGCGTGCGAAATGAGGTAATCTCATTTTTATTTGAATACATAGTATAGCTAAACCACATCCTTTATTTTTCGTGTTTATAATTTACAGTGCCCTTTCGTATTAATTTCCTATATCGCAGATACTTAAAAGATATATAGATAATCCTGATTAATCGAATTTATTCTAATGGAGTCGATATAGTTAAGGAAAGATAATTTCGTGATACTTTTGTGATTTTTTGAACTTTATATAAAGATTGTTCAATGATATTAAGTGTATTTTAATGGGGCTTTTCTATTTACCAAATACTAATGAATAAATATAATCACTTATATAAAAATAAGATAATTGGGGTATTTATTACGTATTTTAGAAGGTGGATATATGAACAAAAGGATATTTCAAACTCGTATGAGAGAAGAGGTTTTTGGATATTCTAAATCAATATCAATATCATCGGCGTTTCTTCTTTGGTTCTTATTAAATATATTTCATCTTGAAAAGGAAGATGCTATTGATTGTATTTGTGATCAACCAAATGATAAGGGAATTGATGGCATTTTTATTGATGAAGACGAAGAAATAATTTATTTATTTCAATCTAAATATTCTCCAAAAGATGGCCAGATACAAGGGGATAACGATTTACGTAATTTTATTGGTGCACGCGAATGGTTTAAAAACGAAAGTGCTATTACAAACCTTTTAAATAGTACTGCTTGCGAAGAGCTCAAATCTTTGATTACTTCGTTGAAAATAAGTGAAAAAACCAATTATAAATTAGTATCAGTTTTCCTCACTAATAAAGAATTTAACAAACACTCGAGTGAATATATTAATGCTGTAAATGATTTTGAAGCATATGATATTGAGTTACTTTTTCAAAATTATACATATTTTTCTGACGATGAAAATATTTTCCCAGAGATCGATTTATATTTAGCTAATAAGTCAAGAATCCAATACGATCTTTCTGAAGAAAACCCAACGAGAGTATATGCTATTAGCGCAAAACAATTAATTAAGTTGGAAGGTATACAGGATCGAACGTTATTTTACAAAAATGTTCGTTATGGGGTTGGTAATACTAGAGTAAATAAATCTATAAAAGAGACAATTAATATAACTGACGAACACGAAAATTTTTTCTTGTACCATAATGGTATAACAATAATTTGTGAGAAGTTAGTAGAGAACCTTGATAGAAATAAAATCTCAATAGAAAAATATGCTGTAATTAATGGTTGCCAATCTATGCTTTCTTTCTTTGAGAATCGTAATAAATTGTCAAATAATTTAATCGTTCTGGTAAAAATTATTCAAACAAATTTGACTTCACCCCTTGTAGGAAATGTGACTTACTATGCAAATAATCAAAATTCGATAGGATTGAAAGATTTACATTCCCTTGATTCTATACAAAGAGTATTACAGAAGAAATTTAAAGAAACATTTGATAACAAAGTTTTGTATAAAAGAAAAAGAGGTGAAGAAGTTGAAGGTTTTGAAGAGGTAATAGCTAGTGATTTTGCTGCCCAATTAATATCATCGGTTTACCTCAATGAGCCATATCGTACACATCTGAAACAAGAACTTTTTGGTTCAAGCTACAGCAGAATTTTTACACGGAAAATGACTGTTGAAAAGATATACCTAGCGAAAATTATTTACGAGGTTGTAGAAAAAAATGCGGCATTTCTAAAAGTTGAAAGCATAAGAAATTATGGGTTAGCGTTATTCTTTTTTTCATATTTGATATCTCAGCTACTAGACCAAGATGAACTTGGAAGAGAAATATTGGATGAGCCCAGGGAATTTGTTTTAAATTCTAAAATCAAACTGGAAAATTCTTTATTAAATCTATGGAAGATAATGATCCCGGAGATTAATTATCAGATAAATCAACGTATTTTAGAGAATAATGGATTCTTTGACTATAAAAACTTATTTAAAAATGCTCAATTTATAAAAGATATCTCGGATGATTTGTTGAGAGACTATGAACGTCTAGTGTTACGAGACGATAATAATAAGTTTTCTGAAATTTATAAAAATTCGTAATATTTTGAAAAAACAAGATGCTTTGTAGAATACACGAAAAAAGTTTGTTCTTACTAATTGTTTTACATCTTATTCTTTATTCTTGTGAAGTTTCTTTATCTGATAAAAATCCAAACCCATTCATTCTAGGCTACTTCACCGGCAATGAGGAATCGTACGCCTCCCTGCAAGCTTACTCCGGCGGGCTTGACATGCTCTCCATCGATGTCTTCAACGTGCAGGACGATGGAACGATCGTCCAATACGATGACCTGGGCGCGGCAGATTATGCTAACGAACACGGCATCCCGGCCTACGCCTGCGTCAGCAACTACCGCGGCGAGCCGCTGTATGACTTCGATCCTACGCTGGCACGCGCGGCCATCCTGACCCACCGGGACACCTTCCTCTCGCAGCTTGTGGAAATCGCGCAGGATGAACGTTACACCGGCATCAATATTGACCTGGAAAGCATCGCCTATTCGGACGATATCGAGACCGATCGCGCGGCTTTCACGTCTTTCATCCAAGAACTGGCAGCGCGCTTGCGTGCCATGGGTAAGCAGTTAATCATCAGCGTGCCGGCCAAGTCGGCAGAGTCACCCGACGATGATTGGGCTTACCCCTACGACCTGGCCGCGCTGGGGCAGGCGGCTGATTACCTGCAATTGATGACCTACGACCAGCACGGCCCCTGGAGTGAACCCGGCCCCGTGGCCAGCTTGGACTGGGTGGAAGCCGGCACGGCTTACGTGGCCGAACTGGTCGACCCGGCCAAGCTGCTGCTGGGCTTGCCGGCGTACGCTTACGATTGGGATTTGGGCGCTTATGAAGCAGGCGAAGAGGATGCGGTGGCCGACCTGTATTGGACCGATATACCGAAGCTGCTGGCGCTGCCCGGCGCGCAGGTGGGGCGCGACACGGCTGCGGATTCGCCCTTCCTGCGTTACAGCCTGGAAGGGGATGAGCATATTGTTTGGTACGAAGACACAGCCAGCATCCGTGCCAAGGCAAGCCTGGTAGGGCGCTATAACCTGGGCGGCATCGCGGTATGGGCGCTGGGCCAGGAGGATGCCGGCTTTTGGCAGGCGGCGCTTGAACCGCTGCAGGCCCCTTTGGATTAAATATACCTATCCTGATTAGAAATCCGTTGTGTTGTTTACAGCAGTAATATAATAAAAGCTGGCTGAAAAATAAAAGGTGGAAATGAAAGTACCAACGCCCCCGCTTACGGGCATCCTGTACGTGGATACTTGCTATCAGATTGACTTCGAAGAATTCGATGAACCGCGCCGCTGGCACGATATCCCCCGCATGCGCGAGCTTCCCGACATGGCTTTCTATAACAAGGAAAAAGCCCTCATGGTCGCAGAAGCGGCTTTGCAGGAATATGCCGACTATTCTTTCGTTTATTATTGGGTCGCCAAATTGCGTGGAGAAATCGGATTTCCCGGCGAACCGATTGCCACCTGCCTGGAGGGATTGAAAAAGGGCCGCAACAAACCCATGCTGTGCGGCGCGATTGCCATGTTCGAGTTCAGCCGCTTCGACCTGGGGCAAGCGGTTAAGTGGTGGATACGGTCATGCGCCACGCAGTTTGGCTGCCGGTTGTCCAACGATTCTTTTTCGATGCTGAACCTGGCCTATATTGCCAAAGGATTGGATTTACCGGATTGCTATGCGGTCCTGCTGCGGGAAGCCCAACTGCTGCAGAGCATCCAATTCGATGCCGTAGGAGCGGAACAGCGCTATCACCTGGCGCGCACGCAGGGCAGCGGCCCGATCAAGCGAACCATCCAGTTGTTGTGCGAGCACTACTTATAGTTCCTTAAAGAACAATGGCACTGTACTCGCCTGCGATATAAAACTCCCTGGCTTAGGGTGTTCCCCAACAAGGCAAGCACTCACAAACTCCGGCTGGAGGAAACCAGCATGTGTTTGTATTTAATACAATTTGGAAAATTTCACCCGGGTGAAATTTCTGGTATAAACTGGGTTTGCATATAAATCAATTAATTACACGAGGATTCAAAGTGATCGAAATTTGTGAATACAACCCGGCCTGGCCGCGCGAGTTCGAAGGCATCCTCACAGAAGTAAAGGATATTCTGGACGAACTGGCCTTGCGCATCGACCACATCGGCTCCACTTCTGTGCCCGGATTGGGCGCCAAGGATATCATTGACATTCAGGTCACTGTGCGTGAGCTGGTGCCGGAGATCGTGGCGCGCATGATCGCCGCCGGGTTCCAGCACCGCGAGGACATCACTGGCGACCACCTGCCCTGCGGAGAGGACCCCGACCCGCGCTTGTGGGAGAAATATTACTTCATGCAGCCGCCCGGCCGGCGCCTGATCCACGTACACGTGCGCAAGCAGGGCAGCCCCAACCAGCGCTACCCGCTGCTCTTCCGCGATTATCTGCGCGCTCATCCCCATTCGGCTGCCACAGTCGAGCGCATCAAGCGCGCCCTGACACGCTACCACGCGGATGACGTGGATGCCTACTACGACATTAAAGATCCGGTTTATGATCTAATCTGGGATGCCGCTCAGGAATGGGCTGAGAACACCAACTGGCAGCCGGAATAAACACCATCAAATCCCTCCGGTTTGTTGACAAATATGGGTTGAAGTAAAAGTAACCTGCGTGGCATAATGGGTTTGGTCAAATGGAAAAACAGATAAGTTGATGAGATTTTTGTGAGAGGTGTATGATGACCAGAATTCCGTACTATATCGTGGATGTGTTCGCCGAGAGAAAATATACCGGCAATCAATTGGCGGTCTACCGAGATGCGGCCGGGCTGTCGGACCGGGAGATGCAGCAAATTGCCCGCGAGGTCAATTTCTCCGAGACGACTTTTATCCTGTCGGATGAACCGCGTGATGGCGGTTTCGACGTGCGCATTTTTACGCCCGGCGAGGAAGTGCCTTTTGCCGGCCATCCCACCCTGGGTACCGCTGCGGTTATCCGCTCGGAAATCCTGAATGGCGCGGCGGACAGAGTCGTGTTGAACCTGAAAGTCGGGCAGATCCCGGTTACTTTCAGCCCCGACGGTTATAGCTGGATGCGGCAGGTACAGCCGGTTTTCGGGCCGAAGTACACTCCTGAGACATTCGCGCCCATATTGGGTCTGGAACAAGCCGACTTTGATGAGCGTTTCCCCATCCAGGAAGTCTCCACCGGCCTACCCTTTTTCATCGTTCCGCTTAAGACTATCGATGCTTTAATTGCCGCGCGCGTCAACCGTGACCAGTATTTCGACCTGGTCAGCCGCACCGAGGCTAAAGGCGTCCTGGTCTTTTCGCCTGAAACACACGAGCGTGGCCGCGACCTGAGCGTGCGCGTCTTCGTGGACTACTTCGGCATTCCGGAAGACCCGGCCACCGGCAGCGGCAACGGCTGCTTGGCGGGGTATCTGGTTGCGCAGCGCTATTTTGATAAAGATATGGTGGATGTACGAGTGGAACAGGGTTATGAGATTGGCCGTCCTTCATTGCTGTTGTTAAAAGCCGAAAAAACGGGGGATAAGATTGCCATCGATGTAGGTGGAAAAAGTGTATCCGTCGCGGTTGGCGAGTGGGGTAGTTGAACGTCCTGTAAATTGTTCGGATTGTTGAAGTAGAGATGGCGGCCTCCCCCGCCATCTTTTTGTAGTGAAAAAATAAATACTTGATGTAAAATAAATCGGTTGCTTAGATTTTCCAACGATCATAGATAAATTTCGGGGTGTATTCCATGCCGAAAATCAACCTTTTGAAAAAGTACCCGCCTTCAGCGTCCTGCGGCTGCGATATTTGCCGGGCGTTTTGTCACCGACCGGGTTGGTGGAGCGTTTCGCAGGCAGCATCTGCTTTGCATGGCGGATTGGGCAGCCGCATGATGTTGGAGGTTGCCCCAAACCGCACTTATGCGGTTCTCAGCCCGGCTTTCCGCGGCTGCGAAGGTAAACTAGCTACCCAAACTTATGCCGGCGCGGGCTGCACTTTTCTCAATGCGAGTGATGACTGTGAATTGCACGCTTCTCCCTTCCTGCCCTTGGAATGCGCTTTCTGCCACCATGAACGGGTGGGACTGGGACGCCAATGCCATGCCGACCTGGAAACCGATTGGCAAACACCGGAGGGCCGCCAGCTTGTGCGGCGCTGGTGCCGGCAAATGGGTTGGTGGGAAATGCTGGGCGTATACGGTTTGGACAGTTTAAAAAGATAATCATTTTTTACATTTCGAAAATAAATCTTCGGTAAAATCAAAAGAATTAACCAAATTGGAATAAAGAAGGATGCGTTATGAGTTTAAATTTGGCCGCAGAAGCCTACTTCCAAAAATTTCTAGCACAGCAAGCACCCGATTCACCCTATCCTTCCCGTAAGGTGCTGGCAGAAGGCTGGGGAGACAGTCCCGCCATGGCCGATGAGTTGGGCGCGCTGATCGCGGCCGGTACCAAAACAGCCACCTGTTCCGCGCTGGCGGAATGGAAACATGATGGAGACGAGCTGCCCGAACCGGGGTTGCTGACCGTAGTGCTCAATGGGTCGGACGAACCCCTGTGCATTGTGGAAACCATCGAAGTAAAAATCCTGCCTTTTGATCAGGTGCCGGCGGACTTCGCTTTCGAAGAAGGTGAAGGCGATCGCAGTCTGGCTTACTGGCGCGAAGCCCATCAGCATTTCTTTGTACGTACTTTTGAGCGTATTGGCGGCCAGTTTAGCCGGGATATGCTGCTGGTGTGCGAACGCTTTCGGTTAATCTACCCCTCGAGATAAGTAATGATTAGCAAAGGAAATTAGCATGAAGACAATAGGATTGATAGGCGGTATGAGTTGGGAATCTTCAGCCGAGTATTATCGCCTGGTTAATGAGGGTGTGAAGGAAAAATTGGGCGGTTTGCATTCCGCTGACTGCGTCATGGTCTCGGTGGATTTCGATGAGATCGAAGTGCTGCAGCGCGAAGCACGCTGGGCGGAAGCCGCTGACCGCATGGTTGCCGCGGCCTGCGCGCTCGAAGCGGCTGGAGCGGATTTTGTGCTGTTGTGCACCAATACCATGCACAAAACCGCCGATGCCATCCAGTCCGGTATTTCCATCCCTTTTATTCATATTGCCGACCCGACTGCCGCGCAGATCAAAATGGCCGGCCTGGATACGGTTGGGCTGTTGGGCACGCGTTTTACCATGGAGGAAGATTTTTACACCGGCCGCTTAATCAAAAATCACGGCTTAAAGGTTTTGCTTCCTTCCAAAAATGATCGTGAGATTGTCCACCGCGTAATTTATGAGGAATTAGTTTTAGGTATCTTGCGGGAGGAATCGCGTGCGCAGTACGTGCGCATCATGCAGGACCTGGTGGAGCAGGGCGCGCAGGGCGTCATTCTGGGCTGCACCGAGATCGGCCTGCTGGTATCCGCCTCGGATAGCACGGTGCCGCTTTTCGATACCACCCGGCTGCATGCGTTGGCGGGTGTTGAAGCAGCACTGGCATAATTTGATATACAATTGTCCCGATATTAATGAAAGTACAAGCTTGCTCGAATATGAGGAGTTGAAAGAAATTCATGGAACAGATTACCTGGAAGGATTTTGAACAAGTAGAATTGCGCGTGGGCACTATCATGGATGTGGAAGATTTTCCTGAAGCCAGGAAGCCTGCTTATAGATTGTTGGTCGATTTCGGTGAAGAAATTGGCATCAAAAAATCCAGTGCGCAAATCACCGATTTGTATCCCAAGGAAAAACTGATTGGCAAACAGGTGGTGGCGGTGGTGAACTTTCCGCCCAAACAAGTGGGCCCGTTTATCTCGGAATGTCTGGTGACGGGTTTCTACCGGCCGGATGGCGCGGTCGTTCTGGCGGTGCCGGACGATGAGGTCAGCAACGGCGCCAAATTGGCATAATAAAGCCTGTGCACTGAGCTTGGTCGAGGTGCACAGGCTTTTTCTATTAACCGGTTAGTAGATAAATCCAATAAAAGAACCACGGCAGAACTCGACCAGGCTGTGGTCTTCCAGGTTCAGATTTGCAATGCGCGCGTCGTTCCAATCCAAGCCGCGCGCCTGTATCAGCAGGGTGTTGCTGTCCAACCAACCCACAGGTTGAATGGAGTCCAGGTCGCTGAATTGCAGAGCCTGTGCTACAGCGTTCTCATCAATCTCGAATTCGATCTCGCCCGCAGCCAGGCTGCCCACACGCACCACGTAGGTATACTCATATTCATCATAAGGAGATGTACCTACTTCCAGCCAGGCGGCATGCTGGTTATCCTGCGCGAAAGTTACCAGCCCAGATCCCTGATCGCTGGTGGCTCTCAACGGGAAGCGCAGCATCCAATGAGTCACCAGGTTGGTGATGGTCATGTCATGATCCAGGTAACTGCTGGTGGGTATACTGCCGGCCATAGTGCGGTCGGGGGATAGTCCTTGCAGACTTTGGTCATCTCCCAGGTATTCCTTCACGTTGGCGGATGCTGTGTCGAAATAATATAAGCCGCGCGTGACCGGGAAAAACATACCGGGACCGCCCACGCCCCACCCGCTGGTGGTGTACCATACACCGCTGGGTTGCCCATCCAAGGTTTCCACGAATAATGGATCGATAACCCACTGATTGAGGTAATCCTTTAATTCATAAACGGATGTACTGAAGCCGACATTATCCAGATTCCCCACGTATAAGTGACTGTCCAGGGAATAATCACCGTAGGTTACTTCAGGAAAAGCAATGGCCTGCTCGCCTCCGGAACCGGCAATGCTGCCCAGCGAGTTAAAGGTGCGCAGCATCTGGTCGCTGCCGTCCTGGTGAAGTTGAACGGAAACTTGCGGAGCATAGGTGGTGTACGCGAATGGAATTTGGTTGGGAATGTTGCTCAACTTCCCGGTAAAGACCACGTTGTCAGCCCCCAGGTTGTCTGTGCTTGTAACAGTGATGATGCCGAGGGCTTCCTGCTCCGGACTATATGAGTATAATTCCGTACCGGTGAATGGGTTAACAACTACTGCTTTTGGATTTAGTTTTGCGGCGGTTTGGTTGTTCTTTGTTGTGGCATCTGTGCTGGGTTTGCCGCTGCACCCGGCTATGTTTCCCAAACAAAGAATGGTTAAGCAAATTAATAATGTGTGTTTGAGTCTCATCATGTGGTTACAGTCCTTTTAGTATTAAAAAGATTTTGTAATACAAGCGGATAATTTTAATCCTTAAAAGAATAGATATGAATAAAAAAAACGCGTTTTGATCAAATCAAAACGCGTTTCAGTTATTTAACCGAAAATGTTACGGGTAGGTGAATCCTACGAAATTTCCATCGCAAAAATAGGCCAGTGTTCCATCTGCCAGATTGGCACGTATCAGCACGACCTTCCCCCAGTTTTCCGTACGAGTTTCGATTAGGAGAGTTTGATTATCCAACCAACCCACCGGCTTCATAAAGGTAATATCGGTTTGGTTTACTGTTTGCGCGATACTGCTGTCCTCAATGTCGTAATCCACCGAGCCGTTGGAGGTTTCTCCGATGCGGATCACCGAATGATAAGTGCTGGGATCAGCTGCGAAAGAGCCGCCGGCTTCCAGCCAGGCCGCCAATTGGTCGTCCGGCGAAAAAACCGCATAGCCGGAACCGCGGTCGCTGTCTGACCGCAGCGCAAAGGTAGTCTCCTGGCCGCTGGTCAACTCGGTGACGGTCATGGATTGATCAGCTTGCACGTCAAAGGTTGTGCTGCCGGCATAACGCATATCCGGGGAGATCCCCTGAAAATTGCGCTCCGGGTCAAGTGTCTGCTTGACCTGCCCGCTGTTCAAATCAAAGGCGTACAGGCCGCGGGTGATGGAGAAGATGAGATCCACTCCCCCGATACCCCAGGCGGAATGTGTGTACCATACGGTTTGCGGCTGGCCGCCAAGGGCCTCTACGGCCACCGGCAGTAAGGCCATCTGCATAGTCTCGTCGTTCAAATCAAAAAATGGATCGGCCGAACCGATGGTGTCCAGAGTGCCGGCATATAGGTAGCTGTGCGGTGCCATTCCGTCCACCATAACTTCCGAAAAGGCCAGGGCAGCTTGGCCGTTGGCCCCCGCCATGCCGAAGAACCCATTCGTGCTGCGCAGGGTGCCGATAGTACCCTGTTTGTTCACTTGCAGGGATTGCTCCGGATCCCAACTGAAATATACCAGCGGGATATCGCTGCCGGAACCGGCCATGTGTGCATTTTGGTTGGAGTTGCTGCCGAGCCCGGGAGTCTCCAGAACGTATTCGAATTGCCCGCGGGTGTTGTAGACCAGCAAGCTCTCGCCCGTTTGCGGATCCACCAACACACCGTTTGGCAGTTCATCCAGCTCAGGCGCGGCTTCCAGGGTAGGGGCCTGCGCTGCTCCTTCTGCTTGTTGGTCAACGGGAGGCGCTGTTTGAGCTTCCTTGCCATTCGCGGAAAGGTCGGGGCTGCAGGCTGACAGGTTGATAGAAAATAAAATAATCGCGATCGGTATCCAACCCTGTTTTATTTTCATGTAGTCCACTCCAATACATACCAGGTTAATCACTCGGACAATAGGACTGGTTGGCGCTGGTCCGCGTCTCCCTCGCTGTATCCGCCTGGACTGGAATGACTTTTAGAACCAGACTTCGAGGATTTCCTTATCCGATAGCAATTTCTGTACTACTTTATCATGCTTTTTGGTGGAACCTAAAATTTCGAAAGTGCACACCATTTTATCCCCCTTCTTTTCCTGCTTGGTGTGATTGATTACCAGGCCGTGTTCCTTGAAGAGGTTTTTAATTTCTTTATATTTATCCCAGCTGATTTTGGCAGTAATCTCGTAAGTGCGCTCCTCACTGGAGATCTCCAAACGGTCTTCCAGGCGGGTAAAAAGCAGTAGTACGATCATTACGATCAGAGCCGTTCCGGCAGCCAGGACATATTCGCCGACGCCGGCAGCCATGCCGATGGCAGCTGCGATCCAAATGGTAGCGGCAGTGGTCAAGCCGACTACGCGTCCGCGTTCTTCTAAAATAACACCCGCGCCCAAAAAGCCGATTCCGCTGACAACCTGGGCTGCCACACGGCCCGGATTGGAGCCATCCGGCCCGACCATTTCAAGGGACAGGATGGTGAACAAGGCCGAACCGACCGAGATCAGGATCAGAGTGCGCAGGCCGACGGCTTTCTTGAGGCGCTCACGCTCCGCGCCGATAATGCCACCCAATACCAGGGCGGTCAGCAATCGATAGACATACTCAATTTCAAATCTCATAAAAATACCTTAAATATTTAAAAATATATTAAAAATTCAATTTTGCGTATTATAACAAATTTGTCTGAACCATGTGTTACAGAATTATTAAATAATAAAGCCTGCGGGCTGTCCAATGACTATGGGCCGGCAGGCTTGTATTTAAAAATGTAAAAAATTATTTCGCCAGATTATCTTTGATTTCAGTCAGGGTTTCGTTCATGCGGAAGAATAAAATTAATAGTTCGCAGTAGATGCGCACAACTACAGGCCCGAGCACCAGCATGAGCAGTCCACCCAGGAAAGTACCAATGCCGCCGCCATAACGTCCGAAGCTGGCACCCATAGCTATCAATGCGGCTATCACGCTGCCAGCCACACCGATCCAGAATAAAATCTGGATAATCGCCGGGGTAATCATTTTTCGAAACTTTAAAAAGTCATCCATATTTCCTCCAGAAGAATCTGTTATTTGAATTTTGTAATGCATTTAACAGTATAGCAAAAGGTTTTATGTAAATCAATTAGCGTTAGTAGTGTTCCCAATGGACGCGTGATTCTTCGAATTGTGTACGCGCGTCCTTATCTTCGGCCGGATAACCGACGTAAATAATATTCAGCGGATAGACTTCTTCAGGAATCACCAAAATCTTCCGCAATGTTTTCACGACGTCTTCCTTGGGATATGCTCCGATCCAGACTGTCCCTAACCCCATACCGGCAGCGGCAATCAGAATGTTCTCAGATGCGGCGCTGCAATCCTGGACCCAGAAACGGTAAGCGGATTCGTTTTTCGCAATGGACAGGTTGGCGCAAACCACAACGGCCGCGGGCGCGTTGTATTTTCCGTATGCCAGGCTGTTTTGCAGTTCCCCCAGCGGTTTTTCATCCGTTACCAGGATAAATTCCCAGGGGCGGCTGTTGCTGGCGGAAGGCGCGGCCATGCCGGCTTTAAGCAGGTCAATCAGGATTTCCCGGTCAACCTTGCGGTGCTCAAAAACACGAATGCTGCGCCGCAGGTAAATGGCATCCAGAATGTTGCTCATCTTATTTCCTAATACCGAGATCTATTCCTTCACCTTTACGTAAATTGAAGAATTACCGTCTTCACTTTTAACTTCGCGGATTTCAAATAATTTGGAATAACCGCGGATTAATGATGATAATTGGCTGAAACCGTAGGTACGGGCATCAAAACCCGGGTCAAGCTGGCGCAAGTGATGCCCCAGAGTTCCCAAAAATGCCCAGCCGTCTTCCTGTACCGCGTTGTCAAAAGCCTGTTTGAGCAGTTTGGTGGGATCGGGAAGCTGCTGTTCCGGTTCTTGTTCCTGTTCCTGCCCTTTTGCGGTCGAAGCTCCCTTTTTTCTTGTTATACGCTTCTTTTCCACTTTCTTGGGAATCAGGTTTTCTGTGTAAACGAATACATCGCAAGCGTTTACAAAAGCCCGCGGCGTTTTCTTCTGGCCAATACCCATTACGAAAAAGCCCTTCTCACGGATGCGGGTGGCCAGACGAGTGTAATCGCTGTCGCTGGAAACCAGGCAGAAGGCATCCACAGTACCGCTGTAAAGCAGGTCCATAGCGTCAATAATCATGGCGCTGTCCGTGGCGTTCTTGCCAATGGTGTAGCGGAATTGCTGGATGGGCTGAATAGCATAAGTTTGCAGGGTGTCCTTCCACCCGCCCATGTTGGAGGTGGTCCAGTCACCGTAATTACGGCGCACGGTAGTGGTGCCGTATTTACTGGATTCCGAAAGGATTTTTTCAATTAATGAAGGCTGTGCGTTATCGCCATCGATCAGGATAGCCATCCGCCGGTTGCCAATTTGTCTACTTGATTCAAACATAAAACTCCATCTATTAATTTATTTAAGAAAATAACACTATAAACATTATACACATGCAATAGTTAAGCAAGTATATAAACCAATTTGATTAATCTAATTCTGATAAAGGCTTTAATGGGTAATGAATGGCCGAATTCGCGTTATCTGTAAGGAAATTTGAACAGCGCTATTTCTCACCGGCGGCTTTCGTATTCACTATAAAGCGGGTGTAGCCCTGACGCACCAACTCCTCATACGCGTTCATGACCTCTTGCGGCACATCCTGTGTGACCTGAAAGCCCAGGCGGGGATAAACCAGGATGCGTTGGAAATCGCCGACAATTACATGGATGAGTTCTTCCTGAGTTATATCCTTGTTGGGGTAATCCAGGAAGGTGCCGGGAGGGGAGGAAACACGGTATTCGATTTCAGGCCAGACTTGTAAAGCTGTTGCCAGGCTGCGCCGTTCCATATATGGTTTATGCACCAAGAGCGCGCTGCGGATCTTGCAGCCCTTCGATTCAAGCAGGTCGCGGGTGAATTGGATGTTCTGACCGGTGTTGGATGATTGATCTTCAATGAGAATATGATTGAACGGAACGCCCATCTGCCGCGCAATGCGCGCAAATTTACGCGCTTCTGCCTCGTGCCATAGCGTGCGGGTCAGCCGCCCCAGTCCGCCGGAGCACACCAGCAGCGGCGCCCAGCCTTCCAGCATGAGCTGTGCGGCATGTTCGGCCACGCGCAAATCATGGCTGCCCATGGCAATGATACAGTCGCAGGCTGCCAGCGGCTTATCCAATTTCATATAATTCCATAAAATTTGGGCCGCTTGAACCGTTGCGGGTTGTATTTGTTGATTGGTGGAAATTATAGCCACCCCTGCAATTTGTACATAAAGTAACCCAGATATTCCTTCATGGCATTGGTGGTCAATGCCAGGTTGCTGGCACTGGGCATAATGTCAATCAACTTGCTGATGAAGTTGCCTTCGCCGCTGGACGCGCTGATGCTGTCGGTGACGCTGAAATCCACCGGCAGGGGTGTCACTTCAAAGCCCTGCTTTTCAAACAACGCTACTGCGCGCGGCATGTGCATGGCCGAGGTGACCAGCAGGATTTGGTTGATATCCTGTTCATCCAGGAATTCCCTGGCATACAGGGCATTTTCATAGGTGTTTTTAGATTCCGTTTCCAGCCAAAGGGCGCTTTCGGGTACACCCATCTGCATGAGCAAAGCAGCCATATCTTCGGCCGGGGTGGTGCTGCCGCTGCTCAACCATTCGATATCTCCGCCGCTGAGCAGGATGAAAGGCGCTTTGCCTTCCTTATATAATTCCGCGGCGTACAAAACCCGGTCGCCGGCGCCGTTGATCTCTACAGTGGTGCGCGGCGGGCTGGCTGGTTCGGTGCCGCCGCCCAACACGACCAATACCTCTCCAGTGGGAATCTCTGTCGGGGGCAGGTATTTCAATTCCAGCGAGCGCGCCAGAAGATTGGAGAAGCCGGTTGTGCTGCTCAACCACAGCACGATCAGCGCGATGGCGATCAGAATATTACTGGTTTTGCGCTTGTAGCTGACCAGGAGAGACAAAAATAGCAGCAGGCAGGCCAAACCCAGTGGATAGACGAGTAAGGGTAGAAACTTGGAAAGAAAGATAAACATAAGTTTCCTTTGAATTTTTGAAAATGTAGCCCGATTGTAACATGACCTATACAGCCATTTTCAAAATCGGATAAAATAGCAGCCGGAAGCTGCAGCGTGCAATTCTACCAGTCTTTGCGCGCTGTTTTAATACAATTCCATAATCTAACAACAAAGGAGAATCATGATTAACCGCGCAGGCAGGCAGTAACGGCTGCGCTGGTTGGCATGATGCAATCGTGATGGAACAGTTCGGAAATTTACAAGCGGTATTGTGGGATATGGATGGGGTTCTATTGGACTCCCAGGCAGCCCATTTTATTGCGTTTCGAGAAGTGCTGGCCAAGTATGATTTCCAGGTATTGGATTCGGTCTTTAAACCGACCTTTGGCATGACCAACGAACAGGTCATCCGGCATGTGAGCGGCGAGCGCTTTACGGATGAGGAAGTGGAGACAATCTGCCGGGAGAAAGACGAGCAGTTCAGGGTAGTGATCGCGAAAGAAGCGGTATTTATGGCCGGAGTGGAGCATTGGCTGACGGAGTTTAAAAAGAACGGCGTACGGCAAGCGCTGGCTTCTTCCGGCTCCCGGGAGAATATCTACACCATTCTGGATGCCCTCAAAGCGCGCCCGTATTTTGACGCGGTCGTCAGCGGTGAGGATTGCGCCAGCAAACCCGATCCGGCCGTGTTCTTGCGGGCGGCCGGCCAGTTGGATGTCGATTCTTCAGCCTGTCTGGTGATTGAAGATTCCATCGCGGGTATTCAAGCCGCCGCGGCTGCCGGCATGAAATGCCTTGCGGTGACTACGACCTACCCGCGGGAAAAGCTTCCGCAGACCGATCTAATCCTGACCGGCCTGAACGGTTTAACGGCGGAGATGCTGGCGGCGCTTTTCAGGGTATAACCTGAATAAATATAAAAGGTCTCGTTGTTTTATTCTCACGGATAAAGTCGAGCGGAGGAAAAGATGAAATGGGACTCCGGGCTATACGATAACAAGCACGGTTTTGTGGCTGAATTCGGCAAGGGATTGCTCGAATTTATCCCGCGGAATATGTCTCAGCGAATTCTGGATATCGGCTGCGGCACGGGTGCTTTGACTGCGCAGCTTGCGAGCCAATGCGGCTATGTCCTGGGAATTGACAGCTCTTTGGAAATGGTTGAAAAGGCAAAAGAACAATTTCCCGATATCGATTTTCAGGTGATGGACGCGTTGGCGCTCTCCTATGAACATGAATGGGATGTGGTTTTTTCGAACGCGGTGTTTCATTGGATTCCGGACCATGACCGGCTGCTTAATAAAATTCAGCGTTCATTAAAGCCCTCTAGTAAACTGATCTGTGAGTTCGGGGCGCAGGGAAATATTGAAACCATTGAACGCGCTTTTATTGCGGCTTTCGAGGAAATTGGTCATACTTACCGATCCAAGTTCAATTTTCCATCCGTTGTAGCTTTCAGCGCGCTCTTACGTAAGAATGGTTTTTTGATTGATAAAGTCACCGATTTTGACCGGCCAACCCCATTGAAGGATGGCGAGCAGGGATTAATCAATTGGGCCAGGCAGTTTTTTGCGGCCGAATTGGAAATGCTTACGGATGAAGAGCAGGATAAACTGCTTCAGAAGATGCAATCAACACTGAAAGACAAATTATGGAATGGTCAGGAATGGGTGGCCGATTACAGAAGGCTGAGAGCGGTTGCGCATACTGACGATGGGGTGCAGTTGTAGGAATTAAAACCGGTTCCACCGGGCTTTTCCAAAAACAGTGCGTGTCAAATATATAGCAGGGCAATCGGTTTATCGGACCTCGATTGCCCTGCTTGATTTAAGCTGGGTCTTTTTTTTGACTTCTCTTGACTTTTCTTTTATAAAATGTATACTATATGCAAGCGCTTCCGCAAGCGCTAACGGAAATTTATGCAAATTTTGCAGGAGGTTGATATGACAGCTGATATGAACGACCTTGCCAGGTACTGTGGTGTCTCCATCACTACAGTTTCAAGGGCGTTAAGAAATAAAGGGGAAATAAGCAAGGAAACACGCGAAAAGGTTTTAGCAGCTGCCAAAGAGTTGAATTACATGCCGAATTTGCCCGCCCGCATTCTTGCCGGCGGACACAGCAATACGGTCGGCTTGATCGTTGCGGATAATTCAAACCCTTACTACGCTGAACTGATCCACGGCGCGGAAGATTGCGCCAAGGATTATGGTTATGGGGTCATTTTGTACAACACCAATGAAGATGACCAGTTGGAACTGAAAGGCCATCAAATGCTGCTGGAAAACAGGGTGGGCGGGCTTCTGATCACTTCAATTACCAGCGGCAAGCAGCCCTTGATCGAACTCAATAAACGCAAGA
The DNA here is from genome assembly GCF_003966975.1 of Pelolinea submarina. Taxonomy (GTDB): domain Bacteria; phylum Chloroflexota; class Anaerolineae; order Anaerolineales; family Anaerolineaceae; genus Pelolinea; species Pelolinea submarina. Next base: position 529,477 of record NZ_AP018437.1, read on the forward strand.
TTCCTTTCGTGCTTCTGAATCGTTTTTTAGAGGATTACCCGACCGATTGGGTGCGCAGTAACAATGAATTGGGCGCCTACCAGATCATCCAACACCTGTGTTCAAAGGGCTACAAACGGATTTTGCACATCACCGGCAGTGAAACCATCTCGTCGGTACGCGAACGCCAGACAGGCTATATCAACGCGCTAAAAGAAAATGGCTGCGATGTTGATCCTAACCTGATCTACCGTTGTGACTTGAACCTGGAAAGTGGTTATAAAAGCACGCTCAAAGCTTTCCGTGAATTGGACCCTGCTCCCACGGCAATATTCGCTTACAGTGACCTGCTTGCCATCGGCGTGCTGAAAGCGCTGCACGAATTGGGCAAGAAAGTACCGGCCGATGTTGCCCTGGCCGGTTACGACAATATCGAATATTCGCCTTTTATAGAACCTCCTTTAACTACAGTCGATCAATTCGCTTATGAGATCGGGTCAGAGGGTATGAAGATCCTGATCGAAAAGATCAATTTGCCGGAAGATGAAGAATGGCAGCCGAAACAAATCATCCTGGATCCGGAGTTATGCGTACGCGAATCTAGTGGTTGAGAAAGAAATAAATATTCCAAGGAGAAAACATGAATGTTAAGCCAATGAAAGTCAACCCATATGAGGTTGAGCCAATAATTTTGTCCCAGAGAATCAATTACAAATTAATCGACCCGACCACAGTCGGATCAAAAAACCTGACTTTTGGTATGGTGGTTGTGGAACCGGAAGGTATTTGCGAACCCGGACACGATCATGAAGAACAGGAAGAAATCTTTTTCTGCTTGTCTGGAGAAGGCGTGGTTTTGATAGGCGATGATAAAGCCGAATGGAATATAAAACCGAATGATGCAGTCTTCATTCCTCCGCATACCTATCACAATCTAAAAAATCCTTATAAGTTTCCGCTGTGTGTTTTGTGGATCCAATCACCCGCAGGATGGGTCTTTGATAAACATCCTGATTTGAAGAAACTAGCTGAGAAAGGAGTTGAAGGATAAGGAAGAAAAAAGAGAAGTGCAATTTACCTAACGAGAAAAAGGGCCGTTACTTAAACATGATATGGAGGAAGAATGTCTAAAAAATATATTTGGTTGAATCTGGTTCTGGTATTAATATCCCTGTTGATGGTGTCGGGTTGTGCCGCGCAAGAGCCGGCTGCATCTGCCGATGCACCTGCTGCCAGCGCTGTTGAAGAAGCTGCCAGTGATGAACCTGTAAGCATGAAGATTGCCATCATGACCATGAGCCTTGGCCAGCCCTATTTCGTTTCTTTAAGCCAGGGGTACAAGGATGTGGCCGCGGAATACCCCGGTGTCGATGTCGAAGTAATCGAAATCGATCCGAACGGCGACGCGGCGCAGCAGGTTACCGCTATCGAGACCCTGGGCGAGATGGGCGCGGATGCGCTCATCATTACGGCGATTGATCCCGAAGTTGTCAATCCTTCGATTGAAGCTGCCATGGCGAACGGTTTGATTGTGGTTTCGCATTACAACGAACTGTCAGCCCAGACACTTCAATCCGGCATCAGCACCTACGGCATGGGCTTTGTCGCCGGCCAGGAAGCTGCTAGTTGGATCAATGAAAAATTGGGTGGTTCGGCAAAAGTTGCCCTGCTTATTTGGGATAAAACCGAATTTGACATCGACCGCACCGAAGGTATGACCGATGCGCTGAGAATGTATGCGCCTGGTTCGGAAATCGTAGCGGAACAGGCTGCGGATGCCATCGAAACTGGTTTGACCGCAGCTGAGACAATTCTGCAAGCTCATCCCGATGTGAAAGTCTTTGTATGCTACAACGACGAAGGCTGCCTGGGCGCGCTGGGTGCGGTGGAAGCAGCCGGTTTGGCGAGCGACGATTTTGGTATCTTTGGCGTGAATGCCTCCTCGGAAGCATTGGCCAAGATCAAGGAAGGCACCGTTTATCGCGGTACCGCCTCAATCGATCCCTATCATCACGGCCGTCTTGAAATGGAAATGGCCATCCGCCTGGTTCTTGGAGACTTCTTGCCCTCGAAGATGGAAATTGTCCCTGTGCCGGTATCGGTAGATAACGTCGATCAATTTATTGAGTAAATGAAATGGTCAAGCTTGGAGGAAGAATTTGGCCCTGCCTCAAGCTTGACCATTCACAATCCAATTATAGTGAAAAAAACCACCTATGACTCAAAAAGAATTATTAATAATAAAAGACTTATGTAAACAGTTTCCCGGTGTGCAAGCTCTGAATTCTGTCTCATTCTCGGTCAAGAGTGGTGAAGTACATGGATTAGTAGGAGCCAACGGCGCTGGAAAATCTACCTTGAATAAAATACTGGCAGGCGCTATTGAACCGGATACGGGGGAAATATACCTGGACGGCTGCCAAATCCTGCCGTTGACTCCCAAAAAGTCGCAAGACTTGGGCATACAAGTTATTCATCAGGACTTGAACCTCGTCCAAAATATGTCGGTGATGGAAAATGTTTTCCTTGGGCATGAGATTGAAAATGGCGGCGGGTTGTTTGTGAATAAAGCTTCCATTCGCAATGCGACCAGGAAAATTCTGGACAGTCTGGGAGTCAACATTGACCCGGATTGTCTTGTAAAAGATTTGACGATCTCCTACCAGCAGATGGTCGCGGTGGCTTCGGCCATGCGCCGTAAGGCGTCTGTACTGGTTCTGGATGAAACCACTGCTGCTTTAACGCAGGAAGAATGTACTCATCTTTTTGAAAAAATCCGCATGCTGCGCTCGATGGGCTTGGGGTTGATCTTTGTGTCTCACCACATCGAAGAAGTATTTGAAATTTGCGACTGTGTTACGGTACTTCGCGATGGGAAATACATGGGGACATTGGATGTAAAGAACACATCTAAAAAAGAGATTATTTCTTTGATGGTCGGTTATGACATTGGTAACCAATTTCCCGTCCGAAAACGAGTCCAGGGTAAACCGCTCTATGAAATCAAGAACCTGAAATATAAAGTGGAAAATGAGTGTTTCAATTTCGCGATCAAGGAAGGTGAGATCCTGGGTTTCTTTGGATTAGTTGGCGCCGGCCGGACGGAATTGTTCAGGAGTATTTTCGGCGCTGACCAGATTGTGGAGGGAGAGATCTATCATTGCGGCGAAAAGATAACCATAAAACACCCGAAAGATGCCGTGAAGAACAGGATAGGATTTATCCCTGAGGATAGAAAAAGCCAGGGATTGTTGCTTTCCATGTCGGTAAAGCAAAATATCTCCCTTCCTTCCATTAAAAAAATTACATCAGGCGGCTTGATTAATAGCAAGAAAGAGCTGCCTATTGTCCAAGGGTTTGTGGATAAATTTAACATTATCGTGAACGACCTGAACAGGCCGGTCAGCAACCTGAGCGGAGGCAATCAGCAAAAAGTAGTGCTGGCAAAGTGGCTTTCTACCGATCCTGTGCTGTTGATTTTGGACCAGCCTACCAGGGGTATCGATGTGGGTGCTAAAGCCGAAATCTATAAATTGATTCAGAAATTATCTGAAGCAGGCCATGCCATCGTCCTAATCTCGGACGAGATCCAGGAAATTCTGGGTATGTGTGACCGTATTGCTGTTATGCACGAGGGGAAAATTACCGGTATTCTAGACCATTCCGAAGCCAACCAGCACCTTTTATTGGAATTGGCTTATGGAAATAAATAAGGAGGATCCCTTGAACAATATCATTACTGAGAATGAACAGGATTGTGCACCAGGCAGAAAGAAGTCTTTCAGCTTTCGAACGTTTTTCCAGGGTTGGGGATTATTTGTAGTCTTTATTCTGATCTGCGTTTTATTTTCTTTTCTCACGCCAATCTTTCTGCGAGCTTCCAATCTAATCAATGTGGTCAGGCAGGTTTCGATCATCGGAACCTCAGCGGTTGGCATGGCGATTCTGATGGTCACCGGTGGAATTGACCTTTCCGCTGGTTCGCATCTGGCTTTTATTGGATTGGTTGTCGCCATTTTCTTGAAACAATTCAACTTGCCTGTCCTGCCCGCGATGGGTCTGGCCTTGTGTGTCTCCGCGGTGATTGGCGCGGTCAATGCATTTTTGGTTACCAGAGTCAAGATTCCGCCATTGATCGCTACCCTGGGAATGATGAGTGTGCTGAGAGGCACGGGGTACGTTATATCCGGCGGTTATCCTATCTATGATTTTCCGGCGTCTTTTATGACCATTGGCAAAGGCTATTTGGGCCCATTTCCCGTCCCGGCGCTGATTATGTTGTCGATGTTTGTGCTGGGATACATATTATTGAACAGTACCTACCTGGGCCGCTATTTTTATGCGCTGGGTGGCAACGAAGAAGCCACGCGTTTGTGCGGCGTGAATACTGTCAAGAATAAATACCTGGCTTACTGCATCAGCGGTGTACTCACCGGATTGGCAGGCCTGATCCTGCTGGCCCGCATTAATAGTGCCCAACCCTCCGCCGGCAATGGATTTGAGATGGATGTGATCACCGCGGTTGTCCTGGGCGGCGTCAGCATTTCCGGAGGTGAGGGAAAGTTGACCAATGTGTTCCTGGGCGTGTTGATTATTGGAGTTATCAGCAACGGGTTAACCTTGCTGAATGTGCATGACTATTACCAGACCATCATCAAGGGTGCAACGCTGTTGATGGCAGTTGCGATTGATAAATTCGGAAAATAAATTACCGGATATTGAGATTAAGTGAGGTAAAGATGACAGAATACGAATTGCGTTATATCAAAACCGGCACTGTCCCCAGCAGGGGAGATTTGCTCCTGCAGGGCGGCGATCCTTCCGAGGTCAGAGCGGGACCGGTGTACGTTTTCTATACCAAGACGGCAAAAGAGGTCGTTTTGATCGACACCAGTTTTCATATGGATGACGCGAAGATCCTGGGGGTTGAAAAAGACGTCACCCGAAAGCTGCCGGACGAAGACCCGCTTTATGCGTTGAAGCAGGTGGGTGTGGAACCGGAAGACGTGACGCACCTGATCCTGACCCATGCTCACTTTGACCACGTGGGTTATCTGGATGCGTTCTCCAACGCCAAAGTTTTCGCTCACCAGAAGGAACTGGCCTGGATAGCCGGACTGCCTGCCTGGTCGATTGGCTACGGCTCATTTTCCGTTGAGAAGATCGAGCGTGTCCGCGCGCAAATGACTGTCATTTATGGCGAACGGGCGCAAATATTGCCCGGGATCGAAGTAGTCTATGCCGGGGGACACTCAGCGGGTTCCATGGCTGTAGTGGTCAACACAAAGAAAGGGCGCGTTTGCCTGTGCGGGGACAATTGTTTCCTCTACGAGACAATTGAAGAGCATCTTCCCATTGGCCTGACCAATAATCTCTATGAGAGTCTGGCTTTCATGGAAAAGCTGCCTGCTTTGGGAGATATCCTGATTCCCGGTCACGACCCATTGTTCTTTGACCGCTTCCCGAATGGTGTTGTAGCTTAAATCTTTCACTTTCGACACCTTTAAAAATTATGAAATTTAGGAAAAATGCCATGAAATCATGGGATCGTTTTGTCGCATCTATAAACAGAAAAGAAAAAGACCATACACCGGTTGCGCTGATTGGGACGAACAGGTTTTACGCGTCCCTGGATAACTGCGAATTAAGTGATCTATTCTTTTACCCGCAGCGCATGGTGGACACGCAGATGAGAATCTTCAAGGAGATGCCTGATATCACTTTCATTCCGGGCACCTGGCCGGATTTTGGCGTGGCTATCCTTTCCGCGTTTGGCTGTAAAGTGGTCTGGCAGAAGAACATGATGCCGCAGATTGGCGGGCACGTGTTTGAAAGCGCGGAGAGCTTTTCAAGCTTTAGCATTCCCAACCCGACCACGGATGGCATGATGGTCTGGTATCTGAAGACTCTGGAATTATTCATGGAGCGCAAGGACGAAGTGGAAGATTGTTCCCACTTCCTGTGGAGCTTCGGGCCAGGGGAATTGGCTGCATATCTGTGCGGAACAAGCAATTTCTTCATTCACCTGAGCGACCACCCGGCGGAGATCAAGGCGCTTTTAGGAAAAGTAACGGATGCGATTATTGTATGGCTGAAAGCCCAGCAGGAAGTCAATCGGGACGCAGACGCGATGTTGATCACGGATGATATCTCCGGCATGATCTCCAAGAAATTTTATGAGACTTATCTGCTCGAGTGCCACCAGAAAATCCGGGAAGCGTTTCCTGATTTTATCTACGTCCTGCATAACGACACGAGATCCGATCATATTCTTGAACCGCTTAAAAAGACCGGAATCAATGTCTTCAATCTGGGAAAGTCAACGGATTTACAGAAAGCAAAAATGGCGCTCTCGGACAAGATCAGCCTCATGGGAAATATCGACCCGCTGGATTTAATGATCAACGGAAGCCCCGAGGATGTGTACCAGGATGCGCTTGCCCGCCTGGCGCTCTTTGGCCGGGAAGACGGCTTTATATTATCGGTCGGGGGCGGCACGAATGACGGTACCAAGCGGGAAAACATTCAAGCGCTGCTCCAGGCTGTCAGGGATTATCAAAATGAGTGAGAACACAAAATTAGAAGAACAGACTTTATATTTACAGAACATGGCCAGGACCATCCGCGAGGATCTTTTGACGATGATCTTTGCGGCCCAATCCGGCCATCCGGGCGGATCGCTTTCGGCGGCTGACATTGTAACCGCCCTGTACTTTCATTTCCTGAGGATTGACCCGCAAGACCCGCGCAGCCCGGACAGGGATCGTTTTATCCTGTCCAAGGGGCATACCTGCCCGGTGTGGTATTCCTGCCTGGCGGAAAAAGGGTTTTTCCCGGTCGAGGAGCTGCTGACGCTGCGCGCCATCGACAGCCGCCTGCAGGGGCACCCGGACATGAACAAGACGCCCGGCGTGGATTTCACCACCGGTTCGCTTGGACAGGGATTGTCGATTGGCGTCGGCATGGCGATCAGTCTTCACACCGATTGTAGAAACGCGCGCGTTTATGTCGTCCTGGGCGACGGCGAATTGAATGAAGGCCAGGTTTGGGAGGCTGCCATGGCCGGAGCGAAGTTCAAGCTCGGCAACCTGACAGCCATTGTGGATTACAACGATTTGCAATTGGACGGTTTCTGCCACGACATCATGCCTATTGAACCCCTGAAAGACAAATGGCTGTCCTTCGGCTGGAACGTGATTGAAATCGATGGTCATAACATGCCTGAGATCCTGGAGGCGCTTACCCGCGTCGGAGAGGTTCTGGACCAGCCGACCGTCATCATTGCGCATACCATCAAGGGGAAAGGGGTCTCCTTTATGGAAAATGTCTGCGAGTGGCATGGTATCGCGCCCAATCGCGAGCAATACGTCCGCGCGATACAGGAAATCTCGGGCGACGAAGGGCTGGACCGCTTGAAAAAGAAATTCAAGCCGCTGGCTTCCATGATAGAACCTCCCGCTGAGACTGCTAAATCCAAACCCTCGGACAGAAAACCCACACGGGACGCCTACGGCGAATGTCTGGCGGAATTGGGCCGGGAGTTTGAAGATATCGTGGTTTTAGAGGCGGATATTTCCAAATCCACCCGCACCAAGATTTTTGCGGACGAGTTCCCCGAGCGGTTCTTTCAATTCGGAGTGGCGGAAGCCGACATGATGGGCGCGGCTGCCGGTTTTGCCTCGACCGGAAAGATCCCGTTTGTCAGTACCTATTCAGTCTTTTCCAGCATGCGCACCTGCGAGCAGATCAGAACGTCCATCGCTTATACCCGCATAAACGTGAAGATTGCGGTGAGCCACGGCGGTATCACGCCCGCCAATGACGGTGTTACCCACCAGAGCACTGAGGATATGGGCATCATGCGCACCATTCCCAACATGACCGTCATCATGCCGGCCGATTATTTCTCGACTAAAAAACTGCTGCGGGCGGCGCTGGCGATGAATGGGCCGGTATACCTGCGCTTCACCCGCGATGCGGTGCCGTTCATCTATTCAGCCGATGAAGAATTCGAGATCGGCCGCGGCAAGATTCTGGAAGAAGGGGGAGACCTGACGCTGGTTGCCAACGGCGACATGCTTTCAGTGGCGCTGCAGGCCAGCGCGCTGCTCAGGCGGCAGGGAATTCGCGCGGAGGTGATTGACATTCACACGATTAAACCGCTGGATACCAACCTGATCCTAGGGAGCGCTGCGAAGACTGGCCGGGTCATTACCGTTGAGGATCACCAGATCAATGGGGCTTTGGGCAGCGCGGTGGCTGAGCTTTTGGGCGAAGAGCTGCCCTGCCGGATGGCCAGGATCGGTCTGCGGGATACCTTCGCGGAGTCGGGCCCTTATGAACTATTGTTGAAGAAATACAAGATGGATGCCGAAAGCATCGTAGCCCAGGCATTCCAATTGCTTGAAAAATAGGATTTAAAAATGGATTCCAAACTAAAAAAAGAATTACAGGCGAAATGCCTGGATGTCAAAAGAGACGTGATCTCAATAATCTACACAGCCGGGTCAGGCCATCCGGGCGGTTCTCTTTCCGCCGTGGAGATCCTGACAGTCTTGTATTTTCAAGAAATGAAGATCAGGACGGAAGAACCCGCCTGGCCGGATCGGGACAAATTCATCCTTTCAAAAGGCCATGCCGCACCGCTCGTTTATGCCATTCTGGCCGAAAGGGGCTTTTTCCCCAAGACGGAGTTGGCGACTTTTAACGCGCCGGGCACCAATCTCCAGAAACACCTGGATATGCATTTGGTGCCGGGTGTCGAGCTGTCCACCGGTTCACTTGGGCAGGGATTATCCGCCGGGATCGGCATGGCTTTGGCCGCGCGTCTGGATAAGCGGGATAGCCACGTGTACGTCCTGGTGGGGGATGGCGAACTGCAGGAGGGGCAGATTTGGGAAGCCGCCATGTCGGCTGCGCAATTCAAGGTGGATAACCTGATCGTTTTCCTGGACAAGAACAATTGCCAGGTGGACGGGTTCACAAGGGACATCTGCAATATCGATCCGGTGGATGAAAAATGGCAGTCGTTCGGATGGCACGTCCAAACGATCGACGGTCACGACCTCAGTCAGATCGAGGACGCAATTGTGAAGGCGAAATCCGTTCCGGGCAAACCGCACATCATTATCGCCAACACGATCAAAGGAAAAGGCATTTCTTATATGGAAAATAAACCGGAATGGCATGCGCGTGCCTTTACTGAAGAGGAATACAAGCAGGCCATGGAAGAGCTGTACCAGCAGGAAAGGGCGTTGCAGAAATGAATTACCCCACACAACTACAACCATTCGGCCACGCGCTGGCTGAATTGGGCGCAATCGACGAACGGATCATCGTAATTGATGCGGACCTGCAAAGGGCTACCGAGACCAATTTCTTCCAGGAGCAATATCCTGAACGCTATTTCGATGTGGGTATTGCCGAAGCCAATATGGTGGGTATCTCGGCGGGGCTGGCTTTATCCGGAAAGACTGTATTTTGCGGGACGTTTTCGTCATTTATTACGCAGCGGGTTTGCGATCAAGTGGTCATTTCGGTGGGTTACTGCCGCTCCAACGTCAAATTGATCGGTGTGGAACCCGGCATTGCCTCCGGCCGGAATGGCGCGTCGCACCAGGCGCTGCTGGATATTGCCATCATGCGGGCCATTCCCGGCATGACGGTCTTCGACCCGGCGGATGCGATTGAGCTGCGCGCCATGCTTAAGTATCTGGCGGAAAACCCCGGCCCGGCTTATATGCGCGTGCCGCGCGGAAAAGTGCCGGTGATCTTTGATGAAACAACGTATCGCTTTGAGGCCGGCAAGGCTGCCATGCTGCGGGATGGGAAGGACGCTGCCATTATTTCCGGCGGCATTCTTTTACCGGAAGCCATTCAGGCGGCTGAGAACCTGGCTGCGAAAGGCGTGCAGGCGCGCGTTCTGAATATGGGTAGCATCAAACCCATCGATAAGCAGGCCATCCTGGCTGCCGCGCGCGATACGGGCTGTATCGTTACGGCTGAGAATCACAGCAGCTACGGCGGTCTGGGCGGGGCGGTGGCCGAGATTGTCAGCCAGAATTGCCCTGTTCCTATGAGAATTCTGGGAATTGAAGACCGCTTTGGTGAAGTTGGCCCCAATGATTGGCTGCTGGCAAGGTTTGGACTCAACGCAGACGCTATTGAAAAGGCAGTTATCGAGACAATAGAAAAGAAAGGTCGATAGAAATTATGCAAAAACATACCATTCATGAAAACGAAATAGAGGCAGTACAACTCCCCGGCCGGGCTCACAAGATGATCATCGGGCCTAACAATTTCGGCCCGGCAGAGAAAATGTGTTTTGGCGTGGCGGATTTCCCGCCCATGAAGCACGCCCCCGCGCACGTACATGAAAGCCAGGAAGAGATCCTCTATGTTTTGACAGGCAAGGGAGAGTTCTATTTCGATGGTGTACCCGAGGAAGTGGAACCCGGAACCTGTGTATATGTACCGCAAAGCGTAACGCACAGCATCAATAACACCAGCGAAGATGTCCTGAAAGTCGTATATGTATTCTCGCCACCCGTAGCGCAAGGCTCCTACGACAAAAAATGAAACTAAGCTGGGCTACTCCTGAAATTGACGCATTGCCGCTTGAGCAGTGGGAGCGCGTATTTGCGTGGCTGGCTGAAAATGGCTATGCCGGTATCGAACCGATCATTTCCGGGGTTTACAAGACCCCGGAAGATGAAATCCTGAGCCTGCTGGATCGCTACCAGCTCAAGATCACCGGTTTCCGCACAGGCGGCATTGCCAAGGCTCATCATGTGGCCTTCAATGACCCTGGCGCGGAGGTCAGGCTTGAGGCGGTGGATCGGTTCAATCAGGTGGTTCAATACGCGGCTGTTTACGGAAAACCCAAGATGCTGGTGGGGCTGATGCAGGGCATGTTGGCTGACGGTCAAGATATTGTTATTGCGAAAGAGCATATCCGCGAGTGTCTGGAAATCTGCTGCGATTACGCGCAAACCTACGCTATCGAGGTGGATTTGGAAGCGGTCAACCACAATGAGATCAACTATCACAACACCGTGGCGGATGTGGCCGGTTTTATCCGAACGATGGGCAAAGATAACCTGCACCTGCTGATCGATACATACCACATGCATTTGGAAGAATCATCCATCGAGCAAGCTGTGAATGCGGTGAAAGGCCAGATTGGCCATGTCCATCTGGCAGATAGCAATCATATGATCCCACCGACCGGAAGCTTTGATTTCCCCGCATTCTTCCGCTTGCTTTCCGATGCAGGCTACCATGGTACATATACCCTGGAGACGATGAGCGATATGACCGAAGAAAATATCACCCAAGCATCGCAATACGTCCGAGGTTTGGTTAAATAATATTCTGTTAATCATTCTATTGAGTCGAATATGGTTAAATATACGTGGACGTTAATAAAGATGCCTGTATATAAAGAGTTATTGGAACAATTCAAGCTTGTTTTTTCCAGGCGCAATCCCATATTCGACTCTGTTATCCCACCGCTGCTGTTCATGCTCACGAATGCGCTCTATGGCCTGACGCCGGCGTTGTGGGTGGCTTTCGGCAGCAGCTTGCTGTTCACCCTGCTGCGCCTCATCCGGCGCCAGCGGTTTGGAAATGCGCTGTTGGGAGCCGGCGCAACTGCGCTGGCGGTAGGACTGGTTCTGTTGTTGAAGAGTGCCCAGGCTTTCTTCCTGCCCAGCCTGGTGAACGGCGCCCTGACGGTACTGGTGCTGCTGCTCAGTCTGGCTATCAAACGCCCGGCCGTAGCTTTCACCAGTTACCTCACGCGCCGCTGGCCGCTGCAATGGTATTGGCATGAACGCGTGCGCCCGGCCTATAGCGAAGTGACAGCCATCTGGGCGGTTTATTCCGCAATCAAACTGGCCTTTCAATACTATTTCTATCGGAATGCGCTAACCAATGCTCTGGCTATATTCAACTTGGTCAGCGGTTGGCCGGCTCTGATCGTATTGCTGGTGGTCAGTTACCTGTATGGATTAAAACGTCTACGGCGGCTGGGCGGGCCGAGTGTGGATGAATTTAAAAATGATGCACCGCCGCCATGGCAGGGACAGCAGCGCGGATTTTAAAAATCATATTAGAAAGTAAAGAAAGATATGAAAAATAATCTCTCGAATTTATCGAAAAAGGGATTGCTTTTTGCCGCCTTGCGGCACGAAGAAATGCCCCGCATTCCCTGGGTGCCATTCGCAGGCGTGCACGCCGGTTCGTTGAAGGGCTACAAAGCCGATCAGGTATTGACCGATAAAGAGAAGTTGATAGAGTCCCTTTTGGAAGTCAATCATCAATATGATCCTGACGGCCAGCCGGTGGTTTTCGATCTGCAGATCGAAGCCGAAATTCTAGGCTGCGACCTGGTTTGGGCGGAAAATGCGCCGCCATCCGTGGCTACCCATCCTTTGGCAAGCACGCTGGAATTGCCAACCAGGCTGCCGGAGAAAACGGATGGGCGTCTACCGCTGGTTCTGGATGCCATGGCAAGCATGAAAACAGAGGTTGGCAGCCATACGGCTTTATATGGCCTGGTTACCGGACCGTTCACCCTGGCTTCCCATCTGCGCGGCACCGAAATCTTCATGGATATGTTCGACCATCCGGAATATTTACGCGGGTTGATTGCCTATACCACCCGGGTTGCTAAAAGGGTTTCCGAATATTACCTCGATGCGGGCATGGACATAATTGCCGTGGTGGATCCGTTGGTTTCGCAAATTTCACCCAAGCACTTCCGGAATTTCCTTTCGGAGGATTTTACCGGCCTTTTCAGTTTTATTCGCGAAAAAGGGGCGTTCTCATCCTTCTTCGTGTGCGGCGATGCCACCAAAAATGTCGAGGCAATGTGCCAGACAGCCCCGGATTGTATTGCAGTCGATGAAAATATCGATATGCTGGCAGCTAAACAGATTACCGATCAATACGACATTACGCTGGAAGGGAATATTCCCCTGACCACCTGTATGCTGTTTGGAACCCAGCAGGATAACATGAAATATGTGCTGGATTTAATCGATGCAATGTTCCCGGGAGACGTGCTTCCGAAGAACCTGATCATTTCACCCGGCTGCGATATGCCCTATGATGTTCCGGTGGACAATGTGGTGGGAACCATGCAGGCAATTCGGGAGCCGGAGACTGCGCGCTTGATGGTAGCGAATTATCAAAGCGGGGAAATTGACCTTGATCAGGTTAGCTTGCCTAATTACGAGCAGCTGGCAAAACCATTGATGGAAGTATTTACGCTTGATTCTGCGTCCTGCCCGGCTTGCGGCTATATGCTGAACGCCGCCACACGCGTTTTTACCGAATTGGCCGGCAGCGTGGATATGGTTGAATACAAAATCACCGAGCCAAAAAACGTCGCACGGATGCACAAAATGGGCGTGAAGAATCTGCCGAGTATTTTAATCAATGGTCAGGTGAAGTTTTCATCTATCATTCCCAGTAATCGTGAACTGATTGATGCCCTGAAAGAAGCGATTAAATGAGATTGTACTTGGTGGGCGGTTTCCTGGGCAGTGGAAAGACAACAGCCATCACGCAAGCCGCGCAAATTTTCATCGAGCAGGGAAAACGGGTCGGGATTGTCACCAATGAGCAGGGCAAGCATCTTGTGGATACGGCTTTCCTGCGCTCTAAATCTTTACCGACTTTGGAGGTAACAGGTGGATGCATTTGCTGCCATCTGGATGACTTTAACGAGCGGGTGGATGAACTAACAGTCCGTTATCATCCGGACGTGATATTTGCCGAATCGGTTGGATCATGCGCTGACTTGGTTGCAACTGTGCTTAAGCCGCTAATGAAATTACGCGCTGATTTTGACCAACCGACAAGCCTGTCCGTGTTCACCGATGCGCGTCTTTTCTATCGCTACCTGAACGGGTTGGAGCTGCCTTTCAGTGAGGAAGTTATTTATACCTACGAAAAACAATTGGAAGAGGGAGGTTTGATCGTAATCAACAAGAGCGACTTGTTGGATGAGAAAAAAACCGCGGAATTGCTGCCTTTGGCAGCGGCAAAATACCCTGGAAAAATTTTCCGGCTTCAAAATTCATTGAAAGCGAGTCAGGTTAAAGAATGGCTGGAGTTGCTGGATTCACCTGAAAGTTCCCAACCTCGGATTTCAATGGACATGGATTATGACCGGTATGCTTCAGGAGAAAAACGCTTTTGCTGGGTGGATCGCGAGATCAAAATTTCCGCGGATGATCAGGAAAAGAAAATTCATTTGCTTAATATCATTCAAAGGATTTGCCGGAAATTATCCGGTCAGGCTTACTCGATTGCCCATCTAAAATTTTTGTTGGATGACGGCCGGGAAAACATCAAATTCAATTTAACTGCATTGGACGATTTGGATTCCAAATTCGAGGGATTTTCAGATTCGCTGCGGGCTTTGAAAGGGTCCACATATTCCCTTCGGATCAACGCGATGATAGAAGGCCCCCTTGAAGCAATCGAAGAAAATATTGATACAATCATTAGCTCAGAATTAAATTCTGAAGGAATTGATTATTCTGTGCTATCCGGTTTTACCCGCGTTCCGGGTTATCCCAAACCCACAATGCGGATTGGAAACTCATAATTTCGGAGGAAAATAATGTCAGCTACTATTCAGGAAATTTATACGGGTGTTGTAGAAGGGGATCGCGATCAGGTGGTGGAAGCCGTTCAGCAGGCCCTCAACGAAGGCGATAGCGCGGAAACGATTCTTAAGCAAGGTATGATGGCGGCCATGGGAGAAGTTGGCCGTTTATTTGAAGAAGGTGAGTATTTTGTGCCGGAATTGCTGGTCGCGGCGCGCGCCATGCAGGGCGGTATGGATATCCTGCGGCCGCTGCTGGTGGCGGAGGACGTTGAACCGGTCGGCAAGATCGTGATTGGCACGGTCAAGGGCGACCTGCACGATATCGGCAAGAACCTGGTTTCTATGATGATGCAGGGAGCCGGCTTCGAAGTGACCGACCTGGGCACGGATGTCGCCCCGGAGAAATTCGTGGACGCGGTTAAGACCAGCGGCGCCAATCTGGTGGCTATGTCGGCGTTACTGACGACCACTATGGCCAATATGCCGGCTACTATCGCAGCTTTCGACCAGGCTGGAATACGCGACAAGGTCAAAATTATGATCGGCGGCGCGCCGGTCACCGATCAATTTGCGCAAAAAATTGGTGCGGATGGTTACGCACCGGATGCGAACCAGGCTGCCAGATTGGCATTGAGCCTGATTGCTTAATTTACGGCAATTACCGTTCCATTAGTTAGCGGCTGCAGCATGCGGCTTT
Source organism: Pelolinea submarina (assembly GCF_003966975.1). Lineage (GTDB taxonomy): Bacteria > Chloroflexota > Anaerolineae > Anaerolineales > Anaerolineaceae > Pelolinea > Pelolinea submarina. Next base: position 544,776 of record NZ_AP018437.1, read on the forward strand.
CCAGTTGGAAGACGGAAAATGGCATGCCTGCAGCTGCCCATACTTCATCGTAGGCCAGCAGGTCCTGGTCGATGTAGGTTTCCATTTTGGTATCGTGCGCCACCGGCGGAACGCCGCCGATGGAAAAACCAGTTACTTTCTTTACAAAATCCGCATCCGCTTTCTTGATTTCGATTTTCAACTCGCGGGCGACTTTTTCGACATCCAGGTTATTCTTTCCGCTGACCAAAAAAAGCAGTCCCTGATCTTTATTGCGGAAAACCAACGATTTGACGATTTGACCAATTTCGCAGCCGATGGCGTTGGCTGCTTCCTGGGCCGTCTTGGTGCTCTCGGAATATTCCAGAATATCCACTTTGAGTCCAAATTGCTGCAGGTATTCTTGTACGATTTTAGATTTCTTTGTCAGTGCCATTGTTTGATCCTCTAGGTTGTAGTCCAAATTGGAGTTTATTATACTCAAAACCATTTAAACCAAAAACCGCTGCCAATAAGCAGCGGTTTGGACAAGAGCGGGGAGGGAGGGATTCGAACCCTCGGTCGAGTTTAACCCCGACAACCACTTAGCAGGCGGTCCCAATCGTCCACTCTGGCACCTCCCCAAGACTAGAATTTTGATGGCTAAGGCGGAGGGAGAGGGATTCGAACCCACGGTGAAGCTTTCGCCCCACACCTGTTTTCAAGACAGGCGCCTTAAGCCACTCGGCCATCCCTCCTGGTCATCAACTCCAGCAAGGATAAAAATTTTAACACAAAATGCTGTATAAGGCAGTATTAAGTTTTTTTCTTTTTTAAGTCCGCGGGAATCCGAATGACGATTACCGAGGCATTATCATGGCCGCCTTTTTTCAAGGCGCAGAAGACCAACCGCTTGGCGGATTGATCCCAATTGCGTTTCAGCAGGTTTTCTTTGATCTCTTCGTCCGTCAGCAAGTCGCTGATGCCGTCGCTGTTCAATAACAGTATGTCGCCGGCCTCCAGATTCATGCCCTGCAAATTTCGCATTTCCTCTGCTGACTTAGTGCCGCTTAACCGGATGCGCAAATCAACTTGGATGGGTTCTGTGGATCCCAGGTAGCGAATAAGAACATGCGCCAGGGGATGCGATCGGGAGATTTTCGTGCTGCCTGAAAGCCCACCTTCGGATAACTCTTCCAGCCAGGTGTGATCGAAGGTGAGTTGGCTGATTTCGCGATTGCGCAGCAGATATAAGCGCGAATCGCCGATATTGGCCATGTACAGCTTCCGCCCGATAATCAACGCGCTCACGCAGGTGGTGCCCATCCCTTTTTGGCTTTCATTGTCCTGTGACTGTTGGACGATCTCCTGGTTGGCGCGGATAAAGGCTTCTTCCAGAAGGCTCTCCGGATGGTCGAGGTTTTCGCAAGCCTGCACGCTGGCAGCGATGCTGTCCACCGCGATGCACGAAGCTACCTCTCCGGCCCGGTGCCCGCCGACGCCGTCCGCCAGGATTGCCAGCAGGACTGATTGTGCGTTTGTCTGAACGGTCCGGAAGGACTTTACCAGGATGTGATCCTCGTTGTTTTCTCGCACCAATCCCCTATGGCTGAATTCCACAATTTCCAGGTGAGTTGCACTGTCTGGCTGCAGGCATGATTCTGTATCCATCTTCGCCTTCTAATATATCTTCCCAATCTTATACCGAAAAGTGAACGGACCAATCCGGATCAGGTCACCATTGTGCAGCAGCAGCCCGGCACTGGAAACAGGCGCGTAATTCACCCAGGTTCCGTTATCTGATCCGAGGTCGGCAATTCTGACGGAACCGCGTTCGTTTTTGACCAGCAATACGTGCTGGGGGCTGATGGCCGCGTCTGCCAATACAATACCGGATTGCGTATTATCGCTGCCGATGATAGTTTCCTGGTTCTCCAGGACGATTTCCTCAATTCCCGCGGGGGGCGGTGTTTTTCCTGCCCAAATTAAACGCGGAGCGGAATCGCGCGGATTGGCCGCGGCGGGATTCTGCGGGTTGTTGGTTTCCGAGTAATAATCCGTTTCCAGCGCCGAACCCAGGCCCGGTACACTTTGCAGCATAGGGTCATCGAATTCGTTAATACCGACTGAGAAGCTCCGGCTGCGGCGGTTTTCTATCCAGCGCCTGCGCAGTCTTAAACCTGCTAACAATGAACCCCCGGCGGCAACCACCAAAAGGGGAATCCAGCCGCCGGTATTGATGAATTTAAGGATACCCACCAGCCAACTGGGGTAAGGAGAAGCTACCGTGATCATCACGGAAGCCGGTGGACTGATATTTCGGAAGCCCAGAATGTCTTCCACTTCCACCGCAACCAGGTGCTCGCCGCTGAAGCGGTATTCATCCAGCTGCCAGCCGAAATAGTCAAAAGGCTCTTCGGTGTTTTCAACGATTACCTCGCCATCCACATAGAGACGTGAGGCTCGTAATTGCCGTTTATAACCATCGGGAAAAGTGATGGATGCTTGAATGGTAATTACGCTGGGCTGCAGAATTTTTCCTTCCGGCCCATCCGCGTATACCCGGTCGATTTGCGGCGGCAGATTGATCAGCACTGCCGAAGGCATATTCAAATCGATGGTGAATTGTGTTTCCGGCGTCTCGGCTGTCAGATTGCCATAGGTGGCGACCGCTTTGACACTGTGAGTACCGCTTTGGCTGACTGTAGAGGTGTAACGCAGGCGGTAAATGTTGCGCATGCGGCCCACGTATTCTTCCGGATCAGGCGCGGTCAAATTCTCAGTATAGAACAGAAACTTTCCGCCGGTGGCCGTAGCCAATTGGTTGAGGTATTGCACTGCCGGTGCGTTGGCAGCCGTGTCCGGCGCCACCAGCCAGACATTGACGGGCACGCCGATTTCCTGCGCGCGCGCCTGCAGCGTCGCGATTTTGCCCAAGTCCTGGTCCAACGGCAGCGGGGTGATATACAGAATGGCTTGTTTACTTTGCTCAACCAGGCTGGGTTTGGCAGCCACGTCCAGCGCGCTGCTCAGGCTGGCCAGGCTTGGTTCAAAGTTGAACAGGTTGGGTTTGTAGTTTTGCAGCGTATTGGTAAAAGTGGTCTTTTCCTGTGACTTTTCTATCAACGTCCCTTCATTGCTGGTCAGGCTGTATTGATTGGCGGCAATGCTTTGAATACCGGTCAGCCAGGAAGCGATGGTGAAGATGGTTTCTTCGTAGCGGGTGGGGACGGCAGTGTTGGCGCGGTTGCTTAAAGTCGCGCCCAAATTCAAGGCAATAATGGTATGCAGCCCGGGTTCAAGCTGCTGCACCTCATTCACCGTGCGTTGTACGCCGTCTTCAAAGACGCTGAAATTATTCAGGTCCATCCCATAAACGAATTTTTTCTGGCTGTCGGATGCATCCAGGAACAGGGTAATCTTGGGGAACTGCGACAAATCCGGTGCGGCCATACTTAAGGTCAAACTGCTTTGTGCCTGGAGGGGAGTAGTGAATACCAACAAGCTGGATAAGCACAGCGTTATAAGGACGAGCTTTTTAATAACACTTCTAAAATGGAACATTATGTTTATTTTAATGTCTTTTATCCGGCTGAAAGTAAAATGATTGGACCTTGTGGGTTTGACAGACTGGATTAAGGATAAATACCCTGGCTATTCAGAGCCTTCACACACGGTTGAAAATCCTGGTGGTAGTTCAAGCAGGTGTAGAAATCGTCAATACCATCATCTTTCTTGCCCAGGGCAATCTCGGCCATACCGCGCCAGTAATAACTTTCTTCCAGCGCCGGTTCATCATCACGCACCATTTCAATGGAATTCCTGGTAGCTTTCTCAACCACATCGCTATATCGGCCGGTGTAGTAATAAGCCAGGTAGGGGCCGGTTTGGTACCACAGGATGCGATAAGGCAGGGTGGAATCGTTTGGCAGCGCATCGTACATGGCAAAGGCCTGGTCATAAGCTGTGGCAGCCCCGCTGTAGTCGCGCAACTGTACCAGGTTGGTGCCGTAGTTGAACATGGCGAAAAATTGGTCCACACCGCTGGTTTCGTAAATTTCTTCCTGTGCTTTATCCAAAGCATTCCGATAATTTTGGTCAATGTCGCGGTTATTCCCCAACAGGTTCAGCACATCATTTTCCTTATTGGAAGGATACACTACCATGTACAGGTAATTGAAGGAGCGCCATTCACTCAGCAGAGTAGTATAGGGTTGAATGTAATCCGGTTCGATGTAGGAATCCTGCGCAATGAAATAGCCTTCGGCGTCGTTGTACCCATTCAGCACCTGATAATGGCCCATCCAGGTGACGTTATAGTTGATATCCCGGAACGTGGGCCCTTTTTCGACGATGACCGGAAAACCGGCAGCGATCAGATGCTTGATGGTATCCAGATCCCCGCCCACCCGGATGAGCATTTCCAACCCAGCTTCTTCCACGGTGTAATCTTGCAATTCATACGGCATAATGTTCTTGTCTTTGGAAAAAGTCCTTACACCGCGGGCCACATCGTCGTGCGTACCCTCCCAACCCCAATTGGAGAGCACCATGGCCAGGTTGGCCGGGCCGCAGTAATTCCAGCGATTGTGTTGGGAAAAATAGGTGTCCATTTCGATGGTGTATGCCAGCGGAATGGGCGGCAGGGTGGCTGTGGGGGTGGCGGTTTGCGCCGGGTGCGTCGGCTCCGGCGTCATTGTGGCTACCAGGGGTACAGGGACGCTGAGCGTGCCTTCCGTGCTGCTCTGCTCGGAGGAAAAAGCAACTTCCTGGGGCGGGTTCAACCATACGCGTATTCGTCCGCTCCACTGCATTAAATGCCAACCTAACTTCTCTTGAAAGGTTTGGTTTAGGAGAAGGGAATAACCAAGGATTGTCAACGCCGTGAAAATGGCGATGGTGATGATCAACCAGCGTTTGGACATGGTCGCATTATAACATTCAGGAGGAAATGCGACAAGAATAGTCCAAATTAGGCTTTACGGGCTACCACAACCAGGTTTTCGCTGGAGCCTGGCAGGAAGTCCTCGCCGTACATGGATCCAAAACAGGCAATGTCTGAGAAACCGCTGTCTTCCAGCAGCCCTGTCAGCACATCGCGTTTGAGCGGATAGAGCCGGGTTGAGGAAATGCGCTGCTGCCAGCCGGTTTTTCCATCGCGAATCAGGCGCATGATATTGAACGTAAGCAGGCCATCGTGGTCAAAATCATAGAATCTTAGAAAGATCCATTCCTTTTCCCCTTCGCTGCGCCCTTGCGGTTCGATCCAGCGCTCCTTATGTTCCAGAACGGCGTCAAAATTGCGATTTTGGAAAATTAAATATCCGCCGGAGTTCAAGCAGTTGGCCATGTCCCATAAAGTGGTTTGGATTAATTCGGTGGAAAGCAGGTGCGGTAGTGCGTTTCCCAGACTGGTGATCATGTCATAAGGAAATTCAGGTTCATTCATTAAATCTGCTTTCAAGTTACCAAAAGAAGATTCTCTGAAGTTAACCTTCACACCGGCTGCTCGCGCGTTTTCAGAGGCTTTCTCAATCATCTTTGGACTGAGATCCGCCCCACAGACGGTAAAGCCCTGTTTGGCCAGTTCAATGGCATGCATACCGCTGCCGCAAGCCATATCCAGAATACGGGCGCGCCGATCCAGGTGCGTTTCGGCCAATCGCAGGTATTTTTGTAAAAAGGGGATTTCGATCGCCAACCGCGGCTGCCAGTTGACAAAGCGGTCATAATCCTGACTGAATTCGTCGTAGACTTCCTTATTCATTTGCCATGCTCCAACTTAAGATAGGCAGGCAGGTTCGGGAAACGGTAAGGGTTAGCTGAAAAGTGCGGCCTAGCCGCCTATACCTTATTCTACCAGCCCGTAACGCAAGGCCAGCACCGCGGCCTGGGTGCGATCGTCAACATTCAGTTTCTCAAGAATGGCACTCACATAGTTTCGCACGGTACCTTCCGATAGAAACAGGTTTTGAGCAATTTCGGCATTGGCCATCCCCTGTGCAATCAACTTAAGGATTTCTTTTTCTCGATCGGATAGATTTTCACCCAGGGTTGAATCCCCCGGCATGGCTTGTTTGGAGAGCTGTTTAAACAATTTTCCGGCAACCTTGGAATCTACCGGGGTATTACCAACCACGATTTCTTCAATGGCCTGTACCAGCGCTTCGCGCGACGTGTCCTTAAGCAGGTATCCGTCCGCGCCGTTGCGGATGGCATCAAACAGCCAGGCATCTGCGTCGTAGGTGGTCAGCACCAGGACTTTGATCTCGGGATATTTTTCTTTGATGGCTTTAGTGGCATGAATACCGTTCATAATGGGCATTTTTAAGTCCATAAGAACTACATCCATCGGGTGTTTTTGCAGTAACTCCAATGCCTCGATGCCGTTATTAGCAATGCCAATTACCTGAATATTCTCTGAAGTACTCAGAATAGCCTTCAATCCCTGGCATACGACTTCCTGATCGTCGCAAATAATTAACTTAATCATAATTTGTCTCTAAACAGATATCGATCTCGGTGCCCTTGTTTATATCACTGGTGATATTAAAAGTCCCGCCCAACATTTCAATGCGTTCGCGCATACCGCGGATTCCCAGACGGTCTTTTTTCACTTTATCCAGGTTAAACCCTTTACCGTTGTCTTGAATGATCAATTTAATATTGTTGTCTTCGGTAAACAATTTAACACTGGCCTGACTGGCATTGGAATGCCGCAGGATATTCTCAAAGGCTTCCTGAACAGTGCGGTAGATACAATGGCTCATGTCGTCCGGCAGTACGTCCAGCCCTTTGTCCAAATCGAATTGAGCGCTGAAACCGCCGCGTTCTGCGGCCGAGAGGCCCAGATTGCGGATGGCTTGCGTCAGGCCGTATGCTTCCAGTTCGGAGGTGCGCAAATCAACCAGCGCGCGCCGTGTCTCAGCTAAACCGTTCTTGGTGTTTTCCAATGTTTGTGCTAATAAAAATTTTGCCTGATTCGGATCGCGGTCAAACAGGGCTTTTATGGCTTCTAACTGGACGGATGTGCTGCTCAGGGTGTGTGCCAGTGTATCGTGCAGTTCACGGGCCAGACGGTTGCGTTCCTGAGTCTGAGCCAGCTTTTCGCTGGTCAGGGCGTATTTCTGCAGTTTCTGATTAGCTTCCGCCAATTGGCTGTGCTGGCTGCGCTGAAGGGTCACCAAGCTGTTCTCGATCCATCCTACTATCCCAAGGATCACGCTGCGGGCGAAACTACCCATGAAATCGGATAGGATCATAATCTCAGAAGAGATTACGACAGAGACTGTACCTTGATGCGAGTCTTGACTGGTGGAGAGATTCGTCAAGTAGATGCCTAAAGTTTCATTATTTTGTTCCAGTAATGTAGGGCCAAAATCAGCTATAAGAATAACCAGGCAGTAAATCAATACATGCCGCATGGAATATTGCCAGGCGAGGAAGACCAGAGGAATAATCAGGAAGAATATTGCATCCCAGCGAAAAAGCGACGGACCAGTATCGGGCACCATGCGCCTAAGCGATAAAGAAAAGATATGCCGGGAAAAGATAGTGATCAAAGCGATTGAGTATAGAATAACCAGCAAAGTCTTTTTGGTAATACGATCCTCGACCTTTTTAATCGAAATAGTCACCAGAATAGCTGTCATTAAAGCAACAGAGGCAAAGGATAGATAATCAACCGCGTCAATTTTAAAGTAGTTATTACGTAATGAAAATCTTGGGGAAAACGAACTCAATAAAAGGAAAAGGATCTGGACAATAATTGACCAGCGTAGAATCTGAATAACCTGTCGATCGATACTTTCCTTTTGCATAGCTGGATATTAACACATATTAAAAAACCTTAATAGGTGATGGCAGTCATATTGAGCTATGATAGCTCTCACGAAATTTGTTTACAGGGAACATATGCGGATTTTACATCCAGCCGGTATGATATGAAACCGGAATGATTAGATTCCCGTAGACTATCTTGAAGGAGAAATTACACATGGATATTGAAAAAATAAAGACAACTCTCGTGGATTTTTATGATTCACGAAAAAAGCTTGTCTGGATCATCGGAGCAGTATTGCTGGTTGCGATTGTAGCCCTTATTGCATTTCCGAAGGGCTCCAAAGCATCCGTAGACACGGAAGTGAGCTATGGTCAGGTGACTCGTGGTTCGCTGACTGAAACGATTGATGTGGTAGGTACATTGGAAGCTATTCCTGCCGCTACTTTGACCTGGCAGTCCGGCGGTATCGTGGATAGCTTTGATGTAAAGGTTGGCGACAAGGTTTCTCAGGGCGATGTCCTGATGACACTAACCGAGAGCACTTTGGATGCTACAATCCTGGACGCTCAGTCAAGTTTGCTAGACGCGAAAACCACTTTGGAAAATCTGAAGAGTGCCAATACGGACCTTTACACGGCTGCACAAACCTTAGCGGACGCGGAATACGAACTGAGACAGTACAAATCCGATCGCGATTACTACAACACCAAAGGTGCTTCGGACGATACTATCGAAGCTGCCCGCGAAGCATATTATGCAGCCAAGCAGGTTGTCTGGGAAAAACAGGCTGCCTACGATGCTTTATCGGATCTGGAAGCCGATGATCCCGAAAAAATGGCAGCTTATGACGAACAGAAAGCCGCTATCGAAGCGCAGAATAAAGCTTTGAGCAATTTGAATTATATTTTGGGTATTTCTTATGATTATGGTGTTGAAACCAATTTTATTGAGTATGATGCAGCCCTGGCGGCAGTTGAAGAAGCGCGCGTGGAATATAACCGTTATTTAGACCAGAGCGACGAAATTGCCGCGGCGGAAGCTTCCGTGCAGGCACTGGAAAATACGATCAATACCGGCAAGATCGTTGCCCCCTTCGACGGCACTATCACCCAAATCGACGCGGTTGCCGGTGACCTGATTACCAGCTATTCCGATTCCGACAACACGACGGCCGCACTGACGATCAGCAACCTGGATAATCTGATGGTCGAAGTATCCATTTCCGAGGTCGATATCAACAAAGTAGCTGTTGGCCAGCGTGCTGTAATCACTTTCGACGCGATTTCCAATAAGAAATATACAGGTTATGTTTCCTCAATCTCTTCTTCCGGTGAGGAAGATGAGAATGGCATCGTTCAATTCTCTGTCTGGGTGAAAGTGGACGATACCGACGAAAAGGTTAGGCCTGGTTTTACCTCCGTGGTCAGTATTGTGACTGCTGAAGTGGAAGATGCGTTGTTGGTTCCCTATGATGCAGTGGTCAGCCGCGACGGTTCCTATATGGTTGTTCTGGCCGACAATTCCGGCAACACCACCATGGTCCCGGTTGAGATAGGCGCGACCTCCGACTTGTTCGCGGAAGTTACCGGCGGTGAATTGAAAGAAGGCGACCAGGTCGTGCTTTACACCTCTAATAATAGTGCCGACTTTGGCATGGTAATGATGAGCGGCGGAGGCGGTGGTCAACCCCCATCCGACGGCGGGTCTCGATAGGATAAATAATGGTAGGTAAAAAAATGAATAAAAAAGTTGTAGAAGTCAAGGACCTTGTTAAAACCTACCAGATGGGTGATATCCAGGTAAACGCACTGCGCGGACTTTCAATGTCGGTGAAAGAAGGTGAAGTGATCGCGATCATGGGCCCCTCCGGATCAGGCAAGTCCACTCTGATGAACACATTGGGCTGTTTGGATCGCCCAACCAGCGGAACCTACATTCTGAATGGTGAAAATGTGATGGCAATGGGTGACGATCAGTTAGCGGATGTGCGCAATCGGCAGGTAGGTTTTATCTTTCAGTCCTATAACCTGTTGTCTCGTTCAACGGCAAAGGCGAATGTCATGCTGCCCATGCGATACAGGCGGAACAACGGACACGTTGATCCTGCGGAAGTTGCGAAAGAATTACTGATTCGCGTTGGGCTTGAAGATCGAATGAATCACAAACCCTTCGAAATGTCCGGCGGACAGCAGCAGCGTGTCGCTATCGCACGCGCATTGGTGAACAACCCGGCTATCATCCTGGCGGATGAACCGACTGGTAACCTGGATTCCAAATCTGGCAAGGAGATCATGGACCTTCTACTTGGTTTGAACAAGGAAAGAGGTGTCACATTGATCGTCGTGACCCACGATCCGAAAATTGCCGCACTAACGCAGCGAACCGTAAGAATCTTGGATGGAAGGGTCGAAAATGAATAGCTGGAGAGTATTTAAAGAGGCTATCGAGAGCCTGGCATCCAACAAACTGCGCACTGCGCTGACAATGCTGGGTATCGTTATTGGCGTGACCGCAGTGCTATCCATGACGGCCATCGGGCAAGGTGCATCTTCGTCAATCACCAGTTCAATCGAGTCTATGGGAACGAACTTACTTTTCGTATCCAGAGCTTTTTCAGATAATAACAGCAACCCGCAGGCGCTGACACTGTCTGATGCGGAAGCGTTGATCGAGTCCGGCGGCGCCCCCTCTGTGGCGGCGGTTGCACCGGTGGTGAACGCATCCAGGACTGTGGTATACGGAGATAACAGTACCTCAACAACAATCATGGGTGTTACCCCGGATTATGCTTCAGTGCGTAAGGTTTCGGTTTCCTCCGGCCGTTTTATCGACCAGAAAGATATCGATAGCAGTTCCACTGTGGCAATCCTGGGCAATGATGTGGTAGAAGATCTATTTGGATCCGACGTCGGGGTGATTGGCCAAAAGATCCGCATTGGCAACATGCTCTACGAGGTCGTTGGAATTCTGGAGTCGTCCGGTGGCACCTTTAGCGGTTCTTCTGACAACCAGATCATCGTCCCGATCACAACCGCATTCTCGCGCCTTGTAGCGCGTTCGAATGCGAATGATGAAGTAGACATGATCTATGTCTCTGCAGTGGACTCTGAATCGATGAGCGGCGCGACCAGTGAAATTACTTCAATCTTGCGTTCGAGACATAAAATCAGCTCGGATGAGGATGACGATTTTAACATTATGTCCCAGGAAAGTATGACAGAAGCTGCGTCATCCATCACGGGTGTGTTGACAGTCTTCCTGGGCGGCATCGCGGCCATCTCTCTGCTGGTTGGCGGTATCGGCATCATGAACATCATGCTGGTATCTGTGATCGAACGTACCAAGGAAATCGGTCTGCGCAAGGCAGTGGGTGCCAAGAATAAAGACATCCTGCTGCAATTCATGACAGAGTCGCTGATCATTGGTTTGGCCGGCGGTCTGTTGGGTATCATTCTGGCTTATGGATTGGCAGCTATTATTGGGAATATCGCGGCGGCATCAAACTTCGACCTGAACCCGGTCATTACATTTGGGTCGATCCTGCTTGCTGTTGGGTTCTCCATGGCGGTGGGTTTGATCTTTGGTATCTACCCGGCCAGCCGCGCCTCCAAACTTGAGCCGGTGGAAGCTTTGCGGACAGAATAATCTAATTCACCGGTAGGAGCTTTAGAACCTGCCGGTGAATTGAAAGAAATGGGTTGATTTGTATGGAAACGATAAATAAATTTAAACACTTCTTGGCGACCCACAAAAAGTTGTCCTGGACCATTGGCATTGGATTGCTGGTATTGATACTGGTTTTTACCGTTGTACTCCCTATGTTCACCAGGGGCGGGGATCAAACCGATCTGGAATTTGGTACGGTGACCGTCGGTTCGATTACGGAGACTGTTGATTCCTTCGGAATTTTGGATGCGCAGCCTTCGCAAAGCCTGGTGTGGAATTCCGATGGGGTTGTGGGAGAATCCGCCCCCAGAGTCGGCGACGAAGTTCAGAAGGGCGACGTATTAATGGAACTTGAACCTTCCTCTCAAGACACGGATATATTAAATGCGTATACGGATATTCTGGATGCGCAAAATACCCTCGACTTGTTGGAGAGCACCGACAAGGATTATCAGGATGCCTTAAACACAGTAGTTTACGAAGAAAAGATGCTCATCAACAAACATGCTGATAAATTAGCCTGGAATTATGGGCATTCTTCAGAAGATAGGATCGATGCTGTCTGGGATAATTACTACAAAGCCCGGTCGAAAGTCTGGGAATTGGAAGATGCTTACAATTCGGTCAAGTCGCTGGACGAAAAAGATCCGGTGCGCGTTGAGGCGTATGAGAACTTGCAGGATGGTATTCTCAAACGCGACAGCTATCTGCGCGCCCTCAACCAGATCCTCGGCATTCCTTTTGATATCGCCGTTGAGACAGATTTTATTGAGTACGACCAGCAAGTCGCCAAGGTAGCTGAGGCCAGAGTAGCCTTCAATCGCTATGTGGATCAAAGTGAAGAGATCAGCGCGGCTCAGGCGCGTGTCCAAGTCTTGAAGAACAAGATCAATGAAGCCAAGATCATTGCCCCTTTTGATGGGACGGTGACCGCAATTAACACAGTGCCCGGGGAATTGGTGGACGGCCAAACCGTGGCAATACGATTGGATGATCTGGATAATCTGATTGTTCGGGTGGACGTAAGCCAGGACGACATTAATAAGATCCAGATCGGGCAGGAAGCCGCTGTCACTTTCGATGCAGTCGCTAAAAAGGAATACCGCGCTTTTGTCCAGTCCATTTCATCTTCCGGTGAAGTCAACAGCAACGGTGTGGTGCAATATGCCGTGGATGTGAAATTGGAGAATGCGGACGAAGATGTAAAACCCGGTTTCACGGCCGTGGTTAGCATCTTGGTTGCCCAATCCGAAAACGCTTTACTGGTGCCGAACCAGGCCGTGACAACCGCTGAGGATGGTTCGGATGCTATCGCGCTGGTAGGCAATGACGGCAATATTAGTTTGGTTGCCGTAGAAATTGGTGCAAAATCCGATGTCTATACTGTAGTAACCGGTGAAGGCATCGAGGAAGGCGACGAAGTAGTAATTTTCAACACCGACACGAATAAAGACCTATTAAACGGTCGTATAGGCGGAGGCTTGGGGGGCGGCTTGTTACGCGGTGCGAGGCGTTAACTTCGCAAGATGTGAAAATCAGGCTAGAAGCTGTACTACATAAATCCGAAAGAGACCGGAGATTTCTCCGGTCTCTTTCAACATCTTAAAATTATGGAATTTCCCATTATTGGTAAAGGACGAAAATGAGTAAAGTAATTAGTACGATTATGACCATTTTGTTAATATTAGGTATCCTGGGAATTGTTTTAGGTATTTCCACAGGTCTTTATCGCAACGATCGATTGGCAAAACTACAAGCAACAGCAGGGGCCGATCAAGATATACCCGGCCAGGATTTACAGGAATACGAAAGCGGCGGAAATGCAAACGCTATAACAGAAATGCTGCTGAATGGGAATTTACCTACAATCTTGTTGGGAACGGGAACTTGCTTGTCGTTGATCAGTATAGGTTTTTTCTTGCTTTTATTTAGAAAGAAGATATCCTAAGAAAAAAGACCGGTTTCTGCCGGTCTTTTTTTATCTATTATTCGCGCCAATAACCGCGCCAAATCCTTTGGATATCCCTGGAGGTGATAAATGCACCCGGATCACTTTCCAAAACGGATTTTTGAACTTCCTGAGCAAACTTGCGCTGCACGCTGCATTCCAATATTTCAACGCTGCCGTCTTTCCCGCGCGCCGGGATTTCAGTGACAGCGTGTCCCTGGCTGCGCAGTTTTTCGGCCAATTCCTGACCGCGCAATGAACTGATGATGGTCATATTGATAAAACCAAAAGCCAGTCGTTTCTCGATGTTCATTCCGATCACGTTTCCGGTGGCGAAACCAAAAGAATAAGCCAGGATTTTGATGGGATTGTTTAAATCGTTCATGACAGATCCGAGCGCTACCACAAAGAGCATGGTTTGGAGCACACCCAAAATCCACGTAATCGTGCGCATACCGCGCATCACGGTGAGCATGCGCACCGTATCCAGGGCCATGTTAAGGACTCGTGAAAGAAAAATAAACCCTGCAACTACCCAAATATTTTGTGCTGCTAAAAATGCTTCCATTTGTAATCTCTTAATTATTCTTCTTGTTTTCCGTTTTCGTTAAAAGCAGGCAGATACATTTTGGTCATGTATTCTTTAACCATGCGCCGAGTGTTGAATTGCCAGGAGAGTGAGCGCATGTTTTCTTTAATCTTGGCGATCCATTGCGTGGATGCATCACCCATGGAGCGTGTTTGATAATAAAGCGGGATGATCTGATTCTCCAGAGTATCATAGAGACTGGCGGCATCTATCTCGTCCTGCTTGTTGGGATCATCATAGTCTGTATCATTGCCAATGGCCCAACCGTTGCTGCCGTTGAAACCTTCCCGCCACCAACCATCCAGAACCGAGAAGTTCAGCGTGCCGTTGATAGCCGCTTTCATACCGGATGTGCCGGAAGCCTCGTTTGGCCGCCGCGGCGTGTTCAACCATACATCTACACCCTGCACCAGCAGGCGGGCAATATTCAAATCGTAATCTTCCAGGAAAACGATGCGCCCGGCGCTGCGCGGATCTTTGGCCATGCGGTAAACTTTTTGAATAATCAGTTTGCCGGGTTCGTCAGCCGGGTGGGCTTTACCGGCCAGAATAATCTGCACCGGCCGGTCTTGATCGTTGATTAAGCGCAGCAGCCGTTCATAATCGCTGAACAGCAAATCGGCACGCTTGTACGTGGCAAAGCGGCGGGCGAAACCAATGGTCAGGGAATATTGATCCAACATAACGCCGTCCACCAGCACCTGGCTGGCGGCGCGTTTGCCGCTCTGCCAATGGTTGCGGGCATTTTCGATGGCATAGTTGATCAATTTGCGTTTTAGGTGGCGTTTGACGTCCCACAGTTCCAGATCCGGAATTTGTTCCACGCGGGTCCAAAGGTCCGGGTCATCCATGTGATCCATCCAATCCATACCCAGATAGCGATCAAACAGCAGACGGATGCGGCGCGCCAGCCAAAAACTCATGTGCACGCCGTTGGTGATGCTTTGGATGGGCACGTCTTTGGCTTCCCGATCCGGCCACAGAAAATTCCACATATCGCGGGCCACTTCGCCATGCAGCTCTGAAACGGCATTGCAGCGTTCGGAAAGGTGCAGCGCCAGAACCGGCATGCTGAAGGTCTCACCCCAGGATTGGGTTTGTTTGCCCAGATCGATGAACTGGTCGCGGGTCAGGTGCATTTCTTCCCAATAGCTCGGGAAGAATTTATCAATCAGCCAAATGGGGAATTGATCGTTACCGGCGGGCACGGGTGTATGTGTGGTGAAGATATTTGTACTGCGCAGTTTATCCGCGGCATCTTCAAACGACATGCCTCCGGCGATCAATTCGCGCACGTTTTCAATTGTCAGGAAAGCAGAGTGGCCCTCATTCATGTGCCACAGATCGGGCTGGTAACCTAATTGGCGCAGCGCGCGCACGCCGCCCATACCCAACAGCATCTCCTGCGAAATTCTGATTTCCAGGTCGCTACTGTAAAGCCGGGATGTCAAGTGGCGGTCGTTGGCCTGGTTTTGCGGAATGCTGCTGTCCAGCAGGTAGAGAGGGACGCGCCCAACCTGTAACATCCAGATGCGCGCGGATACCGTCCGACCGGGCAGTTCAACCGAAACCGTCAGGGGTTTGCCGTTTTTGTCTGTCAAGGCAATAATGGGCATTTCTTCAAAATTGAAGTGGTAATAGCTGGTTTCCTGCCAGCCGTCCTCAGTAATTTTTTGAACAAAGTACCCTTGCTTATAAATAAAACCCACGCCCACAATCGGAATTCCCAGATCGCTGGCCTCTTTCAAGTGATCTCCGGCCAGAATACCCAGCCCGCCGGCATAGAACGGCATGGATTCGTGCAGGCCGAACTCAAAAGAAAAGTATGCGATTTGACGATTTTCCAATTCGGGATATTGCTGTTTAAACCAGGTATCTTTCCCTTCCATGTACTTGTCGAATTCGGCCATGACGCGGTCATATTCTTCCAAAAAATAGCGGTCGTTGGCAGCCTCCTTCAATTTTTGAGGGTCAACCTGGTGCAGGAAAGCGATGGGATTGTGTTCAACTTTCTCCCATAAACGGCGATCCAGCGTTGGATAAAGACGCAACCCGCCGGGGTTCCAAACCCACCATAGGTTGTAGGCCAGCTCGCCCAGCCTTTGAATTCTTTTGGGTAATTTAAAGTGGTTGGGGAAAACTTTCTGGAAATCTTTAATCATTTGTTAGATACTCCTGGGCTGTAAACAGCGCGTGTTTTTTCCATGCTCTATAATCATTTTACTCTACCGATAACCCCGATGAAAGCGAAACGCTATTATATATTGATTTTAGAGAAAGATAGCCTTTTTTCAAGAATTTTACATACCCTTTTAAGTGGAAATTAGCGATAGAGAAGACGGTAGCCGGCGAATATTTTATAATAAGTCAGATCTAACAGCCGAAAAACATAGGAGGCTCAATCATGCCGGACGCGATATATCGTTTTCCTGAAGGATTTTTGTGGGGTACAGCAACTTCATCACATCAGGTGGAAGGCGGCAATACCAACAACAACTGGTTTGCCTGGGAGAATGAACCCGGGCGTATCGTTAACGGCCAGAAAAGCGGATTAGCCTGTGATTGGTGGGGCGGCCGCTGGAAAGAAGATTTACAGAACGCGGCTGATGATGGACAAAACTCACACCGCTTGTCGATTGAATGGAGCCGCATCCAACCCGCGCCCGATCGTTGGGATGATGAAGCCCTGGAATATTACCGCCAAATCATCAAAGGTCTGCTGAGCCTCGGACTCAAGCCCATGGTCACACTGCATCATTTCACCGATCCGTTGTGGTTATATGAGCGCGGCGGTTGGGAGGACGACCAATCTCCCGAGTATTTTGCCGCATATGTGCGCAAGGTTGTGGGCGCGTTGAGCGATTTGGTTGACTTGTGGGTGACGATCAATGAACCGGCTGTGTACGTGACCGGCGGATATATCGAAGGAAATTTTCCTCCCGGAAAATCGGACTTGGGCGCTGCTTTCAAAGTAATGCGCAATTTATTGAAAGGGCACGCGGCTGCATACCGGATTATTCACGAACTTCAACCTCATGCGCAAGCAGGTTATGCCAAAAATTATCGCGGTTTCGAACCGGCGCGCAACTGGTTCCTCCCTGATATCTGGATGGCCAATTTCCAATCCGCCAGTTTTAACGATGCTTTTTCCAATGCGCTGTTGAACGGGCGGCTGCGCTTTGCGTTGAAAAGTGAGCTGGTCTCGGAAGCGATTGGCACGCAGGATTTTGTGGGCGTCAATTACTACACCCTTGATCGCGTAATTTTTAAACCCTTTGCCTTCAAGGATATTTTCAGCCGGCGGTTCTTCCCGAAGGACGCTGAATTGAGCGAAACAGGTTTCATTGCCGACCTGCCGCGCGGAATGACGGCTGCCTTGAAATGGGCGCATAAATTCAAACTGCCCATCTATATCACCGAAAACGGTGTGGAAGATTCAACCGATTCCATGCGCCCGTCTTATACTGTCCGGCACTTGCACGAGATTTGGCGGGTAGCAAATTTCAATTGGAATATCAAAGGTTATTTCCACTGGTCGCAGGTGGACAACTTTGAGTGGGAACGCGCCTGGACACAGCGTTTCGGTTTATGGGGTCTGGACGTGGAAAGCCAGCAGCGCATCCGCCGGCCGAGCGTGGACATGTATGCGGCTATTTGCAGGGAAAACGCCATTAGCTCCGATACGGTGCGCAAATATGCCCCGCAAGCTTTTGAAAAATTATTTCCCGGATGAAAAACGGGTATCCTGAAAAACACAGCTGCGAAATCGATTATGATTAGGATTCTGCATATCCAGTAGAGGTGATAACTTTATGCGTAAAAATATAATTCTGGCCGGGCTGATCCTTCTGGGTGCCTGGCTGGTTTCAGCTTCGACCTTTTTTCAGCCGGCCTCGTTTGACGAACCAACACCGGTTCCACTGCAACCGTCCACGTTGGGTATCGAAGCCGGGACATTGCCCTGCGACCCTTCGGCGGTGCATGGATTGTATTTTTATTCGCAGGACTGCCCCCATTGTGAGGAAGTCCTGAACAACCTGCTGCTGCCCATGCAGGCTGAATTCGGCACCAAGCTGGATATCCGCCTGGTGGAGATCGATTACGCGGACAACTACGAATTGTTGATCAAAGCTGAAGAACATTTCAAAGTTAAGGCGGAAGAACGCGCGATTCCCACCTTGATTATTGACGACCAGATATTAATTGGGCAGGATGCCATTGAAACCGGTTTGCGCGATATTGTGGAAAATGGAATTCTTTCCGGCGGTATCGATTGGCCAAAAATCCCGGATTTCGATCCTTCGATAATTGTTTCCGAGGCGAATGCGGGCGCGAATGCGGAGATCTGCTCGCTGGATAACGGAGAAACGTGTGAGACGGGAGCACCCATCTTCGCGGCCTATTTCTACCAGACCGGCTGCGACAGCTGCAGCCGCGTGGAGGCCGATCTGTCCTATTTACGCAGCCGTTACCCGCAGCTGATTGTAGAGAAATTCAACGTATATGACCATCCCGGATTGGGGCTTTGGCTGGCCAAACGCGCCGGCAAGGATGATTTCCATACCCCGGCCGTGTTCATTGGCAATCAAGCCTGGATTGGCGAGGAAGAAATCACTCCGGAAGCGGTTGAAGCCGCCCTGCAATGTTACCAGCAGGAAGGCGCCCCCAAAGTATGGGAAGCTTATAACCCGAATGAAGGCAGTTCCGATATCGTCGAGCGGTTCCGCTCCATGAGCTGGCTGACCGTAGTGTTTGCCGGCCTGGTGGATGGCCTGAATCCCTGCGCGTTCGCGACCCTGATCTTCTTTGTGTCCTACTTGACCCTGTCCGGGCGTAAAGGACGCGAGGTCATCTTTGTGGGCCTGTCCTTTACCATCGGAGTCTTTCTTGCATATCTGATCATCGGGTTGGGCCTTTATAAAGTGCTGGACCTGATGGGCAACCTGCTGAATACCTTGGCGCGTTGGGTCTATATCATTACGGCTGCCATCTGCCTGGGCTTGGGTATCTTCAGCATCCTGGATTACTTCAAAGCACGCCGGGGGAAGCTGGAGGATATGTCCCTTAAATTGCCCGATCCGCTGCGCAAGCGGATCAATTCGGTCATCCGCAAGGGGCGCAGCGCACGCAGTTATTACATCGGCGCGTTTATCACCGGGCTGCTGATTTCCATTCTGGAATTGGCCTGTACCGGCCAGGTTTACCTGCCCACCATCATTTTTGTATCCAGCATGCCGGAATTAAAATTGCGGGCGATTTCCTATCTGGTACTGTACAACCTGCTCTTCATCCTGCCCCTGGTAGTGGTTTTCATCCTGGCATATTACGGAACAACATCCAAGGATCTGACCAGTTTCCTGCAGAAACACGCGGGCGTGGTAAAAATTGGCATGGCGCTGCTTTTCTTTGCGTTAGCTGCCTGGTTGATTATTTCGATTGTTTGATCTTTCAAGGAATTGATGGAAAAAAGCCCGCTTAATTAAGCGGGCTTTTTTGTTTACATCAGAGGATGATCAACAACCACATGAATGTGATCGCAACACCCATGACCAGCGAGAGGATGGCCGAAAGATAGCTCAGTCCAATACGGTTGTGCGGCTCTTTTTTAGATTCTTTGGATAATAACCAAAAACCGATGATATAAAAAATAATCGCGATAATAATGGAATACATAATTACCTTGTTAAACCGGTATATATTGATCCGGATTAATCATGCACCAGGTTGTGTATCCAACGATTACTGCGGTAACGCCAGATAAACAGGAAAAATTTCACGCCTTCATCGAGCATGGCAAGCGCATAAACATAATATACAGGTAATTTGAACACGAACGCGCCCAATAATGCGGATGGGACGCCCACCAACCACATGGAACCCACGTCCGCGAAGTATGCGAAGCGTGTATCGCCGCCGCTGCGCAGCATAGCGATGAAGTAGAAAGTGTTTACGGTTCTGAGCCACAGGAAAATACCCAGTACAAACAGCAGGTTGCGTGTGTATAAGGCTGTCAGGTCGGTAATGTTATAAAGCGATGCGATGAAATTGCGGCCAAAGACCAGCAGTGAACCCAGCCCGACTGCCATAATGAAAATGATGCGCACACCCTGGCGAATATAGCTGTGGGATTTCTCTTCACTGCCGGAACCGATGGCATTGCCGATTATGATGGCGCAGGCGTGCGTGACGCCCAGGAAGGGTACGAACATCAGATCTTCGATGGAAGCGCGGATGTTCATGGCGGCAATGGATTCAGTGTTGATGTGCGCGTAAATGGCGCTGTAAGCCGAAATTCCCACCGCCCATAACAATTCATTCATTGTAACGGGCAGAACTCTGTCGAGAATCTTTTTCAGGAAAACCTTGTCGAAAGTGATCATGTGGCTGGGTTTGACTGCCAGCGGTGTTTTCAGGTAGTAGACCATCCACAGGATCAAAGCAAATTCCAGCATGCGCGCAATCAGGTTGGCGTATGCGGCACCCATTACGCCTAATGCGGGAGCGCCCAATTTACCAAAGATCAGCGCGTATCCTAAAATTGAATTCATTATTACACTGCTCGAACTGACCACCATGGGCAGGCGTACATTGCCGGTGGAACGCAGCACCATATAATAACTGTTGGTGATGGGGGTGAGCAGGAAGCTGAAGCCGACGATTTTTAGGACCTTAATTCCCAAACCGATTACTTCCTGGTCGGAGGTAAAGATATCCAGAAAGATTTGCGGAATGAACACTGCGACACTCATGAAGACCAGGCCGATGAGTATTCCCAGCATCAGACAGACTCCCATCACTTTGTAAATGCTTTCCTTATCGTTCTTGCCCCAATATTGAGCGGTAAAAATAGAGGATCCGGAACCAATCCCGAATTGCGCCAGGGAGAGAATGAAATACATCTGGTTGGCTAAACCGGCCGCTGCCAGCGGGACATCACCCAATTGACCGGTCATCAGGGTTGTAATGATGCTGCCTAACACGGCGAACAAGCTTTGCAGCATGATCGGCAAGCTTAATTTAAACAGGTCTTTAAGAAAAATTTTATTCCACATGGCAGTCTTATTTAGGGGCAGAGGGCGATTATAAATGATGAACCTATAAAAAGATAGGACGCTAGTCCGGTTTGGGCTGGCAGTTGGGGCAGATATGCGTGCCGCGCTGACCGACCACCAGCCGCTCAATAATTGCTCCGCACTCCGGGCAGGCTTGCCCGGTGCGTCCATACACACGGAAATGGTTTTGGAAATCACCGCCGCGGTAAACCCAGTCGATGCTGGCGCCGTTGCGGCGGATGCCTTCCGCCAATACAGCCCGGATGGCAGCCAGGAGTTTTTCCGCTTCCGGCAGGCTGATGCTTCCGGAAAGCCGCAGCGGATGGAGTTTCGCCAGGTGCAGCGCTTCGTCGGTGTAGATGTTGCCCAGCCCGGCCAGAAAAGATTGATCCATTAACAGCGGCTTGAGCTGGCGGCTGCGCGCTTGCAGCATTTCCATAAAAACATTGGCGTCCAGGGTGGGGTCAAAAGGTTCCGGTCCCAGGCCGCCCAGTACTTCCTGCGGATCGGCCAGCAGCCAGGCGCGCCCGAACTTGCGCGTATCGTTGAAAGCCAGGCGGCTGCCGTTGTCGAGGTTCAGGACCAGGCGATCGTGTTTTAGCAGCGGATTTTCCTGAATTCCCTCAACGCGCATATCGCCGCTCATGCGCAGGTGGATTAATAGTGTGTCGCTGCTGAGCGGAAATACCAGGAATTTGCCCCGCCGGGTGACGGCCTGGAAGGATTGCCCCTGAATTTGGCCGGTGAAGGTCTGCGGGGTCAGGTTGGCCAGCGTGCGCGGCCACAATACCTCGGCCGATTCAATGCGGCGGCCGGCCAGCGCGTCTTCGGCGGATTTGGCTCCTTCTCTGAGGACACGGGCGATGGTTTCGACTTCGGGTAATTCAGGCATATTGATAAAAAAAGCGGGGATAACTTTTGTCATCCCCGCGAGTGTTTACTCGTTGAACAGCTCTCCGACGCTGCGGCCCTGATTGCCGCGGCAGATAACTTCCGCCAGAAGTTCCGCCAGGCTGATAATCTTCAGGCGATCGCCGAACTTGGCTTTATCCTCCAGCGAAATCGGAATGGTGTCGGTGGTGATGAACTGTTTGACCGGCAGATCCAGCAGCATATCCACGGAACCGGGCGGCAGGATGGGGTGAATGAAGACCACGTAGATATCACGGGCGCCCTGTTCTTTGATCAGGTTCACAGCCGCCGCGATGGTGCGTCCGGTACTAATCTCTTCATCAATTACGATGCAGTCATGGTTTCTTACCTCGCCAATCAGCGTCAGCGCTTTGGCGGTGGGGGCGTTGGAAAGGCGCCGTTTCTCAATGAAGGAGAGCGGCAGGTCCAGGCGCGCGGCATAATTGCGCGCTTTTTTGGCGAAACCCAAATCCGGCGAAACGATCACCGGGCGATGCATCTTCCTAACCATTTCTTCCAGGTGCGGGATGACCACGTGATACGCGTAGAGCACATCGCCGGGGATGGAGAAGAAGCCCTGGATCTGGTCGGCGTGCAGGTCAAAGGTGACATAGCGGTCCGCGCCGGCGACTTCAATCATGTCCGCTACCAGGCGGGCAGTGATGGGCACGCGCGGCTGGTCTTTTTTATCCGAACGCGTGTAGCACAGGTAAGGCACAACTGCGGTGATACGCGCGGCGGAATCCAGGCGCAGCGTCTGGATCAGAATCAACAGTTCCATCAGGTTGCGATGCACAGGAATGGACGTGGTTTGGATCACGTAACAGTCCTGGCCGCGCACGCTGGAATTTAGCTTGATAAAGATGTTATCGTTTGGATAGGTGACAATATCCCGTTCACACAACGTTAAATCCAGATGTTTAGCAATGCTGTTGGCTAATTCAGGGCAGGCCGATCCGGCATATAGACGGATATTGCCATACATTGGAGAGTTTGAATGCATATGGTTAACCGCATTCATGCAATACCTTCTTTCATTTTTGTTCCATCCATTCACTTTTAAGTATACTCATCAACAAGACGTCAATATATTTTCCGTCGAGATAATACGCCTGGCGCATCCGGCCCTCGTGTTGAAAACCAACTTTTTCATAGCAGTGGATACCGCGCGGGTTGGTCTCGAATACGCGCAGGTAAATGCGGTTCAGGTTTACGGAGCCAAACCCGAAATCCAGTATCATCTGCAACGCTTCCGTTCCGTATCCTTTATCCCAACAGGATTTATCCCCGATGAAGATTCCGATTTCAGCGCTGCGGATACGTTGATCGAGATTCATCAGACCGACATCGCCTACCAGTTTCCAACCCCCATCTGTCTTCACCTCGATGGCGAGCGGCTGTTCCTCCACTCGATGAGTCAATGTATCCTGATACCATTGCTCTTCCTGTTCCGGCGAGAGCGGGGCAAACATACTGGTATTCCGAAAGACATCCGGGTCATTCATCCAAATGACAAATTGAGCTAAGTCACCCTTGGTGATAGCCCGTAGTCTGATATGTTTCCCGGTAATCACGAATTCTCCTTAGGGGGTTAGGCGGTTGGGGCCGCGGAAGAGGAAGACGCTTTCGCGGATGTTGGGCAGTCCCAGCAAAACCATCAACACGCGGGAAAGGCCCATGCCAAAGCCGCCATGCGGCGGCGCGCCGTAGCGGAAGAAGTCCAAATAATATTGGATGTTCTCCAAACCCAAGCCTTTTTCAAGCGCCTGCTGCCTGAGCACTTCATAACGGTGTTCGCGCTGGGCGCCGGTGGCGATCTCCAGCCCGCCCGCAATCAGGTCAAAGCTGCGGGTCAGTTCGGGAGCGTCGGGGTGGCGCATGTGGTAGAAAGGCCGCACGCTGATGGGCCAATCGATCACGAACAGGAAATCGCTGTCGTATTTTTCTTTGACGTAATCCGCGATGGCGCGTTCCCCGCCCGGGTCAAGGTCGCCCTTGCGTTCCGGCGGCAGTTTGTAGCCTTGGGCTTTCAGGATGGCGTAAGCTTCCGCCATGGTCAGGCGCGGGAAGGGTACTTCCGGTACTTTGATATCGACACCGAACACGGCTTGGATCTCGCTGCCGTAGGTTTCTTTGACGCGTTTATATGCGTATTGCAGCCATTTTTCGGTGAAGGCCATTACGTCTTCGTGGCTTTCAATCCAGGATATTTCCATGTCCAGGCCGGTGAATTCGGTCATGTGGCGGGAAGTAAAGGAAGGATCGGCACGGAAAACCGGCCCGATTTCGAAGACGCGTTCGAACCCGGCGGCCATGGCCATCTGCTTATAGAACTGCGGGCTTTGTGCCAGGTAAGCTTTGCGTTCGAAATACAGCACCTCGAAAAGCTCGGCGCCCGATTCGCTGGGACTGCCGGTAATCTTGGGGGAGTGGATTTCGATGAACTGGTTTTCCAGCCAATACTCGCGCATGGCGTGTTCCAGCACGGTTTGAACTTTGAAGAGCAGCAGGTTTTGTTCGCGGCGCAGGTCCAGGTAACGCCAATCCATGCGGAAATCGATGGCCGGCAGGTTATCGTTGTCGAAGGGGTCAAAGGGCAGCGGGGTTTCCGCGGCGTTTTCAACCGTGAGGGTTTCAAGCTGGATTTCCAGCCCGCCCAGCTTGACCACTTTGTTCTCCACCACCTTACCGGTGATGGTTAAGGCGGATTCACTGCCAAGCGTGGAAATCATATCGCCCAATTCGGGGTTGCCGGGGCGGTAATGAGCCACCTGCACCAGTCCGGTGCGGTCGCGCATAATTAGGAATTGCATGTTTTTCTGGTCGCGCAGGGTTTGCAGCCAGCCCTGAATTGTGACGGTTTCGTTTAGATGTTCTTTCAGACTGCCAATCGGAGTTCGGTCCATAATTGCTTACTTCTCCTGATAGAAATAATAAGTTAATGCCTCATGTGAATTGTAATCCACAAACTATTATCTTACCAAAAGAAGACATTTTTTCAGGAAAATAAACGTTCGATCAGGCTGTAAGGGGAGGTTTCGCGCTTGCGCAGGCTTTGCAGCGCCTCGGACAGGTTTGCCTGAGGTTGGCTGCGCTGCCAATCTTCATATAAACGCTCGCGCAGCAGGCGGTTGAACAGGTCTTCCAGGCGGGCTTGCGCGCGCCGCTCCCATTCTCCGCTGGCGTTCAGCCAGGTGAAATGCTCATGTATAGCCGCCGCCAGGCTAACCATCCCTTCGCGGTTGAGCGCAGAGGTCAGTTGTACAGGCACTTTCCATGCGGCTTGCGGCGCGGATGTTTCAGCTTTCAATTCCGCCCCAATTTCCAGCATGGCCGCCAGCGTGTGCGCGGCGGATTCGGCCCCGCTCTTATCGGATTTGTTGACCACCAGAATGTCGGCGATCTCCAGAATACCGGCCTTGGCGGCCTGGATGTCGTCGCCCAAGCCGGGCGCCTCGACCACCAGGGTGGTGTGCGCCAGGCGCGCGATGTCCACTTCGGACTGCCCCGCGCCGACCGTTTCCACCAGGATGATGTCAAAGCCGGCTGCTTCCAGCGCCAGCACCAGCTCTCCAGCGGCACGCGCCAGGCCGCCCAAAGCGCCGCGGCTGGCCATCGAGCGGATGAATATCTCCGGACATTCCATCAGGTCGCGCATGCGCACGCGGTCGCCCAACAGCGCCCCGCCGCTGAACGGGCTGCTGGGGTCCATCGCCAGCACGGCCACGCGCCGCGCGGGCTGGGAGCCGTCCGCTTGTGCCAGCTGCAGCGCCAGGCGATTAACCAGGCTGGACTTGCCCGACCCGGATGGGCCGGTCACGCCGATGATATGAGATTTTCCGGTATGGGGAAATAATGCATCCAGTGCGGCCCTGCCCCGCGGCTGGTCATTTTCCAGCCAGGTCAGCAGGCGGGCTAATGCCAGGCGATCTCCCTGCAGGACGCGTTCAGGAATATCCATTTAATTAATCCGGTGTTTGGTTTTCAGGCCGGTTCCACCATTTGCGTTAAATCCGCGATGACTTGCGTGGTGGGGGTGCCGGGGCCGTAAACGGCTTTCACGCCCAGCTTCTCCAGTTCACGCGCGTCTTCTTCGGGGATAATGCCGCCCACAAAGACACACACCTCGCCCTGCCCGTTGGCTTTCATCAACTCCAGCACACGCGGAACCAGCGTCATGTGCGCGCCGGAAAGGATGGACAACCCCACGGCGTCCACGTCTTCCTGCATGGCAGCATTGGTGATCATTTCCGGCGTTTGGCGCAAGCCGGTATATATCACTTCCATGCCGGCGTCGCGCAGGGCGCGCGCGATCACTTTGGCGCCGCGGTCATGACCGTCCAGGCCGGGTTTGGCTATCAGTACGCGAATTTTACGATTCATGGTTAATATCCATATAAGAAATTATAATGCGAGCTTCATGCTTATTAATGAACCGAAATGAAAAAACCGTCAAGTATCTTTTATAATCTTAAGTTCGAGAAAAAACCATATGATTAAAACACGCATGATTATCAGTCTGATACTGGCAGCGTTGTTTGGCGCCTGCCAATCGGAGGCACAATCCATACAAGACACAGCCGTGGCGGCTGAAGCAACCATGGCGCAGGCTGTCCAGAGCACACTGGCGCCCACCGCCACGCCCGAACCGGTGATTAACCCGCTGACCGGCCTGGCGGTTGACAATCCGGAGCTGTTGAACCGCCGTCCGATTATGGTGAAGGTATCCAATTATCCGCAGTACGGCCGGCCGCATGCCGGGCTTTCTGCCGCGGATATTGTCTTTGACTATTACATCGGCTACGGCACCAATCGTTTTCTGGCAGTTTATTATGGGCAGGATTGCGATACCATCGGCCCGGTGCGTTCCGGGCGTTTCGTGGATGCGCAATTGGTGACCATGTACAGCGGCGTCCTGGCATACGGCAGCGCGGATGAAGACACGGATGTGGAAATTAATGAAAAATTGGGCGACTATGCCATCTCAAACCTGGAAGCGCCCGATCCGGCCTTTATAGGGACCGATACCCACAGCGTGGTGGGTGTGTTTGCCAATTCAGCCGCCCTCAGCCAATACGTAACCGAGCAGGGTTTGGCAAACGGCGCCCCCGATTTACCCGGTATGGTTTTTTCCGAGGAAGTACCTAACCATGGGCAATACGCCGATCAGGTTAACATCCTGTTCAATTACAACAATCGCGGCGAGTGGCGCTACGATAAATCCAGCGGTAAATACCTGCGCTGGATCGAATACTTCGAGGATGAGGACGATAATACCTACGATATGATCCCACTGGTTGATCGCAACACTGGCAACCAGCTGGCTTTCTCCAACGTCGTTATCATTTACGCAAAATATACCGAACTAGCTCCCAGCCGCTATTTGATTGATATTTGGGGCAATGACAAAGGCAAAAAAGCCTACTTCTTCCGCGACGGCCAGGTTTTTGAAGGCAAATGGCGCGCCAAGAATGACACTGATCCAATGGAGTTTTTTAATGACCAGGGTGAACCTATGGCGCTCAAACCCGGCAACACCTGGATTGTAATTGCCGGATTGAACTCGACCTACGAAGAGGTCGAACCCAACGTGTGGGAACTGTTCTTTTATCCCCCTGTGGTTTCAGAGAACTGATAGAAAATTTTAAACCACTCGCAATACGGGTTTTCTAACGAATAAAGAAGAGAGAGCTCACTGAACTTGTCAAAGCGGCTCTCTCTTTTTGCTTGTTGGTTGAGCACGTTGGCTTCGACACCCCACGCTTCCCTTCGACAAGCTCAGGCCAGGCGCTCAGCCAACTTTGTAGAAACGAAGAGGGTTCCCTGAGTTTGTCGAAGGGACCCTCTTTGTTTAATCTTGCACTCGTTGGCCATGATGAGCTTAGCCAACTCTGTGTATTAATACGTCACATTTAAGTTCCGATCGCCGTCCATATCCGTGTCATTGCCGAAGTAGCTCACCGAGAAGAGCTGGGGCATTTCAGGCACTGTACCGAGCACGTCGATGCCGTTGCCCTCGTTGCCGATGAAGGTACTGTAATAGATCTTCAGGTAGGACGGGTCGGGGATTTCGATGTAGAGACCGTCGCCGTCATAGCCTACACCATTAGACATGCTTTGGATGTATTTCAGCGTCACGGAGGGACCGCCGGATTTGATTTGCATGCCGTCTCTGGCGTTCAGGCGCGTGACGACATTGGTGACAGTGATAGTACCGCTGCCGAACTCGTTGTTGAGAATCATGCCGTTGCCACCGTTCTGGATGGCGATCACATTGTCAACCGTGATACTGCTGTTGGAATAAAGCGCCAGGCCGGACGCGCCGTTATCTGAAATGTTGTTTTCACCCATACTGCCCAATAAACTGATAGTACCGCTGCCGTAGGTGTTATCGACGAAGATACCGTTGGAGCCGTTGTTGACCGCCAGAATGTTGTTGGTAGTCACGTTGCCTGAAGAGTGAATCTCCAGACCTTTAAGGGTGTTTTGGTTGACTTCTGCTTTGTACACAATCACGTAGGCCCCGTTGGCGCTGGTGTTGTCGATGTACGCGCCGGTATAGCTGTTATCGCGCAGGAACATACGGCCATTATTGATGATGGAGACGTTGCCGCCGGCTTCGATGTACAGGCCGAATTTGGTGTTGTAGCTGAATGAACTGGTGTTCTTCTTGGAAGTCGAGCTGACCAATACTGCGCCGCTGCCGGCGGTGCTGTCGATGTTGATACCGTCTTCACCATTTTGCATTGCGCTCAAGTTGAGCAGGGTCACCGAACCGGCTGTCAAAATCTCCAATCCATCGTAGTTGTTGTGATAGAAATTGGGCGCTTCATTGAATACACTGGTGGTGATGACAATGTTCCCGCTGCCGCCGTCGTTATCCAGATGCGCGCCGGAGAAGCGGTACATGGTCGGGTATTCCAAAGCCTCGTCATTGAGCGTCAAAGTGTAGTTGCCGGTCTCGCCGTCGCTGGCGCTGACACGGATGTAGTAGTTGCCGTTAGCCGGTAGTGTGAAGGTCAGGCGAGCATCAGTGACGCCATAGCTGTCGTCATCGGTTGCGATCAGGTTGCCGTCCTTGTCAAAGACTTCCAGGAGTACGTCGAATTCATCGCTTTCCAGGATAATGTCGACCGTGTCATCGGTAAAGCCATCAAACCACCAGGTGTCGGATTCATAGTAAGGAGTCAGGTGTTCAAAAATTGTCTCGCCCAGCAGGTCGATTTGACCATTGTTGACTGAATTGTAGCGGCTCTGTACGCCGGTCAGGTAAATAGATCCGTTGGAATTGACCCACAAGCCGTTGCCCTGGTTGGCTTCAAAGTTGGTGTCAAAGAGAAAAACGTTGCGTACCGATGCAGTGGCATCGTTGTCGATAAATGCGCCGCCGCCGTAGTTGGCAATCACGTTGCCGCCAATGAGCGATACTACACCGTTCGAGTAGACCTCGATACTGTAGGTATTCAGCGGATTCTTCCAACCGTTACCGGAAAAACTGCTGATGAAGTTCTTGGAGGTTTTCGATGTGACGTTACCGGTCTCCAGCAAGTATTGGTTCTTGACGTATAACCCGCTATAACCGTTGGCGTCCGCTTGCACATCATACAAATATACATGCCCGCTGGCATAGATTGAGAGGCCGTAAAGCTGGTTGGAGTTGAACTTATTCACTGTCCCGGCTGAGCGTATGTAAACCGAACCATTGCCAAGGCAGTAATCACCGGAGAGGATGCAGTTATTCAGGACTGCGCCGCCGCTCCCGTTGGAGCTGGCGCTGATGCTGGTGACATAAATACTGCCGCTGGAAGCCGCAAACAAGCCAATTTCCGAATTGCTGTCAAATAAACTAACCACTCCTTTATCCATCATTTGGACGGTGATGTTGCCGCTGCCGGTTGCATTGTATAAATAAGCACCGGTATCTCCGTTATCGGAGGCGCTCAGGTTGTATGCGGTAATGGTGCTCTTACTTTTTACCTCAATTCCGGAGTAGTTGTTGTCGTTGAATTCGTTGTTGAAATTGGTGCTGCCTTTATTAATGGACACCGAGCCGTTGCCGGCGGAGGCGTCAATCAAAGCGCCATAGAAAGCGAAATCCGTTCCATAATCATGCAGTTCATCGTTGATGGATAACGTGTAGTTTCCGTGGTTGCTGTCCGCTGCCATCACCCGAATATAGTACTTGCCCAACTCTGTCAAAGAGATGTTGATCTCCGCATCATATTCGCTGTACGTATTGTCATCGCTGGCCAGCAGGTTGCCGCTGGCATCATACAATTCCAGGTAAGCGTCAAATTCCAGGCTTTCCAGGATGATGGCGAAATCCGTGATGGTGGTTGATTCAGTGACCTCAAACCACCAGGTGTCGTAGGTGCTGATGGATGTCAGGCGTTCATAGACCGTTTCGCCTTCCATCACGATGTCGGAATAAATCAGTGAGTTGTAGGAAGCTGTGACACCGTACAGCATAATGTTGCCTTTGGTGTAAGCCAGCAAACCGGAACCCTGGTTCTCATTGAAGGTGCCGTCGTTGATGCGGATGTATGGCGCAGAGATGGTAGCGTCTTTGTTATAGAGATAAGCGCCGGCCGCGTAGTTGTTATTAGCCTCAATGGATTTCAAATAAATATTCCCGTAGGTACGGATTTCCAGGCCGGGATATGTGCCCTGGTTGAGCGAACCATTGTAATTGAAGGAGTTGGTCACGCCTTTGGACGCGTTGATGGTAACCGGCTGAATGGCCAATTCCAATTGGTTGTTCACGTACAGCCCGTTATTACCGTTCTGGTCGGCATTGACGTTCATCAGGTAAACGCTGCCGCCGGAAAGAATATACATGCCGTAGTTGTGGTTGCTGCTGAAAGTGTTGCTCTGGTTATAGAGTCCTTTGATTGCCACCTTGCCCAGGCCAACGCATTCACCGCCGCTGAATTGGCAGTTATCAATCGTTAACCCATTACCGGCATTGCTGCTGACGTCAATGTTATAGAGGTTAATCGTACCGAGTGTGGCGATATTGATGCCGTCCCCGCCGTTGTAGGAATATACTCCGCTGCCGCCCCGTATGGCGTTCTTGATAATGACTGTGCCGTTGGTGAGCGGGTTGTCAATAAAAATCCCGGTGTCGCCGTTCTTGGAAGCGGACACGTAATTCAAGTTGACGCTGCCGCTGGAAGTGACGTACAGACCGTAACTATTGTTGTCATCCAGCGTGTTCTGCAAACCAAAGTAAGTGTTCAGGGTGACGTTCCCTTTTCCAAGGCAAGTTGACCCATCCAGTAAACAGGTATCCAACAAAATGCCGGAACCGGTGATGTTGTTGCTGGCGATCACGTTGGAAATTTGGATGCTGCCCAATGTCGTAATCTCAATACCGTTGCTGCCGTTGCCGCTATATTCCCCCTGGACGCCTCTGATATTGTTGAAGATGTTTACGCTGCCGCTGCTGGTTGAGTTATCTACCAAAATCCCATCATGGCCGTTCTCTGAAGCATTCACATTGTAAAGACTAATTACAGAACCTGAAGAGAGGTAAAAACCATTTTGATCATTTAAATCCGCATCGGTATCATAAATCGTGATTTTTCCGCCGGTGTTGATTTTGATACCCGAGCCGCCGTTGTTGCGATACACGTTGGTGAAATTATTCAGTGTGGTGCGGATGAAAATGGCAATATTGCTGTTGGCGTTATTAATTTCAAGCCCATTCCCCAGGTTATCATAGGCGCTGGTGTTGTTCAGTTTGATGGTCGAACCGGCACTGATCAGCAGACCGGTTCCGCTGTTGCCCAGGAAATAATTAGCGCCGTACCAACCCGCGCTGGTGGGGCTGTCCAGTGTGATGGTGCCGGAACCCAGGCAGTATCCCAGCACTTCGTCATACTGGCAGGTATCCAGCACAGCCCCGTTCTGGCTGTTGTAAGAAGCATCCACGGTGTTTAGAGTAATGGTTTTTAAGGAATCCAATTCCATCCCATCCCCACCATTGTCCTGGAACATTCCGTTTGAGACAGTAATCGTACCGCTGCCGCTGGTGGTGTTAACCTTCATGCCGGGAATGTCGAATTCGGTTTCGTTGTTGTGCTCGCTGTCGTTGACAGACAGGCTGTAATCCCCGTCCGCGCTGCCGCTGCTTTCCAGGGTTTTTACGATGATGTAGTAGTCGCCGTCGGCGGTCAAAGTGTAATTGATCAAAGCGTTAGTCGTGGTACCGTCCAGGTTATCGTTGAAAGCCAGCAGGGTATCGGTGCCGGCGTCATACAATTCCAGATAAGCGTCAAAAAAATCGCTTTCCAGCAGGATCTCCAGATCCTGCCCGTTCGTCCCACTGAAATACCAGCGATCGCCGGTGTATTTGTTGTCTTCGTTCAGGCGCTCATTGACCGTTTCGCCGCCGGCATCAATGTTACCCACGCGGATGGAACTGTGTGAAGCGCGCACGTAGCTCAGATAAACTGAACCGGCGGTCTCAATGTCAATGGCAGTGTTGTCGTTGTAGTAAGCGAACACGTTCATGATCTTCACATAGGCCGGGTTGCTGGTGGCGGCCAGCAGGCCGTAACCATAATCGGCTGAGTAAAGATCGACGTAGTTATGGTCAAATAAACTGTTGTTGATGGTCAGGGCGCTGAACCCGTGGATTTCGGTGCCGTTGCCGTTGTTGCGGCTGGTCGCCACGCCGTCCAGCGTGACCGGGCCGTTGGTGTTGATATACAAGCCAACATTCCAGGTCAAATCGTTCTCATCGTCGTTGTAGTCAAAAGAACTATTGGTGATGATGATAGTGCCTTTGGATGCGGCTGTGTTGTCAATGCGCGCGCCGTCGCCGCGGTTATCGCGCGACTGCACGTTGGTGACTGTAACGTTGCCGTTTTGGTTGCTGACTGTCAGCCCATCCCCGCTGTCGTTTTGAATGTATAAATCGTCCAGGTAAAGTGAACCGCTGTTGTTATCCAGCGAAACACTACCGATTACGGTAAAGCCGCTTAAAGTGAATCCGGCCGTGGTATTGCTGATAGAGATACTGCCGGTGAGTGTAATGGTGCCGGATCCGGATCCGACCAATCCTTTTAGCGTGCTCAGGTTGCCGTTGCCGCTGGAACCGTCGATCACCACTGTGTCGCTGTAATCGCCGGCTTCCACGTACAGTTTGCCGTCCGAAGGTATCCAGCCGTTGGAGTCGATCAGGTAGAGCGCGTATTCTATCGGTTTTGCATCCGCCCAGCACGTGGTTCCCAATGTGCCGGTGGGGCAGTCGCCGGCATTTAACACGACCATGTATTTGGTGCTGCCGACCATCCACCAGGGATCGCTGCTGGCGATGATGTCCGCGCTTTCCTGGCTGGCCAAATCAAGGGCTTCGCCGTTTTCGTCGCTTATGACCACCGTCTCATCCGTATTCTCTTCCCCTGCGGTTTCATCCGCGGCGGGAGTCTCCGTGGCGGCCGGTGTGGCTTCTTCCTGATCTTCTGTCGGTGTTTCCTCAATCTGCGGTGTGGAACTCATATCGGGGGTCTCGGTCGGTTGCGCTTCCGGTGTTGGTGTCGCAGTTATTTCTTCGCCGACTTCAGCAGAGTCCTCACCCGTATCGGTAGGATCCGCAGCAGCTTCACTAGCTGCTGGAGTAACTTCCGGGAGGATGGTTTCATCAGTCGCTTCCGCTTCTTCAGTGGAAGCCGCGGGTTCTTCCGCAGGTTGGGTTGGACTTTCTCCCTCTGCAAAAACAAAGGAGCTGGTCAGTAAAGCTGTCAATACAGCAGTGCATATTGCCCAGCTGGCAATAGCGGGAGTCTTTTTCATGATTTTCCTCCTGGAAATGTTGCTTGCTTTAAATTATACGAAACTTCCATCATCTTCCGTTGCGCGCCAATCAATCACTTAAAACAAAACAGGCCGGCAAATTGCCAAGCCTGTTTTGCGCTTTAAAAGCGAAAACGATCTTCGGCGGCCTGGCGATCATAGCGAATGCTTTAGACCCATAGCTTTGCGTCCCCAGCTTTCGCCAGGTTTGCCTTTTCGGATCAAGTGTCTGTAAATAATATACCATACCCACAAAAGAATTCAATCCGTAACTGTGGTGTATAGAATAAATTTTGACCCATATCTATCGAAAATCAAAATAAATGGGTTGATGAAAGGTAAAATTTTGAGTATCTCTTCACCTGCTCCAGTCAGAATCTATATGAAATCCTGGCAAGTTTTGTCTGTCAGGCATTCCGATCGGGCAAAAAAGGTGTTTTTAAAATCGGTATTCCTCATCCCTGGCAACGGACTCGGAAATCAGTTCTAATGGCAGGCTGCTCCAACCCGCAGCGGCGGGCGGTGCATAATCGCGCGGAATCAGATACGCGGCAACTCTGGTCGCCTGTTTATCGAGTCCGCCGGTAAAGATGGAAGTTGACCAGTAGCCATCATCTTCGATATATGTGTAAGGGTTACGGAATTCAGGTTTGATCCACCAGCCCTTGGCGTTGGGTACGTAGATGTAAACAACCACCCGGTAATCATCCGGATTGACATTTAGCGCATAACCTTCCAGCTTCCCTGTGCTGTCCATGGGCGGGACATACGTAATTTTGATTTTCGAAGAGCGGGTGTTTTCCTCAAATACACCTTCAAAGGTCTTTTCCATGCCGGGTTTCATTTGGCCTTCTCCGTCCCATACTCCCCAGCAGGCACCGGCTTCTCCCTCGTCCTTCACTTTCCATTGTTCATCATACGCATCAAACCAAAAGTACTGGATATCCATTTGTTGGGCAAAAGACACGAAATCGTTGAAAAAAGCTGCCTGGCTGGCGGCATCGCCGTTTTCACCACAGGAAGGCCACCCGGTTTCTGCAATGATGATTTCTTTACGGGAAGCAGGTGTGTTTACTTTCTCCATGGCTTTAAAATACCAGTTCTCGATGGCATTGACCGCTTCATCGACCGCGACCCCATCCCAATAGGGATAGACATTGACAGCCACCACATCCATAACGCTGAACAAGCCGGGATATTTTTCAAGTTCCGACCAAACATCCGTAGTGGTCACCGGTACATCCGGCACCGCTTTTTTGAACCAGTCAATATAGATCATTAATTCCCGCGCGGTCAGATCGCCGCGCAGCAGCGTCTCATTTCCGATGATAGCCAGATCGACAGCTCCGGTTTTGGCCAATTCGATCAGGGCTTCCATTTGGCTTGCGTTTTCGACCAGGTTGCTACTTAACCAGGCAGTCGCCGCAAATTTCAGCCCAAATTCATGGGCGATCGACCCGGCGTTTTCCAGCCCGCCCTGTACGCTGTAGGTCCTGATCCAATGCGTGTATGGGCTGATCCGTTCGATGAGTGCGCGCAGGTCTTCTTCGGCGATGTTCGTTCCTGTTTCGGGGCTGTCATTCAGGTGCGTCCCCAGGTTGAGGCCGCTGATGCGGTTTTCAATTTGCGGGGTCGCGGTGGGGGTGATGGTGGGCGTGACGGTTGCCGTCGGCACGGCCGTCCTGGTAGGAATGGCTGTGGCGGTTACTGTGGCTGTGGCTGTGCTTTCCGGTTTGAATAGTCTGCCGCAGCTGCTCAGGAACAGAATACTGATGATTCCAAGAAGTGATAGCGCTTTTTTCAATGCTGTACCTCCCTTTCGGTGGTGAACCCTTCGATAGGGTAATTCTATTCGCACTCCCCCGAAAATACAATTGATGTTGAGTAAATAAGGAAAACTCCCTCAATAACCTCTGGGAGACATAACAAAAAAGTGGGAGGAGCATCATGCTCTTCCCACTTTAGGTTTTATTAATGAAAGGCTATCCTTTATTGGGCGTACCTTTGGCCGCGCCGGGCCGTTTTTCATAAGGCACGGGGATGTATTCCACCGAAGGCCGGCGCGTGCGTGCTTGCGGGTAAAGGTTCATCAGCTTGTAAATATCCTCCGGCATCTTGTTGCTGACCTTCAGGCCGAGTTCTTTGGCTTCCTCGAAACTGATGGGGTAGTCGTGCGTCCATTGGCCGCTGGCCAGTTTCTCAGCCAGGTCGTGCGCGGCTTCGTCCGAATATTGGCAGCAGGCGATTTTCTCAATGGTGGCTTTGACCTGCGCGATGGCCTTGCGCGAAACGTCCGCCAGGATCATGGTCTGGTCGTCGATGTCCTTGGCCGGTTTCTCGTCCAGCACTTTCAGGATGGAAACGGCCGGATATTCGCCGATCTGCGGATCCACCGGTCCCAACACGGCATTGTCGTCCATGACGATCTCGTCCGCGGCCAGGGCGATCATGGTGCCGCCGGACATGGCATAGTGCGGAATGAAGACGGTCACCTTGCCCTTGTGTTTGGAGAGGGCGTAAGCGATTTGCTCGGCGGCCAACACCAACCCGCCGGGGGTGTGCAGGATGATGTCGATCGGAATCTTCGGGTCGGTCATTTTGACAGCGCGCATGATCTCCTCGGAATCCTGAATGTCGATATAGCGGGCGATCGGGAAGCCCAAAAGCGACATGCTTTCCTGACGGTGGATCAGCGCGATCACACGCGAACCGCGTTTCTCTTCCACTTTGCGCATCAAGCGGAAGCGCTCGGAATCCAGCACGCGCTGCTTGACCATGGGCGCCAGGCTGGCTACTAATATAAAGAGCCATAGAACGTTAATGAAATCCATAAAATCCTCCAAAGAACCGGTACATAAATCTTCTCAATTTACCAGGGGTAATGTTCATCAGCATACTCCTGACGCTGGCACTTACCCAGGCAGAATGGTTTAGCCATCAACAGCCCGAACAGGAACCCGCCCACGTGCGCCCACCAGGCCACGCCGCTGACTTGCGTACTGGCGGCAGCGCCCAATGAGGTTACGCCGCTGAATAATTGCAGCAGGAACCACAAGCCGATAAAGACGAACGACGAAATGCGCACGAACCAGCCGAAGAAAAAGATGGGCACGAACGTGACCACTTTGGCGCGGGGATAGAATATAAGATAGGCACCCATCACGGCCGCGATAGCGCCGCTGGCGCCCAACGCGGGCACGTCGCTGCCGGCTGAGAAAAAGTACTCCAGCAGCCCGGCGGCAATGCCGCCCAACAGGTAAAAGACCAGATAGCGTACCGAACCCAGCCGGTCTTCCACATTGTCGCCGAAGATCAGCAGCACCCACATGTTCCCGATGATGTGCATCAGCGAACCATGCAGCCACATGTGCGTCAGGAAGGGATACCAGCTCATCGGGTTGGACGTGATTTGGGAAGGCACCAGCGCGAAGGTCTGGACGAAAGCATCCAGTTGGCTGCTGTTCAGGTTGAACTGATAAAAGAAGACCAGACTATTCAGGATGATGATCGTCCAGTTGACGAAAGGAAATGAGCGGGAGCGTATGGTGTCGCGAATCGGTATCATTTAGCTTTCCTTGTTTAGCTAAAACTTAGTATACTGGCATTGAAAAATATTTTCGTAAGTTTTTAATTAGAGAATTGTAAAAATTTTATTCCAACGGAAAATAATGATCAAAACAGCGATGAGGTTGGATTTTTACCATGATTAAAGTGCTGCATTTCGCGGACGCGCACATTGATTTGGCCCGTCAGGGCCGCCACGACCCGCAAAGCGGTCTGCCGATGCGCGTACTGGATTTTCTCAAAGCGCTGGATACCATAGTGGACGCCGCGGTCGAACAGAAAGTCGACCTGGTGATCTTCGCCGGGGACGCCTACCGCGACCGCACCCCCGCGCCCACTTACCAACGCGAATGGGGCCGGCGCATCATGCGCCTGTCCTCGGCGGGCATTATGACCCTGCTGGTGATCGGCAACCACGACGTTTCGCCCGCTTCCGGGCGCGCGCATGCACTGCAGGAATTCGACACTCTGCAGGTTCCCAACGTGCGCGTAATCAGCAAACCCTGTCTGCTGGGGCCGGATGACCTGAACGGTCTGCCGCTGCAGGTGATCGGCATTCCCTGGCTGAACCGCTCGGCTTTTGCCGCCAGCCTTGATAACGAGAAGCAATCCAACGAAAGTTTAAATGACCAGATCGAGCGCGAGTTGACCGCTCTGGTTGAAAGTCTCATGGACCAATTGGATCCGAAATTGCCTGCCATCCTGACAGCGCATGCCACCGTACAGGGCGCTTTCTACGGCAGCGAACGCACCATTATGCTGGGCGCCGATTTCGTGCTGCCCGGTTCGCTGGTGCGCGATCCGCGCCTGGATTACGTGGCGCTTGGCCACATCCATAATCACCAGGACCTCAACAAGGACGGCCACCCGCACATTGTCTATCCCGGCTCGATCGAGCGCGTGGATTTTGGCGAGGCCGAGGAACAGAAAATCTTCGTCACGGCAGAGATCGAGCGGGGCCATGCCGAAATGCAAGAACACCTGCTGCGTGGAAGGAAATTCTTTGACCATGTCGCTAAGCTGGAAAACCCCGAAACGGTCAACCAGGATATTCTTAAAGCATTCCCGGGCGAAAAACAGTTGGCTGACGCCATCTTTCGCCTGGTGGTTTATTACCCGCGCGAGTGGGACGCGCTGATCGACGAGAGCGATATCCGCCGCAAAGCGGAAAGCGCCTTCGAATTCCACTTCATCCGCCGCCCGCAGATCCAGGCGCGCATCCGCTTGCCGCAGGATAAGAGCGTCAGCGAGATCCCGCCCATCGAGGTGCTCAACCGCTATTGGGACGTCATACCGGCTAAAGGCCGCGATACGCAAGCCCTCAATAAGTTGGCCGAGGACATCTTCGAAACAGCCCAGCGCGGCCAATCTGAGAAAGAGGCGGGATGATACCCATTCGGCTGACACTGGAAAACTTCCTCTCCTATCGCGGCGAGGTTCAAATCGATTTTTCGCGCGTAAACGTGGCTTGTATTTCAGGGCCGAACGGCGCGGGCAAGTCCTCTATTTTCGACGCCATTACCTGGGTGCTGTTCGGCAGGGCGCGCCGCAACGAAGACGATGCGCTCATCAGCCTGGGTTTGGAGAGTTGTAAAGTAACCTTGGAAATGGATTACGAAAGCAACCGCTACCGCATCCAGCGCAGTCGCGAACGAGGCAAAAGCACCACGCTGGAATTGCAGGTGCGCAGCGAAGCCGAAGAATGGAAAGCCATGACTGAGTCCGGCGTGCGCGCCACCGAGGCGCGCATCCGCGAGATTTTGCATCTGGATTACGACACTTTTATTAACACTTCCTTTTTCCTGCAGGGCAAGGCCGATATGTTTGCCCAGCAGACGCCCGCTCACCGCAAAGAAATCCTGAGCAGTATCCTGGGATTGGAAATTTGGGAGGCTTACCGTGAAGAGGCATACCGCCGCCGGCGCGCCGGCGACACCGAACAGTACGCCCGCCAGAACCTGCTCAATGAAATTCTGGTCGAACTGGAAGGCGAGCAGGACTTAACTGAAAAATTGGAGCTGCTGGATAACAGCCTGAAGAAAACCGAAGCATTGCGCGGACAAAAAGAAACGCTGTGGAACCAGGCTCAAGCCCAACTGCGCCAATTGAAATCGGACCAGGAGAAATTGGATCTGGTGAACAAGCAGTTGGATGCCAACCGGGCGCGGGCTGCCTCCCAACGGGAACAGATCGGTGCGCGCGGGGCGGAATTGGCAGCCTTCGAAGACACTTTGAAGAATGAGACAGCCATCCGGCTGGCTTACCAGACCTGGCAGGACACACGCGCGGAAGTGGAGCGGTGGAATGCCCTGGCGGAACAGTATCACCAGCTGCAAAGCGAGCGCGGACAGGCCGCAGCTCAGATTCAAACTGAGGAAGCCCGCTTGCGCCAGGAGCTGGCCGGTTTGGAAATGGCGCAAAAGGAAGTGGATGAACTGCTGCCCAAAGTAGCGCCACTGCAGAAACAGGTGGAGAAAGACCAGATCCGCTTGAAAGAACTGGAAAAGACATTGGGCGAACTGCCGCGCATTGAAGATCAGATCGCGCAATTGCAGAAAGAAAGCACCGCTCTTGGCGCGGAAAATCTACATTTAAAAGAAAACATGGCCGAGTTGAAGGCCAACATTGAACAGCTGGAAGCCGCCAGCGGGACGCAGTGCCCGTTGTGTGGGCAGGAACTTTCGGACGCGCACCGGCGCGCCATCCTGGAACAGTTGAAAGCCGAGGGCAAAACCCTGGGCGACCAGTACCGTGAGAACAACCGCCTGATCAAAGACAACGACGCCCAACAGCACAAGCTTCAGGATCAATTAACTGAACTGCGCCGCGCGCAAAATGAGATGAGCGCGCTGCAGGGGCAGGCCGGCCGCAATGAACAGATGCTGGCCGGGTTCCAAAAGCAAGTGGAAAAATGGGAGCGTCAGGATCAGCCGCGTTCGACGGAGATTCAAGCTGCGTTGAAGGAAGAGGCCTTCTCAAAACCCCAGCGCGTGCAGCTGCAGCAGGCGGATGCCTCGCTTGAAAAATTGAGCTACCAGCCGGAAGAGCACGAGCGCCGCCGCCAGGCTGAGATGGATGCGCGCAGCGCTGAAGAAACTTTCCGCAACCTGGAAAAAGCACGCACCGCGGTGGAATCGCTGCGGCGTGAGATCGAAACACTCACCACAGCCGCTAATGCTTTGGACGAAGAGATCACGCACGGCCAACAGCAGCTGACAGAATTGGAAAGTAACATCAGCGGGCAGAAAGCGCAGCTGCCCGACGCTCAGGCGGTGGAAACCGAACTGGAAGACCTGCGTCACGAGGAAAACTCCCTGCGCCGGCAGGTAGGCGCTGCCCAGCAGATGGTATCTGTGCTGGACAAACAGCGTGAGCGCAAAGTCGAACTTACCCGCGAGATCGCCGAAATCCAGGGGCAGATCGCCCACCTGAAAACACTGGAAACAGCCTTCGGGCGCGACGGTATTCAGGCTTTGTTAATTGAACAGGCTTTACCGGAAATTGAATTGCAGGCCAACGACATCCTCGACCGCCTGACCAGCGGGCGCATGTCGGTGACCTTCATGACGGAGCGCGAGTATAAGGATAAGAAGCGCGACGATAAAAAGCAAACCCTGGATATCCTCATCAGCGATTCTTCCGGTCAGCGCGAATACGAGCTGTTCTCCGGCGGTGAGGCTTTCCGCATCAATTTCGCCATCCGGCTGGCCTTGTCGCGCGTGCTGGCCCAGCGTGCCGGAGCGCGCCTGCAAACGCTGGTGATCGACGAAGGGTTTGGCAGCCAGGATGAAGAAGGCCGCCAGCGCTTAATCGAAGCCATTCACCTGGTCGGTGAGGATTTTGCTAAAATACTGGTAATCACCCATCTGGATGAGTTGAAGGACGCTTTTCCTTCCCGCATTGAAGTTCAAAAGACATCTGGAGGATCCATGGTTGAGGTTATTCCCTGATGAAGGACATCAAGGTTAAAGTTGGGCTGCAGCAGCGCGTGCTGCCGAATTATCGCGTGCCTTTTTTTGACGCACTGGCGCAGGCCTGCCCGGCGGGATTGAGCGTGTTCGCGGGCCGACCGCGGTCCGAAGAAGCGCTGGACACCGGTGCAGTACCGCTGGCCGCGCAGTACTATCCGGCGCGCAACCTGCACATACTGAACGGCTTGGCCTATACCTGCTGGCAGGTTAACATCCGGAAATGGCTGGATGAATGGCAGCCGCAGGTGCTCATCATGGAAGCCAACCCGCGTTATCCCTTGTCGCGCACAGCCATCAACTGGATGCGCCGGCATGGCGGACGCTTGATTGGCTGGGGGCTGGGTTCGCCCCAACCGCAGGGAAGATTTGCCCATCTGCGTTTGAACCGGCGCAAACGCTTTATCAACCAATTCGACGCGCTGATTACCTACAGCCAGGCCGGCGCGCAGGAATACGCAAAGTTGGGTTTTCCCCAACAAGCGATTTTTACCGCGCCCAATGCGGTGGCGCCCAAACCCACC
Source organism: Pelolinea submarina (assembly GCF_003966975.1). Lineage (GTDB taxonomy): Bacteria > Chloroflexota > Anaerolineae > Anaerolineales > Anaerolineaceae > Pelolinea > Pelolinea submarina. The sequence continues at coordinate 586,539 of NZ_AP018437.1, forward strand.
CAGCCCGCGCCGCAGCGCCCTGATGCATATGCTCCCGGCGGTTCGGTGGTGTTGTTTGTGGGGCGCCTGCAGGCGCGCAAGAAAGTCGATCAGCTTATCCATGCCTGCGCGGCGCTGCCGCAGGACCAGCAGCCCGTTTTGTGGATCGTGGGGGACGGCCCGCTGCGCCGCGAATTGGAAGCACTGGCCGAGGAAATCTATCCGAAAGCCAAATTCTACGGCGCACAGCACGGCGGTGAACTGGAGCAGCTCTTTCAGGGTGCGGACCTGTTCGTGCTGCCCGGCACCGGCGGTTTGGCCGTGCAGCAGGCTATGGCGCACGCCCTGCCGGTCATCGTGGGCGTGGCCGACGGTACCCAATCGGATCTGGTACGTGAAAAGAACGGTTGGATGCTATCCGAAGGCAGCACTGAGGAATTGACTCGCAAGATCGCCGAAGCATTGAGTGATCTGCCCCGCCTGCGCACCATGGGGCTAAATTCTTACGATATTGTCAGCCGCGACGTGAATTTGGAAAATATGGTGGCGGTATTCGTGGAAGCGGTCAACCGCGTGTTGGAGGCTTGATGCATATCCTTTTGGTTGCCGATGGGCGCAGTCCCATCACCCGCAATTGGCTGCGCATGCTCTCCGGGCTGGATCTCACCGTCTCGCTGGTCTCCACCTATCCCTACGAACCCATTCCCGGCATTGAGCATCAATATACGCTGCCGGTGGCTTTTTCCGGCATGTCCGGCAGCCAGGTAGCGCGCTCCGCTTCTCAACGCCAGGCGCGTGTACGTGGAATGGTGGCGCGCCTGCGCCCCATGCTGCTGAAGTTGCGTGCGCTGGCAGCCCCCTTGCTGCTCCCGCGCCAACAAAAAGAATTCTTACGTATCCTGGACGAGGTTCAACCCGATCTGGTGCACGCGCTACGCGTGCCCTTCGAGGGCATGCTGGCGGTAGTTACGCCAGCCGAGATTCCCTTAATTGTTTCCATTTGGGGCAATGACCTGACTTTCCACGCGCGCACTTCCATCCTGATGAAGCGCCAAACGCGCCGCACGTTGGCGCGCGCGGATGGCTTGCTGGCGGATGCCTCCCGCGACGTGCGTCTGGCGTTGCAGTGGGGTTTGCGGGCCGACGCGCCCACGGCCGTGCTGCCCGGCAACGGCGGGCTGGATTTGGATGAGATCAACCGCACGCTCAGCCTGTCGGTCGCGCACGATTATGCCTTGCCCGAAGGCCGCCCGCTGGTGGTCAACCCGCGCGGTTTCCGCCCCGGCAGTGTGCATCAGGATGTGTTCTTTGCCAGTATTCCGCTGATATTAAAGGAATTTCCACAAGCTTATTTCGTGTGCACGGCCATGCAGGGCCAGCCCCAGGCGCTTAAATGGGTCGAGCAGTATCACTTACAGGATCATGTCCTGCTGCTGCCTTACCTGGGCCAACAGCAGCTCTGGCAGCTCTTCTCGCGATCGCAGGTGTACGTATCGCTATCCAGCCACGACGGCACACCCAACACCTTCCTGGAAGCGCTGGCATGCGGCTGCTTCCCGGTGGTGGGGAATATCGAATCGCTGCGCGAATGGCTGGAGCCGGAGCGCACCGGTTTACTGGTGAATCCGCGCGATCCGCAGGCGGCTGCGCAAGCGGTGCTGCGCGCGCTGCGCCACCCCGAGCTGCGCGAACGCGCCCGCCAGGGCAACATCCGCGTGCTGAAGCAGCGCGCTGAAATCAAGGGTGTGCGCAAAGCAGCGCAAATTTTCTACGAAAAATTCAGCGGTAAATAGTCAGGTTTATTTTTCAGCCAGGAGCGCGTTCAGGTCGGCGATGGCTTGTTCCGGGTTTTGGAACACGATGCCGCGCATGCCAATGCTCTGCGCGCCTTGAACATTGCCTTCACGGTCGTCGATGAATACCGCTTCCTCCGCACGGCAGCCGGCTTGATCCAGCGCGTATTGATACATGCGCGGGTCGGGCTTGAGCAGCTTGACATCGCAGGAAGCAATCACGTGGTCAAAAGTGCCCTCGATGTTCCAGACCGTGCGCAGGAATTCATGCAGGTGCGAAGGGAAGTTGGTCAGCAGCACGGTGGGGTAGCGCTTATGATAATCGCGAATGGCGGCCAGCATCTGCGGATGTACGTAAAAATCATCGCGCACGAATTTCTCCACGATGGGCATTTTGCTGAGCGGCTGCCCCAGGTATTCCAGCATCCAGGTGTAGTAACATGGATCGTCGATCTCGCCTAAATCCCAACGGTTGTTGGTTTCGCTGCGGATGGCGTCGTAAACCGCTTGTTCGGGCACGTCCAACCTTTCGGCCAGCAGAGATTCAAAGGTGCCCTTGACCGTGTGCAGCAGCACACCGGCCAGGTCCCAGACCAATAATTTAATCATGGGCCGGATACCATTCCTGTAAATGTGCGTGGTTATCCATTTCCACCAGAAGAGGGTTGCCGCCTTCATCCACTTCGATGGTGGTGATGCTGCAGGGGTGGATGGAGTAGAAGGGCAGCAGGCTGTCGCGCGGTGGGCCAAAGCATTCCACCAGAATGACGTCCAGCACGCCCGAATGGGCTACGATAATGCTGTCCTCCCCGCGCGTTTCGTCCAGAATGTTGTGCCATTCCTGCACGACGCGTTTTTGGAAACCGCGCTTGGAATCGCCGCTAAGAAAGCGGATCAAGTTCAAGCGGTGATGTTCGTACAGGTAAACAATCTTTGGTTTATGCGCGTCGAGGTCGTCTTCGATGGTCCGGCCTTCCATCCAGCCGAAATTAATTTCGGTCAATCCGGGCCGCGGGCTGGGAGTGAGGTGGACCTTTTCCCCGATAGCCTGCGCGGTTTGCATGGCCCGCGACAGCGGGCTGGAGAACAGGTGAACCGCGCGGATATCGCGCATGGCTTCGGCGGTACGTTGCGCTTGCCGCAAGCCGTTATCGTTCAACGGGATATCGGTAATACCGTGCAGCCGTTGTTGGTCCACCCAGGCGGTGGTGCCGTGTCGAACCAGGTAATAAGTGGTCAATGCGTATCCCTCGTTTATCGAAAATGCTAATGGGTTGATTCTACTATTTTTCTGGGGCGATGATTTCCTTTATCTTGCGGTTCATTTCCGCCCGTCCGGTATATTGAAAGGCATGCATTCCCAGCGCTTGCGCGCCGGTGATATTGACCTGGCGGTCATCAATAAAGATAGTTTCCTGCGGGGCTGTCCCCAGCTGCTGCAGTGCATATCGGTAAATGGCCGGGTCGGGCTTGATCATGCGCACTTCACAGGAAATGATGATCTCATCAAAGGCTCCATCCATACGCCAGGGGCCGGACAACATGGGCCGCAGCGCGTCTGAGTAATTGGATAGCAAAGCTGTTTTAAATTGTTTATGGTAGGCGCAAATATCGGTGACCAGTTCCCGGTCGATGTAGAAATCCTCATAGAAGAATTTATCTAGCTCCACCTTATTGGATCGCGGCAATCCCAATTCATCAAGCATGTGATCCCAGGCATCCTCCTGGGTAAATTCACCGAGGTCGACACGGTTCATGAAGGTTTCATCAAAGCCTGTGGGCAGCTGCTCAACCGGTATGTTCAGGCGTTTGGCAATGCAGGCGAGGATGCTGCTCTGTGTATTGAGCAGGATGACCCCTTCCATGTCCCAAATGATGGCGCGGATGCTCATGCGGGTGAGCTTTCCTTGGATTGGGCCACGATGGCTTCGATGCGGCGGTTCATGTCCTCCCGCCCGGTGAACAGGATGGCATGCATGCCCAGTGCCCGCGCGCCTTCCACATTGACGGCCTTGTCATCGATGAAAATGGCTTCCGCGGGGGCGCAGCCCAACTTTTCCAGGGTGTAATAGAAGATATCGGGATCGGGTTTGATCATGCGCACTTCCCAGGAGATCACGATTTGATCGAACGCGCCATCCATACGCCAATAACTGGCCAGCATTTTACGCAGCAGATCCGAATAATTGGAGAGCAGCGCGGTGCGGTAGCGCTGATGATAGGCGCGTACGTCGGACAGCATTCCGGCATCGATGAAAAAATCCTGATAAAAGCAATCCAACAAGTCGGTTTTCTTTTCGCGCGGCAAGCCCAAGCTATCCACCACGTGATTCAAGAAATCATCGTGCGTAAATTCGCCTTTGTCCACGCGGTCGTTGAAATCGCTGTAGAAAGCTTCCCGCGATTTATCTATCGGAACATTCAACTTATGAGCGATGGTAGTGGGTGCATCCTCATCAGGTGATTGCAGCAGCACTCCTTCCAGGTCCCAAATGATAGCGCGAATACTCATGGATGGATTTTTCCGTTGAGGTGCGCGACACCATTGGGTTGGATCATCTGGCTGGGGCCGTCCGAGCTAATCTCGATGATGTTGATGCTGCAGGCGTCCAGATTGAAGCGCGTGTCGGAAAGGCTGCCGCCCAGTTCGTAGAACAAGATGTTGCGCAGCACACCGGCGTGGGCTACCACAATGAGCGGCCGGCCGTCGGCTTGGGCGCGGATTTCCAGCCAGGTTTTACGCACGCGCTGAGTGAATAGACTGCCTTTTTCGCCACTAAAGATATTGATCAGGCGGCGCATGTTGAAGTACATCTTCAGCAGGAATTTTTTATCCCTGAGCATGCCCCAATAATTGCGCTTGCCTTCCATGATTCCGAAATTTGTTTCCATCAACCCGTCCATGTACTCGGGTTCCAGGCCGGTGGCTTGGCTGATGGGCGCGGCGGTCTGGCGCGCGCGCAGCAAGGGCGAACAGAACAAGTGGGCGGCTTTGACACCCTGCATGGCCTTGCCGGTCAATTCAGCCTGTTCCAGGCCGAAAGCGCTCAGCGGCCGGTCGGATTGTCCAGCGATCTTGCCCTGTTCGATCCAATCGGTAATGCCGTGGCGGATTAAATAAACTGTGGTGGTTGTGTTGTTTTTTGTCATGAGTTGTGTTTTCTATCTGAAAATTCCAATTCCCGGGAGATGAACCCCCGAATTATACATTCTCTTTAAATTTGTGGGACGATCGCGCCGGATCAATGTTAAAAATATTTATAAATTGTTTACAATCCCTCCCTTTTATGTATAAACAGACAGTGGTATTAATTAACCAGTTAATAATAAACAGGTGAAATGATTATACAAACGAAGAAAGAGAAAATTGGGCATCTGCTCATGCATGTCTGCCGCGAACGTGGAAAAACGGCCGACCAGTTTATGACGCAAAGCAAGATATTCCGCGGTCAGGGCATGATGTTGATGTTCCTGTCCGAACACGAAGGCTTGACCCATTCGGAGATTGCAGAGAGATTGAATATCTCTCCGGCTGCTGCCACCAAAGTCATCAAACGCCTGGAAGAAGAAGGCTACATAAAGCGGCAGTCGGATGACAAAGACGAACGCCTCTCGCGCGTTTTTATGCAAGAAGGCGGGCGTGCGGTTATCAGCGGTATTCAGAGTTCGTTTAAAAAACTTGATGAACAGACCTTCCACAACTTCGGTGATGAAGACCTGGACCGTTTGGAAGATTATCTTCATCACATCCTGACGAACCTCAAAGCTGGTTGAATCCGTATTAAATCCAAGTTGATGAAATGTGTGTTAATCCTTTAATTGATTTTGTTATGGAAAAGCGGACTAGATTAATAAAATATTTCGGAGGAAAGCTTGTTAAAGAAATTATCAATTTATATTAAGCAATACAAAAAATATATTCTACTGGTGCCGGTATTTGTGTTTCTGGACGTGCTGTGCGAATTAAGCATGCCTCTATTGATGGCGCGTATCGTAGATCAGGGAATCCCTGCTGGAGATATGGCCTTCATTATAAAGACAGGTATTTTTATGGTTATGCTGGCATTAGGTGCCATTTTCTTCGGCGTTCTCAACATGAAGTTCTCTACTACCGGAGCCATTGGTTTTGCGGCGAATTTACGCAGTGCATTGTTTGAAAAAGTACAAAAATTCTCCTTCAACAATATCGATAAATTCAGCACGGCTTCTCTGGTGACGCGCCTGACCAACGACGTCAATAACTTACAGGTGACCTTCATCATGGGTCTGCGATTGCTGACACGCGCGCCGATGATGCTGGTGATCGCTTTCTTCCTGGCTTACCGCATCAACGCGCGCCTGTCGATAGTCCTGGCAATTGCAATACCGGTGCTGGTCATCGGTGTGCTCTCCATCATCAGCCAGGCTGTCAAACGCTTCTCAATCATGCAGGAAAAGATCGACAATATCAACCGGGTCATTCAGGAAAACCTGATCGGTATCCGTGTGGTGAAATCTTTTGTGCGGGCGGATCATGAAAACACGAAATTCCGTAATGCCAACGACGACTTCACTAACTCGGCTATCCGCGCCATTTCTCTGGCTATTTTGAACATGCCGGTGATGATGTTTGTTATGAATGCGGCCACTATTGCCATCATCTGGATGGGCGGAAAAATGGTCTCAACCGGTATCATGGGTACGGGCGAATTGATTAGTTTTATCAGCTATATCTTCCAAATTCTGTTCAGTGTCATGATGATCTCCATGATGATCATCATGAGTGCCCGCGCGGAAGCCAGCAGCAAGCGTATCATCGAAGTATTGGATACGGATATCGACATTGTCGATAATCCAGAATTTGCTTTGAGCGCTACCCTGGAAGGCAACAATCCGGCGCTGGTCCCCGCGGCCGGTGAGCAGGATTGCCCGCAAGTGACGGCTGGCAAAGTTGAGTTCAAGAAGGTAGATTTTAAATACTCGTTGACCGGCAGCGGTGAAGACGTCCTGCGTGATGTCAGTTTTGTGGCTGAGCCGGGCCAGATTGTTGGTATTGTGGGCGGTACGGCTTCCGGCAAGTCCACCCTGGTCAACCTGATCCCGCGTTTATATGATGCCACCGCCGGCGCGGTGCTGGTGGATGGCGTGGACGTGCGCGATTACCGCCTGCCGGATTTACGCGAGAAAATCGGCGTGGTCCTGCAGACCAACACCCTGTTCTCCGGCACGATCCGCGAGAACATCATGTGGGGCAACGAGCAAGCCACCGAAGAGGAAGTTGTCACAGCTTGCAAAGATGCCCAGGCGCACGATTTCATCATGTCCTTCCCCAACGGCTACGACACCGTTATGGGTCAGGGCGGCGTGAACGTATCCGGCGGACAGAAGCAGCGCTTGTGTATTGCCCGTGCGATTCTGAAGAACCCCAAGATCCTTATTTTGGACGACAGCACCTCCGCTGTGGATATGGCTACCGAAGCCCGCATCCGCGAAGCTTTCTATCATAATCTGGCGGATACCACCATCTTCATCATCGCGCAGCGCATCAGTTCGGTTCAAGACGCCGATAAGATCATCGTTCTGGAGGATGGCTGTATTTCCGGCATCGGAACACATGCAGAACTTCTGCAAAATAATGAAATTTACAGAGAAATTAATTCCTCCCAGCAGGAAGGAGTATTGGGACAATGAGCGAAGAAAAACGTGAAATTAAACCTCAGGTAGAATCGGGGCCGCGCCATGGACCCGGTGCGCAAATGCACTTTGAAAAACCGAAAAATACCCGCAGCACCTTGATGCGGTTGGTAGAGTACCTGGCAGCTAAAAAATTCCAGTTGGTATTGGTGGTGATATTGATGCTGATTAGCACCGCAGGATCACTGGCTGCAAACTATTTCCTGAAACCTCTCATCAATAACTACATTATTCCGGGAGATTTCAACGGTTTGGCCAGGGCATTGGTGATTTTAGCCTGCATCTACTTGGTAAGTGTTGGCGCCACCTATGGGCAGAGCCGCTTGATGCTGCAAATTGCCCAGCGCATGACCAATACCATGCGCAGGAAACTGTTCGCCAAATTGCAGATATTACCGCTGAAGTATTTTGATACGCATACACACGGCGAATTAATGAGCCGCTTTACCAACGATATCGATAATGTTCAGATGGCCTTCGAACAAAGCCTGGTGCAATTGTTCTCCAGCGCGCTGACTTTTGTTGGTTCGATCGTGATGATGATTGTGCTCAGCCCCATCCTGTTCCTGGTGGCGGCGATCCTTTTAGCCCTGATGTTCTTCTTTGCGCGTTTCTTCACCAGCCGCAGCGGAAAATATTTTAAAGACCAGCAAAGGAACCTCGGCAACCTGAACGGTTACGTTGAAGAAATGGTCGACGGTCTGAAAGTGGTCAAAGTCTTCAATTACGAAGATAAGGCCAACCGCGAATTCCAAAAACGCAACGAGGATTATCGCGAAGCGGCCACGCAGGCCAACTTCTACTCCTCCGTCATTATGCCGGTGGTGATGAACCTGAACAACATCTCCTACGCAGCGGTGGCACTGGTGGGCGGTTTGCTGACCGTTATGGGCAGCTTCGATATCGGTTCGCTGGCGTCTTTCCTCCAATATGTGCGACAGATGGGTATGCCCGTGCAGCAAATCTCCAACCAGATGAACACCATCCTGGCGGCCCTGGCCGGCGCGGAACGTGTGTTTGAGGTCATGGACCAGCCTGTTGAAGTGGATGAAGGCAGTGTCACTTTGGTGGGCGCCAACAAGAACACCGATGGTTTTGTGGAAGTGGCTCACAACGGCATCCATCCCACCCATTGGGCCTGGAAAGTGCCCATGGCGGATGGAACGGTAGATTACGTCGAACTAAAAGGCGATGTGCGTTTCAACGACGTCACCTTCAGTTACGAACCCGGCACGACTGTGCTCAATCATGTGTCGTTGTATGCCAAGCCCGGCCAGAAGATCGCCTTCGTAGGGTCCACCGGCGCGGGCAAGACCACCATCACCAATCTGATCAACCGCTTCTACGATATCGAAGAGGGCACCATCACTTTCGACGGCATCAACGTCAAGAGCATCCGTAAAGATGACTTGCGCAAGTCGCTGGGTATGGTGCTGCAGGATACGCACCTCTTTACCGGAACGGTCATGGATAACCTCCGCTATGGCCGGCTGGATGCCAGCGATGAGGATTGCATCCAGGCTGCCAAACAAGCCAGCGCGCATTCCTTTATCAAGCGTCTGCCGCAGGGTTACGACACCATGATTACTTCCGATGGTACCAACCTGTCGCAGGGGCAGCGCCAGCTGCTGGCTATTGCGCGCGCGGCTGTGGCCGATCCGCCGGTATTAATCTTGGATGAGGCCACCAGCTCGATCGACACGCGCACCGAGCGCCTGATCGAAAAGGGCATGGACGCGCTGATGAAAGGCCGCACGGTCTTCGTGATCGCGCACCGTCTTTCCACCGTCCGCAATGCCAACGCCATCATCGTCCTGGAGCATGGCGAGATCATCGAGCGCGGCGACCATGCCGACTTGCTGCAGCAGAAGGGCCGTTATTATCGTCTGTGCACCGGCCAGTTTGAACTGACCTAGACCAACGGAATTTGGTAAAACAAACCGCCTATTTTCGAGAGAGGATAGGCGGTTTTCTTTTGGCTGAGCGCCTGCCCAGAGTGAAGCGTGGAGAGCTCCGGGCAACTTTTTGTCTTGCTCCTTGTAGCCCACGCATTCTTGCGTGGGGATATTGCCATCCAACTCTGCACATTCCTGTGCGAATAAACCCCGGCAAGTGCGAGGAATAACAGTAGATTTTACGTCATTCCTCTTTTGACGTTCGCCAACCGCTCGGATATACTAAATCTGCTTTAAGCATGAATAACAAGGAGGTAGTTTTTATGGCATCTGAAAAATCTTTTAAGCTAACCTATGCCACCATGTTCAACCCACCTGAAGAGCTGCACCAGCACTTTGAAGCTGCTCTGGCGCAGATCAAGACGGAGATGGGTCAGGAACATGGCATGATCATTGACGGTCGGGAATGCAAAGCTGGTTCCACGTTCGAAGACCGCAGCCCGATCAACACCGATTGGGTCTTGGGAAAATTCCAAAATGGCGATACGCAAACCGCGGCGGACGCGATCGCGGCTGCCCGGCGGGCTTTCCCGGCCTGGGGCGCGCGCCCCTGGCAGGAGCGCGTGGCGCTGCTGCGCAAAGCCGCTGATTTGATCGACGAACGCATCTTTAAGATCGGCGCGGTCATCTCATTGGAAGTAGGCAAGAACCGCACCGAGGCGCTGGGCGATGCCGCTGAAACCTCCGACCTGATCCGCTACGCTTGCGACCAAATCACGGCCAATAACGGTTTCATTCACGAAATGGGCCATGATCCGCTGCAGGGTTTTAAAGCCACCAATTATTCCGTATTGAAACCTTACGGGGTTTGGTTGATCGTCAGCCCCTTCAATTTCCCCTCCGCCCTGACGGGCGGCCCTGCCGGCGCGGCGCTGGCAGCCGGCAACACAGTGGTCATCAAACCGGCCTCCGACACGCCCTGGACTTCACGCCTGTTGGCGGAATGCTTCCGCGACGCGGGTCTGCCGGATGGTGTGTGCAACTATGTGACCGGCCCCGGCAGCACGCTGGGCCAGGCGCTGATCGACAACCCGGACGTGGACGGCATCACCTTCACCGGCTCCTACGCGGTGGGTATGCACATCTTCCGCAGTTTCGCGCAGGGGCCTTACGTACGCCCGACTGTCCTGGAGATGGGCGGCAAGAACCCCACCATCGTCAGCCGCAATGCCGACATCGAAGAAGCCGCGGTGGGCATTGTGCGCTCGGCTTTCGGCCTGCAGGGCCAGAAGTGCTCGGCTTGCTCGCGCGTCTTCATCGAAAAACCGATTTACCAGCAGGTGCTCAGCCGCATGGTTGAGATGACCAAAAAACTGGGCATCGGCGACCCGACCTTGCGCGAGAATTATCTGGGCCCGGTGGTGAACAAGAATTCCTACAAGGAATACCAGGAATATATTGATGAAATGAACCAGGCCGGCGCGCGTTTCCTGACCGGCGGCAAGATCCTCACCGATGGCGACATGGCCAAAGGTTACTTCTGCGCGCCCACCATTGCGGTGGACTTGCCTCTGGATCACCATCTATGGAAAAAAGAAATGTTCCTGCCCATCACCACGGTTACCCAGGTGGACAGCCTGGAAGAAGCCATGGGTTACGCCAATGATGTGGCCTACGGCCTCACCTCCGGTTTCTACGGATCGCTGGACGAAGCCAAGTGGTTCTTTGATAACATCCAGGCCGGTGTGAATTACGTCAACCGCCCGCAGGGCGCCACCACCGGTGCCTGGCCGGGATTCCAACCCTTTGGCGGTTGGAAGGGTTCCGGCTCGAGCGGCAAGAATGCCGGCGGCCTGTACTACGTGCAGCTTTATATGCACGAGCAGATCCAAACGCTCATCCAAAAAGCGTAAGCAATCCTTCGGGCGGGTGCTGCACCCGCCCGATTTTTGTTTTACAACCATCAAGTGTCATCCTGACGAGCACCGGTTTTGGGCGCGAGGAAGGATCTCGGCTTACGGCATACCCCCTCATCCTTGCCTTCTTCCCCGAGGGAATGCTTCCCTTCGACAAGCTCAGGACAGGCGCGATCTCCCACGAGGGAGAATGAATTGAAACTGTGTTTATCTGTGGTTAAAAGCAATTGGCGCGTTTACTCAGAAAAACTGAGTACAGGCGGAAACACGCCGATCATCTATCTGTGTTCATCAACTATAAAATATTAAGTTCTTTATCCGTGTTTATCTGTGGTCAAAAATTAAGATATGTCCTCAGGTTCCTCGATCACGTAGTCTTCCAATTTGTCCATGTCGACATCCACCTCGGAGATCACCCTGCCCTTGACCGACACACCGGCATTATGCACACCCTCGCGGTCGCCGCTCACCAGCGGATGCCAATCCGGCAGCGGTTTGCCCTGCAGTACCAGACGGTAAGCGCAAGTCTCAGGAAGCCATTTAAGGCGTTCTACTTTGGAAGGGGTGAGTTTAATGCAGGAGGGCATGGCGCTGCGGCGTTCGTCATACAACACGCACACGCATTTTTTGGGATCGAGAAAGCGGCAGGCCACGTTGGTCATGTAGATCTCGCCGGTTTCCTCGTCTTCTAGCTTATACAGGCAGCAAATCCCGCAGCCGTCGCACAATGATTCCCATTCTTCCAGGGTCATCTCGCTCAGCTTTTTGGTTTGCCAAAAAGGTTTGGTCTGGCTCATCGGGATGCGTGGCTGCTCTTATCCGCCGCTTCACGTAATAGATCGGATAACTTACGCGCCTCTTCTGCTGTCAGGAAGATATTGGTTTCGTCCGCATACAGGATCTTTTCTTCATCCGGACCGAATTCTTTTAAACACACGCAAACATTATCTTCAAATTCCCTGTCGGTGGGGTCAAAAAAAACTTCCACTTTTAGACTGCCATTCAGTATTTCAATCGCCATCTCTGCCTCCAATTCAGTTGTGAAGAAAAAATAGCTCCTTAATCATAATGTATTTTTCGGCAAACGCCCGGTTTATTAATGGGTATCTCGAAAGATAAATTGTTCATCCAGTCTCTTACTGTGATGTTTATTACGATGTATTAATAGTCCATCGGATGCTGATATCTTTCCCTAAAATGTGTTATTAATACTGTAGCAATAAACATGTTTCAGGAATAATACCGGAGATCCCATGACTAAAAAAACTTCCTCCCAACTTGCCCGACTATGGCTCGGTTTGGCGCTGGCTGGAACACTGGCCGCGTGCTCTGCCAATACAGACGAACAAACACAGTCAAGTGCTCAGGTGGTAGAACCGCTTAAAGGCAGCAGCGGCAAACTGGCTTTCGCGGCGCAGACATCCGCCAAAATTCCTTATGATATTTTCTTCATCAATATGGAGACAGGCAAAGAGTATCAGTTGACTGAGAGCGGTTTGTCGGATATTGCCCCGGATTTTGCCGGGGATTCCAGCATGATGGTATTTTCTTCCAATCGCAACGACAGCTATGATATTTATAAAACGATGCTGCCGGATGGGGACGGCGAGCGCTTGACCACTTCCAGCGCGGATGAGACCGAACCGCGCCTTTCGCCGAATGGCACCCTGATCGCCTACCAGTCCGAGGCAAGCGGCGATTACGACATCCTCACCATGGACTTGAACGGAGAAAACGTCACCCGCCTGACCCAGGAGGATTCCGAGGAAACCCAGGCCAACTGGTCGCCGGACGGCAGCCAATTGGTGTTTGTTTCCAACCGCGATGGCGATTTCGAGCTCTACAGCATGAATGCCGACGGCAGTGATGTTCAGCAGTTGACCGAAAATGAAGATTACGACGCCGCGCCGGCCTGGTCGCCGGATGGCAGCCAGATCGCCTTTATCTCCAAACGCGGCCAGCATTTCCAGCTCTACCTGTTGGATTTGGCCAGCGGCGAAGAAACCGCCTTAACCGATTCGGGCATGACCGTGCATTCACCAACCTGGTCGCCGGACGGAAAATACATTGCTTACGTCAGCGACGGCGACGGCAGCAGCCAGATCAACGCTTACGAGGTCGACAGCGGCAAATCTTACCTGGTCACCAGCGGCTATTCCAAATATTCCGGTTTATCCTGGGTGAAATAAGCCAAATAAATAATGCTTAATAAAAAGACGCCGCGCAGTTCAATTTTGCGCGGCGTCTTAATTGTTTCATGAAGAAGTCTAGGGATGCTTGCCTTTACTATTGATGGAGCCCAGTCCGCTCACGTTCTGGCTGACCTGGGGGTTATCACCAAAATAAGATACCGATCCAACCCCGGTTACATTCACGCTCAGGTCCTGTTCGGCCCACACCACAGCGCTGCCTGCGCCGGTTAACAGAATTGAAGTGGTGTTGCTGCGCAAATCGCCGGCCTCATAACTGCCTACACCGCTGATGGTTATTTTTTGCTCGTCCACCGCGCCTGCAATTACAATCGCGCCAGCCGAGGTCAGGTTGACGTTGAGGTCGCGGGCAATCAATTGATCCATTTCAACGCTGCCTGCGCCGGTCAAATTAACGTCCATTTGTTCCGTGTCCAGTTTGAACACCTTGACGGCGGCGGCACCGGAGATGGAAATTTCGTTTAGGTCCTTGACTGTCAGGGTGTACGTCACGTGCTGGATGGGCGCGCCCAGAAAGCCGCGCCGCATACCGATTACCAGCGCGCCGTTATCCACGCTGGTGGTGACGTAGCGCAGGTAATCGCGCGGAGCTTCAATGCTCAATGACTCCTGATCGCCCTGTTCGATGATAAATTCACCAAAAGTGTTGATCTGGAGCTGGTTGAAATCGCTGACGTCTACGTCCTGAGTTTGTATGCTGGCATCGCTGCAGCCGGCCAGCAGTACCAAAGGCAGCAACAGCACCATCACTGCGCTTAATATCGGAATCTTCTTCATAAAATCACCTCTTACTATTGGAATTAAAACCGTGTTTCTGTCTATACATACGCAAACCGTACGAAAAGGGTTTGCTGTATGGAAAAATTAAGATGAAATGTGGGGCCGGCTGGCTATCCTATAAAGGTTGGCCGCAGGATTGGCACTTGCTTTCGCCTTCGGGATTGTCCGCGCCGCAGGCAGGGCAGACAGTAACCGGTTTGGCGGAAGGCGTGCCGGTGCTCTCGCTCAGCAGCTCGCCGCGCGCCCAGCGGTTGTTGGCGTTTGAACTATCCGTTTCCCGCGGGGTGCTTTCCTGGCTCTCCAGGTAATCCTGGACGGTATGGCTGCCGCGTTTGACGATGATCCAGATCAGAATGCCGGTCAGGATGATGACGGCCAGACAAAACAATGGCAACAATATAATTCCACCGATAATTCTCATTTGTTTTCCTCGTTTTCAGGATTCAGCGGCGCCCCGCAATACCCGCAGAATTGATGGTCGGCCGGGTTGCCGGCGTGACATTGGGGGCAGACTGCTTCACCAGGTTTGGGTTGTATGGATTTCTCATTGCGTGGAAAGAATCCTTCTAACGAAAGATCCAACTCGCCGTTTTTGCGCCTCCGGTTGATTTCGCGGATATCCTCCAGCCGCTGCAGAATCACCACTGCCAACGGGGTGAGGATCAGAAAAATAATCGCGACGATGCGCATGACGGGAGAGATACTGGTATCCATGTGGTTAATTTTATCCTATCGGGAGAAGCTCGGCTTGCTGATATAATTGGACAAGCGTTCTAATATTGAATTGCAGTAGAGAAAGTTGAGGGTAAGATGGATTTGTTTGACCATGCCATGCAGGAATCTTTGCAGCGCGAAGCACCCCTGGCTGCGCGCATGCGGCCGCAGCGGTTGGACGATTTTGTCGGACAGGAAGACATCATCGGTGAAGGCCGATTGCTGCGGCGGGCAATCGAAGCCGACCGCTTGTTTTCCTCCATCATCCTGTGCGGTCCTCCCGGATCTGGCAAGACTACCCTGGCGCGGTTGATTGCCAATTACAGCCAATCGCATTTCTCTACCATCTCGGCGGTCATGGCCGGCAAGAGCGAGCTGCGTGAGGTGATTGATGAGGCGCGCGAACGGCGCCGTCTCTACCAGAAGCGCACCATCTTGTTTGTGGACGAAGTGCATCGCTGGAACCGCGCCCAGCAGGATGCGTTATTGCCGAACATCGAGAATGGCCTGATCATCCTGATCGGTGCCACCACCCAAAACCCTTATTTTGACGTCATCCCCGCGCTGGTTTCGCGTTCGCGGATCTTTATGCTCAAGCCCCTCGCAGAAACGGATTTGGGTGAGCTGTTTGAGCGTGCCCTGAGCGACAAAGAACGCGGTTACGGGACGCGAAAAATCCAGGTTGACCCGCAAGCAAAGGAACATTTGCTGCGCATGGCCAACGGCGACGCGCGCAGCCTGTTGAATGCGGTTGAGCTGGCGGTGGAATCCACCAAACCGGACGCGTCCGGCGTCATTCATATTGACGTGCAAACCGCGCAGGATTCGATCCAGCAGCGTGCCATCCATTACGACAAGAATATGGATGAGCATTACGATACTATTTCCGCTTTTATCAAATCCGTGCGCGGCTCCGACCCGGACGCGGCGCTGTATTGGCTGGCGAAGATGATCACTGCGGGTGAAGACCCGCGCTTCATCCTGCGCCGACTGTTGATCCTGGCGGGCGAGGACATCGGCCTGGCCGACCCGCAAGCGCTGCAGGTGGCTTCCGCGGCGGCCAGCGCCTACGAATACGTGGGATTGCCGGAAGGGATATTCCCGATCGTCGAGGCCACACTCTATCTGGCCACAGCGCCCAAGTCCAACTCCGCGCTGGGCTATTTCGAAGCCGTCAAGCTGATCGAACAGGAAGGCGCCCAGCCGGTGCCCACTCACCTGATGGACGCCAACCGCGATGCCAAAGGCTTCGGGCATGGCAAAGGCTACCAATACCCGCATAATTTCCCTGGGCATTACGTTGGACAGCAGTACCTGCCGGACGCGGTGCAGGGCAAGCACTTCTACCAACCTTCGAATGAAGGGCGGGAAGGCGAGATCAACCGGCGTTTGGAAAACCTTAAGAAACCTTCGAACAATCCGAACGGGAAATAATTATCTTGCCAATCCGGCCTTGTCTGTAGGATAATCAGGGCTATATGTAAAACGTTTTTTGGTATTGCGGGTTGTTAACCATATCCTGATTAACGAGGTATGCCATGCAAGCTTTCTTCGGTTTCGATTACACCGGTGAACCCTTCCAATTCTTCGGAGCGGCGCACATCGGCGCGCTGCTCGCCATTCTGTTATTGAATCTCTTTCTGCTGCGTTATCGTAATAAAGATGAGGCTGTCCGCAAAAAAGTGCGGCTGATCATGGCAATCGTGTTGTGGGTCAACGAGCTATCATGGCATATCTGGTGCATCGTCTTCGGGGTTTGGAGCATCCAGGAAAACCTGCCGCTGCATGCCTGTTCCATCCTGATCTGGCTGTCAGGCTTTATGTTGATCAAGAAGAATTACCGTATCTACGAATTTGTCTATTTCATGGGCATTGCCGGCGCGCTGCAAGCGCTTTTAACACCCAACATCGGCATTTACGGCTTTCCCCATTTTCGCTTCTTTCAGACCTATATCTCGCACGGGCTGCTGGTCACTTCCGCCATCTATATGACCACTGTTGAGGGCATGCGCCCGACCTGGAAATCTATGCTGCGCGTGATGGTGATTGCCAATTTGTTTATGGGTGTGGTGTTTGTGATTAATGGGCTGATCGGATCGAACTATCTGTACGTATCCCATAAACCCCCTGGTCCAACCATATTGGACGCACTTCCGGATTGGCCGGTGTACCTGATTTATATGGAAGCGCTTGGCCTGGTGATGTTCCTGCTGTTGTATCTGCCTTTTATTATTAAAGATTGGCGTGCGAAAACGCAGGCTGTTGAAGCTTGAAAAAGCTGCTCGCTAGACGCGAATATCTTTCAGGATGGGTAGAATGCCCTGAATGGCTTTGGCGCGGTGGCTGATACGGTTTTTCTCGTAGAGCGATAACTCGGCCATGGTCTGGCCTTCCTGAGGGAAATAGAAGATGGGGTCGTACCCAAAGCCGTTATCGCCGCGTTCAGTGGGGATAATCTCTCCCTCACAGACATCTTCGCAGGAATAACGCCTTCCGTTGGGAAGCGCCAGCACGACCGCGCATACGAAGCGGGCGTTCCATGGACGCGGCTTTCCTTCCAACTTGCTCAACAGAAAACGGCGCCTATCGCTGTCGCTGGCGTTTACGTCTCCGGTAAAACGGTGTGAGCGCAATCCGGGCTGGCCATGCAGTGCGGCTACTTCCAAACCGGCATCATCTGCCAGGGTGGGCAGTTGACTGGCCCGGCAGAACGTCTGCGCTTTCAAGCGCGCGTTTGCCAGGTATGTCGTGCCATTCTCTTCAACGTCCATGTCGAGCGAAATGTCGTCGGGTGTCAGCAGTTCGAACGGAAGCGATTTCAATAAATCGAAAATCTCTGTCCGCTTCCCAATATTTGTAGTGGCAATTAATAATTTTTGTGTCATCGAATGTTAAATTTTATGAATAATATTAATAAAACTTGACGTGTCAGAACGCGCGTGCTATAATCGGTCAAATTATACTAATTTTAGTGGAATTATCGTGAATAAGCCAAGCCGAACTTTTCGTATTAATGTGGGTTTCCTAATTAATCAACCCATTGGATTTTACCGCGATATTCCCATCGAACTGGACCAATTTGATTTCGATGAAAGCCTCTCGGTAAGGGATTTGAAGGGAAACCTAAACCTGAGCCGTACCCAAAGCGGACTGCGTATCCAATCTGACTTTACTGCGTTAACCACAATGGAATGCGGGCGCTGCCTGGAAGAATTTGAATTAAAGCTGGACTCGCACTTCGAAGAAATATTCACTTACGAAAACCATCCACTTTCCGAAGACGAATTAATTATTCCGGAAGATGGCAATATTGATTTTGAACCTTACATTCGGGATTACCTTTTACTGGAAGTGCCCATCAACCCTGTTTGCAAACCGGATTGCCTGGGCTTATGTGATATCTGCGGGGAGAATCGAAACCTGCATGACTGTGGCCATGAACATGAAAAGCCGGCGCCGAACATGGCGCGATTGATGAAATCAGTTGAGGGAAGTTTCTATCCCGGAAAAAACACACCAATTTCAGAGTAGAAAGGATTGCGATGAAAGCAGCTTTCCCAGACAATAATGATGAGGATACCCTTCTGGACATGCTGCTTGAACGGGCTGATTTGCAGGGTCATTTAACCATGGATGATCTGGAAGAGATCATCCCGCAAAGTGGGGGACTACAGGAACGTCTGGATGAAGTGGTTGTTCACTTGAACAGCCAGGGGGTGCATGTTTTAGCTTCCGAAGAAAACCGCGAGAGTGTTGAAGATCTCAGTGAATTGATGAACGACGCGGACACGGATATGGACCCGTCGATGGGTTTCGAGCGTGTACCCAGCGAAGATACTATCAGCCTGTATTTGCGCGAAATGTCCCGTGTGCCCTTGCTGAACATGGAGCAGGAAGTGGATCTGGCCCAGCGCTATGAAGCCGGCAAGGCAGCCAGGGAGAAACTGATTAAATTGAACGGCAACTCCACTGAAGCGCAGCGCGCTGAATTGGAGGCGCTGGTTGAGGATGGGTTGGCTGCCCGCGAACACCTGATCAAAGCCAACACCCGCCTGGTGGTTAGTGTCGCTAAACGCTATAACGGACGCGGCGTGCCATTTCTGGATTTGATCCAGGAAGGCAACCTGGGGTTGATGAAAGCTGTTGAAAAGTACGATTACCGTAAAGGTTTCCGCTTTTCCACTTACGCGACCTGGTGGATCCGGCAGACAATCACAAGGGCGATTGCCGACCAGGGCCGCACCATTCGCGTGCCGGTCCATATGGTGGATCGCATCCGTGTCATGTACAAACGCACACACGAGCTGGAGCAAAAACTGGGACGCGAACCCAGCGTGGATGAGTTGGCCGAATCGCTGGAAATTCCCAAACAAAAACTGGAGTGGATGATCCGCGTTTCCTGGCTGCCGCTTTCGTTGGAAACACCGATTAACGAGGATGAAGATGAATCCGAATTAGGCAATTTCATCGAGGATCAGGATACACCCACGCCTAACCAAAGCGTTTACTCGAAATTATTGAGTGAAAAAATTGAAGAAGTGTTGGATACCCTCCCGTACCGCGAGGCGCACATCCTGCGGCTGCGGTTCGGCCTTGAAAACGGCCGCTATTATACGCTGGAAGAAGTGGGTAAGAAATTCGGATTGACGCGCGAACGCATCCGTCAGATTGAAACCAAAGCACTGCGCCGGCTGCGCCAACCGCGGCGATCCCGGCAGCTGCGGGAATATCTTTAGCTTCCCGGTTTACTCTTCATTAAAGAAACCGCGCATCATTTTGCTGATCAGCGCGGTTTTTTCATATAAAAGCATATGGCCGCATTTGGACATTAAATCCAGAGCTGCTTGCGGTAAATTATGTGCCAGTTCTCGCGCGGATACCGGCGTTGTGATCGGGTCGTTGGTACCGTTAACCAATTGGGCCGGGCAGGCGATCTTTCCAAAATCACCTCTCAAGTGGTATTCCGCGCAAATGCTGAGATCCGCCAATAACGTACTGGTGCGCACCTGGTTGAGCGGTTCCAGCAGCTTGCGGCGTTGGCTTTGTGGAAAGTCTCGATTAAAAGCGATTTGACCGAAGTCTTCAATAAACTGGCCTTTTCGATTTGGGCACAGCAGACTATCAAAGAGCTCTTCAGGTACCTTAAAATTGCTGCCGCAGGACACCAGGAATAAGCGATTGACTCTTTTAGGGAAGGCTTGTGCGAAATTTAGCGCCAACAAAGCGCCCAGTGAATGACCGGCCAGGTCGGCCTGGTAAATGTGCAGGCTGTCAAGGAAAAGGCGCAGGCTCTGCACCAGTGCAGGCAGGTGCTGGCAGGCTGTTCCGGCGGATTTGCCGTGGCCGGGCAGATCCAGTGCGATGATTTGGCGTTTGAGCGAACGGCGTATATCCACCGGCCAGGCCATGTGGCTGCCGCCGCTGCCGTGCAGAAGAATCAGCGGCCGGGCATTTTTGAGTTGGTCGCCTTCATCATAGATGCGGTAGAACAGATTGTTGCTGTAGGGCATTTCAGCCTTCCGAGGGCTGTGCGATGGGTTTGGTCATGTATAGATGCTCTTTCCTGAAACCGCGTTTTTGGTAATACAGACTGGTACCGATAGCGGCAATCACCGCCAGCTTTTGAAATCCCCTGGATGCGGCGATGCGTTCGGCTTCTTCCAGCAAATGAGTGCCGAGGCCGCTGTGTTGGGCGGCGCCGGCTTTCTCGCTGCCGACTTCCAGGGATTGTCCATAAATATGGACTTCGCGGATCAATCCGGCAGCTTGCAATTCCGGCATCTCCCGGTTTAACTCGGCCCGCATTTCGGCGCGGGAAGACGGTTCTCGGCTGGGCAGCGATAGCCGCAAGTATCCGGCCAGACGGTCATCTGCCGTGGTGTAGCTGATGAAATGTTCTTCCGCGTCGGCGGGATGATAGACGAAATCATCCAAAATTAATTGATCGGCTTCCACGGTATTCCCACGGATTTCGCGGCAGCGGATGCAGCGGCAGCGCTGGCCGCGCTGTTCCAGCTCTTTCTTGACATCCTGGCGCAGGCTGGAACGCAAGCTGCCGGCTTGAATGTAGTTGGCCGGAATGTCGCGGATCACGCGATTGACGCGTGTATAGATCGGAATGGAGGGCTTTATATCAGCCAACAGGTTGATTAGCTGCTGGGTAGTGTAGGGTTGGTATTTACCTTCCTGCCAGTAGCGGAAAAGCGGTGCTTCGCGCAGCAGTTGGGTGGGATAGATCTTGATTTCGTCCGGGCAGAAACCTCCGCTCCACATCTTGCCGAAATCCTCCCGATCGGAATCCGGGCTGGCGCCCATCAAATTTGGCATCCAATGCAGTACGATCTTGAAGCCGGCTGCCCGCAGCAGTGCGCAAGCATCCAGTGTCTCCTTCACGCCGTGTCCGCGGCAGTTGAGCTTGAGGATGGCATCGTCAAAACTTTGCGCGCCCATCTGGACCTTGGTCACACCCAAACGGCGCATGTGCGCCAGCTCGCGGGGGGTGATGGTGTCCGGCCGGGTTTCCACCACCAGACCGACATTGCGGCTGGCGGTACTCTGGTTGCGTATTTGCGCTTCCTCCAGCGTGTCTGAATCACTGCCATTCATGGCGTCCAAACAGCGCTTGACAAACCATTCCCGATAGGATTCATCATATGCGCTCCACGATCCGCCCAGGATGAGCAGCTCGATCTTGTCGATGGGGTGACCGATGGCCTGGTAGGATTCCAGGCGCGATTGGACCTGTAAAAAAGGGTCGAAATCATTTTGAAAAGCGCGCGCTGCACCCGGTTCTTCCCTAAGGTAACTTTTCGGCAGATCCTGATCGTCCGGGCAGAACAGGCATTCTCCCGGGCATTCGTGCGGTTCTGTCAAAACGGTCACGGTGGAAACGCCGGAAAGTGAGCGGATGGGTTTCATGCGAATGCGGGTCAGCAGGTCGGGGTTTTCTTTTTGCGCACCGCTGTTCACGCGTTGGTGATAGACATACACCAGCGTGTGTTTGGCGACGTACCCGCCGGTGCTGAGCGGGTGGCTGCGCACGGATTTCATCACCGGCGCCCCGTTCTGAATTTCATCCAGTACGGTACCGGCTATTTGTAACTGTTCTTCCGAATAATCGCGCGCATTGCGCCAGCTTTTTTTATCCATAATTTTTATTGTGGGTTCTGCCGATAACGCTATAATTAATATTAATGAAAGATTGGGTTATCGAAAAAATCGCTCTTATCAATCAAGAATTCTATCAAACATTCGCCAACTCCTTTTCTTCAACTCGGTATCGTGTCCAACCCGGCGTGGCTCGTCTGCTCAATCAAAATACAGGCAGTCTGGATTGGTTGGATATCGGCTGCGGTAATGGCACGCTGGCGTTTGCTTGTCTGGAAATGGGCCGTACTGGCTGCTACCTGGGGTGCGATTTTAGCCAGGAATTGCTGGAAGATGCCCGCAAAATATTGACGAACTATACAGTTCCGGCTGAACTGCAGCTGGAATTTCGCCAGGTGAACTTGAATAGCACTGCCTGGTTGGGAGAACTTCCACAAAAACACTGGCTGCAAATTTCTCTGTTTGCCGTACTCCATCATATTCCCGCCCAGGATAAACGCCAACAACTGTGCCGCAGTTTGCGGGGATTGCTTGAGCCGGGCGGTCAGGTATTCATCTCGGTCTGGCAGCTTCAAAACAGCGCGCGCTTGCTGCCGCGCATCAAGCCCTGGGAAATGGTGGGTATTCCCCATCACGAAGTGGAAGAAGGGGATGTTTTGATGGATTGGCGCGCCGGCCGGCAGGATGGGGAAAACGGAGAAGCGCTGCGCTATGTACATATTTTTTCCGAAAAGGAAATGTCCGATCTGGCCAACCAGGCCGGTTTTCAGGTGAAAGACTCTTTTTATTCGGATGGACATGAAGGCAACCTTGGGTTATATCAAATTTGGACATAACCTATCCGAATTGTATCTTGGAATGGATTAAATGGTAAAGTAGAATTAGTTGAAAAATAAATAATCAGGAGACATAAAATGGCAAGCGGGAATATCGATTTAGCTTCTTTGTTTAAACAGGTTTCTAAAGCCGTCGCTCAGAACCAGGATTCGTTGAACGAAGCCGATACTTATAATCATGACCACGGCGACCATATGGTCGAGATCTTTGAAGTCATCACTCAGGCGATGAAAGATAAGAAGAGTGCCGATCCGGCCGATCAATTGGAATACGCGGCTAAATTACTGCGCGAAAAATCCAGCAGCGGATCTGCTACGATATATGCGGATGGCCTGAAAAATGCGGCCAAGCAGGTTACCGGCAAGGACCTGGATGCCGGCAGTGTTATCAGCATTCTGCAATCGGTATTGGGCGCCAGCACCGAAACCAAATCCACCGGCGCAGCTTCCAGTGATATGTTGGGCTCCCTGCTGGGCCAGTTGACCGGCTCTTCTTCCGGTGAGTCCGGTGACGGCTTGGATATGGGCGATTTGTTGAGCGCTGGTATGAACTACATGAGTGCCAAGCAAAGCGGCAAGAGCGACCTGGAAGCAATCACAGGTGCCATCCTGTCCTCCAGCCAGGTAGCCAGCGGTTCAACCGCCCGCTCGCAATCCTCCGAGATTGTGGCCTCCACGCTGCTCAATGCTCTGTCGGGTATGCTGAACAAATAACTTTTCTGGAAATGATTGAGACACCCGCCGCCCGCGGGTGTCTTTTTTATCCCAAATTCATTTCCGGGCGAAGCTAAGGAGAAGTAAATCTACATACACTTCGAGTTGAAGATAAGAGGTTGACCTCAAACCAGTCGATGGTTAGAACTATTGCAAAGAAAATCAATATAACATTGAAGAAAGCGTTTAGCTGAGATCAACCTAATTAAAACTAAATATCTTGATTATTGTCATTGCGAGGAACGTAGTGACGAAGCAATCTCAATTGCTGGAGGAAGGCAAGACTCTGAGGAGAATAATAGGAAGTAATTTGGCGATATAAGCAATGAGCTGAGATCGCCACGTCGCTTCCAAAGAACGGAAGCTTCTCGCGATGACATGTATAGAAAGGGAATCCAAGGGTAAGTTAGGGGGTAAATCCAATAGGTGAATATAACCATTCTGGAATGTTGGTTGATATTTCGTGGTAACGCTTTTCAATATGCTTTTCGTTTAAAGTTGGGTTAACTGAGTGCTGTCGAGCGTGAAGCGTTCCTTTACACGCATTTTGTTTTTTAAGTGTTTATAATAACGAACCGACATTCTCAGGAAGGAAGCAAAGAAAAATGGCCATCGTATACATTGTTGTGGGTGTCCTTCTGGTCCTGATTGCATTCATGCTGATCCGGACCGCCCAACTTGGGCAGGCATCCGAACCGGTAGCTAAAATTGAAATGCCTTTGGTGGATACTAAAGAAATATCCCAGCATCTCTCTGAGATGATTCAAATCAAGAGCATTTCGAAAGAAGGGATTGGCAACGCAGACCCCAAACCGTTCCAGGATATCCATGCCTGGATGGAAAAAGCCTACCCGCTGCTTACCAGCCGCCTGGAAAAGACCACCATCAACACATGCAGCTTGTTGTTCCGCTTGCCGGGCAGCGATACCAGCCTGGCGCCGGTTCTGTTTAACGCGCATATGGACGTAGTACCGGTAGACGAAAGCACCCTGCCCGAATGGAAAGTCGAGCCTTTCAGCGGCACCATCCGTGAAGGTTACGTATGGGGGCGCGGCGCAATCGACATGAAAGGCCAGGCGGTCGGCTTGCTGGAATCCATGGAAGCGCTGCTGCGCGATGGATACGCGCCCAAACGCACCATTTATCTGGCTTTTGGCCATGATGAAGAAGTCATGGGCTTTGAGGGTTCGAAGAAGATCGTTGAGCATCTCAAGGCGCAGGGTGTGCAGCTCTCTGCCATGCTGGATGAAGGCGGATTTATCGCGACTGACGTGCTGCCGGGTGTCAGCGAACCCTTTGCCATGGTAGGCATTTCCGAAAAAGGTTATCTGACCTTGAAATTGCAGGCTTTTGCCACCCCCGGTCACTCCTCCCAGCCCCCGCGCCAAACGGCCATCGGCGTGATCGCGCGCGCCATTGCCTTGCTGGACGATCATCCCATGCCCGCCCACCTGGAATACTTCCTGCCTACTCTGTTGAATCTGGCGCATTTACTGCCTTTCGGCCAGCGTTTCGTGATCGCCAATGCCTGGTTATTCAAGGGTGCGTTGATCAATTCCCTGAGCAGATCCCAGCAATTGAACGCCTCGCTGCGCACCACTCATGCGGCCACTATTATCAATGGGGGTATCAAGGATAACGTGCTGCCGGCTTCCGTGACGGCTAAAGTGAACCTGCGCACGCTGCCCGGCGAAAGCATTGAATCGGTTATCGCTTACGTCACCAAAGTAATCGACGACCCGCGCGTCAAGGTCAGCATCGATGAAGAAAACGGTGGATGGGAATCTTCCGCGATCTCACCGGTGGATACCCCGGCCTATCGCTCGCTGGATTTGGTCACGCGCCAGGTGTTCGACAACGTACCTGTGGCGCCCTTTGTCTTTTTAGCGGCCACCGATTCGCGCCATTACCAGTCTATTTGTGGAAACATCTTCAAGTTCTCGCCCGTAATGCTCTCCTCGGGAGAACTACAGGGCATGCACGGCATCAATGAGCGCATCCTGCAGAAATCTTTCACCAAAATGGTGGTTTTCTACATGCGCATCATGCGCGTTTGGGGTGACGCAGAGTTTTAGGGTTATTTATTGATTTCGATTTTCAGGACGTGGCTGTCCGCGGCGCCGAAGCGGTATTTGTAATCTTCATCGCCGCGCATGAAATCAAAAAATTTCTTGCCGGTCTCAATCGCGTGCTGGATCAGGTATCCCAGCATGACCCAGCCGGGAGAGAACTCCCGATACTGCGGGTCAAAGCCGGAGTTGTAAACCCAGATGCGATCCTGGAAATCGAAACAAAGATAAGCAGCAGCCTTATTTCCTGCAATGGTCATAAAAGATAATTGCAGGATTTTCTCATTAAATGCCCAGCGAATGATGCTGCGCATCTGTTCGCGCATTGTGTCTGTCAGAAAAGTCTTTTTCTCGTCATCCAAAACCATCAGATCGAAAAACGCGTCGATCTCCTCATCCAGTTTTTCCTGTTCTTCCACAATGTACCAGCGGATCTCCTGGGGATCTTCGTCGGCGCGCCGCATCTTGCGCCGGATCTCGTGGCGCTGTTTTTTGTCGATGCCCGCCAGGTAGGTGTCCCAGTCCTCTGCCAGATGGATGATGGGGGTGTGATAAGCCTGTTCGGTTTTCACCGTCCAATTGTGTTTTTGGCTTTCTTTTTCCACGTAGGCGCGCGTCAGGGCATGTTCGGGTACGTTGTACAGCAGAAGGTCGTGGATATCGCTGAATGGCTCACCGGCCAGGAAGTCGAAGAGCAGCTCAAAGAATTCACCGGAATATTTAGGGTCGTGGATGAAATCGAGGTAATCGGATATCTCGATGCTGCCCAACAGCAGCAGCTTCCTGCGGCCTTCGTGGGCTGTACTGAAAAGCGGCGCAATGCCGATCAACTGGCCGTCCTTGCGCACGCTGATAATCCGCAGCTCCGCTTCGGGCCATTCACCGCCGCCCTTATACTGCCACCAGCTGGATAAATAGCCGTAGCGAAGGAAGGGCACATCGCTGCAGTTCTTCTCTAACAAAGCATCCCATTCTTTTTCGGGGATGTCTTCAAAATTTTGATGGGTTTTGATTTCTACCATGTTCACTCGTGTTGGCATTATACTCCACCGCCCCGGGCGGGGTAAAAAGGCCGGAATCTTGGATTAAAAAGTTACTGCTGCAGCAGAACGGTTTGGGTCGGGTAAGGCATATCTACGTTTTTTTCCTGCAAGTGATGAATGATTTCCAGATAGATGGCTTCCCTGCGTTGGACAAAGAGATCAAAATCGGCGCTTTCGATGTGATACATGATCTCAAAGTTGACGGTGTAATTTCCCAAATTTGATAGGTTGGCGCGGTCAAAGGTCACATCTTCTTGTTTTTCAATGATTTCCTTAAAGAGAGCAGGCAGGCTTTGCAAGGTTTGGTAAGGTGTATTGGGAGAGACACCGATAGTGATGTCAACCATACGCCGCTGCATGCTGCGGTAATTATGAATGCGGCTTTCCAATAAATCGGAATTAGAAAAGATCACTTCCTCCCCTTGCAGAGTGCGGATGCGTGTGCTTTTCAAACCGATGTTTTCAATCGTTCCGCCAATGTCGCCCACTTGTATGTAATCCCCAACCAGGAAGGGTTTGTCCAGAAAAATGGAAAGTGAGGCAAAGATATCTTTCAGAATGTTTTGTACGGCCAGACCGGCGGCGATGCCGCCCACGCCCAGGCTGGTGATCAGCGCGTCCATCTTCATACCGGAGACATTCTGGACGGTTACCAGTGCGACAATAGTCCAGATCAGGATTTTCCCGAACAATCCAAAAGCGTGCACGGCGGTTTGCTCTTCCTTGTTGCCGGCTTGCTTTTTCTCGCGGAAGATTACCAGATGGTTGATGAACCCGCCCAGCCAATAACCCACCTGCAGGGCAACAACAATATAGAAGATCTTATCGATAATGCTGATGATTTTGTCGGATATCGTTAGAAAATGCAGGCCTGCGTAGATACCGGCCAGGATGATCAACAATTCCTGCGTTTGAACGGCCACTTCCAGGATGATGTTGTCTACGCTGCTCCTGGTATGTTCGGCAGCTACTCGCATCCGGTTGATCAGAATGGTCTTGATTACTTTCACTGCCAGGTAAAGACCAACTGTCGTACCCAAAGCTTTCGCCCAATCACTCAGCGGGTTTCCCCAAAACACAATCGACAAGAATTGCATGCACACTCCTGATCGTAATAATTGAACTTATTATACAAAATCCAAATATTTCGCTTATTCAACGAAAATCTGTTTCTGTTTTTATAACAGCCTATAGGTTTATTAAACCAGTATAAATACGAGGTAAAAAAAATCTAATTTCCAGTAGATGCCGAATAAGCTAGCCTGTGTTAAAATCATTCAGCTATGACCACTGCAAAATTTTGGTTAGCATCCAATTCCCCTCGACGGCGCGAAATGTTATCCTGGCTTGGCTGGTCGTTCCAGTCTGCGCCGGCCAATATTGACGAGTCTGCGCTAGGGGGTGAAAACCCGTTGGAGCATGTCAAACGTCTGGCCTTGGGAAAGTGCCAGGTGAAAATCGATACCGCCCAACCGGGCGAGATCGTCATCGCAGCCGATACCATTGTGGTTTTGGAAAATGCGATTTTAGGAAAACCGGTGGATGAAAAGGACGCTTTTGTGATGTTAAAATCGTTGGGAGACCGCACGCACCAGGTCATTACGGCCCTTGCGGTTCGCCAGGTTGGTCTGCCGGATGTGCAGCAGGAGACTTGCATTTCCAACGTCCGAATGCGGAATTACAGCGACGCGGAAATTGAAGCCTACATCCGCAGCGGGGATCCGATGGATAAGGCCGGCGGGTACGCGATTCAAAACGCACAGTTTCACCCGGCGGTTAATTTTGCGGGTTGTTTTGCCAGCGTAATGGGCATGCCGCTGTGCCATTTGGAACGTACGTTGCGCAGGCTGGCGGATTATCAGCCCGCTGATCTGGCAGTTATTTGCCAGAAGAAATTAAATTACGCATGCCCTATTACTCGCCGTGTCATGATTGGCGAAAATATTGGATAATTGATGTGAGAAGGAATATATGATGGAAAAACGCCAAATGAAAATTCGGAAAAGCCTATTTTTCGTATTGATCATTTCGCTGCTGCTGCCAAGCTGCGGCCAGAAAGCGCCCGAGGAACTACCCACACCGCAATCACAAGTGACTACAGTGCCGGATGTGGACGGATTGGCGCAAAGTTTTTTGAGTGCCTGGCAGGCAAAAAATTATAAGAGTATGTATGAAATGCTCTCCAGTAGTGCAAAGAAATCATTCAGTCTGGAAGATTTCACAGCATATTATGAAGAGACTGCTTCGAATGCCACCCTGCAATCCGTAGACACCGAAGTGCTGTCCACAACGCTGAACCCGGAATCAGCCATTGCGAAATTTAAAGTAACTTACAACACTTCTTTATTCGGTTCCTTTGATCGTGAAATGGATATGCCTTTCTCCTGGGAAAACGATAGTTGGCTGGTAAACTGGAACTCCGGATTGATCATGCCGGAATTGGGCGGCGGCAGCCATCTGTCATTAGAGGTCTTGGCGAACGATCGCGGAGCGATTTATGATCGTAACGGCGAACCGATTGCGGATGAGACCACTGCCTGGTCTTTGGCTATCATTCCCAACCAGATTGAAGAAGGCAAAGAAGGCCAGCTTCTTAACATCCTATCGGAACTTACCGGAAAAACTCCGGAATCCATCCAGGCTTCTTATGAAGACCTGCGCTTGACCGATTGGTACGTGGCGGTGGGCGAGGCTTCGGACACGGATGTACAGGCTAATTGGGATACGCTGGTCAGCCTTGGCGGCCTGCAAATGAGCAAATACCAGACCCGTTATTATTACGATGGCGGCATCGCACCCCAGGCGATTGGATATGTTCTTTCCATTCCGACGGATGAAGTTGAAGCTTACAAAGAAAAAGGCTACCAGGGGGATGAATATGTGGGTCAGGCCGGTCTGGAAAAATACGCAGAAGAAGCTCTGGCCGGCAAACCGGCTGCGAACTTATACGTTGTGGATTCAAATAACCAGGTTATTTCCAAATTAAACCAGGCGGATTCCCGTCTGGCTGAAAATATCACCACTACGCTGGATAAGAATTTACAGATCCAGGCTCAGAACGCCATCATGGGTTTCAAAGGCGCGGTGGTTGTAATGGAAGTGGATACCGGCCGTATTCTGGCCATGGCTTCCTCACCCAGCCTGGACACCAACCTGTTTGATCCCAACAATACCAATTCCAGTGCCTTGTTGAACGACCTGCTCAACGACGGCGACCAGCGTTTGCTGAACCGTGTCACCCAGGGTACTTACCCGGCGGGTTCCGTTTTCAAGATCATCGACATGGCGGCTGCGCTGGAGAGCGATCTATATACGCCTGATACCACTTACTACTGCGGTTCCTATTTCGAGGAATTGCAGGGCGAGAAATTTAAAGACTGGACGGTGGATCATGATTTGCCGGCCAGCGGAACTTTGACGCTGACCCAGGGGCTAATCCGCTCCTGTAATCCCTGGTTCTATCACATCGGTTTGGATCTTTTCCGCCAGAAAGGCGCGACTTATATATCGGATATGGCCCGCGGTTTCGGCCTGGGCAGCGCCACCGGCATTGATCAGGTGGCTGAAGATACCGGCCAAATTGTTGATCCGTCTACGGATGGCGACGCAGTCCAACAGGGCATCGGCCAGGGCGATATGCTGGTTACTCCATTACAGGTGGTGCGCTATACAGCCGCCATTGCCAACGGCGGTACGCTTTACCGCCCGCAGTTGGTCGAACGCATTACTACTACAGCGGGTGTGGATGTTTCGACCTTGTCGCCCGAGGCTACCGGAACATTGCCGATTTCGCAGGAAACATTGGAAGCAATCCAAACCGCCATGCGCGGTGTGGTCAGTTCTCGTATCGGTACGGCACGCGACGCGCTGTCCGGCCTGGCAATTCCGACTTACGGTAAAACCGGAACAGCGCAAAACCCGATGGGTGATTCGCATGCCTGGTTCACCGGATATACGGATGAAAATCGTGAAGATTTACCCGATATTGCCGTGACTGTAATTGCCGAGAATGCCGGCGAAGGCTCTGAAATTGCCGCTCCTATTTTCAGGCGTATGATTGAAACTTATTTCTACGGTGAACCCAAGAAGTTATTTGATTGGGAAGTCAAGCTCAACGTGACCAAGACGCCCACCGAAGAATTTACGCTTACACCTACCGAGGGTGGCGAACAACAATCCACCCCGGCGCCTGCCGGATGAACGCTTCGCCGTCCAAAGGGTTGGTTGTCCGCCAACAGGCCGGTTTTTATACGGTTGATGTTGGCGGAAAAGAAATTACCTGCAAACTGCGCGGTAAATTTAAGCAGCTTAGAGCGAATGAGGACCTGGTTGCCATTGGCGATTGGGTCCTGTTTTCCCTCCTATCGGATGAGAGCGGTGTAATTGAAGAAATCCTCCCGCGCCAAAATGCCTTCTTCCGCTTAGCTCCGTCCGCGCGCGGTGATTACAAACAAATCCTGATCGCCAATATCGATCAGATCTTTTTTGTGTTTTCCTGTGCGGAACCGGAACCCAGCATGAGAATGCTGGATCGTTTTCTGGTCATCGCGGAAAAACAAAAAATTCCACCGGTCATTGTCGCCAATAAAGTGGATTTGATCGGGGAAGAACAGGCGCACCGCCTTTTCTCCGTCTATGAAGATTTGGGATATCCGCTGCTGTTGACTTCCGCGCACGAAAAAATAAACATCGATCCGCTGCGTGAATATCTGATTGGTCGAACCAGCGCTTTCTCCGGCCCTTCCGGAGTGGGCAAATCCAGCCTGCTTAACCGCGTCCAACCGGATTTGGGTGCTCAAATTGGTCGTTTAAAAGCCTCTTCCGGAAAAGGCCGCCATACAACAGTAGTACGCCAACTGATCCCGTTGAAGGATGGCGGTTACGTGGCCGATATGCCTGGTTTGCGTTCTCTATCGTTATGGGATACGGAACCGGAAGAACTGGACGGATATTTTCCGGAAATGCGCGATCTGGTGGCAGATTGCCAATATAACAATTGTAGCCATATCATGGAACCTGGCTGCGCAATTAAAGAAGCTGTTCAAAAAGGTAAGATAGATCCTGCACGTTATGATTCGTATATTCGCTTGCGGCAGGGGGATGATTTATAAAGAAACTGAAAAGTTTTCGCTTATAATTCGCAAACTTCGTTAAGGAAAAAATATGAAAATTAAAAGACTCCGCGTACCGCTCTCTCTAGCAATTATCCTGCTGTTATCAGCCTGCCAAAATATTGGGCTTTTTGAACCCACGGCCACACCCATCCCGCCCACTCCCACACCACTGCCGCCCAGTGAATTGACCATTTGCCTGGGAACGGAACCGGAATCTCTTTACCCCTATGCGCTTTCCTCGGAGACCGCGCGCGATATTGTACAGGTGATTTACCCCGGGCCATTTGCGCAAACCGATGGCAGTATTTCCCCGGTGATCATTAAGTCGATGCCGGATTACTCCAACGGCGGTGCCAGTTTTACGCCGGTGACGGTACGCGAGGGCGATCAGGTCGTAAATATCTACGGAGAATTGATCGTTTTGCAGAGCGGCGCGCAGGTGTTTCCCAGCGGATGCACTTCGCCCGATTGCGCAATCACCTGGGACGGAACCACGGAAATTCAGATGGATCAGCCGGTAGTGAATTTCACCCTGGTCGATAAGCTAACCTGGTCGGATGGGCAGGCTGTGACCGCGGCGGATTCGGTTTACAGCTTTGAACTGGCGGCTGATGAGGACACCCCAGTTAGCAAGATTTACACTAACTTAACCGCCAGCTATACTGCTACAGACGATACCACACTGCAGTGGATCGGCAAACCCGGTTTGGTCACAACTGACCTGGAGAATTTTTTCTGGCTGCCGCTGCCCCAACACCTTTGGGGCGATTTAAGCGCGGCTGAATTATTGGATTCGGATCTGGCATCACAAAGCCCTCTGGGTTGGGGACCATACCAACTGGATGAGTGGGCGGCCGGCGACCATATGCGCCTGAGCAAGAATCCATATTACTTCCGTGCTGCTGATGGTCTGCCGCAATATGATTACCTGAATTTGAAATTCATCTCATCCGGCGATATCGGCGCGGCCAGCGACGGCACCTGTGACATTGTCGCCAGCGATGCCCTGGCGTTGGATCAAGTGGTGTCCAATGCCGCCAATTTAGCGAATTCGGATTACCAGCTGCGGCAAAGCAATTCCGACCAAATCGAGTTTCTGGCATTCGGAATTACGCCGGCTTCTTACGATGATACCTATTATCCCTATGGAGCCGACCGGCCGGATATCTTCGGGGATGTCAATACTCGCAAAGCCATGGCTTTTTGTATCGATCGCCAGGGAATCCTGGCCGAGTTGACCGGTGGTTTGGTGGGCGTTTCGGATTCGTACCTGAGCAGCGATAACAGCCTCCTGAACGGATTGGCGCTCAGCCAATATCCTTACGACCCCGAGCAGGGGAAAGCTTTGCTGCAGGAGGTAGGCTGGCAGGATTATGACCAAAATCCGGCTACCCCTCTGACCATGATTAGTACAACCACCAGAGTGCCTTACGGTACCAATTTTGTTATTACGCTGTACACTTCGCAATCGCCGCTGCGCGCGGCCATCGCTCAGAAAATTGCGGATGATCTGATGAATTGCGGCATCCAGGTGACGGTTGAACAGCAAGCTTTAGCGGATCTATATAAGCCAGGCCCGGACGGTCTGGTGTTTGGGCGCAGCTTTGACTTGGCGTTGATGTCCATGAGCATCGGCTCGCAGCCTGACTGTGAACTGTTCACCACAGAAGAAATTCCGAACGCGGATAATAATTGGATCGGCATGAACACCGGTGGTTCCAATTTTATCGGGTATACAAGCACGGCGTACGATACGGCATGTGGTGCTGCCCGGACGGCTGGGTTGGACCAGGCGGCTTATACACGTGAAATTCAAAACACGTTATTGGATTTATCCAGTGAATTGCCTTTTATCCCGCTTTTCCATCATCAAAACTTTTTATTGGTGAAAAACAATTTGTGCGCAGATGAAGGCTTGAATTCGTTGGAAAAGATATTATCTTCTATCGATACCTTTAGCCCAAATATCATTTGCAATTAGAAGTCATATACAATAAGATAAAAACCATATCGTAAAAATATATCAAAATTGACATTCATTTTTAATTATTGTAAAATCGTTTAATTTCCGAGAGGACAATTGTTGCATGAATGGTAACAAGAAGACATTGCTTGAAGTAAAGAATCTTGAGACAAGTTTTTCAACATGGGAAGGAATGGTTCATGCTGTAAATGGAGTCTCTTTTAAGCTCTCTGAAGGGGAAACATTAGGAATAGTTGGAGAGAGCGGTTGTGGAAAAAGTGTTACAGTCCTTTCCCTGCTTCGTTTGATCCAATCCCCCCCCGGAAAAATCGTGAACGGAACAGCTTTTTTCAACGGTAAAGATTTAATGAAAATGACTGAAAAAGAGCTGAATGAGGTCCGAGGCTCCCAAATCAGTTTGATTTTTCAAGATCCGATGACATTTTTCAATCCTGTTCTGACAATTGGCGAACAGGTCATGGAACCGTTGAAACTTCATCTAGGCGTGTCTGAAGCGGATGCCCAAGCAAGAGCGATTGAAATTCTGAACATGGTGGGCATCTCTAATCCAGAGGAACGATTAAAAGATTACCCCTATCAATTTTCCGGTGGAATGCGTCAACGTGCCATGATTGCCATGGCACTAATTTGTTCACCTCAAATTCTCATTGCGGATGAACCAACTACCGCTTTGGACGTAACCGTTCAAGCTCAAATTGTTGACCTCGTGAAGAAACTCCGGGATGAGTTGGGCATGTCCATTATTTGGATCACTCATGACCTGGGGATCGTAGCGGGATTAGTCGACCGTGTTGCCGTTATGTACGCCGGTTATATCGTTGAGACGGCGGACGTGATGGAATTATATAAGAATCCAAGGCATCCCTATACCATAGGCCTTCTGGGAAGCCTTCCACGTTTGGATGAAACTGAGCGCAGGAAATTGGCATCCATTGATGGTATTCCGCCAGTACTTTTCCGATCTGCCTCAACTTGTCCGTTTGCCCCACGCTGCCCTTATCGAATTGACCGTTGTTTCAATGAAAACCCAATGCTTCGAAATGTTGGCGATGGGCACGAGATTGCTTGCTGGGTGGATGTGGTAAATCACAAGGAGCAGGTGTAAAAAACAATGAAGAATGGTGAAGTTCTTTTAGATGTAAAAGAATTGGTTCAATATTTTCCAATTCGCCGCGGTGTACTGCAAAAAGTAGTTGGTTACGTCCATGCTGTTGACGGAATTAGTTTTGATATTAAGCGGGGAGAAACATTGGGTTTAGTAGGCGAATCCGGATGCGGAAAAACCACAACCGGACGTTCAATTTTACAGCTATACAAACCGACGAGTGGGCAAGTCATTTTCGACGGTATGAATTTGGTGGAATTAAATGGAAAGAAGATGCGGGAGGAACGCAAAAAGATCCAGATGATTTTCCAGGATCCGTATGCCAGCCTGAATCCGCGCATGACGGTTGAGGAAATCGTCGGCGAGCCATTAAAAATCCATAAAATTGTTGAAAATTCCGAAATTCGGAATAAAGTAAAAGAGTTGCTGGAACTTGTACGGTTAAATCCGGCTTATATTGACCGATACCCCCACGAATTTTCCGGCGGACAACGCCAAAGAATCGGCGTCGCCAGGGCTTTAGCGCTTAACCCCGAGTTAATTGTTTGCGATGAACCTATTTCCGCTTTGGATGTGTCGGTGCAGGCGCAAATTGTAAATATGTTGGAGGAATTGCAGTCCGAGATGAATCTGACGTATTTATTCATTGCGCATGATCTTTCTGTTGTGAAACATATCAGCGATCGCGTGGCTGTGATGTATTTGGGGGTGATAATGGAAATGACGAGCCGCGATGAACTGTACAGCAATCCATTGCATCCTTATACAATCGCCCTGCTGTCCGCTGTTCCTATACCTGATCCTGAAAAAGAAATTAACCGGAAACGTATTATTTTGGAAGGTGATGTACCTTCCCCGGTAGATCCGCCTTCGGGATGCCGGTTTAGGACAAGATGCCCATTGGCTCAGGAAATCTGTGCAAAAGAACGTCCGGAATTTCGAGAAGTAAAACCAGGGCATTTTGTTGCGTGTCATCTTGTCAGGGAAATAACCCCTGGTG
The DNA here is from genome assembly GCF_003966975.1 of Pelolinea submarina. Lineage (GTDB taxonomy): Bacteria > Chloroflexota > Anaerolineae > Anaerolineales > Anaerolineaceae > Pelolinea > Pelolinea submarina. The sequence goes on from NZ_AP018437.1 coordinate 622,471, forward strand.
TATTTAGAGCTGAAATATAAATATATTTTATTAAAGGAGGTGGTTCAATCGAACGTTGTGGTTAGTAGTAAATAAATCAAAATTTCTCTGGAGGAGAACATGAATAAGAAAATATTGACAATTCTGAGTATGTTATTAGTCTTCGGAATGCTCCTGGTTTCTTGTGGCTCAAGCGCTGAACCTGCTGCTGCTGAACCAACGACAGCCGAAGAACCTGCCGCTGCTGAAGAAGCACCGGCAGCTGCTGCATTTGCATCCAAGGATCCGACCACTTACACTATGGCAACTATTGGTGAACCGGATACATTGGATCCCGCGATCGATTATGAAACCGCCGGCAGCGAAATCTCCCAAAATGTGTATGAGACTCTGGTCTTCTACAAAAGGGATAGCGCGACTGAATTTATTCCTATGCTGGCTTCAGATTGGACAGAATCAGAAGATGGCTTGACCTATACATTTACGATTCGCGATGGTGTAACTTTCCACAATGGCGATCCGTTGACCGCTTCTGACGTGGCTTATTCTATTCAGAGAGTGCTGCTGAATGGTGATACAAACTCTCCTTCTCTGCTTCTCTCAGAGCCTTTCCTGGGAATCGGCATTGTTGATGTTTCAATGCTGATTGATCCGGAAGGTGGTCTGATTGATTCGCGCGAAGCGATGCAGGCTGTAGATCCGGCAACATTGACCTCTGTCTGCGAGCAGGTAAAGGCAGCCGTTGTGGCTGACGAAGCGGCAGGTACTGTGACCATGACCCTGGCACAGCCTTACGGACCTTTCATCGCTTCACTTGCTCACACCGTTGCTTCGATCGTTGATCAGAGCTGGACAGCCGAACAAGGTGCATGGGATGGCTCTTGCGATACATGGCAGAATTTCTATGCGACGACATGGGAAAATACCCCCTTGGCTGAAATCACCAACGGTACCGGCCCCTTCATGTTGGAATCCTGGGATCATGCTACCCAGACACTTGTCCTGTTGCGCAATGACAATTACTGGCGGACAGAACCGCTGTGGGATGGCGCCCAAACCGGTAACGCAAAACTGGAGCGCGTTGTGATCCAGGGCGTGGATGAGTGGGGTACCCGCTTCTCCATGCTGCAGGCTGGTGATGCAGATTCTGCTGTAGTTCCGATTGCCAACGTATCCCAAGTGGATCCCATGGTTGGTGAAAGAACCGATTACGAATTGGCCGCGGGTGCCTTTGGCGATATGTATGCAACTGAAACCCCCGACCAACCGCTGCGTTTGTTCTATGCCGCTCCCGGTTTGCTGCGCGGTGATATTCTGATGACCGAGCAGATCGAAGCTGCGGAAGATGGCAGCCAATTTACCGGCACCGGCAATTTGGATGGCGGCAAGGGTATTCCTTCCGATTTCTTCCTGGATGAGCATATCCGCAAAGCCTTCAACTACTGCATGGACTGGGAAACAATGATCCAGGACTTCTATCAGGGTGATGCCGTACGCACCGCGTACTCGCTTGTTCTGCCTGGAGAAATTGGCTATAACGTTGATGATCCCATGTATGCATACGATCCGGACAAATGCGCTGAGGAATTTAAAGCTTCAGCTCAGGTTGATTCCGCCGGAAATAACGTATGGGATACCGGTTTCCATTTCACAGCCGTATGGAACGAAGGCAACACTGCCCGCCAGACTGCTTTGACAATCCTCTCGGATTCCCTGAAGAAAGTCAACCCGAAATTCGAAATGGAAGTACTTTCGATGCCTTGGGCATCCATGCTGCACTACTACCAGGCCCGTCAGCTGCCTATGTACATGATTGGCTGGCAGGAAGATATTCATGATCCGCACAACTGGTATTCGCCCTATTTGGTTGGGACCTATGGCAATAACTTTGCCTTCCCCGATGATGTCAAAGCTGGATTCATCGACTATGTAAACCGCGGTGTTGCAGCAACTTCTGCGGAAGCTCGTACAGAAATCTATCACGAGCTGAACCAAAAAATCTATGATTATGCGCCTATCATCAACGGCCCTGTGGCGACCAACCGCCATTATGAACAGCGCTGGGTGAACGGTTACTATTTCAACCCGCTTTACGGCGGCTTCTACTATTACGAAATGTCGAAAAACTAAACAAGGGTTAATCGACAGAAAAAAAGAAGGGTCTGGGTTGCAAAACCCAGACCCTTAGAAACAAGATAATCTGCTGGAATTATTATGACGACTTATATTATCCGACGTATTTTATTAGTCCCGTTGCTATTATTTGGTGTAACAATACTCATTTTTGGAATGCTGCAATTTTTACAGCCTGCTGAAAGAGCAGCTTTATATATCCGGGATATTCCTAAAAATCCGGAAGCATTGGAATCTGTCATTAGAAATTATGGATTGGATCAACCTCTCTACGTGCAATATTGGAATTGGCTGGTTGGCCGTAAAAACCTTACAACCGGAGAGATCAGCGGTGGAATATTGCGGGGCGATTTTGGCTATTCACGCGTGGGATCTGAGCCAGTTATCGATATGATCAAGAACAGGTTCCCTGCAACCTTGGAATTGGCATTATGGGCTTTTCTCCCGATTATTGGTGTGGGTGTTTGGCTGGGCGTTGAGTCAGCAACACATCATAATAAATTCATCGACCAGTTCGCACGTGTTTTTAGTATCATTGGATATTCTTTCCCTGTCTTTGTATTTGGTTTGTTGGCGTTGATGCTTTTCTATGGAAAATTACAGTGGTTTCCTCCCGGAAGATTTTCCAACTGGGTGTTGGCGGAAATCAATACCGGTACATTTACTCAATACACAAAGATTATGACGTTGGATGCTTTACTTAATTGGCGCTTGGATATTTTCTGGGACGCTATCAGGCACCTCATCCTTCCTGTAATTACTCTTTCGTATGTAAGCTGGGCTTCATTCCTGCGCGTAACTCGTTCTTCTATGCTGGAATCTCTCCATCAAGATTACATGGTCACTGCCAAAGCTAAAGGACTCCCGGAAAGAGATGCAGTCAGACGGCATGCTTTGCCGAACGCCTTGATTCCGGTCGTAACCCTGGCTGGCTTTACTGTGGTTATGTTGTTGGGCGGTGTTGTGATCACTGAGACGATTTTCAACTTCCCCGGAATCGGTTCGGCCGCGGCTGAAGCAGCAGCCCAATTGGATGTGGTAACTGTTCTTGGATTTGCATTATTTAACGGTTTTATATTGATTTTCGCAAACTTAGTATCGGATATCTTGTACGCTGTGGTAGATCCGCGCGTGCGTTTATCATCATTATGAGGTGAAAGCTAGATGAGTGAAGTAACTAACCAACCCAGAAGGAAATCTCCAGTTGAATCCCTTTCCCAGGAGAGTCGGGAGAAATTAAAGAATTTAAACGCGGACATTATATCAACTCGCAAAATTGGCCGCGTTGAGAGATTTTTCGGGAAAGAAAATTATCGGATATTAAAAGGGTTGGTAACCACCCCTACCTCAATTGTGGGGTTAATCTTAATTGCTTTCTTTGTCTTGATTGCCCTGGCAGCACCTGTAATTGCCCCACCCCTCCCCAACACAGACCCTTATCAGATGCCTCGCGATGGATATAGCGCTCAACCCAAACCGCCAATGAGCGAATGGAAAAGTGATGTTCCCCCCACACCGGGTTGGTACACATTCTTTACCGGTAAGGAGGAATGGGTGCATTTGATGGGTACTTCCTCCAATGCTTACGATATTTTCTATGGAGTCATTTGGGGTACTAGGACTGCATTGAAAACCGGCGTTATTATCGAATTCATCACTTTGCTGATAGGCATCCTGGTTGGATCTTTCGCGGCATATTACGGAGGTAAAGTTGATAATATCGTCATGCGGATAGTTGACATCTTCATGACATTGCCGTTCCTGTTGGCAGCATTGATTCTGGCTGCTGTATTAATGCCTGTGTTGGGAAGGAGCACGGTTCCTTCTGTGATTGCCTTGACTGCCTTCGGTTGGATGAATTATGCCCGTTTGATCCGCGGCGATATCCTGACCGTAAAAGAACGCGATTATGTATTGGCAGCGCGGGTTATTGGTGTGAAAGACCGCAATATTCTATTCAAACACATTATCCCAAATGCCATCTTCCCCACACTCGTCATTGCATCGATGGATATCGGTACTTACGTACTTAATTTTGCTGCTCTGTCGTTTTTGGGAATTGGCACGCAAATTGGGTATGCGGATTGGGGCCAGATTCTCAGCTTCGCACGTGACTGGATAACCCAATTAGGCACCTATTGGTATATTGTTGTCTATCCCGGCATTGTGCTGGTTTTGTTTGTACTGGGTTGGAATTTGGTAGGAGATGCAGTCCGCGATGTGATGGATCCGAAATTGCGGAAATTGCAGGAAAGCTCTCAAGAAGGATAATCAGGATTTTTCAATTCCTTCGCAAGCCGTCTTTAATGTGTTAAAATTCTTACCCGTTCATGCAACCGGTATCACTGGGGCGTGGTGCAATGGCAGCACACCGGACTTTGAATCCGTGGATCTTGGTTCGACTCCGAGCGCCCCAGCCTTTTTTCCCTCAAACTCTCTATGCCAGTAAGGTGAAATCTCATGAACAAATCAGACCAAAAAATCGACATTGTTATCCTCGCGGCTGGGCTGGGTACCCGCATGAAATCCAGTAAGCCTAAAGTGTTGCATGAGTTGTTGGGCAAACCCATGGTGGCATATATTCTGGATGCGGTCAAAGACCTGTGTGCAGATCCGGCGGTTATCATTGTTGGCAACCAAGCAGAACTTGTACGCGAAACCCTGGGCGATCAGGCGCGTTACGCGCTGCAGGAACCGCAGCTGGGCACGGCCGACGCGGTCAAGTGTGCCCGTGAAACGCTGCAGGGTAAATCGGACATGGTGCTGGTCGCCAATTCGGATTTCCCGCTGATTCGCCCGGAAACGTACCGGGCATTGGTGGAAAAACACCTGGCCAGCGGCGCGGTATTGACCATTTCCACTGTCATCACTGAAGACCCGCGTGGTTTTGGCCGTATCGTGCGCGATGCGGATGGCAAAGTCTGCAAGATTGTGGAAGAAAAAGCGGCTTCTCCCGAAGAACTGGCTATCACAGAAGTCAACTCCAATCCCTACTGTTTCCAGGCTGATTGGCTGTGGAAATCTCTGGATCGCATCAAGAAATCCGCTGTTGGCGAGTATTACCTGACCGACCTGGTTGAACTGGCTTATCAGGAAGGCGCCTTTGTGGATGCCTTTGAAATTGAGGATGAAGAGGAATCCATCGGTATTAACAACCGCGTCAATCTGGCGGACGCCATGCGCGTCGCGCAGAAACGCATCAATGAAAAATGGATGCTGGAAGGCGTGACCATGATTGACCCCCAAAGGGTTTATATCGAAAGCGGTGTAACCTTGGGCAAGGATACGGTGCTCTATCCAGAAGTCTACCTGAAGGGCAGCACCACTATTGGGGAAGGCTGCGAGCTGGGGCCTTCGGTTATGATTGAGGATACGGAAATCGGCGATTTCGTAAAAATCAAATACGCCGTATTGGAAAAAGCCAAAGTGGAAAACCACGTGGATATGGGGCCATTTGGGCATTTACGCAAAGGCGCGCACTTGGGTGAACATGTCCATATGGGCAACTTCGGCGAGGTAAAGAATTCTTATTTGGGCGAAGGCACTAAGATGGGCCACTTCTCCTATATGGGCGACGCCCAGGTGGGCAAGGATGTCAACATCGGCGCGGGCACCATCACATGTAACTTCGACGGCGAAAATAAATTTAAAACTGAAATTGGCGATGACGTTTTCATCGGCAGCGATACCATGTTGGTGGCGCCGTTGAAAATCGGCAAAGGCGCGAAGACCGGAGCCGGTGCCGTGGTTACCCATGATGTGGAAGCGGACACGGTTGTGGTGGGTGTGCCGGCCCGACCGCATAAAAAAGAGTCGTAAATCAGAAAGGCGGCGTTGCAGTGAATATTACCCCTGAACAAAAAAAGGATTTGGTTCGCATCGCGAAGCAGGTACGCAAATGGGCTTACGTTCCATATTCCAACTATCCGGTTGGCGCGGCATTATTGACCGAATCGGGCCGTATTTATGAAGGCGTCAATGTGGAAAATGCGGCATACCCGGTGACAAACTGCGCCGAACGCACGGCCATATTTAACGCAGTGACCAATGGCGAGAAAGACTTCAAGGCCATCGCCGTTGTGACCGAAAACGGCGGTATGCCCTGCGGATCCTGCCGGCAGGTGATGGCGGAATTCAACCTGGACATGCTGGTTATTGTTGCGGACGAAAAAGAAAATATCATTTCAGAGACACGCTTATCTGATTTACTGCCGGGTGCTTTCACACCCAGGGATTTGAAATAAATCCTCAAAGGACGCCATGCATGCTTCTGACCGTATTCGCAAAGTAGAAGCGGTTGTCATTGCGCATAAGGAATATGGAGAAGCGGACCGCTTTGTCCGCATCTTTACCCTTCAATATGGAAAATTGAATACATTGGCAAAGGGGGTGCGAAAGATGCAGTCCCGCAAAGCCGCCCACTTGGAGCCGTTTACACATGCTGCTCTGGTACTGGCGCACGGCCAAACCTTTTGGATTATTACGCAAGCTGAAACAGTGAGCGCTTTCCCTGCCATTCGCGAAGATCTGGATAAGACAACGGATGCCTCCTATATTATGGAATTGGTGGACAAAATCTCCACCGAAGGACAGGCAGAACCTGCACTTTTCCGCCTGGCACTGGAATCTCTGAAGCGCATCAACGATAACAACGATACTTATAACATCATGCGCTATTTTGAGCTGCGCTTTTTGGATATTGCCGGCTTCCGGCCGGAATTACAGCACTGTGTAGCCTGCAAGAAAGAAATACAGCCGGAGGACCAATATTTCTCGCCGCTGCAGGGCGGCATCCTGTGCCCGCAGTGCGGCCAGATGGACAACAAGGCAATCGCGGCCAACCAGGACACCCTGCGCTATCTGCGCCATTTTCAACGCAGCAATTACAAAAGCATTGAGAATATTCAAGTACCGCCCAAGGTGCGCATCACATTGCAGCGTATATTGGGTGCTTATCTGGCTTCTGTGCTGGAATGGCAGCTGAAAACCCCGGCTTTCCAAAAACAGATCCGGGATGAAACCAACCGGAGTGCTTGATTTCTGATATACAATAAAACAAGAAAGGCTCTGGATATAAATGATGGATTTAAGTAACTTCAATCATTCTCACGGACATACCCCTGAAGAAAGCATGCGCGGATTAATCGAACAGTTGGACGCGTATATAGCCCAATATCACGGCGGCCGCGTAGAATTCTGCTCATTCGATGGGAAGGTGCTGCGCGTCCGTATGGGCGGCGCTTGTGAGGAATGCCCGCTGCAGCCATCAACACTGAAGGGCTGGGTAGAGGGTACCATCCGGCAGTTCTTTCCGGACATTGAACGCGTGGAAAATTGCGAATGACATTGTTGCCTGGCTTATAAGGGATGGAGGAGCCGCCAGGCGCCATTTTGACTTGTTGAAGAACCGGATAATGAAATCGTCCGGTTCTTTTATTTTAAGGATACTAGTGCTTGACAATAGAAATAATGTTCTATATAATATGCTTATGACACTCTGGCAGCAGTTATGTGAATCGGTTGATCAGCTTGATCCGGCGGAAAATTCATTACCTTCCTATCAACAAGTATTAAAGGAAGTTCGGGAATTGGCGCTGGACCAGGCTCGTGAAGAAGAACAGGTAATCCTGGACTTGCTCAATCAAGCCCTTTGCGACCGGCACCGCCAATCCAATACACACCGGGCTTGGGAAACGCTTTCGCAGCGGGAAAGGGAAGTCACCGCCCTGGTATGTTCCGGCCTAACCGGACGCCAGATTGCAGCTTATCTGGTGCTCTCTCCTGAAACGATCAAGACACATGTGCGTCATATCTTGCACAAATTTGAGTTGGGTTCACGGCAGGAATTGCGCAACCAGCTTGTTGATTGGGATTTTAACCGCTGGATACCGGAACACGCTTGGTACCTGTCGGAAAATGAACCGCATATTCGCGACGTCCTGATAAAAGATTGAACGTATTTTTTAGAGGTTTTGATTATGTTAACTGAGCAGGTTGGGTTAACCGCGGATTCGGGTTGGCAGGTAGGCGTGCGGAAAACACTGCCAATTGCGCCGGAGAAAGCTTGGGATTTTCTGTTGTCGCAGAAAATCATTCGTATCTGGCTGGGCATCATTCCAGCATTTCCTTTGCAGGTTGGTTCCAACTTCAACCTGAATGATAATACCCAGGTAAAAATCACCGTGCTGAAGCCTGGTTCGCATCTGCGTCTCAGTTACCATGTGCCGGGTTACGAGCGGCCTTCTATTATCCAGGTTCGTACAATCCCCTCCGGGGAGAACACAGTCTTTGCCTTCCATCAGGAACAGCTGCCCGACCGCGAGGCACGCCAGGAACGCAAGTATTATTTCCAACAAGTACTGGATGATTTTGAGTTTTTGTTGAATCTTGCCGATCGAGAATAAAAGTTACTGTAATCAGGGGGTGATGGTAAAATTTTACGGTTTGTGGTCACACAGACCATCATTTATTAACCGGAAGATAATCATGACAGATATTCTAACAATATGGATTATTGCCGTCGGATTGGCAATGGACTGCTTTACCGTTTCGCTGTGCATCGGTTCATCTCCTGCCCCGCAAACACCTCGCTCTGTTTTCAGGGTCTCTTTCCATTTCGGCTTGTTCCAGGGGGGCATGGCTTTGTTGGGTTGGTTATTGGGCACTACCATTGTGAACCTGATCGCGAATTTCGACCACTGGATTGCCATGGCTTTATTAGGCTGGATCGGCGGACATATGATCAAAGAAGGCTTATCCCGTTCGGATGATTCGCCGCTGAATCAATGTGAAGACCCTTCCCGCGGCAAAACGCTGGTCATGTTGTCGATAGCTACTTCCATCGATGCGCTGGGCGCAGGTCTTTCCCTGGGATTACTGAAGATTGACGTAATTTCTGCCAGCCTCATCATTGGGTTGGTTTCGCTGGTCTTGTCCATCGTTGGTTTGATGAGCGGCAACCGGTTGAGCAAGCGCTTTGGCAAGCATGTCGAGGTGCTGGGCGGACTGATCCTGGTACTGATTGGCCTGCGTATTGTCCTAACGCACTTATTTGTTTAGATTTTCCACAAAAAAAAGAGCACGGAATATCCGTGCTCTTTTACGTTAACAAATCGGGGCTATAGGATTACGGTACCTGCCACAGTGTGATGGATCCGCTTAAGTCGACGCTGGCCAAGCTGGTATCGTCCGGCGAGAAAGCCAGGATGGCAATAGTATCACCATCCGTTGGAATGGCTGCAATCTGACTGTAAGTTGCTGCATCCCAAATGAAGATAGTACTGCCGGAAGCGGCTGCCAGCAGGCTGCTGTCGGATGAGAAGGTGACCGCTCCGAAAGCATCCGGGTTGCTCAGGATGGAATTCAATTCACCGCTGACTGGGTTCCACAGGAAGAGGGCTGGCGTGAATTCATCGCCGATAGTGCCGGCCGCGGCGGTAGCCAACTGGCTGCCGTTGGGCGCCAGTGCCAGGCTGGACACAAAATCCTCATGACTCATCACCGGGCTCATTTCCTGCGTGGCGATATCCTGAAGCTGCACGGTTGCGCGCGCTACCCAAATGATGTGCTGTCCGTCGGCGCCGAACTGCGCCGTGTAAACCGGGGCCGCGGTTTCAAAACTATCCAGGCTGGATTGCACATCGCCGGTGTTGACGTCCCACAATGTCACCATGATGGTGTCCATGGATGTGGTCAAAAAGCTGCTGCCGTCTGTAGAGAAGTCCGCTGCACCGACCATTTCAGGCGAATAGATGCTGAGCGCGTCGCGGGTTTGACTGGCATCCGCCAGGTAAATGTTGTAACTGTCATCTGAAAATGCCAGGGTTTTCCCGTCCGGTGAGGCCGCGTAAATAGCGGCAGGTGAGTCAAAAATAAACGTGTCAATCTTTTCCAGGTCGCTGCCGTTGTAACGGGCTGCACCGCTGCTTGAAAGCGCAACTAAAATGCTCCCATCGGTGGACCAGACCAGATCGCTGACCAGGTTGACCTCGGAAGTTTGATACGCTGCTTCCAGCGCGGCCGCGTTTTCTACTGAAATAACGCTTGAGACAGCGGCTGTTTCAGGGACGGCCGTGGCAACCTGACAGGCGGCCAGAGCCAGAATGATCAGCCCGGCGTCCAGAATTAAGCGAAAGTTTTTCTTTAGCATGATTTTCACCTCTCCTTTATTTTACTGCTTTGCCAAACCGAGGCTTTGACGAAGCCACTGTTGGAAACTGGAACGCAGAATATCCAGCAGACTGGCCTGTTGTTCGGCCACCCAGTTACCCAATTGATCGGCCGCTTTGGCTTTTTGCACCTGCGCCCAACCTGATAACTTGGACTGCAGCCCCTGACTGGCCTGTGAGGCGCTGTCGTTCAACATCATATTCAGGGACTCCTTTATATCTTCGGGCCGCCCGCTGATTAACACCGGCCGTTCACTGATTAATAAGGCTGTGCTGCCGCCGGCATCCACATCCATTCTGACGCCTTTGCTGGTCTTCAGGCTTTCGGCGTCGGTGGAGAACCCATACAATTTATACCCATCGACATCGGGGATGACCAGCGCCTGAGCTTCATCGCCGCCCCGGTTGTGCCAGGCAAGAATGGAAATGCGGCCATTATTGCGGAAGCGCAGGGTGGTGAATTCCTGGGAATTGATCTGTTGAGCGCTGCTGCCATTGGAGCTTAGCGTCTTGGAAAGGTTGGCATAACTTTGCAGCGCGATCACCGCTGGCCGGCCGGATTCAGGCGTGTAGTCCCAAAAGACTTTGTCGGCGCCGCCGGCTGCCAGCAGCAGGCCGCTGGCGCGTGTCAGATAGTCTGATTCGACCACTTCCGGCAGTGTTACCCGCTCGGCTGCTTTTGCGGTTAATACGTTGGAATTGTAAGTTAAGTCCTGGATCCATAGGGACTTCCTGCCGGTCTCGTCAATGTAATCGGAGATGACTTTGACCGGATCGGTCAGGCTGCTGCCGCTGCTTTGGGCGGGGGAGAAGCCGCAGGAATCCACTACGGCGTATTCAGGGGCTTCGTCCAATGCCGGCAGGGAAACGCTGACAATGTCGAAGGCATACCAGGCGTCATTCTCAGCCAGGTTTTGCAGGTAGAAAAGCGGATGGTTTGCGCAATCACCGCCCAATGTCAGGTCGCCCAGAATGACCATGTTGCCCGCGCCGTTGGATTTGATGATGGCATAGGCGCTCTTGAGCATTTCAGCATACAGGTCGATATCCGGATCAGCTTGCGGGTCGGTGGTGGCTGCCGGGAACAGCAGCGCGCCCCAGCTGCCGGGGTCGTTTAACCCGGCTCCGATCTGCCAATAATCCACCTGATCGCCGTACTGCTGCACGACTGAGCGCACGTAGTTCTTCCAATTTTCCAACAGGCTTTCGCTGGAAACAGGCTGCTGCGGGTAGAGATGGCTGAGGAAAACCGGCCCGCCGGACAGCACGACCACCGGCTTGATGCCGCGTTTTTCCAAACGGGCAAAGAGCTGGTCGTAATCCACATAACCGGCGTCGGTCTGGTAGGACCAACTGAAAGCGCCTGAAGAGCGTTCGATCTCATTCCAGGGCATATCCACGCGCAGCATGTTGGCGTTGATGCTTTCCAGGATATCAAAAGCCTTGCTGTCCTGGCTGTTGCTTGCCAGCCAGCCGCTGGAATCGTCCATCCCCAGTGCTGAAGAGGCGGCCAGAACGGAGGCATCCGAACGGAACCAGAAAAACAAGGCGCCGGTTGCCATCAACAGACACAGAGTTTTGAACATAAATTTACGCATAGCAACTCCTCGAGCTGGCATTTAAATGCCTATAGCTCATCCAGTATGTTGCAAAGAACATGCCAAAAGGCAAATTGTATAAATAAGGTCTATATAATCTGGTATTATTGTGCGCGCGGTGTATACTAGAAAAAACCAGCAAAATTCATGGAGAAAACAAATTGACGCTTAAACAACCTCCCCGTTTTGCCGTTTTACAGCTTTCCGGCTGTGCGGGTTGTGAAGTCTCATTGCTGAACGCCAGCGAATGGATCGATCAATTTGATCTGGCCTTTATGCCTTTGGTGACTTCTGCTTATGACGTTCCTGAGGTGGATGTGTTGTTAATCTCCGGCGGTGTGCGCTCGGACGAAGACTTGCACAACCTGCGCCAGGCCGTCAAGCGCGCTAAAAAGATTGTGGCGGTGGGCACCTGTGCCATTTCCGGCGGCGTAGCTAATTTGGGCAACCGCGACGAAGTGCGGCGGCTGTTTATGTCGCAAACCGAACGTCATGACCTGCCGCGCCTGCTGCCGAAGAGCCAGCCGGTGGACAGTTTTGTGGAAGTGGATTTGTTCCTGCCGGGCTGCCCGCCCACACCGGAATTATTTATGGGTGCTTTGCTGGGGCCGGAAGATTTTGTGGCGTCCAAAACCGTCTGCCAGGAATGCGGCCGGAAAAAGCTCAAGGACATGAAACCGGCCCACCTGACCGGTTCGCGTGGAGGGGAAGTGGATCCGGAGATTTGCCTGATCAACCAGGGTTACCTGTGCGTGGGCTCTTCCACGCGCGGCGGCTGCCGTGCGCTGTGCACGCGCCCCGGCCATCCCTGTGTGGGCTGCCGCGGGCCATCCGACCTGTTGATTGAAAAAGATTCACAAGCCTGGCTGGAAAGCATCCAGCGGGTGTTTGCGGCCATGACCGACATTCCCGCGGAAGAAATTCACGAAGCGCTGCTTTCACCGCAGTTGTCGCTGTTCCTGTTCCAGTTCTCGGATTATGCCGGTACCGGGCAGCCGCCGCGGCCCAAGGAAAAGGTGCTCTGATGACAACCCTAACGTTTCCGTTATCCCGCATTGAAGGCCATGCCCGCGTTGAGATTGAGGTTCGCGAGGGACAAGTCATTTCGACCCGCTTCCAGGCTATGGAAAAACGCGGTTTCAATTTGATGGTGCAGGGTGTTCCGGCCGAACAAATGCCGGTCATCGTGCCGCGCATCTGCGGCGTGTGTTCCACCGCGCATCACGTTGCGGCTGTTAAAGCGCTGGAGGATGCCTATGGCGTTGAACCACCTCCGCTGGCCAACCAGATCCGCGAATTGCTGCTATTGGGCCAACTGATCCAGAATCAGGCCACCTCGCTGTTTGTCTTTACCATGCCCGACCGCTTGGGTGTTCAAAGCATTTTTCATATTACCGATGAGGAAGCCGATACCGCTGCCCAGTTCAACATTGCCAAACGGGCATTGATGGTGCGCCAGTTGGGCACCGACTTGATCACCCTGGCCGGCGGCCAGTTCATTCATCCCGTCAAAGCCGTGGTGGGCGGCGTCAGCGGCGGTATTGATGCCGAAAAGGCGGATGCCTTCCGCAAGCGTCTCCGGGCGGCCCTGCCGGTGGCTTGCGAGCTGGTGGATTATTACTGGGAAATCTCCCTGCATATGAAAGACCGCATTGGCACCTGGGGCGATGACCAGCCGGCCTATTATATTTCCTCCACCGAACGGGATAACCCGCGCTACAACTCATCCATCATCCGCGTGATGACGCCGGCGGGCGAGTGCTGCCGCGAGTTTACCGCGGATGCTTTCCGCAAGGAATTGATCTTTGAAGAAACGGATTATTCTTATGCCGGCCGAACATCCTATCAGGGCGGTGTAATTCGCGCCAACTCGCTGGCGCGCGCCAATATGACCCGCCGCATGGGCATCCGCCGCGCGGACGCTTACATGCGCCGCCTGCGCAGCGAATTCGGACATCCGGCTCATCCCATTTTGCTGTTTGATTTGTGCCGCGGCATTGAGTTGGTGTATGCCATCGAATTAGCCAGCCAACTGCTGGAGGACGATTACTCCCACAACGAAGTGGATATCCCCTACACCCCGCGCGATGGGGAGGGCTGGGGGCTGGTGGAAGCGCCGCGCGGCCCGCTGATCCACCATTATGTCATCGAGAAGGGCAACATTGCTATGGGAGAGTTCATCATCCCCACTGTGCATAATATGCTGGCCATTGAGCGCGCCCTGCGCGTGGCTGCCGAACGTTATATTCATGACGATCAGGTGAACCTGGAATTGGAACAGGCGGTTGGGCGGGTAGTCCGCGCCTTCGACCCCTGTATTGCCTGCGCGACGCATTAACCAAAATTAAAAACACAAGCTGCTTTTTCAAAAAGCAGCTTGTGTCATTGGCTCACAGTTCCTAAAGTTTATACGCTTTAAGCGTAATACTGGCGATCTTATTCTCCAAATCCGCAAGCAATAATCGATTTTCTGAAACCAACTTTTGGATGGCGTCATCCTGCATCATCATTTCACTCGTGTAGAATTTGCGGCTGACCACTTCCGTACGGCTGAACCCGGCCGACTTCATCTTGTTCAGATAGAGGTTCTCTTCCAGCGCACCTGACACACAACCTGCCCAGGCGGCTAGCTGTTGCGACAACCCGGCGGGCAAATCGCCGGAGGTAACGATGTCGGAAACGTTCATGCGGCCGCCGGGTTTGAGCACGCGATAAGCTTCTTTGAAGACCGCATCCTTATCACCGGAAAGGTTGATCACGCAGTTTGAGATGATCACATCCACGGATTCATCCGGCAGTGGGATATCTTCAATGTAACCGTAGCGGAACTCAACATTCTTGATATGCTGTTTCTTTGCGTTGGCCCGTGCCAGGTCCAGCATGCGGGTGGTCATATCCAAACCAATCACATATCCGTTTGGACCCACTTGTTTGGCTGCCAGGAAGCAATCGATCCCACCGCCTGATCCCAGGTCGAGAACAGTTTCACCTTCCCGCAGTTCGGAGATCGCGGTTGGGTTACCGCAGCCCAGTGCGATCCCGGTGACGCTGTCGGGCAGGTCGCTGATCTGTGCGCCCGTGTATAGATCGACCGCGCTTTCGGCCAACCCGGTTTCACCGGCGCAGCATGAGCTGCCTGCGCCGCACCCGCAGGCTTGAACCGGTTGTTCCAACTGTTTATTTGCCAGATGTCCATATTTTTCTCTGACGGCTGATTGGATCTGTTCCCTGTCTTGATTTTCCATTTTGATTTGCTCCTTATGTATTTATATATAGAAATATATCTATAAAAGATTCTAAAAAAAACTATTCCTCGAATTTGGCCATTAATTTTCCACAGCACCAGGTTACTTTGGCCTGGTCCGTTCTATAAAATACCTGTTTGCCGTCCTTGCGGCTGGTCAACAGCCCATAGCGGTTTAACATTTCCAGGTGATGCGAAATGGTTGGCTGGCTCAGGTTAAATATCGCGACAATATCCGTGACGGTCTTTTCCTCCTTAAGCAGGAGCTCCAGGATCTTTTGGCGCGTTGGGTCGGACAGCGCTTTACAAAAATCTACACAATTGATTTCGGTTTTCATAATATATAGATACGCGTAAATATGTCTATATATTAAGCTAAAATCCAAATATGGTCAAGAGCGGAACGTATTTTTCCTCTTTTGGTAGACGACACAAAAACGAGACCGGATTGTATTTCCTTAAACAAACAACAGAGTGTGAAAACACTCTGCTGTTTGTTTTGTTATGACTTTAGTCAGTTGAACGAGCGAAGCGAGAGAAACAGAAAACCACCCGCTATGCGGGTGGAAAATAAGAGGTTAAACCACAAATCACCTAAATAGCTAGAATAGTGGATGTTCAGGCCACAAACATAGCAGAAGAAGGTGATTTGATGGTAAATACAACAAATAGTTTATCGCATACAAAGTGGATGTGTAAATATCATATCGTATTTACACCGAAGTACAGGCGAAAAATAATCTATAACGAGTACAAGGAAAGCATAGGGGAAATACTGAGGCAACTATGCGGATACAAGGGGGTAGAGGTGATCGAAGGGCATTTGATGGTCGATCATGTACATATGTTGGTAAGTATTCCGCCGAAGATAAGTGTGTCGAGTTTCATGGGATACCTGAAGGGGAAAAGTGCATTGATGATCTTCGACAAACACGCGAATTTGAAGTACAAATTTGGGAATCGGCATTTCTGGGCAGAAGGGTACTATGTGAGCACAGTAGGATTGAATGAAGCAACGATCAAGAAATATATCGAAGAGCAAGAGAAGCACGATATAGCGCTGGATAAATTGAGTGTGAGAGAATATGAAAACCCCTTCAAGGGGTAGCAGGTAATACGGAAGTCCCTTTAGGGACAAGCGAAAGAGGTAAAGGCAAAGTGGCTTGAACGAAAGTGAAAGCCAGCGTCTTGAGACGCTGGCCAGTATTAGAGGCTTATAGCCTCAGAACAAACCACCCGTTTGACGGGTGGTTTTGATTACCAGTAAAAAGAGAAATCGGGTTTAGAAGATCAAACTGACGATTTGTTTGAAGAAGAATGGGAAGACGGAATAGTCGAAGTCATTGGACCAGCGCGCGAAGTCGGCTACCGTGTTCGGCAGTGCCGTTACCGTCAGGAACTGGCCGAAAGAAAGCAGGATACCGGCCACGATACCGGCCAGGACTGCGCCTCTCCAACCACCCCTGGAATTACCGAAGACACCCGCAGGGCCGCCGCCGAAGAAGGTCGTGATGACCGGGGGCGTTAGCGCGTAGAAGCCGATGGCGCCGAAAATGACCACGCAGACGATCACGGTGGACAGACAGCTCAGGAAGCCCAACATTACTGCGGTGGGAGCGTAGTTGAAGACCACCGGGCAGTCCAGGGCAGGGATTGCGTTCGGAACGATTTTCTCGGAGATACCTTTGAAGGCACCGGTGATTTCGGCAATCATCATGCTGACGCCGGTCAGAACAATAGTGATACCGACACCAAATTGGACACCTTGAGAGATTGCATATAAATACGCATCCATGCCATTGCTGATGTTTTCCTGAATCCAGGCAGGGCCGGCCAGAGCGACGCAAATCACATAGAGCAGGGTCATGACAATCGCGGTGGAGACGGTGATATCTTTCAGGAAGGCCAGGTGATCGGGAATCTTCAAGTCTTCAGAAGTCTCGTTCTTCTTGTCCTTGAAAAGACTGCCAACCCAGGAACCAACGATGACACCAAAAGAGGTGGTGTGACCGTAAGCCAGGTCATCCGAACCGGTCACCTTGCGCATATAGGGTTGAACCAGCGCGGGGGACAGAGTGCAATAAAGGCCGGTCAACAAACCGCCAATCAATATCAACATCGATTTGTTCGGATCCGGAATCACTTCGATTACTACTGCGAGGTACACAAAGATGATGTAGTAAGTCTGGTGTGCGGTCAGGAAGACGTATTTGAATTTGGTGACCCTGGCGAGCAAGAGGTTGATGAAGAAACCCACCACCATGATGATTGTGATCGTGGAAGCCCACTCTGATGTGAAAGCATCGGTTCCCATACCGGTTGTGGTAGCTTCAACACCGATCACTTTATTCAGTATTGTTGCGATGGGAAGAACGATGCCGGCCAACAGGGACGTACCTACGGACATGATCAGGTAGCCGATGCCAGTCTTCAGAGAACCGGAAATGACTTCTTCAATGGATTTTCTCTGTGCGACTAAGCCGAGCATGGCAACCAAGCCTAACAATATGAAGGGCTGATTAAAAATATACTTGCTAAAAATATTTACAATTGTATTTAACACTATCATTTTCTCTCCTATTAATAAACACGTATTATTTTTCGATGCTTATCTCCCTTTCAAACTAATAAACTGCCTTTCACCTCCTTATTCGATTAGATTTTTTTCTTTCAGGAATGTTCCAATTTTTACCTTCAGTTCTTTCATATCCATCAAATTATTGATGACAATCACTGACGGGCAAAAGGACCTTGCCTCAGAAGCAAATGATTCAAAGGTGATGATCACATCACACTGGGTTCCTTTTGCGCGGGACATGCTGGTGTTTTCCACATGGACTTTTCCCGGCAGGGAGAAACTCTTGAATGTTTCCTGGACATTTACCCGTAAAAGGGTACTGGTACCAACGCCTGCACCGCAGACTGTTAGGACTTTTAATAAATCGGCCATAATGTTCTCCAAATTGGAAAATCTGGTTAGAGATTCCGGATTTTGTAGAAATATTTATCAATCAAGCGATCGTTATTTTCCTTGGCGTCGGCCATTTCGTAGGTCAGATGGCCGTTGTAATAAACGTCGGGGGTGATGCCTTGCTTCAGCAGGTTGTCACAGGTCTGGACAAACAAAGAATTGAGCAGGAATACACAGGGAATTGTGGAGGTTGCGCCCACTTTGATCGGTAAACCTTCCAGTTGGACGGCTGCGTCTCCGATCAATGAACAATTATCGATAACAACATCTCCAAAATCCTTCAGTTTTTTACCGGAGGAATGGTGCGTGCTCAGGAAATCGGAATATTCTACGTTGGTGAAAACAATCACCGGGATACCGCGCTTTCTTGCGGCAATGGCGACTTCGATTGAGACCGCGTTGTTTCCGGAGTTGGAAATGCAGATCATGGTGTCGGGGGGAGCGATACGCTGGTAATCCACGATGACCTCGCCGAGGCCTTCGACCTTTTCCATGTGGCTGCTCTTCGTCATTTCATTAATGCCGGCTACAGCGCCTTCAAAAATGGCATGGACATTGGCCAGGGTGGCTGCTCGCCAGAAAACGTCTTCGGTTACCAGACCGGAATGGCCGCAGCCAAACAGATGGATCATGCCGCCATTTTTTGTGCATTCGGTCAGCAAATCGGCCGCTTTTAGAAGGTTCTCCTCCTGCGAGCTTTCGGCTTTCTCGACAACTTCTTTCATAATTTCGAAATATTCTTGCCAGGCTTTCATCGTACTGTTCTCCTTGATAAATTAGATTCGTTGTGCATCTTGCAAGATCGTTTTCACAATCTTCTTTGGTTCAGTAATGGAGGTACCCACCACAACACAATAGGCACCGGCATCCAAAGCCTTTTTCATTTTTAAACCGTTGGTAATTCTGCCTTCCGCTACGATGTGTTTCACGTTCGCGCTGCGTAAATCGGCAATGATTTCATAATCAGGATCAGGGCTGGGAAGCGTGCCAAAGCGAATGGGGTTTTTCGAATAGGGGGTGTAACCGGATAACGTGGTTCCCACCATATCCGCGCCGTATTCCCAGGCCGCCACCCCTTCTTCCACGGTGGAAATGTCTGTGATGATAAAAACATCAAATAGGCGTTTAATCTCTGAAATAAATTCTTTGGTGGAATAATTGTCGTAACGGTCGCGAACGGTGCCGTCAATGGCAATGGCATCAGCGCCTGCTTTCAATAGCGCCTCGACTTCTTTCAACGTCGGGGTGATGCGGAAATCGCTGCTGGATGTATCGCCATCCTTGTATATTTTCTTGATACCAATTACAGGTACCTGTACAACTGACTTGATTGCGCGGACGTTTTCAAGGTTCGTGCGGATGGCGCAAGCGCCGCCCACGACACAACTGGTTGCTACGTGGGCCATGGTATCCGGGTTATCCATTTCTGGATTGATATCAAAGCTGGCGTAACAGGAAACCACTAGTCCATCTTTTAATTTCTCTAATTGCATATCCTTTCTCCTTAAAATATTTGTTAAAAACCGATGTCCTCAAAGCAAGTTGCCGTCTGCAAAGCTTTGAGGTTTTCTTCAACGGATAAGAAACTTGCCAGGGTTTTGAAAATCATCATGTGTTCTTTGTCCGTCCGCGCGGCGATGGCAAAGAGGAAATGTACAGGATCGTTTTGAGAGTTTCCGAAATCAACCCCCTTGGGCATGGAAACCAGCGCAATCTGATTGACGAATACATTCCCATTGGGGCGCGCATGCGCCAGTGCAATCCCCGGCATAATGACAATATAAGGCCCGTATTCTTCTACGGCCTTGATCATGTCATCACAGTAGGTCTGGTTTATACAATTGGAACGAATCAATAAGTTCCCGGCAAAGCGTATCGCATCCTGCCAATTATCAAAATCATTATTTAGTACAACATTTTCTTTTGCAATAAAATCTTGAAGGGTCATATCAGTAAAGCACTCCGATGTAAGGATTTATTGAGAACTACGGGGTCATCTTCTTCGCAAATGGTATCGACATCATTGCTGCGCAGGAAATTCATAAAATCTTCCAGGGCAGAAACGTGAGAAGAATTATCGATTGGGGCAAGGCAAAGTATCAACTTTACCGGATCATTGGTAGGATGGTGAAAATAAACAGGATTCTTCAAGGTGACCAGGCTCATTGCCAGGTGATTGACCCCGAGTCCGCCCTCTCCATGTATCAATGCCACTCCTTTGCTGATGACAACATAGGGGCCGGTGTTTTCAACTGTGTCAATCATGGATTGGATAAAGTCTTGAGTAACGTCCTGACTTTCAACCAATATGGAACCGGCAAGAGTTACCGCATCTTTCCAATCCAGAGTGTTTTGATTGCACCGAATCTTTTCAGGTGGCAGCAATTGATACAGGGAAGGTTGAATCTTGTTGTGCTTGATTGAAATGCCCGCTCGGGTAAAACACTCTTGCAGTGAGTCAACAAAATTGGGCAAATTATCCATCACACTCTGTCTCTCAACCGTGGAGACGATATCGTTGAAAAAATCCAGAGAGTTGTCTGTGGGGTTGTTTTTTGTGGAATATTTCTCGATCATGTTTTCGATGATCTGATAATCCTCATCGGTCAGGATGGGATTAACCTGGACCCAGGGATACGCGCAATCGGGTAGGGGTATGCTGGAGATGATGAAATCAATCCCCTCTAAATCTGTAAAATTCAAATCACTGCCGGTTGTTATCGTAATGATGCGAATACTTTTAAAGCGCGAACAAATCAATTCTTTGAGCAGTGTTGCGGTTCCAATTCCATGCACGCATACAATGGCAACATTGCTTACGGTGAACATACGTTTTCTTCTCACGATGGAAGCGCAGAAATGTAAGGATAAATATGCGATATCCTCCTCCTGAATTCCATCCAGCAGCGGAGAGTGAATCGCATCTATAACACTGGTTAGATTCTTAAATACATCTTCGTAATTGGTTTTAATCAATTCAAGATTTGGATTGTCATTCGGCATCTTATTCTTCAGGCGAAAGATCATCGGTCCAAGATGGGCTTGTAAAGCGGTGTAGATCTCTTCCTCATCGTAGAAAGGGATCTGCAGCCGCTTGCTCATCGCGCGAATGATACGATCCGCCAGTATCTGGACTTGTGCCCAGTCTTCTTTCAAATATGGTTCAGGGTTTGAGTATTTGGAACTAACCAGTAAAACAGTGAGGGTACAGCGATCGTAGAGCGGTAGTTCAACTTGGAAGCATTTCTCTACCTGTCGGCTGATCTCCTCCGCAACCTTATATTCATTGGTCGCCTGAAGCAGCGCCTGGTTTTCATGGTCAGCCAGGATGGATTTGTGAATAGAAATGCGGGTCAGTATTACACAGAGGTTTAAAATGAGATTTCGAAGGGAATTGTAGGAAAGCTTTTTATTGGCTTTCTCTTCAATACCATGTGCGATTGCAACTAAAGAATTGAACCAGGCATCGCAAAAATATTTCTGCACCTGGCGTTCAACGTAACCGGGATTGTATTTTTCTCCGGAGATATAATCCGCAAAATGGAGATTATGCTCAACCACACCAAAACACAACTCCCTGATTTTTTGTTCATTTCCCGAAAGGAAGATCCCGCTGCCGGGTTTGGAAAATAGCTGCAGACCTTCTTTTTTTACCTGTGTTTTTATTACGGATAGGTCTTTATCAATACAGCTCTTGCTCACGCTCAGCGTGTCCGCGAGGAATTGGCTGGTTAGATAGCCTGGTGACGATAGCAACAGGATGAGGATAATGGTTTTGCGTTCGTCCGCGGAAAGGGTGAAATAATCCGCGCTTAACCCCGCAAGCCATTGCTTCAGTTTTTCTCTTTCTTCTTCAGAAACCGAGAGAGAAACCTTAGACCGGCTGCATTCAATCTTGCTGAATCCCTCACGGTATAAAAAAGAATTCGCTTTTTCAATCTCATAGCGAATTACCCGCGAAGAAATACCGAGCTTGCTGCCAAGATCGTCGATTTGGTAGGATTGCCCGCTGCATAACTGTTTAATTATTCGAAAGGATTTACTATTCATTTTGAATTATTGCTTGTTCGCAGAACAAATTGAATGAAGCCTACTTTTTTGAGTATAGTGTTTCAAAGTATTCAGGAAAAGCTTAATCTTTCTCCATTGAAATTACGGAATTTACAACATCGTTTCTTGTTTAATACATACTCAGGCACGGATGCTATGAAAGAGAAATAGGAATTAGTGGGAATATCGTAAAAGACAGAAAGAAAATTTACTGATCGATGTTCATGAATTGTAAAACGGTTTAGAGAGATTTATAAAAGGAAAAGCTCACTATCAGCGGATACTTTAATCCTTGCTTGTGTGGCAGATATAACCCGGAAATAATTTTAACAATAGTGAGAACTTGAACCAACCCAACTGGGAAAAAGAAAAAACAGGGCGCACGAAAGTGCGCCCTGTTTTTATATTCCGTTTGATTTATTGATGCAGGCTTTCCACCAGCCCCGCGACCCGTTCCGCGTCGACGCGTTTGTTGACGTCCCCGTCGAATTTGAGCGAGCTGCCCACGATAACCCCGTCGGATACTGCCAGGTACTGCGCGGCGTTCTTTGCGTTGATGCCGCTGCCGATGATCACGGGTGTGCCCCCGGCCATCTCCTTGACCTGCTGCACGTCTTCAATCGTCGGGTTTTGGCCGGTGAGCAGTCCCGTCACGATCAATGCGTCCGCGCCGGATTCGATGGCTTCATGCACGGAGAATTCGATCGGCTGCGGAGCCAGCGGAAAGGTGTGCTTGACGTTGATATCGGCAAAAATCATAGCTTTGGCCGGGTAAGCCGCCTTCAGGCGCATCAGGCGCGGCGCGCAGGCGTACGAGATCCCATGGATGCCGATGCGGTTTTCCACGAAAGCTTCCACGCGGATGAAATCCGCGGCGCTGGCCAGCGCCAGCGCCCACTCGCTGTCGATGTCGTTGAATTGCACGTTGATACCGAAAGGCAGGCTGCTTTCTTTGGAGAGCTGTGCACAGACAGCCGCCATCACCGCCAAGGCTTCACGGGTGATCTCGCCTTCGTAGGGCACATCGCCGAAGTTTTCGATGATGAAAGCGTCAGCGCCGCCTTTTTGCAGGGCCAGCATATCCTCGACTGCCGCTTGCATGATAGCGGTGATGCTGCCGGCGTAGCTGGGCGACCCGGGCAAGGGCAGCAGATGCACCATGCCGATTAGGGGATTTTTATCGAAAACTGTTTTAAAGCGATTATTCATCGTAGACCTCGTTATATCAATAAGTATTCGGGTGATTTTAACGGCTATCCGTGTTTATGTGTGAATATTCCTCATTCTCCGATGATCTTGACCAGCACGTGCTTGCGGCGCAGGCCGTCGAACTCGTAGTAGAAGATCTGCTCCCAGGTGCCGAAATCCAACTTGCCGTTGGTGACAGCCACCACCACCTCGCGGCCCATGATGGTGCGCTTCAAGTGCGCGTCGCCATTATCCTCACCGGTGCGATTGTGGCGGTAATGCGATAGCGGTTCGTGCGGGGCCAGCTGTTCCAGCCAGTCGTCATAATCCTGGTGCAGGCCGGGCTCGTCGTCATTGATGAACACGCTGGCAGTGATGTTCATGGCGTTGACCAGGCACAACCCTTCGCGGATGCCGCTCTCGCGCAGGCAATCGTTTACTTCTGGAGTGATGTTGACGATCCCGCGCAAACCGGGGATTTGGAACCATAATTCTTTACGATAACTTTTCATTGATCTCCTGCAATAAAAGATTGATGATGGCTCATATGCTGAACCCTAAAAATAAACGCATTTGAATTTTATTAGATTTATTTTTTTATGTAAAAACTATTCTATAAATATGCTATAGTTTAATATATTACCCTTGGAGGAATTGATGACTGGAACGAGTAAAAGTAATAAAACCGTACTGGACGGACTTAAAGATTTATTAGGCGGTAAAGAAAAAGTTGATGAGAGCACAGCAAAGAAGACAACGATTTCATCCACCAAAGCAACTGCCAGCAAGACCACTAAACCCGCAACGAGCGGCACGGTCAAGCCATCCGCAGCCAAACCCGCCGCGGCCAAGCCCGCTGCGGCCAAACCTACCAAAGAGGCGCAGGACAGCTTGAATGCCTATAAGGCTGAACAGGCAGCCAAGAAACAATTGGAAGTCCTGGAATCCAAAACCCATCAGGATCTGATCAACGCGGCGTATAAAGCTGCCGAAACGCTCGGCATCGCCCCCTGGGTCTTGCTGCGCGCAGCCGGCTGGGGCAACTTCACCGATGACCGCGGCAAGAAATACAAGGGTCCCGCCATTGACGAAATCGAAGGACTGGATGCTGCCCAGAAGAAAGCCCTGAAGGACGTATTGGGTCTTTAGCCGATAAACCGGTTTAATAATTAGCATACAGGAAGGATGATCGTATTGTCCTTCCTGTTCTTATTTAAATGTCAGGTCAGTTCGACCAACGCAAATTGATTCAGAGCAAACAGCAAAATTTCGTTCAGCTTATATTGATCTAAAACTGTATGCGAGATCTGTTTTTCCAACGCCAGGCTGACGATGCCATGCATCTGACCCCAGATGGCGACGGAGAGCAGGTCGGTCTTTCCAGTTGGAAAGATGCCTGCATCCTGGCAGGAACTGACAATCTTAGCTAGTAATGCCGCGGTAGCTTTGGAGATTTCGACAAACTCTGGATAAGCTTTCTCCTGTTCCAGCACCCCGGAAAACATGATGTTGAAGATGTCGCGTTCCTGCACGGCAAAGTCGGCGTAGGCGCGCGCGCAGGCCGTGATCTGCTTGATTGGCTGAGATTTGAAGTGAGCGGAAGCGGCTTCCAGTTTGGCGTACAGGCGATGAAAACCCTCCGTAGAAATGGCCGCGATCAGCGCTTGTTTATCCGAGAAGTGCGCGTAGGGAGCGGAGTGACTGACGCCGGCCTCGCGCGCTACGCTGCGCAGGCTGAGCGCGCCAATGCCGTCCCGCGCCAGGATCTCAACCCCGGCCCGGATCAACGCGTTCTTTAAGTCACCATGGTGATAGGTGTCATTTGTCATTCTTTAATATTATCGAGAAAACTTGACAGCGTCAAGATGGCTATGTATAATCTAGACAGTGTAAAGATATAATGAGGCATTTTATGCAGGAGTATCTGGAACTCAAAGAACAACTGGTCGCATCGGCTCAGGAACTGACCCAAAAAGGATACCTGATGGCCACCGGGGGCAACATTTCCATCCACCCTGCCAATAGCGAAGTCTTCGTTATCACCCCATCCAATTTTGACTACATGAAAATGAAGCCGCAGGACGTTTGCCTGTTGGATATGTCGCTGAATCAATTGGAAGGTGAATTGAAGCCCTCGGTCGAAGCCGGTATGCACTGCGAGATCTACAAGGCCCGGCCGGACGTGCACGCCATTGTGCACACCCACCAGGTCTACGCCAGCGCCCTGACGCTGATTAAAGCGCCCATCCCGGCCCTGTTCGATGAACAGGTGCGTTTCCTGGGCCGCAGCGTGGAGATTATTCCCTACGCGCCTTCCGGCACCGGTATGTTGAGCGGTACCGTGGCGAAGCATGTGCGCGGCCATAACAACGCCTACCTGATGCAGAACCACGGCGCCCTGGTATTCGGGCACGACATGGAGCGCGCCATCCACAACGTTGAGATCCTGGAAAAATGCTCGCTGGCGTATCTGATCGCGCTGTGTTCCGAGCAGAAAGTAAACAAGATCCCCCTGGCCGTACGCGAGATCGCCTTTTCCAAGCTGCGCAAAGACCAAAAGAAATCCCAACAAGGAGAAATCAACTCAGCAGGTGAATAACCTGATGAGGAGTTATCCATATGAGTGACGAACAAAAATACGCTATCAGCCAATACCCGGATGTGGAAGCAGTTTACCGGCAGCTGAACAACCTGATCCGCCAGCCTTTGCTGGAAATCCGTCCGGAAAAACTGCAAGCTTATCTGGATTATTTTGAGACTTCCTGCCGCCGCTCCAAGGAACTGACCACGGAAGCCAAGCAATATATTCCGGGGGGCGTACAGCATAACCTGGCTTTTAACTATCCTTTCCCGATCGCCATCGAAAAAGCCGAGGGCGCCTATTTATGGGATGTGGACGGCAACCGTTACATTGACTTCCTGCAGGCGGGCGGCCCAACCGTGTTGGGCAGCAATTACGCGCCGGTGCGGGAAAAGATTTTTGAATTACTCAAAACCTGCGGCCCGGTCACCGGACTGTTTCACGAGTATGAGCTCGAACTGGCCAAGCTGGTCAACCGACTGATGCCCTCCATCGAGATGTTCCGTATGCTGGGTTCAGGCACTGAAAGTGTAATGGCCGCCATCCGCGCGGCGCGCGTGTTCACCGGCAAGAAATTCGTCATCAAGGTCGGCGGGGCTTATCACGGCTGGAGCGACCCCATGCTGTACGGGCTGCATGTACCCGGCACCGGCCGCTTCGAGGCCAAGGGCATTCCGCGCGGCGCTTCCGCATCCACGCAGGAGTTTTTCCCCAATTCCATCGCGGCTTTGCGCCGGCACCTGATCTTCAACCGCCTGCGCGGCGGGACGGCGGCCGTCATCCTGGAACCGCTGGGGCCGGAATCCGGCACGCGCCCGGTGCCTTTTGATTTCAACCGGCAGGTGCGCAAGCTGTGCGACGAGTTCGGCGCGCTGTTGATCTTCGATGAAGTGGTTACGGGTTTCCGCGTCGGCATGGGCGGCGCCCAGGGTTACTTCGGCGTCGAACCCGACCTGACGGTTTTCGGCAAGTGCATCACCGGCGGCTATCCCATGGCCGGCGGGGTGGGCGGGCGTGCGGATGTGGTCAGCACGTTTGCGGCCGGTATCGGCGGTACGGGCGAGCGCGCCTACATTGGTGGTACGCTCTCGGCCAACCCGCTTTCCTGCGCGGCCGGCTACTTTGCCCTGCAGGAAATGGAGCGCACCAACGCGCCCGTCATCGCGGGCCGGGCCGGCGACCGGCTGACAGCCGGTTTGCAGGCCATCATTGAAAAATACCACCTGCCTTTCGTAGCCTTCAACCAGGGCTCGATTGTGCATCTGGAGACTTCGGCAGTCATGCTGCTGGATCTGCACAATCCGTTCAAGCTGCTGAAAGAATTGAAACCACGTAAACACATGATGGAGCAGATGGGCGCGGCTTACATGGCCGAAGGCCTGATCACCCTGGCGGGTTCGCGTATGTACACCTCGATGGCCGATACGGATGCGGTAATCGACGATGCTTTGGAGCGCTTTGAAGTGGTACTTGCGTCTTTTGAGGGAGTTGGATAAAAATAGGGATACTTTTCAACTTGAGGAGGAGTTCCAAATGAAAAACAACTACAAAGTGTATGGATACCGCTGGGTTGTTTTGGCCACCTATATGCTGGTCAACCTGACCATGCAGATGTTGTGGATCACTTATGCACCCATCACCAGCCTGGCGGCTGATTTCTATGGCGTGAGTGATTTGAAAATCGGCCTTTTATCCATGTCTTTCATGATTGCATTTATCCCCTTATCCATTCCGGTTTCCTGGATGATTGACCGTTACGGGTTCCGCCTGGCAGTAGGTATCGGTTCCGTGATGATGGGCGCGTTTGGCGTTTTGCGCGGACTGGCGGGCGCCAATTACAGCCTGGTGCTGGCCAGCACAATCGGCATCGCTGCCGCCCAGCCGTTTCTGCTGAACACCTGGACAACCGTTCCGGCTAAGTGGTTCCCCAAGGATGAACGTGCCACCGCTGTCGGCCTGGTCACCCTGGCCAACCTGGTCGGCACAGGACTGAGCATGGTACTGACCCCCATCCTGGTCGAGGGCGGCATGCCCATCCCGCAAGTCCAATTGCTTTATGGCGGCATCTCTGCGGTTGCCGCCATTTTGTTTGTCCTGACCGCGCGTGAAACACCTCCGACGCCGCCCTGCGAGGATGGCGAAGAAGTACGCGCTTTGATGCTGGATGGATTGAAGCACGCGCTGACCGTTAAACCCTTCCTTTACTACGTATTTGTCTCCTTTGTGGGGTTGGGAATCTTCAATGGCGTAACCACCTGGGTGGAAAACATCATCAATCCGCGCGGTTTCACGCCCACCGATGCCGGCACCTTGGGGGCTTTGATGCTGGTGGGCGGCGTGCTGGGCGCGGTTATCATCCCGATGTTTTCGGATAAAACCCAGAAACGCCAGATCTTCATGCTGACCAGTATTTTGTTGGCGATACCGGGGTTGATCGGGTTGATCTATGCTAAAAGTGCCTGGCTGTTGTTTGCCTCGGCCTTTGAAATGGGCTTTTTCCTGGTCAGCGTGAACCCCATCGGTATGCAGTATGCCTCTGAGGTGACCCATCCCACACCGGAAGGGACTTCCAATGGATTGATCCAGCTCTTCGGTCAGGCTTCCGTAGTGTTCGTTTACATCATGGAAGCATTGAAAACTGCGGACGGGTCTTTTACCTGGTCGCTCCTGCTGGCCGCGGCGCTGTTGGTTGTGTGTGCTTTATTGATAACTCAAATGAAGGACCCGGTGAAATCTGATTAAAAAGTGAGGACTGCGTATGCCCGAAAAGACAATATTGGCCATAGACCTGGGAACTTCCAGCATGAAAGTCGCGCTGGTGGATATCCGGGGAAACGTATTGGGTTGGGAAAGTGAGCCGATATCGCTTTTCGTCACGCCGGATGGCGGTGTGGAACAATCGCCGCAGGAATGGTGGGACGTATTCCTGCGGGTTGCAAAGAAATTAATTAAAAAGAATCCCAAAGCTGCACAGGAAGTCATTGCCCTGTGCAGCTCTACACAGGGCGAAAGCACCATCGCGGTCGACCGCGATGGCCAACCACTGGGCAACTGCATCCTGTGGATGGACATGCGCGGGGCGGACGCCCTGCACCGCCAGCTGCGCGGGACGGTGCATCTGAATGACATCGGCATGCGCGACCTGCTGCGCTTTGTTCGCCTGACGGGCGGGCTGCCCTCGCAAACCGGCAAAGATCCGGCCGGGCACATGCTTTACATTCGCGATCAGCAGCCGCGCATCTACGAACAAACTTATAAATTCCTCAACGTGTTGGATTACATCAACCTGTGCCTGACCGGCCATTTCGTGGCTACGGTGGATTCCATCCTGACTTCCTGGGTAACCGACAACCGCGACCCGAAAAATATTCATTACGACGACCGCCTGATCGATACGCTGGGCATCGACCGCGAGAAATTACCGGAAATTTTGGCCTGCGCGGACGTGGTGGGCAAACTGAAGCCGCAGGTGGCGGACGAGTTGGGCTTGCCGCGCGAGGTGCGCGTGGTGGCCGGTTCGATCGATAACACGGCCGCGGCCATTGGCGCGGGTGCTGTACGGGATTACGAACTTCATCTGTATATTGGCACGTCTTCCTGGATGGCGGCTCACGTTCCCTACAAGAAAACCGACGTGTTCACTTCACTGGCTTCGCTGCCCTGCGCCATTCCGGACCGTTACTTATTGACGGCCCTGCAGGCCACCGCCGGCGGCAACCTGACTTTCCTGCGCGACAACGTCCTCTATCACAAAGATGAATTGCTGCAGGAAGCAGACGTACCGGATATCTTCAAAGTATTGGATCAGATCGCCGAAAGGCCGCCGGCCGGCAGCAACGGGGTGATTTATACTCCCTGGATTTGGGGCGAACGCGCTCCGGTGGAAGACCGCACCCTGCGCGCGGGCCTTTATAACCTGTCGCTTAATAACAATCGTGAGGACATTATCCGCGCTTTTCTGGAGGGTATTGCGTTCAATACCCGCTGGCTGCTGGCCCCGGTTGAAAAGTTCATGAAGCGCAAAGTGCAGCGGCTGAACATCGTGGGGGGTGGCGCGCAGTCGGACGTGTGGTGCCAGATCTTCGCGGATGTCCTCGATTTCGAGGTGCGCCAGGTACAGGATCCTGTTTACGCCAACGCACGCGGCGCGGCCTGGATTGGTGCGGTGGGTATGGGAGAGCTCGCTTTTCCCGAAGTGGAAAATATGATCAAATTCCGGCGGATTTATACCCCCAACGAGTACAATAGGGATGTGTACGATAATCACTTTGACGTTTTTATCAATATCTACAAGAACATGAATAAGATCTACCGGAATCTTAACGCCTGAAAAGACTGCTCAGATAAATCAATATTATTTATAATTATGCCATTATGGATGGTAATGACATTTTCTACCCACGCATGCCTGAAGTGTTCCTGCCCGCGGATATTGCCGATGTTTTTAATCGGGCTCGTTCCGCTGCGGCGGACCTGACGCAGGATGCCGACGGCGTCTATCACAGGCAAATTATTATTGTTACGCCCGGGCGGCTCCTGATTAAGAAAGAATGCCCTTTGGCTGCTGACCTTCAACCGGCTCAAATTGCTTTGCTGGAAAAATTCGTGCCACGCAAACCAACCTTGCAAATTAGTGTTATTGCCTATACCGAACTGGAAGCATTGAAAAAAGATATGCGCCGGGCAATTCCCTTCGTTGATTATCTCCTCGGATTCGCGTCGCTGGGCCATACCGTGTGGGTTTTTGAAGGCCACCCCGCTGCATTGGAAGAAGGATGCCGCGATGCTGATCTGCTATTAGTCGACAGCGGTATGCTCCCGGAACTGGAAAAGAATCCTGACTGGCAGGCAACTGTAGAGCAGGCAATGCGTGTTCCGGAAATCAAACTGGTTTCTCGTTCCGGAAATTAGCCATTACTTTAGCATCAACTCAAGGTATATAAGAAAAACCCCTCGGAAATATTTCCGAGGGGTCTTGTTTACTTACTGCGATAGTCTAAGGATAGTCCCTATTGTCAACCAGGTTGTATGTGATGAAGTCATAAGTACCCAGTATGTAATCCATGCAATAGAACTTGACAGCGATCTTATCTTTGTATTGCAGGTCGGACGGGATACTCAGCGTCAATGTCTGCACACCGCCGTCGCTGGTGAAGCCTGTAACCTCGTACCAGTTTTCAGACGCCATGGCACCATCTTTCATGTACACTGCCCATCTTACATTCGAGGGGAAGTTGGACGTAACGACTGTGATGGTTGCGCCGGCGTTGACTGCCGTAACCTTGAAGGTTGGGAAACCATTCTCAAGGTGGTTGTAGGTTGTATCATCATTGTCTTCCCAATATTTATTGGCATACGGATTGAAATTGCTGTCGTCGTTATAGAAGAAATTATAGGGCGGATCGTATGATCCTTCGACGTTCTCGAACCGGATGTTGATGATATCCTCGTTGGCCAGTTCCTCCGGAATTGGGAACTCAGCATTGAACGTGCCACCGGAATTGGTGGTTATTTTGGAAACCAGATACCCGCCAAGTCCCAGTGTGCCATTTCTATTCATCAGGATATAGAATGTTTCATTGGATGGGAAGTTCTCCATCCGAACATATACGGATTCATTCCTGTTCACGCCCACAATGGTTGTGGTCATGCCTTTTGAATTGGGTTGTGCAGCTACAGGCACGGCAACCAATAGCAGCATAGCCATGGCTATTATGAGAGAAAATCTCTTTTTCATAGGTCCTCCTTTAGTATTAAATGACCATTTTTTTGACAATTTTCTACCTGTTATGTTGCAAGAAACGTACCCGTTTATAAAAATAGGGTAATTTTCGGCGTGAAATTACCCCTTGTGCGAATACATTATAACGATTTAAATTTGGTAAGGCAATAGGTGTAAAAATATCCGGGGAAAGCAGTTCATTCCAGAACACCTTCATTAACATAGCGGGTTAACTCGCCTACGCTTAAATTGCGGATACCCAGTTTTTCAACTGTCCGGCCGCGGCGGTTGTAGTCCGTCTTGTGGATGATGCAGGCCAGGCGGATGATGCTGTCCATGGCGCGTACGGAAATCCCGTATGCCATGCCCAGCGAAGCAATCGGCAACAAGCTCATGGGAATATCTTCGAAAATATAACGGTGAGCCAGGGTGGAAGGGGCTTTGATGCCGTAATAACCGGTTTGGTTGTGGATGGCTTCGTAAAGGGTGGCGCCGGAAACATTGTAAGCCAATTCAAGCCATTCCATGGCGGTGCGGGCCCGAATGCCCAAAGCGGACGCAACCGTTACCCGTTCCCGGTCAAGCGATTCAAGCACGGTGGCTACTGAAGGGGTTACGCCATCGATATAGAATTCAAAATCACCGTGGGTGGATTCGATGCGTCCGGCGTTTAGAATGGTCAGGGCAGGGTGAAAGATTGCGCCCATATTATTCAGCCCGGTATTTAAAACATTTACGCCATCGATAAATTGCGGATAAACGTCGTTGATAGCATCCAATACAATCTGTGTGTTGAAAGCCGGCAGGGCTGCCAGAGGAACAGCCTCCTTGATGCGGAAGATGCGCGCCTGGGCCGGGCCGTCCGAACGGCTGGCATAAATGAAGGTCTCTGCCTCAGCCAGGACGATCTTGGCTTCGCAGCCTTCCCGGCGCAGGATCATATCGAATTCGATCGCGCCGCAGGTGCGCCCCGGGTTTAACAGCACAATCTGACCGTCTTTCAAATGCGGCGCCATGGCCTTGGCCAGATCAGCGTGCGCGGAGGAGGGCACGACCAGCATGATCACCTGAGCGTTGTGCAGAGCTGTTTTCATGTCGGCGGTGGCTTTTTTTAATTCGCCAAAACCGTGCGGGCCGCCGGGGTAGCTTTCCAATTCGATACCGCGGCGTTTGCTAACCACTTCTATGTGAGCTTCCGTGCGGTTATAAAGCGTGACTTCTTTGCCCATCAGTGCCAAATGGGCTGCCATTGATTTCCCGCCGTGACCTGCTCCGACCACTGTGTAACGTGTTGGGTACGTCATATTGAATCCTCCTGATCAAATTACAAAAACTTGGCTAAACGGTCTTTTTCTGCGATGATTTTGCCAGTCCCATCAATGGCCTCACAGGAGCCGTTGATAATACGGGTGATAATGTTCCCCGGAGCAAATGGGTTATTTTTTAGGTGAGGTGCATCTAAAATACCTAGCCGCACTGCTTCGGTGAGATTTTGCGGATCGGTAAATGGATCTCCCTGGCTATTGCTGCCCAGGTTGTGAATGGCCTGCAGGGTCAGCCGGGCTTCCGCCATCAGGTGATTCTTGCGGTGTTGGATGGCAGGATCCTGCAGCATATCCGGTTGTCCGGCCAGCGCGTTTTCAATGGAGCGGCGGGCCATCAGGCAGGCTTCGATGATGTCGTCGGCAGTGGCGGCGTGGTGCGCTTCGGTATGGCCGACGATGTGCACGATATGAGGGTGCAGGCTCATTTGCAGGTAGATGCTGGCGGAAAGGTGTGCCCGTGCCGCGGCCGGTTCCAATGGATAACTGAGCAGGCCAGTGCGTGTTTGCCGCCAAATAGTGAAATTCTCATTTTCCAATTCCGCGCCCATTTCCAACAGGGCAGCCATTTTCGCTAAATCCATCGCGTCGGAGGTTCCCGGCGGGCTGTTGAACATCATTTGAGCAATGTAATTGCGCACACCGAAAGCGCGCGCGTTATAGGCGGCCAGATAAGCCGACACCACAAAAATCACATCCGGCGCGTCGCGCATGCCCCAATGGTGCGGTTCATTGAGTTCCACCGGAATATCATGCGCGCCATACCATTCCATGACCTTTTGGTGCTCGCGGATGCTGCCTTCCACATCCCACGGCCCGCGGCCATCCATACGATTGAACCAGAATAAAGGTATGGCTGCCCAGGCATTGTGCATGCTTTCCACATACATTTCGGCCAATTGAATGAAATCATCTGTGCCTGAGTAGGTGCGTAATAATGGAAAATTTCCGCGGCGGCTGGCCGCGTATAAATCGCGATAATCCTGTGCGGTGCGCACCGGAACACCGCCCGCGCCGGTGCGGCGGGCATCCTGCCTTTCCGGGTGAAAGAAGTTCTCCTGCGCGTCCTGGTCGATTCCCAGGGAAATGACGTCCAGCGCGCGGACTTCCGCGATCTTTTGGATGCCGGCGATAGTCGCTTCCATACTGGGCAGGCCGAAATGGTGGCGCAGCAGCGGGTAAGGCGCTTTCCAGAGAATGCGTTCCACTGTGGTAGTCGGATAATCCAACGCGGATTTAGCTTGAACCTTTTCGCCTTTCAGGAAAGCCATGATTTCTTCGTAATTTTGGCTACCGTCGAAAATGGCATCAAAGAATCCCAAGGCTTCGGCGCGTTCGGCCACTGGGGGAGTGCCGCCAAAAGCGAATTGCACGCCGCGTTCACGTAAATGGTCGGCGCTTTCGGCAAATTGCGCCAGCAGGCGTTCACCGGTTTCTGGCGTCAGGCGATAGGAAACGGCCAGCAGATCGGCGTGATGTTCCTCGGCAGCTTTGATCGCGGTTTGGATGGGCGTTGCCGGTCCAAGAAAAACGGTATGCCAACCCGCCTGTTCAGCCATCCGCAGGAAATTCATGACTCCGGCCACGTGGACGCATTCTCCTAAAGCGCAACCGACGACTGTCTTCCCGTTTTTTACCATCATGGTGTATTAATCATATAATAAAAAATATTAATTACTAGCCTTTTAATAGAGAAACCATGGTTGAAAAAGAAAACAATTCTGTAATAACACTGTGTCAAGATCTTATTCGATTCAACACCTCCAATCCACCCGGAAATGAACTGGCGGCTGCTTTATTTGTCGAAGCACGGCTGCGGCAGGCTGGTTTTGAGACCTCTCTGATCAAGCATGATGAAAACAGAGCGACCTTATTGGCCATGCTGGAAGGCCGGCCTCAGTCCGACACTTTCCTGTTCGTTGGGCATCTGGACACCGTGCCGTGCGGAGATCTCTCGAAATGGGAACGCGATCCTTTCGAAGCATTTTGTGATGGTGAGCGGATCATTGGCCGTGGAGCTTCGGACATGAAAGGCGGCTTGACTGCGCTGTTGACCGCTGCCGAGGTAGTAAAAGGCAGGAAAGTAAACAACACGATCATACTGGCATTCACCGCGGATGAAGAGAGCGGATGTCTTGGCGCAATCTCGTTATTGGATATCCCGCGTATTAAAGACACGAAAATGCTGCTCATTCCTGAACCAACCTCCAATCAAATCGGCGTGGCGGAAAAAGGCGCGTTATGGGTCAGGATTTCCGCGCGCGGCAAGTCCGCGCACGGTTCCATGCCGGATCAGGGTATCAACGCTATCAATGAAATAATCGCGTTGATGAATGCCCTGGATTTATCTGATTTTGAGCTGGAAAAGAATAATCACCTGGGAACTTTTACGCACAGCCTGAACACCATCAGCGGAGGAATCAAGACGAATATCATCCCTGATAGCTGTGAGATTAGCATGGATATTCGTACGCTGCCCACGCAAAACCATCGAGATATCCTGACTGCTATCGCTGGTGCTGTTAAACAAGTTACGGATCAACATCCAGAGTATGCCTTTAGCTGTGAAACGGTTATCAGCAAACCCGGACTTGAAACAAATTGCGGCCAGGCGCAGGTTGCCAGGATTGTCGATTTGATCCAATCGTCCAAGAAGGATGTAAACAAAATCGGCCTGAATTACTATACCGACGCGGCTGTGCTGGTTCCCGCATTGAATGTGCCATTCTTGCTGTTCGGGCCGGGGGACGCGGATCAGGCGCACGCGACCAATGAAAAACTGGATTTGAGCAAGTTATACCAATCCTGTGAAATCTACAGCGAAATTCTTAAAAAAATCGCTTTTGAATAGACAATTTCCCCAATAATATTGACAAGATAGAAATTTCTTTGTATATTAAAGAAAACACAGATATAAACGTTTACGTAAACGTTTAACTGGAGCAGAGATGGTAACCATCAAAGATGTTGCGAAAGCCGCAGGTGTATCAGTTGCAACCGTTAGCCATGTTGTCAATGGCACGCGCTTTGTGAGCGAAGATACCAAGGGAAAAGTACTGGCTGCGATGCAGGATCTTTCCTATAAACCCAACGCGGTTGCCAGAAGTCTCCGAAGAAAAGAATCGAAAATTGTCGGGCTGGTTTTGCCGGATAATACCAACCCCTATTTTGCAGAGATTGCGTGGAGCATTGAGTACGCATCTCGAAACCAGGGGTATAGCGTTATCCTGTGCAACTCGGATGGCGATGTTCACAAAGAATCCTCATATATCGACGTCCTAATCGAAAAACAAGTGGATGGCGTAATCCTGGTTGCTGCTGGAGATAGCAGCGCAAATTTCCTCAAACTTCAAGAACGAAATATCCCTACAGTCATGGTTGACCGCGACAGCCCAAGCGTCAATACTGATTCTGTTCAGATTGATAACGCGATCTATGGAGAGATGGCCACCTCGCATTTAATTAAGAAGGGGCATACAAAGATAGCTTGTATAACGGGCCCGCGTGATGTTACCCCCAGCTTTGACCGCGTAGACGGATATAAAAAAGCATTAAAACTGAGCAACATTGAAATCCGTGAAAATTATATAGTCCGTGGAGACTTTAAACCGCATGGAGGCTATTTGGCGGCATGTAAGCTCCTGGACTATGATGATCCCCCATCCGCAATATTTGCATGTAACGATTTGATGGCATATGGCGTGATTCATGCCGCCGCCGAAAGAAATGTGCGCGTGCCTGATGATCTTTCAATAGTCGGATTTGACGATATCTATCTCTCCACTTATAACAATCCGCCTTTAACCACCATAAAACAACCTCGTTTGGCAATGGGTGATGAGGCTGTGAATGCGTTGGTACTGAGAATGAAAACCCCGGACAGGCCTGCGCGCAGTATTCTGCTGCATGCCGAGTTAGTAGAACGTGCTTCTACGAAACAATTGACGAACCAGAGTAAAAAGAACTAGAAAGGAGGAGTTTTATTGGTAAGAGTACAACCCTAAAGAATTTAAATCCCCAAACGATAAATAGGAGTAGAGAAAATGAAAGGTAAAACGTTAATTTTATTAAGTTTGTTAATGGTTGTTGGTATGTTGTTTGCTGGATGCGCGACAGCGGCTGCACCTGCTGCTGAAGAAGCACCCGCAGCAGAAGAGGAAGCAGCGGCCGAAGAAGCACCGGCGGCTGATGCCTCAACGGAAGAAGCAGCTCCTGCAGAAGAAGCGGCGTCCGCGGATGGAATTGTAAAAGCCGCCCAGGATTGGCGTATTGCCTTCATCCCGCAGTTGATTGGCATTCCCTATTTTGATGCCATGAAAGCCGGTGGTGAGCAGGCCGCAGCCGATTATGGTGTGACCTATATGGATGTAGGTTCTCCCGAAGCCAGCGCAGCAGAACAAGTGCGCTTGATGGAAAATCTTATCCAGCAGCAAGTGGATGCCATTTCAATTTCCGTATTGGATTCCGTGTCCTTGAACCCTGTCATGCAGCGTGCTGAAGAAGCCGGTATCGTGGTTTACACATCCGACAGCGACAGCCCGGACAGCGTCCGCCGTGTTTATGTTGCACAGGCTATGGACCAGGATCTCGGCTATACCTTAATTGACACTTTGGTTGAAAACATTGGCGGTTCAGGTCAGATCGGCATCGTCTCCGGCGAATCAACAGCCACAAACCTGAATACCTGGATCGACTACATGAAGGAACGCGTTGAATCAACCTATCCTGATGTTGAGATTGTCGATACCCGCTATACCACCGGTGGCAGCAGTGAAGATGCGCTGCGCCAGGCTGAAGAATTAATGACCAGATTCCCCGATATCAAGGGTTTGGTTGCAGTAGCCTCCACCACGGTTCCCGGTGTTGCCCAGGCTGTTGAGAAT
The DNA here is from genome assembly GCF_003966975.1 of Pelolinea submarina. GTDB lineage: Bacteria > Chloroflexota > Anaerolineae > Anaerolineales > Anaerolineaceae > Pelolinea > Pelolinea submarina. The sequence continues at coordinate 660,310 of NZ_AP018437.1, forward strand.
GCCGGCAAAGTCGGTGTTGTTGATGTAATCGGTTATGGCTCACCCAATACTGTCCGTCCTTACATTCAAAGCGGCGTTATGAAATCCTCCATTCTGTGGGATCCCACCGCATTGGGTTACCTGAATGTATGGGCTGGTATCCAACTGCTTGAAGGCAAGGATTTCCAGGAAGTTAACAATGTTCCCGGCATCGGTGAAGTGAAGTATTTTGCTGACTCTGGCACATTGCTGCTTGGCCCTCCGTTGGTCATCACCGCGGAAAATGTTGATAGCTTTAACTTCTAAATAAATCTATAGGTAAATGGAGAGCTCCTGATGGAAAAATCATCTTTGTTGAAAATTGAAAATATTTCCAAATCTTTTGGCGGGGTGCAAGCCCTGGATAATGTTAGTCTGGAAATAAAGAAAGGCGAAGTTCATGCCATTGTGGGCGAGAACGGAGCCGGAAAATCAACACTGATGAAAATCATCGCCGGAGCTCTCCAACCCGATTCAGGGCGGTTGGAATTTGAGGGGAATTCGGTGGAATTTGAAGGCCCGCGCGACGCATCTCAAATTGGGATCGCTATTGTATATCAGGAACCAATCTTCTTTAGGGAATTGTCCGTTGTAGAGAATATTTACCTTGGTGAAGAAATCAGGCAAAACCGGGGAACATTGGATTGGAATTCCATGACTACGGGCGCGTCGGAAGCAGTAAAAAAGATGGGTTTGCCGGTGGATATTATCCACAAAACTATGTCGGAATTGATGCTGGGAACGCAGCAGTTGGTTCTGATTGCCAGAAGCATTCATAAAAAGGCAAAGTTATTAATCCTGGATGAACCCACAGCGATTCTAAGCCAGGCTGAGACTGAAATCTTATTCAACACCATCAAGACCTTAAAAGAACAGGGCGTAAGCATCCTGTATATCAGCCATCGCTTGGAAGAAATCTTTCAAATTGCGGATCGAATTACAGTATTACGCGATGGCAAAAAAGTGGAAGACTTTGCTATTGATGAAGCCAGTGAGGATAAATTGGTCTTGTCGATGACAGGACGCAATTTCTCATTCGATCTCAAAAAAGAGTTAAAAGACAATAATAAAACGCCTATTTTGGAAGTGGAACATCTCTCCAGAGCAGGCGTTTACCAAGACATTTCATTTTCCATCAAGCCCGGAGAAATTCTTGGTTTCTATGGCCTGGTTGGTGCCGGCCGTTCCGAAGTAATGCAGGCTGTTTATGGAGAACTACCTTCGGATAGCGGCGCCATCAAATATAAGGAACAGGCAATTCATCCCCATAATAGCTTGGACGCTATTGAAAAAGGGATTATTTATGTTCCTGAAGATCGCCGGCATTATGGTCTTTTCCTTATTCGTGCTATTCAGGACAATCTCAGCGCGGGAATTTTGCGCAGGATTTCCAATCGAATTGGGGTCATCAACGGACACAAAGAATTAGAGAAAGTACAAGATCAAATGCAAAGCCTCAAAATCAAAGCGGGGAGTATCTTTGCACCGGTATCAAGTCTGAGCGGTGGTAATCAACAAAAAGTGGTTCTGGGAAGAAGTTTGATGTTGAACCCCGATTTGCTTATTTTGGACGAACCAACGCATGGTATTGATGTGGCGACAAAAAACGAGATCCACAAATTGATTTATGCGCTGGCGGAAAAAAATATTGCCATTATTCTCATTTCCTCGGAACTGCCTGAAGTCCTTGCGCTGGCTGACAATATTTTGGTGATGCATGAAGGAAGTATGACCGGTTATTTGCCCAGGGGTAAAGCCGACGAGGAGACAATTCTTCGTTTAGCTTTAGGTTTACATGACAAAAAAAAGACTGCGGTTGTTTAGTGAGGATAAACCATGAATTCCCTAAATAAAGACGAGAAAAAAGATTTGGTAGAGAGCAAGGTTTTAAGCTGGATAGATGATCATCACGATGAAATCGCTGGATTTCTCCAGGAATTGATTCAAATACCCAGTGTCAATCCATGGTTTAGGCCAAAAGAAGATGAATCACGCGAAGCCGATGTACAGAAAGCAATTGGCAATCGCATGCAAGCGTTGGGCGCCGAGGTGGCGAATTGGGAGCCAAACGCGAAAGAATTGGCGAAATATGAAGGACGCGCCGGGTATTACGCGGATCATAAATTTGAAGGACGTCCCAATCAAGCGGCAGTGCTGAAAGGGAGTGGAGGGGGGCGGTCCATGCTATTGACAGGCCACGTGGATGTGGTGCCGGCCGGGAATGGATGGACAGTCGATCCGTATTTGGGTGAACGCCGGGAAGGCGTGATTTATGGACGCGGCGCTGTGGATATGAAAGGCGGCATTGCTGCCATGATCATGGCAGTGGAAGCCGTGGTCAAATCCGGATATCGGATGAAAGGGGATGTTACAGTAGGCACGGTGGTGGACGAGGAAGCGGGCGGGATGGGTACCCTTGATTTTGTGGACAAGGGCTATCGTGCGGATGCCTGCATCATGACCGAATCTACCGATCTAAAGGTTGCTCCCCTCTGCCGGGGTATCTTGTGGGGCAAGCTGATTATTCCGGGAAGAAGCGGGCATATCGAATTGCCGCAGGGCGATTGGCGGGAAGGCGGCGCGGTGGATGCCGTGACATTGGCGCGTGTTTTCATGGATCACTTTGACCGTTTGAATGCTGACTGGCGGTTGCGGAAAACCCATCCGTATATGTCCATTCCCTGCCAGTTATATATTGCTCAGGTAAATGCCGGAGAATATCCGACTGCCTTTGCGAACAAAGCCGAACTAGTGTTTGACGCCCAATATCTGCCGCGTGAAAAGGACGACATGGGCTTGGGGAGTAAGGTTAAAGCGGAAATTGAAGAGTTTATCAACCGGGTGGCGATGACAGAACCCTGGTTGAGAGAACATCCACCCGTGATTGAGTGGTTGATCGATGCGGACTGCGGTGAAACACCTGTTGAGCATCCCTTTGTTCAGACGATTGGGGAAAGCCTAAAGAAAGTGATCAGCGAAGAAATGATCGAGGGTATCGGTTTTCATACGGATATGGGATGGTTCACCAATGTGGGTATCCCGACCGTGAATTTCGGCCCGGGAAATCCAAGTGTCGCCCATCAGGATAACGAAAGCCTGGAAGAAAAAGAATTGATCAAAGCTGTCAAAACTATTGCGCTGACATTAATCGAATGGTGCGGTGTGGCAGATGCCTAAAGGCGGATTAAATATGTCTGAATTGGATTCATCATCACAAAAAGTAAATCAATGGATAGACGATCATCATGACGAAATCGTAGGGTTTCTGCAGGAACTGATCCGAATACCCAGTGTGACTCCCTGGTTTCAACCGGCTGCCGAGGAATCGCGCGAAGCCGATGTGCAAACAGTGATCGGTAAGCGCATGCAGGCACTGGGCGCCGAGGTAAAGCGCTGGGAACCGAATGCGCAAGAATTGGCAGAATATGAAGGACGGCCAGGGTATTACGCAGACCATTTATTTGAGGGACGGCCGAACCAGGCGGCAGTACTAAAGGGCAGCGGTGAGGGGCGTTCGATGCTGCTGACGGGCCACGTGGATGTGGTACCTGCCGGAAGCGGTTGGACGGTGGAGCCATTTTCCGGCGATCGCAAGGATGGAGTAATCTACGGACGCGGCACGGTCGATATGAAAGGCGGAATCGCCGCTATGGTCATGGCAGTGGAAGCTGTGGTCAAAGCTGGATATCGGTTGAAAGGGGACGTCACGGTAGGAACGGTGGTGGATGAGGAAGCGGGCGGTATGGGCACACTTGACTTTGTAGACAAGGGTTACCGTGCGGATGCTTGCATTCTGACCGAACCGACGAATATGAAACTGGCCCCCCTTTGCCGTGGAATTTTGTGGGGAAAACTTACCATACCCGGGCGGAGCGGACACATTGAACTGCCGCAGGGAGATTGGCGGGAAGGCGGCGCGGTGGATGCCGTGGCATTAGCGCGGGTATTCATGGATCACTTTGATCGTTTGAATGCCGATTGGCGTGTTAGGAAGGTCCACCCCTATTTACCGATCCCCTGTCAGTTGTATATCGCTCAGGTGAATGCCGGAGAGTATCCGACTGCGTTCGCGAACAAGGTGGAATTGGTTTTCGATGCGCAGTATTTACCGCGTGAAAAGGATGAGATGGGGCTGGGCGGTAAAGTAAAGGCCGAGATTGAAGAATTTATCAACCAGGTGGCGATGACGGAACCCTGGTTGAGGGAACACCCGCCGGTGCTTGAGTGGTTGATCGATGCGGATTGCGGCGAGACACCCGTTGAGCATCCTTTTGTCCAATCGGTATTAAACGATATGGAATTATCGGGTTTGCCCCGGACAATTGAAGGAGCGTGTGCTCATACCGATATTGGTTGGTTTGAGACGCTTGGAATACCGTCAGTAGTCATCGGAGCCGGAAATCCTCGTTTAGCTCATCAGAACGATGAACACATATCAGAAGAAGACCTGATCAAATTGACCAAATTGATTTCCAATGTGCTGATTCATTGGTGCGAAATTCAATAATCTGGAGAAATTCTTAATGAATAAGAGCAGTAGAGTCCGACCTTATATTCCAAAACCGAGCAGAAGAGAATATTTCACCATCATTATTCTGGTGATCGAAATTATTATTTTTTCCATCGTCTCTAAGAATTTCCTTTCTGCTAACAATCTTGAGACGGTGCTGAGAAATTCCACGGATCTTGCCGTGGTCAGCATCGGTATGACCATGGTCATGGTATTGGGTGGCATTGATATTTCCGTAGGATCCGCTTTAGGCGTAGTTGCTATATTTGTCGGGTGGATGCTGCAGAGGGAATTCAATCCCGTCCTGATAGGATTTGTTGCGGTGTTGCTGGGAACGATAATTGGCGTATTTAACGGCTTTCTGGTTACCAAAGCAAAAATCCCCGCGATTATCGCTACGTTGGGAATTTCCAATATATTGCGCGCAGCGATTTTTGGAATGTTAGGGGGGAGCTGGCTGACTGGTCTACCGCAGGTGTTTACACTTTTTACAAAGGGGCATATCTTAGGGCTGCCGGCCCCTGTTATTCTCCTGTCAATTTTCTACTTTATTTTCTGGGTATTTCTTACGTATATACCGGCCGGACGGCATATTTACGCGGTTGGAAACAGCGCGGAGGCTTCAACGTTATCCGGAATTTCCGCCACTCGCACCCAAATAGTGGCTTTTGGTTTACTGGGCTCATTAGTGGGCTTTTCTGCATTGATTTATGTGGGTAGATTGGCCAGTGTGGAAATTACCGTTGGAAATGACTTGGCAATGGCATCTATCGCCGCGGTTGTTGTGGGCGGGACATCGGTAAAAGGTGGCAAAGGGTCGGTTATTGGAACATTGGCCGGCGTTCTTTTTATCGCAATCATGAAAAATGGAATTGTGCTTTTGGGGATTCCTTCTCTTTGGGAGAAGGCAGTGGTTGGCGTGCTGATCATCCTTTCAGTCGTTGTTGACCTTGTCTTTACTCAGCGATCAGAAAGACAAAAACGCGAACAATTATCGAAACAGAGGATGGCAATCTAAAACTGGTTGCGCGAAAGGAATTATATACAACGATGAAAAATAAGATTATAAAAATCCTCAGCAATAGAGTGTTCTTTCTATTAATCCTGCTTGTGGTTGTTATGATCGTTATGTCGATCATAAGCCCCTATTTCCTGAACGTTAACAGCTTGATCACTATGGCGCGCTTTGGTGCGGTTTTGGCCCTGGTAGGATTGGGGCAATCTTTGGTCATCCTGGCTGGCGGGGCCGGCATTGATCTCTCCGTGGGATCGATGATCAGTCTGGCCGGCGTCATGTTCGGCTTCATGGTTAATGCCGGTATGAATGTCTGGTTGGCTGCCGCGTTGACGGTTTTGGTGGGTGGAATTCTTGGCTCAGTAAATGGTATTACTGTCGCCCTTTGGGGATTACCGCCATTGATTGGCACACTGGGCACCATGTATGCTTATGGCGCACTGGCACTCGTGATGACGAACGGTGTCCCGCTCTCCGGATTTCCGGAAAGCTTTAGCTTCCTTGCCAACGGAAAAGTTTTTGGTCTACCTTCGCAGATTATTCTGGTTGTTCTGCCGGCATTTTTAATCCTTTTCTTCATTATGCAAAAAACGAATTTTGGCCGTTGGATTTACCTTGTGGGTGTAAACGAGAATGCTGCACAATTTTCCGGTATTCAAGTAAAACGAGTCCGTTTTGTCCTTTATGTGATTTCCGGAATTTTGGCAGGATTGGGCGCGATAATCATGTCCTCATGGTTAATGGCTGCGAGGCCGGATACCGGGAGCGGAATGGACATGCGGTCTATTACGGTTGCTGTTTTAGGTGGAATTGATATTTATGGAGGTGTCGGTAACCTGGTGGGTACCATCCTTGCTGTTATTATAGTGACGATGATCGCAACAGGGTTGCAGTTGGCGAATATAAATACAATTTGGCAATTGGCTGTCTTGGGAGTTATCTTGCTTGGTGCAGTTTCCTTGAACCAGGTGTTTGTTAGCAAGACAAAATGAACTAACTAAAGAGGAGAATAATAGGTATGGCAAAAATTAAATTTCTTTTGGCTGGCGAATCCTGGGTTTCAAATAGCACCCATTACAAGGGCTGGGATTTCTTTTCCAGCACGGTCTATGAAACCGGCGTCGAATATTTAGAGAAAGCTTTTGATAATACGAATATTGATTTTATTCACATGCCCGGCCATCAGGCTGCAAAAGAATTTCCACTGAGTCTGGAAGGGTTGCAGCAGTATGATGTTATCTGCCTGAGCGACATTGGCGCGAATACCCTGCTGCTGCATCCGGATACATGGCTGGCCGGAAAATCCACCCCCAACCGCTTGAAATTACTGGTGGAGTGGGTCAAAAAAGGCGGCGGGTTAATGATGTGCGGCGGTTATTATTCATTCGCCGGTATTTACGCAGGCGCCAAGTATTACCGCTCTCCATTGGAAGCGATCTTGCCGGTGAACATCCATACATTCGATGATCGTGTGGAGACTCCCGAAGGCGCCAAACCGGAGGTGCTTGACAGCGCCCATCCATTGGTAGCTGGCATGGGTACGGATTGGCCGGGCCTGTTGGGTTTCAACGAATTGGTACTCAAACCGGAAGCACAACTGGTTGCTAAAGTCGACGAGCATCCACTGCTGGCCGCTATGCAGGTGGGGCAGGGACGCACAATGATTTGGGCTTCGGATATTGGCCCGCACTGGTGCCCCGTCAGTTTCGCTGAATGGCCCGGATACGCTCGCTTATGGAATAATTCCGTGAATTGGTTGGCAGGAAAATAAAAAAATCTTCCGAATAGACGAAATAAAAGAAATGAAATGAGAACCCGCTGGCAACGGGTTCTTTTTATGGGTGTTTGATGTTATGATTTTGACATGATTACTGAAAAATAAAGGATATTTTCTTGATGAATGAATTTAAAAATACGCGCAATCTGGTAATTACGGCTCTGATGGCTGCCATTACCTTGCTGTTGGGTTGGACGCATTGGGGTTTTATCCCCTGGTTCGGCGGAGTCTCGCTGACCATTATGCAAGTACCGGTTATTATTGCTGCAATCATTGTCGGCCCAGTTTCCGGTTTGATCGTCGGTTTGATTTTTGGCGTATTTAGCATGATTATGGCCGGTGTGGCGCCCTCCGGCCCCACGGATGTATGGTTCACCAATCCTATGTTATCCGTTTTGCCGCGTTTATTCATTGGCCCATTGGCTTGGTTGGCCGGCCGGGCCCTGAAGCGTTGGCCGGCGGCAGCGCTGGCAGTGGCCGGCGCTGTTGGCAGCTTAACCAACACCATCCTGGTGCTGGGTATGATTGGCTTGATGGGACTTTTGCCCTGGGCTATCTTGGGCGGAGTGTTTGTAAGCAACGGACTATTGGAGATGGCAGCGTCCATGGTCGTCACCACGGCGGTCGTGGCGGCTTACTGGCACATTCCGCTGGGCAAGCGCAAAGGCGCGAATTTAGACGAGTAATTTTCAAAGAGAAGAAGTGGGCTGAGCTTGTCGATCGCGCAGCATCCCCTTGGGGGATCGCGAAGCATTCCCCATGGGGAAAGCCCACTTTTTATAAGTAATAATTCCCTGAAATTTCGCACTTCGACACCCCACGCTTTCATTCGAAAGACTCAGGACAGGTGCTCTCGACGGGTACTCAGTGCGTATTTTTATTTAAATGGCCAGAATAACGACAGAGTGCACAGCAGCAGGACGATTAGGATGAAGAAAATTTCCTTCCATCCTACTGAATATTCTTTCAAACCTGTGCGTGTGTTCCGGCTGGCATATCCGCGTGACAGCATGGCTTCAGCCAACGCGTCGGCCTGCTGCAAACTGACGGTGAATAAAGGCAGCAGCAGCGGCAGCATCTGGCGCGTTTTTTGGAAAAGACTTCCTTTGGGGTCGCCCCATACCGCACCGCGTGACGCCTGCGATTTGGCAATCTTTTCGGCGTTCAATGCCAGGCTGGGAATGAAGCGCAGCATAATCTGAATAACCATGGCGGCTTGCCCGGAGGGAATGCCGATTCGGTTAAGCGGCTTGAACAGAATGTCCAGGCCGTGCACGATTTCCAGGGTGGACAGGGTGGCGCTGGTGAGCGTCAACAGCAGCACTAACACGAAAAAACGCAGGCACAGGATGCCGCCGGAAAGCAGACCGGCGTTGTTGACGCGAAAGAAATGCCAGCTGAACCAATCCGGCAGGCTGCTTTGATAGGACATCATCAAGATCTGGATGATCGCCAGGATCAGGATAAAAGGCAGCGGTGTCAGCAGGCCGCGCAGCGCGTATTTCAGCGAGATCTTGCTGATGACCAACATGAACAGAGTCGCTCCCAGCAAAACCAGCAGCCCCTGCCAGGGCTTGCATAAAGTGGTTGCCAGGATGAGCAGGCTGAAGGCGGCCAATTTGAAGGCCGGATTCAAACGGTGGATGATGGAATGGGTGGCAAAGTATTGCCCCATGGAGATCTTGCTGAGGTATTCAAAATCACTCATGCGGTTCTCCCTGGGTGAGAGCTGCCAATGACAAGGACAGCCTTTCCATTGACGCGATTGGTGTGCTGAGCGGCCACCCTTTTTGTCTGAGCGCGTCCGTGATTTGCGCGGCTAAGGGCGCTTTCAAACCGGCTTCTTCCAGCTTGGCGGTTTGGCTGAACACACTTTGCGCTTCTCCCTGCAGGAAATCGTGCCCGCGGTAGAGCAGGCTGACGTCCTGCAGAATGGGGATAATTTCCTCGTATTGGTGAGTGGAGATCAGCAAGGATTTGCCCTGCCCTCTTTGCCGGTCCAGTGTGCGCATCAGCTCGTCCACCGATCGCGGGTCCAGCCCGGCCAGCGGTTCATCCAGCAGCACCAGACGGCTCTGGATGGCCAGAATAGAGGCCAGCGCAACCTTGCGCTTTTCACCACCGCTCAATGTGGAGGTCAGGCGGTCTTTGTAGGTTTCAAAGTCCAGGCCGACCGACAGCATGGCTTGTTCTACCACATCTGCGATTTTTCCCTGATAACCCAGGTGGCGCGGGGCATAGGCAATTTCATCGCCCACGTATTGTTCGAAGATTTGATCCTCCGGCTGCTGGAAAGCCAGCACCACCATACGGCGCAGCGCCTGCACGTCCAAATCCTCAGCTGATAGGTCGAACGAACCAACGCGCACGCTTCCGCTTTGCGGCCGCAGCAAACCGTTGAGGTGCTGCAGCAGGGTGGACTTGCCGCAGCCGGTAGCGCCGATCAATGCGTGGGTATGCTGTTCTTTCATTGTGAAATTGAGGCCGTCCAGCGCTTTGTGCGCTAGGGGTGTGTTGCGTTGATAAACAAAAGAAAGATGACTGATTTGGATAAAGTCATCGGCTGTATTGTTTGAAAGTGGATCATTCTGTGAGGAAATACTCAGATTACCGGTATAGTCTGGAAGGCTTTGAAACAAGTCGTGGCTGGTGAGGATATCGGGCGCGATTTGAGGAAAATATTTTCGCAATTCCAAAGCAGCCTGGCGTGCGTGCGGCAGCCCCAAGCCGTATTGCTCCATCGCATGATTGCCTGAGAAAATATTTTTAGGTGTTCCGTCCAAAACCAACTGCCCATCGTGCAGCAGCAGGATGCGATCGGCCAGGGCGGCTTCTTCCATCAGGTGCGTGATCAACAGTACGGTAATGCCCTGGTGGTGAAGGGTGCGGATTTGTTCCATGACCATCGCGCGGCCCATGGGATCCAGCATCGCGGTGGTTTCATCAAATATAATGCAGCGCGGCTGCATGGCCAGGACGCCGGCCAGGGCCAGTCGTTGAGTTTCGCCGGCGGAAAGCAGGTGCGAAGGGCGTTGGCGGTAATTGGATAATCCGGTTTGGCGTAATGCGCTATCCACACGTTCATGAATGACAGCGGAGTCCAATCCCAGATTGGCAGGTCCGAAAGCGACATCCTCCTCAACAGTAGTGGCTACAATCTGGTTTTGCGGCCGCTGAAAAACCAAACCGACCTGCGAATGGATTTGCGCATGATTGTTGTAGTCGCGCGTATCCATGCCATCGATGAGCACGCGGCCGCTGTCCGGCAGCAACAGCGCGTTCAGAAGCCTGGCGAGGGTGCTTTTCCCTGAGCCATTGGGGCCGATGATGGTGGCAAACTCACCCGCCTGGATATTAAATTGAATATTCTTCAGCGCGGCACGGGTTTGGCCTTCGCGGGATGGATAGGAAAAAGAAATGTTCTCAACAATAATAAAATCGGGCATGCACCCGATTTTATACGAAAAGCATTAGTTTTGGGAAATTATCCCGAAATTTCTTGGTATTGTCAGCTGATATTCAGCTCGGATAACCATTGTTGAATACGCGCCTGGATTTGGTCGCGAATGGTGCGGAAGTAATCCAGTTTTTCCTTGTCATTTCCTTCAAAGGCAGCCGGATCTTCAAATGGCCAATGCAGACGCTGCCCCATTCCGGGGAAAAACGGACAACGTTCTTCTGCTTTGCTGCAAACAGTGACCAGGTAACTGAACTGGGTTTTGCCCAGATAGGTGGTCAGAGGTTTGGCATACTGTTGGCTGGCGTCAATACCGATTTCTTCCAGGACTTTGATGGTCATGGGGTGAATGACGGTGGGCTCCAGACCGGCACTGTGAACCTCGAAGTGGTTGCCGGCCATTTTTCGCAGCAGGGCTTCTGCCATCTGGCTGCGGGCTGAATTTCCTGTGCAGAGAAAAAGTACGCGTGGTTTTTCCATAATTCTTTTATACAGATTTTACATTAACAAGGAATTATTCGCATATTATCATTAAGTTAACAATAATCATAAATATTATTTTGCGGTCTGCATCCAATCCATAACTTCTTCTTTGGCGGGAATGCGGCCGAAGGATTTTACTTCCTCATTAATAACCAGAGCAGGTGTCTCCATGATGTCGTACTTCATGATGTCGTTTAGGTTCTTGACCTTCACGAATTCCGCTTCCTTACCCAATGCATCTGCTGCTTCACGAGCTACTTTTTCGAGTCTTTCACAGCGCGGGCAGCCGCCACCTAAGATTTTTACGATCATTTTTATTCTCCTTAAATTATATTTTATTTGATAAATTGGCCGAAAATCCAGCCGGATAATGTACTAAATATCGTAACCAATGTCACATAATACAAGGTTTTTTTCTTACCAATGACGGAATTGGTGATCAAAATGGATTGCAGGCTCAATTCCGGATCGGCCAGTAAATAGGCCAGCAGCGGGCCGCGGTGCATGCCCAGCGACAGGAAGGTTTGCGCAACCGGCACTTCCACCAGTGTGGGGAAGTACATGAACACGCCAAATAAAACGCCGGCCAGGTTGGCCAAGATGGTATTCTTACCGGCCACCAGTTGAATCCAGTTCGCGGGAATAATGGCCCGCGCAATTCCGGCCAGGAACACACCTACCAGCAGCAGGGGGATGATTTGCTTCACAAAACGCCAGGTTTCCCACAACCACGCACCCGCATCAGCCTGAGTCAAATAGCGGCGGACTGCAAACCATAATGCGGCGATCAGGAGTGTGACCGCGATAAACCGGCCGGTGATCAGGATGGATAAAGTCTCTCCATCAACCTGGGATTTCAAACTGGCAACAACCAGCGTCAGTGAAATTAATCCCAGCGACAGGTAGGTAAAGGTGTTGAATCCGTTCTCGATATTCTTAAACCCCTTGATTGCGCTGATGGCAATCAACACCAGAAGCGAGATCAACAGAATGCCTTGAACTGAAACACCTTCAATACCCAGGGCGGCGTTGGACGGCACCAATACGTCCAGTTTGGATTGCAGAGCTGCTGCCCATCCTGCCGGTATGGTAAATTGTGTCAGCAGTGAGGTCAATGGACGGACTTGCAGAGTACCGCTAATCAATACTGCTAAAAGCAGCAGAAAAATCAACAGGGTCTTTCCGGATAACTTGGCGCCCTGGCTGAACAGCTGGCTGGTTTCACGGTTGTGCGCAGCGTCATCTTCCCGGAAGATCCAAGCCATGATTAAACCAATCAAAATACCGAATACGATAGCCAACACCAACCTGGCCATGGCGATGTCCATACCGATTTGAACACCGGTGAAGGAAATTGCCAGAATGTTGACGGCCGGACCGACAAACAGGAAGGTAATGGCCGGGCCAAGGCCGGCGCCTTTCTTATAAATACCGGCGAATAATGGCATGATGGTGCAGGAGCATACTGCCAGTACAAATCCACCAACAGCGGCAGCCGGGTATGAAATGTACTTGGGCGTGTCTTTACCCAGGAAACGTGTTACCGCTTCTTTTGGCATCAATGCGGTCAGCGCACCGGCTATAAAAAAGGCCGGCAGCAAACACAGAAGGACATGCGCGGCCAGATATGAAGCCAGGCTTCCCAAGCCGGTTTGGAACATTTCTATTATTGTTGAAATAATTGGCATTAAATTCTCCTAATATTCATAAATTTGAATATAACAAGCTAAAAAAAACTACTTTGAGGTACATTTCGGGCAACTGCAGGCTTTATGAGATTGCTTGCCGTTCGAACCAATTACCTCGTTGGATCCGGTAAATTTCATGGCAGCCTGGATGATATCCAGAATTTTCGCGTCAGCCAGACGGTAATAAATAAAACGTCCATCCCGTTCAGTTTCCAGGATACCGGCATCGCGCAATGCCATCAGGTGTTGGGAGAGATTAGCCTGCCGCAGTCCCAATTGCGACTCAAGGTGACAAACGCAGGCATTTCCTCTACCGATTTCCTGAATGATCTTCAGGCGGGCGGGGTGGCTGATCAACCGGAAGAATTTACTGGTTTCTCCAAATGGATTACTTTTTGACATATTCATAATAGTGAATATGATACCACGATAATTAAGTTTTAAATAAAAAAAAAGCCGGCCAATTTGGCCGGCTTTTTTTTTGGTTGAAAACTGACTAATGAGTCATTGTCTGGCGAACATCTACTTTATCGAGACGCATCATCATGTAGAAAGAGATGGCTCCACCGGCGATTCCATAAAGAAGGAAAGGTATATTAATAACGCCTGCACTGTTGACTGTCGTGGACAGTAGCATCATAATGCGTACGATGACATTCATTCCATTTACAAAAATCATGAAAGTCAACGCTTTTGAACGACCGCGCCATAAAATTGCTGCCAGGACGAGGAAGAAAAGGAACACTACCCCAATGGCGGAATAGGCACTGCCGATGACAGAAGGCGGATATAACACAACTCCGATAGCCGGAAGCAGAAAGAAAAACATTACTTTTTGAAATACACTCATATCACATCTCCTATCTTTCTAGCCGCCCAGATACGCTTGGATGACAGAGGAATTCTCCATTACATCTTTGGCAGCACCTTCGAGTACAACGCTGCCGGTTTCCAGAACGTATGCGCGGTTTGCAATTGATAGCGCCATTTTCGCATTTTGTTCAACCAGAAGGATGCTGGTTCCCTGCTTGTTGATCTCCTGGATGATTTCGAAAATCTGCTCAACCAGAACGGGGGCCAAACCCATGGAAGGTTCGTCCAATAACATCAACTTGGGATGAGACATCAAGCCGCGGGCAATGGCAAGCATTTGCTGCTCGCCGCCGGATAAAGTGCCGCCCAATTGGTTTTGACGTTCCTTCAAGCGCGGGAAACGTTCGAACGCGCTGCGAATATCACAGGCGATTTGGTCTTTATCATTCTGAAGGAATGCGCCCATTTCCAGGTTCTCCATAACGGTCAACGGGGCAAAAATCTTGCGTCCTTCCGGAACGTGAATAATGCCTTTGCGCACGATTTCCTCGGCTGCTTTGGTGGAAATATCTTCTTCCAGGAAGCGGATGCTGCCTGTGGTAGGATGCAGCAGGCCAGAGAGAGTCTTCAATGATGTGCTTTTTCCAGCTCCGTTGGCGCCAATTAGGGCAACGATCTCCCCTTCTTCAACATTGAAACTGATATCGGTCAGAGCGTGGATCGCGCCGTAAAAAACATTGATTTTATCAACTTCGAGCATCATTGCTTTCTCTCCTTCAAATATTGCTTGGAAAGCTCAGCGGCACCAGGTCCAAGGTAAGCTTCGATAACATGGCTGTCCTTCTGAACGTCTTGGGCAGAACCGCGTGCAATCACCTGTCCAAAGTCCATAACGGTGATATGTTCACAAATTCCCATTACCACGCGCATTTGATGTTCGATCAACAAGATGGTCAGATCGAATTTATCGCGAATGAAGTGGATCAATTCCATCAGCGTGATGGCTTCTTTCGGATTCATACCGGCCGCGGGTTCATCCAGCAGCAGCAGTTTGGGACTGGACGCGAGTGCGCGTGCGATTTCCAAACGCCTTTGCTCGCCATAAGGCAAGTTGCGGGCAATTTCTGCCTGGCGATCCTGCAGATTGAAAACGCGTAGAAAATCCTGTGCTTTCTCAGTTAATTCATTTTCTTTTTTGTCGAAGTGTTTGCTGTGCATGATTGCGTCGCTCATGCTGTATCCAGCGTGAGTGTGATAGGCAATGCGCACATTGTCCAGAACTGTCAGGTTTGGGAAGAGGCGGATGTTTTGGAAGGTACGGGCAATTCCCATTTGGTTGATGATATAGGGGTCGAGGCCGCCGATGCTTTGGCCTTCAAAAACAACTTCACCGCCGGTCGGCTCGTAAATACCGGTAATCACGTTGAAAATCGTGGTCTTGCCGGATCCGTTAGGGCCAATCAAGCCGTTGAGCGCATGAGGTTGCAGAACCAGATCGACTTCGTTGACTGCTTTCAGACCGCCGAAATATCGGCAAAGCTTGCGCAATTCAAGGATGGGGGTTGTGTTGGTGTTCTCAGCCATTATGCTACCTCCTTTGCGGTTTCTTCATCTGCCTTTTTTTCTTTCAGGGGTGGAACAACGGAGCGGATGAATGGGATTTCATAATTGCCGAACAACCCATTCGGTTTCAGCAGCATCATGATTAATAACAAAGTGGGGTAAATCACGAAACGCCAGGTTTCAAAACCTTCGGGCAGGATTAGGCGCAAGACGCCTTCCAATACCAGAGCCCATCCGAAGGCCGCACCTACAGTGCCGGTAACGCTGCCCAGACCGCCGAATACGACTACGATCAGGGGATCGAATGATTTTACGAAACTAAATGTATTGGGATGCAGGAAGCCGTTGATATGTGCGTATAAACCGCCAGCTAACCCTCCGAAAAAGCTGCCGATCACAAAGGTAATCGTTTTGTAGAAAGCTACATCAATACCCATAGATGTCGCGGCCGTTTCATCTTCCCGGATGGACACAATAGCGCGGCCATAACTCGAATTTAATAAATTACGGATGACGATGATCGTAATGAGCAGAAAAATAAATACAGTAGCCCAGGTTGTAATCTTGGGAATACCGATCATGCCGCGTGCGCCTTTCATTTCATCGAAGCCCAGCATGGTGTCCGAATTATCCAGAAGAACTTTTACGATAATTGTGAAACCCAGTGTGGCAATGCCGAAATAGTCGGAACCCAGTGTAAGAACCGGAAGACCGAACAAGAAACTGACCTCGCCGGCGATCAAGCCGCCTAAAAGGACCGCAATCAAGTAAACGACATACTGCGCTACTTTTTCAGGCATGAGATTGAACAGCGCTGTAACCGGATTGGCAATCAACATGCCCAGTCTGGTAGCAATGAAAATGGCTACTAAAACACCTGCCAGGTAAAGGGCGAATGCAGACAGCGTATCCATGCCCCGAATCTTGGAAACGACTCCGCGTATCAGGAAAATAGCCAAGCCGACCAGGATGGAAATCATTAATATGACAGTCAAACCGGATGCACTGTGCAGCTGGACCCAACGGTAAGTGATGTCTGCGGCAGTGTAAGCGCCAATGGCATAGAACCCGTATTGGCCCAAGGAGAATTGCCCGTTGAAACCGTAGATCAGATTCAGCCCCAGGGAAACAATGGCCATGACACCAGCCAGGAGCACAATGGTGCTCCAGAAGGAGTTGATGATACCGGCTGAAATCAGGGCTTGGACAATTCCGAAAACCAGAACTGCGCCAACCAGAAAGAAAATGGAAGTTTTATTTAGACGATTCATATCTTCACCTAAACTTTCTCACTGGAAGTCTCGCCCATGATACCCTTTGGCCGGATGAGCAAAACAACGATAAGCAGACTGAAGGCAATGGCATCACGCATGGGGGTTGAGATATATGCGGCGCTTAAGGTTTCCGCCTGACCCATGATCAATGCGCCGATGAACGCGCCCGGAATGCTGCCAATACCGCCTACAACCGCGGCCACAAATGCTTTCATACCGGGAATGATACCCATGGAGAAGAAGACTTGTGGGTAAGCGATTGCGTAAAGAACACCGGCGGCACCAGCCAGAGCGGCTCCAAGCGCGAATGTGATGGAAATAACCGCATCGGAATTAATACCCATCAGGCGTGCAGTTGGTTTATCATACGCAACAGCGCGCATGGCTTTTCCAATCTTAGTTCGCTTGACAATATATTGCAGAACTAACAAAAGGAAAACAGACGCCAAAACGATGATCAAAAAGATATTGGAAAAGATCAAACTGTGCGGTGGTGTCGCAACGCCGGCCTGGATGGATCCGAAGCCTTCGGGGCCGATATACCAGCTTGTTACTTCAAAGGGGCGTTCGTAAGTGATGTAATTGGGAGTAAAAACAAAGCCCAAAGCACCAAAGTATTCCAGGAAAAAAGAAATGCCGATAGCGGTAATCAGAGCCGAGATGCGGGGGGCAGTCCGTAGTGGTTTATAAGCAATGCGCTCAATGGTAAAGGCCAATAAGGCGCAGACAACCATGGAAACCAGAACGACCGTTACCGCTCCGATGGCCTGTGCGAGCATGGCCGGCACAGAGGGGAAAAGATTCTGAAACCATAAGTGGACATTGTAACGGGAAATGCTGTAGAAACTGGCAAAAGCGCCCACCATAAACACATCACCATGGGCGAAGTTGATCAATTGGATGATGCCATAAATCATTGTGTAACCGAGGGCGATCAGGGCATAAACAAAACCAAGCTGAAGTCCATTGACGACTTGCTGTAAAAATAACGAGGGGTTATCTAATAGGGCAGTACCAAGCTTGAAGACTGCAGTTGCACCAATGATAACAAAGAAAAGGATTCCCAGGATTTTACTCTTGACAATCCAGTTAACGATTGGATTTTGGTTTTTCCTTTCCATAGGGTTTTCCTGCTTTCTGGGTGGAGTAATTTATAAGGGCGGTCTCCTTGAAGACCGCCCATATCTGTAAAACCTAGTGAAAATTAGGGAGCAACGGAAGCGACAAATTGGATCGCGCCGTCTTTGACCTGGAGCACGACTGCGCTCTTGATCGGGTTGTGCTGTTCATCAAAAGTGACTGTACCGGAAACTGCGTCGTATGAGAGGCTTTCCATCGCGGTGGCAACGGCTGCCGCATCGTCTACGCCGGCTTTTTCAATGGCGGCGAAGAGCAAGTTGGTGGCGTCATAAGCCAAGGTGGCTAAAGCATCCGGGGTCGCGCCGTATTTCTCGGTGTACTTGGAAACCCAGTCAACAACTACGTCGCGGGTATCGTCGGGGGAATAGTGGTTGGAGTAGTAACCGCCATCGGCAGCAGCAATGTCGAGGTCGGAGGAATCCCAACCATCGGCGCCCATCATTACGGCGGTGATGCCTAATTGTTTGGCCTGGGCAGCTACCAGATTGATTACATTGTAGTAATCAGGCAGATAGAGGACTTCGGCGCCACTATCGGCAACCTTGGTCAGAATGGCGGAGAAATCGGTGTCGGTGCCGGTGTAGTTTTCTGAACCAACAATTTCGCCACCGTATTCAACGAATTTCTCGGAGAATACTTCAGCCAGACCACGAACGTAATCATTACCCTGATCGGACATGACGAAAGCTTTGGTATAACCCTGGTCGGAAGCGAATTTTGCCATCACAAGACCCTGGAAGGGATCGATGAAGCAGGCGCGGAAGACCATGTCTTTGGTGGTGCCATCCAGATTCAGTGTAACATCAGCATTTGTTGAGGTGGGGGAGATCATGAGAACGCCCTTTTCCTGGGCAACTTCGGAAACCGGAATGGAAGCGGAAGAGCAAACTTCACCAACGATATAGTGTACGCCGTCCTGATCGATGACCTTGTTGGCTGCATTCACGGCCGGGTCAGCGGTGCATTGGCTGTCTTCTACGATGGGTTCAATCTGTTTTCCGAGGATGCCGCCATTGGCATTCCATTCTTCTACGGCCATCATGAAACCATTTTTGGTGGATTCACCGAAGGTGGGGACAGGGCCGGTGAGCGGGGACAGGTTGGCAACTTTGATGGTGTCACCTTCCGCGGCGGCTGGTCCCTCAGCGGCTGCAGGTGCGCAAGCCGCTAAAGCTAAAGCTAACAAAACTACAATTGATAATAATACGTTCTTTTTCATCTTCTCAACTCCTTTGACGTTGATTGTTTTATTTTTTTGTTCTGTTGTGAAATTTCTGGTTCTCATTTGATAAAAGGACATCACCTCCTTATATTAAATTGTCCTAAATTGCTAGAAGCACTCCGTTTTATACGAAATGGGCTTCAAGGAAATAATTATGTTATGAAACTGCAACCCTCTAATTTGGTATCGACAACCCGATAAAATTTCGGCGTTTTTCAAAGTTGTCAATATAACGATAAGCTCGTTTTTTAATATTAATGGTTAATTGGGCGGATTATGCCATACATCCATTGAATTGTCAACAAATGTCACTTTTTTTCGCGATGATTTTCACGTTTATGCCGAAATCTTTTTTATTGTTTTTTAAAAATAACAACACGCGGCTGTGCTGATATAGGACCTTTCACTTTACAAATTACTTTTTACGTTATGGGAAATGTTATAATGCCACCTGTTCAAACAAATTTTATTAAATCTTTTCACATATGTAAGCTCTGGATTTATCAGCATTATTATCAATCATTGATTCTGAAAAATGCTTCTATATATCCGGATGTAATAGAAAGGGTGCGGGTATCTGATATGTTGGAAAAGTATTATTTGAGAAGGCCGGATGAAACTGACCAGCAATCTGTTCTTGACCTACTGATTCGATGCGATATTCGTGATGTTGGCCAGCCGGATTCCGATTTGGAAGATTTAAAATATGATTGGCGTCAAATTGACCTTAATCAGGATGCATGGTTGGCTTTCAATCATGATGGCGTTTTAAAGGGCTACAGTGCTGTACTGCCCTGGAGGGATGGAAAACGTCTGGCGATCTATGATGATCCCGGAACAGAAAACGATGAGTTATTCCTGGGTTTATTGGTGTTATGTGAAGGCCGGGCTGCCAACCAACTTCGGGAAGCGGGCGAACCATTAATGAAGAATGTGGTGACGCATATATCAGATTCAGTGGATTACCAGAAGAAAATCCTGGAAGATGCCGGTTACCGCATCAATCGTTTCATCTACAATATGCATATTGACATCGATGGGAATCTGCCGGATCCGGAATGGCCTGAAGGGGTGGAGGTCCGCAATGCGAAAACGGGCATTGACGACCGCCATATCCATGCAGTCATTCAGGAGGCATTCCGCAAACCGGATCATCCTGACCAGCCCTTTGACGAATGGCGAGAGTTCATGATGCGGGCCGACCTCTATCATTCCGATTTGTGGTTCCTGGCGTTGAAAGGGGATGATATTGTAGGAACTTGTTTGTGTTTCCCGTATGAAGATATCGGCTGGGTACGGCAGTTGGCAGTAACTGAACCTTTCCGCAAACGCGGATTAGGAACTGCATTATTGCAGCACTCTTTCAAAGCTTTCAAGCAGCGCGGCTACCATAAGGTCGGGTTGGGCGTAGAAAGCAGTAATGAAAACGCCTACCGCTTGTATGAACGCGCCGGGATGTACAAAGCCATCCATTTGGATGAATACCGGAAAACCCTGAATGTTTGATTAGCAGGTCAGGGGATATTAGGAATTTGCGATAATCAGTTTGTTGTATAGATCGGTTGTCTGCGGAGAGGGTTTGGCGCTGAGTTCTGATTTAAGAACTTTAACGCAGATGGTATATTGCTTGGATAAAGCGGCTTTGTTTCCCAGGGCGGAATAAATTTCCATCAACCTACGGTGCAGTTCTTCGTTGCACAGGTCTTCTTTCAATGCTTGTTGGCAATAGCTAATTCCCTCATCGTATTCTCTGTTCTGAATACAAATGCTGGTTAGCTCGTCCACGGCTTTTAAATACATCTCCAGGTATTTTTGTCTATCTGCCATAACCCATATTTCATTGATTTCCGGTAAATATGGACCTTTGTAAAGATTGATGGCATTGATCAAATCCGCTTTCTTTTTTTTGAGATTCTTTTCGTCCTTTGCGCGGGTGATGGCGGAGATGAAGTTTTGCACGTCATATTCGTAATCAATGGCGCGATTGAATTGGTAGATATTGTCCTGGAATAATACGGCTTCTGATCCGATAGCGTGGCGCATACGGTAAATGGCATTTTTGAAGCGCAGTTTCAATTCAGAAGAAGAAGAGTCCGGCCAAAAGACAAGACCGACTTCTTCCTTTGTCAGCCCTTCCGGGTGCGCCAGGAACATGAAAAACAGATCGCGCGAGGTTTGTGTTTTCCAATCGGAAATGGCCAGCGTTTGATTCCCGATGCAGACCTCGGCTTTTCCAAAGGCTTTGATGTCGAAGCGGGCGGGAGCAAAGGGAACGACCGAAGCTTCTTTGCGAATCTTGCGGCGATTTTTCTGCGTGAGGGTTTGGTAATCGTCCAGATAAGAGAATATATCCGAGAAGTAGGTTTTAAATTCTTTAATGTTGGAGAAGGAATTTAAATCCTGCTTGAGTTCGTTCAAAATAGACAAGCTGGGTATGTTGCGGTCCGGGTCGTCGATATGGTTCAAGAAATTCTTGATTGTGTTTTCGGCTTGCGGATAATCTCCGGTTTTAATCAGACACAGGAAGAGTAGAATTTCAGATCGTACTCCGTCTTCAACAAATCCCTCATCTTTGAAATATGAAGATGTGATCTGTAACTGTTCCTGCGCTTTCAAATACTCTTTATTGGCAAAATCCAGGGCAGCCTGTTCCAGACGGTATTTGTTGATTTCATAGGAGGAGCCGCTTTTTTTCGCTACTGATTGTGCCGAGCGAATCTGCATCTCGGCTTTTTTATACTGCCGGTCAATCAGGTTCATGCGCGCGCGGGCCATTTTTAAATAAAAAATAAGAAACTGGTCCTCAACCTGGCGCGCTTTTTCCATAGCCTGCTGGTAAGCATCCAGCGCTTCCGCATTGGCGTCCAGGTCTTTGTACAAGTCTCCGATGGAGGCCAATGAATAACCTTCCACGCGCCGGTCGCCGGCGGCGTGTGCGTAATGCAGTGCTTTTTCAAAATTATAGAATGAGTTTGAAAAATCACCGGATAAATGCTGCACAACACCCAGGTTATTCAGAATGGTTGGCTGCCAGATGGAATCGCTGACCGACTGCCAATATGTCAGTGATTTTTCATAGGCGTTTTCCGCCGACGCATATTTCCCCATTTTTTCATAAATCACGCCCATTTCAACCTGAATACGGGCGACGTCTTCTTCCATATTATTCTGCTGGCAGACCTGCATGGCTTTTTTGTAGTAGTCGAGGGCGCTGGAAAGATTTCCGGTTTCCAGTAAGTTGACCCCTTTGGCACGCAGAGCTTCGGAGAACAGATGAGAAAGGTAGGGAGCAGCACGCGTGAGGTCCAGTGCTTCTTCGGCATCCTGCATGGCCTCGTCGTAATTACCTAACATGCGTAATACCGCTGAACGCCGGATGAGCGTGTCAGCCAGGCTTGCTTCTTCATGGTTTTGCCGCAGCAGTGCCATTGCTTTGTCCAGCAGTTCTTTACCTTCCTGGATGCTGCTCTGGCTGGTGGCCACACTGGCTTTCATTGACAAGATGGCGGGGTTGTTCATAATGACGTCATCCGGCAGGGCGTCCAGCCATTCGGCCAGTTTGTTTAGTTTGCCGCGGGCGATGAAGGTGGAACCGGCTTTCTCAATTAACTTGACAATCGCTTTGGAATCAGAAAGCGCGGAATAAATCTCGAAAACACGTTCCCAGTCTTTTTTAGCGGAGTAATATTCCGCCAGTTTTTCCTTAATTGCGCGAGCGTCCTGTGGGCGTTCTCTTTGAATGGTACTTTGCAGAAAATCGCGGAAGAGGTGATGGTAGCGCACCCAGCTGTATTCGTCGTCCACCGGCAGTACAAATAAGTTGTGCTGGATAACGTGGTAAAGCAGATCTCCCCATTTTTGTTGTTTTTGCAGCGCTTTACCGATAACTTCCTTGCACATTGCCGCGTTGAATTCCTCCAGGATGGAAGAATTCAACATGAAATCACGAATATAATCCGGCTGCTGATCCAGGACCTGCTGCGCCAGGTATTCATATAGGCCGATACCGGAAGCACGCGAGACTTTGATTTGGTCGCCCATGCCGCTTTTTAGCATTTGGGAGGTGAGTAGCAGCCCGGTTATCCAGCCTTCCGTACGGGTAGCCAGCAACAGCGCTTCGTCGCTGTTAATGGGCTTGTTAAATATTTTGTCGAACAGTTCTTCGATTTCATCAGGCAGGAAAGCCAGTTCTTCCACGGATAAACCGCCGACTTGCGAACGGGCCACCATCAGCGGCAGGTCGGGGAAGGTCAGCAGTTTGCGCGAGGTGATGACAATGTGGCAGTTGTCATCTGCGCGTTGGATGAAATTGCTCAGGAATTGGTCGATTACCGGGTTGGATTTCAGTAAATGGTAGTCGTCAAGCACGATCACAAAGTGTTCAGTGATGTGGTCGTAGATATCGTTAGTGAGCGTGGAAATCAGAAAATCCTGGTTGAGCTGGTCCACCGGACTGCTTTCCAACACGCGTAATGAAGCATCACCGAATTCCGGGAACTTGAATTTGATGGAATGGATGAAATAGGCCAGGAAGCGTTCAAAATCTTGGTCAAGCGGATCGAGCGAGTACCAGCACACCGGCCAATCAAATTGAGAGGCGAAGTCTATTAATAAGGAAGTCTTGCCGTATCCAGCCGGAGCTGCCACAATGATCAGGCGGAAATCGAGCAAATCGCTCATCATTTCCAGCAGGCGGGGGCGTGATAGGAGCTCCTTTCGCCGTTGCGGAGTGATTAATTTAGTCTGCGCAATCTGGAAATTTTCGATCATTACCTAATATTTTATCAGCAACAATAGCGAAAGGTACTTTATTGGTTTACTTTATGTAGAATTAATGTCCAAATGCCGTTTAGATGATTTATGATAGAATTTCCGAGATTTATGAAAACCATTCACGTGGTTGGGGCAAGACCTCAATTCGTCAAAGCAGCCATGGTCTCCAGGGCTTTTGGAGATCAGGGAGAAGAGTATTTTCTGCATACTGGGCAGCATTACAGTGAAAACATGTCCCAGTTGTTTTTTGTCGAGCTGAACTTACCTAAACCAGACATTAATTTAGGCATCGGCGGCGGAAGCCACGCCGAACAGACCAGCGGCATGCTGCTGGGTATTGATCGTTATCTCGAGCAGGTGCAGCCGGATTGGGTCATCGTTTACGGCGACACCAACTCCACCCTGGCGGGCGCGCTGGCGGCCGCCAAACGCGAAATTCCCATTGCGCACGTCGAAGCCGGCTTGCGTTCCTACAACCGTTCCATGCCGGAAGAGATCAACCGCGTCATCAGCGACCATTTATCCGCCCTGTTGTTCTGCCCGACAGACCAGGCCGTGGGTAACTTGAAGAAGGAAGGTGTCGTTGAGGGTGTGCATCAGGCGGGCGATGTGATGGCGGATGCGCTGTTCATGTTCACTGAGATTGCAAAACAGAAATCTTCCATTTTAAGTACGTTGGATTTGAAAACCGGCGGATATGCGCTGGTAACTGTACACCGCAGCGGCAATGTGGACGACCGTGAAAAACTGGGCCAGATTTTATCCGGCCTGGCGCAGATCGATATGCCCCTAATTTTCCCCATGCACCCACGCACGCAGAAGATGATCGCCGAGTTCGGTTTGGATGTGCCGGCCAACCTGCGTGTGATCGAACCGGTGGGTTACCTGGACATGCTCATGCTGGAAGCCAACGCCGACTGCATCCTGACCGATTCCGGCGGCATCCAAAAAGAAGCGTATCTGCTGGGCGTGCGCTGCATTACCCTGCGTGAAGAAACCGAATGGGTAGAAACTGTGACAGCCGGCTGGAATTGCCTGACCGGCGCCAATAGCAGTGCCATCAAGGCCCGATTTGATGACTTTCATCCCAATATTGAACGTCCTCAAATCTATGGTGATGGGCACGCTGCTGATAAAATCATCAATATCTTATTACAAAACTGACCAGGAGGTGGTCAATGGCTCCTTATATTCATGCAACCGCGGATGTGGCTGATTCCGCGCAAATTGGCGAGGGAACCAAAATCTGGCATCAAGGCCAGATTCGTCCGGGTGCAAAAATCGGAGAGAATTGCATTCTGGGTAAAGGCGTTTTTGTGGATGAAGGCGTGCAGATTGGGAACAATGTCAAAATCCAGAATTACGTTTCGGTTTATCATGGTGTGACCATTGAGGATGGGGTTTTTGTGGGTCCGCATGCTTGCTTCACCAACGACATGCGCCCGCGTGCTATCAATCCCGACGGCAGCCCTAAAGCGGCGGACGACTGGGAAGTCTCCCTGACACTGGTGAAGAGCGGCGCTGCTATTGGCGCGAACTCAACCATCCGCTGCGGCATCACTTTAGGCAATTGGGCCATGGTCGGCTCCGGCAGCGTGGTAACACGCGATATACCGGATTACGGCCTGGTTTTCGGAAACCCGGCGCGCTTGCGCGGCTTTGTCTGCCCATGCGGCGAGAAGCTGGAAAAAGTGGAAACAAAAGCCGGTATGGTTGTAGCGCAGTGCCCCAGATGCGCTCAGAAAATTGAAATCGATGAAAAGATATGGATGGAAGCAAAATGATATCAATCGCTAAACCTGTAATTGGTGAAGAAGAGAAGAAAGCAGTTCTGGAAGTTCTGGACTCCGGTATTTTGGCACAAGGCCCGCGTGTGGCGGCCTTCGAGAAAGCCTTTGCCGAAGCATGCGGCGTGAAACACGCTGTTGCCACCACATCCGGCACCACCGCGCTGTATCTGGCGCTGCTGGCCAACGGTATTGGCGCGGGCGACGAAGTGATTACCTCACCCTTTACCTTTATCGCCTCGGCCAACTCGGTGCTGTACGTCGGCGCTAAACCGGTCTTTGTGGATATCGATCCGCGCACCTTCAATATGGACGTCAGCCAGATCGAAGCGGTCATTACCCCCAAGACCAAAGCTATCCTGCCCATTGATCTGTATGGGCTGTGCGCAGATATGGGCGCCATCATGGACATTGCCAAAAAACATAACCTGCTGGTGATTGAAGATGCCTGCCAGGCACACACCGCCAAATTCAACGGCAAGTGCGCCGGTTCCTTTGGCACGGGCGCCTTCAGCCTGTATCCGACCAAGAACATGACCAGCGCCGAGGGCGGCATGCTCACCACCGATGACGACGCGGTAGCCGAAGAAGCGCGCGTGCTGCGCAATCACGGCATGCGCCGCCGTTATTACCACGATGAATTGGGCTACAACCTGCGCATGACCGACGTGCACGCGGCCATTGGCCTGGCGCAGTTGGGCAAGCTGGCCGGTTTCAACGCCAAGCGGCGGGAGAACGCGGCCTACTACGACGCGCACCTCAAGGGTGTGACCACGCCCTACGTGCCCAAGGAATGCGAACACATCTATCACCAGTACACCATCCGCGTCCCGGAAGGCAAACGCGATGCGCTGCGGGAGTATTTAAAGGAAAACGAGATTGGTTCCGAGATCTATTACCCGCTACCCATCAACCAGCAAGGCTTTTATGAAGAAATGTTCGGCAAGTTGAGCTTTCCTGAGGCGGAAAAAGCCGCCGAGGAAGTGCTTTCCATCCCCGTGCATCCTTCGCTCAGTCAAGCAGACCTCGATTTCGTGGTCGCCAAGATCAACGAATTCATGGCGTAGGCTGAGATGCGAGTCGCAGTCATTGGCGTCGGGTCGATGGGGTTCAACCATCTGCGGGTCTATTCCGAATTGGATGGCGTGCAGCTGGTGGGTATCTCGGATGTCAGCGCCGAACGCTTGGAAACACTCAAATCGCGTTTTCAGGTATCTGCTTACACCGACTACCGCAAATTGATCGAAAATGAAAAACCGGACGCGGTTTCCATCACCGTGCCTACTTCCGAACACGAGCAGGTGGCAACTTTCGCGCTGCGCGCGGGGGTGAACGTGCTGGTGGAGAAGCCGATTGCTTCCACGGTGGAAGAAGGCCAGCGCCTGATCGATTTGGCGCGGGAAATGAACCGTAAGCTGATGGTAGGCCACATCATCCGCTTTAACCCGGCCATGCAGGCCCTGAAGGCCCGCTTGGATGCCGGTGAGGTGGGCAAGATCTTCCAGATCTTCTGCCGGCGCGCGGGGCCTTTCCCGGCGCGCATCCGCGACGTGGGTGTGGTGGTCGACCTGGCCCCGCACGACGTGGACATCATGCGCTTCCTGACAGGCATGGATCCCCTGCGCGTGTTTGCCGAAACCGAACAGCGCATTCACACCGACCACGAAGATATGCTCTTCGGCTTGCTGCGCTTCCCGCACGGCATCACCGCCGCGTTGGAGATCAACTGGCTGACCCCCACCAAGATCCGCGAGACGCTGGTGCTGGGCGAAAAGGGTATGTTCCGTGTGGACGATTTGCTGCAGGATTTGTATTTCTACGAGAATTCTCAGGCCACCGGTGAATTATGGGCCGGCATCAAGAGCATCCGCGGCGTGAGCGAAGGCAAGATGATCCGCTACGACCTGAAACGTCAGGAACCGCTCAAGGCGGAAATCCAGGCTTTTCTCGACGCGGTAAAAAACGACACAACCGTTCCGGTAACCGGTGAAGATGGTCTGAAAGCACTGCGCCTGTCATTGGCGCTGGTGGAATCAGGCGTTAAGCACCAGGTGATCGAGGTTTAGTATGTCCCAAATTGAACTGCAGAAAAAAATTGAGGACCACAGCGCCAGGCTGGCGGTGATCGGTCTGGGTTACGTAGGCCTGCCGGTGGCGGCATTGTTCGCCCAACGCGGCTTCAACGTGACCGGCGTGGACGTCAAAGCCGAGCGCGTGGATCGCATCAACCAGGGCATTTCCCCCATCGAGGGCGATGAGCCCGGTTTGTCTGAACTGATCGCCGGTGTGGTGAAAAGCTGCAAGCTGCACGCCACCACCGATTACGATGAACTGAAAGACGTGGATGTGGTGCTGGTGGACGTGGAAACACCCGTCAACCACGCGCACATCCCCGAATACGAAGCGCTGCGGGCGGCGCTCAAGTCGCTTTCCGCCGTGCTGAAAGAAGGCGCGCTGGTGGTGATTGAATCCACCATCATGCCCGGCACCATGCAGAATGTGGTGCTGCCAATCCTGGAAAAAAATACCGAACGCAAGGTCGGGCAGGGCTTTTACCTGGGCAACTGCCCGGAACGGGTTATGCCCGGCAAACTGCTTAAGAACCTCAACAGTATGAGCCGCGTGGTGGGCGGTGATTCGCCTGATACCGCAGCGGCCATGCGCGCGCTGTACGGCAACATCGTGGCGGCCGACCTGGACACCGCCGACTGGATCACAGCCGAGCTGGTCAAGACGGTCGAAAACACGTACCGCGATGTGCAGATTGCCTTTGCCAACGAGACCGCCATGATCTGCGAGGCGCTGGGCGCCGACGTGTGGCGCGTGCGTGAACTGGTGCGCAAGTCGCCCGGGCGCGAAATGCTGCTGCCCGGAGCAGGCGTGGGCGGGCACTGTATCCCCAAGGATCCCTGGCTGCTGGCCAGCAGCGTCAAGGGCTTAGACGTGCGCGTGCGCCTGATTCCCGCGGCGCGCGACATCAACTCTTTCATGCCCAGCCACATGCTGGACCTTTTGAAAGGACGCATCAAGGACCTGAACGGCAAACGTATCCTGTTGCTGGGTTACGCTTATCTGGAAGATTCCGATGATACGCGCGACGCCCCCAGCCAGTACTTCATCAAGGCGCTGGAAGCTGAAGGCGGCCAGGCTGTGGTGCATGACCCTTACGTGGCGGAATTTGCCGGCGACCTGTACGAAAAGGCCAAAGATTGCGACGCGGCAGTGTTGATCACAGCCCATTCGCAGTATAAAAGTCTGGATTTCGCTAAATTGAAAGCGGCCCTGAAAACACCGGTATTGGTGGATGGACGCAACTTGTGGGATAAAATGGAAGTTTCCAAAGCCGGGCTGGACCTTGTCCGCCTGGGCGATTTTAGTATGTAAGGAAAGGCATGATCTGGATTTTATTACCAGCCTATAACGAAGAAACCGACCTGCCCGATTTATTGGTCAAGATCAAAGAAGTCCTGGGCGATAACGAATACCGCCTGGTGGTGGTCAACGACGGCAGTACGGACAGCACCGCCGAGATCCTGGAACAGTCCAAGAATGATCTCAACCTGGTGGTGCTGGAACATCCCATCAACCGCGGGCTGGGCGAGACTGAACGCGACGGTTTTGAATATATTGCCTGGCACGCCGAACGCGACGATTACCTGGTGCGCGTGGAAGGCGACGATACGCACGAACCCAAGTATATGTTCAGCATGATCGAAAAGCTCAACCAGGGTTTCGACGTGGTCAACACCTCGCGTTTCCAACCGGGCGGCGGTCAATTGGGCGTCAACAACTACCGCGCCTTCATCAGCCGCATGGCCAACCTGTTCATGCGCATGGTGTTTGCCGTCAAGGGCGTACGCGATTATTCCTGCGGCTTCCGCGCTTACCGCGTGGCGGTCATCCAGGACGCGCTGGAAATCTACGGCAACAACCTGATCCAGATGCGCGGGCTGGGCTTTACCTCCACGCTTGAGATCATCGTCAAACTGAAGGTTATGGGCTGCCGCTTCGCGGAAGTGCCCTTTGTGCTGCGGTACGACCAGAAAAAGGGCGGAAGCAAGATGATCGGCAGCGTGACCATGCTGGGCTACCTGACCATGGGCATGTTGTATTGGTGGCCTTTCGGCGGCTGGCGCAGCCAGTACCGCGGACTGTGGAAGCTATACCGTGAGGACCCGATGGCAGCCGTAGAGCGCTACCGCCTGGACAGTCTTAAGAACCGCAGTACGGCTTCACGCATCAACTTATAAGTGAGGATTCATGTGCGGAATTTGCGGCATCTATAATATTGATAAAGGCCACAAGGTGGAAGAGAGCACGCTGCACCGCATGGCGGACAGCATCGGACACCGCGGGCCGGATGATCGCGGATTCTACACAGATGAAAACCTGGGCATTTCCAACCTGCGCCTGAGCATCATTGACTTGTCGCAGGCCGGTCACCAGCCCATGCGGGAAGAATCCGGGCGCTACTGGATTGTCTATAACGGCGAGATTTACAACTACGTCGAGCTGCGCCAGCAATTGGCCGGCAAGGGCGTGCAGTTCTTCTCCAATTCCGATACCGAAGTCATTCTGCGCCTGTTTATGCTGGAAGGGCCGGACGCGGTCAAGCGCTTGAACGGCATGTTCGCGTTTGTTATCTGGGACAGCCAGGAACGCAAGCTGTTCGCTGCGCGCGACCGGCTGGGCATCAAACCATTCTACTATTACAAAGACGCCGAACAATTCGTGTTCGGCTCCGAGATCAAAGCCATCCTCGCCTCCGGGCAGGTGGGGCGCGCCGTGGACCCGCAGGGCATGGCCGACTACCTGACTTTCCAGTTCTGCCTGGCCGACAAGACTCTGTTCAATAACGTGCGCAAGCTGGAGCCGGGCTGCTGGCTGGAGCTGAGCGCCGGCGGCGAACTGAATATCCAGAAGTATTGGAACCTGGACTTCACCGTCGACACCGATCACACAGCCGAGTATTTTGAATACCAACTGACCCGTTTGCTGGAAGACGCGGTGCGCATCCAACTGCGCGCGGACGTGCCGGTGGGCACGCACCTGAGCGGCGGGCTGGATTCCTCCACCGTTACCTGCCTGGCAGCCTCGCTGCTGGACAACCCCATTCATACCTTCTCAGGCGGCTTCAAGGAAAGCCCGCGTTATGACGAGACCGCTTACGCGCGCTTGGCGGCTGAGAAAGCCGGCAGCATCCATCACGAGATCTTTCCCACGGAGCACGACTTCGTCGAGCTGCTGCCCAAGCTGGTGTACGCCATGGACGAACCGGCCGCCGGGCCGGGCATCTTCCCGCAGTTGATGGTTTCGCAGCTGGCCAAGCAGAACGTGAAGGTTGTGCTGGGCGGCCAGGGCGGCGATGAGGTCTTCGGCGGGTACACGCGTTACTTGGTGGCTTATTTGGAAGAGTGCATTCGCGGCGGCATCCAGGGCACGCAGGAAGACGCCAAGTACGTGGTCAGCTTCGACACGATTTTACCCAACCTGACCCAGTTGAAGGGCTACGAGCCCATGCTGCGCTATTTCTGGAGCGATGGGCTGTTCGATTCGCAGGCCGCGCGTTATTACCGCCTGGTGGATCGCGGTATGGAAATGAAGAGCCTGCTGAGCGGAGATTTAGCCGCACCAACTAACGGATACAGCACCTTCGAGGCTTTCAGCGACATCTTCAACTCAGGCGGCTCGAAGTCCTATATCAACAAGATGACGCGCTTCGACCTGTTGACAATGCTGCCGGCGTTGCTGCATGTGGAAGACCGCACCAGCATGATGGTTTCACTGGAGTCGCGTGTGCCGCTGCTGGACCACCGCATCGTGGAATTGGCGGCCAGCATGCCGCCGGCCATCAAGTTCGAAGGCGGGCGCTCCAAGCATATTTTCCGCAAGGTGGTAGGGCAGCTGCTGCCGCAGGCCATTGTGGAACGCACCGACAAGATGGGCTTCCCCGTGCCGCTGTCTGAGTGGTACCAGCGCGAACCCGTGCGCGGTTTCGTGCGCGACACGCTGCTGAGCGAACGCGCGCGCCAGCGCGGCTGGTTCAACCTGGATCAGGTAGCCCCGCTGCTGGATTCCGAACGGGCTTTCGGCCGCAGCGTGTGGGGCCTGCTGTGCCTGGAACTGTGGGCGCAGGCTTACCTGGACAATTAGACTAACTTTCCCCCGTATACAACTGATCGGTTTTGGCGGCCATGATGAAGTCGTTTTCGTGCAGGCCGTGGATCTTGTGTGTCCACCAGGTGACCGTGACGCGGCCCCATTCGGTCAGCAGGGCAGGGTGATGCCCGGCCTGCTCGGCCGCCTGCCCGACGGCGTTGGTGAAGGCCAGCGCAGAGAGAAAATCCTTGAATTTGAACGCGCGCCGCAGCGTTTTTGCCTGCCCGTTCTCCGCTGCTTCTATCACCTGCCAATCCGGCACGTTTTTCAGCAGATCGGTTATTTCCGCATCTGTCAGGGACGGGTCGCCCGCCTGGCAGACACTGCATTTCAGTTCAGCTAGCATGGCCATAACACCTCCGTGTGGTTATTCCTATTATCCGCCGGGATTTTGGATAGAAAGTATCAGAATTAGATAAGAAAAAGGGGCAAAAGGGATGGGGTGCTTGACATGACCCTGCCGGCATGGTAATATTGTCATTCGCGTTGCGGGGTAGAGCAGTGGTAGCTCGTCAGGCTCATAACCTGAAGGTCGTTGGTTCGAATCCAACCCCCGCTACCTTTTTTGAGAAATGTCCCTGAGTTAGTTGCGGGGGCATTTTTTGTTTAACGACCAGAAGGTCGTTGGTTTCCTTGCCTGCGGCAAGGACAGGCGAGTCCAACCCCCGCTACTATTCATCTGAAGGAACCACCTGAGAAGGTGGTTTTTTTCGTTTAACGAGTTGACATAACTTGACAAAAGTTGACAGTTTTACGAAACGAATAAAGATTCGTATAAAGGGAACGAATCCCTGACGATAATTTACTAAAGTAATTGGGCGTATATCATCCCTGAATTCCAGTAATAAAAATTTGAGGCTGTCATAGATTTTGAAATGGATTTTTATATAATCACTGGAAAAAGGTTTTTGCTTAACGACCAGAAGATTGTCTGCTTTCTGACCTGCGGCAAGAATGGGCGAATACCCTAAAGGGTACAAGTGTCCAACCCCCACTACCTTTTATATAAGGAACCACCTGAGAAGGTGGTTCCTTATATAAATATTTTCTCGCAGAGAAGGGGATTATTTTAATTTTGTTTTATTTTCTTAGCGGGGCGAAAATTTATGGCTTTTATTACCATTATTAATTAAATCATATTCAGCCTTTATGATTTCTCGAGGAACACCAGAAATCAATCCATTTAATAATATTCCATGACATTTTCTAAGCTTTTTCTTACTACCACATGGACATCTAATTTGACCGTTGAGATGACTATTTATGCACAAGCCAAGCAACTGTAAAATTCTTTTCCTATCTTTGATTCCAAAAAGTTCTTGATAATACTCAAGAAGCCCAGTTGTACCATGTGATAGTTCTCCAAAAATTAGATATCCGAATTTTTCCTTATAACTAAAATTATATAGATAAGGAATCAAGCAATTATTAATAAATCCGAGTAATGTAGGCTCTTCGTTAAATTTTTGAATGACTCTACCTGGTTCACCAAGACATAAACCCTCTGTTGAGTGGTGAAAATCCATTGGAATTCTACCGCCAATTTCTCGTGCAAATGGAATATGAAGGGGATTGGTTATAGGAATCAATATTTCAATTTGATATTTATCTTTTATTGATATACCTTGATATTTTGCTGTGAAATCTAATAAACCAGATATAACCCAAAAATCTGAGATATTAATTGGTGGATATAAACCAGGGTATATTTCTTTTATCTCATTATATTGATCTCTTAAAAAAAATGGCAGATTCATTAATATAACTCTTCTCCCCAAGGTTTCATCGGGTCTTGAATTTCCACGGTTGGATGGCTTGAAATAATACCTATTTGTCCTTTTTGGTTGTGTTCCTTATGAGATGATTTGAATTCATCTATTACATTTTCTGATACATTTTCGCCAAACATGAGAATGAGTTTTTCTTTTGCTTCATCTAAATCCTCGCAATTCAGTAAATCGCCTATTTCGGTCTTAAATTGTTGGTGCCAATTTTTAAACGCAGGAAGTTTTTGCGGATCTTCCTGCCATCTATCTGCAAAATTTTCTCGAGGATCAGTGGGATTTGAAACCCAAGAAACACCATTCCTATTAATAATATAATTTGGCATTTTATCTGTAATGCTTACTAGTGCTTTAAGAAGATCGGCTTCGTTATTGTATGCATTTGCAGCCAAAGTAGTAATGATTATTGATGCTGGCTTAATTTCTAGTTCTTCGGCAAATTGAATATCTCTATGCCGCTTAAGTAATTGTATGCATCTTTGTAAAGGAGTTTTAATTGTATATTCAGGAACTTCCCCCAAGCTACTTTTACGTTCTGTTGCAATAATTCTTCTCAGATTTTCAAATTGGATTAGCATCCGATTACGAAACCATGCTGAATACCCCTTAGGATTACTCAGTGGCCATTGAAGATTAATTCTTGAATAATTTGATAATGTCTTATCAGTGATAGAAATGCTTGTTTTTGCTAAGCTCTCCGGAACATTCATTGATAATAAGAGTGGAATTACATCTTCACCTGGAATTGCTGGTAATATGTCCATGTGAAATCTAGCACTATCTGCATATTGGAGAGTCCAACATCGACGCCCTTCTTTATCTAATAAATTTTTATATATACCATGGTCTTTTAGCCTTTTACCAACAGAGTTTTTCAATGCTTCTTGAGTTATTTCATCCTTTGAAAGCATTACCTCAAAGACTATGTCTAAATCGTAATCATCTGTATCTGTGAGCGGTTTAACAATTGTGCCGAATTGGAATGACCCTTGAGGATATATTGTAGGGGATAATATTGCGAACGGCGAATTATCCCCTGATAACCACTCGCCAACAGCTTTATATTTCTGCTCAGCAGCTATATATAAAGAATCTGATATATCCAATTTTTGTGTAATTCCAAGCAACAAACCAGAAATATCATTTTGAGATAATCTAATCATTTTATTTTTCTCCAATCGTAATTGTCTTTATGAATCCTTCTTTTTTTGCGTTTTGATCATAGATAATCATTGGTAGATCAGATTTAGGTTGCCAAACTCTTCCGATTTCTACAGCAATTGAAATAGGAACAGCAGGAAATAAGTGAATTACAACATCGTTACCATGCTTTGCCTTTATTTGGTTAAATAATTCACGTAATTTTTGACGAAAAAGTTTTAATTGTTCTTTACTTTTTAAAAAATCATTGTTTGGCGATGAAATTGTCATTTGCCATTCAGAGTAATCACTATTTCCAATACATTTTTCTATGCGATTAGATTTAATAGTTGCACTTAGCGATAAGTTAAGAACAACATTTGAGAAATTCGTCCTCGGTTCACTTATTTTGTAATTAAAGCCTTTGGGCCCATCTTGCCACTTCCAATTACTTGGCTCTCTATGTAATTGATAGACTTCTCCTGGGTAAATATCGGGAATCAGAGTGCCCAATTTTATTAGTAGAGGTTGGGGAGCAAATGCAAAGATTGAAAAGTGATTCCTTCCTAACGGATTAGATAAAATTGGTTCTACTAAATGCTTGAATCGTTGTTCAAGGTTTTGGCTCTCAATTTTCCAATAATCCTCGCTTGAATCATCTAGTTCAAGGTTCGAGAGACTCAAGTTGATGGGTAGCTGCGAAGCTGGTAACCAATCTGGAAACATTGCCTGCAAAGCATCATGTAAATTAATGTTTGGTTGAAAAGCTCCAATTTTCGCGATGAAAAATATTAATGTGCTTGATTTGTCCGGAATAATTCCTGTTGATTGTTCAATTCTAATTTCGTGAATTTGCTTCATTTCTCGTAATACATCATCAGGATAAATGTCTGGATTTTCATCAACCATGTGATGGTGTCTAGGGCAAAGTAGCATTAAGTTTTCAATATCATCGCAATACTCTTGTGATAGTTTTGGGTGACCACGTGGCCCGAAAGGACTATCGCCAATTATGTGTGCTACTTGAGCAAAATTCATTTCAATTTGAGAAAGATTATCTTTCCATAACGGTTCATTGCAACCAGTCAATTCACATCGACCTGCTGTTTTTGCCCAGAGTAAATATCGTGTTTTTTGTGGTATATCTGATTTTGACATTATATGGCCTTTGAATATCGTTATAACAGAAAATAATATAAATTCCGCAACCAACGGAAATTCTAAATGATGATAGAATTACTGTCAAGGCTAAAAAACTATATATTTCCGCAAATAAAGAAAAAACAATTTGGACCGGAATATTGTTTAATACCTAAACACAGAATATGAGGTCTCAATGGAGTTAGGTGAAAAACTAAAAAGAATTAGAAAAAACTTAAAAGATAAGACATTGCAAGAGGTTTATGAGGGAACAAATATTTCAGTATCATTTTTGTCGGATATTGAAAGAGGGAAGACAAAACCATCGATTGATACATTGAGAAAACTGGCTGATTATTACGAGGTGAACTGGAGCGACTTATTGGATGTAAATGAAGAAGAAAAAAAGATCGATGATACTGATTTATATCCCCCTGGTTTAAAAGTGTTAATCAATGATCAACATGATCTGGATCCGAATGTAATAGAGGTAATGCTTGCTATGGAGCGTAGAGCAAAACGTAAACCAGAGACTAAAGAGGATTGGCGGGATTATTATTTTTCAATAAAATATTTAATGGGACTTTAACTATGGAGATAAGCACATTTAGGGAGGCAAAAAGAAGACTTATTGATCAAATTACTTCAATAAAAGAAGAATATAAATTACCTGATTTCCTTTTATATGGTGGTGAAAATGATTTATGTGCAAAGAATCTCGGGATAAAAGTGGAAGAGAAAAAAATGGATTATGACTTTGCTGGTTACTTACCAGCGAATTCACAAAATCGCCCTCAACCGATTATTTGGATTGATCCAGCTGATTTAGATCTTGAACATAAAAATTTTACTTTCTTTCACGAAATATCTCACCATCTCATCCGTGAGGATGCTGAATTATATTCATTTCTCAACCAAATAGCTGACCGCAATCAAGATTTGCGAATGCTTGAAGACAGATTTGCTGATATAGGAGCAGCTGAATTTTTAATACCTTCAAGGGTTGTTTCAGAGTTTATTGCAGAAAAGGGATTCAGCATGTCTTTATTACCTGAATTGGATATAATATTCCCTGCATCAAAACCAGCGATTACAATTCAATTAGCCCAATGTGCGGCCCACAAGTGTTTTATTATAATTTGCGCAAACAATAGGAGTGATTCTATTAACTCCTCGACTCTAAGTAATGAAAACAATGTTCCTCGTCTTTATATACAATATTCATCCAAATCACCTAGCCAAGAAAAATACTTTGTTGCGAAAAACACTCTCATCCCATTAGATCATGTTATTAATAAAGTTTATATCTCAAGAACAGATATTAAATCACGGGATAGAATCCCTTTCCGAACAAAAACAGAGTGGGTTACAGATTGTGACGCTATTTATTATGAAGGACGAGTTTTTGCTAGTTTTAATATAGAACAACCAAGCCAATCACGAGAATTACAACCAAGTCTTTTTTAAACTCTTATCCCTAAAAATGAATAGCTTTTTAAAATATCATGGATAATGTGACTAATGAGCTAAATGTAGTCTTCAAAACTGGACGCCACGCGCGCTGGATACCTGATCTGGAATTACCAGCGCATTGTGAAAGCGTAGGGTGGAATTCCACCTGTGCCCTCCGGGGCAATCCCGCCAAGTGATGGCGCGTTTCTAATGCGCCCTACGGCCCCATGCCACCCAACTCGCAGCCGCAATCCATTTGCGGCCTGCGAGTGGAGTATCTTCGCTCTTTGCCCTTGCAAAGAGCTACGACCTTGTCCCCTCCCCATTCCGGCTGCGCCGAAATAGGGAGGGGTTTAATTCGGACGAATTTCGAAATTATTCACATTTAAAAGCTAATAAATTCCCTCCCTGTTTTTCGGAGTTCATCGCTCTTGCGATGAACGTAGATATACATTCCGGGTCAGCATCAAGCTGACACCGGAACGTGTAGATCGTCACGGGGAGGGTTAGGGAGGGGCGGAATGCGATAATCCTTGCTTGTGATTTCCCGCTTTCCCATCCCTCAATCCAGTCCGATTCTATAAAAAACTATCTGCTGACAACTTGACGTTGTCTCGGAACAAGCATCTCCGCTTATCGCACCAGCAAAACGTTCCTTGACACCCACCTCGCATGCCACTATCGACACACGGCTGCGAGCTGGGTATCTCCGCTTATTGCTCCTGCAATAAGCTCCTTGACACCCACCTCGCATGCCGCCATCGATACACGGCTGCGAGCTGGGTATCTCCGCTTATTGCTCCTGCAATAAGCTCCGATATGAATTGGCAACTCTGCGCAAATCAGGCGCATTCACTTTTTCCTATATGCAAATTTATAATGAAGCCAACCTAACGGGGGTGTAGGTTGTATATTAAGTAGAGTGAGCGCTCATGACAATAAAGCCAGACGGTAATGATTTCGATGCGATCCACCGCTTGAAGAGCGGGGATATAAACGGGTTAGCAGTATTGATCGCCCGCTATCAGGGAAAGGCCATTCGTACGGCTTTTCTGGTAACGCACGATGAGGCCATGGCCGAGGATGTGGTGCAGGATACATTCATCCATTTCTACGATCGTGTCCGATTCTTCGACGCGGCGCGCCCATTTGAACCTTACTTCATGCGCAGTGTGGTCAACGCGGCACTCAACGCCATACGCAGAGAGGCCCGCGGCAAGCGCTTTCCGTTCGAAGACACATCCGAACTGGAAGCCCTGCTGGACATGGCTGCTTCTGCCGCTGAACAGGTGGAAATGCAGGAGCTCAACCGGCGGATACTGGAGGCGCTGCGAAAATTGCCTCCCCGCCAGCGTGCCGCGATTGTACAGCGCTATTACCTGGAGATGAACGAAAAAGAAATGGCGGATGCGCTGCATGCTCCGGCCGGCACAGTGAAATGGCTGCTGAACGCCGCCCGCAAACGCCTGCGCAACCTGCTTGATTCAGAAAGGAACCTGGAATGAACAAACGAAACTATTCCCAAATCCTTGACGACGCGGCGCGCGATCACCTAGCGAAAAATACCGATCTGGCACCACAAATTCTAAAGAGAATCCAGAAAGGGAAAAGTGTAACGATGCACTCACGTAGAAAAGTTTTTGCCATGACATTCCTTGTTTTATTAGCGCTGGCGTTTACCACGTGGCAGGTACCCGCTGTAAGGGCTGCCATCCAGCGCTGGTTTGGCTACGTCCCGGGGGCCGGGCTGGTCAGCAGCGATCAGATCCGTGTGTTGGCTGACCCGGTTGTCGTTGAACAGGAGGGTGTTACCCTGACTGTAAAACAGGTATGGGCCACCGCGGATAAAACTGTTGTGCAGTATTCCGTTGAGGGTTGGGAAAGAGGATCGGGCGACGCGGGCTGTGATCAAATCGGCCTCTTGCGCCTCGATGATCGCGATCTGGCGGTCATGGAAGCGCCGACCATGATCGGCTGGGAGGATGGCTATGAGATCGTTGGCGCCTATGCGGCAATCCCAGCGGATATTGACATGCTGACTTTGGTCGTACCCTGCATGGCCCCAACGAGCGCGGGTGATTGGGAAGTGCCCTTGAATCTGATTGCGGCCCCGGAGAACATGACGGTTTATCCTGTAATTGAAAACGCGGCTCCTGCGGAGACGGTGCCGGCAGCGCAGCCCCAGAAGGGCACCGACCTGTCAGCCGAAGGCCTGACACTGGTTATCGACCGTGCAGCTGAAATGGATGACGGCTACCTGCTGTTTGCAACCATGACCTGGAAAAACACGGGTTTGGGCTGGGTGGATATCCCCGACCCGGCGGCACTCCGCCTGACAGACGCAAATGGGAAGCTTATTCCCTATCACGTGGATTACCAGGCCACCAACCCTCTGATGGGAGCGGCTCCTGCCGGGCAGATAACCTTTGCGCTCCAAACGGAAACCAAACCGGCTGCCGGGCCTTTGACCCTGACGCTCGATACGATCAGCGCGCACATAATAACCGATGCCGGCTTCACCGTTGATCCGGGTTCCGACCCCGAATCAGGACAATCCTGGACGTTGGATCAGGACATCGAATTGGGTTATGGATATTCCCTGCGGGTGAAGCAGGTGACCTACAACCTCCCGGATGCGGATTATG
This sequence comes from Pelolinea submarina, assembly GCF_003966975.1. Taxonomy (GTDB): domain Bacteria; phylum Chloroflexota; class Anaerolineae; order Anaerolineales; family Anaerolineaceae; genus Pelolinea; species Pelolinea submarina. The sequence continues at coordinate 700,150 of NZ_AP018437.1, forward strand.
TTCAATTGAACGTCCGTATGGAATCGGAAAGCGGCGTGACCGGCGCCAGTCTGCAAGACCCTGCTGACCCGATGGCGAGTTCCGAAGCAGGCGACATCAGTGAAGCAGGAGTTTTTACGACTAATCTTTATTACCCAACACCCTTGCCGCAGGACCCGCTCAGTATTGCCGTTACGTCCTTCACGGTGAACTTGCCCGGAAACTGGCAAGCGACCTGGGCGCCTGAGTAGCCATTGACGACCTTGAAAGACTCCTTCCTTTTTCGGAGGGAGTCTTTTTTATGGCGGCGCACTGACAAGGCTGCCTGATCCGGAATTACCGGCGCAATGTGAGCGTTGTAGGGCGGGATTCCACCTGTGCCCTCCGGGGCAATCCCACCCTTTTCTCATGTTTTTTAACCACAGACAAACATAGATAAAAATAAAAGATTTATGATATTGATTTTCACTGATGGATAGTTCAATGGTGTGCTCACTTAGAGAATCTGAGTACAGGTAAAAACACGCTCTTCTACCCCTTTCCGGCTGCGCCCAAATAGGGAGGAAGTGAAGGGGCAAAGGGGGGTGGGTTCGGCAGTATTTGTAGTTACCTCCGAATATTCTCCTTTTTCCATTCCATAATTCAGCGCATTTCTGTAAAATACTAGCTAACAACAACTCACTACACAGGGAAGGAAACATGGATATCGCCAAACTGACCGCCTACTGCCGAACGCACCTCGACCTGGAATCGGAACCGCTGGATTTCATCAATTTCTACGTCAATGTACCTTTGGCCTTGATCGACGCGGTCTTTTCGACCGGCGGACACTATAGATCGACTATGAATGCGGTTCTGGGGTTGGCTGAGTATTACGACCTGCCCATTCTGCGCAAAGCGCCAATACCCATACGCAAGAATCAATTTTCCATCGCGGATTTTCTGGAGCTCTATCAGGAGTTCGGTGACGAAGGCATGGCGGTGGAGGTCTATCACAACCGGCAGCGAACTTCCCCGCGCAACGGCATCCTGAAAGCCGAAGCGGCACGGCGTTTTGCCCAGGTGCTGGCGGATTTTGGGGTGCAGCACTTGCAGGATGTGCACAAGGTACTGGGATTGCAGCGTTTCACGACTGCCATTCATGCCATTCCTGGTCAGCGCAGCGGGGTATCCCTGCACCGTTTCACCATGCTGGTGTGCGAGCCCAACCATTACCAGATTGACCGGCTGGTGAAACGCTTCCTGTACGAAGCCGGCGGGGAGCGCCTGACCAGCGGACAGTGCCTGACGGCGCTGCGTGAGGTGCGGGCGGAGCTGGTGCGCGATTACCCGGAGTTGACACCGCGCGCGCTGGATTCGCTGATCTGGGAGGCTCAGCGAAAGGTGAAAGCGTAAGTTTTCCCTCACTATCTACTTGTTCCGATGACAACTTGATGTTGTCTCGGAACTAGCATCTCCGCTTATCGCTCCTGCGATAAGCTCTGACTCGGTCTTTCCCCTAAATTGACTTAGTTTTAGTGTTTGGCGTTGTTTCAAGGGGAGGGAGTAAGATGGCTGCGAGCCGAGCATCTCTGTACATCGCTCCTGCGATGTGCTGTTCCGCGCCCACCTCGCATGCCGCCGTAGACCTGCGGCTGCGAGCCGGGCATCTCCGCGCGTCGCTCCTGCGATAAGCATTTCTGCGCCCACCTCGCATACCGCCAAGGACCCGCGGCTGCGAGCTGGGCATCTCCGCTCATCGCTCCTGCGATGAGCTACGACCTGGCCTCCCCCTGAATTGACTATGTTTTTTAGTGTTTGGTGTTGTTTCAAGGGGAGGGAGTATTTTCCCCGCACAGGAATGTGCGGGCTACAAGATTAGGTTGGGAGAGGTGGGCGGAGCATTAAACAGGGTGGAGTGATTTGTTCGAATGGGGAAGGAATTTTTTAAAAATCACATTTTTTAAAGGCTTGACAGGATTTAAAATATTCATATAATACTGAATGAATAAATAAATATTCATTCAGTATTGTTCAGAATTCGGGTTTCCCGGAAGGAAGAAATGGCAAAAGAAAACAAGAAGAACACCACAGCAGATAAAAAAGAACTGATCCGTGCCTGCGCCAAGGAATTGTTCAGCGAACAGGGCTTTAAGAATACCAATGTGGCCGATATCACCCGCAAAGCCGGGGTGGCCACGGGCACCTTCTACCTGTACTACCCCTCCAAAGACAGCCTGTTTATGGATATTTACCTGGAGGAGAATATCAAGTTGAAAAACGCCATTATGGCAGATTTCAATCCGGATGACGAACCGCTGCAGGCACTTCAGAAATTAATGCAGCTAAATATCGCCGGCATGAATGCCAACCCGATCCTGCGCGAATGGTTCAACAAGGAAGTGTTCAGCAAGATTGAAGAGAACTTCAACGCGGAAAAGGGACTGGATAGCGTTGATTTCATGTACGAGAATTTCCTGGATGCCGTTCGGAAATGGCAGGATTCCGGAAAATTGCGCAAGGACATCAGCGCGGACATGATCATGGCTTTGTTGAGCGTCGTTGTGGTGGTTGACCTGCATAAAGAGGAGATCGGCATGCAGTACTTTCCGCAGATCCAGGCTTACCTGACCGAGTTCATTATGGCAGGCCTTTACAGCGCGGATGGCGCCCAGGCGAAAGGCGAAGTTGATGTTCACTGACGTTGCACAGGCGGAAAGCAGGATCGCGCAGGATACCCAGCTTGCCATGGGGACGGTGATGGCATACCGTATTTGGGGGACCAACGCGCAGGCATGCCTGGAGGCTGTTTTCGGTGAAATCGCGCGCTTGGAAGGGCTGTTCAGCCGTTTCGACCCGGACAGCGAGATCAGCCGCATCAATCGCTCGGCTGGCCGGAGCAGCGAGGCGGTCAGCTTTACGACCATGCAGATGCTGCGCCAGGCGCTGGACATCTGCGCGGAATGCCCCGGGTATTTCGACCCGACCATCGGCCCGCTGGTGGCTTTGTGGAACATCGGGAAGGGATCTTTTGCAGTACCGGGAGCAGCGAAAATTCAGCGCGCGCTGGACCTGGTGGACTACCGCGACCTGCTGCTGGACCCCGCACAGGGCACGGCCGGTTTGCGCAGAAGCGGCCAATCGCTCGACTTGGGCGGGATTGCCAAGGGTTTTGCCGCCGATCAGGTGATGAACATCTTCCAGGAATATGATGTCCGCTCGGCGTATGCCAACCTGGGGGGGAACGTGGCGGCCTGGGGCGGGCGGCCGGATGGTTTTCCCTGGCAGGTGGGCATCCAGCACCCGCGCAGCACGAACGGATTGATCGGCGCGGTCGCGGTGAGGAACGGGGTGGTGGTCACTTCGGGGGATTACCAACGCTTCGTCACTGACCCGCAGGGCAGGCGCTTCCATCACCTTCTGGATGCCTCCAGCGGTTATCCGGCGGCAACCGACCTGCTGAGCGTGACTGTGGCGGCCGACAGCGGCGTACTGGCGGATGCCTACGCGACCAGCCTTTTCATCGCCGGAAAAGCAGGCGCGCGGCGTATGCTGCGGGAACACCCCGAAATCGAGGCGGTGCTGGTGGGTCAAGGCGGGCAGATCTACGTGACCAAGGGCCTGGCGGAGCGGTTTCAACCTGCTGAAGGCATCCGCGTAAAAATATTTGATTAAAAAGGAAATAAAAAAAATGAAAGCAAGAGGAAAACGTAAAATGATTGGTTGGTTAATTGCATTGGTTGTCGTAGCGGCCCTGGCGATTGCTGGGTGGAAGGGCTGGCGGTATATCGAGCGCGAGCACAAAGAGGCGCGCAGCCTGCCTTTGGACGCGGTGGATTTCAGCAAGTTGAAAGACGGCACCTACACTGGTGAATACGAAGGCGGCATGTATAAATGGCGCGCCAACAGCGTGCGCGTAACCGTGTCCGGCGGGAAGGTAACCCAGATCGAGCCCCTGAGCGGCATTGAGGATCAGGGCGACGGAAAGACCCAAATGCTCTATGATCGAGTCATCCAGGCGCAGTCGCTGCAGGTGGACACCATCAGCGGCGCGACACTCACCGCGAACGCCTACCTCCAGGCGGTCGAAAATGCCCTGCTGCAGGCAGAATAAGGCGAACAACTGCATTGCACTCAGGAGGGAGACTAGATGAAATTTTTAAATCTCTTTATTATTCCATTTGTTGTTTTGACCTTGGCCTGCAGCCCGCTGGCTGCGTCCGGAAGCGCGCAACCAGTCCGGGCTGCCGCCAGCGAAGCCGATGATTTCACAGCAATCGACGCGTTCATTGTCGATCAACTGGACACGTTGAACGTCCCCGGCGCAAGCTGGGCAATTGTCACGGGCGACCAGATCGTGCACACCCAAAGCTACGGCAGCGGGATGAAAGGACAAGCGCCTACAGCGCAGACTCCTTTCTTTATCGGTTCGCTGACCAAGTCCTTTACCGCCCTGGCGGTGATGCAACTGGTTGAAGCGGGCAGGGTCGATTTGGACGCGCCGGTGCAGCGCTACCTGCCCTGGTTCGCGCTGGCGGGGGAGGATACTTCTATGCCGGCCGAGCCGGTCAGCGTGCGCCAGCTGCTCTACCAGACCAGCGGTTTATCACAAATTCCGGGCATGCGGGGATTGGGAAATTTCTATGATGGCCCGGATGCCATTGAACAACTGGGGCGCGTCCAAGCGCGGGATGGGTTGGCGCGGCCGGCCGGAACGGTTTTTGAATACAGCAACAGCAACTACAACCTGTTGGGATTGATCGTCGAAGCCGCCAGCGGGGAGACTTACAGCAATTATGTCCAAAATCATATTTTCGAGCCGCTGGATATGCAGCACAGCAGCACTTCAAAAGCGGCGGCAAAGCAGGACGGGTTGGCGGTCGGCCACATGATGGTATTCGGCCTGCCGTTGGCAGTCCCCAACCTGCCGGTGCCGGTTGGCTCGCTGCCATCCGGGCAGCTCATCTCCAATACGGAGGACATGGCACATTACCTGATTGCCCAATTGAACGGCGGGCGTTACGGCGCGGCGCAAGTGCTCTCAGCGGAGGGCATAAAGGAGATGCATACGCCCGCAGCAGAAGTGTACATGTTCGGTGAACGCATGTCGGATTACGGCATGGGCTGGTACGTTGACAACAGCGGGGAGGAAGAGGTTGTCATGCACTGGGGCGAAACGCCGGATTATTTCGGCTACCTGGGCATGCTGCCGGAACAGCAGCGCGGGGTGGTGCTGCTGGTGAACGCGGACCAGCATTTTTACACCTATCCCCTGTTGGATCTGGGAAACGGTGTGGCGGACCTGCTGGCGGGGGAAGAACCGGTCAAGAACACCTGGCTGGTATTGCCGTGGGTGCTGCGTGCGCTGCTGCTGCTTCCGGTACTGCAAATCGTGGGCATGCAAGCGGCACAGCGGCGCTTGAAGCGCTGGCAGACGGATCCTGCAGCGCGCCCGGGCCGGACTAAGCTTTGGCTGCTGCATTTTTTGCCGCCGATGCTCCTCAATTTGATTATTGTGGCGCTGGGTGTGGGATTGTCGGCAAGTGGTTTATTCAAGTTCAGCTTGCTGTTCATGGGCGACCTGGTGGCTATCATCCTCATGTGCGCCGCGCTGGCAGCCGTTGGGTTGGTCCTGCGCACGCGGATGATGATTCCAATGTTGAAAACTAGCCGATAGAATACAGCTTTTTTGTAGAAATTAATCGGAAGATAAACAACCTGCGGGCTTTGGTTTTAGCAGCCTGCAGGTTTTTTTATGAGAACGACTTTCTTCGGGCTACGCGGTGGACAGTTTGAAGCCGGGACGCATGCCTGTTATATTGGGCCGGTTATGATTCCTGGCCGGTATTAATTGGAAACGGCCTGCCAAGCGAGTTTCCTGTGGCAGGCCGTCTTGATTTACTCGGCCGGGAGTTCGAAGGTCAATACCCAGGGCCCGGCATACTGGTACCCCAGCGCCTGGTAGAGCTTTTCGAGAGCTGTTTCGTCACTCATACCGGCAGGCTTCTGGATGATGCTCGGTCCCCCGCCTCCGCCTCCGCTGCCGCTGAAGAAGACATGCTGCTCCACCTGAATACCCTGCTCCTGCAATAGGGCGTTGGCGGCGTCGATATCTTCCTGGGGAATAACCTCAGGCTGGCTCACCTCGAGTTGAGGTATCACCAGGGTGGCAGTTTGCGCGTTTTCAGACGCCAGGTTGCCAACAGGAAAGCCCAATTCGATACAGCGCCCATCCGGAATGGACGGCAAGTCCGACGGTTGGCTCGGTTTGCCTGAATAGCGCGGATCGCTGTCGGTCAGGAAGAAGCCGGAATCGAAGGTGGTCTTGATTTCACCGATGGTCAGCGTCATCTGCTTATGACCCGGCCACCAATCCCCGTTCGACCCTACGTTTGGCGGCTTGTTATAGCACAGAATGATGGTGCTGAAGGATGGCGTGTAGCGTATCCCGACGAGCTGCATGGTAATTCCGTTTGCAGTAACGCTCTGGTTGATCTCCCGGCTTATTTCCGGATAGACTTGCAGGTCGTTCAAATCAAAGCGGAAGGAAGCCAGGGGTAAGTCGGGTTGTGAACTGTCGTAAACCGGCACATCCAGCTGCATACTCACGGTTCCATCGTCATTGAGCATGCCGGGAACGTAACTCAGCTGCAAGAGATAATCGGAGGGGTCATCCTCGCGGTAGGGCATGGCATAACCCTCAATTGCGGATCCCTGCGCGTCCTTTCCGCTGAAGCTCTGCACCATGAAAGAATCCTGCCAGCCGTCAAATTTCATTTCGAGCGCGATGCGCTGTTTGTCGGCGTATGCCCAAATCAGGTTGGCGTTGAGCGTGCTGGCGCCCTGACTGTCCGGTGTCGGACGGGGTGTGGGTGTGGCTGCCGATATTTCGCTAAAGGGGCCGCGTCCGGTGGGTTCCACCAGCAATGTCCAGGTGCGCGTCATTTCTCCGATGCGGTCGATGGTCACCAATACGGGGGTGTCCTCGTCCACGAAATTGCGATTGAATTGCGCGATCGTGCATGCCATTCCATCCTCACCCGGCGCGGGTAACAGCTCATCCGCGGCGGTTCCCTGCGTGTGTTGCTCAGCGGGATATCCCGATTGGATACGGATATCGCTTTTGTTCAAAGGTTCGGCATCCTTGGGGAGGGTGTAGCAGAACTTTAGCTGGGTCATATCCGGGGACAATTTTGCCCAATCCAAACGTACCATCACGTTATCGATCTTGTCGGCTCGTGAAAATTGACCGGCGCGCGGGCTGGTGCTGTTTGCCGGAATATTTTCTAACGGGAATACAAAAGTATCGATCACATTGCCCTGCGCATCCGTCAGAGGAATCTGCAAGTTAAGATCCACGCCGTTTTTTGCGCGGGGATCGTTGACGACCTGCAGGCTGGTGAATTCGCCGGTGAGCACCTCACCGCTGTAAAGCTGCAGGATACGTCCTCGAAAATCCTGTGCCTCGACATTCTCGAAACCTGCTTCGGGAATACCGATGGTTTGGCCCTCCTGCAGTCCTGAAATACGGAACCCGGCAACCAACCCGGTATTGTTGAGCGCGATCCATTCCAGATTGATGGTCACACCCTGACGCGTTTGGCTCTGATCAAGCATGGTTGGAGGGACTTCGGCCAACCCGGAAGTGGGGGTGGGCGGCAGCAGAGTTGGCGCAGCGGAGCTATTGGGGTTGGTGCCCAAGCCGGCATTACGAACCCCGATCAGGCCGGGATCGAAGAACAGCTTGAAAAAACAGAAAGCCACAGTTGCCAGGGCGATCAGTGCCAGTGCGATAGCCAGGGCCGGGTGCCGTTTCCATTGTGAGATCATGCGTGCGGAGCCTGACGGCTGCCCACGCAGCAAAGTAGTGCCTTCGGGAAATTCGCGGCTGGCGATGTTTCCCAGGGCATTCTTGAGTAATTCATTTTGTGTGTTCATTTGACATCCTTTCGCGGATCATCCCCAAAGAGCTGGCGCAATCGCGCCCGGGCTCTGCTCAAGCGCCATTTAATCGTCCCTGCCGGCACATCCGCGAGGCTGGCCATTTCCTTTTCAGACATTTGCAGGTAATAGCGCGCAACAAGCGCGGCGCGTTGTTCTACGCTTAGTTTCTGCATTTGCTGCCATAATTCGTCCTCCAGTTCGCGCTGCTGCACGGCCGATTCAGGGTTGGACGTGGAATCTGCCCACTGTGCAGCCCATTCCTCGCTTTCATGAGCATCAGGTAAATCGGCCAGGCGATTATCCCTGGACAGCTGGCGCAGGGTGCGGTTGACCACAACACGCATCAGCCAGGGCTCGAATGGGCGGCTGTTGTCGAAACTTCGCAACAGGTCCGGCAAGTCCAGAAAAACATCCTGGACTACGTCCTCCGCGCTATTGTGATTATGCGTTATCAGGTATGCGGCGCGCAGCGCTTTAAGCTGGTAGCGCCCCACCAACCAGGCCAATGCAGAGGGATTGCCTTGTTTGGTTTGTTGAATTGCTTGTTGTTCATTCATAATTCAATCCAATTTTGCCTCCAGTGAAGGTTTGTCTTATTAATAGACAATTCGATGCAAAAAGGTTGGCTTTTCGTTTGATTGATTAGAAATTGGGTCCTTGTCATTAATCTTTTGCAAGGATCAAGATGCATACCATACCACCTTTTTCCCGGGAAGAAAACGCTCATGGCATGGTATTTTCCGGGACAATATGGGGCTGTCCTGAGGAAAAATGCATTGAATATCGCTCTCGGCTTTTTCCGGATAATCTTTTCGTTCCATAATCGCAGGAAAAAGTAGGTAGAAGAAGTGAACCCTCACTATCTACTTGTTCCGATGACAACTTGATGTTGTCTCGGAACAAGCATCTCCGCTTATCGCTCCTGTGATAAGCTCCGACCTGGCATTCCCGCTGAACCGGCAATCATTTTCATTTCTATCAATCTTTCAGGGGGAGGGAGCGTGATGTTAATGCATGACGTATTATGCGATCTGTTTCTCCCCGTACATCGACTCACCGCCCTGGTTTTTTCCTCACTATCTACTTGTTCCGATGACAACTTGATGTTGTCTCGGAACTAGCATCTCCGCATATCGCTCCTGCGATAAGCTCCGACCTGGCCTTCCCCCTGAATTTTGTACCGTGTGTTATGTCTGGCAACCGGGCAGGGGGAGGGAGGTGGATGTTTGTTGGCAGGACATTGTGCGATTTGTTTCAACCTGCACAGAAATGTGCGGGCTACGAGGCTGCGGTGGGAGAGGCGACTGAGAGTTGAGTATCCATGCTTATCGCTCCTTGCCCCACCCCGGCCCTCCCTGTTCCTGCTCCGCCGGAACAGGGAGGGAGAAATCGGGATTAAATATTCATCCGGAAGGATCCTCACGAAACCTTCCGGATGAAAAAACACCCATTCCTGAGAGAGCCTGACGCTCTCTCGGAATGGGTATTCCGCTCCTTGCTCCTGGCCCCACCCCGTCCCTCCCCGTTCCTGCTCCGCCGGAACAGGGAGGGAGTAGTCGGGATTAAATACTCATCCGGAAGGGTCCTTATCGAAACCTTCCGGATGAATTACGCCTGCCCCCTGCGGGTGATTCAGCAACCTATTTAGAGAACCATTTCTCCAGAATCTCTTCGGGAGTCATAGGAGGTATCTCTAAACCGCCCCAATCTGTCATACGAAGATCGCCGATCTTGCCAAGCCATTCGTCCAGATTGTCGTTGGTGATGGTCGCATCGTCGTATAAAAGTGTATTGCCGAATTCTCCGCCTAACGCAGACGGGTTAAATTCATAACCGTTCAAGCGGTAATAAGCCACGTAGACCGCTTCATACGCATTGCCGCCGGGTTTGATGGTTGAGATACATTGGAAGTTCGGATAAGCGGTCATGCGGTTCTTCCAGGCTTGCAGTTCATCCTCGCGTGCGACGCATACAACGGCCGGGAAGCGCTCACCGGTCACTTCCAGTTCTTTCAAGCCCCAGAAAATACCGGGCTGCGGGTCGTTGGACCATATTGCGCCCAGGTCCGGTTTCTCCGCCACCAGGATGGTGATGCTTTCATCTGAACTGGGGGACATATCCTTATAGGTGATGGGGATCTCGGTGAACTGGATGTTGGGGTGTTTCTCCATTTCGCTTTGAACGAATCCATTGATATAATCCGAGCCAAAGTTGAATACGGCCATCTCGCCTGTTTCGCCCATCTGTTCCGCCATCCACCTCATGCTGGTGTGCACCCAGTCCGATTCAAGCGCCAGGTTATAAAAATATGGGCCATAGTCGTCTGCTTCGGCATCCAAGAAGTAAACCGGAGTGCCTTTATCTGCAGCCTCATGATATTGTTGGGAATCACCGTTGATGCCCCATATATTAGAAAAAGCAATAATGGCGTCCACACCCTGGTCAGTTAACTCCGCGTAACTGCCGCCCTGCACGCACTGAATGCCCAATTCCTCGCAGGCCTGATTCAAATCGGTCAATTTTTGCGGGGCGGGGTCACCAATATAACCGAAGAGGATGTCGCCGGTATTTTTGGACCCAGTAGCTTGCTCTTGCGGCGCTTCTTCCACAACGGCAGCAGCGCTGCTCACAAATTCCGGTCCGCAGTTGGCCGGCCAGCTCGGATTGCGATCCTCGGCCGGGTTATTGGTCATGTTATAGAAGATATCCGGGAATACACCGCCGACCAGATAGATCTCATCGGGACCATCGTCGAGGGATATATTAGCAACCTCCACGCGGTCGCCGTTGCCGTTCCAGAAAGGCAGGAAACGCTGTACTTCGCCCTTGCCGCCGACATCCTCAATGTTCTCACCGGAAGCGTCCACCACGCAATTATGGCAGAACTCTTCCTGATCCGACCAGCCCCAGCTGTCGGTATACAGGCGTCCATCGGCAGTCCATTTAACCATGTTGGAGCTATGGTTGTCCGTGATCTGGCGCACGTCGCTGCCGTCGACGTTCATGACGAAAATATCCAATGCGCCATCCTGCCCGGACAACCAGGCGATCTGGCTGTCGTCCGGCGACCAGACCGGCTGCCGATTCACCTGCGCGTTATCCGTTAATTTGATGGAGGACTCCCACGAACCATCGGCGCCGATTATGTAGATATCATCGGTGCTATAGGCGATCATTCCACCGTCGTGCGACCAGTCCGGAGAATTACCGAATTCTTCATTGGTCAGTTGGCGCACTTCGCTGCCATCGGCGTTCATTATATAGATGAACTGGCCGCCGCCATTCTCGGTTTCACGGTTGGAGACGAAAGCGATGCGGTCGCCATAGGGTGAGATAGCCGGGTCCCAGTCATCGGTGGGATTGTTGCTCAAGTTGGTGGGGTTTTCGCCATCCGGGCCCATGATATAAATTTCCCAGTTGCCGTCGCGGTCGGTGTCGAACACCACGTTGCAGAGGATGGGTTTGGGAGCTTCAGTAGGGGCAATGGTTGGCTGCTCCTGTTCGACGACTTGGGATTCTGCAATTTCCTCAGCAGGCTGTTCCGCAGCAGCCGGAGCACTAGTGCAACCGGTCATGAACAGCGCCAGAATGAGTGATATTGAAAAAATGGCGTTGAATTTATTTCTTCTCATAAGTCACCTCTCAGTTGTGAATTTTTAACAATCCGCTATTTCCAAAAAACTTGAAGAAGAATAGCGTGAATCAACAATCCAGTTCATCGGTTTTTCCGCATCTGATCCACTTGCCAGGAGGCTAATGGTATTGAATGGATCATTGGAGGAAGGCACTTGATAAATTTCAGATAAAGTTGTTCTTTGGTATAACGGCGCGCGGGGTTAAATTCATTGGCGCTCATGTAGATCACCAAGCCTGCGACAGCAACCAGCAGGAAAATACACATCAGCGCCATGGGGAGGCCTAAAGCCGCACCAATATCCCCGCCGTTGGATTCCGCAAGGTTGGAAAGCACCAACCCCGCAACCATGGCGATAAAGGAGGCTGCACCGGCACCAAACAGTAGAATCATGCCTGCTACACGTTTACCCCGGTTGTCCTCATGGGCGCAAAACAGGCAGATATTACCCCTGTGCGGATTTACATCAGTGTAGGTTGTGTTTATTGTTTTGGAATTCCAATCCCGGTTTACTTCCTGCTGGTAAAGCGGCCTTGCCGAGTAGTAATCCACCGATTTCATGGGCCTGCCGCAATTTGGGCAGTGTGCGTTCTCTTCTCCGTCGCTATAACAGTAGGTTTTTCGTTGAGTTTTACTCATTGCCTGCAACCCCGTATCATTAATGTTGTTTGGTCTTTTATTTCTTATCAAAGTAGTATATGCCCATCGCAATTCTACCGATTTTTATTTAGTAATAGGTGTGCAGGCTGCACACATTATGAAAAAGCCGGATTTATTAAGATTTCAATTATAGATAATATCGAAAGAGGCCTGATCCTCCACAGCTTCGGCGGTTGAACGCATATCCTGACTTACCTCAACAGTTTGCAGGTGCGGAAGCGCGAGAAGCGGCGACAGGTCAGTCACCTGCGTTTCAGACATATACAGATTTTCCAACAGCGGATGATCCGCGATACCATCCAGACTGCGCAGCGGTACTTTGCGCAGCATTAGGGTTTGCAGCGCATCCAAGCCTTCCAGGGCGGTCATGGAATCAATCAGGGTCATGCCGGCATCCACCTGCGACAGGCGCGGGCAGTCCCGCAAGACGGACAGGCTGGCAATGGAAGTGTCGAATATGGTCAGGGACGTCAATGAGACGGAGCCGGCTAGCGGTGAGATATCCGATACCTGCGGATTGTTGCGGATGTCTACTATCTCCAAATTGGGAAGTTCGGCTAAAGGGGATAAGTCGCTGAAGGTCTGATATGCCAGCGAGATATTGTGCAGGTTCTTCAGCCTGGTTAAATCATCCAATGATTCAATATCTCCGCGTGGCAGCGAGCCGTTGCCATGAGCGAATTCGTCCACCAGATCGTTGAAGGCCATGTAGTCCGGGGCAGCCTGATTACCGAGAATGAAGAGCTGATTAACGGCCAACAAATCTGCTTCGGTCAATTTGGCGTTCTCTTCCAGCCCGAGTGAAAGACGCACGGCGTCCTCGATGACGGGTTCATTAAAATGGATGGTATGCGCGCTGCGCTGGAATAACAGCGCGGTCGCCACGACCAACAACCCGGCCAAGGCAGCCAATCCGATGCGCCGGCGCCGGCGTTGGCGGCCGGTCAGGGCATCTTTAAGCTGGAGGGCATTTTTATAGCGATCCTTGGGATCGAAAGCGGTGCATTTTTCGATGATACCCAACATTCGGCGGTTGGAAATGGCAGTCTTGGCCTGTTCGATATCACTACTGCCGGTCAGCAACCAGGCTAACAGAACGCCAACGGAGAAGATATCGGTGCGCTGGTCGGTTTGAGCAAAGCCGTACTGTTCCGGTGCGGCGTAATGGCGGGTGCCGAAGCAAACGGTATCCTGACGGGCACTTTCATCATAAGTGCGCGAGACACCAAAATCAATGAGGGTGATCTTGCCCTGGTTATTCACAATGATGTTTTGTGGTTTGATGTCGCGGTGGATGATGGGCGGGTTTTGGCTGTGCAGGTAGGTGAGGATATCGCACAATTGAACGACAATCGACAGCGTTTGGTGTAAGCTGAACGGGGGTTTTCGCTCCAGCTTCTCCAACGGCATACCCTCGATGTAATCACGAACGACACACAGCATGGTATCGTTCCGGTATTCGCCAATAAAAGCCGGCAGGCCTTCATGGTGGAAGTTGCGCAGCAGGCTGCTTTCAGAAGTGCGGGGCAAAAGCGATTGATCAACGTAACATTTGGCTACATATAATTCATCCGTACGCAGGTCCCTGACCAACAGCGTCTCGCCCAGTTCATTGTGCGCAAGGCATTCCATTAACTCGTAATGCTGTAGAAAATCGGATGGATAACGGCTGTCGTCAAAGACGGCCAGGAAATTATCGACAATATCTTCGCTCATTTTTTCCTGCTTCCCAAGAGCGTCAAACCCAGGGATTGAAGCATGCTCTGCAATTCGAGGATATCTTTCTTGTGTTCAAGGCAATAGAGGATGGCCGCGTCGCGCTTGATCTTGGGATACAGGGCGCTGGCCTGAGCAATCAACAACAGCCTTTGCGTTTTGTCAACGTTCAATTGCAGGCCAAAGGCGAGCTGAAGGACTTTTTCGCGGGACGGTTTGCGCGTGCCGTTGAATAACTGGTGACCATAGGTGCGCTCAATACCGGCGCGCTTAATGACCTGTTCCGGTACCTGCCTGTTTGCAGCGCAAATATTCGAGATGTAGATGTGGAAAGGCGGTGGATCCATTTCCCAGGCGTGATCTTGGATGAATTCTTCCGGGTTATCCGACTTAAAAAGCTTATCCTTAAAATCTCCGGTCGGAGTTGTTTTATTATCCTGGTCGGACTTGGGTTGATGTGTCGGCATTGAAGAGTTTACACCGTGGTTTTAGTTTATTGATAAATTTCCATAGAATGTTATTTTATTTTTTGATTATACACAAGTGATAAAAAAGCCTTTTATGCCGTGGAAATTGGCAGGGGAAGGGAAAACAGGTATTTTGTTGACAAGGGCGGGCAGCTGAAATATGATTCCCAATGAGTGTGTATGGAAAATAACTGGCGGATTCTTGAGAAGATTTATTAGCTATAAACCGGCACTATAAGATACCCGGAGGCCGGGGAACACGACCATTAAAGGGAGAACAAATATGAAAAAAATTTCTACGATTTTAAGCCTGACACTTATTCTGGCGTTGTGCCTGCCGGGGCCGATTTGGGCGGCGCAGGACGACGCAACCGGCAGCCCCGACGCGGACCCGTACGCCCAGTACCAGGCTTCCAAGGATGCGGCGGTGGCTTACCTCAGCGCGCGGCAGGACTACGCGGCGGATGTGCTGTACGTTTACAGCGACTTTTCCTCAGTACTGAATAATTTCACCCAGAAAGCCAAAATTGATGACGGTAACTCCGACTATATTTACGACATGAATGAAAACTGGCAGGAAGATCCATATATGGGCGACAGCGCCATTGAGGTACGTGCCAAGACCGTGGGAAAATCCTGGGGCGGTTGGCTGTTCCTGAACGGCTACCTGCCGGAAGGCAGCACGGAAGCGCAGTTGGATTTCGGCGATGTGCCGGACGCGGGCCTGGACCTGAGCGGTGCGACCGAGCTGACCTTCTGGGCCAAGGGCGCTGAGGGCGGCGAGGTGATTGAATTCTTCACGGCCGGATTGGGCTATGACGGCGAGACCAATGCGAAAATGGCGGATTATCCCGACAGCAACGCCAAGATCTCGCTGGGCTTTACTACGCTCACAAATGAGTGGGAGCCGTACAGCATCGACCTGAGCGGCGCCGACCTCACGCACATCGGCAGCGGTTTTGGCTTCGTGTTGAGCGGGGTTTACAGCGGCGATACCGAATCGACCTTCTACCTGGACGAGATCCGCTTTGAAGGCCCGATCGCGATGCTGCAGGATGCGCCGCGCTTTATCAAATCCTACGAGACCGACACGCGCGACGACCCGGACGAAATCTATATCCAGAACACGGCCTTCAGCTACGATAACGCGCTGGCGGCGCTGGCTTTCATTTCAGACGGCGAGCAGGAACAGGCCAAAGCTTTGCTGGATGCCTTTGTTTACGCGGTGGCGAACGACCGCTACCAAGCCGACCGCGTGCGCAATGCTTACATTTATGGCGACATCCGTCCTTTCCCGGGCTGGGCCAGCGGCACGCGCCTGCCGGGCTGGTACGACGTGGCAGCCAAGACGTATTACGAGGACCAGTATCAGGTGGGCACCAACGTGGGCAACAGCTCCTTTGTGGCATTGGCGCTGCTGCAATATTATAAGGAATACGGCGGGGAGGAATACCTGCAATTGGCTGAGACAGTCATGGACTGGGTGCTGGAAAATTGCACGGACGAGACGCCCGGTTTCACCGCCGGTTACGACGGTTGGCCGGAGGCGGAAGACGGCATGCAGGTATGGACCTACAAATCCACCGAACACAACATCGACGCTTACGCAGTCTTCAAGCAGCTCTACGCGCTGACCAGTGAGGAGCGTTACGGCACGGCGGCGGAGAGCGCGCTGAATTTCATCATTTCGATGTACGATGCGGAAAGCGGTTATTTCTATACCGGCACGCTGGAGGACGGCGTGACGCCCAACAAGGACAACCTGGTGCTGGACGCGCAGGTGTGGTCGCTGCTCTCGCTGGGCATGCTGGATTTCATGCCTTACCGGGCGGCTCTGGACACAGCCGTGGGTATGCAGACGGCCGAAGGCGGTTATCCCTTCCACGCGGCCAACACCAACGGCGGCTGGTGGCCGGAGGGCACGGCCTTTACGGCCCTGGCGCTGCGCGAAGCCAATCAAGACACAGAGGCGCAGGCTGCGCTGGACGCGCTGGCGGGCATCCAACAAGAAAGCGGCGGTTTTCCGGCAGCCACGGTGGCACAGCTTTCCACCGGCTTCGACCTGTTTACCGGCGACCCGTGGACCTACCGCGACATCCCGCACATCGCGCCGGCTGCCTGGTACGTGATGGCGGTGAATGGTTTCAACCCCTATGCGTTTTAAGTTGGGCTATGGAACAGGAAAACTTGGAAGTACTGCAGGACAAACTGGCTTCGGCTGAGATCCTGGAATACATCGCGCGCAATACGGACGATACCTCCTCGCAAGGCGGGGAGGTGTGCCGCAAGCTGTTCGAGCAATGCTGGCAGGAATATAGTGAGGTCGAAAGTTCGCTACGTGAATTTCTAACGACAGAGGACAGCAACGAAGCTCAGGACCTGCTGGCACAGGTGCTGTTGGATATTCATATTCACCCCAATTCGGGATTGGTGTACGACAGCGCGGCTTTGTGGGAGGCGCAATATCGCTGGCTGCATTTGTATTACCGCACCGGCGAGGAGCGTTTCATGGAACAGGCCAAGCTGTGCGACGGTATCCGGCACGCACAGGTGGAGGAAGTGGAATAGGGAAGATCGCGGCCTGCTTATTTTGATGGCGGTTGCCCCTCCCCACCCTCCCCATTTTTGCCATGCAAAAATAGGGAGGGAGAGAATCAGTCCGGAACTAGTCGGCTGCTACCAATTGATCGCCTGACAAATTGAATGTCAGGGTTTCTGCAACCGTAGGCTCGGCGCTCATGGGTTCGTCCGCGGCGCGCGTGAGCAGGTCAACCACGACTTGGCTGGGTTGGATGCTCAAGGATTGCACCGCGATGCGGTCACCCAGGAAAACGGCGGGCAGCGCCTGTGGTGTACCGTCCTGGTTGAGAACCAATGCCAGGTAGGTAAAGGTGCCGCTGCCGCCCGCATCGACGACCAGCGTCACCGCTGCGTCCTCAAAGCCGTCATTGTTAACGTCGCCGAAGACTTGCGCTGTACCCAGTTGGATGCGGATTATAGCGGCTGAACCGGGCGCGGCGGGTTCCTCAAACAGCCCATCTATTAATTGGGCGGTGCCCGATCCGGCGGCTTCAATGGGGTAGGCCAGGTCGGGCAGGGCTTGGGCGAGCGCGGCACTGTCCTGCCGTATTGATGCTGCCTGCGGTCCGCAGGCTGACAATAATATTGCGCTACTAATTACGATGACAAAAAAGGCTCTTTGAATATTCATTACAAAACTCCGATTTTCAGAATCCAATTTATCCTATGGTAAAACGATGCCATTTTACACCCGAAAGGATTGCCAATTAGCATCCATAAATTTCACAGACTTACGTTTTTCCATGGATCAAACCATATAAACGGCAACCACCTGACCCACGTGATTTTTAAAAATTCCAATTTGCTTTTCTTCCGCAATGGTTGAGGCAAAAGCGTAAAAACTTCCTTAAATAATCCTTGATACAATCCTAAAACAAACCTTTTGTTTTTTGATCGATATTGTCATAATTGGTGGAAAAATGTCCTTTAAAAAACATTGTTTTACTGGTAAAAGAACCGACTACCGTTTATGATTAAAAATCGGTCAATTTATTCATCATCGAGAAATTCTGAAATCATCTGTGGTTTCAACCAGGCTCCAATCTTAAAAGTAGTTGGCTTATCTTAAATAAGGATGAAGTTATTGGAAATGGAAATATTTCAATCAATTCTGGAACTTTTTGGCGGATTAGCAATTTTTGTCTATGGCGTACATGTTTTAAGTGAAGGGCTTGAAAAAGTAGCCGGGGGAAAATTACTCACAATGTTGGATAAATCACTTAATAATCCACTGAAACAAGGGTTATTCGGTACTGTAGCAACCGCGTTGATGCAAAGCAGCGGGTTATTGATGGTTACGATGATTGGCTTAATCAACGCGAATATGCTTTCATTGCGGCAGGCGATTGGCATCATGCTCGGCCAGGAAATTGGCACAACCATCACCGGACAAATGGTCTCGTTTCAGATTAAAGGGTTCAACCTTGTTTTTCTCATCATCGGCTTTTTTATGATGTTCTTTTCCAAAAACAGGAAATTACGCATGATGGGCCAGCCTTTCTTTGGGTTTGGGATCGTGTTTGTGGGCATGAGCATGATGTCCACGGCCGGCTCGGTAATCAGCCAGACGCCTTTCTTCCAACAAGCCGTCCTGACAATGGGCCAGCATATCCTGCTGGGCGTTTTAGTAGGCGCAGTGTTCACCGCGGCTATCCAGAGCAGCACAGCTATGACAGGCCTGGTAATCGCAATGGGAAAGAGCAACTGCATATCCTTGCCGGTGGCAGTTGCGATTATTCTGGGAGCGAACATTGGCTCCTGTATCATGGGTTGGCTGGCCGCAATGCAGTCGGGATCGAACGCTAAACGCGCATCCTACGCACAGATTTTCATCAATATCAGCGGTGTTTTAATCTTTCTGCCCTTTATTCTGCCCTTCACCAATCTGGTAGCCACAACTTCAGCCAACTTGGCACGCCAGATCGCGAATGCGCACACAATTTTCAATATCATTGTCAGCCTGCTCATGCTTCCATTTGTGAAACCATTGGCTCGTTTTATTGAAAAGTTAATTCCTGAAAAAGAAGATGAAAAAAGCAAAAAGGTAAGGACCCGCTTCATCGATCCGCGCTTGATCAATATGCCCATGATGGCAGTCAAATTAGCCAATGAAGAAGTGCTGCGCATGGGCTGGATTACTTATGAAATGGTGGAAAAAGCTGAACTGGGAATGCTGGAAAAGGACGAAGAGGCGATCAAGTGGGTATTTAAACACGAGAAAAATATCGATGAAATTTGCCACAGCCTGGAATCGTTTCTGGAGAATATCCCAGGCGATAAGTTAAATCCGGATGATCAGGACAAATTGGAAGATATGAAACACATGATCACGGATATTGAGCGGGTGGGGGACCATGCCAACAACCTGGCTGAATTCGCGCGCCAATTTGATAATAAAAAAGTTGAGATCAGCAAGGATGGACAAAAAGAGATCAAAACCATGTTTAAAAAAGTGCTGCAAAATTATAAGATCACCCTGAAAGCACTAAAATCCAATGACGAGAAAATGGTTACGCGGATTTTAACTCTGGAAGAGGAAATTGATGTTTTGGAGAAGGAGTACAAGGAAAACCACATCGACCGGTTAAAAAAGAAAGTGTGCCATCCGGAAGCCGATACAATTTTTGTGGAGTCTCTGCGTAATTTGGAACGTATCAGCGATCACTCGTATAATATTGCGCTAACGCTGATTTATTAGCATTGTTATTAAAGGAAAATAAAGGACTATTAAATGGAACCCAAACGGCTGACCGACCTGCGCATTTCCGAAATCAAAGCCATTGTGGCTGAAAAACCCCTGATCCTGATCCCGATTGGGACAATCGAATGGCATACCAGTCACTTACCGCTGGGCGTCGATACGCTCATCACGGAAAGCGTATGCGAGGATATTTCGGGCGGAACGGGTGTGATCGTGGCGCCTACGCTGGCCTGCGGCATCAGCCGCAACCTGCAGCCGGAAGAAGGCTATTTCGGTACAGTGGACACGGTGGCCGAGAGTACGCTTTCCAACCTGATTGCTGAACTGCTGCGCGGGTATGCCAAGATGGGTTTCAAGAAAGCCATCCTGATGAGCGGTCATTTTGAAAATGAGCATTACGTCGCCATCACGGCCGGCATCGAGCAGGTCACGGAGCTGCAGGGTTACTTCATGATGCCGCCGGAATTTTGCGAGGAATATATCGAAGATCTGGGCGATGTCAGCCTGACCTGGCCGTATGCCAGCGACCACGCGGCGGAGTGGGAGACCTCCATGATGCTGCATTACTATCCCGAGCTGGTGGATATGGACAATGCGCCTGAGACGGTCGAGCTGCCCATGCCGGGCATCCCGGAATACATTCGCAAGCGCTACCCGCGGCGCGCCTCGCGCGAGTATGGTCAGAAATTGGTGGACGCTATCATCCCCAATGGCATCAAGAAGATCAACGAGATGATCGCGGAGTCCTAAAGTTTTTTTCCCGATACTTTTGTTTTCTCCATCATTGGTATGTCGGCCGCTCATCCTCACCTGCGGTCCTCCTCGAAAAAGACCGAAATCATTCTCTGGACCGATGTTTTCTCTTTGTAAACTGATATAAAAGTATTGTTATCGTTTTTGACCCTATCCTATTGTAAACTTTAGCTGGTTCAGCGGCAGTATGCCATGCAGCGAAGACTGGATGAGTATGGACGGCTTTGCGGATGCGTACGCCTGCGGGTACCAATAAAGAATCATCAATCTGCATTGATGAAATCTTTTAAAAATTAATGGAGTAAAACATAAAACATGACCAATAAAAAAAACAGCATCGTATATTCACTGGTAATTATCCTAACCATTCTGGTGAGTGCCTGTTCAGCGACCGCTTCCAGCGCTGCTGTTCCGAACGATGCTAACACAGATATCTCCGCCCCGGCCGATAGTCAGCGAATGCCGCCCGAAGGGGCTCCCGAAGGCGCTCCGGAAGGCATGATGCCGGAAGGTACCCCCGGCGTCCAGCCGCCCGATGGCAATGCTCCGGCGGAGGAAGCCCCGGCAGCCAAAGAGACGGTTGAGGCAACAGCTACCGCAACCATCGCACCTACAGCTACCCCGGATGAGGAATCCACAGAGGCAGCATCCGAATTGAATATCAACGCGGTATTGTCCGTAGCGGAGAAGACTTTTATAAAAACCGATGAAGATATCAGCGCCACCGATGACGACACCAGCGCAGCCCTGATCACCAATGCAGGCAATCTGACCATCGGGAAAATAGCAGTGACCACCAGCGGCGACACCAGCTCGGTTAACAACAGCGCCGGCAAGGGCCAAAACGCTGCAATATTGGGACAACAAGGCAGCACGCTCAAAGTACTGTATGGCAGTGTTAACACCAGCGGCAAGGGCGCGACAGGCGTATACGCCATAGGTGAAGAAACCATGGCTGCCGTTCTTGAAGAAACCATAAAGACCAGCGGCGATTACGCGCGCGGTGTGATGGTTTCAAAAATGGCGGCCATGACTGTGACCGACACGGACATCAGCACTTCCGGCTACAAATCCCCGGCTATTGCTACCGGCAATAACACCGGCAGCATCACGGTCGAAAACGGCAGCGCCGCTACCAGCGGCATCAATTCAGCGGCTGTTTATTCCACCGATACGGTTAACCTGAGCGGGACAACGCTTTCGGCGGATGCCTCCCCGGTGGCAGCCATTGAAGGGGCCGGTTCGATCAGCATGACGGATGTGGATGCCACTTCGGGCATCAGCGACGGGGGCGCGGTGCAGTTCTATCCCAGCAGCTCAAGTAACGTGGAGAGCGGCCAGGGCAGTCTCAGCATGGAAGGCGGTTCACTGGCTTCTACCGGCAGCAACGGCGCGCTCTTTTACGCCGCGGATGCGGAGGGCAAGGTTGAATTGAATGATGTAGCCGTCAACACAGCTTCCGGCATATTGGTCAAAACGGTTGCCTTGGAGAATGATAAATATTCCACCGGCGGCGCGCTTACCTTGAGCGTTGAAAAGCAAACATTGACCGGCGACGTAGTGGCCGATGCGGCCAGCTCAGTCACTTTGGAGTTGGAAAATGGATCGAATCTGACCGGCGCTATCAGCACCAACAACGAAGGACGCGCAGTCAATCTGACATTGGATGAAAGCAGCACCTGGACCGTCACCGCGGATTCCTATCTGACCAAACTTAATGATGAGGATGGCATTTCAAACAACGATGTTACCAATATCATCGGGAACGGTTTCACGGTTTACTACAATAAAAACGCCAACGTGTATCTGCGCGGGCGCATTTACAACCTGAACGGCGGCGGTTATTTGAAACCGCTGAATTAATACAAAAATCTGGCCGGCCTTAACTGCTCCAACACAGGCTGGCCGGCCAGACGACTCGCATCGGGGACAACTCATCTCATCACCTAACCTCAACCCGATGCCGCATCCCATGGGCTTTCCTCCTTGAAAATCTACCTTGGGATGCTTTGTTAACCAGTATGACTTTCAGACAGAGCTTTTACATCTTTTTTATTTGTTATTCATGGCAGGCTTACGGATTATGTAGGTAGAATATAAAACTTCCCGAAAAACTCAGCTTGTTGAATATACGATCGGGAATGGCATGACCAAAGAAAATACTTCTCGAAGGAGAAAAAATGAAAAAGAATCCAGTTTTATTTTTATCGGTATTGATGATGTTGGCACTGCTGGTCAGCGCATGTGCCGGAAATAAACCAGCCGCATCCGATCCGGAAGCGGCTTCGGAGGCGACCCAGGAACTAACCGCTGAAGATTCCTCACCGGAATCGACAACTGCGCCGGAAGAAGAACAAGTGGAAGAGGGTGAGCAGCCAGATGAAATCCTGCCTGATGAAGAAGCGCAAAGTGATGCGGCCTCAGCGTCCATCATCGGAGCGTATACGGTTGACGGTGAGTCTGTGAGCGAATCCGGCAAGAGCTATACCGCCAGCGGAACGGATGAATCCGCCATTCTGGTTACCAACAGCGGCGACCTGACATTGACGAACGCGACCATTTCCAGCAGCGGCACATCTTCCTCATCCGACAACAGCAGTTTCTACGGCCAGAACGCAGGGGTATTGGCGCAAAGCGCCAGCTATATCTCGATTTCCGACAGCACCGTAACCACAACCGGCGACGGCGCCAACGGTGTATTTTCGAGCGGCGAAGATGCGCAAGTGACCCTGGAAAACGTAACCATTAATAGCACCGGCCAGTATGCCCACGCAGTGATGGCAACGCAGGGCGGCAGCGTTAACCTGAACAATGTTAATATGACTACCGCCGGTACCAATTCCGGCGCGATTGCCACCGACCGGGGCAGCGGAACAATCGACATGGAAGGCGGTTCCGTATTGACCACTGGCAGCAACTCCCCCGGTATATATTCCACCGGCGCGATCACCGTGAACAACGCATATATTACTTCCAACGGTTCGGAAGCAGCCGTGATTGAAGGCGCTAATTCCATTAACCTGACGGACACCGCGCTTTCCTCCAGCGTCGAAGGAAAATGGGGTGTGATGATCTACAAGAGCATGTCCGGCGACGCCGAAGGCACGGAAGGCGACTTCAGCATGATTGGCGGCTCATTGGCCTATACTTCTTCCAGCGGCCCCTTGTTTTACGTGACCAATTCCACCGGTTACATCGATTTGGTAAATGTGGCGATTACCCTCAATTCAAACCAACTGATCAAAGCGGCAGCAGGCGATTGGGGCAGCGAGGGCACCAATGGCGGCAATGTGGTATTGACCGCGGACACACAAACGCTCAGCGGCGATATCACCGCGGATAGAATCAGTAAGGTGTCATTGACATTGAGCAATGCTTCCCAGTGGACCGGCGCGATGGACACTGCCAACTCAGCCAAGGAAACCAGCCTGAGCCTGGACAGCACCTGTACCTGGAACGTGACAGCGGATTCCTACCTGACTGTTCTGGATGACGCAGAAGGCATTTCCGGCAACACCATTACCAACATCAATGGGAACGGTTTTACAGTCTATTATGATGCTGCGGCCAATAGTGCCTTGGGCGGCCAGACTTACAGTTTGAACGGCGGCGGATACCTGATGCCTGCCAGCTAGACCGAGGTTAAACAGGCAGTAATCCTGTTCGGTTTGTTTGAAAACTTGCACCGGGCGTCACTTCCCTTTGAGAAAACCGGTGCCGCATCCCCGGGAATTTTCCCGGGGATGTTTTTTAAGTAAATTTGGCTATGAGATGGATTGATTTTCCGATTCGTGATCCAGCAGCCAACGCTTGCGCCATACACCGCCGCCGTAACCGCTCAGACTGCCGTCCGAACGGATAACACGGTGGCACGGAATTACGATGGCCAGGATGTTGCGCCCGTTGGCATGCCCCACTGCGCGGGAAGCGCCGGGTTTCCCAATCCGCTGCGCCATCCATCCATAGGATTGGGTTTGTCCGGGCGGGATGGTTCGCAGCAATTCCCAAACCGATTGTTCGAAAGGTGAGCCGTTCAGCACCAGGGGAACGCTGAACCCCACGCTCTTTCCCTGAAAATAGCTCTCCAGTTCAGACGTGATTTGATCCAGAATGGGGCTTTCTCCCGGCACAATATAACTGCGGGTGCGGCGGCGCAGCGCCAAGATCTCGTTTTCCAGTCCGCGCCGGTCGACAAATTCCAACAGATAAAGGGCCTGCTGATCGGCCAGCGCCAGCATGGCGCCCAGGGGCGTGTCAATCCATTTGGCCTGCAGGCATTTCACGTGCTGTGATTGGCTGGGCGGCGCGCCGAAAACCTGTTTGAAGGTTTCCCAAAAGCCGCTGGCGGAGGAAAACCCCTGGTTGAGCTGGGCTTCGATGACCGGTTGGCCGGCGCGAATTTCATGCAGGGCCAGGCCCATGCGGCGGGCGCGCTGGTAGGCCTGGAAGGTCATGCCGAAGAAGCGCTGGAATTGGCGGCGGGCGGTGGAGGGGTCAATGCCCATCTCGTGCAGGTCGCGGTCCGTAATACGGCGGGCGGGAGCCTGCTCAACGGCTTCCGTCAGCCGATCCACCAAATCCGGGCGAATAGAACCGGCGTCCATCGGTTTGCAGCGTTGGCAGGGCCGGTAGCCGGCTAACAAGGCTTCGGACGGGCTGGAGAAATACTCGATGTTTTCACGCTTGGGCTTTCTGGCCGTGCAGGTAGGCCGGCAGAAAATACCGGTGGTTTTAACCGCTACGAAGAAAATACCTTCGAAGCTGGAATCGCGCTCCATAAAAGCGCGGTACATAGTGTTTTCAGGTGGTAGTTTCAACATGAGCACAGTATACCCATGCATTTCGAAGTTTGCATCCGGTTTTCAGGCATCAAATTTTAAAAAATCCTCCGGAAAAATCCGGAGGTTCTTTTGATTTCGAGCTATTTCCCTTCGACCGGCTCAGGGTACTGATTGGAAGCACTTATCCTTTTACCGCGCCGGCGACCACGCCTTTGATAATGTGCTTTTGGAGGGTCAGGTAGAAAATAACGATGGGGATAATCGCCAGCACAAGCATGGCCATCATGGCACCCATATCGCGGCTGCCATATCCTCCCTGCAAATACTGGACGGCGATGGGGATGGTGCGGTAATTACTGCCAATTACGAGATAAGGCAGCAGATAATCGTTCCAAACCCACATGGCGTTCAGGATCGCGACGGTAATGCTGATGGGTTTGAGAATCGGGAAGACTACCAAAAAGAAAAGCTGGATAGGGTTGCAGCCGTCAATTGTGGCAGCCTCTTCAATTTCATGCGGGATGCTTTTGATGAAGCCGCTGAAGATGAAAACGGAAAGGCCGGCTCCAAATCCAAGATAAATCAGGATGATCCCGATGGGATTGTCCAAACGCAAAATATTAGCCATTTTCGACATGGTGAACATGACCATTTGGAAAGGAACAATCATGGAAGCTACCAGGAGATAGTAAATAAGTGTGCTGACTTTTGATTTTATGCGGGTAATGCACCAGGCTGTCATGGAGGTGAAAATTACGATGGCCGCCACTGAAAAAACGGTAATGAAAAGTGAATAGCCGAAGGCCTGAATGAAACCGGTCTTGGCAATGCCGGAGGTGTAGTTCTTCAATCCGACGAAAGTATCCGCGTTCGGCAGAGCAAAAGGCGCATCAGAGATATAAAACCTGCCTTTAAAGGAGTTCATGAACACAATCAGAATGGGAGCGAGGAATAATACCGCCAGGATGAATAAAAACACGAAGGTGATATTATCCCGCAATTGGTTTTTAGTTTTCATCAGATTTCTGTCTCCTTGCTTCTGGAATAACGCAGCTGCAGCAGCACAATGGAAGCGACGACCAGGAAGAACATGACGGCTTTGGCCTGGCCTACTCCCTCATACCCCATGCTGCCGTAGAAAGTATTGAAGATATCCAGCGCAATCATGGAGGATGTCCGGGCCGGAGCGCCCGCCGTCAACGCCAGGTTCTGGTCGAAGAGCTTGAATGAATTGGTCACCGTGAGAAAAGTGCAAATGGTGACAGCCGGCATGACCAGCGGAATGGTTATGCTCCTGAGAATTTGCCAGCGGTTGGCACCGTCTATTTCGGCGGCTTCAATTAGTTCAGAGGAAATCCCCTGGATACCGGCGATGTAGATGATCATCATATAGCCGACCATCTGCCAATTCATTAACACCACCAGCCCCCAGAAACCATACGTACCGCTGAAGGTAATATCCACGCCAAAATTGATGAGAATGCCGTTGATAATCAACTGCCAGATATAACCCAAAACAATACCGCCAATCAGGTTAGGCATGAAGAATACCGTGCGGAAAATATTGGTGCCCTTAATTGTGCGGGTGAGAAGAAGCGCAAGCGTGAAAGCAAAAACATTGATCAACACCACCGAAACCAGCGCGAATTTTGCGGTGAAGATGATGGCATTCAGAAAGTTCCTGTCGTCCGTAAACGCATGGATATAGTTGCTGATGCCAACCCACTGCGAGTTGGTTACAGTGGTGAATTTGGTAAAAGAAAGATATATGCCAAGGATAAATGGGATTAAAAAGGAAATCACAAAGGCTATCACGGTTGGCAGGGTAAAAAAGATGTAGTATTTTTTCGCCATCTTTTGCATATTTGTTCTCCTGCAATGAACAAAATTAATCAATATAGGGATATTTCAGATCGCCCCGCATCGAGAGCGGTGCGGGGCGGTTTTATGGACCTTATCTAGCGCTTATTTATTGGCTTCAACTTTCCATTGGTCAATCATCAGCTGCTTGACTTCATCCCACTGCATAGTACCCTGGGCATATTGGAGCAGAGCGGCTCCGAAATTGTCCTTGAAGGTCTGGCTGGGGAAGACGACAAAGTCCCAAGCCACGTTATACAGATCGGTGTTGGCCATGTAGCTGAGCAAACTCTTGGCTAATGGATCGGTCGGTTTTTCTTCCTCGGTAAAGGTATCGAACGGCGCAATGAATTTCAGGTCATTGGTCACAAAAGCTTTGCCGGTGTCACTGCTGTACAACCAGTAGATGAAATCGGCGGCGAGTTTCTGTTTCTCGGGGGAAGCTTGCGAATTGATGGCGAAGAAGTTCTCGGTGCCAACGGAGATGGACTGTTTCTCCTCACCGGGCATGCCTGTGTAAATCGGCAGGAACTTGACATCTTCCGCCAGGACGACATTGCCGTCCACACCGGAGATTTGGCCCCAAGCCCAGTTGCCGTTCTGCACCATGGCGGATTGACCCAGGGCAAATTCAGCCATGGAGTCATCCACGCTTTTACTGCCGAGCAGGGTAGGTTCGACAGTTGAGTTATTGATGTAGAGGTCGAAGATATTTCTGAAATTGTCAGAATACTGGAATTTGGTTTCCCTGAACGCTTCGGCATCTTTGATGTCCAGGTTGTTATCCCGAATTTCATAGAAGATGGGAACGTTGGCCAGGTGGGTCTGCCAACGCCAGTCCTCGCCGGGTTTCAGCGAAGTGGAGGAGAAGACGCCCTTGATCCCTAATGCATCCTTCTTGGCGGTCATGTCCTCGACAACAGCTTTCAAAGTTTGGAAGTTGTTGATCTCGGCCATCGAGGTGGCCAAGGCGCCATCCAGGGCAAAGTACTTTTCCATGATGGCGTTGTTGTAGATAATCCCGTATCCTTCCACGACGTAGGGGATGCCGTAGACACCATCACCGACAGTGACTGCCAGGGATTTATCGGACAGGTGCTGATACAGTTCGGTATCTTTCAGGTCGGCGCAGTAATCCGCCCAGTTGGCATATCCGCGCGGCCCATTGATCTGGAATAGAACCGGGGCGTCGGATTTAGCAATTTCCGATTTTAAGGTCTGTTCATAAGTTCCGGAAGCGGCGGTGACCACCTTCAGGGTAACGCCTGTCTCTTCCTTGTAAGCTTTCGCGATTGCGTCGTAGATTTCAGACACTTCAGGCTTGAAGTTCAGGTAATAGACTTCTCCACCAGAGGTTGTTGTGTCCGAACCTGTATCTGCGGCAGCTGCTTGCGACCCGGTATCGGCGGGGGCGGCTGTATCCGTAGTTGTGCAGGCAGTGATGAAAGATGCTGTGATTAACAAAACACTCAATAGTAAAAACAACTTCTTAGTCATTTTTCTCTCCTGTTTATGAAAATCTAAGCAAACATCCAATGCTGCAACAAATATTCTTTACGATCACCTCCCTTAAATTGAATTAATCATAATGCACCTTTTTAGTCGAGTAATCCCATTAAAGCACTTTTTAAAGGTGAATTCAATGTACTTTATGCCGGGAAATGGATATCTTTGATACTATCAAAAATGGTTAACGTATTAACGGAATTGACTTGTAACGCGGTGAATTCTCAGCGGATCTTGATTTGTGCAAATAAAAGACAGGTAAAAAAACAGCAGCACATTCAAATAGCGCTGCTGTTTTAGATGATATGTCCGTATTTTGATTAAATTTTCTTACACATTACTAAGGCATCTTCCCCATCCGGGTAAAAACCGGGGGAGACTTTGAATTCTTCGAATCCCAGGGCCTGCCAGAAAGCCTGCGCGGAGGTGTTGGAAGGACGCACTTCAAGATCAATTTGGTGAATGCCAAAGCCTCGGGCGCGTTTTTCCATTTCCGCAAGAAGGGCGGAACCTACTCCCCGCCGGCGGTAATTGGGGTGGATGGCGCAGGAACCCATATCCAAACGGTAGCGTTTGATGCGGCAGATCATATTCCCTGCAATTTGGCCGTCGATTTCGGCCACTAAACAAAAATCCGGATTGACATTGAACCAACGTTGAAAATCTTCCCGGGTATAAGCATCTTCTTCCTTAAAGGAAAGGTTCTCGATTTCGAGTATCTGGCGCAGATCAGATTCCTCCCATGCCAAATCCCGAATGGTGATTTCATCTGCGCTCATGAGGCTGCTCCTGTGAAAAATTTCATGGGTTGATTGTACCTGTTAATCGCGGCCGGCGTGCTCGATAAGCGTTCGGATAATTTTTTGCTCATCCCATGCGGCGGATGCGGCGGCTTTTAGAAATGCGCCATCCAAAGGATCGGGGGAGGCATTGATGTTGACTAAGAGCGGTTCTTCTCCAAGCGTAAAGTCCAGACGCATCAGCCCGCGGGCTTCCAGCAAGCGATAGGCCGTGAGGGCGGGGGAGAGAAGTGAGGGATCAGTTGACAGGGAAAATACCTGAGAACCGAGCATGAATACGGATTGGGCTTTCTCGTGAAGATGTTCACGCAGAACCAATTCTTCTCCCTGCGGCAGTTTTTCAAAAGTGTTTTTTAACGACAGCTGATCTGCCAGGTAAATTTTCTCCTCATATCCATCCCGGCAGAGGTCCAGCGGATATTGCAGGCCGGGCGAGGATAACCCCCGCGAGGCTGGCACAATCCTGTACGGGGGCAGCCGAACCCCGGATTTTTCGAGCAAGGGCAGCAACTTGGTCGGATTGCGCGACAGGGAAAGCGTCAGGAAGCCTGAGCCGGTATAGGGCACGGCGGCAATTTCCAGGATGGCCGGAATATAACCGGTATTTTCCCACTCGAATGTACTGGCCAGGTTAAAAACGACATCCGGTTTTTCAGCCATGATTTGGCTGAAAAGATTTTTACTGAGACATTGTTCCACGACCACATGCCCGGATTGGTTCAGGATGTCTTTTATGCGGCCGATTTTCAGATTGACCGCCGGTATTTCCACTGAAGGTTTGAGCAGAAAAATTTTCACTGATCCCTTTGAGCCGCATTTTCAAGCAGCGCTTCAATCATTTCCGAGTAATTCAGGCCGTGGTTTTCGCAGCTGTGTACATAGCCGCTGCCGGTTTCGTTGATGCTGGGATTTTGATTGATCTCCAGCACATAAGGTGTGTGATCGTTATAGCGCATGTCCACCCGGGCGTAAGAATGCAGCCCAAAAATATTAAAGCAATTCAGCGCCGTTTCGCTGATTGTTTTCTGTTCCTCAACGGTCAGGTTGACCGGGTAAACGGGAACGGTGCGCTTATATTGGTCCGAGTGGGTGACCCACTTGGCCTTGTAGTCCAGGAAACGTTTATGAGGCGGTAAATCATCAAATTCAATTTCCATGATCGGCAGGATGCTATTGGTCTTGCCCGGCAGGACAGCCACCGAAAATTCCCGGCCCGGAATGTATTCTTCCACCAGGGCCGCTTGATTGAAAAGCGTGTTGATCTTATGGACTTGTTCTTTCAATTCCTGCTGATTGGTGACAAGAGAGTGTTCGTCAATGCCAATGCTGTTTTCGCAAGCCACACCTTTCACGAAAAGCGGAAAAGGCAAATCCGGGTGAAGTTCTTCCTCTTCATCCTGGAATACCTGGAAACGCGGGATGGGGATATGGTTATAAGCCAACAATAATTTGGCGCGTACTTTGTTGACACCCAGGGCAATTTGAAAAGAACTGGTGCGGGTGTGGGGGATTCCTAAAAACTCCAGCAAAGCGGCGGTATAGGCTTCACCGCGGGGATCATCATGGATACGTTCGCAAGTATCAAAAGCGACATCGATTTTGGCACAACATAAAGCTTTAATATCGTCCGGATTATCCATGTCAAAGTACTGGACACAGTGACCTAATTTTCGTAGGTGCTTTCCGATGGCGAAACTGGTTGCTTTTAATTCTCGTTCTTCCGGCAGCATCTTTTTATGCGCGAAAGAATTATAGGTTATGCCAATTTCCATACATAAGCAATGCTTATACTAATGCGTGAGTATAGTCCTGTTCCGGAATAAGTGTCATAGGTGAGTTTGTCATAATTTTGAACGCATTTCATAACGGCAAGGCATTTTGGATTTGTTGCGGGCCGGGAAAAACGAGCGGATTGCCTAAAACAGCAAGGTTTGGTAAGCGGGCAGCGGCCGATCCGGCTGGCAATTAAAGACGACTGCGCTGGACGGCAGGTCCAGGCGCCCGCCGCGGATGATGATGTTCTGTCCGGAAAGGCGATCGCTGTAAACGCCGTCCGGCAGATCGATTTCCATTTGGCCGGATTCTCCATTGAGGTTGAATATCCCGGCCAGGCTGCCGACGGGCGTATACCATAAGCCTAACACAGCCGGTTCCTTCCGGATCCAGTTCAGCTCGCCAAGCATCACGGCCGGATCCTTTTTTATGGCGGCCAGCCGGCTGTGGAAATCCGCCAGTGGATAGCCACCCCAATCGAGCGGTTCTTTTTCAAAGAGGGAAGGCAGGTGTTCGGCAGCGGACTCCTGACCGGCATAAATCAGCCAGGCGCCTTTGTTGAAAGCCTGAAAAGCAGTCCAGGCCAAAGCTCGGGCTGAGTCCTTTATCACGGCCATGACGCGCTCATTGTCGTGGTTTTCGACGAAACGCAATTTGACGTAGTTCTCCGGGTAAATACAATCCTGCAGACGCAGTAAATCCAGGTAAAGCTGCAAGTCCAAACTTCCGGCGATCACGTTCTTCCAGGCATCGAAGACATCGTAATCGTAGGTGATGTCGAAAACCTGATAGAGCTGGCTGTCGGAGCTGGCCTGCAAGTCCTGGCTGCGGCGCTGGGCTACCCAGCGGGCTTCCACCGACTCGGCCAGCCAGATTATTTGCGGGTTGATGCGGGTTACGGCAGTACGGGCTTGCACCCAGAATTCCAGCGGTACGATGGAAGCGACGTCACAGCGGAAACCGTCCACACCCAACCCGGCCCACTGTTCCAGCGCGGAAATGAGGTATTCCCACAATTCAAGGTGGCTGAAATCGAGGTCGATCACATCGCTCCACTCGGGCACGGTAGTGGCCGGATGCCCGTCCGGACCGGTGTGGTACCAGTCGGGGTGTTCGTTCACGAGAATTGCGTCGTGCGCGGTGTGGTTGTACACCACGTCGATCATTACCTTGAGGTCGAGTGCGTGGGCTTTGTGGATTAAAGTTTTGAAATCATCCAAGCTCCCGTATTCCGGATGGACGCTGAAGTAATCCGCGATGGAATAAGGACAGCCCAACGAGCCTTTACGGTTGAGCCGACCGATGGGATGGATAGGCATCAGCCAAATGATGTCCACGCCCAGGTCTTTGATGCGCGGCAGATCGACTGCCACGCCCTGGAAGGTGCCCTGCGGGCTGTGACTGCGCACATAGATCTCGTAGATAACCAGGCTGCGATAGTCTTTGGGAGTATCTTTTGCCATAGGTGCCCCTTTTTACTTATGGATACATTATAACGATAGATTTAAACCACAGATAAACACAGATATTAAGATGAGATAGACACTGATGTTATATTCAGAAAAACATTTAACCACAGATAAACACGGATATGTTTAAACTACAGGTAAACGCAGATATTAAGATGAGATAGACACTGATATTTTATTCAGAAAAATATTTAACCACAGATAAACACAGATGGACACAGATATTTTTTTAATTATTTTGTTAATCGGGATGGGTAAGGCAGAATCGGATGTCCGCTATTCATCCTCACCTTTGTTCCTCCCCTTCAAAGGGGAGGAAGGATTACCTGGTTGCTGTGGGGCTATCCAGTCACTCCTCTGGTCCTCTTCCCCGTGAGAGAAAAAGACCGAAAACTGCGAAATACACGTTCATTTGACACGGGATGAGCATACATGTCTACACAATTAAAGCGTCAGCGTTTATAATGGACAAAATTTTAAGCATCCCGGCACCCGGCTTTTGGGATGTTGTTTTAGAATATCCACTAATTTACTATCGAGAAACACCCTACATTATGGAGCGATTGAATGAACGATGACCTTTTTTCTGCAGCGGAAGCCCTCACGTTTGATGACCTGCTGATCGAACCGGGATACAGCCAGACACTGCCCTCGCAAATGGATGTGCGCGCGCGTTTGGCCGGCGATATCTGGCTGAATATCCCCATCCTTTCAGCGGCCATGGACACCGTCACAGAGGCGCGCATGGCCATCGCCCTGGCACGCGAAGGCGGCATCGGTATCATTCACCGCAACCTGTCGCCGGAGGCGCAGGCAAAAGAGGTGGAAATCGTCAAACGCTCGGAATCCGGGATGATTTCGGATCCGATCACGTTAACCCAGGACGCAACCCTGCAAGATGCGGAAGCAATCATGGCAAGCTTTCATATCAGCGGTATTCCGATAGTGATGAAAGATTCGCAAAAATTGGTCGGCATCATCACCAACCGGGATATCCGCTTCGCCGAAAGCAAGGATGTTACCCGGCCGGTGTCCGATTTTATGACGCGCGAGGGATTGGTCACCGCGCCGCTGGGCACCACGCTGGAACAGGCGAAAAGCATCCTGCAAGAACATCGCATTGAGAAGCTGCCGCTGGTGGACGATAAAGGCAACTTGCAGGGATTGATCACAGTTAAGGATATCCAGAAAAGCATCCAATATCCGAATGCTTCCAAGGACAGCCAGGGGCGGCTGCTGGTTGGCGCGGCGGTCGGCGTAGGCGCCGACCTGGAACTGCGCGCAGAGCTGATGGCATCCAAAGGCGTGGACGTCCTGGTGGTGGACACTGCTCACGGGCATTCGGCCGGTGTGGTCAAAGCCATCCAGCGCATCAAAGCCGTGCTGCCGGCAATGCCTGTCATTGGCGGGAATGTGGTCACGGCGGAAGGAACGCAGGCATTAATCAAGGCCGGGGCAGACGCGGTCAAGGTGGGTGTGGGCGCCGGTTCGATTTGCACCACACGCATCATTTCAGGCGCGGGCATGCCGCAGATGACGGCTATCCATGCCTGCGCGGTGGCAGCCCGATCGGCCGGAATTCCGATTATCGCGGACGGCGGCATCAAACACAGCGGCGATATTGTCAAAGCCATGACGGCCGGGGCGGAAACGGTTATGCTGGGCAGCCTGCTGGCCGGATTGGACGAGGCACCCGGTGATTTGGTCCTTTATGAAGGACGCCAATTTAAAACTTATCGCGGCATGGGCAGTGTGGGCGCCCTACAGGGTTACGGGCGCGACCGCTATGGCAGCGGGCAGGGTGAGGCCCGCAAACTGGTTCCTGAAGGGATTGAGGGCATGATTGCCTATAAAGGTGCTTTGAGCGATTACGTTTACCAGCTGATTGGCGGTTTACGCTCCGGCATGGGTTACGCGGGCGCGACCTGCCTGGAAGACCTGCGCAGCAAAACGCGCCTGGTGCGTATTACCAATGCCGGACTAATCGAAAGCCATCCGCACGATGTTACCATCACGCGCGACGCGCCCAATTACCAGCGCGGTAATTAGACCGCGGAATCGTGTTTAAGTAAGTTGATCGAGACCACCAGCAGCCACAGCATAAAGGCGCCGATGGTGGTGCGTTCCAGAATGCCGAAAATAGCAGGCAGCTGGGTGGTGCCGGCTGCGGTCAAGCCGCCGCTGACGAATACGATTGCGCCCATCACCAGCGAGAAAACGCGCAAACCGGAGCCGTAAGGCAGTTTGCGGAACCCGGCCGCGGCGAAAAAGATGGCGAAGATGGTACCCAGCGAGGTAACGCCTGCCAGCACCAGATGCATGCTGCCGGTGAAAGTGAGCGGTTCACCGATGGGATCCTGGCGAAAGAATTTCATTAACAGACCGGCCGCTGCGCAGGCTGCCAGAGCGACGCCGCTGATGCTCAGCGGACGGTTGCCGGCTTTACCCCAGCGCAGGCTGAATCCGATGCTGAAAGTCAGCAGCAGGAAGCCGTAGATGGTGAAGAGAGCGTCCATCAAGGCGAGGTTGGGCGCGCCAGCCATGGTCAGCTCGCTGATAGCCTGCCGCATGTGGCTGTAGCCCGGCCACAACGCACCGCCCAGAACGACGTTGAAAACGTACAGCAGGGGCGTCAGGATACCTATAGCATATAAGTATTTTTTCATAAGAACCTCAGGTAATTAGAATAAGAGGTGGGATAAGTTAATAATAGGAAAGTTTATCAGGTTTGTAAAAATTTGCGCAGGAGAAAAACAAGCGGTTGTTTTTGTCCAAAATTTCACGGCGGGTGGGTTTCCAGCAGGCTGAATCCGCAGCTTTGCCAAAAACGCAGACCGTTCCCCCAGCATCAGTTCCTCGAAGCCAGTTTGTCCAGCGGACCACGCAAATGCTTCCAGCGTAAAGACGACCGGCAGGGTTGGTATAAAAGCAGCAAAGGGGGTCATTATCTGGTTTATGAATTTACCAGAGAGAAAAATCCATGAGTGCAAAAGTCCTGCGCCGCAGATTCATGGATTAAAATGGACTGACCTGAAAAGATTCCAAAAAGCAGGAGCGTTGAACATATGAAAACCACAGTAAATGAAGAGATGTTGAATAAAATCGTTGCATTGCTGACGATTTATCAAAAAAGCATGAACCCCGCCAGCAAGGAGGAATACCTTGACTACGCAATCAGAAGGGTAGACGTTGAAAAAGCGCTGAAAGCCATTGGCACCCAGCTGGATAATGAAGGCAGTATTTTGTTAATGCGGGGTACCTTTTTACAGGTGAAACGGCGGGACGCGCTTTTGGCTTCGTATCTGCAAACCATCTGGAATGGGGTGGGCTGCTGGCCGGCTTGACCTTTAACAGGAACATTTATCCGTTTGGATAGTTTATTAATAGGATTGCCTGAGAGGAAGAGAACATGATTGATACTGAAATGAAAACCAAATTGCTGGCTGCTGCGGTCAAAGCGGCTAAAAATTCGTACAGCCCTTACTCGCATTTTGCGGTGGGCGCGGCTATCCTAACCAAGGGCGGCAATATCTACCAGGGCACCAATATTGAGAATGTGTCTTACGGCGGGACGGTATGCGCCGAACGCGTGGCAGTCTGGAAGGCGGTTTCGGAAGGCGAACTTGAAATGGAAGCCATTGCGGTGGTTGGCCCGGGAACCAAAGAAGCCTATCCCTGCGCGATGTGCCGCCAGGTGCTGCTGGAATTCGGCCTGGATATGCTGGTGATCAGCGGCGACGAACAGGGCAACTACATGGGCGAGCGCACGCTGCGCGAACTGGTGCCCTTCCCCTTTACCCCCAGCGCGCTGCTGGGAGAACAATAAGCGCGAAATCCTTGTGTAAATCAGAAATCCCCATCCATTGGATGGGGATTTCTTTCTTTATAAATGCTTGACAATTTTTGAACAACGCATAAAATAACATCTGAACATATATTCAGGTGTAGATAATGAAGGAAGAAGAAGAAAATATATTGGATGAACACATTGCGGCGCACGTAGCTGAATTATTCAGCGCATTCAGCGATGCCAGCCGGGTTCGTATCATCTCTGCCATTACGGACCAGGAATTAAACGTAAATTCGTTGGCGCAGATGGTTGGGATCAGCGAATCGGCAGTATCGCATCACATGAGACATTTACGTCAAATGGGAATTGTTAAAGCCCACCGAAAAGGCAAAGAAGTCTTCTACAGCGTGGAAGACGACCATATCATTGCTCTCTTCAAACAGGGAGTAAACCACATTAAGAGCGGGTAAGCTCTGAATTTATTTCAGGAGACAGACACAATGGAACGAAAAAGAGAAGCTGAAATGCTGGGTATTTCGGCTAATGAAAAATTTACCGGTTTAAGTTCGGAAGAAGTAACCGACCAACGGAAAATCTATGGAATGAACAAATTACCGGAGAAAAAAGGTACCAGCCCCTGGTCGATTTTGATTTCACAATTTAAAAGCCCATTGGTTTACATTATCCTATTCGCGGCATTAGTGTCCCTGATCGTAGGGGAATATGGCGACTTTGCTATCATCATGGTGGTTGTGGTGGCGGACGTTATCCTGGGATTTGTGCAAGAATATCGCGCACAGCAGACCTACGAAGCGTTAAAAGGATTGTTAAAACCCACCACCACAGTCATCCGCAACGGCGAAAGAGAAGAAGTGGAAATCTGGGAGCTGGTTCCGGGTGATTTAGTGATCCTTACCAACGGAGAACGCGTTCCGGCCGATGGAAAACTGCTGGAGGGTTTACAGGTTACGCTTAATGAGGCAATCCTGACCGGCGAAAGCGACGCGGTCAAGAAGACTGAACTGGAAGGCAATAATGCCCTGTACATGGGCACCACGCTTTGCTCCGGGCGCGCGATCATGAAAGTGACCTATATCGGTATTGAGACCGAATTGGGAAAGATCGCTTCCAGTTTGCAGGAACATGAAGAAGAGGAAACACCGCTGCAGGTGCGCTTAAAGGCCTTCAGCAAGACCTTGACCATTCTCGTGGTGGCCATTACAGCCGCCATCCTGGTTTCCGGTTTAATAATGGGCAAGGAATTCCTGAGCATGCTGGAAACTTCTATTATTTTGGCGATTGCCGCTGTTCCGGAAGGACTTTTGATTGCGGTAACAGTCATCCAGGTATTGGGAATGAAAAAGATTTTGAAACGGAACGGCCTGGTTAAACGCCTGTTGGCAGTGGAAACACTGGGCTCCGTTTCAGTGATTTGTACCGATAAAACCGGGACATTAACCGAAGGCAACATGCGCGTGACGCAGACCGACTTCAATGATGAACAGCGCGCATTTCAGGTGATGCTGCTGTGCAACGACCTGGAAGGGCCGGTGGATGTGGCTTTGTGGGATTACGGACAGGCCTATAAATCTGATCATCTGAATAGCTTTATTGAAAAGTCGGCTCGAATTACCGAGGAAATGTTCAGCAGTGAGACTAAATTCATGGCAACTCAGTACAAGACCACTGAAGGTGATTTGTGCTACCTGAAGGGTGCGCCTGAGATTGTTATGACCATGTGCGAAATCGATAATGACCGGCAAGATAGGCTGCTGACACAAATCGACGAGTGGGCCGGCAAGGGATTACGACTGCTGGGCCTGGCCTGGCGGATGGGCGGGTCGCTTGAAGAGAAGAGCAGCTATCAATGGCTGGGATTGGTTGGAATGGAAGATCCTGTGCGCGAAGGTGTCCAGGAATCCATCCATTTAGCCCGGCACGCGGGTATCCAGGTGAAGATGATTACGGGCGACTACCGTTTGACCGCCGAACGAGTGGCTCTGAATATCGGTTTGATGGAAGATGGAGACCGCATCATCGAAGGCGAGCAGCTTCAAAAACTCAGCGACCTGGAATTGAGACGCGAAGTGAAAAACATTAGTGTGTTTTCGCGTATTCGCCCCAATGACAAGCTGCGCATTGTGAAGGCATTGCAGGAAAACGGTGAAGTCACCGCCATGATTGGCGATGGCGTCAATGACGCGCCGGCATTACAGCGCGCCAACATTGGCGTGGTAGTCAACGAAGCTACCGACGTTGCCAAGGAAACGGCCGATCTGATCCTGATTGACAGCAACTTCAAGACCATTGTGGCAGCCATTGAAGAGGGCCGCATCATCTTCGAAAACATCCGCAAGGTGGTGGCTTACACATTGTCCAACTCGTTCGCGGAAGTGCTGACTATCTTCATGGCGATGCTGTTTAACTGGCCGGCGCCTTTGGCTGTGGCGCAGATCCTTTGGATCCACCTGATCTGCGACGGACCTTCGGATATTGTGCTTGGCTTTGAACCGAAGGAAGAGGGCATCATGGACGAAGCGCCCAAATCGCTCAAGGAACCCATCCTGACGCGCCTGGGTGCAACGCTGATCGC
Source organism: Pelolinea submarina (assembly GCF_003966975.1). Lineage (GTDB taxonomy): Bacteria > Chloroflexota > Anaerolineae > Anaerolineales > Anaerolineaceae > Pelolinea > Pelolinea submarina. Next base: position 739,135 of record NZ_AP018437.1, read on the forward strand.
GATTATCAGTATATCCAGTGCAGCTTTTGCCTTGTCGATGTTTGGGCATTTCTATGCGGTGCATCACAACCCGGCGGAAGGTCAAAGCATCGCTTTTGCCAGTTTCGCGATTAACTCGATGGTTTACATCTTTGCTTACCGCAGCATGCGCAAATCCATCTTCAAGAGCGGGCCGATTTCACGCAACAAGCCGCTGGTGTGGTCTGTGATTGCAGGACTGTTGACGGCTTTGATAGCGTTTATCGTCAAGCCGATTCGCAATCTGCTGGGAATTGTGCCGCTGAATGTAACGGAATGGCTGAATGTGGTGGGTGTGGCGCTATCGCTGCTGATTATCGTGGAAATCGGTAAGGCTATCAGCCTGAAGGTCCATGCCAGAAAGAGCGCCGTATAATTATATTGGTTTGAAAAAGAAGAGGCCTACCTGGCCTCTTCTTTTTTTTGTTGTCCGAAACGGAGCTGGGATTGTGAAAATTTCTCCGATAGGGGAGCGCTGTTTCGAGTGAGAAAATTACAACCCTTTGGCTGTAATTTGATACTGGAAATCATATCCAGCGGCTTGCGCTAATTCTTCGATTTTTCCACGCACGGTTTTGAAATCGAATTGGTAATCGTATTTCTTGCCGAATTGATTGGCTTGCTGCTCGATCACACTCTCCGAGCGTCCATCCTTGCCGGTTTTGAAGCTGGTTGTTGAAAAACTGGATCCGCTATTCGTCATACCCGAGGAACTTTCTTTCAGCATCTCGGTAAATTTGACCAATTTGTTGGCGTCGTCTACGCGGAACTTGGCTTCGTAACTCAGCTTTTCCTTTGATAAGAAAGCTTTGCGCTCCGCCACTACAAAAGCAAGGTCGCATACGCCTTTCTTCTCTTTAAAATCCGCGGGGATGCTGCCGGCATAACGTTTGATTTCCTCAATTAATGACATAGATCCTCCTTGATATTGACATTAATTATATATTAAGAAAAATTAATGCGATCTGATAGATTGTTAACTCCATTTCACTCCGGCGGCAAATAGAATCAGGTTAAGGAGTGATCTTATGACTCAAAAAATACTTGTTATTTTCATGCTGCCGGTTTTGCTTACGGCAGCTTGCCAACCAATGCCTGCGGCTGCGGCCGAACCGGCAGTGGTGACCTACACTTCCACGGTTCCGGCAGACACCGTTACTCCCGCAACCACAGCCACTGTCCCGGCGGCCACCTCCTGGAAAGTTGAGGAAGTGGTGCAGGGACTGGAGATCCCCTGGAGCATCGTGTTCACCAGCCCTGAACGGCTGCTGGTCAGCGAACGGCCGGGACGCGTGCGTGAAATCGTGAATGGGCAGCTCAACCCGGAAGCGCTGTACACCTTCGCGGACGTAGTTACCGTGGAGGAAACCGGCCTGATGGGCATGGTGTTGGATCCGAATTACAGCGAGAACAAGACCCTATACGCGTGCTATACCAGCCAGGACGCCAACGGCATGTTCGACCGGGTGGTGCGCATGACCGACAACGGCGACAGCCTGACGCTGGACGGGGTGCTGCTGGAAGGCATTCCGGCGGCCAAGTATCACGCCGGCTGCCGCCTGGGTATTGGCCCGGATGAGAAGCTCTACGTTACCAGCGGCGACGCGCGCGTGCCGTCTTCGGCGCAGGATTTGGATTCGCTGGCCGGCAAGATCCTGCGCATCAACCTGGACGGTTCTATTCCTGCCGATAATCCCCTCCCCGGTTCGCCGGTATATTCCTACGGCCACCGCAACCCGCAAGGCCTGGCCTGGCAGCCCGGCAGCGGCCGGTTGTATGCCGCCGAACACGGCCCCTCCGGCTCAGATGGTCCGGGAGGCGGCGATGAGATCAACCTGATCCAGCCGGGCGCCAACTACGGCTGGCCGCTGGTCTCGCACGACGCCACGCTGGAAGGGACCGAAAGTCCGCTGATCCAGTTCACCCCGGCGGTGGCGCCGGCCGCGGCCATGTTCTACAGTTCGGATGTACTGCCCATGTTTGAGGGTAAGTTTTTCTTCGGCGCGCTGCGCGGGGAAGGCGTGGTGATGGTTGATATTTCAACCGAAGATCCCACTGTTATTAACAGCGTGCAGTGGATCGTAAGCGATGTGGGCCGGGTGCGCGAGGTAGCCCAAAGCCCGGACGGATTGATTTACTTTACCACCAGCAACCAGGACGGGCGCGGAACTTACCGGGCGGGAGGCGACCGAGTGTATCGGATTGTGCCGGTTTACGAATAGTCATATCAGTAGAATCAGCCCGCGGATAAAAGAATTGAAATTATTTGGCGGTTGACAATCTTTCCAAACTCCGTATAATAGGACGTAGTGGTATGAAGGTCATACCACTATACCAACAAGTGTAATAAAAGGAGTTAAGATGAAACAGAAATCTTTGTTTGTGATTGTCGCAGCAGCAATGCTGTTGGTTTCCTGCGGCGGGCAAAGCCAACCGGCTGCTCAGGCCGCTGAACCGGTACAACCCGAGCAGGCCCCGGTAGTCGCCCAGGAGCTTCCGACTGAAGGAGCAATGGAAGAAGCCGCCCCGGTCGAAGAGGCTCCGGCAGTGGAACAGGCGCCCGCCAGCTCAAACGGAACCATGACTTTCACCGCGCCGCAGGATTTGTTCACGCTGGAAATCCCGGATAATTGGACAGCCGAACGCGATACCGCGACGATTGAGGACACTCAAATCGATACCTATACGGCGCCGGACGGGCATGCCTTTGTGCAATCCTTGGTGAACAGCACCGACGAAGGTACCAGCGCGGTTTTGAAGGCACAATACACACGCGATTATATGAAGCGTTTATATGGTTCTGATCTGCGTTTCGCCTCTGACGTTTCCCTGGCCGATGGACGCGAGAAGCTGGAGTGGTGGAGCGATATGAACAAGACCTCCGGTACCACCTATTTCAGCACCAAAGAAGGATACCTGTATTTTGCCACCACGGCTTACGAAGATGCGTATGAAAGCGACTACAAATCCGTGTTGCAGGATGTTGCGGATTCTTATTCCGAATAAACCCAGTTCGAACTAAAAGAAAAGACGGAAAATGCATTTTTTCCGTCTTTTTTAATTAATTTTCCAGTTCATAATCTTAAAAATTCCTTCCGGCTCTTGACATGGCCTTTTTTGTTTGCTATTATGTTATCGATAACGGGAACGATAACAGGAACGATAACATTCTAATGGAACGCATCAATAAACGTCCTACCATCAAACAAGTTGCATCCGCTTCGGGGGTTTCCACGCAGACAGTTTCACGTGTTATTAACAACCGTCCGGATGTATCTCCCGAAACACGCGAACGTGTAATGAAAGTGATCAAGGAAATGGGCTACCAGCCATCCGCTTTGGCACGCAGTTTGATCCAACAGCGCAGTTACACACTTGGGGTAGTGACTGCCGGGCTCAAATTCATTGGCCCCTCCCGCACTCTGAACGGTATTACCAGCGCGGCAGAAGACGCCGGTTACTCGCTAATCTTGAAAGAATTACCCAACTTTAATGCCAATAACGTTTCTTCCATTTTTAATGGGCTGCTTTCGCGCCATGTGGACGGCATCATCTGGGCGGCACCGGAAATCGGTACCAATCGGGACTGGGTGGAAAAATTCTCGTTCGAACTGAATGTACCGATTGTATTTCTGACAATGGCACCACGCGATGGGATCACCATCATTGCGGTGAACAATCACCAGGGGGCCGAGACCGCCACCCAACATTTGATCGATAAGGGCTACCGGCATATTGGACATATTTCCGGCCCGATGGAATGGTGGGAATCCAAGGAACGCTTTAGTGCCTGGAAGAGCGTCGTAGGCGCCGCGGGACAGATAAACGCGGATGACCACTGGGTAGAAGGCAATTGGTCTTCTTCCAGCGGCAAAGAAGCCTGCGAAAAATTATTCGACCAATATCCCGAGATGGATGCCATCTTTGTGGCGAACGATCAAATGGCTCTGGGCGCCTTGGCGGTGATCCATGAACGCGGATTAGACGTGCCGGAAGAATTTGGACTGGTCGGATTCGATAACACGGCAGAATCAGAATTTTATTGGCCGGCGCTGACAACCATGCAGCATGACCAGCATCAAGTTGGTACCCTGGCTGTAAATGAAACCATTCGGATTATCGAAGCAATCCGTAATAAAGAGACACCTGATTACAAGACAATCATGTTGACACCCAATATATTAATTAGGACAAGTTCTCTAAGAAAGTTGTGAAAAGGAGGTGAAAAGGGAATAGATTACCAGAGAATTAAAGTGCTTGCCAGTGAAACGCGGTTCATGACAAGCACTTCATAAAAAGTGCGAAACGACTAAAACGCGAAGTAAAAGTATTATCGCACCTGAAAATTATACCGCAGCAAATAACTTATAAGAATTAAGGAGGATTTACAAAATGTCTCGCTTTAAATCACTTGTTTTATTGATGGTCATTGCTTCCCTGGCTTTAGCTGCTTGCTCGACCGCGGCTGCCCCCGAAGCTGCTGCCCCTGCTGCTGAAGAAGCCGCTCCTGCCGAAGAAGCTGCTGCTCCCGCTGCTGAAGAAGCCCCTGTTTATACCTACGCTGATATGACCCTGTGCTATCCCCAATTGGGTGCTGAAAGCGACTGGCGCACAGCCAATACTGCTTCCATCAAGCAGACCGCTGAAGAGTTAGGCGTTACCTTGATCTTCTCCGATGCCCAGCAGAAACAGGAAAACCAGATTTCAGCTGTACGCGCCTGCATCGAGCAGGGTGTGGATGTCATCGCACTACCGCCTGTTGTTGAGGACGGTTGGGATGCAGTCTTGACCGAAGCCCAGGATGCCGGTATCCCCGTCATCATTGTCGATCGCTCCGTCAGCGCGGATTCCTCCCTGTACGCAGCGCACATTGGCTCCGATATGTTCCTTGAGGGCCAGCGCGCCGCCGAGGAAATGAACAAACTGCTGCCCGATGGCGGCAACATTCTGGAACTGTCCGGCACTGTTGGTTCCGGCGCGGCCACCGGCCGTGCGGAAGGTTTCCGCGATGCATTGAATGACAACATCACCATCCTTGACAGCCAGACCGGTAACTTCACCCGTGCAGAAGCTATCCCCGTAATGGAAGCTTTCCTGAAGAAATATGCCGGACAGGTTGATGGCGTCTTCATCCACAACGACGACATGGCCATTGGCGCAATCGAAGCCATCAAAGCTGCCGGTATCGAACCCGGTGATCTCAAGATCGTATCCGTTGACGGCACACGCGGTGGTTTCCAGGCCATGATTGACGGCTGGATCCAGGCAGATGTGGAATGCAACCCGCTGCTTGGCCCGCAGGTGATGGAAATGGGTCTGAAACTGATGAATGGTGAAGCAGTAGATCCCGAGACACTCACCAACGAGACCGTGTACTATCCTGAGGAAGCAGAAGAATTACTGCCGACTCGCCAGTACTAAAAATAACAAGAGGTGGGCTGTAAAGCAGTAACACCTCAACAAGAAGAGAGAAGTAGGCAACTACTTCTCTCTAAAAATATTTGAAAAATTGATCTGAATACCAGATCCGGCAGATTTGTAAGCAAGCACATTTACAGTTCCTTTATAAAAAATGATTGACTTATTCCGGTATTGAATCGACTCATTTTATAAAAATCAGTTCCGGAAGGAAATTTTTTAGATATGAACTGGACGCACAAGAAGGAATTTTATGAAGAATAAGACTTCTCTATTTACGAAGTTTCGTCAAAGCCGTTTATCCTGGCCTTTGTTAGCGCTGCTGCTGATATTCATCTTTGACGGTATCTATGCTCCCGGTTTCTTTAAATTAGGAATTGTGGACGGCCATCTTTACGGTAATTTGATAGATGTCATCAATAACGGCGCGCCATTGGTTCTGGTGGCGATCGGCATGACTATGGTTATCGCGACCGGTGGTGTTGACCTTTCGGTTGGCGCGGTGATCGCTATTTCGGCTGCCATGGGAGCGGTGTTGATCAATCCGGCTTTTGGTAATGAATTAATTTCCAACGATATTTTGACACAGAATGTATCCAGAACTCCCCTGGGCTTGATTGTCCTGGCCAATTTGGCGGCGGGAACAGCCTGCGGTTTATGGAACGGGTTTCTGGTTTCCAGAGCAAAAATACAACCGATGGTTGCAACGCTGATTTTGATGGTGGCCGGGCGGGGAATTGCCCAGTTGATCACGAACGGTCAAATTATGACCATTTATTACACCCCTTATTTTTTCTTTGGAAATGGATATATTTTGGGGATTCCAGTGGCGGTTTACATTGTGTTAGGGGTTTTGGCATTGGCCTGGCTGCTTGTGCGCAAGACGTCTATCGGCTTGTTTGTCGAGTCGGTAGGTATCAATGCCGAATCTACCTATTACAGCGGTATCAGCGAAAAAAATGTCAAACTGCTGGCTTACACATTTTGCGGTTTTTGCTCCGCTATCGCGGGATTAATCCTGAGCTCTTATGTGCACAGTGCCGACGCTAACAATATCGGGTTGAACTACGAATTGGATGGCATCCTGTCGGTGGTCATCGGCGGTACGCTGATGGCCGGTGGGCGCTTTTCTCTGGCGGCCAGCGTAATTGGCGCTCTGGTAATCCGCACCTTCACCATCACGATGTATACCATTGGCGTTCCGGCTAACGCACTGCTGGCGGCCAAAGCTGTGCTCGTGCTGGTCGTTATTCTGCTCTACTCGGATCAGGCACGCAACATCATCAACAACTTATTTGAAAGAAAGGGAAGGCGCAAAGATGCATAAGATCAAGACTTTCCTTTTGAAAAATGGGCCGCTTCTGGCAACAATCGCTATTTTTATTTTGGTTTACGCGATTGGCGGGCAGTTATATCCGGCCATGAAAAAACCGCAGGTATTTCTCAACCTGTTTATCAATAACGCCAGCTTGCTGATCATTTCCATTGGCATGACCGTGGTGGTGATCATGGGGGGAATCGACCTTTCAGTAGGCGCCATGATCGCGCTGTCCAGCGTGGCTTCAGCCGCCTTGCTGCAGAACAACCTGAATCCGATCCTGGTGATGGTTTTGATGCTCCTGATGGGTATTGGTCTGGGTTTTGTGATGGGCTGCATCATTCACTACCTGAAGGTGGAAGCTTTTGTGGTTACCCTGATGGGCCAGTTCTTTGCCCGCGGTATGGCTTATGTGATCAATGAAAGTTCCGTCACTATTAAAAACGAATTCTATAATTTTCTGGCATTAACCAAAATCCACCTCCCATATTTTGAAAAAGCCTATGTGTACATTCCGACTTTGGCCGGGATTGTTCTTTTAATCTTCACATTTATCCTGCTTACCAGCACCCGCTTTGGACGCACGGTTTATGCCATCGGTAATAATGAACAATCCGCGCTGCTGATGGGCCTGCCAGTGGCGCGCACCAAACTGATCGTGTATTCCTTCAGCGGATTTTGTTCGGCCCTGGCCGGTATTGTCTTCAGCGTCTCGCTGCTCTCCGGTTACGGCGGTTATGCCCAATCTATGGAAATGGATGCCATTGCGTCAGTCGTGATCGGCGGTACAGCGTTGACCGGCGGCACCGGGACAGTGCTGGGGACCCTTTTTGGCGTAATGATCAACGGAATTATCGTTTCCATCTTGCAGTTCAATGGCACGCTGACATCCTGGTGGACGCGCATTGGTGTCGGCGTTCTGACGCTGATTTTCATCGGCATTCAAAGCCTTTTCTACGTCGGGAAGAAGGAGAAATGATGTTCAAGAGATTGAATCAAGCGAAAGCATTCATTTCCGGTTCATGGATGGACACTCGCAGAATTGAGTTCCACACAAACTGCCGGCTGTCTTCCCATAATGGAGGTTATGGTTATGTCTAACCCAAATAACGAAATCATTCGCCTGGAAGGGATCAGCAAGAATTTCCCGGGCGTTCAAGCTCTGCATAAAGTAGATTTCTGCCTGAGGAAAGGCGAGATCCACGCCCTGGTTGGCGAAAATGGGGCGGGCAAATCCACGTTGATCAAAGTAATGACCGGTGTGGAACGCTGCGACGAAGGCCAAATTTTCTATGACGGCAAGGAAACGGTTATCCGTTCTCCTCTGCACGCGCAAAATATCGGGATCAGCACGGTTTACCAGGAAGTGAACCTGTGCTCCAATATTTCCGTGGCGGAGAACCTGCTGTTGGGCCGCGAACCCAGAAAACTGGGCTGTATTGACTGGAAAGCCATGAACAAACGCGCCAAAGCCATTATGCAGGATTTGGACGTGGATATCGATGTGACCCAACCGTTGGGTTCGTTTTCCACGGCCATCCAGCAAATCGCGGCTATCGCGCGCGCCCTGGAAATTTCTTCCGTCAAGATCCTGATATTGGATGAACCCACTTCCAGCCTGGACGCGCATGAATCCGACCTGATCTTTAAAGTCATGCGCAAGTTATGCACCTCGGGTGTGGGCATCATCTTTATCACCCACTTTATCAAACAGGTTTATGAGGTCTCGGATCGCATTACCGTGCTGCGCAACGGAAAACTGGTCGCAACGCACGAGACTAATTCGCTGCCGACCATCCAACTGATTTCCGAAATGATCGGCCGCAGCCTGGCTGAATATGACGAGATGAAAAAATCCGAATTTGTGGTCAACCACAAAAAAGCCCTGCTGGAAGCCAAAGAACTGGGGCGCAGCGGCGAGGTTGAGCCATTTGACCTGGAGCTGCATGCCGGCGAAGTCGTCGGACTGGCCGGACTGCTGGGTTCCGGGCGCACGGAAGTTGCCAAAGTCCTGTTTGGGATTGACGAGCCGGACAGCGGCAGTCTGTCGGTGGACGACCAAATGATCAAAAAACATTCTCCTTTTGAAATGATCATGCATGGCGTAGCGCTGTGTCCGGAGGACCGTAAAGCCAGCGGCATCGTGGGCGATCTGACTATCCGTGAAAATATCATTCTGGCCATGCAGGCTCGTTTGGGCTGGTTAAAGTTCCTGAGCAAACAGAAGCAATATGAGGTTGCAGAAAAATATATCAAGATGCTGAACATTGCCACGCCATCACCGGATCAATTGGTAAAGAATCTGAGCGGCGGCAACCAACAAAAAGTCATCCTGGCGCGCTGGTTGGCGACCGACCCTAAACTGCTGCTGCTGGATGAACCCACGCGCGGTATCGATGTGGGCGCCAAAGCGGAAATCCAAAAAATGGTTATCAATCTGGCTGCCGAGGGCATGGGCTGTATGTTCATTTCTTCCGAATTAGAGGAAGTCTTGCGCACCAGCCACCGTGTGGTGGTGATGCGCGATCACGAAAAAGTAACCGAATTATCCGGCGAAGTCAGCGAACGGGAAATCATGCAGGCCATGGCGGGGGGCGAGTAAGGGATGGAATCATTGAACCGGCAGGCTGAGTTTGAGATAAAAACAACGCGAATGCGCCAACTGTTAGCTGAAAAGCAGCTGGACGCACTGCTGCTGCAGCGCGTGAGCAGTATTGCCTGGGCGACCTGCGGGGCGGACGTACATATCAACACAGCCGCCAGCGACGGCGCCTGCGCGCTGCTGATCACACCCGATCAGCAATTTGTCATCACGAACAGCATAGAAGCGGCGCGGCTGGAAAATGAAGAAGGAATGGGCGAACAGGGTTGGCATTTCGAGGTCACACCCTGGTATGGCAATGAGAATCGATTGGCTGAATTGACCAATGGAAAGCGTATTGGCTGTGACGGCCTTTATGCAGGGGGACAGAACTTATCCGCCGAGCTGGCCTGGCTGCGCTCGCAATTGACCCAGCCGGAAGCGGAGCGTTTTCGCGGTCTGGGCAGGTTATGCGCGGAAAGCATGCAGGAAGCCATCCGGGCTGTGCAGCCGGGTATGACCGAATTTCAGATTTCCGGGCTGCTGGCGGGGGCCACGGAGAGCCGCGGCGCCCAAGCGGTGGTGAACCTGATCGGTACGGATGAGCGCATCTTCCAATACCGGCACGCGATTCCGACCGACAAGAAACTGGAACGCTATGCCATGCTGGTATTGTGCGGGCGCAAGTGGGGGCTGATCTGTTCCATTACCCGTCTGGTGCATTTCGGACCGCTTTCGGATGAGATCGAGCACAAGATGAGAGCAGTGGCGGCGGTGGACGCGGCGATGATCGCGGCTACTCGGCCAGGTAATACGCTGAACGGCGTGTTTGCGGAAGCACAACGCGCTTATGCGGCGCAGGGTTACCCGGATGAATGGCAGTGCCATCACCAGGGCGGATTGGCGGGTTATGAAGCCCGCGAGATTACAGGCACTCCCACAACCGGCCAATCTATTTTGATGGGGCAGGCTTTTGCCTGGAACCCGTCCATTAAGGGAGCCAAATCAGAAGACACTTTTTTGGTCGGAGAGCAATCCAATGAAATTATCACGGTTGTTGAAGGCTGGCCGATGATTGAAATTGAAATCGGGAATAAGTTGTTCCAGCGCCCGGCAATATGGGTGAGGGATTAACGCTTTGATGGAAAAGGTGATTATTGGTTGCATACCTGGAACGTTTAAATTGAGGGCTGCAGAAATGGCTACATCTTCAGAGGAGGAAAAATGTCTAAGTATGTGATTGGAGTAGATTTTGGAACTGAATCCGGCCGTGCGGTGGTGATTGACGCGGCTAATGGGCGTGAGATCGCCAGCGCGGTTTATCCGTATTCCAACGGCGTTATTGATGAAACCCTGCCTGAAAGCGGCAAGCGCCTGGAACCGGATTGGGCATTACAGGATCCCGAAGATTATATCCGCACCTTTAAACAGGCGGTTCCTGAGGCTTTGAAACAATCCAAGGTCGATCCGGCGGATGTGATTGGGGTGGGTATCGATTTCACCGCCTGCACCATGCTGCCGGTCAAAGCAGACGGCACGCCCTTGTGTGTGCTGCCGGAATGGCGCGAAAAGCCGCATGCCTGGGTGAAATTATGGAAGCATCATGCCGCGCAGCCGGAAGCGGACACAATCAACCGTACCGCGGAAGAGATGGGCGAACCCTGGCTGGAACGCTACGGCGGCAAAATTTCTTCAGAATGGTTTTTCTCCAAGGTATTGCAAATATTAAATGAAGCACCCGAAATTTATCAGGCAGCCGACCGTATGATCGAGGCAGCCGACTGGGTGATATGGCAGTTGACCGGCGTGGAAACACGCAACAGCTGTACAGCCGGTTATAAAGCCATCTGGTCCAAGCGGGAAGGATTCCTGCCATCCAAAGCCTATTTCAAAGCGCTGCACCCGCAGCTGGAGAATGTGGTGGATGAAAAGATGAAACGAGATGTGCGTTCCGTCGGCCAGAAGGCCGGCGAGTTAACATCACAAGCGGCGGAATGGACCGGGTTAAAACCCGGAACTGCGGTAGCAATTGCCAACGTGGACGCGCACGTTGCCGTTCCCGCCGCAACCGTAACAGAGCCCGGCCGTATGGTTATGATTATGGGGACTTCCACTTGCCATATGGTGCTGGGGGAGGAAGAGCACCTGGTGCCGGGCATCTGCGGTTATGTTGAAGACGGAATTATTCCGGGCTATTTCGGTTACGAAGCCGGGCAGTCCTGCGTGGGTGATCACTTCGCCTGGTTTATTGAGCATTGCGTACCCGCCGCCTACCAGAAAGAAGCGGATCAGCGCGGTATTAGCATTCATGCGCTGCTCGAAGAAAAAGCCGCAAAATTGAAGGTGGGGGAATCGGGGTTGGTGGCGCTGGATTGGTGGAACGGCAACCGCTCGGTATTGGTGGATGTTGACCTGACCGGAATGCTGCTGGGCATGACCCTGGCCACCAAACCGGAGGAGATCTACCGGGCATTAATCGAAGCTACCGCTTTCGGCACTCGCATGATCGTAGAAGCTTTCCAGGAGAATGGCGTACCCATTCACGAGCTGGTAGCCTGCGGCGGCCTGCCGGGCAAGAACCGCATGCTGATGCAAATCTACTCGGACGTGATGGGCATGCCCTTTAAGGTGAGCGCATCCCAGCAGACGCCGGCATTGGGATCGGCCATGTTTGGGGCGGTGGCGGCCGGCAAAGCGGCCGGAGGGTACGACTCCATCTTCGAGGCGGCCAAATACATGGCTAAATTGCAGGACGAATTTTATCAACCGAATATGGCCAATAAGGCTGTATATGATCGCTTGTTCGCAGAATACAAACAATTGCATGATTACTTCGGGCGCGGCGAGAATAATGTCATGAAACGGCTGAAAGCGCTCAAAGCAGAAATCCTATCGGGAAAATAGAGGTTTGGCAGCATGTTATTAAAGGAAATTCGCGAAGAATTAGTTGAATTGAACCAGGCTCTGCCGGCCAACCGGTTGGTGGTGTGGACCGGAGGGAACGTCAGCATCCGCGATCCGAAAAGCGGGTTGGTGGCGATCAAACCTTCCGGGATCATGTTCCCCGATCTGACGCCTGAAAATATGGTCGTGGTAGACCTGGACGGCAAGCAGCTGGAGGGTGATTTGGCGCCTTCTTCCGACACGGCCAGCCATTTATATATCTACCGGCACCGCGAGGACATCAACGGCGTGGTGCATACGCATTCCGATTACGCCACGGCATTTGCCGCTTTGGGCATGCCCATCCCGGCTGTGCTGACGGCGATTGGAGATGAGTTCGGCGGGCCAATTCCCTGCGGCGATTTTGCCCTGATTGGCAGCGAAGCCATCGGCAAAGCGGTGCTGGATGCGATCGGCAATACCACTGCCGTGCTGTTGAAAAACCACGGCGTTTTTACCATCGGAAAAAGCGGCCGGGCGGCTTTGAAATCAGCCGTGATGGTGGAGGACGTAGCCAAGACTGTCTGGCTGGCCAAACAACTGGGTGAACCCTGTGAGATTTCACAGGAAGATTTAAAAAAATTAAACGAACGTTACATGAACGTGTACGGCCAACATTGAATACTTATAGGAGTTAATTTATGAACTTAGAAAGACAAAAGGAATTATGGTTTGTTACCGGCAGTCAACATTTATATGGTCCTGAAGCGCTTGAGCAGGTAGGCGCGGATTCCAAAGCCATAGCGGCCGGCCTGGATCAATCCGCTGCCATCCCGGTTCCCATTCGCTTCAAGGCGGTGGTAACCACTTCGGATGAAATCCGGCAGGTATGTTTGCAGGCCAACAATGATGACAACTGCATCGGTTTGATCCTGTGGATGCATACTTTCTCGCCGGCGCGTATGTGGATTGCCGGCCTGAAAGCCTTAATCAAACCCTTCGTGCATTTGCATACGCAGTACAACCGGGATATTCCCTGGGAAAGCATCGATATGGATTTCATGAACCTGAACCAGTCGGCGCACGGCGACCGCGAATTCGGGTTTATCGGCACGCGCATGGGAATTCGGCGCAAGGTGGTTGTGGGCTTTTGGCAGGACCCGCAAGTCCAGGAAGAATTGGGCATTTGGAGCCGGGCAGCGTTGGCTTGGGAAGATGCGCAGCACCTGCGGGTGGCCCGTTTTGGCGATAATATGCGCGACGTGGCGGTCACTGAAGGGAACAAAGTTTCCGCGCAAATCAAGTTTGGTTATGAAGTCAACGGCTACAGCCTGGGGGATTTAACCGCATTTGTTGACCAGGTAACCGATGCGGAAATTGACAGCCTGATCAAAGAGTACGCAGAAATGTACATTGTGCAGCCGGACCTGCTGCCGGGCGGCGCGCGCCACGCTGCACTGCGGGACGCGGCGAAAATCGAAGTTGGATTGCGCGCTTTCCTGAATGAGGGCGGCTTCAAAGCCTTTACGACCACCTTCGAGAACCTGAACGGCCTGGTGCAGCTGCCGGGTTTGTCGGTGCAACGTTTGATGGCGGAAGGCTATGGATTCGGCGCGGAGGGGGATTGGAAAACTTCGGCTTTGGTACGCGCCATGAAGGTCATGGCCGCTGGATTGGAAGGGGGCACCTCTTTCATGGAGGATTACACCTACCATTTGGAACCCGGCAATGAAATGGTGCTGGGAGCGCACATGCTGGAGGTATGCGCTTCCATCGCGGCCGGCAAACCGTCTTTGGAAATTCACCCGTTGGGCATTGGCGGTAAAGCCGACCCGGCCCGCCTGGTTTTCCAGACGTCGGCGCGGCCGGCCATCGCTGCTTCCTTGATTGACCTGGGCGAGCGTTTCCGCTTGTTGGTCAATGATTTGGAGGTGGTCGATCCGAAAAAGGATCTGCCAAAACTGCCGGTAGCGCGGGTGGTATGGAAACCCAAACCCAGTTTGAAGGTTGCCGCCGCCGCTTGGATCCTTTCAGGCGGAGCGCACCATACGTGTTTCAGCCAGGCATTGGATAGACGCCATTTGCAGGATTTTGCTGAAATTGCCGGAATAGAGACAGTACTGATCAATGAGGATACCAATTTATCCGAGTTGAAAAACAACCTCAAATGGAACGCAGTTTATTATCATTTATTTGAATAAATTCAGGGGAATTCTTTAGGAAAAGGGTAAGGCGGATGGGGATCTGCCTTACCCTTGTTTTTAACCAACACCTGTATCGATCTGGCGTAATTTGACTTATAATCAATTGTTTTTCGTATAAAATGCTAATAAGTAAATAATTATGATTAGAAAAGCCAAGATTACGATTAAAGATGTTGCTAACACAGCGGGTGTTTCCACCCAAACTGTTTCACGCGTGTTAAATAACCGCCCGGATGTTTCTCCGGAAACGCGCGAGATGGTGCAAAAGGTCATCCGTGAATTGGGTTACGCCCCCAATATCATTGCGCGCAGCTTGAGCAGCGGCAAGACGAATACCATCGGCGTGGTTGGCTTCGGGTTGGAATACTACGGCCCGGCAAAAGTCCTTACAGGCATAGAGAAAAAATCAGCGGAATATGGGTATTCCGTTATGCTGGCACTGTTGGATCAATTTGACCGCGAACACATTGAGAAAGTCATCACCCAATTTATTGCCCAACAGGTAACCGGAATTATTTGGGCTATTCCCGGTTTTACCGACAGCATAGAACTGGTCGCATCAATTGCGGAATCTTTGGAAATTCCCATTATTTTATTGAATCGGCCGCCATTAAAAAAGAGATTGGTTTTATCAGTAGATAATCGCGAAGGCGCGCGCCTGGCGGTAAAGCATTTGCAGGACCAAGGTTACCGGCATATCGGCATGATCTCCGGTCCATTAAGCTGGTGGGAAGCCCAGGAGCGCCTGGCCGGCTGGCGAGAGATGGTAGAGACGGCCGGAATCAAGAACCTTGACCGCATGGTATACGAGGGAGATTGGACGGTGGAGAGCGGCGATTGCGGTTTCGAAGCATTGTTCGCAACCAACCCGGATTTGGATGCCATTTTTGTCAGCAACGATCAAATGTCGTTAGGCGTAATTCAGGCAGCCCGCCGCCATGAATTACGGATACCCGAGGATCTGGGTATTGTAGGTTTCGATAATGTCGCCGAATCCAAATTCTATTCCCCGGCACTGACAACGGTGCACCAGCCCGCGCGTCATTTGGGCGGATTGGCGGTGGTTCGATTGGATCAATGCATCCGGCATGAACCGGGTGAAGATTGTATCAATGCGGGGCAAAATGTAGTTGTGCCTGACTTGATCGTGCGGCGCACTTCTCTGCGCGGCGGTGAATGATAGACTTACCACTGAGGCAATAAATCGTACGGATTGACGAAATAAATTCCACTTTTCGTATATAATAATCTAAGTCAAGAATCCTCGGAAGATGATCGACTAATCAAATCCTTGCAGCGGGAATGTCAATGCAGCCAGCAAAGGAACCCTGTTACATTGCGTTACGAGTAATAACAATTTTGTCCATATTTGCAAGATTGTTCTCTTTTACTGTGCCCGTTTATGCGGATGGGGGATTGGCTTTTTCGGGCTGGGGCGATGAGATTGCAGACTTAAGCCAATATCAGAATAACACTAACGCTCAAATTGACAGCGGATTAATTTCCGCGCTGGATACAGCCGATTCCTATTCCATTGAATACCTGGTAGATGTATCTTCCATTACTGATGCGATCGCGGACGGCGAAGCGCAGCTGGCTTATGCCTTCAACTGCGAAGTCAGCGATGAGGGCGAGGGCGCGAACGATAGCGGGCAGCTGACCGTGTCGTTTACAGGCGCGGCGGCAGCCGACCAAAACCACAATTGCAGCTTCGAAACGCAAGGTAACTTCTCCAACAGTTTGACAATCCCCGACGATACCACTGCCATCCAGTTTACTTTTACCGGGACTTTGGAGGGAGGAACCAATACGGTCACTTTCGGCAATGTGTCCATGATTGTGACCGACGAACTGGCCCCGCGCCTGGATGCACTGTCCACCCCGGCAGCCGGCGGCGGCGCGACCATTTCAGTAAACGCAATCGAAAGCGGCAGTGGGCTGAGCGGTACATATTACGCGGCGGGTGACCGGGCGGCTGATTACTTTCCGGCCGGCGGGACAGAAATTGAAATACTGTACGGCAGCGGCAGCTTCGACCTTTCTTCCGGCGGCACCTATACCATTTATGCGGCAGATTACAGCGGCAACGAATCCCTCAAGACGCTGCAGGTCAATACGTACCCGCAAATCAGCGGACTGAGCGACCAGAGCATTGATGAGGATGCTACCGCTTCTTTTTCCTTTAATATTACGGACGCAGAGAGCGCGGCCGGCGATTTGACGATCAGCGTAATTTCTTCCGATGAAAGCATCCTGGCGAATGGCTCCATTGGCCTGACCAATACCGACGGCTTGGTGGCTGTTTCGGCTGCGCCGAAAGCAGATGCCAACGGCAGCTTGACCATTACTTTTTACGTCAGCGACCCGCAGGGATTGCAGCAAACCCAAACCATTAACTTCAGCGTGAACGCGGTCAACGATGAACCCACTGCCAACGCGGATGCGGTCTCAACCGATGAAGATACCCCCATTACCATTAACGTGCTGGCCAACGACACCAATCCGGACCATGGCACGTTGACGGTGAGTTTGCTCAGCGAGCCGGAAAGCGGTTCGGCGCTGGTCAACCCCGACGGCACCATCACCTATACCCCCGCGGACAATGCCTCCGGAATCGTTACCTTTACCTATCAGATCCTTGATTCGGCCGGCGGCGATACGGATTCAGCCGAGGTAACCGTGACTGTGGTCAGCGTGGACGATATGCCTTTTGCCATGGATGATTCCGGCGAACTGGCGGAGGATGGCTCCCTAACCTTAAACGTTCTAGAAAACGACAGCGACGTGGAAGGGGACGCGTTCTTCATCTCCGCGGTGAGCGACCCGCCCAACGGCAGCGCGGTCATCAGCGCCGGGTTGGACCAGATCACCTATTCTCCGGACGCCAATTACTTTGGCTCGGATTCTTTCACCTATACCATCCAGGAAACTATGGATGCCACCAAGACCGCCACCGCTACGGTGACCCTGACCATCAACGGCGAGAACGACGCGCCCGTACCCAGCTATAACGCCTCGGTCAGCACAGATGAAGATACCCAGTTGACCGAATCTTTCACGGCCACGGATGTGGACGGCGATGAGTTGACCATTACGGTCAAAGACGGCAACGGGCCCAGCCACGGCAGCTTGCTGCTGGGCGATGGCAGTTACATTTACCAGCCCGTGGATAACTATAATGGAACAGACAGCTTCATTATCACCGTTAGTGATGGCACAGCTGAAGTAGATTGTGAGATTACCGTGACTGTCAACGAGGTCAACGATGCGCCGGTACCCAGCTATAGCGCATCGGTCAGCACGGATGAAGATACGCCTTTGTCCGAAAACCTGACAGCCACCGACATCGACCTGGATGAGCTGAGCTACACCGTCAAGGAGGGCAATAGCCCCCTACACGGCACATTGGAACTGATCGAAGGCGGATATACGTATACACCCGCCGAAAACTACAACGGACCGGACAGCTTCACCATTACGGTGGGGGACGGGACGAATGATGTGGACTGCGCCATTTCGGTGACAGTCAACTCCGTCAACGACGCGCCGGCAGCCAGCTATAGCGCTTTGGTCAGCACGGATGAAGATACACCTCTGAATGAGACCATTTCGGCCACGGACGCGGACGGCGACACGGTGACCTTCAGTGTCAAGGATGGCAACAGCCCGCTTCATGGCACGCTGGAATTGATCGAAGGCGGATATACCTATAGCCCCAACGAAAACTACTTCGGAACGGACAGCTTCACAATCACGGTGAGCGATGGCACAGCTGAAGTAGATTGCGAGATTACCGTGACTGTCAATGCGGTCAACGATGCACCTGTGCCAAGCTATAACGCTTCAGTCAGCACGGATGAGGATACTGCCCTTACGGAAGCATTGACAGCCACCGACATCGACCTGGATAAACTGAACTATCTCGTCAAGGATGGCAACGCCCCCCTGCACGGCACGCTGGAACTAATCGAGGGCGGGTATACCTATAGCCCCAACGAAAACTACTTCGGCACAGACAGCTTCACCATTACGGTGAGCGATGGAACGGATGAAGTGGATTGCGCCATCTCGGTAACAGTCAATTCAATCAACGATGCGCCTGTGCCCAGTTACACGGCGGATGTCAGCATGGACGAAGATACACCCCTGACCGAAGTCCTGACCGCCACGGATGTGGAACTGGACGAATTGACTTTCAGTATCAAGACCAACGGATCTAATGGCAGCGTGGTGCTGATTGAAGGAGGGTATACCTATAGCCCCAACGCTGATTTCAACGGAACGGATACGTTTACCATAATCGTCAGCGACGGCAGCAACGAGGTGGACTGCGATATCGCCGTGACGGTGAACGCGGTCAACGACGCGCCGGTACCCAGTTATACCGCATCCGTCAGCACGGATGAAGATACGCCTTTGACCGAAAACCTGACGGCCACGGATGTGGACCTGGATGAACTGACTTTCACCATTAAAGACGGCAGCGGCCCTGCGCACGGCAGCCTGGAATTGATCGAGGGGGGATATATCTACAGCCCGGATGAAAACTACAACGGCCCGGACAGCTTTACCATTGTGGTGGGCGATGGTACGACCACGGTGGATTGTGACATTACGGTAACGGTCAACGCGGTCAATGATAAGCCTGTGCCCAGTTACAGCGCAGCGGTCAGCACAGACGAGGACACACTTTTAACCGAAAGCCTGACTGCCACGGACGTAGACCTGGACGAGTTGAGCTACACGGTCAAGGCCGGCAGCGGACCAGCCCATGGGACGCTGACCCTGATTGAGGGCGGTTATACCTATGATCCGGCTGATGATTATAACGGCAGCGACAGCTTCACCATCGTGGTGGATGACGGCACGGACACAGTGGATTGCGATATCACTGTAACGGTCAACGCGGTCAACGATGCGCCGGTGCCCAGTTATTCGGCGGAGGTCAACACGGATGAAGACACGCCTTTGACCGAAAGCCTGACCGCCACGGATGTGGACTTGGACGATCTTAGTTACACCGTCAAAAGCGGCAATGGCCCGGCCAACGGCACACTGGAATTAATCGAGGGGGGCTATACCTACAGTCCGAATGAAAATTACAACGGCGCGGACAGCTTTACCACCACGGTGGGGGACGGCACGGCTGAAGTGGATTGCGCCATCACGGTGACGGTCGCCGCGGTCAACGACGATCCTGTGGCGGTGGACGACAGCGCTATCACCAATGAGGACACCCCGGTTACCATCTATGTGCTGACCAATGACTCGGATGTGGATTCGCCGGAAGGCGACACTTTTAGCCCCACAGCTATCCTGAGCGGGCCGGCCAACGGTTCAGCGGAGATTATTGGGAATACGATTGTCTATTCACCCGACACGAACTATTACGGTTTGGATGAATTTACTTACCAGATCACCGACAGCGGCGGATTGACAGCTTCGGCCACCGTTTCGATCAAGATCAACTCGGTGAACGATTATCCGCTGCCAGATGGTTTGGAAGAAGAGTACACCATTGACGAAGACAGCAGCATCACCATTACCTTTAACCTGACCGATGTGGAAACACCCACAGAAACTTTGACCATGCAGGTGGTTTCCGGCAACACGTCTTTGGTACCGCAAACACGCATCACTATCACCGGATTGGAGGATACCAATCCGGCTGTATCCATCAAGCTGGTTCCGCTATCCAACCAAAACGGGGATGCCACTTTTACGCTGCGTGCCAGCGACGGTTTCCAGACGGCCGTATATACCTTTACGCTGCATGTCACCGCGGTCAACGACGCGCCCACCGCGCGCAACGACAGCATCAGCTTCACGGAAGATACTCCCACGGTCATCACGGTCAGCAGCCAATTGCTTAATAACGACACGGATGTGGATAACCTGCAAAGCGAACTGAGCTACGTTGAAATCGTGACCACCACAGTGGACGGCACCCTGGTCGATAACGGCGACGGCACGCTGACCTATACCCCCGCGGAGAACTATGATTCCACCGACTCGTTCGTATACCGCATCAAGGACCCGGACGGCGCAACCGCGACGGCCACGGTCACCCTGACGGCTGCGGCGGTGAACGACCCGCCCATCATCAGTGAAATCGATGACCAGACCATCGAAGAGGACGACACCCTGACGGTCAACTTCACGGTCCAGGACTTCGACCTGGAAACCGAGGCGGAAATGAACACCCTCATGATCACGACCGACTCGACCAATCCGGAGATCCTGGATGCGAATAACATGCGCGTGACAGGCTCTGGAGAGAACCGCACCTTCACAGCGGCGCCGTTGGCGGACAAGAACGGCACGGTTACTGTTACCGTGACGGTCAGCGACGGCATTGCGGAAGATTCGACCGTATTTGTGGTCACGGTTAACCCGGTACCGGACGCGCCAACAGCGGTGGATGACTTCTTCTACGTGCAGGAAACCGGCACTTTTGCCATCGATCCATTGTCCAACGACTGGGATGCGGACGGTGATACCAGCCTGACGGCGAACATTGTCAGCGCGCCTGATTTTGGTACGCTGGAAGCGAACGGAACAGCCTTTACCTATTCCCCCAATGAAGATTTTGATGGCGAAGATTCCTTTACTTATACGGTAACTGATTCCACCGGTTTGATCTCCGAAACAGCTACTGTCACGCTAAGCGCCGACCCGGCCAACCATCCGCCGGTGATCACGTTGATTGAAAACCAGGTCATTTTTGAGGATGAAGGCGGTTCAGTAACTTTCAGTGTGACCGATGTAGACGGGAATCTGTCGGATGTACGTGCAGCCAGTTCCAACACGACCGTTTTCCCGGAAGGCAGCCTGGTCTTGAGCAACAGCGGTTCTGATTACACCCTGACCTTCACCCCCGCGCCGAATGCCACCTGTAAGTCGGTTTTGACCATCACCGCCGAGGACTCGCGCGGCAACCAATCGACCCGCACGTTTACCGTGCGCGTGGTGCCCATCAACGATCTACCCACCGCGGTGGACGATGCGGTCGTGACCAACGAGGACCAGTCCGTTACCTTCAACGTGCTCAGCAACGATAGCGATATTGAAACGGCCACGGCCAACCTGGTGCTGCGTAAAGTGCTATCGACACCCTCGCATGGGCGCTTATCCAGCCTGGGGTCAGGCCAATTCCGTTACACTCCTTATGATGATTACAACGGCAGCGACTCGTTTACATACGAGATGATCGACACAGACGGCGGTGTGGACAGCGCCACGGTGACCATCACCATTAATTCCGTCAACGACGCGCCTGAAGCGTACGATAACAACCTGTCCACCATTGTGGCACCCGGCGGCACGCTGGATAACATCAATGTGATCGGCAACGACACTGACCCGGACCTGCCGTATGATGTAAACGAAGAGATCCACGTGACCGGCATTGTCTCCCAGCCGAGCTGCGGTACCGCTTATGTGAATGGCGATGGATCGCTGAAGTATGAAGCTTTCAATATCGGCGGCGATTGTTCGGAAGCCTGGATCACGTTCACTTATCAGATTGAAGACCACTACGGCGCGACCGATACAGCCACGGTTTCTATAGCGGTGGATACTGAAGAGGTTAATCTATCGCCGCGCACCTACAGCATCTGGCGTTCCATCCAGGAAGACGCCGCAACTATCACCATCGACTTGTCTAATTACTCGTTCGATCCGGACGGCGATTCACTTAGCTATTTAATAGATTTGGTTGTAACACCGTACACCAACCTGGGCACCGCGTTTATTAACGGCAGTAATATTTATTACACACCAGATGCAAATAAGAATGGCAGCTACTCCCAGGAGAATTTCACCTATTCCGTCACGGACGGCACATCTACCGTTTATGCTACCATTTACATCGAGATTCTGGCAGTCAACGACGCCCCTACCATTTCTATGCAAACCGATTCCATCGTGGAGATCCCTGACCAGGAGATCGATGAGGATTCCACCGTCAGCCTGCAATTCTATATCGACGATGTAGATATCCAGGACACCGGTACTACATTCGGATTGGATGACCTGGGCATGAGCGTTTATTCCGATGACGCGGAATTGGTCCCGCCGGAGAGCATCAGCTACACGCGTGATAATGATACCGGGCTGGTAACGTTGGAGATCACGCCGGCCGAAGAGGAATTCGGCACTGCCAACATCACCGTTCTAGTCACGGACGGCATCGTTTATACCAGCGATACCTTCCTGTTGACGGTCAACGAGGTCAACGACCCGCCGGTAGCGGCCGACCATTGGGTGACCACCAACGAAGAAGAACCCATTCATGTGGATGTGGTGGACTACCTGGCCAACGTGGATGGCGACACCATCACCATCAGCCAGGGCATCATCGCTCCGGCGCACGGCACGTTAAGTTTTGACCAGGCCAACGGGGATGCCATCTATACTCCTGCTTTGGATTACTACGGCAGCGATACCTTCGATTTCGTACTGACCGACAGCGGCGGCTTGACCGACAGCGGCACGGTCTACGTGACCATCCTGAATGTCAACGATCCGCCGGATATCACCAACCTGAGTGCAATTTTGGAGACTGCAGAAGATACCGATATTTCGACTACGTTTACCGTTTCAGATATCGACACAGACCTGGCGGATATCACCCTCAGCGGCGTGGCGTCCGACCTGGATCTGATCGCATCCTACGAATTCACAAAATCTACGGACGGCAGCGGTTCGGTTGACCTGACCATCCATCCGGCCCAAAATAAAAGCGGCACGGCAACCGTGGAGATCACGGCATCTGATGGGGATAAGTCGGATACGGAGAGCTTGACCCTGAAAGTTTACGCGGTCAATGATCCGCCGGTGGTCGTTAACGACAACGCCACAACGGATGAAGATACCTCGGTGACCATCAACGTGATCGCTAATGACACGGATGTGGAAGATCCCGATACGCTTTACGTGGTTTCGACCACCTCACCGAAACTACTTTTGGATGGCACGGCCGGCCACGGCACGGTTGTCAACAACAATGACGGCACGCTGACCTACAAACCTGGGGCAAACCGCAACGACGATATTTTCTTTACTTACGAAGTTTCCGACAGCGGCAACCTGCGCGGCACCGGCACGGTTACCATCACCATCAACGCGGTGGATGATGCCCCCACGGTGGTCGGCGATAACCGCACCATTGAAGAAGATAATCCCGTAACCATTGCGGTGTTGATCAACGATACCGATATCGAAGGGGATGACTTCAGTATCTACAGCTATACCAATCCATCGCACGGTTCTGTCAGCCTGGATGTGGACACGCAGTCCTTTACGTACAGCCCCGCGCTGAACTACTACGGTACGGACACCTTTACGTATACGGTTGCGGAAGACCTGAACCTGGAAAAGACGGCTACGGCTACGGTCAGGATCACGATTACTGCCGAGGATGATTATCCGATCGTCTCGACCGACGAACCCTGGATCATGTATGAGGATACCCCCGGCACCTTCGACGTGGTCATCAGCGACGCGGAAACCGCTTCAGCCAACCTGTTGATCACCTTCACCTCGCTGGACACCACCCTGATCAAGAGCTACAACGTGGTGCTGCAGGGTTCCGGCACATCCCGCACCGTCAAACTGACGCCGGAAGCGCAGATGAACGGCTCGCTGCAATTGCAGGTGGACGTGAACGATGGCGCGCTGACGACCACAGAATATATCGATATTATCATCATGCCGGTCAACGACCCGCCGATAGCCCAGGATTACACCGCCACGGTGACCGAGGATGGATCCGTCAACGGAATGGTGGTCGTGAAGAGCGATATCGACCTGCTGCACGAGGGCGATTCGCACACTTATGCGTTGGGTACGGACGGCGCGCACGGCACGGCCGTGGTGCAATCAGACGGCAATTGGACCTATACTCCCGACGCGAATTACAACGGCAGCGACAGTTTCACGGTCATCATTACGGATGAGGGTGGCGCCACCGCTACCAGCACCGTTAGCGTCACGGTTGATAAAGAAAATGACGTTCCCGAAGTGACATCGGAGAATAAGAACAAGCTGGACGAAGATACCAGCGTGACCGACACGATTGTGGTGTACGACCCGGATACCGCCGACGGTACAGACCCGGACAGCATTATCATCCAGGTCACCACACCCCCGGCGCACGGCGAGGTGGACCTGGACGGCCTGACGGGCGAATACACCTACACCCCGGACGCTAATTACAACGGCTCGGACAGCTTCACCGTCAAGGTGACCGATGAACATGATACCTTTACCAGCAAAACCGTGTTAATCACGGTCGACCCGGTCAACGACGCTCCTGTGGCGGTGGATGATGGGGTTGATCCGCTCATCGTGATCAACGAAGAGGGCAGTGTCACCATTTACGTGCTGGCCAACGACGACGACATCGATCTGACGCGCGAAGGCGATGAATTGTTCATCGACTCATACAGCGGTGTAGATAACGGCAGCGTAGAGATCGCAGCCGGTTCCAAGAGCCTTACCTTCACTCCTGACGCGGACTGGAACGGCACCGAGACCTTCACTTACACAGTGATAGATAAACACGGCGCTAAAGACACAGCTAATGTGACTGTGACGGTGAACGCGGTCAACGACCGGCCGGTTATTTCGGATGTGGCTAACCAAAAGATCGATGAGGACACGAACACCGGCGCGTTGAGCTTCACGGTTACGGACGTGGATAATGAGGACGGCTCGCTGCAGGTAACCGCCGCTACCAGCAACAGCAGCGTGATCCCGTTGAGCGGGATCGTGTTGGCCGGCAGCGGCAGCAGCCGCAGCGTGACGGTCACACCGGCAGCGGACTATAACACCTGGAATCCGGTTACGTCCGCGCATGAACCGGTCACCATTACCCTGACGGTCAGCGACGGCACGTTGACCCAAACAGATACTTTCACTGTAACGGTCGATCCGGTCAATGACGCCCCGGTTGCCGCGGATGACGTTGCCCCAACGATCAAAGTGGACGAGGATGGTACGCTGGTCATCAGCGTGCTGGCCAATGACACGGATGTGGACATCGCGCATGAGGGCGACAGCCTGACGATACAATCCTTCACGGGTGTGGACAACGGCACTGTCACCATTATCAACAGCGCAACCCAGCTGCGTTATGTTCCGGACGCTGATTTCTTCGGGATTGAAGAGTTTACCTATACCGTGGTGGATGAAAACAATGCCACCGACACAGCCACCGTCAAGGTGACGGTCAACGCGGTTAACGACCCGCCGGTCATCTCTGATATCGCCGATCAAACCATCGATGAGGACAGTGCTACCGACGCTCTCGAATTTACGGTTACGGATGTGGACAACGATGACGCGGCTTTGCAGGTAACGGCCGCCACCGGTGACGGCACGGTCATCCCACTGAGCGGAATCGCGCTGGGCGGCAGCGGAAGCAACCGCACCGTGACGGTCACGCCCGCCGCTGATAAAAATACCTGGAACGCGCTCAGCAGTGCTCATGAACCCATTACCATCACCCTGACGGTCAGTGACGGCAGCCTGACAGACTCCACCAGCTTCAAGGTCACCATCCTGCCGAAAAACGACACGCCGGAACCGGAAGACGACAGTACCTCCGTGGATGAAGACCACGAAATTGATATCGATGTGCTGGATAACGACTACGATGTGGATATTTCCAACGAAAGCGATGACCTAACCATCCTGTCGTTTGATGGTGTGGATAATGGCACGGTCACCATCATCTCCGCGGGAAAATTGCTGCACTTCAAACCCGATGCAGACTGGTTCGGCACGGAAGAATTTACCTATACGGTGGAAGATGAGAACCATGCCACAGCAACGGCCACCGTTACCGTAACGGTCGACCCGATCAATGACGCACCGGTCATTTCCAACGTTGCCAACCAAAGCATCAACGAAGACAGCGCCACCGCGGCGCTCAGCTTCACCGTGACGGATGTGGATAATGACGACGCGGCCCTGCAGGTGACAGCCGCCACCAGCGAAGGCGCCACAATCCCCTTGAGCGGTATCAGCTTTGGGGGCAGCGGCAGCAGCCGTACTGTGACGATCACGCCTCTAACGGATAAGAACACCTGGAACGACACCGCCTCGGCGCACGACCCCGTCACTATCACTCTGACGGTCTCTGACGGCAGCCTGACCGACACGGATACTTTCACGGTTACCGTTCTCCCGCTTAATGATGGGCCGGACGCCGTGGATGATACTGCTTCGCTGCTGGAAGACGGTTCGAAGACCATTTATGTTCTGAGCAATGACACCGATGTGGATTTGTCGAACGAAGGCGATGACCTGATCATTACCCATGTGGATGGTGTGGACAACGCCACCGTGACCATCACCCATGACGGCAAGGATCTGCTTTTCGTGCCTGACAATGACTGGAATGGCGAGGAAGTCTTTACTTACACCATTGAAGATGAGGGTGGCGCCAGCGACACGGCGCAGGTGACCGTGACAGTCACGGCGCAAAACGACGCACCGGTCGCCGTGAATGACACGACCGCGGTGGATGAAGACGGCAGCGTGAAAATCCTGGTTTTGGATAACGACACCGACGAGGATATCGGCCGCGAAAGCGATAGCCTGACCATCATCAGCACCGACGACGTCGATCATGGTACGGTCACCATCGCGTTGGATAAAAAGACCCTGACCTTCACACCCGAAGCGGATTGGAGCGGCGTCGAGGAATTCACCTATACCATCACGGATACGCACGACGCCGAAGCCAGCGCCACGGTGCGCGTAGCCGTCAAAGCGGTCGTGGACGACCCGATTGCCAACGATGATAGCTTTAGCATGGCGGAGGACGCCGGCCTGACCAGCCTGGACGTGCTGCATAACGATACGGACGCCGACTTGGATTACGGTGATTCCCTGACGATAAACGCCATCATTACTGACCCCGCCCACGGCAGCATCAGCATCGACAGCGTCCATCAGCGCGTGCTTTACTCGCCGGATGCCAACTACAACGGTTCGGATAGCTTCACGTACCAGATAAAAGATACTCAGGATCCAGCAGTAACCGATAACGCGCTGGTCAGTTTGACTATCACAGCGGTGAATGATTTGCCGGTAGTGACCTCCACTAACAGCCATACCATCCAGGAAGATAACTCCGCCAGCGGCAAGGTGACTTCCACGGATGTGGACAATGCCGATTCGCCAGACCCGGACAGCCAGACCTACTCAATTCAGACCGAACCCGGGCACGGCACAGCGACCCTGGATACGGCCAGCGGGGCTTATACCTACACCCCTGCCGAGAATTACAACGGCGGCGATTCTTTTGTCGTACTGGTCAGCGATGAACACGGCGGGACTACCACCCAGACTGTGACCATCAGCATTACGCCGGTAAACGATGCGCCCAAGGCCAACGATGACAGTTTCAACACGCCGGAAGATACGCCTGTGACAGACGTGGTGGACGCCAGCGACCCGGATGTGGCCACCAACGGCGACAAACTGACCTTCACAGTCAGCCAGGCGCCCGCCAACGGCACGCTGGACCTGAACGCGGACAGCGGCGCGTTTACGTACACGCCGGATATCAATTTCAACGGATTGGATGCTTTCTCTGTGCTGGTGACCGATAAAGCCGGTGAAACAGCCGAAGCGGATATCAGCGTTTACGTAAATTACTACGAAAATGATCCGGAGGCCAACGCGGATTATTACACCCTGGATGAGGATGACGGTATGGTCTCGTTTGACGTGCTGGATAACGATGAGGATGCCGACCTGCCTTATGGCGATGAACTGCACCTGGTGTCCATCACCAGCGGACCTGCACACGGCAGCGCGGTTATAAACACCACCACACATGAGATAGAGTACACACTGGACGCCAATTACAACGGTACGGATAGCT
This sequence comes from Pelolinea submarina, assembly GCF_003966975.1. GTDB lineage: Bacteria > Chloroflexota > Anaerolineae > Anaerolineales > Anaerolineaceae > Pelolinea > Pelolinea submarina. The sequence goes on from NZ_AP018437.1 coordinate 767,457, forward strand.
TTACTTATCAAATCAAGGATAATCAGGATCCGGCCGTGTACGACAGCGCAGTTGTAACCATTACAGTGACGCCCATTAATGATGTCCCGGTGATCACATCCAGCCATACCCAAAGCATGGATGAGGACAGCCGGTTGACCGGTTTTGTCACATTTGAGGATCCGGATCTGGCCGATGTACCCGAATCCGACAGCCATCTCTTCTATACCAACGCAGCCCCGCTGCACGGCAAGATAGATTTAAACCAATTCACCGGTGAATACCTGTACACACCCGCCAAAAATTACAACGGCACAGACAGCTTTACCATCCGGGTTACGGATGCGCATAACGCTTCGGATACCCAGACCATTACCGTGACGGTAAACTGGGTGGATGATGATCCGGTCGCCAATGCCGATTCTTACCGCATGTCCGAAGGCGCGGGCTGGAAGACATTGAATGTGGTTGATAATGATACGGATGCCGACCTGGTCTATGGCGACAGCCTGACCATTACGCAAATCTTGAGCGATCCGGCCCATGGGACGGTGCAGATCAATGCCACTACCAATACGGTGAAGTACAAGCCCAAGGCAGGCTTCCACGGCACCGACAGCTTTGTGTATGAGATCCGCGATAATCAGGAGCCGCTGGTAACCGACAGCGCGACAGTGACTATGAAAGTCAGCGTCAGCAGCAATGACGGTACAGCGGGTTCTTATACGGATGATTATTACTACAATTCCCGATCCAATGGCGCTTCCGGTAATAAAAACGGTGTTTCGGGCGCAGTGTTGTTGTATGAAGATCATCAAGCCGTTGGGAGTGTCAGCGCCGCAAATGCCGAATCTTATATGCTGGATCCGAATAATCCGCCGCAAAATGGCAGGGTGATCATAAATTCGGTTACCGGCCAATATACCTACACACCGAATCCTGATTACAACGGGGAAGAGAGTTTTACCATCCTGGCGCAGACGAGCGGGAGGGTACTTGCCCAGGAAATTGAGCTGATGATTTTGCCGGTCAATGACAGCCCAACCGCGGCCGATCTGACCCTTGCCTTAACCCCGAACCAAAGCGGCAATACGTTCATCCATGCCGAGGATGTGGATGTCTTTACCAATGATGATCAGATCACCTATATGGTTTTATACCAACCGGAGCATGGTTCGGTAGAAATTGATCCGCTTACCGGTGAAATAAATTATGAACCGGAAAAAGGATTTATTGGTGAGGATTCCTGTACCATCCGCATTCAGGATGAATTCGGGCAATTTACAGACTGCCTGGTGAAGCTCATGGTCGAAGAGGAAAGCATAGGTATAGACAGAGATAGCAGAGAGATGCCTGCTGCAATGCCAACAGCTCTTTTATTGACTGCACTGGGTATTTTCCTGTTTATCCTCATTCCATTCTTTGTCAACGTAAAGATCCGTATCATGGCAATGAAACCCAATGGGAAATATCGCAAGGTCGTTCGTTATAAGACGGTGGTGAGCGGCAGCGGGAATGAAGTCAGCATCGACCTGGGCAAAGAGAAAACGCATGATGGACAAGTAAACCAATCGGAAATTGTCCTGTTGCGCTCATTTATCTGGCGTTTTCGCAATAAAACCCTGGTAATCAAACGTCAGGGAGCTGTAATCAAGACCGTCAAGGTGGAGGCCAACGATAACGGGCGCATGGTCATCCCTTTATAAACCGGTTTTTGAAAGAATAGAACGCCAATTAATTTGACATTCATTGGGCTTGTTGTATAATAGATGACGTTGGAAAAAAATTTACCGGGAGACTCATATAAGAGAACGCTTCCAAAAAAACTGATTTACTCGCATACTAATGAACTCGATTGATATGTAAATCAGTCGGGTTTTTTTTATGGGATTTCCCCACCCTTCGTAAAGAGGGGAGGTGATAAGACAAGTGACTAGTGTAGTATTACGACCGAATGAATCGCAAGATCAGTTATTACGACGCTTTCGCAAGAAAGTGGTCAGATCTGGCGTCCTGAGCACCGTACGAAAGAAACGTTGGTTCATTTCAAAGAGTGAGAACCGCCGTATGGAGGAAAAGAAATCCGCCCGCAGGATGAAACGCCGACAGTATACCCGACCTGACCGTTAATATCGGGCTTGTATAAGACGGAAAGGAGTCTTTATGGGAAAAGAGGAGAAGATCCTGGTAGATGGAACAGTGATCGAAGCGCTGCCTGGCACGCAGTTTCGCGTGCTTTTGGACAACGGCCATGAAGTTTTGGCTTACTTGTCCGGCAAAATGCGGCGCTATTACATCCGCATATTGTTGGGCGATCGCGTGAAAATGGAAATGTCACCTTATGATCTTTCTCGTGCACGCATCACCTACCGTCAAAAGAAATCCCGTATGCAGAGCGCAGAAGGGGAAGAAAACTAATAAAAAAACCCCGAGCTAAAAAAGCTCGGGGTTTTTATTTTGTGTTATTTAAACTTCATCATCGTAGAGCGACAGCGCTTTCATGTAATTGGCACGTTCAAAAGCAGCCGGAACAGTCACAGCCTTTTGGCTAAGTATGCCGCGTATTTGGCTGGTCGAATCATAATTGTGCCAGGTAATCCAATCGTGAAATTCTTTGAGCATGCTTTCCGCGCGGCCAATACCGTTGGCAATCAGCTCGGATGCGGTCATTACTGCCGAAGCGCCTGCCATAACGGCTTTAAGCATATCCTCACTGGAGTGTACGCCGCTGGAGAGGGCCATATCCAAATGGACCCGATCGTATAGAATGGCAGTCCAGCGCAATGGCAGCAGCAGATCACGCGAGGTACTTAATTCCAGCCAGGGTTTGACCTCCAGGCTCTCAATATCCAAATCGGGCTGATAAAAGCGGTTAAAGAGCACCACGCCGTCAGCACCGGCTTCTTTCAGCAGTTTAACAAAATTAGGCAGGCTGCTGAAGAACGGACTGAGTTTTACTGTCAGAGGAATCTTAATATCCTTTCGGATTGCGCGAACGACGTCCAGGTAGGATTTCTCCAAATCAACGGCGCTCATGTTCAGGTCGGTGGCAACAAAGTAAAGATTCAATTCCAGAGCGTCCGCACCGGCTTCTTCAATAAGGCGGGCATGCTTGATCCAACCGCTATTGGAAACGCCGTTCAGGCTGCCGATGATAGGGATATCCACACTTTCTTTAGATTTGCGGATGATTTCCAGATATTTTTCTGAGCTCAGGTTGAAATCGTCCATCTCCGGGAAGTAGGTAATAGCTTCCGGGAAGGACTCCGTGCCGCGGTTGAGAAAATAATTCAACTCAAGGCTTTCGTGCTGGATCTCTTCTTCAAATAGCGAATACAATACCACGGCACTCAGGCCGGCGTCTTCCATTTTCTTGATGTTTTCAAATTTCTTGGATAGGGTGGAGGCCGAAGCGACCAGCGGATTTTTCAATTCCAACCCCAGGTATTTTGTTTTCAGGTCTGTCATATTTCACCTCTCTATAGCGTTATTATATAGAAAAAAAGCGAATGCAATCGCATTCGCTTTTTTTTATATATAGTTCTAATTATTTGATTATTCGGCCGGTTTCTCGTATTCCTGAGCGGCCATCTGGCTGTATTTCAACCAGCGATCCTGCGCGTCCTGCTGCGCCAGTTTCAGCAGCATTTCAGCACGTTCTTCATTGGTTTGGGTCAACATGCGGTAGCGGGTTTCGTTATAAGCGAAGTCCTTGACCGGGATGCTGGGCTCTTTGTAGTCCAACTGCAGCGGGTTCTTACCTTCCTTCATCAGGTCGGGATTGTAGCGGTACAACGGCCAAACGCCGGATTTTACCGCCAGGTTTTGCTGGTTGAGGCCCAGTTTCATAATGATACCGTGGTTGATGCAGTGGCTGTAAGCGATAATCAATGACGGGCCGTCGTACGCATCCGCTTCGCGGAAAGCGCGTAAGGTCTGCATGTCGCTGGCGCCCATGGCAACCTGCGCGGTATAAATGTATCCGTAGGTCATGGCAATCATGCCCAGGTCCTTGCGCGGCAATCCTTTGCCGTCGGCAGCGAATTTGGCTACTGCACCACGCGGGGTAGCTTTGGAGGATTGACCGCCGGTGTTGGAATACACACCGGTATCGAGCACCAGGATGTTGACGTTGCGGCCGGTGGCCAGAACGTGGTCCAAACCACCGTAACCAATGTCATAGGCCCAACCATCACCGCCGACGATCCAGACGGATTTGCGAACCAGTTTATCGGCCAGGCTGAGCATCTGGCGGGAAGTCAGGTCTTTCTTGCCGCTCAGTTTCTTCTTGAGGACATCGATGCGTTCGCGCTGGGCTTTGATGCCTGCTTCGGTGGTTTGATCGGCTTTCAGAATTTCATCGACCAATGTTTCGCCGACGTCGCCGGCAACTTTCTTGAGCAGTTCCTGAGCGAACTCGTGTTGCTTATCCATGGTCAGGCGCATGCCCAGACCAAATTCCGCGTTGTCTTCGAACAGAGAGTTCGACCAGGCGGGACCGCGGCCGTCACCGTTGAAGGTGTAGGGCGTGGTGGGCAGGTTGCCGCCGTAAATGGAAGAGCAGCCGGTTGCGTTGGCAATGACCGTGCGATCGCCAAACAACTGGGTAAGCAGTTTAACGTAGGGGGTCTCACCGCAGCCCGCGCAAGCGCCGGAGAACTCGAACAGCGGGCGCAGCAGCTGGCTATTCTTGACCGTGTTGGATTCAAAAGCGGTGCGGTCTGGATCAGGCAGGTTGAAGAAGAATTCCCAGTTCTTGCTTTCGCTTTCGCGCAGCGGAGGCTGGGGAGCCATGTTGATGGCTTTGCGGCTGGGATCGGCCTTGTCTTTGGCAGGGCAGTTTTCCACGCACAAGCCGCAGCCGGTGCAATCTTCCGGTGATACCTGGACGGTGAATTTCGTTCCGGGGAACTCTTTGAACTTGGCATCCACGGACTTGAAGGTTTCGGGAGCGTCTTTCAGCAGCGCGGCATCGTACACTTTGGTGCGGATGACAGCGTGCGGGCAGACGAATGCGCATTTACCGCATTGGATGCAGACGTCCGGATTCCAGACGGGAATTTCCATGGCAATATTGCGTTTTTCCCACTGGGTGGTGCCGGAAGGATAGGTACCATCGATGGGCAATTTGCTGACAGGCAGGTCGTCGCCGTCCTTGGAGATCATGGCGCCGAGTACTTCCTTGACAAATTCGGGCGCGCCGGCGGGAACTGCCGGGCGGCGGGTGGCTTTGCTGGTGACCGATTCGGGTACTTTTACCTCGAACAGGTTCTCGAGCGAGGAATCTACAGCCGCGTAGTTCTGGTTGATAACGGCTTCACCGCGTTTGCTGTAGGTCTTCTTGATGTATTTCTTGATCTCGGCAATGGCCTCGTCCTTGGGCAGGACGTTGCTGATGGCGAAGAAGCAGGTCTGCATGATGGTGTTGATGCGGGTGCCCATACCGGTCTTTCCAGCCACTTCGTATGCGTCGATGATATAAAACTTCAGTTTTTTGTCGATGATGGCGGATTGGACTTCCACGGGCAGGTGATTCCAAACCTCATCCTTGCCATAGATACTGTTGAGCAGGAAAACGCCGCCGGGTTTGACATATTTGAGCATGTCATACTGTTCCAGGAAGGGGAACTGATGGCAGGCTACAAAGTTGGTGTCATTCTTACCGATCAGGAAAGGCTTGTGGATCGGATTGGGGCCGAAACGCAGGTGAGATTCGGTCATGGCGCCGGATTTCTTCGAGTCGTACACGAAGTAACCCTGGGCGTAGTTGTCGGTTTCTTCACCGATGATTTTGGTGGAGTTTTTGTTGGCGCCAACGGTGCCGTCGGAACCCAGGCCGAAGAACACGCAGCGGATGGTGTCGTCGGTTTCAATGGAGAAATCGGCGTCATAGGGCAGGCTGGTGTGGGAGAGATCATCATCGATACCGATGGTGAAGGAGTTCTTGGGCTGGTCTTTCTTCAGTTCATCGAAAATACCCTTGACCATGGCGGGAGTGAATTCTTTGGAGGAAAGTCCGAAGCGTCCACCGACCACAACGGGTTGGCTGCTGAAGGGCGAGGTGCCTTTATTGGTTGCATCCAAAATCGCAGAGGCAACGTCTTTGTAGAGTGGTTCGCCGTCCGAACCGGGTTCCTTGGTGCGGTCAAGCACGGCAATGGATTTGACGGTTTTGGGCAGCGCCTTGAACATATACTCGGGCGCGAAGGGGCGGTATAAACGCACGGAGAGCACGCCGACTTTCTCACCTTTTTTGACCAGGTAATTGGCGGTTTCTTCAGCGGTTTCGGCACCGGAGGCCATCACAATGATGACGCGTTCCGCGTCGGGCGCGCCGGCGTAATCGAACAGGTTGTACTGCCGGCCGGTCAGTTTGCCGAATTTATCCATGGCCTTTTGGGTGATAGCGGCGCATTTTTCGTAGAACGGATTGACTGTTTCACGTGCCTGGAAATAAACATCCGGGTTCTGCGCGGTGCCGCGAATGGAAGGTGCATCGGGGGTGAGGCCGCGTTCGCGGTGGGCCATTACCCACTCATCGTCGATCATTTCACGCATCACGTCTTCGTCGATCAATTCAATGCCGCCGACCTCGTGGGAGGTGCGGAAGCCGTCGAAGAAGTGCACAAAAGGCACACGCGATTCGAGGCTGGCAGCCGTGGAGATCAGGGCCATATCGTGCGCTTCCTGCGGTGAGCGGGAAGCCAGCATGGCAAAGCCGGTGGCGCGTGCGGCGGCTATGTCTGCGTGGTCGCCAAAAATGGACAATGCCTGTGCAGCCAGCGAACGGGCTGAGACATGGAAGACCGCGGCAGTCAATTCACCGGCGATCTTGTACATATTGGGGATCATCAGCAGCAAACCTTGTGAGGCTGTGAAGGTGGTGGTGAGGGAACCGGTGGTCAGTGCGCCGTGCACTGCGCCGGCCGCGCCGCCCTCAGCCTGCATTTCCATGACCATGGGAACGGTGCCCCAAATATTGGAAATACCCTTGGCTGACCAGGCGTCGGCATGTTCTCCCATGGGTGAAGAGGGGGTGATGGGATAGATTGCGATAACCTCGTTCAAGCGGTATGCGGTGTAGGCAACAGCTTCGTTGCCGTCCATCATTACCTGTTGACGTTTCATGAATTATCTCCTTGAAATAAGTGATTTGGTGTTATGGTTCAACGCCTTGGCAGGCGAAACAAAGCGGTTTGTGATAAAACCACTTAATAATACCACTTTTTGATATCTGGACAAAAATAGTCTGATTGAGGGTTAACTGGACAATTTCCCGGCTGCCAGATAGAGCGCGGCCAGGCTTTTCCCATCCTGCAGGCGGGCTTGCTGGGCCAACAGCAGGGCTTCGTTGGCCGGATATCTTTCCACGTTGAGGAACTCGTCCTCGTCCATTTCCAGCGGGGCGGGGTAGAGCTCGGTGGCCAGGAAGATATGATTCAGCTCGGAGGAATAGCCCGGCGCCAGGTAAATGGAGCCTAAATGGGTCATTTGGCCGGCGGCCATGCCGGTTTCCTCGCGCACCTCGCGCAAAGCACAATCCAGGGGCGTTTCCCCATCATCGATTGTTCCGGCGGGCAATTCCAGCAGGATGCGTTCGCAACCCATACGAAACTGAGTGACAAACCAGATGTTGCCGTCGCTGTCCAGGGGGATAATCGTGACAGAATCGCTGTGCCGAACCAGGTTGTAGTCCCGTTCGCGGTCATCCGGCAGCTTGACGTGCAAATTCTCTACACTGAAGGCGTAAGCGTTGTAAACAGTGGTTTTGGAAAGGATTTGATGGGCCATAGAGTCACCTCGCAGGAGCTAGTTTATCATGGATAACAAAAATCCCCGCTTTCAAAGCGGGGATTTGCTTTTTCTTATAAAGAACTTTTACTCGTTGGTGAAGTAATCTGACCCGTAGTAATCAGCCATATCGGTTTCGAGCAGAACAACCACCAGGTTGCTTCCGCGCAGGCTGTCCGGGATGTTCAGTGTAACTTCAAAACCCTGGGCAGAGCCTTGCGGGCTGTAATGGGCGGTACCGACCACGATGTACTTGGTGTAGTCATATTCGCCTTCCGGGCCCATCTTGAAGGTCAAATCCATATCATCCAACAGCCAGGGATAAGTGGCCTGCAATACAACAGACTGGTCTTTCTTGTAGCTCTGAACGCAGACGTAGTATCCGGGGGCGCATTTGGTGGTGTTGTAATTCAGAGGAACCACGGGCGGTGGGCCGTCGGTGGAGGTGGGCAAAGGCTTTGCGGTGGGTTCTGCCTTGGGAGCGGGCGTCTCATCCGTGGCAGGTTTTTCGTCGCCGTTATCTTCTGCGGCTGCCGCGGTGCCGTCCACCGGCATAGCCATGGCGGTTTGCGTGCCGGCGATGATATCCTTCATGAGTTGCGATTGCGTTGATACCGGGTTGGGTAATGTGGATTCCGCTTTGGCAACGTCCGAAGGGCTGCCGCTGGCGGAGCGCGTGCAAGCAGTCGCCAACAGGCTGAGAACTGCCAAAGCAATCACACTAACCAGGATTTTCTTCTTCATAGATTTTCTCCTCCAGAATTATCGTCGTATGAATTTTTATTATAAAAATTACACTTATTATCTTAGCACGGAGCCCTATGCCAGTCAATAGAATTGGCTGGGTGCCGTATTAAGCCCGGGACATGGTTCCCTGGTTAATTTTATCCGTTATTTGCTTTACTGTACACTTTCAGGAAGCTGAAATACGAAAGGACTCTCACTGGGCAGCAGCATGGTGTCAATGGTGGGCGCCAGTTTGGTGATGTATTGGTAGGTAAGCAGGTCCGGATTATTGGCAATAGCGTCTTTTATTAACTTCAACGCGTCTGCCTCGGCCTGAGCTTCCACCATACGGGCTTTGGCGCGTCCTTCCGCGGCAATCACGGCCGCTTCCGCGTCACCCTTGGCCGTTTCAATTACCTGCTGCGCTTCCTGCTTTTTCTGCTCGACTACAAAAGCGGCTTGTTTGGCCTGTTGTTCAGCCACCTGTTTTTGTTCTACCGAGGCGGCGTATTCGGGTGAGAAGGTGATGTTGCGCAGAACGAAATCCACCAGGGTGAGGCCGTTCTCTTCGAATTTGCTCCTGAGTTGGTCGTTTACGTACTCCACCAGCTCAAAACGCTTGTCCGTGACCACGTCCTCCACGCCGAATTGGGATACCGCATCGCGGATAATGCCGCGCGATTGAGCGCGTACCAATTCATCGGAGTAACGGTTTTGCCAGAGGATATGCAAATCCACTACTTTTTCGGGGTTGATTTGGTAGATGACGGAAGCGTCCACGAAGATCTCCTGGCCGTCGGCTGTGCGGGCGGTTATGGAATCATCGCCCTGGATTTGGCCTTCAAAGGTGGCAATCGACATCGTATACGTTTGGCGCGAGATAGGGTAATACACCACCCGTTCCACAAAAGGCATAATCCAACGCAGTCCAGGCTGCAGGGCCTGTTCGCGGTAGCCTTTGGGGGAGATAGCTGAAATAACTACCCCGCGCTCCTGCGGTTCCACAAAGACCAGGCCGGCACTTAACGTGGTGACCAGAAGGGCAACCAGGATCAGCCCGATAAAAATGGAACGGGAATTATTTATCTTATGGCCGCGGGCAGCTTGCACGCTGGCAAATGCGATAAAACCCAATGCCGCGAGCCAAAAGATGACAGATAAACCAGAAATAATGTCGGTAATTCTCATTCTTTCCTCCAGTTTTCTATTTCTACCTTATTTATATATGATAAAGATGAGATAAATAAACTCTCATCTCATATACGTAAGAAAAGGGAAATTTGTTGTATTAAAGGAAGGAAAGACTCAGGCTTCCAGCAGGATGGTGACGGGGCCGCTGTTATGGATTTCCACAAGCATGTGCGCGGCGAATTGGCCGGACTGGGTGGGCACGCCTTCTTTTTCGAGGGATGCAATGAAATAATCCACCAACGGGCTGGCTACATCGGGCGGGGCGGCTTTGAAGAAAGAAGGGCGGTTGCCTTTGTGCGTGTCGGCCATCAGGGTGAATTGGGAGACCACAATCGCGCTGCCGCTGATGTCGCGCACGGACAGGTTCATTTTCTCTTCGGAATCGCTGAAGATGCGCAGCGCTGCGATTTTCTTGCAGAGCTGATCAGCTTTCTCGCGGGTATCTTCGTTTTCAATCCCCAATAAAATCACCAGACCGTCACCGATGGAGGCGATGGTCTGGCTGTCTACAGTTACTTGCGCTTGGGTAACGCGCTGAATGACGGCACGCATGGATGAAAATCAGCCTTTAGGGCATGCCGATGGCGTCGCGTACTTCCGCCATGGTCTGTGCGGCGATGATGTGCGCGCGCTGGCTGCCGTCTTCTAGAATCGCGAAGATATCATCGGGGTGCTTGGCCATTTCAGCCCTTCTTTCGCGGAAGGGTTCGAAGTAGGCATTCATGTTCTTGGCCAGCAGCTTCTTGCAATCCACACAGCCGATGCCCGCCCGGCGGCATTCCGTGTTAACCATTTCAACCTCTTCCGGGCTGGAGAACATCTTGTGCATGGTGAAAACGTTGCAGATATCCGGGTTGCCCGGGTCGCTGCGCAGTTTGCGGTTGGGATCGGTGACCATCATCATGACGCGCTTGGTGGTTTCTTCCGGGGTGGCTGCAATTTCGATGTGGTTATCCAGGCTCTTGCTCATCTTGCGCTCGCCGTCGATGCCCAGCACTTTGGGGATTTGGGTGACCTTCATTTCAGGCTCGATCAGCACCTTCTTGCCGTAGCGGTAATTGAAGGAACGCGCCATTTCACGGGCGAATTCGATGTGCGGGGCCTGGTCCACACCGACCGGCACGGCATTTGCTTTGTAAAGCAGGATGTCGGCCGACATCAGCACAGGGTAACCCACCAGCCCGTAGTTGATGTTGTGGGGCTGGTCGCGGATTTTTTCCTTGAATGTGGGCAGATCGGTCAGCTTGCCCAGGGGAGCTACCATGGAAAGGATGGTGTGTAGTTCGGTCAATTCCGGCACGTGCGATTGGATCATGATGATCGATTTCTGCGGGTCCATACCCGCCGCCAGCCAGTCCAAAGCCATTTCCAGAGTGTTCTGCTTAAGGTCTTTGGTGGTCTCCATGGTGGTTAACGCATGCAGATCCACGATGCCGTAAACGCAATCGTATTCGTCCTGGAGCGCCACGTAATTCTTGATCGCGCCCAGGTAATTTCCCAAATGCTGGCGGCCAGTGGGCCTGGCGCCGGAAAATACACGTCCTTTTTTTGCCATGACTATTTCATTATCCTTGTGAATAAAATTTGTTCCACTTCTCCGGGGTGGGGCAGGTGTCCGCTTTTCTTCTTGGAGAAAATCAGTTCTCCGTTATGAAAAACCTCAAAACTGCCTATCAGCCGGGTGGGCTCCAGGTCGATGGAGTCGATCTTGGGGCCGTATTGCGCCTGAAGCTCTTCCGAGAGCTGCTTTGCCTGCTTTTCGAACTGGCAGGGCACACAATATTCGATCTTGATCTTGTTTTCCATTTTATTACCTGTAGTATGTTCCGTTTATTATATCGTACCCAACCGCAGCAGGCTTTCTTTAAAGGTTCCTTTTTAGTAAAATGTTCCTGCATGAATAAATCTATCCGTCCCATTCCGCCCGGCAAACGCCTGTTCGATATCTTATTCTCGCTGCTTGTGCTGGTGCTGTTATCCCCCGTGATATTAATCCTGGCGCTGCTGTTATGGGTTACGCAGGGCTGGCCGGTGTTTTTCACCCAGGTGCGGCCGGGGTTGGATGGGCGCTTGTTTAAGTTGGTCAAATTCCGCACCATGCGCGCTGCTTTTGACGCCAACGGCAAGCCGCTGCCCGACGAACAGCGCATCACCGGTTTGGGGCACTTCATGCGGCGCACCAGCTTGGACGAGCTGCCGGAGTTCTTCAACGTGCTGATGGGGGATATGAGCGTGGTCGGGCCGCGCCCGCTGCTGGTGCAATATTTGGAGCGCTATTCGCCCGAACAAGCGCGCCGGCACGATGTGCTGCCGGGAGTGACCGGTTGGGCGCAGGTCAACGGGCGCAACGCTCTGACCTGGGATGAGAAATTCAAGCTGGATGTCTGGTACGTGGATCACTGGTCCTTTGGGTTGGACCTGCGCATTATCCTGATGACCGTTGCCGGGTTGTTTAAACCGCAGGGCATCTCACAGCCAGGCCACGCTACCATGCCGGAGTTTATGGGCAATTCTCCTGATTCAGAAAAAAGCAATAATTCGGATTAATTCGCCGATTGAGTGTTGATCTGGCCTTCACGCATCAGGTCGACCATCTGGTTCACCAGGATCAGCTTGCCGGGGCTCAACCATACTGAGCCGTCCGTCAGCGTGATTTCCTGGATGTCGCCAACCTGGAAGGTGGCGCTGATGGTCCTGCCGCCGATGCCGGCTACCAGATCTCCCCAAATTTCACGCAGGGGTGTGATGGCATCCATGTAAACGGAAGCTGCCCAGCGTGAACGGCCTTCTTCGGTAACCTGCTGGTTGCTGATGATGGCCACATCCTGGCTGGATAGATAAGATAGCAGCTGCGGGCTGACAGCTTCGCGTGCGATGTAAACCACGTTGACTTTGCTCTGGTTGATCTGATCGAAAACGGCCTGCCAGATTTCTGGCGTGCTGGCCGCGGTTTGTTCGGCAATTACCGGGTAGGCATTGAGCGGGGTGATTACGGCGGAGCAGATACCGCAGTAGTAACTGACGCCGTTCTTGAAGGCGGTGTTCATCTGGGCATCTTCGGACGCCAGCAGCGCGCCAACACGGAAATTAGGCGCGGTGATGGCTGCAATGTAACCGGCCAGGAAAGCGGTGCCGGTGGTATCTTCATGGATGAGGGTAACGTTGGCCGGCGGCGTCCAATCCAGGTCGCTGATGGCCACGAATTGCGTGCCGCTCGCGCCGGCTGCCAGGGTGCCCAGGTTATCCGGGTGATGCAAAAAGACCAGCACCTTGATATCGGCTGTGAGCGTTTCCGCGCTGATATCCTGACGGGTTTCAAATTCCAACCCGGAGGACGTGGCCAGCTCGGCCAGCAGGTTTTGGGCCTGGGTGGCGGTTTCGGCGTTGTCGTCGGGGCTGATAATCAGCACCGCGCGGTCGGGCGGCAGGGGAGTGGCCGTGGGCTGTTCAACAATCGGCACGGCTTCCGTCTCCTGGACTGCCTGTTCGGCTTTCGAACCGCAGCTTGCGGCTGACAGTGCGAAAAGGGAAATTAAGAAAAGGGTGGGGATTAATTTTCTTGGATTGGTTTTTAATAACATAAGCGTAATTTTACACTAAGATGGCCATTGGGTTATAATAGCGGGCATGTGTTCGCATTTCGCGAGGGCTTTTTTGAAATAAAGGGATTTTTAACAGACCCCAAGGTTGACCCCTAGGGGTTTATTTTGCTTAAAATTACTTTTGGTAAGGAGAAAAATATGCCCATTAACTTTGGCACCGACGGTTGGCGAGCCGTCATTTCAGACACTTTTACATTTCACAACCTTAGAATGGTCACTCAAGCCATTGCCGACGCGGTCAATTCGGAAGGCTGGCTTAACGGACTGGAAATCGATCCGCCGCCGGACCCCAAATTAATGGTGGTTGGTTTTGACACGCGCTTCCTTTCGGACCGCTACGCGCGCGAAGCCGCGCGTGTGCTGGCCGCCAACGGTTTTAAAGTACTGTTGTGCCAGGCCGACGCGCCCACCCCGGTGGTGTCTTACACCATCAAGAACCTGCACGCCATCGGCGGTATCATGATCACCGCTTCGCACAACGCGCCGCGCTACAACGGCGTCAAGCTGAAAGCCGCTTACGGCGGTTCGGCGCTGCCGGAACTGTGCCGCAAGGTGGAAGTTTACCTGAACGACAACGAGTCCCAGGGCCGCGGCCCCAACCTGATCGATTACGACATCGCGCGCCAGGAAGGCCTGATCACGCGCTTCAACCCCATTCCCGAATATCACGCGCACTTGCGCAAACTGATCAACTTTGATGTGATCGCCGAGAATCCTCAATACATCGTGGTGGATTCCATGTACGGCGCGGGACGCGGCGTGATCCGCGGGCTGCTGGAAGGCACCGGCTGCGAGATCCACGAGATCCGCAACGAGATGAATCCCGGTTTTGGCGGCGTGCATCCTGAACCGATTGGCCAGTACTTGAGCGCGCTTTCCGGCGCCATCTGCATGGGCAAAGGCAGCCTGGGCCTGGCCACGGACGGCGACGCGGACCGCATCGGCGCCATGGACGAACGCGGCGTATTCGTTGACCCGCACAAGATTATCGCGCTTTCCCTGCAATACCTGGCCGAAAAACGCGGCTTGAAAGGCTCGGTGGTGCGCACCGTTTCCACCACCCGCATGGTCGATTTGCTGGCCGCGCGCTATGGCTTGACCGTACACGAGACTCCAGTGGGCTTCAACCATATTGCCGAATATATGCTCAAGGAGCCGGTCTTGATTGGCGGCGAGGAATCGGGCGGCATTTCCTTCCTGGGGCACATTCCCGAAGGCGACGGCATCATCATGGGCCTGCTGCTGACGGAAATCGTGGCCGAATCGGGCGTGACCCTTTCCGAACTGGTAGCCAACCTGCTGGCGGACGTCGGCCCGGCGGTTTATGCCCGCCGCGACCAGCGCCTGAAGCGGCCGGTAGCCAAAGAGAAAATGGTGGATATCCTCATCAACGATGCTCCGAAAGAAATCGGTGGGCAGAAGGTGAATGAAGTGTCCACCAAAGATGGCGTCAAATACATCCTGGATGACAACTCCTGGCTGCTGATTCGCCCCTCGGGCACCGAACCGGTGCTGCGCGTTTACGCGGAAGGGCGTACAGACGATATGCTGCAAGCCCTGCTGGCTTACGGCGAAAAAGTCGCCACCTCGGTCGTCTAAAATCATTATCTGAAAAATGAGAACTCCCGCTGATCCGGCGGGAGTTTTTGATTAACCACGAAATACACAAAATACACGAAAAAAGTTCGGGGCGTGGGATCGATTTGAACTTTGTTCAGTCGGTGTTCTTTTTATTCATCACATCGTAGAATTCATCGATGATATCCAGAAAATCCTGCGGCAGGCGCTTGCGGGTTTCATCGATAATTTCAGCTGGAATTTCTTTGTAATATGCCTCCGCCAATGCCCCGGCAATGCAGGCCAGCGTGTCGGCGTCGCCGCCCAGTGAAACCGCGTTGCGCACGGCGCTTTCATAATCGATTGAATCCAGAAAAGCGATGAAAGCGGGCGGCACAGTACCCTGGCAGGTAATGGTGAACCGATAAGTGGGTTGGATCTCCCCCATGTGCGGCTGCAAATTATAGCCGAACCATCTGAATATTTCCTGTCGGATGATTTCCTTGCTGTTGCCCTGGCGGGCCAGGAAAATACCCATCGAGACTGCCTGAGAGCCTTTGATACCCTCGCTGTGATTATGAGTGACGGCAGAGCATTTTCGGGCCGTCTTTAGAATAGTGGATTCATCGTCCAACAGGAAACCGATGGGACTGGTACGCATGGCACAACCGTTGCCCCAGGATTTATATGGCTCCAGCGTGTCGGTCAGCATCCAGTTGTAGAAGGAGCCGCCGTAACCGGCATCCGGGTAACGACGGCCATATGCCTTGAGCGTTTGCGCGAAATCGAGATTGTGCAGCATGGCATCCGCCACGGCGACGGTCAGGACGGTATCATCCGTAAAACAGGAACGTTCCGAGAAAAGGGGGAAGCCCTTTTCCTTAAACCCCAAGTACTCATATGGAGATCCAATAATATCCCCAGCTATTGCACCGAGCATTTAACCCCGCTCTCAATTGTAAAAAATAATTAGTATTATTTATTCAGCCGGTGTTTCCGTTGCCTGAAATTCTGCGACGCTGGTCAATTGGGCGGCGATGGTGGCCGTCCGTTCCAGGTCCGGGTCAACAGTGGCTGTAACAATCTCCACGGTTTCGGTGGGGACGACTTCGACAGTGGCAGTAGCGATGTCAACGCTATTATTTTCATTGGTGTAGGCGGGATTCGCGCTAACCGTGAGGATGGCTCTGACGCGGGCTTCCGCTTCCATATCGGCCAGATATTGGGTGACGTAAAGGAAGCCGAAGAAAAACACAACCAGGATGGTGATAATGAGCAGGATGCGCGCGATAGGGCTCTTGCGCCTGGTCTTGCGAACGTTGGTATTGTCTTCTTCTAAAATTTCCTGTAAGGTCTCGTCAGTTTTTCTATTTGGCATCTTTCCCTCGATTTATGAATCCCATCAATATTTTATTTTCAATTACCGTTTGAGTCAAACTTGATAAAACCTTCAGGCAGATCATCGGATGTATCGTCCAAAGGAATTTCATCTTCTTCATCAATTGTTTTCACCGATTTAGGCTGCGGCGGCTGCGGTTGAACCGATTCCAGCGGCGGCTGCTCCACGGGTTCTTCTTTTACTACAGCAGGCGGCTCTTTGGGAGGGCGGTGTGTTTCTTTGGGTTCATTCCCGTGTTCCTCTTCAGGCTGCGCATGCGGAGCGGCGCCATTGAAGAGCATCTGCTGCTGCCATTGGTCGCGGGCTTCCTGGGAAGCACGTTCCTTCTGTTCCTTTTCCCGGATGCGCTGCAGCCATTCGGGTATGTTTTCTTCTTCATTTTGCACGGGTTCCGATGCGGAGGGCGCTTGCCCGGCCGCTGCTTCCGGATCCGGATAATCATCCTCCTGCTGGTCGGCAGGCTGATCGCCGCTGCGCAACTCGGTTTGGCAATACCAGCACTTCACTGCCTCGGGCAGGTTGGGCCTCCCGCAGTTGGTACAAATAATTTCCTGGGTATCTTCAGATTGAATGGTCATACGTCAGTGATTTTTCACAGTATAGCATAAATCTTTATGGCGCTCTGCGTAAGTGTTGTTTTTATTAATCCGCTGTTATTTTTTGATAAATCGCGCCATGAAATCCAGGCGCTGCTGTTCCTTAACGCGGCTGTCAATCCTGTCGCACACCAGTTCGCGCGGAATGCGCTTGCCCTGTACACGCAACAGGAAGTCGTGAATTTCGGCGGCCTGCGCATGCACGTTGTCCTCGGTGTTGGGGATGTGCAGGATCAGGTCGCTGTCCAAACTGTCCAGGTCGGTGTCGCGGAAGGGCAGGATGCAGGGGATGCCGCGGCTGGCGTAATCGCGCACCTTGAGGGGCGAGGCTTCGTTCAGACCGGCGCGGTGCAATGCCAGCGTGCCGATGGCCGCGTCGGCCTGCGCCAGAATGCGGTCGCATTCCGCGCCGATCCGGTAGCCGTGCAGCACCAGGTTGACCGGCAGTTCCGCAATGCCTTCGATATGGTCATAGCCGATCACGTCAATGACGATGTCGGGGTAGGTTTTAGCTAAAAAAAACAGCTTTTCCACGCCATGCCAGGCAAAGCCGGGCGTGCCGATGAAGGCCAGGTGCGGGCGATCGTTATGCGGGGCGGGCAGGGGGGGCACGGCATCCAGCTCGATGCTGTTGCTGACCACCAGGCCGGGTTTATGAAAGCGCTGGAACTCCTCCAACTCGGCCAGTTCGTGCGTGGCGTAGACGATGCCGCAGGCGCCGCTTAGGGTGATACCGCGCGTCAGCCGGTTGTAGCTGCTCATAACGCCGCCCAGCAGTTTGTGTTCTTCCAGGTCGTTGGTATTGATCTCTACCACGCTTGGCGCCAGGCGCAGCAGGCGCTGCAGCGGGTAAACGTACATGGCCCAGCGCAGGTAGATGACGTCCGGCTGGTAGGTACGCACCGCGCTGATCAGCTTTTTCAGGGCGGCCATACGCGACAGTTCAGTAGGCAGCAGCCCGGTCGCGCCGGAATGACCGGAATGGATGGAATAAGGGAAGCGCTGCCCTTCCACCAGGGTGGAGGTGTCCTCGGGCAGGTGCAGGTGCGAGAAGAACTCGGCCTCATGGCCCAACTCGCGCCAGGCGGACAATTGGCGCTGCATCTTCTTGCCGACACCGCTGGTCAGGCTGCGCGGCCAGTGTAGGGAAACGGAAGCGATGCGCATCTTAAGCGGCCGCCTCCGCCAGGATTTTCTCGTAATCATCGATGGCCTTAGTCAGGTCGAAGCGCTGCGCGTGCGCGCGGCTGGCGGCGCGGGCGTTCCTGAGCAGGCTTTTGTCGCTCAACAGCCGCCGCAGGGCATCGGCGTAACCTTCCACGTCACCGGGCGTCACCAAAAAGCCGTTTCGGTCCCCGTCGATGTAGTCCGGGCAGGAGCCGATGTTGCTGAGCACCAATGCCAACCCCATGGCCAGGCCCTGCAGGCCGGCGATGGGCATTGAATCCAGCAGCGAGGGCATTAGCAAAATGTCGCTTTTAGCCAGCCACTGGTTGACTTCCTGCGGGCTGACCCATCCGGGCAGTTCGACGCGCTCGCTCAGGCCGGAATGCGCCAGGGATTGCCTGACCTCTTCCATCTGCGGGCCGTCGCCCAGCATGGCGCACTGCCAATCCAAGTCGCGGATGCGCTCCAGCACGGCGGGTACGGCAATCGCGTTCTTTTCGGGAGAAAAACGCCCGATGTAGAGGATACGCGGAGATTTGACCGGGTCGAATGTTCCGGGCCGGCAGGTCTGTGTGTCGATGCCGTTGGGGATGACCTGGATATCGACCGGGTAGTGCTGCAGGGCAAAGCGGCGCGTTTGCTGACTGACCGAGATGACACGCGCGGCTTTTTTCCAGAAGGGGCGCGTGAAGGGCAGCACCAGGCGGAACCATTTATCCGTCTTTTGGGGTGCGCCGCCGGGCACGTCGCCGCCGTGGGCGGTGATGACATACGGGACGCGGAACAAGCAGGACAATACGTAAGCGGCCGCGCCGGCCGGCACGGCGAAATGCGCCTGGATCACGTCGGGTTGAAAGCAGCGCATAATTTTGCTTCCGTGGCCGATGGCTTTCAGGATGAAGCAGGCCATGGTCATGAACCCGGCCCGGTAGGCCTGCGTGCGGCAGGAGGGCATACGGTCAATGGTCAGATTTCCCTCGACTTCCATACGCGGCAGGTCGCCGTAATGCGCGGTGAGCACGTAAACCTGATGGCCGCGGGCGGCCAGATGCGTGCAGACATCCGCCACAACCTGTCCGCCGCCCCCGCCGATGGGTGGATATTCGTGGGAGATGACCAATATTTTCATAAGCTTAAGCGCTGCCTATTTGGCAGATTTCTTGGGCTGGCCGCCCAGAATCTCGCGGATGGTGTAAACCTTCTTGTTCTGGGATTCATGGTAGGTGCGTGCCAGCAATTCGGCAATCAAACCCATCAAAATGGACTGGAAGCCCATGATGGCCAGCATAACCGCGATGATGAACAACGGCGAGGCAAAGGGCGAGGGTTTGCTGACCATGACCAAACGGCGAATAGCCAGATAGAGCAGGGAAACGAAGCTGACCGAGATCAACCCCAACCCCACACCGCCGAATACGTAAATGGGTTTGCTGGCGTAACTGGTCAGGAATTTGACTGTGAATAAATCGAGGATAACTTTGAAAGTGCGTTCCAGGCCGTAATTGGCTTTGCCGTACTTGCGCGCGTGGTGGTGCACCTTGACCTCGGTGATCTTGGCGCCGATGGAATTGGCATACACCGGGATGAAGCGGTGCATTTCACCGTACAGGCGAAAGCCAGTGATCACTTCGCGGCGGTAGGCTTTGAGCGTGCAGCCGTAATCGTGCAGGCGCACGCCGGTCACGCTGGAGATCATGCCGTTGGCCAAATGGGAAGGCAGCGTGCGCGTCAGGAAAGCGTCCTTGCGGTCATAGCGCCAACCGCTGACCACATCATAACCTTCATCGATCTTGGAAAGCATCAGGGGGATATCGGCCGGGTCATTCTGCAAATCGGCATCCAGTAAAATGATGATGTCGCCTTTGGATTGGTCGATACCGGCGGCGATGGCGGCCGTTTGGCCGAAGTTGCGGCGCAGTACGACCACTTTGATCTGGTCGGGGTTCTTTTTTACCAGCTCGCGCAGTTTTTCCAGACTGTTATCGCGGCTGCCGTCGTCCACCAGGATCAGCTCCCAGGGCCTTTTGACATCCTTGAGGGATTGTACAATGGCATCGTACAGCAGGTCGATATTCTTTTCTTCGTTATAGACCGGCACAATAATTGATAAGGTCATCGTTCAACTCCTGGATGATCTGGCCCTGTGAACAAAAAAGCGCCCGGATTTGCGCTGATGAGGGTTCGTTCAAAATTCAAATATCCGCTCCTGTTTGCCAAAATAGCGGGGCTCGGTATGACCAAGGATTATAACACGCGCGCTCAGCCGTGTTTTTCCCTGATTTTCTTGCGGGCCCAATCGTAAGCCAGACCGCCAAAGATGATGGCAAAGCCGATGCCGCCCAGCAGGCGCACCATTGGCCAGAAATTCATGCGTTTGAACATACCGTAATAGCGGCTGAGGTACCACTGGATGAAGAAGCCGATGTAGATGAACTCCAGCAACAGCAAGCGCCACAGCCAGGGCGAGCGTTTTTCCAGCGTGGTCACGTATGCCCAGGCAGCCGGAATGAGCATCCAGATCAGGAAAATGGAACGGTAGCGCGGATTGTCCCATTGGTCGCCGCCGGCGCGGGCCGAGGAAATCAGCGTCCAAACCACCGCGGCGATCATGAAGAACAGCAGCAGGGCTTTGTTTTGCTTGTTCTTTTCCTTCCAGACCAACAGAAAGCCGGTGATCAGCAGAGGCGCCAGCAGGTACCAGCCCAGCGAGCGGAAGACGGCAATGGCGCGGTTGATGGCGATGCCGGGGTAGATGATGGCGGCCGGCAGCACCGGTTGGGCGATACCGTAGCCGATGATAAAGGGCACGCGCAGCAGGTCGCTGATCAGGGTCACTTCCCACTGGATACGCCCGGAGGAGCTTTCCATCAGGTAGAGGTCCCATTTGGAGCTGTCCACCAGCCAGGACCAGCTGAAGTACAACCCGGCCAGCAGGCCGACGACCATCAGTAGATACCCGGCAATGCGCAGGTTTTTGCCGGCTTTGGGCTGGATATTCTCCAGCCAGAACCAAACCGCCATGGCGGCCAGGATGGCCCCGGCGGCTTTGAACGAGAAGAACAGCATCAACAAGAAGCTGATGCCCAATGCCAGCGCCGAGCGGGTTTTATTATCTTTCCACTTGCCCACACCCCAAGCGGCTATAGCCGATAGGCCGATCAGCATGGGTTCGCGCATTTGCGAAGCGCCCAGGATGATGCTTTCGGGATAGAGCGCGTACAGCCAGGCGACCACGTTGGCCGTGCGTTCGCCCCAGCGCTTGCGCACAACCTGCCACAGGAAGGGCAGGCCGGCCGCGGCGGCAAAAGAGGTCAGGATCAGGATCAACAGCGGGCGGTGGCCGTCCGGGCTGAATACGCGATACACCGCAGCGCTCAGCGAGAGCAGCCCGCCGTACTGGTCGGTGGCGAATTCTTCCTGAAAGGCCATGCCCAGCGGTTCGCCGGACTTGGCCAGGCGCCAGGCGTCGCCGTCGCGGCGGTAGGCGTCCAGGTAGAGATAACCGGCGTTGGTGGGGTCTTCATCATAACCCAGTACCGGCAGGGCGATGAACAGGAATATACCGATGCTCAGGCGCAGCAGAAAAGCCAGAAAAACCGTCCAGGCCAGCACGCGGCTGCCGCCCAGCTTGTGCCACAGCCAGCCCAAAGCGTACAGGCTCAGGCCGGAGAGCAGGAAGGCGGAGAAAAATCCGATCAGCGGGTTTTCAGCCGGGTTCAGATAGGCCACCACGGCGCCGATCACAGCGCCCAGACTGACACAAAATATCAGGAAAGGTTTCTGGAGTTTTTTCATCGGTTTGTGTTTATTTATTCAGATGGAATTATTGTAATAGCTTTTGCAGATGATCCAGGCTGGTTTGCGCGCGGCGCTTCCAGGTGTATTGCGCGGCGTCTTGCCTGGCCTGCGCGCCCAACCGTGCCCGCAGCTTCTCATCCTGTACCAGCCGGCCGACCTTGTCGACCCAGTCCGCGCCATCTTCGGGTTCGCAGAAGCAGACATTCTTTTCTGAAAGCACTTCGTGGAAGACCGGGATGTCGCTGGCGGCGATGGCGCGCCCGCTGGCCAGGTAATCGAACATTTTCATGGGGTTGATGACGCGCGCGATGTTCCCGCCGCTGGAACCGGAGATGGAGCGGTTGTAGGGCATCAGCAGGATGTCGGCCGCGGCCTGGTAGAGCGGCAGGCGGCTGTTGGGAATGAAGCCGGTGATGGTCACGTTGTGCAGGCCGTCCTGGGCCAGTTTTTCCCGCCAGGGGGCAATGTCCTCCGGGCGGCCGCCCATCCACAGGAAGTTGACCTGCGGCAGCCCCTGGGCCAATGCCAGCAGCACGTCCATGCCGCGGCCGGGGTAGAAGTGGCCGGAATAACCCACCGTCAAGCCGTCATTCAAACCAAGCTGCCGGCGCGCTTCTTCAGGCGCGGGCAGGTCTTGGTAGCGTTCCAGTTCCACGCCGTTGGGCGCGATTTGTAATTGGTTCTCTTTGAAGGTAAAGCCGTATTGTTCTTCCAACCCGTCCGCCAGCGCACGCGTGGTGCACAGCGTTAGCCGGGGATTCTTGTGACGGATGTAGCCACGGAATAAACGCGGGCCGAGTTTGCCCATGGGAAAGTCGTGGAATTCCATCACAGCCGGGCGGCCGCGCTGCAGCGCGAACAGCGCCGCCTGCAGCGACCAGGTGTAGATCACGTCGGCGCCCCAACGGCGCGCTTGACTGACCGCGTTCCAGCTGAAATCGTACTGCTTGAAAGCGCGCGTGAAGGGCAGCCAATCCACGGGGAAGGGCGTGCGCAGGCCGTACACGTCGGCCAGCTCCTGCCAGTCGCCGCGCTGAAATTCCGGCAGCCACAGGTGCACGTCCTGATCGAGCTCCTTGAGGGCGTGCACGACCTTCATGGCCTGAATGCTGTTGGCGCTGCTGGAGGGAATGACGGAAGTGGTGATGCAGGCGATCTTCATGCCGGGTTGGCCTCCAAGTCGATTTTTTCACGGTGATTAACTTCCTGCAATCCGCGCCAGACGATCAGACTAACTGAAATGACGAAGAAGGCCGAAAGCAGAAAGGCTTCCGAATTTAATCCAAGGCGCGGTACCAGCAGGAAAGCCAGGCCGACTTTGGCCAGGCCGGCCCACAAGGTATAGCGGTAGGGCACCAGCGGCATGCCCAATGAAAGCAGCAACGGCCGGTTCCAGAAGAGGATGTTGGCGAAGCCCAACCCGACCAGGAAGATCAGCATGGGCACGTAAGCCGGTTGGAAATCGACGCCATAGAAGGAGAGCAGCCAGCGCCCCAGCACAGCCAGGCCCAGCGCGCAGGCGCCGGTCCAGGTGCCGGAGATGAGCGTGATGCGTTTCAGCAAACGCCGCAGCAGGGTCCAGTCGCGCCGGATGACCGCCTGGTTGATCTCCGGATAGGTGGTGGAAATGAAGGGTGTGATGGGTATCTGCACCAGGTTGATGATGGCCAGAGCAACTTTGGCGTAACCGACTTCCACAGGGGAAAGGAAGAAAGCGATCCATAAGGCTTCGTTATCGCGCACCAGCATGATGATCGTGCTGCTGATGTTGGAGCTGAAGGCGAAGCTGAACAGTTCTTTTAAAGGTGGCAGGTGCGAGAAGGAGGCTTTCCACCAGCCTTTGCCAAGGGCGCGGTTCATTTCATGATAGCCCAGCACGGCGGTTCCCAGCCCCAGCACGAACTTGCCGATCAGGTAAGCCAACACTACTTCCATCATGCCGCGTTGGGAGAAGAATGACCACACGATCACGCTGGCGGTCAGGATGGAGCTGATCAGGTTGACTATGGCGTAGTTGCGGAATTTGTTGGTAGCCTGCAGCACGCCGGTGGAAGTTTCAGTGGCAAAGTTGGCCAGCACCATGGTGCCGTACAGGATAAAGAGCGGGGCGGTGGTGGGGTCGTCGGCCAGGCGCTCGGCTACAATAGGCGCCAGTAATACCAGAATCAGGAAAGATAGAATCGCGCTGCCTGTCTCGCCCAGAGCGGCTACTTTGACCACGGCCGCGGCGCGTTCCGGCTGGTTTTGGCTTTTGGCTTCGCCGAAATACTTGACCACCAGCTCGTTCATGCGGAAGGAGAACAGGCGGTTGAGCGTGGAAGCGAATGCGGTGATGGTGCCGACCACGCCGAGACCGGCCACGCCCAGCAGGCGTCCGGCCAGGATGCTTTGGAGCATGCTCAGGCCCATGCTGAGCACATTGCTGCTCAACAGGTAACCGGAATTGGCGAGGATCTTTTGCAGCAGCTTATCCGTTTTGAGGATATGCCACCACTTCCCCAGGAACTTCATTCAGTATCCACCTGACTGGCCCAATCGTATTCCTGCCGGTACCAGTCCACTACGTTGCGCAGGCCTTCGTCCAGCGAAACCTGCGGCTTCCAGCCCAGCATTTGCTGTGCTTTGCTGGTGTCGGCCCAACTGGCGGACATGTCCGCCGCGTTTTCGGGATAGTATTTTACAGCGGCCTTTTTGCCGATGATGGTTTCGAATTTGTGGATCAGGTTGTTGATGCTGATGGATTCGTGCCCGCCCAGGTTGATGATCTCATAGCCCAACGGTTTGAGCGCCAGAATGGTACCGCTGGCGATGTCGTCCAGGTAGGTGAAACCGCGTGTCTGCTCGCCGCTGCCGAAGACCATTACTTCGTGGTCTTCCATAATCCACTTGGCAAAGCGGAACATGGACATGCCCGGGCGTCCGGCGGGGCCGTAAACCGTGAAGTAGCGCAATACGGTCACGTCGATGCCATGCAGGTAATGGTAGCTGTA
Organism: Pelolinea submarina; assembly: GCF_003966975.1. GTDB lineage: Bacteria > Chloroflexota > Anaerolineae > Anaerolineales > Anaerolineaceae > Pelolinea > Pelolinea submarina. The sequence continues at coordinate 792,253 of NZ_AP018437.1, forward strand.
GCCCAGCGTCTCGGCTGCTTTCTTGCTGGCGGCGTAGGGCTGCAGCGGCAGGCTGGAGCCGGCCGTTTCAGGCGTGGGGTAGGGCGCGTCCTCGCCGTAAATGCTGGAGGTGGAGGCCAGGATGAATTTCTTAATGTCGTTATGCCGGCACATTTCCAACAGGTTGAGCGTGCCGGTCAGGTTGGTGTCGTAATAGGACCAGGGATCCGAAACGGAATCGCGCACGCCGGCCTTGGCGGCCAGGTTGATGATGCCGTCGATGCTCCGGTGTTCGCGCGCGATCTTGTCGAGCGCGCCGCGGTCGCAGATGCTGTCCTGGTAGAAGCTGAAGGTCGGAAAATCCTGCAGCCGCTCCAGACGCCAATTTTTCAGGCGCAGATCGTAGACCGGGTCGAGGTTATCGATGCCGATGACCTGATGCCCGGCGGCCAGCAGTTTTTCGCTGACTTTGGAACCGATGAACCCGGCAGCGCCGGTGACCAGATAAGAACTCATCAGAGTCTCACAACATTATCATTTTTCTGACCGTGCAATCCCAGCGCGTTGCGGGTGTCCACGATCAACCTGGCGTCCGCCAGCATCTTTTGGTAGTCGTAAGCGGAGTGGTTGGTGACGATTACCACGCAGTCGGCCGCCTTAACGGCGCTGTCCAGATCGCTGACGCTTTCCATCTTGACGCCGTCGTGATTGAAGGATTTGATGAATGGATCGTGGTAGCTGACCCGGGCGCCTTTTTGCTCGAGCAGGTGGATGATATCCAGCGCCGGGGATTCGCGCAGGTCGTCGATATTCGGTTTATAGGCGATGCCGATTACCAGCACATCCGAGCCGTTGAGGGCTTTCTTGTGGGTGTTGAGCGTGTCCTGCACCTTGCTGACGGTGTAGCGCGGCATGGAAGTGTTGATCTCGGAGGCCAGTTCAATGAAGCGCGCCGAGTAGTTGACGGTTTTCAGTTTCCAGGAAAGATAGAGCGGGTCGATGGGAATGCAGTGCCCGCCCAAACCGGGACCGGGCAGGAATTTCATATAGCCGAAGGGTTTGGTAGCCGCGGCTTCGATCACTTCCCATACGTCCACGCCCAGGCGGTCGCACATGATCGCCATTTCGTTGACCATGCCGATGTTGATCATGCGGAAGGTGTTCTCCAGCAGCTTGGCCATCTCGGCCACTTCGGCGGAGGAAACCGGCACGACCGTTTCCAGCGCGCTGCCGTACCAGGCTTTGGAAACTTCCAGGCAGGCTGGCGTGATGCCGCCCAGCACTTTGGGCGTGTTGGTGGTGGTCCAATCCGTACGGCCGGGGTCGACGCGTTCGGGAGAGAAAGCCAGGAAAAAGTCCTTGCCGACCTGCAAGCCTTTTTCTTCCAGCTTGGGCAGGATCATTTCGCGGGTGGTGCCGGGGTAGGTGGTGGATTCCAGCACGATCACCATGCCCTTATGCACGTATTCTTTCAAGGAGTCGGAGACGGCCAGGATATAGGAAAGGTCGGGATCGCCGGTCTTGCGCAGCGGGGTGGGCACGCAGATGCTGACGCCGTCGATCTCTGACAAAACGGAATAATCCGTGGTGGCATTCAAATTATCGGATTCAACCAGTTTCTTGATCTTTTCATCCGGGATGTCGAGGATGTAGCTCTTGCCGTCTTTGATCTGCCGGACTTTGGACTCAATCGGGTCGATGCCGGTCACTTTAAAGCCGCTTTCGGCGAATACCACCGCCAACGGCAGGCCGACATAGCCCAATCCCAACACGGCTACGTGCGCAGTTTTTCCTTTAAATTTATTGATTAATTCCTGAGCCTGATCCATATTTTCACCTTTTAGAAAAAGCTTAATTGCGTGGCGTTGTCCTCGTCGTTGGAGGCGGGGGCATCCGTATGCGCGGAGGCAGACTTACGCGCCTTTTCGACCAGCGCGGAAAGCTGTCTGAAGTCTTGCATGATGGTTGGTTTGATGTTGGGCTGGTGCAGTCCGGCGGCGGGATGGTACATGGGAATGATGAAGCGGTTGCCCATCCAGGAGGCATGACCATGAATCTGGCTGATCTTGGCATCCTTGAAATAACGCGCCATGGAAAAACGCCCCAACGTAACAATGATGAGCGGGTTGATGGCCGCGATCTGCTGGTCCAGGTAAGCCTGGCAGGCTTCCAATTCAACCGGCTGCGGGTCGCGGTTGCCGGGCGGGCGGCACTTCACCACGTTGGTGATGAAAACCGTTTCACGGTCAAAACCACCAGCCGCCAGCAGCTCATCGAGGAACTTGCCCGCCTGGCCGACAAAAGGACGGCCCTGCTCGTTTTCGTGAAAACCGGGGCCTTCACCTATCAACATAATTTCCGCGTTGGCAGGACCTTCGCCGGGGACGGCGTGTTTGCGCGTTTGCGCCAACACGCAGTTTTGGCATGTATTAATTTGCGCTGCTAAATCCCGCAAAATTTCTTCAGAGTTCACCGTTCATCCTTTCTATAGCCAGAATCAAAAAAACAATCTGCTTGCGCTCAGGCCTGGTTCAAGGCAGGCGTATTGAGGGTATGCAGATAAATCGGCGCTAAAGTGACCACATCATCGACCTGTCCGGCTTTGAAGCGCTCGGTGGTCAGCACGGCCAGCCTGGCTGGACGGCGCACGCAGTCGGCCGGATCGGGCAGCAGGGCGTTGCGCCAGCGGCGCTCCAATATCCTGCGTTCCTCCGGTTCGAGCTCACCGCAGACCAGCGTGGGGCTGTCGATGGCGGTTTCCAATTCCTGCGCGGTAGTGATGGATATTTCGCCGGAAGATTTCCAGTGGTCGTTCTCGGCCAGATAAGTGCAGGCTGCCAGGCGTTCCCGGCCGGCGCGCAGCACGGCGATCAGGGGAACATCCTGCACAGGCAGTCCGGCGGCAGTGATGTCCAGCGAAGGGATGCCGATGACCGGTATGCGCTGTGTGAGGGCCAGCCCTTTGGCAACCGCCAGGCCGATGCGCAGGCTGGTGAATGAACCCGGGCCGAGCGCAACGCCAATGGCTTCCAGATCGCTGATCTGCAGACCGCAATCCTGCACGGCTTCCTGAATGGCAGGGGCCAGTTCAACGGTATGGCGGCGGCTGGTGCGCCAGACTTTTTCATACAAAATTTGCGCGTCTTGCAGCAGCGCAATGCCCATCCATTGGGTTGAAGTGTCAATTGCCAGGATCATCAGAAGCTCTTCATTACATCATTTCTTAGTTTTTCGACCATACTTTCAAAGCGGCGGCCGTGCGGCACAAACATAAGGCCGCGTTGTTCGTCGGCCAGGTATTTCATTTTAATCCACAGGTTTTCCTGCGGCAGGACTTCCTGTACTCTTTCGGCCCATTCTACCAAAAACGGCCCATCCATGATCATGCCGGTCAGATCCAAATCCTCCGCTTCCAGGGCGTTCTGTACGCGGTAAGCGTCGAAGTGGTTCATTTCAAGCCCACCCATCTTGCGGTAGTTGTTGACCAGCACAAAGGTTGGGCTGGTGACGGCGTCCGGGCTGCCCCAGCCTTCGGCAATGCCCTGCACCAGGGTGGTCTTGCCGGCGCCCAATTCACCGCTCAGGCAGACCACATCACCCGCCTGCAGGGATGAACCCAGGCGGATGCCGATGCGCCGGGTTTGATCCGGGCTGCGGCTGATGAATTCAAAAGAGTTAGGTTCCAGTATTGGCATAATCCTATTTTAACGTGAGTTTAGCGTTTTACCTGGTCGATAATGGCGTGCGCGATGTCGCGCGAGGCATTTGGCCGCGCCAGCCGTTTGGCGTTGGACACGGCTTGCAGGCGCTGGTCGGGATGATCCAGCCAGTCTTTCAGCGCCAGGATGATATCTTCGATTTCCGGCGCCCAGATGCCCGCGCCCTCATCAATCACGTAAGAGACGTTGCCTTCCTCCTGCCCCGAAATGCGGTGGTAGAGGATGATGGGCAGCTCGGCGATTAACGCTTCGCTGATGGTGCCCGGCCCGGCTTTGCTGACCAGTACATCCGCCGCGCGCATAAAGTCGGGCATGTCTTTAACGAATCCATAGATGTAAGCGGGAATATCCCATTTATGGTTCTCAAGCTTTTCCTTTAAATGCTTGTTCCTGCCGGTAACCACCACCAGTGCGGCATCCAATTTGGCTTCGTTGATCTTCATGGATACTTCGCCCAGCGGGCCCATGCCCTCGCCGCCGCCGACCAGCAGGATAACCACTTTATCCTGCGGCCAGCCCAGTTTTTCACGCAGTTCCTGCTTGCTGGCCGAAGAGCGCGAGAAGCGGTCCGCCACCGGCAGGCCGATCACGCGCAATTTTTCCGGGTTGATGCAGGTACGGATGGCGTTCTGGCGGGCTTGTTCGGTGGGCACAATGATCAGGTCGGCCTGATTGTTGAACCAGGCGGTATGGGTGGAGACCAGGTCGGTCACCACGGTGACGTAAGGGGTATTGTCGCGCTTCTTGCGTTTGGCGCGCAGGAAGGGGGTGTTGATGAGCGGGTGCACGGAAACAATCACGTCACAGGGATGCTCGCGGTGCAGCTTGTACATATACAGACGAATGTAGGGCCATAACATGGCGTAGATCACGCGCATGCGGTCCGGGTCGTCGCTGGTTTCAAAGGCGCGCCCCCACAGGTAATCCATGCGCGACATGGCCGGATAAGTCGGCCCGGCCAGGTTCAGGGGCGGAGGGGAATAATCCAGGAAAAAATCTACCATTTCATAACTGAATTGTCCGGGAAATTCCAAATTAAGGGCTTCAATGATGGCTTCTGATGCGCTTCGGTGCCCGCCGCCCGTATCCGAAAATAAAAATAGGATATGGGGGTTAGTTTTTAAGGTCGTCATGTTCGCTTGTTTTTCCTAGGTTTTTTTTCAAACGGTTTTTTAGCTCACGCCTGGTCAACATGACATGCCGGCCACAGGTCAGGCATTCCAAACCAATATCTGCACCCAACCGGATTACTTTCCAGGTATATCCCCCACATGGGTGCGGTTTTTTTAACCGTAAGATATCGTTCATATCCAGGTCCGGGAGCATGGCTCGATTATATCGCAAGTTGTCTTTGGGCCGGTTTACGATTATAGTTAACCCATGTTAAACCAATCCCTGCCATCCATCCTATCCGCGGTGATTACTCTGTTAATCGCCTTTACTTTCCATGAATTCGCGCATGCCTGGACAGCCACGCGCTTGGGCGACGATACGCCGCGCCTGTTCGGGCGGTTGTCGCTCAACCCGCTGCGCCACCTGGATTTCATGGGTAGCCTGATGCTGATTTTCACCGGTTTCGGCTGGGCCAAACCGGTACCCATCAACCCGCACAAACTGCGGAATTATTCGCCTTCCGCCCTGATGCTGACAGCCATTTCTGGCCCGCTGGCAAATTTCTTCCTGGCTATTTTGGCGGCGATTGTTCTGCGAACCGGCGTGGTCAACAACATACCCGCCGTGGGCGCCTTCCTGCCCACGCCGCGCTATTTCCTTTTATATTTCCTGTATACCAATTTAGGGTTGATGATCTTCAACCTGCTGCCGCTGCCCCCTTTGGACGGCGAGGAGATTTTGGTCTACCTGCTGCCGGCTGAATGGGAACAGAAATGGGCCGCTATTCGCCCCTACGGGCCTTACTTGTTGATTTTCCTGCTGCTGGTTGGTCCGATGATCGGCTTTAGCCTGGTGGACGCGTTGATTAGCCCGATGATCCAGGGGCTGGCCCGAATCCTGATTGGAGGCTGAGGTGAGCATTCAAATAAGCATTATCGGATTGGACCGTGTAGGCGTTTCAGCCGCCATGGCGCTGAGCGCGCGGCATAAGGATATTCGCTGCAAAGGCTGGGATCCGGACAGGGAAAAGTGCATCGCGGCCGACGCGCTAAAAGTTTTTCAACCGGTCTGCCAGGACATAAAAGATACGGTAAAAGACGCAGCGCTGGTGCTGATCACCCTGCCGCCGCAAGCTTTTCAATCTGCGCTGGCTGATTTGAAAACGGCCGGATTAAATTCCGCCATCCTGGTAAACCTGTCGGCGCGCCACAGCGCACCGGCGGCTTCGATCGAAGCAATCTTCGGCGCGGACGCACCCTATATTTCCATGCTGCCGGCGCTGAATCCGGATTGCCTGGCGGAAAAAGACAATGAAAGCGGCGAGGCACGCGCCGACCTGTTCAAGGGCGGGCGCATCACCATTTCCACTTCTCCACGCGCTTCGGAAGAACTGCTGAACCGCGCTGCGGTTTTGGCAGTGTTGTTGGGCGGCCGGCCGGTGTTCGCGGAAGCGGGCGAAGTTGACGGATGGGCGGCGGCCAATCTGCTGCTGCCGGAACTGGCAGCCTGCGTTTTGATGGACGCTGTCAGCGCACAGCCCAGTTGGCGTGACGGCCAGATGCTTGCCGGCGCTTCGTTGGCCGCGGCCAGCGCTCCCTTAACAAAATTGCAGGCGGCGGATTGGGCGCAAATTGCCCTGGCAGACAGCCAAAATTCGCTGCGGGTGCTGGACAATCTGGAGGCGGCGTTGGGGCATTTGCGCCAGGCACTGCTGGATGAGGATCAGGCAGCCCTGGAAGAAGCGCTGCGCCAGAGCCAGTCCGCGCGCTTGAATTGGCTGGAGAAACGCCGGCGCGGTATTTCAGCCGGTAAAGCGCCTACCAGCATGCCCAGCGACGAAGACGCACTCCGAGCTTTATTAAATCCGAATCAGTAAATTTGCGAGGAGGGTATGGCATTTTACTGCTACCTGTTGGAATGCGCTGACGGAACGTATTACTGCGGTTGGACCAAAGATGTGGAGCGGCGCGTACAAACCCATAACCGCGGGCAGGGCGCCCGCTACACGCGCGCCCGCAGACCCGTCAAGCTGGTCTATATGGAAGAACTGGAAAATCAGTCGGAAGCCATGCGCCGCGAACACCGCTTGAAACAAAAAAGCCATGAGGCAAAAACCCTCCTGATACACCAATACGAAGAGAGAATTCATGAAGCCTGACATCGAAAAATTTCCCGATTGGGAGATTCAGGTAATCTCCCCCGGACGGGTCAACCTGCTGGGTGAGCAAGCTGAAACCAACCAAAGCGTAATGCTGCCAATTGCCATTGACCGCGCCGTGCGCCTGGCCGCGCGCCCGCGTACCGACCGTACGGTGACAGTGGAGTCGCTTAGTTTGGGCGAGCGGGTTAGTTTTCAATTGGACAATTTGCAGGCGCGCATGGACAGCAACGGACAACCGCTGCCGGCTTGGGCGCTTTATCCGGCCGGAGTAGCCTGGGCGTTGAGCGAGGCAGGCCTGGCGGTGGGCGGGTTGGAGGCAGTGATTGAGTCGGATTTGCCGGTTGGTGCCGGACTGGGGAGTTCTTCCGCATTGGAGCTGGCTTTCGCGCTGGCCTGGAGCAAGGCAGGCGAATGGCAGGTGGAGCGCGCGCAGTTGGCGCGCATCTGCCAGATGGCGGAAATCCAATACGCGGGCAAGAGCTGCGATCTGATGGATCAGTTTACCTGCGCGCACGGCGTGGCGCGGCATGCACTGCTGTTCGACATGCGCAGTTTGCAGTGGCAGCCGCTCCCTATGCCACCCAATACCGTCGTGATCCTGGCGGATTCGGGAGCACAACGCGACCCTACTCATTCCGAGTTCAACCGGCGCCGGGCTGCCTGCGAACAGGCCGTACAGGCACTGCGGGAAGATTTTGCGGATATTCACGCGCTGCGGGACGTCAGCCTGGCCCAACTGGAGACTTTTACCGACCGTATGCCGGCGGAAATGTATCAGCGGGCGCATCACGTGCTGACCGAAATGGAACGAGTGCGGCAGGCAGCCATGTGTTTGCTGCAGGACGACGCGGCCGGTTTTGGCCGGCTGATGAACGCCAGCCACGCTTCCCTGCGGGAGGAGTTCGAGGTCAGCACTGTCGAGCTGGATTGGCTGGCCGAGCGGGCGCAGGCAATGAGCGGCTGTTACGGCGCGCGCCTGACCGGCCCGGGTTTTGGCGGCTGCACGGTCAACCTGGTGGCGGCCGATCAAAGCGAGGATTTTATGCAGGCTTTGCGGAAGGGCTTTGAAGCGCAATTCGGGCGCGAGCTGCCGCTGTATGCCTGCCAGGCCGGCCGCGGCGCGCATTATAAAGGAGCGTAAAAAAAGCCGCGAGAGCGGCTTTCTTTTTAGGTGAGTTGGCTGAGCTTGTCGAAGCCAACAATTAGCGATTGCCACTTCGACAAGCTCAGTGAGCAATCGCTTCTATCTCTCTGTGATGTGTAAACTATAAAAATGTTTCAATCGGTGAAGACGGGCAGGTGGCCGAGCGCGATGATTTCCTGCCAATCGCTTTCGTCGCCTTCGGTAAAGATGGCGGCTTCCAGCGCAATTTGACCGCCGGCTTTTTCCAAAATGGCACGCATGCCTTCCAGCGTGGAACCGGTGCTGATGACGTCATCTACGATGGCGGCTTTCTTTCCTTTGATCAGGGCTTTATCCTTTTCGTCCAGGATTAGCGTTTGGGGTTTCCCGGTGGTGATGGAGAGGGTTTCTGCCTGGATGGCGTCGCCCATGTAGATTTTGTAATCTTTGCGCAGGACCACGTAGGGTTTACGTGTTTCCACGGATAGGGCATGAATCAGCGGAATGCTCTTGGATTCGGCTGTGACCAGGACGTCGTAGTCTTTGTCGGCGAGTTTCTTGGCTAACTCTTTGGCGCTGGCGGTCACCAGTTCGGTGTCGCCCAGAATGTTCAGGATAGCAATCTTCAGGCCCGGCTTGATTTCAAACAGGCGCAGGTTGCGTTTGACTCCTCCAATCTCGATGGGATAGGTTTCGCGATTTTCTGACATTATTCCCTCCAAGAAGGTGAGATTTATTTTTCGGATGAAGTGTATCACAACCCGCTCAATTGTATGGAGGACTTTGGCTTGGGAAAGATGAAAAGCTCTTTTGACCACAGATGAACACAGATAAAAAGATAATCGTCTTATGGTGGATGAACACAGATGTGTAACCTGGGGCAGCGTAGGGCGTGTTTCTACTTTTGCCCACCGGGGCAATCCCGTCGAAAAACATATTGGCGCTTTCAGAAACGCGCTCTACGTCGCGAGTTAATATCTGTGTGTATCTGTGTTTATCTGTGGTTCAAAAACCAGCTGAATGGATGGCTTGCATCCCCCTCACCCCTGACCTTCTTCCCCGAGGGAATGCTTCACGATCCCCAAGAGGAGAGGGAGAGAAGTATTGGCGCGTTATGAAACGCGCCCTACGCCAGGATGCCAATGATCAATATCTGTGTGAATCAACCATCGTATTAAGTTTTTTATCTGTGTCTATCCGTGGTTAATAAAAAAAGAAAATAAAAATCCCCTCCTGATGAAGGGGATAAGATTTAAAACGAGAGCCGGAGACGCCGACCCCGGCCCTCTCATAAGGAGGAGAAGAAGAGAAGTCGCCCTTGAGATTAATATACCGTCAGGTCATCTTTTCTGCTTGACGCTATCCCTACGCTTACCCTACGATTTAACCCCCATATTTACCCCTTTTATATGGTTCTGAGCCTGTCTTGATGCCTTGTGTTCGATATGATTATTTATATAATAGGGATTCGTTCCGCTAACATTGAAAGGAAGGGAAATTGATCAATCAAGTTAATCAAGATAAACCGATGGCTGTGGCTATGGTGGATGGAAATCCGGCGGGGGCGGTGGTGATCGCCGCCAGCGACGTGGGCCTGGCTTACGTCAGCTTTCAGGGATTGCAGGATTTCAAGGCGTTGATCCTGGATAAAGCCAATATCCCCAGCACGCGTTCGCTGGAGTTGGCGCACGCGGCCGGCCGCCAAATTCAGGAATATTTTGATCGCAAACGGAAAATCTTTGACCTGCCTTTGGATTTGGAAGACCTGCCGGACTTTCGCCGGCGGGTGCTGCAGGAAACCGCGCATATTCCCTACGGCACTGCCATCACCTACGGCGAACTGGCCGCGCGCATCCAGCAGCCCAAAGCCGCGCGCGCGGTGGGCGGCGCGCTGGCGCGCAACCCGCTGGCGATTGTCATCCCCTGCCATCGCGTGGTGGCAAGCGACGGGAGCATGCATGGTTTCTCCGCCGCGGGAGGCATCGCTACCAAGATTGCGCTGCTGCAATTGGAAGGCTGCCGCATCCAAGGAGATCGGCTGGTGCGCTGAAAAAGCGCCGCGCGATTTTGGGGAAGTACTCTATAATTGAGACATGAATCTAAATAATCCTGAAGAATTTCGCTGCGGTTTCGCGGCGGTGGCCGGACGGCCGAATGTGGGTAAATCTACCCTGATCAATGCCCTGCTGGGGCAGAAAATTGCGGCGGTTTCACCAAAGCCGCAAACCACCCGTGTCAATCAATTGGGCATTCTGACGAATGACGAAGCCCAGGTTGTTTTTGTCGATACACCTGGCCTGCACCTGCCGCACAATAAATTGGGCGAGGGTATGAACGCGGTGGCCGCGCAGGCGCTGTCTGACGCGGATGTGGTGCTGTGGCTGGTGGACGCCAACCAACCGCCGCATGAGGAAGACCAGATCATTACCGCGCGTTTGGCGGAAATGACTGAACTGCCGCCGGTGCTGCAAATCCTGAATAAGACCGACCTGATCAACGAGGACGTGCTGGCAGAGCGGTGCGTGGAATATGCGCGTTTGTTTCCAAAAATTACCCAGATTTCAGTCAGCGCCCTGACCGGAAAAGGCCTGCCGGAATTACTGGCGGCCGTAACCGCCCTGCTGCCGCAAGGCGAAGCGCTCTTTCCCGACGATCAGATAACCGACCTGTATGAGCGCGATATCGCTGCCGACCTGATCCGCGAAGCTGCCCTGGAGCACCTGCGCGAAGAAGTGCCTTACGCGCTGGCCGTGCGCATCGATGATTACCAGGAACGCGGGGAAGAAGGCGCTTTCATTTCCGCCACCCTGTTCGTGGAAAAGGATTCCCAAAAGGGTATCGTGATTGGCAAGGGCGGTTTGATGCTGAAGGAAATTGGCAAATCTTCGCGCGCCGCTATTGAGAAAATGTCGGGCCGCAAGGTGTACCTGGAACTGCGCGTGAAGGTCAGTAAAAACTGGCGCAGCAATCCGGCTTTCCTCAAACAAATGGGATATACGGATCTGAACGAGGATTCATGATCAATGCCTGGCTGCCGGCCTTTATTGCCCTGGCGGCCGCCGATTGGCTGGCTGTGTGGCATGGCTGGCGCCGGGTGGGGTACCTGACCAAACCGGCCGCGCTGATCCTGCTGCTGATTTGGTTCGGCACTGTGGGGCATTTTCAAGGTGCTCTGCTGCCATTCGGAATTGGATTTCTGTGTTCGCTGGCGGGTGATATCCTGCTGATGGCAAGCTACCATTACTTTCTGCCCGGTATGGGGGCTTTCCTGTTGGCGCATATGATGTATATCCTGGCTTTCAATCATCCCCAACCAACGCTTTCACCGGTGTTTTTTGTTTTGGGGTTGCCGGTTCTCATCGTCTGGCTGCTGATCCTGAATCGTCTGGATAGCGCCATGCGTGATTCCGGGGCGCATAAGCGCATGCGTATTCCGGTGGCTGTGTACAGCGGGGTGGTTGCGCTGATGCTCTTCTCGGCCCTGCTGACCTTGTTCCGCCCGGATTGGCAGCTGCCGGCCGCGGTGCTGGCTGCCGCAGGTGGATTTCTCTTTTTTATCTCGGATACGATGCTGGCTTATGATCGCTTCGTGCGGCCTTTTCCGCGCGCACGCTTTTGGGTGCGCGTCACTTACCACACCGGCCAACTGGGGCTGGCCGTGGGCGCGCTGCAGCATTTTTTGGATTGAGTTTGTCTTTTTAGTCTTTACTGAGGGGGCGGAAACCTTCCCCCAACGCCTCATTGGCCTGCCCAATGACCATGAATGCCTGTGGGTCGATCTCGGTCACGATGGTCTTCAACACGCTGATCTCGGCACGCGAAAGCACGCAGTACAACATGGTGCGGGCCTGGCCGGTGTACCCGCCCGTGCCCGGGATGAGGGTTACGCCGCGTTCCAGCAGGGTACAAATGCGTTCGGTAACTTCCTGCGGTTTATTGGTGATGATAAAGGTGGTGCGGTAGAGGCTGTTGCCCTCCGAGACCATTTCGGCTGCCAGGCCGGAGATGTAGATGACGATCAAGCCGTACAGCGCGCGGTCCCAGCCGAAGGCGAAACCGGAAGCCAGCACCACCACGCCGTCGGTGATCAGGTAAGCCTGCGAGATGGCCACCCCGCGGTAGTGGTTGAGGATGCGTCCCAGGATATCGGAGCCGCCGCTGGTGCCGCGCCCGCGGTAAACGAACCCCAGGCCGATGCCGAGCAGCACGCCGCCGTATAAAGCGTCCAGCAATATGTCTTCGGTCAATCCGTTGCGCGGCAGGATGAAGGCCAGGCCGTCGGTGAAGACCGAGAACAGGATAACCGCCGCGGCGGTGCGCAGCGCGAAGCGCCGCCCGCCCAGATAGCGCCAGCCCAGCGCCAGCAGGGGCAGGTTGCCTATAAGCACCATCACGCCGATGGGCAGGTTGGTGAAGTAGTTGACAATCTGCGCGGCGCCGCTGATGCCGCCGCTGACCATCAAGCCGGGGATCAGGAACAGGCGCATGGAAACTGCCTGGATGATTGAACCCATGGCGATGAAGAGGTAATCGATCAACCGCTGTTGTTGGTTTACGAATTTTCCCAATATGCGCATATTTGCCTGCTAATTTTAAAAATAATTGGATGTGCGCAGATTATAAGCGATATGGTGCGCAGGCAGCATGCCGTTCAGCGGTAGACTGGCCGGGACGTTCTTCCTGACTTGATTCAGAAGGGATTTGGGATAAAATTTGAGTAGAGGGAAAGTTAGCTCGCATTTGCTTGTGCGCAAGCGTGGGAAGATGATGAACGGGTGACTTTCCCTCGCTTTGCTTTAAAAAGGAAACTACCAATAACTAGGGGTACACACAGCGGAAACCGCGGTTGACGCCGGGGGAATGCGGGTCGTGCGCCAGGCGGTTGCCCGGGCGGGCGAAGCGGTAAATGTCCAAATAGCTGGCTCCTTTTAGCACCTTCTTCTCCCCGCTGATCGGGCCGGTCGGGTTGCTGTTCGGCGCGTACTGGTAGTAATAAGGATCGTACCAATCCCATACCCATTCACGCACGTTGCCGCCCATGTCCAGCACGCCGTACGAGCTGGCGCCCTCCGGGTACTGGTTCACCGGGGTGGTGTCGCCGACGATGTTGTTGGCGTTGACCTGTGTCTCAGCGGGCGAGGTATTGCCCCAGGCAAATTTCAAGCCTTCCGTGCCGCGCGCGGCTTTCTCCCATTCGGCTTCGGTGGGTAGGCGCCCGCCGCTCCAGGCGCAATAATCCTGGGCGGCCTGCCAGGCGACATACACCACCGGGTGATCCGTAAAAGCCGGGTCGGTATAGCGCGGGTTGGTCTGGTCGCCGGCACTGTAAACGCAGGCGCCGGCCTGCACGCATTGGGTATACAGCGCGTTGGTAATTTCAGTCTGGCTGATCCAGAAAGCATCCAGTGTGACCGTGCGCTGGGGGACTTCGTTGGTTTCCAGGTCGCGGTCGTATTTGGAGGTGCCCATCACGAATTCACCCGCCGGAATGTAGACCAGGGTCATGCCGGTCAGGGGATGCGCGATGGTATTGTCGGACCCGGATGGGGTTGGCAGGGGTGTGGCGGCCACAACCGGCAGGCCGGCCTCCGGCAGAGTACCGCCTGCGGGCATGGGTGTGATGGTGGGAATGGCTGTCATGGTGGCCTCAATGGCATGCAGCAGCTCGCGCTGGGTGGTCTGCGTGGCGGCCAGGGCCGGGTCGGGAGTGGGCGAGGCCAGGGGCAGTAGTTGGCAGGCGCTGAACAGCAGGGGCAGCAGGCTGAGGGTCCATTTTTTCATTGGGTTCACGTCCGGATACAGGGATTGACTTGCTTGCAGATATTGTATCATCGCGCTGGGATGCCTGTTCAAAAGACAGAAATTGACTGTTTTTATGCAAAAGTCTTTCCCCTTTTGCGATTTTATCATCAATAAAAATGAAAGAAAGGTTAGCTGTTATTAATATAACGTTAATGAAGAATTTGTAATTTTTAAGGTTCGTAATATAAATTGCCTATTGACTTTTGTATATTTTTCATTAATATAATGTTTACAACTGAATATTTTCAAATGAAAGCGATGAAACTGTGCACATAAATGGTCGCTGAAATGGGGTAAGCCGCCTAACCCATGGAGTGCGCAGTGGAGCGAGTAGCGAAACCGGTCATGTACGAAAATGGCCGGTAATTTGTTTAATATGTCTTAAAAATATTATAAAAATTGGAGGGAAGTATGAGAAAGTCATTAATAATATTTAAGAGGATCACTTGCGCTCTCGGAATCCTATTCATCGTTTTAGGAGTTGTCCCGGTTCCGGCAGTCAGTGTGATCAGTGAGGTAGCTGCCAGCTCCATCGATCAAGCTGAAGGCGCATCGTTGGCATTGCCGCAATTCAGCAGTGTCAATGTGGTGGATGAGCTGTCAACTGCCAAGGCGGAAAGCGTCATTATGTCACTGCCGCACTTCACAACCATCAGCCTGGTGGATGCCCTTTCGCAAGAAGGCGGCGAACCACCGGCGGGCGATGGCGGCGGTGATACCGGCGGCGGGGGTGGAGATACCGGCGGCGAGGGCGGAGATACCGGCGGCGAAGGTGGAGATACCGGCGGCGAAGGTGGAGACACTGGCGGCGAAGGTGGAGACACCGGCGGCGAAGGTGGAGACATCGGCGGCGAAGGTGGAGACACTGGCGGCGAAGGTGGAGACACCGGCGACGAATGTGTAGGCGAAGAATGTATTCCAGTAACAGGCGAAACTTTTGGTGGTTGTGGATATTCTCCCTGGGGCGAATGTTCTGTGACTTGTGGAACCGGTACGCAAACCAGAACGCTTTGGTGGGGCAATCCTGGCCAATGCAAAGACCTGACTCAAACCTGCACGATGCCTCCCTGTTGTGCTGCTCGTGTAGAATGCTCAACAGCATGCGGACAAGCTGCGCAGGACCTACCGGATGGTTTATGTGGAACGCACCATTGCGATGCTACCGCTGCTTGCTGTGTACCAGAAAATGGCCATTGTGATGCCAACGAAGAATGCTGTGGCGGCCTGACCTGCACCGGCAACAAATGCAAAGTGCCGGCGCCTGCCTGTAAGACCGAAGGCATGCCTTGCGGCGGCAGCAACACCTGCTGCGGCGATTTGGAATGCTACCAGAAACCCGGCCAGGAAAATGAAAAATGCTGGCCTCCCATGACCCCGGTGGACTGCCAATACCATTATGGAGATTGCACATGCGGAGCTTGGGGCTGCTGGCGGTACCTTGTAGTTGATCAGTATCCGCAAAATGGCGGGGCTGCCTGCCCAACGGCATGGTTTATCCCTTGCGGTGACCCGGTGGATTGCGAAGGGTCATGGAGTGAATGCTCCGGCCCGTGCGGCACGACTGGCACGATAACTTACACGATAACTACTCCGGCCGAAAATGGCGGCGCAGCCTGTGCTTACCCGGATGGGGCAACCCAATCCTGCCAGAACGACGCCTGCGCACCTGAAGAAGAGTGCCCGACTTATTGTGATTATCCCGGCGGAACAGTACCGGACGGTCAGGGCGGACAAAAGACCTGCGCAGCTACAGCGGCTTGCCCGGTGGACTGCGTGTTAGGCGATTTCGGTCCCTGCTCGGCCACTTGCGGCGGCGGTACTCAGACCCAGATTATTGAGGTACCCGCTCAGAACGGCGGTTCCTGCAACCCGATTACACAAGCTTGCAACACTGATCCCTGTCCGATTGATTGCGAAGGCGATTGGGGCGAATGTGAAGGCGAATGCGGTACAACCGGCACGCAGACCTTCCATGTGACCCAAGCGGCCATGTACGGCGGCGCGGAATGTGGTTATGAAGACGGCGCAACACAAACCTGCGACACGGATCCCTGCCCTGAGGACTGCTACGGCGAATGGGGTGACTGTGTAGGCGAATGCGGCACGACCGGTGAAATGACCTTCACCGTTCTGCAAGTTGCCACCAATGGCGGCGAGGAATGCGAATATGAAGACGGCGCAACCCAAACCTGCGAAATGGATCCCTGCCCGATCGACTGCGAATGGAGCGAATGGAGCGAATGCTCGTCCGACTGCGGCCCCGGCACGCAGACGCGCGAGATCCTAGTGGAAGCGCAGTATGGCGGTTTGGAATGCGAAGGCCTGGCTGAACAGGAATGCGATTCCGGCGACTGCCCGGCACAAATGGTGCTCGATCCGCATTGTGTAACCGGCCATTTGGGCAATGCACGCTTAGCCTGGTCGTTTAGCAACCCGAGCGGCATGTCCGTACCGGTCTCCTGGAGTCTGGATGGACAAACCGGTTCGGCCACGATTGGACCACATGCTACTATTAATGTGGGTCAAACCACCGATGGACCTGCGACCCATACCCTGACAGTCTACTGGCCTGGTGGACATGGTTCACAATCCAGCAGCTATGACTGCGACGGCGGTATCGTCACAACCACAACCGGTGGCGGTGGCGGCGGCATCATCCCGGTGACGGGTGGAGCCGGCGGGCCGACTGAAGAATTACTGATCATCCCTGTGACGGGTGTGGACCTTAGCAGCGAATTCGCTGGATTCCAGAAACTGTTCCTGTACATGGGCTTGATGATGTTCGGTGTGACCTTATTCCTTGAAGGAATGACCAAGAAATATAAATTCTAGGTTCATTTGGTCGCCTCGCTTATTACCAGCTCACCCGCAAGGTGAGCTGGTAATGTTAACCAGGTTGTTCATACCGCCTCCTACTAAAAAGTCTCGATTTCCGTATTGCTTACCGTGCAGCCTTTCCTTTTTAAAATAGCCTATTCCACCCATTTTTATTTTTTATTAGCGATCTATTAACAAGTCCAGAATAGACGAGAGATCCATTGACTTTGCATACATATAATCGGATAATGTATATCAAAATAGTACGAATAACGGCGATGAAGCGGAGCTTTCATTTGGTCGCTTAAGCTAGGGCAGAGTTCGGGAGTACTCAGCAATAGCCAAAGGATCCGCAGAGCCAATAGCGAAACCGGTTATTACAACCGGTTTTTTTTAATTAAGAAAGGTAGAAAATGAAGAAAGTTAAAGTTATGCGAAAAGTTAGTATGGTTCTAGCGGTGACAACCCTTTTGTTGGGTGTTTTATCGCTGCCCGGAACAATGCAAGTCCGCAATATTTACGCTGATTCATCCAGCGAAACAACGCCGCCCGCGGATGAAGGATCCAATGAGGAAAACTCTCAGGTTTTCCCCGTTGAAGAAAATACCAGCGATGAGAATTTACAGGATCCACTGGTTGAAGAGACGCCGGTTGAGGATCCTCAACCTGAAGAAGAATTGCAGGTTACGTCCTTCAGTGTTTCATCCATGACAGTCTCCAGCCCTATCGGTGACGATCCCAATGTCCAGAACGAACTCCCGGACTTTGGCACCAATTACAACAACGGTGATTGTGTTACCAACACAGCCTGCGAAACAGCAGAGCCGGTCACCAATCCCAATGATTATTCCGACCAGGGTTCCTATGGTGAAAAAGATTACGACCTCCCGGAGATCAACGGAAATGAAGCCAATATTGTCGCCATTAAAGAAGGGAATAGTTGGTATTTCTTCAAGAAAGGTTCAGGAGAGACCTGTGTGTCCTCCAGTTTCTGTGTGAATTACGACGATTCCGGCCACGTCAGTGTGTATTCTTACCAGACTCAGGGTCAGGGGTACAAAGGTTATAACATGATCAATTTCTGGTACGTCTCGGATCAAGAAGAGACCGTGAGAGGCTGTACCGATGCGTCCGCTCTGAACTTTAACCCCAGCGCAAATTCTGATGATGGCAGCTGCACCTACGACGAGACTGTCTATGGCTGCACCGACCCAACCGCGCTGAACTTCAATCCGAACGCGACATCCAATGACGAGAGCTGCACCTATGACGAAACCGTCTATGGCTGCACCGATCCGACTGCCCTGAACTTCAATGCGCTGGCTACTGTGGATGATCAATCCTGCAATTATGAGGAAGACGATCCCGGCGACGGCGGTGGCGGTGGTGGTGGTGAAACGACCACAGTAACCACAGCTCTCATCCCGGTGACTGCGCAAACCGCGGCCGGCGGACCGACAGAAGAGTTGATCCTGATCCCGGTGACGGGTGTGGATAACACATTCCCGCTGACCAACTGGCAGCGCTTGCTCTTCTCCGCCAGTGCGATGTTATTCGGCCTCAACCTGTTAATGGAAGGCGTGTCCCGCAAAATCAAACGCTAATACAATTTGATCGCCCCGCTTATAGCCGGCTTTCCAGTCTGGGAAGCCGGCTTATTATTTGTTTGACGCTGTATATTTATCGGATTTATATAAAAATATTCTAAAACTGATTGATATGGGAAGTATTTTGATATAATGCAAAAACACTCGAGAGTAACGAAGCTGGACTTTTCTGATCGCTTTGATCCTGCGTTATACAGCGTGGATCCGCAGCTCATTAGCGCTATTAGCGAAACCGGTCGTTGATTCGATCGGTTTTTTAAATTAATCAAGGCATTACAAACTTGCGAAAGTCGGGGACTAATTGTATATTCAATAAACACCGAACAACTGTTTTCCAGATAAATTGGCTAACAATATAGCACAGGCGAGGGTTCTATGACCACAAAAAAACAATCATCCAAGGGGAAAATAGTACTGACAGCACTGCTCATTAGCGCTTCCTTACTAATACAGACATACGCGTTCGCGCTGGCGGCGCCAACGGTTCAGACCACCCAGCGTACATTTACGCTGGAAGACTTCGGCCTGGCCGGTGATGATACTTACCAGGGCATTCTGGTCAGCCGTGATTACGGTATCAACCTGCCGGCCGGTTGGGTGTATGGCAGCCCGGCTGTACTTACTCTGAAATTCAGCCATTCGCCTACATTAAATGAAAAATCCACCCTGGCGGTAGATTGGAACGATGTGCGTTTGGGCAGCCAGGCGCTGACGGCAGAGAATGCCTCTGACGGCTCGCTGGAATTGCAAATTCCGGCAGATTACCTGGTAGCCGGTTACAACACCCTGCATGTAGAGTTCTACATGGGTATCTCGGATGAGTTCTGCAACGATGTGGATAATCCGGCTGTTTGGGCGGTAGTGCAGCGTGCCACTTCATTGAAATTGGAACCCACCACGGCAACGCCCAAAGCGGACTTAAGTGTCTTTCCGCTGCCTTTCATCGATGCCAGCCCGGTGGTAACCAATCACGTAACCCTGCTGGTACCCGCCCAACCCGGTAGCGGCGATCTGAACGCTTTGGCGGCGGTCAGCGCCAAATTGGGTAAGTTGTCCGGCGGGTGGCGGCCTTTGGAAGTAAACACCATGACCATCGAGGCGGCCCTGAAAAGCAAACCCCAGGGCAATCTGATTGTGATTGCCGATTATGACAGGCTGAACCAGATCCTGCCCGGCAGTACGATGCAGCCGGGAAAATCCGGAGGCGGGGTGCTGTTTGAACAGGTATCCCCGTTTGACAGCAGCGCGCTGCTGCTGGCAGTGACCGGCATGGAGCAGGCCGATGTGGAAAAGGCCGGACAAGCCCTGACCAGCACGGCCCTGATCCCGCGCCTTTCCGGAGACACAGCGTATATCCTGGATGTGCCGGAAAGCCGGAGCGAGGCGCGGGCCAACAGTGTCTCATACTCATTGAGCGATTTGGGTTATACCGATACGGCTGTTTACGGTTCGCGCGAACAAAAAACCAGTTTTGCCATTCCGCTCAGCGCCTTATGGCAAAACAACAGCGCTGCCGTGCTCGACTTGCATTTCATTCACTCGGCGCTGCTGCAGGGCGACCGCTTTACCCTGACGGTCACCGTCAACGGCCTGCCGGTTGGCAGCGTGGTTATCAACGGCGGCGATTCCAGCGACCGCACCGAATCATTTCAATTACCGCTGAGTTTCTTTACCACCGGGGTCAATTACCTGGCCATCCAATCTTCCATTCAGCTTTCGGATGATTTCAGCAATGACCAAAATTATTGCACACAGGATAATTACAACCGTGCCTGGTTGACGGTGGTCAGCGATACACAAATCACTTTCCCAACCGCACCCGATCAGGTGACGGCTAACATTGCCGGATTCCCTTATACCTATATGGGCGCCGGCGATCTGTCGCAGCTGGCCTTTGTCCTGCCGGATGCGCCCGGTGCGGCCGACGCGGCTGCCATGAGCGCGCTGGCCGTGCGCCTGGGTGAAGTCGCTTCGGGCGACCAACTGATGCCCACGGTATTGAGCGCGGCGCAGGCGGATCAATACAGCGACAGTCTGCCTTATCGTATCTACATCGGCCTGCCGCTGAAGAACGGCGCTATCCTGGCCGTCAATGATCAGCTGCCGCAGTCTTTTGACCCTGTCAGCGGCGAAGCGCAGGCGGTGTCCGGACTGCCCACCATCGATACCAGCAAGATCGATACCGGCATAATCGAAGCTTTTGTCAACGAAAAACATGTACCCACATTGGTGGTAAGCGGCAACACGGAAAAGGGCATGCTTTCAGCGGCAGCTCAGTTAGCCGACGCCGGCCAGTCGGTTTTATTAGTCGGTGACCTGGCGCTGACGACTTCAGACACACAAGCGGTCAGTATTTGGGCGCAAGACTCGGCACAGGAATCAACCCGCCTCTCGCCTGCGGCGCAGAACGAGCAATCGCTGACAGTCTGGTTCCAACCTAACGGCGTGCTTTACGCAGCCCTGGCAATTTTATTGATCACATTGGTGATCCTGGTGCTGCATGTAGCGGTCACGTTCGGAAAGAATGGCAAAGACAGGTAGAGGTTCCCATGAAAAAAACATTCTTAAATCTGCAAAAGACATCCATCTATACCGCCGTTGTTTTAATTTGGTGCATTCTTTCCGCGGTTGTTTTGGTTGCCATGAATCTCCAAACTTCCCTGGCAGCTATCGCTATATTGATTTTTATCGCGGTGCTTTCCATCATCCGCCCCTTCCCGTTGGCTTCCTGGCTTTCTCTGATAATCGGCAGCCTGGTTTACGCCTTGATCAGCTACAGCCTGTTCGGATTGAGCCGCAGTATGGCGCTTACCAGCGCGCTGGCTTTCGGCGTTTTTCTGGTGACTTCGCTGCTGGGCAATATGGTGGCGAACCAGATTGGCGGCCTGCGCGACTTGTTCCGGAAAGAGCAGAACCTGCTGGACGACCTGGTCCAATACGACCAATCCACCGGTATTCTGCGATGGAAGTATGCCCGGCAGCGCATGAAAGCCGAAGTGCTGCGCAGTGTGCGCTATAAAAAAGATTTGTCGTTGATTCTGATTCAACTGCTCTTGCCGGAACAGGCGGATATTTCCGAAACCGAACTTACGAACCTGTACGGACAGATAATCGAGGTTGTTATCAACAGCCTGCGTAAAGACATCGATATCCCCTTCATTGGCGAAAAGATCGGTGTCGTCCTGCCGGAAACCACTGCCGAAGGCGCGCAGATCCTGGCACTGCGTCTGGTGGATCGCATCTTCCGAAAGGTACGCGCGGAAGTGGTCATTGGCATAGCCGGTGTTCCGGGTGATGCGGTGACCGAAGAGGCGCTGCTCAACCAGGCCGAACTGGCGCTGAAATTCGCGGTTAGTTCCGAACAATCGGTTGTTCCGGCCGCGCGCTTGCGCAGTGCGGTTGAGAAGCGTACACCGGAAGAAGAGGAAAGCGCCGCGCCCGAAATGGAATCCACTGAACTTGTAGAGGAGCCTTTGGGGCCGGAGGAGTGGCGTGTGGAAGTGGGCGGTTTTACCAGCATGGATGACCTGCCGAGCGTTGAAAAGTCATTCACCGAAAGCGGTGCGGCTGCCGATTTTCACCTGGTCCGGCTGGACGGCAATACTTTGGTCGCGCGTGTTACACCCGCCGGGGCCGACTTGCCGGGAACGCTGCGCACGCTGCCGCAATTTATACTAAAGAATGTCGATGAATCCAAGCGCAGTATGCAGATCGAGATTAAATTGGATTGAAAAAGTGACCAACCAAACTGAAGATCATCAATTATGGGAACGGATCTGGAAGATTGTTTCGGTGAATGTCTCAGTGATATTTACCCTGATTATCTGGCTGGGTCTGTTCGTTAGCATGCTGGTGGGATATTTTTCCATCCCGCTGCTAATCGTGGTGGTCGTGGTGACGTACCTGGCTTTGCGCGAACGTATTATTAAAAGCGACGATGAGGACAGCGACGTTTATCGTGATTCGATCGATAAGAAAAAAGATTGATGATCAAATGCCCCTCTATCGGTAAATGGTAATTTTTTCCGAAACAGCGGCCTAATTTACACATAACGGAAAACATGACTGCTCAATCAACCCATCCGAATTACCAGATCAATGGTGCAGCAACGGGGGCTTACGTATCGCGCCTGGTTCCGCTTAAAATCGCCCGGGATTTTGAGCTAGTCCCATTGACCCTGTACGATAACCGCCTGCAGGCAGCTTGCGCATATCCGCTCACGCGCGCCGGTATTGCGGCATTGCAGCGAACACTGCGCTATCCCCTGGATATGGTGCAGGCTTCGCTGCCGGATGTGCGCACCGCACGCTGTTACCTCTATGAAGAAGCGGACGAATCTCCCAAAGCGTTCTCCATGCAGACAGCGCTGCGCTTGCTGGGGCTGCTGCGCGAAGACCAAATCCATGAGGCTGAAAAACAGCCAACTGGGAAGGCCGATTTAGGGCAGGTCGCGCTGGAAAAACGCTGGATCAATGCCGAACAATATGCCGAAACGCTGGGATTCTTTGTGAATCTGCCGCATTTGCGCACCAGCAGCGCCAGCCCGCTGGAAGGCATGAATTTATTCATGCCCTTTGAGCAGGCCGAAGCGCTGGGCGTCCTGCCGCTATGGTGGGTGGGCAGTACACTCTATCTGGCAGTCGATCCCGAAAGGGCCTTGAAGATTGACGCCGGACTGCGGGACCTGGACTTCAACTATCGTCTGGTGACCTGCGACCCGGCCACGTATGCGCAGCTGCGCAAGCAGATCTACCGGCCGCGTCCAATTGAATTTGAACCGCTCAACGAGTGCCGTACGGCGAACTGGCTGGTGACGGAAAAATTCCTGCGATCCGATGAGCTAGCTCTGGCGCAGGAGCTTCATGCGCGCAGCGGTATTTCCCTGGCGGTTATTTTACGAGAACAGTTTGATGTAAAAGCAGAGGATTGGCTGGATGCGGCCGCCGAAGTCAGCGGGGTCATCCCGGTACACGCGCGCGATCTGCCGGCGGATATTGAAACACGCGTGAGCGCGCTGTGGAATGTACTGCCGGAAAACTTGCTGCTGCAATTCGAGTTGCTGCCCTTGAACCGGGAAGACGGCACATTGGTATTGGGCATGGCGGCTGTCAATGAAGAAGCGCTGGCGATGGCACGCGCTTTCAGCGGCGGGCGGGTGGATGCGCGTCTGATGGAAGCGGGTTTAATCCGGCGTCTGCAGAAGTCCGCGCAGCAGGCCTTACGCACCCGCGCAGGGCTTGGCGGACCGCAAATCAATACCGTAACTTTTGGTGAATTTTTGCTTAACACAGGATTGCTCCAGCGCGAACAGTTGGACGAACAGTACGAAAAAGGCATCTCCGATCAGGACTTGCCAGCCGCGCTGCTGGAAGCAAATTTACTGAACGAGCTTGATCTGGCTGAAATCTACAGCCTGATCAGCGGCATTCCCTTTATCTCCCTGGAATATTTCCAATTCGATGAGCGCCTGATGAAGCTGCTGCCTTCCGAACTGGCCCTGGAGCGAAAACTACTGCCGCTGTTTGAGAATCAGGGCGATCTTTGGGTGGCTGTGAGCGATTTGCGCAGCTGCGAAGCGCTGGGAGAAGCTGCCGAACGCAGCGGCAAGCGTATTTGGCCGCTGCTGGTACCGGAGACGGCCCTGCTTGCGGCTCTGAACCGTTTTTACCGTTTCAGCCGCAGCACGCCCCAGGCCGGAATTATCTTCAAATATACCGATGCATTGGTAAGCGCGGGCTTGCTCTCGCAATCCGACGCCCTGCAGGCGGCCGCGGCCGTGAGCGAACAGGGTAAGGCGCTCGACGAAACTCTGTTGGAGTTGAATATCCCGGCTGACGCGCTCTATCCCATCCTGGCGTCTGTGCGGGGTGTTGAATTGGTGGACTTAGGCCTGACCGAAACGCTCGAAGAGAGCTACGACGCGCTGGGCCAGCTGCGAACTACACGGCGCTGGCAGGAAAAGCTGGACGCGGATGCCGCGCGCTTGCTGGATTTAAACACCGCCCGGCGCCTGACGGCCATCCCCATCGCGCAGGCAGCCGACGGCCTTAAGGTGGCTTTCGCCAACCCGTTGTTTGAAGATACGCAGCAGGAATTGACTTTCCTGCTGGGACAGAATATCATCCCCTGCCTGGCTTCGCGCGCGGAAATCGAAGATGCCATCCAGCGCCTGCTGGGCCAGATGAACCTGGGCACTTCCCTGCTGCTGGCCGGGCGCATCACACTCAGCCAATTGAATAACGCGCTGGCGCTGGCACGCAGCAGCAATATCCGTTTGGGACGCGCGCTGGTGCACCGCGGTTATATCAGTGAAGCGGAATTGTACGCGTTCCTGGCGCATCAGGCGCACCTGCCGCTGTTCGACCTTTCCAGCGCAGCGCTGAGCGAAGAAGCCGCGCGCTTGTTGGACCCGGAGGAGGAACGCCGCGAGGGCCTGCTGCCGTTGGCTGTCAGCGATGATCAGGTCTACCTGGCCATGGTGGATCCGCTCAACGAATCCGGCAAGGGCAGCGTGGAACGGGCGCTGGGAAAAAAGGTCACGCCTATTCTGGTCAGCGAGAATGATTTCGATTTGGCCATGGAACGCCTTTACCAGGATGAATACCTGGACAAAAGCACGTCCGAATTGCTCAAGCGCTCTCCCGAGGATTCGGCTTTCCGCGTTTTCAGCAGCGGGCAATTGATTGTTTTCTTCACTTTCCTGGCCATATCCATTATCTGGCTGGCGTGGGATTACGTCAGCTACCTGGTGATAACCAACTCGCTGATCAGCATCATCTACCTGCTGTTCTCGGGTTACAAGGCGATCATGATCACCAACGCCATCAGTAGCGATTTGGAAGTGGATGTGACCGATGAAGATGTGGCCGCGCTCAAAGACCGCGACCTGCCTATTTACACCATCCTGGTGCCGGTATATAAGGAAGCCCAGGTGCTGCCCAAGCTGCTTAAACGCCTGGGTGAACTGGATTACCCGACTGCTAAATTGGATATCAAGATCCTGATGGAAGCCGGGGATCAGGAAACCATCGACGCGTATTATCTTTCCGAACCGCCGGATTTTATCCATGCGGTGGTGGTGCCGGACGCGCAGCCCAAGACCAAGCCCAAGGCGTGCAATTACGGATTGATCCACGCGCGCGGCGAATACCTGGTGATCTACGATGCCGAGGACCTGCCTGAGCTCGATCAGCTCAAACGCGTGGTGGTGGCTTTTCGCAAGGTGCCGGCGGACGTGGTTTGCATCCAGGCCAAGTTGAACTATTACAACCGCTCTCAAAATGTGCTTACCCAGTGGTTTACCTCCGAGTATTCTATGTGGTTTGACCTGCTGCTGCCGGGGTTGGATGACGCGCACGCGCCCATCCCGCTGGGCGGTACCTCCAACCATTTCAAGACCTTTTCGCTGATTGAAGTGGGCGCCTGGGATCCGTATAACGTAACCGAGGACGCCGACCTGGGCATCCGCTTGTACAAACGCGGCTACCGCACCCGCATTGTGGACAGCACCACCTACGAAGAAGCCAACAGCCGCGTGGGCAACTGGATCCGCCAGCGTTCGCGCTGGATCAAGGGGTATATCCAGACCTGGCTGGTGCACATGCGTCACCCGTTCAGGTTACTGCGCGACATCGGTCCGCGGGCTTTCTTCAGCTTCCAGCTATTGATCGGCGGCACCTTTTTCTCGCTGCTGGTCAACCCGATCTACTGGCTGATGACCTCGGCCTGGTATTTCTTCCACTGGGACCTGATCCAGCTGCTCTTTCCCGGAGTGATCTTCTTTATCGGCGCCATCTGCTTGTATATCGGCAATTTCGTGTTCACCTACGTCAATATTGCCGGCGCCATGCGGCGCAAGTACTATGACATGGTGCGTGTCACACTCTTCAGTCCGGCTTATTGGGCTCTGATGAGCGTTGGCGCCTGGAAGGGTTTTATCCAATTGCTGACCAAGCCGCATTTCTGGGAAAAAACCATTCACGGACTCAACGTTGAAGAGAATAAGGAGCAGAGCGAATCATGAACCACGGTGACATTCTCTCCCGGCTGCCGGCCACCTCCAAACTGCGCCCGCAAAAAGAACGGCGCAGCATAATGGAGCTTATCTATATCTCCAAAAAAGAGTCCCGCGTGGTATTTTGGACCAGCCTGATTTTTTACCTGGCTGTCGGCGCGTTATTCAACCTGTATATTTACCTGGGCAACGGCGACGCGCTCTCGCGCACAGCCAATGCTTATTACGTGTTGTATTCCCGCGACCCGCACCTGGCGGCCATCGGTTTTATTTGGCCGCCGCTACCGAGTTTGATGCAGCTGCCGCTCTTGCCCATCCTGAAACCGCTGGGGCTGACGGTCATGGCCGGGCCGATCATTTCGGCGCTGTTCGGCGCGGGATCATTGGTGATGCTGGATGTAGTCCTTGGGCGGCTGAAAGTTCCCGATAAAGTACGCTGGCTGCTGCTGGCGCTGACCATGCTGCATCCCAACTACGTTTTCCTGTGCGGCAGCGGTATGGCCGAACCCATCATCCTGTTTTTTATCCTAGTGGTGATCTGGGGCTACATGCAGATGCCTTACGGCACGCGTTCCTGGGTGATCTGCGGTGCGGGCCTGGCGGCCGGTTTCATGGTGCGCTACGAAGCACTGGCGCTCATACTGGGCGTAGCAATCGCGTTGGTGCTGGTGTACTGGCCGGAGTCGGGTGACTGGCGCGATGAGATGGAAGGGCGCCTGTTGGCCGTGATGGTCCCACCCGCTTACGCGGTAGCCATCTGGCTGTTCCTCAACTGGATGGTGATGGACAGCCCGTTGTATTTCCTGCAAAGTGAATACAGCCTGGCCAACGCTACCGATATTGCCAGCAATGCCGGCGTGACTCACCCGCTTTTCCTGGCCTGGAATAACATTTTCTATACCATTTCATATACTTTCAAGCGCCTGGCGCAGCAGAACATTGCTTTCCTGATCGGTTCGGTGATTGTTTTATTGACCGCTTTTGTAAAGCGTAATCGCAAGATGATCGGCCTGCTGTTCATTCTGTTCAGCATTCCGGCTTTTACAGCCTATCAGGTGTTCAGCGGGTCGTTGGCTACCTGGCTGCGCTACTGGTTCTATGCCATTCCTTATGGCGCGATTGAAATCGGCATGCTGTATCGCATTCTTCAGAGGCGCTGGCGCAACCTCTTTGTGGGGCTGCTGGTTTTCCTGTTCATTATCAGCATTCCAATCTCCGTAAACACCATGTACTCGGACGAGAATACCGGCGGGGATATGCAGCGTTTGGGCGCTTATCTCATGCATCCGGCCAGCGAGCCGGAACGGCGTACCAGCGACAGCTACTACATCTTCAGGCATGACGCGCCCATCCTGGCGGCTAAGGTGGACGAGGTATCGCGGGAAGGTCTGGTGATGGTGGATGCCAACAAGAGTTACTATGTCATCCTGGACGCGAAGCATCCTGAGCGTTTGATGATTACCAACGATACCGATTTTCCTGCCGCGCTGCAATATCCGCAGGGCAAGGTGGCTTATATCCTGATACCGGAAGAAGGTAACGTTTTCTCGCGCACCTATCCGGGTATTTACGACGGAGCTTATGATTGGGCGGTGATGGTGTACGATTTTCCGGATACTTTAACGAAATACCGCCTGTTCAAGATCTCGCCACAGTAAATACCCCATCGACTTTAACAGAAACAGCTCACGAACCGTGAGCTGTTTCCTTGAAAAGGAGATATCCCGGGGGTTAATGTTTACATTAATTTAGATCCAGCCGCGCAGCTGCATGGCTTTGACCACGCGCGCGATGGCGACCATGTAGGCCGCGTCGCGCATGTAGGCATTTTCGGATAAAGCCATGTCCAGCACAGCGTGGAACGCGCCTGTCAGAATGTGGTCTTCTTTTTCCAAGACCTCATTTTTCGGCCAGTAATAATTCATATCGTTCTGTACGGACTCAAAATAAGAGACAGTCACACCGCCGCTGTTGCACAGGAAATCGGGCAGCAAGAAGATGCCGCGTTCGCGGATGACCGTGTCGGCATCCGGGGTGGTGGGGCCGTTGGCGCCTTCGGCGATGATCTTGACGGTTTTGCTGATCTCCGCCACGTTCTGGGCGTTGATTTGTCCTTCTAATGCTGCCGGAATGAGCACATCCACATCCTTGCTCAGCCAGGCATCGGCGCTTTCAATTTGATATCCGGCTTCCACGGCTTTGGCTTTATTGATGCTGCCGTATTGGTCGGTAATACTTTGCAGGAACTGCGGGTCAAAATCTTTTTCCTTGCTGACGGTATAAGAGGCGCGGTCGTCGCGATCCCAATAGGAAACGCATACCACGTTGCCGCCCAGGATTTGCTTGTAGCCGATGGCTGCATACTGGGCAACATTGCCAAAGCCCTGAATGGCGGCGCGTGTCTTGCCGCTTTCCAGCTTGAGGTGCTGCATAGCTTCGCGGATGGTATAGACTACGCCGAAGCCGGTGGCTTCCGTGCGGCCCAGTGAACCGCCGCCGCCTACCGGTTTACCGGTAATAACGCCGGGGGTGTATTGGCCGGTCAGCTTGGAATATTCATCCATCATCCAGCCCATCATCTGCGGGGTGGTGCCCACATCCGGGGCGGGTACGTCCTGCCGCGGCCCGATGTTCTTCCACATTTGCTGCACCCAGCCGCGCACCAGGCGCTCTTTTTCGCTGTTGGAGAGGGTGGAAGGGTCAACGATTACGCCGCCCTTTCCGCCGCCCAGCGGGATGTCAGCGACAGCGCATTTCCAGGTCATCCAGGTGGCCAGAGCGCGTACGGAATCGATGGTCTCGGATGGATGGAAGCGCAGTCCGCCTTTGTTTGGCCCGCGCGCGTCGTTATGTTGTACGCGGTAGCCCTGGAAGATGCGCACTTCTCCGGAATCCATACGCACCGGAATGTGGAAGTGGAACTCGCGCTGGGGCCAGCGCAGGAACTCGCGCACGGTCGGGCTTAATTTCAGCATGTCGGCGACATGGTCGAACTGTTGTTGTGCCATTTGGAACGGGTTTAAAGCCATAGTTAGTATTTACTCCACCTGACAATATTTTTTCGCGATATTCGCGTTTCTATTCAAAGTTGTGGTTTACCAGGGTCACGATTTCTTCGATGGCCTGATTTTCGTCTTCACCGTTTGCCATGATCTGGATGGTGTGGCCGCTGTAAACTCCCAGAGAGAGGATACGTAGAATACTTTTAGCGTTGACATCGTTTGACCCGGTGGAGAGATTGCGGACGGTAATGTCGCTCTTAAACTTATTAGCTGTACGCACAAATAAATCAGCCGGCCGTGCGTGCAGTCCCTGATCGTTATTTAAAGTCAGTTCAGTTTCAACCATTTATCGCTCCAGAAAGAATTCAATTTAACTGCCCAGTCTTTTACGGCGCGCGTTGAAGCACGGAGTAGGAGATTAGAACGATTAGATTATAGAATAGGGCTATGGATATTGTTTGTTTTGTTTTTGTAACAACTACTTGTGACAAAGATACTCTTTTTGGTGAAAAACTCGCAAAAGAGTGCCGTAAAAGGCTTTAAATTTTACCGGTTAGTTTTGGCAGCCATTCCCATAATAAATGAATAATCTCGGCGGATTTGCCCGCTTTGCGCAATTCACTCATAAATTCGGGAATTTGCACCAGCTCGTTCAGCTGGAACAGGGCGGTCAGGTGTGAATTATCGTCGGTGGCGCCTAAAACAAAGACCAGATCCACATCCGGTATATGGCTGTTATCAAAATGGAATGGTTGTGACAAACGCATCATGCTCATGCACAATTCATTGACCCCATCTGTCGGTTTGGCATGCAGCAGCAGCGTGCCTGAGCCCATGTACATATAAAAGCCGTGGTCTTCGATCAGGCTGATCATGGCGTCCACATAACGCGGTTGGATACATTGATTCTGAACTAATGGCTGACTGGCAAGTTCAACGAATTCCTGCCAGGAATCAGCTTTGGGTACCAGGCTAATATGGGACATCTTCACCAGATCGACCAGAGAATTTTGCTGTTCGAGGTAGGTAAGCCTGTGTTCCTGGTTGGTCTGGTTCTTTTCGGTGATCCAGCGCTGGATGTTCTTGATGTCCTCAACCTCGAGAAAAGGACTGACTTCAATGACCGGTAAAGACACATCCTCAATTGGGATGGTGCTGATGATGGCCTCGGCGTTCTGGTTGGGTTCCTGCAAATCATCGAAGGTATTGATAATTTGCGCGACTTTTAGGTTTGGAAATTCATATTCCAGGCGCGATTTCAGCAGTGAGCTTTTTGAACGGACGCCGTCGTTGGCAATGATGACGGAAAGACGTGAATCTTCCACTGTCCGCAGCCGTTCAAGACCGGCCAACAGGTACATGGCGATAAAACCGATCTCTTCCGCCGGCACATCGTTCATCACTTCTTCCCGCAGAACCTGAATACTGCTCTCGGCAGCCTGATAAACCTGCGGGTATTTTTGTTGGATGATCGGCAGGCTGGCGTTGCGCAGTGGAACGTGATGTTTCATCCTGAAAAGGGTGTAATCCAGGTGCAAGGCTAATTCGTGATTCAAAACCTCATCGATTTTAAGCATGGGATGCAGACGCATGGAGCAAATATCGATGATTTTTGTGGCAATTTGTTCGCTTCTCTTGGTCGCAACCTGCTGCGGTGGGTTACTTTCATCGGAAAAATGGTAAATATTGTCCCACTTGGTGCTGATTATCAGCGAGGCGATGATTTCCAGTTCTTTTTCGCTGATTTTAATATCGTATTTCTTTTCAATTTGTGAACCGATCACTTGCGTGATGGAGAATTCATCTGTCTCGGTAATATCGGGATCGACATCTCCTTCGATAATATTGCCAATGCGCATGGCCATGATGGCAACGCCCAGGTACACCATGATGGTTGAACGTGAAATAACCGACATATTCATGCCGATGTTTTCTTCAATGAAGTGTACGATTTGGCGGCAGAAAGGTAATTCAAGCTGGTTTATGAATAGCTCAAAACGACTGGAGATGCAGGAATTGCAGAATTTTGTCGAGTGCAGAAAGACGTTGGAAAGCAGATACCAGTTTTTGTCCCCCAATTCATAGCGCAGCAGCCTGACCATGGCGAAGCGGCGTGACACCTCCGGACCCTCGATCCACAATCCTTTTGCCGATTTGCGCTGGAGCTTCAGTCCAAAATTATTCAGCCAGGTCTCCACTTCGCAAATATCCTTAAAGAGCGTGGAGCGGGAAAAATCTTCCACCTCCACCAACTGTTTGGTGGAGATAGGCTCCTCTACCAGCAGCAGGTAAAGCAGGATAATCCGAACGCGCTCCTGCCGCGAGAGGACGATATCGCAGTCCTCCAGGTTGTTTATAATGTCCAGCAGCTTATTCTTTTTGTCTTGTGCGGCTACAACTTCGACGCCATAGCCGGGCCGGTTGATAAAACTAACCTCGGCGCATTTCAACCAGGAACGTACAACTTCCATGTTATAGCGAATTACGCGAGGGCTCAAACCGGTCTGTTCGGAAAGTTCTGATAAAGTGGCCTTCCCATTGGCGGAGAGCAGGGCACGCAGGATGGATTGCTGGCGAATATTGATCTCAGGGGCGCGCGTTAACATGCCCAAAATTTTATCACACAGTTTATATTTGTCACAAGAAATTATGGCAAGAAGCGCACATCTCGATTAAGCCTTCCGTTTGTATAATGCTTGAAGATATTTTTAATAATCAGAAAAATTTTTAAGTCATTATTTTTTAAAAGTAAAAATCTTTAACATAGAGGTGTCATCAAACGTGGCGGCTGATCTATTATCAAATCTAATTGTCATTAAAAGCACAAAAACCAGCAAAGAAGAAGTGCTGCAGGAGTTATCCGACGCAGCCATCGCGGCCGGATATGCCCGGCCCGGATATTGTCAAGCCATTTTGGAACGGGAAGCAAAATATCCCACCGGCCTGCACACCCCTGAAATCGAAGTTGCAGTTCCGCATGCAGATGCGGAATGGACGATCAAACCCTCCCTTACAATCGCAATCCTTGATGAACCGGTAATCTTCGATCCCATGGGCGGTGAAGGTGGTTTGGTTAACGCAGAATTGGTTTTCATGTTGACCATCGAAGATGCCTCAGAACACTTGGATTTCCTGCGTTCGTTTTCCAGTTTAATGGAAGTCCCCCAGGTATTGATCGATTTTAAAAATAGCGGTGACCCGGAAGAATTGATTTCCATGATTCGTGAAAAGATGGGCTAATTTATAAATAATATAAGGAGATTTTGTTTAAATGAATTTCAAAGAAATTGTAAATCCTCGTTTATTTGATATTCCAGATTACGACCAGATCCATGTGACACAGTGCTGGCAGGATCCTTCCATCCGCCGTGAAATGTCCAACGAATCCAATTACGCGCCTATTCCGGCCGTTCAAGAAGCGATTCGCAACATTGCCGACAAGGCAAATTATTACGCTGAAGATGCCACATACGCGGTTTCCCTGCGGAAAAAACTGGCAGATTATTGTTCGGTAAAAACAGAAAATGTTGCCTTGGGTAACGGTTCCATTGAACTGCTTGATTTGCTTTTCCAGGTGCTCATGGCTGCACCAGATAAAGATGAAGCAATTTTGGTTCAACCCGATTATTCTGCGTATGTCCCGCGCTTGAAGTACTTCGGCTGGAAAATTAATTATGCTCAATTATCGGCCGGTTTGGATAAAGCTGCCGAACAGGTTATGGCTGCCATCTCGGAAAACACGAAATTCGTACTGCTCTCACGGCCGAATAATCCGATGGGCACCGTCATGCCGCGTGAAGAAATCGCCCGTATGCTGGAAACCGGCAAGCTGATCATCGTAGATGAAGCATATATCGAAATGGCCGACGCAGGCACTTCCGTGTCCGAATGGGTAAACAAATATGACAACTTGATTGTCATGCGCACTTTCAGTAAAGGCTTCTGCCTGGCAGGTATCCGTTTGGGGTACATGCTGGCCAATCCGGAATTGATCCGTTTCATCAACCGCTCCCGCCACATTTTCAACGTAAACCTGGCTGCCATGGCGGCCGGTGAAGCTTGCATGGACAATCTGAACGATTGCCGCAAGATCTTCAAAAAACTGGTGGACACGCGCGAATGGCTCACCGCTGAATTAGCCAAGATCCCCGGTTTCCGCCCGATCCCCTCGCAGGCCAACTTCGTGATGGTGGACGTGAAAGAATCCGGAAAGACAGCCACGCAATGTGTGGATTATTTGTTGGAAATGGGCTTTTTTGTACGCAGTTTCGCCAAGAAGGCCGGGCTTGAACCCGATACCCACTTCCGAATTTCTGTTGGTTTACAGGAAGATATGGAAGAACTTGTTGCGCACTTAAAAGATTTTGTCGAGAAATAATGGCGCTGTTATTACAACGCCTATTTTTATAAGAAAAGGAGATTTTTAGAAATGGGTAGACCAGCAGTAATTTTAGTAATGTGCGGTTCTTCAATTGCCACCTCCAATCTCGCCGCTGTGAAGTTGGAAAATGAAGCTAAGCGCCGCAAAGTGAAAGTTGTCACCAAAAAAGGCAAGATTGCAGATATCAACATGTTAGTTGAAAGCATGCATCCCGATGTAATTGTGGCTACTGCTCAGACAGGCGTACGCGAGGATGTAAGAGTCTTCAGTGGTGTACCTCTGATCAGCACGGTTGGCCAGGAAAAGTTGTACGACGACATTTTTGCATATATCGCCGAGTTAGGTTTAGGGCAATAGTACTGCCATTTTTATATTGGATTATTTAAAAGAAAAGAGAGGAGGTGGAGGGTAATCGGAGCTTTTATCGGTACGAAATGTTTTATCAGGAGTTAAATCAAATAATAGGAGAGAAACAATGGATTTAGGATTTGTAAATGCTATTCTCGATCCTGTCATGAACGCGGGTCCGCTTTTTATGATCTTCATCGTGTTCACCGTGATTGGATTAGTTGTGCGCTTGGGTTTTATGAAGGCCGTACGCAATGGTCTGATGATCGCCGTAGGCTTCAACGGTGTCTACATCGTAGTTGATTACTTCCTCGGCGCAGTGGCCCCGGCAGCTGAAGCTTTGGCGACCCGCTTCGGTGGCGTGTTCACATACACCGACATTGGTTGGGCTGCTTTCGCTTCATTTGCATGGAGTTCACCGTGGGCATACGTGGTTGTTTTGCTCAGCTTGGGTGTCAACCTGGTAATGATCTTCACCAGCATGACCGACACCCTGAACTTGAACATCTGGGACTTCTGGGAAGCCATCATTGCCTGCTTGATCGTCTATGGCTTGACCAACAATATCATCGCCGGCTTGGTTTTCGCAACCTTCTTGGCGTGGTTTAACCTGATGATGTCCGATTTCAATGCCCAGCGTGGTTACTGCTCGGATCTGGGTTTTGAGGGCTTATCCTTCTACCAAGGCACGAATGTAGTCTGGGGCGCTTTCGGCCACTATCTTGGCAAATTGCTTGACAAGACTGGTTTGGAAGCGAAAATTACTCCTGATTACATTCAGGAAAAATTTGGCGTGATTGGCGAACCGGCCGTCTTGGGCGGTGTTATCGGTTTGCTCATGGGTATTGGTGCGGGTTACTTCTGGGTAGATATCGTTATGCTGATGATCGCCC
This sequence comes from Pelolinea submarina, assembly GCF_003966975.1. GTDB lineage: Bacteria > Chloroflexota > Anaerolineae > Anaerolineales > Anaerolineaceae > Pelolinea > Pelolinea submarina. The sequence goes on from NZ_AP018437.1 coordinate 827,213, forward strand.
TGGCGACCTCTCTGGTCCTCATCCCCATGATGTCCGGCATCGTTATGCAGGCGCTGGTGCCCGTTTCCGAGGCAGCTGCTGGATTTATGAAGAATTCCGCCAGTGGCAAGCAGATTTACATCGGTGTAGATCCCGCTATCGCGGTTGGCAACACCACCGTTCTGGCGACCACCGTTTTAATGGTCCCGATCCTGTTGGTCATGGCCTTCGTCATCCCCGGTTCGGTCAACCATCCTCTGGCTGACCTGCCCTCCCTGCTGTTCTTCTGGGTCTTCGTGGTTGCTCCTAACAAATTCGACCTGATCCGCACGCTGATCACCACCACCCTGATGGGTGTCTATGGCACCATCGCTGCTATGCTCGGTGTGGCCAAGTGGTCCACCATGGTTGCCGTGGCGACCGGTGGCGTTACAGTTGCCGAAGGAACCGGAGTTACCTCTTGGTTCAACCACCTCTGCCCTGAAATGTTGGTGGCTGGTTTATTAGGCGAGAATTATGGCAAAATCGGCATGCCTGGTTTGATCGCTTTCTGTGCGATTGTCACCGTCATTACGATTGTCTTCCGCCTGCGCTACTTGAAGAATACCAAAGCTGCCGTTGCAGCATAATAACGAAATGTAAAAAAGGATGAGCCGTTATGCGGCTCATCCTTGCTTATTATTCCCCGTAATTATCCCCAATTGAATTTATTGCTATTATCTATGATTATAATTATCGGGAAAATACCAGGAGCAAAAAATAATGCGTTTTATCCGCAATGAGATTCAAAAACCAAAATATATTGTCCCTCCAGAGAAGCGCAAGACCTTACCATTTATTGTTCTGCTGATTGGTGTAGGAATTTTGATTGTAGGTGTGGCTGGCTTTTTTTCCGCCTTTTTCTTCAATGAAATGATCGAAGCCCGCTGGCCGATACGATATCGCGATGTGCAAACCTACTCGCTTGCAGTAGGCGGTACAGGCATTCTGTTATATATCTTTATGGGATTAATATTAAAGATTCCCTTACGGAAAACCACTTATTACAAAGTAACAACAATTGTTAAGGGCGAGCCTTTTGACCCGCCGCGCAAAGGGGATTTTACCAAGGCAATTTACGCGCGCTTATATGACCTGAGCGATGAATGGGCTTATTTCACAGAAGTTAAGCCGCCCGATACCGATTTTGTCATTCCCCAGGTCCTGGTGGGGCCGGGCGGTGTCTTTACCACCCAACCCATCGCTGAGAATCCGGAACGCAAAGCTTTTAAAGACCCCGGACCCGAATTTGAACGCGCCAGCAAGAAATTGGGTAATGCCATCGGGCAGTCTGTCCTGCCGGTAACAATATTTTCCAATCCGAAACTGGTGGTGATGTATAAAACTCATTGCAAACCAAAAACCCGGATTATGAACATCCGCGACATTTACGATTTCTTCAATGACCATAAGCGAAAATATTCCGAAGCAGTTCAGAAAGAGCTTGAACAAAAAGTCTATGATCTGATCGCGGGTACGGAGCCGGGAAAATAACCGGACTCTGAAAGATTGACATAAAAAGTGCCGGGATTACCCATCCGGCACTTTTTGGTTTAAACCGGCGGTTTTTTTTTATTGAAAATACTGTGTGGAAATTTCACTTATCATTAAGGCAATGATAAGATTAGTCTGATTAAGCTCTGAATGAAAACTTTACATAATAGTGAAAGAATATGTGGATAATTGTTTATTTTGTTCTAACCACGCTTGAAACGATCAGTTTGTTTATCTATAACCTGCTGCAGGTTTCCAGCCCCCAGGAACAGGTTTGGATGCAATATTCAACGGAACGGTTGGGCATATTGGCGGTGCTGCTGCTGGTGTGCGTCATCTTTATCTTCCTGACCATACAGGCTTTCCGTTCGAAACCAGCAAAGCATATTTACATGGAAAAGGCGCTGGCCAGCCAGAACTGCTTGTGGTTGATGATGAGCCTCAGCCTTTTCGCATCCATTGCCCTCAGTTATTTACTGATTCAGTCGGATGCTTTCTTTGGGGATTATCTGGCGATTTACCGGAACTTGCGGCCGGTTATATTCTGGTTGTTATTGGTGTGCTTGCAGACCTTCTTTTTTGTTTTCACCTGGTATTGTGTCCATTTTTCGGAAAAACCGCAGGCGGATGTACCGGCTTTGCAGATCTCTGAGATGAGTATTGTCCTGGCTGTTTTCGCGGCCGGTTTATTATTGAAATTCATATTCGTTTTACCGAATGGTTACGGCATGCTAAAGGATGTGGGAGAAACGAAATATCTCTACATGCTGCAGTACTTCAACGAAGGCATATTTCTACATTCAGCCACGACGTTTACCACCCATTACCCGCCGCTCTATCCTTTGTCTTTAATGGCGGTGTATTCCGTTCGAGATTACGCTTATGAATCTATCAAGCTGATAAACGCTCTGGCGGCTTCCAGTCTGGTGTTCCCGGTTTATTTTCTGGCGCGGCGGTTCTTTGAGCGGAAAACCAGCCTGGCGGTCATCATCGTCACCAGCCTGATCCCCTTCCAGTTTCTGCTCCCCATTCGCCTTTTAAGCGAGAATTTGTATTTCCCGCTGCTGCTGTTGGCCGTCTATCTGGTTTTCACCCAACCGGAGGACATACATTTTCGTTTCCCCTGGGACTGTTTGACGGGTTTTGTGCTGGGGCTGCTTTACCTGACACGCTATATCAGCCTGGCGTTGATACCCTTTCTGATGCTGGTCTGGTGGCTAAAACCATTCAATGGGCAGCACGCTGTTTTTCGGATTAGCGGACAAAAGGTTCTTTACGCTTTGCTGGTGCTTTTCCTGGCAGGCATTACATTCCTGCCCTGGGTGAACATCGGCCTGGAGAATAACCTGCCGATTTCTCAAATGCTTGGATTTGGCATTGCGGCCAATACCAACCCAGCCCAACTTACCTTAGTAAATCTAGTTAAATGGGTCGCCTTTTATGGGGCATACTTTATCCTGTTAGCCGCACCGGTCCTGAATCTGCTTGGTATTGCATTGGGTTCATTCCGCTTGAAAGATTTGGCAGACGAAAAAAACCGCTGGATCCTGACGGTAATGATTCTAGTGCTGGCCTTTGGGTTGGCTATTGTGCGCCACTCATGGCGCGCGGATTATAACCTGGAGCTGCCCAAACGCTTGATGGGGCGCTATGTTATCTATTTTGTTCCTGTATTTATCCTGACCGCTTTTCTTGCCAGGGGAAGCTTTCTAAAAGGCAAGTATCGGAATCTGGCTGATTTTCTGTTGCGCTTTGAACTATTTCCATTTTTGCTGATTGTGATAAGTTATCTGCTGGTGATAAAGGGCAGCCTGCTGCCGGTCAACAGCGATTTTATCCACCCGCTTATATCCATTGACGGGTATTACATCAAGCTTTTAGGACCGTATTTCTTCCTTTTATTAGCGGTATTGTATACCGGGAGCAATTTACTGCTTTGGTTCGGAAAGCAGGGATTTCTGAAGTTTACCCTGGCCGGACTGGTGGTGTATTACCTGGTTGGACAGCCGGCGTACATGCAGCTGATGGCATCAGAACAAAGCGCCCAACAAATGGGTAAAATCGCTTTGGACGCCATGCTGGAGAAAAACAGTGATGCCGGTGAGCCATTAAGCTATGAAATCCTGCTGCCGGCGGAACTGAGCCGTGATGAGTTGGACGATGCGGCTTGGACGATTTTCATCCGCCATCCGCTCAGCCAGTGGGAAGTAGGGCGTTATCTGCCCGAGAAAATTGACAAGCTGTCTGCGGACGTTGGGATTATCCTGCTGCCGTTATCGGATGCGCAGAATAGTCTGAAGGGTGATTTTGACCAGGTAACAATTAATAGTGATTATTATGCGCTGCAGTTTATAGACTCATCTGTGCAGCAGAAAGATTAAATAATCCGACTGGAATATTACCAATATTCCCAACCTGGCGTATTCACTTTTTGGTTTGCGGATAAGTGCTGCTTTGTTTTGATAACCACTTTAAGATCGTTTTAAAGTCAAGCGGCTTGGAAATGTAATACCCTTGCAGGCAGTCCACACCCAACTCCAGAAGTTTCTCTTTTTCCAGTTTCTTTTCGATGCCTTCGGCTATTACGGCGATATGTGAGGATTTGGCGATAGCAATGATGCCTTCGATAATGGTTTGGTTGTTTTTATTGATATGAATATCGTCCACAAAGGATTTATCGATTTTGATTGCACTGATATCCTTGTTTTGGAAGTTACTGATACTGGTGAAACCAACGCCAAAATCGTCAATCGAAATCTTAACCCCTTCACGTATTAAGGTTTGCAGGTTTTTTATGCACTGAAGATCATTTGCCAGAAATCCTCTTTCTGTAATTTCAAGTTCCAAATGATGGGCAGGAAAATGATGTTTGTGGATCAAATCGATTACACGGTCGGCAAAATCCACCTGGAATAGATTGGTGATGGAAATATTTATGGCAATGTCTAAATTGAATCCTGTTCGATAGATTTTTTCCATACGCCCGATGTTAGTTTCAAGCGAATAATATGTCAGGATATTGGCAATGCGCGTGAATTCAAGATCGGTGATGAAGTGATCGGGTGGAATCAGCCCTTTCACAGGGTGATTCCAGCGCACCAAGGCCTCCAGCGAACATACCTCACCATTCGCATGAACGATTGGCTGGTAATGAAAATCGACTTCGTTGTTACGGATAGCATTCTGGAATTGCCCCAGCAATACCGGGATTTCAGCATTTGAAAGCCCGGAGTGGTATTGCTGGTAAGGTTTTTGGTGTTTCTTGGCTTCATTCAGTGCCAGAAAGCCGTTTTTTAGTATTTCTTCGGTTGACTGGCCCCCTTCGGGATAGGAAGCTTCTCCCATAGAGATTTCACAATAAAGAGGGATGCCATTGATAATAATAGGTTCTTCAAGGAGAGTAGATAACTTTTTGATATCCTGGCGGATTTCGAATAAAACCAGCCCGAAGGTGTTTAAACGGATTTGCAATAATTGATAATTCTTGAAGTTGCGGCGAACAGTCAGGATGATTTCATCATTCAATTTTTTGATACTGTCCATACCAAAAGATGCCAGCAAGTCATTTTGATTGCTAACTTCAATCAGGATAAACCGAAATTTCATAATCTGGTTGGAGTTCAGGTCATTCATCACCTGTTCACAAAAATCTTCCCAGGAAGAGAGTGAATAATTTTTGGAAATAGGTGTGGATTCGGCTTCGTGGTTGGTTTTTGGGGCAATAATGTTTTTTAATAAACCAATAACCAACCCCGCGCTGCTGAAGTAGATTGCGCGTAAAAGGCTGGCCTGAATTTGATGTGTCTCTGTCAACCCAAAGGGGGAGGGGTTGAACACATCGATGAGGAGTTCCGCAATAATTCCGCTTAAAATACCAATACGGTAATCAAAAACGAGAGCCGCCGTGAATATTGGCAAGTACATAAAATGGGTTAATACATTATCTGGAATATTTAATTTTGAAATTATGAAGGCAAAAATAACTTGTGCGCATAATGTACCAACTAGAACACTGATGGGTTTTTCTCTACTGAATCTCTGATTGAAATTCTCTGCCTTCAATTTCCACTCCACCATTAAAAGAAAAAACCGGATTTGTAAAAAGTCCGGTCTGATGCCGGCAGCTTGGCGGCCCTGTCTAATAATTGAATAGATTTAGGTCCATTGCTTTGCGTCCCCGCTTTTCAACGAGTTTGCCTTTTACAACATTTATATTTTGATTGTGTTGAATTATAATGTTAAATGGTCGGCTATAAAAAGTTTACACATCCTCCATAATACAAGAATAATAACAGATAATTTTATAATAAATTGTATTTAATGAATCCTTAAGATTCATGTGTATTTGGCTATATTTTTATATAATTAGTCCCTTACTGTTTGATATAAACAGGTTTATTTTAATAAGTGTGCTTTCATGAAAGGAAATATTATCAATGCTAATTCAGATTTATGCTTTCACTGATACGAAGACTGCGGTGAAAGCGGTTGAGATGGGTGTGAATCACGTGGGCTTCGTAGCCGGAAAATATGACGTTGTGCCGGCTGAATTGACCTTCAATGAGGCGCGTGAAATTGTCACCGCGCTGCCGCCGCAGGCAACAGCAGTTGCGTTGACTATGGCTGAGGATGTGGATGAGATTATGCGTATGGTGGATGCCGTGCAGCCGAATATCGTGCATATATCTTCGGATGTGGATCTGGTGAATGTGGAAATGATGCGTGAATTGCATGAGCGGTTGGCGGGGCAGGCGCGCTTGATGAAGGCTATTCCGGTGGAAAACGAGGGCAGCATTGCCGTGGCTAAAGCATACGCCGCGGTAAGTGATGTGCTGTTGCTGGATACCAAGCACGCTGATTTTCCGGGCGTGGGTGCTACCGGCTTGACACATGATTGGAGCGTCAGCCGCCGCATAGTCGAAACGGCCGGAATCCCGGTTATTATGGCGGGCGGCCTGACACCGCAAAATGTGGGCGCGGCTATGCGCGAAATCAAGCCTTGGGCTGTGGATAGCAATACTTCCACAAACCGGGAAAGCAGCAATGTGGAGAAGGATCTAACCCGTATCCGCGCATTTGTGGATGCGGTTCACGCGGCCGAGAAAGCACAGGCTTAAACAAGATGCGCAGCGGGGAAGTGCTTATGCTGGGCGATATTAACATCGATACCGTTTGGCCGGTGGATAAATTGCCTGGCGCCGGGCACGACGCGTATGCGCGGTCGGTGAATGTCGGTTTGGGCGGCGCGGTGTTGAATACAGCCATTGTGCTGGACCGCTTGGGTCAGCCGGCGGCTATGCTGAGCTGTGTTGGACAGGACCTGTGGGGGACGCAGGCGCTGGATCTGCTGCGCCAAACTGGAGTCAACCCAGGTTATATCCGTATACGTCCCGAATTAGCCAGCGGGCTGATATTCTTGGCGGTCACGCCGGATGGCGAACGAACTATGTTCTCTTTCCGCGGCGCCAATACCCATCTTGCCCCGGAGGATATCCCTGAGAAAATATTTGAGCAAGCTTCCATCCTGCATATATCCGGCTATTCCTTGCTGGAAGATCCCCAACAGGCCGCGGTCTGGCGCGCGGTGGAATTGGCAAAATCGAAGGGTGTGGCCGTCAGCCTCGACACCGGCCTGGAGCCGGCTTTGCTGACCCGCGCGGAACTGTGCCGTCTGATCGAGATGACGGATATTTGCGTGACCGGCCCCAAGGAAATGAAAGAACTTTACGCTGTTACCAGCCCGGAGGATGCTATTGCCAAGCTGCTGTCGCTGGGTGTGCGCCTGGCGGCAGTCAAGTTAGGCGAGGGCGGATCGTTGGTGGCGGATGTGCAGGGCAGCGTTTTTTGCCCGGCTTTTTCCGTCGAGGTGGTGGACACCACCGGCGCGGGTGATTCCTTCAGCGCCGGGCTGTTATTTGGATGGACACATGGGTTGAGCCTGGAGGCTTCCGCGGTGCTGGCCAGCGCCCTGGGCGCTCTGGCGACCACTGTGTTTGGCGCGGGCCTCAGTTTACCGGGTAAGCAGGATGCATTAACCCTACTTAAGGCTCAGCGGGAAAATATCCCCGCGAATTTATACAAAGGCATTGACGAGCTGATTACGCAATTCGGAAAAGAACCATAATATTCTTTTTATCAATATTGAATGCAGATTGCAGTTTTGTAATTAATTAGATTTTCCCTCAAGAAAACGTAAATAAAATGATAAACTGGCATAAAGGAAATTTATGCCTAAAATTTGCGTGATTACAGACACCGATTCAAGTTTGCCTGAAGAAATGGCCGCAGCATATCATATATTGCAGGTGCCTATTTCAATCCATCTGGATGATGAGCTTTCCGGAACGGACCATACTATTAACAATGCCGCTTTATTTAGGAAGATTGACGCGGTTGGAAAATTACCGACCACGGCGGCACCCAATCCCGCGATATTCGTTGATTATTTTGAAAAAGTGTTTAGGGAAGAAAAACCGGACACATTGGTCTATTTTGCCATCAGCGGCGAAATGAGCGCAACCATTAAATCCGCGCAAACCGCTGCGGAAGAACTGAACGAATTGGATATACGCGTCATTGATTCCAACACCCTTTCCATGGCACAGGGGTATATGGTGCTGGCAGCGGCTGAGGCCGCAGAGAATGGCGCTTCGGTTGAAGCGGTTATTCAAGCGGCCGAGAAAGTCCGTGAGCGCACGTACCTGTATGGCGCTTTATCCACACTAAAATACCTTTCCATGAGCGGGCGGGTAAGCCATATCGCCGCCGGAATGGCGGGGATGCTGGCAATCAAACCCATCCTTTCCGTCCAAAATGGGAAATTGGCTATGCTGGAGAAAGTACGCACAAGCAGTAAGTCCTGGCAGCGCATGATCGAACTGGCCGAGGCGGATGTGGATGGTCATCTGATTGAAAAGGTATCTATCCTGCATGTCAACAATATCGCCGGCGCTCAGGCCTTTGAGAAGCTGCTGCGAGAACGTCTGGATTGCCCTGCATTCATTCCCATGGTGGATATCAATCCGGGCCTGTCCGTGCATACCGGCGCCGGTTTGGTGGGTATTTGCCTGGTGGTCGACAAGTAACCTCAATACTTCTAAATATATCCTCTGCGTGTTAATTAAATGGAAATAACGAACGCTTTTGACGTGCGCATGAGAAAGTAATCGAGGTAAATAAACACTGATAATTTAAAACGTAAACAGGTCATCGCTGGGCTTTCAGTCTCTTCAAGCGACGATCTGTTTTATTTAACTTAAAGATTGGTCTGCTAATTAAGCTTTGGCGATTTGCAGATCTTTTGACTGGTTTTCTAAATCTTTAATAACATTTTCCGGGACATCGCTATCGATGATGACATGATCAAATTCGCTGATTTTTGCCAAGAGATAGAGCGTGGTTTGCTTGAATTTAGAGTTATCCATTAGGACCATGCTTTTTTCTGAGTTTTCAAGCATAGCCCTTTTGGCTGAAATTACATCCTGTTCGTACTCAAAAATGGAACCGGTTTTGTATGAATGGGGGGAAAGTATGGTCATGTCGGCGTGGATCTTGTTGATCGCGCTGACACTGAAATACCCGTAGCTTGAACGATATTTATGCTTATAGATGCCCCCTAAAACGATCAGGTTGACCTCCGGAATTTGTGTGATTTCTATTATTGCGGGCAAACATGAAGTGACAACAGTAAGCGATTTAAACTTGCGCAGGTGTGGAATTAAAGGAATTACTGTCGTTGAATCGTCAAGAAATATCGACATCCCATCATGCAGGAAAGTAGTCGCTAATTTACAGATTTCTTCTTTTTGGTGAATATTTACTCTCTCGCGATATGCGAAATCACTCTCGAAGATGTTGGATGGCTGAGCAGATGCTCCGTTTCTGACTTTCTGGATTAATTGCGCACGTTCCAGGTAATCCAAATCGCGATGAACGGTCATACGGCTGATATTAAATTTTTCTATCAATTCATCGACGGTAACAAAGCCGTTGGCGAGAATATAATCAGCAATATTTGTTTGTCTTTCCTTTACATCAATAGCTCTGCCCATTAGAAAAATCCCTTTATTTTGATAATTATAAGGTATTTTCCTCAGTTAAATTCCCTATAATCGCACTTAATAATGATAAATACAACAATATATAACATAAAAGGTTGACATATTACCAAAATTAATGATATATTTACAATCATCACAACAAAAAGATAGTTGCTGCACTTTATATTTCAATTAGAAGAATACCCAGTTATTTTATTTGAACAAATTCCTACTACTTAAAAGGAGGTGTTTCTCGATAAACTTATTGTTAGAAAATTAGGTAGAAAGAAAAAATAAATATTGGAGAGGAAAATATGACATCAGCACTAGATTTAATATTGCAGGGCTTGAGCCAGGTTGTAAATACCTTTGGTTCAATTATTGTCATTCCCATCATATTGTTCTTTATCTCGTTAGCCTTCGGGATCAAGGCAAATAAAGCAGTTCAGACTGCATTGTATGCTGGGATTGGTTTAACCGGTTATTCGTTCTTGGTAGGCGCGTATCTGCCTGTGGTAACTCCAGTAGTTGAAAATATGGTTAAAGAAGCTGGAATTAATTTGCCAATCGTTGATATGGGTTGGCAGGTTACCGCAATCGTTGCTTACTCAACCAAAGCCGGTATGATTTATTTGGCACTCGGTTTAGTCTTCCAATTAATCCTTTTCATCACCGGATGGACGAACGTTTTCCAACCCTCAGGGTTGTGGGACCTCTACAGTTACGCTTTGTGGGGTTCTCTCATTTATTTTGTTACCAATGACATGTTCCTGTCCATCGCTTTAATGTTGGTTTTGAACCTGTGGGCAACGACCTTCTACGAAGTACTTGCCAAACGCTGGTCAAAATACTACCAGTATCCCAACTGCACCATCGTTCAACTGCACAATGTTGATCCCGTTCCCTTTGCAATCTTCAGTAACTGGTTGTTGAACAAGTGCGGCGCATATAAGATCCATTGGAAACCGGACGACCTGCGTGAAAAACTCGGCTTCATGGGTGATCCTATCGCGCTTGGCTTCATTCTGGGTTTCATGCTCGGCGTATTGGGCAACATTAAAGACCTGGGTACATTGGCTGCCTGGGGCCAGATTGCAACAGTTGCCATGGGCACTGCCGCAGTTATGGCTATCTTCCCCCGCGTGGCTGCGATTTTCGCGCAAGCCTTCACACACCTGTCGGCGGCTTCACGTAAATTCGCGGTGGACAAGGGCCGTGAAGAAATTTACGTCGGTGTCGATGATGCCTCCGGTTACGGCGAATCCGCCACTCTGATTACCGGTATTGTATTGATCCCGATCATGCTGCTGATCGCCGCAGTGTTACCCGGAAACAGGGTTTTGCCTTTGGTTGACCTCGTTGCAATTCCCTTCGCAATTCAATCTTTCATCGCTTTTTCAAATGGCAATATCTTCAAATCGATCATCTCCGCCGCTGTATGGTTCGCGGGCGGCCTTTTGATCGCGACCGCAACTTCCCCGATTTTCTCGCAGGTATACAATTCGGTTGCGGCAAACGCTACACCAGGATCGTTAGTGACCAGCTTTATCATCATGAATAAACCCTTCTGGGGTGGGTTCACCATGTTCACGATGAACAGCGGTTGGTTGGCTGTTGCGGTTCTGTTCGTAATCTATGTCGTAATGACCCTGTGGTACAAGAAGAACAAGGTCAAGGTCACCGATTGGCTTGAGAAACAGGCCGAATTGGATGTTGAATCTGATTAGTATATATTCCGCAAATTAACGGTAGTACAAATAATGAGGGCGTTGCCTGTCTCTGGAATGCCCTCATTAGAAGCTTGAATTATAAGGAATTATTCATGATTGATTTGATCATAAACGAGCAATTAGTAGAAGTTGATATTGAAGTAGGCAGTCAAGAAGAAGTTATCCGGAATCTTTCCGGCAAGTTGGACAAATGCGGATACGTGGAAAATGGATTCGCGGAAGCGGTACTGGCACGCGAGAAACAATACCCCACGGGCTTACCCACCAAAATTCCGGTTGCCCTCTGTCATGTGGAAGCTGAATATGTAAAACAAACAGCCATGGCAGTGGCCACCCTGAAACATCCGGTTGAGTTCCATGATATGGGAAACCCCGAGAATGTTCTGAATGTGGAAATTGTGTTTCTTCTTACGATTTTGGATCCCAAAAAGCAGGTTTTTTACTTGAGAAAAATGATGGATCTATTTAAAGATGAAACTTTACCAGGTTTAAAAAATGCGAAGACAAAACAAGAAGTAGTTTCACTACTTGGCGAAAAATTCAACAAAATGGAAGAAAGGTAACCATATAGAACTATGAAAGCAATATCAAGAAAAGTGATTCGAGTTTTAGGAGTATGTGGAGCCGGAACGGTTACTTCAACCATGCTGGCGATGCGGGTTGAGGAAGTGTTGGAAGAGGAAGGTATTCGCTGCCGTATCGATGAGATCAGGCCAACGCAGGTTCATTCAACACTCGATACCGCGCCGGTTGATTTAATTATCACCTCGTCCCCAATTCCCGATGTGGAAAAGATAACCGTGCCGGTGATAAACGGCCACCCGCTTTTAAGCGGTTTCGGTGAGGCGGAAACAATTGAAGAAATTCGTAAAACCGCTTTGAAAATTATCGCGGATTACGAGGCTAAGCAAAAGTAATTGACCGGTTGTCGGCCGGTTTTGAATAGCTTCGGTTGAGAGCTGCATTTCAACCATTTGCACAGGACATTCTTCTATCTACAAGAACTTGTTTAACCGCAAGATGGATTAATGCTCCTTAAATTAAGTTTTGAATAGTGATAACTATGTTTTTTAGAGGAGAATAAATGGACTACCAGGAAATCATCGATCGAAAGAAGAAAATTCTAGCAACAGCTACCAAATCCATTCCGGAATCAGTCGTCGCAGATGTTAAGAAAGAATACGCGCAAAAATGCAAAGGTTCGATTGCGTCATATGAGCGCGCCAAGAAAGTCATCCCTGCGGGATTGGAACACAATCTGGGTTTATTGAATCCATATCCTTTGACGATGAAAACCGCCAAAAACGCCAGTATTTGGGATGTTGACGGCAATGAATACGTTGATTATCTAATGGGCGGCGGACCGATCATCTTGGGCCACAAGGTTAAAGAAGTCGACGATAAAGTGATTTCCTTTTTGGAAAATTACGGACCTTCCACAGGATTGACGTGCGAAAGTGAAATCCTCTGCGCTGAAGAAATTGCCAAGCATGTACCCAGCGTGGAAATGGTGCGCTTTTTAGCTTCGGGAACTGAATCCGACTTACTGGCGATCCGATTAGCCAGAACGTTTACCGGTAAGACGAAGATTATCAAGATTATGGGTTCGTACCATGGTTGGTCCGACCAGATGCTTCTTTCACCTGACCGGCCCGGAACAGGCAATGGCCATACCAGCGGTATTCCCAAAGAATGCTACATGCACACCATTGAGGTTATGCCGAATGATTTCGATGGCTTGCAGAGAATTTTTAACGAAAATAAGGGCGATATTGCGGCAGTGTTGGCCGAACCGACCGGTGGTCACGCGGGAACATTCCCCAATCACCCTGATTGGAATAAAACGCTGAGAAAGATTTGCAACGATAACGGCGCAATGCTGATTTTCGATGAGGTTGTAACCGGGTTCAGGCTGGGCATGGGCGGCGGGCAGGAGTATTACAACACGATGCCCGACATCACTGTGATGGGTAAAATCATCACGCACGGTTATCCTTCCTGCGGCGCTGTGGGCGGAAGACGCGAAATCATGTCGCTTTGCCATCCCGGCGGATTAAATGGCAAGTCCGCTTACACAGGTGGAACGCTATCGGCGAACCCGATATCCACCACTGCCGGATACCACTCGTTGAAATGCATTGAAAAATACCACGCAATTGACAAAGCTTCAGACTACGGCGATTTGTTAACTGCCAAACTCAACGAGCTTTTTGCGACGCGCGGAGATTTACCGTTCTTTGCGTATAACATTCGCTCCATTGTCCACGTCGAGACTGCCTGCCCATCCGGTACATTCCTCGTAAAGGACAGCCGCAATGTCAGCGACGACGAACAGAAACTGCGTTCAAAAGCGGCGGAAGACATTTACATCGCCCTGATGAACGAAGGCGTGCTGCTGTTGGGAGATTGCAAACGAATGTACACATGCATGCAGCATGATGAAACCACCATGAATAAGACACTGGCCGCCTGGGAAAAAGTCATCTCAATGATTCCTGCGTAAAAAAATGAAATACACAGAATATCAAAAAGAAATTTTCGCAACAGCGCAGAAGCTTGTTAAAGCCGGATTAATCCGGATCTCATCCGGTAATGTCTCCATGCGAACGGATGACGGCAACGTAGCGATCACGCCCTCGTCGATACCCTATGACGAAATGGAGTATTCCCAGATTGTCATTCTCGACATGGAAGGGAACGCAGTGGAAGGAAAACTGAAGCCGTCCGTTGAGAAGATGCTTCATATCAACACATACAAAGCGAGAGAAGATGCGAAAGCGGTGATCCATACCCATTCCGTTTTTGCCATAACGCTGTCTTTGTTTGGGTCGGTTATTCCTCCGCTGAGTATCGAAATGATCAACCTGGGAGCGCCTATTCAGACAATTCCGTACTCATTACCCGGGTCGCTCAAGTTCGCGGATAAAGTAGCCAATTACTTTCACGATCATCCCGAGAAAAAAGCCGCTTTGCTGGAAAACCACGGTGCGATTGTCGTTGGTTCGGGCGTGAAAGACGCCTTCCAAAATGCGTACAATTTCGAAACGGGCGCCAATATTTATTACAACTCACTGCTGCTGGGCAAAGAATTCCGAATCTTGTCCCAGGCTGAAATCGACGAATTACACGGTACTTACATCCCCTCAACAAAGAAATAACAGAAAAAGGATAAATCAAAGGCCAACGGCCTTTGATTTATCCATAGATTTTCCGAACATCTCAAACCAGAAACCACAATACTTTGGAGGTTGTATGACTGAACATAAAAACGCAATCATCATGGGCGCGGATAATTTAGGGTTGCCGCTCAAAAACACCCTGCGTGATTATTTAATTGAATTGGGCTATCCGGTCACCGATATTGGTGTGAATGACGATAAGCCCGTGAATTATCCCGAGATTGCCGTGAAGTTGGCGGAGCGTGTTGCTGCGGGAGAATTCTCGCGCGGCATTCTGGTTTGCGGGACGGGGATTGGAATGGCAATCACGGCTAACAAAATAGCCGGTGTACGGGCTGCCGTAATTCATGATCCCTATTCCGCAGAACGGGCGCGTGCCAGCAACGACGCGCAGATAGCTGCTTTTGGCGCTTTAGTGATTGGCCCCAGCGCGGCCAAAAAGATGCTGGATATATGGCTGGCAAGCGAATTTGTGCCCGGCAGCCGATCACAGCCCAAGGTGGACCTGATCAATGCGCTGGATAAAAAGCGCCTGTTAAACGATTAAAGAAGTTATCAACTGAATAAAAAAATATACAGATATTTAATGGTATTGATTGATGAAAAAAGCGGATATTGATGCATTTTACGCAGACCGGGTCAGCCTCGATCGGCAGAAATATATTGTTCTGGAATATTACCTGGAGACGTTGATTGAACCGCGTGAGGCGGCCGCTCATCTGTGCCAGGAGATGTCCACGGCGCAATGGAGCCGCGTGGGGGTGGATGAGGATTTTCGGCCTGAATTTGGCGCCAAGGTGGTTGAATTGACCGTTCTGGACGACCAGGCTCGGCCGAGCAGCCCGTACCTGGTCTCAACCATGGGAAGTACCGCGGAGCGGGTTGCCAGAGTCAACGTAACGATTTGGTACCCCTACCATAACTTCGGGACCAAGATCCCGAACCTTTTAACCGTGGTATGCGGCGAGGGTGTGTTTCACGCGCCGAATATCTGCGCCATACGGCTGGTGGATATCGATTTCCCGGAAAGCTTCCTGGCGGATTTTCAGGGGCCGCAGTTTGGGGTGGCGGGCTTGCGGGATATGCTGGGCGTTTACGACAGGCCGTTGTTATTTGGCGTGATCAAGCCGAACGTGGGCCTGCCGCCTGAGCCTTTTGCGCAGCTTGGTTTTGAGGCCTGGTCGGGCGGGCTGGATATTGCCAAGGACGATGAACAACTGGGCGATGTGGACTGGTCTTCGGTTGAGGAACGCTCCAGGCGTCTGGGAGCGCTGCGCAAGCGCGCCGAGGAATTGACCGGTGAGAAGAAGATTTATCTATGCAATATCACCGACGAAGTTGACCGCTTATTAGAACTGCACGATATCGCCGTCAAGAATGGCGCGAACGCGGTCATGGTCAACGGCATGACAACCGGCTTCAGCGCGGTGCGCATGCTGCGCAAGCATGCGCAGGTTCCGATCGTATCGCACTTCGATTTGATGGGCCCCTTCATCCAATTGCCCTGGTTTGGCGTCAAGGACCAGGTATTCACCAAGATCCAGCGTATGGCCGGTTTTGACGTGCTGATTTACCCGGGTTTCGATCACCGGCTGAAAACCAGCAAGGAAGACGTGCTGGCTAACGCCAAAGCCTGCCTGCAGCCGATGGGCAGCCTGAAGCCAACGCTGCCGGTACCGGCGGGCAGCCAATGGGCGGGTTCGCTGCAACCGCTTTACGAGACGTTGGGATCGGTCGATTTTGGCATCGTACCCGGCCGGGCAGTTTTTGGGCACCCCCAGGGCCCGCGTGGCGGCGCTGCCAGCCTGCGCCAGGGTTGGGAGGCAGTCGAGAAGGGTATCGACTTGAAGGAATACAGCTGGACGCACAGGGAGCTTCAACAGGCGATTGAGATGCATACAAGCTAATTAAAAGCTTCTGTGTTATATCGTTTATAGTGATCAAGCTTTGTACAAGTTAATTCTTATAGAGAGAAGCAATGTGATATTTATGCACATTGCTTTTTAATTATCAAAAAAATGTCTGTATTAAGGATAACAACAAGAAAAGAATAGCCAATTCTTTATTTATAAATAAAATGGCAGTAATATAAAAATTCCCATTCAAAGAAAAAGTATTGCTGACATCGATTTAAATCTATTCATAGAAATGGTCCCAGTGTGTTATATCCTACAAGGACCCATTTGTATTTATTTAGCGAAAAAAAATAGAATAGATATGACAATTAACAAAACGTTGGAATTCGAGTAGTGCGTGATTGATCTGGAATAAGCAGACATTGGGGAGCATGTTATCCGAAAGGTTTGCGTCTTCTACGTCAACGATGCAAAAAGCGCCGAAGTATTTGAGAAACTTCTGCGTGACAGCCTGGTCTGCCTGGCCGAGCTGCCCCTGGTGGATATCAACCCGGGCTTATCGGTGCACACCGGCGCTGGTCTGGTGGGGGTGTGTCCGGCAACAGATTGATTGAAAGATAACGAAAATACAAAAACCACCTTTGAAGGTGGTTTCATAAAAAATGGGTTGCCTGACCACCTGTCCAAAGCGAATTGTAGGGTGTCGAGGGGAACTTTTTTATTTAATTTGCCATTTAAATAGCTATAAATATAATGATATACAAGGGGATGATCAACTGTCTTCTTAGAAAAAGGAGAATTTAATATTGAATCATCAAGATAATTTCGATTTTGCTATAATGACAGCAGTTGATGATGAACATGAAGCTGTTCTGAAGGCGTTTAAATTTTGCCATAAAGATAAGGTTCTAATCGAAAATAGAATTTATTGGCAGAAGAATATACAAACAAAATTAGGAAATAATTATTCTTTAGTTGTTGCGCAATCACTGGATATGGCGAATGTCTCGTCAGCGATATTGGCAAACAATATAATTCATCACTTTCATCCAAAAGTGATTTTCTTGGTTGGTGTGTGTGCAGGCCGAGAAAACAAAGTAGAAAAAGGAGATATTCTCCTTGCTGAGGAAGTGTATTATTACGAGAGGGGAAAGCAAACTGAAAAAGGCTTTGAACCTGAACCTAAAATGCATTCCGCAGATGCTGGATTGATTGATTTTATTCGTAACCTTCCAAAAACGACTATCCCAAATTGCAAAACTCATGATGGAAGTATGAAAAGACCAAAAATGGTTAGGGGTGTTATTGGATGTGGCGAGAAGGTCATTGAAGATCCTGAATCATGGAATCAATTATTACAGCATCATCGGAAAATCGTTGCGATTGAGATGGAAAGTCACGGCTTAGCTTCTGCCATTTGGGAATACTCACAAGACTCAAAATTTATCGTGATCAAAGCTGTAATGGATTATGGTGTTCCACCAAAAGACGATAGGTGGAAACCATTTGCCGCGAAAGCAGCTGCTCTTTACATAAAAAACATTATTAATAACGATCCTTTTTATTCACAAAATGGAATTGCACAAAAAATAGAAGAAAATAAATTGCCTCCAAAAGGGAAATTGGCCAATCATGGTAATCTTCCCTTGGGTTCAAGGTTAGAATTTATACGCAATTCAAATTTTACAGGGCGAGAATCTGATTTAATGGAGTTGGCGAACCACTTTCTTTATCGGCCCAAAGAAGAAAACAATTCGGAAGTCTCAAGCATTTTTCTAACTTCTGGAATAGGGGGAATTGGAAAGACACAATTGGCGATTGAATTCTGTTTCAGGTACGGTCGATTTTTTCAAGGCATTCATTGGATCCAGGCTGATCAGGATGTAGAACCACAAATTGCTGATTGCGGGTACCGAATGGGGCTTACTCCTTGGCCAGAGAAATTATCCGACCAAGTAAATTCAACTATTAGAACCTGGGAAGCAGATAATAATCGATTAATTATTTTCGACAATCTTGAATCGTCTGAAGTACTTCAAAAATGGATACCAAGAATGCGAGGGATAATGGTTCTGGCTACATCCAGGCGCGACCAATGGCCCTCGGAAATGAATATCAGAACTTTGCCTATTAATGTATTAAATAACGTAGAAAGTAGAGAATTTCTACGAAATATCGCGCCTCGCTTAAATAAAGTAGACGATCAAGTTGTTGATATTCTTTCAGATAGATTAGGTTATCTTCCTTTAGCTCTTTATATAGCGGCAAATTATCTAAATGAGCGGAAAACATTTTCCGTTGAACAATTTCTAAAAGAATTGGATGAAAGAGGAAAAGGAATTTCACACACGGCACTATCAAACTGGCAGCAGAAAATTGGCCCCACTCATCATGTGCAAAATATCATTGCCACTTTTGATATGAGCTGGGCTCTACTCGGGGAATCGATAGAAGATAAAGCAGCAAAAATAATAGCTGTCGCGGCTGGATATTGTGCTCCAAATATTCCGATACCACCTTCTATTTTTTATGGATTAGAGGAGGAAGGAAATAAAGAAATTATTGAAAAAGCGCTGAATCGATTATACCAAGTTGGTTTGTTAATTTTAGGATCTCAATCGTTTCCTTATATTCATTCTTTGATTACTGAATATACTCGATTACAAATTGGATCAAGTAAGGACCTCAAGAAAATAATTAGTGTATTTGTGGTTCTCTCACACAACGCTCTTTCAACGAAATTGCCAGAATTGATGTATCCATATCTTGAGCATATGAAACAAATTATATTCTGGACAGATAATGGCGATTTTCCGGAAATAGGTATTGTGTGTGGAAATTTGGGTATATTTTTTCGCCAACTCACACAATTTAAGGATTCATTATTTTATTTAGAGGATAGCCTAGAAATCACCACAAACAATTACGGTGAAGATCACCCGATAGTTGCTATTTGTCTGAAGAATTTAGCAGCAGTACTTCAAGACATAGGCGATCCGGTGGGTGCCAAACAACGTATTGAACGCGCCCTGGAAATTGACATCAATGCTTATGGTAAGGATCACCCAGAAGTCGCTACTGACTTGAATATCTTGGTTGGTATCTCACGACAACTAGGTGATTTGGTTGGGGCAATGCAGCATTTTGAACGTGCCTTGGAAATTACAAACAAATCCTATGGAAATTATAACTTAACAGATGACATTGGTCGAAATAACTATTTAGCTGATGTTCATAAGGATCTGAGCGATCTACGCGAAATTGTCAAGGATGAGCAGAGTCTATTGATTAACCTGGTGCAGTATGATCAGTCCACTGGAGTGTTGCGCTGGAAGGATGTTCATCAGCGTTTAAAATCTGAGGTACTACGCAGTGTGCGCTATAAAAGAGATCTCTCACTTATACTTATGGTACTAATGTTACCTAACAATAAGGACATTTCAGGAAGGAAATTAACCACTCTAGAGGGCCAGATTATCGAAGTGATCCTTAACAATTTGCGCAAGGACTTAGATATTCTTTTCATCGGAGAAAAGATCGGTATCATCCTCCCTGAAACGACCGAAACAAGTGCACAAATCCTGGCTTTACGCCTCATAGATAAAATATTCCGCGGACTCCGCGCTGAAGTTGCCGTTGGTATTGCAAGTGTACCCAAAGATGCGGTTACTGAAGATAAATTGTTTGATCAGGCTGAATTAGCATTGAGGTTCGCAATAAGCTCTGACCAATCGGTTATTCCGGCAAGCCGTTTGTGCGCTTAATAACCCTTTAAGTAGCCCAGCGGAGTCGTCATTGATTGATAACTATCTTAGTCGTCCAATGCATACTGGTGTTGGCTTGGTGTGGGATGTACTTGGTGACGGTTTATAAAAACCGTCTCTAAAGGCGGTTTTTGATATAAAAACAACAAAAATGAGCGCGAAGGGGCTCGAACCCTTAACCAATGGCTTAAAAGGCCACTGCTCTACCATTGAGCTACGCGCCCATGAGAGACACTATTTTAACACGCACTGATTTTAACGTCAACGCGGGTTTCTTTCGAAACCCGCGAATTTATCTTAAAAAAGGCTCCGAACCTATTCCGGCGAGGGCGGCTGGGCGCTGGCTTGGGGGCTGTCGCTCTTGGCGGGCGCCTTCTTGGGTTTTGAGGTTTGCATCTTGGGGGGCAGGGGGCTGAGCAGCAGGGCCAGGCGGTTGAGCGCTTCCACGTCGTATTCACGCTTGCCGCATACGTCGCAAATCCACGCCGGAAAATCCGGCACGGTGATAAGCTCGTCGGCCAACCAGGTGAAATAAGTCACCTGGGTCTTATGCATCATCCCAATGCTGCAATCGCTGCATGGAAGCATGCTCTGTGGTTCGTTATACTTTCTCAACTTTGGGCCCTCTCGTTCTATACCCTTTGTTAAGGCCATTATACACCCACAAAACAAAAAATCCGCTTGCGCGGATCCTTTGAAACTGACAGAGAAAGAGCTGTTTATTCAGCGATATAAACCGAATCAATGATACCCACGATAACGGAAATAACGCAGGCGTCCTTATTGTTCATTACCTGACGCGCGCCGCTGCCCTCGCGGATGACCAGCACGGTATCGCCGATACCGGCCTGGCTGTTATCCAGCGCGACGAAATCGCCGCTGTTGTCCTCTTCTTCCAGGCTGAGCGGCTGCACCACCAGCAAACGGCGGTTTTTGAAAGCCGCGTGGCTGACGGTGGTGACAACGGTTCCGACTACTTTGGCAATGATCATATGGATTCCTATGTGAACGGATTGCGGCCTTTTTTCAGGACGGTGGAGAATTCGCCGTCGGGGCGGACATTCAGCTCGTCTACGATGCCCACCAGAGCCAGGTCGATGGGTACGAACTTGATCTCCGGCATGGCCAACGCGGCCTCGCGCGAACGTACCATCACGCATAAGTCGCCCGGACCGGCCTGAACCACGTCCGCGGCCACCTGCAGGCCGCCCAGCGGGTTGAGGTGCTTGTCCAGCGGTTGTACCACCAGCAGCTTCAAGCCCTCGGTGCCGGGGTACTTGATGGTGCAGATGGCTGTGCCTGTGACGCGCCCGAATAGCATCTTACTTTAACCCCAGATCGGCCGCGACGCGATCGATGATGCGTTCCAAGGTTGCATCGTCCACCTGATTGCCCAATTGGGTTTTCACGGCGCTTTTCACGCGCGCTTTGATGGCGTCCAGGCGCGCACTTGAATTGCCGCTGCCGCTATTGGAAGAAGCAGGGGTAACCTGTGGAGCGGGCTGGCTGACCGCGGGCTTGCTCAGGTAAGGGCGCACAGGCGCCGCCGGCGGTTTCTCGTTGGGTTCCACCAGCTGCATACCCAGCCTGCGCGCTTTTTCGTAAGCCAGATCGGTCAGCACCACATTTTCGTTGACAACCAGGCTGCGTTCGCCGCGGTTGACCATATCTTCAATGTCGTGTTCCGTGTAAAAGACTTTTGCCATATGTTTTTCCCTTCACAGGTTCATGTGCAAACCTGCTGCTAAACGGTGCGATTAGCCCCGTATGCCTTCCAAACCTTCCAATGCGCGCGTGGCCGCGTCGCGGGCGGAGATGATCTCGGCTTCCGAACCGGCCAGCCACATACGGCCGAAGCGGCCGACGCTGGAAACGTGCACGATATTAATGCTGGCTTTCTTTTCGGCCTCGTTGCAGGCATAGTTGATGTAGGCTGCGGGAGCGCATTCAAGCACCAGCATAGTCTCACCGGGGACGATCATGGAGCCGCGGCGGAAGCGGTTGAGCAGCTGCGCCTGGTAGGGATCTATGTTGGTGATGACCTGGGTGGAGGCGATTTGCGGTTTGATACGGTCTTCGACTTTGAGCCCCAAACGGTTCAACACTACCTCGCCGGCTTCGATTACGGCAGCCTGGTTGTGGGAGTGCACTTCGAACATGCCGAACTCGCGTTCAACAATCTGCGCGCCGGGCCTGGCCTCGGTAGCTTTGACGGCGATATCGACCACGCGGAAAACTTCGTTGCCGGGGGCCATTTCCACGTACAGGGAGGCCATACCCTCGGTGGACAGGTCGCCCTGGGTCACCGTGCCGATGAAGGCGGCGTATTGGGCCTGCATACGGTCAAGCATGCAATAACAGCGGAGTTGGAATTCATTTGCCATACTTTTTACTCGCTTTCACTATTCATTTCATAAGCCTGCTGCAGTGCGATGCCGATGGGTGTAACGAACAGCGGATCGGCTGGGATGGAGGTGGGGATGCCGGTGTACTGCTGCACCACGCGATCCATGCCCTGTGCGCAGGCGCTGCCGCCTACCAGGGTAATGTGTTCCACCTTGCGTCCCGCCAGGTTCCGGGCGGTGATGCTGGCCACTTTTTCCATGACCGGGCGCAGAACGGGGAAGAGTTCCCGCTGGCGACTGGGATCTTTCTTGTATTCCTCAGCTTCCTCGAAGCTCAAGTCCTTGGCACCGGCGATCACCAGGGTGAAATGCGTTCCGCCGGTGGCCTCGTCCGCGGTGTAAACCACTTGCCCGTTCTCGATGACGGCGATACCGGTGGTGCCGCCGCCGATATCCACGATGGCGCCATTGTCGACGCCCAGCAGATAGTTGGCAGCGCTGGGTTCATCCACCAGCCCGCTGCAGGTAAATCCGGCCGCTTCCACCACGTTGACGGTGGCGCGCACTTCCGCCAACGGCACGCCGGGCGGGTATGCGCTGGCGGCGCTGGTCAATTCGCGCCCCAAAAGGGCTTCCAGGCGGCTTTTCATGGCGCTCAGTTTGTCCACCGCGCCCATGTAATCCACCACCAGGCCGTCCTTGACCACCTGGGCGAATTGGTATTCACCCGCCACAACCTGCCGGTCCGCGTCCAGCACAACCAGCACCAAGTAAGCAGTGCCCAGATCGGCGCCCACATACAGCGGTCCCTGTGGAGGTTCAGCCAATGGGGCTGCTTCTTCCAGACTGGGCAAGATGGTTTGGCGGGCGCGCTGCAGGTAGCTGCCGAGATCGAAATGCTCTCGCATTATCATCGCACGCCTGCCGGCAGAATTCTGCCGGCTTTCAAGCGTATTGCGTCTTTAGGTCCGGCTTAGCCGATGCTGCCCTTGGACTTCTGCGGCAGGATCATTTCGACTTCGCTGTGCGGTCTCGGGATGACGTGGACGGAAACCAGTTCACCGACCCGTTTGGCCGCGGCTGCGCCGGCGTCTGTGGCGGCTTTCACCGCGCCCACATCACCGCGCACCATAACGGTCACATAACCACCGCCTACGTATTCCGAACCGATC
The DNA here is from genome assembly GCF_003966975.1 of Pelolinea submarina. Classification (GTDB taxonomy): domain Bacteria; phylum Chloroflexota; class Anaerolineae; order Anaerolineales; family Anaerolineaceae; genus Pelolinea; species Pelolinea submarina. Next base: position 850,810 of record NZ_AP018437.1, read on the forward strand.
AGAACCACGTTCGCGGCTTTGACCATGGCATCGGCGGCTTCGATGGAACCCACCAGACCTTTGGTCTCGACCATGCCAAGAGCGATTAATTCAGGATTTGTTGCCATATCTTTATTCCTTTCTATTTACTGCAATTTATTTTTGTTGGATGATTTCTTGAACAACTTTACGTACCAGTGCTTCTATATCCTGCGCGTCGGAAGGGTTGGATCCGGCAGCGGCCGTTGAGGGCCCGCGCAAGGCTGCTTCAGGGGGAGGGGTCAATTCGTAGGCCAGGCGTTTGACGTTGTACAGGTGATGGACGGAAATGTTATCGCCTGTGATGGCGCCGCCTTCGCCGCCGGAGCCCAGCGTGAGCGAGGGCATCAGTCCGGTGGTCAGGCCTACGGCGCCCAGGGTGCCCATGGTGTTGACCAGGATGCGGAAGACGGGTTTCTCCAGTCCAAAGGCCATGATGACTTTTTCATCGCGGGCGTGGATGATTTGCGTGTGGCCGCGCCCGCCGAACATGATCAATTCAATGGAGCGCTCACAGCCGGCTTCCCAGCCATCTTCTTCATACCAGCCCAGCACGGTGGTCAGTTTTTCGCGCGAGAGCGGTTCGCTCGTTCCGGTTGTGGTCAATTTTGTCACCAGCACGCGGGCCGATTGCGGGATGCTGAAACCGGCCATACCGGCTAGGGTTTGAGCAGGCTTGCCGACGGTTTGCGTGTTGATGCTGCCGTCCGGTTTGAACAGCAGCTTGCGCAGCTTGTCGGTTTGTTCCGCGTCGGTAAAAAACGCGCCCTGGGCTGCCATGAGCTGTTCCAGCTGGCGCGCGATTGGTTTGTCGGCCACCACGGCTTGCTCGGAAGCGCAGATGGTGGAGCAATCGAAGGCTTTGCTGGCTACGATGTAGCGGGCTGCCTTTTCCAGGTCCGCGCTGCGATCCACGTAAACAGGCACGTTGCCGGGGCCGACGCCGTAGGCCGGTTTGCCGACCGAATGGGCGGCGCGTACCATGGGGGTTCCGCCGGTGGCCAGGATCAGGCGCACGTATTTATGGCGCAGCAGTTCGTTGGTGCCCGGCAGGGAGATGTTTTGCATGCAGTTGACCAGATTATGCGGCGCGCCGGCTTTCTGGGCGGCTTCCTGCATAATCTGGCAGGTTTCGGTTGTGCAGCGGGCAGCGGAAGGGTGGGGCGCGATGATGATCGCGTTGCGCGCTTTAACCGCTGAAATGGACTTGAACATGGCTGTGGAAGTCGGGTTGGTGCTGGGGGTCAGGGCGGCAATAACACCCATCGGCCAGGCAATCTCGTAGATGCGCCGTTCGGTGTCGTGGCGGATGACGCCCACGGTGGGCGCATCCTTGATGCTGTTCCAGACGCCCATGGAAGCCAGTTCATTCTTGAGCTTTTTATGCGCAGGAATACCGTAGCCGGTCTCTTCATGCGCCATCTGCCCCAAGCGGGCAGAGGCCTGAAAAGCCGCTTCGGCCATGGCGGCGCACACGCGGTCGACTTCCTGCTGAGTGGCATGACCCCAGATCAGCTGGGCCTTATAGGCCGCTTCGGCTAAATCACGCGCTTCCTGCATGGATTGCAGGTCTAAGTCCAGAGCCATCCCAAATCCTTTCGTTTAACTTTTCCGGAAGGTCGATTTCCCTTCCACTTCCAAAGAATCAATCACTGCCATAATGACCGCGTCCACCGGACGATCCTTGGTGACGGTGGTTTGGCGCGCGCTGGAACCCGCTGCGGTCAGCACCAGGTCGCCCACGCCGGCATCCACAGAATCAATCGCCACAAAGGGCTTTCCGCTGGCTTTGCCGTACTCATCGGTCTGCTGGACGACCAGTAATTTGCGTCCTTCCAGCTTTTCATCTTTCATGGTGGAAACTGCTGTACCAATCACTCGGGCAATCAGCATACTCTTTTCCTCTTTCTTTAATAGCCTTTGGGGGTATCCGAGGGCGCTTTATCGCCCTGTACGATGCGCACACCGGCGCTGGCACCGATGCGGGTGGCCCCGGCTTTAATCATCTTTTCGAAATCGTCCAGAGTGCGGATGCCGCCGGCGGCTTTCACACCGATCAGCGGGCCGACTGTGCGGCGCATAAGGGCGACGTCTTCGACGGTTGCTCCGCCAATGGAGAAACCGGTGGAGGTTTTGACATAATCTGCCCCGGCTTCTTTGGCCAGCAGGCAGGCGATTTGCTTTTCTTCATCGGTCAACAGCGCGGCTTCGATGATCACTTTCATCAGGATGTTGCCGTCGTGCGCGGCCTGTACTACCGCCAGGATATCGCGCGCTACCAGTTCCAGGTTGCGGTCTTTCAGCGCACCGATATTGATGACCATATCCACCTCGCCGGCGCCGTTGGCAACGGCCTGGCGGGTTTCAAAGGCTTTCACTTCGGGTGTGTTGGCTCCTAAAGGAAACCCGACTGTGCAGCCTGTCTTCACGCCGGAACCGCGCAGCAATTCGGCGCACAGTCTGACGTGGGTGGGGTTGACGCACACGGATGCGAAATGATTTTCACGCGCTTCTTTGCAGAGCTGCGTGATTTGTTCGGTGGTGGCTTCCGGCTTGAGCATGGTGTGGTCGATGTAGCTGGCCTTGCTCAGGTCGTCCGGTATGCTGCCGAGCGTGCTGCTGATGCGTTCCGCGCCGGCGCTGATGACATGTCCCACTTCATCGAAGCAGGTTTTTACGCAGATATTATCCACGCATTCGACTTTGCACTGCTGCCCCTGCGAGGTTTCGGTCTGGTTGGATTCCTCCACCAGTGCGCTTAAAATCTCGCGGGTGACAATTTCAGCGATGTTTTCAATGTTTTTGGGATCAGTTATCATTTCTTTATCCCTCTTTCGTAAATTTTTTTTCGATGTCGGTGATTTTGTCCACTCGGCGGGCGTGTCTGCCGCCGCCGAAGTCGGTTTCCAAAAAGGTCTTGATGATCAGCTTAACCTGGTTGACGCCCAGCAAACCGGCGCCCAACGACAACACATTGGCGTTGTTATGTTCGCGGCTGTTGGAGGCAGTGGCGTAGTCCACGCACATGGCGGCGCGCACGCCCGGTACCTTGTTGGCGGCCATGCAGCTGCCGATACCGGCGGCGTCGATCACGATGCCGCGGCAGGCAATGCCCTGGCGGACCTTGTCGGCTACCGCGAAAGCAAAATCGGGATAATCTACCGCTTCTTTGCTGTGGGTGCCGCAGTCGATCACGGTGTGGCCCATTTCCTGTAAATAAGCAATGACGATGGTTTTCAGGTCGTAACCGCCGTGATCGCTGCCTACTGCGATGGTGCGCTTTTTTCCGGACGCACAGGGCTGATCGGCAGGTCGGGCAACGGCGGTTTGACCAGGAGTAGAAGTCTGAGCCATCACTTTTTGGACGATATTACGGATGTCTGTTTCGGATATATAATTCATTTTGTACCTTATCTTTTGAGTTTGACAAAAGCAGGTTGAGGATGTTAAAATGACTGGTAAAGACCACTTAACATCTTGTCGAGTTAATCTTAGCACGGGAAAAACAGTATGTCAAGTATGATTGATCCAGCCAATATCGTTCCGAAGTATTACCAGCTCGCAAACATTTTGCGCGAGCGGATCCTCAACGGCGAGTTCTCCGCCGGGGATGTTATCCCATCGGAACGCCAGTTGGAAGAACAATATAACCTCAGCCGCCCGACTATCCGCCAGGCCATTGACCTGTTGGAACGCCAGGGCTACCTGTACCGCGTGCACGGCAAGGGCACCTTCGTATCACCACCCAAATTACAGAAGGGTATGCTGGAATTGACCAGTTTCTCGGAAGATATGCGCAGCCGTGGCTTGGAACCCGGCCAGCGCATTCTGGAATTCGGTTATGTCGTCCCCAGCCCCAAGATTGCGCACCAGTTAGGGCTGAATGCTGCGGATGCGCGCGTGCTGCGCATCAAACGCTTGCGCACCGGCAACGATGAACCCATTGGCTTGCAGGATTCTTTCCTGGCATTGGAAGATAACCAGTCCATCACCCGTGAGGAAATCGAAAACAAGGGCTCCATTTATGCCATGCTCGAACAGAAATATGGCATTTACCCAACCGAAGCGGACGAAACACTGGAAGTTACGCTGGCGACGCCTGAAGAAGCAGATATGCTGCAAGTTCCGGTCGGCAGCCCATTGTTATTAAATGAAAGGACCTTGTGGTCGCAGGACCGCAAGGCCATTGAATTTGTTACCATTCTTTACCGCGGCGACCGCTACAAATATTTTGCGCGCTTGACGCGGAAGTGGTAATAAGCCACTCAGTGCGCAAAAATATCGGGGGCTTTAAGCGTCCGAATTTTATCCACCGGCCAGTAAACTAAAAAGGCTTTACCGATCACGTTTTCTTCCGGTACAAAACCCCACACGTGCGAATCCGCGGAAGGATTGCGGTTATCTCCCAATACAAACAATTCATCCGGCGGTACATCCCAGACGCCTTCGTATTCCGGAGCTGCGGAAATGTACGGTTCGTATAAAAGCTGGCCGTTGACATAGACCTGCCCGCCGGTCACTTCAACCTCGTCGCCTGGCAGTCCAATGACGCGTTTAACGTAAGCCAGATCGGGATCCAGAGGGTACTTAAACGTGATGATCTCGCCGTATTGCGGTTCATTGAACTTATAAGCCATCTTATTAACCATCAGGATTTCCCCCTGCACCAGGGTGGGTTCCATGCTGATCTTCTGCACCATCTCGCGCCCGACAACGGCGTCGATTAAAAAGTAGAAAACCGCTGCTAGCAGCAGCGTCTGGAAGATCTCCAGCAGTGTGCGCATCGTCTTTCTGGTTTCCAGAGGGTCATCGTCTACTTCAATGGGTAAATTATCGGGTCGATTTTCCAAAAGTATGCCTCAAAAGTTAAGGATGGGGGGATTATACCCCGGCTTAGCCGCGGCCTTTCAGAACCAGACGGATGGGCGTGCCGGTATAAGGGTATTCCTTACGGATACAGTTCTCCAGATAGCGTAAATAGGTGAAATGCGCCAGCTTGGGTTCGTTCACGTATAAGATGAAGGTGGGCGGGTCGCTGCGCACCTGGGTACCGTAATAGATTTTCAGGATGCGGCCGGTCTTGGAGGCCGGGGAGTGGGCGTCCTGCGCGCGCATCAGGATGCGGTTGAAAGCGGAAGTGCCCAGGCGCACCATGCGCTCTTCCTGCACTTCCAGCGCCAGCGGCAGGACTTTCTCAACGCGCTGACCGGTCAGTGCCGAGATAAACTGGATCGGCACGTAGTCCATGAAGTTCAGCGCGCGGCGGATATTCGTTTTGAAATCTTCAATTGTGAAGGTGTCTTTTTCGATGGCGTCCCATTTGTTGACCAGCACCACGGCACTTTTTCCAGCTTCCTGAATGAAACCGGCGATATGGGTGTCCTGAGCACTGATTTCCTTGGTGGCATCGATCATCAGCAAAGCGACATCGCAGCGTTCGATGGCGTGCATGCTGCGCAGCACGCTGTACTGTTCCACCCCGTGTTCCACCTTGCCGCGTCGCCGAATACCGGCCGTATCGATCAGGGTGATGGGTATATCGTTGAACATCATGGGTGTATCCACTGCGTCGCGCGTGGTGCCGGCAATAGAGCTGACAATAGCCCGGTCTTCACCCACCAGGCGGTTGAGCAGGCTGGATTTACCGGCGTTCGGGATACCCACAATGGCGATTTTAACGGAATTGTCATCTTCGGCATCTTTCGTATTTGGGAAAGTTGCCACCAGCGCGTCCAGTAAATCGCCGGTGCCGGTACCGTGTACCGCCGAGATGGGATATGGTTCGCCCAAGCCCAGTTGATAGAATTCCACCGCATTCTCGCGGAATTTTTGATTGTCGGCTTTGTTGACCACCAACAGGATGGGCGGCCAGGGTTGGCCTTCGCGCTTCAATTGCCGGGCGCGCAGCAGCTCGGTCACTTCCAGGTCGGCAGGCGTGATGCCGCTGATGGCATCCACCAGTAAGAGAATCGCATCCGCTTCCTGAACGGCTGCCATGGCTTGATTGCGGATTTCCTGAATGTATTCCTTTGAGGAAATACTGAGCGGTGATTTGGAACTGCCGCTGGTGGGGTCGATGCCGCCGGTATCCACGATGTGAAACCGGCGTCCATTCCAATCCGATTCAGCGAATAACCGGTCGCGGGTCGTCCCGGGGGTGTCGTCCACAATCGCCAGGCGTTCGCCCGCCAGACGATTAAAAAGGGTACTTTTGCCCACATTAGGGCGGCCAACAATGGCAACGATCGGTAGGTTCATCTAATTCTCTCTAATAAAATAATTTATAGTCTGTTATGGAGCGGCAGTCGGTTTAACCACAGGCATTATTTCTACTTCAATGGAAGCAGGCAGTTTGGACTCCACCAAAATTCCGGTAACATCCAGCTCCACCAACGGTTCCAATTGATAGACGCCTTCGGTGTAATCCGAAAGATTGATCAAGACGCGTACGTCGCTGGAACTCAATTGATCCAGGGTGGGTATTGGCCCGGAAAGGATTACGTCCACGCGGTCCGGGGAGAGAGTCACATTGTAATCCGGCAGCAAATCAACAATTTCCACCGGCAGACTGGTAAGTGTAACACTTCCCTGGATGGGTGAGATGGATACTGTCACCTTGATAGTGGATTCGCCCACCACAGAAATACCGCTGGGAACCGCCAACGGCAGAGAAACTTGTAAGTCCTCCTGCGCATCGGTGAGGTTGAGCGGCTGGGTTTCAATGTAACCGGGCAGGTTATTAACCAGTTCCGGATCGGACGAATAAACCGTTACCACCAGTGGATTCGACGAGATATTGGTCAAGCGATAACCGCTGGCGATTTGCCCGCTGGTGAGCACTTTGACGGAAACGTTGCGGTAACCGCCGCGCTGGCTGATGGGCATGGTGACATTCACCTTTTCCGGGCTGATGGTCACGTTATCGACAGGCAGGCCGTTTTCATCCAGGGCTAACAGCTCCAAGTCACGGTCGATATCCTCTTTGGCCTGGCTGATGTCCAGCGTGGCACGGATTTCCGCGACTTTTTCCACCTGGGAGGACGGGCCGCTGACTGTGGCCGTATCGGTGCTCAGCTTGGGCGCACCGGCTTCGTAGCCGACCGCCGGGCTGGAAGGCTGTACCAGGGTGATGGACAGGTCTTTGGTGTAAAGTTGTTCCAGGCGGACTTCCACTTCTTTGGGTGAGTAATTGTCCACCTTGACCGGTTGCGCGTCGATTTGCAGATCAATTGGCAGGGTGTAGTTCCCGGCTTCCAATCCGCTCAGATCCAGGAAGGCCCTGATCACATTCGCGTTGCTTAATTCCGAGGTCCAAATTGAGCTGGGCGCGCTGAGTGTCAGAGATACTTGTTCAGGCAGTTCGCTGGTGACGATTAAATTCGTGTTGAGGCCGGACACTTCCAGTTCGACCGGACGAGAATAATTGCGTTTTTCCACCGGATCGGTGGTGGTCACTGCCAGCACCCAAACCGCAACGGCCAATGCCAGGGCAGTCAATAAGATGGGCAGATTTATGGTTATGCGTTTAAGGGGGTTCATGTTAGTCCTTCCCCTGTTTGTTGGATTTGAATATCGCCAGGATAAATTGCCTGAGGTTGAATTTTTCCTGCTCTCCAATTTGCTGCTGGTAAAAAGCCATCAGTACGTTTTCGAGTTTATCCGCACTGATACGCCGCAGGATGCGTCCGCGGTGAGCCAGTGATATTGAGCCGGTTTCCTCGGAGACGACCACGGCGATGGCATCGGTAGCTTCCGAGATACCCAGGGCCGCGCGGTGGCGCAGGCCCATCTGGCGCTCAGGGGAGCTGTTAAGTACACCGCTGGATGAGAGCGGCATCACGCAAGCCGCCGCGCTGACGCGGTCGCCGACTAGAATAGCAGCGCCGTCGTGCAGCGGGGTGTTGGGATAGAAGATTTGCAGCAGGAGTTCAGGGGAAACCAGCGCTCCCATTTTCACACCGGTGTCTTCGTATTCACGCAGGCTGTCCTTGCGCTGCAGGACAATCAAAGCGCCCTGGCGAAAGACGGACAAACGCGAAGAAGCGCTGACCACTGCCTTGACCATGCGCCGAATCTTTTCCATATCCGTGTTTTCATGTTCGAAGAGAAAAGTGCTTGAACCGGCGCGCCCCAGACGTTCCAATGCCCGGCGCAACTCTGGCATGAAGATGACCGGAATGGTGAAAAGTAATGAGGGCAGGGTATTGCTGATCAACCAGGAGAAAGCCGGCAGGTTGATCAGAGTAGTTACCAGGCTAATGGCGATCACGAGAAAAATAACACCGCGCAGCAAAGTCTGCGCTTGTGTATCCTTGAACAGGAGCAGTAAGGCATAGAAGATCGCACTGACCAGAATAATGTCCAACAAACTGAGCCAGTCGAAACGCTGAATCAGGAATGCGATTTCAGAAAATAGGTTTGCCATATCGATTCAATAATCTCTTAAAACAATCTTAATAAATCCGGATTTGATTTGCTATATAGATTGTACCCTGCCTTTAATGCCGGGTTGGAGCGGTCTTCCATGCTCTTGCGTATATCATAACCCAGGCGTGCCAGCATGGATGCATCCTCGTTACGCGCGGGTAGGCTCAGTTTTCCGCAAAGGTAATAGGCATTTAAGGCTTCTATTCCTTTAATAAGGGTCTCCAGCTTTTCGCTGCTGTGCTCTGCCGTAAATTGATAACCTTCCAGACGGCAGGTAAACCCATCACGATTCCAAATGGCCAATTCATTTTCCTGCGCTGCGCTGAAGTAGAAACGCAGCATATCCCGCAGCAGCAAATCCTGTTGATCGTTTATTTTCGGGTCAACTAACCGCTGCGATTCCAGGAAGCGCGCCGGCAGACTGTCCGGATTTTCCCGCATAAATGTATGCGCTTGCTTCAGCCCGACCATATCTACGGGCAGCAGGTGGGCTTGCTGTTGGAGCGCCGAAAAGGATGCGGCGTCCCAGGTGGGGAGGGGCAGGGCCTGCCAGGCTGAGCTAACCTGTTCCCAGGCCGAGGCGATGCTTGTGTTGTTGTTGATAACCACATCCGCCTTTTCCTCCATTTGGGCAGCGGGTGTTTGTTGGGCCAGGCGGGCGCGCGCATCCGTAGGCGACATGCCGCGGGTGCGTTCCAGCCTTTCGTAAACGCTGCGCTCGTCCGCTTCCACCACCCAAATACTCTGGCATTGGCCGGCCAGGTCGCTTTCCAGTACTTTGATGGCTTCCACAACGACTACCGGCAAAGGCGATTGCGCAATAATCCGCCGGGTGGCAAGGGAGGCCAACGGATGCAGAATTTCTTCCAAATCCTCCAAAGCTTTGCGGCCGGAAAAAACCTGCAAGCCCAACTGTTTTCGGTTAATCTCCCCGTTTTTATCCAGGATTCCTTTGCCGAAGCGGGTGACGATGGAATCGTACGCCGGTCCGCCTATTTGAGATGCCTGGCGGGTAACCCAATCGGCATCCACGCCCAGCGCGCCTAAATGTTCCAGCATCTTGCGCACCAAACTTTTGCCGCTGCCGATATTGCCGGTCAGGCCGATTACGAAATGATTGTCTGCAGGTTTGATTTTATCCATGTTAAATTCATTTTAGCTGTGGCGGTTTTGACTGTCAAATTCATACGTTCGGGTTTGTAAAAATCCGGCAGCTTCCCTAGAAAAAACTATTTAATAAGGAAAGGAGTAGCTTTATTCAGGGAAAACCAGGTTTAACAACGCAATTATGTCTGAATATTTAGCTGGATAATTAAATATTAATCTTAAAATGCAAAAAATACCGAAAAATCAAAATAGTAGTGAAATATAATCAATAAATATGATAATATATTGACAATAATTTATTAATATATATAATTGGCTGAAATATTTTCAAGTCAATAGAAGGAAAATATGACTGAATTGGACGACCTCGATTATCAGATTCTAAAAGTGCTCATGAAGGACGGGCAGATAACGAACGTTGACCTGAGTAAATTGTTGGGGACATCGGTCAATACGGTGCGCAACCGCATCCAACGTATGATCGACAATAACGTCTTGCGCATTGTGGGGATAACCAACCCGCTGTTGATCGGATTTGATGTGCACGTCATTATGGGGGTGGACGTTGAATTCAACCACCTGGCTTCAGCTGCAAAAGGCTTTGCGGAGATTAACGCAGTACGCTACGTGGCCTATGCCAGCGGGGAACATAATCTGGTTGTTATGGCGTTTTTCCAAAACATGGAGCAATACTTCCACTTCCTGATGGAACAAGTGGCAAAAATGGAAGGCATTCTCTCTATCAAGGTGATGTTCGTGGGCGATGAGATCAAGCGTAATTATGATTATGTTGCTCACATAGAAGAAATCAAACAATTAAACCAATCAAAGGAGCTCCCGAATGATCATTGATTTTCACACGCATGCACCTGAACGGGGAGAATTCAAGGATTACCTTGATAGCATGGACGAAAACAAAATTGATATGGCGGTGATTCATCCCCTCGGCGAAAGCGTAGAAGAGATTTGCCGCTCAAATGACTATGTATATTCACTGGTAAAACAACACCCGGACCGTTTAATGGGTTTCGCATCCGTGATGCCGCGCGAACCCGGCGCTGAAAAACTGCTGGAGCGTTATATCAAGGATTACGGTTTCAAAGGTCTGAAACTGCATCCGCCCATGCAAAATTTCTCACCGGTGGACCCGCTCATCACGCCCGTCTTGGAAAAGGCTATTGAATTGGATATTCCGATTCTATTCCATACCGGCCCGATCTATGCGCAAAAAGCTACGGTAGCTTTCGGCGACCCGCTGTTGTTTGACGAGCTGGCCATCCGCCACCCCAACCTGACCTTTGTGATGGCGCACGGCAACCCGCTGGGATATGACCCCTGCATCGCAGCCAAACACCCCAAAGTGTACCTGGATACCACTTTGCGCCTGGCGGAAATCACACGGGTGATGCCCAACATCGGCGAGTTATATCTGGATTTGCTGCGCGGAGATGATAAATTGATCTTCGGTACGGATTCCAACCCAAGCCGCACGTGGCGCTTCAAATACAATCTGGAAGCTATCGAAAAGATGAACGTGCCCCAGGAGAGCAAGGAAAAGATTCTGTGGAAGACTGCGGCTAAATTGTTGAAATTGAATTTATAGGTTTTTTTAATAAGAAGGGATTTATGGGTGTTTTTATGGGTATAAGAAAGTTTTTGAATGTTGAAGCAAAACCGGGGGAAAAGCAGTTCGGACAGGTTCCGGTGGGTTTGCTGCCGGATGGCAATATGCTGCAAATTCCGGTGCATTTGGCTGCCGGTACTGAAGACGGCCCAACCATCCTGATCACGAATGCGCTGCACGGTGATGCTTTATCGGTTGCGGCAACCTTGATGCAGTTCTATACCGGCTTGAACACAGACGGTTTGAAGGGTTCTGTGGCAGTCATCCCGGTTTGCAATCCGTTGGCAGCGGCGGCCAACCGGCGCCACACACCGCAGGACGGTTGGAATATGAACCGAGTTTTCCCGGCACGATTTGATAACCCGTACAACCCCGGTTGGGTAACTCAGCAAATGGCTGTAGTAATCACTGAAGCCGTAGATCAATGCGACCTGGTCATGGATTTTCACAGTGGTTCTGATACGGTGATTCATTATATTTATGCGCGCACAACCGACCCGGATGCGCATGATGCGGAATTGGAATTAGCCAGTATGTACGGCTTCAAGTGTATTTATGCCGGCACCCCGGCCTTCTCCGGCACGGTCACCGATTACGCCGCGTCGCAGGGCAAAGGCGCGTTGTTGGTAGAACACGGCGGCATCGAAATTCCGCAAGAGAAAAAAGCCGAAGCCATTCGCGGAATATACAACATCATGAAATATAAGGGCATGCTGCCGGGCAAACCGGAAATTCCGGCTGAACAATTAGTGATTCGCGATAAGCAGCGTCCGCTGCTGCGCGCTCGTAACGGCGGTTTCTTCGTACCGGATTTGGGTATCGAACATCTCAATCAACCTGTTCCCAAAGGTACAGCCTTGGGTAAGATCATCAATCCATACACCTTTGAAGTTGTCGAATCACTGTGCGCACCTTGCGAAGAGACCATTCCGTTGATGATGAAGACACTGCCGAGTGTCATGTACCCGGGAGATTACACCTACATCGTAGGAGAAGGAGCGACGGCGCTGCGGTTAAAAAACTAACCATCCAGCCAAATAAATGAAAATATTGGTAAGCGAACGTTACAGTTATTGTCTGGGAAGGGCGCGCTCGGCTGATTTATAGGTATGCGTTGATTGGGTGCAGGAGGGCGCCCTTCTCAAAGGCTGGTCGATTTTCCGGCCACAAGAATGAGTACGAAATGAGCATTGCGGGTGACCTGTTCTATCTGGAGAGGAAGTTAGTAGATAGGGCGGGATTATGTCAAAGGAGAAGAAGTAATGAATGTAAATAAGGGTAAACCTCGTATTAGCCTGTTAATCAGTCTGGTAATGGTAGGCGCATTGTTATTGAGCGCTTGCGGTTCCGCCGCCAGTGAAACTGAGGCCGCAGCCACCACAGAGGATGTCAGCCAGGTGATTGTTGTGCAAAGTGCCGATCCCTCGACACTGGATCCGCAGAAAGCCGGTGGATCTGCAGGCGGCAACATTTCCTTCAATATTTTTGAAGGGTTGACCAAGCAATCCGAGGATATGAAAGAAGTTCTGCCCGCGCTGGCCACGGAATGGACCGCAGTGGATGATACCACTTGGGAATTCAAGCTGCGCGAAGGCGTAAAGTTCCAAAATGGCGAAGATTTCAACGCAGAAGCGGTGAAATATACAGTTGATAGAATGTTGGATCCGGATGAGGCCAATGACAGCTCGTCCTTCAAGACTTTGCAGGAAGCGGTAGTTGTGGATGATTACACAGTTCAACTGGTCACCACCCAACCCGATCCGCTTATTCCCGCCAAAGTTTTTGGCTTGCTGATCCTGCCTCCTCAATATACCGAAGAAGCCGGTACTGAAGAATTCGGCCAGCATCCGATTGGAACCGGCCCATACAAATTGGCAGAATTCACCCCCAACCAGCGCATCGTACTGGAAGCGAATGATGAATATTGGAACGGCCGTCCCGCAATCGATACGCTCATTTTCCGCCCAGTTGCGGAAGCTTCCACCCGTCTGGCTGAACTGCTGACCGGCGAAGCGGATATTGTTCTGGACATTTCTCCCGAAGATATCCCCACCGTTGAAGAAGACAAAAATGTGCACATTGAAGCTGTTGACAGCAAACGCGTTCCTTATATCGGTATGGACTTGTTGGAAGACGGCCCTGATTTTCTAAAGGATGTGCGCGTGCGCCAGGCTCTGAACTACGCTGTGGACGTGGATGGCATCATCGAAACCATTCTGTCTGGTTATGCCACCCGTTTGGCTACCATTTATCGTGAAGATTTCGTTGGTTTTGATGAGACGCTTCAACCCTATGCCTATGACCCCGATAAAGCCAAAGAATTGTTGGCTGACGCAGGTTACGGCGACGGTGATATTTCCCTGAAAATCACTTCCAACGGTGAAATCATCACCAAGGGAGATGAAGTTGCTGAAGCGATCGCCGGCATGCTCCAGGAAGTCGGCATCAACGCGGAAGTCAACCCGCAGTCATACCAGGGTATCCGCGATATGTATATTGGCGGCCAGGAAGCCCATGTGGGCGACGCTTTATGGGTGTGGAACTGGGGTTCTCGCGAACCGGATGCCAATTCTCCGTTATCCGGAACCATGCAGTCTACCGGTATCACTTCCTACCTTCGCGATGAAACGCTGGATGCCATGATTCAAGATGCCAGCAGTACGGTGAATACCGATGAGCGCATTGCCAAGCACAAGGCCATTCAGGTTTATATTTACGAGCAAGCGCCGGCTATTTTCCTGTACGATGCCATGGATATTTATGGCGTCAGCAATAAAATCAACTGGACACCCCGCCGGGATCAATATATCCTGGGCAGCGAAATGTCCGCTGCTGAGTAATTCGGCTCGCAATTTTTCGCCGAATAAACCTGTCCTGGTTTAGGAATGCGATTGAGGGCTTGAAGTCCGGTCCTCAATCGCTTCATAATAATTATCAGTTGAAGGGTAGGTGCATATGAGTCAACAAGGCGCTTTGATTGTGAACCAGGGGGCGGAGAAGGGAGTGTTATGGGAAGATATGTCGTCAAACGGTTAATCCAGACAGTTTTTGTACTGTTCATAATCAGTACTTTTGTTTTTCTTCTGCTTAGGGCAGTGGGTGACCCGGCGCGGCTGATGGTCAGCCCGGAAAGCACTTTGGAAAGCATTGATGATCTTCGCCGAAAGCTTGGGCTTGATCGCCCGTTGATTGAACAATATGGCTCCTATATGTACGGGATAATACGCGGGGATTTTGGCAATTCTTATACGTATGACCGGCCTGCTTTGGAATTGATCAAAATGCACATTGGCCCCACGCTGCAATTGACTCTGGTTTCATTGTTAATTTCACTCCCAATGGGATTGATCCTGGGTTGTATTTCCGCCATCAAGCGCTATTCGATTTTTGATAATATTGCCACGGTTTTGGCTGTTTTTTCACGCGCAATCCCCAGCTTCTGGTTGGGTATCATGATGATCCTGGTGTTCAGCATCCGCCTGAAACTGCTGCCGCCTTCCGGGTATGGCAGTCCCAGGCAAATCCTGATGCCGGCTTTGGCTTTGGGAACCAGCATGGCGGCGGTGGTGGCCCGGCTAACTCGCTCCAGCATGCTGGAAGTATTGGGTTCCGATTTTATCCGCACTGCCCGTGGTAAAGGATTAAAGGAAAGGGTAGTGATCATCCGGCATGCGCTGCATAATGCCCTGATCCCGGTGGTTACTATTGTCGGGCTGCAAATGGGAAATTTGCTTGGCGGCTCGATCATAATTGAAACTATTTTTGCCTGGCCGGGCATCGGCAATTTATTGGTGGAATCCATCAACGAGTTTGATTTTCCGGTGATCCAGGCGACCGTTTTCATTATCGCCGTATTTTTTGTCATTATTAATTTGATTACCGATTTCACCTACGTAGTAATCGATCGCAGGATACGATTGGAATAGGTTTTATTATGGAACAATCGCTTAATTATCAACCGGGGCTGCCGGAACCCGCGGCCGCAAAAACTTCAGGGATCAAGCGCTATTTAACCCTGCTATTGAGAAGCCGCACCGCAACATTCGGGTTTATTGTTATCGTGGCGTTGCTGCTGATTGCGGTTTTTCAAAGCCAGTTTGCGACGCATGACCCCACGGCGCAAAGTATCCGGGTACGGTTGACTCCACCAGCCTGGATGGAAGGCGGAGACCCGCAATATCTGCTGGGGACCGATCAACTCGGCCGTGATATTTTCAGCCGTTTGATCTATGGAATTCGGATTTCTTTGCTGGTCGGTGTGGCCGGCGTCGCCATCAGCTGCCTAATCGGATCCACGCTGGGATTGATTGCCGGATATTTTGGCGGCTGGGTGGATACGGTCATCATGCGGTTGGTAGATGTTTTCCTGGCTTTCCCGTTCTTATTATTGGCCATTACTTTTTCGGTCACCCTGGGTTCCAGCCTGCGCAATATCATCATTGTACTGGGCATCACCGGCTGGGCTTCTTACGCTCGACTGGTACGCGGCCAAACATTGTCAATCCGCGAACAGGAATATATTCAGGCGTCTTTCACCATTGGTTCGAACGATTTCCACAATATCGTGCGGCATATCCTGCCCAACCTGGTTACGCCTATCATTATTTATTCCAGCCTGGAAATCGGCGTATACATTATTGCCGAAGCATCTCTGACCTTTCTGGGTATGGGTGTGCCACCGTCCATTGCGACTTGGGGTAATATGCTGGCGACCGGCCGGGATTACCTGTCCAATGCCTGGTGGCTGGCAACCTTCCCGGGCATCGCGATTGTGATCACGGTGTTGGCTTTCAACTTTGTGGGCGACTGGCTGCGGGACGTGCTGGACCCCAAAACAACTTACGACATTTAAATTGAATTCTTCGGGAGGGTGATTACCCGACCGAAGTTTTACGAAAAGGAGAGCAACCATGTTTAACGCAGAAGAATTGAAGAAACAAGTCGATCAGGATATTGAAAAGAACTTTTCACAATATATGGAAGAGGCACGCGAACTGGTACGCCAGCCCAGTATTGCTTCGCAGAACATTGGCATCCATGAGTGCGCCAAGATGGTAGCTGAACACATCCGCCGCCTGGGTTCCAGCGATGTACGCCTGGTGGAGTATGAGGAAGGCAGCCCGGTAGTGTATGGGTCTGTCCGCAGCAAGAACCCCAAAGCCAAAACGCTGATCATCTATTGTCTGTACGATGTGCAGCCGCCAGAACCACTGGAAGAATGGAAAGTGGAACCTTTCAGCGCGGATATCGTGGACTTGCCTGGCTTTGGCCCCAGCATCGTGGGCCGCGGTATCACCAATTCCAAAGGCCCGCTGGTGGCTTCATTCAAAGCCATCGAATCCATGCAGCGGGTGATGGGTGATGTGCCGCTCAACTTCGTATTTGTGATTGAGGGCGAAGAAGAAGCCGGCAGCCTCAACCTTAAACGTTTCGTCAATGAATATGCTGAAGAATTATCGCATGCCGATGGTGTCTTCCTGCCCGGTACGCGCGAAGATGAGAACCACAAGCCCAAAGTCCTGCTGGGTAATAAAGGCATGATGTATTTTGAGCTGGAAGTCAAGGGCGGTGAGTGGGGCGGCCCCTGTAGTACCGATATCCATTCCATGAACGGCGCCTGGGTAGAAAACCCCATCTGGCGGCTGGCCTGGGCGCTGAATTCCATGCGCAGCCCGGACGGAAAGATACTGGTGGATGGTTTTTACGACGACGTGGCGCCCATCAGCGAGGTGGATGCGAAGTTCGTGGAAGAACTTGCCAAAACTTTCGATGAAGAGATGTTCAAAGAGGCGCTGGATGTAAAGAAATTCAAGGGTACGGCGCATGGTAAAGAGCTGTTGACTCAGTTCCTGTATTCACCCACCATGAATATCCCCGGTGTTTACGGCGGTTACACCGGCGCGGGCACCAAGACGATTGTGCCTTACCGCGTGCGCATCAAGTTCGACTGCCGCCTGGTGCCCAATCAGGATCCAGACGACATTCTGGAAAAGATCCTGGCACATCTTAAGAAGCACGGTTTTGAAGATATCTCGGTGGTCTTTGCCGAGGGTACTTACTGGTCCAAGACAGACCCCGAAAACGACCTGGCGGAAGCGGCCATCCGCGCCATGCACGGCAGCGGACGCAAAGAAACCGAAGTATGGCCGCTGCTGCCCGGCACCGGCCCGGCCTATCTGTTTACCATACGCCCGCTGCATCTGCCCTTCGTTGCTTATGGCTTGGGGCACGGCGCGCGCATCCATGCCCCCAATGAGTATCTCGTGATTGAGGGATTGAAAGATAATATCAAATCCGATGCGGCCGTGTTCCTGGAATATATCCAAATCGCGGCGGATAAAGGCGCGATAGATTAGGCTGCCGTGGAAAAACTACTGAGTGTTCAAGGGCTTGAAACCGAGTTCCGCTCACGCGAAGGCGTGGTGCACGCGGTCAACGGCGTTTCGCTCAATCTGGATCAGGGTGAAACGCTGGGCATCGTGGGCGAGAGCGGGTCGGGCAAAAGCGTGACGGTCATGTCGATGCTGCGGCTTATCCCCACGCCTCCGGGAAAGATCGCGGCCGGTTCGGCTTGCTTCCAGGGGAAGGATCTGCTCAAGATGTCTGATGAAGAGATCCGGCAGGTGCGCGGAACGCATATCAACATGGTTTTTCAAGATCCGATGACCTCGTTGAACCCCGTGCTGACCATTGGCCGGCAGGTGACAGAGCCGCTCGAGAAGATCGGCGTGGGCCAGCGCGAGGCGCAGGAACAGGCCGTGAAAATGCTCGAAATGGTGGGTATCTCCAACGCGCGCGACCATCTCAATTCCTACCCGCACCAATTTTCCGGTGGCATGCGACAGCGTGTGATGATTGCCATGGCGCTGATCACCTCGCCGAAAATACTGGTTGCGGACGAACCTACCACGGCGCTGGATGTTACCATTCAGGCGCAAATTATCGAGCTGGTCAGGCAATTGCGTGATGAGTTGGGTATGGCCATGATTTGGATTACGCACGACCTGGGTATTATTGCTGAGTTGGCTGACCGCGTGGCGGTCATGTACGGCGGTCTGATTGTGGAAGAAGCAGCGGTTGAGGAACTCTTCGCCAATCCACGCCACCCCTATACCATTGGACTGTTGGGCAGTCTGCCGCGCCTGGATAGTGCCGGCAATCGCCGTCTGACAGCCATTGATGGCCTGCCGCCGGTGTTGCTGCAAAAACCGCAGGCTTGTCCCTTCGCACCGCGCTGCACTTATGTTCAGGAGCGCTGTTTCAAGGAAAACCCACTGCTGGCGGAAGTGAAGGCGGGCCATCGCACGGCTTGTTGGGTGAATCCACTACCCGGAAAGGATGTACTATGAACCCGGATCAACCCATCTTGCAGGTAAAAAACTTGGCGAAGTATTTCCCCATCCGCAAGGGTATCATTCTGCAGCGCACCAGCGGGTACGTGCATGCGGTGGATGATATCAGCTTCGATATGCGCCGCGGTGAGACATTGGGGTTGGTGGGAGAGTCGGGCTGCGGAAAATCTACAGCCGGACGCACCATCATCCAGCTTTATCGCCCTACCAGCGGGAATGTCATCTTCGAAGGTACCGACCTGACCGGCGTGAGCGGCAGCGCGCTGCGCCAGACGCGCCGCAAGATCCAAATGATTTTTCAGGATCCTTATGCCAGCCTTGACCCGCGCATGACTGTTGGGCAGATCATTGCCGAACCGATGCTGATCCATCATACCCATCAGGGTGAACAAGCCAAACGGCGCGTGCAGGAATTGTTGGATATGGTTGGACTGGCGACTAATTATGCCAACCGTTACCCGCACGAATTTTCCGGCGGACAGCGCCAGCGCATCGGCATTGCCCGCGCGTTGGCTTTGGATCCATCATTGATCATCTGTGATGAACCGATTTCCGCGCTGGACGTCTCCATTCAGGCGCAGGTGGTCAATTTGCTGGAAGACCTGCAGCGCCGGATGAACCTGACCTATCTGTTCATCGCGCATGATCTTTCCATGGTGCGCCACATTTCCAACCGCGTAGCGGTCATGTACCTGGGCCACATCGTTGAATTGGCTGCGCGCGATGAGCTGTATGAGAATCCGCTGCACCCATATACCCAGGCGCTGCTCTCGGCGGTGCCTATCCCAGACCCCAAAGTGCGCGGTAAACGTCAACGCATTATTCTTGAAGGCGATGTGCCTTCGCCTATCCATCCGCCTTCAGGCTGCCCGTTCCGCACGCGCTGCCGGTTAGCGAAAGATATTTGTGCGCAAGTGCGCCCGGAAAACCGCGAGATCCGGCCGGAGCATTATGCGGCTTGCCATTTGGTATGAGAGTGTCGGAATATCCACAAAAATCTTCCCTCCAGGGAAATTTTTATTTTGAAAAGGCTCGCAGCATGCTGCGAGCCTTTTTATGTCCAACTTTATTGGGGATCAGTGTTTTGTGTGTTTGCGTCTCTTGTCGGTTTTCAGCTCACTACCGATCAGGATGCCGTAGCGGGGCAGAATCTTACGGTGAATGAGGGATATCAGCAATGTGGCCGCGATGGCGATTAGAAAGACCAGCAGAGAAGTTCCCACGTTGTTCATCCATTGGGGATTGACCAGCATGACAATGCCCAGAGCCAGCATGATTACCCCGCTGGCCAGCTTTAGCAAGCGGCCATGCTTCTCTTCCATGTGGCTGGCTTTCATGGTGACTGCGGCGGAAATAAAGACCGCCAATTCATCCAGCAGGTAAATCAGCATATACAGCCCCAACAGCAGGATGAAATCGAGCGTGGTGACTTGATTGGCTGCCACCAGATTGCTCCAGATCACCGGAAAACCGGCCGTGCAGGAGAATTCGACGAAGGATACGCCCACAGCCAACGCGGCTGATGAACCGGCCAGGCCGATCAGGGAGCGAGTGTCCGACACCGTGCTACGCATGTCTTGATAGAGTTTGGGTTTGCGTTTGTCGGAGATGGTGAAGGAAACACCCTCTTTGTACCAAAAATAATCCTTGAAGTTTACAACACCGAAAGTCAGCGCAATCAAAGCCACACCGATCTGGATCCACTTCAAATATCCGATATAAGAGAGCAGGGTGAACACACCGGTGATAAACAGGCTGTAAATGATGGTGGTAACGATCAGAAAGGTCAACCCGACTACCAGAATTTTTTTGCGCGAACCGCTGTGCAGGGTTAACGCCAGCAAAACACTCAATACCCACAGTGAACAGGGGTTGAAGCCGTCCACAAAGCCGATAATGGCTGTGCTGAGCGCCAGAGATTCCTTTTCCAGATTGACCGGGCCGATCAACGGCAGGTTAACGATTTGCTCCTGGGGTTGGGTATCCACGCCTATTTCAGGTTCGGGCAGGACGGTGGACTGTGATGCTTCCAGGGTCGCGGCAGGTTCGGCCGCGGGCTGCGGGGCGGAAGCCTGCGTGTCGGCTGCGTCCTGAGCGGCGCTTGCCAGGCTGAGGCCGATATCCGTAGCGCTGGGGTCGTCCAAAGTTTGCTGCAGGGCGCTTTCAATCTCGGCTTTGTAATCCTCCCGAAAACCGATCCAATAACGGTCTCCAATTACGGTAACCGGTACGCCGCTGGGTTCAAAACCTAATACCTGGCTGAATTGTTTGAGTATTTCCTGATTATCACGGTTATACCAAACTTCGTAGTCAACCAGGCCAACCTGGTCGTATTCGCTGACCAGGGCATCGAGAAATGGTTTTTCCTCCTCGCAGTGCGGGCAGCCATCTCCCCAGAAAAAGTAGATGTTAACATCCGCTGAATCCTGCGTTTGGGCTTGAATGGATGAAAAATTTAGGAACAATGTGCCTAAGATCAGCGATATGATTATGAGCCTGGCAGAACGTATCAATTTGCTCTCCTAAAAAGTACTGTCTGTTCATCAATAACGGGAATTATTATAATTTATTTCATAAGAAATGCACAAATAAGGGATCGGCGGAATTATTAATATTACGAAACAATCTAGATAGTATAAACTATATTTATTGAATAGTTTGCTTGACAAGCCATTCGGTAACGTGTAGAATAGCCCTACTTTCCGCCGAGATAGCTCAGTTGGTAGAGCACGCGACTGAAAATCGCGGTGTCGCCAGTTCGATTCTGGCTCTCGGCACTAAAACCCCCTTTGCGGGGTTTTTGTTTTTTCTGATAAAATCACCCGCAATGGAACTACTTAAAAAATTTGGGAAACCTACCGCGATTATTCTAATAGGGTTGGGAATCCTGTTGATGTTATATGCCTGGTATGTTTCCCCAAAAGCTTTCAGCGCCGAAGTTTGGACCAATTCTTCGGACGCACCGGTGGAAATTCAGGTTACCGATTTGATTGCCGCCAACTGTCTTTTAAAGGCGGGCATCCCGCTTTATCCCGGCGACAGCATCCTGTATTCCGGCGTGGAGATTTCTCCCGATTTTAAACTGCCGGCCAAACAGGGACAGGCTTTGACTTATCAATCGGGTTACCCCATCACGCTTGACAGCGGCGGTACGCAGCGTGTTTTCTATTCGTCCGCACCTACCCTGGGAGCGGCTTTGTGGGAGCAGGATATCCGGCTTACGGCCAGCGATGTGACTTCGCTGCCGCTGGATACCCCCGTCATCGCGCCTTTGGCGGTGACCATCAGCAAGGCCGTACCGCTGACCATCCAGATTGGCGGGCAAACTTTGGCGGTTTCCTCTTCAGGCGCGACAGTGGGCGAGGCGCTGGCGGAAGCAGGCCTGGCTTTGGAAAACCTGGATACAACGGTTCCCGCGGACGACCAGCCTATTCCGGCGGACGGCATCATTAAGGTGGTGCGTGTGAACGAAGAAACCATTCTGGAAGAAAGTGCTGTTGCTTATTCGGAAGTGCGTGTAGCCGATGAAAGCATGGAGATCGGCCAGGAGGAAGTAACCCAAGCCGGCGAAAATGGCGTGCAGGTTACCAGTGTGCGCGTACGCTATGAAGACGGCCAGGAGGTTTCCCGAAAGACGGAGCAGGAATGGGTTTCACAACAGCCGGTCAACCAGATCACAACTTACGGTTCCAAGGTGGTAGTGCGCACGTCTGCCGACAGCGAGTGTATTGTGGATTATTACCTGGCAAAAGAAGTATACGTGACTTCCTATCACGACACCGGCCAGACCACCGCCTCCGGCATCTGGCCGTATTACGGCGTGATCGCTGTCAGCCCGGAATGGTATTCCATTTTGAAGGGCAGCAGCATCTGTGTGCCGGGATATGGCGTAGGTACGGTATTGGACGTTTGTCCGGGCTGTTCGGGAAAGAATTGGCTGGATGTTTTTCTTCCGACGGATTCTTACGTGTCCTGGAGTAAGAACCTGACAGCTTACTTTATGACTCCCATGCCTTCCGGTTTCACGGGAGATCTGCCTTGACGTTATCGCCCCTGCCGGTGCCTTCCATGTTGAAGGATTATGGCCTGCAGCCTAAAAAAGGCCTGGGCCAGAATTTTCTGGTTGACGACACTTACTTGCAGCGTATTGTGGAGGCAGCCGGCGTAACCTCCGCGGACGAGGTGCTGGAGATCGGCGCGGGACTGGGCAGCCTGACGCGTTACCTGGCGGACGCAGCCGGGCAGGTATGCGCGGTGGAAATCGACAGCCGTTTCACACCAGTTCTGAAGAAAGTCCTCAAGGAATTTCCCAACGTCAACCTGGTCAACGCGGATATTATGGATACCGACGTGGGCCAGTGGATGCATCAACCCGGTTACCTGGTGGTGGCCAATATCCCGTATTACATCACTTCGGCGCTTATCCGGCATCTGCTGGAAGCCGAGGTCAAACCCGGACGTATCGCTCTCACTATCCAAAAGGAAGTCGCCCAACGCGTATGCGCCAAACCCGGTGACTTATCCCTGTTGGCGCTGAGCGTGCAGGTCTTCGGTGCGCCGCGCGTGGCCTTTAACATCGCGGCCGGCGCGTTTTATCCGGCTCCCAAAGTAGATTCGGCATTGCTGCTGGTGGATTTGTATGAGCGCCCCCTAATCGCGAACGAAAATATGAAAACGTTCTTTGGCCTGGCCAAGAGCGCTTTTGCCAAGAAACGCAAGATGCTGCATAATGCCCTGTCCAGTCATGCCGGTTTGGGCGGCGAGGGCGCCGGGCTTTTGCTGGAGGCAGCCGGTATCAGCTCTGACCGTCGGGCTCAAACCCTCTCATTGGAAGAGTGGGGCAGTCTGACGGAAGCTTACCTGAAATTACCAAAATAAAACCGCGCGAAACTTCGCGCGGTTTTTATGTTCAGAATATAAGTGGTTATTTATTTATAACTTTCAAATCACGGTATTGCCCGCGCAAAGACCAAACGCGCAGCGCGGCTTCGATCTGGATGCGCAAGGACATCTTGGATTGCCCGAAGCGCCGTTCGGCAAAGTAAATGGGAATTTCCGTGAAATGAAACCCTAATTTATAAGCGACATAAGCCATTTCCACCTGGAAGATATAGCCATTGGAGCGCACGCGTTCCAGCGGCATGGCTTCCAGCGTTTCTCGGCGCCATAAACGGAACCCACCGGTTGTATCCCGAATGGGCAGGTGCAGGATGGTACGTGCGTAAAAATTGCCGAAGGTAGAAAGCGCCTTGCGCCAGTAGGGCCAATCCTTATCCAGACTGCCGCCGGGTACGTAGCGCGACCCCAGGGCGATATCGCTGGTCTCCAGGGCTCTCGCTAATTCAACTACCTTGGCCGGGTCGTGCGAAAAATCCGCATCCATTTGGCCGATGGCTTGTGAATCTCCTGCCAAGAGTTGGGCAAAACCTTGAATGTAGGCGCTCCCCAATCCCAGTTTTCCGGCCCGGTGCATCACGTCCAGCTTGCCGGAATAGGTTTTCTTTAGATCTTCCGCGATCTCGCCGGTGCCGTCGCGGCTGTTGTCGTCCACCACCAACACGTTTAAATCCGGCAGCGGTAGGCTAAAAAGGGCCTTCAGTAGGTTGGGCAGGTTTTCTGCTTCATTGTAAGTAGGAATAACCAGGGTAATTTTCAATGCGCTATCC
This sequence comes from Pelolinea submarina, assembly GCF_003966975.1. Lineage (GTDB taxonomy): Bacteria > Chloroflexota > Anaerolineae > Anaerolineales > Anaerolineaceae > Pelolinea > Pelolinea submarina. The sequence goes on from NZ_AP018437.1 coordinate 875,004, forward strand.
TGTTTTGCTAGAAATTATGAGGAAATTATACCGTTTATTCACGAGGCGAAATCTTATATAATGTTTTTACGTATTATTTGTATATATAAGGAGGAAGCATGCATAGGATATATCGTTTGATGAGCGGCTGGTTGGCCTTGATGCTTGTGATCATGGCTTGTACTATCTCATTTGGCGGCGGGCAGGATGAAGAAACGGCAATTCAAACCGCTATTGCCCAAACCTTGACCGCCGGCGGAAGTCGCGTTGAAGCAACGGTTGGCACGGAACCGACATTGACCTTAGCTCCAACGAATACCATCGCTGCCCCTCCCACAAACACGCCCTCTCCCTGCAACAATGCGCTTTATATCAGCGAGACGGTACCGGATGGTACTGAGTTTGAGGTGGGTGAAAACTTCACAAAAACCTGGCGGTTAAAAAACGTCGGTACTTGCACCTGGAACACCAACTATAAATTGAAATTTGGCAGCGGTGACAAGATGGGAGGCCCCAGTTCACAGAACCTGGCTCAGGCCATCGGTCCCAATGAAACCGTAGATATCAGTGTCGCATTGAAAGCCCCTGGGTCCGCCGGCACATACAAAGGTGTTTGGCAAATTGTGGATGACGGTGGTAATACTTTTGTATATAATATATGGGTGGAGATAAAAGCAGTAGAGACGGCTGCGCCGGCTGAGCCGGACCTGACCATATCTGAATTCTCTATTAATCCCGCCACACCAACTCAGGGAGAGAATGTCCATGTGCGTGTGCGTGCCCATAACGCGGGCACAGCTGATAGCGGGGGGTTCAAGATGGAATGGTACGGGCTTTCAACATTTGCCAGCCCCAGCTGCAATTGGAATATCGTAGGCGGGTTGGTCGCAGGCGGCAGTGTGCTGATGGAGTGTGATTATTCCTTCGCCAGCTGGTACCCGGTCAATAAAACTACCATAGCTTATATCGATACAGACGACCAGGTGGATGAAAGCAGCGAGGGGAATAACTCGGCCAGTATTTCACCATTCGGTGTAAATGAACCATGAAATTGGTGTTTGGAAAAGAAAAGGATTGTCTAAAATGAAAAAAACAAGCTTGTCTCTACTTATCATCGCAGCACTGCTGTTAGTCACGGTAGCCTGCCAGGTTGATTTTTCATCGATAGATGAAGATGAGGTGGCTAAATTGGTCGCCAAGACATTGGAAGCTCAAATACCACCGACTCAACAACCACAACCTGAGCCGACTCAGCCTGCTCCTACAGCCGAACCTGTTGAAGAGAATTGTTGTGGTGATTATTCGTATCGTGATTATGATAGTGATTACAATTATGATCACTATTACTATAATTATTGCAACACGGAATGCAACCGGGCCAGGTTTATCAGCGAGACGGTGCGAGATTATTCCGTTTTCTACCCAAATGAATCCTTCACCAAAACTTGGCGTTTGAAGAATATCGGCCATTGCACCTGGACAACCGACTACCGCCTTGAACTGCAAAGCGGTGATGCTATGGGTGTTCGGCACGCCGAGTATTTCCCGCATGAGGTCCGTCCGGGTGAATATGTGGACTTGGAGCTGGATATGAATGCACCGTGCCGAAGAGGAGAATATACTTCATTCTGGCAATTGCAGGATGAATACGGTCGGAAATTTGGTCAGGTCTACCTGATTATTGACGTGCGATAGGATCAAATCAATAAGAATTTCCTAATTGGTATGATAATTGCAACATAAAGGACAGTGAATAATTTAAAATTATCTGTCTGAATGCAGATAAAATGGAGGTTCAAATGAAAAAAGTAACAACCCTATCGTTAGTGGTAGCCCTGGCCCTTCTGATTTCGGCGTGTAATTTCCCGTTTGCAGATACAGAATCGGCTATGGCCACCTCAGTAGCGGCGACGGTGGACGCCATGGAGGAAGAAGCATCCCATGCAGTCGTTCCCACCCTGGCACCGCTGCCCACACAGGCACCGCCGGAACCGGTTGCGCCCACACAAGAGCCAGATCGCTATCGTGATAATGATTATTGTGACAAGTATAGCGAATCTCAATGGCCGGAGGAATGCGGTCCTTATTATGACCATCAACCGTATAATAAGAACCAATGCTTGTATGCAACATTTCTTAGTGAAACTATCAAAGATAACACCGAATTCACAACGGGTGAAAGCTTCACCAAGACTTGGACGCTGCGCAATGATGGCTATTGTGACTGGAACGAAGATTATCACCTAATCTTCAAGAGCGGCACTCAGATGGCTGGCCCTGATGACTATGTCTTCGGCATCGAAATTGATCCCGGCGAGGAAATCACCATCTCGCTCGATCTGACCGCACCAGCCAGCGCCGGCACGTATACCGGTTACTGGCAGCTCGAAACCGATGAAGATGTAAAATTTGGCACCGCGCTATCTGTCAAAATCAAAGTCGAGTAAAAACTGCATCAAAGTTAAAGGAAAAAGGCCGGCAAACTGCCGGCCTTTTTTTTGTGCCAAAGGCTGATTATCCGTTAAAATCAATATAGTATAAAAATCCTGTGATGATATATTTAACAGGATGCTTTGAAGTTAAATGGAGGTTTATATGAAGATACGAATAACAACCGCGCTAATACTGGCTGGGATGTTGGTTTTGTCAGCCTGCAATTTCCCATTGAGTCCGGAAAAGACCCCAACACCGGACGTGGATCTACTGGCCACCTCGGTGGCTGGAACAGTGGAAGCTATGATGCGGCAGCAGCCAACCATGACGGTGCCGGCTCCGACTGCCGAACCAACGGCTACGCTGCCGGTACTGCAGCCGACCAACACGGTCAGCTCGTTGCCGCAGCCCACCACAGCTCCTGTGCATGCCTGCAACGAAGCGGTCTTCGTGAGTGAAACCATCCCGGATGGTACCCAGTTCGAATTAAGCCAAGGTTTTACCAAGACTTGGACGATCATGAATACCGGTACCTGCACATGGAACACCAATTACAAATGGGTGTTTGTTTCCGGTGATGCTATGGAAGCACCTGCGTCGGTCAACCTGACCCAGGAAGTTGCGCCGAATGGACAGATCACCATATCCGTTCCCATGAAGACCCCCTATATCGCCGGCACCTATACCGGTTACTGGGCGCTGCAGGGAGAAGACGGCGTTAATTTCTTTACCAATAACAGCGTCAAAGTCCAGGCGACTTCGGATGCCTTCCGCGTGACCAGCGTGACTACTACGCTTAAAGATCATACCGACGTGGATTGTCCGTATGATAATACTTTCAAGGTCAACATTACGACCAGTACCGCGGGCACCATTAAATACCACTTGATATTCAGTGATACTTCTGAAACATCGCCGTCAAATGTCAAATTTGATAAAGGCGAAACGAAAACGATTGAGGAACATTGGTATGATATGGACGCAGGCGATAATTACTGGGTAAAGGTGTATATCGATTCACCGAATAACCAGTCGTTTGGGGCCTTTAAGTTTGACATTACCTGTAAATAAGCGATCACTTCGAATGAAAGAAAAAGCGCGGACTCACCCGCGCTTTTTTCATCGGTTTATTGACACACCCCCTCTTTAAGTTATAATACCCGCACGACTTGGCGCACTAGCTCAACTGGCAGAGCAACTGACTCTTAATCAGTAGGTTCGGGGTTCGATTCCCCGGTGCGTCACTGAAATACCGTATAAGTACGGTATTTTTATTTAACAATCCCCAATGGTGGATGATAAGATCTAAAATATCTATAATAGTTTATTGACTTCTTTCACTGTCTTGCCTTGACCGAGATAGATCTCAGCCTAACGCAACTTCGTGATGATTTGCTCAGGTGTGAAACTTAGTCTTCTTGATATGTCTAACTTCCAATTTTCCCTCAGATACCAACACTTTATCTGGATCAGTTTTTGGGGGTCAGGTTATAATGGGTAATCAAGGTAAACAAAACATCTTCTGTATAAAACCTCCAGGTCATAAATTGGTTTGCCCAAATCTTGAAAAGATGTTTGAAGGATAGATCTATTAATCAAAAAACATGATCTGATCCCTTACTGGAATTGAGTTGTGAGTTTCGACTCTTTTTCCGTTTTCTACCACATAGTACTGTGAAAATACAATTGGTATGCCTTTCGCTTTTCGGAAATCCATATTATCCATGGCATGAAGGTGCAGATGCGGCATAGTGGAACTGCCAGAATGCCCAAATTTGCCGATCAACGAAGAGCCATCAACCTGTTGTCCCGGCTCTACCGCTACTGAATTCTTTTGCAGATGGGCTAGTACTATATATTCCATTTTAACGGTTTTAATTATGACGTTATTTCCCAACAGGCATTTTGAGTCGATTAAATTATTGTTGTAAGTTTTTGTAAGTCTTTCCGCATTGAGAAGATCATTAAAAATATTGACCGGATTTCGTTCATTCAAACCATCAACGGACTGAACAACTACGCCTTTTACTGGTGAGTAAACATCGATACCCCATCCATAAAAATCAGATAAGGGTAATCTTCTAATAATATATGTGAATAAGCTGGAACGGTAAGGTTTTTGGGATTTTGCGCTGATATCGACCATTACAAAGTCAATTGCGTATTCGATGCCGTACTTATCGATCCCATGACTGGGAATTTTACTTCCGGGAGTACTCGGGCATATGAAAAAGCCATGAACCGGAATTTGAAGCAAAACAGGCTGTGTCATTTCTTTGCTCAATAAGGTTGTATGAATAGATGGTTCGGAATTATTTCTCTGTTATAAGGATTCTGTTTGGAAATGACGATCATATTTTCCACTTTACATGGTTGAAAAAGATGAAGTCTATCTCCTAAAAAACTATGACATGTTAATAATGAATACAACAGCTGGAAAAAAAGCTGCTAAGTTGCATAGAATATGAACTATAAATCCGTGATAGATGCTTTTCTTTTTCACCACAAGGATTAACGGTAAAAACCCTGCAGTTCTTGAAATGATCATCCATGGCGAAAAGACATGATAGGCTGCAAACAAAAAGCTGTGGAATAATTCGGAATACTTCCATTTCATTCTAGGAAACAAATATCCGCGAAAATATAATTCTTCAATCAGAGGACCTAGGACCACGACAAATAAAAAATAAAGGGAAAAAGTGACTGTCAATTTTGTTCTTGAAAAATTCCCATCAAGTCCCGGATCAAGATCAGGGATCCAGGAGAATAACATTTCTTTCAGGAGACCTTCCAATGGTTTCATAAGGGTCATTATGATACCGATCACGCCAAAAACAATAAATACGCAGATAAGGAATTGCCACCAGGAACCCGGAGATTTAAAATTAATTATGCCCTTCAATGAGTACCGTCCGCTCTTTTTCTTTCCCTGATACAACAGGTATCCGAGCTCGGCAGGAATGAGGATAAATGCGACAGCCAGAACCAGGGCAAAGATTGATGGATATCCAAAATTAATAACAGTTGGACGTATCAAGAATAAGAAAAGCCCGATCATGACGCCAGGCAGCAAGTGCAAAATAATTGATTGTGCTGTTGTGTGTTTTTCTATTTGAGTTTGATCCATTTATATCCTCACAATTGAAAATGCCAGAGCAGTGAATTTTCATGGAAAAATGTATTCATGCTTATCCAGAAAAAGATTTTACCGATCTAAATATATATTATTCCATAATTGTGCGACCGTTGGTCGAATCATGAAAATATGGTTCGTGCTTTTTCAGACGCGTTCGCTGGACGAAGTTGTTCCGGAGCGGGGGAATGAACAGTTTTGCAGCCAGAATTGGCATAGGCATAGGATAATTATATACAGCTTGGGATTAATTATCAGGTCGCCTTTCCCGATTCGGGTTCAATTGGGATGAAAAGGGTAGACATAGTAGATACTGTAGACAGTTTTTGCCAAATCTTGTGCACTGAGTAGACACAATAGACGCAGTAGACATAATAGACAAACTGATTAATGTCTCTTAATCCCCTGAAGGGGACAGGTGTCAGTAGGTTCGGGGTTCCCTGGACTGGCCGTCAGGGCAGGCGATTCCCCGGTGCGTCATTTTTATTTAGGTTCGTAATCAGTAGGTTTGGAAATTCCCCTTTGAGAACTTCGCGTTTTCCTGGTGTATCACTGAAATACCAATGAGATGCGGAAGTTTTTAAACCCCAAAAGTAGTGATATTTCAGTAGTCAAACTAACTTTCAAAAACAATTTTAGTTCCTGCATCAACATAACCAGATAAAACCAAATCATCCATGGATGTGATTAATAGTTACTCTTCTAGATGCAATTTTTAAATTGCCTTGGCATGAAGGACGTCAGTTGAGCCATCATCAGCACGATGATGGCTCAATTTTAATAATTATTATTAGACAGCAGAATGGGAAAGCGCCGAGGCTGAACAACAGCCGACAATAGCCGGTGCTTCGTGAATGAGCGAATCGTTCTTAAGAGCATCGACCATGAACAAGGCGAAATCCACGCGGCGCGTTTTATTACTGGCCAGGATGGGATCGCCTACGTGGCGGCTCCAAACAGGTAAGCCCTGACTTTCTCCTTCCTCGAGGTCACTCCCGCGCACAACAGTCCACTTTGTCTTGCTGGCAAAGATGCGTTGGCAAGCTTCAACCTGGTCATCAATATCCGCAAAAGGAATAATCCGCGTAAGCCAACGGATGAGCTTATCCTCTCTTTTTATAGATGGCGGGTAAACATCCTTGCCATCGCGTGTGATATGCCAGCCGCAAGAAAAAATCAGGCGTGCACCTTGTGGTGCGTAATCAAGCACAGCTTGGGCAGTTCCCGATGAGTAATGTTGATTGCCCCAGGGTACTAAAACTGTAAGCACGCCATCACATCCAGCAACTGCCTTTTTAATAACCTCTCGATCATTGGTTGCACCGGGAATGATTGTTATGCGATTTTTGTATAAGTCAAGTTTATTCACACTCTTCTCTCGGCAGACTCCGACCACTTCATATCCTTGATCTAGAGCATGCTGTACCATATAGGCACCTAGTTTTCCGGATGCCCCAATAATGCAAATTTTCATCATTTTTTCCTTTTTTAGTTAAGATATTCTATTGAATAGTGGGTAAACCCCCTGGTCTACCCACTAAAATACTAATAAAGAATATTTCTTTTGCAAACTCTCCACTTTCTATGCGTTTTGACCCGAATAGTTGCAAAGCAATACAATTCCCAACCAAACAAACCAGATGATTTGGCTCAAGCCAAAAACTCCAACCATTAAGTCCATCAACACTGGGATTATTGATATGATGCCTACCGTGCCAACCAACAAGCCGAGGATATTCAAGCCCTTGGGAAGCCCATCTGCCCGCAGTGCGGCCAGACTGACCAGCAGCGCCCAAATGCCGCCTAGGATTTCGCCATTTCCGTTGCCCAACCCGTTAGCCACAGATTCAATACACTGCCAGGTCAACGCGGCTTGGACCGGATCTTTGGCATACAGCGCGACAACAGGAGCGATTCCGGCATTAGCGACCATGCCGCTGGCAATCAGTGAGCCAGCCCAGATAACCCCGATCACGGTTGCTACTTGCATGATAGCCGGTGCGCCAGAATTCAACCGGTTATACAACGCCAGCGATAAGACGACTAGAAAAACGCCAAAGAACACGTACATGAGCAGGTTGGTTGAAAAGATGACCATCTGTTTCTCAACAAGTAAGGCCACCTTTTCCGTAGGTTTGACCAGGCTCGGGTAATTCAGAACGACGAGAAAGAGAACCATTCCGATCAGATAAGCGGTTGCCATGTACAGTGCGGCGAATCCGCCAAATTTTTGTAAGTTTTTCATTTTCTTCTCCTTTAATAACACCCTGCTTTCACGTTCAATTTTCAAGCGAAGGCAGGGTTTGCTTAATATTATTGTTAGGACTGTCCTTCAAGGTTAGTCCATTTCCAAGCATTCCAGACAATTAACAAAAGACATGCAATCTCTACAGTACTATAAAAAAGATATGTGGGAGATGGGGCACCCATAAATAAGGATGAGATCTGAGCCGTAATAAACAGTGCTGCAGCGATGATGTTTGCCCAACGATTAATGCCATACCTCAAAACCCGGGACAGGACGATCATCAAAAAGGGAATCTCAAACATTGCCGCTGTTCCCAATAAAAAGCCATGTGTGATCTTAATTGCCCCATCTGCCATGTAACCCGAGATTTCCATTGCCAAAACCCCAGGTTCCAGAGCTGAGAGGGTATCCGCATACATAAAATTCACTGTAAAAAATATCCAAAACAGCATTAGCAATATTCTTGTATCCAATTTATTGGTAGTCTTCATTTTTGTCCCGAACGAACTTACGTTGGTCGTATTCATTTATTTCTCCTAATTGAACTTTATTAATTGGTTTCATATAATTGGGCTTGATCGATCGAGATCAATAACAACCCATAAGCGCACACTATTTTGATCAATCCATCCTAATCTCCTCATTTGTAATTGGTTTAGGCGTGTCACGAAGCTCGCGCCAATTTATGCTCTATTATCCGGATCATTAGTCTTAGCTATCCCGGGTACTGCCGAAGGATCCGGTTCAAATGGACTAACCGAGATCAACGGCAAGCCCAGATTACGAACTCTCTTTAGCAATCCGTGCAATGCAGCCTGGTCAATTACCGAACCGGTAAGCAGTGTATTGCCGTCTTCTTCCAGTGTGATTGTCAAGCCCTCAAACCAGTCTGTCCACTCAGAATTCAACTGTCCTTTGATCTTGATCTGATAGACCACGGGCTTACCTGGCTCGAGTTCATTTGTCATTGCATTTCTCCTTTTGCGGCCGACCTTTACGATCTGCGCCGCGTGCTCAATGTACAGGAAATATACAAGCAGCCAGGTATGGATGTACAGATACTAAAGTATGGTCCGAGGGTACTGTTTTGGGATAACCGAGGGTGTAGAGATGAAAATATTAGATATTGTGCTTGTGGATTATGTCTGACAAGAGGCGTGCGTGTAATTTAAAAAATAGGCTACAACAGATCCAATTCGCGGGCGCGGGCAACAGCTTCGGTGCGGCTTTTAACCTGCAGTTTGTTAAAAATGATCTGATTGTGCCCCTTCACCGTACTTATTGCCAGGAATAGCCGCTCGCCGATCTCACGATTCGAGAGCCCCCGGGAGATGAGCTGCAGTACTTCGATCTCGCGACAGCTTAAGGGTTCGACCAGTGACTGAGCAATGGGCAGATCGGATTTGTTTCCGCTCCTCTGTCTCTCAGCTTCAAATGCAGCAAGTAGTTTGTCTATGTATTCAGACATAAACCCTCGGGAAGCGGTTTCGAGTAATAGGTGAGCCATTGGGGCACCTTCGTCAATAAAGAGACGTATAAATCCGCCTGGTTCTGCCATAACAAGTACTTCTCCAAGCACTTTCACAGCTTCGTCAATTTCTCCAATCGCATGGAGAGAAACTGCTTGCAGAATCATCACTTTGAGTAACTTATCTGCCCATCCTTTCGCTTCTATCTTTTGGCGGTAAGACTCCAGGGTTACCAACACGGCAGATGGATCGCCTTGGGCTAAAGCAACTCGGGCTTGGCTAAGGGGGAGTTCATATTGCTGTGCTAGTTTTGCGGCTGCGGCAACCTGGCCTTGTGTAATCAAGATCGAAATTTGAATCTCGGCTATCTCTGGCAATCGGTGTATAAAATTTCTCTGGCGTGCTGATTGTTCAGTTTGGGCCAATAATTCCGCAGCACCTCTTATATCTCCCTGAGCAAGTTTCAGACGGGCAAGAAATACCTCAGAGATGACAAATCGATCAATTTCAGCATCATACTGCAGAACCTGTTGCAGGCTCTGTTTCCCATACTGTTCAGCAGTATCCAAGTCATTCCATTCGTAGAAAATACGCGCCAAGCCGATAGAGGCTTGCCCGGCGTGAGTGTGCAGCGGTTGGTCGCCAAAAAGACGGAGGACATTCTGGTAAGTTTCAGCCGCCTGATGAAGGTCGTTTTCGGTTTCGAAGACGTTTCCTAAGCCATTTGTTGCCATGATGGCAATGAAGGTATTACCGCACTCCTGACAAAGCCTTATAGATTCCAGATAAGATTGTCGAGCAGCGGAACGATCACCCTGCAAAAAGTAAGCAAATCCCAACGTCAAATTGGCAGAAGCACGTGAAGATAGATTCTCGGGGTCTAGATAATCCAAAGCGCGGCGTGACTGAATGAGCAAGTTTTCTACTTGATATCGAGTGAGAGCCAACATCGCTTTGGTACCGGCAATTTGGCCGATCAGATTTCTTGTCTTGTCATCCTCCTCGGCGCCTTGTAGTGCGTTTTCAGCAGCAATAAGTTTCTCATCCACGCCGGTTGTTTGACCATCAAACATCAGAAATGTAGCGTACCTCCACCACAATACTGGCCTGGCATTCAGCGTTGTAATTGGCAGTGATTTCAGCCAATCCAGTATTGTAGTCACCACGCTGCGAAAGTGCCGGGGTATTTCATCTCCTTCTATTAGCCGTTCGGCGCGCTCTACATCATCAGCAGCAGCCGCATGTTGAAAGGCTTCAAGAACCAAACCAACTTCTTCGTACCACTGGCTGGCACGGATATGGTATACAGCTATACCTTCCTTTTCATTCCCTGAAAGTCCGCTTTGGGTCAACCGCTGCCGTAGTAAATCTCGAAAGAGATGATGATAGCGGTACCAACGCCGCTCGTTATCCAGGGGGACAATGAACAAGTTTGCGTGGTCAAGATATTCCAGGGTTTCCTGCCCGGAAGCTGATGAATCGCTAAGGACGGCATCGCACAGCTGACCGCACATGCGGTCAAGGATAGATGTGTGTAGAAGAAAAGCCTGGATGCTTTCAGACTGCTGTTGAAGGACTTCTTCCATCAGGTAGTCCAGCACAAAACGATGGCTGCCTGTGAAAGATTTGATGAAATCGGTGGTATCTTGATGCCCCTGCAGGGAGAGTGCGGCCAATTGTAGACCGGCGATCCAACCTTCGGTGCGGGTTTCCAGTGAAGTAATATCTTCGACTATGAGGTTCAGACCCATTACCTGGTTGAGAAAGTCAGCGGCCTCGGCGGAGGTAAAACGCAAGTCGGCAACACGAAGCTCAGTTAATTGACCCTTGGCACGTAACCGGGCGAGGGGCAGATGTGGATCCTCACGAGTGGCGATAACCAGGTGCATCCGCGGGGGCAGGTGCTCGACCAGAAAGGTGAGAATTTTATCAACCTGTTTGGAATCAATAATATGGTAGTCATCAAGAACGAAGATGAAGTTGTCTGGCAATATTGTGATTTCATTAACCAGGGCTGTCAGAATTGGTTCGATTGGAGGTGGCTGAGGGGTTTGCAGAATACTAAAAATCCTTGCGCCAAAATTCGCATCAATAGTCTGTAGTGCAGCGACGAAGTACGTTAGAAAACGTGCGGGGTTATTATCTCCTTCGTCCAGCGACAGCCAGGCTACCTTCTGATCACAACCAGTCACCCACTCACTCACTAGAGTAGTTTTGCCAAAACCGGCTGAGGCGGAGATTAGCGTTAATTTGTATCCTTTAGCTAATCCATCGTTTAGCTGCTCAATCAGGCGTGGACGAGAGACAAGTCTGTGTCGAGGTTGAGGAATAAAAAGTTTGGTAGCCAGTAATGGCATATCCATACCTCAATTATATTAAACTTTTATTAAATGATAAAGTCGTCTTTCCCGATCTGAAGGCAATTTGGGTGCAATCGGAATGAAATAGAGTAAAAAATAGTAGACGATTTTTGTCATTTTTTGTCCACTCGGAAGACATAACATAATAGATGCAATAGACACAGTAGACAAGTACATTATTGTCTCTTAATCAGTAGGTTCGGGGTTCCCTGCCCTGGCGGCCAGTCCAGGGTAGGCGATTCCCCGGTGCGTCATATTTCTTTTTAATCCGCGAGAATTCACCCTGTAATCCAATTCAAATTAATCTCACTTGCTTTGATGGAATGGCAGCTTGACGCTGCCTCAAAGCGAGCTCCAAGGTGCGTCACTCAAAATACCGCAGCATTGCTGGTAATAGCATTAATGATATGTTTTCAAATTTAGCTCCTACACGAATATAGGAGCTATGATAGATTTATTTCAATAGAACATCACTATATCTGACTATTTTCGCGCTAACAAAACCTTATATTTTTAACCTGGATTTGTCATCAATATCCGCTGTTCTTAGGTGCTCAATCCGTAAGCTAAATGTTAAATAATATCCAATAGTGGCAATTAGGATGTCTAAAACAATTCTTATTAAGACATCAATTAAATATCCGGAAAACAAAAGAGGCATAAAAATTAGAAACGCAGCCCAATTGAATCCAAAAATCAGAACCCCGAATTTTACAGCTCTCCTTTCCAGGGATAAATTATTTCCGGTATTTCCAAACAAAATACAAACTTCCCCAATACATGCTCCCATAAGTATGGTCCACAGAAAAGTATTAAATGGACTTGTTTGATATCCTGAATTAATCACTTGCGTGAAATATGCCAGATATCGTACACATGAAAAAATCAGCGAAAATATGAAAACTGTGGCTATTTTTTGACTAAAAGGTAATGGTTCTGACGGAGCATTATTCTCTTTCTTAGCTTCAAGCAAGCTTAATAGAATACCCATCAAGAGAACCGGTATCGCATCACTTAGTCCAACCACAAATTCATTGATTATTGAATTGCCAAATAATGAAACTCCCTCCATCATGGCAAACAGCCAAAGCAACGCGATTGCAGATCCATAACGGATTCCTTTTCTAATCCCAGCTCCAATGATGCTATCCTGCGCCCGAAAAAAAACATAAGCGGCGCTGGAGAACGCAAGTAAAGCCCAGATAGTGACTGTAATTTCTGTCCCTATCTGCCCCGCCAACTTGCTGTAGTTCGGATTTTTTGGCATAGTGCTATATTCACTTGTTACTAAATGAAGGGCAATATCAATCGCAGCACAAATTAATATAATAGAACCAATTTTTACCAACTTCTTTTTTCCCATGACGTCAAACCTCCTCACATTAGCCGAATCTCTCTTACTAGAGACAGGCTAAATTTCTTATATATATGGAATTTATTATTCTTTATCCTATCCACAGTAGTGGTTTAAATTACTGTTAAATTGGATAGCTATTGCCAAATTGTGTTCTTACCATTGCTATGTCCCCGCTTTTTTTCCCGATTCTATGTTCTTCATGCTTTCAACATTTTTTAGTGCAGGGACGAAAGCGCTGACTAACGCACCAATAATGCAGAAAAAACCGGCAATTTTGTACCATGATAGAACTCCAAATCTATCAGAGAAAGGACCTGCTATTGCTAATCCAAAAGGAGTGGTAAGCCACAATAAACTTCCCATAATTGTGATTACCCGGCCCTGATAGGCATCATCCACGCAGGCCTGAACAATCGAAATAAAGGGCCCATCGATAACTGTGACCATAAAACCCGCAATGAACATCAACAGCGTAAATAAATTGAACTGCGTACTTTTGAGAAAGCCGGCCAGCAGAAAAGTTAAACCAATTCCTACTATCCCGGCAAGGGAAGTGTATATCTGCTTTTTGAAACCGCCCCAGGTACTCAGGATAATCCCGCCTGCTATCAACCCTGCTCCAACAGCGATTTCAACGAAGCTATATTGAGCTGATCCGAGGCTAAAGTGCTGGGATACTATCAATGGCAGGAAGGATATCGCGGGGGCAAGCGCAACTTTGATAAACATAGCCAACAGAACCACAGCTAATATGCCCTTCCATTTGAACAAATACGTTAACCCATCAAGGGAATCAATCAAAACTGTTTTAACGAACCCGAATTTTCTGTCTTGATTTTGGCCAGGGTTGGGTATTTTTACAAAGGAAAGTATCGTTATGGCAAGAATGGCGGTAAGAATATCTACAAAGAGGGACCCCTGGATATCAATCAATTCCAGAATTAGCGCGCCAAGAGGCGCGGCGATGATCCTGACGATGCCTTGCAGGGTTTGATTCAATCCCGCAATCTTAATTAATTGTTCTTTTGGTACGATCGTTGAAATGGTCGCCTGCTCGGCAGGGTAGTGAAATGCACTACCTGCGGATCGGATGAACATAATCATGTAGATGTGCCACACTTGAACCAATCCCCGGTAGAAGAGAAGGGCTAAAACGAGAGTAGCGCATGCAATTAATGCATCCGCGGCTATCATGACTCTTTTTCGGTTAGCACGATCAACTATTGCACCCGCAAAAGGGTTAATTATGATCTCGGGCAATACCGCGAAAGATGTAGCTGTGGCAAGAACACTTGCCTGCCCGGTAGATCTTGTCAACCACCATACAAGGGTAAACTGCACGATTGAGCTTCCGAGTAGTGAAAAAGCCTGGCTTATCCAAAATGGGTAGAATGTATATTTCCATTTGTTTTCATAAAGAACTGATGCTTGTGAAATCATTATTTTTCCTCAATGAGATGATTAATTTGCTTTAGTGAAAGGTTTGAATATTGCGGCTTCATTAAGCATTTCAGTTACATCAATATTGATGTCCTGTTCTTCTATGTTGAAGTATGCCCAAGGTTCACCTTGATCCAACCACTCCACGGAAATAGTTACGCGAATATCCGTGTCATTAATTGTCGAACTTTCTTCGGATCGGGTAATCCATAATATTTTCGGCTGCCCCTGTTCAATTTCACGATATCGCATTGATTCCATCATATCGATCTTGCCTGTTAGTGGATTGAAACGTACTATAAAGTTCTCCTCCCCGTCTTCATACGGCACGTATAGTAAAGCTGTATTATCGTTTACTGGTTCCCAGTGGACACGTTGATCTGTTATCCAAAGTGACGGGAACAAGATTGCTTCAGCCCAAACCACAAGATTCGCGCCCTGGTTGGCATTTGGCTTATCATAATAGCTGCCCCAGGGACTTATGAAGAAGCTCTTCTCATCAATATATCCTTCGTTCAATTTAATTACGGGGATTCCAAACAGGGTCGCTTCGAAGTAATGGCGGTAATCCTTGCCCGCATTATGTACAAAAATAAAGCGTACCGGTATGGGGATATTCATGAAAGGTTTGATAATACCCCGGCCCTGAATCACCACCGACTTGATTACAGGGATCTCATCACCATACAAAACCCTATAGAAATGTTCCACCGGTTTCGGCAATCCGCCTGGCAGCGATATCGTCTCCCTCTGTTGGGTTTTATTCGCTGAATAAGCTGGAAAGGATTGCGGTTGGATTTGCAAACCCAACCAACCTAATAAGCCAAAAATAAATACAATGCCGGTTATGATGATAAAAATCTTGCGAATTAACATTTTTTCCTCCTTGAAAAAATTATTCTGTTTGAAAGTAATTTAGGACTTAATTTATTTTCTTAATTGGTTCATATTTTTCTAAAGATGTCTCCTTTGTCTTAAATTTCTTTATTCTGAAAATTTTCTGATTCATCATTGAATGTGGAATTTACAAGCCAAATTTCGATTGAATTTTCAGGGGCAAACCCTGAAACAGGGGGACGAAGGCTATCCTCGTCCAGGTATCCTGGTTTAAGCAATAGCTTCCTATTGTTATTGATCTCTATCGCCAGGGATGTTAATCCGTCATCATCTGCAAAAATCTGAATGTTAATCATTTGTGCCTCCAGACAATTCCTGTTATTTAATCGACTTTCATGACCGACAACAGGATTAAATTAAGATCTCGAATCCTATTCAACGCACCATGCAATCCAGCCTGGTCTACATTGGAGTTGCAGAGTAGGACTTCTCCATTTTTTTGGTTTTCTACCGACCATCCTTCAAAGTACGTAATCCAATAAGTTTCAAGGTGGTCTTTCACTCGAATTTCATACGAAGAACCGTTTTCAATGTTCATGAGTTTTTTTCTCTCGATCTTTGTTGATTATTCTTGGCGCAAGCAAAATAATAGAGCAATCCTTGAAGATTGTCTTCTATCGAAAGATCAGTCCTCAGGTTTGTTTTTTTAACTTAAAAACAAACCTGTTTTCAAATATTTATTTTTATTTATTGGGGGTTTTTAGTACTGAATTAAATTAAGATCTTTTGCTCTGACAATAATCCGGGTTCGGTTATCAGCCTGTAACTTTTCTAAAAGATTATGAACGTGGAATTTGACTGTTCCTTCTGAAAGCACAAGTTCTTCGGCAATTTGCTTATTGGAATAACCCTTTGCAATGAGAAGAAGGACTTCCCTCTCGCGAGAGGTAATCAAGTTTTGGAGTTCAGATTGTGATTTTCCGATAAATGATGATTCATCAAATTCTTTAAGTATTTTTAAAACAAAAGGCTTGTGGACAGGATTTGATTCCTGTAAGTAAGCGGATAGAAAAGCGCGCAATGGTTCGCCAGTATCAAGGAATATTCGCATGTATCCACCTGGTTCTGCCATCGAGAGACATTTGTCAAGGCAATCAATAGCTTCGTCAAGCTCGCCCTGCGAAAAACGTATGTATCCTATCAATAATAGAATCTCAACCAAAGAATTAATACGGCCGGCAGCTTTGGAATTTATTTCCAGCCTTGCCAGCAGGTTCAGACACTTCTCATTTCTTTCGGATTTTTTATCCGTTCTTGTTTTTTCGATCCATACCCGGACGAGCATAATTAATTGCGATTCTAAATACTCATCGATCAGTGCCTGATTTTCCAGTTTGTTTTGGAATTTTAAATAGAGTTCACTTGACCAATTATCCAGCAAAACCCACTCCCCGCGCTTTAACCAAATACGTACCCACGCAATATCAACAACACCGTGAACAAACGGAGTCATTATTCGGTTTTTCCGTTCCTGATCTGCCTTTTGCAGTGCAAGCAAACTTCCGTCGAGATCGTTTCTTGCAAGCAAAATCATTGCGAGATTTGTATAGGTAATCGCAAGTATGTTATGGCTGGGCCACCATTGCGTATAAGCAATGGCCTGGTTTGCGTGAGTGGTAGCTGAATTAAGGTTATTTTGCTCGAGATAAATAAGACTCAAGAAAGATTCATCTCTGGATAAGTTTCCTTGATTTTGAATACCTCGTTCAACCGCAATCTGAAGCGAATTGTTGAAGATTTCAACTGCCTGTGGAAGTTTTCCCGCCAACCGCGTGACAACTGCCAGATCAGTCCAAATATCACGAAAGAGCCTCTTGGTTTTCAGCGCAAATTCGGTCCCCTTGGTAAGTGATGCTAATGCCCGATCGAGATTTCCCAGACTTCGATATGCCCATCCTTCAACCCAGAACAACACTGCGAGTTCTTCCGATTCCATTTCCGGAATATCAGTCAATGCTTGATGAACAAGACCTAACGCGTGATTGGGGTCGCCGGTGCATACAGATTTTAATCCCCGAAGAATCATAGACATCGCACGAATCATGGTGATGTCTTCTCTGGATAAATTCTTTGTCAGAGCACTTTCGGTATCACCTGGGTGATTTTCAACAACCGATATACTCTCCTCTGCCCTATCCAGCAGTGGATCAATTTGATCAATTAATCCTGATTGAGCATACACTTCCGCTACCTTAACGCAGAGTTTTGGATATCGATAGATAATCTCTTTGGGAAAACCTTCGATCCATTTCATCACAGTTGTCATTTGCCCGTTTTCGAGATATCTGTAAATATGAACGTCGATTAACCGGCTTGCATTATCCCAATCCCTTGCAATTAAGGAGTGTTCAATGGATTCTTCTACCCACCCATTTTTTTCAAACCATTCAGAAGCTCGCTTATGAAGAATGGGGATTGATTCGGGTGAGGTCTGTTTGAGACGCGTACGTAAAATATCCGCAAAGAGATGATGATAACGATACCAAACCCGCGCCTCGTCTGTTGGAATGATAAATAGATTTGATCTTTCCAACTCATTCAGAAGGTTCTGGCTTTCGCCCTGGGTAAACGATAAGTCATTTATGGATGGTGGGGTATTTGTTTCATTGTCAGATTTTTCCGTAAGGACATAGTCACATAACGGCCCACTTAACCGTTCGAGGGTGGAAGTATATAAGAGGAATTCTTTTATTTTGTTGGGTTGACGGTTCAGAGCCTCTTCGGTCAGGTAATCCATAATGAACCGGTGGCTGCCGGAAAACGCATCAATGAACTGGCTGATATCTGCCCGTCCCTGCATAGAAATTGCCGCCATCTGCAAACCTGCAATCCAGCCTTCGGTGCGTTTTTCAAGATTTGAAATCTGCTCCGGAGTAAGCGACAAATTAAAAATAGTTTTAAGAAATGTCGTTGTTTCAATTGTAGAAAAGCGAAGATCATTTGCCCTAAGTTCAACCAATTGATCACGACTGCGAAGTCTTGCAACAGGTAATGGCGGATCAGAACGGGTGGCAATAACGAGATGAACATTAGGCGGTATATGTTCAAGAAGAAAAGTGATTCCATTGTGGATGGTTTGATTATTAATGAATTGGTAGTCATCCAAAATTAAGCTTACTGAGTGAGGAATTTCCTGCAGGTTATTTATCAATACTGAAATGGGTATTTGCGGATTAAAGGACTGGGAAGATTGCAGCAATGACCTGGTTTCTTCAGTTGCTTCTGGATTCACTTTATCCAAAGTTGCTGTCAGATAAGATAAAAAACGTATCGGGTCATTATCTCCGGGATCCAATGATAACCAGCAGACCGTTAGGGGAGGAGAGCCCCCCTTTTTTTTCCGGGTGGTGATCCATTCAGATAAAAGTGTTGTTTTCCCATATCCTGCCGGAGCGCTAATTAGCGTTAATGCTCTTTGAGTGCCTTGCTCCAATTTTTCGAAGAGATGTGGGCGTGATACAAAACCGTCCCGTAGAGGAGGAATTAGAGACTTGGTTTTGATGAGAGGTTGGTTAACCAAGCCAATCGATGGATCAGGTTTTTCATTTTTTTGTGGTTCAATGCGTTTCACGATCTCATCTGCCTGGATAGTCATGCGGTAATATCAAACATCTTCTGCGTGGATGCAAAGGCCACGTAAAAATCGCTATTGATTATTATTTTACAGGTAATTTATATAAAATGTAGATTCTGTAATTACATTTTCAATTTCAGGTGTTATGCCAATCCACCATACCAATGAAATTGACCAAAATCACTTTTTTGATCGCTTTTAACTTTATGAATCAATCGGAATATATTATTGTCGTGAGGTTTCCGGAATGGCCGCCAGGGCGGGCAGGCGAGACCCTGACGGCGTCATTTCTCTTATTTGACAATCAGATTTCTTCAGTTACCAAAGCCGCAAGGCCTTCTCTGTAAAAACCTCGAGATAAAACAAGGTTTATGGATAAAAGGATGATCAAAACTGCACATCCAATAACCATCACCTGGATTCGCACAATATCAGCCAGTGGACCAAAAATGGCCATACCAAGAGGCATAAAACCGGTGAACATTACGTTTAGCAGACTAAAAACCCTGCCCATCATGGATGGATCGACTTTTTCTTGAATCAATGTAAATACCGCGGTTTGAATAGCTGGTATTGCCATTCCGATGAAGAACATAAGTACTGTAAATAGCCAGAACACGCTTGTGAAACCAACCGCGAGAGATGCGATACCAGAAACCATCATTCCAAGGATGAGCGTCTTATTCCTGTTCTTAAACCCACCAGTTGCGCCAAGCAGAAAGCCGGCGAGCAGCGATCCGGCAAAGCCCACTGTCTCATTCACGGTTAAGAACATTACATTATCGCCAAAGGTTCGTTCAATCATGAGAGCTGTTAGAAATCCCGAAGGCACGCACAAGAAAATGTAGATACCGTAAGTTGCTAATAATTTTCTCAGGAATTTGTGCTTCCAGGTAAATCGAAACCCTTCTTTCATTTCTGTGAATATCGATGTCTTTTCCGCTTTTTCTGCGGGCTGGCGCTTTGGTATTTTTAGCATAACAAGGATACCAATCCCGATAATGGCAGTTGCGACATCGATGAGCAGAATGTTGTAGATGGGGCTAATGGCCATAATTGCACCGGCTGCTAATGGGGAAATAAATTGGACAATTGACTGAATCGTACCGTTGTATCCGTTGACGCGGGCGAGATTGTCCTCAGGGACGATTTGAGGAATCATTGCATTCACAGCGGGTGCATGAATCCCTGCGCCAAGAGATCGGATGGCGGACACAATGATGATCGCAGGCAAGGCGCCCTCGCTTGTTTTTCTCCACATCATGAACAGGGCAAACAGCAAGGTCGTGATTGCAATAACTGCATCGGAAAGAATAATGATTACCTTGCGATTATATCGATCTGCCCACACTCCTGCGAAAAGCGACATGCCCATTTGAGGCAGGAATGCCGCTAACGTCAGCACTGTAACCCAAACTCCCGACGAAGTCTCCAGAGTCACATACCAGATAATTGCCATTTGCACGATCTGTGATCCGAATAATGAAATACCCTGCCCGGCCAGGAATCCCACCACTCTTCTTTTCCAGATCAGCTGATTTTTCTCAACAGAATTCATGTTTTGTCTCCTAAAAAGATTTACGAGAGAGTATACAGACCAGTACGGCGACTGGTGGGATACTGGAGACTTATTCTTTTCTCTCTGATGATTCAGCTTCTGGTTTTTTTACATGGCACTGAGCATACGCAGCATTTCCTGTGCATCCATTTCGGCCAGGTTCAGGGCAGTCAGGTATCGATCGGCAGCACTGATGATATCTTCTCCCTCGTAGGGTGTATCAATCACTTCACGGATATTTTGTTCTCCCTGATCCAAACGATTGAGCATGCGCAGAATGGCCATCATGGAGTAATGTGCGTTTCGAAGCGTTCGGATAATCTTGAGTCGGGCTATCTCATTTTCAGTAAATACTTTATAACCGTTGGCATCTCGCGGTACTTCAATCAGGCCGTTTCGCTCCCAATCACGGAGAACATCTGTTGTGATTCCTAAGATCTGCGCAACTATAGATCTTCCTTTATAAATGCAGACTTTGCCCGCAACGTCTTTTTTATCGATAATATCCGACGTGATGCGGATGGCTTCCTCGGCTCTTTCCTTTTCTTCTCGCAGGTGGTCCAGATACTGTAAGGTAGCCTGATAGGCCCTGGCAATGTCGTTCACTGCCGCAATTTTTACGATTTCAAAGACTTCGTGCCTGAGTCCATCACTGATGATTTCCGCGCGAAAGGCAGTACGCAGAAAACGAAGTTGAGTAAGGTGCCTGTCGCTAAAAATTCGATAACCACTTTTAGTTCTTGGAATTTCCGGAAGTAATTCCATCTTCTCATAAAATCGCACAGTGTTTGGATGAATGCCGATAATTGCCGCAACTTGGGCCGTTTTATAAGAACTCATAGATTCACTTCCTTTTTCTGCGTAAAAAAACAATATATCATGCTTCCTGGTCTTATAAATTTCCTGGTTCTTGGATTATATTTTTGGTATTTCGTAGGGATGTATGTAATCTTTCCTGGTAAGAGAAGTTAGTATATCAACGTGGAGATGATTGGTGATTTACTGTAGGGTTGTCAATGTGGCATTTGCCATTATGGATTTTTATAATCAAAATAGGCAAAAGGTTTCCTGAGGCCTGACACTTGTCCCCTTCAGGGGATAAAGTGTCAGCAGGTTTCCTCAGGAGGACTTCCTGCGGTCGCAGGGTTCCCTTAACTGGCCGCCAAGGTTCCCAGAGGGTGCAGGCAGGCGGGTCCCTGGCGCGTCATCAAAATATAGTCTAGCGGTTTATTCGCTACGACTTACTTATAAGACTCTCTATCGAAAATCCGATTTTCAAGCCAATAGCCATTAATCTTTCTTTTACAAACAGGTCTCGGTTTATAACTGCTCGAATGTCTTTTTCTGTTTTATAAATACGAGCTACTATCATTGATCCATTAGGAATATCAATAAGAATTTGGATCCATTTAGTCTCAAAACTTCCATTTGCGATTTGTAGTATGAGAAAATGTTTCTCCAAAGGTGCAGGCATTTTCTTCATGAGGGCATCTTTCACTTTTTCTGCTTGGCCGTGTATTGTTGGTAACATCCATGTTTGCCCAAAATAATCATCAGCATAATGTTTTTTGAACTGAGTTTCTGGAACGGCAGGTAAAAGATTTAATCCAAAGTCAAATATCAAGTCTAAAGCTGATTTATAACCGATAATCAAAACGTTTGATCCGGTTTCTAGTTGCATTAACTCTTTTTCATAATTATTCATTTCACTCTCCATCTATCAAAAAACATAATGATAATATTTGTTTTTTAATTCTTGTTGTTATTTCTTGATCCTTCTTCTCTAATTGTATACTTATTTATACATATATTTCTTAATTGCCTATGTTATTAATACAAAATCTTCTATTTATAGCGATAAAGTATCAGCCAAGCATCCTCGCGTACAACTAATTCTGTATCATCCTTCAAATTTCTATTAGTAGACCAATATTATTTGCAGGTGGAACTGGTTGCTATACAGCTGGTGTATAAATGAAAATTGTTAGGTCCTTATCTTGTTTTGGTGCGTTCCATATGAGCGGGCTAAAAGAAGAAGAGAATATGCTGCTATCCAATACCGGCACCAGGCAGCTGTTATCGATAAATAAGGAGATCTTCTCGTTTAGACCAACCTATTCATGGCCAGATTTCAAAGCCATGAGTGGGTTGTTTTTTAGCGAATTATGTGTTTTACGAAATCTTCAAAAAATATGTGATAAACGAAAACCTATGTATTTGCTGGCTAAGTTCCCTAAATAATCTTACAATTGGCGTGAGGTTGGCGTCTCGCGTGTTTGACCTGACGATCTGATCTCCCTTGCTCGTGTTTACGCATATCGGTAGTGTTTATAGGAGGAACAATGAAGAATCTGATTGAAGAGCACAGCCGTCGATTTTTACCTTACCTTACCAGCCGGCAGATCGACCAAATGGCGGACAAAGACAAAGCCGTTGTCATCCTGCCGGTGGCCTCGATCGAACAGCACGGTCCCCATCTGCCGGTCTATACCGACAGCATCATCGCGCAGGAGGTCCTGAGCCGCGCGCTATCGCTGCTGCCCGATGACATTCCGGCCTGGTTCCTCCCGCTGCTGCCGTATGGCAAGAGCAATGAACACGCCGGTTTAGCCGGGACGTTCACGCTGCGGTCCGAGGTGTTTATCCAGACGCTGAAAGAGATCGGTGAAAACGTGGCGCGCAACGGTTTCCGGCGCTTCGCGATCGTCAACGCCCATGGCGGGAATTCCGAGATCATCGATTTTGTCATCCGCGATATCCGTGAAGCCACCGGCTTGCAGGTATTTGGGTTGCATATGTACCTACGCATCGCGGTGCCGCAAAGCGGATTAAATGAAGATGAAATGACCTACGGTATTCACGCCGGCGACGTGGAAACCTCCATGCTGCTGAGCTGCTGCCCGGAGCTGGTTCATATGGACGTGGCACCCGACGGCACACCGCACCAATTGAAGAAGCTGAACACACCGCCTTTCATGGGCCCGCTGAATTTCGCCTGGCTGACGCGCGATATCACCCCCACGGGTGTGTTGGGAAACGCGCAAACGGCTGACCCGACGCGCGGGGAAACCTACCTGGAAGATGGCGCGGTGGAATTAGCGCAGATGATCAAAAAGATCGTCGAATTTGAATTCTAAAATTACCCCCGGTTATCTTGAGATAAATAAAACCGCTCGCTTGATTAAAAGCGAGCGGTTATGTTTTTTCAGATTGCGGACCAGCTATTTCCCTCTGGTCTCTTCGATCTTCGCCCAGGTGTCCCGCAAGCTCACTGTCCGGTTGAAGATCAGCTTTTCGGGCGTGGATTGGATGTCCACGCAGAAATAGCCCACGCGCTCGAATTGGAATTTATCGCCTGGCTGGGCGTCCTTTAGACTGGGTTCAACGATACAATTTGTCAGGGTCTGCCGTGAGTCCGGGTTAAGGTCCGCGATGAAATCGCCGCTGGCTTCCGGATCGGGGTTATTGAACAGCCGGTCGTACAGGCGCACCTCGACGGGGATGCCGTGGGTGGCGGAGACCCAGTGGATGGTTCCCTTGACTTTGCGGCCATCGGGTGCGTTGCCGCCCCTTGTCGTTGGATCATAGCTGCAGCGGACTTCTACGATTTCTCCATTGGCATCTTTGACCACATCTTCACACTTAATAAAATAGGCATTCCGCAAACGCACTTCCTGCCCGGGGGCGAGACGGTGATACTTGGGAGGCGCTACTTCTCGGAAATCATCTTTTTCGATGTAAATCACTTTTGAAAATGGGACTTTGCGGGTGCCCGATTCAGGATCTGTTGGGTTATTATCGATCTCGAATTCTTCCGTCTGGTCTTCGGGATAATTTTCGATGACCACTTTGAGCGGATCCAGGACGGCCAATTTGCGCGGGGAACGTTTATTCAGGTCGTCCCTGACGCAGGCTTCCAGAATGGCGACGTCAATCATGACACCCGCGCTGGCGCTGATAGTCTTGGAAACGCCCGTGCGGTCAATGAAGTCGCGGAGGGATTCAGGTGTGTAGCCGCGCCGGCGCATGCCGCGGATGGTGGGCATGCGCGGGTCGTCCCAGCCGTCCACGTATCCCTCTTCAACCAGGCGGCGCAGTTTGCGCTTGCTCATGACAGTATAGGTCATGTTCAAACGGGCAAACTCGATCTGGCGCGGTTTGTTCTCGATCTCCAGCTCATTGAGGAACCATTCGTACAACGGGCGGTGGTGTTCATATTCGATTGAACACAGCGAATGGGTGACGCCGTGCATGGCATCGTTCTGGCCGTGCGCCCAGTCATACATCGGATAAATACACCACTTGCTGCCGGTGCGGTGGTGTGGGGGTTCGTGCAGGATGCGGTACATGATGGGGTCGCGCATGTTCATGTTGCCGTGCGCCATATCGATTTTGGCGCGCAGCACTCGCGATCCGTCCGGGAATTCTCCGTTTTTCATGCGTTCCAAAAGGTCAAGGTTTTCCTCAACGGAACGATTCCGCCAGGGGCTTTCAATGCCGGGCTCGGTCCAGGAACCACGGCTGGCTTTTACCTCATCCGGGCTTTGGTCGTCCACATAGGCTTTGCCTTTTTTGACCAGTTTGACGGCCCATTCATATAACAGGTCGAAGAAATCGGAGGCAAACAGCACCTGCTCCCATTCGATGCCCAGCCAATGGGCATCCTCTTGAATAGCATCTACAAATTCCGTTTCTTCTTTCTCAGGATTGGTATCATCAAAGCGCAGGTCCAACACACCGCCGAAATCCTTGGCGGTGTTGTAGTCGATCAGGAAGGCCTTGACGTGGCCGATGTGTAAATAACCATTGGGTTCGGGTGGCAGGCGGGTTTTTACGTGATCAAAACGTCCATTTCGCAGGTCTTCGGCGACCGCTTCATGAATAAAATCGGTTGATTCGGGTGTTTCGTTGGTCATCTAATAATTCCTTTCGGGCAATACAAAAAGCGTATGTTGGAAATTATAAACTAGTTAACCAAAGTAGAGCTCCCGTTATGGTTTTTCAGGTAAAAAAAATGGGGGTTTTCACACATTGATGAATGCGCGGGATGATTTTTAAGGAGGGCAGGTGCCTCATATACAGAAATGTCTAATAAAATTAAAAGGTACCTAACTTTACTTGATCACAAAAAATTTGGAGAGCCCATGCCCACAGACCTGGTAATTGAAAACACGACCATCGTAACCATGAACGCCAAGCGGGAGGTGCTGAGCAATGCGAGCATTGCCATTTCCGGCGAGAAGATTGCCGCCATCGGAGACAGTGAGAGCATCCGCGCACGATACAAGGATGCGCAATTCATCGACGGGCGCGGCAAGGTGGTGCTGCCGGGGCTGATCAACTGCCATACGCACATCAGCATGAGCTTGCAAAAAGGCGTCACGCAGGCCATCCCGGAAGGGCTGTACAAGGTCATGTGGCCGGTGGAAAAAGCACTCACATCGGAAGATATTTACGTTGGCGCACTGATTGGGGGCGGGGAAGCCCTGCTGGGCGGGACGACCACCGTGATCGACCACTACTTCCAAATGGAAGAGATCGCTAAAGCCACCATCCAGTTGGGCCTGCGCGGTTTTCTCGGCCACACCATCATGAGCCGCTTGGGTCCGGTCACCGGCGAGCAGGAATTAAAGGAAGGCATCGATTTCGTCAGCCGCTGGAAGGGCAAGCACCCGCTGGTGACGCCCATGCTGGCGCCGCACGCCAGCGACACCGTGGCGAAGGAATGGCTGCAGCAGATCCGCGCGGAAGCCGACCGGCAGGACGTCAAGATCCACATGCACCTGGCGCAGAGTATGCGCGAAAAGACCTTTATCTGCGAGCAGTTCGGCAAAGGCTGCGTGGAATACCTCAATGATATGGGATTCCTGCAGCCGGACGTGTTCGTGGCGCACTGTCTCTTCATCGACGATCCCGAGCTGGACATCCTGGCCAAGTCCGGCGCGCGCCCGCTCTACTGCCCCATGGGGCACTCGCTCGGCGGGCACGTGATGCGCGCCTGGGAGCTGTTGGGCAAGGGCGCCAACGTGCTGATCGGCACGGACTGCGTGACCAGCAACAACGTCATGGACCTGGTCGGCGAACTGCGTATCGCGGGCGCGGCCCAGCGCCAGATGACCGGCGACGCGGCAGCCATGCCCAGCCTGAAGATCCTGGAAATGGTCACGGTGGACGCGGCCAAGGCCATTGGCATGGAAGGGCGGTTGGGCTCGCTGCAGCCGGGTTACCTGGCCGACCTGGTGATGCTCAACATGCACGGCCTGCACGCCGTGCCGAATTACTCGGTGGTGGACAACATCATCTACGCCTGCACCGGGCGCGACGTGGAAACGGTGATCGTGAACGGCCAGGTGGTGGTGGCGGAGGGCAAGCTGTGCACTGTGGACGAGGAAGAATTGATCGTGCTGGCCGAGGAACAAGGCCGCGCGCTGATGAAACGCGCGGTTGAACATGACCCCGAGCTATCCTGGTTGTGGAAGCAATAAGACTAACCAATCCGAAAGAAGTATGAAATTTAAGCCTGCCGGAGTCATTCGGCAGGCTTTTTTCGAAACAAGGCCTTGTCAATAATTTTCCTTAGCATTATTCGCCTTGCACTAAAGAAAAAACCTAAATGCTCAGAATATCGATTTCAACCAACCTTCTATCCATGCTGTTTGCCATCGGCCTGGCAGTGACTTCCTCACCACTTCAAATCTCGTCCGGGACAATCCCGACTCTCCCCGGATCAACAGCATTTTCAACTTCGACAACTTTTCCTCTCTCTAAATCCGCGTTTCACAATTAATAAGTACTCTCCCATGTGCAGAATTTATGTAAGGTTGGCCAGAATAAATATAGGGACTCTTCCTTATCAAAGATTGTTGACACTAAAAATGTATAATATATACTCAATGTAAGAATAATCTTTAAGCATAGGTGAATATCCAAAAGGAGAAAGAATAATGAATTGTCCAGACTGTGGTTGCGAGAACCCGGAGGACGCGCGATATTGTGTTAAATGCGGAAAGGATTTGGCACCTCAAAATATATGTCGGCAGTGCGGCCATGAACTTGTGGAAGGGGCGGAATTTTGCCCATCCTGCGGTCAGCCTGTGCAGGCCAAGGGTAAAGATAATCCCGTAAAGGCAAGAAAACAAAAGAAGAATCGGGAAGCGAAAATAGGGGCTATGCAGCGTTTGCAGACAAAATATCATTTGCCAATCAACCCGATTTGGATCATTGTCCTACTACCCTTAATCTTATTGACAATCAGTATTTATTTTCTGGGTTTCCATGTTCCCAAAGTCTGCCGCCCGCTGATCCGGACGATTGAGGAAAATGGTTATAGCTTTGGATGCGATGATGAGCTATGTGGTGTAAAGCTGCAAGATGTGTCCTCGATTTCGAGTTTTCGCTTGGAATATCGATGGGATGGCGGCGATGCGGAATTGGCTGATTGTGAAATGGACCCGGATTCCCCGGACGCGCTAATCTGTACTTTCCCAATAAGCAGCTCGGAAGGCGGAGTGATGATCAGCGCGGGAGATGCGGATTGTGAAAGTACGCCAGTAGTTTACCTGGATGCAGAGCGAATAGCTGGATTACAAGAAAATTCGCAACAAAAAAGGGATGTATCATGCGCCGCGTTTTCAAAAGATGTAGAAGGTTTGGTTCAACAAGCACAGTGGTCTTATGAATATGATCCCTTATATTTTAAGGTTCGCCTGGATGGTTTGACGCAATATGAAACGCTAGCCGCGCGTTATCAGTGGGGAGATAGTACAGACGGCAAGATAAGCTGCATTGTAGAGCCGAATAATCAATATTTTTGTGATATCCCTGCTGAAGAACCTATAACCGATCTGGATGTCTGGTTGGAAAGCGGCGGTTGTGAGGAACACCTTCAAAAATTTGGCGCAACAGAGATTGACTGGCAGAATTTTGAAACCTGTTCACCGGATTATCTCGAAGCAATGCAGCCCGTGGATGGCAATTTCTATTATGCCTGTGCTACTGACTATTGTTACGCCTGGGTTCCGAATATCAGCGCGTTTACAAACGCAGTGATCGCATATCGTTTTGATGGCGAAGAGGAATTGATCTACGCATCTGATTGTGAGTGGGGAAATTCGCAAGAAGGTGTAATGGAGCTTTCCTGCTCGATTCTTTTTGACGAAGTACCAGAAGGAGTAACCCTATACGTGGATAATGACGGCTGCCTGGTCAATTTGGGTTACCTTAACAAAGGACAGATAGAAACCAGTCAGGAGTCTTTTTCTCAGGCTGAGTAAAAGAGATGAATCGCAGAAATCAGGTAAGAGTTTGAATAAGTGCACTTGGGTTTGATTATTCTGACGCGCTCAAGGAGGTGGTGATCACTTTCCGGGTAGACGTGCCTGACAAACATAATACCATGCGCAGCCAATCCACAGCGATGTGGATTCGAACGGCGATGAGATATAAAGCCTGCCGGAGTCATCCGACAGGCTTTCTTACGCTGACTTGACTTCAGGGTCAAAATCCGCTGGCTGATGCCTTGTGCATGAACCGCAGGTTTCGAATAAAATAGGATCATTATGGAAAAGTTTATCAAGGGACTCGAACTCAGCCGGCTTTTTTACCTCGAAGCAGTGCAACCGATTATCAATAAAAAATTCCCCCAGCTAACCTATTCCGCGGCGTTGTTGGGACAAGGATCGGATGTATTGGGTTTTGACACATCCCAATCCATGGATCATGATTGGGGGCCCAGGCTGCTGCTTTTTCTGTCTGAAACGGATTTTTCCCTGTATAAAGCGGAGATTGACAAAGTTCTAAAACATGAATTGCCCATGACTTTCCTGGGTTATCCAACCAATTTTGGCTTGCACGCGGATGGCACCACGGTAATGGCGGAAGCCGAGAATACCCTTGTCAATCATAGAATCAAGATCCATACGGTTAAAACCTATTTCAAGTCAATATTAAATTTCGACCCAACCAATGAAATTCAACCCGCTGACTGGGTGGGCATTCCTCAAAATAACCTTCTTATGCTTACCGCGGGTTCTGTTTTCCATGACGGATTAGGAAAAATAGTGCCGCTGCGCAAAAAGCTGGAATATTATCCTTTTGACGTGTGGTTATACATTTTAGCGGCCCAATGGCAGCGAATATCACAGGAGGAGCATTTCATGGGGCGCTGCGGCCAGGTAGCTGATGACCTGGGTTCGCGCATTATAGCGGCACAACTTGTCCGGGACATCATGTGTTTGTGTTTTATGATGGAGCGCAAGTATTATCCATATTCCAAGTGGTTTGGAAGCGCGTTTGCCCAACTTAAATGTTCCGGGCAGGTATTGCCCGTACTCCTGAAAGTAATGAGCGCCGGGTCATGGCAGGAGCGGCAGGATCATTTATGCGCGGCTTATGAATTCATCGCAGCTATGCATAATTCCCTGCGTATCACTGAGCAATTACCTGCCAAGGTATCCCAATTTCATAAAAGACCATTTATGGTTATTCAGGCCGAGGAATTCGCGTGTGTGATCAGGGATCAGATCAAAGACGAACAAGTTCTTGCACTGCCGAAAAATTTAGGCGCCTTCGATCAGTTTATCAATTCTACGGATGCTTTGAATTATCTGGAAAAAATTAAATCAGTGTTCTAGGAAATATTGAACCGCGTTTTTATTATGGCAAATATATGCAGGCAGGCCCCGCCTTCTACATCGGAATGTCCGGCTGGATTACGAGGATTGGAAGGGGCGCTTTTACCCGGCTGATCTGCCCGGGTCACACTGGTTTGCGTATTACCGCCAGCAGTTCAATATTGATCTCTTAAAAAAAAGAGAGTCGCTTCGACAAGCTCAGCGAACTCTCTTTTTTATGGTAATTCTATGTTGATTTAGGATGAGCCTAGTCCAAACTGAAGGGCGGATACTCGTCCGTCACCAGCAGGGTGGCGTAGGCGTTTACACGCAAGCCCCAGCGCATCACACCCACCACGTAGTTGAACAGGCTTTCGGGGTAGCGGCCGGTGAACAGGATGGCGAACCAGGCAATGATCACCGCGAATACCGCTCCCACGACCAGGACGGCCAGGAAGAGGTAATGCGGGATGGCCAGGAACCATTTGACCAGGGGCATGCCGCGCTTGAGGTCTTTCTCCACATCCGGATAATCGATCTCCAGGTGCACGGCTTGTTCGTCAACGGTGGAAGGATACTGGTCGGTCAACAGCAGGGCATAGGCGCCCACGCGATTGCTGAAGCGCACCAGCTCGCGCTGGAAATCGAACCACCAACGCGGGTAGCGCTGGACGAACAGGATCATGAGGGCCACCGCCACCGGGATGCCAACCAACAGGCCACCGGCCGTGTCGCGGGTGGTCTCGACGATGTGCCCGGCCTGGTTCAACACAACCGTGTTGGTGACCTTCTGGCCTGAGTTGGTCAATAAACCAAGGATGATGCCGATCGGGATGATCGTGAATAAGCGGAAGAAGGTGGTCAGGCGATTCAGTTGTTCCGGATAATCAATATCCAGACGGGCTGCATACCCGGCTTTTTCGGCAGGTGCGGCAGCTTTTTCCATATCTTTTTGTGCGTTCATTTTTCTCTCCAAATTCTGGTATATGATGAATGATCTTTATCAGTGCAACATCATTGTATGCATTTACTATACGGTCAGAGCGGAATTTGGTTTCTTATTGCGAGCGAATAATCTTTACAAAGACGCGATTTTAAAAAAACCGGCCAGCAGATGAAAGGTTCGTCAGCCAAGCCGGCAAGGTATGCGTGATATTGTAATTGGGCTACTTACTCGGCAAGCGCCCTGGTCAAGCTGGAGGGCATCCCGTCCATCTGCTTCAGCGACGGCGAACTGCCCAACGGGACGGATTCCTGCGACGTGAGGATTAGCGCGCTGTCCCCCTCCACTGACATGGATGTGGACGGCTAGATGAACACCATCCCGGCCGGGACCATCGTCACCGATGAAGGCTATACCAATACCATGGATGCCGAAGATACACTGGGAACCATTTTCGACCCGCCCTCCGGCAGGAAAACCTTCAACCCCGTCGGCCTGCCGCAGTTGGAATGGAAGCTGGTGCGGATCAATAACACCAACTCCAGCGCCGTGGACGCGCAGATCAGCGACGCGATCCCGGACGGCACCACCTATTAATTTTCAGTGGACTGTTGACAATTAATTTGCTAAAGTGAATAACCTTATCTGATTGTGAGGTTTTACCTTTCATGCCTCAGGGTGAAGCGAACATTCCCTGCCCATTGGGAATTATTCACCTGGTCAGGGAATTATTATCTTCTCTTTGTGAGATTGTGCACTCGATGAAATGCCTGGCAGCATCCGACAAATGCGCGTTTTTAAGATGGCACAAGTAAATTTGTATAGAAACAGTTGGCGTTACATCTACAACAACAATATTTGGATTGGTTAAATAATCCGCGAGATGTTTTAATACCAGGGCTGTTCCCATTCCCTCTTGAACCAACTCGATGAGATCTTCGGGTTTCGGATCTGTGAAAACAATGTTCGGCTCAAATCCGCTATCCTGGCAGGATTTGATACATAGCCTATAAATCGAAGAAGATTCCTCGGAAAACAGAAACCGATTATTCGCCAGCGCTTTTAACGGTATGGATTTCTTCTTTGCGTAAGGATGATCCGCTGGGAATACCGCAACTAAAGAATCTTCCAGGTAGGGAATTTTTTCCAGATCGTCATCATCCTTATTATCAAGACGGATAAAAGCCAACTCGCATTGTTTTTGACGTAAAAGTTTCTTTAATAAATGTGTATTGACGGTCTTCCCTTCAAAAACGGAGTGGATTGTTTTGATTGTGGATTGAGGCCGTCTTTTTTGGAAGTTAGCGATGATATCTGTGATATGGTATTGTGCCATGGAGCGTACCGAACCTACTGTC
Organism: Pelolinea submarina; assembly: GCF_003966975.1. Taxonomy (GTDB): domain Bacteria; phylum Chloroflexota; class Anaerolineae; order Anaerolineales; family Anaerolineaceae; genus Pelolinea; species Pelolinea submarina. The sequence continues at coordinate 907,364 of NZ_AP018437.1, forward strand.
AGTGAATCCCGGTCGGTGGCAAGTTTTGACTGCAATGCGGCTAAATACTGATCTTGAATATCAATGATTTGTTGGGCGTAGGGGAAGAAAATTTTTCCAAATTCGTTGATTTTTACTTTGCGCGAAGTACGGTCAAATAGCGTAACCCCGAGTTCTGTTTCAATTTTCTTGACGTGTTTTGATAAGGTGGATTGGGTTGTGTAAAGAGCATCCGCGGCTTCAGAGAAATTCCCTTTTTCAGCAAGAACCAATAATTCCCTTAGGTAATCCAGCTCCATACTTGTTCATTATATCAGAACGATTCCATTCTGGAATAGAACGTTTCATAACTTGATTTGCTAGTCATCTCCTATCTTTCTATACTAAAAAAATAATCCGTCTGATAAATAACGATTAATTAAGCTGTCAGAAAGCTTTTCGACTAACAAAGTATCAAGGAGGTGCTTTATAAAATGAGATATAAAAAAAGAATTTCGTAAAGATATTAGTGTTAAATAAATTTAATAATATTTTTGAAGGAGGATCGTTATGGCAATCAATGTTGAAGAATTAACTTCGACAATTATTGAAAAAATAGGTGGAATTGAAAATGTCACCTTGGCCGAAATGTGTGTTACCCGGTTAAGGTTCAAGTTGAAAGATAAGAATAAAGCGGATACCGAAGGATTAAAAAAAGTTAATGGTGTCCTGAGCGTTGTCTATGGGGCTGGTTTATATCAGGTAGTCCTTGGCGCAAATGTTTTCCCTGTGTTTGAGAAGATCAAGAGGGACTACAACATCGAGACGTCTGAAGTGGTTGAGGATTCGGAACTCTTAGCTCAACCGGAAAAGAAAAATTTCAATTATTATTTGCAGGCTGTCATTCAATTCTTATCCGCATCCGTAACGCCTTTTGTTACTGTCTTGTACGGCGCCGGTATGCTCAAAGTGGTATTAAGCCTGGCTTCATATTTCTGGCCGGAAGTTGCACAGAACTCCACATACACCCTGTTCAATTATCTTGCAACAACCCCCTTCTATTTCATGCCAATCCTGATCGCTTATGGTACGGCAAAGACCCTGAAGTCCAACCCCGTATTTGCGATTGCAATGGCCGCAGCGTTGCTGTACCCTGATTTTGTAGGATTGGTAGGCGGCGATACTACCGTTACCATGCTGGGGATTCCTGTAATCCTGGTTAAATATGCAAACACTTTCCTGCCGGCTTTGCTTTCAACGATTTTGCTGGCTTATTTGGAAAGGTTTTTCTACAAAGTCGTTCCGGCTGTGCTGCGCACGGTTTTTGCGCCCTTATGCATTCTGGCATTTGCATATCCAATCGTTGTCCTCATTGTTGCACCGCTCGGCACAATAATTGGCGGTTATATCGTGAATATGTTTGTTGGTCTGTATAAGGTGACCGGCGGAATTTCCGTGGGCCTCTTAGCAGCGGTTTGGCCATTCATTGTAATGGGCGGTTTCAATATGCTTTTCGTGGCACCAATGCTTGAACTATTATCAAATCTTAAATATGATAATTTCTTCCGCCCGACCTGGGTTTTACACAATATTGCCGAAGGTGGAGCTTGCATCGGTGTGGCGATTAGAGCGAAGGACAAACAATTGAAGTCGGACGCGATATCGGCTGCAATTGGAGCTATCGTCTCCGGTGTTTCCGAACCCGCTATCTATGGTATCAACCTGCGCTTGAGGAAACCCCTGCTCGCGGTAGTCATCGGCGGTTTTGTCGGCGGCTGCACCGCAGGCTTGTTAGGCGCGAAAGCATATAGCCTGGGTTATTCAAGCATTCTGGCAATTCCCATTTTCTTAGATACCATGCTCGCAATTACAATAGCAATTGGCGTGACATTGGTTGTCTCAATCGCCGCAACCCTTATCATGGGATTCGATGAAGACGCGATTGCTGAAAAGTAGAGATTGAACTGAATATGTTATTTGATCGACTGATTGAAAAGATAAATCCGGAAACCAGCAATGAAATTGTTGCTTTAGCCGACGGTCAATTGATATCGTTGGACAAAGTGAACGACGAAGTTTTCTCAAAGCGAATAATGGGTGACGGCATCGCGATAGCGCTGACTGGAAATATGATCGTCTCACCGGCCGCAGGGACAATTAAGATGATGTTCCCAACAATGCATGCCTTTGGGCTGGTGCTCGATAATGGTATTGAAATTCTGGTACATGTAGGCCTGGACACTGTTGAACTAAAAGGTAAAGGGTTCAGAAGATTTGTCAACGTCAACGCGAAGGTTAAAAAAGGGGACCCGATTATTCAAATTGACCGCGAGTTCATTGAGAAAGAAGGGTACGAGACAACCGCACTGATGATTTTTACAGAATGTAACGGTTATCAAATCACGTTTTCTCAAGAAGGAGCAGTCAAAAAAGGGAAGAGTGTTGTAGCCGTCTTTGCAAAATAGAAGGAATTTCTATTCCAAAGGCAAGGATTTCTCGATGTTCCCTTACAGGAAAGTCATCACTTTGATGACTTGGTAAAAAAGATGTGCAGCCTTTATTTTCGGCTGCACATCTTATAAAAGAGATTCGGAAAAGATTTTTAGTGGCAAGTATTAAACGAGAAAATACCTCTACCGGCAGGGTGCGTGAACTGCCTGGTGCTTGATGTGAATGTCAGCTTGAAATAAAGAAGAGTCAAAATTATTGTTTTTACAAGGAAGAATGAATGAATAATAAAAACTACAACAAGACGAAGACTTTCCCGAAGGGGTTTTTATGGGGAGGTGCTGTCGCAGCAAACCAGCTGGAAGGGGCGTATATGGAGGATGGGAAGAAGCCTTCTGTAGCGGATGTGATGCCGAATGGCGTTTTCGGGGGGCCGCAGTACGATGCAGAATACTATCCTACTCATGATGGAATTGATTTTTACCATCGTTATAAAGGGGATATCCAATTATTTGCCGAGATGGGTTTTAAAGTCTTCAGAACTTCAATTGCCTGGAGCAGAGTGTTTCCCACCGGAGAGGAAGACCAGCCTAATGAAAAAGCGCTGAAATACTATGACGATATGTTCCGAGAGCTCCGGAAAGCGAACATCGAAGTTATGATCACGATTTCGCATTATGAGATGCCTCTGGCTGGGGTTGAGAAATACGGCGGCTGGGACAATCGAAAATGGATCGAGTTGTACCTGAAGTTTTGCGAAGTCATTTTCAAGCGATACAAAGGCATCGTCAAGTATTGGCTGACTTTCAATGAAATCGGAAATAATCTAAATAAACCGATGCAATGGGTCACCGCCGGTATTCGAACAGACCTGGATCATTTGGAACAGCGCTGCTTCCAGGGATCTCACCACCAATTTGTTGCCAGCGCACTGGCGACAAAAATGCTAAAAGAAATTGATCCGGACGCGAAAATCGGGTCGGTGATTGAATATAAAACCATCTATCCTATCACCTGTGATCCGCAGGATTCTTTGGTCGTCCAAAGATTGAAACAACTCAGTTTCTTATTCCCGGATGTACAGGTGAGAGGTGAATATCCCCGCTTTATCTGGGAATACTTCGCGGAAAAAGGCATCACGCTTGAGTATGAAGAAGAGGATTTCGACATCCTCCGGAAGAACACAGTTGATTTCTTGAGCTTTACCTATTATCGTTCCAGAATTGCCTCGAAGGATTATATTGAATCGGTGCAGAAAGATACCAAGGGTACCGATGTGGAGCGGAAAGATAACAAGTTATTCAGGGGCGATAAGAAAATATTAGATTTGGGGAAGACCAATCCTTATCTCGAGGTAACACCTTCCGGGTGGTCAATTGATCCCGACGGATTATATTTGGCACTGGAGGATCTGTACCAGAGATACAACAAACCCTTATTTATTGTCGAGAATGGTTTGGGAATGGTAGATCAGTTGGTTGATGGTACAGTGCAGGATGATTACCGGATTGATTATCTGGCTAAACACATTCTTGCCATGAAGAAAGCGGTGTGCAACGGGGTTGAGTTATTGGGCTATACCACTTGGGCGCCAATCGATTTGATCAGTGAGGGAACCGGCCAGGTATCCAAGCGGTATGGTTTCATCTATGTCGATCGAAATGATATTGGGGAAGGTACGCTGGAGCGGTATAAGAAGAAGAGTTTTTACTGGTATAAGAAAGTAATCGCTTCAAACGGTGAAGATTTAGCGTAGTGATAGAGCGGCCGGTTTTTGTTTGACCGGCCGCTTTCTATTATGACTTTAGTCAGTTGAACGAGCGAAGCGAGAGAAACAGAAAACCACCCGCTATGCGGGTGGAAAATAAGAGGTTAAACCACAAATCACCTAAATAGCTAGAATAGTGGATGTTCAGGCCACAAACATAGCAGAAGAAGGTGATTTGATGGTAAATACAACAAATAGTTTATCGCATACAAAGTGGATGTGTAAATATCATATCGTATTTACACCGAAGTACAGGCGAAAAATAATCTATAACGAGTACAAGGAAAGCATAGGGGAAATACTGAGGCAACTATGCGGATACAAGGGGGTAGAGGTGATCGAAGGGCATTTGATGGTCGATCATGTACATATGTTGGTAAGTATTCCGCCGAAGATAAGTGTGTCGAGTTTCATGGGATACCTGAAGGGGAAAAGTGCATTGATGATCTTCGACAAACACGCGAATTTGAAGTACAAATTTGGGAATCGGCATTTCTGGGCAGAAGGGTACTATGTGAGCACAGTAGGATTGAATGAAGCAACGATCAAGAAATATATCGAAGAGCAAGAGAAGCACGATATAGCGCTGGATAAATTGAGTGTGAGAGAATATGAAAACCCCTTCAAGGGGTAGCAGGTAATACGGAAGTCCCTTTAGGGACAAGCGAAAGAGGCAAAGGCAAAGTGGCTTGAACGAAAGTGAAAGCCAGCGTCTTGAGACGCTGGCCAGTATTAGAGGCTTATAGCCTCAGAACAAACCACCCGTTTGACGGGTGGTTTTGATTTTATTTGCCTTGATTAAACGCTTGGGTTGGACTCAATCTCAAATTTGCTTCTATCTCCACGATAGTGAGAATAAGCAAAGTCAACGATCTTCTTCTGGGCAGTATAAGAGATGGTGTTGAATACCAGAATCGGACAGTCGATTTCAACATCCAGAAGTTTGGCATCTTCGGCAGTTGCTTTTTCCGCGGAAACGATGGTGGTGGTTTTTTGAATACGGGCGAGGGGATTTCCCATTAATGTCTCATAGAGCGATTCTGTACTAAAATCATGGTCAAGTACGAACTCACATAACGAAAAAGGTAAATAGTTTTGAATGGTGACCAACGGTTTACCATCGATAAACCGTCTGCGGAACATCGTTAATACCTTTTCTCCAACTGCCAGGTTCATCGATGCGGCCAGTTTGCTATTCGCGGTGGTTACACTTAAATCGATCACTTCCGTACTGGGCGATTTACCATATTGTTTTGCGAGCTGATGGAATGGCTCAAAGGCATGGACAACTAAAGGCGATTTCGTGGTTCGTATAACAAATGTCCCTTTGCTTTTTCTACGCTCAAACCAACCTTCCTGGACCAGTTCAGTGATGGCGTGCCGGATGGTTGAGCGGCTGACTTGCAGTTCGGCATGCAGCTCATCTTCGGTAGGGATGCGGTCGCCCAGGCAGAGATTTCCTGATTCGATTTCCTTTAGAAAGTAGCTCTTCAGCTGGTAATAAAGCGGTACAGGTATTGTTTTATCTATTTCATTAGAATTAGGAAATTTCGTCATTCTGAACCTTTTCTCTGCAAGTTAGTGTTTTTCTTAATTAGAACAATTTTAGACTATAACCATTTAAATTTCAAAAAACAGTCAAATGTAATATTGACGTTTTGTTAATAATATGAAATAATACGTACATACCATTGTACGTACAAAGTAATAAAAAGTAAATAATAAAGGGTTTTGATAATGAAAGTACTTTGCGTAGGAATGATGGTTTGCGACATCCTGATATCACCGGTGCCGGACGATATCATGGAAAAGGATTGTGCCAAAATTGATTCCCCCGTTATTTCTTCCGGTGGGGACGCATTAAACGTTGCCGTCTCATTATCGAAACTTGGCCTGGATGCTTCAATATCCGGACGAATTGGCGCAGACGCAAACGGCGAATTTCTTTTAGCCGAGTGTGACAAATCCGGGATTGATACCTCAGGCGTTATTAAAGATACCCAATACAACACCGCGGTGACGTATGTGTTGATCGATACGAGCGGGGAACGCCATTTTCTAACAGAAAATGAGATATTTCAAAATTTAAAATTTGAAGATATCGACCAGCAGCAGGTTGCAGAATCCGATTTAGTTTATTTCGGAAGCGCAATGAAAATGGCTGCAATGGATGATGGCGGAACAGCCCGGCTTTTCCAATTGGCTCATGCACTGGGGAAGACAACGGTCATGGATGCGGCTGTCAATTCTGAACTATCCGAAATCGATTGGCTTGCGCGGTTATCCCCTTCGTTACAAGAAACAGATATCTTCTTTCCCAGCTACAGCGAAGCGAAATTGATCAGCCACAAAGAGGAACCAGGCGAAATTGCGGCATGCTTCAAAGATTTCGGCATGCAAATCTTTGGAATAAAACTTGGCCAAAATGGTTGCTACGTAACCGACTTCCAGGTTGAGAAGCTCATCCCAGGGGTAAAAGGATTGCCGGTGTTTGATACGACCGGAGCGGGCGACTCGTTTATGGCGGGCATGATTTGCGCCTTATCCCATGACTTTGATATTTTCGAGAGCACCAGGTTTGCCAATGTGGTAGCAGCAATGAATATTGGCGCGATCGGTGCAACGGCCGGTGTCCCGGATTTTGACACCGCGCAGCAATTTCTCAAGCGTAATCTATAAAAACCAAATTAAAGGAGATACAAATTGAAATTCGCACCGATGAAAGAGATTCTTGAACTTGCAGAAGAAAGGCAAGTTGCATATGGCGCTTTTGTAACCGTATCGTTTGATAGTGCATTGGCAGCCATTGAGGCTGGATCGGAATTAAACGTTCCAGTCATATTTATTACCGGTAATGATTGTGTTGCTTTGATGGGCGGTTTCGAAGGCACCGTAGAAACCGTAAAACGTGCCGCAGCCAATGCGACTGTTCCGATTGCGTTACATCTTGATCATTCAAAATCTTTCGAGGAATGTGCTCAGGCAATAAATGCCGGTTATTCCTCGGTCATGCTGGATGGATCTTCACTGCCGTTCGAAGAGAATATCGCGTTTACGAAAAAGGTTGTCGACCTGGCGCATCCTCTGGGAATTACCGTTGAAGGGGAGCTCGGCAAGTTGGTTGGCGAAGAAGGCGATCTGGTTGTCAAAGGCCCTGAAGCAGCCCAGACTGACCCGGCCGAAGCCAAAGAGTTCGTCGAGCGCACCGGTGTGGATTGCCTGGCGGTCAGCATTGGAACCCAACACGGCCACTATATTGCCGCGCCCAAACTGAACATTGAAAGACTGAAAGCCATTCACGCGGTTGTGGATGTTCCCCTGGTTTTACACGGCGGCTCCGGCACGCCCGCGGAACAGGTTCAAGAGTCCATTCGCAACGGCATCCGCAAGATCAACGTGGCAACGGACGTATTAACCGCCATGATTGACGAATATGTGGCTCAAGCCGGTGCCCCCGGTTTCAAATATAACACCGCGATTTATCCCAAAGTAAAAGATGCAATGAAAGAACTTATTAAAGGCAAGATGAATCAGTTCAGATTTGAAAGCTGATATGTCTTCCTTGTAAAAGAGACCAATTTACGTGTTTCCTAACGTTAGAAAAAAATTTGATAGAAAGGATTAGTGAATGCAAAGATAAGAAAAATAAAGAAGAGATTTGACAAAAATTATTGGAGTAGAGAATAAAGATAGGAGCAAAAAATAATGAAAAAAACAGTAAAAATCCTAGCAATTCTGCTCGTTTTGGCACTTTCCTTATCGTTAGTCGCATGTGCAGCGGAAAGCGAAGCCAGCGAGGTTGCAGCCGACACAACCGAATCAACCGATTCAACTGAAACAACCGAAAGCGCGGACGTCAACGCCACCGTTATCTGGAGAGCTTTCGATGACCAATACCAATCCGGTTTCCGTATCATCATGGACGCTGAGGCCGAAAAGATGGGCGGCATCGTTGTGGACATGCAGGATGGTGAGAACGATGTAACCAAGATGACCAACAAATTAGAGGCAGCACTTTCAAAAGGCACAGATACAGTTGCTATCTGCGCAGTCAATTCAGAAAGCACCCAGTCTCTGATGGAAAAATGCAAGGCCGATGATGTTCCGGTTGTGTTCTTCAATATGATCCCCTCAGAAGAAACCATGAACGGTTACGACAAGATCTGGTACGTTGGCGCGGATCCGAAAGAATCCGGTGTAATGTGCGCCCAGGCTTTGATTAATTATTGGAATGCCAACACCGAAATTGCCGACAAGAACGGCGACGGAATTCTGCAATTGGTTGTCCTGCAGGGTGAAATTGGCAACAATGATGTTATCCTGCGCACCGCTGCCTACGAAGAAACCCTTCAGGCTCAAGGTATCGATTACGAGATCATCGCGATGGACACCGCCAATTGGGACAAAGCACAAGCTTTGGACAAGATGAATGCCTGGATTACCGCTTTTGGTATCGACGGCATCGAAGGTGTGCTGGCGAATAATGACGGCATGGCCATGGGCGCTGTTCAGGCTGCCCTGAACAATGATTACAACACCGGCGATCCCAATAAATTCATGCCCATTGTTGGCATCGATGCGACCGTCGAAGCCCTGGAAGCCATGAAAGCCGGCGCGTTGTTGGGAACAGTCTTGAATGACAGACTGAACCAATCCATTGCCGTCCTCAACATTCTAAAGGCCTCCGTTACCGGTGAAGAAGTTACCGCGGACGTCGTGGGTGTCGAAAGCACAATTGACGGCAAATACGTCTGGATTCCCTATCAGATCGTGGACCAATCCAATCTGGATTCCACTTTGGAAATTATGCTCCAGACCGAGTAAAAGTATTAATATAAAGGTAGATCAAAACATACATACGCCGGTAAACACCGGCGTATGTAAAATATTCAAATGTTGAACAATAATCTTCGAGGTGACCAATTGGAGAATTATCGCCTGAAAGTCGAGCATATGTCCAAAGCATTCCCCGGAGTACAAGCTTTGGACGACGTCCGTCTTTCAATTAAATCGGGGACGGTTCACGCGATCGTCGGCGAGAATGGCGCGGGCAAATCGACGTTGATGAATTGCCTGTTTGGGCTTTATCATCCGGACTCCGGCACGATCGCAATTGATGGAAAAGAGATCCAAATCACCGACACAACCACCGCGTTGGAAAATGGGATCTCCATGATCCATCAGGAGTTGAAACCCATCCCGTTCCTCAACGTGATCGATAATATTTGGATCGGCCGCTTCAGTAAAAAGGGGATCGTGGTCGATGAAAAAGAGATGCGCAGGAAAACAGTCAACCTGTTGGCCGATCTGAATTTTGACATCTCTCCCCAGACATTGGCCAAAGACCTGTCCGTCTCACAGTTGCAGGCGGTCGAGATCGCCAAAGCCATCTCCTATGATGCAAAGATCATCATTATGGATGAAGCCACTTCGTCGCTCACTTTAACCGAAACAGAGCACTTATTTACTTTAATTCGACGATTGAAGAATGAAGGCAGAACCATTCTATATATTTCCCATCGCTTGGAAGAGATCTTTGAAATTGCTGACGAAGTTACTGTCATGCGGGATGGAAAATATATCGGCACGTGGGCTATCGGGGATGTCACCATCGATCAACTGATCAATTACATGGTCGGCCGCGACTTGAAGAAAAGATTCCCTGAGAAGAACTACGAAACCAGTGACGAGATCATTTTAAAAGTAAGCGATTTTACGAGCGCGGACCAGAAATCATTCAGAGACATCAATTTCGAAGTACACAAAGGAGAGATCTTTGGCATTGGGGGGCTGGTGGGGTCAAAGCGAACTGAATTGATCGAGTCGATTTTTGGATTACGGGAAATTGCCTCGGGCAACCTGGAAATCAACGGCAGGCAGGTCAAGAATGAAACTCCCCAGGAAGCCATTAAGAATGGGTTTGCTCTACTGACTGAAGAACGGCGTGCCTCGGGGATCATTCCCATGTTGACGGTCGAAGAAAATGTCCTGGTAGTTTCCAACAAAAAATACGCCAGCGGTATGCTGGGTTATATCCGCAAATCCGTTACCGAAAGAGTCGCGAAGGACACCTGCACGAAGCTGGATGTCAGGACAGCGAGCATTAAAACATTGATCCGCAACCTATCCGGCGGCAACCAGCAGAAAGTGCTGGTGGGCAGGTGGCTTTTGGCACAACCCAACGTGCTGATCCTGGATGAACCAACTCGCGGTGTGGACGTCGGCGCGAAATTCGAAATTTATAAAATCATGCGTGAACTGGCAAAAGCCGGCAACGCCATTATCATGGTGACCTCAGAAATGCCGGAACTACTGGGTATGTCCGATCGGCTGGCGATTATGTGTGAAGGCAGACTGGCCGGCATGTTGGACCACGATTGCGCGACCCAGGTCGGCGTTTTGAAGCTGGCGACCAAATTCATTCAGAAATCCAATAAATCGATATAAAGGTGAGAAGAAATGAACGGTAAACCCACGAAAAAAACTTCCATCAAAGATTTCATTTTTGATAAAGCATTGATCCTTGTTCTCATTGCGATGATTGCAAGTATTGTTATTATTGAACCTGCTTTTTTGCAGTGGCGTGTCATCAAAGATATCCTGACCCAGTCATCCATCAAACTCATTGTAGCCATCGGCCTGCTTTTCACCCTGCTGCTGGGTGGAACCGACCTTTCCGGCGGACGCCAGGTGGGGTTGGCGGCTGTGATCGTGGCTTCCATGAGCCAGACGGCTACTTACGCCGGACGCTTTTATCCCAACCTTCCGCAAATTCCGATCATCATTCCCGTCGTGATCGCGATTGCCGTAGTGGCCGTGATCGGTTATGCTAATGGCCTGATGGTGGCGAAGTTGAAGATGGCGCCGTTCATCGCCACTTTTGGCATGATGACCATCGTGTATGGGATCAACAGCTTGTACATTTCACAGGAGCCGAATCGCGGCCAGCCAATTGGCGGTATCCGCGAAGGATTGACCTTTCTGAGCAGCACCAAGGTTCTCGGTGAGATCAGTCTGCTGGTATTCATTGCCATCGCGGTGACGTTCGTGGCCTGGTTCGTGCTCAACAAGACCGTGTTCGGCAAGAACATCTACGCGGTAGGCGGGAATCCGGACGCCGCCAAAGTATCGGGTGTGGATGTGAACAAGATCATTATCAGCGCCTTCGTCATCGAGAGTATCCTGGTGGGTTTTGCCGGTATTTTGGAAGTGGCGCGCACGGGCGGCGCGAACAGCGCCTACGGCTTTTCATATGAATTTGACGCCATTTCCGCTTGCGTGGTGGGCGGCGTCTCCCTCAGCGGCGGCATCGGAAAGATCTCGGGTGTGGTGATCGGCGTGATCATCTTCACCATCATCAGCTACGGTCTGGCCTTTATCGGCGTCAACCCGAACTGGCAGTTGATCATCAAAGGCCTCATCATCTGCAGCGCCGTGGCGCTGGATATGAAGAAGCACGCATACGCGTAAAGGAAGCATTATTAAATGAAGACAATCAAACTAAGCGAGAAGTTATCCATATCAGCGGTAGCGCAGGGCTATTGGCGCCTGGACGGCTGGGATTTTTCAACAGACCAACTGATCGAGCACATGCATGCCTGCGTTGAACGCGGCGTGACCACGCTGGATACCGCAGAGATTTACGCGGATACGTTGTGCGAGACCCTGATGGGGGATGCTTTCCGCAAAGACAAAGGGCTGCGCGGGCAGGTGCAGTTGGTTACCAAAACCGGTATTTTCCGCGCTAACGTCAACAGTGAGAATTTCACTTATTACGACACCACTTATGAGCGGGTGATGAAATCCTGCAAGGAAAGCCTGAAGCGGCTGGGAACGGATTATGTGGATTTGTACCTGATCCACCGCGAAGATCCCTGCATCGATTTCGCTGATACCGCGCGCGCTTTGAAGCAAATAAAAAAAGAAGGCCTGGCATTGGAAGTGGGTGTGTCCAACTTTGACCCCTTTAAATTTGATGCCCTCAACCGGGAAATGGGCGGGGAACTGGTGACCAATCAGATCGAGTGGAATCCGGTGTGTTTTGAGCATTTCAACTCCGGCATGATCGATTTCCTTACACAGAAGAAAATCCACCCGATGATCTGGTCACCACTGGCCGGCGGACGCCTTTTCTCCCAGGGTGACGCGTTGAGTGAGAAAGCCATGGCGAAGATCACGGAGATCGCGCAGCGTTATGGTGTAGAACCAACCACTATTATTTACGCATGGATCATGTACCACCCGGTGGGCGCTGTGCCTATCGTCGGTTCAAAAAACCTGAATCGCCTGGATGCCGCCATCAAGGCAGAAGATGTTCATTTGAAACATTTTGAGTGGTACGAAATCTACACGGCCAGCGGGCAGCAGGCTTTGAGATAACTTTCTATTTCCGCACTTTACGGTGCAGGTGAAAAACACATCCCCCTGTTTTAGCGGTTAGGGATATGATAAACGAAAAAAACAACAGCCATATTCCCGGCTGTTGTTTTTATTTAAAAGCTCGTAAAGACGATAACGATATCATCCAACCCCGTTCCATAATAAAAATAGACAATTTCTTCCCGGTAATTGGTTGACTGTATTTAAACGTCCACGCTCTATTTGTTGTTATTAATTAACGTTTGTTTTATCTCATCGTGGATGTCAGGGATGTGCTTACGACTGATTGTCTCTTGTCTTTCATTTAAGAAGGGAATAATATAAAACCTATATTAATTCTTGATAGGTATTGAGAGAGGTTTCCAGATAGGCTAGTCTGCAAATAAGAAAGAGGTGACATGATCAAGAAATATTTATTGCCACTCGCATTGTTGATTGGGATTGTATGGGATGTGTTGTTCTGGAAAAAAGCACCCGGAATTTCCTTCCCGGTGTTCATTGTGATTTGCCTGGCCGGGGCATTTTTCCTGCTGCGGTCCGAAGGGATAATTCCGTCAAAGGCCAACTTCTTGCTTGTGGGTCTGATTGTCCTGCTTGCGGTTTTTACCTTCATCCGCAAAGACCCGTTGACTAATATATTGAGCTATATGCTCACCCTGCTGTTCACAGCTATCCTGGCCGCTACGTACCATAACAGCGCCTGGACCCACTACAATCTTTTTAAATACGTCCAGGAGGGTTTTACCGTTTTGGGCGGGCTGATCGTATTCCCCTGGAAATTTATATTCTTTGAATCGAAATCTTCCGGTGAGGTGAACCCGGCGCAGAAGAGAAGTGCCATCCTGCCGATCCTGCGGGGGTTACTGCTGGCTGTACCGGTGTTGCTTGTGTTCACTTTGCTGTTGTCCTCTGCGGATATGGTCTTTTCCCAGCGGGTGGAAGGCCTGCTGCAAAGTTTCAGGATTGAGAATATTGGCGAGTACTTTGGACAGGGCATCCTTGCGCTGCTGATCGCCTTCATGATGATTGGACTGGTCAAGGTTGCCGAGGTTTACGGTCAAAAAACAGAGACGTCTGACTTGGCCGTAAAACCATTCCTGGGGTTTACAGAAGGCGCAACCGTGTTGAGCGCGGTGATGGTCCTGTTCAGTGTGTTCGTCGCCATCCAGTTCCGCTATTTCTTCTCGGGCGAATTGAATATCAGCCAGGCTGGATTTACTTACGCCGAGTATGCCCGGCGCGGATTCGGCGAACTGATCTGGGTGGCCGTTTTCAGCCTGTTGATGATCCAGGTGCTGCGGACGGCCCTGAAAATCGAAACGCCGAAACAACGCAAACTATTAACTGGGCTGATCGTCGGGTTGGTGGCTTTGACCCTGGTCATCCTGGTTTCATCCTACCAGCGTTTGTCGCTGTACGAATCCGCCTACGGATTCTCACGCCTGCGCACTTACTCACACTTCTTCATCCTGTGGCTGGGGCTGCTGCTGGCGGGTACTGTAGTGCTGGAGATAATGAACCAACCGCGCGCTTTTGCCAACGCGGTGCTGGCGGCATCGCTGGGTTTTGTGCTCACCTTGAACCTGATCAATGTGGATGCTTTCATCGTGCGCCAGAACTTGAACCGGGCGGAACAGGGTATGGAATTGGACGCTCAGTATTTAACCACATTGAGCAGCGACGCAATTCCCGGAATGGCGGAGGAATTCAATAGTGAAGCATATCCGGCGGACATCCGCAGCGGGATTGGCGCGGCGCTGGCCTGTCAGAACGAGCGCCTGACGTCAGAGGCGCAGGATTCGTACCGCAATCGCTGGCCGTCCTTCAATTTAGCCGATTGGAAAGCCAGAAAGGTATTGGACGACAACCGGACTTCCATCAGCCAATACCAGATCCTTTCGGATGATTATGGCAACGCGATTGTGATGCTGGATGGCGAGGAATTTTACTGTCATTTGAACATTGGTTTTGATTAACAGAAAGAATATATTGCTCAAGTAAAAACATCTCCTGTCGATTGACAGGAGATGTTAATTTATACAGATCTGAATTTATGAAAGGGTTTTCCCCAATCGTTGCGCGCCGAGGCGCAGATGGCTAATCAATGATCATTACTTCAGTTAATTCTTTAAGTTCGCGAATTATTTCCTTATCAGCTTTCGAATTGGTAATAATTAAATCAACGCTACTGATAGGATTAATTTTCGCTTTGGTATTGCGACCAATCTTGCTAAAATCGGCTACGACAATGGATTTTTTGGCAATACTCATCATCGTGCGTTTTACGCTCGCATCCAAAATATCGGGGACGCTAATACCGGTGGTCGGATGAACACCTTCAACGCCAATAAAAGCGATGTCTGCATGGAAGTCTTCAAGAAAGGCAATCGTCTGGGGCCCGACTGTATGTTGAACATTTTTTAGAAGCATGCCTCCGACTAAAAACAATTCTATTTGCGGGCATGGGGTTAACTCGAGGGCGATGTTCAAGCCATTCGTAATTAGGGATATCCTTTTTTGCTTAAGATTCTTTACTATTTCCAGAGTAGTCGTTCCAGCATCGATTAATATGGTGGAGCCGTCTTTTACAAAATCGGCAGCTGCTTTTCCTATTTGCTCTTTTTCATTAGTGAATTGAGTGGATTTAGCAGAGACGGACATCTCAAAAAAAGCGGGGTCGTTCAACATGGCGCCCCCATGAACCCTCTGAATAAATCCCTGCTTATCGAGTTCGTCCAAATCACGACGAATGGTCATTTCCGATACCGCAAAATAATCGCTTAGCTCTTCAACACTAGCGAAACCTTTTTCAACCAAGAACTCTTTTATTTTAAGTTGACGTTTGACTTGTAACATTTATTTGCAACACCATCGTATGTAATATTTTGTTTATTATATTGCAAAATTAGCATTGACATTATCATTTTACGGTGATATATTAACAAAATATAACAAAAATAATCAACAAAAAGCACATAATATAACAATAAACCACATTGATAAGAGGAGGTAAATATCGAACCATTTCGTGATTTTTATAGAAGTTATCAATCTAATTAAGGAGAAAAATTATGTCTAATATTCTTTCCGCACTATTATTAGCCCTTTGGGCATATTTGTGTATGACTGATATGTTGGGAACGTCGTTCTTCATGGGATTTCGCCCCCTAATCGCTGCTTTTGGCGCCGGTTTAATTGTTGGAGACGTACAAACCGGCCTTATGATTGGCGGCACCCTGGAATTGATGGCCTTAGGTGTTTATAACTATGGCGGCGCTTCAATTCCCGATTTTACAGTTGGTGCTATCCTCGGAACATTTTTTGGAAAAGGCGGAAATTATGAAGTGGGTATTGCTCTCGCAATTCCTGCGGCATTGCTGCTGACCCAAATGGATGTTATAGCCGGCATGATAAACAACGTTTTTGTCCATAAAGCGGACAAATTTGCTGAGGCGGGGGACGTCAAAGGTTTTGACCGTATGATGTACTTATTCAGTCATGTCCCCTATGGTTTGTCACGCGGATTGCCTGTATTTGCCGCAGTTGCCCTTGGGGAACCGGCGGTGAAGCTTGTGGGAACGTTCTTCGATACATACCCGTGGATTAGCAATGGAATCAACACCGCCGGCGGCATTTTACCGGCGCTTGGATTTGCCATGCTGTTAAAAATAATGCCAGTTGGAAAGTTCCCGGCTTTCCTGATTCTCGGTTTCGTCTTGTATGCGTTTATGAATGTTCCATTAGTTGGACTTGCCCTCTCCGCGGTTGCAGTGTCCTTGATTTACCAATATACAAAAAATCAGAAGATGGAGGCTTAAGATGACTGACAAAAGTGTAAAGATCGAAAAAGCCGACCTTATGAAGTCGTTTTGGCGTTTCATCCTGGCATTCCAATTTGGATGGAATTATGAGCGTATGCAATCTGTTGGCTATTGTTTTGCCATGCTGCCCATTCTTAAGAAAACTCATCCGGATCCAGATGATTTTAAAGAAGCGTTTATTGCAAACCTGAACTTTTTTAACACGAATCCGGTCGTCGGCGCTCCTTTGATTCTGGGTGCCCATATCGCCCTGGAAGAAGCCGGGGCATCTATTGATACGACTGAAGGTTTCAAGGTAGGCCTGATGGGCCCCATGGCAGGCATCGGTGATACCGTAGTGTGGGCACTTTATAATAGCATTATCTTCAGTATTGGCTCAATCATGGCCCTGAGCGGTAATGTTTTTGGACCCATTCTGGTAATCCTGTTGGTGTTTTTCCCTTACATGGCTGTTCGGTACTGGCAATTTATGTGGGCTTATGAGCAAGGCGCAAATTTGCTTTCTTCATTGGGAAGCGGTGCATTTGCGAAAATTACAGAATTTGCCACCATTGTAGGCCTCATCGTGGTTGGTGGTTTTGCACCCTCGATCGTGTCTCTTTCTACCCCAATTCAGTTCTCAAAGGAAATTGAGATTGGCGGCGAGGTTGTAACCCAAGTTGTTGAAATCCAGGCACAATTGGACGCTATCATGCCATATTTACTTCCAATGCTGATCACTTTCCTGGCATATTGGCTGCTTAAGAAGAAGAATTGGAATCCAATTCAGGTTATCTACTTGCTAATTGCGATTGGATTTATTGGCGGAGCCGTCGGTATTTTTGCATAAAGAAATCTAAGCTTACGAGAAGAAGCAGGGATGATATTTTCTAATCTCCCTGCTTTCTGATTGAATTGATCAGGCACTCTTAAATTTGAATGGTTCCGGCTGTCTTTATTTTTGGACCAGGGTTTCAGTTTGATGATTAATAATGAATTATTTATTTTTTGAAAATTTGCTGCAAAGGTGAATCAATGGTTGGAATTATTATTATTTCTCATGGCAGATTTGCATCAGGACTTTTAGATGCGGTTTCCATGATAACTGGAGAACAAAAACAGATTCAAGCCATAGCATTCAATGAATCTCAATCTCCCGAAGATTTGAAAAAGAACGTTGAAGATTCACTCTCTTTAATTGATATGGGAGAGGGAGTCCTGATTTTTACCGATTTATTTGGCGCAACGCCCTTTAATGTTGCGATGCGTATTTACATGGAATCAAACAGAAAAATAGAAGTGATTGCGGGAGTCAACTTACCCATAGTTCTTGAGGCTGTACTTTGCAGAGAGAAGGAAGATTTGGGATCAATTTACAAATACGTGCTGGATGTTGGTGTGGATAGCATTAAGACTATTCCAAAGGAAATTCGAAAAAAGTAATGAATAATGAGGAATGAGGAGACGGACAATGACTGTAACACACGTTCGCATGGATAACCGATTAATTCACGGGCAGGTTTTAGTGTCCTGGAAGTCGCACATTGAAATAGACCATTTGATTGTTACAAATGATAAAGTCGCAAGTGATCCTCTTCAGATCACTCTGTTAAAAGCTATAACGCCCATTGGAGCAAAGATATCCGTATTCTCTATAGAGGATTGTGTGGCCTATTGTAAAAGCAAAGAGGCAGAAAACGAAAAAATCTTTATCATCGCCAAGCTGCCTGAAGACGGCTTTGCGTTAGTCGAAAAAGGGTTGGATATGGAAATGCTGAACCTGGGCAATCAAGCTTTTGTAAGGGGCGCGAAAAAATTATCCAACACGGTTTACATGACAGAATCAGGGGTTAAATCCTTAAGGAAATTACATGAGAAGGGTATCCGAATTACCTGTCGAATGATGCCAACAGACCCGGACACAGATTATTGGCCGATTATTGAAGAAACGTTTCCGGAGTGGATTTAATCAACCTTCTAATGAGTATGTGAATCTATTAAATATTTTATTTAATTTCAAAAATTAGAATAGGAAATACCAAAATGCCAAAGCCAATATATATAGAAGCAAAAAGAATAATCACTCCAAATGAATCTTTAGATAATTCCTGTGTCCTGGTGAATGAGAACGGAATCATCGATTACGTGGGCCGTAAAGAAGAGGTACCAAATAATCAATTTGAAAAATTAATCGTACCCGACCTATGGTTATCTCCGGGGTTGATTGACCTTCATAATCATGGTGGGAACGGAATTTCACTCGGAGAAGGTGACGATCCTGCTGAAGACCTTCGGGCACATTCGAAATGGTTGATTGAAACCGGTGTTACCGGATTTTTGGCGTCAATCTCAGCACCTACCAAACAGATAACCGCAGAAATTATTAAGAAACTTATCCCTGTATTTGAGGAACCAGCGCAGGGTGCAAGGCCCTTAGGATTACATCTTGAAGGCATGTTTATTAGCCATGAAAAGATAGGAGCCTTTGTTCCCGAATGGTTGAGATTGCCCGATTTAGAAGAAGCACGCGAGTGCATAAATTATGCAAAAGGATGGATAAAACAGGTCACAATGGCTCCCGAGCTTCCGAATGCAATGGAAGTTGCGCGAGAGTTTAAGAACGCAGGTGCGACAATTGCAATGGGACATTCCAATTGCGAATATGAATTAGCGAAAAAAGCATTGTCAGGTGATTTCACGCATGTCACTCATATGTTCAATGCTTTGTCTGGATTTAACCATCGTGCACCCGGTGCAGTGGGGGCAATCCTAACCTCTGAAAAAGTCACCGCCGAGCTTATTGCGGATGGAGTCCATATTCATCCCGCTGCAATGAAGCTTCTCCTGAAATGTCTGGGTAAAGATCGCATTGTATTGATAACCGATGCAATCAAGGGCGCAGGATTACCAGATGGGATTTATGAAGAATTTGGCTTGCGTATTTGTGTTAAGAATGGAAAAGCTACCGACGAAGGGGGCGGTTTGGCAGGTAGTGTAGCGATGCTTAATAAGTGCGTAAAAAACATGCATGAACTCACAGGAGCAAGTGTTCAGGATGCGATTTGCATGGCAACTCAAAATCCCGCAAAGGTTATTGGATATGACAATAAAATCGGGTCGATTTCAGCAGGCAAGGCTGCGGATCTGATTTTGTTTGATGAATCCTTTAATGTAAGGCTCACGATGGTAGGTGGAGAGATTCTATTCAATAATCTTGAATAATTCTTGAGGTTTTACTTGTTAGGTCTTTGTGAACAGATAAGCGTTTACAAAGATTTACGAATCACTCCTTTAGCAGAATCAATAGATTGGATATCATCATGCGATTTAAAATGATCGACTACATTTACGAAAATCCCGATGTTGTGAGAAAGACACTTCATGAAAATGAAAGAGATGTCAGGGCATTGCAGCGAATATTAAAGGAAAAAGAAATTAAAAAGGTTGTTATTAATGGGCTGGGAAGTTCATTTACTGCCGCTGCCATAGCCGAACCTCTTCTTCATATTCATAGTCAGTACAATACGCTAATCATTGACTCTGAAGAATTTATTTATTACGAGGATTCATGGATTGACGAGAAAACCGCAGTCATTTCTGTATCACGTTCGGGAGAACGCGGGGCAGCGATTGAAGCTATGCACAAATCGAAAACAAAAGGTGCATTCACTATTGCCATAACAGGCGTTGAAAATAGTTTATTGGCGCAATCTGCGGAAATAATATTAAGGACCCATGAAGGCTCAGAGATCGCATTCCCAAAAACTAAAAGCGTATCCACTTGTTCGGCGATGATCATGCGACTCGGATTGGCTTTTGCGAAAGTTGAAGATCAGAAAGCTGAAAAAAGAATTGATATTTTAGAATCAATCGATACACAAATTTCAGAAACCATTAATATCGCAGATAAACAAATTCTTAAAATTCTTCCAAAGATCCATGAATTTACTCAGATATTTACTGTTGGAACCTGCAGCAATCATGGTGTAGCGCTTGAAGCGGCGATAAAATTGCAGGAAGCCAGTCTTACTGTGACAAGAGGTGAGAATACAGCAGCATTATGGGTTGGTCCGGTTAGTGCAATCACCGATAAGACTTTGGTAGTAATCCTGATTATGAAAGAGGACCTTAATCTCTCCATTGATCTTTTAAAAATGGTCAAAGATTTTGGCGGGACAAGTATCGCCATTTGCCCTAAAACCATCGATGTGAGCGATTATTCTGACTATGTTATAAACGTTAGCGATTTCACTGACCCTTATCTTGCGGGATTAGTGTACTTGCCTGTTATCCAATTATTGACATACTACCTGACTATAGAAAAGGGATTAAACCCGGATAAACCCAGAGCAACTGAAAGGCTTCTCACATCGCTACTTCCAGTCGGAAGAGAAGAACCAGGATAGTTTTTTTGATCAAATTTTATATTTAGCAATTCATGGATGAAGCACACATAATATTTTTCTGTGGCAATTTATAATCTTTCCAGGGTTGCTTTCCATCTTCCCACGTATGACAAAACACCTCTCGTTTTTTCCGAGAGGTGTTTATATTCTTTTCCTGATAAATATGTTCCGTCCATAAATGGACTGATTTTTCCGATCAGTCGACCAATTTGGCGGCAGTTTCCAGAGCCAGGACCATCATGGCGTCGAAGGCGTTCTGGCGCGCTTCGGCGGTGAGGTTCTTTTCGTGGTCGTACTTGCTGTCCGAGACGGTCAGCAGGCAGGCGCCATTCTTGTTGGTGGCTTTGGCATTGGCGAACAGCGCGAAAGCTTCCATTTCCGCGGCGATGATGCCGTTTTCTTTTTCCAGTTTTTCCCAGTCGTCACGCACAGAAGAGTAGAAGACGTTGCCGGAGGCAATATTGCCTTCATGCATCTTGATGTTGTTCTCTTTGGCCACCTCGCGGATGGTGTCGGCGACCATCTGGCTGCCTTCGATCAGTTTGTCATCATAGCCGTGGGCTTCCTTGGCGAAGGTCTCGGTGGAGAATGCTTTGTCGGCCAGGACGATATCCATGACTTTAATGTCGGGGCGGGAGGCGCCACAGGAACCGATACGGATGATGGTATCCACGTCGTAGAATTTGAACAGTTCGTAGGAGTAAATGCCGATGGAGCCGAAACCCATGCCCGAACCCATCACGCTGACGCGTTTACCTTTGTAGGTACCGGTGAAACCGAGCATACCGCGGACCTGGTTGAACTGCTTGACGTCTTTCAGATAGGTTTCCGCGATTTTCTTGGCGCGCAGCGGGTCGCCGGGCATCAGGACGACTTTGGCAATTTCGTCTTTCGATGTAGCTTCAATATGGGGGGTGGGGATATCGGACATATTCTTTTCCTCTTTATAAATAAATTTTTCAGACAGTAAACCTAATGGAGAACATATATTATCACAAGTCGACATGAAAGGAATCGCGGGAGGAGCAAGTTAATAGAATTAAGATATTTGTCATTCATATAAACAAATCCGGCCCCGAGCTGCACAGGGCAGCCAATAGGGCCGGTAAATATTAAACCGGATCAGAAAATACGAGGAGCGGTTGGGATTACAATCCCAGAGATTTCAGGGCTGCATAGACCAGGAAGGCAGGCCATACTAAACCCTTCAGAAAGCCTAACACGCCCAGCCAGAATGTCCCTGCGGTACCGATGAAGTAAACCCATGCGCCAATCAAACCTAGACCGTATACGGCTTCTGAAGTATGGCCGCGATGAATAATCTTGGTTTTTCCACAATCATTTTCAACTGTTCTGTTTTCACTGTCCATCTTTTCTCCTTTATCTAACTCTTGTTGACATTTATATATACGGATTTTTCATCAAAAAAGTTGTAGAAAAGATTTCAAAGTTCCGCGAATCCTTCATGATGCGGATAGAGAAGGGCAGCTATTATATTGCTGTATTTAAAAGGAAGGTGGTTTTTATATAGGATTTACTCCAACCCGGCGCCGGCTTCCAAACGAGAAACCAAATCGTCCACGAAGGCCAGGGCTGGCATGCCGTCGATGACATCGTGGTCAAAGGCAATCGTGAGGTGCAGGATGTCCCGTTTTTCGATCGCACCCTGATGGATGGCCGGCTTTTTATTGAGCGTTCCGATACCGATGCTGAGTGGGTGCATGCTGGTGGGCAGCATCCAGCCGCTGAGACGACCGACAGTGCCCAGGGAGGAGATCATCACGGTTCCCATCATATCCTGCACACGGCGCGGGCTGCCGAGGATAAAAGCGCGCATGAAAGCCAGGCGCAGCCACTGCGGCAAGACCAGCGCCAGGTTGAGCAGACCTTCGTTTTCCCCACGGCCGAGGACCAGGTTGCCGGCATGCTCAACGGATTGGTCAACAGCCGCCTGAATCTCAGCGTTTAACTCCAGGGATGTTTTGGCGCCCACATTGCGCAGAACCAGCGGCAGCGGCACGGCTTTGCCGTCCACTTTCTTTTCCACGATCACGCTGATGTTCACTTCCTTGAATACAACCACTTTGCTGCGGCCCTGCCGGATGCCATTGATGGGCGGGTGTTGGGCGACCGCATCCGCCAGCACTTTGACGAACCAGGCCAGGAAGGAAACCTTTTTCCCAGGAGCGCGCATGGCTTTGAGTTTCTGCAGCGCCTCGGTCACATCCACTTCCAACAGTGAACGCACATAATGTTTACCGTGGTCGATGCGGCCGATATCCGCGGTGAATTGGCGGACCGGAGGATATTGAATTGTGAAGAGCTCCGTGTCTTTCATTGATTCTTTCAAGTGATATGGGTTGATGATAAATACAATAATTGCTCAGGTCTTCCTGACCGCCAGGAAAACCTGAATGTTCTTAATAACGGTTAGATTAATCTTCGAGGATAAAGGATACTTTCATTAATACCCGGTATTCAGTGATTTGACCTTGCTCATCGACAATCACTTCAAAATCTTTGACCCAGGCGGAACGAACGTTTTTCAGTGTCTTATTCGCGCGGGCAATTCCCTCACGCACCGCATCATCAAAACTTTTGGCCGAGGATACTTTTATTTCTGTTATTTTTGCTACACTCATGTGACCCTTCTTTCTGTTTCAGTATTATTACTGCTTATTGAGTATAGAAAAAAACGAGCATGATTTCAACCTTTGCAGGTAAATTTGCCAATTAGGTCGATTTGATTTGCTTAAGAAAAAGGGCTGTTAAAATACCCTTGATTGCGGATTGACGTGATGTCAGAGAATAAAATCATAAAGCCGGTATTATTAAAGGATAGATAATCTTATCCAATAAGTCGTGAGGAAGACATGAAAAACATACTGATCATTATTGGGACAATCGTTTTAATTCTCGTTCTGGCTGGCGTGGGCGCATATTATGGCTTCCGCCAACTAACCAACAGCGTGGTGAACCCAATTCAAGCAGCCAACAGCGACATGAAAACACAGGTGGCAGCGGTGCTGCACCCGACACCCACCATCCTGCCGGATCCGGTGACCATCGTGAACGAGGTGAAGGTGCTGGCGCGTTTGGAGACCATCCAATATTCAGTTGAGAAGGTGGTCACAGCCGAGACCGGGCAGGAGATCTTGGGCGAACTGTTTGGCGACCGGCTGCTGTTGATCGCGCACGGGGTGGTGATTGCGGGTGTTGACTTATCCGATTTGAGCCGGGACGACATCAGCATTTCCGATGGTGTGGTGCAGGTGGATTTGCCCGATCCTGAAATTTTTGTCGCAACACTGGACAACCAAAAGTCCAGCGTGTACGACCGTGAAACGGGATTGTTCCGAAAAGGCGACCCGGACTTGGAAACTTTAGCACGCCAGGCAGCCGAACAGGAAATTTACCAGGCAGCTGTGGAAGACGGCATCCTGCAGCAGGCCAATGACAACGCGGAGATATTCATCGAGCGTCTGCTGGACGATCTGGGCTACGAAGATGTTATTTTTGCGCCTTACATACCGCTGGCTATTCCCACGCCCACGCTTATACCTGAATCGTGAGACGGGCGGGAGCAATTCGCCGGTGTTATTCCAATTCCTTTAGAATCTTGTCGATCGCAGCGATGATATCTTCATTGGTGGTCAGTTCACGCAAGTTCTGCAAATCCTGTTTGGCCAGGTCTTTCTCGCCGATTTTCAGGTAAGCCAAACCGCGATTGTAATAGCTGTTCTCCAGACTGGCTTGATGGTCGATGGCTTGCGAATATTGCTCAATGGCGGAATCATAATCCTCCATGGCATAGTATACGTTCCCGCGCTGATAGTAGATATCATCGTAATCTGGATTAAGCGCGAGCGCCTGATCCAGATACTGCAAAGCGGAATCGTATTCCTCTAATGCGGAGTAGGACAGGCTCAGGCTGATCAAGATGGTGATATCTTCCGGGTTAAGGGATAGAGCTGTCTGAAGGTCGCTAAGGGATTGATCCAAATCACCTAGGCGTTGGTAGGAAAGCCCGCGATTTTTATACGCGTCGGCATATTCGGGCGCCAGGGCCAGCGATTGGTTGTAATCCTGGACGGCCGGCTCGTATTGTCCCAGCTTGAAATAGACGTTGCCGCGATTGAAATAGGCATCCGCGCTGGATTGCTCCAGGCCAAGGACCTTATTCCAATAAGGTAACGCGGCTTCGTATTGGCCGGAATTGTACAAAGCGCTGCCGCACAGAGACAGGACATTGGCCGAATCCGGTTGGTAGGTTTCCAGTTGTTTACAAATCTTGTAGGAATTTTCCCAGTCGCCGGTCAGGCCGTACAATTGGCTCAGCAGCATGAGCGCTTCGGTATTGCTGCCATATTTGGATAAATAGATAGCGAGATCAGGAATAGCGCTCTGGTAATCGCCGACCTTGGATTTCGACACGCCGCGCTGGTAATAAGCGTCCAATGATTCGGGGCTGTTAAGAATGACCTCGGTGAAATCATCCACAGCTGAACTGAACTGATCCAAAGCAAAATGGCACAAACCGCGCAGTTTATATGCACCGGCACCATCTTCAGGATTTGAACTGAGATAAACATCCAGGTCGGAAAGAGCCGACTGATAATCAGCCAACTGGTAACTGACCCTGGCGCGGGAATAATACATTTCGTAATAGGCCGAATAGCGTTCAATAGCCTGTGAATAATCAGAAAGCGCGCCTTCCAAATTTCCAGCGGTTTCAGCTGCCGCGCCCGCTTCGGCAAATTGCTGCGCCTGTTTCTTCTGCCGGCTGGAGCTGGTCCCTAAAATGGCAGATGAGGAAATGCCAATGATAAACATGAATGCGATAAACGATACGAATATTTTATAAATTATGGAAGCGCTTTTATTGTTTTTTTGTTGATGTTTCATGGTTTTATTAAGTGATCTTTCCTGGTGATATTACCAGCACTGCTTTCCCTCAGAGTAATTTCCTTATTGAATTTATTTGAGAAATCTGAAGTTTTTTTCAATATTTTATAAAAACAGTCTTTGGATGTCTTCATTGCATGATAATTGTAAATGCAAAGCCCAAAGATTAATAGGATCCATTCATCCCGCAAACGTTTTTAAATAGATGTAATTCCTCACAAATAAATTACGGTTTCTTAATAAAACTTTACTTTTTACATTACTACGTATTATAATAATTTTGTGGATAGGGTGTAAATCGGAACCCAATTTTATTGTCTTAAGATTAGCTACTGTCCGCCGCCATCTGATTATATTGATGAAAAATCACTCTGCGCATCTGTTATTAACCGCGGCAATTTGTAAATCTACAATTGTCCTATGTCTTTTGGCGCTTTGCGTTTTCGCGACTATCCTGATAACAAATATAGATAATATCTATGCAGATGATTCCCCAACGGTAGAAGAACCTGAAAATGTCCAGGTTCCCTGTGACAGCGGAGACGAGGGCGCAGGTACCGAACCAAATGCGGAGGAGCAGGGGGATGATACTGTAAGCGGCAGCCCTTCAACAGACGAGTTAGATACAACCAGCACGGGGGAGACAGAAGAACCGGAAACACCAGAAGACGAAACGACTATAAACTCAACGGAAAATATTGTTGAGAATCCTGTAGAAAACCCCACTGAAAATTCCGACGACAGCGCATTGGATGAAGTCGGCTGCGAAGGAGCGCCGCTTGCGGGCACACCTTCAGATGAACTTATTCAAAACGACGAACAAGATATTTCCGAAAGTCCCTCTGAAATAAGCGATGTGAATATTGACATCGAGTCTGATGGAGAGGACGCGCAATCCGCGCTGCTGCTGGACCCGTACTTTACGCGGAACGGCATTACCTATTATTACATGACTAATTGCAGCGGATACGACAACTGCACGGTTTCTTCCACCCCCATCCAGGCAGCTATCAATGACGTCAAAGCTAACGGCATGCCGGACGACGACACGGTCTACATCAAGAGCGGCACTTTCAGCGAGACGATCCTGATCGACGGATTTTCTTCAACGCTTATCCTCAAAAGTATTGAAGAAGACACCACCACGCTGAATGGAAATATCACCATCAGCAATTCAAGCGGAACGGTCAAGCTGGACACGTTTGATTTTGTAGGAATCATTTCACTGCAGAACGCAGCCGACGTGATCTTGATCGGCAATGAAGATGTAAACGATATCCAACTATCTTTGTTGGGCAGTGACCCCATTAATGTCTCCATCAGCGGCGGGGATGACGATGATTCGCTCACGGTGCTGGGAACTTCAGCGGATGAATCCTTTGTCTATGACGGCTCCATCACGCGCAATGGCAACCAGGTTGTGCAGGTGGAAGAAATCGAATCCATTACCATCGCGGGCGGGAGCGGAACCGACACCCTGACCGGCCCGGACCTGGAGACCGAGTTCAACATCTACCAAAGCAATAGCGGCACCGTCAACGGTGTGGCCTTCAGCGGATTCGAGAACCTGCAGGGCGGCGTGAAAGCGGACGAATTCAAATTCACCGACAGCGGCAGTATTTCCGGTACGATCGACGGCGGGTTGGGGCTGGACACGCTGAATTACGCTTTGCTCACCTCGGGTGTGACGGTCAATTTGAACGGCACGGCCAGCAGGACCGGCGGGATCGCCGACATCGAAAATGTGATCGGCACGGTTTATGCCGACACCATCACCGGTTCAGCTGAAGATAACGAACTGAACGGCAACGGCGGCAGCGACACCATCAACGGCGGGGCGGGCGACGATACGATCACTGTTGTTTTGTACGGTACCTCCAGCTCGGCAGCGGTTGTCAACGGCGGCGACGATGATGATTCACTGACTGTCCTGGGCACCAGCAGCGCCGAACAATTCAGCTACGACACGTTGATCTACCGCAATAGCCTGCAATCCGTGGCGTTCTCGAATTTTGAAACAGTCACTATCGACGGTCGCGGTGGAACGGATACGCTCAGCGCGGCCAACGCGGCCGATTTTGTCATCAACGCGGAAAACGCCGGCACTCTGGAGGACATCGCATTTACCGATATTGAGAACCTGATCGGCAGCAGCGGCGCGGACACGTTCACTTTCGCTGACGAGGGCGACCTGGCCGGGACCATCAACGGCGGGAATGGGGACGATACCCTGACCGCTTCGGATAACGAGACGGTATTCACGCTCAGCGGCGCGAACAGCGGCACCATCGACGGCATCACCTTCACATCCATCGAAAGCCTGGCCGGCGGGGAAAACAACGATACTTTCACCATCGAAAGCGCGGGCAGCCTGAGCGGCGACCTGACCGGTGGATCGGGAGACGACAGCCTGAACGGCCCCAGCCTGGCCATGAACTATTATCTGACGGATGAAGGCTGCGGGTATTTCACCGGGATCACTTTCTATTCCATTGAGTACCTGACGGCCAGCACCTTGAACGATAAATTCTATTTCGTGGCAACGGATGAGGATTACGGCACGGACGAAATTTACACCATCGTCGGCTCCATGCCGGGTATGCTGGACGGCGGGTTGGGCAGCGACACGGTTTACGCTTCCGACGAATTCATGCTGTTCACCCTGACCGGAACGGATAGCGGCACCATCGACGACCTCACCCCCTTCCAATCGATCGAGAACCTGGTTGGCGGCGCGGGAGACGACGAGTTTGTCTTTGAAGAGAACGGCGAGCTGACCGGCAGCATCAACGGCGGCACGGGCGAGGATTGTTTGGATTATTCCCAAGTAACCTGGGATGTGACCGTGGACTTGGCGGCCGGAACCGCAACAAATATCCTATCGATCTCCAATATCTCGGACGTGTTCGGCGGCGAAGGCAACGACCATCTGTACGGCGACGACCTGGACAACATCCTGCACGGCGGGGATGGGGACGATTACCTGGACGGGCGCGGCGGGAACGATACCCTGATCGGCGGCGGCGGCAACGATACATTAATTGGCGCGGCTGGCAACGATACGTATACTTTCGACGCGGATAACGAACTGGGCAGCGACATCATCACCGACACGGCCGGTTTGGATTGGCTGGACCTTTCCGCCACGGAAATGGACATCACACTGGACATGAGTCTGGCGGACCAGGCACATGCTACCTACGCTCAATTCGTGGTGTGCATCAACCTGACACTGGCAATGGTCGGCATTGACAACGTCCTGGGCGGGCGCGGCAACGACACCATTCGTGGAGACGAGGGCGATAACATCCTGATCGGCGGCCCGGGTGACGATATCATCGTGGGCGGTGCCGGCAACGATACAGCCAGTTACAGTACCAATACCTATTGGCCTGTACAGGTGGATTTGGGGGCGGGTACCGCGGTCAGCGATGACAGCGGCAACGATACCCTCTCCGAGATCGAGAACGTTGAAGGCACCCAATTCGATGACGAAATTGACGGGGATGACGCGGCGAACATACTGTATGGCGGCGCAGGCAACGACATCCTGCGCGGCGGCGCCGGCAACGACACCCTGTTCGGTGAAGACGGCGCGGACACCCTGGCGGGTGAGGGCGGCGATGATGCCCTTTATGGGGGAGCGGGGAATGACATTTTCACATTCGACGCGGACAGCGACCTGGGCACGGATACGCTCTACGATGAATCCGGCTCGGATACACTAGATTTCAGCGAAACTTCCACAAACCTGACCGTTGACCTGACGGTCGTTTCTCCTGATACGATGGCCGTCAATGCCAACCTGGATATTATTTTGGCAGCGGCCGGATCGATCGAGAATGTGATCGGCGGGGCGGGCGACGACAGCATCAGCGGCGACGACAACGACAACATCATCGCGGGCGGGCCGGGGACGGACACCCTGATCGGCGGGTTGGGCAGCGACACGGTGGATTACAGCGGAAACACCTTTGCCGGCGTAACCGTCAACCTGACCAGCGGCACAGCTTCCAGCTCGGATTCCGGCAGCGATACACTGGACGGGTTTGAAAATGTGACCGGCAGCGATTTTGGCGACAGCATCACGGGCGACGAACAGGACAACATCCTGAACGGCGGCAACGGCAACGATACCTACTACTTCGACACCGACAGCGCCCTGGACAGCGATCAAATTACTGACAGCGGCGGCCGGGATAAATTGGACTTCTCAGCGGGAACCACGCTGGGAATCACCATTGACCTTTCATCTACTGATATCCAAACAGTCAACACCAATCTGGAGCTGCAGATTTCCGGGATTGAGAACGTAACCGGCACGGCCATGGCCGATACCATCACCGGCAGCGCGGGCAATAATGCCCTGTACGGCAGCGCGGGTGACGATACCCTGAATGGCGGGGATGGGAACGATCTGCTGGACGGCGGCAGCGGGGAAGATGTGCTGGCAGGCGGGTTGGGCAATGACACCGTCAGCTTCAGCGATTTGACGGCCTTTGTGGTGGTCAACCTCGGCTCAACCAACTTGACCACCCCGTATGCCTGCGCCGGCAATACAGCCTGCTCGGCTTACGACGGCAGTGCTTTCCAGGAATTTGACACGCTGAGCGGTTTTGAAAACGTGATCGGCAGCGCCTACAATGACGTGATCGCGGGGAATGATGGCGATAACGTGATTGATGGCGGCGCGGGAGATGACATCATCAACGGCGGCAGCGGCAGCGATACGATCGATTACTCATCCCGCAGCGCGGCGGTTACCATCAACCTGGGCAGCGGCACCGGCACTATTGGCTCTGAAAGCGACACGTTCAGCAGCATTGAGAACGCCATTGGCGGCAGCGGCGCCGACACCCTGATCGGCAGCAGCGGCAATAACATCCTCAACGGCGGGCCCGGCAATGACAGTATCGACGGTATGGGCGGCACGGACACACTGGATTACAGCACGCGCAGCGCTGATGTGGATATCGATTTCGGCGAAGGCACGGCTACGGTCGGTTCATCCGAAACGGATACCTTCACCAATATGGAATGCTTCCTGGGCGGCAGCGGGGACGACACCATCAGCATCAGCGGCACCTATTCCGGCTCCACCAGCATCGAGGGCGGCGACGGCGATGATAGTTTGCAGGTGGTCGGCGACCTGCTGTTGGGCGGTTTTGACCTGGAGATCGACTGCGAGTTCATCGAAGTTATGGAGAATGTGGTCATTTCCACCCGGCTTATTGCGGATATTGCCACAGGCGATCACCTGAACGATCCTTCGATCGGCAATTCCGGCAGCATCCTGTTCGATTGCACCGAGATCACCATCCACGACGGCGCGCAGATCCTGGCGCACACCACCACCTTCACGGTCACGAGCGGCCCGGACGACTGGAGCGCGGCAGGCCGGGCGTACCAACATGCCTCAACCGGCAGCGGCACGGGCATGGTGGTGGATGTGGTCAGCGACGGCGCAGGCGGTTACACGGTCATCCCGGTCACCATCGGCGTTGGGTATGCCAACGGCGACGTGGTCACCTTCCTGGATCCGCACAGCAGCGGTTCCGCGATCACATTGACCATTGTAGATAACGCGGCATATAGCGCCGGCAGTATTACCATCGACGCTTACGAGAACGCCGGTTTCTCCGGGTTTCTGTTCGTCAATATCGCCAAACAGGAAACGCACGTGACGGTGGGCGATAATGTGGTGTTCAAAGGCGGAGCTGTCAGCATTTCCTCAGAAGCGGACAACTCGGTGTTGTTCGATGACGACAGCACCGCAGTAGGAATCCTTGAAAAGATCATCGATGAATTGGACAGCATCACCGTCCTGGCGGGCGTTTCCATTGCGGAAGCCACGGCGGACATCACGCTGGGCAACGGCGTCGTGATCGACGGCAGCACGATTGACCTGTACGCGCACGCGGTGTCTTCCTCTGAGGTGCGTCTGTATTCCACCGGTATCGGGTTCGTTTGGGCGCAAACCAAGGCCATCGCGACCATCACGGTGGGTACGGAATCCGGGACATCCGAGAGCTTCATCAGCGGTACTGATTCCGTGACGATGACCTCCTACGCGGAAGGCACGCTGAAGGCAGCTGCAACCACCTATAACTTCGGCAAAGGCGTCGGTTCACCGGTAGATGTGACCGTCACCATCGGCAAGGCCACCATCACCTCGACTGTGGATGTGTATGACGCAGTTGTGATTCGCACCGGCGACGACCTGACGGTGGAAGCCAAGGCCGATAAGAGTGTCAGTGTTTCGGCCACCGCCGGCGTTTACGAAGACGGCATGGTGGGAATCACCCTGGCGCTATCTTTCCTGGATTGTGACGTGAACGCACAGTTGGGCGGTTTAGCCTGGGCGGCGGGTGACATCAACGTACTGGCCAGCCTGAACACCATTAAAAATGACGTCAATTCGGCGGCCGGTGTCGGCAGCGGTCTGGGCGGCAAGATCATGGTCGCCATCGCGAACAAAGCGGGCGTTTCCAAGGTCAAAGATTTCATCGGCAAGAAATTCCCCTCTCTGGGGCAGGGCGGCAGCGCCACCCCGGCTTTCAGCGCTTCGCTGACCTATACCGACCACGACAACAATGTCAGCGCCTCCATTCGCGAAGACGCGCTGGTGATCGCGGGCGGCGCGGTTACGGTTAATGCCTATGTCAATGACATGATCGAGGTATCCTCCAAGGCGACCGTAGACTCCAAGAATGATAAGAAGAACCCGCGCAACAATAAGAATTATTCCGTCGCGGTGGCAGTGCTGGTCGGCAACTATTCCAATAACGCGTTGGCGTATATCGGCGAAGATGCAGCCGTGATCGCCGGCGGCGATATCGTAGTACTGGCGGAAGCCAATCTACCTTATGAGATCCAGTATCTGGAACTGAACGGCATCAGCGACATCGTCGATAAAATCAATACCAATTTCGGTATGCAAAACGGCTTGTTCACCTCCTTCGTACAGACCAACGCACAGGGCACCAAGGCTTCCATTGCCGGTTCGGTGTCCGTTTTGACATTGAACACGACCTCGGACGCGTATATCGCGGACGGCGCGCTGATCAACCAGGATTACCTGTTCACGGACGCGGACATTAACGCGGCCGACGATACCATCACAGTGGGCAGCGGCCACGGCCTGAGCAGCGGGGACGCGGTCGTTTATAACAACGGCGGTAACACCTCGCAATCCCCGCTGGAATTCGGAAACGTTTATTATGTCATCACCGACGGCCTGGCAGCCGACCAGATCCAACTGGCCAGCAGCTACGCCAACGCCATAGCAGGCATCGCCCTCAACCTGGCCAACCAAACGCTGATCGGTACGACCCACAGTCTGGCCAAGATCGGCGCGCACGGTTCGGTGACAGTCAAGGCCAAGAGCCTGGTGGAAACTGCGCACCTTTCCGGTGTGATCGGCATCAAGTTCTTCGGAACTTCCTCCGGCGGCACCGGCATCGGCGGCTCAGCCATGGTGCTAACAGAAAACAACGTGGTGACCGCACGCATCGCCGATTCGGCCCAGGTTTACGCTGAAGGCTTGATCGTTATTGCGGATTTGCGCACCTTCACGGTGGTGATTGCGGAATCCGGCGGCGCGGCCGACTCCATCGCGGTCAATGGCAGCTTTGCTTACGTCAACATCAACAATGTCACCAACGCATTGGTGGACGATGGCGCGCTTATCACGGTTTACCAGACCAATCTGGAAATCGCCAAAGAATATAAATGCCTGTTCAGCACCGAGGACAGTCTGTTCCAGATTCCGGATTACGCGGTTTATATCGAAGAAACTCCGCTGATCCTGGACAGCGACGGCGACGGCGATGTGGACGAAGACGATGAGAACATCATCTCTGTAGACCCCGGCGTGGATCCTGACGACCCGAAGGACGACATCTACATCACCAACCTGACCACCTTGATCGGCGCGGAAGATGAATCAAGGCTCTATACCATCACCGGCGGCATCGTCAAAGGTAAGAGCGTCGGCATCGGCGTTTCGGCTTCCATCAACGAGATCAACCGCAATACCCAGGTGATCGTCGGGCAGCCGGTGTTCCAGGCCGATGAAGCGGTGGATGACGATGTGGTTGACCTGGGATACGCACACAATTTTGAAACCGGCGACGCGGTAATTTATTACAACGGCGGCG
The DNA here is from genome assembly GCF_003966975.1 of Pelolinea submarina. Lineage (GTDB taxonomy): Bacteria > Chloroflexota > Anaerolineae > Anaerolineales > Anaerolineaceae > Pelolinea > Pelolinea submarina. Next base: position 941,187 of record NZ_AP018437.1, read on the forward strand.
GCGTCAGCATTGACGGCCTAACCAACGGACATACGTATTACGTGATCGACGACGGCACCACCACCATCAAATTGGCCACCAGCTATGACAATGCCATCAACGACATTGCCATTTCCGACCTGGACGGTTCCGATGCCAGCGGCAGCAGCCACTTCTTCGTGGCCGCGGGCGAGACGGTCGGTTCAGGCGAGATCTCCGGCAGCGGCGAAAGCAAACTGATTGCCAAGAATGACGGCCTAATCGCAGCCGGTTCAATCGCCGCCGCCATCATCAGCAAACAGAACACCGGCGCTTCGCTCTCCGGCGCGGAAGCATCCAACGGCGGCGGCAAGTACGGCGTGGGGCTATCCGGCAGCGGTACCATCAACACCATTGAAGACATCACCCAGGCTATCGTCAGTTTCGTGACGCTTACCCTGGAAGATTTGGATATCGACGCGATCAACCTGTCCACCGTTGTGGGCGTCAGCGGCGCGGTCGCGCTGAACTTCACCGCGGCAGGCTCAACCTCCTTTGGTTTGGCCGGCGCCTTCGCGGTAAATGAGTTGGACTTGATCACCAAGGCCATCATCAACCAATCCAACCTGGCTTGCGGCGATCTGACCCTGGACGCGCTGAACGACGCGGACATCGTGGGGGTGGCGGCCAGCCTGACGGGTGTGGCCAACGGGCCGGGTATTGCCGGTTCGGTGACGGTCAACCAGATCAATGACGTGGCGATGGCATTTGTGCTCAACCAATCGGACGTAACCACCGATGGCTCCGCTTCCATTTCCGCCCACGACAACTCGCAGATCGTAGCGGTGGCCGGCGCAGTGGCATACGGCGGCAAGGCGCTCGGTTTGGGCGCTTCCGTGGCGGTAGACCTGATCGACAGCCAGATCCAGAGCGGCATCATGGATTCCGACATCAGCACGGGCGATGTCCTTGTTTTGAATGCCATCTCCAATCCGAACATCGTTTCGGTAGCGGTGGCGGTCGCGGTTGCCAAAGGCGAAATGGCCCCGGCTATTTCTGTGGCGGTTTCGATGATCGATAATGAGATCGGCACGATCATTTCCGGCCAGAAGGCCGACGGCATCGTCAGCACCGGCGACGTGCACCTGACTGCTTCCAATGATCCGGACATCACGGCCGTTGCCGGCTCGGTGGGCGTTTCCACCAAGGGGCTGGGCGTGGGTCTTTCGGTCGCGTACAACGAAATTGACGATACCGTTACAGCCAGTGTCTACGGGACGGATATTTATGTAATCGACGGCAACCTGATCCTGGATGCCGAGCAAAAATCGGTCATTATCAGCATTGCGGCTGGCGGCGGTTTTGCCAACAAGGCAGCCGGCGCGGGTTCAGCCTCTACCAACACCATCTACACCACCACCAGCGCCTTTATCGACGGTTTGCTGGACGTCATCGCGGACGGCAGCGTGATCGTGTCGGCAGTAGATGAAGTGGACATCACCACCATCGCGGGCGGTGTGGCGATCGCGCAGAACGGCGCGATTGGCCTGGCGACCTCGATCGTGATCACGGACAGCACCACCGAAGCTTACCTGGGTTCCAACGTGCACGTGAACGCGCTGGGCAATCAAGGTCCGGTGATGGTGAACTCTGGTGACCGGGATGACGACGGCAACCTGGAAACAGTGAGTTTCAAGGGCGTGGGCGTGCTGGCGGTTTCTTTCGAAGATATCCTCAGCGTGGCCGCGGGCGGCGCGGGCGCACAGAATCTGGCTGGCGGCGGTTCAGTGGTCGTGACGACGCTGGATGAGACCACCCTGGCGTACATCGGCGCGGGCGCGCTCATCAACGCAGTCAATATTTTTACTTCCGGTTTCGATGCTTCCACGGCAGTGGACGCGGGCGATAATAGTATCGATCTGGGCAGCGGGCAGGACTTCCACACCGGCGACGCGGTGGTATATCACAGCGGCGGCGCGGAAGATATCGGGTTAACGGATGGGGCAACCTATTACATCATCGTCGATCCGTTGGACGCGACCACGATCTATCTGGCCGATACGCGCGCGCACGCGCTGAACGGCACCGGCATCCTGACTCTCAGCAGCGCGTCTGGCGCTCAAACCGATTCCTTTACCTACTTGATCGGCAGCGGCCAGGGCGTGCTTGTATTCGCCTCCGACGATACCGACCTGGATATCGGCGCGGGCGGCTTGGGCATTGCCATCGAAGGCCTCGGCATCGGGGCGGGTGTGGATGTCACCACCATTGAAAAGGATACTGAAGCGTATATCGACACCGGCGCCGTTGTTCGGGCAGCCGAGAATGTGAAAGTGCGCGCGGTTTCCAGCGAGACGGTGCTGGGTGTTTCCGCAACCATTGCGTTCGCGGCCGAAGGCGCCAGCATTGCCGGTTCATCCAACGTACACGTTTATGATATTGACGTATTCTCCTATATCGCCAGTATGGCTACCGTATACGCCGGCGGCAACATCGCCGTGAGCGCAGACAGCAAGACCGGCGTGGATTTGATCGCCGGAGACGTGGCGATCACCGGCGAGGGCGTGGGAGTAGGCGCTTCAGTCGTTGTAGTGACCATCAATAAAAATGTAGAAGCATACATCAGCCTGTCAGCCGTTGTGGACGCCGAAGGCAACGCGAACGCCATCACAGTGGCAGACGGCGGATTCGAGGTTGTTTACAACCCCGAAGATGACGACGAGACCGACATCACCGCACCGGATATTGAAAATAACGAAGCCAACGACGAGTCCATCATCCGCAGCCGGCAATCCACACCCACAAGCACCACGATCAAGGGTATTGCCGTCACGGCCATCAACCGCGACGACATTGAAATGATCGCGGTGGGCGGGGCGGCCGGCATCGTCGGCGCGGGTATCGAACTCTCCGCAGCTGTAGCTGTTTTGGACGTTTCCACACTGGCATATATCAACGACGGCGCGGCCATCAACACCAACGTAACCAACCCGAGCAGCGATCAATCCCTGTTGGTGGCGGCGGGCAGCGACCATTACCAGATGGGCGTGGCCGGTTCGCTGGCGATCGGCGCGGCCGGCATCGGCCCGGGCGCGCACGTAACCGTTTTGGATTACGAAACCAAGGCTTACATTAACGACGACGCCATTGTATACGTCGAGGGCGACATCCTGGTACGGGCTTACACCAGCGAAGATATCCTGTCCATCTCGATCAGTGCGGCCGGCGGTGGCGGAACACTCTCCGGCGCGGTATCCGTAGTAGAAATCACCAGCTTGACGCATGCGTCCATTGGGCAACGTGCCTTTGTGGACGCAGATGGCAATGTCGCCGTCGAAGCCAACGATATTACCGACACCGACATCATCGCCGGATCGGCCAGTGTCACCGGCGGCGGTCTGGGTGCTTCAATCGGTGTGACCTTGATCGACAAGGATACGCAGGCATACATCGGCGCGAACACGACTCTCAACGCGCGCGGCAACAGCAGCGCGACCCTCTCGGTTCCTTCCGGCGCGGCGGACGTTTCCGGCAGTTACCAGGATGAGGACGGCAATTATTATTTCGAAGATATTCACGGTTTATCCATCCAGGCTTATTCGGTCGAAGATGTGTTTGCTGTGATCGCCAGCGGCAATTACAGCGGCGGCGGCATGATCGCCGGCGCGGTAAGCGTTGAGGTCATCGACGCGGATACATTGGCCTTCATCGGCCCACTGGCAATCATCAACGGCAGCGTCAGCGGCGCAGCTAGCAACCAACGCGTCAATATTTCAGCTCGCGACGATGTGGATGTATTCGTGGTGGCCGGCGTGCTGGTGGTAGGCGGCGGCATCACCGGCGGTGTGGACGTGGGCATCATCAAGAACGACACCTCGGCCCTGATCGCCAACGGCGCAACCGTGCAAGCCAAACAGGATATCGACATCAACGCCATCGCGGACAAGTACGTGGAAAGCTACGCCATCAGCGTGGCGGTCGGCCAGATCGGTATTGCCGGCGCGGTGGACGTGTGGTCGATCGGCGGCAACCTGGATTCGGATGCCATCGACAGCCTGCAGGCTAAAGATGAAGATGACGACGAAGATCCGGCTTACGGCTCGATCTACGAATTGGTCGACAGCAATTCATTGCTGCAGTACATTTTGGAAATGGTGAGCGGACTGGAAGGCGATACGATCGCTTCGGTCGATTTCGACAGCGCCTCGGGTGTGGACAGCAGCGAAGATACCATCAATTTCAGCAGCGATCACGGCTTTTATAATGGCCAGGCAGTTACCTACAGCAACGATGGCGGCACGGACATCGGCTTGACCGAAGGCAACATCTACTACATCATCGTGGTAAATGACACCACCATCCAATTGGCGGAAACACACGCGGAAGCGGTGGCTTTCAACCCGACAGTCATCGACCTGACCGCTTCGGCTTCAGCCGAAACCCATACCATTACCGAGATCCCCGACAAGACCATCGACCTGGTGGGCGAGCAAGCTAACAACCGCGTGATCAACGCGACGGCCAACGGCGTCTTCGACCCAACCGACAGCGTGTCCGATGCTAACAACACCATTACACTGGAAGACGGGCATTCGCTGGCGGTGGGCGACTCGGTGGTTTACAGCAGTTCCGGCGAAGACCCCATCGGCGGATTGGCCAATGGCGAAACCTATTACGTCATTTCCGTGGATGGAGATATCATCCAGTTATCCACAACTTCCGGCGGCAGCGCCATCGACATTTCCCCGCTGACTACGGCGGATGCCAGCGGCGTGCTGCACAGCTTCACCAACAGCGTGACCAAGGCGGTCAACGATACGACCGTTTCCAACGGTACTACAGCCAAGATCGGCAGCGCCGGCACCACCAACGCCGGACGGCACATCAGTTTGAATGCGCTGAACAAGATCGACATGCAAATCGTAAGCGGCGCGGGCGGATTGAGCATCAACGCCGGTGTGGGCGGCGCGGTGACCATCATCAGCCTGCACGAGAATGTCGAAACTTCCATCAACGGTACGCTGAGCGCGGCCAAGGTCGACAGCGATGGCGATATTGCTTTGACTGCTTATTTAAATGAAGACGTGGACGGGCATGCCTATGCCGGTGCCGCGGGCATGGTCGGTTTAGGCGCGCAGGTCGTCATCATCAAAGACACCAGCACCGTTCTATCCACGATTGAAAGCGGCACGGAGATCATCAGCGCGGATGACGTTAGCGTCATCGCCAGATTGGACCAGGACTTCAGCGCCCAGTCCATCGGCGGCGCGGTGGGTATGGGCGCGGCAGGCGCTTCGGTGGCCTATGCCATTTCCGAAGGCAGCGTGACCGCCTCTGTAAACGATACCGCCCAGGCCGGACAAACAGACGGCGAGGATGTCGGCAATTTGCTGGTCAAAGTATTGGCCGACCTACTGGGTTCCTCCAATGCTATCGCGGTAGCGGCCGGTTTGGTTTCCGGTGCGGGCAGCGACGCCAAAGTGGACATCAAACCCACACTGAGCGCTTACATTGGCAAAGCCAAACTGAAAATCAAACATAATATTCTGGTATTGAACGACTGCCAGGCGGACGCCAAAGCGGACAGCGTAGGCGCCGCGGGCGGTATCTACGGTTCGGTAGGGGTGGCGCTGGCAAAGGCCTATCTCACCCCGGATATGGACACGTACATTGCTACAAACAGCGTGATCTCTTCGGGCGGCAGCATTCAGGTTGAATCAAGATTCAACGTGGAGGATGACCACTCGGCCAGCGCTAAACAAGCCAAAGCCTGGGCATTAGCCCCAACCGGTTCACTCATCGGCGGAACGGGCGCAGATGCGGATGCGATTGTCTCGCCTCTGATCGACACCTATATCAGCACGACCACACGCATACAAGCGCTAACGGATATTAATATCCTCACCTATGCATACAGCAAAGCGGACGCGGGTTCGCTGGGTATTGCCGGCGGCGGTTTGGCCGTGGGCGCCAGTCTGGCGGATGCCACCACCAACGGCGTATTCAAGTCCTACTTCAGTGGCACGATCGCTGACAGCAGCGGAACGGGCGACGGCGCGGCCAACCTGACCATCCTGGTCAATTCCGTCAACGAAGCTTACGCGGACGCTTTAGCGGTGGCCGGCGGCATTGTTGCCGGGGCCGGCGCGGACGCAACCGCAACCGCTTCACCTACCCTGGAAGCAACCATCAGCGACGGCGCGGTTTATCTGAGCGATGAACTGCTGATCCAGGCTTTCTCGGATTCCCTGGCGGAAGCGGACGCTCTGGGCGTGGCCGGCGGCGGTGTGACCGTGGGTGTGTCTTTGGCGGACGCCACCGTCAGCCCGGTGGTGAAGGCGAACATCAGCGGTACATCTCATATTACCGCCGACGGCGGTATCATCCTGCGGGCGCTGCATAACCGCAACGCAGACGGCAGCGAAATTTCCGGCAACAAAGCCTGGACGCATGCTTCCGCTCCCGGCGGCGCTTTGATCGGCGGCAACGGCGCGGACGCTACTTCGATAGCCAACGCCAGCCTGGAAGCGGCCGTGAACTCGAGTGTGACGCTGGAAGCCATCGGCGCGAACATCCAGATCCTGGCTTTGGCTTATAACAACGCTTACGCCGAATCGGACGGCATTATCGGCGGCGGCGTGGCCGTGGGCGCCAGCCTGGCAGACGCCACCACCAATGGGACTTTCAAAGCTTATTTCAGCGGCACGATCGCTGACAGCACGGGTACGGGCGACGGCGCGGCCAACCTGACTATCCTGGTCGACTCGGTCAATATCGCTTACGCGAATGCTTTAGCGGTGGCCGGCGGCATTGTCACCGGCGCGGGCGCGGACGCGGATGCGACCGCTTCACCTACTCTGGAAGCATATATCAGCGACGGAACGGTAACCCTGAGCGGTGAATTACTGATTGAGGCTTTCTCGGATTGCACGGCTGAAGCGGAAGCCCTGGGCGTGGCCGGCGGCGGTGTGACCGTGGGTGTGTCCCTGGCGGACGCCACCGTCAGCCCGACGGTGAAAGCCACCATCAGCGGCACATCCAATATTACGGCCGACGGCGGCATCGCCATCAAGGCTCTGCACAACCGCAACGCGGACGGCAGCGAAATTTCCGGCAACCAGGCGACCACGCATGCTTCCGCTCCCGGCGGCGCTCTGATCGGCGGAAACGGCGCGGACGCCACTTCGGTGGCCAACGCCAGCGTGGAAGCAGGCGTAGACATCGGCTCAACTTTGGAAGCCATCGACGGGACCATCCAGATCCTGGCTTTGGCTTATAACGACGCTTACGCGGAGTCGGACGGTATTATCGGCGGCGGTATCGCCATTGGCGCCAGCCTGGCGGACGCGACCGCGAATGGCGCGACCAATCACAGCCTGAATTCCACCGAGGACAGCGACGATATCGACGATACCGACACCATCCGCGTAGAATTCGACCCGGTCGGCAATGTCAACAGCAGCACCGACACCCTGACCTTCAGTACCAACCACGGATTTTCCAATGGCCAGAAAATCGTCTATTACGGAGCGGGCGGCCAAAATGTGGGCGGGCTGGTGAATGGTTGGACATATTACGTGATCGTAACCGGCGCAAAGACCTTGAAATTGTCGACCACTTCAGGCGGATCGGCCATCGACCTGACCGCATTGGATGCGGAAGACGTCATCGGCGTTACGAAGGCGCACATGGACGGAAACATCACCAACGCCGATTACCTGTATGTGAACGCCGACGCCACCAGCTATGCCAAATCGGACGCCAACGCGGTAGCCGGCGGGATCCTGGCCGGCGCGGGCGCTTCAGCGTACGCGGAGAGTTCACCGACTGTTTCCACCTCCATTGGTAATTCAGCCACCGTTTATATTTCCAACGACATTGATATTTCCGCTACAGCGACCATCAATGCCGAAGCCTACGCCAACGGTGTTTCGGCCGGCGGTGTGGCGGTGGGTGTATCGGAAGCGGAAGTCTTGATCGAGCCCAGCATCACATCCTTCATCGGGACATCAGCCAGTATCACCGCCGGGCACGATATGAGCGGCAACCCCAACCTGACCTTTGACAACAACGAAAGCACCGGCGAGAACCGCATCATCCGCGATTCCGGCAGCTGGCTGGACGACAATTTTGCCATCGGCGATGTTATCCTGATGGAAGGCACCGGTACGAACGACGGCCGCTTCACCATTATCGACATCTCCGAGGACGGCAGGATCCTTTACGTTGATACGGATCACCCGTTCGACGATGAAACCGCGACAAATGTGGGTATCGTCGCGGAAGTTTCCTGCAGCCTGGACGGCAGCCCCAGCTTAACGCTGGAATATGACGATACCAATGAGCTGAACAAAATCACGCGTTCCAGCGGCTTGTGGGAGGACGACGGTTTTGCAGTGGGCGATGCCATTACCCTCTCCGGTTCAACCGCGGACAACAATGGCGATTTCTATATCCTGTCGATTTCGGATGATGTCATTTATCTGACCACGGATATCCAATTCACGGCTGAAACCAGCAGCGATCTGGTGATCACCACCGATTCGGTGCGCACCATTTCCAATGATCCGACCCTGACCTTTGGGTACAACGAAAGCAGCGACAAGAACACCATTGTGCGCGACAGCGGCAGTTGGATCGACGATGGTTTCTCGGCAGGTGAATGGATCACGATCTCAGGCACGGAAAACAACGACGGCGAATACCTGATCTCTTCAATTTCCACCAACGGCCTGACGCTTTATCTGAACCCGAACACACCCATGACCTACGCCAGCGGCCAACACGGCACGGTTATGGTAGAAACGGGCGACCTGACCGTGGGCGCTTCGCTCTCCTATCCGGAAGGCGACTGCACCGATGAGGACGGACGCTACTGCTCGGCTGTAGCGGATTCTTCCGCGGCCGGCGGTGCGTTGATCGGCGTCTATGCCACCACCAGCACCATCACCAACAACAGCACCGTGCAGAGCACGATCCTGGATAACAGTGTTTTCAACCTGATCGGTAATATGCTGGTAGCGGCCATCAATAACAGCCAGACATACGCATACTCCAGCGGTAAATGGGGCGGCATTATCGCGGCCGGCGGTAACGTGGCCAAAGTGACCTCCAACGCCACCACCAACGCAATCTTGGGCTCAGACGTCAGCGTAACAGCCGATGGCTTGTACATCTCGGCCTATGGCAGCGACGAAAACTACGCGGAATCCTTCTCCGGCAGCGGCGGTTTGATTTCCGGCGCGGCCGCCAAATCGACCACCGATAACAACAGCGTCACACGCGCCATCATCCAGAACAGCCCCGGCGATGCGGCCATCAACGTGGGTGATTTCTACATGACCGTCACCCATATCGCGGACTTCAACTCCAAAGCCGACACCACGCATGCTTCGGCGGTGGGTTTCAGCGGCGCGTGGGCGTACAACTACGTAGACGCTGTGGTCAGAGGCAATGTCGGCACGGGTGTGGATATCACAGCTGAAGACATCACCATTGACGTTTACAACTACATCTATAAGAACGAGATGCTGGATGACGACGACGAAACCATCTACAACATCAAAGCCGGCGCCGGCGGTGTGATCGAAGGCAACGCGGCGGAAAGCAAGACGTATGTTGATAATTCCACCCAGGTGAATATCGGCGACAATACCGCTTTCACCGTTCTGGAAGACGCATACGGCAACGCGGGCACCATCCTCCTGGCTACCACCAATTACCTTTGGCTGTATGACCGTGTCAAACTGGACACCGGCGGCGTGATCGTCGGCGCGGGCGTGACCTCTTACCTGATCAACGATACCAACGAATCCAAGGTGACCGTAGGCGACGTGGACTTCACCAGCGCGGGCGACATCACCCTGGCAACCGTTTCCTTTGCCTTCTTCGACGGCGAGGCATACGCGCGCACCTACGGTGTAGCCGGCGTGGCTATTGGCGACGCCATCGCACGCACGCACGCGGATGAACTGGTTACGGTGGGTTCGGGCGCGACCTTCTTCGCGGAAGGCGACATCAACCTGCTGGCAGGCCAGAACGCGGCCGGCGCTTATTACGACTTCCAGATCTCCACCAGCACCGACATCTGGAACGGCACGGCAGTGTGCGTGACCGACGCGGACGCCAAAGCGGAGATCTACATCTATAACACCATCACGGTGGAATCAGGCGTGTTGATGGAGAGCGTGCGCGATATCAACGTGATCGCCCAACGTTACGGTAAATCCCTTCCGTATGGTTTTGCCAGCGGAAAAGATTGGGTATCTGAGTTGGGTGATGCACTGGCTGACGGCATCGACAGTTTATTTGGCAGCGATGGCATTTCAGCCGACATGAAGAATCAGGATACCACCGTGGAAGTCTACGCCGGAGTGGAGATTAACGGCACGCTGCGCGTCAGCATCCGCAACAAACAATACGTGACCATCTATGCCGACGAGAACGGCGATGTGGACCACATCGTGGTTTCGGACGGCATTACCTATACACGCAAGATCGAATTCCTGCCGGACAGCCTGATCGCAGAACTGAACAACCTGAAGGAGCTGCTGGCGATCTACAGCGGTGATTCCACCGCCAAGGCAGCTTACGAAAATGAGATCACACGCATCCGCTCCATCCTGGCCTCACTGGGTTTGGAAGATTCCAACGGCGATTACATCGAGGAAGGTTCGGAGATCTGGATCATCGAACTGAACGACATCTGGGCGCAATCCGGCACCATCAACATCCGCGGCGATTATTTGATCGGTACGGGCAACCTGGAAGCGCCGGGCGACACGGAAGTGGTCATTGAGAACTACACTTCCAACTACCTGCGCATCAACGACATCACCATCCCGGCAGAAGAAGGCGCTCAGGTTTTGTTGAACGGCGTATCCGTTTCCACTAACGCGGATATCACCAGCCTGAACTTGACCGACAAGCTGCCCGATGGCGCGACAACGGTGGATTTCGATCTGATCACCGGCGATAACACCGCGCCGACCATTACCATCAACAGTCATTTCGACGCAGGTGACCCGCAATACGCGGACCTGAGCGTCCACCATTCACCGGACATCGAATTCTACGGCGATATTTCCAATGAAAGCGCCACAGGTGTGTTGAACGTGACCAGCGAAGCCGGAAACATCGTAGTCAAAGGCAACATTGAAGTAGGCGGTTCGGTCAACATCACCGCCAACGACGGTTCCTTCATGCAGTCCTACTCCGATTCCTGGTACAGTACCGGCACCACCCCCTCGGGCCAGTGGAACGCGGTTGCCAGAATCACTCAGGGCATTAAGATTGACTATCCGGATTCCCCCATTTGGAATTGGGAAATTGATGGTGTAAAAGTACTGCAATCGATTATCAACCAGATCAACGCTGCCATCGAGATTAGCCGCACCAGATCCACCGGACAAGGCATTATCGCTTCCGGCATGGTTTGCCTGAGTGCTAACATCCTCAATATCAACGGCGTCGTACAAAGCGGCATCGCGGAATACACCCTCAACATTCCGACCACCGTATCCACTGAAATTGCGGAGATCAAGGCTTCCCGCATTGCCCAGATGAGCAGGGGCAACGACCCGGACGCGTTGAACAACAACAGCTATTATTACGAACTGGAATCCGTTTCAGGCAATATCAAGACATTCTACAACGCGGAACTTGACCGCATTGAACTGGAAGATGTCGAGATCAATGGCGGTTACGTTTCCTTATATGGGCGCATCCTCAGCACGGGTTCCGGCAAGATTAATGTACTGGATAATTACGGCACCATCACCATCGTCAACCAGTCCAGCTTCACGCTGGTCACCAACGAATTGAATGCCGGCAATGGCGAACCCGGTACACTGGTGATCACCGATCTGTCCTTCACGGATGACGACGGCAACGCCATCACCACTACCATCCAGCGTATCGATGGCGCGATCAGCATCACCCAGATCCATGCCGGCGATACCACCCCGACTATCACAGTCAACTCAGGCCGCACGGCGACTTATACCCCCATGAACGGCTGGCGCTATAGCTGGATGACGGGCATGGATTACACTGTGATCGAGACCTACGTCTACAAGAAATCCTCCTGGTGCGGAATCGACGCTTTCGCGAAAGATCCCGGTGACGATTACACCAAAGACACCGAGGTCAAAGACGCGCTCGCCAAGCTGCCGGGTGACTTCTATTACATCGACACCGCCGAGACCGATACCTATACATACGACTACACACGCTATACCACGGAAGCACGCACGCTGATCCTGGAAGATTGGGACAAGAGCTGCAAATGGTACGGCACCTGCACCTACTACTACACCCAGGTTTGGACGACCGGTTACCAGGATATTCACCGCCACAGCATCGAAGCGGATTACCCCATCAGCATCGAATTTATCGGCCAGGACCAGGGCACGATCTCAGTTACATCTAATGGCGACGTGATCGTCAATGGTTCGATCGACAACACCTCCGGCACGGTTACCATCGATGTTTATAAGGAAAGCAATAATACCGGCGGTTCCATCGAAGTTTCATCTTCGGCGACCATTTTTGCTACCGATATCCTGCTGACAGCCTTTGACGGCATTGGCAGCCTCAGCCCGCTGCGCATCGACTTGACCGACAACGTGTCGGAAGTGCCCATCGGCGCCATTTCCGCTACAACCGTTTCCGGTAACATCAATTTACTGGATGATAGCGGATCGATCAAGTTGGGCACTATCAGTACCGGCAACGGGGACGTGACCATCCAGGCGCTGCACAACATTCTGATGAGCACGGCATCCGGTTCGATCGTGCGCGGCGGTTTGATCAACCTGACCTCGGATTATTCCTCCATCGGCAGCCTGGCGAACCCCATCCTGATCGATACCGGCGACGAAGAAGGCGACACTTTCTCGGCTTACGGCCCGGGAGGTGTTTACATCTCAGAAAGCGACGGCGACTTACGCCTGAACCAGATCGAGTCGGTTGGCAATGTCTACGTACGGGTGGTCAATGGCGATTTGCTGGATGGAAATACCGTTGAAACGGTTGACCCGCGCACTTACGCTGAATTGGTGGCTTTGTGGAATTCTCTGGGCCTGACGGATGCCGACGCGGCAGCCATCAGCATTCAGGAAACCACCGACGCCTACCTGCAGCAGTACGAAACCTATTGGAAGTACCGCAATTCACAGGCCGACCCCAGCAGCTTTGATGAAGAACAGCTGTTCCTGGGGGCGGATGAGGAAAATTATTACCGCGTAGTGTTGGGCTATGACGACGCAGCCATCGCCGCACTGTTGCAGAAACGCCGCGACGAATACAGCCAATTGCATGGCGAATTTGGTTCGTACGGCGATAGCTATGATGAGGACTTCACGGTCGCCGACCCGGCCGCCAAGTTCCCCGGCGCAGTCTGGACCGAAGACCAGCTGCTATACAGCGTGGCCAGCTCCCTGCTGCGGCGTACGACCGAAACCACACCGGTGGATGAGGAAGCCAACATCATCGGCGCGAACATCACACTGGTGGTGTCGGGCAGCATCGGCGTGGTGGAAGAAGCACTGTCAATCGACCTGCCGGTGGCGGATGGATTGACCAATGACCAAAAGGTGATCCTGGCCAGCGCGGAATCGCAGGACATCCAGTTCTACGACGCGGCCGGCGACCTGATCGTGGACATCACCGATACCTCCAAGACCGCTGTCAAGATGACGGTCGACCTGCGCGAGGACGTGGATATCGAAGCTACCGGCACCATCTCCATTCAGGCCGGCGTGAACGCATTCATCGGCTCGGATGACCACGACATCAAGCTCGATCAGGTGGTTGCAGGCGGCGAAGTTTCCATCAAGACCGACAAGGCCATCTACAATGCGGCTGGCGCGGGCGAGATCAACATCATCAGCGGCAACCTGGTGCTGGAAGCCTCCTCCGGTTCGATCGGCACCGGCGCGGTCAGCGTGACCGGCGCGGACGGCGGCCCCTGGACCATTACTTTCAACAACTACGGCGACTTCGAAACCTTCCAAAGCCTGTACGTAGATTCGCTGGTGGACAGCCTGCTGGTCAGCGTGGTCAACAACGGCACAGCCTCCAGCTACGAGGTACAGCTCATCAGCACCGACGGCTCCGGCTTGGGCTTCCGCCTGGAATACAACGGCGATTACAGCGAGCTCCTGCCGGCCGACGCCAGCGCGGAAGAAGTGGAAGAGGCGCTGAACGCGCTCTACACCATCGGATGCGGCACACCGCTACTGATCAACTTGTATGACGGCGCGACCCTGAAAGCCTCAGCCCGCGACGGCATTTACATTCACGAAACCAGCGGCGATATCAACGTACTGAATATCTATTCGGAAAGCCACCTGCACCTGGTGGCCGAGGACGGCTCCATCCTGGACGGCGTGGGCAGCGATTTCGCCAACATTGCCGCGTTGGGGATCAACCTGGAAGCCTCTGGCGATATCGGCAGTTTGGATAACTTCCTGGACCTCGACCTGACCGGCACCAGCGTCTTAAACGCGCTGGCGCAGGGCGATATCTTCCTGAGAGAGACGGCCGGTTCGCTGTACGTAAACAAGGTCGTCTCTGCCAACGGCGACGTGTACCTGAAGTCGGTCAACGCGATATATGATGGACAGTTCGACGGCTACGACCTGAGCAGCTTCCCGGCGGCGGATATTTTGGGCAACAGCATTTATCTGGAATCCCTGTACCTGTCCATCGGCGTTTCGGGCAACGATATTGATATCGATTCGGCCCGCGACCGCGATGCAGACCCCGGAGCTGCTTCCGACAGCGCCTTTACCTCCAGCTCGTACACCAACACGCATGTCATTGAGACGGTTGGGAACCTGTACCTATACACGGTCAGCACAGTGGACGGTATTGCCTACCTGATGAGCCCGGCCAGCATCCTGAACGCCAATCCGGACGGCGAGAACATCATCTCCGGCAAGACCCAGCTCTACGCGGGCGGCGGCATCGGCGAAGAAGACAACCCAATCATCTCGAACGTCGGTTACCTGGAAGGGTTCTCCGGCGGCGCGCAGGGCATCTACCTGGTGAACCACGGCAAGATGGAAACCGGCAGCGTCAGCGAGATGGACGGCGTTTCATCCAACGGGCCGATCTACATCACCACCACCAGCCCGCTGGTGATCAACGAAAGCATCACCTCGCCGCTGGAGATCGTACTGACCGCGGCCGATTCGGCCGATGATGTGCAGGCGCTGCTGAATAGCATCAATGCCATCGCGGCGCTGGGCGGCGTGACGGTCATGGGCCCGGACGGCGGCCCGTGGACGATCACCTTCAACAACGCCGGCGACGTGGACGAACTGATCAGCGCCATCGGCGCGGGCTTTGACGGCGAGATCATCATCAGCACTATCATCAACGGCGCCGAAGGCACGCAGGAAGTCCAGCAGGTCGCGCAGAGCGGTACAAGCGGCACGCTGCAGTTAGGCTACAGCGGCGAATACAGCGCGGACATCGCTTTTGATGCCTCCGCTTCCGATTACCTGCAGATCAATCCCGGCATCGTGGTGCATTCCGACACCAGCGTGACGCTGAGAGGCGGCGACGCGGTGCTGCTGCCGGAGGGCAGCGTGATCGAAGCCGGTCAGTACCTGATCATCATGGTCGACCAGGATGTGGATACTACTACCTTTACCACGCATACCATTTATGACCAGGTGGTTAATCAATACGACCAGGCCAGCGTGGATCCCGAAGGCGGGCGCATTGAATTCTTCGGCACCATCAACAGCGATGCGGCCCTGTACAGCGACCTGATGGACGGCATCATCATCCTGGGCGGCTACGACGCCGACAGCATCACCATCAGCCCCGAAGTCTCGCTGGTCAGGACGACTGTCCTTTCCGGTGAAGGCGAAGATATCATCAAATTGAGCGACATCCTGCCGATCAGCTCCAGCCACGATGACAGCACCGATACCATCGATCTGGACGGGCAGGGCGGCACGGACGGCTATATCGTCAACCTGAGCGGCACCAGCAACTACCGCATCAACGTGAGTGACAGCGGCGCGGCCAACGACGGCGTGGACTGGCTGGAGATCAACGGCACGGCCAACGACGACACCTTCCTGCTGCGCAAGAATTACGTGGTGCTGATCAATTACGGCGTGGATAACGACGGTGACGGCTACGACGACGTGGAACGCGTCAATTACGACGATTCCATCAACGGCCGCCTGCGCGTGAACGCTTTTGATGGAAACGACAGCTTTACGGTGGACGATAACTCCTCGATCACCACGCTGGACGGCGGGCAGGGCGATGACTTCTTCCAATTCGGACAGATCTTCGACTCCCCGCGCGACGACAGCGCCAATTTGGGAGTGGAAGACTGGTTCGAAACCGTCGAGACCACCCAGGGCTACCTGAGCAATGGCGTCAGCTTCGCGTTGACCGCTTACGGCGGCGACGGCAACGATATGTTCCAGGTCTATCACAACCTGGCGGTGCTGCGCTTGGAAGGCGGCGACCACGACGATACCTTCATCGTGCGCGCTTTCGTGATCCTCAACGAGCTTACCAAGCAGGCCATGACACAGATCAACTCCGGCTCCGGCAAGGACGTCATCCAATACACCATCAACGCCCCCGTCAGCATCGACGGCGGCGACGGCTTCGACACGGTGGTGATCATCGGCACCGAATTCCCGGACAGCTTCGTGATCGCCAGCGACGGCGTGTGGGGTGCGGGCTTGAGCGTCAGCTACGCCCACATCGAACGCCTGGAGATCGACGGCATGGAAGGCGACGACCACTTCTTCATCGTCAGTTCCAGCGACGAATACGTGACCGTCATTTCGGGCAACCTGGGCAGCGACACATTCGACCTGGCCGGGGACGTGACCGAGACCATCGTCTCGCTGGATCCTTCCGGCTTGAGCGGCACCATCCAGCACATAGTGACCTCGGATGACCCGAATTACGACGGCATCGCGGTACCGGACGTAGGCATCACCTCCGGCACATCGGACAGCACCTCGGTGGTATTGACGGAATCCAATTCCGTCAGCCTGGTGACTGAAGGCTGGGGCGATTACGACGTTTACACGCTGCGCCTGATCGCGGAACCTACCGCGGACGTATACCTGACCATCTCCGTACCGTTCGCCAGCACCGACGAAGACGGCATCGCCAACCTGCAAATCTCCACCGACGGCGGCACCACCTGGACCTGGGCGCAGGTGCTGACCTTTACCACCAGCAACTGGGACGTCGACCAGACTGTCCTGATCCGCTCGGTGGACGACAGCCTGGAAGAAGGCGAACGCAGCGTGGAGATCAGCCATTCGATCATCTCCGCGGACGAAAATTACAACCACGCGCTGATCCAAAACGTCAGCGTGGATATTCGCGACAACGACAATTACGATCTGTTGGTGGATGAATCCGACCTGTTCACCCGGGTGGTTGAGGGCGGCGACGGCGACAGCTACTACGTGCACCTGACGCGCGCGCCCACGGCCGACGTACTGGTGACCATCGCGTTGGACAGCGGCGATGAAGGCCAACTGGACATCGCGCCCATCACCCTGACCTTCACGGTCGATAACTGGAGCGTTGCCCAGGAAGTCAGCCTGAACGCTATTGCCGACAGCGTGGCGGAAGGCACCCACCAGGTGACCCTGCTGCAAAGCCTGTCCAGCACGGATGCCAATTTCGACGGCGTGGTGAACGAGCAGGATGTGGTCATCTACGAACAGGCCAGCGTCATCGTCACCGAAACCAACGGCTCAACCTACGTGGTGGCGGGCGGCGCCAACGGCACCAACACGGATACCTATTACATCCGTCTGGCCTCGCAGCCAATCGCGGACGTGACCATCACCATTATCACCGGTGAATTGACCACGGTGGAAAACGACACGTTCATCTTCACACCCGATAACTGGAACATCGACCAGGCTGTGGTGGTCATCGCGGTGGACGACCCGCAGGTGGACAACACCATTATGACCTTCACCAGCTCGTCACACCGCCTGAACCAGGACACCACCACCTGCGACGATCCTTCCGGTTACTGCAGCGGCATCGAAGGCCCGATCATCATCACCGGCTACTTACTGGATGAATCGGCGCGCGATATCGAACCGGCAGTGACTTTGCCGACCGAGACCAACGCTTTCATCCCGGACGGTGCGGTCGCTTCCACTTCAGGCAACACGCTGGTATTCACCAATCCGTCCATCGACATGGGACTGCTGGAAGACTTGAACACCGAAGAGTACCTGTCCTCCGGTATCCTGTTCGTCAGCATCCTGGATGAATTTGGCAGCGTCACCCAACTGCGGCGCATTTCCGCCTTTGAAGAAGGCGGCACGGCGGGCGAGTACATCCTGACGTTGGAAGACGGCGAATGGGAAGTCACACCTGAGAACGGCGAGCTGCTGACCATCTTCTTTGCCAGCCCGACCCTGTTCGAAAGCGAAGACGACCAGACCGACACCATCAACGTCTACAACGACAAGAGCCCCTCGGACGACAGCGGCACCTTGACCGACACCAGCCTGACCGGTTTGGGCATGGGCGGCGACGTGATCATCAACGGTTTCACGTATCAGGGCGGCATCACCTACAGCGACATCGAAGTGCTCAACATCTACCTGGGCACCGGCAGCGACACGCTGACCGTCGAAGACACCGCCGACGAGACTTATACCTTCATCAGCGGCAATGAAGGCAACGACATCTTCATCTTCGACACGCACAACCAGGCGCAGGTTGTGGTGCGCGCCGGTTTGGGCGATGACACCTTCCGCTTCACCGACGCTACGATCCTGGGCGACCAGGCCACCATCATCGATGGGCAGTGGGTTGACATCGCCACCTTGCTGGACGGCCAGGGCGGCAGTGACACTATTGATTTCGCGCTGTTCACGGTTGCCATCAGCGTCAACCTGGCGGACGGTTTCGCCAGCAACATCGCCGGCGGCTTGGATGATCACCTAATGAACATCGAGAACATCCTGGGCGGCGCGGGCAATGATGAACTGACAGGCGACAGCGCCGACAACATCATCGCGGGCAATGGCGGCGACGACACCCTGCACGGCGGCCTGGGCAAAGATACCTACGTTTATAACGATGGATGGGGCAGCGACCAGATCTTTGAAGACGACGATGCCGGTGAGGATACCATTACCTTCAACGGCAATGATATCGTTGCCATGGACGCGGTCCTGACAGCCATCCAATTCCACCTGTACGACGACGGGTTGTTTATCACCGATGGCGCCAACGAGATCACAACCGCGGGCACGGCCATCGAAAACCTGACCGGCGGCCTGGGCGACGACAGCTTCCTGTTCTACGGCAGCGGTGCGGTGGACGGTGTGGTAGACGGCGCCGCGGGAACGGATACGCTGGACTTCAGCGACCGCGCGACGATCGGCCACGTCTATCTGACCGCCTACGGCGATATCGACGGCTTCAACGGATACGAGTACCCGTACAACCAGGACTTCGCCAACATCAACCAGGCCATCGGCAGCGCGCTGGCGGGCGACGAGATCACCAGCATGGACGAGGCCAGTACCTTCGGCATCTACAGTGAGAGCGGCACCAGCCAGGTGACCACCGGCACGGTGACGTTGCTGTTCAACGGCTTTGAGTACGTCAGCGGCGGTGGAGCGGATGACCGCTTTGAGTTCGTGGAACAGAACGATGAAATCATCGAATATCGCGGCGGCGCTGGCGACGACATCTTCGTGATGAGCGGCGACGTGGTGGTGGGCGGCAAGATTAACGGCCAGGGCGGCAACGATACGCTGGATTACTCGGCCTATGGTTCCGCCGTGAGCGTCGACCTGGAAGCCGGCACGGCTACCAACATCCTGGGCAAGCTGGCCAGCATTGAAACCGTGCTGGGTTCGGCTTACGACGATATCCTGATCGGTGATAACTGGGACAACTATTTATACGGCAACGGCGGAGACGACCTGCTGATCGGCGGGGCGGGCGACGATTTGCTGGACGGCGGCGCTGGCAATGATATCTTCCGCTTCCTGGAAGATTGGGGCAACGATATCCTCAACGACCTATCCGGCCTGCTGGACGAAGTGGACTTCTCGCAGATCACCTTCTCGCTGACCTTCACATTGGCCTTCTCCGGCCTGGTGGTCAACGGCAACGGCAACCTGCTGACAACATTGGAAAACAATATCGAAGTGCTGAAAGGCGGCCTGGCTGACGACCGTTTCGTCTTCAGTGAAGACGGCGTAAACCTGGCAGGCGGAGACGGCACGATCGACGGAGGCGGTGGGACGAATACGCTGGATTACCAGATATTCAGCTCTGCCAACCCGGTGACGGTCAACCTGACCACAGGGGCAGCCACGGGTATATCCGGCGTTTCCAATATTCAAATCCTGTTGGGTGGCGCGGGCAACGACTCGCTGACCGGCGACGAGCATGCCAACACCCTGCGCGGCGGTTTGGGCGACGACCTGCTGGATGGGCGCGGCGGCGTTGACCTGCTGGATGAAAGCAATGCCAGCGTAGACTTGACCATCGACCTGAGCAACACGGGCGTCCAGGACACCGGTTTAGGCAGCGACCAGATCCTCAACATCGAGAACGTCAACACCGGCAGCGGCAACGACGACCTTACCGGAAATGGATCCGACAATGTTCTGTCCGGCGGCAGCGGCGCGGATACGTACCACTTCGCGGATAATTGGGGCGTCGACCAGATCATCGAAACCGAAGCGGACGCCAACCGCATCGATTTCAGCCTTGTGACAGCCGACCTGGAGATCAGCCTGGCTGATACGGGCAGCGTTGTCAGCGGACTGAACACGTTCAGCTTTACCACCAGCCTGTTCACGGAATTCACGGCCGGCAGCGGCGATGACAAATTCACGCTGGACGGCAGCCTCGCGATCGACCTGAACGGCGGCGCGGGCGCGGATGAGTTCAGCTTCAATGACGGCGCGACCCTGAGCGGCAGCATCGACGGCGGCGCGGGCAGCGACAGCCTGAACCTGAACGCATACAGTGATGGCCTGAGCTTCAGCCTGACGGATGCCGGCAGCATCGACGGCTACCAGGGCGACATCACCTCGGCACTGGCAACCATCCTGAGCGGCTTTGACAACATCGACGCATTGGTGGGCGGCGCTACGGCAGACGATGAACTGAACGGTCTGGACGCGGACGCGGACTGGATCCTGGGCGAAAGCGGTTACCAGTACCAGAGCACACATGGTACGGTTCTGCATGCTTTGGACTTCAGCGGCATTGAGCAGTTGAACGGCGGCAGCGGCGCGGATACCTTCTACTTCCAGGACAGCGCGGTCTTCAGCGGCGATCTGGACGGCGGTGCGGGAACGGATACGCTGGATTACAGCGCATACGCGGACGCAATCGTGATCGACATAGCGGATAATTCGACTTCCAGCATCAGCGGTGTATACGAAAACATCGAAGCCATCATCGGCAGCAGCCAGACGGATGAAGTCAACGGGTTGGATGGGGACGACACCTTCAGTGTGACCGCAGTCAAGACCGTTTCCGTGAACGGCAGCCTGATCCTTTCGGCCATCGACCTGGTGAACGGCCTATTGGGCAGCGACACGCTCGATTTCAGCGCTTTCGCGGACGCGCTCGACCTGACCCTGACGGAGGAAACCGCACAAGGCTTTGGCGGGAATGAGATGAGTTCCGGCATTGCCTTCAGCGGCATGGAAATCCTCACCGGCAGTGGCAACCCGGACAGTATCAAAGGGCTGGACGCGGACGCGACCTGGCAGATGACCGGCAGCGCGGCCGGAACCTACAGCATTGGCGGCGGCAGCCTGGCCTTCTCCGGCATGGAGATCCTGACCGGCAGCGCCTGCCAGGATATTTTGGATTATTCGCTCTACACGAGCGGCGTCACCTTCAGCCTGAGCGCACTGGACGCTTACGGCAGTTTCAGCGGCAGCGCCAGCGGGCTGAGCGGCTTCTCCGGCATGGACCTGCTGATCGGCAGCACATTGGCTGACAGCCTGACCGGCAGGGACGCCGACGCGACCTGGTCCTTCACGGACACAGGCAACAGCTACCAATCCGGCGACAACGCCATCGCTTTCCGGGATATCGAAACGCTCAGCGGCGGTAATGAAAAAGATACCTTCAAGTTCACGGGCAGCGCCGGCTTCGCGGGCAGCCTCAACGGCGGCGCGGGCGCGGATGCTCTGGATTACAGCGCTTACACGGCCGGCGCGATCGCGATCGACCTGAGCACCTCCACCGCCACGGCCATCGGCGGCACTTTCGCCAGCATCGAGAGTTTCAGCGGTTCGGCCTTTGAAGACACGCTCACCGCGGGTTCGGGCAACGATGTGATTATCGTCAACGCCGTGGACAGCGGCACGATCAACGCCATTTACAGCTTCACGGCCATCGAGAACGTATCCGGTGGGGCAGGCGATGACCAGTTCGTCTTCGGTGAAAACGGCCGCCTGAGCGGCACGACCGGCGCCGAGGGCGGCAGCGGCAAGGATATGTTGGATTATTCTGGTGTAACAACTGCCCGCAACATCCACCTGACAGGCGTGGACGCGGACGGCTACGCCGGTTATGAACTGAACAATAATCAGAATTTCTCCGGCATGGATGTCCTGCTCGCCAGCACCAGTGGCAACGACCGCGTTTACGGCATCGCTGACAGCGCGGCCACCTGGACGCTGGACGGCGCGGACAGCACCTATCAATTGGATGGCGCCGCGCAACTGTTGGGCATCCTCGGCTTTGACCTGCTGTACGGCTCCAGTGGGGACGACACCTTCATCATCAGCGGCGCGGAAGTCGCGCGCATCTACGCGGGCGCGGGACACGACGACTTCGTCATGCTGGACGGCGCCACACTGGACGGCACATTGGATGGCGGCGGCGGTACCAATACCCTGGATTACAGCGATTACAGTACTTCCGTAACTGTGGACTTGTCCACATACGAAGCCACCGGTATCACCTCCATCGTCGGTATCCAGAACGTGATCGGCGGTTCGGCCGATGACGTGTTGATCGGCGATAACGGCGACAACATGCTCTCGGGCCGGGGCGGTAACGATGACCTGCGCGGCGGATTGGGCGACGACACCTACCAGTTCTTCGATGGATTCGGCAGCGACGTCATCACGGAAAGCGCGGATATCGAAGAAGATTGCATCGACTTGAGCAACCTGAGCGCTGACGCGCTGGTTGACCTGCCCAACGGGCTGGTCACGGTTGGCGCGAACACCATCACCTTCAACAATACCCGGATCGAGGTCTTCATCGGCGGAGCGGGCGCCGACACCTTCGACTTCGGCACCAATTACAGCCTGCCCAACAACGGGCGCATCGACGGTTTTGCCGGCAGCGACACGTTGGATTACGGCGATTACCTGAGCGGCATCACGGTTGACCTGAGCGCCGGAACCGCCACGGGCACGCACAGCATCAGCCATATCGAAAACGTCATCGGCACGCTCTACGCGGACGATCTGACCGGCAACGATCAGGACAACCGACTGGAAGGCGGCGCGGGTGACGATACCTATACCTTCAGCGGTGCGCTTTGGGGCAACAACCAGATCATCGACGACAGCGGCACGGATATCCTGGACCTGTCCGGGGTGAGCGTGGAGCTGGCCTTCGAAATTGGATTGGTTGACCTGAGCATCAGTTCCACTGGCGGCAGCCTGAGCGCCTTAAACAATATCGAAACGTTGCTGGGCGGCTCGGCGGACGATAACTTCGCCTTCGCGGACGGCGCAGTGTTGGCCGGCGGCGGGCTGGGCACCTTCATCAACGGCGGCGGCGGCAGCAACACGCTGGATTACTCGGCTTATACGACCGCGGTTTACATCAACCTGG
Organism: Pelolinea submarina; assembly: GCF_003966975.1. GTDB lineage: Bacteria > Chloroflexota > Anaerolineae > Anaerolineales > Anaerolineaceae > Pelolinea > Pelolinea submarina. The sequence goes on from NZ_AP018437.1 coordinate 965,013, forward strand.
GCGAACACATCGCCACCGGCTTGAACGATGAGCTGGCTGGCGGCTTCACCAACATCCAGAACGTAGCCGGCGGCAGCGGAGGCAACTACATCTATGGTGACGACGGTGACAACGTGCTGATCAGCACCTCCGGCAACGATCACCTGTACGGCCTGGGCGGAGACGATACCTACATCTTCCGCGACGGCAGCGGCATCGACGTGGTTTATGAAGACATCGACGGCGGTTACGACACGCTGATCTTCGAGAGCAGCACACGCGGCGTAGTATTCACCTTCTATAGCGACCGCGTGGAAGTCGTGGGCGGCACGGACAGCGTGACCCATTACGGCGGCAACGTGGAAGCCTTTGTCGGCACCGATCTGGATGACCGCTTTGTGTTGGAAGCCGGCGTTTCACTGACCTACGCCAAACTGGATGGCGGGTTGGGCAGCGACCAGATCGACTTCAGCGCTTCTACCACCACCCGTAAGGTAACCCTGACCGACCTGGGCAGCCTGGACGGCTTCCAGGGCACCGAAACCGGCTTGGGCGGCTTCGATAACGTGGATGAATTGATCGGCAGCGGCCTGAACGGCGACAGCCTGACCGGCATGGACCAGGACGCAACCTGGTATCTGGGCGCGAGCGAATCTTACGAAAGCACCAACACGCTGGACTTCTCCGGCTTTGAATTGCTGACCGGCGGCAGCGCGGACGACCGCTTTGAGATCGAGGCCGGCGCAACCTTCGCCGGCACGCTCAACGGCGGTGCGGGACACGACAGCTTCGACCTGAGCGGATTGGCCGGCGACACCAGCACGGTGCTGAGCGGCAAGGGCGCGCTGGACGGTTTCAGCGGCACGAGCAGCGCCTTCGCGGGCAGCTTCACCAACATCGACGAAGTGCTCGCGGGCAGCGGCGCGGCCGACGGTTTGAGCGGATTGAATGAAAACGCCACCTGGCATTTGGGTTCTACCTACCAATATGAGAGCACGCACACGCTGGACTTCAGCGGATTTGAGAGTCTGTTGGGCGGCAGCGCGGTGGACGTCTTCTCGATCGAAGGCACGGGCAGCTTCGCCGGTACAGTGAACGGCGGGGCGGGCAGCGACCGCATCAGCTACGCCAATTATGCGGGCAGTGCCGAAATTAATTTGGGCGCAGGCACCGCTACCGGCTTGGGCGGCTATAGCAGCATCGAAGGCGCGCTGGGCAGTGCCAACGACGATACATTGGTCGGTACCTCCGGCAATGACACCTTCAGCATCACATCCAGCGCCGCTGGTTCCGTGAACGGCAGCTTCAGCTTCAGCAGCTTCGAACTGCTGGCGGGTAGCAGCGGCTGGAACATTTTGGACTACAGCGCTTACGGCTCGGCGGTGACGGTGGATATTGAAACCGGCACGGCCACAGGCGTAACGCATTTCAGCGCTATCGATGAATTTGTGGGCAGCAGCTCCGCGGCAGATCAACTGCACGGATCCGCGGCAGGCAGCACCTTCACTATTAGCGGCCTGAACAGCGGCGCGCTGGAGGGGCTGGCCTTCAGCAGTTTCGAGAACCTGTTCGGCAGCGATGGCAGCGACACTTTCGCGTTCGCGGATTCCGGCGCCATTGGTGGCCTCGTCAATGGCGGTTTGGGCGCTAACGGGCTGGATTACAGCGCATATACGGCCGGCGCGGTCAGCGTGAACTTGAATAACTCCATGGCCACAGCCATCGGCGGAACCTTTGCGAATATCACCGTCTTTGCTGGCAGCGCGGCGGCGGATTCCCTGACCGCTACGGACGGCAATAACACCATCGTCGTAAGCGGCGCGGACAGCGGCACGGTGGACGGGCTTTACAGCTTCAGCTCCTTCGAAAACCTGCTGGCGGGCAGTGGCGATGACACCATCGCCTTTGTGGGCGACGGCAGCCTGAGCGGCAGCCTGGACGGCGGCAGCGGTACGGACACGCTGGACTTCAGTACTTACAACAGCGGCGTGACCGTGAACCTGAATAGCGGCACGGCCGATATGCTGGGCGGCACGTTGAGCGGCATCGAGAACCTGGTCGGTTCGGACTTTGCCGACGACCTGACCGGCAGCAGCGGCGCCAACCGCATCGAAGGGCGGGCGGGTGACGACAGCTTGAGCGGCCTGGGCGGGGACGATAGCTATATCTTCCGCGACGGCAGCGGCGTGGACGTGGTGTTCGAAGACATCGCGGGCGGAACCGATACACTGGTCTTCGAAAGCAGCACGCGTGGCGTGGAATTCACCTTCTACACGGATCGGGTGGAAGTCATCGGCGGTACGGATAAGGTAACGCACACCGGCGGCAATGTGGAAGTATTCCTGGGCACCGACCTGGATGACCACTTTGTGCTGCAAGCCGGCGCGGCCCTCACCAATGCCAAACTGGACGGCGGTTTGGGCAACGACAGCCTGGATTACAGCGCCTACGGCAGCATCCGCCAGGTCGTCTTGACCGACCTGGGCAGCCTGGACGGCTTCCAGGGCACGGAAGCGGCGGCGGGCAACTTCGACAATATCAATGAAATTATCGGCAGCGCCGTGAGCGGCGACAGCCTGACCGGCATGGACGCGGACGCGACCTGGCACATCGATGCAACCACCCAATATGAAAGCACCAACCTGCTGGACTTCAGCGGTTTCGAGCTGCTGGCCGGCAGCAGCGGACATGATACATTCGACCTGAGCAACCTGTCCGGCGACACCAGCACGGTGCTGACCGGCAAGGGCGCAGTGGACGGTTTCAGCGGCACGAGCAGCGCCTTCGCGGGCAGCTTCACCAACATGGATGAAGTGCTGGCGGGCAGCGGCGCGGCCGACAGCCTGACCGGCATCAACGAAGACGCCACCTGGCACCTGGGCAGCGCGTACCAGTACGAAAGCACCCACACGCTGGACTTCAGCGGCTTCGAACTGCTGGTGGGCGGCAGCGCGGACGACATCTTCGCGCTGGAAGGCACGGGCAGCTTCGCCGGCACGGTGAACGGCGGGGCAGGAAATGACCTGATCAGCTATGCGGCTTATGGCGGCAGCGCCGAAATTAATTTGGGCGCGGGCACGGCCACCGCTTTGGGCGGCTATATCAGCATCGAAGGCGCGCTGGGCAGCATCTACGACGACACGCTGATTGGTACAGCCGGCAACGATACCTTCAACGTGACCGCGGATGGCAGCGGCATGGTCAACGGGGTCTTCTCCTTCACAGCTTTTGAGGTGCTGGATGGCGGTTTGGGCATGGACGTGCTGAGCCACGCGGGCTACGCCACGGCTGTCCTCCTCGATCTGGAAAATAACACAGCCAGCGGTGTGGACGCTTTCAGCAGCTTTGAAGCTTTCGTGGGCAGCGGCAGCGCGGCGGACGAGATCCACGGCAAAGCTGCCGGCAGTATCTTCACCATCAACGGCGCTGACAGCGGCACGGTCGATACGGCCCTCTTCAGCGCGTATGAAAGCCTGTTGGGTGGAATGGCGGACGATATCTTTGCTTTCGGCGGCAGCGGCAGTTTGCGCGGCTGGCTGAACGGCGGGCTGGGCACGGACACGCTCAACTACAGCCTGTACGGCAGTGCGGTTGTCACCGACCTGGCTAACCTGAAGTCCACGGGCGTCACCGGCAAGGTGAGCGCTATCGAGAACGTGGTTGGCAGCGCCTATAACGACACCCTCGGCGGCGACAACAACGACAACGTCCTGCAGGGGCTGGGCGGAAACGATACGTTGAACGGCAAGGGCGGCAGCGATACTTATATCTTCGCGGACGGATTCGGCCTGGATACGGTCAGCGACAGCGGCACTAGCGGAATCGATCGGATCGACCTGAGCGGGTTGAGCGACGCGGTGACCCTGCGCATCTATAAGAGCGGTTTGAAGGTACTGTCGGGCGCCAACCAGATCACGTTCAATGCCACTATTGAAGAGATCCTGGCGACGACGCACGACGACCGCATCGAGCTGGAAAGCGGCGCGGCCTACAGCGGGCGCATCGACGGCAACGACGGCGTGGATTGGCTGGATTACTCGGCTTACACGGCCGGGGTAACCGTCGACCTGGCGACCTCCACCGTACCCGGCATTGGCACTATTGCTTCCATCGAGGGCGTGCTGGGTTCTGTCTATGATGACTGGCTGTACGGCGATGATGGCGACAATATGCTGCAGGGCGGTTTGGGTAACGACTACCTGGCCGGGCGCGGCGGCGATGACACTTACCGCTTCGCGGATGGTTTTGGCAGCGACGTAATTGTTGAGTTGGACGGCGAAGGCGTCGACACGATGGACTTCTCGGCAGTCGACCAATCGCTAACCTTCACCTTCTACTCGACCCAGGTCACGGTAAGCTACGGTTTGAACATGGCCGTGCATGACGGCATCTTCATCGAGCACTTCATCGGTGGCAGCGCGGACGACCTGGTGGTGATCAAGGACGGCGCGGTGGTGGACGGCACGCTGGACGGCTCGGACGGCAAGTTGATCCTCGATCTGAGCGATTACAGCAGCGGCACGGCCTTCACCCTGACCGGCGTGGGCACCAATCGCGGCTTCCAGGGCTACGCGGATATCATCCCGGCCGGCTTCGACGACGTGGAAGAGATCATCGTCTCCCTGACCGGATTCGACGTGTTGACCGGCATGGACACGGACGCGCTGTGGGAGCTGCAGAGCACTTCCGGCACCTACACCGCCGCCAACGTCCTGATCTTCAGCGGCTTTGACAGCCTGGTGGGCGGCAGCGGCATGGATACCTTCCGGGTGAGCGAAGGCGCGACCTTCGCGGGCGGTATCTCCGGCGGCGCCGGCTCGGACGTTTTGGATTACAGCAGCTACAGCAGCGACATCCATACCACGGTAGTGTCGAATGACGCGCTGTTGGGCCTGAGCGGCATATCCAGCGCTCTGGCGGACGGATTCGCTTCCATCGAGAGCATCCTGGCCGGCAGCGGCAGCAACAGCTTCACCGGATTGGACGGTACGGCCACCTTCACATTGGGCACGGTTGTGCGCTACTCGGTTGAGGGGCTGTACATTGACCTGCAGGACTTTGATTTTCTGAATGGCGGCAGCGGCGCGGACACCTTTGTGCTGGATGGAACGGAGACGTACAGCGGCGGTTTGAACGGCGGCGCGGGTTCGGATACGCTGGATTACAGCGGCTACAACACGCGCGTCGACGTGAACCTGGTGAATGCCACCGCCACTGGCATCAACGGCGGTCTGGCGGGCGGGTTTGCGGGCATCGAGAACGTGATCGGCTCGGCTTACGACGATACGCTCATCGGCAACGACGAAAATAACACGCTGACCGGCGGCGCGGGTGATGACACCCTGCAGGGCGGCGCGGGCAGTGATACCTACGTGTTCGGCGACAATTGGGGCCAGGATACGGTGACGGATTCGGCCGGCACGGGCGACGCACTGAACTTCGGCGACGTCACAGAGGCTTTGACCGTTGATCTGCTGGGTGGCCGCATCGAAAGCGGCATCAACTCGGTTACCTTCAACGGCATCGAGGCTGTGCACGGCGGCCAGGCGGACGATACCTTCTATATCGACGGTACCCAGACCTACAATCTGTACGGCAACGCTGGCGACGACCAGTTCATCTTCCTGAACGAAGGGCGCCTGCTGGGCCTGATCGACGGCGGCGCGGGCAGCGACCTGCTGGATTACAGCGGCGACACGACCACCAGCGCGGTGCAGTTGTACTTCAACCTGACGGCTGTCGGCGCGGACGGCTTCGACGGCACCGAAGAGCACAGCATCCAGGACGGTTTCCTGGGCATCGACCTGATCTATAGCGGGTTGGGAATCGATACATTGGAAGGCTTGGATCAGACGGCTGCCTTCGATATCTACGGCGACCACATTGATTACCTGACCGGTTCATATCTGCTGTACACCAGCGGTATTGAGAACCTGGTGGGCGGCAAAGCCGACGACACCTTCATCTTCAATGGCGATGCGGTCCTGCCGGGCAGCTACAACAGCATCGCCGGGCGCGCCGGGACGGACACGCTGGATTACAGCCTGTACAGCGAACGCGTCAGCGTTGACTTGCTGACGGGCGAAGCCACCGGTGTGCTGAACGGTATTTCCAGTATTGAAAATGTAATTGGCAGTGACAGCGGCAGTGAAATTTATGGCGATAATAACGCCAACCACCTGGTGGGTACTGCCGGTGATGACGAAATCTTCGGCCGGGGCGGGAATGACATTCTTGAGGGACGCGGCGGTAACGACCTGCTGGATGGTGGCCTGGGGAGTGATACGGTGGATTACTCCACTAACATGAGTGAAGGGGTCACGGTTGACCTGACCCTAGGCCAAGCCAGCAGTGCCGAAAGCGGCGAGGATACCCTGGTCAGCATTGAAAATATCGTCGGTACGATGTTCGCCGACATCCTGATTGGCGACAGCGGCAACAACACCATCACCGGTTTGGGCGGCGACGACTCGCTGACCGGCAACGCAGGCAACGATACCTACGTCTTTACGGACGGTTGGGGCAGCGACAGCATTATCGATAGCGCCGGGTTCGACAGTCTGGACCTGACGGGCGTGACCAGCGACCTGACCTTCGCGATCGGCCTTTCTGACTTATACGTTTATGACCCGGACAATGAAATTGTGGATGCTTCCTTCGCCATCGAGAACCTGTACAGCGGTTTGGGCGATGACCAGTTCATCTTCGCGGACGGCGCGCAGATCGACGGACGCGTGGACGGCGGTATGGGCGCGGACACGTTGGACTACCGCGCGGCCAGCGACAGCATAGCGGTCACGCTGGAAGACCTGGGCAGCCAGGACGGCTACGCCGGCGCGGATGAGCTGGTGCCCTCCGGGTTCGATAACATCAATATCCTGTTGGGCAGCACATTGGACAACACCCTGACTGGGCTGAGCCACGACAGCCATTGGACCGTCGCGGGCGCGACCAACTTCTATCAGGCGGATGACAGCCTGGAGGTCCTGACCTTCAGCGGCTTCTACTGGCTGATCGGCAACAACGGCGACGACGTCTTCACCATCCAGAGCGGCAGCCAATCCGTGCTGATCTGGGCGGGCGATGGCGACGACACGCTGGTGATGGAAGCCGGCGCCGTGTTGGACGGCTTCTTCGACGGGCAGGCCGGACTGGACACGCTGGATTACAGCGGCTTTGACCTGGCACGCAGCTTCAGCCTGCTGCCGGCATTGGGCGAGACGGATGGTTTCGACATTCGCGTGGATTCCATCACGGCGGACGCCCTCAACATGGAACAGATCCTGGGCACGGCCTTGAACGACGAACTGATCGGGCGCGACGCACAGGCTACTTTCAATATTTATAGCGGGCTGGATAATTACGTGGACGAGACCAGCGGGCGCGTGCTGTACTTCGATGCCATCGAAGACCTGTATGGCGGCTCGCAGGTGGACACCTTCAACATGTACGGCGACCACAGCGGCAGCCTGCACGGTATGGGCGGCGATGATACTTTCATCTTCTACAATTCCGCGGAATTAACCGGTTACCTGGACGGCGGCGCGGGCAGCAACAGCCTGGATTACAGCGATTACGACAGCGCGCGCAGCTTCGACCTGACCGGGTTCGGCAGCCAAAGCGGTTATGACGGCACGGAAGCCAGCATCAGCCTGGAATTCCGCAACATCAGCAGCATCAGCGGCCACAGCGGCGCGGGCAATGACAGCCTGCAGGGCCTGGATGCGGACGGCGTTTGGACGGTGGATGGCGTTGGCAGCGGTAATTACCTGCCGCAGGGCGCGCTAAGCGCGCTGGCCATGGCTTCCATCGAAGACCTGATCGGCGAGGACGGTCTGGATACCTTCAGCTTCGTTGAGGGCGGCCAGTTGAACGGCAACGTCAGCGGCGGGGCAGGCGCCAACGTGCTGGATTACAGCGGTATGACCTCCCCGGTTTCCATCACGCTGAGCGCGTACGACGCGCTGGCCGGCTTCAGCGGCAGTGAATCGGTGGTGATGGGCGGCAGCTTCAGCGGCATTCACGAACTGCTGGGCGGCTCCGGCGTCGACAGCCTGTACACACTGGATGCGGACAGCAGCTTCCACATCGACCGGACCAACGGCGGCAGCTACCACGTTGCCGAAGCCGTGCTGCTCTTCTCCGGTATCGATAACCTGATGGCCGGTTCCGGCGCGGACAGCTTCACCATGGAAGGCAGCGGCAGCATCGGCGGCACGCTGGACGGCGGAGCGGGTGTTGATTGGCTGGATTACAGCAATTACGATAACGGTGTCACGGTCAATTTGACCAGCGGTTTGGCCAGCGGCACGGGCGGCCTGGCGCGCATCGAGAACCTGGCCGGTTCGGCCTTCGATGACAGCCTGACCGGCGACGGCGTGGTCAACCGCATCGAGGGTAATGCCGGCAACGATATCCTCAACGGTATGGGCGGGGATGATACTTTGGTGGGCGGCCTGGGCAATGACCGCTACGTCTTCAACGACAATTGGGGCGTGGACATGGTCATGGAGAACAGTAGCGCAGGTTCCGATACCATCAGCCTGGAGAACGTTACCAGCGGCAGCACCTTCCGCTTCGATCTGAGCGGCGGTTTAACCATCGCTACCATCCTGAACGGCGCCAACCAGGTGCTGCAGGATAATTACCAGGTCGAGAACTTCACCGGCGGCAGCGGCGACGATACCTTCACCTTCGGCAAGGGTACGGTCTTGTCCGGCCTGATCGACGGCCATTTGGGCAGCGACACGCTGAATTACGCCGAACGCAAGGTGGCTGTGAAAGTAACCCTGACCGGCATCGGCACACTGGACGGCTTCCAGGGCACCGAAACCAGCCTGGGTTCCTTCGATAATATCAACGCCATCATGGGCGGTTTGGTCGCGGATATCCTGACCGGACACAACGCGGATACGCTCTTCCACATTGAAGACGGGAATTTATTCCTGCAGGATGTAGCTTCCGGACGCAATCTGGCTTTCAGCTCGTTTGAAACCCTGAGCGGCGGTTCAGCGGATGATACCTTCGCGATGATTGGCAGCGTGGTCTTCAGCGGCAAGCTGATGGGCGGGGCCGGCAGCGACACCATCGATTACAGCGCATATACCACCAGCATCACCGTCAACCTGGCTACCGGCAGCGCCACCGGCGTGACCGGCGGCATCAGCAGCATCGAGAACCTGATCGGCAGCCCGGTCGGCAACGTCATCTATGGCGACGATCACGACAACATCCTGATCGGCACAAGCGGCAACGACACCATTTACGGCAAGGGCGGCAACGATACCCTGATCGGCCTGGGCGGGAATGACATCCTGGACGGCGGCACAGGCATCGACACGGTCGATTACCACCTCAACACCGACGGCGTGACCGTTACCCTGACCAGCACGGGCGGCACCGCCGTGAGCGTTTCGGGCGGCACGGACACGCTGGTCAGCATCGAGAACGTGATCGGCAGCGCCTTTGACGACATCATCACCGGCAACGCCGGCGACAACCGCATCGAGGGCGGCGCGGGCAATGATACGCTCAACGGCGGCGCGGGCAACGACACTTATGCCTTCGCGGACGGCTGGGGCACTGACACGGTCGCGGACCTGAGCGGCGTGGATACTTACGACTTCAGCGCGGCGATGAATGTACTGACCTTCACGGTTTCGGGTTCACAGATCAGCGTCAGCGCGCTGGGCGGCACCCTGACGACCCTGTCGGGCAGCATCGAACGCTTCATTGGCGGCGCGAATGACGATACCTTCATCTTCAAAAAAGACGCTTCCTTTGCCCTGAGTGTGGACGGGCAGGATGGCGATAACCACTTCGACCTGAGCGACTTCAACTTCGCGGTCGAGATCGACCTGCTCTCCGTCGGTTCGCTGAGCGGCTTCAACGGAACCGTCAGCGGCAGTTGGAACATTGCTTTCACCAATATCAGCCGGATCACGGCCGGCTCATCCACGAACGACCTGCTGGTTGGGCTGGATGAGGCTGCGACCTGGCAGGTGGATGACAGCGCTATCCTTTACAGCGCGCTCGGCCGCGGCCTGACCTTCAGCGGCGTGGAAAACCTGCTGGGCGGCGACGGCGATGATACCTTCGCATTCATCAACCTCGGTTCGCTGAACGGCAGCCTGGACGGCGGCGCGGGCACGAACAGCCTGGATTACAGCGGCTACAGCGCGGCGGTCAGCGTGGACCTGAGCGACAGCACCGCCACGGCCATCGGCGGAACCTTTGCCAACATCAACAGCTTCACTGGCAGCGCGGCTGCCGATACCCTGAGCGCGCCCAACAGCGCCAGCACCATCACCATCGACGGTGCGGATAGCGGTAATGTCAACAGTATTTACTTCTTCAGTTCCTTCGAGAACTTGCTGGCGGGCAGCGGCGACGACAGCATCGCCTTTGTGGGCGACGGCAGCCTGAGCGGCGGCCTGCAGGGCGGCTCCGGCATGGATACGCTGGACTTCAGCGCGTACGGCCGCGGCGTGACGGTGAACCTGAACATCCATTCGGCCGACGTGTTGGGCGGCAGCCTGGGCGGCATCGAGAACCTGATCGGTTCAGCCTACGCCGATGACTTGACCGGCAGCACCGACGCCAACCGCATCGAGGGCGGGGCGGGCGATGACAGCCTGAGCGGCCTGGGCGGGGACGATATTTATATCTTCCGCGACGGCAGCGGCATGGACGTGGTCTTCGAGGATATCGGCGGCGGAAGCGACACATTGGTCTTCATCAGTAATACCCGCGGCGTGGAATTCCACTTCTATGCGGACCGCGTGGAAATCAGCGGCGGCACGGACAAAGTGACCCACACCGGCGCGAACGTAGAGGTCTTCACCGGCACACAGCTGGATGACCGCTTCGTGCTGGAGGCCGGCGCGGCCATGGGCAGCACCAAACTGGACGGCGGTTTGGGCGACGACAGCCTGGATTACAGCGCCTACGGCAGCGCCCGCCAGGTGACCCTGAGCGGTTTGGGCAGCCTGGACGGCTTTGCGGGTAGCGAAGCGGCTGTGGGCAGCTTCGACAACATCAATGAATTGATTGGCAGCGCGGCCGCGGGCGACAGCCTGACCGGCATGAACGCGGACGCAGCCTGGAAATTGGGCAGCAGCTACCAATATGTCAGCACGCGCACGCTGGACTTCTCCGGCTTCGAAAGCCTGTTGGGCGGCAGCGGCGCGGATACCTTCCAATTGCAGAATGGCGTGACCTTCGCCGGCACGGTAAATGGCGGCGCGGGCAGCGATAAACTGGATTACTCAGCTTACGGCAGCAGCGTAACGGTGGACCTGGGCGCGGGAACGGCCAGCGGCCTGAACGGCTTCAGCAGCATTGAAAGCGCTTTGGGCAGCAGCATGGGCGACACCCTGACCGGTACGAGCGGCAACGATACCTTCAGCCTGACCTCCGCCGGCAGCGGCACGATCAACAGCACCTTCAGCTTCAGCAGCTTTGAATACCTGGCAGGCGGGGCCGGCTGGGATATCTTGAGCCACAGCGCTTATACCACAGCCGTGGTTCTGGATATCGACGCGGGCACGGCCAGCGGTATCAGCGGCTTTAGCGGATTCGAGGAATTTGTGGGCGGCGCCTCCACGGCGGACGAGATCCGCGGCGCGGCAGGCGGCAGCAGCTTCACAGTCGACGGCGCCAACAGCGGCACGGTGGACGGGCTGGTCTTCAGCGCGTACGAGAACCTGCTGGGGCGCGGCGGGGATGACACCTTCGCCTTCAGCGGCAGCGGCGGTCTGAGCGGTTGGCTCAAGGGTGGCCTGGGTACGGATACGCTGGATTACAGCCTGTACGATTCTGCCGTTACGGTCAGCCTGTTGGGCGGCACCGCCACCGGCGTAACCAAGGGCATCAGCAGCATCGAGAACCTGATCGGCAGCCCCTTCGGAAATACCATTTACGGCGATAACAATGACAACATCATCATCGGCACGAATGCCAATGACACCATCTACGGCCTGGGCGGGAATGACATCCTGATCGGCCTGGGCGGCGATGACATTCTGGACGGCGGTACGGGCAGCGACACGGTCGATTATCACCTCAATACAGACAATGTGAGCGTGGTCCTGACCGCCACCGGCGGCACAGCCGTCAGCGGTTCGGCCGGAAATGATACCTTGTTGAGCATCGAGAACGTGATCGGCAGTAATTTCGACGACGACATCACCGGTAACGAAGCTGACAACCGCATCAACGGCGGCCAGGGCAACGATACCCTGCGCGGCGGAGCGGGCAGCGACACTTACGTATTTGGAGCGGATTGGGGCCAGGACATCATCGTGGAGATCGATGAGATCGGCAGCGACACGCTGGACTTCTCCGCTTTAAGCGACGCGCTGACCTTCGCCATTCAGGAAAGCGGTCTAGCAGTGCTGAGCGGCTTGAACACCGTCACGGTAGCCGGAACATTTGTAGAGAATCTGGCTGGCGGCACGGGCAACGACACCTTCATCTTCGAGGATAAGGGTGTGTTGAACGGCACGCTGGACGGACGCGAGGGCATCAACAGTATTGACCTGTCGGCTTCCAGCACGGCGGTCAACGTTACCCTCAGCGGCGCGTCAACCTATCTGGGTTTCAACGGCCTAATCGACACGGTGCTGCCGAACGGGTTCAAGAATATCTCCACTATCCTGGGCAGCGCTACCTCGAGCACGGATAGCATCCGGGGCGCCAATCGCGCATCGCAGTGGACCATCGGTGAACTCGGCATGGCTTACAGCCTGGATGGCAAGAGCATCGCCTTCAGCGGCTTTGAGATCGCCCAGGGCGGTACGGCAGCCGACACCTTCACCATTTCCGGCACAGTCGGCCCGATTGACTTGTTGGGCGGCGCTGGCGACGACAGCTTTGTCTTCCTGGATGACGCCGAACTACTGGGCAACCTGGACGGCCAGAGCGGCAGCAACGCACTGGATTACTCGGCTTACCTGACGCCGCGCAACTTCCACCTGACGGGCGTCGGTACGTTCAGCGGATTCAACGGCACGGAAGCCAGCATCATTGGCGGCGAATTCATGAATATCGGCAATATCCTGGGCGGCGCGGAAACCGACTCATTGAGCGGATTGGATGCCGTGGCGACCTGGCGCATTACCGGCAGTGGCAGCTACACGGCCGAGGGCGCAACTCTCTACCACGACGGCATTGATACCTACATTGGCGGCGCGCTGGTGGATACCTTCATCTTCAACGACGGCGTCGTCGTTCCCGGCAACATCGACGGCCGCGGCGGCAGCGACGTTCTGGACCTGTCTAAGTACACAACAGACGTTTATATCAACCTGACCTCCGGTGTGGCATCAGTGGTGGCGGGCGGGTTGACCTCCGTCGAAAACGTGATCGGCGGCAGCGGCGACGATATCATCTATGGTAGCAGTAAAGCCAATTCCCTGACCGGCGGCACCGGCAATGACCAGTTGTTTGGGTTGGGTGGTGATGATTACCTGTACGGCGGCGGCGGGGCGGATTATCTGTCCGGTGGCGACGGCACCGATACAGCTTTCATGGCGCAATTATTATCCGATACGCTGGATAGCATTGAAGTGCTGCTCTATAAGAAATCCGGCGGGTATGCACACACCGAAGTGGTGCTCAACGGTACTCGCTACTTGCAGCCGGATGTGATCTTCGCGTTGGAAGATGTGATCTACGACTTGTATCTGCGAACTGATACCATCCTGGCGATGGATATCCAGGGAATGCAGAATATTGGTGAAGCAGACTTCATGGTGCTGCCGGCCGGTTACTCAGGCAATGTGCATTATACGCAATTGCGTAATTCCGACCTGCCCGAGGCTTTGCCTGAGGGTTATCAATACGTGCGCGGTCTGCATCTGATGAATGACGGTACATCCAATGGCGGTTCTGTTTTCGTGAACTTCCTGATCTCCGAGGAATTATCCGGTAAGGACCTGGCTATCCTGGTGTGGGATGCTTCGCTGAACAACGGCCAGGGCGGCTGGGTGGAACTGCCGGCTACATTGATCTGCTGCAAAGACGGCATAACCTACGATGGCAACCGCGTGCGCTATGAGGTCCAATCCATCAAGGATACCGGCAATGGCTGGTTGGATGTGGTGGTGCAGGTGAATTGCTATAAGAGTGGACAAGCCGAGACCTTATACGAATTCACTATGAAGGTGAAAAAGGAAGACCTGGATAATGGCTTGCAAACCGGCCGCAATAACCCGGTGTTGATCCCGACTACTGGCGCGGACCGGACTTTCGATGTGTACAACTCAGCTACGGCTGCCCTGTTGAACCAGTTGTTCAGCGATCCGGACACGATGGGCGAGAGCGCGCGTATGGCAGCCCAAACCGCCCAACCCGACTACGTGGTGCTGGTGGAAAAGAAATAAGGCATTCAACCGGTGAACACCTTTTTTGCCAAATTTATTATGGCAAATAATAACTTTCATAAACCATCTTTCGGGATGGTTTTTTTATTCAGGTTTATCTGTCAAGCCGCGGGAGGCTGCGCGTTGGCTGCCCCAATCGATAAGGGTTTCCGGGATAGGCATAACTTCTTCTTCCGGCCGACGGATGAGTGTTAGCGCCTCACTGGGACAATTCGGTACACATACGCCGCAGCCCACACAGCTTACCGCATTGACCTGAACCGTGGTGTCCATAGATAGAGCTTTAAATTGACAATAATCCAGGCAGGTTTCGCATCCGATACATAAAGAATCATCGACTGTGCATACAAAAGCGGAGCGCGCGATTACATTGGCAATTCCCAGTTTGGCAACCCCTTGGAGAATACCGCATGAGCAAGTGCAACAGTTACAGATGTAGTAAATACCCTGCTGATTGTTGCTAACTGAATGAACCAGTCCCGAATCCGAGGCGCGTTTTAGGGTGGCCAGCGCCTCTTCTTTGGTGACAGCATGGTAAAAAGCGTGATTTTCAAACGCTCTTTCCCTTGGGCTGAGCACCATACATACATCAATAGGATGCTCGCAAGCCTCGCCGATCAGCGCTTTCTGTTTACGACAAATACAATCGAGGACTGCCCATGATTTTGCGTCGTTGACCAGGTCCAGTATATTTTCATAGGGGTGAATTTCCATCGACTTGCTTACCGTCTGATTAACAGGGACAACCCGATGATACTGCGGCTGCACCTGCATCACTTCAGCAAATGCCTTTTGGTAATAATCCTCGAATAGCAAAGCCATTTCTTTATCAATGGACGCAGCTTGATTCTCGTAAATTCCCACTACAAAGGGCAGTAGCCCAAACCTGAGTCCGCCTTTACCTAATTCAATCGTGATCAACCCCCGTTTGGCCATCGTTTTAAGCTGCTGGAGCAATTCCCTGACCTCACGGCCGGTTCGCGCGGCGATATCATCCACTGATTCAGGTTGTGCGTAAAGCTGGGCGGCAATATCCGCTTCTTCAACCGTAAATATCTTTTCAAGCAGCCTTAAATGAACGCCATCTTCTGTTGGTGGATAACCATTTGGCAGTGAATCCAGTTTTTCAGCGAGCAGTTCATAATTATTCATGCTATGTATACCTTCTCTTTATTATCAAAACCGTCAGATTCCTTTAGATTGCTATTAAGTTATGATACCTTATAATTAACAATTATATGTATATTTAATACTCCTTTATAAAATTAAAATCAGGCTAATCCATTTTTGGATTAGCCTGATTGAGGTTGAATTATTTCGCCAGCGTTTTAGGAAAGGTCTTCCCCATTGCTGGCGATGACTTTTTTATACCAGGTATAGCTGTCCTTGATTGAGCGTTTTCCGCTGCCCTTGCCGTAATCATCCATGTCCACATAGATAAAGCCGTAGCGCTTAGTGATCTCGGAGGAGGTGCAGCTGATGATGTCAATCGGACCCCAGGGGAAATAACCGAAGACGTCCACGCCGTCCAGCACGGCTTCACGCATCTGTTCGACATGGTCACGCAGGTAATCGATGCGGTAATCGTCGTGGATACTGCCGTCCTTTTCGACCTCGTCAAAATGGCCCAGGCCGTTCTCGGCGATCATGATGGGCATGTGATAGCGGTCCCAATACATGTTCAGTTTCGTGCGCAGGCCGATGGGATCGATGCCCCAGCCCCAAGCATTCGCCTGGATAAAGGGATTATCGTAGGCCGTCTTTTTCTGCTTGACGCTTTCCGCGTCGGCAATGCGCGTTAAGTAGTAGGAGATGGCCATGAAATCAGCGGTGTTTTTGAGGATATCCTCGTCATTCTCGCCGAATTCGACGTGGATACCCTTTTCCTCGAAAAAGCGGAAGGCATAACCGGGATACTCACCACGCATGAGCACATCGCCGTAGAAATATTCCATCTGGTTACGACGGTAATTGGCGAGTACATCTTCGGGTTTGCAGGTGGCAGGGTAGCTGATCGCGTCTGTAAACATCATGCCAATGTGCAAATCCGGATAGTGTTCACGCGCATATTTGGTGGCTTTAGCGCTGGCGACCATTTCGTTATGGACGCCCTGGTACTTGGCTTCCAGCAGGTTTTCGACCTTGTCCTCGGCGATACCCAGATGGTTGAAGGATTCATGCACGATCAGGTTGATCTGGTTGACGACGATCCAGTATTTGACCTTGCTGCTGTAGCGGTCGAACAAAACTTCGCAATAACGCACAAAGAAATCGATCAATTCGCGCGAGTACCAGCCGGTGTAATTGAGAGTCAGGTTCAGCGGCATTTCGTAATGCGAAATGGTGATAACGGGTTCCATGTCCAGGGCGATGATCTCGTCGATCAGGTTGTCGTAGAACTTCAGACCTTCCTCATTGGGTTCCAACTCATCGCCGTTGGGAAAAATACGCGTCCATGCAATGGAAGTGCGGAATGAATTTAGGCCCATTCCTTTGAGCAGTTTCAGGTCATCTTTGTAGGTATGATAAAAATCGATGCCCCAACGCTTGGGAAAAACACCTTTGTCATCCTGCATAGCCTCTTTTATGTAATCGGTCGAGGTTTCTTCATTATATTTTTTATTAAGCGGTATATCATTGCGGAATTGTAAAATATCGGCTACGCTCCAACCCTTACCACCTTCCTGCCAGGCACCCTCGCATTGATTGGCCGCCACCGCGCCGCCCCATAGGAAGTCTTTCTTAAAGCCTTTAATTTGTTTCATCGCAGTTTTTCATCCCTTCTTCAAGTTTTTCAATTCTATGATTCAATGACTCAAAAACTTTAAATAAAGATTTTGAAAGTCCAATTTCCGAATTAATTGTCATCAATGTATCCTGGGCATGTGTGAACAAAACCGAATATTCAATATGATTACCGCTTGCTTCTGATTGGATCATCGTGGTATGTACTTTGTGTGCTTCAACCAATTTTTTACTTGCTGCCTCAAATTGATTCGCTGCCAGCTCAAAATCGTTTTCAGCCAGCGCTTTAAGCGCTTTATGATTCAACAGGTGCGCATCCCCTGCTTTTATAATTATTTCCATAGAAGTTTTGATCAATTCTTCATTCATGGATAATCTGCTCCACAAAAAACTTATCTTTATTTTTTACCAGCGAACTATCAAAAATAAACAGGCTCTACGAGGAACACAATCCCTGCAATAGAGCCTGTTTCGCCATTTGTTCAGGCTATTTCAAGGCTGTGTAATCTAATTTTCCGCTACCAAGCGCTGTTTTTCATCAATCTTGAAGAACGGATACCAAATCAGTGTTGAAACTGCCGCAACGACTGCCAGCAGAATGAGTGCGTTGACGCTCTTCGTGATCAGCCAGGTTGAAACTGGGAAGGGCATGTACCATGCGTCGAACAACATTGCGGGGATCGGCGCGAAGTGAATGACCTTTGTGAATAACCAGACAATCCCGGGGAGAATAAGGCCCTGGAGCCACATGGGAACCATCAGGATGGGGTTCCAGGCGATGGCGCCAAAGACAACCGGTTCGTTGATGTTGAAGATACCGGGGACCAAGCTAGCGGTGCCGATCGCTTTATGATATTTGTCTTTGGAAAGCATCATCATGATTACCAGGGGCAAGGTGCAGCCGGTGCCACCAATCCAGAGGTAAGTAGAATAAATCGTCTCACCGGTAACCAGGTGTAACGCATCGGCTGTGAGCAGGGCACCGGAAGCAGCCAAGGCAACGTTTGCAGCGGAAGCAGCCAACCGCACCGGGCTGAAAACAGGAGTCAGCACCCAGGTGGAGATACCCATTGAATAAAGGAAAGTGTAAACGAACATTGCAATAGTGAAGCCATACCAGGTCTCGATGAAACCAGCCAAAGGTTTAAAGACAGACACGAGTCCGGAATAAATATCCACAGAGAGGATATCGACAGCGACCCAACCGGTGATAACAACGATACCGATTGGCAGCATGGCATCGAACCAGGCCCTGACGAAGTCCGGCATTACGGAATCTTCCTTAAAGAAGGAGAACTTGCCAAACAAATTCATGATCAAGCCTGAGAAAAGGCCGCAGGTAATGGCGATAAACATACCGCCAGCACCCAGGGCTTCGTGCCCAAAGCCGATTGTGCCATCCGCAACCACCTGAGGGGTGATGACGATCAGGAACAGGACGAGACCGGACATGCCGGCAATCAATCTCTGTTTCCTGAGGTTTTTCTTTTCCATCAGGTTGAACGGGATCAGGAATGCCACAAACAGGGAAACCACACCCATGGTCCAGCCGAACGGTGTCCAAAAACTTCCGAATTTAATGGCAATGATGCAGAATAATGAGCCCAATAAAATAAATGGCAATATTTGCATGATGGAATCTTTAACCGCTAAGATCCAAACATTGCTATTTACTTTGCGCATTGCCGGCGCAAAACTGTTTTCCAACCAATTCATAAATTTCTTCATCTCTAATCCTCCAAATTATTTAAACAATGTCACGATATGGTCCAAGGCTTGTTCACCATTCAGGGTCGCATAGTAATCGGGTTTCATTAATGCAACCTTTATATCTTTGCCTTGGATAATTTTAGAAACATCTTCCTCTAGGTAGGCGAGGTGAGGGCCGATCATCAGGCAATCAATATCATTAATATAGTTCTCTATTTCTGCCTCACTTCTTGCCGTCACAGTTACATCCAATCCTCGTTTAACGGCAGCTTTCCGAATATTTGAAGCCATGAAACCGCTGGATGCCCCTGACCCGCAAACTAGTAGAATTCTTATTTGTTTTTTCTCCAAATTTTTACTTTCTGAGAGTATACATTCTCAATTTTCTTTACTTAATCAAAACGATCAATATTTATTTCTTATAACTGCGAACCTCCTTTTGTTTAGATTTGGTAATAAGAACGAAATAATTGCTTTTGTACAGTATAGGGGGGTGGAAATGAGATGTAAAATAGACGCTGTTTATCGGATGTATAACTATCGGTTATAAATAAAAAACCTCCTTGAAAAGGAGATTTTTTATTTTTTATGAAATATTAAACAAATATAAATTAATCAAGCCAGTGTTCTGGAGTATTCAAAATCAGCTGCAGCTTTAACTGCATTATTCTTGACCAGATCAATAACCTTTGCCAGCCGTTTGAAATCTTTTTTGTAATACCATAAATAGATATATCGGTTTGAATATAAAGCGTTGACCCTGATTTTCTTCCAAGCTTTCGGATCCTGCTGGTTGTCATTGAATAAGTGGGTGCTTGAACTTACAAGGTAGGAATATTGTATTTCTTTGCGCATTTGTTGAAATAAAAGCGGATCCAATCGCAGACCGATATTTAACTTACACCGGTTGATTTTTAATATTTCCTTGATCCAGCTATCAATATCCGCCTTGGTCTCAATATATAAAAGTGGTTCTCCCTGGATTTCATTTAAAGGGATCCATTCGCGAAAAAAAAGACGATGGTCACTCGGGATATTTAAGAGCAACTGTTCCTGAAATAACAAAACTTTTTCCAGACCTTGCGAGCCATAATGGCGCAGGTAGTAATCATCGGCAATAACGATGTCAGCGTGTTTATTGATCAACATGTTCGGAATTAAATCATCCGGAATAACCTGTAAATCCAGACTGGCGTTTTGCCCATCAAAATAACCATCCAGCAATTCCGGCAAATAATACCCGGTGCCAAGAATCTTGATTCGCTTATTATCATCCAAGCATTTGAATTCCTGCTGCGCACTATCGATGGTGGTGATGATTAAATCCGCATATTCCAGCAGGCGCCGGCCTTCTTTGGTAATATTGAGTTTTTGCCGGCTGCGATAGAAGAGTTTGCAACCTAATTCAGCTTCAAGGTTTTTCAAGGTTTTACTAAGGGCAGGTTGGGAAATATATAAGGTCTCGGCAGCCTTGGTCAAGCTTTCACACTCGGCAATAACCTTAAATTGTTCCAACTGATCGCTATTCATTCAACAGCCTATTTTCCTTGGAGACAGCGGGGAATTTTTCCTGAATTTAACAAGACATACTCTGTTTAAGGCATTTTAGCACATATTGCGCAGGTATTTCTTGGTCATGAAAAATTGTTCATTGTAGATAAACAATAAAAACCTTTATCGTTATTGCCCCGATATCCCGTTAGGATTCATTCCTCAGGCGGCCCTGCCTGGAGATACGCGCGCATCTGTTCGAGCGGCCAGTCACTTTTCCAGTCCGCGCCGAAGTGGGTGGGATAGAGCTGCACCAGCAGCCAGGTCACACCGACCGCGGTGTAGCGCTGCGGTTCCTGCGCCTGGGTAGGGGACAGACTGTAAGCCACATCGAAGGGCTGCGGCGACGTTCGTTCGGATAATGTGAACTGAATAGCTTGCTGAAGTTCATCAATATCGTCATCCACCGCCGGATTAGTCTGGGGGATCATGCCATCCCAACGTGCCATGCGGCGGAAGGGGGCTTTGTGCGGCCAGTTGCCGGCTACCCAGACAGGAATGCGCGGCTGCTGCTGAGGCGTGGGCAGGAAACTGCTTTCTTTCACGTGATAATGCTGCCCGTCAAACAAGAAAGGCTCCCCGCTCCATAGGCCGTTGATGATCTCCAGCCCTTCGTCCAACATGACGGCGCGTTTCTTCAGGTCCATTTCCTCGTTGAAATTGCCCCATTCGACATCCGCGCCGCCGCCGCTGCCCAGCCCCACGCCCAGAATCAGGCGGCCGTTGGAGAGCTGGTCGAGCGTGACCGCTTCGCGCGCCACTTTCCAGGGGCGCCGGCGGGCCAGGGGTGTGACCAGCGCGCCGAAACGAATGCGCTGTGTACGCGCGGCGATGGCGCTCATGGAGACCCACACGTCGGCCACATTGGTGGGCCAGTAGCGTGTGAGATGGTCCCATAGGAAAAAGCCATCCCATCCGGCTTCTTCAGCCAGGACTGCCAGCTCGGCCAGCACGCAGGCGTCCCCGTAGGGTCCAAAATTGGGTAAGTAAAGGCCAAATTTCATCGTGGTTCCCTCCTGATAATCAATCATTCTTGCGGAAACTTGCGGGGTATTATCCAAGCAGGTTTTCTAAATTCCATTTCGAGCGGGTCAATATCTGCTCGTGCAAGCTGCGGTTGTGCGCGTCCATGGTCACCACAGCGGGAAAATTTTCGACACGGATCACCCACATGGCTTCGGGCATGCCGAATTCTAACTTGTATACGTCCAGCACTTCTATCACTGACTGAGCGATCAGGGCGGCCGCTCCGCCGACGGCGTGGAAATAAACCGCGGGTGTTTGTGCGCAGGCCTGCAGGGTGGCAGTGCCCATGCCGCCCTTGCCGATCACGCCTTTCAGGTTGAAGTGCTGTATGATCTCAGCTTGGTAGGGTTCCTCACGGATGCTGGTGGTTGGTCCGGCGGCGATGAATTGGTAGCTGCCGTCCGGCAACTCCGCGACGATCGGCCCGCAGTGATAGATCAGGCCGTTATTTAAATACGGTTTGAGCGCATCATAAACAATAAGGTCGTCTAAGGTGGGCGCGACGGACTGGCGGATGAAACGCTCGTACAGCCATTGATGCGCGCGGTCGCGGGCGGTCACGATGACACCGTTCAGCAGGACGGAATCGCCGCTATGCAGGCTCAGAATGGCTGCGTCTGCGATGGGGGTGGTCAGGGAGACGGCTGCTTCAGTCATAGATCGCTTTTCCGTAAGCCAGGGTCAGGCTGCGGCGGCGGAAAGCCCAGCACATGTAGGACACGCTGACAAAGTAGGAGGCGGGCAGGCGGTGCAACTGAGTAATGCGCGTTCCCAAGACGGTGGTATGTCCGCCCATCCCCATGGGGCCGATGTCCAGCTGGTTGGCTTCGCGCGTGATGCGCGCCTCCAACGTAGCGATCTCCGGGTCGATATGGTGTTCACCTATCTTCTCCAAGAAAACTTCCTTGGAAGCCGCGAAAGAGGTGCTGCGGTCGCCGCCGATGGCGATGCCGAGAAAGCCGGGAGCGCAGCCGCGGCCCTGGGCCTGGAAGACCGCATCCAGGGCGGCTTTACGTACGCCTTCCAGGTCGCGATCGGCTTTCAGGCGCGCGTCGGGCAGGGCATATTGGCAGCCGACATTCTCGCAGCCGCCGCCCTTGAGCAGCAGGGTGATGCGCAGATCGCTGCCGGTGTGTTCTTCAAAATGAAATTCGGGAAAATACGCGTCACCCAGGTTGTCGCCGCTGTTGCGGCCGGTCAGGCTGTCCACGGCGTTGGGGCGCAGGTAGTTTTTTTCGGTCGCTTCAGACACCGCGGCGCGGATGATGGCCTTCAACTCGAGGGTGGAATAACTCTGCGGGTACTCCACGTAGAAGATAGGCGTGCCGGTATCCTGGCAAATGGGCGTACTGTTTGCGCGTGCGATGGCCGCGTTGCGCAGCATGGTTTGCAGGACATTGCGCGCGGTGGAAGCCTCGTCCTCCCATTCGGCGGCATCCTGCAGGGCTGTTTCCACATCCGGCGGCAGGCTGGTGGCGGTCAGGCGGATCAGTTCGAGGAGCTGCGCTTGGAGATCAGACATACTTTATTTTAACCGGGTTATCGCCTGTTGTTGAACTTGCTTTGGGGAAAGATTACCGGTTCACTCCATATCCTTATCAATGAGGGACGACCGTTGTACAATAATTCGATCTTGCGATGATGGATAAACAAGGCGTTTACACTCTATTGGACCAAGCTCATATTCCCTATGAGGTTTACGAGCATCCCCCCGTTTACACGATCGAGGATCTGGACGCGCTGGATTTGCCGCAGACGGAACAGATCGTTAAAAACCTGTTCCTGCGCGACGATAAGAAGAAAAACTTCTACCTGGTGAGCGTGCCCGGCCACCGCAGCGTCAACCTCAAAGCGCTGGCTGAACGCATCCCCAGCCGAAAACTGAGCTTTGCCAGTGAGGCCGACCTGTGGGAACGGCTGTGGCTGGAAAAAGGGCACGTGACCCCGTTGGGGATCTTGAACGATGAACAGAAAGAGGTCACGGTGGTGTTCGACCGCGCGCTGCGGGGTCGGCAGATCGGCATCCATCCGATGGAAAACACAGCCACCATTTTCCTGGCTTGCGAGGATGTACTCGGGTTGGTGGAAGAACACGGAAATCCGATTGTGCTGTGCGATTTTTCTTAAGAACCGGCACTTACCCTGTACGATCTTGTAGCCTGGTTAATTAAGAATTGCGCGACGTAATACCCAGCGCTTTGCATTGCTTTTCGGTGAAATACTCAGCATAATCCTCAACAAAAAAGCATTGCTTAGAAAATTCGCCGGATTCATCAATGGACTTGGTTAAATCAGCTAAATATATACTGGAATCACGGTTGATCGGAGTCCAACTAATCAATTGAAAGCCATCGGTATTTGAAATTGGTGTACTGAACTCCATCATCCACAAAAGTGTTCCATCTTTCCGGAAAAAAGGAACAGGAAAACCGAATGAATTGGAAAGATGCTCGTGCTCTTGTTGGATGGATAAATCCCAAATTTTATTAAAATCCGGAATTTCATTTAGCAATTCCATAATGATAGATAATCTTTCATCTTCCCCTTGGAGCAAATCTGAGATTGATAAGCGAAAGCGTATCATTTGCTTAATATAGTATTCTTGCGCGTAGGGGCCGCGAGTTTTGCTCATTGGGCTGTTTTGTAAATGTTTTGGAATACCGCCCATGCTTGAATTCAATCGCTGCCAACAACCCCAATTTTTCAAATCGCTTTCCTTGTAACCCGCAAAAGCCAGCTCATAATGTGTTGTTGCCCTTAAGCACCAATATTTATCCATTACAAATGCACATACAGGTTCTTCGAGTAATTGCTTTCTCCAATCCGAATTAATTGGGAGTTTGGTTTCGATTTCATTGTTTGCGATTTTAAGATCATGGAGAATGCGGTTGAGTTGAAGACGATTTGTGACGGGGATATCACGATAGATTTCAATAATCTTCGCTAATTCTGCCGTCTGCATGAAACCATTTTTGCGGTGAAGGTGTTCGTTAAAAAACCATTCCACGATGGCAACAACGCGATTTCCACTTTCCTCTTCCTGCTTGGCGCTGATCTTTTTTGCTGACTCGTTTGCTGAAGTCCATTGTTGGAAAGTTTTCATCCCGATCTTTTCACATAACTTACTGTTTTGGTTAATCTCATCCAAGGCCAGGTTGCGGGAGATACCGCATTTATTTAACCAGGTATTGAAGATTTCCCCGCTAATTTCCTCTTCTTGTAAAAAGAAATCTTTATTTGCAGCATTTACCATTAGCTTATTCCTATAATGATTAATTCGTATTAGGCGGAATTAACATTGACGAATAGTTCCAGTAACGACTATATTGATTATAACAATAATTCCTGACAGAGGAATAAAAATACAATGATATTTCAAAGAGGAAGGTGTTAAATCATCGCATAGATCAAAGCTTATTTTAAAAATTGTAAAAATTCTAGGAGAGTGAAATGAAGAAAATTGCAGTAATTGGAAGCAGCGGTGGTCATTTATTCGTATTAGGAGGGAGTAATCCTCAGGCTTTATTAGAAGAAATTGTAATGCAGGCAAAAGCAGCTTCATTGGAAGTAAGCCATTGTTCCTTTGTTGCCGCTACTACCAGTATGGATCATATTACTGATCAGACCAAAGGGGCACTCTGGGTAGTCGGAAATAATGGATTGGAAACAAAGTCCGAGGGAAATCTGGATCAAGTAAATACGGAAGCTCAAAAAGTAAGTACAGACATCGCGGTGGCTATCCGTAAAGGTGAGATCGATGGGGTAATTATGGTTTCTGCGGATCCCAAAGGGATTAATAAAGATGTCATAATTGCCGCCGCCGAAATGAAGATTCCCGTAGCGGGGACTGGCGGTACCTCGATGGCAGAGGCTCGTTCTATGGGCGCGAATGTGATCTCTTCTTCGGGAACAACCGGCTCCACCAACCGGACCCGGGCGGTAGGGTACATTTCCGCTTTCTCTTCCAAATGGAAAACAAAATATACCCCAGTCATTGGAAAATCAACTGAAATAGATACCGGCAATATTTTTAAGCGCATTCACTTGCGCAGTATTATGATGTCGTCCCTGCCTGCGTTCATCGCAATGGCACTGACACTAGCGGTTGGAAATATATCTTTTTTGAAAGACTCTGTTGGGCCGTTGTTTGATATCCTGGTAGCAGCTTTGCCGGTTGTCGTAGCAGTGGTCGCTGCCAAACAAGTTTCGGGACTGGATGAAGTCGGTATTGTTGCTGGTGTGGTAGCAGGTGTCCTGTCGGTAAACGGCGGAATTTTGGGCGGGATTGTTGGTGGTGTGCTGGCCGGGATTTTTGCGAGCTATCTGCTTCAGTGGTCATTCCGTATGCATTTTCCGACAACTACTTCCAGCCTGGTGGCAGGTGCATTAGGTGGTATGGGCGGCGGTCTTTTGGTTTATTTTCTGCTGGCTCCGGTAACCCTCTGGGGTGGAAATGCAATCCGTGACCTGATCCAAATTGCATTGGATTACAACGCCGTGTTGGCGGGAGCCGTGGCTGGTTTGTTGATTTGGCCGGCTATCATAGGGGGAGTCTATCATGCTGCAATCTTGCCGATTGTCTTGCTTGAGATGGAAACACAAGGCAATAGTTTCCTGGGTGCAGTGGACATGGTCGGCCTGGTCATGGTGTCTGCCGGTATTACCCTGGCGAATATCATTGCGCCTAAGGATAAGAGCGAAGCATCTGTAGCTGCCCCCGGCTTTTTTGTGAACATTGCTTTTGGTACTTTCGTTGAGGCAGCTTACCCTTCATGTTCTCCGATAAGTGGGTTTTTGCTATTGCCTTGTTCTCAGCCATGTTAGGCGGTGCGTTTGTCGGTTTCTTTGATGCCCGTGGCGTGGCTTATTTACCTACTTTGGTAGCGCCAACCATTTCCAACAATCCTTTAGGTTTCGCGGTATCGATGGTGGTTGCGATGGTGGCTGCTTGTATGCTGACCATCATTGCAAATAAAGTGGCAAAGAAAAAAGGGATTGAAAACGTTCAAGCGTAGGACATTCAAAAACTAATATATGAAAAGAGGTAACGAATGATTGTTGGTGATATGGAACAAAAGATGAGGCATGCCAGACAAAAAGTTCAGGATGCGATAGAAGCACATCATGGCACGACACTATTGTCAACTGGAATCACAGGTGATGACGCTCGTATGGCATTAGCCGCTGTCAAGGCAGGCGCCCGCATGATCGAGCCCAATCACCCTGCTCTTGCTCTGGCCCGTGGATATAAAGGCGTGACTTCCATGCACGTTGCAGAAAGCCTGCGGCACGAAATCTCTGTTGACCAAATGGCAGAAGCTGTCCACGGTGTCCGAAATGTGGTCGGTAATGATATCTATATTACAGTAGGTGCTGCCGGGACTTTCACAGAGGTCATGCCAACTCCATTGACAGAAGAAGACGTCATCAAACTTGCCCGAGCCGGTGCGGATGGACTGCATACGCACAAATCAACCATTGAAGATTTGAAGGATGTGGTGGATATGGCTCACCGTTATGGATTGTTGATTGACGCTTATATCGCACATCCATCCGACCGGCATCTTTTTGGTATTCCCTGCGAGACGCCGAAAGAGGTGGCCGAGACTGCAAAGAAAATGGAAGATATCGGTGTTGATTTTGTCGGATTGATGACCGGAATGAGCTACGAGGGCGTGGAAGCGGGCAAGATTGCGGATCCGGTAAAGGAACGTATTGATGCCCTGGTAAAGGCTGTCTCAGTACCTACGCTGGCAGAAGGGGGAATTAATCTGGACAATTTCAAGGCCTTCATCGGAACAGGTGTCAATATCATTGTGGTTGGAACGGCAATTGATGATGTTGCTCGTGAAGCAGTGGACCGTGTAGTCAGAACTCTTGTAGAGCACGAGTAAACCCAGATCTCGCGTAAATATTTATAAAAAAGGGAGATTACTTTTTCGGTAATCTCCCTTTTTGTTTCAGGATTCTCTTATTAAGTTTTTATCTGACAGTAATATCCAAAACGTTTCAAGATTGGCTTAAGGTTATCGCAAAGCTTGATTTTTATGGATCAATCTTGAAGTTCCGCGTCCTTGCCGTTGCTGCCTTTCATCAACCACATGTAGCCGTCTTCCAGACTGGGCTGTTCGGGGCGTGCCTGCGGGTAACCCGCGGCGCTGGCGCCCACCACGCGGAAGGCGACCCCTGCGGGCATGTGCTGCATGGAAACCACGGTCAGGCCGTCATCCGGTTTGCTGCCGTCCGGGCTGACGATGGTCCAGATATGGCCTTCGGCCAGGCGGGTCAGGTCGAGCGGGCTGCCCTGGAAGCAGATGCGGCCCTTGGAAAGCACGGCCATGTTGCGGCAGGTCAGGCCGATGTCGCCGACGATATGCGTGGAGAGCAACACCACGCGGTCGGAGGCCAGGTCCACCAGCAGGTTGCGGAAACGGATACGTTCCTCCGGGTCCAACCCGGCGGTGGGTTCGTCTACGATCAGCACGCGCGGGTCGTTGACCAGTGCCTGGGCGATGCCCACGCGGCGCTTCATACCGCCCGAATAGCCCTTGATGGGGCGGTCGGCATCGTTTTCCAGCGAAACCATGGCGATGACCTCGTCCACCCGTTTTTGGCGGGCTTGGGCGTTATCCACGCCTTTCAGAATGGCCATATAGTCGACGAACTGGCGCGCGCTCAGGTCGGGGTACAGTCCCAGCTCCTGAGGGAGGTAGCCCAGCACGGATTTGACCGCGCGGCGCTCGCTTTCGACTGCCAGGTCGTGGCCGTTGACGCGCACGCTGCCGCGCGAAGGGTTGACGATGCCGGCCAGAATGCGCATCAAGGTGGTCTTGCCCGCGCCGTTCGGCCCGAGCAGGCCGAACATGCCAGCTTCGATGGACAGGTTGATGCCCTGCAGCGCCTTGACCGACTTTGAGCCGCTGCCGTAAGATTTATAAAGACCTTTGATCTCGATCATGATATTCCCTTTAGATATACCTTTCAGTTTTTTTCAATAAGTTATGTGTTGCCAGCAACAGCAGCACGAAGATCCACACCAACGAAAGCTGGTTGACGGCGGCGGCATGGGTGTTGGGATCCATGGCGCTGTAGAACAGCAACACGTTGCGCAGCACCGGGCTGTTGGCGAACCAGCCGCGCATGAAGAGTTGCAGCGTCCAGAAGCCGCCTACGAAGGCAAAGCCGCCCGGGCTGCTGCGGGCCAGCAGCGAAACACTGGCGCCGAAGGCGAGCATGGCCAGGCTGGGCGCGGCCCAGATCAACTGGCGGGCCAGTAAACCGCCCAAGAGGGACAGGTCGACGCCGATCAGGTACGCGTAAACCTGGAAGACCAGCGCGGTCAGGGTTATGACCAGGGCGATGATGGACAGGCGTTCAAAGATCATCTTCCAGGTAGAACGCGAGGTGGTGAATTGCAGCTCCAGGGCTGTATCCTCCAGGAAGGCGTAAGCGGACAAACCGCCGCAGATAAGGGGCAGGGTGAAACCCAAAAAGGCCCGGAAGGTATTGAAGCGGTTGGCCTCGTTGATGAAAACCGCTATGATCATGAAGAGCGCCATGATAGCGGCCGGCAGCCAGAATTGGTCCTTCTGGAAGGCCTGGAAAGTATATTTGGAGTTCAAGTTTGCGGAAGGGCGGGAATTGTTTTTCATGCTGCCCTCTTTTCGGTCTTGTTAATATAGGCGGTCATGCCGGTCAGCGCTAGCGCGGCAACCAGCAGGAGTGTGAGGATATTGGCAATGGCTTTGGCCTGGGTCACCTCAGGCGAGTCCGCCGAGACCATCACACCCAGGAAGGCCGTCATGGGGAACTCTCCGCTGGCGTTCAGAACCGTATCAGATAGGGTGATCATGACGGTCGGGCTGATGAAGTTGCCCCAATACCAATATCCGGTGAAGAGGATCTGGTACACACGCAGGGGCATGAAGAGCGGACAGAGCAGGGAAAAAGCAATGATGAAGCACAGCCCGGGGGTGGATATCAGCAGAACGGACAGGAGATTGTAGAGGATGAAGAGCGCCGACCAGTGCATTTTGATCACAATGAATATGCTGACAAAAAACACGATGACGAATTCGAGGGTGACAAAGGAAAGCACCACGCCGAAATACTTGCCCAGCACATAGGTCGAATTGCGCAAATCCGTGGCCCGCAGCAGCTCGCGCGTGCCCAGTTTGAAATCCCGTATGGCGCGGTCCGAGGCGGCGATGCCTACCACGACCGGGAAGAAGAGGTTCAACCCGAACACATTTTGCCCGGCCTGGGCGAATAGCGGATTGGCGATACCTTCGGCCAGATCAAAATGGTATTCGTTGGTCATCCACATAAAGATATAGTAGGCGCTGAAAATGAACGCGGTGATCAAGATACTTCTGCGTTTGATCGACATGCGGTATTCGTAGCGCAATACGCCGAGAAATTGTTTCATTAAAGACTCCTAAGTTACGTTTATTGACGGTTGGACAGCTGCCTGGCTGTACCGGAATGGCTCTTGAGGGACACGATGACGCACAGGAACATGAGGGCGGACAAGCCGTAGAGGATCGCATTGGACTGCCAGAAATTCAGCATGATCTGCGCGCCGCTCCCGAAGAACTTGCGGGCGACGCTCGTCATCATTAAATAACGGCTCAACCAGATCAGGTAGATGACCAGGATGGCATTTTCCGAGCCTGCGATAACGGATATCCCCAGCCCGAGCGCGGACAGGAAGGTCATGGGCGCGATCCACTCAGAGATCAACAACCCCACCGTGCTGACCGAATAGACAGCAGCCAGCCCCAATGAGATCAGGATGGTCAGCAGCAGGTTATAGGCAAAGACCAGCAAAGAGCGCGCCAGCAGGATCTCAACCTGCGAGGTTGGGGTGGCCAGGGTCAGCTCGAAAGCCGCGTCCTGTTTGCCGCCGTAGAGAAGCGCCAGCCCGGCCGCGGATACGACCGGCGCGATGGCATAGAAGGCGGCGGCTTTGTCTGCCACTAACGTGACAATAAAGCCCAGGATGAGCACCAAAAAAGAAGCCGACCAAATTTCGCTCCTGACCAGGGGTACCTGGCTTTTGAGCACCTGCCAGACATGCGCAAAGAGAGAGGTGCGCTGCTGCTCTGCCCGGATCTCTGCCAGGGCGGCTTGCAGCACCGCGCGCGGCGCGGCAGCCTGCACCGGGTTGGCTTTCACGACCCCGGAGACATCCTGCCAGAAAGCCAGTTCGGCTCGGCAGGCGTCGCAGCCGGCCAAATGCCGGTCGACGGCCTGCTTCTGCGCCGCGGTCAATTGACCGGCGGCGTATTGAGGCAGCAGCTCGAAAATTTCAGCGTGTTCGTTCATATGAGATCCTCCATGCGTTGACCCTGCCGGGCGAGGGTGTTTTTCAACTCCCTGCGGGCATGGTTCAGACGGCTTTTCACCGTGCCAAGCGGGATTTTGCAGATTGCGGCGATTTCTTGCAGTTTCATGTCGTGCAGGAAGAACAGGTCCAGCACTTCACGATATTGGGGCGCCAGGGCGTTCAGCCCCTGGCGCAGGATCTCCCTGCGCTGTTGGAGCTGCGCCTGCCGTTCCGGGTCACCGTCATTGGTTTGGGCGGTGTTTTCCGCCTGTTCATCCAGCGGCAGGTTTTCACGGACACGGTAAGCGTGCAGGGTTTTGTTGCGAGCAATGCCGTAAGCCCAGGCGACCACGCGCCCTTCTCCTCGGTAACTGCCGGCCTGTTTCCAGATGGCGATGAGGGTCTCCTGCAGGACATCCTGCGCGGTAGATTCATCGTGCAGCATGCCGAGGATGTAAGCGTACAGGCGGTCACCGCAGCGCTCGAATAGCGCTTCCAGCGCGCCCTCGTCTCCGCCGGCGATTTGTTCCAGCAGCAGCGCATCCGGTTCAATCTTAGAAGCGGCGCTCTGGTGGGTATGCCCGTCCGTTTTCATGTACATGAAGCGTAATTTTTCCTGTGTAATTCCGTTCATAGCTATTATAGGGTTTTGCATCGTCTTTCCGTCAATTATTAAGTACCATTTGAGCGGGAAAAGGTTCACTTTTGCCTGGTTTGGAACACCGCGCCCTTAGAAGCGCCAAGAACCCCTTTGAAAACCAAATTTTGCTTATTTTCCTGGAAAATCCCGTTAATTCACGTGTGCGCGAGTATTAAGCGGCTTAAAGGGCGATTATTGAGCCGGTGTAACTTTTGAACCCCGTTTGGGTTTACTAATAAAACAAATAGACCAACTTGTACTTAATTGAATAGACAAATAAAACAGTTGGCTGCAAGGATGTGAATATGGGTACACAAAAGAAAAAGAACCTTACCCCTCAGGAACAGACACCCTCCACGACTCCCATTGCCATCGTCGGCATGGCCGGTATTTTCCCAGAAGCGCCCAATTTGGAACGCTATTGGGAGAACATTCTGGCTGAGTTGAATTGCATAAGCGAGGTGCCTGAATCCCGTTGGCGTGTTGCAGATTATTACGATGCGGATCCTTCCAAACCGGACAAGTCTTACAGCAAGTACGGCGGTTTCATCCCGGATATCGAGTTTGACTCGATGGAGTTCGGCCTGCCGCCGAATTTCCTGGAGGTCACAGACGTCTCGCAGCTGCTGGGTTTAATAGTAGCGCGCGACGCACTAGCGGACGCGGGCATCACCGAGCAGAACAACGGAGTGCTGGACCGCACCGGTGTAGTGCTGGGTATGGTGGGCATGTCCTCCAAGGTGATCCAGCCGCTGCTGAACCGCCTGCAGTACCCGCTGTGGGAAAAAGTATTGAAGACCAGCTCGGTTCCGGACGCGGAGATCCCCGAGATCATCGAGAAGATGAAATCGGCTTATATCTCCTGGAATGAGAACGCTTTCCCGGGCGCCATCGGTAACGTGGTAGCGGGGCGCATCGCCAACCGCCTAGACCTGGGCGGCACCAACTGTGTGGTGGACGCGGCCTGCGGCAGTTCTTTGGCAGCGGTCAACCTGGCGGTCAGCGAGCTGGCGCTGGGACACGCGGATATGATGATCACGGGCGGGGTGGACACCGATAACTCTATCCTGACCTTTATGTGCTTCAGCAAGACACCGGCCTTTTCCAAGGGCGACCATCTGCGCGCATTCAGCGCGGATTCGGACGGCATGCTGTCCGGCGAAGGCATTGGCATGCTGGTGATGAAGCGCCTGGCAGACGCCGAGCGCGACAACGACCGCATCTATGCGGTTGTGCGCGGCATCGGCACCTCCAGCGACGGCAACTTCAAGAGCATTTACGCGCCGCGCCCCAGCGGGCAATCCAAGGCCCTGAAGCGCGCCTACGAGCGCGCCGGCTACGAGGCGGGCACCGTCGGATTGGTGGAAGCACACGGCACCGGCACCATGGCCGGCGACCCGGCCGAATTCGAAGGCATGCGGGACGTATTCGCAGAGAACAACCCCGACAAACAACACATTGCTTTGGGTAGTGTCAAATCACAGATCGGCCACACCAAAGCGGCCGCCGGCGCGGCCAGCATGATCAAGGCCACTTTGGCGCTGTATCACAAGGTACTGCCGGCTACCATCAACGTTTCCAGACCCAACCCGGCTATGGAGATCGAAAGCACGCCCTTCTACCTGAACACGGAGACACGCCCGTGGTTCAGCCCAACGGACGGCGCCCCGCGGCGCGCGGGCGTGAGTTCCTTCGGCTTTGGCGGTACCAATTTCCACATCGCGATGGAAGAATACCGGGGCGAGGGAAAGGCTTTCACGCGCCTCCAGGCAGTGCCTTTCAGCGTACTGCTGTCCGCCGCAACTCCGCAGGAACTGGCGCAGGTCTGCCAGGCAACCCTCGGCCAGCTACAAGGCGCGGACGGCGTCCATGTCCTCAACCAATTGGACCGGGACAGCTATTCGAAACCCATTCCGAGCGCGTACGCGCGCCTGGGCTTCCTGGCGGAGAACGCGCAGGATGCCAGCGCGTTGCTGAATGAAGCGCTGAGTTTGCTCGACAAGAACCAGAGCCAGGTGTCCTGGTCGCATCCCAAGGGCATTTATTTCCGGGTTTCCGGCATGGACGTGAAAGGCCAAACGGCCGCGCTGTTCCCCGGGCAGGGTTCGCAGTACGTCAACATGGGCAAGGACCTGGCCATCAGCTTCCCGCCCTTCCGCGAAAGCTTCGAACAGGCGGACGCCCAGGCAGTCAAAGACGGCCGCGCCGCCCTGACCCAAACCGTTTTCCCCATCCCGGTCTTTTCGGATGATGAACGGAAGGCGCAGCAGGAAATTTTGACCGCCACGGAAAACGCCCAACCGGCCATCGGCACCTTCAGCATGGCGGTTTATCGCATGCTCCAGGCTGTTGGTTTTTCTGCGGATTACTTCGCCGGGCACAGCTTCGGCGAATTGAGCGCGTTGTGGGCCGGCGGCGTCCTGGACGACGAGGCCTTCCTGCGTTTGGCCGCCGCACGCGGCCAGGCCATGGGTTTGCCGGCCGAGTCCGGAAAGGACAGCGGCGCGATGGCCGCGGTCAAAGGGGACGTGGAAAGCGTGCGCAAGCTGTTGAAAGACAACCCGGATGTGCAGATCGCCAATTACAACTCGCCTGCGCAGGTGGTGTTGGCCGGCTCGACCCAGGGCATTCAGGACGTCAAAGCGCTGCTGGAAGGCGCCGGATTGTCCGTTTACCCGCTGAAGGTCTCGATGGCCTTCCACACCGCTTTCGTGGAGCACGCAAAGGCGCCCTTCGCGCAGGCCATTCAAAAAGAAACCTTCAAGAAAGCCAAAGGCAAGGTCTATTCCAACGCCAGCGCCCAGCCCTATCCGGCCGAAGCGCAGGCGATAGCGCAGACCCTTTCCGAGCATATGCTCAATTCGGTGCGCTTCCAAGAAGAGATCGAGAACATGTACAAAGCCGGCGCGCGTATTTTCGTCGAGTGCGGCCCCAAGAATGTGCTCAGCAACCTGGTCAAGGATATCCTGAAGGAACAGCCTTACGAGGTGGTGACCCTCAACCCCAACCCGAAGGGCGATAGCGACGCGCAATTCCGCCAGGCGGTCTTACAGCTGCGCGTATTGGGTTTCGAGCTGGGCAATATCGACCCCTACCGCGCTTACACGGAGCAGAAAGAGAAAAAGGCCA
Organism: Pelolinea submarina; assembly: GCF_003966975.1. GTDB lineage: Bacteria > Chloroflexota > Anaerolineae > Anaerolineales > Anaerolineaceae > Pelolinea > Pelolinea submarina. Next base: position 999,505 of record NZ_AP018437.1, read on the forward strand.
GCAAGGTGGCGGTGCAGTTGAACGGTGGTTTGTACACTACCGCGGCCACGCAGGCGAAGTTCGAGGAAGCCCTCAAACAGAACCGACATGGGCAGGGGCCCGCTGCCGTAGTTGCTGCGCCTATCTCGACTGCTCAAGCAACTCCAGCTGCGCAGCCTCAAGCTGCCGCGACAACAGCAGCGGCACCGGTAGCGGCAATGGCCGGCAACGCACACATCGAAAACTTGATCACACGCCTGCAGGACCACCAGAACGAGATCCTGAAGGCGCACCAGCAGTACCTGCAGAACGACAACGCCTCCAAGGGCGCCCTGCACGAACTGACGAATACGGAAATATCCCTGCTTTCCAGCCAAAATGGAAACGCAGACACTAATAAATTAGGACTGATCGAAAAGCAGGCGAACTTCATCGCCAGCCAGCACAGCGCCACCAGCAGCGCGCACCAGGAATACATCCAATCGCAGACCGCTTTCACACAGCAGTATGCTGCCATGCTACAGGCTTTGATGGGCAGCGCTCCGGCTGTTTCCGCACCGGCTTCCACCCCCGCAGCACCTGCGGTGACGGCGCCGGTTATTCGTGACGCAGAGGCGGTGCCTGAAGCACCCGCGGTGGAAGCCGCGCCCGAGACAACCGCAGCACCCGAAGCCAAACCGGCCGCGGCTGGTCCCGCGGCAGCCGATGAACTCCAGGTAGCCTTCCTGGCGATCGTGAGCGAAAAGACCGGCTACCCGGTGGAAATGCTGGAACTTGGCATGGACATGGAAGCCGACCTGGGCATCGACTCCATCAAACGCGTAGAGATTTTGGGCGCGGTGCAGGAGCAGTATCCCGAATTGCCGACCATCGGCGCGGACGAGTTAGTTGAACTGCGCACGCTGGAACAGATCATTGGCGCTTTCAAGGTGAGTGCGCCCGCTTCTTCTGCGGCAGCGCAGCCTGTCAGCACAGCTCCGGCAGCGACTGGGACACCTGAACCTGCCGTTGCGGCTGCGGTTGCATCCGCTCCGCCCTCGGCCGAGATCCAGCGCGCCTTCTTGGCGATCGTGAGTGAAAAGACCGGCTATCCGGTGGACATGCTCGAATTGGGCATGGATATGGAAGCCGACCTGGGCATCGATTCCATCAAACGCGTCGAAATTTTGGGTGCCATGCAGGAACAATACCCCGAACTGCCCAGCATTGGCGCAGACGAATTGGTCGAACTGCGCACACTGGAACAGATCGTCGGCGCTTTCGAGACGGACGGCGCGGCAGCGGCAGCGCCGCAGGCCCTGCCTGCCAGCCCGGCAGCAGCGCCGGCGCCTGAAACAGCGGCGGCTTCGGTTTCATCCGCTCCGCCTTCGGCCGAGATCCAAAGCGCCTTTTTGGCGATCGTGAGCGAAAAGACCGGCTATCCGGTGGACATGCTCGAATTGGGCATGGACATGGAAGCCGACCTGGGCATTGATTCCATCAAACGCGTTGAAATATTGGGCGCCATGCAGGAGCAATATCCTGAACTGCCCAGCATCGGCGCGGACGAGTTGGTTGAGCTGCGCACGCTGGAACAGATCATCGGCGCTTTCAAGACCGACGGTTCGCAGCGCCAACCTGAACCCCAGGCGGCGCCAAACCCTAGTTCAGCTCCGAGTGAGGAGCCGAAAAAGAGCGGCATCGCCACCTACCCGGTGATGATTCAGGCACTGCCCAAACCCGACCAGGTGGCCTTTGAATATCCGCAGGGCAGCAGCATCGTCCTCACGGACGACGGCAGCCAGCGCACGCAGGCTTTGACAAAAGCCCTGCAGGCCAAAGGGTTGGGAGTCAGCCTGATCCACATCGGCAAGAACGGCAAGACCGCCGCAGCGGATGCATCCGGTGAAACCTCATCTGACGTGAAACAGTACCGTCTGAGCGCGGTGAACGATGAGGCGGTTCAGGCGCTGATGGAGCAGATCATTGCGGAGAACGACAAGCTGGTTGGCTTTGTACATCTCGAACCCAGCCACAACGGAAACGGCAAGAAAGCCATCGATATCAGCGAGAAGAATGCCGAAGCGCTCAAATCGGTCTTCCTGATGGCGCGCCATTTGAAAGCGCCGCTGGCGCAAGCCGCGGGGCAGGCCCGTACGGCTTTCCTGACGGTAACGCAGATGGACGGCCAGTTTGGCCTGAACGGCACCAAGAGCAGCGATCCTTATCCGGGCGGTTTCGCCGGGTTGACCAAGACCCTGCGCCTGGAATGGCCGACCGTGTATTGCCGTGCCCTGGACATTCACCCGGAGGTGGACGCACAGGAGGCCGCCGAGGTGATCCTGGATGAGATCCACGACGCGGACCTGCGTCTGACCGAGGTGGGGTATACCCCCACGGGACGTTTCACCGTGGCACTTGAAGACGAAGGTTAAGCCAGCATTATGACTGAAAAGAATAACGCATTATTGAACGGCGAGTCCGTTCTGTTGATCACCGGCGGTGCCAAGGGCATCACAGCCCAATGCGCCATCCGTCTGGCCGAAGCCGCGGCCTGCAAGTTCATCCTGCTGGGGCGCTCGCCCCTGCAAGCGGAAGAACCTGCCTGGGCGTGGGGCGTGGAGAGCCAGGAAGACCTGCAAAAGAAGGCGGCGGCCGCGTTCCTTGAGAAGGGTGAAAAAGTCACCCCGAAAGAATTGCAGCGCGCCGTGAAACAAGTGCTCTCGTCGCGGGAAATCAGCGCAACCTTGAAAGCAATCACCGAACTGGGCGGGCAGGCCCGCTACATCTCTGCGGACGTGACCGACGCGAAGAGCTGCGCGCCGCTGATCGAAGCGGCAGAGCAGGAGTTGGGCGCCATCACCGGCGTGATCCACGGGGCCGGCAACCTGGCCGATAAACTGATCGAGAAAAAGACCGAGCAGGATTACGATCTGGTCGTGAACACCAAGGTCAAGGGCCTGGCCACGGTCATGCAGGTTGTGGACCCGGCCAAATTGGAATTCCTGGTGTTGTTCTCATCCGTGGCGGGCTTTTTCGGCAACGCCGGACAAGCCGACTACGCGGTAGCCAACGAGGTGTTGAACCAATCCGCCCGCTTGTTGAAGAAATCGCTGCCCAATTGCCGTGTGCTGGCCATCAACTGGGGTCCCTGGGATTCCGGCATGGTTTCGCCGCAGTTGAAGAAGGTTTTCGAGGAACGCCATATCCCGCTGATCCAAACGGATGAAGGCGTCGAGACGCTGGTGGCGGAACTGAGTGGAACCGCGCGCAGCATTCCGCAGGTTGTGGTGGGCAGTCCCATCTTCGCCGAAAACGAGATTGCGGTTGTGAAGGATAACCCCATGGTCATCCAGCGCCGCATCACGCTGGCGGAAAATCCCTTCGCCCTGGACCACTGCATTGGGCCCAACCCGGTGCTGCCGGCTACCTGCGCCTCGGCCTGGTTGATCAACGCCTGCGAGGCCGCCAACCCGGGCTGGAAGTTCCAGCGTATGGAGGATTTCAAGGTGCTGAAAGGCATCACCTTTGGGGAAGGCGAGCAAGCCTACGACCTGAAGCTGGACCAACTGGCAAGCAGCGGAGATAACCTGCGCTCGTTCGAGGTAGTGGTGACCAGCACGAATGAAAAGGGCCGCACGCTGTTCCATTACAGCGGCCAGGTGGATCTGGTCAAAACACCGCTTGAAACGCCCAATCATCCTGAAATCCTGGCGTTGGCGCATAACGAGAAAACTTTCCGGGACGGGCAGCCGTCCTACGCGGACGGCACCTTCTTCCATGGGCCGGCTTTCCAGGGCATCCAGAAAGTGGCCATCGTAGACGAACTGAAAGTGGTGACGCGGGTCTTCCTGCCAGAAATGCCGCGCATGGCGCAGGGCCAGTTCCCCGCCGACGCGACCAACCCCTACATCAACGATGCCATCGTGCAGAGCATGCTGTTTTGGAGCCAGGAGGTTTACGACGCCCCCTGCCTGCCCTCGCGCCTGCACGAATGGATCCAGTACCGTTCTATACCCTTCGGACAGGCGATATGGGCGGTCCTGACGATTGTCAGCCACAACGACCACGCTATTTCGGGCGATATCCTGGTGGTGGACGATGACGGCAATACCTTCTTCCAATTCAAGGGGCTGGAAGGCACAGTCAGCAAACAGCTCAGCCGTTTCATCGGCAGAAAAGCTGTTTAGCTTTACCTCAAGATTCCCTTCCTCAGCGGAGAAAATTTGTATGGCTATGAATAACACGCTTGCCCAAATATCCCAACGCGCGAACCCGTTCTTTGAAATGGGCTTTTACCTGCTGCCCATCAGCTTTTCTTCGGCGGAAGACGCCGCGCGAAAGCTGGGGGAAGCGCGGGAAGGATTGACCGGCAGCGAGGATTTTGAAGGGTTTATCCGCGCGCAGCTTTCCAAGTTGGACGCTTCCCAACCATATGCCCTGTCCATCTTGGGCGCTTCGCGAGCGGACCTGCTGGCTGAGCTGGAACGCGCGCAGGAAAGCCTGCCGGGCGCGTTCGAGAGCGGCAGGGACTGGCAGACACCCACAGGCAGCTATTTCAGCCCGCACCCCCTGGGAGCGCAGGCCAGGATCGCATTTGTCTATCCGGGCGCTTTCGGCACATATGTGGGCATGGGCAGGCAGTTGTTCCAATTATTCCCGCAGTTAAGCGAGAGCCTGGACGTGCTAACGGACGACCCGGAGCATGCTATGAACGCGGAAGTGATCTTCCCGCAGACGGACGACCCGCAAGTGATCGCCGCGCTGCAGGACAAGCTGCAGCACCAACCGACCCTGATGATCTCAAGCGGTATCTTTTTCTCATACCTGTTCACGGTCATCCTGCAGGATATTTTCAATATCCAACCGTCGGCGGCCTTCGGCTACAGCCTGGGTGAGAACAGCATGATGTTCGCCAGCGGTATTTGGACCCAGGCGGATGCCATGCGCACCTCGCTGGAAGCTTCGCCGCTCTTCCACGAACGGGTTTCCGGGCGGCAGAACGCCATCCGCGAATACTGGCAGCTGCCGGATAGCGCAGTGTACGAAGAAGGGAAATCCATCTGGGCGAATTACATCCTGATGGCCTCCGAAGAAAAAGTGCGCGCGGCCATCCAGCCGGGCGAGCGGGTGTACATCACCCACATCAATACCTCCCGCCAGGTGGTGATCGGCGGCGACGAAGCGGCTTGTTTGCGTGTAGCCGAAAGTTTGAAGTGCATGCACCTGAAAGCGCCTTACGAGCACGCCATCCACTGCCAGCCGGTGGAATCCGAGTTCGAAGCCTTTGAACGCATGCATTACTGGCCGGTGGAACACAAACCGGAAATTCTGGTATATTCCGCGGCCGATTACACTCCGCTGGAAATGGAATCCCACAGTATCGCGCGCAGTTTCGCGCACATGCTGACCCACGCGGTGGATTTCCCGCGGCTGGTCGAACAGGTTTACGCTGACGGCGCACGCGTGTTTATCGAGCTGGGGGCGGGCAGCAACTGTTCCAAGTGGGTGGATGCCATTTTGAAGGATCGCCCGCACGCCTCCATGACCATCAACCAGAACAACGTCAGCGACAACGTTTCCATCCTGAAGCTGCTGGCGCGTCTGATCGGCCAGCGCGTTCCGCTGGATCTATCCGTGTTGAGCGCCGCTGAATAGGAAATATGCTGATGAATATGAATCAAGCTGAAATAACTGAGCGCGGCCCCGGGCGTATGCTGGAAATATTGGATGAGGTCATGGCGCAAAGCAGCGCGCTGCACCACAGCCTATTGGAAAACCAGGCCGCAATGCTGGCCGCGCTTTCCGTGCTGAACGGGAACGCGCCGCTGCCCCAGGCACCCCTGCCGGAGCAAGCGCCACTGTTCACCCGCCGCCAGCTTGAGGAGTTTGCCAGCGGTTCGGTGGCCGCCTGCTTCGGGCCGGATTATGCCATCCTGGACCAGCGTAAAACGCCGCGCATCCCCAATGGGCGCCTGCTGCTGATCGACCGGGTGGTGGCGATCTCCGGCGAACGCAGAAACCCGCAGCCGCCGGCCGCCATCACCAGCCAGGTGGACATCCCGGCGGATGCCTGGTACCTGAGGGAAGAGGGTTATCCGCAGGTTCCCTTGGCGGTCCTGATGGAAATGGCGCTGCAGCCCTGCGGTATCCTTTCGGCTTACCTAGGCACGTCGCTGGTTATCCCGCCTGAGAACAACCTGTTCCGCAACCTGGACGGCAACCTGCGTTTCGCGGACCTGCCGGATTTGCGCGGAAAAACGGTCACCAACACGGCCCAATTGACGCGCGCGTTTTCCAGCGGCGGGTTGACCATTCAAGCCTACAGCTTCGCGCTGTCGGTGGACGGCCAGACCTTCCTGTCGGGTGAATCTTCCTTCGGTTATTTCACCCCGGCTACCATGGAAAAGCAAAGCGGGTTGGACGGCCAGGAAAAGCGTGCGATGTTGATCGAGAACACCGACGTTCCGCTGACCTTCCGGCCGCTGGGGACAAGCACTGTCGGGGGAGAGCGTGGACTGCTGGATCTGGTTGACCAGACCTGGTTCGACCCGGCGGGCGGGCGTTTTGCCAAGGGCGTCATCCTCGGCCAAAAGGACCTTCAGGCCGATGAGTGGTTCTACAGCAACCATTTCTACCAGGACCCGGTTATGCCGGGTTCGCTGGGGGTGGAAGCTATCGCGCGCAGCCTGTGGAAATACCTGCGGCGGGAGTTCCCGCAGATTGACCCGGCCGCAACCAGGCTTTCCTTTGCGGGAAATGAAGCGCTGAGCTGGAAATACCGCGGGCAAGTGCTGCCGCGCAACCAGCGCACCTATTTTGAGATCCATATCAAGGACATCGACCGCTCCGGCCCCACACCGGTCATCCGCGCGGACGCGGATTTCTGGGTGGATGGCCTGCGCATCTACGCTATTGAAAACCTGAATATGACATTGAAAGAGAGCAGCAAATGATGAACACGAAACCAAACGCAGCAATGAGCCTGGCATGGGAAGGGGCCAGCCAGGACCTGACGGATAACAACGAGCGCGTGCGCGCTTGCCTGGCCGCACTGGACCAACCGGTGTACGCGGTGGCGGGTAAGGGCGGCCTGGTTTTTTCCAACAGCGGCATGCCGGTTTCGCCGAACGGCAAGGCGGCTGATTTGGCCGGCTGGCTGGCCCCATTGCCAATAGAGGCTTTGGGCGACGCGACCTTCCGCAGCACGTACGGCTGCCGGGCGGCTTATTATGCCGGCGGTATGGCCAATGCCATCGCTTCCGAAGAGATGGTCATCGCGCTGGGCAAGGAAGGGCTGTTGGGCTCCTTCGGCAGCGGCGGTTTATCCCCGCAGCGTCTTGCCCAGGCGGTGGACACCATCCAGGCGGCTCTGCCGGACGGACCCTACATGTTTAACCTGCTGCACAACCCCTTCGACCCGCAGATGGAGCAGGGTACTGTGGACCTGTTCCTGGAGAAGAAGGTGCGCGCCGTGGAAGCGGCCGCTTATTTGCGTTTGACCCCGGCGCTGGTGCAGTACCGCGCCGCTGGGCTGTCGAAAAACGGCGACGGCAGTATTCGGATCGAGAATCACGTGATCGGCAAGGTTTCGCGGCGCGAGATCGCGCTGCACTTCCTCAACCCGGCCCCCGAGAAGGTCCTGAACCAACTGGTGGCCGCGGGCAAGATCACGGCCGAGCAAGCCGAATTGGCTAAGCATGTCCCCATGGGCGACGACATCACTGTGGAAGGCGATTCCGGCGGGCACACTGACAACCGCCCCACCATCTCGCTGCTGCCGGGTATCCTGGCGCTGCGCGACCAAATGCAAGCCGAGAACCGTTTTGCCCAGCCGGTGCGCATCGGCGCGGCCGGCGGTATCAGCACGCCCGAATCGGCCCTGGCGGCCTACATGATGGGTGCGGCTTACGTGGTGAGCGGCTCGGTCAACCAGGCCTGCGTGGAATCCGGCGCGTGCGAATACACCCGCCAGATGTTGGCCAAGGCCGACATGGCAGACGTGGGCATGGCGCCCTCGGCGGACATGTTCGAGCTGGGCGCGCGCGTGCAGGTGCTCAAGAAGGGCAGCCTGTTCGCCATGCGCGCGCAGAAACTGTACGAACTCTACAACACCTACGAATCCCTGGATGATATCCCGGCGGCGGTGCGCGAGGAACTGGAGACCAAAATCTTCCAACGCACCTTCGACGATATCTGGCAGGGCACCGTGGATTTCTTCAAACAACGCAGTCCCGAACAGATCGAGAAGGCCGAACAAAGCCCCAAGAAGAAAATGGCATTGGTATTCCGCTGGTACCTGGGCCTTTCCTCGCGCTGGTCGCGCGACGGGGTGGAGGAGCGCCGTATGGATTACCAGATCTGGTGCGGGCCTTCCATGGGCGCGTTCAATGAATGGGTGCGCGGCACGTACCTGGAAGATTACCGCGGTCGGCACGTGGCGGACGTGGCCTGGCAGCTGCTGCGCGGCGCGGCTTACACCTTCCGCGTGCAGGCCTTGAAATTGCAGGGTGTGGAAATCCCCGCTGAAATTCAGAGCTACCAACCGCAGCCGGCAGGATAGCAAGCTAAAGGTTTTCTCATGGTCAACCTGAGTCTAAATATGCGTAACGAGCAAGTGGGAAGGGGTTTGGATTGGCATACCCCGACCTCGCTGCCTGCTCTGGAAGCAGGGCAGGCGCACGTTTGGCGTGTTCGTTTGGAAGCATGGCGCGAACAGGGTGACCTGCGGGCGATTCTGACAGAAGATGAGATCGCGCGCGCGCAGCGCCTGCGCATCCCGGAGAAACGGGCGGATTTCGTGACCGCGCGGGCCGCGCTGCGGACCGTATTGGCTAGTTATATTGGGTTGACGCCGCGGCAAGTCGAGCTGGCGTATCTTCCGGACGGCAAACCGCAGTTGGCCGACCCGCTCATGGCCGCGAGGCTGCAATTCAACCTGTCGCACAGCGGCGAATGGATGCTGCTGGCGCTCAGCCGCGGCCTGCCGTTGGGTGTGGACATCGAACGCATCCATCCTTTGCGCGCGCAAGGCTGGGCATTGGCACAGCTTTTCAACAGGGCGGAGCGGGAAGTATTGAATACAGTCCCGCAAGCCTACCGTGAGGCGGCGTTTATCGCAGCCTGGACGCTGAAAGAAGCTGTAGGAAAGGCCGATGGGCGTGGCATCCGCGCGCAAGCGGATACGACCGATTTGCTGCAGGCTTGGTTCAGCCAGGATGAAGCGCAACCTTACCGTTACGGAAAACTTGCGGGCTACTCGATCGCGCAATTCAACCCGGCGCCCGGATATTGCGCCGCGCTGGCATTGGCGGCGGTTCAGCCTGTTCAATTGCGCTTCCTGAACCTGGAAAAAGCGCGAATTGAGACCGTTTGATAGCAGCGCACTGCTAAACTGCAAACCTCCCCGGCGTTTTTCGGGTTAAACCAAAGGAAAGACACGAACACTGATGTGCAATATGGAAAATACGGATAAACTGGATTTGAAATTAGAAGAACTGCGGCGGACAGCCATGGCTGCCGGCGGGGAGTGCCGCGTACAGGCGCAGCATGACAAGGGCAAGCTGACCGCCCGCGAGCGCATTGAAAAGCTGTTGGACGCGGATTCGTTCAACGAAATCGACCCCTTCCGCACCCACCGTGCAAGCGGTTTTGGGCTGGAGCAATCCCATCCGCTGACGGATGGCGTGGTTACCGGTTGGGGGCGCATCGATGGGCGTTTGGTGTACGTTTATGCCCAGGACTTCACCGTCATGGGCGGCTCGCTGGGCGAGGAACACGGCTTGAAGATCGCCAAGATCATCGACATGGCGCTGGAGAACGGCGCGCCGGTGATTGGCTTGAACGATTCCGGCGGCGCGCGCATCCAGGAAGGCGTCAATTCATTGGCGGCCTGCGGCGAGATGTTCCTGCGCAACACGCGCGCATCCGGCATTGTCCCGCAGATCACGGCCATCCTGGGCCCCTGCGCGGGCGCGGCGGTCTATTCGCCGGCCCTGACCGATTTCATTTTCATTGTCAAAGACACGGCTAACATGTTCATCACCGGCCCGGACGTGGTGCGGGCGGTGACGCATGAGGACGTGGATTTCGAGACGCTGGGGGGCGCGTCCGTGCATTTGAGCAAGAGCGGCGTGGCGCATTTCTCGGACGAGAACGAAGGCGCGCTGTTGGACAAGATCCGCTGGCTGCTGTCGTTCCTGCCCTCCAACAACCTCAACGCCGCGCCCTACGTGGAAGCCTCCGACGATCCTAAACGCAGCTGCGAAGCGCTGGCCAACCTGGTGCCGCTGGACGCGCAGAAGCCTTACGATATGCGCGAGGTGATCGCGGAGATCGTGGACGACAGCGAATTCCTGGAAGTGCAGGAAGATTACGCCCAAAATATCGTAATCGGCTTCGCGCGCCTGAACGGCTACCCGGTGGGCATCGTGGCCAACCAGCCCATGGTGCTGGCGGGCGTGCTGGACATCAATTCCTCGGATAAGGGCGCGCGTTTCATCCGTTTTTGTGACGCGTTCCACATTCCGCTGGTGACTTTTGTGGACACCCCCGGGTTCCTGCCCGGCGTGGAACAGGAGCACGGCGGGGTCATCCGGCACGGCGCCAAGATGATCTTCGCCTACGCGGAAGCCTCCGTCCCGAAAGTATCCATCATCCTGCGCAAAGCTTACGGCGGCGCGTACATCGTGATGAGCTCCAAGCATTTGGGCGGCGATATCAACCTGGCCTGGCCGCAGGCGGAAGTGGCCGTGATGGGCCCGGACGGCGCGGTCAACATCATCTACCGCAAAGAACTGGCCGAGGCGGAAGATGCGCAGGCACGCCGCAGCGAACTGATTGAAAAATACCGTGAAGAATTGGCCAATCCTTACGTAGCCGCTGCGCGCGGTTACCTGGACAACGTCATCCATCCGGCTGAAACCAGAAGGCGCCTGATCGACGCTTTGGAATCCCTGCGGGACAAGCGTAAACCCACGCCCCCGCGCAAACACGGCAACATTCCCTTATAGAACAGAAAGGACCTTCGATGAAAATACTGATTGCCAACCGTGGAGAAATCGCAGTGCGCATCATGCGCGCCTGCCGCGACCTGGGCTACACCAGCGTGGCGGTCTATTCCGACCGCGACCGTGAAGCCCTGCATACCCGCTACGCCGACGAGGCCGTTTACATCGGGCCAACGCCCGCGTCCCAGTCCTACCTGAACATCGACGCCGTACTGGCGGCCGCCCGCAAGACCAAAGCGGACGCCATCCACCCCGGGTATGGTTTCCTTTCTGAAAACCCGCTGTTCGCACAAAAGGTTGAAAAAGCCGGCATCATCTTCATCGGCCCCAGCCCGGAAGCCATCGCTTTGACTGGCGACAAACTGGAAGCGCGCAAGATCGCCGCGCAGGCCGGCGTGCCGGTGCTGCCGGGCAGCGAGTTCAGCCTGGCCGATGGCGGCGTTCCCAAAGAAATCGGCACGGATATCGGTTATCCGGTGCTGGTCAAGGCTGTCTCCGGCGGCGGCGGGCGCGGCATCCGTTTGGCCGACAGCGACGAAGAGCTGCTGCGAATGGTGGGCTCCGCCAGCCAGGAAGCCGAGCTGGCTTTCGGCGACGACAAGGTATACATCGAGAAGTTCGTGCGCCCGGCGCGCCACATTGAAGTACAGATATTGGGCGACGGGAACGGCAACATCCTCGTGATCGGCGAGCGCGAATGCTCCATTCAGCGCCGCCATCAGAAATTGATCGAAGAAGCGCCCGCGCCCGGTTTGGACAAGGAAGTGCGCGCGCGCCTGTACGAGGCCGCCCGCCAGGTGGGCCTGGCGTTGAACTACCGCAGCCTGGGCACGGTGGAATTCCTGTTGGCCGAGAACCAGAACTTCTACTTCATCGAGGTCAACCCGCGCATTCAGGTGGAACATCCCATCACCGAGCTGGTGACCGGCATCGACCTGGTCAACACGCAGATCTTGCTGGCGGCCAGCGGCTGCCTGACGCTGCAGCAGGACCAGATCCAAATGCGCGGCACGGCCATTGAAGCGCGCGTGATTGCCGAAGACCCCGACCAGTCCTTCATGCCCACTTCCGGGCAGGTCAGCTATTTGAAGATCCCCAGCGGTTCGGGCATCCGCGTGGATTCGGCCCTGTACCAGGGCATGTACATATCCACGGATTACGATTCGCTGATCGCCAAGTTGATCGTGTGGGGCGAAGACCGCGCCACCGCCATCCGGCGCATGTTGGGCGCGCTGGAAGAATTCAACATTGCCGGCCTGACCACTGACCTGGGCTATTTACGCGACATCGTGCGCAGCGAAGCCTTCCTTTCCGGCCAGGTGGATACCATGTACCTGGAATCCTTCCAAACCACGGACAGCAGCGAGGATGAGGAAAAACTGCTGAAAGAAACCGCGCTGGCGGCCGCGCTGTTCATCCATAACAAGTTGAAGCAGACCGCGGCCAGGGTCACCCGTGAAGCCAACCAATGGCGCACGGCGGCCTGGCGCGAACAAATGGTGGGGTTCTACTAGAAATGGACAAGTACCACGTCACCATCGGCGGCAAGGAATACCAGGTCGAGATCGAGGGCGAGCGTGTCTGGATCGACGGCAATGAGGTCTACGCGGGCATTCATTTCCTGAATGACGACGGTCTGTTCATGCTGGAGCGCGACGAAGGCAAGCGTGAATTTCACATCAAACCGCGCGAAGAAGACGTTTACCAGGTGACCACGCGCGGCCTGCAGGTGGACACGGTCGTGCAGCCGGAACGCGGCCATGGCAAGAAACGCGAAGTGAAGAAGGACGAGGGCAGCATCAACGCGCCCATCCCGGGCGTGGTGAGCCAGGTGCTGGTAACCGCGGGCGACGCGGTGGACAACAACCAGGTGCTTGTGGTGCTGGAGTCCATGAAGATGTTGATGGAGTTCCGCGCGCCTTTCGCCGGCACGGTCGAAAAGGTGCTGGTGTCCAAGGGGCAGAACGTGGAGAAGGGCGACGGGATGGTGGCGCTGAAGAGGACTGAATAGGCGCTATTAAAGAGTAGATATTACTAATATCTTCCATTTTCTTCTTGTGATCATCTAAATTTCTATATTAATAATTGAAAACAATAATGGAATTGTTTATTGTTATAGGATTGAAGAAATAGGAAAGTGATATAAAATTGTTAAATAAACAACCACCCATATGGGTGGTTGGTTCCACAGTGTCTCCACCGTGGGGATGTTAGAAATATAATAACATGTTATTAGGGGAGCGTCAAGTGGTGAATAAGAGTTGCTTTGCATATATTGATGGTTATAACTTGTACCATGGAATTATTGATAAAAGAAATATTCCACCGAAAGGATATAAACCATTTACTCAAAAGAGACCATGGGGAAATCTCCTCTGGCTTAATCTCGAATCTTTTATCAAATCCTATAATTTTCCACAAATTACCCTACAGAAAATAAAATTCTTTGAAGCTCCCTCTTATAAACAGGATAGCCATAAAAGGCAACAAATATATCAAAATGCTCTTATCAGTTTAAGTACAATGGATGCCGATAGTTTTTATCAAGGGGAGTTTAAAGTAATTGAGATATTTTGCTCCCGTTGTAACCAGACTTTCAAATCACATGTCGAGAAGAAAACAGATGTCGAGATTTCAACAGAAATGCTTTCTGATTTTTATTTGTCAAATTGTGGTGCTATGATTCTTCTTGGAGGAGACTCCGACCAAATTCCAGTGATTAGAAAAATAAAAATGAATGATCCTAACTTTGAAATTTTCTCAATTTCGCCACCTTTTAGGAAATCAAAAGAAATAACGAAGTTATTAGGTGAATCAAATTGTAAAACTATAAGTTATAAAAGGTTACTAAATCATCAATTATCAGATCCGGTAATTTACAACGGAAAATCAATTAATAAACCTAACGAATATAAATAATTCAAATATGTAAATACAAATTTTATGTTAATTTATTATGGTTTCGTAAAAAATTCTCCAACTTTTTGGCGCGCACGAACAGCGAGACCTGGTAACCAATGATCCCCGAAAAGATCAGGGCGTAAGCCAATATGAGGTAATTCATGCGGCCCACTCCCTATCCGCTTCCGCGCTCAAGACCGCCAGGCGTTCGCGCACTAACTTTTCCAGGCGCAGGCGCTGCAGCAGGAAGGTGAAGTACAGCACGCTGAAAGCTCCCAGGCAGACCAACAGGGTGGCCAGCATACTGGCGGGCAAGCCGCTGGAGGAACTGCTGAAGACCTGCGGGTGGATGGTGCGCCACCAACGGATGGCAAACCAGGACAGCGGCACGGTCACGAAGGCCACGATGCCGTAGACTGCGCTGACCCGCGCGGCGTCCTCGGTATGAGCGAGCGAGCGGCGCAGCAGCGTGTAGGAAAAATATATCAGCCACTGGATCAACGAGATGGTCAGGCGCATTTCCCACACCCAGTAAGCGCCCCACACCGGTTTGGCCCACAACATGCCGCTGACCAGCGTGATGGAGATGAACACGAAGCCGATCTCGGCCGAGGCCACGGCCAGCCGGTCCCAACGATCCTGCCCACGCAGCAGGTAAAGCAGGCTCCCCACAAAAGTAACAAAGAATGCGAAGAAGCCTACCCAGGCCGAGGACACGTGGAAGTAAAAGATCTTCTGCACGATGCCCATGGTCTGTTCCAGCGGCGCGTAAGCGAAAACCATCCACAGCGCGCCGATCAACAAGATGGCGCTTAACGCGATCAGGAGGTTTATCAATTTAGGGGTGCGGGCGGATGTTTGCATAAGTTCAATTCTCGATGGTGGAGCCGTAGGTCAGCATGCCGACGCTGACCATGATTATATTGTAAATGAAGATCAGGCGGTACCAGGCCAGCGACTCAACCAGGGCCAGGCCGGCGGCCGCGTCCTGGGTGACCTGCACGCAGGCGATTAGCAGGGGGATCAGCACGGGCATCAACAGCACCGGCAGCAGCATCTCGCGTGAGCGCGTGCGCTCCACCAGGGTAGCCAGCAGGGTACCCGAGGCAGCCAGCCCCAGGATGCCGCTGGAAAGCGCGGTGGCCATGGCAGGTTGTAATAGTGCCGTGTTGAACAGGATCAGCGCGGCCAGCAGCAGAACCACCGCTACGGATAACTGCACGATGAAAATGCCCAGCAGCTTGCCCAGGTAAATTGCCGAAGGCTCAAGCGGCGCGATGCGCAGGACGTCCATGGACTGGTTGGCGAAATCGCGGTTGACCGCCTTGGACAGGCCCAGAAAGCCGGTGAAGATCAGGGCCGTCCACAGCATGCCGGGGATGAAATTCCGCACGGCATTGCTCATCAGGTTGAAGGCGAAGCTGAAGATCAGGATGGCGCTCAGCCCGAACAGCAGCATGAAGTTGAGCAGCTCGCGCGTGCGCATTTCGGTGCGCAGGTCCTTCTGCGCCACCGCCCAAACCTGGGCCAGGTAATCGCGCAGGCGGTAAGGCGGATGGGAGGCCGGGGTGTTCAGGCGCGCTTGCGGTGTCTTTTCCGTTGGCGGTTTTGTTTTTTTTGTCTCTTTTTGCCCGGCGCGCATGGCGTTTTGGTAAATGTCGCGGGCTTCGGCAAACGCGCGGCAGCGCTGGTCGTGTATGAGCTTTCCTTTGTGCAGGTAGAGCAGGCGGAAATCCAGCGCTTCTTCCAGCGAAAACTCGTGCGTGGTCAACACGATGGTGCAGCCCTGCGCCTGAATTCCCTTGAGTAAATCCAGCAGCGCAAGCTGCGCATCGTAATCCAGCCCCGAGAAGGGCTCATCAAGGAGCAGCAGGTCGGGCTGGTGCAGCACGGCCAGGGCGATGGACAGTCGCCGGATCATGCCGCGCGACAGCGAACGTACCGGGTCGTCGCGGCGCTCGGTCAAGCCGAATTGTTCCAGCAACTCCGCGGCGCGCTGGGGGCCATTCTCCAGGCGGAAGATTTTGGCGAAGAATTCCAGATTCTCGCGCGGGGACAGGTCCTCGTACAAACCGGAAGCGTGCGAGAGGTAGCCGATCCGGGCGGCGACGCTGGTAAGGCTGCCGACCTGCGCTTTTTCCAGTCCGGCGATCAGGCGCAGCAGGGTGGACTTGCCCGCGCCGTTGGGCCCGCAGATCAGCACCCATTCCCCGCGCGCCAGCTCCATGTCAAGATTGGCGAACACGCGCCGGAATTGGTAGCGCTTGCTGAGTCCCTGAATGTGGAGGAGGGTGTCGGTTGGTTCCATGCTATTTGTTCTTCGACAGGAATTGGTCGGTCTGATGTTGGAGGGCAGCCGTCAGTTTTTTCTTGCGCGCCTGATAATCTTCCGCGCTGATCTGGCCTTTTTTGTAGCCGGTTTCCAGGGCAGCCAATTTTTCAATCTGCGGCCGGATCTCAACAGGGCAATCTGGTAAATTCGGCTGGCGGAATAGCATGACGCTCAGGAAGACGGCCAGCGCCAGGGCGAACAGGCCCAATGCCAGGGTGGCCGGGTCAAAATTCAAACCTTTGGACGGCGCGGCCGCGCCTGCGCTTTCAGACGGGTGCGCGTTGGGGCTGTAAAGGATGTCAAATCGGACGGCTTCTCCCGCGGCGAAAGGCCCGCCGGAATATACGCCGTTGAGATAATCCTGCTCTTCGGGCAGCTGGTCTTCGGCGAAGGTATCCCCCGAAATGAGGATGTCCGTCAAGTTGCCGGAAACCACCATGCGCTGCAGTGGAACCGCAAATGTGTTGCTGAAAGCAACTTCCCGCGCGTAAGGCATATCGTAGGCGATATCCATTTCCTGGTAGTACGGGATGGGGCGGATGGGGTAGGTGTCGCTGTAGCCCTGGCCGTTGGCGATGTACCGCTCCCGGCTTTCGGCTTCCGAAAAGACGATGTTCTGCGCCCCCGCGGGCGGGGCCCAGTCAAAGGTGGTGCGGATGCCGTCGGGCGTTTGGCTGCCGATGTAGGTGCGCTGGCCGCTGTTCTCGACCTTGTAAACCTCGGTGATCTGGTAGGTATCTTCATCAAGGGAGGGGTAGATCAACAGGTACAGGCTGGAAATTACGATATCGGCGGGGTCGTTGGTGGTCTCGTAGATGACCAGTTCCACCGGCGGGTTATCCGCGGAGAGCAGCTGCGACTCGACGGAATTATAAAAAACGCCGAGGTATTCCGTGAAAACGACAAAGCTGCTGCCCACCTCACCCTCGAGATCGGTGAAGCTGAAGCTGCCATCCGGCCCCATTTCGGTGCTGTACTCGCTGCCCACCTGCGAGCCGTTATAGAATTGCAGGAACAGGGTGGCTGCCTGCGGCAGGGTAGCGCCGGGAGTGCCGTTGCTGACCTGCCCGCTAATCTGTACGGGGCTTTGCTGTGTTGCCGTGAAGCCGGTGCTTGCCAGGAACATGGACAAAAACAGGAGGGAGATGAGGATTTTTTTGGTGTGCATATCAATCCTCCTTGAGCCGGGTGCCGCAGGACGCGCAAAATCGGTCGCCGGCGTGCACGGATTGGCCGCACTGCGGGCAAATTGCGCCGGATTCCGCTTCTGTGTGTTCCCGACCGAGTTCTTCAACCCAATGCGCGATCAGTTCGTCCCGCTGCGGCTTGCGCCGGGCGAACAGGGGCTGCAGGATGAAGGCGGCGGTCAGCGTGGCGATAGCCAATATCAGTAAAAGTGTGCCGATATCCATGGTCAGCTGCCTCCTTTAATGGATGCTTCCGTTTGGATCAGGCTTTCCAATATGGCCGCTTCGATCACATCATAACTGGCCGCGCCGATGGCGATGAAGGTGATGCGGCCGGAGCGGTCAACGATGTAGGTCTCGGGCACGCCGGTGACCTCGTATTGCATGGAGAGGGCGGCGTCCGGGTCCAGGACGATCGGGTAGGTCAGGCCGTAGCTGTCAACGGATGCCTGGACGGCGGCCTGGTCGGTGTCGTAGGTGATGCCCACCAGGGCAAGGCCCTGCGCTTCGTATTTCTCCCAGATGGCCTGCAGATCGGGCAGTTCTTCGCGGCAGGAGGGGCACCAGGGTGCCCAGAAATTGACCACGGTGACCGGGCTGGAAGCGAAGTCCACCAAAAGCGGCTGACCATTCAGGTCAGTCAGCGTTTCGAACTGCGGTGCGGCTGAGCCGATCTGGAGGTCATTGCTGTCTGGCGCAGTTGCGCCGTGGGCGCTGCCCCACATCATCCAAACCGCCAGGCCAATGAAGAGCGTAGCGCCGATCCAGTAGAGCCAACGCCCGACTCCTTTGGCGTTCAGCGGCGCCAGGGCCAGATAGCCGCCTGCCAGCAGCAGCACGCCGCCGAACCACAGGAAGTTGATCAGCGGGTTGATGTAGATCTGGAAAGTGGCCTGCTCCCCGTTATCGGACCAGCCGGATAGCACCACGTAAACATCGTCGGCCAGTGAGGACCGCACAGCTGGAACGGTCAGGGTTTGCTGCCCGTCGTCGTATTGGTTGAGGTAAGGGGAAAGCAGGGCCAGCGTACGCCCGTTCTGGGAAAGCAGCAGCTCGGCCTTGGTTTCCAGGTAGTCCGCGCGCATTTCCTGCGCGATGCCGCGGTATTCCAACTGATAACCGCCAGAGGTCACGCTTTCATTCAACTGCATGGACTGGAAATCGCTGAACTCGTAAGCTTTGGAAGCGAACACGCCCAACGCCAGCAGGATCAGCCCGGTGTGGATCATCCAACTGGACAACCTGAGGGTGTTGAAGCGCGCGGTCTGGCGCTGCCGCCCGGCGAACTTGAACAGCTCGGCTGTGATGGAAAAGCCGATCAGGCTGAACACCATAAACGCCAGCGGCAGGAACTCTCCCAAGAGAAGCGAGAAGAAGACCCCCAGCAGCAGCCCGCCGGCCAGACCGGCCAGGATCAGCTGCCAGCGCTTGAACTGCCGCAGGGCCATGGCGGCCAGCGGGCAAAGGCCCATCAACAGTACCAGTAAAGCGAACTGCGGGCCGCTGACGCGGTCGAACCATGCGGTGGAAACACCAGTGGCCTGGCCTGAGATGACCTGGGTCAGGTTGGGCAGGATGGTCCCCAGAAAAATGGAAAAGGTAAGCGTCAACAGCACCAGCGTGGTCAGCCGCGAGACGATGGCGCGTAAGGACATGGGCGCGTCGGAAGCAGCTGTGCTTTTTTGGCGGAATTTGAAGAAGATGCCGGCGGAAACGGCCAGCAGCAAGAGTTGGGCGCCCAACAGCACCGGCCCGATGCTGGATTGCGTATAGGCGTGTACGGACTGGATCTGGCCGCTGCGGGTGGCATACGTGCCGAACAGCACCAGCTGGTAAGCCAGCGCGGCCAGTAGATAGGTCTTGTTGAAAGTGTTTTCAGTTTTTTCACGCAAGTAATCTGTGTGGATCAGCGCCGAGGAGACCAGCCAGGGCATCAGCGCGGCGTTTTCCACCGCGTCCCAGCCCCAATAGCCGCCCCAACCCAACACGTCGTAAGCCCAGCGCATGCCCAGCAGCAGTCCGATGCCCAAGCCGAACCAGGAGAACAGGGTCCAACGGTGGATGGGCTGCGACCATTCTTTGACCTTGCCGGAGATCAGGCCGGTCAGGCCGAAGGCGAATGGCACCGCAAGGCCCACGTAGCCCAGGTACAGCGCGGGCGGGTGGAAAGCCATGCCCGGGTGGCGCAGCAGCGGGTTGAGGCCCAGGCCGTCGGCGGGCACCGGCGAGAGGGACGCAAAGGGATTTTGCACCAGGAAGGTGACGCCGGCGAAGAAAGCAGTCAGCAGGCTCAGGATGGCCGCCGCGATGTAAACCGAATCGGCGTTCTTTTTGCGGTTGGCGTTGACGGCCAGCAGGCTGAAGAGTGCCTGCATGAAGCTCCAGAATAGCAATGAGCCTTCCTGCCCGGCCCAAATGGCGCTCAGTTTCAGGTAAAGCGGCAGGGCCAACGAGGAATGATCATGGACGTATTGCAGTTCGAACTGGTTGAATAGCAGCGCCAGACCAAGGAACAGTACCCCGGCTCCCAGCAGGAGCGTGTAGGCCAGCATGGCGTTATCCGTGCTCTTTTTCCAGGTGGGGGAGGCTTTGGTTTGACCGATCAGCGCGGCCAGCGCGGCATAAAACGCGGCCAGCGCTGCCAAGCCAAGCAGGAAATTACCCATCAAGGCGATCATATCAGTCCTCCACCTGCTCGGGGATGTCCTCGGCGTAGCGCGAGGGGCATTTCAACAGCAGGTCGTCGGAATAGAAGCGCCCATCTTGGCCCAATTGGCCTTTCAGGATGGCTTGGGCGCTGCCCTTGAGCAGGTCGGGTTTGACCCCGCTGTAAACCACCTGCAGGCGCTGGGCTTGCGGGTCCTGCACAGCCTCTTCTAGCACGACGGCCAAACCGCCGCGCTGCTCGATGACCTTCAGGTCGGAAGGAATGTCGACAATGGTGAATGTGATCTGCGGGATGGTTTCATCATAAACGATACTGGCGCCGTCCACCGCGCCGGAGACGACCAGTGGCTGGCGCTGTTCTTCCGCGCTGAGCGCGCCCAGCTCACCAACCGTAATAAAAAATTGGGATTCCTGCGCGGTGGCGGTCAGGATCAGGAAGACTACCGCGATGACGATCGCGGCTGCGACCAGGATGTAGGTGATGCGATTCTTCATAGTGGTTTTTCGATGCTCCTGAAGTATTTCTGATTCTTAAGCCATTTCACGCATCTAGCGGAAATCACCAGGAAAAGCGCTGAAATTTTGACCAGCCAGTGAAGGATTTACCTGCCCTGGCTAAATTTGCCTTTTCACAGTATTTTTTGCGTTATTACAATTATAGTGAAGTTTGATTCTTCCATTAGAATACTCACTGAATTTATTAAATTGAAAAGGAAAAGAGATGTTCATAGACATTACGCTAAAGGTAACGCCCAAACTGATCGAGAACGCGCAGGGCAGCGAGGTCAAGCTGCTGACCAACAATGGCCACATTGGCACCCACTTTGACGTGATGGATAAGGAGTTTCCGTTGGAATACGTGGAAAGGCCGGGGATCGTGTTCGATGTCAGCCGGGTGGGCATAGCGCGCGAGATCGCGGCCGACGATATCGACCTTTCCAAAATACACGCGGATATGTTCGTGGCGTTTTACAGCGGCTTCATCGAGCAGCATGAGTACGGCACGCAGGATTATTTCTCCGGACACCCGCATTTAGCGGTGAGCCTGATCGAGGAACTGCTCGAGCGTAAGATCTCCATCATCGGCGTGGATTTCGCCGGCGTGCGGCGCGGCAAGGAGCACACCCCCATGGACCAGCGCTGTGCCGACCGGGGCGTGTTCGTGATCGAGAACCTGTGCAACCTGAAAGCGATCTTGGGTGATGCGCCTTCCGCTCAGTTTACAGCGAATACTTACCCGATCAATTATACGAACATGAGCGGGCTGCCCTGCCGGGTGGTGGCAAAAGTGTGATTATTGCCCTGAAAATGACTGTTCGTAATTCGAGATTGGAATTTGGATACAAGCCGGTTGCTGTAATAAAGATTTCATTTCCAGTTGGGCGATCAACCTGCGCATGCGCGGGCGGTTGAAGCGCTGCAGGATGATGGGCACCAGATTGTTGAGGAACGCGTACAGCACCATCAACCAACCGCCGTTAATACTATTCCACAGAAAAAACAACGGCGCGGGCAGGATCATGAACCAGTGGCATAATTCCGAGCGCACGCTTTCTTTTAACCAACATGTGAGGTGCGACAATTCACTGCTGGCCAGATGTTTAATGGAATAGGCATTCTTGTAAGTTTTCGACCCATCCGGAATGAGGTGTTTCCACGAGCGCACGTTGAACAGACGTTGGTAGACCTTGCCTTCCTCTTCCCAGGGGTGAGCCTGGAAGAAGTGCAGGTTGGGGTCCAGCCAATTTTCCGGGAACTTCAGACTCAGGTACCCAATACCCAAATGAAAGATAACCCAGACGAGTATGTCCAGAATAAAAGTGTTCATTGGTTTCAGGTAAAAGATTTGCATGTCCGCTTCCTCTGACAAAGCATGTGTTGTATAAATAGTAGAAGAAGTCGGAAAAACCGGCATCTGTCAAAAGTATTACTTGAGTATTAATACTTTTGGAGGCGTGTCCCGCTTTATCATTTTTCAATCTGTCAATCGGGACAAGACTGGCACGAACAAATGAGGAGAGGATTATGAGAATTTGCGCTTATATCGCGACCAGCCTGGACGATTTTATTGCCCGAATGGACGGCAGCCTGGATTGGCTGCCCAAACCGGTGGAGGGTGGTGAGGATTATGGCTACGGCCGTTTCTTCGCCTCGATCGACGCGATCGTAATGGGCCGCAACACCTTTGACACCGTGCTTTCCTTCGGGGAGTGGTCGTATGCCGACAAGCCTATGTGGGTGCTGAGCAGACGGGAATTGGAACTGCCGGCCTTTGTTCCCCAAATAGTAACGCGCTGGTCCGGTTCCCTGACCGCACTTGTGGAAGAACTCACTTTGCATCGTGTGAAGAAAGTGTATGTGGACGGCGGCAAGACCATCCAGTCCTTTTTGCGGGCAGGACTATTGGACGAAATCACCATCACAACCATCCCGGTGTTGATCGGGCAGGGCATTTCGTTGTTCGGATCGTTGGAAGCGGATGTGAAGCTGAAATTAATAGAGAGCCGGGCTTTCGAGGATGGCCTGGTGCAAAGCTGCTATGCTGTGGTGAAAGGGTAAAACAATGACGAAATACGCTCACACCAACATCGTCTGCCGGAATTGGCGCAATTTATCCCAATTCTATATTGAGGTGTTTGACTGCCAAGCGGTGCCGCCGCCGCGCGACCTGGCGGGGGATTGGCTGGCGCAGGCCACCGGCCTGCAGCGCCCGCACCTGACCGGCCAGCATTTGCGCCTGCCGGGTTTCGGCGAACACGGGCCCACACTGGAGATCTTTCAATACGATGAGATGCTGGAGCGGCCGGCGCCACCCGCGGCCAACCGTCTTGGCCTGGGCCATTTGGCTTTTGAGGTCGAGCAGGTGGAGGAAACACTGCAAGCGCTGCTGGCGCACGGCGGGCATGAATTGGGGCAGGTGGTCAAACAGGAAATTGCGGGTGTGGGCGTGATCACCTTCACGTACGCTACCGACCCTGAGGGCAATATCCTCGAGATCCAAAGCTGGGAATATTTTTAGACCGTCGGGGTGTGGGCGAACTGCGCTAAGGGACGGAAGCCCTTCTGCACGCTGCGCTTGACGACCAGCTGGCCTTTTTTGTTGGGCGTAATGCGCCAGCGCACCAGCGCGATTTCCCCTTTGACGATCTCGATGCAGGTGATCCAGCGCGGGTGCACGCAGGAACCGGTGTTGAAATAGGGTGTTTTACCGCGTTTGGGGAACTGCGGGTGATGGGTGTGACCGGCGATCATGGGTTGGTGGTGTTCGTCCACCCATTTCTTGAGCTCTTCTTCGGTACGCTCGCGTTTGTGGATGTTCGCCGAAACGCTGCTGGGGTCCTGCAGGCCTAACATTTGCAGGGGACGCCAAAATAAGCGCAGGATCACGCCGTTCAACCAGATCAAGCGGTGGAACAGGTTATCGGCCTGATGGCCGTGTACGGCGAATAGCTCCACGCCGCTCTCTTTATGTTGGAAGACCAGTCCTTCATGTGTTTCGAAATTATCAAATAAAATCTCGCGTTCCTCTGTAACCATATTGAAGATGTGGTTCAGGGTACGGTGTACCAACTCGGGGTTGCGATATTCGTAGTCGTGGTTCCCAAAAATGTAGTAAAAACGGCCCTTGTTGTGGAACTTTTGCAGCAGGCGGAAGACTTCTTCATGTGCGATGCGGATAGGCTCGATAAACTTAAATTTCAGCAGCTCGTCGCCGTCACCCACCTCAACGTAGGTGAATTTGTCGTCGTAATAATATTGCAGCGCGAACAGGTAGATCAACTCGTTGCGCGCGAACTCATCCGCCCAACTGTTGTTGCCGCGATGCACGTCGCTGAAGAAGACCAAACGGTCGCGGTTTGAAAACTCGATCCGTTTGGCGCTTTCGAAAATTCTGGTTAGTAATTTGTGATTTGCCATAAAATTTTTACAATTATATAAAATCCGTTTGATAAAAATACCATTGTGTAGGAGCTTAGTCAATAAACAAAATGTAAATAATAGGTTAAGAGAATTTTTTACTGAAAGCACCGTCGGTTGAAAAAAGACCTGTGGATCACGCAATCAACTTACCCCATGTGGTGGGAGTACGCTTCGGTAGAAGGAGATGCTGAAAGCCATTTGGTCATTGAGCTATAAACAAATAAATTGATTGAAAAGGCGCCCATTTTTAAAATGGCGCTTTTTTATTTTCCTTGTGTCCTTGAATTTAGTAGTTTGATAATTAAAACAATTGCAATAATTCTTAAAAAACGGTCTCTCGATTATTAAAAATCCTCGAATGTATTGACTTTTCGAAAATATCCCCTATACTATAAGAAAACAGGAGTAGGATGTTGGACAACCAACAAAACAATTATTTTCGTAAAATCGTGTATCCATCAGTTACGGACGAAGTCATCAACCAAATTTTGAACGCGATCCGCACAGATATCTTTGTGCCAGGAGAGAAACTGCCCAGCGAACCAAACCTGGCCGACCAAATGGGAGTGAGCCGGAATACACTTCGAGAAGCACTGAACACATTGATTGAAAAGGGATATTTATTCCGTCAACGGGGGGTAGGAACTTTTGTGACACCTCAGTCTGGTGTGATGTTGAAAGCAAATCTTTCTGATGCCGTAGGTACCTCAACACTGATCTCAAACCAGAAAAAAACACCCGGACAGATTGGTTTTTCTTATCAAATCGAGACGCCTTCTAAAACAGTAGCCGAGAACTTACGGATTTCCGAATCTGTGAAAGTTGTGCATATTTCGCGGGTAAGGACAGCGGACGGCATTCCCGTTATTCAATCCGAGGAGTACCTTTCTACTGAAATCCCTGGCTTAAATTACGACTTCTCATCTTGCGCCGAATCTAAAAACTGGTCCATCTACGATTATTTTAGAAAAGCGAACTACAGTATCCAGACTGTGATCACGCATGTGCATGCGATCACGGCTGATCTGGAAATGGCTCACAGGCTGGATGTAGATGAACATACACCGTTGTTATGTTTGGAACAAACGCATTTCAGCAATGCCTATATCCGACCCATGCTTTACTGCATGAACTACCACAATGACAAAATTATAAACATTATGCTGGTTAGGTCTTCTTAATATAAGAATTCAAAAAAACCGGGCGTTATAACACAAAACTATATTAATAAGGAGGTGCGTCTATTCGACTTTTCTATTTCCCTTTGTTTATACAAAAATAAATAATTTAGGAGATTAGGATGAAGAAAAATATTTTTACTGTTTTATCTTTAGTGGTTGTATTTGCGTTTTTAAGTGCATGTGCTCCTCAATCCGCCGCAACAGCTGCTGCATCTGCTGAAGAAGCTGCGCCGGCGGCGGCATCCGAGACGACCGGCGGCGGCGAAATCGCGCTCTTGATTTCCGCGGCAGGCACTCTGGATGACCGTGCGTTCAACCAGGGCTGTTGGAATGGTGTCAAAGAATTCGGGGATGAAAATGGCCTGTCATACATGTACTATCAACCGGTAGAAGATACCGTTGAAGCACAGGTTACCCTATGCGACACCGCAGTAAAGGCCGGGGCAAAGTTCATCATTATCAACAGCGATCAATTCAAAGTCGCCGCGTCAAAAATGATAACGGCATATCCCGATGTGACCTTTATTATCTTCGATACTGTGCCGATTGACGATGATGGCAACCAGGTTTTAACCCCCAACGTTCTGGCAATTCAGTTTGCTGAGCAACAGTCAACCTTCCTGGCGGGATATGCCGCTGTCAAGGACGGCTACCGCAAGTTAGGCTTCATGGGCGGTATGGCTGTTCCGGCAGTGGTCCGCTTCGGTTATGGTTTTGTTTGGGGTATCGAGACAGCCTGCAAAGAGTTGGGTTTGGATGACGTTGAGATCATGTACAACTATTCCGGTGATTTCAAACCGACCCCTGAAAATCAGGCACGTGCCGCTTCGTGGTTCCAGGGTGGAACAGAGATCATTCATGTGGCTGCCGGCCCGATGGGCGCATCCGTGTTCGCTGCCGCTGAGCAGAATAATGGCGTCGTGATCGGCGTTGATTCCGATCAATCCGCAGAATCACCGACCATCATCACCTCCGCTATCAAAGACCTCGAGACTGTTACCTACAACTCCCTGAAAGCCTGGAAGGATGGTACGTTCGATGGCGGCAAGATCGTTCTGTACACGGCGAAGGAAAATGGTGTGGCGCTCGCTTCGATGAAATTCAAGAACTTCACACAAGCTGAGTATGACGATCTCTACCAGCGGTTGGCAGACGATGTCGATGGCATTTCATCGGCTATCCCGACCGATACGGATTACGAGTCACCCGATCAGATTCCGCTGACTTGCGCGAAACTGACCTATGTTGAATAGGAATTGATGTTATTGCAGGGGAGATTAAAGGTAATTTAGCAAAATAATGCACTAACCATCAATTGGGGCAAGTGCTGGAAACGAGAAGAACAAAGCTCAGCACTTGCCCCATATAAATATTATAAAGGTGATAAATTGGAATACATACTCGAGATGCAACATATCACGAAAATATTTCCAAGAATTGTTGCAAACGACGATATTAGTTTTCAGCTCAGGAAGGGTGAGATCCACGCCTTATTGGGGGAAAACGGGGCGGGAAAATCAACGTTAATGAGTGTCCTTTTTGGTCTATATGTCCCGGACGGCGGAAGAATTTTAGTCAAAGGCAAAGAAGAAAAGATCAGTGACCCGCACGAAGCCAATCGTCTGGGCATTGGTATGGTGCACCAGCATTTCAAACTGGTTCAAGTTTTTACGGCTCTAGAGAACATTGTGTTGGGGGTTGAAACAACCAGGGGCGGTGTGCTTCAGATGGATGAGGCACGCGAAAAGGTTGACGCACTCAGCAAGCAGTATGGTCTGCTGGTTGACTTGGATAAAAAGATCGAAGATATGACCGTGGGTATGCAGCAAAGGGTGGAAATCCTGAAGATGTTATACCGGGAAAGCGAAATTTTGGTTTTCGATGAGCCCACGGCTGTGCTGACACCTCAGGAAATTGATGAATTGATCAAGATCATCAAAGAATTGGCCGCTGAAGGTAAATCCATCATTTTTATTTCCCATAAATTGGATGAAATTCAACAGGTCGCCAATCGCTGTACGATCTTGCGAAAAGGAAAGTTCATCGCAACAGTTAATGTTGCTGAAGCCACCAATGAACAATTGTCTGAAATGATGGTTGGTCGGAAGGTTATGCTTCAAGTTGAAAAAGATGAACCCCGGGTTGGCGAGGTGGCGTTACACGTAGAAGATCTGGTGATCAAAGCTCCCGGACTCAGTGAAAGGAACAAAGTCAATCATGTTTCCTTTGATGTTCGTAAAGGGGAGATCGTTTCGATCGCGGGTATCGAAAATAACGGCCAACATGAGGTAGTCATGGCCCTGACCGGGCTAATGCCGGTTAATTCCGGAAAAATCAGTCTCAATGGCGAAGATATTACAGACTGGTCTGTAAGGAAGCGCAATTATAAACATATTTCTCATATCCCTGAGGATAGGCATAAACACGGACTTATCCTGGATTTTGACCTGGCAAACAATTTTATTTTGCAATCCTATTTCACCGAAAAATTCTGCAATCATGGTTTTCTAAATTCACATAGTATCCAGAATTATTCAACTGAATTAATAAAACAATATGATATTCGCTCGGCAAAAGGACCTGACACGATTGTAAAAAGCATGTCAGGCGGGAACCAGCAGAAGGCGATCCTTGCCAGAGAAATGGACCGTACGCATGACCTGTTGATCGCGGTACAGCCCACCCGCGGGTTGGATGTGGGCGCGATTGAATATATTCATAAGCAGCTTGTGCGCGAACGGGACAACGGAAAGGCAATTCTACTGATCTCCTTGGAATTGGATGAGGTCATGAATGTCAGTGATCGCATCCTGGTGATGTTCAACGGGGAGATCGTCGCAAACGTATTTCCAAAGGACGTATCCGAGCGAGATCTGGGTCTTTATATGTTGGGTTCAAAAGTTGGTGTATGAGATGAAAAAGCTTATTTCAAAAATTCTGAATAATGACGCGTTCGGTAATACGCTGGCATCCTTGATCTCGATCTTCCTGGGGCTGATTGTCGGACTGGTTGTTATGGTGATCTTTAATCGGGCCGGCGCCTGGCCCGGTTTTCTGGTCATGCTGCAAGGCGGTTTTTCCGATGGTGCGCGGGGAATCGGTCAGGTCCTGTATTACACGACGCCGCTCATCCTGGTCGGTCTTGCGGTTGGTTTTTCATTCCAAACCGGATTATTCAACATTGGTGTGATCGGGCAATTCACGATCGCTGCTTATGTAGCCATTATCATCGGCGGCAAATTGAGCATGCCGGCTTCAATCCATTGGATCGTGGCGCTGATTGGCGCGTCATTGGCCGGGGTGATTTGGGCGGCTGTGCCCGGTTTATTGAAGGCATATTTCCGTGTCAGTGAGATTATCTCCTGCATCATGATGAACTACATCGCGCTTTATCTGGTGAATCAGTTGGTCCATGATACCCATTATGAGAGCACGACTGCGATGTCGGCATATGTCAAGAAAACAGCTTTGATGCCGAAAATGGGGTTGGACACCATCTTCCCCGGTTCAACCGTCAATTCAGGTTTGTTCATCGCGATCATCATGGCTATTCTGGTTTATATCCTTCTATATAAGACCAGTTTTGGCTACAGCCTGCGCTGCTGCGGGCTGAATCGGGATGCCAGCAAGTATGCGGGGATCAACGAAACCAGGAACATTATCATCGTGATGCTGATCTCCGGTTTTATCGCGGGTCTGGCTGGCGGAATACTGTACCTGTCCGCCATCACCAAAAACTACAAGATCTCCGAATTGTTTATCAATGAACCGGGATATAGCATCCCTGTGGCATTATTGGGAATGTCGCATCCAATTGGGATCATCTTCTCGAGTTTGTTTATCGCTTATATCATCGTAGGCGGATCGCTTATGCAGGGTTATGGCTTTCCGGTGGAGACCGTTGGGATCATTACGGCTGTTTTGATCTATTTCAGCGCTTTTTCCCTGATTTTCAAAAACAAAGTCAACAAATTCGCATTGCAATTCAGCTACAAGGAATCGCAAAAAACAGACTCGTTTAAAAATGAATAGGAAAGTTGCATGGATACCATAACATTTATTTTTCACCAGATGCTGAATTTTTCAATTCCCTTATTAATTGTTGCTTTGGGCGGCATGTTTTCTTCAAGATGCGGAATTATCAACATCGGGTTGGACGGAATCATGATCATTGGCGC
This sequence comes from Pelolinea submarina, assembly GCF_003966975.1. Lineage (GTDB taxonomy): Bacteria > Chloroflexota > Anaerolineae > Anaerolineales > Anaerolineaceae > Pelolinea > Pelolinea submarina. The sequence continues at coordinate 1,028,839 of NZ_AP018437.1, forward strand.
GTTGGCCAGTTTCATGTTTATCCGCTATGCGGAAGGTTATATCAGCAGCCAAACGCTGCTTTTACTGGCAATCCTCGTCTCGATCGTCAGCGGCATGATCTTCTCCCTCTTACACGCTTTCGCATCCATAAACTTGAAAGCCAATCAAATTATTTCCGGCCAGGCTTTGAATATGATCGCGCCTGCTTTCTCAGTCTTTGTGGCCAGGCTCTTCATCGGTGATTCCATTATCAGTTTTAAGAACACTTTTATGATCGAGGAAATTCCTTTCCTCTCTCAAATACCTGTGTTGGGCGATCTACTTTTCAAAAATATTTATCTCACGACTTACCTGGGCTTGCTGGTGCTGTGGGCCTCACATTTTGTTCTGTATAAGACTCGCTTTGGTTTGAGGCTGCGCGCTTGCGGTGAATATCCCCAAGCACCTGACTCGGTGGGTATCGACGTTCAAAAGATCCGCTATATTGGCGTACTAATCTCGGGTGGTTTGTCCGGATTGGGGGGATTGGTTTTCGTTCTGCCCAATAGTACCAACTTCAACGGTACGGTATCCGGATATGGATTCCTGGCTTTGGCAGTGATGATCCTGGGTCAGTGGCAGCCCTCAAAAATATTCTTTGCTTCCTTATTCTTCGGGACCCTGAAAACCATGTCGGCAATCTATTCTGGCATTCCGTTCTTCAATACGTTGGGTATCCCTGGAAATTACTACAAATTAATGCCTTACCTGATCACAGTTATTGTGCTGATTCTTGGTCCGAAGAGTTTGGCCGGACCCAAAGCCGAAGGCTTACCTTTTGAGAAAGGCATGTCATAAAAGTATTATGGCAAGTGAATAAACTACGATGACTGATAATTTGGAAATTGTTGTTATTGGCCAATTAACACTGGACGACGTCGTAAAGTTCGATCAACCCGCTTTATTAGATTCACCAGGGGGGTCCGGGTTGTACGCTCTGGCGGGTTTGTGCCTTTGGGAACCAAAGTCAATTGGCTTTGTAACCAGACGCGGCAACGATTATGACCTCGATGCAATATTTGAAAAAGTGGGTGCGTGCCTGGATTTGCAGGGCGTAAAACAATTGGACGTCCCCAGTATTCATATATGGAATTTGTTTGACCGGACGGGAAACCGTTATTTCATCACGCAGCGTTGGGGATCTTATGACGATGTCATGGGAATTTTCCCTGAGGACATCCCGGCTGATTATCAGAAAAGCCGTGCGTTTCTGGTGGCTGCGTTTCCGGTGGAATGCCAGGCAGATATTATTCGTTCTCTGCCCTCTGATTCCCTGATCTTGGTTGACCCGCATTTTCAAGGAGTTTACCCGCAATTTGAAAAAATATGGAATGAATTGCTGAAGAAGATCACAATATTTTTACCGAGCGAAGAAGAGTTGCTCAGGTTCTTCAGCTTGAAGGCTAAAGAAACCATCAGTGAATATATCCCATATCTGGAAGAAATTTCGTCGCGCGGTCCGCGTGTGGTTGGCGTGAAATTAGGTGCCAGAGGGGTTTTAGTGTATGACCGCGAAATGGACTCGGCCTGGCATGTACCGGCTTATACGGAAGACGGCATTGTCGATGTAACGGGGTGCGGAGACGCATTTTGCGGTGGTTTTTTGGCGAGCTATACCCTTGATCAGGATGTGTATAACGCAGCTCTGCATGGGATCATATCCGCCTCTTTTAACTTGGAAGAATATGGTGTTATCCATAATTATTCAATCGAGCATCAAAAAGTCGTTGATCGCTTCAATAAATTTAACGCCCAGTTGAATCGGACTACGCAAAAAATCAAATAATTATAGGAAGTGAATTATGAGTAAATCGATAGAGATCATGGCTGATGAAATAGCTGCCCAGGCAAAATTGTTTGAGTTGTGCGGCGAAGATATCATGAAACAGGCCGGCACAATTCTGGAAAAAACCGGCATGGCATCCAAAGCGGATCGGGTTTACATAACCGGCTGCGGTGATTCATATTGCGCCGGGTTGGCATGTCGTGATTTCTTTGCCAAGTACGCTAAAGTACACGTTGAGGTCCATCACGCCATGGAATTTTCAAAATACATCTGCCCTACGGAAGTAGATGAAAAGGCCATTGTGCTTTCAATTTCTTCATCCGGGCGTGTTGCCAGGACCGTTGAATGCGCACTGCGGGCAAAACAGATGCAGGCATATTCCATCGGTGTGACCAGCAACCCGGATGGACCACTGGCAAAGATCGCCTCGGAAAACCTCTTCGTCAATATTCCCAATGTGGTGGGCGTGGCGCCCGGTACCCAATCTTATATTGCCTCACAACTAGCCTTGATATGTTTTGCCATTGCGCTGGGAAAAGAAAAGGGCGTCCTCAGTGATGAAGATGTTCGTGAGATCTTTGCCTATATCTCCGAATTGGGCGAGGCGATGAAATTAACCGTGAAAAACAATTTTGATCTGATCCGAAAATATCTGGTGGCATATAGCGCCGAAGAAAACTCCAACAAGATCAAGATTTTCCATATTCTGGGAAGTGGACCCAACTGGGGAACGGCGTTATTTGGCAGTATGAAACTACTGGAAGCTTCGGGTTTTGATTCGATTCCTCAAGGTGTTGAGGAATGGGCACACACGCAATACTTTACCACCAAGCCGGGCACGCACACTGTTGTGCTGGCACCGAAAGGCGGTTCAAGAAGCCGCGCTTTGGAAATCTTGCAGGCAGTCACGGTTATGGACGGCAAGAAAATCGTCATTGGCGAGGAAGATGATGAAGAATTGGCCAGAGCCGCGGATATTTATTTGCCCATCTGCGGAATGAAGGACATAAAAGAGGAGTTCACCCAGTTGATCTATCCGATTCCTCTAGAGTTGATGGCCATGCATCTGAGCGAGGTGTTAGGCAAGCCACCATTTGAATTTGAACAAAAACCTTGGAGAAGAGCAGAAAACTTCCGGCAGATTTTCGATTCAAAGATCGAATCTTTGGAATAAAAGAATAGAAGGATTGAATGAATAAGATTATGAACTATGCAATAACCAAGAAAGTCACGTATCAGGAAGAACCCCGCCAGGGCCAACCGGAAAATCTGTTGACACCTTTCGGCCTGGCTTCCGTAGTTGGCATTCAGGCATTACCCGGAACCACACTGAATACGCTGCCATTCAAAAAAATCCTGAAAACGGCAGTAAGCGAAGCCCAAATGTTATATGAAGCGGGCATCAGAAATATTCTGCTCCAGAATGTCAACGACCTGCCTATGTACGTGCATGTCGGCGCCAACATTATCTCTTATATGACCGTGATCGGTTATGCCATCCGGGAAGCGCTGCCAAGCGATTGCGTGCTGGGTGTCAGTGTTCTGCGCGACGATGCGGATGCGATGGTGTCGATTGCCTCCGCTATTGAAGCGGATTATATCCGTCCGAAAGCTTACGTGGGCGCGGTGGTGGGCGTGGATGGCGTTCATGCCGGCTGCATCGACCAGGTTCTCGAGATGCGCTATAAACTGAAATGTGATGTTCAGATTTGGCCGGATATCCATGACCGGAGTTCGTCTCCCCTGGGAAATGTCAGTTTACTGGATGCCTGCCAACAGGCGGTCAGTCAGGGATTGGCGGATGCGCTGATCATCGCAGGAAAAGACTTCGCTGAATCTACCGAAAAGATGCGTTTGGTAAAAGAAAATCTCCCGGACCAGTATGTCTTTCTGGGAGGCGGTGCAAACGCCAAGAATCTCGCCCAGGTTTATGAATTCGCGGACGGGATTTTTGTCGCTTCCTGTCTGAAAGACACCGGCAATATGACCGGCAAGCTAGACCAGGGAAAGCTTGAACAGTTCATGCAAACATATAACAACATTGTCTCTAGCAATTCGAAAAAATAAAAAAACTTATATCAATAAAGGTGGTTGTAAATGAATGTAAAAAAACCGGCAGCTCTTAAATATTTCGATATGGTGAAAGGTGAAAGCCTCACTGATAAAGATCTGGATCAGTTCACAGAAGAAATTAAAAAAATCTGCACAGAATTCCCGGCTCAAGTGGAAAAGTTGAAATCCGTTTTGAGCAAGGAATACGACAAGGTGTACGCGATTGGAATTGGCGATTCGCTCTATTCGGCTGATTCCACCAAACTGAATTTTTGGAAGAAATCCGGGGTGCAAATCGAGGTTCTCGAGTCGCAGGAATTCAATAATTACTATTTAGATTATATGCCCAAGAATTCGCTGGTATTGATATGCTCTGGTGGCGGGTCTGCTGCCAGGACAGTTGAAAGCAGTTTTCTTGCTCAAAGCCGTGGCGCCACGGTGGTTGCGGTGACCTTGACGCCGAAAAGCCGGCTTACGGCATCCTGCCAAAATGTCCTATGCTATTCGACAGACAATAATTGTTACATCGACGGTAGTCGCAATTATATGGGTTTAACCCTTCTCTTGAAGATCGTGGGAATTAAGTTAGGTCTTTGGAATGGTAATATACCCGCAGCTGAAGAGCTGGCGATCTTCGATAAGATCGTTAAAGATATGGCGATTGGCTTCAAAGCTTGCATGACGAACGAGCAGTTGATGAAAGATCTGATGAAAGAAACCATGGACCAGAAGAAATTCTATTTCCTCGGTGCTGGCCCAAGTATGCCTTTGGCACAATATGGCGCAGCGAAATTCATGGAACAATCCGCTGCTGACGGTATTTGGCAGCAGCTTGAGGAATATGGACACGAGCAATACTGGGTCCATAATCGCCGGGAAGAACCTTCAGTCGTCTTCAATATCTGCCCTGACGGAAAGACCGTTCAGCGCTGCGTGGAAAATTTGGATGAACAAAACTTCCTGGATTTGAACACTGTCCTGGTGACGAACAAACCGATCAATGCCAGCTTCACCGGAAAAGCAAAATATACAATAGCCACGGATGAATTCATCGAAGAAACAGATTTCTGGATGATGGCCGGTAATATTTTTGCCAGAATGGCGAACTTCTATACGGAATATATCGAATTCTCCGATAAAAGATTCCTCTCAGGGGAACAATTTGTTGAACATTACAAGACCATTCACTACAGTCAATTCAGCCCTGAAGTTGCGCAATATGATATCCCGTGCCCCGATGACCAAACCATTGCGGAACGCGGTGCATTCGGCTTGACATTCAATACCGATAAGACAGCAAATTAGCAGATCAGACAAATGCAAAACCATTGATTACTTCGGTTTTCCGAAGAGCATCGGGCTAAGAATCAATAAGAGTAAACCAATGCAACAGTTGAAATCGCAGGATTCTTCTGTTGCATTGGTTAAAGGTAAGATATTAAGATTGCTCCGATTTGGGATTACTGGTAGCCAATAATTCATGATATGAAGAATAAGATTACAACGATTGGCAACTTGACCATTGATGATATTGTCTTATGCGATACGGCGGAAATATATTTGGCATCCATCGGTGGAAATGCTCTTTTTTCCGCCATCGGCGCGAGAATTTGGGATGCCGCACCGCTGATCGTATCGAGAATTGGTAAAAGTTTTCCGATTGAATTTAAACAACAAGTTAAAGTGCTTGGCATCAACACGGCTTTGATCCCGATGGCGTGCAACGATATCCGTAATTGGGCGTTATACGAACCGGGTGGGGCACGGCAATTCGTGAACCATATGACCTCAGGGTCCCACTATGATATGTCTATCACAGCGGCTGAACTCCCTAAAGAATGCTGGGACGCAGATGGAATTCATGTGGCGCCGATGCCGACGGATGTTCAATATGACGTACTCAAAGCAATTCGTCAATTGAAAAATAAGGGCACGGTGGTTTCCTGGGATCCGCATGAATATTACCTGTCTCAGCCGGATTTCAATAAAATGGCATACGAAATGCTGGAAATGGTCGATCTATTCTTACCCAGTAAAGAAGAGGTCACGGCAATGTGCGGCAACCGAGACATTTACACCTGCATTAAAGAATTTGCATCGAGGGGCCCCACGGTAGTGGCAGTGAAAATGAGCACGGATGGGTCAATTGTGTATGATAAAAGCAGCGGCGATTTTTACCATGTTCCCATAATTAACAGTATCACCAAAGACCCGACTGGGGCTGGGGATGCGTATTGCGGTGGTTTCCTCAACGCTTTCATTGAAAGCGGGGATGCGGTTTTAGCTGCCTGCAGTGCAACGGTTTCTTCTTCCTATATTGTTGAAGAAATCGGCGCGATCAATAAATTGAAGGCGGATTTTTCAACCAGAAATTTTCGATATGAACGTATCAGATACAATGTCAAGAAGTATTGATCTTGATAAATAGAAGCAGAAGATCGCCCTGGATGTCATCCGGCGCCCAGGTTTACTTGGAAAGAACCGGAACTGCGCTGATTTGTTCTGCCAGCCAGGTTTTAACTTTCCCAAAATCCATGGGCCGTGCGTAGAGATAGCCCTGAATGTAATCGACACCCAGTTTGCGCAGCATTTCGGCGGTTTCGGCTTCTTCAATGCCTTCCGCGATGGTTTTAATATTCAGATTCCGACCGAGGCTGATGACTCCGGAGACTATCTTTTGGTTGATCCTGTTTTCTGAAAAATTGTCGAAGAATACCTTATCCAGCTTGATGGAATCAATGTGAACTTTGGAGATAGTCTCGATGGTGGTGTTGCCGGTACCGAAATCGTCGATACTGATTTGGATTCCCATTTCGTGCAGGTGTTCCAGGTTATGCAGGATTTCCGCATAATCCATTAACAAACCACGCTCCGTGATCTCGAATACCAATAAACTGGGTGGAATGTTGTTACTCTGCAGGATTTTTTCAATTTGTCTGCTGAATGTTTCGCGCTGCAAATTGGCCACGGATATATTAACTGCCAGACGTAGATCACGGTCGATGCTTTGAAGTTCCATTAATTTATCGACATTTTCCTCGACAACCCAATAGGTCAATTTATTGATGAAGGTGGTGGACTCCAGAGAGTAGATGAAATCTTGCGGCGGAATTGGACCGTATTTAGGGTGTTGCCAGCGCAAGAGAGCTTCCAATGTGTCCGTAACTTTGGTGTTCGCATCTACGATGGGCTGATATTGAAAGTGAATCTGTTTATTCTTCAAAGCCTCATTCAACTCGCAGATCAGCGGAAGGATGAAGAAAGCCGGTTGTTTTATTTCGGAGAAATAGGAGATGGGTTTAATAGTTTTTCGTGATTCTTCCAACGCAAACAGGGCATTTTTGACTAACTCATCGGCAGTCTTCCCGTCACGCGGCCCGGTGGCGATGCCGATGATCAGCTCGCATACAACCGGGATGCCCATACTTTCCACGGGATGTTCAAAGAAGTCGATAATATTGGCGGCATATTTTTCAATGTCAGATCCTGAGGAGACCCCCAGAATACCAATTTCAAGCGAGTATAAAGGAATGTCTTCAGGTAGTTTATCCTGCAAGATTTTCAAAAGTTGGTTAATTAGATCATCATATACCTCATAACCAAGCAGTGAGGTGATCTTATCCTTGTTTTTAATCTCAATCAGTGCGACGGAACACTGATTTCCCTGCCGCAGCCCTGCGTCGATGCGCTGAAAGAAACCATCCCGATCCTGAATTCCTGTGTACGGATCAACAGCCATTATGCTGGCATTCCGGTAAGAAAAACGCAGCGCACGGGATTTGATATAACCGGAAAAGCCGCCTGTGAAAGCCATGACAGCTGAAACCAACAACCAATTAACAGAATGCCAGGGTATTGTGAATGAGTCTCCTGTGACAAAGGAAGGCCCCAATAAAATTGCTCCTATCAGGCCAAAAAAAACGCCAATCCATTGTTCGAAAATCAACCCGGCAATCATTACAGGTAAAAACATAATGTTGATACTGGCTATCCGACTTTCGGGATTGGTGTATGCAGCGGTGGCAATGGTAAACTGCAGCAGTATCAATAACATCAAAATGGCAAGTCTCTTATAATCCGAGGAAAATTGCCCACTTATATTTTTAAAAGATTCTTTCATTGCTTAGATATCCAATCCCATATAAAAAATTTACACTTTATGATTATTTTAGGAAAATTAACCGCGAAAATGTGTCAGAGCAAGATTAGAATTAATCAGAGAGAATCCTTTCATTTCGCTATAATGGATATTATTAAAAGGAGAAGACATTCATGGGTAAAAATTATCGATCCGAACTGGTGGGTGTGTTTGGCTGCCCAATTGACGAAAACCCGACCGGTGTGATGGAAGAAGCCGGTTTCGCGGCCAGGGGGTTGGATTTCCGTTATATCACTATCAAAGTCAATGAGGGTGACTTGGGTGCGGCCATGCAGGGGCTGCGTGCCATGAATATGCGCGGTATCAACCTGACCATTCCGCACAAGGTTGAAGTGTTGAAATATCTGGACGAATTATCTGAAGCGGCTGAGATCATCGGAGCAGTCAACGTGGTGGTCAACAATGCCGGCAAGCTGTGGGGCGAGAACACCGACGGCAAGGGTTTTCTGACTTCGCTGAAGGACGCGGGTGTTTCCCCGCAGGGCAAGACAGTCATGATTCTGGGCGCGGGCGGCGCGGCACGCGCCATCAGCGTGGAATGCGCGCTGGCCGGTGCTGCCAAAATCATCATTGCCAACCGGGATTCCCGGCGCGGGCAGGCTTTGGTGGACTTGTTAAAGGAAAAGACCCCTGTGGCAGTGGAATATATCCCCTGGCAGGGCGCCATCGTTGTGCCGCAGGGCACGCATATCCTGGTCAATGCCACTTCGGTAGGGTTGTTCCCCCATGTGGATCAGAAACCGGAGATTGATTACGACACCATCACAGCCGACATGGTGGTGACGGATGTGATCTTCAACGATCCCAACAGCCTGTTTCTGCAGGCAGCCGCGGCGCGCGGCGCACAGACCATCAATGGGTTGGGTATGCTGGTCAACCAGGGCGCGGTCAATTTCACCCTGTGGACCGGCGAGGAAGCGCCGCTGGAAATTATGACAGAGGCGTTGAAGCGCGAATTTGGGTTGTGAAAACCTGTTAGGAAACTGTGTAGAAAAAATGCCGCCTGGATTTTCCGGGCGGTTTTACTTAAATGATGACTCTAACTTATTAAAAAGCCCCGGTACCACTGACGCGTACGGGCACTTCGGGTAGAATGAGCCCATTCGGATTAACAGGTATTCATGTTTGGAGGTTTTTCCTTTGAAGTCTTTCCGCTTTGTATATCAATATTTGCGTAAATACAGCGCTCCGCTGGTTGTGACAATCGTCAGTATGCTGCTGCTGGTGGGGGTTCAGTTGATCGGCCCCTGGCTGGTCAAGCAAATGGTGGCGATTGTCTCCTCGCCCGGTTTGGCGCAAAGCGATATGCTACAGATCACCCACCTGGCCCTTTTGGCGCTGGGCGTTTACCTGCTGCGCATCCTATTCCAGTACCTGCGCAGCTACATGGCGCATATTGCCGGTTGGGGCGTGGTTGCGGACGTGCGGCTGAAGTTATACGAGCACGTGCAGCGCCTTTCACTGCGATTTTACGAGAACACCCAGACCGGCGACTTAATGTCGCAGATGGTCAATGATACCGATCTGCTGGAGAACCTGATCGCGCATGCTATTCCAGACCTGACCGCCAACGTGCTGACGCTGGTGGGTGTGCTGGCCATCCTGTTCAGCATCAACGCGCCGCTGGCGCTGTTGAGCATGATCCCGGTGCCGTTGATTATCCTGACCATGCAGGGTTTTAACAAGTTCGTCAATCCGGCTTTCCGCGAACGGCAGCGCAAATTGGGCGAGCTGAACGCAGTCCTGAACGATAACCTGTCGGGCGTGCGCGAGATCCAAGCTTTCTCACGCGAGGACCTGGAAGTGGTGCGCATGAACGACCACGTCGACCAGTACCGCACTGCGCAGATGCATGCGCTGCGCCTGATGGCGACCTTTCACCCCTTGATTGAATTTGCTTCCTCGCTGGGCACCATCGTGCTGATCTATTTCGGCGGCAAGTTCGTGCTGGGCCAAACCCTGGCGGTGGACGGTTTGGTGGCTTTTTTCCTGTATCTGGAACAGCTCTACCAGCCCATTCGCGAAATGAGCAAAGTCTGGGAAAACGTACAGCAGGCCCTGGCCGGAGCGCAGCGCGTCAACCAACTGTTCAACGAAGCCCCCAATATTGTGGAAAAACCGGACGCGATCGACTTGCCGCTGGAAGGCGCCAAGGAAATTCAATTGCGTAATGTCAGCTTCCAGTACGACGCCGGCATTCCGGTGTTGGATAATATCAACCTGACCATCCCGGCCGGTAAAGTGGTGGCGCTGGTTGGACCGACCGGCGTGGGCAAGACCACCCTGGCCAACCTGATCCCGCGTTTCTACGACGTCAGCGCTGGTTCGCTTTCCATCGACGGCCGTGACGTACGCGACTTGAGCCTGAAGAGCATCCGCCAGCAGATCAGTATCGTGCTGCAGAACGTGTTCCTGTTCCACGGCACGGTGCGTGAGAATATTCTGTTCGGGCGCCAGAACGCCAGCCAGGAAGAGATGATCCAGGCCGCCAGGGTTGCCAACGCGCACGATTTCATCTGCGAATTGCCGGATGGCTACGATACGATGATTGGCGAGCGCGGTGTGAAACTGTCCGGCGGGCAGCGCCAACGTATCGCCATCGCGCGCACGGTCTTGAAGGACGCGCCCATCCTGATCCTGGACGAAGCCACTTCTTCAGTGGATACCGAAACCGAGCTGCTCATTCAACAGGCGCTGGATCAGTTGATGGAAGGGCGTACAGTCATCATCATCGCGCACCGCCTATCCACCATCCACAACGCCGATCTGATCGTGGTGCTGGAAGGCAGTCACGTTGTGGAGCAGGGCACACACCGGGAGTTGATGAAAGCCAATGGCCTGTATAAGCGCCTGGTCGATGTACAGTTCAACACGGATATCGTCGCCAACGTTTAATAATTTGTCCTTGACACCTTCTGAAACACGCACTAAAATGCATATAACCGCATAAAAATGCATAAAAGAAGGAACCATGGCTGTAATCGATTTACCTCAGGAAAGACGTGAAATGATGCTGCGCGAGCTGCGCCGTAAGGGCAAGCTGGTAGCGGCTGAATTGAGCGCAGAGTACGGCGTATCGGAAGATACCATCCGGCGCGACCTGGGTGAGCTGGCGAGCGCCGGTTTGCTCAAGCGTGTGCACGGTGGGGCACTGCCCCTGACCCCCAGCAACATGCCGTATTACGAACGTGACAAATGTAAACAGGCGGTCAAAAACGAATTGGCTATAGCAGCCAGCCAATTGGTTAAAGACGATCAATTGATTCTGATTGGCGGGGGCACCACTACAGCGGAAATTGCCCGCAACCTGCCCATCAACCTGCGCGCTACGGTGGTGACCACCAGCCCGCTGATAGCGCTTTACCTGGCCGAATATGCGCACATAGAGATTATCATGGTAGGCGGCCGCATCAACAAACGCGAGCTGGTCACCAGCGATGCGGAGGCCACGGCCAAGATCCGCTGTTTTCAGGCAGACCTGTGCTTCCTGGGTGTGTGCGGCGTGCATCCCGAAGTGGGTATCACCAGCACGCTGTACGAGGAAGTAGACCTGGTGCGCGCGCTGATCGAACAATCCGGTGAGGTAGTCGCCACCGTGACGGCGGATAAACTGGGCGCAATCGCGCCATACGTGGTGGCCTCGGCGGATAATATCACACACATCATCACCGAAAAACAAGTACCGCAGGAAAACCTGGCACCTTACCGCGCGCTTGGCATTGAAGTGATCCAGGCTTAAGCGCGCTGAATTTAATTAATCAAAATCTGAACCAACCAAGAGGAAAACAATATGCAAAAATATTTTTCAGGGGGTAAAGCACAACTGGCCGTTTTGGCGGCTTTCTTCGCGAATGGGGCTATGATGGCGACCTGGGTGGCGCGTATCCCATTTGTTCAATCCCATTTGGGAATGAGCAAGGGAACATTGGGAGTCGTGCTGCTGGGCCTTTCTTTTGGGGTGCTGACTGCGCTTTCGCTTACGGGTGGGTTGATCGCGCGATACGGCAGCCCCAGGGTGACGCTGGCGGGAGCATTGGGCATGGGGTTGATGCTCCCGCTGCTGCTCTTGGCGCCCAGTGCATGGGCGTTGTTTGTGGTGCTATTTGTGTTCAGCGCTTTCATGAGTTCTATGGACGTTGCCATGAACGAACAGGCCGTGTTGGTGGAACATCAAAACGGGCGGGTAATGATGTCCTCTTTTCACGCTTTCTACAGCATCGGCGCGTTGACCGGCTCGTTGATCAGCGCCGGTGTAGCCGACTTGGCCGGTTTTTCGCCTGTGCTGCACGCGGCTTTGGCCGGATTGATCTTCGGCGGCAGCATGCTGCTGTGTTTCCCGCACTTCATCCCGGCCGTACCTGAAAAGGAACGCCAGCCGGTCGCCTTCCGCTTGCCGGAACGGGCGGTGTGGTTGATTGGCTTCATGGCCTTTTGCGCCGCGGTGACCGAGGGCGCCATGGCGGATTGGAGCGGGGTATATCTGATCGACATCTTCCGTACGGACGCCGGTTTCGCGGCTTTAGGCTACGCGGCTTTCTCGTTGACCATGACTGCCGGGCGCTTGCTGGGCGACACCATTTCGAATTGGCGTACACCGGCTTTCATCGTTCGCTTAAGCGGCCTGGCTGCCGCGTTGGGGCTGCTGGTGTTGGTGTTCTCACCCAGCGCGCCGCTCTCCATTGTCGGTTTCGGCATGGTAGGACTGGGACTGTCCAACGTGATCCCGCTGCTGTACCGCGCGGGCGGCAACCTGCCCGGCATTTCGGCGGGCGTGGGCATTGCGGGCGTGGCCAGCATTGGGTACAGCGGATCATTGATTGGCCCGCCGGTCATTGGATTTGTAGCCGAGCATGCTTCCCTGCGTGTTTCCTTTTTATTAGTGGCACTGTTGGTCGGTTCGCTGTTTATCAGCGGCCGGCGTGTCGAGGTCCAAACAGAATCTATATCATCGCAAGAGGATTAACATGAATCAAGAAAAAAAGAGCAAAACCCCTGCCATCGTATTCGACCTGGGCGGCGTGCTGATTGACTGGAATCCGCGCTACCTGTTCCGCAAGTTATTCGATGGAGATGAAGAACGCGTGGAGCGGTTTCTGGCGGAAGTCTGCCCGCAGAGCTGGAATGTGCAAATGGACAGCGGCTATCCTTTCAAGAAGGCGATTGAAGAACGCTGCCTGCTATTCCCGGACCAGGCGCAATACCTGCATGCCTACTGGGAGCGCTGGGATGAGACCATCAGCGGGGACATTCCCGACACGGTGAAAATCCTGGCTGAACTGCGTGAAGCCGGCTATCCTTTATACGTGCTGAGTAATTGGTCGGCCGAGTCCTTCGCGCGCGTACGCGCCAAATTCCCCTTCCTGGACTGGTTCGATGACATGGTTATCTCCGGCCAGATTGGACTGACCAAACCGAATAAAGAGATATTTGATTACCTGCTCGAAAAGGTCGGCCTCCCGGCAGGGGAGTGCCTGTTCATCGACGACCGGAACGAGAATACCGAAGCGGCAGAGCAGTTCGGTTTCCAGACGGTATTGTTTACTTCGCCGGAGGAATTTAAATCCTACCTGATCGACAGGAAAATTCTTTAGCCTATTTTCTCGGTGTCGAGAAATACAGCATAGCGGCCAATCCCAAACCGGAGACTACCAGCAGCAGGATGCCCAGTGTGCGGGTATTCCAAACACTGCGAGCGGATTCCGCCTGCGCGGTGGGGCTGGCGCCCGGCGTGAGAGTAGGTTGGGGAGTGAGCGTGGCCGTGTAGATGGTGGCTGTTGGCTGGGGAGTGGCTTCGGCATTGGAACTCTCGCCTACTGCGGTTGCTGCCGGTGTTTCCCCTTCGCCCGGCACCTGCGCAGTGCTGCCGGCGGGCGCGATGACCAGTTCCTGGTCGGTCCAAATGGTGTTGTCGTCAGCGGCCATACCGTTCAACTCGCGCAATTGCTCGACGGTTATGCCGTAGGCATCCGCGATGGAAATCAGGGATTGGCCGTACAACACGGTATGCACGATCGAACCGTCCGCCTGCGGGGTGGCGACCGTTACACCGTAAATGTAGTTGGACACATCCGCCGTGGGGGCTACGCTGGCATCGCCGGAAGCGGTCGAACCGGAACTGTCCGGTACGGAACCGCCGGAGGATTGACCCTCCACCAGACACAAGTCCAGTACGAACACATACAGACCGTTGCCGGATTTGGACACGCCGCCGCCGATATCGGTGTAGCGGTTGCCCCAGGAGTTCAGCATGACTTCCTGGTGGGTCCAGTCGCTCCATGAGCTGTACACCGCGTCGGAAACGCTGGAAGCCATGGCCCAGTTCTCGTCGCATTTAATTACTGCCCCGCCGCCGTAACCGGTCCAGCCAACGCGCATGGTTTCGTCGCTGCCGCCCGCGCCGATATGGCCGCCCTGGCCGGTCTGAACGATCCAGTCGGCGTGGGTCTGCGCGGCGGACATCACCAGCGAGTTGGTGCCGATAGCGTAATAACCGTTGGCCGCGCGATAGGCGTTGACCGCCGCAACCAGGTCGTAACCGGTGGGCGCGCTGTCATCGGCAGAAACGGGGGAAGTGCCCAGGCTGAGCATCAACGCCAGCCCAAGCAGAAGTAACGCAAATTTCGAAGTTCTCACGTCCCCATTATAACCACAGCTTTGAGGTTTTTATGAAGCCCTTTGTAAGAATAAAATAAGCGCGTTTTGGGCTAAAATGACGGGTTTTGGCCGGTGCTGCGCTGATGAAAAGCAGGAAAAATCAGCCGATTTTGTCTACGCAACTGCTTTTGGTATTATCATAGGGGTGTTCGTCTTTTTACTCTTGCATGCATTTATCTGTAATTTTGAAAGCATTGGATGATAGCTCACATGCCGGAAAACGCACTTTTTTCAATCAACCGAATATCCGAATCCAGCCAATCAGTGGGTGGATTTTTTATTAATATCACTCAGGAGGTTTAACATAATGGACAAAGTCAAAGTGGGAGTGGCCGGCTACGGCACAATCGGCCAGCGTCTGGCGGACGGCGTCGCCCTGCAGGGCGATATGGAACTGGTGGGGGTGGCCGACCTGGCGCCCACGCTTTCCATCCGCGCGCTGAAAGAGCGCGGCATGCCTTACGACCTGTACCTGGTGGAAGGCGCCGAGCGCGCGCAATTCGATGCGCTGGACATCCCGGTAGCGGGCAGCTTCGATGGCTTGATTGGCAAAGTGGATATCATGCTGGATTCATCACCCGGCGGCGTGGGGCTGAAGAACAAAACCCTGTATGAGCAGAAGGGCGTCAAGGCCATCTTTCAGGGCGGTGAAAAGAACGAGGTGGCGGACGTGTTCTTCCACGGTTACGCCAACTACGAAAAAGGTCTGGGCGCCAATTACCTCAAGTTGACCAGCTGCAACACCACCGGCCTGATCCGCACGGTGGACTGCCTGGACCGCGAATGCGGTGGGCTGCGCAAAGTGGCCATCACCATCATCCGGCGCGTGGCCGACCCGGGTGATTATCACCGCGGGCTGACCAATGCGCTTAAGATCGACAAGGCCCCCAGCCACCAGGCCGTGGACCTGATGACCATCATGCCGCACGTGGAAGCCACCGGCATTTTGGTGCATACACCCGTCACGCATGGCCACATCATCACGGTGCTGGCCAGCGGCAAGCACAAGATCAGCAAGGACATGGCTCTGGAAGCTTTCGCCAGGCAGCCGCGCACGCGCATCGTCAGCATCGACGAAGGCTTTTTGGGCAACGCCTCGCTGTTCCGCTACGCGCGCGACCTGGGCAACCCGCGCGGCGACATGTATGAAGTGGCGCTATGGTCCGACAGCATTGTGGAGAGCGGCGACGATATCATGTATGCCATCTCCATTCCGCAGGAAGCGGTCACCATCCCTGAAACCATGGATGGCATCCGCGCGGCCATGCGCATGCAGGCTACGCGCGAAGAGGGCACGCAAGCCACCAATAAATATCTGGGTATCGGCAAGTGGCGCAAGTAATTGCGAACAGACAGGTGATTCAATGAAGTTTGGCATCCAGACTCTGGACGATTACGACCTGCGCGGCAAGACGGTGCTGTGCCGGGTGGATATCAACCAACCGGTGGACAAAACTACAGGCCAATTGAAGGACACCACGCGCATACGTGCCTGCGTGCCGACTGTGCGCGAACTGGCGCAAAGCGGCGCCAAGGTGGTGCTGTTGGCCCACCAGGGCAGCGACATCGAATACAAGAATTACTACACCACCGAGCCGCACGCGCAGGTGCTGCGCGAGCTGAGCGGTTTGAAGATTGGTTTCATTGACGATGTGTGCGGCCCGGCTGCGCGCGCGACCATCCGTGACTTAAAGGAAGGCGAAGTACTGCTGCTGGATAACATGCGTTTCCTGGCGGAAGAGCAAACCCTGTTTGAGATGAAGCTGCAATTGACGCAGGCCCAACAGGCCGAAACCCTGCTGGTGCGCAAGCTGGCCCCGCTGGCGGATTTGTACGTTTGCGACGCTTTTGCCGCTGCGCACCGCGACCAGCCCTCATTGTGCGGCTTCGAACAGGTGCTGCCCTCGGCCATGGGGCGCTTGTTTGAACAGGAGTTCAGCGTCATCTCGGAACTGATGGAAAGCCCGACCAAACCCTGCACCTTCATCCTGGGTGGAGCCAAGATCTCGGATGCTTTCCTGATGATGGA
Source organism: Pelolinea submarina (assembly GCF_003966975.1). Taxonomy (GTDB): domain Bacteria; phylum Chloroflexota; class Anaerolineae; order Anaerolineales; family Anaerolineaceae; genus Pelolinea; species Pelolinea submarina. Next base: position 1,045,538 of record NZ_AP018437.1, read on the forward strand.
GAGCGTGCTGGAAAAAGGCGTGGCCGACCATGTGTTAACCGGCGGACTGGTGGCTAACATCCTGCTGGCTTCGCAAAATGTGGCCATCGGGTTGGGCTCGATGGATTTTATCCTCGAATCCAATTACGGCGAGTACATTGAGAAAGCTGGCGTGATCTACAGCCGTTTCGCGGACAAAATTGTGCTGCCCGAAGACGTGGCCTTTGAGCAGGACGACCAACGAGAAGAAGCTTTCGTGAATGCCATCCCGGCCGAGGCGGCCGTGGTGGACATCGGTTCACGCGCTTTCCAGACTTATACAGACTTGATCCACGCTTCGCAAACCGTGTTCGTCAACGGACCCATGGGTGTGTTCGAGCAGGCCGCCAGCGAAGCGGGCACGCGCGCGGTGTGGACCGCTCTGGGTGAAACAAAGGCATATACCGTGCTGGGCGGCGGCGACAGCATCACCGCGGCCAAGAAATATGACGTGATGGATAAGATGGGTTACGTTTGCACCGGCGGCGGAGCGCTGATCCGTTTCCTGTCCGGTGAAGAACTGCCGGTGGTGCGCGCGCTGCGCCACGCGGCGCAGACCTTTTGATGGAGTACGCTTAACTGTGGAATTAAGCTTTGGCTACGGGCACGGCACCCAAATGGTGCGGGTGCCGGACGCGAACCTGTTGGATGTGCTGCGGCCCAACCCTGTGCCCTCGACTTTGAGCGAGGCGCAGGAGGTCCGGCACGCCCTGGATAACCCCATCGACAGCCTGCCCCTACGCGAGATCGTGCGGCAGGGTGAAAAAATCGTGGTTGTCAGCAGCGACATCACGCGTCCGGTGCCGACCGCGCGCCTGATGCCTATTATTTTGGATGAACTGTATGCGGCCGGCGCCAAACCCGAAGACATCACCCTGGTGTTCGCGCTGGGCAGCCACCGCGCGCATACTTCAGCAGAATGCGAGAAGCTGGCCGGCGGGCGCGCCTGGGCAGAGATTGAATGCGTGGACAGCGATCCTGAAGATTGTCTGCGTTTGGGCACAACCGCGCGCGGCACACCGGTGGATATTACCCGGCGCGTGGCCGAAGCCGAGCGGCGTATTTGCCTGGGCAACATCGAGTACCATTACTTCGCGGGCTACAGCGGCGGTGTCAAGGCGCTCATGCCGGGCGTATCCTCGCGCGCGGCCATCCAGGCCAATCACGCCTGGATGTTGGACGAAGACGCGCGCGCCGGACGGCTGGACGGCAACCCGCTGCGTGAGGACATCGAAGAGGCTATCGCGCGCTTCTGCCCAATTGACTTTATCCTCAACGTGGTACTGGACGAGAAGAAACAGGTGGTGCACGCTTCGGCCGGTCATCCGGTCGCGGCGCACCGCGCCGGCTGCCGCTTTCTGGATAGTATTTATATGAAAGAAATCGAGCGGCAGGCGGATATCGTGCTGTGCTCGCAGGGCGGGGCGCCCAAAGATCTCAACTTGTACCAGACCCAGAAGGCGCTGGACAACGCCAAGCACGCTGTCAAACCCGGTGGCGTGATCGTGCTGATGGGCGAGTGCCCGGAGGGCATGGGCGGAGGGGTCTTCGAAGAATGGATGACGCATGGACCGACACCCCAGGCCATGATTGACCGCATCCGGCGCGAATTCGTGCTGGGTGGGCACAAGGCCGCCGCCATCGCCATGGTGTTGCAGCAAGCCGATATCTTCCTGGTGTCGGAGATGGCGCCGGAGTTCGTGCGGGGCATTTTCCTGCAGCCCTTCTCCAGCGCGCAGGAGGCTTTCGATGCCGCGCTGGAGAAAATGGGGCGGGGAGCCAGCGTGCTGGCTATGCCTTATGGCGGGTCAACCCTGCCGGTATTAAAGAATAACTAAAAAACGAGTAACCCGAAAGGAAAGCAAATGGATTACGCCAAGGAATCATTGAGACTGCATTATGAATGGAAGGGCAAGCTGGAAGTGGTTTCCACCGTACCGGTAGCCACGCGCGACGACCTAAGCCTGGCTTACACACCCGGGGTGGCGCAGCCCTGCCTGGAGATCCAAAAGGACCTGACCAAAAGCTACGAGCTGACCCGCCGCTGGAACATGGCTCTGGTGGTAACAGACGGCACGGCTGTGCTGGGACTGGGCGATATCGGGCCGGAAGCCGGCATGCCGGTTATGGAAGGCAAGTGCGTGCTGTTCAAGGCCCTGGGCGGTGTGGACGCGTTCCCGCTGTGCATTAAAAGCAAGGATGTGGACGACATTGTCAATACCATCTATTTGATTTCAGGCAGCTTCGGCGGCGTCAACCTGGAAGATATTGCCTCACCGCGCTGCTTTGAAATTGAACGCAAACTCAAGGAAAAATGCGACATTCCCATCTTCCACGACGACCAGCACGGCACGGCTGTGGTGACGCTGGCCGGGTTGACCAACGCGCTCAAGCTGGTAGGCAAGCGCAAACAGGACGTGCGCGTGGTGGTGAACGGCGCGGGCGCGGCCGGCATTTCTGTTACCAAGCTGCTGTTGAGCGACGGTATCAAAGACATCACCCTGTGCGACCGCACCGGCGCGATTTACGCCGGACGCGAAAAGGGCATGAACGCCATCAAGGATGAAATGGCTGCCATCACCAATCCGGGCAGGATCAGCGGCAGTTTGGCCGACGCGGTGCGCGGGGCGGACGTGTTCATCGGCGTGTCCGCGCCCGGCGTGCTGACCACCGAAATGGTAAAAACCATGGCGGCGGACGCGGTCATCTTTGCCTGCGCCAACCCGACTCCGGAAATCTTTCCCGCGGATGCCAAAGCCGGCGGCGCGGCTGTGATCGCCACCGGGCGCAGCGATTTCCCCAACCAGGTGAATAATGCCCTGGCCTTCCCGGGCATCTTCCGCGGGACCTTCGACGTGCGCGCTTCCGACATCAACGATGCCATGAAGATCGCCGCGGCGTACGCTCTGGCGGGCGTGGTGGAGCCGGATAAATTGAGCGCGGATTGCATCATTCCTTCGGCGCTTGACCCGCGCGTGGTGCAGGCAGTTGCTAAAGCCGTGGCGCAGGCCGCGCGCGATAGCGGCGTGGCGCGAATTTAATAATTGATTTTATATAAAAGAGAAAAGGGATGCATAAATACTTCGCGCATCCCTTTTTTTTACTAACAAAAGTGATAATGTGAAGACAGGTTCAGGATAAGTATCCGGCAAACTCGATATACAATTAATCAAACATTTGATACTTTAATCAGGAGAGCGCCATAGACATTCTTAATGATCCCGCCCGAAAAAAGAGTTACATTATTCAGTATTCCATGGAAAAAGATCTGCCGCGTGAATTACTGGATGCCTTGGAATTGCGCCAATATCACAAAGGGGAATATTTTTTCTTTCAGAGAGAAAACCTGAAGCAGCTGTATTTCCTGGTGGAGGGCAAACTTCAGGTGGATTATCTGCAGCCCAATGGACGCCAGGCAGTCTATTCGTTTGAGACGCCTTTTTCCATCATCGGTGACATGGAATTTATAGGGGATCGGGTGGTTACCGGTAATGTGCGCGCGTTGGAGGACAGCGTTGTTTTGGCGGCTGACCTAAAGCTCGTTAATAAATACGGCTTGAATTCCGTACCCTTCCTGCAGTTCATCATCCGCTACCTGACTAAAAAACTGTATTTCGCCAGTATGCTGCTGGCCCAATACGCGCTTTCGGCTGAAAGCCGTCTGGCGCATTACTTGCTGGAACGCAGTAATTCAGAAGGCCAAACCATCCGGCTGGAAAGGCGCGATTCTTTGGCAGCCATGTTGGGCGTGTCCGTGCGCCACCTGAACCGCTCGTTGAAGAATTTGGCCGAACAAAACGCCATCCGGCTGCACAACCGCACGTTGGTGATTGTCGATCCCCAAATTTTGCTGGATGTGGTGGTGAAAAGGACATAGGTCCTTTCGCTACGGCGCATCCCGGTATATGCTTATAAAAAAATATAGTTATAGGAATAGACAATGAGACATTTCTTGATCGATACCGACACCGCCTCCGATGATGCGGTTGCCATGCTGATGGCTTTGCGCGAACCATCCGTCAGGGTTGAGGCTGTCACTGTGGTGGCGGGAAACTGCCCGCTGAACGTATGCGTGCGCAATGCGTTGATAACGATTGAAAAAGCCAATACCTACACGCCGCCGGTATATGCCGGGCGCCACGGGCCGATGCTGCGCCCGCTGGTCACGGCAGAGTTCGTGCACGGCCAGGACGGCATGGGAGATATGGATTTGCCCGAGCCGGCCCTGAAGGCGGCGAATGGGCACGCGGTCAACGCCATTATTGAGACCGCGCGGCGCTTCCCCGGCGAACTGGAAGTGGTCACGCTCGGCCCGCTTACCAACCTGGCGCTGGCCCTGCTGATGGAGCCGCAATTGGAAGATTGGATCAAGCGTGTGTACGTCATGGGCGGCGGGGGATTGGGACCCGGCAATATGAGCCCGGTGGCGGAATTCAATTTCATGGTAGACGCCGAAGCCGTGCATGTGCTGTTGTCCTCCAAAGTGCCCAAGAGCATTGTGGGTTGGGATGTGTGCCAGGCGGATGATGCCTACATTCACCCGCAGGATATCGAACGGTTGAAAGCATCCAGCGAACTGGGACGCTTCGTTGTGCGCTGCAACGAGACGCTGATCCAGTTCAATCATCAGCTGGGGCTTGAAGGTTTTGACCTGCCCGACCCTACTACAGTGGCGGCTGCCCTGTACCCCGAAATGATCACGCGCCAATTTGAATCATATACTTACGTGGATCACCAGAGCGACAAGGGCTACGGTCAGTTCGTGGTGGATTTCCAACGCCTGACCACCGAAAAAGAAAACGCTACTATTGTGGCGTCGCTGGATGGGCAGATGTTCAAGGATAAGCTAATCGAATTGCTGGCCGACCAGTAAACAATTTTCTATTAAACAAAAAAAAGTAGGCTGAGCACCTGCCCAGAGCGGAGCGTGGGTGTCGAAGCCATCGGTTTTCGTGTGTGATTGATAGGCGAAACTGCTCACTGAGCGTGTCGAAGTGGCAGTTTCGCCTTTTTGTATGTACTAATACGTCGGGTTGCGTACCTCTTGAATGGTCGAGCGGATGATGTCTACCAGGCTGCCCACAATGCTCAGGCCAATCAGAATGGACAGGACCGTATTGGCAACCCCGTCTGCCTGCGGACCGGGGTTCAAGCCGGGGATTTGGCGGAAGAATTCCAGCGTGACCAGCGGCATGGCGTTCAGCAGGAACACGCTCAGCACCATGTTGGCGCCTTTATCGATGATGGCCCACCAGTTGGTCAGGGCAGTGTAGCGTCCCTGGGCCAGCAGGGTAGCGGCGCGGCCGATCTCCAAGCCGTTCAACACCAGAATGACCGGAATGAATTGCAGGAAATTATCGGTGAAAATGCGTCCCATCCCGCCAAACTCGTTGGGATTGATGAAGTAAGGCAGCGCGCCGTTGGTGAAGCGCAGGTAGGTGAAAAAAGCCATACCCAAAATGGTAACGATGATCTCGACGATGGCTCCGGCCGGGTGGAAGACATGCTCTTTTTCCGGCAGGTCCGGCAGATCGCTGAGTTTGAATTCATCCATTTCTTTGATCTCATCCAGCTCATGGTTTTCAATACCGCGTTCGATACAACCGAAGACGATGGTGACCGAGCCAGCCGCGGCCAGCACGCCGCTGAAGACAGAACCTAGAAATTCCAGAAAGCCCAACGCCGGGGCCATTTCCTGCTGGATGCCGATGGAGATGAAGTACGACAGCGCCAGGCTGCCGGCTACCACGGCGACCAGAATGCGCAGCACCAGCCAGTAAACCGGGAACAGGCGCGGGCCGATCAAGTAGCGCTGCGGTCCGTACAGCCGGGCGACCTTGCGCGGCGCGCCCATTTCTTTCAGAACAGCTTCCAATTCCTCGGTGCCGATTTCCTCCGTGCTGCTGTAGCGTTCCTCCAATAGGTCGCCGATATAGGATTCAATCTCGGCAGCAATATCGTCACTGTCCTTACCGCCTAATTCACGTTTGACGCCCAATAAGTAGCGCATAAGCAGCTCCTGGGCAGAATTATTCATTTTCATTTAACAACCTCCTCATTACTTCTTCCTGCTGGCGCCATTCCGCGCTCAACAGTGCCAGCATCTCACGGCCGGCATCGTTCAAAATATAATAACGCCGCGGACGCGGATCTTCCACGCGCCACTGGCTGTCCAACAGGCCCTGACCTTCCAGCCGCCTGAGCAGGGGATAGAGCGTGTCCTGCCCGATCTCGAAGCCCTTATCGTTCAGACTGCTGATCAGCGAGTAGCCGTACTGCTCCCGGTCCAGTTGGCTCAAGACCGCCAGGACGACGGTCCCGCGCCTGAGTTCCTGGCGCAGCTTTTCAAAATCTTCGTTTTGTTTAGCGTTCATAGTGGGTATTATACTGTATATCACACAGTAATGTCAATAGGCAGTAATGGGGATTTTACAGTGTTAATATGACAAATGATACCAAAAAATGAAAATATGTGCTAGACATTTGTAAAAATCTTTCTATAATAGCTGTATATTCTAGTAAAGCGAGGGTTTCTCAGGATGGGAAAAATCTCCTTAATTCGTATCGACGACCGCCTGATTCATGGGCAGGTTACCACAGCCTGGCTGCGCGTGTATAACGCCAATACCATTATCATCGCGAATGAACGCGTGGCCACCAGCCCGGTCTATAAAAGCATTTTCTCTGTTGCTACAGTTCCCGGAAAAGAAATATTACTGATGCCGCCTGCCGAGGCGGCAGATTTTATTATGAAATCCGGTCCGGAGGATTCATTCTTCATTATCACGCCGACACCGTTGGACGTGGTTGTGTTGATGGACCAGGGTTTGGATGTCAAGAAAATAAACGTGGGCGGACTTCAAGGAAGGCCCAACACGAAGAAATTAGCAAAAGTGGTGTATGCCACATCGGAAGAAGAACAAGCATTTAAAGAGTTGAAATCCCGCGGGGTAGAAATGGAGGTGCAGATGGTTCCAACCGATCGAGTGACATCCCTGACTATTTAATCATATAGAAATTAGGAGACGATAAAAATATGTGGAAAGAAGCTTTTTATGTTGCTTTGGTGGCGGGTGGTTGGACGTTATTCCTTAAGACCATTCCGGAAGTTATTGTCATTCTTACAAAGAAGGAGAGCAAATTTGCGGCCTGGTGGATCACCATCATGCGCGGCATTGCTGACTCCGCCACTTATGCATATATCATCCCGGCGGCGATAACCGGTTTGGTCCTGGGCGACCTAAAAACCGGTTTGTATGTGGGCGGCACAATCCAATTGATGTTCCTGGGTGTGTTCATTGTAGGCGCATCCATTCCACCCAGCCCATTCCTGGCTTCCATCCTGACCACAGCTTTGATCATCCTGACCAAAGCGAACATCGGTGAAGCTCTGGCGCTGGTCGTTCCCCTGTCAATCGCCAGTCAATTGCTGACGCTGGCTTTCATGAGCCTGAACGTGTTTTTCGTGCACTGGGCTGACAAGATGGCGGAAAAAGAAAATAGTGTCGGATTGGATTTGCTTAATTCACTGGACGCGACCGGATGGCATCTGGTTAATGTCATTCCGGCTTTCCTGGGTGTTGGTTTGGGCGTTGACGCGGCAGCCAAACTGCTGTCGATCATCCCCGATTGGCTTTCAAACGGTTTGGGCGCGACCGGTGGTATTTTACCGGCGCTTGGCTTTGGCATGCTGTTGTTGATCATTGCTTCCAACGAAGTATGGCCATTTTTCTTCATCGGTTTCCTGCTGGCAGCCTATTTGAATATCAATGCATTAGCGGGCGCTATTCTCGGCATCTGCTTCGCGTTGATTTATGTCCGGCTCAAAACAGCGAATTCCGAGAAGGCTGTGAAATAAAGGAGTATGAAAATGGCTGAAAATCAAAAGAAAGTCGACGAACTTGCGTTATACGGAGCCTTCTGGCGGATTAACAACTTTGCCGGAAACTATAACTTTGAACGCCTGATGGCATTGGGCATGACCCAGGTAATGATCCCGGTCTTTCGCTCTTTAGGTTACACCGGCGAGAAATTGCGGAATGGTTACAAACGTCATTTGGTGTTCTATAACACGCATCCCTACTTCAGCGCGCTGATTATGGGCGTCATGGTGGCCATGGAAGAAGCCAAGGCCAGTGATGATTCCATTACTACCGAAGCGATCAATGACCTGAAAGTTGCCATGATGGGACCCTTCGCGGGCGTTGGCGACTCCTTCTTCTGGGGTACGGTGCATCCCATTATCCTGGCGATTGCCGCCAACCTGGCGGTCAATGGCAACTTCATGGGTGTGGTCGTGGCGTTGTTGATCGGCGTGATTGCTGTCTTGGGTACCTATTACCCCTTCTTCTGGGGTTATCGGGGCGGCATCGGTATTGTCGAGCAAATTCGCACCAGCCACCTGCTGGAAAAATTCGTGCTGGGCGCGAAAATCGTGGCTATGACAGTTGCCGGCGTGATGGTAGCTTCCCTGATCAGCATTTCTACCCCGGTTGTGTTATTCCAGACCGAAGCGGAAGGCAGCGGTGTAGCTTTGCAGGGAATCCTGGATTCCATCCTGCCCAAAGCGTTGCCATTGGGATTACTCTTCCTGGTTTATTTCTTACTGAAGAAAAAGATGTCCCCCATCCTGGTCATGCTTCTGTTGATGGTACTGACGGTTGTCCTGAAAGTGTTGGGTTGGATCTAGTTCAATTAATTTGCTAAAACAAAAAAGTAATCGCCGGATCTTTCACACCGGCGATTACTAAAAGGAGTAAAGATTGAAAGCAGCAGTATTTAGCGCCCCTAATACAATTACCTACGATAACGATTATCCCGAACCGCATTCAGCGGAAGGATTGTTATTGCACATCCATGCCAGCGGTATTTGTGGAACGGATATTAAAGCGTTGAGCGGAACACGCCCCGGTATGCAGCCACCCATGGTACTCGGACACGAGCTGGCTGGTGAAGTGCTGGAATCGGCGCTGCCTGATTTCAAGACAGGTGATCGCATTTCTGTGGCGCCCTATGCCGGATGCGGGACCTGCCGGTTCTGCTTATCCGGACGCGAGGACCAATGTCGAAATAAGACCTTCCTTTCCGGGGGAGCCTTTGCAGAGAAAGTAGCAGTTCCGGCTTTATTAGCCGCGAAAACCGCCTGGAAGATTCCCGCGGATGTCAGCTATGAAGAAGCGGCATTGGCGGAGCCATTGGCCTGTGTGGTCTTTTCATTAAAGACTTGCCGCTGGGAACCCGGTTGGAGCATCCTGGTGGTGGGAGGCGGATTTATGGGGCTGCTGCATGTGCTGCTGGCTTCCGCCTGGGGAGCGGCCAAGGTGTTGGTGACGGAACCCAACCCTGCACGGCGGGCCCTGGCCGAGCAGTTGGGAGCTGTGACGCATGATCCGGCGGTTGATGGTGATCTGGCACAGTGGGCTGCGGCGCAGACCGGTGGCCTGGGACCTCACGTGGTTATCACCGCGGTGGGCGTCCCGGAAGTGGTGGAATCGGTCATTTCCACTGCCCGGCCAGGTGGAGTGGTGCATTTGTTCGGCGGATTGCCCAAAGACAGGGATCTTTTGGTCTCCGCATATGCAATACACTATCAATCGATTTCACTGGTAGGCACTTCCGGATTCCGAACAGCGGATTACCGGCTGGCCGCCGATATGATCGCGCATCAAAAAGTAAATCTGACCCCTTTGATTACAACCCGCCTGCCTTTGGACAAAGCTAAAGAAGGATTTGATCAAGCGAAATCGGGTCAGGCGGTCAAAGTACTCCTGTTTCAGGATTGAGGAATCACACATGCAAATACCGGTTTTGATTATTGGACATGGCGATTTACCGACAGCATTGATCAACAGCGCACAAATGCTGATGGGGGAGCGCGAGGGTGTTTATCCCTTGTGCCTGTATGAAGGCGATGGGTTGGAGAATTTTATTGGTAAGGTCTTCGAACTGGTGGCTTCATTCGATCCGGAAGCACCTTTGCTGGTTTTTGTCGACCTGCAAGGTGGTACTCCCTGGAACGCGGTGTTGGGGGTGAATGACAAGCGTGTGCGGCTTGTCACGGGAGTCAATCTGCCGATGTTGATGGAAGTGCTGTGCTTGCGCGATCAGTGCGATGACATTGACCAGTTGGTTGAATGTGCCCTGAAGACCGCGCGTTTGAGCGTGATTGAAAAGCGATTTCCGCTTTAAGGAGAATTCCCCATGCATGAAGGAAAGAAACGAAGACTGGATCGTGTGTTTGGCGCTGACGGAAAAATTCTGGTTGTGGCAATGGATCACGCGGCTTATATGCCGGATGCCGTGATCGGGTTGGAAAATCCGGGAGCTATCATCGCGAAGACCATGCCGGCCGGCGCGGATGCGTTGTTGACGACGCTGGGAACTTTGCGCAAAGCTGGCCCGGAAATCGGCACCTCCGCCGTTATCATGAGCGTGGAAAGTTTTCCGCAGGATATTGAAGAGGTTGTGCTTCAAGCGCTGCGTTACGATGTGGATATGATAAAAGTGATGGTATATCCCTTCGATGACACGGACCCGAATAATATCTGGAAATTCCAAAAATTAGCGACCATGGCGGATAAATGGAATTTGCCCATCATGGCCGAGGTCTTTCCGGGAGGATACCCGGCGAAATCCGAATACCTGAATTTCAATAAACTTTCAGCTGCGCTGCGCGTGACGGCGGAAGCCGGAGCGGATGTCATCAAGACTTTCTTTATCGAAGAGGACGGCTATCCTAAAGGGTATCGCGAAATTGTGGAGAATACGCAAATCCCGATCGTGGTATTGGGCGGAGAAAAATCGGATGACCCAAGGCCGCTGTTGGAGAAGGTCAAGAGGAGCATCGATTCAGGTGCTCGCGGGGTTGCCATTGGCCGTAATATATGGGGGCATCCCCGTCCGGATTTGATTACCTCCGCCGTGGCGGAAATCATCCATCACAACTCCTCCGTTGAAACAGCGCTTGGGATCTTGAAATAAAAAAACTCAATCTATTTTGTGTTTGTCAGAGCGTTTCTTCGATTTTCTGAGAATGAAGCGCTTTGATTTTTAATAAGTCGTTCAAGTATTGAAGGATAGAAACAGAAGCAATTATCTTGAATTGAGGGAGCTGACTCCAGATGAACAAAGGTAATGAAAGATTGTTAAAATTATGTACGAAATCCTTCCAAGTAAATAATATAATCATCAATAATGTTAAAATTGATCTTACGAGGGATGAACTAACCTGATGACACGTTACGACGATATTGAGAAGATAGTACAAATTGCCCGGCAATATTACGAGCAGAACCTAACCCAGGATGAGATTGCGGCCAACTTCGGTATTTCGAGGCCGACTGTCTCCCGCATGCTCAAGAAAGCGCTGGATGACAAGATTGTATTTATCAATATCATCGATCCATATAATAAAAGCACTGAATATTCCGATAAACTATCGCAAATTCTGCAGTTAAAACACTGCATTGTCATTTCCGGCCAGGTGCATGATATCAATATCACCCGCCGCAATATTGCACTGGCAGCCGCGCACTATCTGGCAGATACCATCCAAGCGGAGGATGTGGTCGGTTTGGGCTGGGGGCGAACCTTATATGAATTGGCTGAAAGCATGGAGCAGCAGCCCGGACGGGACGTCTTATTTGTGCCGATGTTAGGCGGCATTGGACAAATCAAACCCAGTTTACAGGTGCACAGCATCATTCAGAAGGTCAGCGATGCTTTTGGCGGAAGATGGATTCAGTATTACGTGCCGGGCATTGTGGATAGCAAGGAGCTGCGCGAGCAGTTAACGCAAACAGCCAACGTGCAGGAAATGCTGGGGTTGTGGAAACGCATGAATAAGGCAGTGGTGGGCATCGGTGAAACCCCCGTCAGCAGCGAGATTATCTTCCAGGATAATGTGGCCGACATCGAGAAGAACGGGCTGGTGGAGCATGGCGCGGTAGGGGACATTTGTATGCGTTTCTTTGATAGAGACGGTAAACCCGTGAATTACATGATGCAGGATATCATGAGCATCGAGCTGCACGAACTGGCACGCGTACCCGAAGTGATCGCCATTGCCGGCGGTGATCAAAAAGTAGACGCGATCATCGGCGCCAGCAAGGCGAAATACATCAACACACTCATTACGGATGAATTGACCGCGCAGCGCATCCTCGAAAAAGTAAAGTTTTCATCCATCGCCCACGATAATTAAAATACTTTTTTAGCGCACAGCCAACTTTAATACGCGTCCCCAACGCGGCGGAATCTCCTCTATCACCAGCCGGCCGTTTTCCAATTTAAAATCTTCTCCGTTATTAAGTACATCCACCACGGTTTCCGCGCGCACCGGCAGATCCAACTCCAGGCGGGCGGGCTCGGCCGCGGCGTTCAGCATGACAACGATGTATTCATCGCTGCTGAGCCGCGCGAAAGCCAGCTGCTCAGAAGCCACATGCAATTGGCTGTAGCCGCCAGAACGCAGAGCGGGCAGCTGGGCGCGCAAGGCGGCCAGGCGGGTAATGGTTTCGGGCAGGTGCGGCTGGGGCGCGTTGCGCTGTAGTTGATCCAAGTCCAAAGCGGGACGTAAGGGGCGGTCATCCTGCGCGCTGCGGCGGCCGTCTACTCCAAATTCGCTGCCGTAGTAAATAGATGGGATGCCCGGCATGGTGAAGAGCAGCAGGTAGAGCGGGTTGAGCAGGGCCGGGTCGGGCAGCTTGGCGGCCACGCGGTCCACATCGTGATTGTCTGCGAAATTATAGAGCGGCAGTCCGCAATACAGCCCACCGGGGCCGAACTCGCGGTTGAGCGAGTAGGCGATCTCGAAGTAATTCTTGTCTACCAGGCTGGAATACAGACCTTTGTAAGCTTCGTAATTGGTGACCGAATCCAGCGTCTGCGGGTTGGCCCAGCGGCTGTAATCGCCGTGCACCACTTCGCCCAACAGGAAGAAATCCGGTTTGAGCGCGCGGCAGAATGCGCTCAACTCCTGCAGAAATTCCATATCCAACTGGTAAGCCACATCCAGGCGCAGACCGTCGATGTCGAATTCCTGCACCCAGGTGCGCACAGCCTCGAACAGGTGCGCGCGCACGTCCGGATTGCGCAGGTTCAAATGGACCAGGTCGTAATGCCCTTCCCAGGGGGTGTAGGTGAAGGGGTCGCCATAGGGATTGGACTCGCCGAAGCGCAGGCCGTCGAACCAGCCGCAATAAGCAGAGGCAGCACCCTTCTGCTGCACGTCGCGGAAAGCCCAAAAGTCGCGCCCGACATGGTTGAAGACCCCGTCCAGAATCAAGCGTATGCCATTGTTGTGCAGCTCAGCGGACAGCTTTTGCAGGTCGCTGTTGCTGCCTAGGCGGCGATCAACTTTATAGTAATCGGCGGTGTCGTAACCGTGCGCGCTGGATTCGAACAGCGGCCCCAGATAGAGCGCGTTCATACCCAATGCGCGCATGTGCGGGATCCATTGGCCGACCTTGGCCAAACGGTCCTGCGCCGGGCTGGAAAAATCATTGCGCTCGGGGGCGCCGCAAAAACCCAACGGGTAAATGTGATAAAAAACTGCCTCTTGGGCCCAATGTGTTTTTTGTTGATTCATAATTCCTGATCTCCTAAATTAGATATACATACCGTTAGGTATAGTTAATGGATAAAAAAATATAACCCTATGAGAAAATACCGTGCATGAATTGGTGCAGCAAACGGCGCACAAAATCCTCATCAAGTTCCGAAAAACCGTTCAGTGCCAGCATAACGTAGGTATTGATCATGCCCAGGAAGGAAGCGGCGTAAGTGCGCTGGCGGCCCTGCATATTGCCGTGATCCAATGCGGCCGCGGCAAACAGGTTCTCCAACAGGCTTTGCTGGCGATCGTTGAAGGGCTGCATGGCTTTGAAGGCTTCGCTGTCATGTGGCGCGAACCACATGGACAGGTAAAAGCGATAGAGGTGCGGTTTTTGACGGCCAAAATTGAAATACGTCTGCGCCACTTGATAGAGCGTGTCGGTGATGTCGTGCCGGTAATTCGCGGCGCTCTCCAATTGGGCCAGAAAAGGGTTGAGTTCTTCCGCCAGCAGGGTATTCAACAACCCGCTCTTGCTGCCAAAGTAGTGATACAGGGTCGGCTTGGTAATGCCGGCTGCGTCGCAAATGGTCTGCACACCCACGGCATCATAGCCGTTCAGAGTGAACAGATCCAGGGCACACTTCAGCAGGTTGTCGCGGTTTTCCATGGAGAATAGTATACCAATCGGTACACTATCTGTCAAGAGCAAATGAGCGAAAATTAGAGGGGTTGAATGTCCAGCTGCTCGATGATCCCGTGCATGACCTGGGCGGAATTCTGCAGCGCGGCCGTTTCGCCTTCGTCCAGGTTCAGCTTGAGAATACGTTCCACGCCGTCTGCGCCGACGATGGCCGGCAGGCTGAGATAAACGTCCTCGATGCCGTAGAAACCGGGCACCCGGTTGGAGACAGACAGCACGGAGTGCTGGTCGCGCAGGATGCTTTCCACGATGCGCGCCAGGCCGACCCCCACGGCGTAAAAGGTTGCGCCTTTGCGTTTGATGATTTCATAAGCGGCGTTGCGCACGTCGTTGGCCATTTTGACGCGGTCTTCGGCGCTGATCTCGCAGCCCACTTGCTGGCAGAAGTCCAGCAGGGGAATGCCGGCGATATTGGCCGAGCTCCAAATGGCGACTTCGGAATCGCCGTGTTCGCCCACGATGAAGGCATGCACATTGCGCGCGTCCAGTGAAAAACGCTGGCTGATCATGGAGCGGAAGCGGGCGGTGTCCAGCACTGTGCCGGAGCCGATCACGCGCTGCGCGGGCAGGCCGGTCAGCTTCCAGGTGGCGTAGCTGAGGACGTCCACCGGGTTGGTGGCGATCAACAGGATGGCTTCATTGTTGTATTTCAACACCTGCGGCAGGATTTGCCGGAAGATGGCGATGTTGCGTTTGAGCAGGTCCAGGCGTGTTTCATCCGGGCGCTGGGCTGAACCGGCCGAGATCACCACAATGTTGGCACCGGCTACATCGGGATAATCCCCGTTCCAGATGCGCACCGGGTTGGAAAGCGGCACGGCGTGGTTGAGGTCCATCACCTCGCCCTCGGTACGTTCCTTATCCCGGTCAATCAACACAATCTCTCCGGTTAAACCTTCCAGCATTAATGCGTAGGCGAAAGTGGTGCCAACCTTACCAGCACCGATGATGGCGATCTTATGGGTGGTGGAAAGCGCTTCTAAAACATTTGCTTTTGTCATTTTTTTACCTTCTTTCTCAGACTTGCCCCCAAAGACTAAGTTTCAAGTCTTTCAAGACCCTATGGTCTCATTTTCCCCCAAGATAATAATTAATAGTATCAGAATAATAATAGATAAATATAAATAAGATGGAAAGCGTTCGCTTAGTTAAAACAGCCCTCCGGTTTATTGTTAACTGATGCAAACTGAGGGCTGTCTGATTTTGGAAGAACTGAATAGAAAAGGATTCCTAAGCCATTTCGTATTTTTCCAGGGTCACCTGATGATGGGGAATATGTAGCTTATGCAGGTTGGATTCCATGGCGTCGATCATAGGCAGCGGGCCGCAAACGAAATAATATAACTCGGCGCGGTTGTCCGGCAGGGTGTTGGCCAGCATATCCTTTGTGATAAAGCCGGTTTCGCTTTTCAGCTTTTTAGCCGGTACTTCCAGCACGTGTGTGATGGTCAGGTTCAACTGCTCCGCCAGCTGATCGATCTCGGCCTTGAAGGGGATCTTCTCTTCGGAGTGGTTGCCGTAGAACAGGAACAGCGGGCGTTGGTCTTTTTGGTCTGCCAGGGTATGCAGGATGCTCATAACCGGCGCGATGCCGATGCCGCCGGCCAGCATGACCAGGCCTTTGAGCGTTTTAGGCGAATCCGGGCAGAAACTGCCGTAAGGGCCGTCCACATACACGGTTTCCCCGCCTTTTAAATCGCCGATGCTGCGGGTGAAATCGCCCAGGGCTTTGATGGAAAAGCGCAATTCATCTTTGCGGTGGGCGCTGCCGGAAATGGAGAAGGGGTTGCGGTGCAGCGTGAAAGGCGAGCTGTTGATGTTGAGCCAGGCCACCTGTCCGGCGTGGAAATCCAGGCCGGCGTGTCCTTCAGGTTTGAGCACCAGCGTCCAGGTATCGGCCACTTCGGGGATGATCCGCGCGACCTTGAACGGCCGGCGGCTGAGCTGCCATGGTTTGATCAGACGCATATAAAGCGCCATGCCAGCCCAGATGACCACTTCGACCAGCCAGGCAATGCGCATAGCGGATGCGTTCATGTAGTAATTGACCTTCAATAAATGGATGACGGCGAACACCACGATGATGAGCGCCAGCAGGTCATGCAGCCCGTGCCAGGCGTTGTAATCCAGTTTCAGCTCCTTGCGCAGTACGGAAGTGATGGCGATCAGGATCAATCCGGCCAAACCGATCAAACCGGCCTGCGCCCGCCAGGGCGCTGTGAAGGGGTTGAGCAGCAGCAAGGTATACGGATTGGTGACCAGCAGAATGACCGGATGCAGGAAGATCAGCAGCACCGACAGTACCGAGAGCAGGTGATGTACGCGGTAAATACCGTCCAGGTCGAAGACGTTGGACAGGAAGGGCAGGCGGGCGGTGGGCAGGAACTGCAGCCCGGCCATGGATAATCCCACGAATCCCAGCATCACGGAAAGATCGCGCCAGAAGCTGCGTCCGGGCGGCATGGGGAACAGCAGGAAAACGAACAGCGGCAGGAAGATCAACGTAAGGTAGACTACCAAGGCCAGCACGCGTTTGGTTTTTGTATTCATGATTTATCCTTCTGCCTAATCCGGGCGGACCAGCGCGCTCATATCCACGTCGACCACTCCGGCCAGGTCCGCGATGCTGTCGTACAGCAGCTGCAGGACGTAGCGGCCGTTGTGTACATACCCGGCGGGGTCTTTGGCGCTGAACTGGAAGTTGAAGGCGGCGCGCATCAGGCGCGGGGTGAAACCTGAGAAGCCGTTGGCAAATTGGACTTCATCCTCGCCGGCTTCGCCATCCTGATTGGTGTCAACATACCAATACGGATACTGGTCGGCCCACAGGATGGGCTGGCTGGTTTCGGCGCTGTAAGCCTGCATGGCGCGGTAGAGTACCTCGCGCATACCCTCTATTTCATGATAAAGACCTTCCACCTGGCCGTCGCCGTCGTAATCGATGCCGTCTACGTACACTTCGCGATAGTCCTTATAGCCGGTTACGTTGGAATGGCAGGTGGCGCACAGGTTGGCGGATTCGCTTTCGTAATCTGCGCGCATGTGCAGGGAGTGCGGGTCGTGGCACTGGGTGCAGCTTTGCACGCCGGTCGCGTGTTCGAACTGCCCGGCGTAAGCCCGGCCGTCATATTGAAAGCCGCCTTCGCCGTCCGCGCCCAGCCAGGTGGCCGCCGCGAAAGCGTAGTGCGGGTTGACGAAGCCAATGTCGGCCATGACCTCGTCAGCACCGAATCCGGCTTCGGCCGCGCTGACCGCCGCGCCGCTGTTGGTGCCGCTGTGGCAGGTGGCGCACAGGGCATTACCGCTGCCCACGCTGGCCTGGATGCCGGAAGGCAAACTGGCGCTGGTGAGCGCATCAGCCTGCTCGCTGTGGCAGACCTCGCAGGTGATGACGGAATTGACCGCGGCGGGCGCGTCTACACTCATGGCCGCGCTGCCGTCCTGGCCGATGTAGTCGATAAAGCCGGCGCCGCTGTGGCATTTGGCGCAGCTCACCGGGACTTCCGCCGGATCATCCTCATTCCAATGAGTGAAGGCTTCGGCAGTGAGATCGGCGTGGGCAGAGCCCCACCAATCCACGCTGACCTCCTGAACGGAACGGGCCTGGTTGGCTTGGGCGCTGACGTATATGTACCATCCAATCAGCGCGCCCGTGATCAAAATCAATGTAATTACAAACGAGCGGTTTTTCATATTTTCCTCCTAGGTTGTTAGTTGGACAGCCTGGAAGCTGTATCACAATGGATATAACTGAGAATTATCAAAATACGCTTGCGCGTTCTGATACCTTCATTATACAAGATGACGGAATAATTTCCCCTTGATCCCGATTGTTATTCACGTCCTGTGGATATATTAATATTTCACAAATTGTTTAAAAAAATTTTATTGAAACTTACAGGTTTAGTTGTGTCATAATTATGGTGGATGATTTCATGAAGAAAAGACTCATTATCATACAGTTAGTTTTTATTTCTTTCATAGCGGCTTGTTCAACTCAGGTGAAGGAGCCGCAGCCCCTGGTGCACAGCGCGACACTTACTCCTACAGTTGGGCCGACGGAAACGCCAGCGCCCACACCCACCATCACACCTACGCCCACACCCGAGTATACGGCTACCCCGGATTGGCTGCCGATCTTTGACCAGTTCATTGCGGATGTGAAGAATGGTGAAGCCGATCAGGTTGTTGGCATTTGGGTGGATAACGTGCTGGCGCTGCGGGTGGTTTACCAACCTGCCACCAACCCAGGCTACGTCAGCACGGAAGACGAGGTGGCTACCTATTTCCTTTATCCCTGGAATAAGGCCGGCAACCATGGCTTGCTGGCGCACAATTACCTGGCCGGGCGATATTTCTTTAACTTGTCTGTGGGGGACGTCATCTCGCTGGTGTGGGGGGATGGAAATTACGAGGATTTCGAGATTACTCGGATCAAGGATTTCCAAGCCTTGCAGCCGGATAATCCTTACAGCAATTTCGTCGACCTGGATACCGGAGAACAGCTAACCGTGAACAACGTGTTCCTGGAAGTGTACATGGGCGACTACCATACCACCCTGCAAACCTGTATCGCGCAGGGCAGCGAAACGGAATGGGGGCGGCAATTTGTGCTTGCGCCGCCTTTATATTAAAAACTTATGATGATATTCTGTATAATGTAAATAAATTTGTTGGGGAGGGTACGTGTTTATACAACAATTAATCAAAGCCATTGGCGGGGGGTGGAAGTGGATCGTGCTGTGCGTGTTGATCGCTATTGTGATATCGACCGCCATATCCGCCACCACCACACCCATTTACCGTTCGCAGGCGACCTTTATCATCGCGCCCAATAAAAACCTGCCCAGCAGCCGCGATGTGGTCAGCGCTTTCAGCGCGCTGGATACGCTCAAGATCTTTTCAACTTATGCCGACATTCTCTCCAGCGAGCGCGTCTATACGGAAGCGTTGAAAGCTGTGGACACTGCTTCCATTGACCTGTCGCAATACCGGCGCGCTACCGAGATGAATCCTGAATCCATCATTCTGGCGCTCAACGTGGACGGGCCAAACCCGCAAATTGCGGCGCAGTTGGCTAATGAGATTGGCAAATACGGTATCTATTACATCAACTCCTACTTCACAGTGTTCGAGATCGATTTTCTGGATCAAGCCGTACCCACCAGCCAGCCCATTCAGCCGCGCACTTACCGCAATTTAGGCATCGCGGCCGGTATTGGATTGCTGACCGGCTTGTTGATCGTGATCACGCGCGAATTTATGCAGATACCGCTGAACCAGTTCATCCAGCGCTTCTCGCTGGATGCGGAAAGCCTGGCTATCACGCGCCGTTCGCTGGAGAAGACCCTGGCTATATTAAAGAAAGACACCAAACAATATCCTGTTACAGTAGTCTCGGTAGTCGTAACCAACCTGCCGGAATTCTTCCGGGTGCTGCCAGGGTTTTCCCGCAAGAAAGTAGCTACAGAATTGGTGCGCCGCTTCAAGGATCAGCTTAAAGGAAACGATCTGGTGGCGCGCTGGAAGGATGACACATTCGCAATCGTTCTCCCGCATACACCGCAGAAGGGTTCCAACATCGTATCGCAGCGGATTCAAGATGTATTCAGCGCTGCTTTCACTTATGGTGTGGAGGATAGCGAGCAAATTCAGTTGGATCCCAAGGTGAATGCACAGACCGCCGATAGCGAAGAAGGATTGGAAGCGGTTATGAGCAAAATCGACGTATGGGATAAAGAGGAGCACGATTAATCGGACGGGATGCGTAGAATGAAACAAAAATCCTTCCAGTTATTGAGCCTCCTGGCGGCGTTGGCGCTGTTTATCTTTTCGCCTGTGCAGGCCGCCGGATTTGAGCAGGGGGAGGCTTCCAGCCTGACGTTGAAATTGTCCGACCTGAAATTCTCAGGTTCGTTAAATTTAACCGGCCCCTATCAGGAGACCGAAGCGGATTTTGCACTGCCGGCAGATTGGTCGTTGAACGCGCCGCTGCAGATGGAGCTGCGCTTCCGCAGCGATTTCCAGTCTTTGATGCAGGCTTTCGCAGATACTCCGGAATTGGAAAACACAACCGGTATCAAGGGCACATTATCGGTGTATTTAAATGAAACCTTGATCAACATGACCGAAGTGGACACCAGCGCCGAGAACGCGCTCAGCTTCGAAATTGATCCGCAACTGGCCGCGCCTTACCCGGCGCAAAACCAATTGCGTATCGCCTGGGACGCAGCGGCCGCTTGTGCCTACGGCGTCACCTCCGCGCTGTACCTTGACCCCGCTTCGACCCTGCAATTTTCGTATGTGACCCAACAGGTTGAACTAAGCCTGAGTGATTTTCCGCTGCCTTTCTTCAGCCAAACGGATATCCAGGCGCATACCCTGACATTGCTCATTCCGGCCAATCCGGATGAAAGCAGCCTGTCAGCCCTGCTTTCGGTGGCGGCCGGCTTGGGCCGGCACAGCCAGGGCGCGCTGGATTTCAACGTGATGACCAGCGATAAAATCAGCGCGGCCGAATTGACCGACGCGCAGCTCATCCTGATCGGGCCGCTGGAAACCTGGCGCTCTTATCTGGCGGGCAGCGGGGTGCCGGCGGATGCGCTGCAGCCCCCCGCGGGCGCCGGCGCGGAAGATGGACTGCTCATGCTGCTGCCTTCTCCCTGGAACCTGGGCCGGGCCTTGCTGCTGGTCGGCGGGCAAGATGCGGTGGGTTTGCAGAAGGCCAGCGCCGGCCTGGCAGCCGCGGATTTTCTGCCGTATGCCAACGGGCAGGCGGCTGTGATCAACCGGTTGGAAAAAGGCAGCACCCAGACCATTATCGACATGAGCCTGACTTCCCTGCGCGCGGATGATAACCTGCTGGCGGAGCAGTTGGGTGACACGACTTTCACCATTCCCTTTAATATGCCCGCAGATGCCAATATCAGCCCGGAAGCCTACATCGAAGTGTATTTCCGGCATTCGCAGTTGATTGATTATTTACAGTCCAGCCTGACGATCAGCATCAACGGCACCAAGATCGGCAGTATCCGTTTCAGCGACCAGTCAGCCGAGAACGGCCTGGCACGCATCATCCTGCCGCCGGACATCATCCGGCCGCTGCAGAATACCCTGGAGATCACAACCAGCATCGTGCCGCAGGATTTGTGCGCCGACGAGCGCAGCGGAAATTTCTGGGTTTCGGTGCTGGGCGATTCCTACCTGCACCTGCCTCCTGTTTTGGAAGAAGGCGGCGCGCAGGCGGGCGACCTGCTTTTGAACGATTTCCCGCAGGCGCTCCTGACAGATGAGCGTTTGTCCACCCTGACCTTTGTATCCGCCGCGGACGATTGGCAAAGCTGGCTGTACGCCGCCGACCTGGCTTACCGCTTGGGTGCATTCACGGCTTCTGGCCAGCTGCAACCGTCGGCTGCCTTCCTGGAGGGCGATCCGCAAAGCTTGAGCGGACAATCGGTCCTGCTGATTGGGGGCACGGCCAAAATTGCCGCCAGCGCCTGGAACGAAACTCTGCCGCTGCCGTTTGAAGCGAACGGGGCGCTGCCCTCCTTATCTTTTGAGGGTGTCCAGTTCCTGACTGCGGGAGAACAGGGCTTGGGTGTGCTGCAGATCACACGGCAGCCGGACAGCAACGCGCCTCTATTCTGCCTGGCGGGCAGCTCCGCGGGCGGCCTGACCTCGGCTGTCGCTGCCGCACTACAAGGATTGACGGATGAATTATCCTCTTCTGCCAATGTAACGGTTATCGATGGAGAAGGGAACGGCCACGGCCTGTTGATCGAAAAACCGGTCAGCGCGGCTGAGGACGAGGGCGGAACGGTGAAATGGTATGAACGCCTGCTGGGCAAGAACATGGAGAAAGCCAATTTCTACCTGTTGGCCGGTTCGGTCATCCTGACCGCGCTGTACATCCTTTGGATGGCGACCGCCAAACCCAAGCGAAAATAATTTTTCAGAATTTAATTCAAAAAGAACCCTTCGACAGAGCTCAGGGTTCTTTTTGAATTTACTGCAGGCTTCGACAGGCTCAGTCGGCGTTAGGATGCTTCCTCTTCCACCAAAGTGATGCGCCCGCTGGAGCCGTTTATACGGATGAGCTGGCCGGTTTTCAGGCGCTGTGTGGCGCGGTCCACGCCCACGATGGCGGGAATGCCGTACTCGCGCGCGACCACAGCGCCGTGGGTCATCATGCCGCCGGTTTCCATCACCAGGCCGGCCGCGGTCAGGAAGAGCGGCGTCCAGGAAGGATCGGTGCCCGGGCAGACCATGATCTCGCCGGATTGCAATTGCGCCTTGCGCGGATCCAACACCACGCGCACACGCCCCTGCACGCTGCCGGGTGAGACCGGACTGCCAACCAGACTGCCGGCTCCAACGTCCTCAGCCTGGATACCCTCGTAGAACGCGCGCCCATTGCTGAGCAGCAGGCGCGGGATCTGGCGGCGGGCCAGTTCGCGCCTGCGAACTTCGCGGCGCGCGGCCACAAGCGAGCGCCAATCCCGTTCTTCGCCCCCTGCAAGCGCGCGGATTTCGTTGGTGGTCAGAAAGAAGATATCCTCGGCTTGTTCCAACACACCTGCATCCACAAAATCCTGCCCCGATTCTTCCAACGCGCGGTGCGCGATCCAGAACAGGCGTACGACGAAGAATTTGGGACTCTCGCGCAGCCCCATCAGGTTGCGCATGCGACCGGCCAGAAAGCGTGCACGGCGCGCGCGGCGGCGGCCGCCTCCATTTTGCCCGGCTAGATGTACCAACTCGTCGATGGCAGATTGGGCTTCCTGCGCGCTGCGCTCGAAGACCACATCCGGCGCCATATCCGGGTTTTCAATGGAAAGATATCCGTTCAGCATCTCGAACACGTGCGTGGGATCTTCGCCCCAGCGGCTGCTGCCCATATCGATCTCGCCCAGCCCGCGCCCAGCGTAGACTTTCAGAAAGGCGTCGATCTCCTGCGCGGCTGCCGGCGGCAGCCGCCCGCCGGCATACAAGCGGTTCAACTCGCTTGCCTCGTTTTCACGGAAGAGCCGCAATACGGCCGGATCCTGGCGGATGGCCTTAGCAATGCGCCACAAAGCCAGGTCCATTTGAGTGGTGGGGTTGTTGGGCATGCCGCGCGTGATCTTCAGTGTCAATTTATCCATATCCGCCTTTTGATCGGCTGTCAGATAGGGGGCGGATTTGTTGCAGATCATCTTGAGCAGGTTCCAGGAAGCCATTCCGGCAGCCACGCCGGAGACAAATAATATAAAGTTGTGGCCCAGATAGCGTTCCAAAACGCGCGGAAGTAATTCCACGCGCCAGGCCAGCTTTTCGTAGCGGTCACCCTGCGCCTGGGCGCTCATTTCCTCCATTATTGCCAGCACCTTTTCCCCAGCCAACACAATATGCTCCCGGCGTTTGTGCGGCGCGAGCATATTCTTCAAAACATTGCCGGCCAGCGGCAGGCCAAAGCGCGCCAGTCTCAAGCGCGCAGACAGGCTGACGCCGTCTTTGGCCGGTTTCAAGCGCGGATCATCCTTGATCTGCGTAACCGCCTGGCCGATGGTGGGCTCGATCTGGTCCAGCACATACGGCGTAATCTTGCGGCCCAGCGAATTGGTCAGAATCGGGGTGAAGTTAACCCACAGGCGCTGCCCGGCTTCATACAAGATGGTCTGGCTTTCCTGATCTACCTTGATGTTGAATAGTTCGGCACCGGTGGCGAAAACCAACTTAAGCGTGTCCATCCCCAGCGGGGTCAGAGGAGCCAATACTCCCTGGATGGCGGCGAAGGAGAACAGCACCTTGAGCGGTTCGGCCGGCAACCCCTGCGGCAGCGGATAAAGCGTGGTGATGGGACGGGCCTGCAGCAGGAAGAGTTGCTCATCCTGAATGGCCCATTCGATATCCTGCGGGATGCCGAAATGTTCAGCAACTTGTTGGCCCAGGCGCGCCAGTTTCAACGCATGCGCATCGGAGATGGCCTGGCTGTCCTTACCGGCGTTGGTCGAAGTCTTCGTCCCGCCGCCTTTGGCGGATTGAATGATGACTTTCTTGGCGCCCAGTGTCCTGGATAAAATCTTGCTGCCGGTTGTGTCAATTACAAAATGGTCGGGTTCCACCTGGCCGGAGACCAGCGCTTCGCCCAGCCCCAGAGTGGCGTCTATGACCGTTTCGGTACGGATGCCGTTGAGCGGGTTGGCGGTGAAGAGCACACCCGAAGCCTGGCTTTCCACCATTTCCTGCACGACCACCGCAATGGCGGCCGACAGCTGCGGGATATGGTTATGGCGGCGGTAATCGATGGCGCGCGCGTTCCACAAGCTGGCCCAGCAGCCCTGCACGGCCTTGAACAATGCTTCCTCGCCCTGCACGTTGAGATACGTGTCCTGCTGCCCGGCGAAACTGGCTTCGGGCAGGTCTTCGGTGGTGGCGGAGGAACGCACCGCCACGGCATGATTATCCAGCTTTTGGTAAGCCGCGCGAATCTCGGATTTAAGCGTTTCCGGCAGATCGGCCTGGGTGAACAAGCCCTGGATAGCCGCCGCGCAGTTTTCCAATTGACCCGCACCGGCGGATTCCAATTGAGCAAGCTCGGCCTGGATGGACTGGGTCAGGTTGTTTTGTTGGAGATAATCCCGGTAGGCCTGGGTAAGGATCGCAAACCCGCCGGTGACGTGAAAACCCGCCTGAATCAGGCGGGCCAGATTGGCTCCCTTACCGCCGGCGTTCTCCAAATTGAGGGTTTGCGAACCCAGCGGTTGGATGAGAGAATGAAAATCTGAATTGGTAAATTGCATTATTTTGTGTTGCTTTCTAAACAATAAGATTTATAAAATTTATTGTAATCCCGAATTGTATAGGCTTCTTAAGCCCTGATTTAACTCTCCAAAATGTACAAAATGATCCCTCTTCGCCAACTGACCAGAGGTGATTGGATTCAAGGCCGGTTGCCAGCGCGCCGCTTGCCGTTTAGCGGAGCGGCAGAAAATACACAAATCACTGATTTCCGCTCATAAAAAAAAGTGTTTTCACCATTGGCAATTGTGTAATACAGTTGTATTATGCAGTTAATCTAATACATTTGTGTTAGAAGAATGGTGATCATATGAAAAGGCTTTCCGAAGCAGAATTTCAAGTGATGAAAGCAATCTGGACTTTTGAACCCCCCATAACCTCATCCAGGGTAATGAGGCATTTATCGGGAGAAAAAAGCTGGCCAATACAGTCGGTTGTCACATTACTTGGCAGGTTAGTGGAAAAGGGGTTCTTACGTTCGGAGAAAAAAAGTAAGGAAAGATTGTATTATCCGCTTGTTTCAAAGGAAGATTATCTCCAATTTGAAACCGGGAATTTTGTTAAGCAATACCATGATAATTCATTTATCAGTCTGTTGTCAGCTTTTTATCACGACAGGGAATTGTCTGACGGAGATTTGAACGATTTGCAGGAATGGATAAGGAATCGGAGGTCTGATTAATGCCACGAATATTTTTGGTTGAGGACGATAAGGCAATCGCTAAAAATCTAAACCTTTTGCTGCGCGCGGAGGGATTTACAGTCACCCATGCCTCCACGCGCGAGGAAGCCTTTGACGTGTTAGCCGGGAATAAATTTGATTTGGCGTTGATTGATATTTCCCTGCCTGACGGAAATGGCTTTACGGTCTGCACGGAAATCAAAGAAACGCAAGATATCCCTGTTATCTTTCTGACGGCTTCCGGCGATGAGACGAGTGTTGTTACCGGGTTGAACCTGGGCGCGGACGACTATATCATCAAGCCTTTCCGTCCGCGTGAACTGATCGCGCGGATCAGAACAGCCCTGCGAAAAATCGGGCGTGCTCCATCAGCTTTTGAAATCAGCGGGCTTCACATCGATACTACCAGCGGTGTCGTGAAAAAGGATGGCAGCGAGGTTTTTCTTTCAGCCCTGGAATACCGTTTGCTGCTGGTGTTCATTAACAACCCAACCAGTATCCTCACCAGGAGCAGGCTGCTTGACGAATTGTGGGACGCAGCGGGTGAATATATCACTGATAATACACTGACCGTGTACATCAAACGCTTGCGGGAAAAAATAGAAGACGACCCGGCAAACCCGCAGATCATCCTGACCATTCGCGGGACGGGATATCGATTGGGGAATAGTCATGCAGCGGAATAGAGAGATTCGCCAGTTTGCCATTCTGTTCTCCATAATAGCTGCCGCTGCTGTGATATTGGGATTTGCAATCAATACAGCGGCGGGAATCCTTGTTCTCGCTTCAGCCGCTGCCTATGGCACTGCGTTTTTTGTGTTTACCAAAGCCCGATACAAAAGCATTGCGCGGCTTTCGGATCAAATCGACCTGGTACTTCATCATGCTGACCGTCTGAATATTGACGAGATGGACGAGGGCGAACTTTCCATTCTGCACAGCGAGATAACAAAAATGCTGCTGCGTATTCGGGAGCAAAACGACGCACTAAAAAATGAAAAAGAACATCTTGCCAATTCGCTGGCCGACATCGCCCACCAGCTCCGCACCCCGCTTACATCCGTAAACCTTATTCTGTCATTATTGGAGAATAACCCTGAAGAAAAAGAACGGAAAGCATTGATACAGGAAACGAAAGAGCTGTTTGTGCAGATGGATTGGCTGCTTACTTCCCTGTTGAAAATTTCGCGCCTGGATGCGGGTATTGTGGTATTCCAAAGCGAGCGGATCAATGTAGCCCACTTAATAAATGCCGCGCTTCATCCGTTCCTGATTCCAATGGAACTGCGCAGGATTGATGTGCGGATTGACGCGCCAAAAGGGATAATCATTCAGGGTGATCCGGGCTGGCTTTCGGAAGCCATTCAAAACATCCTTAAAAATTGCATTGAAAGCGCAGGCGAGAATGGAAAGATTGAGATCGTCTGCGGGGATAATCCGCTGTATACCGAGGTTGCCATCCACGACAGCGGCGCGGGCTTTGAAAAAGAAGACTTGCCCCGCCTGTTTACCCGATTCTACCGTGGAATGAATCCAAGCGCTACGGGGTACGGGATTGGATTGGCGCTCTGCAAGATGATTATCACGCGGCAGGGAGGGACGATTACCGCAAAAAATCACCCGCAGGGCGGCGCGATATTTACCATCCGTTTCCCCAAGTGACGGATCTCTCACCCGAAAGTCACCGAGAAGGGGATTGAAAGCTTTATTATTTTGGGCGACTTTCGAAAAAGGAGGCTCATCTAATGGAGCTATTAAAAATTGAAAATTTATGCAAGGTCTACGGCAAGGGCGAAAACAAAATTTCCGCGCTTGACCATGTCTCGCTGACAATCGAAAAGGGTGAATTTACCGCAATCATCGGAACATCCGGGTCCGGTAAATCTACACTGCTGCACATCATCGGCGGCGTGGACGTACCGACCAGCGGGAAAGTGTTTTTAGACGGACAGGATGTATACGCCCAAAGCAATGAAAAACTTGCCATTTTCCGCAGGCGGCAAGTTGGCCTGATCTATCAGTTTTACAACCTTATTCCCACGCTGAATGTGGTGGAAAACATCACCCTGCCTATTCTGATGGATAAGCGCAAGGTCAACGAGGAGCGTCTGAATGACTTGTTGGAACTGCTTGGGCTGCAAGACCGCAAAACACATTTACCCAACCAGCTTTCCGGCGGTCAGCAGCAGCGTGTTTCCATCGGGCGGGCTTTGATGAACGCCCCGGCGGTCATGCTTGCTGACGAACCCACGGGCAGTTTGGACAGCCGGAATGGACATGAAATCATCAAACTGCTCAAAGAAAGCAATCAAAAATATGGGCAGACCCTGCTCCTCGTCACCCATGACGAAAATATCGCCCTGCAGGCAGAGCGCATTATCGGCATTTCAGACGGCAAAGTCGTGCGAGACGAGAGGGTGCGGTAGTGAACATTTTCAATAAAATCACGCTGCAAGGTTTGAAAAAAAGCCGCACACGGACGATCGTAACGGTGATCGGGGTGATTCTGTCTGCCGCCATGATTACAGCAGTCGCAACCTTTGTCGTCTCCCTGCAGAACTATATGATAAACGGCGCGGCTGTGAAATATGGCAGCTGGCATGTTGAAATTCCGGACGCCAATTCCTCCTTTGTGTTGGAACAGGCAGAGGACAGCCGGGTGGCAAATGTCACAGCGCTGCAGAACGTCGGCTATGCCACACTGAATGGCAGCCGAAATCCCGATAAACCCTATCTTTTCATTTCCGGATGGAACGAGGAAGCCCTGAATGCTCTGCCGATCAAGCTGCTTTCCGGCAGGCTTCCGGAGAACAGCAGCGAGGTTGTGATACCGACTCATATCGCCGCCAACGGCGGTGTAAGAATTTCGGTGGGCGACACACTCACCCTCCCGGTCGGCAACCGCATGCGCGGCGATCAGAAACTCAGCCAACACGATCCGTATAATGCCGGGGAAGAAATTCTTGTACCCACGACAGAGAAAACATATACGGTTGTGGGCATCTGCCAACGACCCGCAATCGAGGAGTTTACCGCGCCCGGATACACTTTGATCACAACGGAGGATAACGCCGCGCCGGATAGCCTTACCGCATTTATCACGCTGAGGAATCCCTATCAGGTTCATTCTTATGCAGACAGCGTATCGGACAAGGCCGGTTATGTTTTGAACGATGATGTTCTGCGCTTTATGGGGCTTTCAGGGGAGAAGATTATTTCAGTGCTCTTGTATACGATTGGCGGTATTTTAATTACCCTGGTTATGCTCGGCTCGGTGTTCCTGATTCGTAATTCATTCAACATTTCGTTGAATGAACGTACACACCAGTTTGGTATCCTCATGTCGGTAGGCGCCACGGAAAAACAGCTACGCAATTCTGTGCTGTTTGAGGGACTTTGCATCGGCGCAATCGGCATTCCAATCGGAATTTTGGCCGGTATACCCAGCATCAGGTTTGTACTTTCTCTTGTGGCAAAGAATTTCGCGAATTTCATGTATGAAAACGTACCGTTAACCTTGGTGGTGTCCCTTCCCGCGCTTATTGCCGCAGCGGTAATCAGCATGATCACGATTCTGATTTCGGCTTATATACCGGCAAAAAAGGCCGCCGGCATGCCTGTAATGGAGTGTATCCGCCAGACAAACGAGGTTAAGGTGGAAGCCAAAGCGATAAGGACCTCAAAGCTCGCGAAACGTATTTATGGTTTAGAGGAAACCCTTGCGCTAAAAAACTTTAAGAGAAACAAGCGGCGTTACCGCAGCATTATCCTGTCGCTTACGTTTAGCGTTGTGTTGTTTGTGTCGGCAAGCTCCTTTGGGATCTATCTCAATCAGGTCGCAGAAAATTCATCCATAGTAGTTGAAGATTATGATATCTGTTTTTATACGCGGGACATGGATGAAAGCGGGCTATTCCAGCTTTATGATGAGCTAAAAACCGCCGGCGGCGTTACCGTAAGCGCTTATCAGGCACTTTCTACCTATTCCACCGTGCTTAATACCAGTGATCTTTCAAGTCATTTTTTGGATGAGTACGGCGGCCCCATCGGTTATGACGGGGTAAGTGAAACGGTGGAAGTGCAGGTGGATGTTCAATTTGTTGAGGACAGCGTCTATCAGAACCTGCTCGAAAGCCTTGGCTTATCGGCGGAGGAATACAGTGGGCAGGGCCCAAAA
Source organism: Pelolinea submarina (assembly GCF_003966975.1). GTDB lineage: Bacteria > Chloroflexota > Anaerolineae > Anaerolineales > Anaerolineaceae > Pelolinea > Pelolinea submarina. Next base: position 1,075,449 of record NZ_AP018437.1, read on the forward strand.
ATGATCATGGCAGGAATCCTGCCCGGTCATTGGTACACGCAGGATCAACCTATGGAATTTACGCTCCGCTCCAAAACCGGGGACCAGACGAAAACGATCCTTGCGACCTTTGTGGAAGACTACCCGGATCTGCTCCCCTCTGAGCCGGGTGATTGGCCCGGATATTCGCTTCTGCTGATGGCCCCTTACGATGTAAAACCGCAGTTTGACGCACTGGGTGCGACTGTAAAGCCTGTAAAGTTGGGTATGACCTTCAAATCCGAAAATCCCGGTCAGTCAACAACTGAGATGCAGGCGATGATCGATGGAGCCGGCATTACCGCCGACTATGACCTTTACAACGTCTATAAGATATTAGAAGAAAACCGGAACATTTCATTCATTATCAATCTTTTCGCCGTTGTTTTCACCGCGATGATCTCGCTGATCGCGGTTGCGAATGTATTCAATACGATTTCCACTAATATCAAGCTGCGCAGGCGGGAATTTGCCATGCTCCGTTCCGTGGGGATGTCCGACCGGGATTTCAGCAAGATGATGCGCTTTGAGTGTGTTCTTTATGGAGCGCAGACAATGCTTTGGGGTCTGCCTCTCTCAGGGATCCTTTCTTTTCTGATTTTTGAGGCCATGAAGATCGGCGGTGGAGAGATTAACTTTGTGTTCCCATGGAGCAGTATGGCCATCAGTGTATTCGGTGTTTTCCTGGTAGTGTTTGTTACAATGCTGTATGCCGTCAGCGAGATAAAAAGAGAAAATATCATAGACGCCCTACGGGATGATATGGCTTGATTCAAAAACCGCCTTTTATGTTAATACATAGGTCAATTGAACGAGCGAAGTGAGAGAAACAAAATACCACCCGCATAGCAGGTGGTATTGACTTTTGATTGGTTGAGATTACTTTGTCAGGCTTACTTCACTGGCTTCCTCGATTAATTGTTTGATATATTGCAGGAAGCGCGCGGCCGGGGCGCCGTCAGTCAGGCGGTGGTCGAAGGCCATTGAGAGGGTCATCATCTTGCGAATGACGAGCTGGTTTTCTCGCACCACGGGTTGGGGGGCAACGCGCCCGACGCCCAGGATGGCGGCCTCCGGCAGGTTAATGACCGGCGTGAAGCCGTCCACATCGTACATACCCAGGTTGGTGATGGTGAAAGTGCCACCGGAGATATGATCGGGGTTCGCTTTGTTAGCGCGTACCTCATCCACATATTGGCGGAATTCACGCCCGACGGTTTGCAGATCCTTTTGATCGACATCCCGGATGACCGGTACAACCAAACCCTGGTCGGCGTCCACGGCGATGCCGATGTTGACATCGGCCAGGCGCTCAATGGTCTCTCCATTAAGGCGCGCGTTCATATAAGGGAAGCGCCGCAGGGCGATGGCGCAGGCTTTGGCCAGCAGCTCGTTATAGCCGGGCGCAAAACCCCACTTAACCTCATATTGTTTTTTGAGTTTTTCGCGCAGGATCACCAATTCGGTAGCGTCCGCTTCCATCAGCAGTGTGACGCGCGCGGTGGTCTGTGCGCTGAGGCCCATGCGCTGGGCAATGACCTTGCGCACTCCTGCCAGCGGAATGCTTTCGCTAACCGGCATGGATGGCAAAGTTGCCGGCGAAGGAGTCTGCGGCGCTGCTTTTTCAGCGGCTCGGGCGGCAATGGCAGCCGCCACGTCCTCGCGTGTGATTTCACCCCGCTGCCCGCTGCCTTGAACGCTACGTAAGTCCAGGTTAGCTTCGGCTGCCATCCGTTTGGCGACCGGACTGACCTTCATTTCTGTGGAAAGGTAGTTGAGCACGTCGGACTCGGTCACGCGCGTGCCGCTGCCGCCGGTGGGCGTCACCTGGCTGAGATCCACGCCTTTTTCGCTGGCCAAACGGCGCGCACGCGGAGAGGCAAAATTCTTTTCCGTGGGCTGCGCCCGGCCTGGTTGGGGTTCGGCAGCCGGGCCGCTGCTGGATGAGGCAGGGGCGTTTTGCCCGCCCGCGGCTGGCACAGCCGGCTGGGCAGCCTGAAAGGTTTCATCTTGAGCGCCAATCACAGCTACCACAGTCAATACCGGCACCACTTGTCCAATTTCGAAGGGGCCGAAGTGAATATAACCGTCATCAACCGCTTCCACGTTGAAGATAGCTTTATCGGTTTCGACCTCCAACACTTCCTGGCCTTGCTTGACCTTATCGCCGTCCTGGACCTGCCATTTCAGCAAAGTTACTTCTTCAACGGTCTGCCCCAGCTTGGGAATGAACAGTTCCTCGGCCATTAACGCATCACCTTTCTGCAGGCGTCCACAATCCGCTGCACGTTGGGAATGGCCAGATCCTCCAGCACTTCTGAGCGTGGAACGGGCACATTGGCAGCCGCCACGCGCTGCATGGGCGCGTCCAGCCAGTCAAAAGCCTGTTCGTTAACCACGGCCATGACCTCATTGATGAAGCTGGTGTTTTCGTAAGCTTCGGTCACACCCACAAAACGGCCGGTCTTCTTAACCGAGTCAATCAGCGTGTGGGTGTCCAGCGGTTTCAGCGAACGCAGATCGACTACTTCTACGTCAATACCCTCTTTTGCTAAAATCTCAGCCGCGCTGAGCGCGTTCAATACCTGGCGCGAATAGGTCGCGATGGTGATGTCTTTGCCGCTGCGTTTGACGTCCGCAGAACCCAGCGGGATCAGGTATTCGCCTTCCGGCACGGGGCCTTTGGTTTTGTAGAGCATCTTGTGTTCGATGAATATGACCGGATTGTTGTCCCGGATGGCGGCTTTCAGCAAACCTTTCACATCGTAGGGCGTAGCCGGCATGACCACATAGATGCCGGGGAAGTGCGTCCACAACGATTCCAGACTCTGGGAGTGATGGGCGGCGATAGCCCGTCCGGCGCCGCCTTCGGTGCGCACCACCATGGGCACGCTGGTTTTGCCGCCGAACATATAGCGGTTCTTGGCGCCCTGATTGGCGATCTGGTCCATGCACAAAGGCGAAAAATCTACGTACATAATCTCGGCCACCGGCCGCATACCGGCCATAGCTGCGCCCACGGCCGCGCCGCCGATGGCGGCTTCGGAGATGGGCGTGTCGAGCACGCGCCACCCGCCAAATTCATTGAACAGGTTGCGCGTGGCGCCATAAGCGCCGCCGTACAAGCCGACATCTTCTCCCATAATGAAGACGCGCTCGTCGCGCAGCATCTCTTCACGCAGGGCTTCCTGGATCGCTTCGGCGTAGGAAATCTGGCGTATGTTGGGGTCGGTGCGAATTTTTTCACGCAGTTCCGCTTCCGTTTCTATGTCTTTGACCGTGAAAATGGAAGGCGCGTACACGTCCGTTTCCAGCTCGGATGGGTCGGGCGTAGGGGAGCTTTCGCTGTAGGCCATGGCTTTTTTCAGCTTGCTCTTGACCTCGCTATCGATGGCTTCCATTTCTTCATCGCTGAGCATACCCACGGCTTTTAATTCCTGGCTGAGAATCAGGATGGGATCGCGGTCTTTGTAGGCCTGTTCTTCTTCCTTGGTACGGTAAGCGCGCGGGTCGGAATGGGAATGCCCGAAGTAGCGATAAGTCTTGGCTTCCACAATGCTGGGGCCTTTCCCCTGGCGGGCGTGCGCGATGGCTTTCTGCACTGCGCCGCGCACAGCCAGCGCATCCATCCCGTCCACCACTTCGCCCGGAATACCGTAAGCGCAGGCGCGGTCGGCTACATTGGGCAGTTTGCTGACCTTGGCGAAAGGTACGGACATGCCGTACAGGTTGTTTTCCACCACGAAAACCACCGGCAGATCCCAGATGGATGCCATGTTGAGGGATTCGTGGAAGTTGCCGGAATTGGAAGCGCCGTCACCCAAAAAACACAAAACCACCTTGTCGCTGCCCTGTAACTTTTGGGCCAGGGCCGCGCCGACCGCGACCGGCAGGTTGCCGGCTACGATGCCGGTGGCACCCAGGTTGCCGTGATCGACGTCCGCGATATGCATGGATCCGCCCTTGCCTTTGCAGTAACCGCCGGACTTGCCCAGCACTTCGGCCATCATTTTGTTGAAGTGTGTCTGTTTTTCTTCGGGTGTTTTGGCGTGTGTATCGCCGTGCGCGTGTGCGTGACCGTGGCCGCGGTGGGTGCTGGTCACCAGGTCGTCTTCACGCATGGCGGAGATGGCGCCAACTGCAACAGCTTCGGAGCCGGCATACAGGTGCGAGGCGCCTTTCAACAAGTCTCTACCCAATAAGCTGCTGATATTGTTCTCGAATGCGCGGATCTCCATGATTTGGCGCAAGTAGCCCAGCAGTTGTTCTTTCGTGAGGGCTTGCTCTTCAATGATTGCGGTGGTACTTTCGATGATCTCAGACTTGCTTTTTGTTGCCATTTGGAAAACCTCCAGAAATAAGTTTAGAAAGGTGAACTGCTGCGCCGGCGGATGTAGATTTCATCAACCGCGCAGCGATCGGAAAGACTCAAGAGGAACAGGACCGTGTTGGCAATATCCTCCGGCTGCATCAGCAGGGAGCGGTCCAAATCGGGGCGGGCGGCGGTTACCAGGTCGGTATCCACACCACCCGGATAGATCAGGCTGGCGCGAATGTTATGCGCCTGTGCTTCCACTGCCAGTGATTTGGTCATGCCGGCTACGGCATGTTTGCTGGCGGTATAGGCACTCTGGTTTTCATAGCCCTTAAAACCGACCACGCTGGAAATGTTGATGATGGCGCCTGAATGCTGCGGGATCATCATGCGCATAGCCTGCTGACAGCACAGATAAGTGCCGCGTACATTAATGGAAAGCAGGCGATCCAGGTCGGCGGTTGGAAATTCAGCCAGTTGACCATACAGGCCAATGGCGGCGTTGTTGATTTGGATATCCAACCGGCCGAATTTATCCTCAACGGTTTTAAAGAGTGCCGTGATTTGTTTTTCATCGGACAGGTCGCAGGGTACGGCCAGCGATTTACCGCCGGCCTGGATTATTTCCTGTGATACCGCTTCGATCTGCTCCAGCGTGCGGGCGGCTGTGACAACGGCTGCACCGTTCTTTCCCAGGGCCAACGCGATAGCGCGGCCGATTCCACGACCGGCGCCGGTGACAATGGCTACTTTTCCTGTTAATTCAACATTAATTGACATTCATTCACTCCCGGGTTCCGGAACCGATATTTTTTAACCGGAATGTTGGTTTGTATTAACACGGCGCAATCCAGATACATGATGACGAACTCGATGGATGGATATTGTAAAATGTTGGCGCCGATGTAATTATGCCACTCAACCAACTGGTTGATGGGGCAGTTTCTTCCAATTTATTAATATAAAGGAAGGAATTTGGTAATACGATGCAGCGGCAAAAGTTGCGGGATGCCCAGCGCACAGGAATATAGCGCAAATTGTCCTCATTTTTATCCAAACCTTTACCGGAAGCTCTTCGACCGGTCAGACAAATCAGATGCCGTCAGTTGGCTGTCTACCTATCCGACCAATACAGCCATAACAAAATTCACAAATGTGAAAGCATCTGCTGTGATTTTACCAAAAGCCCCTGTGTGAAAATCGACAATTTAGCTGTAGAAAGTCATGTCTTTCTACAGTGAGAGGTCGGTTACGCTAGAATATATAATTGCAGATGGATTATGTACAATAAATAATGATATTAATTTTCCAGGAGGAAGCAGTATGAAGCGTATTGGTTTTCTTTTAAAGGTAAAGCCTGACAAGATTGAAGAATATAAAGAAGCGCACCGCGCTGTGTGGCCGGAAATGCAGGAAGCGCTCAGCCGCACCGGCTGGCATAATTACTCACTGTTCATGCGTGAGGACGGCCTGCTGTTTGGTTACTTTGAAACCCCGCAGGATTTCCAAACTGCGCTGGACGGCATGGAGAAGGAAGAGATCAATGCGACCTGGCAGGCGGCTATGGCGCCCTACTTCGAAGCCCTGAATGGGAAACGGGCGGATGAGTCCATGCTGGAATTGGAAGAGGTCTTTCATTTAGACTGACCCCCGAAAACAACCAGGAATATTCGGGAAAAGAGGGCGTTGAACCCTCTTTTTTACTTTAATTCGGAAAAGTCTGGTCAACCATAAGAATTTTTCAAACTTTCTTCATAAATCCTTCACATTCGCATGAGAAACTGTAGTCAGTTAAATCAACGAAACAAAGGATGTGAAAAATGAACACAAGAAAAACTATTGTCTCAGTAGCAGTTGCATTGACCATTTTACTGGCCTCCAGCGGCGCGGCCTTCGCGCAGAGTGCGGCCGATGAAACCGCGGGTTGGGGCACCGGCGTTGCCATCGATGCGTCCCTGGACGAATACATGATTCCCGCTATCGCCGAAGTGTTGGGCATGAGCGCAGCCGACGTGGCCGCGCAGTACGATGCCGGCGCCACCTTCACCAGCATCGCGCTGGCCCAGGGTGTGCCTGTGGCCGAGGTCGCTGACCTGTTCGATAGTGTGCGTGCCAAAGCCATCGATATGGCTGTCGCCGACGGCGCACTAACCGTTGAAGAAGCAGCCTGGCTGCAAAGTGTGCAGCAGGGCGGCAATGCCCGCGGCGCTGCCACCGGCAGCCGCGGCTCCGGCTTGACCGCTTGCGACGGGACCTGCCTGTACGACGGCACGCCGCAATACCTGAACCAGCGTGTCGGTTCCTCCTACGGCGCGATGGGTTCCATGAACTCCATGGGACGCGGCGGTAGACGGTAATCGTTTATAAAACCAAAATCAAGAGGCTGGAGATCATTCGAAAGCCTCTTGATGCTTTAATTCACTTATTCTTGGGATCGGTTCAGGATATATAATATAAATATCTTATAAATAATAAAAAAACAACATTAATAATTTACACATCAAATATAATTTTTGATTAATAATAGATTTTATTGTATTCTAAAGATGTATTTAAAATTTACTCAGACTTCTTAAGGAAGAGGTCATCCTGGGAAGGAAAGAAATAAATAGGCTTTATCGAGAAAGCTTTCCCCCTTTCATTTATTGATATCTCTTAAATATACTGGGCAGCAGGATTTGGGATTAACAAAATGAAAGATCAAAAAACTCGAGTACTCATTTTTGATGTTGACAGGGATTACTTTGCTCCGCTGCAAAAAGAATTAAATCGAGAATTTCGGAAATCGATTTCCTGGCTAAAACTTTCCAGTTTGGATGATGTTCCGCAAAAATTGAAGGGCGGTCAAGCGGAAATCTTACTTACCCATGCGGGTATAAACCCCTCTGGTTTCAAAAGATTATTTGACCTTACACAAAGGAAATCCCCGGGCTTGGTCGTTCTGGTGTGGGCGGATAAAACCGCGCGCAAGAATTACCCGGTTGGGAAAGGGTTTGGAATTGAAAATATGATGGTCTTCAACACGGGTGAATTCACCGCTGCTGCTCAAATCATCCGGTTGGAAATTGAAAAACTGGCGTACGCGAATTTATACCAGGCCAGTGAAGAAAAATTCGAGCAGATTTTTAACCAAACGCCCTTGTTCTCTTTAATTACAGGATTCGAAAGTGGCTTAATCCTCGCTATCAATGAGGCTTTTATCCAAATAACCGGTTTTACCAGAGAAGAGCTGTTTGGTCACACAACCGAGGAATTGGGTTTGTGGGAAAACCCGCAGGAAATCGACCGGATCGCGCGAAAACTACAAAAAGAGCCCAAGATTGAAGCGATCGATATCAATTATTTGTCCCGGGATAAGGAAAATCGCATCTTTCGGGCCGCGGTCGAGCGCATCGATTACCTTGGGAAAGAAGCAATGCTGTTTTCCGGCGAAGACGTCACCGCGCGGGTGCTTTTTGAGCGCGCGGCGGAGCGCAATCATGGCGACCTGACCCGGGCGCAAAAGCTGCCGCATCTGGGTAATTGGACGCTGGACCTTAAGACCGACTCGCTGCATTTTTCGGAAGAACTCTACCAAATCTTCGGTTTGAGTCATTTAGAAGGAGATTTCCAGGAATCATATTACGTACGAATCCATCCAAACGATCGCGAGTTTGTCCGCAATACCCACGCCAATGTCAAACAGAAATTTAAACCCTTTGATATTGAATTCAGGATCATCACACCTGACGGCACTTTAAAATATATCCGCGAAATTGGTGATGCCATCCGGGATTCGGATGAGAAAGTGGTGGGTTTGTTTGGCATGATCCAGGATATCACCGAATATAAAAAGATGCAGATCGATATCCGCGAACGGCTGAAAGAGTTGACCTGCCTTTACCAGGCTGCGCAGTTGTTCCAAGATAAAGTCCTGACGGTCGAAGAAATATGCCAGAAAGTGGTTGATCTGATCCCTCCGGCCATGCAATTTCCCTCCATCACTGCCGCCAGATTGGAAATATATCAGGAGACTTTTCATACCGGTAATTGGATCGAGGATTTGGATTATTGCCTGGAGGCCTCGATTAATATAGATTCAGGGCAGATCGGGAAATTATCCGTATATTACAGAGAGAATGCGCCGTTTTTGATCCCGGAAGAACAAAACCTGGTAGACAATTTAGCCCGGATGATTGGATTATGGAAAAAACGGCACCAATCCATGCTGGAGGTACACGAAAATTCCAGACAATACCAGAATGCCTTAGAGGGCATGCTGGAAGGCATTCAAATTCTGGATTTCGATTGGCGCTATCTATTTATCAACTCAGCTGCGGAAAAGCAAAACCGTAAACCTGCTTCAGAGATGATCGGCCGCAGATACGCGGAAATCTGGCCCGATATTGAAGAGTCTGAGGTTTACCAACGCATAAAAGACTGTCTGGAAAATCGTGTGCCTTATGAGATGGAAAACGAATTTACTTTCCCGGACAAGCAGATCGGATGGTTCGAGCTGAGCATTGAACCGACTCGGGCCGGAGTGTTGATCCACTCGGTGGACATCACTGAACGCAAGAAAGTGGCAGCCCAGATGGAGAAACAGAAGATGCAAATGCAGAACCATCTCCGTCTGCTGAATTTGTTAACTGAAACATCCACTAATTTCATCAATCTGTCGTCGGAAGATGCCACCCGGGAGTTCGATAATGTCCTGAAAATGATCGGTGAAATTGAGGCGGTTGATCGTTCATACATTTTCCGCATAGATGCGCATACCGGTCTCATGTCCAATACGAATGAGTGGTGCGCGCCGAACATTGAACCGCAAATCGACGAATTCCAAGACGTTCCCCAGAAGACATTCCCGTGGTGGATGGGAGAATTAAACAAGGGTAAGGTGATCTACATTCCCAATGTGGCGGACCTTCCCATCGAAGCGAAACCTGAGCAGGACATCCTGGAATCTCAGTCCATCCAATCTGTATTGGCCATCCCGCTTATCGCAAAAGACCGTCTGCTCGGATTCCTGGGTTTCGACTCTGTTAAGGAAATGCGTTATTGGTCGGAAGATACCATCATGTTGATCCACATGACCGGTGATATTCTGTCAAGTGTGATCATCCGCAATGAAGCCGAACGTGAATTGAAGCAGAGTAACGCAAATTATGAATTAATCTCGCGAAACAGCCAGGATGTGATCTGGTCTTTGGATGTGGAAACCCAGCGGATCACGTATTTAAGCCCATCCATTGAAAAGCTGCGCGGATACAAACCAGAAGCGGCATTAAAGCAATCTTTGCAAGAGATCTTCACACCCGATTCGTATCAAGCGATGATGGACTCCATGTGGGACTCGGTTTCCGCTTTTGAACAGACCCACACAACCCAGACCCGCACTATGGAGTTGACCCAAACGAGAAAAGATGGTTCGACGGTAGAAACCGAAGTGGTGACGAACCTAGCGATGGACAATGAGGGTAAACTGCGCATGGTGGGTGTCTCCAGAGATATCTCCGAACGGAAATATGCGGAAATGGAGCTGCGAAATTCCGAGGAGCGTTTCCGGCAAATTGCAGAAAACATGCAGGAAGTATTTTGGATGATGGATCGAAAAGATGACAAGATCATTTATCTGAGTCCGGCATTTGAAACGGTGTGGGATCTGCCCGTACAGGGCATTCTTGACGGCTCGATCGATTTCATAAATACCATCCATCCGGAGGACCGTAAACAAGTTAAGGCGGATATGCAGCGGCAATTAAAAGGGATGAAAGTGACCATGAATTACCGCATCATCCGGCCTGATGGCGAAATCCGTTGGATCAGTGATAAATCCTCACCGATTTTTAACGCCGATGGCGAAATTGTCCGCACACTGGGTATCTCCAATGATGTAACCGAACAAAGGCTCTACGACGAGAGACTTAAACAACGAGCGGATGACCTGGATTTGATCAATAACATCAACCTGGCCAAGAACAGAGGGGATGACCTCAGCCAAATCATCAAAATCATGGCGGAGAAAATTCGGGAAATATTCGGATGCAAACTGGTGGCAACCTTCACCAGTGATGAGGTTTCCAGGAGTATCCAGCTTGTCAATATCAACATCGAACCCGGTCTGCGCAGGAAATTGGGAGCAAAAATAGAAAACGAAATGAGAGATGCTCAATTGAGTATTCCCATTGATGCATCGAATGAGTTTTCGGAAATACTTCACGAGAATAAGCCGACATTGCTAAACAGCAAAAATGAATCCTTGAAATTCCTACAGAATATCAATAGCCCGGCCATTAATAACCAGGAAGATCGGGAGATGTTCAAATCATTAAGTTTTGAAAATACGATCCTGGCTCCCTTAAAAATCCATGAAAACCTGGTCGGTTTGCTTTGCCTGGGCCGGCCGGAACGCTTTACCGAAGAAGAAATCAAGCGTATCGGAATTATTGCTGATCAATTTACCACAGCGATCAACCGCCGCAGGATGGAACACATGCTGCAAAGCAGTGAAGAAAAATACCGCGGATTGGTTGAGAGCCTGGACAATGTCATTGCCACGGTGAATCAGGACGGGAGGTTCCTGTACATGAATGACGTTGCCGCGCGGAGTTTGGGCGGAACGCCGCAGGAATTGATCGGTAAAACGATCCACGAGCTTTTCGGTGAACCCTCCGCAACCAAACAGTTGGAATCTACCCGGAAGGCTTTCTTCGAAGATATCAGTATTGTGACGGAATCCCCGATCATGATCAATGGCAAGATTGAATGGTACCGCACCTCGCTGCAGCCAATCCACGATGAGAACGGCAAGGTTGTTAACGTGTTGGTCAATTCTCTCAACATCAATCAATTAAAAACAACACAGCAAGAATTGATGGAGTTGAACCGTACGCTGGAAGAACGGGTGGAAGAGCGCACCGCAGAGGTCCAGGATTTGTATGAGAACGCACCGGTTGGTTACCATTCACTGGATCCTTCGGGAAGGTTTGTGCTGGTGAACCAAACCGAATTGAATTGGCTGGGTTACACACGTGATGAAGTGATCGGGAAGCCTGTTCAGAATTTCTTGACACGAGAGAGCATTGAAGCGTTCAAAGTGAACTTTCCTGAATATATAAAGCGCGGCTGGCTGCGTGATCTGGAATTGGATTTCATCCGTAAAGACGGCAGCGTATTGCAAACGCTGGTGAGCGCCACGGCGATAAATGATGCGGATGGCAACTATGCCATGAGCCGCTCCACGATGACGGATATTGGGGAGCGCAAAAAAGCGGATATGGCTTTGCGGGAAAGCCAGGCGAAATTACAGGATTTTCTGGACAGTGCCAATGACCTGATCCAAACCGTAAATGAGAATTGTGCTTTTACTTACGTGAATAAGGCCTGGTGCAATACTCTGGGATACACCCCGGAAGAAGCCGTTCAGCTCAGCATGTATGATATTGTCGATCCCTCCTCCCATGCACATTGTAAAGCGATCATCGAAAACCTGAACCAAGATCAGGACCAGGACCCGATGTGCATCGAAGTCATTTTTAAGACAAAAGCAGGAAAATTGGTTTTTGTGGAAGGCAGTGTGGTTGCTCATGCGGATAGTAACGGCCAGGTGTTGATCAATGGCATCTTCCGCGATGTAACCCAGCGGCGGCAGGCCGAGCAAGCTCTGCGCAACAGCCGCGATGAACTGCGCGCGGCCAACATGGCCCTGGAAAAGGCAGCTCAATTGAAAGACGAATTCCTGGCGAGTATGAGCCATGAATTAAGGACCCCTTTGACGGGTGTGTTGGGTTTGTCCGAAGCACTGCAATTAGAGACCTATGGTCCGCTCACCGAAAACCAGCAAAAGGCGCTGAAAGACATCGAGAGCAGCGGGCGCCATTTGCTGGAGCTGATCAATGACATCCTTGATCTGTCAAAGATCGAGGCAGAAAAACTGGATCTGCAGTTGGAAGCTTGTTCGGTATCTGAAATCTGCCAGGCCAGTTTGCAATTGGTCAAGGGCATGGCGGAGAAAAAACACCAAAAGATCGAGTTCAAGACCAATTTGGCTAACGCGATAATTCAAGCGGATCCGCGTCGAATGAAACAAATGTTAGTCAACCTGCTCAGCAACGCGGTCAAATTTACTCCAGAGGGCGGTTCACTCGGCATGGATGTGGAAGGGGTGGAAGAGCTGAACACCATTGAATTTAACGTGTGGGATAAAGGCATCGGCATCAAATCAGAAGACCTGAGCCGATTGTTCACACCTTTTGTACAGCTGGACAGCAGCCTTTCACGCCAACAAAGCGGAACCGGGTTGGGCCTGTCGCTGGTGCTGCGGCTGGCCGAATTGCATGGCGGCAGCGTTTCGGTTGAAAGCGACCCGAGCAAGGGCAGCTGCTTCACGGTTTCTCTGCCCTGGTATCCGCATCATGAAGAACAGGAAAAGGAAAAGGAAGATGACCAACCGCTATCCATTTCCCGCTGCCTGTTGATCGAAGACAACCTCATTCACAGCAACCAGATCAGCAGTTACCTCGAGCAGTTGCACATAGAATGCATCCCTTACCATTCAGGCCAGGGAGCATTCGAAACAGCCATCAAGATCCACCCGGATGTGATCATGCTGGATCTGCATTTGCCGGATAAATCCGGTGAAGACGTCCTGAAAGAATTGAAAAAAGATCCGCGAACTTCCCACATTGTGGTCATTATCAGTTCTGTGGAGGACGATCGTAATTACTATCTCAACCAGGGCGCAGCCGGCTATCTGGTCAAACCGTTTACACTGACGGATGTGAAAAATGAGTTCAGCAGGGTATTCAATCGGTCGGAGGACCAACATGACCTTTCCGGCGCGAAAAACACGCAGGCGACCGTGTTGGTTGTGGATGATAACCAGATTGTGTTGGATACTGTGGCCGATTTCCTCAAGACCCGCTCCTTTTACGTGGTGCAGGCCCACAATGGCCAGGAAATGATCAACCTGACGCCTGAGATCAAACCGGACATCATCCTGGCGGATATCCAGATGCCCGGCATGGACGGCTTGGAAGCCATCCGCAGGGTGCGGGCGCTGGAGAATACGCAAGTTGCTAATGTGCCCATCATCGCCGTGACCGCATTGGCCATGGTGGGCGACCGCGAAAAATGCCTGCAGGCCGGCGCGAATGAATATTTGAGCAAACCAATCAAGCTGACCGAATTGGAAGACACGATCAATCAAGTGATCAAGAATGCAAAGAAGGGACATGCGAAATCAACCGAGTGATGAGCAAGAGATGAGGTTTTAATGGAAAAAACACCGACGATTCTGATCATTGACGATGACCCTATTGTACGAACCTCGCTGAACGCGCTGCTTTCGACCGAGCCCTACGAGCTGGTCTTCGCGGAAGACGGCGTGAGCGGGCTGGCCGCGGCGGCTAAGATCCTGCCGGATGTGATTTTATTGGACGTTATGATGCCCGGTATGGACGGGTTTGAAGTCTGCCGGCGTCTGCGCGAGAATGAGGATCTGGCTGAGGTGCCGGTGCTCATCATCACGACTTTGGATGACCGCGAATCGCGTTTGAACGGCATCAAGGCCGGCGCGGACGATTACCTGCCCAAACCCTTCGACCGCCTGGAGTTGGTCGCGCGCCTGCAGAGTATCATCCGCTTGAACCGCTACCGCAAGATCGCTGAGCAGCGCCAGGAATTGGAAGAGTTGAATAATGAGTTGTTAATTTCTTATGACAAGACCATAGAAGGATGGTCAAAGGCGCTGGACTTACGCGACAAGGAAACCGAAGGCCATACGCAGCGTGTTACCGAGAAGACCATGTACCTGGCACACGCCATGGGGCTGCCCGAGGATTTCATCAAGAGCCACATTTGGCGCGGCTGCCTGCTGCACGATGTGGGCAAGTTGGGTATTCCAGATTCCATCTTGTTAAAGGAAGGGCCATTAACTTGCGAAGAATGGGCCGTCATGCGCAGACATCCGGTGCTGGCTTACGAGTGGTTGAAAGCGATTCCTTTTCTTGAACCGGCCATGGATATTCCCTATTGCCATCACGAAAAATGGGACGGCAACGGCTACCCGCGCGGTTTGAAGGGCGAGGAAATTCCAATTGCCGCGCGTTTGTTTGCCATTATTGACGTGTGGGACGCCATCACCTCAGACCGGCCTTACCGCAAGGCCATGTCGCGTGAAGAAGCTGTTGCGCACATCCTTGCCCAATCCGGCAAGCATTTCGACCCGCAAATTGTCCAATTATTCATGGATAATATTGGCTTTATATAAAGCCGGTTCAATCCGATCGCGGAAAAATGAGCAGGGCATCAATCGGCGGGAAATTTAAAGCCTTTTTCGAACACGCGAATACAAGCGTCTACTACATCCGGATCATAAATCTCACTGCGCTTTTTAACGACTTCATCTTTAGCGGCCTCAAAGCCCAGCGCCGGGCGATAGGGACGATGCGAGGACATGGCTTCGACGACGTCGGCAACGGACAATATCCGAGATTCAATCATGATGTCATTTCTTTTTAACCCCTGCGGGTATCCGGATCCGTTCATCCGCTCATGATGCTGGTAGATGATTTGAGCAATCGGCCATGGGAAGTCGATGTTCTTCAACAGGTCAAATCCGACCTGCGGGTGGATTTTGACCAAATCGTATTCCAGCGGAGTCAACTTGCCGGGCTTGCTCAGAATTTCAGCCGGGATATGGATTTTCCCCAAATCATGGATAAGACTGGCTATCCTGACACCTTCAATCTTTTCGGATGGAAGCTGCATCTCTTCCCCAATTGCCTCGGCCAGCGTGCTGACCCGCTTTTGGTGCCCGGCGGTATAGGGATCGCGTGTTTCAACAATCAGCGCGATAGTTTGGATAATACCGCTGATGGTATGCTGCAGCTTGGTGGTCAGCTTGGCTTTGTTCCAGGCAGCCGCAAGCTGGTTGGCAAAGGCTGTGACAGCCGGCATATCTTCCGGCGTCAGGTTATTGGACTGCACCAGGAAGATGCCGATTACTTTGTTTTCAGTTACCAGCGGGGTGACCAGGATTTTGGCGCTCCCGAAGTGTTTGGATAATTTCTTGGATACTTTATCGGAAAATCTGGGAAATACCTGGGAGAGAATTTCATCGGACTTATTCACAAAGACCGAGTTTTTCTCCAGCACTGCTTTTTTAAAAGAATCCACCGCTTCAATTGGAACAGGAAATTTCTCGTAGGTTACATCGGATATCCCCTTCAATTTGGCGGACGAAATAGCCTCGCAATCTAGATAAGTTGAAAATGATTTCGCCTGAAGGTCTTCTATGGGAAACAATAAGCAGGTAAGGTCTAGTTTCTGCAGTTCGCAGGCGACGGTGGTAAAAATGTCCAGGGGGGTGAGGGCAGTGGCCATCAATACCGCAGCCTGGTTCAACGCGTTGAGCAGTTGTTCTGAACGTTTCTGTTTGGTAATGTCTTCGGATATCCCTAACAAGTATTTCGGCTTCCCCTGCTCATCCAGAATGGGGATTTTTTTGGTATGCAGGACCCTTTCGCCTTTACTTTTGGTATTTATTTTCTCTTCGGGAATATCGATAAAGAGATTATTTTTTAATGCCTTTTTATCATTTTGATAGAATTCTTCCGCTTCGCTTTCCGGGAAGAAGTCAAAATCATTTTTTCCCTGCATTTCCGCTTTGGAATAACCTAACAAATCCTCACCGGCTTTGTTAAATCGAACAAACCGCAGGTCTTTGGCGTCTTTTACGAACAGCATGTTGGGGATATTCTCGATGATGCTGTTCAGGAACTTTTCATTTTCCAGTAACGCTTTTTCATTTAGCTTCTGATCGGTCACGTTGCGAATGATGGTTGTGTAACCCAGATCGTTGCCAAGATAGGTAAAGGTCATCTCAACGTCCAATATGTGCTCGTCCTTGGCGCGCAATTGGGTTTCCCAAACACGCTTGAACCCTTTCTCACGGGTTTCTTTCAAAACGTCCTTTACATCCTGCAATTTCCCTTTAGGGACCATATCTTCAATCGACTTGCCAATACGCTCCTCCCGTGAATAGCCGAAGATTTCTGTGGCACCTATACTCCAGTCTGTAATCAGCTCGTCTTCATCGATGGAGACGATGGCGTCAATTGAGGTTTCTACCAGGGTGCGATAACGCCGTTCGGATTGTTGGATTTCATGGAAGAAGCGTGAACGGTCAATGGCGATTGCCAGATTATTCGCCAGCGTTGCCATATCACGTGCGAATTTCTGGTCAAAAGCATCGATTTCCTTACTCAGAATACATAAAACACCTATCAAGCGTTCTTTGCAGACCATTGGAAAGAAAACGGCAGAGCGGATGTCGTTGTTTGCTTTTATCCAACGGGGGTCATTATCGGTATCATTGACAATCAACAATTCGCGAGTTTTCCCCACCAAACCGATCAAACCGCGCTCTTCACCCAGGTGAAAGGTAAAGAGCTTTTGGTATTTTTTTAAATCTTTTTCCGGAAAACCCACTAAGGCTTGTAAATGAAATTCTTGATTGGCTTCGTTGTATTCGAAATAATTAACAAGATAACTGTCCAAAACATTTACGACTTTATTAAGGATATGGGATACAAAATCCTGCTCCGGCATCATGGATGTCAGGTCGACGCTGGCCAGGAATAAGGCGGATAAGCGCTGGTTTACTCTTTCCAGCTCCAGCATCTTATCTTCCATTTTACGGATTAACGCTTCGTTATATTTCTTGTAATAAACCGTTTCCTGTTCAAGCGCGGGCTGTGTCTCGTCAGCTTTTCCTTTTTTCTCATGCTGCATGAGAACTTCTTTTATCTCCTTGACCAGTACGTTCGGCTCGGCCGGTTTACGGATAAAGCGCTCCGCGCCCAAGCTGAGCGCGAAATCCTCATCCCGGACGTCGGTATAGGTCGCAGTGTAAAAGATGAATGGGATATTTTTTAGTTTGTCATCGCTTTTCCATTGACGGCAAAGAGTAAATCCGTCCATACCCGGCATCAGGATATCCGATATGACCAGATCCGGCAGGTCCGAATTTCCGGCCTCCAATGCTTCAATACCATTTTTTACCAGGGTTACTTTAAAACCGTTCCCTTCAAAAATAACCTTTAAAAGGTAAAGGTTCTCGTCATTATCATCCACTACCAGTATATTCTTCATGCTGCTTTTTCTCCGGATGAGGAAGGACCGGATAGATATTGTTCAATATTGGTCATGAAGGTATCCGGATTAATCGGTTTGGTAATGTAATCCGAACAACCCGCTTCCAACGCTTTTTCCCGATCTCCCGGCATGGCGTAAGAAGTGATGGCAATGATTGGGATGGCATCTCCCAGAATTTTTCGTAATTCTCTGGCAACGTCATACCCATTCATAATGGGCAATTGAATATCCAGCAAAATGAGATCAGGACAATTCTCTTTGGCAATATCGATACCTGCCTGGCCATTGCGTGCCGGGATGACGGTATAACCGTATTTTTCAAGGATAAAGGTGACCAGATAAAGGTTTTGTTCATTGTCTTCAATTATTAGTATGTTGGATTTCATTGTCCTCCTCCTGTTTATCAAGCGGTAAGCTGAATGTAAAAGTGCTGCCTTTACCCCACTCACTATCCACACTGATTTCACCCCCCAGTTTCTCGACCAATCGTTTGCAGATGGCCAATCCAAGCCCGGTTCCTTCATATTGGCGAGACAGGCCAGTGTTAACCTGTTGAAAAGGCTTGAATAAGAGTCTCAGATCTTCATCTTTAATACCTATACCGGTATCGGTTATGTGGATTTCAACAATGGAATCATGGACTTCGCTTTTGAGCAGAACCTCACCCTGATCGGTGAATTTGATGGCATTGTTCAGCAGGTTGATCAGGATTTGCTCGACACGACGGCGGTCGCTTGATATTTGCCCCACTTTTGGACTGATTTCCATTCGCAGCGGTAAATTCTTGCGTTCTGCCAGCGGGGTGGCCGAACGCACCACTTTTTCAATCAAGGTGTGCAAATCGAATTGCTCGATAAAGATATTCATCTGCTCGGCTTCGATCTTGGAAATATCCAGCACGTCATTGATCAATTCGAGCAGGTGTTTGGCACTGTTCTGCACCATATTCAGTTGCTTGGTTTGCTCAACGTTCAAATCACCTACCATTCCCTGCAGCAGGATGCCGGTAAAACCGATGATGGAATTGAGCGGTGTACGTAATTCATGCGACATACTGGCCAGGAAGGCGGATTTCAACCGGTCGGCTTCCTGCGCCTTTTCATATAAACGCGCGTTTTGAATGGCACTGGCAGCTTGACTGGCCAGCATGCTGATTAAATCGAGATCCTCATTCGTAAAAATTCTGCGGCCCTTCTTTTTAATTACGGCCAATGCTCCGATGATTTGATCAGAAATTTCCAGCGGGGCGATGGCGATGGATTTGAACTTTTCGCGCTCGGCATGAATCAGTGTCTTGCCTTGAAGCCTTTCGTCTTTCAGGATATCTCGCGATAATATGTCGGACCTTTCCTGTAGTACCAGATCGTAGATACATTCCCGAAATTCTTCGAAGGATTGCTCATTTAGGTCCGCATCCGAATAACCGCAGCCCATTACATTGATAAGCTGGAGACTTTCCGGATCGACAAGTTGGATGATACTGCGGTCCGCGTTTACGATTTCGGCGGCGCTATCGGTGATGCGCTGCAGAGTCATGTCCAGGTCCAGTGTGGAGGTAATGTCCTTGCCGATTTGATAGAGTGCCTCCAATTCGTTTGCCCGGCGGTGGATTTCTTTGGTGGCGTCTTCAATTTGCCGCTTCAGCTCGGTGGCGTGATTTTGCACCTGTTCATGCAGCTGCGCATTATCAATGGCAATTGCGGCGTGTTTGGCGAAGGTGCTAAGCGTACGGATATGTTCTTCCGTGTAAAAATTATCCTTGGCGGAGTCTACATTCAGGAAACCAATGACCCTGTCTTGAATTATGATAGGCGCTCCGGCATAAGAGCGCAGGAATTCCTGCCCCTTTATCTTTACCCACCCATTGAAGTTCGCGGCATCGGCCACAATGATTGGCTTCTTTTGCTCATAAATCCGTTTCAAACTGGGTATATCCGCGATCTTGAAGGTAGTTCTCGCCATCAGAGAAGCAAGCTTATATTGGCTGTACCCCCTGGAGCGCGTGATATAGGCTGTATCACCCTTGATGAGCATGACATTGGCAGAATCGTTGGGGATTACCTGGCTGACTTGTTCAAGAATGCGATCCAGCACTTCATTCAGGTTAAGTGTTGAACCCAGCAGGGCATTGGCCTTACCCAACGCATTGGCCAAATCCCGTTCCTGCTGCAGCACTTTTTCCACCTGACCGCGTTTCGTCACCATCTCATTGAAAGCAAGCCCCAATTCCCCGATCTCGTCATTGGATTGGATTGCCACCCGTTGATCAAGGTTGCCCGAGTCGACGATGTATTGGGTTACCTCGTTCAATTTATTTAATGGTGAGGAAACAAAAGTTGCCAAGCCGAAACTGGAAAGCACGCCAAAAAGGATAAGCGTGAGGAATAAGCTGAACAGAGGCGGAAAAGCAGCCTGGGATTTTACTTCATTGTTGATCGCGGTAATAGGGATAATGGCCGCGATTTTCCAACCCAACTGGGGAGATGTGTAATAAATACAGTAATTTCTCCCGTACGTAAAGATCCCATGGTCTTCCTTCATGAATTCCACGGAAGATTCGCCCAGCATGGTTTGAACATTCTTGAAGAGGAGCTGCGAATTTTTGTTAGCCAATATGGCTCCCTGCTCGTTGACCAACAGCAGCTGGCCGGAGTGACCTACGTCGAAACCGGAGATAAATTCGGTCAAATTGGTCAAGGTGACATCTGCTCCGATAACACCGTAAACTTCCCCGGTTTGATCTACCAGAGCGGTTACAATGCCAACGTTAATATCGCTGGTGGTCAATGATTGGTAAGGTTCAGTGATCATGACTGTTCCGGGATTCTCTTTCGCGAGAATATACCAGGGACGGTCACGGGGATCGTATTGGGTCGGTTCATTTCTGGGGTGGGAACGGACAAAGCTGCCATTTTCGCGGCCCATATAGACGGAGTTGACATAAGGGTGGGTGGTCCTGTAGGTATTCAGGATCTCTATGATATTTTGTTCGACGTCACCGATATGGTATTCAAAAGTTTCTTCGTCGGCTTCCAAAAAATTGGTAAAGTCATGGTCTTCCTGAGTGCGAATGATTTCGTTCTCGGATAAAGCCAGTACGTTATTTTTTACTTCGGTGATGAAATTGGTCAGGCTGAAATCCAGAAGCGCGAGTTGGCTATCAATGCTGGTTTGGACAGTCTCCAACTGCTTGCTTTTATAAGTGAAAAACATCCAGACACCCATTAGAAGCAGCACAATCGTACCAATTACCAAATACATGATTAGTAATTTTCTTCGAAGTGTCATAACACTTACCCCGGAAAAACAATCGATATTATGAGTGAGAGACTTATAAATAGAAAAAAGGAAGATGATAAATGTTGTGTCGGTTTTCTATACAAATTAATTATATACCTAGGGTTTATAAACCGTTTCCGAGTAGCGCAGGCCGCGGGGTATCCTAAAAAATAAACTTGATAGAAACACAGCGGTAAAATAACCGGATGATGTCACACAAACAAACTACTCTTTGGAAAGTATTGGCCCTGGTTTTATTCAGTATCGCGATGGGACTGTTGGAGGCTGTTGTTGTGGTGTACTTACGCCGGCTTTATTACCCGGAAGGATTTACCTTCCCGCTGGCAACCATGTCAACGGAAATATACCTTACCGAACTGCTGCGCGAAGTCGCAACCATTGTGATGCTGGTCAGCATCAGCGCCGCAGTGGGGCGAAGCTATTATGAACGGCTGGCTTATTTCCTGATGAACTTTGCGGTTTGGGATATCTTCTACTACGTGTTCCTGAAAGTATTGCTGGATTGGCCGGCTACGCTGCTGGATTGGGATATCCTGTTCCTCATTCCCATTACCTGGATTGGGCCGGTACTGGCACCCGTGTTGTGCTCGCTGGTGATGCTGGGAATGACAGGGCTAATCTTACGGTTCGAAGATGCCGGAAAGCTGCTGCCATTCAGCCGGATGGAATGGAGCGGCATACTGGGCGGATCCGTGATTATCTTCGTGACTTTCATTCGAGATTACGCTCTTTTGATTTCCGCCAGCGGCTTGCTTTCGACGCCGAAATCACAACAGGCATTGGCCGTTTTTCAGCAATTTTCCGCAGCCTACATCCCGCAAACATATGCCTGGGGCTGGTTTTCGCTGGGTTTGGGAGTGATTATGTTCAGCGTCCTGCATTGGTCGCGGCGAGTTGGAAAAGCTTAATACGCTGTATCTGGTTCCCCATGACAAAAACAGATGGCCGGCAGAAAATGCCGGCTGTTTGTTTAACTTACGGATGCTCCTCATATAAAATAGAGTTAGCGGAAATAAGAACCGGTGAGTATTAATTCCCGGAAATTATTTGACACCAACCGCAGATAATCATATAATAATAATGCACAAGCATTCATAAAAGCACAAATGTTCATTTATGTGCTGAGGAGAAAAAATGCCACGCAACAAGTCTGTCGATTACCGTCTACTTCTCAAGGTTAGTAAATATTACTACGAGAAACAGTTGACCCAGCAGGAAATCAGCGAACGCCTGAACCTGTCCCGCCCGAAAGTTTCGCGACTGCTGAAACAGGCAGAGGAGATCGGCATTGTCAAGATCAGCATTATTCCCCAGCCCGGTATTCACACCGATCTGGAAGACGCCCTGGAGCGCACCTACGGATTAAAAGAAGCCGTGGTGGTGGAAGTGAGCGATCCCAATTCCCAATACGCAGTTTCGCGGGAAGTGGGCGCAGCCGCGGCAGATTATTTCTCTCAATCGGTCAGCAGCCCCAGCGTCATTGGTATTTCCTGGGGAACCACACTGCAGGCCATGGTGGACGCCTTGCGATCCCAGGATTTCCGGGAATCGCAGGTGGTCCAATTAATTGGCGGATTGGGTAAACCGGAATCAGAGGCGCATGCCACTTATATTTTGCGGCGCCTGGTGGAAAAGACCGGCGCACAGCTCTCCATTCTGAATGTGCCCGGTATTGTGGATAATACTGCGGTAAAGATAGCTTTGATGAGCGACTCACACCTGAAAGAAGTCTTCAACTATTTTGAAAATATCGATGTGGCATTTGTGGGCGTGGGTACTCCTACTCCCGATTCCGTGGTCATGCGCGACGGTACTATTCTGACCCAAGACCAGCTCGAATACCTTTTGAGCCAGGGGGCGGTGGGTGATATCTGCCTGCGCTTTTTCGATGAGCGGGGCAACATCATCCACTCGGAAATCGATGAGCGTGTGCTGGGCATTACCCTGGAACAGATTCAGAAGATCGACCGGGTGGTGGGCGTTACCGGCGGGCCTTTCAAGGACAAGGCTATCCGCGCAGCGCTGCTGGGCAAGCTGGTCAACGTGTTGATCACCGATCACCTCAGCGCGAAAAAATTATTAAAGGAAGCGTAATTTAATGGATCAAGCTGAAATTATCAACGAAGCCAAACAAGTAATTCAGAAAGAAGCCGATGGCGTCCTGACCTTGTTGGACCAGATCGACGAACATTTTGTAGAGGCTGCGCAAGCGCTGCTGGAATGCAAAGGCCACGTATTGGTCAGCGGTTCCGGCACCTCGCACGCAGTCGCGCGCCGCATGGCGCACCTGTTGAGCTGCTGCGGCACGCCGGCCCTGCCATTGGACGCGGGCGACAGCCAGCACGGGCTTTCCGGCGCAATCATGGCCAACGATATCCTGATTGCCCTGTCCAAAGGCGGCCGCACGGCCGAGGTTATTTCGCTGGCGAAGGTTGCCAAAGAACGCGGCGCGAGTGTGATTGCCATTACCGAAAAACCGGACTCGGAATTGGGCCAGTTGAGCGACATCGTGCTCAAGATTGCCGCCCCGGCCGACGTTGACCCGTACGGCATGGTCGCCACGGGCAGCTCGCTGTTCAACTGCGCTTTCGGCGACGCGCTGTGCGTGGTGCTGCTGAAGCTGCGCGGATACAGCGTGGAACAGTTCGGCAAGACCCACCCCGGCGGCGCGGTCGGCAAGAAACTGGAAGACTTGAACATACTCTAGCAATCCCTATTGAAAAGGAAGAATCCATGAAATCAGCATACCTGATCGATGAAAAGAAGTTTGAACTGCGCCAGGATCCGGAACCGAAAGCCGGCCCCAGGGATATCGTCCTGAACATCCATGCCTGCGGTGTGTGCGGTTCGGACCTGCGCCGTTGGCGCGAAGGCCCCGGCGGAACGCCGGTTGTGCCCGGCCACGAAATTACCGGTATCGTCAGCCAGGTCGGCGCGGAAGTAACGACCTATAAATTGGGCGAGCGCATTGCCGTGGCTCCCGACATTCACTGCGGCGAATGCTACTATTGCCAGCACGCACAATATAACCTGTGCGATACGCTGCATTTCCTGGGCATCACCCCCGGCTACCCGGGCGGTTTTGCCGAAAAGATTCTGTTGACCGATGAAGTACTGCGCCTGGGCGTGGTGCACAAGATCCCCGAAGGGCTTTCCATGGACGATGCGGCTGTTTCCGAGCCGTGCAGCTCCGTGCTGGCCTGCCACGACCGTATTCATACCAGCATCGACGACCTGGTGGTGGTGATGGGCGCCGGCCCGATCGGCTGCATCCACACCGCCGTAGCGCATGCCCGCGGCGCGCGCGTGGTCATCTCCGAACCCAGCGACATCCGCCGCAGCCTGGCGGAAAGTTTCGGCCCGGAATTGATAGTCAATCCCTTTGAAGAAGACCTGGGCGAAGCGGTGCGCAAACTGACCGACGGCCGCGGCGCGGATATTGTCATTTGCGCCAACCCGGTTCCGGCTACGCAAACGCAAGCGGTCGAGATCGTGCGCAAGCGCGGCAAGATCATGCTGTTCGGCGGACTGCCCAAAGACAACCACATGGTTCCCTTTGACGGCAACCGCATTCACTACAACGAAATCGAAGTGATGGGAACATTCTCCTACCATCCCACTTATCACGCTATGGCTCTGGAAGCATTACAGCGCGGCATTATCCCGGCAGACAAATTGATCACAGCCAAGATGTCTTTGGATGAGGTCCAAAAAGGTTTTGAGACTGCCGCAGGCGGAGAAGCACTGAAAGTCATTATCAACCCCTAGGAGCAATGTTTCATGATTGGTTTAAACGAGGAATTAAAGTTACGAGAAGCACAAGGTAATCCGGTTGTAGTCGGTTTGATTGGCGCCGGTCAGATGGGCACGGATATCGTGGCCGAGACCAGCATGATGAAAGGCTTGGACGTACGCATCATCGCAGACGTCAACCTGGAACGGGCAAAAGAAGCTTTCAAGATCGCCCTCATGGAAGGCGAGGTTGTGGTGGCTGAAACCGCCGAAGCGGCCGACAAGGCTTTAGCTTCCGGCAAGCTGGTGGCGGTCAATGATTACCGCATATTAGCGGACGTCAAGAACATCGACGTGGTCATCGAAGCCACAGGCGTGCCGGAAATCGGCACGCGCGCCGCGCTGCGCAGTGTCCGCAACGGCCATGACCTGGCTATGATGAACGTGGAAACCGACATTACGGTCGGCCCGCTGCTGCGCTTCTACACGGAGAAAAAAGGACAGGTCTACGCGTTAGCCGCTGGTGATGAACCGGCCGCCTGCAAGGAACTGTATGATTTCGCCGACGCCATCGGTTTCACCGTCGTGGCTGCCGGCAAGGGCAAGAATAACCCACTGGACCGCCACGGCACGCCGGAAGACCCGGCCATTCAAAAAGAAGCCGCGCGCCGCGGACTGAGCCCCAATATGCTGATCGAATTCATCGACGGCTCCAAGACCATGATCGAAATGGCGGCTGTTTCCAACGCCACCGGCCTGGTGCCGGACGTGCGCGGTATGCACGGCCCCCAGACCGACCGCGATCATCTGCACCAGACTTTTGCATTGAAAGAGGACGGCGGTATCCTGAACAAGATGGGCGTGGTCGACTTCGGCGTCGGCCGCGTGGCCCCCGGTGTGTTCCTGATCGTGCGCACCGACCACCCGCGCCTGCGCGAGGCTATGATCCTGCGCGATATGGGGAACGGCCCATATTACACGCTCTTCCGCCCCTTCCACCTGTGCAGCATCGAAGTGCCTTTAACCTGCGCCATGATCGCGCTGCGCAAGAAATCCAACATGGTTCCTCTAGACCATCTGGTTTCGGAAGTGTTCGCGGTAGCCAAGAAGGACCTCAAACCCGGCGACGAGCTGGATGCCATCGGCGGCGTGTGCTATTACAGCTTGATCGACACCTACGAAACTTCGCGCAAGGAAAACCTGCTGCCCATTGGCCTGGCCAAAGACGCGGTGGTCAAGCGCGATATCAAGATGGACGAGCCCATCACCATGGACGATGTGGACGTGAAGCATGCCAACGTTTATAAACTGTGGGATTTGCAGAATCAATGGATGTCCGGCGCGATCGACGATGAAGAAGCCTTCCGTCTGGTCGACGCGCTTGAATGCTAAGGAAAGTTAAGCTATGGCACTGATTGGGTTAGACATTGGCACAACCGGCAGCAAGGCGCACGTCTTCAGCGACGACCTGAAGCTGCTGGCCAGCGCCAGCCGCGAGTACGCGGTGGACATTCCGCACCCCATGTGGGCGGAACAGGACGCCGAAAAAGTATGGACGCTGGCGCAAGAGTGCCTGCGCGAAGCGATTGCCAAAGCCGGTATTGATCAGGCCGCAGCCATCAGCTTCTCCGTGCAGGGCGAAGCGGTCGCGCCGGTGGATGCGCAGGGCCGCGCGCTGCGGCCTATGATCCTGGGTATGGACACGCGCACCGGTAAAGAGAACGAGTGGCTGAAAGAGAAATTCGGCGCGCGCGAACTCTTCAACATGACCGGCATGCCCGCCAATGTCAATAACACCCTGCCCAAATTACTCTGGCTGAAAAACAACGAACCCGCGCTTTGGAAAGAAGCGCACCAATTTTTGCTGTACGAGGATTTCATCATCAGAAAGATGACTGGCAAAGCGGCCATCAGCAAGTGCCTGGCCTCGCGCACGCAAGTTTACGACCTTGAAAAGGACGCCTGGTCAACCCCCATTCTGGACGCGATTGGTTTGGAGCCGGGGCGTCTGGCGGAAGTTCGGCCCTCGGGCTATAACGCCGGACAAATGAATGCCGATCTTTGCAGCGAACTGGGCCTGAAGAACCAGCCCATCGTGGCCGTCGGCGGCCACGACCAGGCCTGCGGCGCGCTGGGATCGGGGCTGACCAAACCCGGGCTGGCCATGGTCTCCACCGGCACCGCTGAAGTGGTGGAGGTGGCCCTGGCGACTCCGCACCTGAACGACGACCTGTATGCGGGCAACATGTCCGTGTACCTGCACACTTTCCCCGGACTTTACGTGGTCATGACGCTCAACCAGAGCGGCGGCTTTGTGCTGCGCTGGTTCCGCGATACCTTCTGCCAGTTTGAGATGAAAGCCGCTCAACAGGGCGGCGGGGACGCCTACGACTTGGCGCTGCAGGGCGCCGGCGCCGGCCCGTCTCCCGTCATGCTGCTGCCGCACTTCTCCGGTTCCGGCACGCCCACCTTCGACATCGCCTCCAAAGGCGCGCTGGTGGGCCTGACCTTCGGCACGACCAAGGCGGATGTGGCCAAAGCCATCCTGGACGGGCTGACATTGGAACTGCGCCTGAATTTGGAGATCCTGCAGAAAGGCGGCATCGTCATCGACGAGCTGCGCGCCATCGGCGGCGGAGCCAAATCGGAGCTGTGGCTGCAATTGAAAGCCGACGTGACCGGCATCCCGGTGGCGGCGCCGGAAGTGACTGAAGCAGCCGGCATGGGCGCGGCCATTCTGGCCGGCGTGGCGGCGGGTGTCTTCAGCGACCCGACCACGGCCATCAACGACCACATGAAGATCAAGAAAGTGTACCAACCCAACCCTGAAACCAAAGCGCTCTACGATGAACGCTATGAACTGTACCAAGAGTTATATCCTGCAGTTAAGGAAATCAACCACAAACTTTAAAAGAGGTGAATGTATGAAGAAAAAAATGACCATAGCTGTTATGTACGGAAACCGCGATTTCTTCCCGGATGAATTGGTTCTGGAAGCGCGCAAGGATATTGAAGAATTGTTTGCGGAATTCGACCTGAACATGGTTGCGCTGCCGGCGACTGCTTCTAAAAACGGCTCGGTGGAAACCTGGGCGCATTCCAAAGCGTGTGCGGAACTTTTCAAGAGCCACCGCGAAGAAATTGAAGGTGTACTAATCTGCATGCCCAACTTCAGCGATGAAAAAGGCGTGGTTGATACCCTGAAATTGTCCCAGCTGAATGTGCCGGTCCTGGTGCAAGCCTATCCGGATGATCCGGTGGATCTGCCTATTGAGCGCCGCCGCGATAGCTTCTGCGGCAAGATTTCCATCTGCAATAACCTGCGTCAGTACGGTTTCAAATACACCCTGACCAGCGAACATACTTCGCATCCCAAGTCGGAAAGCTTCAAGAAAGACTTCGCCAACTTCCTGGGCGTTTGCCGGGTGGTGAATGGCCTGCGCACGCTGCGCGTGGGCGCCGTGGGCGCGCGACCGCTGGCTTTCAACACCGTGCGCTTCAGCGAAAAGTTGCTGGAACACTACGGTATCAGCGTCAAAACCATTGACCTGTCCGAATTAATCGGCCAGACCATGCGTATGAAGGATGACCGCAAGGAAGTCAAAGCCAAGCTGGATGAAATCAACGGCTACATCCCCACCAAAGGCATTCCCAACGATCCAATCGTGCGCATGGCCAAGTTCGCCGTCGCGTTGGAAGAGTGGATGGATTTCCAGGATATTACTGCCACCGCGCTGCAATGCTGGGATTCCATTCAGCAGAATCTGGGCATCAACCCCTGCACGTTGATGAGCATGATGAGCGACAAACTGCTGCCTTCCGCCTGCGAAGTGGACGTAACCGGCGCGGTTTCCATGTATGCCCTCACCATGGCGACGGAAAAACCGGCCGCTTTGATGGATTGGAACAACAACTACGGCGAAGACGCCAATAAGTGCGTGTTCTTCCACTGCGGCAACTGGCCGAAATCACTTTATCCGGATGCCACCATGCGCAACGCCGAGATCCTGGCGACCACGCTGGGTGAAGAGAACACCTACGGTGCCATCAACGGCCGCGTTCCCGCCGGCCCGATGAGCTTCGCGCGCATCTCCACCGACGACGTGGACGGCGTGATCCGAGCCTACACCGGCGACGGCATCTTCACCGACGACAAATTGGAAACCTTCGGCAGCCGCGCGGTGGTGCAGGTGCCCGAACTGCAGAAACTGATGAAGCACATCTGCCGCAACGGTTTTGAACACCACGCCGCTTTCACCAACGTGCACGCGGCCGAGATCATCAACGAAGCCTTCAGCAACTACATGGGCTGGGAGACTTATTACCATCAAGGATAAATAAAACCATGGAAAATACGCCAGTCAAGATTTTCCTGAACGACGGCAATATCACCGCCTGCAAGCAGAAAGTGGTTGAAAACGGAAGACTTTCCGTCAGCACTTTCCGCTACGCATCCGGGGTGGCCGCGCTGGAAATCAGCAACGCCAAAGGGCATTTCATCAGCCTGCCTTTCCATGGTCAACAAATCTGGGACGCCGCCTTTAATGGGCGGCGTTTGACCATGCACTCGCCGGTACGCGAACCACTGCCAACGCGCGAGTTTTTGGCCAACATGGGCGCGTTCCTGTTCCATTGCGGCATGTCGGCCATGGGTTCGCCCGGGCCGGAAGACACGCATCCGCTGCACGGCGAGCTGGTCAATGCCGCTTACCTGAGCGCCTACCTGGACGCGGGCGAGGATGAGCACGGCCGCTTCATCGGCGTGGGCGGCGAGTACAACCACGCCATGGCTTTCGGCATCCACTACAGCGCGCAGCCATATGTGCGGTTGTATGAGGATGAAACGCTCATGCACATTTCCATGCGGGTCAGGAACCTGAACAAGACTCCCATGGAATACATGTATCTGGCGCATATCAACTTCCTGCCGGTGGACCAGGGCCGCTTTGTGTATTCGGCCGACCCGGCCAAGGGCCAGGTGCGCGTACGCGAGAACCTGCCGCCCTCCATGAGCCCCTCACCGGAGCTGGTGGCATACGTCAAAGAATTGATTGACCATCCCGAAAAGCATCACGTGCTCGACCCCAAACTGCCGTACGACCCCGAGATCGTGTTCCTGATTGATTATCAGGCCGACGCGCAGGGTTGGGCGCACGCCCTGCATGTCCACCCGGACGGCAGCGCCGATTACGTCAGCCATAAACCCGCGCAGTTAGACACCGGCATCCGCTGGATTTGCCGCACGCCAAATCAGGAAGCGTTGGGCATGGAGGCCGGAACGGCCGGGCCGGAGGGCTACACCGCCGAAAAGAAAAAGGGCAAGGTAAAAGTGCTGGCGCCCGACGCGGAATTCCTGTGCGAATACAAAGCCGGTTTGGTGGATGCGGGCCAGGTGCCCGGAATCGAAAAGAAGATCAACGATATTCTGGCTTGATTGAGGAGCTTGGATTCATCGCAGCCGCGGTTTTCCGAGAGGAGAACCGCGGCATCTCCTCAGTTGAGCTGGTTATCATTTCAAGGATGATGCATGGAAGATTTGAGCGAAAGAATACGGATAGATGCCGCAGTTAAAAGGAAGAAAGTCCGCGAATACCTGCAGCAGAACAACTTGGACGGCCTGCTGATCAGTACGCGCGAACATTTTGCTTGGGTGACCGGCGGCGGTGACAGCCATGTGGTGTTCAATTCCAACGTGGGTTTTGCCACTCTGGTCATCACGCGCGACAAGGCTTATCTGGTGGCGCAATCCATGGACGCCCAGCGCCTGCTGGCTGAACAAGCAGACGGGCAGGGCTACGAATTGGTAGTCATGCGCTGGTACGACGGCGATGTGCGCCAAAAAGCGCTCGAATTGGCCGGCAAGCAGGTCGCTTCGGATATGGACTTTCCCGGTACGGTCAACGTATACAATGATCTGGTGGACTTGCACTATCCGTTGAGCGAGCTGGAAATGGAACGCACGCGTTGGCTGGCGGCGGAAACCGACCGGCTGTACACGCGCTTCGCGGAAACCGTTAAACCGGGTCAAACCGAACAGGAGATCGCGGCGCGCTTCCATGCCGCCCATTTGGCGGCCGGCATGCAGGTGGACGTGCTGATCGTGGGCAGCGACGAACGCTGCTTCCAGTACCGCCATCCCATCCCGACCGCGAAAAAGCTGGAGCGCTACCTGATGCTGCACACTGCGGCACGGCGCTGGGGGCTGCACTGCAACCTGACGCGCTTCATCCATTTCGGCGAACCCGGCGCGCAGATACGCAAGGTTTACGACGCGGCGGCGGCTGTGGAGGCGCGCGTGTTCCAAATGCTGGAGCCGGGGCTGCCCTTCGCGGATATCCTCAAGGCGCAAAAAGAATGGTACGCCGAACAGGAGTACCCGGAAGAATGGCGCAATCATTTTCAGGGCGGGCCGACCGGTTACGTGATTGTGGATGCCGGGCGCTGCTTGACCGATAAGGTCGTGCAGGTGAACCAGCCTTATGAGTGGTTTATCACTGTGACCGGCACCAAAATGGGTGAGTTGAGCCTGATGACCAATGCCGGTTTGGAGATTGCCTCGTTCGCATCCTCTACCTGGCCGGGCATGGAAATCACAACGGAAAAAGGAAGCATCATCGTTCCGGATTTACTAGTCCGATAAACCTTCTCAGGGAAATGCGCTCAGCATTTCCCATCCATTATGCATAGTTTATCTTTTGATTAAATGAATCCTCAGCGGGGAAAATGGAGGATTATTATTTATTTAAATTTCCTGGTACGGAAAATTAACTCACAAAAATACTGTTAATTACAAATGTTATTGACATATGTCAGTTATTGGTTACAATTACACCGAAGTAAATTTAATATGGAGAAATCATGAAAAAGATTAGTGAAAGATTAACGATACCCGAATTGATTATTTACGTTGCGAAATTTATGTTTGAACGTGAATTAACCGATATTGCCGGCGGCAACATCAGTGCTGTAGATGGCGACACCGTTTACATGACCCCCACTTTGGCTGGAAACCAGTGGCATTGGGATATTGGTGCCGATGATGTTGTGGTCGGTTCACTCTCAAATATTGACGAAATGAAGAAAAACCCCCGTTTTTCAAGAGAAGGTTTATCCCATCTGGCGATTTATAAAGCTTACCCCTTCGTTGGCGCGGTCATTCACGCGCATCCCAAGTACATCCTGCCCTTCACGGCGAATAACACACCCATCCCGCCGGTATTGAATTCCTCCAAGAGTTTCGGCACGCTGCAATATCATGCTGAAGCGCCGGCTTATTCCCAGGAACAAGCCGACCTGATTGTCGGTATGTTGAAGGATAATCAAGATCAGATGAAGACCAAGGCAGCCGCGGTTTTGATGCCGCGCCATGGCGTCATTCTGGGCAGCCCCGACCTGATCACGGCTTTGGATTGCCTGCAGCGCATGAACACCAATGCGTTCTCCGTAATGGCCCAAAAGTGGATTAGCTAGGAAAAACGAAAGATTTTTATTATGATTCTTACCGTTTGTCCAAACACAGCCATGGATAAGATATTCCGCATCCAGGAATGGACCCCCGGAATTCCCATGCGCACCAATGACTGGGCTGTCTGCGTGGGCGGTAAAGGGCTCAACTCTTCCGTCGTATTAAGCCAGCTCGGTGTCGAAACGGTTGGATTGGGATTCTTCGCCGGAAAAACCGGCGAAGAATTGGTTGATCTGTTGAAAGGTTATGGCATCATCCCCGAACCGGTATGGGTCGGCGGCCATAACCGCATCGCGCATGTCATCGCAGAAGAAAAAACCCAAATCCACAGCCACGTTATTGTTGGCCAGGTGGAAGTCAATGAAGCCCAGAAGCGCGAATTTGTGGAGAAATTTACCCAACGCGTTAAGGAAGCAGACTGGGTGATTTTTGCCGGTTCGTTACCGCCATCCCTGAACGATGATTTTTACATCGAGCTGATTAACATCGCCAAGGCCGCCGGTAAACCCACCATGATCGATTCGCAAAAACAATACATGCTGGAAGCCATCAAAGCCAAACCCAATGTGGTTAAATTGAACCACGAAGAATTTGAATGGACCTTCGACCGCAAAGTAAAGGACCTTGCTGACCTCATCAGACAAGCTCGTGAAGTCCGTGCGGAAAAAGACCTGGAATCCTTTGTGATCACCATGGCCAAGGACGGCATGCTGGCCTTCACCCCGGAAGGGGACTTCCTCACCAAAGCACCGCTGCAGAAGGCTGTCAACGCAGCCGGCGCCGGCGATTCCGTTTCTTCCACTCTGGCCTGGCGCTTCTCGCTGGGCGAAGGTTGGGAAGCGGCCTTGAAGTGGGCCGGAGCGGTCAGCGCTGCTACTGTGTTGACCGAACGCACCGGTGATGTGGTTATGTCGGATGTAGACCGGATTTATAAAGACGTAACTGTCACAAAAATATAAAAACATCATTTAATCTTAAAAGAACAGTCCGGAGTAAAAATGAAAATAAAGAAAATTTACGAGTTATCCCATCGTATTGACCCCGATAAGGAAGAATACCGGCTGGAAATCGATAGTCGTCAAGTGGAAGGCTGGGAGCAGTTCGCGAAATATCCGCGGCTGCCTGAAGCCCAATATCTGATTTCGGAAATTACGCTTTGCACGCATGTAGGCACTCATATTGAGCTGCCTTTCCACCATGATAAGGATGGATTGGATGCTGCGGATTTTCCGGTTGAAAATCTGGTAGGCGAAACCGTGGTGCTGGATATTTCCCGATTCGGAAACAACGAAGAAATATCACGGGCTGATTTGATTAAGATTGCGGATGGAAAAATCCAGCCGGGCGATATCCTTTTCTTTTACACCGGATTGGATGTAAATTATTACACTCCCCGCCAGCATGACCGTCCGTATTTTGCTACGGACGCGATTGGCTGGCTGATTGATGAGGCAAAAATTAAACTAATGGGCGTGGATACCTCGGGCCATGAGATCCGCCATCAGGATAGCTCACCGGTCATTGGCCAACCCAATCATGAATTGCTCCTGGGTTCCGGTATTCCCCTGATAGAGTACCTGACCAACCTGAAGCCGTTGATGGGTAAAAGGTTGTGGACCTTTACACTGCCGGTGCGCATGATCGGCGCCGAGTCGTTCCCGGCGCGTGTGATTGCCGTGGATTGGGAGGAAGCATGACCATTCGAAAACCTGAAGATGTAGTAACGCCGCTGGATTTCAGCGGTATGGACCAGGAGCTGCTCAAAACCCTGTTCCTGCGCATGGTGCGCGCCAGGGAGTTTGAAGAGCAATTGTATTATTTATTCCTGACCACCAAGATGCCCGGTACCATGCACCAGGCTACCGGCCAGGAAGCGGTTGCGGTGGGCGTAGCCAGTGCCCTGAACAAGGACGATTATGTCACCAGCAACCACCGCGGCCACGGCCATTGCATTGCCAAGGACGTTTCTCTGGACTTGATGATGGCTGAAATGTTTGCCAAGCGCAATGGCGCCTGCAAGGGTATGGGCGGTTCCATGCACCTGTGCGATTTTAGCAAGGGTATGCTGGGTGCCTTCGGCATCGTGGGCGCGGGCATTCCGATAGCCACCGGGGCGGCCTTGTCTGCCCAGGTGCGCGGTACTAAACAGGTTGCCGTCAGCTTCTTCGGCGACGGCGCCATCAACGAAGGCGTATTCCACGAATCCCTCAACATGGCTTCGCTGTGGAAACTGCCCGTAATTTACGTGATTGAAAACAACCAATACGCGCTTTCCATGCCGAATGAACTGGTATCGGCAGTGACCGATTACTCATCGCGCGGATGCAGTTACAACGTCCCCGGCGAGAGAGTGGACGGCAACAACGTCACCGCGGTCTACAGGGCAGCCAGCCGGGCAGTGGATCGCGCGCGCAAAGGCGAGGGACCCTTCCTGCTGGAATGCGTTACTTACCGCATGCGCGGCCATGCCCGCTTCGAACCGGCGGAATACCGCAATAAGGAAGAAGTGGAATTATGGAGTCAGTACGACCCCATTAAGCGCTTCAAGGAAGCGGCAGTCGAGGCCGGTGTATTGACGGAAGCCGATCTGACTGCCATTGAGGCGCAGGTCGATGATGAAATCGAAGCCGCTATCGCATTCGCGCAGGCAGGCGAAGATGTCGGCCCGGAAGATTACAAACAGTTCATTTATGAACTGGACACTACTGCAAAGGCAGGCCTGAAATGAGACAACTTTCCCTGGCAGATGCCATTCGTGAGGCCATGGTTCAGGAAATGCGGCGCGATTCCAGCGTGATCCTGATGGGCGAAGACGTCGGCCGTTTCAACGGCGCTTTCCACGTGTCGCACGGCATGTTGGATGAATTCGGCCCCACACGCGTGTGGGATACCCCCATCTCCGAAGCCGGATTTATGGGTATGGGCATCGGCGCGGCACTGACCGGATTGCGCCCGATTATTGAATTCCAATACGCAGACTTTATGTTCTGCGCTATGGACCAGATTGTAAATGAAGCCGCCAAGCTGCGGCTGATGTCCGGCGGGCAGGCCAGCGTGCCGCTGGTGATGCGCGCTCCGCAGGGCGCCACCGGGCGCGCTGCGCAGCATTCGCAGAGTGTGGAAGCTTATTTCATGCACACCCCCGGCCTGTACCTGGCTATGCCGTCCACTCCCTATGACGCCAAAGGCTTGATGATCTCAGCCATTCGCTCGAATGACCCGGTTCTGATCCTGGAGCATAAATTACTGTACGGCGCGGCCTCTCCGGGCGGTGGTAAAGCCCTGACCGACCAGACCATCAGCGATATCGGCTCGGACGTTCCCGAAGACGCTTATACCATCCCGTTCGGCAAAGCCGACATCAAGCGCGCCGGTACGGATGTGACCATCATTGCGACACTGATCATGGTGCACCGCGCGTTGGCGGTTGCGGCCGAATTGGAAAAGGAAGGTATATCGTGCGAGGTGATTGACCCGCGCACGCTGGTGCCTTTGGATGAAGAAACCATCCTGGAATCGGTGAAAAAGACCAACAGGGTGGTAATTGCCTCGGAAGATGTTGCCCGCGGTGGTGTTGGATCGGAATTAACCGCGCTGATTTCCCGCAAGGCATTTGATTTTTTGGATGCGCCGGTGGCGTGTGTGAGCACTGATAACAGCCCCATCCCGTTTGGGCCGGCGGCGGAACAACATGTGGTACCGCAGATTAGCGACATCCGCCAGGCGGTTTACGAGGTATTAAAGGATTAACCATGGCAACGAAAATACTTCTCCCGCGTTTGGGAGAATCTATCGAAGAAGCAGTAATTGGCAAGTGGTGTAAAGAAATTGGCGAAACGGTTGCCAGAGGCGACGTGATTGCCGAGCTGGAAACCGCTAAAGCTATGATGGAATTGGAAAGCCCCGCCAAAGGTGTTTTGCTGGCACTCATCCCGGAAATCGGACAGACCGTCCAGATGGGAGAGCTGGTGGCAGTGGTTGGTAAAGAAGGCGAAGACTGGCAAGCCCAGTTTGCTGCTGAAGAAGCAGCCGCACAAACTGAAACCGCTGCACCTGTGGAAGATAAAGCACAGGCACCTTCAACCGGTATGTCAAGCCCCGCTACCGAAAAGCACAGCGATGTGCGCATTGCACCCAACGCCAAGCGCGTAGCGGACGACCTGGGCATTGATTGGACGCAAATTCCGCTGGAAGATGGCGTTACCCGCATTACCTCGGAGATGGTGAAAGCCTTTGCCAAGAGCCGGCAGGGCGCTCCCGCCGGCGGCGGGCTGCCCGGCAAGCGTGTTGCGCTGACCAAAGTGCAGTCCATCACAGCCAAACGCATGACCGAAAGCACGCAAAATATCCCGCAATTCTCCGTCTCGATGGACGTGGAAGCGGACAGCCTGAAGGCTTTTGTACAAGCACAGAAGGATAAGGGCGAAGCCAGGGTCACCGTGACCGCAGTGTTGATCCAAAAGGTGGCGGCCGCTCTGGTTGAACACCCGCGCTTGAACGCACGCTTTGATGCGCAGGCGGACGCGGTATTGGAATATACGGATGTTAATATCGCAATTGCGACAGCCACACCGGAAGGGTTGTTCGTACCCGTGCTGCATAATGTTCCTAAAATGGGCATCGCGCAAATTGCTTCCGGCCTGGCCGCTTTGGCCGAAGATGCCCGCGGCGGCAAGCTGAAATATGAAGACAGCGTGGGCGCAACCTTCACCATCAGCAACCTGGGCATGAAGGGCGTCAGCAAATTCACCCCCATCATTGACCCCTCCCAATCAGCTATTTTGGGTGTGGGCGGTATGCGCAGCGAACTGGCTTTGGATGCGGACGGCAAAGTGATTTCCAAAAAGATCATGAACCTGACCGTTACAGCCGACCACCGCGCGGTGGACGGTATGGCAGTGGCGGAATTCCTGGTCACTTTAAAGAATTTATTGCAGAATTTATAATTCAGGAGAGATGAAATGGCATTAAAAAAAGAAGATTATCCCATCAGCGTACAATTCGATTTCAACACTGGTGTATTTGAACCGCAGGAAAAATCCGTCGAGCGCAAGGTCAGCGATATGGTTAAAATGTTCCACGACAAAACGGCCGTGGAGAGTATGATCAAAGCCGGCGACCCGCTGGTTTACGAAATTTTCTATTACGGTTTCAAGACCAGTGCCTCCGATATGGCTTTGGGCACCACCCGCATCCAACCCGGCAAGGTCGGCGATGAGTATTACATGACCAAGGGGCATTTCCATGAAGCTTTTGACCAGCCTGAAATTTATTTCTGCGTCAAGGGTGAAGGCTATCTGCTGATGGAAACGCGTGAGGGCGAATTCCAGGCGGAAAAATGGACGCCCGGAACCATCAGCCACATTCCACCCATGTGGGCGCACCGCGTGGTCAACACCGGCAAAGAACCATTGGTCTTTGTGGCAACTTATCACCTGGCCGCCGGCCATACCTACACCGAAGTGGAAGAAAAAGGTTTCCTCAAGTGCCTGGTTGAAAAGGACGGCAAAGCGACTTTTGTATTGAACGATAAGCGTAAATAACGTTTTCGTTTTATTTATCTTTTATTGAGGAGGTGTTCATCTGAACGATCAAAAACCTGCATACGCATTGGCGGTGGACATCGGCGGCACCAAAATGGACATTGCTTATGTGGACGAGACCGGCGCTTTCTATAAACCCCCGGAACGTCTTTATGTTCCTTTTGATGAGGACGGCATCGCGGATCTGGATAAGATGCTGGACATGTTGGAGCCGTATGTGGTCTTTGCCCGCGAAAACCTTCCCAATTTCCTGGGCGCCGGTTTCAGCATCTGCGGCAACATCGACGACGCCGACGGCAATTGCGTGCTGGTCGCTAATCTGCGCTGGTATAACGTGCCCTTCGGAAAGATGGCGCACGAACGTTACCAGGTCCCGATCTACGCGGCCACGGATGTACGCATGGCGCTGATTGCCGAATTGCTGTGGGGCAAGGCCAAAGGCTGCAACTATGTGGCCTGGATGACGTTGGGCACCGGTTACGGCGGTTATCTCTTCCTGGACGGCAAGTTATACGGCGGCTATCACGGCTTTGCCGGCAACCTGGGACATGCCATCTACGACGAACGCGGCGGCGCAGATTGCGGCTGCGGGCAGCGCGGCTGCTTCGAGAGCTACGTGGCCGGCCCGGCCATCGCGCGCCAGGGTCAGGCCGCGGCTGACGAAGGACGCAGCGCGCTTCTGAAACAGCTCAGCCAAAAAGACGACGGCAAAGTCCATACGAGCATGGTGTTCGAAGCCGAGCGGCAGGGCGATCCGGCCGCAGTGAAGATAATTGAAGAACAGGTTCGTAAATTGGGTATTTCACTCTCATCCATGGTCGATCTGCTGGATTTAGAGATGATCGTCATGGGCGGAGGGGTACTTAAGGGAGCGGCGGATTTTCTGGATCGGGTGGATAATCGCGTGCGCGGCTTTTTGATGACGGTAGAGGCCAAAAGAGACCTGAAAATTGAGCGAGAGACTTTTGATAATTCGGCCTTGATGGGCGCGGCTGCCACCGTATTTATAAAGAATAATATACTAGAGCTATAAAATAATTATTTGGATAAATAGGGAATGGCTGATAATAAAACCGATAAAGCAGATCAAATCGCGCGGCTGGTCCAGGTGGCTCACCTGTACTATGACGAGAACCTGTCCCAACAGGAAATCGCGGACAAACTGGAAGTCTCCCGTTCGTTAATCGCGCAGTACCTGCAGCAGGCGCGCGACCGCGGCATTGTTCGGATTGAAGTGATCAATCCGATGAACTCCTGTGAAAATATCGCGCTGGAAATTCAGGAACGCGCCAATCTGGAACGGGTTTTTATTGTTCCGGGCATGCATAAATTCCAGGACCTGACCATGCGCGCTATCGCCGGTGCGGCGTCCAAATATCTGGAGCAGAACGTCAGCGATTCCGACATTCTGGGCATGGCCTGGGGGCGCACCATCACACGCCTTGTGCAGTTGTTGGCGCCCTCCGTTCCGCGTGATATTGACGTGGTTCCGTTGATGGGCGAACGCGGCTATACCGGTACTTATTCGCAAATCAACCAGATCGTGCTGCAAACCGCGCAAAGCTTTAACGGACGGCCTTATTTCCTGCTGACACCCATGTTCGTCTCGTCCGTCCAGTTGAAGCAGGATTTAATGAATGACCCGGAAGTTCGTCCGGCGGTGGAACGCTGGGATAAGCTCACCACGGCCGTGATCGGCATCGGCGCGGTTCCGCCCTCACCGGGAAGTATTGCCTATGTCGGCGCGAAGCTGATGCGCATGATGCAGGAGCGCGGTGCTGTTGGTGATATTTGCGGCCGTCACTTCGATGATGATGGCAACCTGATTGAAAATGAAATGAACGATCGGATGATCAGCATCAGTCTTGATCAGATCCGCAAAATTAAACGGGTCATTGCTGTTGCCAGCGGTGTTGAAAAAACACGCGCTGTTCTGGCGGCCATGAAGACACAGCTTTTCTCAGTGTTGTTTATTGATGAAATGTTGGCCGAGAGCATGCTTAATAAAATGCGCAAGGTTGAAAAGTAGTGCATTGATATTACGCAATTATTAAAAATATTTGACTTCTACGTTATAATACGTTACTATGTTAGTGAGAAAATACGCACTAATGAACAAAATTTCACTATTGCTTTTACCAAAAATGGTACTAACAAATGTTATTGACAATTGCGATAAATCTGGTTATGATTACAAACATGATTTGTCTCAATCTTCGAATTTATTGTCTATGGAGATATCCCCAACAAAATTAAGCCATAGATTTCTAAAACATCTTCCATTTGGGTAATTTCTATCCAAACGCGATTTGAAACCTGTTTTTGAAAGGAGGAAGTATCGGAAAAATAACGCTTGAAAGAAATTAGATACTCAAACAAAAAAAACCTAAAGAATTCTAATCAAGGAGAAGAGGTAAATGAAAAAGAGTCTCACTATTTTATCGGTAATCGCGATTGCAGCAATGTTATTGGTTGCTTGCGCAGCCCCCGCTGCTGAAGAAGCAGCTCCTGCGGCCGAAGAAGCAGCCCCTGTGGCTGAAGAAGCAGCTCCTGCTGAAGCAGAAGCAGTTTTGGTTGGTTACGGCGCCCCTGAACTGTCAGGTGCCCAGGGCCAGATCATGCAGGGTTTGATTGACCATGCAGAAGCCAAGGGTTGGGAAGTTGTTACCACCAATGCCGACTTCGATGCCGAAGCTCAAGCCAACCAGATGGATGATTTCATCTCACAAGGTGTGAATGCCATCGTGACTGTCCCCGTTGACAGCCAGGCCATTTGCGCTTCCGTGGCGAAAGCACAAGCAGCTGGTATCGCTTTCTACACCATCGACCGCGCTCCCATCGGCTGCGCCGTTGACATGACCGTGCAATCCGACAACTACCTGGCCGGCAAGCAATCCGCCGAAGCCGTTGTAGCTTTCTTGACCGAAAAATACGGCGAAGCTAAAGGTACCGTCCTTGAACTGCAAGGCGACCTGGGCCAGAACGTTGCTCAACTGCGTGGTGGCGGCTTCAATGATTACATGGCCGACTACCCGAACGTAACCATCATCTCCAAACCCACCGAATGGGATGCCGCGAAATTCTCCTCCGCGACCCTCGACGTTGCCGGTACCACCGATATCGATGCGATCTACATGCATTCCGATTCCGTAGGCACCACCGTTGTCTTGGCCGCCCTCGAGCAGCTCGGCAAGAAATTCCAGCGCGGCGAAGAAGGCCATGTGTTCCTGGCTGGTGTTGATGGCAGCCCCGATGCTCTGCAGGCCATCCGCGATGGTTGGTCCGATCAGGCTTCCAGCCAGCCCATCCCCGACTTCGGTATCATCGCCGACTGGATCGAGAAGAAACTCGCCGGTGAAGAACCCACCGAAGGCGAAGTTGTACAGGAAGGCGCTCTGTGGTCACCTGCTACCATTGTCCTGACCGACAACGGTTACCAGTTGAACCTGGCCACCACCTCCGTATCACCTGACAACGCTGATAGCACCGCGTTGTGGGGCAACAACTAATTCTGTACTGAAATAGACTAAAATGAATAAGCCGTAGAAATACGGCTTATTCACTAAATAATCTCATGCGTGTTCAAAAAAATTTTTATTATGAGGTGTACTCGTGAAGAAAAATACGAGCAAGCTTCTTGATGTAATCTTCGAGAACCTGATTTGGTTACTGGTAGCCGCCAGTTTGATCATCTTCTCATCACTATCTTCGAGTTTCCGCGCTCCGAATAACATGGCAGGGTTGCTTTACCGCTCGGCGGCACTGGGTTTGCTCGTTTTAGGTCAATCATTTACCATGATCACCGGTAACTTTGACCTGTCTTCCGAATCCGGTTTAGGCCTGACAGCAATGGTAGCCGCGCTCGCGTTAGCCAGCGCAGATAATGGAGGCCTGGGCTGGGAAGTTTCACCGTTTGTTGCAATTGTCCTGATGATCGGTGTTGGTTTACTAATTGGTCTTATTAACGGCTTTTTAATCACTCGTTTAAAGATGAACAACTTGATTGTGACCATCGCAATGCAAATGATCCTGCGTGGTATGGTTTACATCATTTCTCCCGGTTCGACTGCCAGTTTCTTTCCCAAAGCCTTTGACTGGCTGGGCGGCGGTACTTTGTTTAAAATTCCACTGGAGAAAGGCTTCTTCAGTTTTCCTGTTGCGACTTTGTTCGTAATTATCGTGTTTATTATTGCTCACATCATCACCCGCTATACCCAATTCGGCCGCAATATGTACGCGGTCGGTTCCAACCTGACGGCTGCCAAAGATGCCGGTATTGACTCGGATAGAATTGTCCGCATCGTCTACCTGATCGATGGATTCTGCATGGCGTTGGCGGGTTGGCTGGCGGCTGGCCGTATTGACTCGGCCACCCCTCGCACCGGGGCCGGTTTGACCTTCCCTGTCCAGGCAGCCGCAGTTATCGGCGGCATTAGCATGGCCGGCGGGCGCGGCAACATGATCGGCGCTTTGGGCGGTTTGATGTTGTGGTCCATTTTGGATAATGGCCTGAGCATCATCCGTGTTTCTCCCTTCTGGATTGAAACCAGCCGCGGCTTGATCCTGTTGTTCGCGGTATTTCTGGATGCGGTCAAAGTCAGGCAAATGCATC
This sequence comes from Pelolinea submarina, assembly GCF_003966975.1. GTDB lineage: Bacteria > Chloroflexota > Anaerolineae > Anaerolineales > Anaerolineaceae > Pelolinea > Pelolinea submarina. The sequence continues at coordinate 1,117,574 of NZ_AP018437.1, forward strand.
AGCGCTCACTGATCGATATCTTGATGCAAAGTACCATTGGTCTGAAAGACAAGACCATCGTAAAGAAATAATAAGGAAGTGGTGAAATGAATACTACTGAAAAAGTAATGGAAAAAACACCAATCCTTAGTGTAGAAGGTGTTAGCAAAGCTTTCCCCGGCGTTCAGGCTTTGACAAGTGTTGATTTCTGCGTCATGGAAGGCGAAATCCACGGGTTGGTTGGCAAGAACGGTGCCGGAAAATCCACCCTGATGGCCATCCTGATGGGCATTCTGGAACCCAACGAAGGCACCATCATCGTCGGCGACCAGCAATTCCACGCGATGAGCCCCAAAGAAGCCATCGAAAAAGGTATTGCCTACGTTCCCCAACACGTGGCCATGATGGACAGCCTGACCGTGGCTGAAAATATTCTGGCCGGGGAGCTGCCCAAAACAAAAATGGGCCTGGTGGATTGGAAGAGGGTCAACTCAGAGGCCATGGAACGTTTAGGAAGATTGGGCCTTGAAATGGATGTTACCAAGAAAGTGGAAGGGTTGGGCGTGGCTGAACAGACTATGTTGGCCATTGCCAAAGCTCTATTTGGTAATGCCAAACTGATCATCCTGGACGAACCCACTGCTTCGCTTTCCCGCAAGGATATCAACCGGCTATTCTCCTTCGTGAAATCCCTGAAGGATAAGGGCGGCTCGTTCATTTACATCTCCCATCACCTGGAAGAGGTGTTTGAGATCTGCGACCGCGTGACCGTCCTGCGTGACGGACACATTGTCGGCACAGCCGAAGTGGCACAAATCGATGTTCCCAAACTGATTGTCATGATGGTCGGTGAGGACGTGGAAGATTACACGCGCGAATCCACCTGCCAGGATGAAGTGGTTATGGAATTGAACGGGTTGGAACGGCGCGGCTTTTACGAAGACATCAGCCTGAAACTGCGTAAAGGTGAAATTGTCGGCTTGACCGGTTTGCAGGGTTGCGGCGTGGAACAGTTGGGCAAAGGCCTGTTTGGTTTGGAACCACGCGGTATTGGTGAGATTGTCATCGACAATGAAGAATTCACCGCGGATAAACCCATCGACTCTTTCAACCAGGGCCTGGCATACCTGCCGCAAGACCGCTATCGCTATGGTCTGGTCGGCCTGCGCTCGGTGCGCGAGAATGTGACCTACCCGATCCTGAACAAGCTGATCCGGTTGGTTAATCTGATCAACCGCCGGGAAGAGAAAGTCATTGTTGACAAGTTTATCAGCGAGCTGGATATCAAGACACCTTCGCAGGAACAACCGGCGCGCCTTTTGAGCGGCGGCAACCAGCAGAAAGTTGTCTTCGCCAAACTGGCGTCCACCAAACCCAGCGTTCTGGTTTTGCACGAACCGACCCAGGGTGTGGACGTGCGCGCGAAAATGGATATTTTCCGCATCATCGATGACATGGCTGCGCAAGGTGTGGCCGTCATCATCATCTCTACAGAGATCCGCGAGTTGATCGGCGTTTGTGACCGCATCATGGTGATGAACGACGGAAGAATGACCGATGAATTCAAAAAAGGTGAGAAAGATATGACACCTGAGAAAATCCTCGCAGCAATTGAAGGAGGAAAGAACAATGAATAAGGGTCAAAATCGCGACTGGGTAAAAACTTTCCTGGATAACTTTATCTGGTTTATTCTGGCCATTTTGTTTACGTATTTTGCCGTCAATATTCCGAACTTTACCAGCAAGACTAACCTGATCAACGTCCTGCTGCATGCCAGTGTTCTGGGTGTGCTGACCATTGGACAAACTATCGTCCTGCTGACCGGCAACTTTGACCTTTCCGCTGAGGGTATGGTCTCCTTATCCACGATTTTCGCCATGTGGCTGATGATCACCCCCGGTACCGTCACGGGTACAGCCCAGGGCTCCGGTTTAATGATGGATCCTTACCTGGTGATCCCCATCATTCTGGTGCTGGGCACCGTGGTAGGTTACCTGATCGGCATTATGATCACCCGTTTGAACATGAACGGTTTTATCGTCACCCTGGCGGCACAGCTGGTGCTGCGTGGTGTGGCTATGATTATCAGCAACGGCCAGATCATGACCGGTTCGCCCAAAGCCTTCAACTGGCTGGGCGGCGCTAAAGTCTACGGCTTCCCGGTTTCGGTCATCGTCACCCTGCTGCTCTACGTGGGTGTGAACTATTTACTGAACCAGTCCAAATTTGGGCGTGAGCTGCGCGCTGTCGGAGCCAATCCGGATGCCGCGCGCGCTTCAGGTTTCAACCCCAAGCGCACCATTACCATGGCTTACACCATCGGCGGTTTCCTGGCGGCTTTCGCCGGCTGGATGCTCTTGGGCCGTTTGGAAACGACCGTTTCCAGCCTGGGCGAGGGCATGACCCTGGAGACTGTGGCGGCCTCCGTCATCGGCGGCGTCAGCTTGAAAGGCGGCATCGGCAGTGTTGGCGGAGCTTTCGCCGGCGTGCTGCTGCTGTCTATGATCGATAATGCCTTGAACCTGATGTCGGTGGATTCCTTCTGGGTTGAGAGTGTGCGCGGCTTCATTATCCTGGTCGCGCTGCTGATCGAAGCGCAGAAGTTCCGCTACAAACCGAAGGTCGTGCACGAAAAAGAACCGGCAGTAGCGTCCGATTGCAAATAGTTCCGAAAAATTAAGGAATTGCAAGAAAGACTTTAAAGAAAAGCTGCAAGTAAACAACACTTTATAAATAGGAATCTGGAAACAGGAGCAGAAATGAGCAAAGCGAAATACGCGGCAATTGTACATAATTACAATTACCCAACTGATCGTTTCAATAAAGAGTATGGCATCAAGGGTGCCAACAAATTGATCCTGAACCTGATCGAGACCGCTGGAAAACAGGGTCTGGTGAAAGGCCTCGAATTCAACATGGATGAGTCGCCTGCAGAGACCTGCACCGGCGTCAACATGGAGAACTGGAAGGAAGTCAAATCCGCCTTGGATGCCAATGGCCTGGAAATCATCGGCGTGGCGCCGAACTTGTGGAGCAGTTATGCTTTCGCAAACGGCACGCTGGGCGCAGCGGATGCGAAAACCCGTAAAGAAGCTCTGGATCTGGTCAAGAAAGCCATGGATCTGGCCGCGAAAGTGGGCAGTCCCTATGTGAATATCTGGCCCGGTCAGGACGGCTACGATTATTATTTCACCACTGATTATCCCAAAGCGTATGATTGGTGGATTGAAGGCATGCAGGCAGCGGCCGATTACAACCCCGATATCAAACTGGGTTTTGAACCGAAACCCTATGAACCACGTTCATACTCCACCATCAGCACGGTTTCCAAATCCCTGTTGATGATCCGCGATGTGGACCGCAAGAATGTCGGCCTGAACATCGACGTCGGCCATATGCTGTACGCGCACGAAAACCTGGGCGAGTCGGTCGCGCTTTCCATGCGCGAGGGTAATAAGCTGTTCCACCTGCACATGAATGACAATTATGCGGACGCAGACGCCGATATGATGTTTGCTTCCGTTCATTTCCTGGCTTTCCTGGAAATGTTCTATTGGCTGCGGAAAACCAACTACTCCGGTTGGAAATCCCTGGATCTGTTCAACTATCGTACAGACCCGGCTGCTTCGATTGCCGAAGGCATCCGTTGGATGATGGCGTTCGACGAATTGATCGATCGCGTCGGCATGGATAAATTGGAAGAATTGATCAAGAATGGGAATGCCGTAGAGAATATGACATTCTTCAGGAAGATCATTTTTCAACAGTAAATTATTGGTAGCGTAGGAAAAAGAGGAAATGAATTTTCATTTCCTCTCTTTGTTTAAATCCTTGAGTTGCCAACCGGACGTTTTGTATGTAAAAATATAATAGTGGAAAGGAGTCATGCTATGGAGATTAAGAACAAGGTTGCGATTGTCACCGGTGCCAGCGGCGGCATTGGCCGCGAAGTGAGCCTGAAACTGGCAGAGCAGGGTGCCCGTGTGGCTTTGATTGCCCGAAATTTGGATAAATTGAATGAACTGAAAGCCGAAATCGAGAAAGCCGGCGGACAAGCTATTGTGATTTCGACTGATATTGTTGATGGCAAGTCTGTTGAGGCTATGGCTGCTGCGGTATTCAAGCAGTTAGGCAGCATTGATATATTGGCAAATTGCGCTTTCTGGGGGCCTCCCGGCAGCCTGGAACAAACTACCGAGGAGTTTTGGGATAAAACAATTGATACCACCTTAAAGGCACCTTTTCTGTGTATTCGCGCGGTGGTGCCTTATATGCGCAAGGCGGGCGCCGGGCGCATTGTCAATATCGGCTCCAAGGCCGGCAAGGTGGGCGAGGACAACCGTACGGCTTACTGCGCGGCCAAGTGGGGCCTGGAAGGGCTGAACGCGGCCCTGCAGGAAGAACTGACGCGCGACAATATTCATGTCCAAATGATTTCCCCGGCAGCCACGAATACGCCCTGGTGGCCGGGCGCGGGAGCTGAGCTGACGCCGGAAATCCTGGCACGCTTTGTCCCGCCGGAGACGATTGCGGACGCTGTCGTGTTCGCGATTTCCGCGCCGGATCAGGTGATTATCCCGGACATCCCTGTGTACAACTTCCGAAACCCGTTCGAGGGCAAGAGTTCGCCCTTTGCGGAGTAAACCAACGCTTTTCTTTAATAAAAGAGATTGCCACTTCGACAGTAGCGCAGGCATTCTTGCCTGCGTTTTTTCTCTTTAAAAAACAACGAGCGTTCCTGGGCTTGTCGAAGGGACGCTCGTTTATTCTTTTAAATAAATGTAAGTTTTTAGCGTTCCAAAATTGCCGGGCGCGGATAAACCACACCATCGATTTCCACGTTGATGGCAGGCCATTGGTTGGTGAGGGTCAAGATCTCGAGGCCATTCTCCTTGACCAGGATGGAATCCTCCGATTTGGTGCCCTGCACAGTGGGGTTCCAGCCGAAAGCCTGATTGACACCCACAGTTTGGGTGGATTCGGAGAAGGCGATATATTCACGCGGTTCGTACCCGATTAAGCCGCCCTGATGGTGATAATGCCACTCATTGGAGAAACCTTGCTGCGCATAGGCGTCTTTGGCTTGATCGAGGATGCGGCCAATCACCGCGCCAGGCTGCGTGGCGGACATGAAGGTCGCGTCCACGAAGGCGGCAGCTTCCTGTTTGTGTTTCAGGTCGGCGGGCGCATGGCCGAAGTAGACACAGCGTGTGAAGGAGATTACCAAGCCCCAACGGCGCGCGCACAAGACCAGGTGTGCATATTTGTCCAGCTTCTTCTCCGAGGGAATGGGGTGGCGGAAGTTGAAAATACGCTCATCGGTGGCGATCAACAGCACGGTGGGGAAGATGTTATCCGCCAGCATCTTGGCGGACATGGCCGCTTCAATTTCATGCTCGTTCATGCCGGGTACGATCTCATGCGCCACAGCTTCCACCGCCGCTGCGGTGTGCTGGCCCAGCCAGCGGTAGCGCTCGATTTCGTTCTCGGTCAGGTCGTAGCGCAGTTTGGCGAAATTGTCTTTGACCATCAGCGCGCCGGCACGCGGCACGTCCGCGCTGTATTTCAGGCCGGACGCGAGTTTCTTCAGAGTGCTATCCGTGCCCTGGGGGTCATACCAGTTGGGCACCTCAACATCGAACAGGGGAGCGACTTCACCCAGGGCTTCGGCCTTCAGGCGGTCAATCTCGTTGTTGTTGGCAATCAAGGTCAGGTCTTTCTTTGTCACGAAGATCATGGCCGAACCGGTTTTATCGATGATTTCCAGATGGTCGTCACCCCCGGCGGTTAACCAACTGAAGTTGGCGTTGGTTCCCAAAAGGACCGCGTCCAACTTCTGTTCATCCAGGAATTGTCGTACTTTTGCAACCTTTAAATTCACTTCATCCAAGCGATTCATGTTAGCCTCTAAGTTTTTATGGGATTATACAATGTTTAGTCATTTGAGGGATGACGATCTGTATAAAGCAGGAAGAAAGATTATTGATAAGCGGATAATCATTCTGTGTTATAATGTTTCTCTTGGTTGGATATAACCAATACAAATTTAATAGCTTATGTTTTGAAAATTCCAAAGGGTTGCTCGTCAATATCTGGACGGGCTTTTTTTATGTCTGTGGGTAAAAAAAGGGAGCAGCCGGCGGTTTATAACCGATTTGGCTGTTGGCTACTGCGCGATGCGCGGGGCTTCAGGAGTTGTCAAAACGTAACAGGAGATTTTGATGACAACTGAATTTACTCACTTAGACCTGGACCAGGAACTGGAACAGGCAGTCAATGACCTTGGGTACAGCACGCCCACTCAAGTTCAAGACCAGGTTATTCCGTTATTGCTGGAAGGCAAAGACGTAATTGCCCAATCGGAAACCGGATCAGGTAAAACAGCGGCCTTCGCGCTGCCGATTTTACAGAATCTGGAAACCGGAATTTCCCCCCGCAATGTACAGGCACTTATTCTGGCACCTACCCGTGAACTCGCCATTCAGGTCGCAGATGCGATCAATAAATACGGCAGCCACCTCAATGTAGAGGTTATGGCGGTCTATGGCGGGCAGCGCTACGATACTTCCAAGCGGCGCATCCGCAATGGCATCGATGTAATTGTCGGTACTCCCGGTCGCTTGCAGGATTTAATGCGTCAGGGACTCTTAGACCTGAGCAGTGTCCGTACGGTCGTGTTGGATGAGGCCGACGAGATGCTCAGCATGGGTTTTATTGAAGATATTGAAAATATCCTCAGCCAAACCCCGGATGAGCGCCAAACTGCGTTATTCTCGGCTACCATGCCGAAAAGCATCCGCGTTTTAGCGGATAAATACATGCATGATCCCCAGACGGTTATGGTTTTACAGAAACAGATGACCGTGGCAACTACCGAACAGCGTTTTTACCTGGTCAATGAGAAAGACAAACTGGCCGCCCTGACGCGTATTTTTGAAGTCGATGAGATTGGCGCAACGCTGGTATTCACCCGCACACGCGCAGGATCCGGCAAACTAGCCGCAGATCTGATCCAACGCGGATACGCGGCCGAAGCACTGAACGGCGATTTGGCCCAGGAAGCCCGTATTCATGTGCTCAACCGCTTCCGCAGCGGTCAGGTAAAGGTATTAGTGGCTACGGACGTAGCCGCGCGCGGATTGGACATTGAGGGCATCTCCCATGTAGTCAACTTCGATCTTCCCAATGATCCGGAAGCTTATGTGCACCGTATCGGGCGCACGGGCCGCGCCGGCAGGGAAGGTATCGCAATTTCGCTGGTTCCCCCTAGAGACCGATTTCAGCTCAATCGTATTGAGCGTTACACCAAGCAAAAGATCAGCCAGGCGCAACTGCCCGATGAGGCGCAGGTTTACGCCCATCGTGAAGACAAGTTGGTCCATAAACTGACAGTCTGGTTGGAACGCGATCGCAGCAAGCGCGAGCAGGAAATTGTGGAACAGATGATGGCCGAAGGGCATGATCCGGTACGCATTGCTGCTGCAGCATTGAAGATGGCACGGGTGGAAGAAAACCAGCGCCCGGTTGAAAAGATTGGCGAAATCAACATGAGTGAGCGTTCGCAAGAGAGCCGCCGGGAACGGTCTTCCGGTCCGAAGGGCAAAGGCAAGAGTTCCCGCAAACCCGCAGAACGCCAACAGGGTTTTCGCGGCGGGCGCAGCACGATAACAACCGTGGAAGAAGGTATGGTTCGCCTCAGTATTGAGCGCGGCCGCCAGCACGGTATACGCCCCGGCGAAGTAGTTGGCACGATCGCTTCCTGCGCCAACATCCCCGGCAGCGCCATCGGCAAGATCATGATTCAGGATAACGAGACTATGCTGGATGTGCAGGAAGAGTACGTCTCACGAGTACTTGGTCATACCGGCAGCTACAGCTTCCGCGATTATAAAAATGTGATGATCAAGCGAGCCTAAAGAATTGTAAAAGCGCCCAATACCGGGCGCTTTTTTGTTGGAAAATGTAGACCCCGACAGTTTCACTCTTCCCCCCAGGGAATGTTTCACGATAGGTTCAACGGGCGATTGATTCAGCCGTTATTGAGCCAAATCGCCCTGTTCCTCTCGGATCCGGGCAATTTGCTGCTGGCATTCAGCTGCCATCACACCAAAGCTGATGTCCAATTGAACGCGGCAGAATTTCACAATATCAGAGACCGTCAGGTAGGGTTCCATGTGGGGTTCGCTGGGGGCGCCGAAGATGTAATGGGTGATGCCGGCTTTGATGGCGGCTGACATGCACATCGAACAGGATTCAGCATTGCTGGCCAGGTAAAAATGGCCAAATTCAGCCGGTGAATACTGCCTGGCTAACTTGCGGATCAGGTTGATTTCTGCGTGGGCGGTCGGGTCACAATCGCTGTTTTGGGTGTTATGCGCGGTGGCAATGATGTTGCCCTGCGCGTCGGCTATCACTGCACCAAAAGGGTAGTTGCCATCGTCAGCGGCGCGCTGCGCATCTTCCATGGCCAGAGCAACCAGTGTGTATTTTGTCTTTAGGTCCATTTCGATGTTCCTCTATCAGGTCAATACACCAAGAATAACATAAGAAAAGATATTTTTAGGGGGAGGATGACGGAAACCCGTCAATATTAAAAATTGTTGACAAGCCAATTTGAATTTGCTATGATATGGTCAATTAGTATGGTGGCGCAACAAACAAAAGAGGGGATTGAAGCGCGTAAACAACATGCCGGCAAGATTCTGTATTTCAATGGAGGTGCCTATCGAATGATTCTCATTGTTTGTCAAAATATTTGAAATCCAAGGGAGAAAAATATGTTTCGCTCAAAAAGTATTAAATTAATTGGTTTGCTCGTTCTGGCTGTCATGGTTATTGGCGCTTGCACGCCAGCAGCCGCAACTCCCGCTGAAGCGGAAGCGATGGAAGCGGAAGCAGAGGCACCCGCTGCGGAAGAAATGGCTCCCAGCGAAAAAACCATCATTGGCTTATCATTCTCTGATTTCGCAACGGAACGTTGGAAGAACGAGGAAGTCTTGATGCGCGGTTTGCTGGAAGACAAGGGATATGAAGTCCTGTCAGCAGAAGCCAACCACGACGTGAAGTTGCAGAATGATCAAATCGATAACATGGTCACCCAGGGGGCATCCGTGATCATCGTTATTGCCGAAGACGGCGATGCAGCGGCAACCGCTGTTGCCAGTGCGGCCAAAGCCGGCGCGAAGGTCATTGCGTATGACCGCCTGATCAAATCGCCCGACATCGCGGCTTACATCTCTTTCAATAACGTAGCGGTAGGCTACAACCAGGCCGACGGCGTGATGAAAGCGTTGGATGTTGAGAATTGGGATGTAGCTGCCAATGGACCCGCCAGGGTCGTCAAGATGGGTGGTAGCCCAACCGATAACAACGCTATCCTGGTTCGCCAAGGGCAGGATGAAATTCTTGACCCGCTGGTGGAGGCCGGAAAGATTGAGATCGTAGCCGACCAATGGGTGGATAACTGGGACGCTGCCAAAGCTGTAACCTTGATGGAAAATATCCTGGCTTCGATTGGCAATGATGTGGACGCTGTCGTGGCTTCAAACGACGGCACCGCGCTGGGCGCGCTGCAGGCTCTCAAGGCGCAGGGATTGGCCGGTGTCGTTCCGATTTCCGGTCAGGATGCTACCGCTGACGGCTGCAACAGTATTGTCAAAGGTGAACTATCCGTAACAGTATTCAAGGACATTCGCGAACTGAGCCCGCTGGCTGTTGAGCTGGCCGACCAATTAGCGAAGGGTGAAACCCCCGACCTTGAAATGTACACCCTGGCAGAACTGACCCTCAACGATGCGTTGACTGGTGAAGTGCCCTGCAAATTCCTCCCCGTTGTCCAGGTAACCAAAGACAATGTTTATGACGTTGTTGTAAAGAGTGATTTCCAGGCTTATGACGAGGTTTATCGTGATATTCCGGATGCTGAGAAGCCTCCAAAACCGTAATCGCGAATAAATTACTATAACTGAAAAGGGGCTTCAAATGGTTCTGTCAGCTCCAGTGAAGCCCCTTTTCATTCAAAGGATGAAAAACATGTTGAATGATATTATCCTAGATATTCGTAATGTTACCAAAGAATTTCCCGGCGTGGTCGCTTTGGATGATGTTTCTTTCCAGATTAAACGTGGTGAAATTCACGGAATTTGCGGCGAGAACGGAGCGGGAAAATCCACATTAATGATGATCATGAAGGGGGTTTACCCTTGGGGGTCATATAGCGGCGATATTATTTATGAAGGAAAAGAACTCAAACTTGAGAATCGTTCCATCCGCCAGGCCAGTGATGAAGGTATTGCTATCGTTTATCAGGAACTAACCCTGGTACCGAATATGACCGTGGGGGAGAATGTTTATTTAGGGAGAGAACCGCGGACCAGTACCGGCATTAACTGGAATGAATTGTTCGCAAATACACAGCAAATCCTGGACAAATACCACCTGGAAATCGACGCCAATGAACTGGTGAAGAATTTGGGCGTTGGCAAAATGCAGATGACCGAGATCGCCAAAGCGCTTTCGGAGAATGCCAAGATATTGATCCTGGATGAACCTACCAGTGCCTTGTCGGAAGAAGAGACCGAGCGCTTGATGGGAATTCTGCGCGTCCTGAAATCTCACGGAGTAACCTGTATTTATATCACTCATAAATTATCCGAATTGTTCGAGATCGCCGACACCGTTACTGTTTTGCGTGACGGCCGCGTGATTACTTCGCAGCCAACCAAGCAATTGAATGAGGAAATGTTGATCGGGCACATGGTTGGCAGAAAAATGAAAGAAAGGTTCCCGAAAAGCCGCCGTAAACCGGGAAAAGAGATTTTCGAGGTGCAGGACCTGCACGCCATCGACCCAGGAGATTCTACCCAGAACGTTGTGAATGGTGTTTCTTTTAATTTACGGGAAGGAGAAATTCTGGGAATTGCCGGTTTAATGGGCTCTGGCCGTACCGAGCTGGTTTCAACCTTGTTTGGCGAATACGGGAAGATCCGCAGCGGGAAGGTGCTGCTGGATGGCAAGGAGATCGAGATATCCAGTGCCAATCGTTCCATGAGGAATGGCATCAGCTTGGTTCCCGAAGACCGCAAGAAATTTGGCCTGGTTCTGATCCAATCCATCCAAAAGAATATTTCTCTGGCGAACCTGGATCAATTCTCGAAATGGTACAAGATTGATTTCATGGCCGAAATTAAAGCTACCGACTCGATTGCTGAAAAATTGGCGATCAAAGCACCCAGTCTTTCGGTTTTGTGCGAAACACTATCGGGTGGAAACCAACAAAAGGTTGTCATCGCGAAATGGCTGCTTTCAGATCCCAGGATCCTGATTATGGATGACCCCACGCGTGGAATCGACGTGGGCGCTAAATATGAGATCTATAAATTGATGAATGAACTGGCTGAGAAAGGGATCGCCATTATTATGATCTCCAGCGAAATGGAGGAAGTGATCGGTATGAGCGACCGCATCATGGTGATGTGTGAAGGGAAATCAATGGCTACGCTTGAGCAAAACGAATTCAACCAGGAAAGAATCATGGCGTTAGCCACAGGTTGTTAGCGTTCAGCTGATTATTGAGGAGGATTATTCATGAGCAGCACAATGTCATATTTGAAACAGCAATTGAAGAAGAATTTTCAGACCTACGCCATTATCCTGGCCATGGTTGTCATTTGGATTTTATTTTCCTTCCTGACCGAAGGGCGCTATATAGGGCCGCAGAACATCTCTAACCTCTTCCGCCAGATGGTCATTACCTCGTTCCTGGCGGTGGGCATGGTTTTGATCATGGTGACCGGAAACATCGATCTGTCGGTGGGGAAGCTGGCCGGTTTTGTTTCCGTGATCGTGGCCAGGTTCCAAGCGGACATCTGGTTTAATTACATCCCCAACCATGAGCTGCTGACCACCGCTTTCTCGGTGTTGATCGGTATTGGCGTAGGCACGGTTTTTGAGATCATCCAGGGCTACCTAACCGCTTATCTGAACATCCCAGCGTTTATCGTAACACTTGGCGGCAGCTGGGTGTTGAGCGGCGGGATCCTGATTATCACGGAGGGGAAAACGATCCCGGCCAACCAACCGCTTTTCTCGGTGATCGCCCAGGGATATTTATCACCGACGGTTGGCTGGGTCGTTTCCGCGCTGATCATCCTGTTCTCGATCTTTTCCATGCTGAAAAGCCGCCGAAATAAGATTAAGTATGGCTTTAAGCCGCTGCCGATGGTGCTCGAGGTTATCCGTTTGGTGGCTTTATCGGTTCTGATTGCGATCTACGTTGCCATTGTGAATCGCTACAACGGCGTCCAAATTCCCGTGATGCTGCTGGCGGTTACAGCGGTGGTGATGTCGTATGTATCGACGAATACTCCGGTGGGCCGTTATGCGTACGCAATTGGCGGCAATCGCGAGGCCGCACGCTTATCCGGCGTGAATATCAACAAGAACGTTTTTAAAATATTTGTACTAATGGGTTTAATGTGCGGTATTTCCGGCGTAGTGCTGGCTTCTTATGTCGGATACGGTACGATTGCGGCCGGGCAGGGGTATGAACTGGACGCAATTGCCAGCACCGTATTGGGGGGTACGTCTACTTTGGGTGGTGTAGGGACGATCTTCGGGGCCATTATTGGTTCGTTGATTATGGCCAGCCTGACCAGCGGTTTACAGATGATGAATGTGCCGGCTGCCTGGCAGTATGTCCTCAAGGGTATTGTCCTCGTGGTGGCAGTTTATGCAGACGTATACTTAAAGAAAAATCGATAATTAAGGGATAGAAAAAGCGCAATGAGAAACACTGCAGACCAGAAACTTGTTCGGAAGTTGAACAATAACATCATCGTAGAGATCCTTCGAAATGAGGCGCCTGTGTCGCGGGCAAACTTATCTGCCATTACCGGATTAAATCGCTCAACTGTTTCATCCATTATCGATGAATTAATCGATGGCGGTTGGGTTCGGGAGATAGCCCTGCAGACGGATAAAATCGGACGCCCAGGAATGTTGCTGGAAATCAATCCCGATGGGGGATTTGTTGTTGGGATTGAGATTGGAGTGGATTTCCTCTTATGTCTTGCCACTGATTTTTCAACCGAGGTGATTTGGAGAAAGAGCATCAAGATTGATCCGGAAGAAGGACAGGTTGCTATTCTGCAAAAAGCCTTTGACCTGGTTGAAGAAGCGATTGTGTTTGGGAAAAAGAAATGTGGAAGGGGATTGGGAATCGGAATCGCGATTCCCGGTTTAGTGGATGTTCATGATGGGGTATTAAAACTGGCTCCCAACCTCAAGTGGGAAAATGTACCGCTGAGGTTGATTTGGAACCAGCAATTTCATTATCCGGTCTATGTTGAAAACGACGGTAATGCGGCGGCTTTAGGGGAGTACTATTTCGGCGCTGCGCGCGGAATTAAAGATTTAATCTATATCGCAGCCGGTTACGGCCTGGGCTCCGGCATCATGGTGGACGGCAAAGTGTTGCGCGGGAATAAGGGGTATGCATCGGAAGTGGGGCATATGACCTATGACCCCAATGGAAAACTGTGCAGCTGCGGCAAGCGCGGCTGCTATGAGACTATGATCGGACCACGGGCAGTTATTGAAAACGTCCAAAAGTTAATTAAGGAGAAAGGCCCGGATAAGACGATCATAAAGATTTCAGAGGGGAATGGGAACGCAATCAATTATGACGCCGTTGTGAATGCGGCACTGGAGAACGATCCCATTGCCATCGACGCGTTGAATGATGTCGGCTGCAAACTGGGATTGGTCGTTTCGCATCTGGTCAATATCTTTGGCCCCCGGATGGTTATTCTGGGAGGCGCTTTGAACTATGCCAAGGATTTCATTGAGCCTGTTGTTGAACGAGTGGTAAAACAAAACGCTCTCTCACTTTGCCAGGAAGATCTGGTGATTACCAATTCATTCCTTGGGCAGGAATCAAGCGTTTTGGGAGCGATTGGTCTAGTCCTTGAAAATTTATGGCAGATCTAGCGACTGCCAGATAAAACAACAAAGAAAAGGAGAAATAAACAATGAACAATAATTATCAACCTCGACCCGAAGATCGTTTCACCTTCGGTTTATGGACTGTGGGAAACACAGGCAATGATCCTTTTGGCGACGACGTACGCGAGTCGAAATCGCCGGCAGATTTGGTCTATTTATTGGCCGACGTGGGGGCTTACGGCGTTAATTTTCACGATAACGACTTGATCCCCTTTGGAGCGACAGCCGCTGAAGGTGAGGAAATCAAAAAAGCATTCAAGAAAGCGCTGGCCGACACAGGTCTGGCAGTGCCCATGGTGACCACCAACCTGTTCTATAACCCGATTTTCCGCGACGGCGCTTTCACTTCGAACAACGCCGCGGTGCGCAAATTCACCCTGCAAAAAGTGATGAAAGCCATCGACCTGGGGGCGGAGATGGGCGCGAAGGTGTTTGTGTTCTGGGGCGGGCGCGAGGGCGTGGAGGTGGAAGCTTCCAAGAATCCCATCACGGCCATCCAGCGCAACCGCGAAGCCATGAACTTCCTGTGCGAATACGTCAAGGACCAGGGTTATGACCTGAAATTTGCCCTGGAAGCCAAACCGAATGAACCGCGCGGCGATATTTATTTTGCCACCACCGGCCACATGCTGGCTTTCATTGAAACGCTGGACCACCCTGAGATGGTGGGCGTCAATCCCGAATTTGCGCATGAGTCCATGGCAGGGTTGAGCTTCGTACATGGCGTGGCGCAGGCACTGGACGTGGGTAAGTTGTTCCATATTGACTTGAACGACCAGGCTTTTGGCCGCTACGACCAGGACTTCCGTTTTGGCGCGGTCAACCTGAAAACCGCTTTCTTCCTGGTTAAACTGCTGGAAGATAACGGCTATAAAGGCAGCCGACACTTTGACGCGCATGCCTACCGCACGGAGGATTACGAAGGCGTGAAAGATTTCGCGCGTGGCTGCATGCGCACTTATCTGATATTAAAAGAAAAGGCGGTTCGTTTCAACGCCGACGCGGAAATCCAGGGTCTGCTGGCGGAACTGGGCAAGGATGACCCGGCATTGGCTGCTTTCGGCGGAAAATACACCCCCGAGAAAATGAAAGCCTTGAAGGATTATTCCTTTGACACCCAGGCACTCGCCAAAGTCAGTTACGGCTACGAAAAACTGGACCAATTGACCAATGAAATCCTGCTGGGCGTCCGCTAGATTGTGGGGAAAATCGGATGAATGAAAAAAAATTCCTGGGTGTTGATTGCCTCGAAGCAGCTTTTGGGAATCTCACCTTACTCTTTACATTGTCGGTTGGACCCAGGATCATATCCTTACGGTACGGTAAATCGGATAATCTGTTTGCGGAAATGCCGGAGGCAAGCCTGGATTATCTCAATGGGGAAAAATTCCATTTGTACGGCGGGCACCGCTTGTGGGTGGCTCCGGAAGACCCGGCCTTCACTTATATTCCTGATGATTGGCCGATCAACGTCAAGACGCAATCCAGCACCGTTGAATTAATCCAGGAGGTTGACCGCAAAACCGGTCTGCGCAAGATCATCCGCGTTCAGGACAGCGGCAACAAGAATGCCATTATCGTTGATCATCTGGTATGCAATGAGGGCAGCGTTGAAAAGAAAATTGCCCCATGGGCTATCTCGCAAATGAAAAGCGGGGGAACCGGCATCCTGCCGCTGCGCGCGACGCAGGGTAACAGCCCATTCCTGCCGGATCGCTCCCTGGTTCTTTGGCCGTATACGGATATTTACGACAAACGCATTCATGTTCATAAGGATTATGTTTTCGTCAACACGCAGCCGAATAACGAGCACGCGGTAAAAGTCGGCACCAGTAATTTGCCGAATTGGGCGGCGTATTACAACGAACCCTACCTGTTCATAAAATATTCCGGCAAAGCGGACAGCGGCTGTGCGCTGGATTTGGGCGCCGAAGCGCAGTGCTACTGTGACCACAGGTGCCTGGAATTGGAAACATTGGGTTTGTATCAGGTGGTCAAACCGGGTGAAACCGCAACGCATCGGGAAATCTGGCGGGTAGTGGAAAAACCTTTCCCACTGCTGACTCCTGAGGCTTTGCAGGATTTTATTAAAAATGATGAATTGGCAAATGTGTTTCAAGGAATGCTATAGATGAATAACGCAGAGACTTATTTTCTTGGAATTGATTCCTCCACTACCGCAACCAAAGCCATTCTGATTGATAAGAGTGGAAAGATTCTGGGTGTGGCTGCCTCCGAATATGCCTATGAGACACCGCACCCATTGTGGAGCGAGCAGGATCCGCAATTATGGTGGACCGCGGCAGTAGCGAGCATCCGCCAGGTTGTAAAAGAGGCCGGGGTTGATCCTGCCAAAGTGGCAGGCATTGGCTTAACCGGCCAAATGCACGGGTTGGTGATCCTGGATCAAGACGGGCAAGTGCTGCGGCCGGCCATCCTGTGGAACGACCAGCGCACACAGCGGCAATGCGATGCCATACGCGAGGTGGTCGGCAAAGCGGAATTTATCCAGATCACCGGCAATGACGCCTTGACCGGGTTCACCGCACCGAAGATCCTGTGGGTGCGGGATGAAGAACCGCAGATCTATGAAAAAATCCGGCATGTATTGCTGCCCAAAGATTATCTGCGCTTCAAACTGACCGGCGATTATGCTGTCGATCGGGCCGGCGGGTCGGGCACGGTGTTGTTTGATTTGAAAAAACGGGATTGGTCGGATGACCTGATCCAACAATTGGGTATGCAACGGGACTGGTTCCCACCTACATTCGAAGGAACCGAGGTTACCGGTTCCCTGAGTAAGGCTGCGGCTGACGAAACCGGATTAAGGGCGGACATTCCGGTTTTTGGCGGGGGAGGCGATCAATCAGCCGCAGCGGTGGGGACCGGGGCAGTAGAGGAAGGCATCCTATCTATCAGCCTGGGTACCTCGGGGGTGGTCTTTGCAACGGCCGATTCTCCATTTATTGAAGAACTGGGACGGCTGCACGCTTTTTGCCATGCCGTTCCGGGCAAGTGGCACCTTATGGGTGTAATGCTCTCCGCTGCGGGCAGCCTGCGCTGGTTCCGCGAAACATTCTGCCCGGAGCTGAGCTACGACGAGATTGTTGCCCGGGCGATCCAAACGCCCAAAGGCAGTCAGGGCTTGTTGTTTATGCCCTACCTGACTGGTGAGCGCACACCTTACCCCGACCCTTTGGCGCGCGGCGGCTTTGTTGGAGCAACTGTGCGGCATACTTTTGCCGATTTCGCGCGTTCAGTGTTGGAGGGGGTGGCTTTTGGACTGCGGGATAGTTATGAGTTGATGCGCAGCGCCGGGTTGGGGCAAATTGACCACGTCCGCATTACCGGCGGCGGCGCCAGGAATCCAAACTGGCTGCAAATTATCGCGGATATACTGGATACCAGCATCTTTACCGTGGATTCAAAAGAGGGTGCCGCGTTTGGGGCGGCGGTGCTGGCAGCTTCCGGTGCAGGCGCTTTTCCTTCGGTCGAGCAAGCTTGCCAAACGGTGATCCACCGGGTGGGCGAGGTAAAACCTTCCCAGGACGCCGCAAAATATAATGAGCTGTACGCCCGCTATCGCGAGCTTTACCCGGCTTTGAAAGATACATTCCATAAGCTGTCATAGACAGCCGGCCGGAATTAAATCACAACTTGTTTTATGAAAAAATCCCGCAGCATTGCTGCGGGATTTTCATTATTTGACTGCCAGGACCGGAACGGTGGATAAGTTGATCACCTTCTGGATCTGGCTGCCGACCAGCAGCCCTTTTAAGCCGCCCACACCGAGTGTGCCCATAACGATCAGTTCGCAATTTTGACTGGTGGCTACGTTCATGATGCTCTCAGCCGGCGGGCCAAACAACAATTCCGAATTGACCTCAACGTCTTTACCGATGAGTTCGCGGGCTTGCTGCAGCAGGATCTCACCTTCACGGGTTTTTTCGGTGATAAGGTTGTCGATGTAAGGCTTGCCCAGACCGGCGGGCATGGGTTCCAGCACACAGACCAGCACCAGTTCCGATGTAGGCTGCACGCGCGCCATATCACCGGCCACGCGCGCGGCTCGGCGGGAGTGGTCAGAACCATCGAAAGCAATCAAGATCTTTTTGAACATACGCACCTCTTTATTGAATTGGTAGTTGTCTATACTTTTAGTATAGATGTGGAATATTAAATCTTTATTGGAATTTATACAAAATCTATAAGTTGTGATTTCAATCATATCTACTGCCTGACAAATAACAGTTCTACTTATCCAGAAAATGACTGGATAAAGAAAATTACCAATCCTTTTTAAGCACCTTCTTTTTTTACCAAAAGAATTTCAGAAATGACTTCTTTAGGAAAATGCGAATAAAAGGTATTTTCTTAACTTAAGTAATCACAAACAGTCATCCTGCCTAATAGACTATTGTGAATACAACAATAACGGGCATAAATACGGCAATAATTTGTGGGATATTGTATAAAAGACACATAAATGGTAAAATACACACAGAAATACACATTGGGCGTTCAATAACAATGACTTCTATCAGGTTTACGGCAGACTAAAAGGGAATTAATGATATACAACGCGAAAAATGTTGTTGGCTTGATTCAAAAAACCTTTTCATTGAGTTTTGCTGTTTCCGATCGCGTTTTTTCAGGTAAGGGGGAGTTGGGGAAGAGTATCTCCGTTTTAAAGAATTTACAGGAATACCAGCTGATGATTGGCTGATTCGTTTTTAGGTCGAAGGAAGGTGAGCAATGTATAGCGTTCAAAGGCAATCCAAAATTCTGGAACTTCTTGTGAAAAATGGTGAAGTTGAAGTCAGCGACCTTGCCGATAAATTCACGGCTTCACGCGAAACAATCCGGCGCGATCTGCGTGAAATGGAAGCGTCGGGATTGTTGAAACGAACTCATGGCGGAGCGGTTCCAGTCGAGAAGAAATATAGTGATGGTTATGAATACCCATTGCAGGCCAGGGGGCTTCAGCACTACGAGGAAAAGCAGCGCATTTGTAAAGAGACTGCGAGACTGGTGGAAGACGGAGATACGATTTTTATAGACAACAGTTCCACCACAATGAGCTTATTGAAATATCTCCCAAATGATTTCAAGATCACGATCATCACTAATTCCATACAAGTCTTATTAGAGGCAGGACTGTTGGAAAACAATAATATTGTCGTAATCAGTGTTGGTGGAATATTCAATCCCAAGAATTATTCTTTGACTGGGTTGTTATCTAATAACTATGCCCGCAGCTTTTTTCCGGATAAATCAATCGTATCTTGCCGCGGAATTGATGAGAAAAGCGGGATAACCGATTCGAGCTTCCTCGAGATTGAAGTAAAAAGGAAGATGATCGACCAATCTAAGCAATTGATCGTTATGGCGGATTATTCAAAATTTGGCCAAACCGGTGCGGTTTACGTTGGCAAGTTAGAAGAAATTGATATCCTGATCACCGACTCCAAAGCTGATCCCGAAAAGCTGAAAATGTTCTCTGAATTCGATACACGGATCATTGTTGCTGAATAACGAGATGAAAATATGGGGCTGCCTTTTATGAGAATGTTAGCTTTTGATTTGGGTGCTTCCAGCGGAAAAATGTTTCTAGGCAACTTTAATGGCTCGAGACTTTCCATGGACGTCATCAGACGCTTCGAGAATCGTCCAACCTTTTTACGCAACGAAATCTTCTGGAATGTTCTGGATATTTATAACAATCTTGAGGAAGGCATTTCCATAGCTTTGCAGAAGGAAAGGCAGATCAATAGTATCGGTTTTGATTCCTTTTCTAATGATTTTGGCTTTCTGGATAAAGATGGCTATTTCATTAACCAGGTGCATTGTTACCGCGATGAACGTACATATCGAAATGCGGATGCGATCTATGCACGCATGCCCAAAGATGTGATGCATAAACACAGCGGCAACCAGAATGCGCTTTTCGGCACATTGATGCAGCTGGCAACCATGCGATTGGAAAATCAAGGCTACTTATTAGAAGGATCGGGAAAGATGTTGTTTTTACCTGATCTTTTTTCTTATTTCCTTACCGGCGAGATCAACTCGGAATACACCATCTCCTCAGTCAGCCAGATGATGGATTTTTCTAAAGGAAATTGGTCTGCGGAGATCCTGGATACATTTCAGATCCCCAGGACCTTGATGGCGGATATCGTCTCACCTGGAACACGGGTGGGCAAGGTTAACAAAACCCCCATCGAAGTTGTAGCAGTTTGTGAACACGATACAGCTTCTGCATTTCTATCCGCACCTATGGGTGAAGATGCCGTGATCATCAGCAGCGGAACCTGGTCGTTGGTGGGAGTTGAAACCCAAGCACATATCATTTCGGATTACACCTTCAGACATAATATCGCTAACGAGGGGGGGTACCCAGGCCATCATCGTATGCTGAAGAATGTTATGGGATTATGGCTGATCCAGGAATGTCAGCGTGCTTACGTTGACATTGGCCAGAATTTTTCAATTGAGACTTTGCTTGGAATGGCTGCGGATGAAACAGCTTTCCAATGCATGATTAACCCGAATGACGAACGTTTCTTCTATCCGGGCGATATGCCGGAAAAGATCCGAGAATTTTGTGGCCAGCAAGGGCAACCCATCCCATCCACCCCAGGCCAGATCGTGCGTTGTGTGTTGGAAAGTCTGGCTCTGCAATATCGGCTGGTCATCGAAGAACTGGAGCAGTTGACGAACAGGTCGTATGGCAGCATCAACATTGTCGGAGGTGGCAGCTATAACGTATTGTTAAACCAGTATGTTGCCAACGTTTCAGGGAAACCGGTCATTGCCGGCCCAGGTGAGGCAACTGCCATTGGCAATATTTTGGTACAGCTCATCTCGTTTGGAGAAATCGGATCGATTAAAGAGGGCCGTGTGATGCTCAAAGATTCCATTGAAATGAAGTATTACGAACCGGAAAACCAGAATGCATGGAACAACCGCTTCGAAGAATATTTACAAATGATAGGAGAACAGGAGATTTAAAGATGGAAGAGAAAAAGATCAACGTTGGGATTGTGGGCCTTGGTTTTGGACGGGAGTTTATTCCGATCTATCAGAAACATCCGAATGGCGGCAAGGTCGCAATTTGCACACGCAATCCGGAAACCTTGAAAAGTGTCGGGGATCAATTTGGGATCCCTGAAGATCTGCGCTATACCGATTATTACGAGATGATCAAGAATGACGAATTGGACGCGATCCACATCGTTACGCCAATCCTCGAGCATTTTCCCCAAACGATTGCAGCTTTGGAAGCTGGAAAACATACCGCCTGTACGGTTCCGATGGCCACCTCGGTTGAAGAATGCAAGAAGATCGTAGAAACCAGCGAGAAGGTTGGCAAGTATTACATGATGATGGAGACCTCCCTTTATACGCGAGAGTTCTTGTACGTGAAAGCCTTGCAGGATCAGGGCAAGTTCGGCCGTATTCAATTTGTACGCAGCGACCATATGCAGAATATGATGCTGAGCGGTTGGGGTGATTACTGGCGTGGTTTCCCGCCATTCTATTACGGAACGCACGCGCTTTCACCGGTGATCGAACTGATCGGTAAAAGGCCAAAATCTGTCATCTGCCACGGTTCGGGGCATCTCAGCGCGGATAAAGCTGAGAAGTACAATTCACCCTGGGCAGTGGAGACTGCGACATTCACCTTCGAGGATACAGACGTGGTTGCTGAATCATCGCGCTGTCTCTTCGAAACCATCCGGCAGTGTCGTGAGTGCTTTGACCTTTACGGAACAGAGATGTCATTTGAGTGGGAATCGGTTATCGATGACGGCCATGTGATCTTCACAGGTATTGATGATGCTGAAAAGATTGTATGCCCCGATACCGATGCTCTATTACCTGAACAGATCTCAGCTTTCACAAAGAGAGAGGCAATTTCGGATACTACTCAAGCTTCCTTCCGCCAGGGGATAGGCCATGGTGGTTCGCATCCTCACTTAGTGCATCAATTCCTTTCTGCGTTGGTTGAAGATCGCCAGCCTTCGGTTGACGCAAGAACTTCGGCAACCATCACCTGTGCTGGGATCTGCGCGCACGAATCCGCCATGCAAGGCACTAAGCGCATTGAAATTCCGGATTTTGGATTCAAAAAATAATTGGCCGTCCAAAAGGAAGAAGTAATGAAAAATATTCTCCAAATGCAGGATATCTGCAAGTCATTTTCAGGGGTGGAAGTGCTGCATTCCGTAAACTTGGACCTTTACGAAGGGGAGGTCCTTGCTTTGGTAGGGGAGAATGGCGCAGGGAAATCCACTCTGATGAAGATCTTGATGGGAATAGAACAGCCCAATGCAGGCAAGATCTTTCTGGGTGAAGAGGAAGTAAAGCTAGATAACCCCGCCAAGGCACTTGATTTGGGAATTGCCATGATCCATCAAGAGTTGGCTCCCATTCCTGAAATGACGGTTGAGGAGAATTTGTTCATTGGACGTGAGCTCAGCCACTTCGGGTTTGTGGATTCTCGCAAGCAAGCACAGTTAACCAAAGAGTGGCTGGGAAACTTGAATTTGCGGATTCCTCCGACCACCAAGATGCAGGATTTGAGCATTTCCCAGACCCAGATGGTCGAAATCACCAAAGCTATTTCTTACAATTCAAAGATCTTGATCATGGATGAACCTACTTCAGCCATCACCGAAGCGGAAGTACGGCATTTATTCGAAATCATCAACCTGCTTAAGAAAAATGGCATTTCCATCATCTATATTTCGCACAAATTGCAGGAATTACCGTTCATCGCGGATCGCGTGCAGGTGATGCGGGACGGCCATATCATCAGCGTTGCGATAATGGCAGAAAAATCCGAGCGCCAGATCGTCCGCGATATGGTAGGTCGCGAAATTTCCAATATCTATCCCAAATGCGATAACAATATCACGGAACCGATCTTGGAGGTCAAGCACCTGAATAAAAAAGGTGAATTTGAAGATGTGACCTTCACACTGCATGCCGGAGAAAAATTGGGAATTGCTGGTTTGATGGGGGCTGGAAGGACCGAACTGGTCAGTACAATTTTCTGTGTCAATCGACCCGATTCCGGAGAGGTTTGGGTGGATGGCGAGAAAGTGAATTTCCGCAAACCTTCAGATGCTATCAAGAAAAAGATCGCGCTGGTCCCTGAAGATAGGAAATTGATGGGCTTGAATCTGGCCATGAACGTTCAGGAAAACGCGACGATGTGTATTGACAAGAATATCGCGAAATTTTATTTCCTGAACAATCCGAAAGGGAGCTTGCTTGCCAAAGAGATGGTCAAGAAATTATCCATCAAAGCCCATTCAACGAAACAGGAAGTTGGAAATTTGTCTGGTGGGAACCAACAGAAAGTCGTACTGGCTAAATGGCTACTGACCGAACCGGATATTCTGTTATTTGACGAACCGACCAGGGGCATTGATGTGGGTGCCAAGGCTGAAATTTTCGAATTGATCAATAACCTGGTGATGAATGGAAAAGCAGCGCTAATCATTTCGTCCGAAATGCAGGAATTGGTTGGAATTGCCGACCGTGTGATTGTTATGTGCGAAGGGAAGATAACCGGGGAAGTCAAAGGCGAAGAAATCACACAAGAAAATATCATGGCTTTGGCTTCGCCCAAGAATAAGAACGGTTCAATAAATTGAAATCCTGGTAGGAGATTTATATGCAAAATCAAGAAAAAGACCAAAAACATAATACTGCCACAGAACAAAATGAGAAGGTGCCTTTCTATAAAAGCTCCCAATTTTGGAAGAGCACGGGCATTTTCTGGGCGTTGGTTATCTTAGTCATTATTATGGCGATTTCTCAACCTGCTTTCCTTACCAAACCAAACCTTATCAACATCCTTAAACAGGCTTCTATTACCGGTATCCTGGCTATCGGCCTGACCCTGGTTTTGTTGACCGGGGGCATTGACCTGAGTGTGGGTTCGGTTCTAGCCGTTGCATGTATGGCAGCAGCCTTCCTCACCTCGGATGTTCAGGGTTTTCCGGTGATTGTGGGGTTCATTGCCGGGATTGGTGTGGGTGCTATTTTTGGACTTGTGAATGGGTTCGGCATTGCATACATCGGGTTTGCACCTTTCATTATGACGATGGCTACCCTTAGCGCAGCGCGCGGTATTGCTCTGGTCTCGACTAACAACCGCCCCATCTTTAACCTGAGCCGCACGTTTATCGATGTGTCCAACTCGATCTACTTTGGCCTGCCTTCGCTGGTCTACTATTTCCTGATCGTGGCGGTTTTGGCGTATATCCTCACAAAAAAGACGGTCTTTGGAAAGTGGATCTACGCAGTTGGGGGCAACCAAATCGCTGCCAAATATTCCGGCATCAACGTGGAGAAAGTCAAGCTGATAATTTACATGATTATGGGCTCACTCTCTGGTTTGACCGGTGTTTTGATGGCTTCCCGTATTACTTCGGGAAACCCGACAGTTGGTGAGGGCTATGAGCTGGATGCGATCGCAGCCTGTGTCATCGGTGGTGTCAGTATGTCCGGGGGCGCAGGTTCGGTGATTGGCACAGTGATCGGAGTTCTTATTTTAGGTGTTATTTCCAATGGTTTTGATATTCTTGGGATTTCCTCCAACTACCAAAGAATTATGAAGGGGTTGGTGATCCTGCTGGCTGTCTTTATCGACATCCGTTCCAGAAGCAGGAAAAATAGTTAGGGTTATCTCTGGTGAATCCGCGCCAGTGAAACAAAATAATAGTGATAAATAAAGGAGAACCACATGAAGAGGATTACTTTTGTAACGATTCTGGTTTTGGTTGGGCTTATTGCTGCATGTGCACCCGCTGCTTCCGCACCGGCTGAAGAAGCACCTGCTGCTGAACAACCTGCAGCAGAAGAAGTTGCGCCTGCCGCTGAAGAAGCGGCTGTCCCCGTTCCCCCCAGCAAGAAAGTTGCCTGGGTCGCGTCCAATATCGCGAATGAGTTCACAACCGGCATGGCAGCCAATGCTGAATCCGTTGGTGCAGAACATGGTTGGGAAGTAACTGTATTCAACCCCGATTCTGATCTGAGCAAACAGATTTCTCAGCTCGAAAATGCAGGTTCACAGGGCTATGCGGCTATCATCTTTGACCCGGTTGCCTATGATGGTATGACGGCAGTCGTTGAAGAATTGACTTCGAGCTACGACATTCCTGTGATCACCTTGCATGGTTCCTGCTCTGCCCAAGATTTGCTGACCGCGTTTGTGGCCATCAACATTCAGGAAGGTGGACGTTTGAAGATGGAACAAGTTGCCAAAGATTTGAACGGAAAGGGCGACATTGCCATCATGACCGGTACCGAGGGTCAGACCACCGCCATCTTCATCACCGATGGTTATTATGAAGTGCTTCCCGAATATCCTGACATCAATGTCGTTTTCACCGGTGCAGGCAACTGGAACGCTGATGATGCCACCCCGCTGGCCGAGAACTGGTTATCCTCCGGCAAGAATCTGGATGCGATCGTTTGCAACAACGATGGTATGGCGCTGGGCGTGCGCGCAGTTCTGCAAGCTGCCGGCTTGACCGGGCAGATCAAGCTCTATGGTCTGGATGCAACTCCCGAAGGCCGCAAGGCCATTCGCGACGGCTCCATGAACGCCTCAATCTGGGTGGATTCCCACGCAGAATTTGTGGCGGCATTTGACATCATCGATGCTTTCTATGCTGGTGAACCCTTCGAGAAGGAAGTTATGATCGCTCCCACCCTGGTTACCAAAGACAACATCGATGAGTTGTTCCCGAACGATTAGGCGTTCGGTCTTACAAATAACGCTTATTACTCTGGTGCGGATTCACCAGAGTAATAAATAATCATACTATAAAGTGTACAAATTATTTTAATTCTTGGGTCGAGGGAAATTATTCCCGGGTTTTACGAGTATGTTTTCAATGGAGGGCTGTTATGGCTGCTAAAAAAGTTAATGTAGGCATTATTGGATTGGGTTTTGGAAAAGAATTTATTCCGATTTATCAGCAGCATCCTTACGGGGGCGAAGTCGCCATCTGTACCAGGCGGGAAAATGTACTGCAGGAAATTGGCGACCAGTTCGGCATTTTGCAGGACATGCGCTTTACCGATTTTCACGAAATGATTGCGGATGACCGTCTGGACGCGATCCATGTAGTTACCCCGGTGATGGACCACTACCCGATGGTGATGGAATCGCTCAACGCGGGCAAACACACGGCTTGCACCATCCCCATGGCTACCACCATTGAACAATGCCAGGATATCGTTGCCGCGGTCAGGCGAAGCGGGAAAGTCTATATGATGATGGAAACGTCATTGTATACGCGTGAATATCTATATGTAAAGGACCTGGTCGATACCGGCAAGATCGGCCGCATCCAGTTTGTGCGTTCGGATCACATGCAGAATATGGCCATGGAAGGCTGGCCGGCATATTGGCAGGGCTTTCCGCCTTTCCTCAACGGCACGCATGCTTTATCACCGGCTATTACCATAATAGGAAAACGCCCGATATCCGTCATCGCGCATGGTTCCGGCCAACTTAGCGAAGAACGGGCGAAGAATCACGGCTGCCCGTTCGCGGTCATCACAGCGACCTTCCAATTCGCAGATTCGGACGTGATCGCAGAATCCACAAGGTGCATCAACGAAACCATCCGGCAGTGCCGTGAAGGGTTCGACGTGTACGGCACTGAGCGCTCGTTCGAGTGGGAGCAGGTGATCGATGATGGACATGTGATCTTCAACGGAATTGACGACGCGGAGAAAATTGAATGTCCGGATACGGACCAATACCTTCCCAATGAAATCGCCAATTTCACCAAACGGGAGGCCATTACGGACACCAGCCATACCTCGTTCCGGCAGGGCGTTGGCCATGGCGGTTCACATCCGCATCTGGCTCACCAATTCCTGAAAGCCATAGTGGAAGGAAGCAAGGCCGAGGTGGATGAAATTACCGCGGCTACCATTACTTGCGCCGGAATTTCCGCGCAGGAATCTGCCATGCATGGCGCCAAAAAGGTGATGATCCCCGATTTTGGTTATTGAGATTGAAGTCCGTTTTATTAAGAAGTTCAGGAGCATAGATGAAAAACATTAGTGAGCGTTTGACAATCCCTCAGCAGATTGTATACGTAGCTAAATTCATGTTTGAACGAGAATTAACTGATATTGCCGGCGGCAACATCAGCGCCAAGGTTGGGGATGTCATTTACATGACGCCCACGTTGGCAGGCAACCAGTATCACTGGGATATCGGCCCTGAGGACGTTGTCAGCGGTTCTTTATCAGAAATCGAACAGTTCAAAAAACATTCGCGGTTTTCCCGGGAGGGATTATCTCATCTCGCGATCTATCAGGCTTTCCCATATGTCGGCGCCGTGATTCACGCTCATCCAAAGTACGTTCTTCCGTTCACAGCCTCGTCTAAGCCGATCCCGGCGGTCCTGAATTCCTCAAAAAGTTTCGGAACCCTGCAATATCATACCGAAGCGCCTTCTTATTCCCAGGAACAGGCGGATCTGATTGTAGAAATGTTCAAAGACCAGGAAGCAGGATTGAAGAGCAAGGCGGGTGTTGTATTAATGCCCCGTCATGGGGTCATCTTGGGGAGCCCGGACCTTATCACTGCCCTGGATTGTTTACAGCGCATCAACACGAACGCGTTTGCTGTCATGACACAAAAAAGGATTGATTAATAATAGAGAGAAAAATATGATTTTAACTGTATGTCCCAACACTGCTATTGACAAGATTTATTTCATCGAGCGCTGGACACCCGGCATTCCTATGCGTACGAATAAAATGACCACTTGCGTGGGTGGAAAGGGCTTGAATTCATCGGTTGTACTCAGCCAGTTGGGAGTGGATACAGTCGGTATGGGTTTTTTCGCCGGAAAGGTGGGTCAGGAACTTATCGAGGTTCTGAAAGAATACGGGATCAAGCCGGATCCGATTTGGGTGGATGGAACGACTCGTATCTCACACGTGATCGCCGAAGAGGACACCAATATTCACAGCCATTTGATCGTTGGTGAATTATTGATCAATAGTGCGCAAGATCAGGAATTTGTGAAGGAGTTTGAAGCCAGGGTTAAAGAAGCCGATTGGGTCATCATGGCGGGCACGATGCCGCCATCTTTGAGCATTGATTTCTATCTTCGTTTGATCAAGATCGCGCAGAAATCCGGGGTTCCCTGCCTGATCGATTCCCAGAAGGACTACATGGTGAAAGCGGTCGAGGCCAAACCGACCATTGTCAAAATGAACAAGGAGGAATTCGAATGGACCTTTTCCGTGGAGGCCAAGGATTTCAACTCGTTGGTGGAGGTCGCGAAGAACTTCAAAAAAGAAAAGGGCATCGATAACCTGATCATCACCATGTCAAAGGATGGCATCCTGGCATTGACCACTGACGGAATTTTCCTGGTAAAGGCGCCCGAACAAAAACCGGTCAACGCGGCTGGAGCCGGCGATTCGGTATCCTCGACTTTGGCATGGCGATTATCGTTAGGGGAAGGTTGGAAATCGGCACTTCATTGGGCAGGCGCTGTCAGCGCGGCGACCGTATTGACCAAACGCACCGGAGACGTTGAGATGAAGGATGTCGATCGGATCATGCCGGATGTAACTGTTGAAAAATTGGATTGAGTGTTTACCGAATCTCTTGAAGAACAGTTTTTAGATAAAATCCCCGGAAAACCCCGGGGACTTTATCTAACAGGTTGGATTTTTTGAAGGAGACAACATGCGATCAGGCTTTTTTCCCCGTCCGAAAGTGCAGCCAGATGTACCCCAGTACAGCCACGCTGCCAACGATGCCGCAGGCATACCAAACCCAGTGCGGGTCGTAGTTGTCGATCACCAGACCGGCCAGGTAAGGTGTGATTAGATAAGACAGGTTAGTGCTCAGGTTGAGCGCGGCCATGTAGCGCCCGCGTTTATCCTCGGGCGCGAATTTGGCTGCCAGGGTCTGGCTGAGCGGATCGATGACCATCTCACCGATGGTCAGGATGGCCATGGCCAGCGCGAAGGGCAGCAGGCCGTTGACGAAACCGAACATGGCGTAACCGGCGGTGGAGAAGGCCGCGCCGATGGCCAGCGCGATCAGCGGCTTCATCTTATCTGCCTGACGGGTAACCCAGAATTGCATGACCACCACCATGACAGCGTTCAGACTGAGGATGTAACCGTAATAGCGGTTCGGAAAGCCCTGCACATCGCGCATATAAACAGACAACGTAGAGAGCATCTGCATCATGACCGCGAAGGTCAGCATCAGGAAACCCAGCAGCAGCACGTAATCGCGGTCTTTGAGCACCTGCAGGTAACCCTTCAAGCCGATCTTGTCCGACTTGCGTTCCTCTTCCTCTTGCGCGGATAACTTCTCCGGCAGGGTTTCATCCAGCAGCTTTAGTACGATGAAGAACGTGATGGTGCTGGTGATGGCGTCGCCGATGAATAGCCAGTTGTAGGAGAAATCCGAGATGAACCCGCCGATCAGGGGTCCGATGGCGACGGTCAGGTTATAGACCACGCGCAGCACACCAAAGCCGCTGGAACGTTTATTTTCGGGCAGGATGTCCGCCAGCATGGCCTGATGCGCCGGCCCGCTCATGGCGCCCAGGAAGCCCGCGGCGACTGCCACCAGGAAAAGCACGTAGAAGTGGTTGACGAAGATGATGACCGTACTGAACAGCCCGCTAACCAGCAGGCCGAACAGCATCAACTTTTTTCGGCCGTAGCGGTCGGCCAACCCGCCGCCGACGATCCCGCCCAGCATGCGTCCGGCGGTTTGGGCGCCCAACAAGAGCCCCACCACGCTCAAGCCGACTCCGAACTTGGCGGTAACGTACAAAGTAAAGAATGGATAAATAAGGTTGCCGCCCAGGTTGTCGATGAACAGGCCCAACATCATAACCCAGAAGGATTTTGGGTATTCTTCTACTGTATTGCGAATTTTATTGATCATGTTGAAACTGCCTTTTACTTTCCCGATAGACAATATGAAGATTTTATCCTGAAAAATTAACGCGATCGACAGGCTCTCAACCAATTCCACATTAACAAATTACGATTATTGTCAGACTGTATATGATTATTTTATACAAGAAAAGGTCTGAATATCATGGATTATTGCTCACCATGGATTAGAATTAAATTAGTATGGAAACCCTTAAACTGATCGGGCAAAACGCCGAAAAATTACTGCACGAGATCCCGGACGAGGTTACCCTGCTGGCGGCGGCCAAGACGCGCACACCTGAAGAGGTGCGGGCTGCCTGGGAAGCGGGCATCCGCTGCTTTGGGCATAATTACGTGCAGGAGGCGCAGGCCATGCTGCCGCAGCTCGATTTCCGGGCTGAATGGCACATGATCGGCCATCTACAGCGCAATAAGGCTGACCTGGCGGTTTCGCTCTTTGATTTGGTGGAAACGGTGGATTCGGCACGCTTGGCGCGGGCATTGGAGAAATATTGCGCCCAGCAAGAAAAATCATTGCCAGTTTTTATCGAGGTGAACAGCGGGTGCGAGGAAAATAAGGACGGCGCGCTGCCGGAAGCGGTAGATGATTTGGCTGCTATTATTGGTACTCTGCCGCACCTGAAATTGCAGGGACTGATGACCATGGGTCCGTTGACAGGCGACGCGGAGCTGTCACGCCCATATTTCAAAACCACTCGCGAAATATTCGACCGAATCAAAAAGGAGAATCCGGAACTGCGCTGGCTATCGATGGGAATGAGCCACAGCTATAAGGTGGCGGTAGATGAGGGGGCCAACCTGGTACGTATTGGAACGGCCTTGTTTGGCCCGCGAAAATGAATCATGATAAAATATATCTAAATTATGCGTAATGGTTGTATTGTCGGAAAGAAAAAGAGCTATCTTCCCTGATCGTTGGCATAATATCTTGATTTCGAACTTGTTAGCCATCGCACATAACAACACCAAACAAGCCGGACGAAATTTGCTAAAATTAAATAGAGGAAACCATGCGTGTTGTTGTTGAGTTCACAGGCGTATCCAGAATGTTGACGGGACAGTCCGAAGTTGATCTGACCCTGTCCTCTGGGGATACACTGCAGCAGGTTATTACCTCCCTGGCAAAACGATATCCAGCCCTAATTGGTGAGGTGTTTGAAAAGGGCGGACAAAGCCTGATCCCCACCAATGTTTTCAGCCTGAACGGCGAAAAGATCATCCACGAGAATGAATTAACCTTTAAACCAATGGATGGCGATAAATTAATATTGCTGTCTTTATTAGCCGGCGGATAGAAACCGGTACATTCTATTGACATAAGGAGTGAGCATGTTCGGTTACAGCGGAAAAATTTTACATATTGATCTGACTGAACGTAAAACATGGGTGGAGAACAAACCCGAAGAATGGTACAAGCTATGGATTGGGGGAGTCTCGATGGCTTCCCGCTTGTGCTGGGAGAATATCAAACCGGGCTGCGACCCTTATTCGCCGGATAATCCCGTCTGCATTGCCAACGGCATTTTTGCCGGTACGCCGGTTCCGGTGGGCGGCAAATATGGCCTGGCATCCAAATCTCCCATGACCGGTTTCATCGGCGATAGTCTATCCGGCTCCTGGTTCACCATCGCGCTGAAACGCGCGGGTTGGGATGCTGTGGTGATCCACGGCGCCAGCGAGAGCTGGGTGGATATCTTCATTGACGACGATCGGATTGAGTTTCGTGATGCCACCAAGTTATTGGGGTTGGGCACCTTCGAAACCGAAGAAGCCATTCGCGAAGCGTTGAACGATGATCAAGTGCGTTCCGCCACCATCGGCCCATCCGGAGAAAACATGGTGCGTTTTGCCAATGTGACCAACGACGGCCGTCAGGCCGGCCGCACCGGACATGGCGCGGTATGGGGTTCCAAGAAATTGAAAGCTGTTTCGGTGCGCGGGACACACGGCATTAAAGTGGCCGACCCGAAAGCGCTGAATGAACTTTCCATCCACATTGTCAAAGAAGCGCAGGGCCCGCACACATCCAAATACCGCATCCTGGGTACTTCCACGAATATGCTGAATATGAATAAGCTGGGACTGCTGCCCACCCGCAATTACAGCGAAGGCGTTTTTGAAGGTGTGGAGACGATCAGCGGCGAGTACTTGCATGAACACAACAAAGTAAAAACCATTGCCTGCGCGCAATGTCCGATTGCCTGTGAACAAATGTCCATGGTAAAAACCGGACCGTGGGCGGGGGCAATGACCGGTATTGAGTATGAATGCTTGTTTGCCAACGGTTCCAATCTGGGAGTTGATGACATCAACACGGTAATCAAGTTGATTTCCGTCGCGGACAGCAGCGGTATGGATGCCATATCTATGGGAATTACAATTTCCTGGGCGATGGAAACCTTTGAAAAGGGCATCTTCACCAAAGAAGATTTTAAGTGTGAAAAGTATCCTGAAGGGTTTGAATTGCGCTTTGGCGATGGGGAAGCGGCCGTTACCACAGCGGAAATGATCCGCGACAAGGAAGGCATTGGCAAACTGCTTTCGGATGGCACGCGCATTGCCAGCAGTACTATTGATGCTGAGCGCGGCACGGAGACTTACAAATGGGCCATGCATTCCAAGGGGCTGGAGCCGGCCGGTTACGAAGCGCGCGGGTTGAAGACCTTCTCGCTGGGTTCCGCGGTAGGCACACGCGGCCCATGCCACAACCGCACAGCTGCCTACGACCCGGATATCCAGGGTCAGGTAGACCGTTTCTCTGTGGATGAAACGCGCGGTGAATTGGCTAAAGACAGTGAAGAGTACGCGGCGGTATATGATACCCTGCCGCTGTGCAAGTTCATCCGGCGCTGCTTTACCGGCAAAGCCGACCGGGCGGGCGCCTGGCCGACCATCGTCAACCTGATCAACGCGACCACCGGTTGGGACCTGCAATATGAAGACATCGACCCCATCGGAGAGCGTGCCCATACCATCAAGAAAGCTTTTAACATCCGTGAGGGCTGGAAGCGTTCGGACGATACCCTGCCTTACCGCTGGATGAATGAACCCATGACCAAAGGCCCTTCAGCCGGACATTTCACTTCCAACGAAGAGCTGGAATATATGAAGGACTGTTATTACGAAGCCAAAGGCTGGACAAAGGAAGGCATGATACCCAAATCCAAGTTAATTGAGCTGGGTATGCCGGACGTAGCCGAAGAAATTGGCGTATAGACTCAACGGAGAAGAATAATGCCATCATCAACTTCGAAATATCAATATATCGACTGCGATCCGGATTTGTGCATCGGCTGCCAGATTTGCGAATACGTTTGTTCTTACACCAAGACCGGTGAATATAACACTTACCGCAGCCGCATCCGTACGGTGCGTGTGGATGAAGTGCTGATCACCGCGTTAGCCTGCCGCACCTGCGAAAATGCCCCCTGCGTGCTGGCCTGCCCGCAGGACGCGCTGGATCAGGATCCCGATACGGGAATTATCGTTATTAACGCGCAAAAATGTGACGCTTGCGCCTGGTGCGTGGAAGCCTGCGATTTCGGCGCGATATCCGTTAATCCGCTGACTAAACTGGTAGAAATATGCGACCAGTGCGAAGATCAAGAAGACGGCCCGCAGTGTGTGAAGTGGTGCCCGAAGGAAGCTCTCAAGCTGACCACGCCGGAGAAGCAGGCGCAGAAAGCCCGCCGGGATGCCCTCAAGTCGATTAAGGATGAGATCTTACCCAAGATTCCTTTAAAAGAAACGACCTGTTAGTCATGCAAGTCAATACACTATTTTCAAAGGAGCGGCATGAGCGATAGCCCCAACCAAGAAGAACTGCGCATCGGTGTGTATATTTGCCACTGCGGCAGCAATATCGCAGGCGTTATCCCTCCCGCGGAGGTGGCCGAATGGGCCTCTCATTTGCCGGGAGTGGTGCGCGCCACGGATACACTGTACGCCTGCGCCGACAGCGGCCAGTCCCTCATCAAAGAAGACATCAAAAAGTACAACCTGAACCGTGTGGTCGTGTCAGCCTGTTCTGTGCGTATGCATGAGACCACCTTCCGCGGCGCTGTCTCGGAAGCCGGATTGAACCCTTTCCTGATGGAAATGGCTAACATCCGCGAGCAGTGCACCTGGGCGCATGGGCACGATAAAGCCGGCGCACTGGAAAAAGCCAAGGATCTGACCGCGGCCGCGGTTGCCAAAGCGCGTTTCCTGACACCGCTGGAATTTATCACGGTGCCGGTCACCAAACGCGCCATGGTCATCGGCGGCGGCGTTGCCGGCATCAGCGCGGCGCTCGATCTGGCCGATCAGGGTATTGAAACAGTTTTAGTGGAGAAAGAACCGACCATTGGCGGGGTCATGGCGCAGTTGAATAAGACCTTCCCGACCATGGACTGTAGTATATGAATTCTCGCACCTAAAATGGTTGACGCGGCGCGTCATCCGAAAATTACAGTCAAGACCTACACCAATGTTGAACGCGTAGAAGGCTACGTGGGTAACTTCAAAG
The DNA here is from genome assembly GCF_003966975.1 of Pelolinea submarina. GTDB lineage: Bacteria > Chloroflexota > Anaerolineae > Anaerolineales > Anaerolineaceae > Pelolinea > Pelolinea submarina. Next base: position 1,152,052 of record NZ_AP018437.1, read on the forward strand.
TGCAACTGCGTGAGAAAGCGCGCTATGTGCGCGCGGATCGCTGTAACGGCTGCGGCGAATGTGCCAAGGCCTGCCCGGTTGAAGTACCCAATTATTTTGAAATGAACCTGGCTCCGCGTAAAGCGGCTTATGTTCCCATGAGCCAGTCTGTTCCCCTGCTGTATACCATTGATATGGACGCCTGTATCCACTGCTATAAATGCGTGGATGCCTGCGGCGCGCTGGATGCGATTGATTTCAGCCAAGAGGATAAAATCGAGTGGGAAGACGTCGGCTCTGTTGTGGTCGCCACGGGCTTCAACCACTTTGATCCCAGCGTGATCCCTGAATATGGCTACAGCCAGTATCCGAATGTGATCACGGCCATGGAAATGGAACGCCTGAACAACTCAGCCGGCCCCACCACGGGCAACCTGATCCGGCCCAGCGACGGTTTGAATCCCAAGCGCGTGGCTATCATCAACTGTGTGGGTTCACGCGATAAGCGCTTCAACCCATGGTGTTCCAACTTCTGCTGCATGTACGCTATCAAGAACGCCATCCTGCTCAAGCAGGCTAATCCGGACATCGACCTGTCCATTTACTATATAGACATCCGCACACCCTCCAAGGGTTACGAAGAGTTCTACGACCGCGCTCGGGAGATGGGTATCCACTTTATTCAGGGACGCCCCAGCCTGATCTCGGAAGACCCACTGACCAGGAACCTGTATATCCATTCGGAAGACCAGGCACTTGGCAAGGTAATCGAGAAAGAGTATGACATGGTCATGCTCAACCAGGCGGCTGTACCGCAGCCGGACGTGGACACGGTCAGTTCCATCTTGAATATCTCGCAAAGCCCGGGCGGCTGGTTCATGGAATATCATCCCAAGCTGCGTCCGGTGGACAGCCCGACCGACGGCATTTTCCTGGCGGGCGCCTGCCAGGGGCAGAAGGACATCCCGGCTTCCGTATCTTCCGGTTTGGCTTGTGCATCGCGCGCCGGCCGCATCCTGCATTCGGATGAGTGGCAAATTGAGCCCATCATCGCGCAGGTTTGGGAAGACCGCTGTGTCAGCGCGGAAGGCAAGCAGTGCGGCGTGTGCGCCAAGGCCTGCCCGTACGGCGCCATCACGGTCGAAAAAGGCACCGCGGCGCTGATTACCACGGCCAAGTGCCACGGCTGCGGCGGCTGTGTGGCAGAATGCCCACACAACGCCATCACCCAAATGCACTATACCGACGCGCAGATTCTGGCGCAGATCCGGGCCCTGCTGGCGGAGAAACCCGAAGAAAAGATCTTCGCTTTCCGTTGCCAGTGGTGTTCCTATGGCGGCGCGGACCTGGCCGGCACCAGCCACTTTGATTATTCCTCCAACGAACGCGGTATCCGCGTCATGTGTTCAGCGCGTATGGACAGCGACTTTATCTACGAAGCTTTCCGCCTGGGGGCGGGCGCTGTGATGTATTCCGGCTGCCACCCGCAGGACTGCCACTACATCACCGGCCAACGTGTAGGCGCCGTCCGCGCCGACCGTTTGCTGAAGACGCTGGAAAAACTGGGCATGAGCGACGGACGTTTCCGCATTGAGTGGATTTCCGCGGCTGAAGGCGATAAATATTCACGTGTGATTAACGAAATGCAACAGACCATCAACGATATCGGCATGCAGCAAATCCTGGCTGAAAACGCCGCTATGCGGCCGGAGTTGGAAAAACGCTCGCGGCGCATGTACGAAGTGCCCATGGTGCCGGAAGCGTCTACTTATTCGGATAAGATGGTTATTGCCATGAGCGTCAAGGAGGTCAAGGATGGAAAGTGAACGCCCCCTGACCTTCGCCGATGAGGTGCGCGCCGTGCCCGGCGGAGAGCACCTGGACAGGTGCTATTCCTGTGGCACGTGCGTCAGCCGCTGCCTGATCCAACAGAAACTGGAGCCGGATTACAATCCGCGCCGGCTGCTGCGCATGGTCATGCTGGAAATGCGCGAAGAAGCTTTTCAAAGCCCGACCACCTGGCTGTGCTCAGCCTGCGACCTGTGCTACAGCGCCTGCCCGCAGGAGATCCATATCTCCAGCGTGATCAACGCGGTCAAGCACCTGGCGGTAAAAGCCGGATATAAGCCGGTGATCCAATCGGCCAAAGTGAACGCGCAAACCTGCGTGGGCTGCGGCCTATGCGAGCAGGCCTGTCCCTACGAAGCCATTACGTTGGAAAAGACCAACGTGCCCTTCCGCGGCAAGGAACTGACCATTGCGCAGGTGAACGCTGAAAAATGCATGGCCTGCGGGTTGTGCGCTTCGGTGTGCCGCTCGACCTCCATTGAGCTGTCCACCGCTGCCCCCAGCGAAGAATTTATCGAAGACATCCACAGTTGGATGATGAAGCAGCGCAGAGAGGTGGCCGCATGAGCGCCAAACCGCATTTCTTCCTGTTCCAATGCCAATACTGCCTGGCGGCATCCGATGACCAGCACTGGGTGGAGAATGACCTGCCGAAGAATGTGAAATTGATCAAGACTCCCTGCACCGGCCGCATCAGCCCCATGTTCGTGCTCAACGCTTTTCAAAGCGGCGCGGACGGCGTGCTGATCAGCGGCTGTATGCCGGAGAAATGCCATTACATCAAGGGCAACCTAGGCGCCCGGCGCCAACTGGACGAGTTCGCCCGGCTGCTGGCCTACCTGGGCATGCAGCCCGAACGGGTGCGCTTTGTATGGATGAATGTGAGCGAACGCGGCCGCATCCAGCAGGAAGTGGTCGATTTCGAAGCGCAGTTGGCTGCGTTGGGACCATCTGAAAAATTCGCCGCGATCAGCGCGAGCGGGAACGCGGGAGGCAGATATGGCCAATATTGATGCCCTGCGCCAGGAAGTCTCGCGCGTGTTATCCGAAAAAATCGTCGATGTCGTGCTGGGTTTCGAAGCGGGCAGCCTGCCCACGCGTAACCAGCCGGTATTCATCCATAAGGCCAAAGAAAGTAAAAGGCTAGTAGATAACGGCTTCGGCTCCAACAACCTGGCAGCGCTACTGGCCCAGCGGCCAAAAGACGAAAAGATCGGCGTGATCTGCCGCGGCTGTGAAAGCCGCGCCATCCGCGCTTTGACGGTTGAACAGCAGCTTAACCGCGAAAACCTTTACCTGATCGGTGTGCCCTGCCGGGGCATCATCGACTGGCGTGCTTTGGAGCGTGCCGTGGACGGCGAGATTTTAGCGGTGGCCGAAGACGGCGAAGACCTGCTGGTCACGCTGAAGGACGACGAGAAGAAGCTGGCGCGCGCGGAAGTGCTGCACAGCGCCTGCCGCAACTGCCGCCAGCCCGACCCGGTGGGGACGGACGTGCTGATCGGCGAGTTGCCCGCGCGGGAAGGTTTAGCGCAGCGTTCGCCGGACGTGGCTGCTTTCCTGGGCAAGGACGCCGACGCGCGTTATGCCATCTTCAGCGAAGAGGCCGAGCGCTGCATCCGCTGCTACGCCTGCCGCGAAGCCTGCCCGATGTGCTACTGTACCGAATGTTTCGTGGACCACATCACCCCGCGCTGGAGCGAGAGCATGGTTTCCAAAGGCGGCACGCAAGCCTGGCACATCATCCGCGCTTTCCATCAGACCGGCCGCTGTGTGAGCTGCGGCGCCTGTGAACGCGCCTGCCCGATGGAAATTAAAATGGAATACATTACCGACCGCTTGAATGAAGACATGCAGGACATGTACGGATTTGAAGTGGGCGCCAACGACAGCGACCAGCCGCCCTTCGCGGCCTTCTCGCTGGATGACCGCAACCGGTTCAAGGAGTAGAGCGATGAGCTATAAGACAACCCCCGTGAACCAATTCCCCAAGCTGGTCAGCCAGTGGATCAAAAAATACGACGTAACCGCCCCGGCGGAAGCCAAAAACGGGCTGGAATACAAGACCATCGGCGACCCAGCCGAGATGATGCTCAATAACCGCGTGAATACCACTTACGCGCCCAAGGCTTTTTTCCTGCCGCAGTCCGAAAAGCTGTTCACGGTTGAGCATGGGCGTTTCCAGGCACCGGAATTGAAAACCAAACCGCGTTTGCTGCTGGGCGTACGCCCCTGCGACACGCGCGCTTTCTGGCTGCTGGATACCGTTTTCCTGGCCAAAGGCGAGGAAGATGCCTACTGGCAGCGCCGGCGCGCGGACAGCCTGGTGATCTCGTTTGGCTGCGACACGCCCTGCGCCTCCTGTTTCTGCACCTCCGTGGGCGGGGAGCCTTTCGGCAGGGAAGGTTCGGATATCCAGATGACGCAGTTGGAAGACGTCTATGTATTCGAAGCTTTCACCGAAAAGGGCAGCGCGCTGATCAACAAATTGCCAGAAGCCGACGCGGCCACCGTTAAAAAGGTCAAGGCACTGCAAAAGACCAGCGCGGCCGAGATGCCCAAGGCATTCGATAACACCAACCTGCGCGATCATCTGTACGCGTTGTTCGAAGACGACTTTTGGAAGGAAGTGGCCGAAACCTGCCTGGGTTGCGGCGTATGCACCTACCTGTGCCCGACCTGCTACTGCTTCGACATCGTGGACGAAGTACAGCGCGGTGAACGCGTGCGCAACTGGGATACCTGCATGTTCCGCGTGTATTCCCAGGAAGCCTCTGGGCACAACCCGCGCCCGAACAAGGCCGCCCGCACCCGCCAGCGCGTCATGCATAAATATGCCTACTGGATTGATTCCATCAACGAATTCGGCTGTACCGGCTGCGGCCGCTGCGTGGTGAATTGTCCGGTGAACATCGACATCCGCGAAATTGTGAGCGCCGCACAGGCGCGCAGCGCGAAAATGGAGGCGGCAAAATGAACCTCTACCAACCCATGCCCATGCGCGTTGAGCGCGTCATCAACGAAACCAGCGACCTGACGCTCAAATCTTTTGAGTTGACCTTCGAAAACAAGACTGACCAAAAGGCATTCTTTGAGAAATACAATCCCGGCCAGTTCTGCCAATTTTCCGTGTTCGGCAAGGGCGAAGCGCCCTTCGGAATCGCCTCGGCTGCCTGGGAAGGCCCGTTCGTGCGCTTTACGGTACAAAACGTTGGCTCGTTGACCCAAACCATTCACAATTTGCAGCCCGGCGACCTGGTCGGCGTGCGCGGCCCCTTAGGCAACGGTTTTCCGCTGGACAAGCTGAAAGGCCGCAACCTGGTCATCATCGGCGGCGGCTGTGCTTTTTCGACGCTTTACGCGCTGACCAAGCACATTATGTACAAGGAACACCGCAAGGATTACGGCCAACTGACCATTGTTTACGGCGCGCGCAATTCGGGGCTGTGCCTGTACAAAGCCGACATCGAATCCTGGTATGACCGCAGCGACATGGTCATCCACCAGGCCATCGACGTACCCGAAGAGGGCTGGGACCATCACGTCGGCTACGTGCCGGACGTGGTCAAGAAGGTTGCCCCGGCACCCAAAAACACATCGGCGATCGTGTGCGGCCCGCCCATTATGACCAAATTCACCCTGCCCATCCTAAGCGAATTGGGATTTCCGCCCAAGGAGATCTATACTTCGCTGGAAAAACGCATGAAGTGCGGCGTGGGCAAGTGTGGCCGCTGTAATATCGGATCCAAATACGTCTGCAAGGACGGCCCGGTCTTCACGCTGGCCGAATTGAACGACTTGCCGCAGGACATCTAAGGAGTAGCGCATGCCCGGAAGAGGACTAACCCAAAAACACAGCAGCCCCGAAGCCATTGTGCTGGAGCGGGCCATGGTCACGCGCCATTACATCATGCGCTGGGATCTGGGACGCTGCGTGGGCTGCCAGATTGGCCCGGCTGTCTGCCCGCATGATGCCCTGACGCACGTGGACGCCGTACTGGAAGACGGCCGCATGAGCGTCAAACAGCTGGTGGACGTGGACGCGGACAAGTGCGTTTTCTGCGGCGAGTGCGTGGAAATGTGCCCGCTGAACGCCATCGATATGACCGTCAACGGCGAAGTGGAAAATCCCGTTATCAAATATGAAGCCTTCCCGACCCTGACGCAGTCCACTGTGTTCAACAAGGACGCGTTTGACTGGTCGCGCAAGGATTTTGTGATCGACAACTGCCCCACCAACGTGATCAGCTACGACGAGAAAGAAAAGACACTGGTGGTGGACGATGCTCACTGCATCCGCTGCCGGCAGTGCGAAGTGGCCAGCGACGGCGCCTTTATCGTGCAGCAGCCCTGGAAGGGCAGCGTGAAATTGCAGCGCGAGAAGTGCGTGGAAGGCTGCCTGGCCTGCGCGGATATCTGCCCCACGCGCGCCCTGCACATCAATGACGAGGGCGAGCTGGTGCTGGCGGATTACTATTGCATTAAGTGCGGCGCATGTATGCAGATCTGCCCGGTTAAACCGGAGATCGAAGAATACGAAGTGGTGGCCGAGGATTACGGTGTCGAGAAAGTGGTCAAGCACCAGCGCATCACCAACGCGCCGGAACTGCCGGTGCTGGTGGAACGCTGGCGCGTGGCGCATTCCGAAGTGCACAGCGGTTCCTGGACGCAGGCGCTGCTCAAGCTGGCGGATGAGAAAGCCGAAATGGTGGAGATCGACCGCAAGCGCGCGCTCAAACGGCGCGACCTGATCTTTTCGCTCAAGGGCGGGCGCAATATCGAAGAAAAGCCTGAATAGGACGCTTGAGTTTTTTGGTTTTTGCCACAGATAAACACGGATAAAACCAAAACACTTTTAAAAATTTGATTCACACAGATAAAGTGAACCATCATGATTCCGAATTTCTTCTGAAGTTCGGAATTTTTATTTTGTATTTGTAAGCCAAGGACGAGACAGAAAAAATTATTTAATATGAAATTACCTGCAATTAATAAAAAATAATCCAAAATCTGTCATTGCGAGGAGCTTGCCCACTCGCTTTTCTGTGGGCAAGCGACGTGGCAATCTCAGCTCTTTGCTCACATCTCCACGATTCAATACCTGCTCCTTCTTCCTTTTATCTATCCTATCTCAAAGCTGAGATTGCTCTCTCCAAGAGGGTGCTTTGCGATTCCCCGAGGGAATGCTCTGCGATCGTCACTACGTTCCTCGCAATGACATGAGTGCGAGGAAAGGTATAGATTAAAATAACTCTATCCAAAATTTTCAAAATTACGGCTGCGGATGCTTACTTTTCTGGTTGTCAGAAGCCAAAAACGCATAGAAGGGCGATAAAATAAACCCAATACACGATACTAATGTTTATTTATGGAGGGAAGCTTGGAAGAAAGTATCAAAGAAAAAATTGTTGCCGACGCAGTCGCGCGCATGGATGAAAGCTACCACTGCTCGGAAGCCATTTTATTAGCAGCTGCCGGCCACTACTTGCCGGATTTGGACCCATTGGCCGTGCGCCTCTCCACACCCTTTGCGGGCGGGGTGGGCTGCTCGCATATGGAGTTGTGCGGTGCGCTTGCCGGGGGAGTGCTGCTGATCGGTGCGCTGTATGGCCGCGAGGATGCGCAGACGAATGACGATCTTTGCCAGGCGCTGACCGCTGGTTGGCGTGAGCGCTTCATGAAGGAGTTCGGTTACACCTGCTGCCAGGACCTGCGCGAGAATTGGGTGGGGCAGCCGGGCCAGCCGGATTGCAAAGCGCTGGTGGGGCGGGCGACCGGCCTGCTGGTGGATTTCCTGGAAGAAACCGCCCATAAAGCCTGATCATCTTTTCTTTATCGCGCATTCACAAGCAACCAAACGGAGATACCCATGCTCAGCAAATATCTGGAAATTGTCGAAAAAGGCATCGTGGTGGTCAAGAACGAAGAGGTCAACGCGGATGATCTGGGGCCGAACGAGGCCATCATACAGAACGAGACCTCCGTCATCAGCGCCGGCACGGAGCTTTCGCGCGTGTTCGCGCTCAAACCGGGTGTGACTTACCCGGTGCGGCCGGGTTACGCCTCGATCGGGCGCATCCTGCAAAAAGGCAGCGCCCTGGTGGATTACGAGGTGGGTGAAAGTGTTTTTTACCTGGGCAACCACGCCTCCTTGCTGCGTTTCACCGGCAACGGTGTGGAAGAGTGGAATCACTTCTTCAAAGTACCGGAAGGATTGGATTCTGTGGAAGCACCCCTGGCCTGCATGATCGGCATCGCCCTGACCGGGCCAAACGACTGCGAGGTCAAGATTGGCGACAGCGTAGCCGTATTCGGGTTGGGTGTAGTGGGCCTGCTGGCAGCACTACTCTACCAGATCAACGGCGCGCGCGTGATCGGACTGGATCCGGTGGAAAGCCGCTGCGAGCTGGCGAAAGCATTGGGCATCCGCGAGACGATCGCCTGCGCGCCCGTGGAACAGGCGGAAGCGGTCAAAGCCCTGACGGATGGATTGGGCGCGGACATCGGTGTGGACGCGGTGGGGCAGTCCAGCGTGATCGCAACTGCCATCCAAGCCACGCGGCCGTATGGCCAGGTAGTATTGCTGGGTACACCGCGCGCTGCGGCCGAGGGCAACCTGACAGATATCTTCAACCCCATCCACATGAAGATGTTGACCGTACGCGGAGCGCTGGCCGCCAATGCCGTACCGCTTAAACCTACCCCCGGTTTCAAACTGAGCTTCGAGCGCAATTATCGCACGGCTTTTGAACTGATGCTGAACAAACAGATCGATGCTTCCAAGATCATCAGCCACGTCATCCGGCCGGAAGAGGCCGAGGCGGCCTACCATGGTTTGTACTACGACAAGGAGCATTACCGCTGTGTGGTGATCGATTGGCGTTAATGCGATCAGCGTAAGATTTCCCTAGCAAAAATAATTTACAAGATTCAGCGGCAAATTAAGTAGACTGCCGCTGAATTTGTCTTATACTTGTGCCCAATATTTATCCGCCGGCCGGGTATCTACTTTCAGAGCCGGCACGTTGAATTCTTCATAACGCAGTAGTACTCACCATTAGAAAGGCAGGGTTGTTCGCATGAGCCATTATAAAATCGTTATCTCCGATTACTATTATCCCAACATCGACCAGGAACGCCGGATCCTGGCGCAATTAGGTCCGGACGTCGAGATTGTGGACTGTACTCAGATCATTCCGGGGGGCGCAAAAACATGTGAACAGCTGCTCCCTTTTGTGGGCGACGCGGACGCGCTCATGACCCAGTTTGCCGGCGTCGACGCGCAGGTGATCGCGGCTATGCGGCAGTGCAAAGTTATTGCTCATTATGCGGTTGGTGTAGATCTCATCGATATTGAAGCTGCCACCCGGAAAAACATTAAAGTTGCCAATGTGCCGGATTATTGCCTTGACGAGGTGTCCAATAGCGCTATCGCATTGATGCTGGACGCCCTGCGCAAGATTACGGTCGCGCGCGACCTGCTGCTGAAAGGGGAGTTCAACATGGACGCCATCCAACCCATCAAGCGCGTCAGCGATACTACGCTGTGTCTGATCGGTTTTGGCAATATCGCGCGCAATGTGTATGCCAAAGCCAAAGCTTTCTTTGCCAGGGTAGTGGTTTACGACCCTTATTTCAATGGCCAGGCGGATTATCCCGAAATCACATTCCTGACGCTGGAAGAAGCGCTGTCCCAGGCAGACGTAGTCTCCATCCATGTGCCTTTAACAAAATCAACCAAAGGGTTGTTGGGGCGCGCGCAATTCGCGCAGATGAAGGACGGCGCGGTGCTGGTCAACACGGCGCGCGGCGCGTTGATCGACGAGGACGCCATGCTGGAGGCGCTGGACAGCGGCAAGCTGGGTTATGCCGGGCTGGATGTGCTGGCGGACGACGAATATGAGCATACCGCCTTCCTGCGCCACCCGCACGTGTGCCTGACGCCGCATATTGCCTGGAACTCGGACGGTTCGCGCGAAGAACTGCAGCGCAAAACCGCCGAGAACGTGGTCAGCGCGCTGTTGACTGGCCAGCCGGTATATTGCGTTAATTAATAAAATAAACCGTCCTCCATGAACATGAGTGGAGAACGGTTTTCTTTGTTAATATCAGGGCAGGTTATTGCTCTGCGTATAGGCGTTAGGCGGTTTGACGCTCTTTGGCGGTCGCCAGCCCCCAAACGATAAAGCCCAATGCCAGGCTGCCGGCTATACCACCTACGGCCAGGAAGGCATTGGCAACGCGCGGCAGGATGCTCTCGGTTATAGCCTGTAAAACAGTAGGGGAGCTGAGGAAGGTTGGCAGGCTGCCGAGATGGGCTTGCTGCAGCCCATATTGGGCCCAATACAGTGCGCTGCTGCTCTGCAGAACCAATCCCAAAAAGAAAACCGGAAGCGCGGAAACCATCAACATCCAGCCCAACCACTGCAAACGCACTCGCCAACTGCTGTCCGCGATTAGCGCCGTGATATACCAGAAACACAATGCGATGAACGCCAGGAATAATACCGACAGCATGACACCGGCCGGTCCAGCCATACCCGGCAGATAGACCTGCCAATCCTGCTCGTTATACCACTGCTCACTCAAGGGAACTTCATCCGGGATTTGGGCCAGAGCTTGCGGGAGGGCGGGTTTTAAGAAATTTTCGATCAATAGCTCTTCGGAAATGCCTTGCGGCTTGCAGGGAGTCTGTCCTTCCCCAAACCCGGGTGTCTGTCCGGACTGGCAGTCGGGCAGGGCAGTTACCAGCGCGGTCAAGAATTCATCCTGTTTCTCTTGAGTCAGGGCGGTTTTGATGGGCAGCAGGTCGATGGTTGGTGTGAATTCCCGGGTTATCCCCTGAATATTATCGAAAAATCCATTTACAATCGCGCTTAACTGACCTTTCAGGTAGTCCTGGGTGATCACGCTGCGCAGGACCTCATTGAGCGCCTGGGTGTCCGCGTCCGCGGGCAGCGCGATATAGCTGCGCAGAACGTCATCCAGCGTTTGGTCGGATAAAATAGCCTGGTAGACCTGATCCTGGTCCAGCGCGTCAGTGAAAAACGTGCGGTCCAACGCCCAACTAATGGTACTGAACGCGGTCAGGCTGGCCAGCAGCAGGGGGAAAACCAGGCAAATGGTAAGAATTACGGCAATCAATTTTCGCATGTTTACTCCTAAAGACAATATGGTCTTAAATATATACGGGTTAATTCGGGTGAAGTTCTCTCTTTCACTTAACCCATACCGGATCAGGGCTGATCCGTTGTCGAGTTGTCATCCACCAAGGCCAGGTTATCGATGCTTAGCGCAACAGAATTATCCGCGTTTACACCAAAGGCAATTCCAATCACCAGGTTCGAGGAATCGAATGGGCTGTTTGCATTTTCTTCCCATTCCACGCGATGAAGATCTTCCCAACGCAGCGTGACCGGTATCCAGCCTTCCGTGCTTTCGGTGGTTGTTTCGATCGAGTATGTGTAGGTTTGCAGCGCGTCAGCGCTGCCGGTGTACAGGTTGACGTCAAAGACCGATCCGGTTTCCAATGCGTGAAGCATGAAGGTGAATCCTTCTGATGCGGACCAATCTTGCGCCTGGTCGAAAAGCATTGAGCAGGTTGCCCAGTCATCCGCTTTAACTTCCAAGTTGACCGTTAAAGCGCGCGCGCCCTCGTAGGCTGATCCCTCTTCGACTGCGCAATTCATCGATGTATTTGCCGGGTTACCGCTGAACAACTCCCATCCATTGGCGCTCAACGGATTGTCGCTTTCAAAATCATCGATCATGGCTGCCAATGCCATTGATGAACCGGTTACGCTGCTCTCCGGGGAATTGTTCGCATGGGCTGCGCTGTTCGTTGGGGTGGGTTCTTCTTGTTGGACTGCGACCGGCATTTGCGAAGACGCGCTTGCCTTCCAGCGCTGATAATAACAATTTAACAGGGGAATGAATTCTTCGGTTGCCTTTTGGCTGCCGATCTCAGAGGGATGATCATCTCCGCTTGGGTAATAAAGCGTATTGCCCGTCGAGGTTATATGCTCAATTTGACCGTTATTGTAGCGGTGATGCGCATCTTTGCCGGTCAGGATGTTGTAGAAGTCAAAGACGGCCACATTTTCCAATTGATAATCATTTTCCGATAACCAATCTTCCACCAGCCAATTATTGAAGGCACGTGCATTTTTCGCGTATGCGCGGCTGCTGACCGGCGGAGCGGTGACGACGATGAATAATTTATCCGGCCGGGTTGCGAAGTATTGTAAGAGTTGGTTATAAACATATTTCGCGCCGCTTACGCTCAGATCGGCAAACGTGCCGGGTGGATCGTCAGGGCTGCCGCTTAATTCCGAGTTGGGAAAACAGGATTTAAACATGATGATCGTATTCTCACCGCCCGGATCGACCAGTGAACGGGAATAATTACTTAATTGCCCATTTTCATCGTAAAGGGCTTGTGTGATTTCTTCCGTCTGGGCGCTGCGGAACCATTCCAACCAATCAGGAATATCCGTCCGGTCGCCGATCGCATCCGGCCCCCAGCCGTAGTTGGTGTCACTTACAAAATAATTGTTCTGCCCCAATTGCTTACCCAGGTTTCCGTACCCGTCCGTCAACCAATTTTCACCGCAGGAATGGTGGATGAAAATCAACTTGACCGGCTCATCTGGTGGTTGTGGATCGGGAGAATGCAGGGAGTTTGCTGCGGTGGAGAACATAAAAACACTCAGCAATAGGGATATCAGCAAGAACTTATGGATTTTACGCATGATTTCCGTCTTTCTACTTAACTTAATCAAATTATAGAGAATATAGAGGCAAAGTCAATTAACCAGGTGCCTCCTAACCCTGAAAATGTTAATCAAACATTAAAAACAAAGTCTGGAATTTTGTATATATAATCAGGATACCTGAGATACATTGCAGGGTTAATATAATCAAATAGATTTAGCTCATTGGAGGTTATTATGATGGACCGTATTATTGCAGCTTTTACGTTCAAACCCGGGGTTTATAAAGAGGTTGAGGACGACACCACGTTTACTTCAAGCGCCTGGATGATTGTGGCCGTGGTGGCCTTTCTCTCCGGCCTGGGCTCCACCGCGGCTGCCGCCGACGGCATCGGCGCCGGCTGGATCTTCGGCGCAATTTTCGCGGCGCTGTTTTCCGTAGGCGGATTTGCCCTGGGCGCTTTTGTGATTGGCTGGGTAGGCAAGACCTTCTTCAACGCGGATGTGACCTTTGACGAATTGGTGCGCACCCTGGGCCTGGCTTATGTCTGGAATGTCGTTCAATTCCTGAACATTATCACCCTGGCCGGTTCCGGAATGCGTTGGATCAGCCGCCCGATCACATTCCTGGCCGGCCTGGCAGGATTGTTCGCATGGTTTATGGCCGCTAAAGAAGCACTGGACCTGGAATGGCCGCAGACCATTGGTACGGTGATCATCGGCTGGATTGTCATGGCGATTGTTACTGCAATTGCCAGCGGTTTGTTGGCCGTATTCGGTTTGGTTAGTGTGAGCACTTTGATGGGTGCACTCTAACTAATTATTGGCTTTGAATTTAGAAAGGCAGCATGGGTATATCTTGTGCTGCCTTTTTGATAACACGATGCTTTCCCCTGGGGAATGCTTCGCGATCCTCCAAGAGGATGCTATGCGATCCTCCGAGAGGATGCGTCGCGATCCTCCAAAAGGATGCTTTGCGACTCCCAAAAGGAATGCTGCACGGTAAACCTTCCACACTTCACTTTGAGCAGGTATGCAGCTTTTTGGGCGGCGAAACTAAAAATATCCAGATGCGTATAAATAAGTATAAGTAATGAATATCAAGGAGAATGCAAAATGGGTGAAAAGGTCAGCGAAAAAAGAGAATTAGGCGAATTTAACTCCATCAATATGCGTGGTATTGGCAAGTTGTTCGTTACACAGGGAAAAGAACAATCCGTCATGGTTGAAGGTGATAAGTTGGCGGTCAGTCGCATTACCACCAATGTCGCCGACGGCAAATTGGTCATCGATGTCGGCCGCGATTGGGTGGAAAAAATCAGCGCAGGTTTTGACTTCCTTTCGGAAAACGATATCCGCATCAATGTTGTCCTGAAAGAATTAACCGAACTTGAAGTAGCGGGAGCCGCTGATATTGAGGTAAATGATATTAAAACCGACAGCCTGGAGCTGAAGATGATTGGCGCTTCCAATGTCAAAGTAATGGGTTTGAAGGTGGATTCTTTGAAGACGGAAATCCCCGGGGCCGGGAAAGTTTTAGTTGAGGGCAAGGCGAAAGACCAATTGGTAACTTTGGCAGGCGCGGGCAACTTCAGCGGACATGAATTGGAATCGGACACTGCCAAAGTTGTATTAAGTGGCGTGGGCAGCGTGCAGCTATGGGTTAAGAAGGAATTGGACGTCACCATCGCAGGAGTTGGCAGTGTTGAATACTACGGAACTCCTTCAGTCAAACAAAGTTTAACCATGCTGGGTAAAATAACCTGCCTGGGTGAGCACAAGTAGAACTGAAAACAGGAAAAACACCAATAAAAGCCCGTCAGAGGTCAAATCCCTTGACGGGCCTTGTTGAATAGGTGTAAACTCAATTAAGAAAGAGAGAACAATGAGCGAAGAAATTTCATTAGATTTAGATCCTGACCCTAGACGCAGCTCGGCTCTTTATCCTGTTGAACATTTTTCACCGGGAGGTGAATCGGTTTAAACCGCACCTTGATTTAATTTGAGGTGGTCTCGCCCTCGGTACCGTTCAACGGAGGAAGCCGAGGGTTTTTGCTTTCCATGGGCTCGAATCAAACGAGAAATGGAGGTAAACATGTTAACGATTTTAAAGACCACTGAAAATGCGTTGGTTAGTATCCCGCAGGTTGCTGACGGCGCTTGGGTGCATGTGGTGAATCCCACTCCTGAAGAAATTGAACAGACTTACGGTCTGGGCATTCCTCGGGATTTCATCACCTATCCCCTCGACCTTGACGAACGGCCGCGCACCGAGAAAGAAGCCGGTGCCACGCTGTTATTGCTGCGCACCCCTTATTACCAGGGAGAAACGCAGGATATTCCCTATACAACGATTCCTCTGGGGATTATTTTGTGCAATGATTTCATTATTACCATCAGCAAGTACAAAATACCACTGCTGGATTCAATTGCCAAAAAAGGGCGCTATTTTTCCACCAATAAACGGAACCAATTCATCCTCAATATCCTGTTGGCTATTGCCAATGAATACCTGGCGGCAGTGCGCGCAATCAACAAGAAAGTTGACCTGATTGAAGATGAATTGCAGAAATCCATCCGAAATAAAGAGGTGTTGGAGCTTCTCAAATATCAGAAGAGCCTGGAACTTCTGTCTACCGCTTTGAAGTCCAATGAGCTGGTATTTGAGAAACTGCAACGCATCCGTTCCTTCAAAGAATTTCCAGATGATTCCGATCTATTGGAAGATGTCATCACCGAAAACCAGCAGGCTATTGAAATGACCAATATTGCCAGCAACCTGCTCAGCCAGATGATGGATGCTTTTGCTTCCATCATCTCCAACAATCAGAACCAGGTGATTAAATTGCTGACATCGGTGACCATTGTGCTGAATTTGCCTACGTTGATTTCCAGCTTTTTTGGCATGAACGTCTCGCTACCGCTATCCAATTCGCCGCATGCCTTTGCCTGGATCTCGCTGGTTTCTGTGGCAGTGATGAGTTCGGCTGTACTTATTTTCAAACGACGAGACTGGTTTTAGAAAGGGGATTGCGTATCGATGACGGTATATGAAATTGATGTAGATACCCTGCTGGTGCAGGTAAAGGACTTATTGGAACACGGCGATCCTAAAAGCGCGGCTATTTTGTTGGAAGGGCTGCGGCCGGCAGATCAGGCCGGTGTTTTTGACGATCTAAATCCGGAAGAGCAGGACGCCATCCTGCCAAAGCTGAACCCTGAGGACTCGGCGGATATCCTGGAGGAGCTGGAAGAAGAGGACGCCGTGGTTGTAGCCGACCGCTTGCGGGCGGATAAATTAGCCACAATTATGGACCACATGGAGCCGGATGAAGCGGCCGACTTGCTGGGCGATATAGAACCCGAAAAGGCGTCGCGCGTGCTGGATGCCATGTTGGATGCCACAGAGGTCGAACCCCTGTTAAAACACCAGGACCAAACTGCCGGCGGTTTGATGACCTCGGCTTCCATTGTGCTGAAAGCCGGTATGTCCGTAAAAACAGCCATCTCGTATTTACGGAAGCTGACACCGGAAGATGAAGATATCTATTACTTGTTTGTCACCGATCGCGCGGACAAATTAGTAGGTGTAGTCAACTTGCGTTCGCTGGTTACCCAACCGGCTACTGCCAAAATTTCCGACATTATGAACACGGATGTGCTTTCCGTGCAGGCCGATGCCGACCAGGAAGAAGCGGCGAAATTGATGAAGCGTTACGACTTGCTGGCACTGCCGGTAGTTGATAACAACCAACGTTTGCTGGGTGTGATCACGTATGATGATTCTTTCGACATTATGGAAGACGAAGCTACCGAAGACATCTATCGGTTGGCCGGTATTCCTGAAGAAACGCCCAGCGACCTGCCGCTGGGGGAAGCTGTAAAAAAACGTCTGCCCTGGCTGGTGGTCAATCTATTTATGGCATTAATATCCGCTTCGGTATTGAGCTTGTTTGAGTCAACCATCTCACAGATGGCTGCACTGGCGGCTTTCTTCCCGATTGTGGCCGGCGTGAGCGGCAGCGCCGGCACGCAGACATTGACGGTCACGGTGCGCAGCATCGCTTTGGGCGAGATCGAACCAAAGAATGCCATAAAGGTGATTGCCAATCAATTCCTGCTTAGTCTGGTCAATGGTATTGCGGTTGGTTTGATCATCGCGTTAATCGCGGTGGTTTGGAAGCAATCCCTGATGCTGGGGATGATCGCCGGTATCGCAACGCTGGTCAATATCATCAGCACAGCTTTCACCGGTGTGGTCATTCCCCTGGCAATTCAAAAGTTCAAATCTGATCCGGCGCTGGCTTCTCCGATTATCGTGACCGCGCTTACAGACGCTCTGGGGTATCTGGTCTATTTAGGTCTTGCTTCCGCTTTGCTCGCCTGGTTGATCTAGAAGAGTCCTTCTCTTTTGTTGAGGTTGGTTTGCTAGCTAGCGGAAGTCGAATAAAGAAGACCGTTTTTTCTTTATCCGGCAAGAATCCAATAATGCCGTTGTGTTTTTCCACGATAGCTTTAGATATTGCCAATCCTAATCCGGCACCCGGATAATTTTGGGTGTTCTTTCCACGATGGAAGCGGTTGAACAAGCCTTCCCGGTCTTCATTGAGAATGCCAATACCATCGTCTTCAACCAGGATCAGGGCGGAATCGGATTCGGCATACAATTTTATATTGACGATGCCTCCGGGCGGGGTGAATTTTACAGCGTTAGCGAGCAGGTTGCCGACCGCGCGACGCAGATTCTCGTCATCGCCATTGATCAGGATCGGTTCCTGCTGCAGCTGTGAGTTGAATTCCACTTTTGCCTGTTCCGCTGCCGATGCGTAGATTTCACTGATCTCATTAAGCAGGTGGGTCAGGTCGATTTCTTTAAATTTAGTTTTTCCATTCTTGGATTCCAGTTTGGAGAGATTCAGCAGGTCCCTGGAAAGGCTGTCCAGACGGTCAATCTGCTCCAGCGAGCGGTGGATTATGGGTTTGGCTTTCTTTAAGGATGTTTCGGTTAATGCCAGGGTTAAATCTGCCCGCAGCGAGGTCAATGGTGTGCGAATCTCGTGAGCCGCGTCCGAAACGAATTGGCGCATTGTTTCTATGCTGTGTTGGATGTGCGCGGCCATCTGGTTGAAGGTGTCTGATAATGAAGCCAGTTCGTCAGGTTTGTAAATAGGTGAACGGATCTCGAAATTGCCGTCTTTCATTTCAGAAGCGACACTTTCCAAATTTACCAGTGGTTTGGTTAGGTTACGGCTGACGATATAACCGATGATGGTGGAGATCACCACACCAATCAGACTGGCGATTCCCCAGCCGCGAACAACGTCGGTAATGATGCGCTGGCTGTATCGTGGGCTTTCCGATAACTCGACGTATCCCAGGATATTATGATCCAGATCATAAAAGGGTGCATTTACTACTTTTGAAGAACGGTTTTTATATACTGAAGTGTCAACTTGCATGAGGATAAAGCCGAATATGTCCGGGTTTGCCTGAAAGGAATATGCGGGTGGTGGGTCATCATTGTTCGTTGGACCGTCTTCTTGGGAAGGTTCCAGGGAAAAAGAGGATGCATTCGTTGAGTTTTCAGTTCCGGGGATCTCTTCTGCAGTAGACACTTCACTGGGCATACTACTGGGATCGATGCTATGTGTTATATCAGGCGTGGATTGGGATTGTTGATTGGAGAATTGCGATCTGGGAACTGTGATATTCCAGCTTTGCGATGGTGAACCGGAATCAGCTACGGCATAACCGGTCACATCGAGAATTCGCACTCTTGATTGGATCAAGAACGCGGTTATTCTGGCCTGGTTTTGGAATACATCCTGATAGTCCAGCAGCGAGTCCCCCAAACTGATCTCGGATTTTTGGACAATTCTCGAAATGCTGTTTGCGGTACCAAATAAGTTATCATTCAAGTATCGGTTTTCAAGGTTGTTGTAATATTTCCATATCGTCAGGGCCATGACAATCCCGATTAATGTGGTTGTCAACAAGGACAGAATCCCAAATGATAATGGCAGTTGTGTCTGCAGAGACCTAAATAATCTGTGTTTTTTCATAAGTATCTTTAGTTTATTTTAATGCAATTAGCGGCGGCACTGATTGGACTTCCAAAACGGATTAAAAGCTAATAGGCAGATAATGATGGATGAAAAAACGTTGATGAAAACCGATATATACTGTGGAAATGATGGAGCTTTTCCCTCTACTAACCATCTTCCGGGCCGGTTTATTAAATAATCGACTGTAAACTTAAACGATCGATGTTTTATTCCACAGTGTGGTGAATTACTGTCTCTTAATGTTAGTCGGGGTTAGCCGATAGACGGTAACCGATGCCGGGTACAGTCAAGATTAGTTTGGGATGGGCGGGATCGTACTCGAGTTTTTCGCGTAAGCGCCGAATATAGACCGTGATGGTTTGGCTGTCATTAATCTCCTCGGTCTCGTACCCGCGAATGCTGCTGACCAGTTGTGAGCGGCTGAGTACCTGGCCAGGGTGTTTGGCCATATGCACAAACAAACGGTATTCAGTAGGGGTCAGGCTGATTACGTTTTCATTGCGAGTTACCGTGGCCCGTAAAATATCAATGGTCAGGTCGCCAATGAAAATCAATTTGGATTCGGTGGAAGAAAATTCGCCGTACGCACGGCGCAGTAAAGCACGGATGCGGGCATTCAACTCGTTGGGGTTGTAGGGTTTGGTCATGTAATCATCCGCACCGATTTCCAGGCCCAGAACTTTGTCAATGGCTTCATCGCGAACGGTTAAGATCAGGATGGGTTGGTGCAAACCGGACTGGCGAATCTGCCGGCAGAAGTCGAAACCGGAACCGTCTGGCAGACGAATATCCAGGATGATTAAATGCGGCTGCGTTTTTTGCGCGGCTTCAATTCCTTTTATGCCTGAATTGCAGATTTGGATGGAATAACCTTCCCGCACCAGGCCGTCGTTCAGGCTGCGAGCTACGGCTGCGTCATCTTCAATGATTAAAATACGAGGATTTTGAATTTGTAAAGTCATTTCTTTATTCCCGGCTTTCTTTGGTTGAAAACATTATATCTACCAAAATGTAAATCTATATTTCAACCTTTGATTAATAAATTAATTATCTGTTAATCCCCTCCGGTAAACAAAACAGACGTTGATCGTGCAACAATAACGGAAATTATTCTCCTACAAATTAATTGTTTTCATTCTAAACCGAAAATGACATTAAATTGATTTCAGTATGTAAACAACTTGTAAAATATATTAATGAGATTTGGCAGGAAGGGCCGGATTTTAGAATAGAAAGGTTATAAAAAAAGCCTCCCGATTATTGCGGGAGGCTTTTTCCATTATTCAACCGGTAATTCACTGGTTACAAAATCTTCCACCATGGAGATGATGTTGATGAACCCATCTACATTCCAGGCAGCCCGTCCAATGAATAAGCCATCGATATGTTCTTGGCTAATCAGGGGCAGGGCGTTCTGCGGATTGACACTGCCGCCGTACAGCACGGGAATATCGGCTGCCTGTTTACCGAAGATTTCCGTCAGGACTTTTTTGATATGCGCGTGCACCTGGTCGGCGTATTCGGGCGAAGCGGGGGAACCGGATTCGCCAATGGCCCACACCGGTTCGTAAGCTACCAGAATATTCTCCGCCTGCGTTGGACTGACCTGATGGAAAGCGATTTTTAGCTGGCTGGTCAATTTCTCGATAGTCAGGCCCATTTCTTTATCCTGGGCGGTTTCACCAATGCAAACAAGCGGACGCAGGCCGTTTTGCAATACAGCTTTGACCTTGGCGTTGACCATCATATCTGTCTCGGCAAACATGGCGCGCCTTTCGGAATGGCCGATCTCGACCATGCTGGCCCCGGCGTCTTTGATCATCAGTGGGGAAATTTCGCCGGTGGCCGCGCCGCGGTCGAGCCAATGCACATTCTGTGAGGCTACTGTGATTTGGGAATCTTTCAACTTCTCGGTGACAGCGTATAGAACCGTGAAAGGTACGCAGATAAAAATGTTGCTGCTGGGATGCCGCTGGTTGCAGTAATCCTTGATTTTGTCGGTGTAAAGCATGGCATCACTCATCAAGTGATTCATCTTCCAGCCGGTTCCAATCCATAAATTCTTCATTAAGACACCTATCTAACCAATAAAATTTGTTGTTGCGGTCGAGATTGAAAGTTTATTTCCGATAAGTCTCGTCAATGGCGTTGATCTTGTCCACTTTGCGAGTCGAACGTCCGCCGGCAAATTCACATTTCAACCAAATGCCTACCAGATATTTAGCCGTCTCCGGGCCCATGGTCAAAGAGCCCAATGTCATGATCTGCGCGTTATTGCTCTTGCGGGCACGTTCGGCAGAATAAGGATCGCAGACCTGCGCGGCGCGAATACCGGGGAATTTATTGGCGGCGATAGCCATACCGATACCCGTCCCGCAAATCAAAATACCGCGGTCGCATTCACCGCTCATGATGGATTTAGCTACCCGTTCGGCAATATCGGGGTAGTCTATGTTCTCATTTTCTTCGACCCCGCAGTCTTTGACGAGTTCTATTTCCACGTCGCTTTGTTCTTCCAAAAAAGCTTTGATGATTTCTTTCAGTTTATAGGCCAGCTCGTCGCAGCCAATCGCAATCTTCATAGTCTTCTCCTTACCAATAAATATGTATTTGGAAACATCTCACTAAAGTGAGGAAATGTACTCTTTCAATGCTTCAAAGATGAGCGTGATGGAAATAGCGCCGGGATCGGCGTGTCCCAGGGTGCGCTCACCCAGCGTTTTTGCTTTGCCGATTTTCGCTGTGAAGGTTTTGGTCTTTTCCATGCCCTCATGGGAAGCCGCAGCTACCAATCCGGCTAATTCTTCCAGCGAGCTGCCGCTGTACTGGTTGGCAGCGTCCACTGCCGGTTCCAGGGCATCCACCATGGTCTTATCGCCGATGCTGGCATTGCCGCGTTTTTTAACCATGGCCAAACCAGCTTCCAGCGCTTTCTGGTAGCCCGCGGCGTTTAAAATTTCCGCACCTTGCAGTGCTTTGCCGGCGCCCATGAAAAACGAACCGAAGATGGCGCCGGAAGCGCCGCCAATGGAAGCCAGCAGGCTGGTACCGGTGTTGAAAAAGACATCTTCCACGTTATTCAAAGTCTTGGCTTCCAGCATGTTATTTACGGCTTCGAAGCCGCGCGCCATACCGATGCCGTGGTCGCCGTCGCCAATGGCCTGATCGGCTTGCGTCAGCATGTCCTTGCTGTCCACCATGCGGTTGGCGATGAAGTGAAAGGCGTCTTTCACCTGGGAGAGAGATATTGAATCGATGGTCATTATGGTCTACCTTTTGGTGAAGGCGAAAGATTCCGCCGGCATGTCGTAGTATTTTTTCAATTCATCATCCAGCTTCAACAGTGAAATGGAAAAACCGGCCATTTCCTGTGATGTGCAGTAAGAGCCCATCATGGTATCGTGCACGTTAATCTTGGCTTCTGCCAGAATTTCACGTACCTTGCGGTTGACGATCAGCAGCTCCATCATGGTGGTGGCGCCCAGGTTGTTGATCAGCAGGCAGACTTCGTCCCCGGCTTTAAAGGGCAGATCTTTGAGGATCAGATCGGTCATGCGGCTGACCAGTTCGTCCGCAGGCATCAGCTTTTCGCGTGATACACCGGCTTCGCCGTGCAGGCCCATGCCGATCTCGATCTCGCCCTCGCCAATCTCAAAGGTGGGTTGGCCGGTTTCGGGGATGGACCCGGGGGAAATGGCGACGCCCATGGAGCGCGTGAAATCGCGCGCCTTGGCGGTTACGCGGAAAACCTCATCCAGCGAATCCAGCTCCGCAGCGGCGGCGCCGGCTACTTTGATGACAAACAGATCGCCCGCGATACCGCGGCGGTCGTCGATCCGTTCAAGCGGAGCGGAGGCGACGTCGTCGTAGATTCGCACGGTTTTAGTGGAAATGCCTTCCAGTTCGGCTAATTCTGCCGCAATGTCAAAGTTCATATTATCGCCGGCGTAATTACCGTATAGATAGAGGACGCCTTTGCCGTGGTCGAGCGCTTTGGTAGCGGCCAAAATCTGGTCGGGAGCGGGCGCGGCAAAAACGTTGCCGCTGACGGCACCGTCTGCCAGATGATCGCCAACGAACCCGGCGAAAAGCGGCTCATGACCGCTGCCGCCGCCCACCAACAGGCCTACTTTACCGGCGGGGATGGAGGGACGTACAACCGCGTTGGCATCTTCAACCTTTACTATTTTGCCGTGGTTGGCCAACAGCAGACCTTCCATGGTTTCTTTCACAACATCTTTGGGATTATTGATTATCTTTTTGACCATTGGCATTTACCTCTATTATTATTAATATTTTTAATGCATGAATTAAATCATGCAATTATCACTTTGGGGCCCCGTTCCTCGATTTGTTCTACCAGATCTTTGGATACGCCTGAATCAGTCACCAGAATATCAATGGCGTCAATCGGCGCGACCGGCATCAGACAGATACGGTTAAACTTGGAGTGGTCGCTGACAATGATCAGCTGTTCGCTGACTTCTATCATTTTTCGTTTAACAGAGGAAACAGCCGGAACGGAGGGGTTGGCGGCAGTCAGCCCTTTCTCCAGGGAGATTCCGTCAATACCGATGATGGTCTTTTGTGGATGGAATTGGGTGACAAATTCATCTGTCATATAGCCCACAAAGACACCGTGGTCTTTTTGGGCTAATCCGCCCAAGGCGTAGAAATTAATGTTGGGATTATAAAGAAATTCGGGGATGAGAATGATTGAATTGGTAATGATGGTCAGGTTTTTTTTATCCGCTAGATATTTGGCAACAGCTTTGGTGGTGCTGCCGCCATCCATCATAATCGTATCGCCGTCCTCAACCAGTGAAGCGGTTTTTCGTCCAATCGCTTCTTTTTCCAGTTGAAAATGGGTCATACGCTCGTTAATGCTATCCAGATTGATGACAATATCATTGTTGGGAATTTCATCGCGCAGGATAGCGCCCCCGTGGGTGCGCTGGATCAGGTTGCGGGTTTCCAGTTCAGCCAGGTCCAAACGGACGCTGGATTCGCTGATATTGAACTCCTCAGCCAGATCAACGACAAAGACTTTTTGTCTTTCCTGGATAGCGTGGTAGATCATAGCCAGGCGTTCTTCTCTAAATATTTTTTTCGGTTCACTCATATTCAAAATCCTTGTCGGGGACTGCGTTTAATTTATTGTATTTGATAATTATAAATACATCCGGATTGATTGCAGTACCCCAAAATACCAATAAAAGATGTTAAATGAAACAAAACGACAGTAGATTGATGCTTGAATTATACCATATAACAGGTAATGAGAACAATAAAGTGCTTATATATTGACAAATGTTCTCATTTGCTGTAATATGGTATTAGCTTAACTAAAATATTCAAGGAGATCACTTTAATGTCTCAAATAGGCAAACAATTACGGTTAAATAGAATGTTGAATCCCAAAAGCAAAAATGCCATTGTGGTTGCGATGGATCATGCGGCAGTATTGGGCCCGATCCCCGGTATCGTCAATCCGGTTGAAACAGTGAAAATGTTGGCCGCGCACAAGCCGGAAACTTTTTTCATGCCCAATGGCGTTGTCAAACAGGTGTACCCCAGCTTCATCGAGAATGATATCCCGTTCATGGTATCCATCGATACTTGTGTCGAAATGGGCCCTGAACCGAATTACTTCATGCTCTCCGATTCCGTGATGCATGCGGTGCAGTTGGGTGCTTCCGGCGTTTCCATGCACGTATTGGTGGGCGCTGAAAAAACCAGCGATATGTTGAAAGGCCTGGCTAAAGTCGCGGAAGATTGCGATAATCTGGGCATGCCCCTTATGGCGATTATGTATCCCTGTGGATTTGACAATATTAAAGACGTCAAGCATGTAAAATGGGCAGCCCGTATCGGCGCTGAACTGGGCGCGGATATTGTCAAGACTTATTACACCGGTTCAAAGGAAACCTTCCAGGAAGTGGTGGAAGCTTGCCCGATTCCGGTCATGTTGTCCGGCGGCAGTCTGACCGACGAACCCAAAGAATTCCTGACTGTGTTAAAGAATGTAGTGGACGCCGGCGGCCGCGGATGTGCTGTGGGCCGCAACCTCTGGCAGTATAAAGATCCGATAGCCATGCTGGAAGCTATGAAGTTGATTATGCACGAAAATGCTTCGGTTGATGAAGCTCTGAAAGTTCTGTAAAATTTACTAATAAAAATTATGGTAAATCAATTTGTGATTTCTCAGGTAATCCGATCCGACACTGTGGATCTCAACCTGACCGGGATCAAAAGCAAGGAACAATTGCTGGATACGATGATTTCAATGTTCCTGAAGGCTGGCGTGATTGAATCCAGAGAAAAATTTCTGGAGGCAATCTACGAACGTGAAGCGTTGGGCCCGACCTACATGGATAATTGCATCGCGATCCCGCACGGAAAAAGTATGACCGTCAAGACCCCCTGTGTTGCATTTGCTCGCTGCAACGAGGGGGTTTTCTATAACACCCAGTTGGGTGGCGGCATTGTCAAGCTTATTTTTATGCTGGCCATTCCCGGCGAGATGAGTGGAGAGGAATACATCCGGGTTCTTTCGCGATTAGCGCGGTTACTGATCTACGAAGATTTCATTGCCGCTCTCTACAAAGCAGAAACCTACGATGATGTCATCGCAGCTATCAAAGAAGGTGAAAAAAATTTATCCTGACCGTCCTCAGGATTTATAAAAAATTTTTAAGGAGCCAATCTTATGAAAATCGTAGCTGTTACATCTTGCGCAACCGGTATCGCCCATTCTTATATGGCTGCTGAAGCATTGACCAAAGCAGTTAAAGGAACCGAAGACGAGATCAAGGTAGAGATACAAGGCGCCATGGGTATCGAGAATCGCCTTTCCAAACAGGAAATCGCCGATGCGGACCTGGTGATTTGGGCAGTGGATGTCGGTGTGCGGGACAAAGATCGTTTTGAGGGAAAGAATGTTATTCAATTTGGACCCTACGAAACTATCTGGGACGCGAAAAAGACGATTATTGAGGCCAAGGAAAAAGCAGGCCTTTAAATATTTGGTTCTACATTTTGGACGTGGATTCAATTGAAAGGAGGTAGTGCGTATCAGAAAACGATCAACAGATGTTAACGGTAGTTTTAATCAATTATTAAAAGGAGAAGTTTAATGGCTAATAAAGAGTCTTTTTTTGGCGATATTAGAAAACACCTGATGACCGGTGTTTCCTACATGATCCCATTTGTGGTTGCCGGCGGTATCTTAATCGCGCTTGGTTTTGCGATGGGCGGCATTTATGTTTTCAATACTCCCGGTTTCCCCGCCGATGTGTTTGCCTGGGGTAAAGTTGCCATCAATTTGATGGTACCCGCACTGGCCGGCTATATTGCCTATTCCATTGCGGATCGCCCCGGTATCGCGGTTGGTTTTGTTGCCGGTATGATGGCCTCAAACCAGGGCTCGGGCTTCCTAGGTGGCATGCTTGGCGGTCTGTTGGCGGGTTATGTAGTCAAAGCCATCAAGCAGCTGAAAGTGCCTTCGATGCTGAAATCCCTTATGCCGGTGTTGATCATCCCCCTGTTGGGTGTGTTCATCGTAGGTTTGGGAATGACCTACGTTTTAGGCGGACCGGTAACCTGGTTGAACCAGGTGGTTGCCCAGGCGTTGGATAGCCTGAGCGGCGGCGGCAAGATCGTTCTGGGTTTGGTCCAGGGCGCTATGCTGGCCTTCGATATGGGCGGCCCTGTCAACAAAGCAGCTTACGCGTTCGCGCTGGCTTCCGCCGAATTGGATAACTGGGGTCCCATGGCCGCGAACTTCATCGCTTCCATGAGCCCGCCGGCCGGTATCGCTTTGGCGCTGTACCTCTTCAAAGATCGCTGGACTTCAGTTGAGCGTGAGGGCATCAGCGGTTGTATCGTTGGCGGTTTGGCGATGATCACTGAATTTGCCATTCCCTACGCTGCTGCGGATCCTCTGCATGTATTGCCTGCGACTATGGTCGGTTCAGCGGTTGGAGCTGCGTTATCCTACGTGTTTGATCTGTCGCTGACAGCTCCCCACGGCGGTCTGTTCGTTATTCCTTTGGCGAACAAACCTCTCATGATGCTGCTGGTTTTCGCCATTGCCATTGTGGTAACTGCAGGAATGCTGTTCATTCTCAAACCCAAAGTCACAGAATCAGAGGAAGAAGCCCTCTCCATGTAAGTATGGGCAAGTTAGACCATTAGGAATCCACGTAGATTAATAACATTAGGGCTAATTGCAAAGAGGTGTGCGTTACCGCGAATACGATCCGTACGAACATCCTGGCAATTAGCCCTCCTTTATTTTATATGAAATTGATGATTTATGGAAATGACAATCAGGAGTATTAAAAATGACAAAAATTAGTGATGTAATGGGCAAGCTGCCTTTCCCTCCGGGGCAGTTGCAGCCCAAGCATATCCGTAAAGAAGAATATATCGACAGCATTTATCCCCCCGCATCCCCCGAACTCAGTGATCTGACTCGCTTTATCGTCAGCACCGATAAAATGTTTGTCGGCACCTATCAATTGGGCCCCGGCGGTTCTTTTAACCCGCCCGACCTGCACCCCGGCGACGAGACTTACTACATCCTCAACGGCACCCTGACCCAGCAAAATGCCATAAACGGCCAGGTCATCCGGGCTTACGAGGGCGAATCCATTTGGATGCCCCGCGAAGCCTGGCACAAAGCCTTCAATTTTGAAGATGAAATCCTGCGTATTCTATTTTTCATTGCGCCCAAAGCCTGGGATGAGAAAATTCCGCCGGACGATTACCCGCATGGCGACGATATCAAAGCTTACAAGGGCAAGAATAACGCCAAATATCCGGTTCTGTCTTCGTTGGATAAACCCTATAAAGTCGGTACGACCGACGATATTGGCCGTTGGCCGGTACCCGGGCCCGAAGGCCGCAAAGATCCCATGCTGTTCTATCGCATTCGTGAAGAAGACAAGCTCTTGAATATCTATGGTCATGACGATACTTTACTGGTGAAATTCTTTGTCTCCAATGACCTGATGCACATGGGCGAATTCATCCTGCCTGCCGGCGGCAAAGGCCCGCGCCTTTCACCGGTGGACTGCCATAAAGGCGATTGCGCGCTGTTCGTAGTAGATGGACCGGTAACCGTCTATCTGCCCGAAACCGAAGAGGCCTTTATCGTGAATGTGGAAGATACCATGTTCATTCCTGAAGGTGTTCCTTATCGGTTGATGAATTTCACAGCTAAACCGGTGAAGGCTGTTTTCATGATTGCACCGGAGCTTTAAGCTCCTTTCAAACGGATAAAACCGGTTCAAATATAGGTGAAAAAGGCAGAAGGGGATTGCTGTTTAGCGGTATGGAGAAGTGTCCTTTCTGCCTTTTTCCTGTAAGTAGAGTACTGTTAAAATAAACCTGATCGGAAATAGAGAATATGAAAAGTGACGTGCAGGGTACTAAAGTTCAATGTCCATTCGATGGTAAGCTGGAGATGCCGGGCCGCTGCATTGCGTGCGGTCAACCCACCCGGGGCAAGAAATGGCAGATAACCACGACCAATTTTCTCAGGAATCACAAATATATTTTCAAATTTCCGATTTGCGATGATTGCGCCGAAGCGCAGGCCAGGTATGTCAATGTAAAGCCGATCAATATCATCAGCGTAATTATCGTTCTCCTTACAATTGTCTCATTCCTGCAACCTTCCGTGGACCTTTCTCCAGTCTTATATAACTTGGGCGGCGCGATATGGCTGAGCATCGTCATCGCTTATACGCTTTGGATGAATATGAAAGCCTGGCGGGAAAATACCGCGGAGGTAGCGGAACGAAATTCCGTTCTGAAGAGTGCCGTACGTTTTGAAAAAGTTGAAATGCCCCGCAAGAAACAAAAGGGCCAGGCTATTATTTGGTTTACCAGCAGCCAATTCGCGCGAGATTTCATTCGATTAAATAAAGGACAAGTGCTATAAATAAATATGTAATTTAATTTTTATTTAGTAAGAAAAGTGTTCAAGTCGCAATGGGGGAGTTGACTATTAATGGTGGGCAATGTGATTTGTGTTTACCAAATTGATGAGCTCTGTATTTGATTGAAGTTATCCATTGTTTATATAGTGTCAGTAATAAAGAAATATATTTGGCGGATTAATAATATTTTTTTACTGTTTACTGCTGCAAAATAAAATAACCAGGGATGATTTTATTAACAATTTATTTGAATATGATACAATGTAGTAACAACATTACGTTATAACGAATATTGATGGATTTGTGCCAATTATGCAATTATTTTATAAAAATATGGAGAAAATGTACGCGGTTTGTATTCTCTTTTCAATCCGAGACAAATTCCCTTATTAAGGATTAATTTAATTTCAATTTGAAAGAAAAGGAGGTCAGAGGAAATAAAAAAAATAAATCATTTGTTTTCACAGAAATAAAAAATTTATAAAGGAGTGAATTATGTCACCAATACTAACTGCATTAGTATTAGCAATTTGGGCCTACATATGTGTTTATGATATGTTGGCTCCTATGTTCATTCTGGCCAACCGTCCTTTGATTGCCGGCTTTGTAACCGGTTTAATCGTTGGCGATGTCCAGACCGGTATGCTAATCGGCGGTACCCTGGAGTTGATGTCATTAGGTGTTTATACCTATGGCGGCGCCACGGTTCCCGATTACACCGTAGGTGCCATCCTGGGTACTTATTTCGGTAAAGGCGGCAACTTTGATATCGGTATCGCCCTGGCGGTCCCGGCTGCTTTACTTTTGACCCAGGTGGATATCCTGAACCGTTTCCTGAACTTCGTTTACGTCCACAAAGCGGATAGATTTGCTGAAGAGGGCGACGACAAGGGCTTCGAGCGCATGATGGTTTGGACCAGCCATATCATTTGGGGTCTGTCCCGCGCCATCCCAGTCTTCCTGGCTGTGGCTTTCGGTGAACCGGTCGTGAAAGGTGTCAGTTCGTTCTTTGAGGCCTTCCCCTGGATCAACAAGGGCATCACCGCTGCTGGTGGTTTATTACCGGCCATTGGGTTTGCGATGCTGCTGAAGATCCTGCCGGTGGAAAAATATCCTGCCTTCCTGCTGTTGGGCTTTGTACTCTTTGCGTATCTGAAGATGCCGCTGTTGGGTATTGCCCTGTTCGGTGTGGCGGTCGCTGGAATTTTCCAATACGTCAAATATCAGAAACAGGAGGCATAAGATGGCTACTAAAGCGAAAATCACGCATGCCGATATCATGAAATGCTTCTGGCGCTATATTTTCATGTCGCAGTGCGGCTGGAACTATGAGCGCATGCAGTCCGTTGGCTATTGCTACTCGATGCTGCCTGTCCTGAAGAAGATGCACCCGGATCCAGAAGATTTCAAGGAAGCTTTCATCACCAACTTAAACTTCTTTAACACCAACCCGGTTGTCGGTACCCCCCTGATCATGGGTGCTCATATTGCGTTGGAAGAAGCCGGAGCTTCATACGACACGACCGAGGGTTTGAAAGTCGGTTTGATGGGCCCTCTGGCCGGTGTCGGCGACACCCTGGTTTGGGCGCTGTATAACAGCATTATCTTCTCCATTGCCGCCATCATGGCGTTGAATGGTAATGCGATGGGCCCGATCATGGCGATGGTCCTGGTGTTCTTCCCTTACATGGCCATCCGCTACTGGCAGATCACCTGGGCGTATAAAGAGGGAACCCACTTACTGACTTCAATCGGCAGTGGTGCCATTGGCCGTATCACCGAATTTGCCACCATCGTTGGCTTGATCGTGATCGGCGGTTTTGCTCCCTCCATCGTCAGCCTGACCACGCCATTGGCTTACAGCCAGGGCGCAGTTATCAATGGCGAAACTGTAACCCAAACAGTAACAGTTCAAGCGCAATTAGACGCGATCTTGCCTTACATGCTGCCGGTTTTAGCTACCTTCCTGTGCTACTGGCTGCTGAAGAAGAAGAGCTGGAGCCCCGTCAAAGTTATTTTGATGTTAGTCGTCATCGGTTTCATTGGTGGCGCTTTGGGTATCTTCGGCTAAATTTCAACGAATCAAAAAAAAGCAGGGTAAACGTGTTTTACCCTGCTTTTATTGAGCTTATTATTAGGAGTAAAAATGCAAAAACAATATTTTGACCTGGCCGTTGAGAAAATTACGGCCATTAAGACAGACGAGGAAGATCATATTCGCGAGGCTGCAAAATTGGTAGCCGGTTCATTAATGAACCGCAATTGGGTGTACACCTTCGGCAGCGGCCATTCACAGTTATTGGCAATGGAAGTCCACGGCCGCGCAGGCGGTTTGTACCCAATTGTGCACATCCCCGACCCGATGAACGGCCGCGCTGAAAAAGTGGAAGGTTTCGGACCGATCCTGATCGAGGGGTTGAATTTTAAAAAAGGTGAGACGGTTTTTGTGATCTCCAATTCAGGCAGAAACCCGGAACCGTTGGAAATTGCAATAGCAGTGAAAGAAGGCGGAGCTAATTTGATCGCTGTAACGTCATTGGCCCATTCCAAATCGGTTACCTCACGGCATTCATCCGGTAAATTACTGTACCAGTTGGCGGATGTAGTTTTGGATACCCACACTCCCGCCGGCGATGCATCCCTGGCTTTTGAGAACAGTCCCATTCGCTCCGGTGCATTGTCCACCGTGCTGGGCGCGGCTATCATGGATGCAGTCGTGGTGGAAGCCATCGAAATGATGCTCAAACAAGGTTTTGTGCCGCCGGTACTCATCAGCTCTAACCTGGATGGTTCCGATGAACATAACCAGCGTATTATGGATGAATACGGGCAATTCCCGCAGCCCCGTTTTATATAATCAGGCAAGTTTGGAGGAAGGTTGATTAGTATTTTGATTGTCTCGCATGGGAAATTGGCAGCCGGTATGCTGGATGCACTGCGGATGCTCACCGGAGATCAGGGCCAGATTGCTGCACTGGGCCTGTGTGAAAGCGAAGCCCCGGAAGAATTGGTCGAGCACGTACGCGCCGAGATCAACAAGATGGATGATGGGGATGGCGTCTTGATCGCCGTTGACCTATACGGCGCAACCCCCTTCCATTCCAGTGCGCGCCTGTTTCTGGAAAGCGATCGAAAAATCGAGGTCGTCACCGGCGTGAACTTGCCGATGCTGGCCGAAATTATGGTCAATCGGGAAGACACAAGCCTGGAAGAGCTGGTCAAACAGGCTTATCAGGCTGGATTGGACGGTATCCAGATGCTGCCGGACAGTATTCGAAATGCGAAATAGCGAATAAAATAATGATACATAAGGAAGGAGAATATTATGTCAGTTATGCATGTCCGAATGGATAATCGTCTGATCCATGGTCAGATCCTGGTTTCATGGAATTCTCATTATAAGATTGATCATTTGATTGTTACTAACGATAAAGTTGCAAACGATCCACTGCAAATAACGTTGTTGAAGGCTGTAACTCCCATTGGGGCCAAAGTTTCCGTGTTGACGGTAGAAGATTGTGTTAAATATTGCCTCAGCCCGGAAGCGGAGAAAGAAAACATTTTCGTCATCGCGAAAATGCCGGAAGATGGTTTGGAATTGGTAGAGCGCGGCCTGAGCATCCCGGTGCTCAATCTTGGCAACCAGGCCTTTGTCAGAAATTCCAAAAAGCTATCGAACACCGTTTTCCTGACAGAAGATGGTGTGAAGGCTTTGAAGAAGATTCATGAGAAAGGCATCAAAATAACTTGCCGGATGATGCCTACGGATGCGGAAGGTGAATTCTGGCCAACCATCGAAAAAACTTTCCCTGAATGGACTAAATAGGTTTTTATCTTACGTCTTTGATTATCGCTGGAAAGGAGCACCCTGATCCATGTTTAACGCTGCTGCAGTAGAAGTTGACATCACTCCCCCGGTTGGGGTGAAAATGGCTGGTTACGGAGCTCGCCTGAAAGCCAGCCAGGGGATTCACGACCCATTAAAAGCCCAAATCCTTTTCCTGGAATTGAACGATTCCAGGGCGGTCTTGATCAGTATGGATTTGCTGGCTGTGCAAGCTCAGTTTTCAAAAAATATGCGAGCGGCTATAACCGAGAAAACCGGCGTGGCTGAAGACCATGTGTTAATCGCCTGCTCCCATACGCATTCCGGTCCGCAGGGTTTTAATCTGGACGATTTGATCCTGCAAGAGACGCAATATGAAACGCTGCAGGAGATCACCTGCCAGAAAATCGCGGGCGCGTGCGCCTGGGCAAAAGGATTGCTGCAGCCGGCGGTTATTTCACTGGGGCACAGCACAATCGATGGATTGGGGCTGAACCGTAACGATCCGCAAAAAGGCGCGGCCGATCACCAGGTTTCTGTGCTGCGGATCGACGAAGCTTCCGGAAAACCGTTGGCTGTGCTGTTCAATTATGGCTGCCACCCGACTGTAATGGGGGCGGATAATTTGCAGATTAGCGCGGATTATCCCGGCGCGGCCAGATCCATGCTGAAGGAATTGTATCCGCAGGTGGTTTTCATGTTCACCAACAGCGCGGCGGGCGACGTCAGCACGCGGTTCACTCGCCGCAGCGCGACTTTTTCTGAAGTGACCCGCTTGGGTCAAATCATGGGCGCGGCAGTGCTGCAAGCCATGAACGTAGCTGAAAGCTTTGATCCACAAACGCTTAAAGCGCGTGTTGAACCGATTGACTTGCCTTTAAAAGAATTTCCAACTGAAGCAGAAACGCAAGAATTATTGGCAGAAGCGAAAGACACATTGAGCCGTATGCAGGCAGAGCATGCATCCGCCGGTGAACTACGCAAGATCATAACGAAAATTGAAGGAATCGAAGTATTCCTGCTACAAATCAAGTATTATAAGGGGAAGGAAAAATTGCAGTCGGAACTTCAAAGCATCCAAATTGGCCCGCTGCATATCGTTGCGGTTCCAGGTGAACCATTTTCAAAAACCTTCCTGGATATCAAACAGCGCATCCAACCCGACCAGGCTATCTTGGTGGGTTATGCTAACGATTACAAGGGCTACTTCCCGGAATCCGTTCCGGGATTGCCGGGCACGTATGAGGATTTTGTCAGCCCGTTTTCTTCCCAGGCTGCATTAATAATAAAAGAACTCGCCATAAAATTGATTAAGGAAAAATAATGAATGAAATTTGGATAATCCGCATGCTGGGTGTTTTCTTTGCTTTGTTCGGCATTGCCATTCGCTTAGGGTACTTCAGGAAAATGTATTTTTCCAGCAAGGGCGGTATCTACGGATATCTTCCCATGGGGTTATTATTTGTTCTTTATTCTTATTATGAAGAAATCTCCGCCGGCAGTTCGGTGAATATGACGATTTACTATGTGGCTTTCGGGTTATTGATTGCGTGCATTCTCTATTTCAGCATCCGCAAACCGGTTTGGATGAAACCGATCTGGGTCACCTGGGTAGAAAAATACCCACAGAAAGTGATTATTAAGATGGCCGAAGGAATCAAAGATAATCCGGATTGGGAGAAGAATACAGCCGACGAAGCCAGCGTGGATGCCTGGGCAAAAAAGATTTCCCGCAAATAATCTTTGATATACTTGCGGGCGATGAAAAAAGACAACGTCCCTATAATTCTGTGTGATTTTGACGGCACCATTACACGTGCTTGTTTATGCGATTTCTTGTATAAAGAATTCGCGTCGTGCGGATTGAAGTTTTCAGAACTATGGGCTGAAAGCAAGATCGGCACAAAAGAAGAAATCGAAAGCTCGTTCCAGTTCATCCAAGCATCACGCGAGGAAATGGAACGAGCTTTGGCTTCTATTGAAGTCGTCCCCGGTTTTGAGGGATTTTATCAATACTGCCGGGACCAGGGATTGGAGCTGACCATCGTCAGTGATGGTTTGGAATGGGCCATCCGTTATGTGTTAAGCAGGGTGGGGGTCAAGGACATCCGCGTAATGTCCAACCGTATTTTCTTCGAACCGCAAGGTTTTCGTTTTGAATTCCCTTATTACAATCCCTCCGCAACTCAAACCGGCGTGTGCAAGCGGGATATCGTGGACGAATTAAAGAAAAAGGGCGAACGCATTATCATGATTGGGGACGGGCGCACGGATTTTGAAGCCAGCCGTCTGGCTGACTTTGTCTTTGCGCGCGACGCGCTGTGGGATTATTGCCAGGAGCATCACATTTCGTCCTGGCAGTATGATAATTTTTTTGATATCCTGGCGTATATTCAGAACCCGGACAATAATCTCTAATCAGCAGGAAAATCTATTTGCTTTTTTTCTTTCCCTTTTGCGCTGCTATCGTGTTGGCTTTAGCACGGGCTTTCAGGTATAACCCCATCGGAATGGACATAATATAGCCCAGCACAAAGGTGCCGCCCCAAGCCAGGGCAACGATCAGTAGAATTTGCCACCAGATCATCCCACGCTGGTATAGCGTGAAAGCCAGCAGAAAGTACGCCAAATAGGTAAACCCGCCGGCATATGCCAAAACTCTATAGGCTTTTTCATTGAAATAAACCTGGGTGATGCTGACCAGCAGCGCCAGCAGAACCACACCGGCGATAAATCCAACCCTGAGCGAAAAGAAATAGGTACACAGACAGAATAACAGGACACTGAGATCATGCGGCAGGCTTTGCCAACCGATCTGGGCTTGCTGGCTGGTTTTGGCTTTAATAACCTGCCGGCGCACATCTTCGAACTCTTTTTCCGTCAGTTCGTTATAACGCTGCATCCAATCCGATTTTTGCTCTTCCGTCATTCTCTCCAGATCGAGTAGTTTCAGGTCGAATAATTGTCTGGCAAGTTCTTTGGCTCGTTCAAGTCTTTTTTGTTTATCCATTCTTCTGTCTCTTACCTCATATTTTTTCGTTCCTATAGTATATTAGGTCAGGGCGGACACGTCAAATAGGCTGTTTTTGGCGGGATAAAATAAGGTCATCTGCTATTTCTTGCGGGTTATATTATAATGGTAATTACATTACGACATTACAACAATCCATAAGATTATGGACTCAAATAAAAAAGGATTTGCTATGAAAAACTCAATTTGTATCAATGCCGGCCAGATTTTTACTCCCACAGTTGTTCTGCAAGATAGCTGCGTGGTTGTCAATGACGCCGGCAGGATTGAATTTGTCGGACCGCGCGCCAAGGCACCCACGGATGCTGCGCAAACTATCCAGGCCGATGACCTGCGTTTGTCCCCCGGTTTAGTGGATATCCACGTACACGGCGGTTATGGTATCGGCTTCGGGATTGGAGATAAGTGGGAAGCGGACCTGGAGAAATATTCCAACTGGGTCATCAAGAGCGGTGTGACTGATTTCCTATGCACGCTTTCAGCCGGGACGCATAAGGAACTGTGTGAAATGATGGAAACCTATGTGTCTTATCTGGAAAAAGGCACTCCCGGCGCGAAAGCCATCGGCATTCACTTGGAAGGCCCTTATTTGAACCCGGAACGTAAGGGCGCCTTCAATCCAGCCTGGCTGCGCACCCCCAGTGTGGCGGAAGCGCACGATTTCCTGCGCATCGGCGGCAAATGGCTCAAACAAATGACCATGGCGCCTGAGCTTCCCAATGCCGTGGAAGTGGCGGCGGAATTCCGTAAGGCCGGTGTGACTGTGGCCCTGGGCCATTCCAACACCGATTACGATACCGCCCGCGCTGCATTAATGGGCGACTTCACGCACGTGACGCATACCTATAACGCGCAAACCGGCCTCAACCACCGCGCCCCTGGCGTGGTAGGCGCCGTGCTCTCTTCAGATGAGATTACCGGTGAGCTGATCGCCGACGGCATCCATGTGGATGTGGGCGCCATGCGCGTGCTCCTGCGCGCGCTGGGCACTCAACGGGTAGTGCTGATCACGGACGCTATCCCAGGAGCGGGCCTGCCGGACGGCGTTTACAGCTCCATCGGCCAGACTATCACGGTCAAAGACGGCCGCGCCACGCTGGCAAACGGCACCCTGGCCGGCAGCTCGGCTGTATTGAACGACTGTGTCCGCAATGCGCACGTGTTAGCCGGCGCCAGTGTGCAGGATGCCATTCGCATGGCTACCCTGAACCCGGCCAAAGTAATTCACATGCAGGATGAACTGGGTGTGATTGCCACCGGCCGGAAAGCCGATATGATCTTGATGGATGAGGATTTCAATGTGCGCATGAGTATGGCGGACGGCAAGGTCATCTACAGCGATTTATAGCCACTCAGAAAATACGGATAGACGCTTGTTTAAAGGAGAGGAATTCATGGAGGAAAAAGGGTATATCAAGTATTTTGACGGTATAGAAGCACTACAAAAAAAGATCCGCGCGACGCAGGGCCCTAACATCGAAAAAGCCGCCAGCATTGTGGCGGAAGCATTGATGAACGATGGTCTCCTGCATGTGTACGGCGCGGGCCATTCAGCCTGTATCACCGAAGAGATTTTCTTCCGTGCCGGAACGGTGGCGGGTATCAACCAGATCCTGGATTTGTCCCTGGCCGGGGCAGTCAATGCCTGGAAGAGCGCATACATGGAGCGCCTGGAAGGGATCGGTGAAATTCTCTACCAGCAGAGCCATGCTTCTCCACAGGATGTGTTCCTGGTTATTTCCAACTCCGGACGCAATGCCGCGCCGATTGAGATGGCGCGCGAAGCCCAAAAACACGGCCACAAGGTCATTGTCGAAACGTGCTCCGAATTCAGCAAAGCACAATCCTCGCGCCACTCTTCGGGCAAGCGCCTGCTGGATTATGCCGACGTGATTCTGGATAACCAGGGCGTTTTTGGCGATTGCATTGTTGAAATGGATGGGTTTTCCATGCCGATGGGGCCGGCTTCCGGCGTACTGGGATCGTTCCTGGTGCATGCCATGCTGGTGCAGGTCGTCTTTACCATGCGCGATATGGGCGTGGAAAAAC
The DNA here is from genome assembly GCF_003966975.1 of Pelolinea submarina. Taxonomy (GTDB): domain Bacteria; phylum Chloroflexota; class Anaerolineae; order Anaerolineales; family Anaerolineaceae; genus Pelolinea; species Pelolinea submarina. The sequence goes on from NZ_AP018437.1 coordinate 1,189,509, forward strand.
CGCCGGTCTTCATGCACGGCAACCTGGATGGCGGCATGGAGTTCAACCAGCAGTTACTGGAAAAGTATTGGCCGCGCATCCGTAACTGGTAAGCTGATATTGAATGATGAGAACCGCTCGCAGAATGGTAAATGCGGGCGGTTTTTTTATTCCTGTTTACTGTTGGCTGAGCGCCTGCCCAGAGCGAAGCATGAGGTGTCGAAGCCAACCGAATGGGTATAAAACGGCGGCTATGAAAGCCTTACAGCCCCTCCCCAGCCCTCCCCATCCCGTCTTCGCCGGGATAGGGAGGGAGAAAAGCGTCGGTTTCCCCGCGCAAGGCATGCGAGAAAACAAAGCAAGAGATCGGCATTGATCTGTGTTCATCCGTGTGCATCTGTGGTTAATTCTAAGACCGGCCGAGATCCATTCGCCCTGCTTTCGCAGGGCTCAGGATGACATTGGAGGGGTAGGTCACACATTCGCCTGCACCCTATGGGTGTGTGTGACAGCATCTCGTCAGGCAAGCCCCGCAGGGCACAGGCGAAAGCCTGGCCTACAACCCCTCCCCAGCCCTCTCCATCCGGTTTTCGCCGGGATAGGGAGAGAGAAAAGCGTCGGTTTCTCCGCGCAAGGCATGCGTGAAAATAAAGCAAGAGATCGGCATTGATCTGTGTTCATCCGTGTGCATCTGTGGTTACTTCAGTACGCTTGAATCAGGCGCGGATGCCGTTGGCGTAGAAGACCTCGAAATCCGGATAGAGGGTCAATTCCAGGTATTCAATGCGGGCAGCCAGCGCTTCGGCCTGGCGGCGTGTGGTTTGGGAGACCAGCATCATCTGCGCGCCCAGCCCGGCCGCGTTGCCCACCGCGCGAATGCGCTGGAGGGGAATCTCCGGCAGCATACCGATGCGTATAGCCTGCGCGGGCAGCATGTAAGACCCAAACGCTCCGGCGATGAGCACTTCATCGATTTCCTGCGCGCTTACCTTCAATGCGTCCATCAATACATCGATACCGGCGCGGATGGCTCCTTTGGCTAACAGCACCTGATCGATATCTTGCTGCGATAGGGTGATGGGACGATCTTCGCTGTTTCCGGCTGCCAGCGTTACATAAGGTTTGCCCTGTGCATCCAATTTCACCAGAGGATGGTTCTTGTCCAGACGCCCGCGTTGGTTGAGCAGCCCGCCGGCGCGCAATTCGCCCAGCGCGTCCAAGATGCCGGAGCCGCAAATGCCGCTGGCAGGCGTATCCCCGATGACTTCGCAGGTGAAGCGCCCGCCGTCCAGGTGAACATGCTCAATGGCGCCCGGCGCGGCACGCATACCGAAGCGGATGTGTGCGCCCTCGAAAGCCGGCCCCGAAGCGGTGGAGACGCTGAGGATGCGTTCTCCTTTTTGAAGCGCAATTTCTGTATTGGTGCCGATATCAATTCCCAAGCGCACGCGTTGGTCCTCACCAAAGCCGCACGCCAGAAGAAACGCCAGGTGATCGGAGCCGACAAATCCGGCAATGACCGGCGGGGTATAAGCCAGCATGCCCGGCATGCCGCTCAGGCCAATCTGCGGCGCGGGTGTTAATTGCGCGCCGGATGCGACCGGCACAAAAGGTGAAACGGCCAATCCACCTGTGGGCAGGTTGAGGTAGAAATGATGCATGGCTGTGTTGCCCACCAGGCAAACCTCGGCTACCTGAATAGGCTCGAGGCCGCTTTGCTTAGTGAGTTCTACCAGGGCTTGTTGAATGGACTGCATTAATACATGATGCAGTTCCAAAGCTTCGCGTTCCCCTTTTTGTGCGTACGCCAGGCGTGCCATGATATCTTCCCCAAACATCACCTGTGGGTTGGGCAAGCCGATAACGGCAAGCAATTCACCGTTCTCCAAATCGAGCAGGTAGCAGGCCAGTTTGGTGCTGCCTACGTCCACGGCCAATCCGGCCAGGGGGCTAAGCGGCTGCGGAGTCACATGCTGCAGGCGGCTGCCTCGCATGATCAGGTTTACCCGCCACGCGTTTCGGCGCAGTAAATCCGGCAGTTCCCGCAGCACATCCATATCCGCAGTTAGGTGTTCCTCTCGGCTAAGATCCCGGATGCGATCAAAATCAGCCTGCAGGTTGTGCAGATCAGCAGCCTTTGCCTGAAGGTTCATTTGTCTCAAAGCGGGGTCAATGGATAGCTGTTTATGGCTTGTGCCGGTTTGCAGGACTTGTCCGGCGGGCAGGGATTCCGGCGGGATGAAGAGCTGGGTTGGACGGTCAATCACTGCGCTGCAGGCCAGACGGTAGCCCTGGGATAATTGCCGGGCGGACAGGTGGCGTTCATCTGCCGGCCGGACAGGCAGGTCAGGGGGGAATTCGATAAAACGAACCACGCATTTTCCACAGGTGCCCTCGCCGCCGCAATCCGATCGCAATTGCAATCCGGCTTGGCGGGCGGCAGCCAGGACTGTGAGCGCTTCTTCCGCTACCAGGCGCTGGCCGGTAGGTTGAAATTCAATCGTGAAGCTCATCGATGGTTTTCCTCATGAGATTGATTATATAAAAAAAGATGAGAACTTAAAACAAAAATCCACATGATTTCCATGCGGATCGCCAAAAAATGGGATGTGTTTTTTTTAGAGGATCAGGTCGGCAACCGAGTTCACTACGCGGCCGGGCCGGTAGGGGAATTCTTCGATCTGTTTGAGTGAAGTCACGCCGGTCAGCACCAGGGTGGTTTCCATGCCGCTTTGAATACCTGCGATGATATCGGTATCCATGCGGTCGCCGATCATCATGGTGTTCTCAGAGTGCACGCCCAGGTAGTTCAGCGCGGAGCGCATCATGAAGGGGCTGGGTTTGCCGCAGTAGAAAGGCGAACGCCCGCTGGCTTTCTCAATCAGGGCGGCCATAGCGCCGCAGGCAGGCGTGATGCCACTTTCCGAGGGGCCGGTGGGATCAGGATTGGTCGCAATAAATGAAGCGCCTTCCATGATCAGGCGCACCGCTTTGGTGACCTGGCGGAAATTGTAGTCAAAGGTTTCGCCCAGCACTACGAAGTCGGGATTTTCATCGGTCATGATGTAGCCGATGTTGTGAATGGCAACGTTCAAACCGCTTTCGCCAATCACGAAGGCCGAGCCGGAATCTTTCTGTGCTTTCATAAAATAAGCTGTAGCCAGCGCAGAGGTGAAGATGTGTTCCGCGTCAATATCAATACCGGTGTTTTGCAGTCTGTGAGCCAGGTCTACCTGGGTATAGATTGAGTTATTGGTGAGCACCAGAAATTTGATGTCGTTCTTCTTGAGCGATTCGATAAACGTATCCGCTCCCGGGATGATTTTCTTTCCGTGAACTAAAACACCATCCATATCAATTAAATAATTCTTTTTTTCTTCCATATTTTTCCTTACTTTTGGTTTTGTTAAATTTACTAACCCACTATTATTATATTCGTTCTAAAAAGGTTTTTTTAAAAAGGGATCCGTTTAATTTTTCGCCGGATCCCTTCTTTTTCTAAAGTAATCAGTTGATCTTAGCTGACCAATTTGCGAACTTCTTCCAGATGTCCTGCGCTGCCGAGATAATCATTCTTTTGGGCAATGAATTTGGCGTATTCGGCCATGAAGATCTTGCCGGGTGCACGCAGATCGAAACCTTCCGGATGCTCGAGGAAATATTCGCGGTGTACGCGTGTCCAAACCAGACGTCCATCGGTGTCGATGTTAATCTTGGTGACACCTAATTGGGCTGCCTGGCGGAATTGGGAAGCGTCCACGCCCTTGGCACCCAGCAGTTTACCGCCGGCCGCGTTGATGCGTTCGACTTCTTCCTGCGGGACTGAGCTGGAACCGTGCATGACCAGCGGGAAGCCGGGCAGGTTCTTCTGAATCTGTGAAAGCACATCGAAGTGCAGCGACTGGCTGCCCTGGAATTTGAAGGCGCCGTGGCTGGTGCCGATGGCAACGGCCAACGAATCGCAGCCGGAGCGCTCGACGAAATCTTTGGCCTGATCAGGATTGGTCAGTTTGGCGTTATCTTCTGAAACATTGACGTGCTCTTCCACGCCGCCCAATTGTCCCAATTCTGCTTCAACAACAATGCCTTTGGCATGAGCCGCATCGACCACACGTTTGGTGGTTTCGATGTTCTTTTCGTACGGTTCGCTGCTGGCATCAATCATGACGGAACTATAAAAACCGCTTTTAATGCAATCCATACAAGTTGCCTCATCTCCGTGATCGAGATGAACAGCGAAAATAGACTCGGGGAAGACCTCATCGGCTGCCCGAATGATGCCTTCCAGCATCAGTTTGTTGGTGTAACTGCGTGAGCCTTTGCTGATCTGGATGATGAAAGGCGCCTGGCTGTCAATATTTCCTTGGAAAAGCCCCATAGCTTGTTCCAGGTTATTGATGTTATAAGCGCCTATGGCATATTTACCATATGCAGCTTCAAATAATTTTTTGGTCGTAACAATCATGCGTATCTCCTTAGTAATGATCCCAATTTTGTACGGATACAATTATAGTATTAAATATGCAAGCATGTGGATAATTTACAGGTGTATTAATCAAACGTTAACTCCAACTCCTTTCTATTCAATTTTCCTAAAGAAAATGCTGTTTCTAAAGCCCGCCAGAAACATTACGCTAATCCTCGGCGGAAAATATTGACACGGACTGAGTTCTCTATATAATCATTAGGACAAACAATTGAATTCAACCATGAGTACCTAACCCCCGGAAGGGAAGGTAGAGCAGAAAACTGCTTTGGCGAAGTCGGTGAAAGTCCGGCGCTGTCCCGCAGCTGTAATCTGTGATTCTCGCAGAAAGCCAGATCGCCCACTTTTGGTTGGTTCCCAAATTCTTCGCGAGAGAGAGGTTGGAACATGCATAAATTCCATTTAAATCCCCGTCCTGTAAAAGTTAGTATATTTATTTTGATCGCGCTGGCATTCGCGCTTACAGCCTGTGCACCAGCAGTTGCGATTGAGCCAACGGTTGAAGCTGCGGCGGAGTCAATTGAAACGCCCGCTGCTGTATTTTCTGCCGTTGACATCATTGATTCCGTTAGCCGTGAGGTTGTCATTGACGCGCCGGCGGCACGCATTGTCTCGTTGGCTCCATCCATCACCGAGTCTTTGTATGCCATCGGAGCCGGAGACCTGCTGGTAGGCCGTACGGAATTTTGTGATTATCCTGAAGAAGCATCAGCGCTGCCTGCCATCGGTGGGTTCTCTTCTTCATCCATCAGCATCGAAGCTATTACCGACCTCGAACCGGATCTGGTGATTGGCGGCAGTATTTATCAAGCTGATTTGATAGATGCGCTGGAAAGCGCGGGCATCCAGGTGATCATTCTGGAACCCAACAGTATCGAGGAGATTATGGATTCTCTGCAGACACTGGGCGCCGTCACAGGCCATACAACGGAAGCATCATCCCTGCTGGATGAAATGCAAACTCGTATCGATACGGTCACGCAGGTAGTCGAGACCATTCCTGAAGAAGAACGCGTTTCCGTATTCTACGAAGTCTGGAATGACCCTTATATGACCACTACTAACCAAACCTTCATTGGCGAATTAATTAACATGGCCGGGGGCGTGAATATCTTTGCGGATTTGAGTGAGGATTACCCCTCGATAAGTTCTGAAGAAGTCATTGAAAAAGACCCGCAGGTTATTTTAGGCCCCAGCAATCACAGCGACCAGTTGAGCGGTGAAATCATTGCCGAACGGGAAGGCTGGGGCGATTTATCTGCTGTTCAAAATGGCAGGATCTATATCATTGACGGTAATATCGTTTCTCGTGCCGGGCCGCGGGTAGTTGACGCGCTGGAGGCAATTGCTCAGGCGCTATATCCGCAAAGTTTCGGAGAATAAGATTAACAGCCGCAATGCGATTGCCTTCAGCCTTCTATTCCTGGTGCTGTTGGCTGTCATGATTCTCAGTTTAGGGGTAGGAGCGGTACAACTCACTCCGAATGAGACTGTTTCGGCGCTTATCAATCAGGCACAAAAGAACTCCCACCGTACGATCGTGTGGGAGTTTCGATTTCCCCGCATCCTGCTGGTCGTGTTGTGCGGCGCGGCTTTATCGGCGGCCGGCGTCGGTTTTCAGGGATTGTTCCGTAATCCTTTGGCCGATCCTTATGTTGTTGGGGCTTCGGGAGGGGCTGCCCTGGGAGCTACTCTGGCAGTCATGCTGCGTTTCTCGCTTCCGCATATTACCATCGGGATCGGCGCATTTTTTGGATCCCTGCTGGCAGTGTTGGTTGTATTTGCCATCTCGGAATATAGCAATTATGGCTCGATCGCGGGGCTGCTACTGGCCGGATCGGCGATGAGCGCCATGCTCTCCGCTGTGGTATCGCTGCTGCTCTTGCTTAATGATGAAGTTCTGCACGGAGTCTATGCCTGGCTGCTGGGTAGTTTTGCCAATTCCAGTTGGTCGGAATTGGGCCAAACGTTGTGGTTAGCCCCGCCCGCGATTTTGTGTGTTTTTTTGATGTCGCGCTCTCTGGATGCTTTGGCGGCAGGCGAAGAAACAGCCCAATCGTTGGGCCTGAATTTGCGTAAAGCCAGATTGATCATTGTAATCAGTTCAAGCCTGGCAACAGCCGCGGCGGTATCCGTCAGCGGTATTATCGGTTTTGTGGGGTTGATCGCGCCTCATTTGGCGCGTATGCTAGTGGGCGCCAACCATAAGACCATGATGCCGATTGCCATGCTGTTGGGCAGTTTGTTGATGCTATTCGCGGATGATTTGGCGCGCACTCTGATGGCGCCGGTTGAAATACCGGTGGGCATTTTCACCGCTCTTTTAGGGGGGCCATTCTTCCTGTATTTAATGAAAACGGGAGAAAAACGCACATGAACATTCTGCGGGCCGAGGAGCTATCGCTCGGTTATCGGAATAAGAAAGTGGTTGAGCAATTCAGCACTTCCATTCAACAGGGGAGTCTGATAGGGATGGTAGGCCCTAATGGCTCCGGAAAGACCACGTTGCTGCGCGCTCTTTCGGGATTGATAAAACCGTTTGGAGGGCAGGTCTTTGTAGGCGAACAAAACCTGTTCTTATTAACGCCGCGAAAAAGAGCACAGTTGATCGGCTGGGTTCCGCAGCGCGAAAGGCTGGCCTGGCCGTTGACGGTCCGTGAGGTAATTTCACTGGGAAGGGCCCCTCACCGCGGTTGGCTGCTGCCGATGACCAAAACCGATCAGGCAGTGATTGACGATGTCATACATAATTCCGATTTGGACTCCCTGGAAGACCGGCGCATGGATGAATTATCCGGGGGAGAATTTCAGCGTGTCCTGATCGCGCGGGCTTTGACCCAGGAACCGCGTGTTTTACTGTTGGACGAACCAACGACCAACCTGGACATTCATTATCAAATTCAAGTGATGGATCTGATTCGCCAACTGGTGTCGTGCGGGGGCATAACCGTTTTGATGGTTATCCACGATCTCAACATTGCCGCGCGTTACTGTGACGGTTTGATCTTGCTGCATCGCGGAAAACAGATTTGTGCGGGCAGCCCCGTGGACGTATTGACGCCGGAGAATCTTGAAGCAGTATTTAATGTAAAAACCAATCTTTATCGGGATCCGTGGGGATTTTGGGCGGTAAGCGCCAGAAATGGAACAGGACAATATGGAAGAGAAGAACCAAAATAATCCCAATCAGCCGCGGGGATTGGTTGTTGTATATACCGGGAATGGCAAAGGTAAAACCACGGCAGGCATGGGCATGTTAATACGTGCCTGGGGACGCGGTATGCGGGTGGGCGCCATCCAATTTATCAAAGATACGCAAAATGAGTATGGCGAGAGCCTGGCAGCCAAGCGCATGGGTATCGACATCCGCCAGGTGGGCAACGGCTGCACCTGGCAGGGCCGCGACCTGCGGGACATGCGCGTTTGCGGCTTGGAAGGTTGGAATTACGCGCAGGAGCAAATCCGGATGGCCCGCTATGACATTCTCCTGTTGGACGAATTTTCCTTCCTGTTCCACTTCAAATGGCTGGATATCGACGAGACCATAGCCTGGCTGCGGCAGCACAAACCGCCTCAAATGACTTTGGTCATGACGGGACGTTACGCGCCGCAAGCGCTTATCGATTACGCCGATCTGGTAACGGAGATGAGAGAGATCAAGCATCCTTTCAAAACTGAAGGATTGCTATCGCAGCCCGGGGTGGATTTTTAGGTTGCCCGGTTGACCGAGGTGTTTTCAAAATCCATGAATGTGATAGATCGAAAGGTTGCAGCCTCAATGCCCTATCCCTGCGATGGAACACATAATCAAAGGCTGATCAACGCGTTAGATGAAGTCCGAGCTTCTTTAGAAACAACTCATTCCATGAATAAAAGGATAAATCATGCAATTTCCTGAAATCCCTGAGATTGATACGCATGCGGCTGAAAAAGCAATTGAGCGGCAGGCACGCCTGACCAAACCGGCCGGTTCGTTGGGCAGGTTGGAGAGCCTGTCCGTGCAGCTGGCGGGCATTACGGCCAAGGAACGGCCCATGTTTCCCCGTAAGGCGGTAATCCTCATGGCGGCCGACCACGGGGTGGCATTGGAAGGCATCAGTGCCTATCCATCCACCGTAACTGCCCAGATGGTCGCGAACATTGCCAACCAGGGGGCCGCAGTAAATGTGATCGCACGTCAAAATGACGCACGGGTGGTGGTTGTGGACATGGGTGTTGCCCAGGATCTCGGCGCCCTTTCCGGCGTGGTGCATCACAACCTGGCAAAGGGCAGTCAAAATATGCGCCGGGGTCCGGCCATGAGCCGGGCAATGGCCGAAGAGGCAATCGACGTGGGCATGCGGGTGCTGCGGAAGCAGGTGCAGGACGGGTTGGATTTGGTGGCTCTGGGTGAAATGGGCATCGGCAATACCACGGCTGCCGCTGCGGTTGGCGCGGTAATCACCGGTTCGCCGGTGGAAGCCATGACCGGGCGGGGAACAGGATTGGACGACGCCGGATTAGCGCACAAGGTTGAAGTCATCCGAGAGGCGATTGCGGTCAATCATCCCAACCCGAAGGATGCGCTGGACGTGCTGGCCAAGGTTGGCGGGTTGGATATCGCCGGATTGGTGGGAGTGATAATCGCTGCGGCGGCCGCGCGCCTGCCGGTAGTGGTGGATGGGTACATCTCCGCCGCGGCTACCCTGGCGGCGGTGGAATTGGCGCCGGGAGTCAAACCGTATCTGATTGCCTCCCACCTGTCGGTTGAAAGAGGGCATGCCATCCTTTGCGATTATCTGGACTTGGCGCCGCTTTTTGATTTACAGCTGCGCCTTGGTGAGGGCAGCGGTGCAGTCCTGGCTTTTCCAATTATCGAGAGCGCCGCGCGCATTCTCAATGAGATGGCTACTTTTGATGAAGCCGGAGTCAGCCAACATGTTTGATTCCCTGATCACCGCATTGGACTTCCTAACCGTTTTGCCTGTCCCGCATCGCAAAGACTATAAACCGCTGGAACTGGGGAAAGCAGCCGCTTGGTTCCCCTGGGTGGGGGCGCTGCTGGGCGGCTTAACGGCGCTGGTTTACTATGGACTGCTGCTGATATTGCCGCGCATGCTGGCGTCGGCTTTGGCAGTGGCTTTTTGGATTGCCGTCACCGGCGGGCTGCATCTGGATGGGTTGGCGGATTGCTGTGATGGCTTGCTGTATGCGGGAACACCGCAGCGCCGGTTGGAAATCATGAAAGACCCCCACCACGGTACATTTGCCGATATCGGCCTACCCCTGACTATTTTGATCAAAATCGCGGCGCTTTACAGTCTGCCGCTGGAGGTTTATGGGTTGGCGCTCCCGCTGGCGGGCGCGCTGTCGCGCTGGCTGCTGCTACCGGCAGGAAAGCAGGCCAACGCGCGGCCGGGGGGATTGGGCGAACAATTTTCAGCCAGTCTGCAAAAGGGTTCTTTCTACCTGGCGCTTATTCCGGTCATCATCCTGACTTACCAGTTGGGTTGGCAGGCAATCGCGGTAGCCGCAGTTGTCCATGTCTGTGCCTGGCTGATTTTCCGTACCGCACAAGTGCGTTTGGGCGGAATGACCGGAGATGTTTACGGTTTGGTTGTGGAGCTGGGGGAGCTGCTGGTGTTGATGGGTTTTTGCGTGAGGGGATTGTGAAAAAAGTACCCTTCCGTATCGGCACCACCTCGTACATCGTGCCGGATGACATTTTGCCGAATGTGCAATTTCTGGCTGGAAGAGTGGACGACGTGGAACTGGTCCTCTTTGAGGTGGACGAAGGTGAAAACAATTTACCGCATGACGCGGTACTTGACGCGATTCATCAAACCATGCAGGCAGCCGATTTGACTTGCACTGTTCACCTGCCGTTGGATTTACGCCTGGGTGACGATCAGGAAAACCAAACGCTTTCCATTACAAAAGCGCTGCGGGTCATCCGGCAGATGGCTCGCTTGAAACCCTGGGCTTACGTGCTGCACCTGGACGGCCGCAGCGTCCGTACAGCTTGCGGTTCGCAGGAATGGGAAGAATGGACCCAACGAACCCGTCAGGCATTAGCCCTTCTGGCAGGCGAACTGGAAGAGCCGCGCTTGTTATCGGCGGAAAACCTGGATGGATATCCCCCGGACTTTTGGGATCCGGCCTTAGCTGAAATGCCTTTCAGCCGCTGCGTAGATATCGGGCATCTTTGGAAGGACGGGTATGATCCCCTGCCTTTTCTGGAAAAACACATTGAAAATGCGCGCGTTCTGCATATTCATGGAATTGCTCAACGCGACCATCAATCCCTGCAGTATGTTCCTGTACAGGAATTGCGGCGCGTGATGGACTTTTTGGTAGGCGTGAATTACGAAGGCGTTTTAACGATGGAGGTATTTGGAGAAGATGATTTCCATTCTTCCCGTAGCGTTCTTCTGGAATCCCTGCATCAAATGAATTTGGAGGCACAATGGGAAAATCGTTGACTTTAATCCTGGGCGGCGCGCGCAGCGGAAAATCGAGTTATGCCCAGAAGTTAATGGATGAAAGCGGCAAACCGGTGTTGTTCGTGGCTACTGCTACCGCGGGCGATGATGAAATGGCAGCCAGAATCCGCGCTCACCAGGACAGCCGTCCAAAACATTGGACGACGCTGGAAGCACCTGTAAACACCGGGCTGGCGATCCAACAAGCAGCAATTGAAGGGAATGTTTTACTGGACTGTGTGACATTGTTGGTGAGCAATGTCCTTATGGCTTGTCCACAGCCGCTGGTTGAAGCGGATTTCCAGCGAGCCGTACAAGAAGAAGTGGAAAGTTTGCTGACCGCTTTCAAACGCCATGAGGGAGATTGGGTAATCGTGTCCAACGAGGTGGGTCTGGGGGTAGTGCCGGCCACGCTAATGGGGCGCTTCTATCGTGATGCGCTCGGACGGGCCAATCAGCAACTGGCTGCTTCAGCCGACCGGGTTATCTTTATGGTGTCCGGAATACCGATGAAGGTAAAGTAAATTTCTAATTTGGTTAAAGAAACACCAACGATTATTACCGTTGGTGTTTCTTTATCTGCTAATTTTAAAGATTTCTATTATTTAAGTATGATGATTACAGTAATAATGCACTGCTTCGCGTACGAATGCCGCTCCGCCGGGGCGAATGCGGTCATAGTTGGCCGCGAAACGCGGATCAGCAACCCACATATCCGCCAGGTTGCGGAAAATTTTCAGATCGAGCGTGTAAAAATAGCGATTCAAGTAGTCGAAATATTCTCCCACCGCCTGCTGGATGTCCGCATCCTCAGGCGCAGCGCCGGCATCAGCTCCAACCATGCGTGAAATCAACTGATTTCCTTGTGCTTTTATGTCTTCCTGTTGTTGGGGGGAATAACTGGCCCACTTCTGCTGTGATTCGACATATTGGGAGGTGTTGCCCCAACGCGCGCGTGCCTCTTCTTCATATTCCGAATGGTCGAAACCCTCGAAGTAATCTTTTTCACCCATCCTGCCGGTGCCGGTCAGGCTGTCGATCGTTTGGTCGAGTGTACGCAGCAAGCGCTGCAGGCGGTTTTGCTGGGTTTGCAGGCTCAAGCGATGCTTATTGAGTGCATCCACCATATCGAAATCCGGCCGGTTAATAATGGAACGGATATCTTCCAGCGGCAGATCCAGTTCACGGAAAAACATGATCTGTTGGAGCTTAAGCAGACTGGACTGATCATAGGTACGGTATCCGTTGGCACGGATCTCAACCGGTTTAAGCAGGTCGATTTGGTCATAGTACCGAATCGTGCGGGTGGTAACCCCTGCCATATCGGCAATTTGCTTGATAGTGTAAGTAGAATCACTCATAGTAAAAAATATCTTACACCTTTACGTTACGTTAATGTCAAGCAACCAAAATACCGCATTTCTGCGGTATTTTTACTGTCTGGTTGAAAAAAAATTAATCAGCTTGACTGGAATCTTTGCTTTTTTGAAGTTTCTTAAGCCACTTCTTGCGGTCTTTCCGTTCCAGTTTGATGCCCTGGGTGATAGTTGTATAAGTAAAGAAGAAAAACAGCAGGAATATAGCACCCATCAGGATGAGGTTATACAACTTTATTGGTGTACTTTGCCATGGGAGATGGATCAGCGGATTGTCAATGGCATAAATAATAATGTTTGCGATGATGGCAATTACGCGAACTTCGGTCGGGCCAAGCGAACCATAGGAAATTTTGAATTCACCCTTTACGGAGGTGGTGATGTAAACCAGATTAGCCATACATTGGTAGCCGACCAAGGCCAGCAATGCCAGGTTTAAATCTACGTATGGGGAAAGGCCAATGCCGATGAAGATAATCACTTCGCTGATAGTGTCTATGGTGTGGTCGATAAAGAAACCGTAGCGCGGCCGTTCGATTTTTCGATAGCGTGCCAGGTTGCCGTCCAGACTATCGCCAAACCAGTTGAGGAAAAATCCCAGATTAGCCAGCCAAAGGAAATTCTTATCAAAGTTAGTCAGATAATAACAGGCGCCGATTAAAACTGAGGCTAATAACCCTAAGAAGGTCAGATGGTCCGGAGTGACCCAATGGGGCATGTGTTCCACCAACCATGCGATGGCTGGCCGTTCGAGCGGGCCGAGCAGGATCTTATTAACGCGGTGGTGTTTCTTAATGTTTTTTAATTCATTCTTCTTCTTTTTTGCCATAACTTTATTCTACCTTCTTATTCAGCTTAAAAATTATTTTCAATTTAAGGCATTTCGTCCAATGCTTCCGGCCAAACCGGGTAGGTCATCGCCCATTGGCTCGGATTTTGACCGATCATTTTTTCGCCTTCCGCCAGGACTTTTTCGGCGTTTCTCTCGATTTCATCCTGTGCATCTTCGTAGGGTTTCATGTAGATTGGGTCTGAACAGCTTAACTCATATTTACCCTGTGAGTTGCGCAGACAGGCGAGGACGACAATCGCTGAATGCGTTTGCAGGGCCATGCGTACGTAACTGGTCGGCACCGGCGCGGGACGGCCGAAGAATTTGGGATAATAATTGGTTTTATCGAGCGGACGTTCCATGCCGGTCACGACAAAACCGCCTTCTTTCAGATACGCTTTAGCGGCGCGCATGTTCTCGGTGGACATGGGTCGAATATCCATGCCGATCTCGCGGCGCAGCTTGTTTTGCCAGGCATAACCGCCGTTCGGTTGGGGATAGCTGAGGACAAATAATTTGTAACCCTGCAGGGCAATGGCGCGCCCGCCCAGGTCAAAATTACCTAGATGCGGGCCTATGAAAATGGTGCCCTCATCGCAATCAGCGCGTTCCTGTAAAACCCTCGTGACTTTGGGCGTGAAGATGACTTTTTCCCGGATAGCCGGGTAATCATGCATGTAATGGTAAAACTCGAAGATACTGTGCGCGGTGTTGCGGATGGTCCGATCGACCTGGACGTCCAATTCCTCTTTGGATAGGCGCTCACCGGTTATCACCCATTGGTTGGCGCGGGCTGCCCGGATTAATTTTGCATTCGGGTGCTTGCATAAAAAATCAGCCGCGAAATCAGCCAACTTATAACCGGTTTTTGTGGAAGTGTTTTTGGCGACGCCTAAAACAATGCCAATACCTAAACGACTGTTGATGATCGATAGTAGGGACATATTTTTAATGTTAACACAAATTGATTTGTGAGGTTTCCTTTCTATAAAATCTAAGAAAATTTATATATTAATTTACGGTTGGAAGGAAATAACGATGTGGAAAAGGCCGGGAAAATGACAAAAATCATACATTTCCTTGACAAAGTACATGGTACATGATAAAAATGTGCCTATCATGTTTGAGATTCGATCACCTAAAGCTAAACATCATTCACATATCACTCCTTCTGGAAGGAGCGGCGTTTTGCTATAGGGAAATGAAGTATCTCTAACCTAATAAGTGAACGTGAAGGGCCTTCCAGGAATGGAAGGCCTTTTTCGTTTGCCTGCTGAATATGAGAAATTATCCGGAGGTTCTGTATGAAAAAATATAAAATATTGCCCTAATACGAAAATGAGATGGATTGGTTTGAATTATAGAACTTGATAATTCGGCAGGCTACAAAACAAAATTCTGAAAGTAACGCTATAGGAGAAGAAATGAACAACAAGAAGTATCTGGTAATTGCCTTTCTGGTAATCGGCGCTCTCGCATTGGGAGCTTGCGGCGGCGCGGACACGACAGCTGCTGACAACACAGCTGCGGAAGAAGCTGCTCCGGCGGAAGATGCGGCCGCGGAAGAAGCTGCTCCCGCCGAGGAAGCAGCAGCTGAACTGACTTACGACGAAAACGGTATTCCCGTTTACGGCTGCCTGGGCTCAGCTGAAACCGCACTGGTCGATCTGGACTGCCGCGAAGTGACCGTGGCTGTTGAAGACGCGTACCTGCCTTTCAACTACATCTACGAAGGCAAGGCCGGCGGTTGGGACTACGTTGTAATCCCGCAAATTTGCGAACTGCTGCACTGCACCCCCGTATTCCAGGAATGCTCCTGGGATATTCTGATTCAGTCTGTTGCTGATGGCCTGTATGACATGGCCGGCGACGGCGTCACCATCACCCCCGAACGCGATGAAATTGTCGATTTCTCGGACAGCTACATCTCCATCGACCAGCGCCTGCTGGTAAAAATGGGCGAAGATCGCTTTGCTTCCATCGAAGAATTTGTAGCGAACCCGGACCTGATTCTGGGCACCCAGGTAGCTACCACCAACTACGAGACCGCGGCAACCTATCTGCCGGAAGATCGCATCAGCGCTTTCGAACAATTCCCCTTCGCCGTTCAGTCTCTGCTTTCCAACGATGTGGATGCAGTCTTGATTGACGAACAGGTGGGTTTGGGCTACGTTTCCCAGAATCCCGATGACATCGAATTGGTCGGCCCGTCCATTTCCAGTGACTTGCTCGGTTTTGTTTTCCCCAACGACAGCGACCTGGTGGAACCCTTCAACACCGCTCTGGCAGAATTAAAGAGCAACGGTTTCCTGGAACAGGTTAACACCCAATTCTTTGGACTTTCCTTCACATTAACTTACGACGATATTGAGTAAATAAAAATAAATGGGCTGGCTGATTTCAAATCGGCCAGCCCGATTTCTAATCGGTTTAAAAATAGAGGACATCATGGCGTTTGAAGATTCGTTATCTGCTGCACAGAAGGTTTCTTTGCAGCAATCCAGGCGACAGCGGTTACGTACCAGGCTGGCCACCTTTCCCTGGTGGCTGGTGCTTATCCTGCTACTTATTGTTGGTACGCTGCTGCTGATCACCAATAGTCCCACTTATAATGAGGCTTTTGTCACCATTCGCAGTGGGATGATCGTAACTTTGTATATCACATTAATATCCTATGCCATTTCACTGCTAATCGGTTTATTCACCGGGTTGGGCCGGGTTTCTTCCAGTATATTGTC
This sequence comes from Pelolinea submarina, assembly GCF_003966975.1. Lineage (GTDB taxonomy): Bacteria > Chloroflexota > Anaerolineae > Anaerolineales > Anaerolineaceae > Pelolinea > Pelolinea submarina. Next base: position 1,205,381 of record NZ_AP018437.1, read on the forward strand.
CCAAAATATCGCAACATTTTACGTGGAACTCATGCGCGGTATTCCCATGCTGGTACTGATCTTCTTCATTGCCCTGGTCATGGTACCGGGTGTGGTGAACTTTTTGGCTTTATTAGGTGCCAAGCTGATTGAGCTGGGACTGACTACAATTGGGAATCCATTGGCAGGTTTAAGCAACCGCTCAATATCCATGAGCGTGCGCGCAGTAATTGCTCTTTCATTGACCTATGGCGCATATTCCGCTGAGATTTTCCGTGCCGGTATTCAATCGGTTGCGAAGGGGCAGATGGAAGCCGCTCGCTCGCAGGGTATGAGCCACGGACAAGCCATGCGCAACGTTGTGCTGCCGCAGGCCATCCGCAATGTGCTGCCGGCCATTGGGAATGATTTTATTTCCATGCTAAAAGATTCTTCCCTGGTATCCATTCTGGCGGTGCGCGATATTACACAGATTGCCCGTTTGTATGCCGGGCATTCATTCCGGTATCCGGAAGCTTATACAACCCTTTCGGTCATGTATTTGACCATGACATTATTGCTTTCCATGCTGGTGAAATTATTGGAAAGGCGGTTACGGAATAATGGCTAATCTTACTGATGAGAAACTGGTCGAAGTAAAGTCGATCAATAAATGGTTTGGTGATTTACAGGCTCTGGATGATGTCAGCCTGGATGTGCAGTCCGGCAAAGTTATGGTGATCATTGGTCCGAGCGGTTCAGGTAAATCCACTTTACTGCGCTGCATTAATTATCTGGAGACGCCCACAAATGGGCAGGTTTGGTTTAATGGGGAACGCCTGACCAGTGATCAGAGAGAACTGAACCGCCACCGCGCGGAAATCGGTATGGTATTCCAGAGCTTTAATTTGTACGCGCACCTTACCATTTTGGAGAATATCACCCTGGCGTTAAAAGTTGTGAAGAAAATTAAGCAGAAGGATGCTGAAAGCATCGCCATTGAGCAGCTTAAGAAAGTTGGGATTGCGGATAAAGCCGACAAACTACCTTCACAAATTTCCGGCGGTCAGCAGCAGCGCGCTGCAATTGCCCGCGCCCTGGCCATGCGCCCCAAGTTGATGCTGTTTGATGAACCCACCAGCGCACTTGATCCTGAAATGATTAAAGAAGTGCTGGATGTAATGATGATGCTGGCAAAAGAAGGCATCACCATGATCATTGTGACCCACGAGATGGGTTTTGCCCGCGCGGCGGCTGATGAAGTGATCTTCATGGATAACGGCCGCATCGTGGAGAAAAATACGCCGGACGGACTGTTCAATCAGCCTACCAGCGATCGGACAAAACTCTTCCTGTCACAAATCTTACATAAATAATATCTCATGATGTCCTAAAAATGCGCGGGGAACATAGCTTCGGTTGTGTTCCCCGACGCGCATGGGCGGAAAGATGTCCCAATCCGTGTAGAGATAAAAAAGATATCGTGATATAAATTCCTTTATTATCAAAACAGGACGGCAATACGTTGAAAAAGAAGAATCATGCAATGGAAAATGGTTCATACCATTTCTACAGCGACAAATTTATCTTGCGGGTAAGCAATCGTGTTTGCATCAGCTCGGAAGAATTGTTGACCAGTGAACCTTTCCTCAAGTTCTATTACTCATATTTGGAATCATTAAAAAGGAAGCAGTCTCCGCTTCTGAACATCTTCTCAACTAAAGATTATTCCGAAGATGAAGTCAAATTGCTTCAGGAAACCCTTTACTACCTGAACTCGCTTCAGGCAGACAAAGTCGCCAAACTTGTGGACGGATCGGAAATTTTCTTTCGGGATACCCTGCTGTTCAATGAATTCATTGAGCAGTTTTACAATTACTGGCGGCGCATGCACCGTCTGGTGATTTGCGACTCAGTTTTTGATCGCATGGATCAGCGCCCCTATCGCACGTTCAACGATCTGGTGGAAAGTCTGATGCACCTGGTGCGCAGCACCTACCGCAACATTCAAGAAAACATCACTGGAAAGCATCCCAAGATTTACCGCCAGGTGAGCGCCGGTGCTGAAATTGGCGCAATCGCGCTGCCGATGAAATTGAATTATCCCAACAGCAGCTTTTCGGTTTTGGATGATATTTTTGTCATCCGCCAGGTGTTGATCTATCCACCGATGATCTTCAACACCCCCAATAACAAACGCAAGGGACAGTTCGCGCGCATCGATCGCAATCCTTTGGATGGCATCAAGCTGGATCCCAAAGAGTGGTTGTGCTACCCGGCTCGGGTGGGGCCGCTGCTGATCGCGATTTATTTCCCGCTCAGCTTTTTCGAGCTGGGATTTTCTCTCTCCAATTTGTTTGAGCTGGCGGACGAAAACGACCTGCAGCGCAAACCGGACGCGGTTTATATTTACGGCGCGCCGGAAGAAACTTCATTGTCTGTTGACGGCAACGAGACCGTTTTCTTCGATGATGAGAAGAACAACATCATGGTCGGTTCAGTACCGTTCAAGAATGAATACGCCTACTTCGGCTACCTGAAGAAGATGATCCTGACCCTGCACAACATCATCCGCATGAAGGACGGTTACCTGCCCTTCCATGGCGCGATGGTGCAGATCACCATGCGCAATAAGAAACCCTTCTCGGTGTTGATTATGGGCGACAGCGGTGCGGGAAAGTCCGAATCGATTGAAGCGCTGCGCTTGATTGCCAGTGATGAGATCGAAGACCTGATGGTTGTGGCGGATGATATGGGTTCGATTGCCGTAAATGAACAGGGCAGGCTGGTGGGTTACGGTACGGAAATGGGCGCCTTTGTACGCCTGGATGACCTGCAGTCCGGTTATGCCCTGGGCCAGATTGACCGCACCATTATCATGAACCCCGACCAGGTCAACGCGCGCGTGGTCATGCCCGTGACGCGTTACGAATACATCATGGCCGGTACGCCCATCGACTGCGTGTTGTATGCCAATAACTACGAAGCAGTGGATAAGGACCATCCCATCATTGACCGCTTTGCGAATGCCAAAGACGCCTTGAACGTCTTCCGGCGCGGCGCGGTGATGAGCAAGGGCACTACAACTACCAAGGGGCTGGTGGAGAATTACTTTGCCAATATTTTCGGCCCGCCGCAGTATCACGATCTGCATGAGGGCCTGGCACAGAAGTATTTCCAGAAAATGTTCGATCAGAACATCTACGTCGGCCAGATGCGTACCCAGTTGGGTATCCCGGGCAGCGAACAAACGGGGCCAAAGCAGTCAGCCACCGCGCTGCTGCAAATGATTAATGAGAAAGCAGGAGACGCCTAAAGCGTCTCCTTTCTTTTTTTAACCACGCAATAACCGTTTAACCACAAAATTCGCGAAATACACGAAATATATTGGCGAGTAGGGCGCAACTCACTTATTAAAGGGATCCTTCATATAAACCTTGTTTTACCTTCGGAGCTTATTTTTATATAATAAACATACGGTAAAACAAAAAGTCTGAATATTATGGATGCCAATTTCCGCTTTTACGCGGAATTAAACGAGTTCCTCCCCCGCGATCGCCAATATCAAACACTGCAAATTTCCTTTAAAGACCGCCAAAGTGTTAAACATTTGATCGAATCCAGCGGCATTCCTCACACTGAAGTGGACCTGGTACTGGTGAACGGGCAGTCGGTGGATTTCAGTTATTTAGTCCGGCAGGGCGATCGTGTGGCAGTTTATCCGGTTTTTGAATCCGTCGATATCACCCCGCTGTTGAAACTGCGGCCCGCGCCGCTGCGCGAGGCGCGTTTTGTTTTGGATGGGCACTTGGGCCGCCTGGCAGCTTACCTGCGCATGCTGGGCTTTGACTCGCTTTACCGCAATGATTACAACGACCAGGAGCTGGCGAAGATTTCAGATGAGCAGAAGCGCATCCTGCTCACGCGCGATCGCGGGCTGCTCAAGCGCAGTCTGGTTACGCGCGGGTACTGCCTGCGCACACGGGATCCGCGCCAGCAATTATTAGGTGTTGTACGGCGCTTTGACCTGTTGGGGCAGGTGCAGCCTTTCACGCGCTGCATTACCTGCAATGGAAAGCTTGAGCCGGTAAGCAAAACAAAGATCGAAGACCAGCTGGAGCCTCTGACCCGCAAGTATTTCCAGGAATTTTCACGCTGCGAGCAATGCGGCCAGATTTACTGGAAGGGTTCGCACCATGACCGCATGCAAGCCTTATTGGATTGGCTGAAAACGGAATCTGACGGGAATTCAACGGATTTCTGACGAAATATTGACCAAAAACATATGCATTAGGTTGGTTAAGTGATAGAATCGGCTTCTTGTGCCCCTCGTGATAGAGGGTAATGAGGTAGAAAAATAAAAGGTATGTTAGCGAATCATGTTGATGTAGAGAAATCATCGGTATTGCTCAAAGATAAAGTCAAACTGGCCGGATTATCGGCGGCTGACGTCTATAAATTAATGGGGGTAAGCGAAAAGGGGCTCGCTTCACAAGAAGTACAAGACAGACTGAAAACTTATGGGGCCAACCAAATCAAGGAAGCCAAGAAAGCTTCCCTGCTGCTTAAGTTTGTCAGTAATTTCACCCACCTGATGGCGATTCTGTTATGGGTGGGGGGATTTGTCGCGTTAATTGCGCGTATGCCGGAGCTGACCATAGCTATTTGGCTGGTCAATGTTATTAATGGCGCTTTCAGCTTCTGGCAGGAATTCCGCGCGGAGAAAGCAACCGATGCCCTGAAAAAACTGCTGCCGGCATTCTCACGCGTGCTGCGGGATGGCGTTGAACAGAAGATTTTGGCCGAGGAATTGGTGCCGGGGGACATTGTTCTGCTGGCAGAGGGTGAGAAGATTTCCGCCGACTGCCGTCTGGTGGATCAGGCGGCGCTGCGCACCGACCAGGCTACCCTGACCGGCGAATCACGCCCGGTGAACAAGACCGCGGAAGCGGTACTGCAGGACAAGATTACTTATACCGAGTTACCCAATATGGTGTTTGCCGGAACGAGCGTTGCGACCGGAACCGGCAAGGCCATCGTGCTTTCCACCGGTATGAACACCGAATTCGGCAAGATTGCCAACCTGACCCAGGAAATGAAAGAAGAGCTCAGCCCGCTGCAATTGGAGATGAAAAACGTCACCAAAATGGTGACCGTCATTGCGGTGGTGGTAGGTATTATCTTCTTTATTATGGCGTTGGTCCTGGCAGGGATTGACCCGGCTGAGAGCTTCATTTTTGGGCTGGGCATGATTGTGGCTTTCGTACCGGAAGGCCTGCTGCCAACTGTGACCCTTGCGCTGGCAATGGGGACGCAGCGCATGGCCAAACGGCACGCGCTGATCAAGAAATTATCCGCTGTAGAGACATTGGGCTGCACCTCCGTGATCTGTACCGATAAAACCGGCACGCTGACACAGAACGAAATGACCGTGCGCGCGCTTTGGCTGCCGGGTTCAAACCAAACAATGGGATCAACTTTTTCACTGGGCGGAACCGGTTATGAACCGGTCGGTGAATTGTCGCTGGGTGATGAGAAGGTGGACGCAGAGCAGCAATTTAATGTACGCATGCTGCTGACAGCCGGCAGTTTATGCAACGATGCGCGCTTGCTGGAACCGGACGGCGCTCCCGGCCACGGCTGGACGATTTTGGGCGATCCTACCGAAGCGGCCATTAAAGTGGCTGCGCGCAAGTGTAAGCTGGATTTGAATGAACTGGAACGGTCGTTCCCGCGCGTTTTTGAAATTCCTTTTGATTCGCGCCGCAAACGCATGACCACCATTCATAAAATTGATCCCTATCAAGCTTCAAATGAATATTTTGCCTGTGGAAAATCCAAACGCGTTGCCTTCATTAAGGGCGCGCCCAAGGAAGTCCTGGACTTATGTTCGTCCGTTTGTGTGCAGGGGACTATTTCCGCGATAGACGAGGCAACCCGTGAGGCAGTCATGGCTGCCAACGACAATTTCGCTCGCGACGGATTGCGCGTGCTGGCAGTTGCGCAGCGGGCGCTGCCGGACGGCATGTTGAATTATGAAGCCGAACAGATGGAAAGCGAGCTGGTCTTCATCGGCCTGGTAGCCATGATGGATCCGCCGCGGCCGGAAGTGGCCGAAGCCGTACAGAAATGCCATCATGCCGGCATCCGCATTATCATGATCACGGGCGACTACGGCCTGACAGCCGAGAGTATTGCCCGGCGCGTGGGTATCATCCGCGGCAGCCATCCGCGTATTGTGACCGGCTTTGACCTGAATGCCATGGATGAGCAGGCGCTGGAAGAGGCGTTGAAAGACGAAGTCATCTTCGCGCGTGTGGCACCGGAGCATAAACTGCGCGTGGTTTCAGCCTTGCAGGAATTGGGTTTCATTGTGGCTGTAACGGGCGACGGTGTGAACGACGCGCCGGCTTTAAAGAAAGCCAACATTGGTGTGGCGATGGGTATCAGCGGCAGTGATGTGGCCAAGGAAGCCGCTGCCATGATCCTGACGGACGATAATTTTGCTTCCATTGTGAACGCGATTGAAGAAGGCCGTGCGGTTTACGCCAACATCCGCAAATTCACCACGTACATTTTTACGTCCAACACGCCTGAAGCGGTACCTTTCATTCTTTTCGCTTTCTCGGCGGCGCGTATTCCGCTGGCTTTGAACGTTATGCATATCCTTTCAGTTGACCTGGGTACCGATATCGTGCCCGCGCTGGCATTGGGTTCGGAACCGCCGGAACCCGGTATTATGGACCGCCCGCCGCGTAACCTGAATGAGCACGTCATTGATGGCGCCATGTTAAAGCGGGCCTATTTCTGGCTGGGCAGTATGCAAAGTCTGGCGACCATGGCGGCTTTCTATTATTTTTATTGGACGAACGGATTCAGCGGCCAATGGCTGGACCTGCCGGGCGAGGGGAGTATTTACCGCTCTGCTACCGGCATGGCACTGGCAGCGGTGGTAATGACCCAGATCGGGAACCTGCTGACGCAGCGTTCGGAGCGTACATCAATCTTTAAGCTGCCGTTGAATCGCAACCATATGTTGTGGATTGGCGTTGGTTCTGAAATCGTGATTGTCTTGATGATGATTTACGTGCCGATTTTCAATAATTTCATTGGCACAGGGCCTTTCCCGTTGGCAAATTGGGGATTCCTGGCAGCTTGGATACCCTCTCTAATCATTATGGATGAAATCCGTAAAGCCCTTTTACGGCGCAAAGAAAAGAGAGGATAATGATGGAAGATATAAACTATGGCATACTGAGATTAATCAGGAGGAAGCAATGAAAGTGATCATTATCGGGTGCGGGCGCCTGGGATCGGGCATGGCGCGCGATCTGAGCCGGCGCGGTAACGACGTAACGGTCATAGATATCAACCCTTTGGCATTTGAACGTCTGGGTACGGGATTGAAGATCAACACAGTGACCGGTATCGGTTTTGACCGTAACGTATTAACCCAAGCCGGAATTGAATCGGCGGATTCATTGGCGGCAGTGACGGCCAGCGATGAAGCCAACGTGGTAGCGGCCAGGATCGCGAAAATGGTTTTCCGGGTTCCGCGTGTGGCTGCCCGTGTGTATGATCCGCGCAAAGCGGAAATTTACCGCCGCCTGGGTATTCCAACCATTTCCCCGGTAGCCATCACGGCTGCGCGCATGTCGGATTTGCTGACCTTCTCCAACCTGAATACGCTCATTCGCCTGGGAACAGGTGAAGTAAGCGTGATTGAGATTGAGGCTAACGACTTGTTGGCCGGACGCACAATTGAAGAAATCGGTCTACCGGGTAAGGCACTGGTCATTTCCATTACCCGTATGGGGAAATCTTTTCTGCCAACGGCCAAGATGGCATTGGAATTTGGGGATGTTGTCCACCTGGCAGTGATGGGCGAAGATACGGACCGTATTGCAAGCATGTTTGGATAAGGCGGAGGGACGATGAAAACAATGGTAATTGGCGGCGGCAAAGTCGGCGAATTCATAGCCGATTTCCTGCAAAAACAGGGCCACAACGTTGTTGTGGTTGAAGAACGCCGCGAAGAGCTGGAACGGCTTCACAAAGAAGTTGGCGAGCAAAATGTAGTTTTAGGAAGCGGCACCGATCCGGTGGTGCTGGAATCTTCCGGCATCCGCCAGATGGACGTGGTTGCTGCGGTAACCGGCAAGGACGAAGTCAACCTGGTAGTAGCCAGTCTGGCTCGCTTTGAGTTCAACGTGCCGCGCGTGATTGCGCGTGTGAATAATCCCAAGAATGCCTGGATGTTCACCGATGATATGGGTGTGGACGCGGCTTTGAATCAGGCTGAATTGATTGGCCATTTAATCCTTGAAGAAATGTCATTGGGTGATATGGTTCCGCTGTTGAAACTGCGCCGCGGACAGTATTCCCTGATCGAAGAGAAAGTTCACCCGCTCTCGATTATGGCAGGCAAACGCATTGAGGAGATCAAACTGCCGGATCAGTGTGTGCTGATTGCAGTGCTGCGCAAGGATGACATGATCATCCCGCACGGTAAAGTGGAAATTCAGGCGGCTGATGAAATCATCGCGTTGGCGCATTTCTCCCAATTGGATGAATTGGACGCAATTTTGGGGCCGGCGGGGCAGCGCTAAATTCCCTCGGATTTTGAAAATTAAAGGACTTTATTCAAAAAATAAAGTCCTTTTTTCTTACACCCTTCTTACAGCATAAAATCATAATTTGTCTTATCCTATCCTGGACTTACAAGGAAACTGTCATGCGAAAGATTACAACATTTATACTGATCACCCTATTGGTGTTTGGCAGTGCCATTTTGGGTGCTTTTATTGGTGCTTCAGTGGCGACCAATCGGGCCACTGCCGGTACGACAACGGAAAATGTTCAGATTCAACCCGTATCTTCCTCCTCCGGTATCAGCCAAATTACGATTTCGTCCAGCAATATTAGCACCACAATTACGCAGGTAGTAGAAAAAGTCCAACCGACTGTCGTGACCGTGGTGGGCACGACTCCCGGCCAGATGACCTTTTTCGGTTATTCGGGTGACTCGACTGTCAGCGGCAGCGGCGTGATCATCACACAGGATGGCTATATCCTGACCAACAATCATGTAGTGGAGGATACCAACGAACTCACAGTCATCCTCAGCGATGGCTCTGAGCTGGGCGCAACCGTGGTGAGCACTGACAGCTTTGCCGATCTGGCTGTTCTCAAGGTGGAAGGCGATATGCCGAGTGTGGCGGTGTTGGGCAATTCGGACAACCTCAAACCGGGCGAGACTGTGATCGCGATTGGTTCACCGCTGGGCGATTTCCGCAACAGCGTCACGGTGGGTGTGGTCAGCGCTACCGGCCGTTCGTTGGATACCGGCAAAGGTTATGAGATGGAAAACCTGATCCAAACCGATGCGGCTATCAACAGCGGCAATTCCGGCGGCCCGTTGGTGAATCTGGCCGGCGAAGTGGTGGGTATCAACTCCGCGGTGGTACGCGGCAGCAGTACATCGGCAATTGCCGAAGGACTTGGTTTTGCCATTCCTTCCAATACGGCTTTGCTCATCAGCCAACAGATCATCACCAAAGGCTATTTTGCGCGGCCTTATATGGGTGTCAGTATTCAACAGATTGATCCTTCCACCGCGGCCCGCTATAACCTGCCGGTGGAATGGGGCGCCTATGTCACGCGTGTGGGCAGCGGATCCCCGGCTGAAAGCGCCGGAATTCGCCAGGGCGACATCATTGTGCGTATGGGCGATTTGCATTTCGACGAGGATACCCAATTTGTCAATGCGCTATTCAATTATCAGCCCGGTGATGTGGTGGAGGTTGAAGTTGTGCGCAATAATGCGCACATCACCATGCAGGTGACATTAACCGAAATGAGTTACTAAACCTCCGGAAACCTGCCGGGGCACGATTAAATAAACAATAGTAAAATAGCCTGTCTGGAAGGACAGGCTTTTCTATGCAAAACACCATTACCCCTGAAAAAATAAAAATGCTGGTCTTTGATATTGATGGTACATTGCTGGATTCCGAGCAAGTCCTTCAAGAACAAACCCGCACTGTATTGAAGCAATGCCAGGAAAAAGGCATTTTGGTGACCATTGCCACCGGGAAAAATTGGGACGCGGTACGTCCCCTGGCACAGCATCTTGAAATCCGGACCCCTCTGATCCTGTCCAACGGCGCCTTGCTGGCTGACCTTGAAGGAACATTTGAAGAGAAAATGACCATTCCCGGCGAGGTGATGCGGAGCATCATTCGCATCTGCCGGCAGGAAGATAAAGACCTGGTAATTTATTTAGGCGACCGGGTCTATATCGAGCACATGACTTACGACCTTTCTTTCCTGGAAACCTTCGGTTCAGTCAATATGATCGAGGTAGGCGAGTGGGAGTCATTGGGCGATAAATTATCGGACGTCCACAAATGCATGGCGGTGGATCGCGCATCCACAAAACAGCTAATGGAATTGGAGAAAGGGTTGCGCGCCGAGGTTGGGGATGTATTGGAATATTGCCTGGCTATGCCGGAAATATTGGATTTAACTCCCAAAGGTGCCACGAAAGGCGCCGGTTTGACTCGCTTATGTGAAAGGTTGGGACTTTCCCTCAGTAACGTAATGGCTTTCGGTGACGGCAACAACGATATTGATATTCTCACTGAGGCAGGGGTGGGTGTCTCGTTAGCCAATGGCATGACCCAAGCCAAAGCCTGCGCCGATCTGGTAGTGCCGTCCAACGACCACAGCGGACCGGCGCAGTTTCTGGAATACCTGTTTGACCTTTAATTTCCGCGCAGGCTTAATCTTTCATTTTCAGCAGGATGATAGCTGAAACCACGGTGAAAGGCAGGCAGCCGATTACACCGGCCGGGCTGGGTCCTAAAACCATGGGGGTCGCGCCACTCACAAATAGTAATCCCAGGGCGGCGATGCCGTTCAATGCGCCGTGCGCGATCACGGCCGGCCAGACACTGCCTGCTTTCTGGGAGATCCAACCGAAGAAGACACCGATTGAGAGGGTGAACCAAACCGTCATCAGCAGTCCCAACCAGGGATAGCCCCAGTAATCCAGGCCGTAGTTGTGGCCCATGGCGATGATCGGCCAATGCCAAATACCCCAGATGACCGAGGAAAGCAGTAATGCTTTACGGTTGCCCATGGCAGCCGAAAGTTTAGGCAGCAGGTATGCCCGCCAACCGAACTCTTCACCGAAAGTGGCCATGGAATTCAAGACAGGCGCCAGCAGCAGCGCCATTGCGGTTTGGCTGATGACGATGACCATCGGGTCACTGATGCTGGTGGCATTGGCGGCTTGCAGCTGCGCGCGCAGGGTGGTGAAGTTGGGATCATAGTATTGCGGCAGGATGACGAAGAATAACAAGATACCCAGAATGGTTGCCAGACCCGGGCCGAACCAACCGGCCAGCCAATAAGGCCAGCCTTTTTTCAGATTGGGGCTGATAAAGGCGTTCTGCCAACTTTCCCTGGTTATGATGCGCGTGAGGATATTAGCCAGGGCCGGTCCCCACATGAACACGCAAGCTTCTAAAATCAGCGCCAATGTGATGCCGGTGTTGGGGATCAGCTCAGGACTATTCACCAGCCCGCCGGTAAGAGCGATTACAAGGGCGCTGGACCAGGAAATGCCGAATGCCAGGATCAAAAATAATTTCAAGCGCCGTTTTTCAATATTCATACGTTCTTTCTCCTAATCTCTTCCATTATAAAATACAAGGATAATAAAATTAATTATCCCTGTAAGAATCCATTCCATATACGGAATGAAATTATTAAAGTTGTTCTTCCTGCAGCTGCGCCAAGGCGTGAGAGATTTCTTTGGTCTGCGGATAGAGTTTACGGAACAGCTGGTAATGGCGTTCGTAAACGGGCTTCAGTTCCGGATTGGGCTGGATTTCTTTGGCGATGTGCACCCAATTGTTTTTCAGAGTATCCAATCCATCCACCGCGCCGATGGCCATACCGGCCAGGTAGGCGTCGCCGTAGGATGCACCGATGGTCTTTTCGGGTACGATCTGGGGAATGCCGGAGATATCGCTGACCATTTGCAGCCACAGGTCGTTCTGCGTGCCGCCGCCTACCGCTACGCCGTGCTTGAAAGGTGTGCCGGCTGCCAGCATGGCTTCCAGGTTGTGTCGGATGGCGTAAGCCGTGCCTTCCAACACCGCGCGGTACATGTCGCCGCGCGTGTGGTTGAGCCCAAGCCCTGCGAACACACCGCGCGCCAGCGGGTCGAAGATGGGCGTGCGTTCGCCGCTCAGGTAGGGCAGCATCAGCAGGCCGTTTGCTCCGGCAGGGGATTGCGCCGCTTCACGTGCCAACACGGCATAGGCATTGTCCCCGCCGCCTTGCTGTTCGCGGATCAGATCTTTGGCGAACTGGTCGCGGAACCAGGTGGTGGCCGAACCGCTGGTGGAAAGGCCGGCGGCGTACACATAAGTGCCCTTGAACGCTCCCATGTCCAGCCACAGTTCGTCGGACGGTGTTGGCTTTTCGATAACAAGGATAAAGAAGGCTGTGCTGCCGTACATGATCATCAGTTCGCCCGGGCTGGCTACGCCCACGCTGATGGCTTCGGACAGCGCGTCCACCGCACCGAATGTGACCGGCGTACCCTCCAGCAGACCGGTTAGATTGGCCGCTTCGGCGCTGACACGCCCGGCAATCTCGTTGCTCCAGCCCAGGCGGGGCAGCTTTTCCAGCGGGCAGATCTCGCCCGCGAAACGCTCGTCCCATTCGCCGGAATGGATGTTGATCAGGGGGTTGAACTCGGAAGCCGTGTGGCGCTCGATCACGTACTCACCGGTGAGTTTGTAGATGATGTAAGAAGTGGCGGTCAGGAATTTATACGCGGCGTTATAGACATCCGGTTCGTTCTGCTTGAGCCACAGGATCTTTGGGCCGACTGCCTGGGTGGTCAGGCGCATGCCGCCCAATTCCACCAGCGCCTCGCGACCGTACAGCTCTTCCAATTGGTCGATTTGATCCATCGCGCGCGTGTCCACGCCGTACAGGATGCCCGGGCGCAGGGGGCGGCCGCTTTCGTCCACCGGCAGCAGGCAGGCGCCGATGGCGCTCAAGGCCACCGCGCCAATGCGGTCGCCCTGCGGCAGGCGGCCGGTCAGATCTTTAGCGATGCTGACAAAATCCGCCCACCACACCCCGTCCGCATCGTGCTCGGCCCAGCCGGGTTTGGAGATGGACATATCGTGATCAGCTCGCGCCTCTGCCAGGATGGTGCCGTCTTCGCGGCATAGGACGCCTTTGGAACTATAGGTGCCGATATCAATGCCAAGTAAAAGTTGTGCCATGCTGCCTCCAATGTGGAAATACCTGTAAATTAATTTTTTCGTAAAACTAAATTATAACCATTTGATTCCCGGAAAATGCGCAAGATTACAATTTTTCTATATTTGTGTAGACATATTGAATTGGCTTGTACGGGTTGCTATAATGCAATTGGAAATTGAGATAAATCGCTAACAAACAATCTCATTTGCATTGATGGGGGATTCATTTCAGCTATTCAATCTCTAAAGTGATATATGTATTTAATCAGGGAGGTATCCGATGGAGAAAAAGGGATTGCGCAAATATGCTGAGCTATTGACGGTGACGATTATTCTCATTGTAAGCCTGATTGGGTTGGGTGTTTCACAGGTATATTCACAAACGAATCCGATAGCTAATGTAATGGATAATTCGCAAATGATTGCGGAAACTCCACGAGTGACGACAAATGAACAGGTGACGCCCACACCTACAAAAGATGCTTTTGCCATCATCAAAGCCTACTCCCAACTTGGGAGGCCGGATTTAGCTTATGCTCAATTACAGACTGCTATTGTAGAAAATCCAGAACAATATCTTAGTCTACAAATATCAACGCCTATTCCTAATGATGTAATCTATAAGGACCATACCGATTCCCCCATGGTCTTAAAGAACAAATTTAATGGATTTTTATTTGAAGGGGGATATTACACAATCCTTAAAGCGTTCGAGGCAACTTCGATTTCAATTTTTACGGGAATTTTCTATGTTTTTCTAGGTTACCTTCTGATTAAATGGGTATGCAAATTCTTCTGTTCCATTTTTAGATGCCAATTTGATATTGGAGATTTTGAAGCAGGTATAACAATTCAATGTACTCCTGAAGAAGGATTTCAAGCTTTAATCGAAAAAGAAATATGGAGTCTATCGGACAGAAATGGATTGGATAATCGGTTGTTAATTTTTGAGATTCAAGAAAATCCCTCATTTGAAAAAGGCATGACTTTCTTACAAGTAAAAGATGTAGGCGTATTGTTAAAAATACTGAATTATCTATTCCCACCAAACATCATCACATTAATGGGTACGTTACATTATTCTCAAGAAAAAGGTGGAGGGGTAACTCTCCAATTAGTTAAGAGAAAAAGTGTAATTATTGCTGTGGCAACCCTCTGGCAGAAGGATTATGATCCTGGATTTGTACCTTCAGGGGAATCCATGAATTCCGAATGTTTTTATAATTTGGCTGAACCCGCAGCTTATTGGCTAATTTGGTATTTTATTAATAATTTTGATGGATATAGGTATAAAAAATTAATTCAAATTATTGCTAAGAAAAATGAACATTATCAAACCAAAATAAAGAAAAAATTGGTGAGTATTTTCGGCACAGATAATCATGATAGTGCCATGTTTAATTATCGTGGAGCAAGGTTCGTAGAAAATTTTGAAAAAAGGAAAGAAGAAGCATTACCATGTTTTTATAATAGTCTAGATTTCGACCCAAATAATCGACAAGCTTTGTTCAATTTGGCCACAACAATGATGCGAATTAGAACTGAGAAATTCATCAAAGATATTGAGAATAATACTGCTGGCGATAATATTGGAAGAGATTCCTCGACAGGCAACAATAAAAAGGAGCAAGAGAATTGTAATAAGGACTTAGTTATCGATTATTCCGAGTCAATTCTCCTGCTGAATACAGTAATTAAGTTATCTTATGAATCATCCATTAAATCAGCTCGTAGGATTGTGCCAACTCAAAAAATAAAGCAAGTGGAAGATGCAGATGAATTAATTTCAGGTGTTGAAAAAAGTAGAATTGCAGATTATTTTGATTCCTTGCTTGCTTTAACCCATTACCATCTTGGAGCAATCGGCGAATATATCTTTCAATTAAACGATTGTCACCCGGATTATGGCGATGCTCTTATTGAAAGTCAAAGACAATTCGGTTTTTGTCAAGAAATTCTGAAAAATTGTATCGATCATAATATGAAAAGGCATGATCAAAAAACAGTCAGGAAAGATGATCAAAAAGTTAGGGACAACGAGAAGAAGAACAAAAATAGAAATGGGAAAGTGAATATTCGCGACGACATAAAGAAAATGATGGAAGTTGCGATAGAGAGTAATAGTATTCTTGTGAAAATTGTATCTAAGAATAAAGAGAAAGTGGAAAAATTAAAAATTGAAGATAATGTTATGAACATTTCTGAAAAATACAACTTGGCATGTCATTATGCTGCATGCGCTGGTTTTTTCTACTCGAGAAAACCAGAAATGGTTGAATTGATTACCCAAAATATGGAGAGGGCAAAATATTATCTGAATGAAGTCATCGAAAATGACGAGAAGAAAAGGAACTGGTCTCAAGTCGACCCATCTTTATACCAATTAAGGCAATGGATGGAAAAGAAAGAGCTAAAAACCATTTTACAAAAATTCAAATATCCTCATCCATTAGATGATCTATTCAATATGAGTCCAGTGTTTGTGGAAAAACTTATAAAAATCAGCGGTCTAAATAATAGCGATGCTTTATTGAAAACTTGTGCGACACAAGCTGGACGCGATTATCTGTTCAAACGCACTTTATTTGATAAAGACTTGATCCTGGATTGGGCTATTCAAGCTGATCTGATGCGAATTCATTGGATAGATGGTTCTTATGCTAAATTATTGATCTATTGTGGCGTAAAATCTATCTTTGATTTGTGCAATTATCAAGATGAGGAAATTCTCTTGGAAACAATGTGTAAATATAATGACCTTTACCATTTGGTTGAGAGACTTCCTTCAAAGATTGAGCTAAAAAAGTGGATTGATGATGCTCGAAAGAAATCGAAGATTCTAGATTATTCCAAGGTATAGAAGAGAAAACTTATAACCAATCCAAAAATTGATAAAAATTGTATTATTAAATTTGCTAGTTTCTAATGGCTTATATTAATTAGTCGAAACAAAATATTAGTTCTGAAAATAATCTACAGAAAACCTTGATTGTTCAAATCATTTCGGAAGTAATCAAGCTATTGAGTTTGATTTGGGGTGGGTTTAACCAATGATGGATTCATTGCTACCGGTTTATGACGAATATATAACGGGATAAAGTGGATGGGGGTGCCGTCCAGAAATAACATAATGTGATATTCACCTTCTTCTTCGAGAAGGGTGCTGAAAAATGCGAAGGTAACGAAACCTTTATGGGCTTGCTGATCACCCGGGCGAGTCTTAAATGGAATAACGATGCGCTTGGAGGCTTCCTTGCCGGAAGGGGAATTGATCTGCGCGCTCAATTCAAAGGCTTCCTCGCCTGTGGTTTGCATTTCCAGCGCCACATAGAGCTGCGGCCAGCGCTGCGGCAGCTTGGAAACGTTGATATATTCGAACGTGCCGATGATGGAGGCCTTGCCGGCCGCGTCCACGCAGGCATAATCGCATAAGAAAGCCCATCTAATAACTGGCATGATCTTCCTCCGTTGTTATGGAATTATTGTACCCTTGAAAGAATAATTGTCATCCTGAACCCAGCGAAGCTGGGTGAAAGGATCTCGGCTTGCTTTCATTAACCTTTTCCGGCCGAGATCGCCATGCCGCTGCGCGGTACACGATGATAATAGAAAGCACTCTAGTATTCCTTGCTTTTCGAGGAGGATATGTGAGGAGATTTTTCGCTTGCTGTGGCGCTGTCTGCGTATAAAAGCACTTTGTAAGTGTAAAATCGGATGATTATCTGTTAGAAAAAAGTACCCCTACTATATAATCTTCTTAAGATGGAATTCCACATATCCCGCCAGGCGCGCAAGCGCTACAAGTTCGAAGATTCCCTGTTCTCCTTTAACGGCAATGTCATCTTTGCCAATTTCCACGCCGCGCGGGTATTTTCCCAGCGCATGAACGAAGTGCGTAACGCGGCTGCCAACCCACAACTGACAGTGCGCTCCGGGCAGATCAACGCGCTGGGCTTGATCGACGAGATCTTCCACCACATCTTCGCGCTGTATCGCACGCGCATGAACCCGGTACTGTACGATGACATGCTGGTTTGGCTGGAAAAGGACGTTGGCCGCCGCAAGTTGAGCACGGCGGTGCGCGCTTTCCTGCGCGAGTTTCCGCCGGTGCCGGTTTACCAGGGTAAGTTGGAACTCAACGATTTCCTGGCGGGAGAAACCGATGGAATTCCCAACCGCGCTGCGGCAGTTGAAGAATTACTGATGCTGTGGCTGGCCAATCAAAACCCGGCTTTTCTGCCTTATCAGGAGCTGTTTGACGATTCTGATTTGATTGAGAAGACCGCCTATTTTGAAATTGCGGACAGCTTGCATGAATTTTTTGAAACCCAGCCGCGCTTTGGCCCGGATGGACAGAATCTGGTGGATATGCTGCGCAGCCCAGCCATCGCCGTTCCCAATTCGCTCAATGGGCAGCTGGATTACATCCGCAGCCGCTGGAGCGAGCTGTTGGGCCATTACCTGCTTAAATTGCTGGGCAGTTTGAACCTGATCTCCGAAGAAGAACGCCTGCGCGGGCTGGGCCCGGGGCCGGTGCGCATTCCCACCTACAGCGAACGCCTGGAAGGGGAGGAGGAGCGCTTCAGCCGTGATGCGGACTGGATGCCGCACCTGGTGCTGCTGGCCAAAAACACATATGTGTGGCTGGATCAGCTCAGCCGCCAGTATCAGCGCTCTATCACGCATCTGGACCAAATACCCGATGAGGAGCTGGACAAGCTGGCTTCCTGGGGCGTGACCGGATTGTGGTTGATCGGCTTGTGGGAGCGCAGTTCGGCCTCCGCGCGCATCAAACAGTTGTGCGGCAATCCGGAAGCGATTGCCTCGGCTTACTCGCTCAAAGATTACCGTATTGCCGACGAGTTGGGCGGCGAAAGCGCCTGCCAGGACCTGCGCGAACGCGCCTGGCGGCGCGGCATCCGCCTGGCCAGCGACATGGTGCCCAACCACATGGGCATCGATTCCAATTGGCTGTACGAGCACCCGGATTGGTTCATCTCCATGCCGTATTCGCCTTTCCCGTCCTATTCATTCAACGGTGAAAACCTGAGCCGCAATCCGCGCGCGAATGTCCAGATCGAAGACCATTACTACGACCGCACCGACGCGGCCGTAGTATTTAAATATCACGATAATGAAAAGGATTCGGACAAGTTCATCTACCACGGCAACGACGGTACTAGTATGCCCTGGAACGACACAGCCCAACTGAACTACCTCAATCCGGAGGTACGCGAGGCGGTCATCCAGAAGATCTTGTCCATCGCGCGCAATTTCCCCATCATCCGCTTCGACGCGGCTATGACCCTGGCAAGGCGGCATTTTCAGCGCCTGTGGTTTCCGTTGCCGGGCGGCGGATGCGACATTCCCTCGCGCAGCGAGTTCAGCCTGACAGCCGAGCAGTTCAACCAGTACATGCCGCAGGAATTTTGGCGAGAAGTCGTGGACCGCGTAGCGGTCGAAGCGCCGGACACACTGCTGCTGGCAGAAGCCTTTTGGCTGATGGAGAGCTATTTCGTGCGCACGCTGGGCATGCACCGCGTGTACAACAGCGCCTTCATGAACCTGCTGCGGGACGAGGACAACGCCAAGTACCGCCAGTTGATCAAGAATACGCTGGAATTCGACCCGCAAATCCTGAAACGCTATGTCAATTTCATGAACAACCCGGACGAACAGACCGCCGCCAACCAGTTTGGCAAAGGCGACAAGTACTTTGGCATCTGCACGCTGCTGGCCACCATGCCGGGGCTGCCCATGCTGGGGCACGGGCAGGTGGAAGGGTTTACCGAGAAATACGGCATGGAATACAAGCGCGCCTACACGGATGAGTCGCCGGATCAGGCGCTGATCGACCGGCATGCCTGGCAGATCTTCCCGCTGCTGAAGAAACGCTACCTGTTCTCCGAAGCGGAGCAATTCCACCTGTACGATTTCTATACCCCCGATGGATTAGTAGATGAGAATGTGTTTGCCTACAGCAACCGCAGCGGCGATGAACGCGCGCTGGTGATCTATCATAATAAATTTGGCGATACGGCCGGTTGGGTGCGCTCTTCGGCGGCTTACATGGACAAGGGCAGCGGGGAACTGCGCCAGATCGATCTGCGCGCCGGGTTGGATTTGCCCGCTTCGCGCAACCATTTCGTCATTTTCCAGGATAGTATCACGGGACTGGAATACATCCGCAATTGCGGCGAGATTGACCAGAAGGGGCTGTACGTACAACTGGATGCCTACCGGGCGCACGTTTTCCTGAATTTCCGCGTGATCGAGGATGACAGCCAGCATAACTGGGCGCGCGTGCATGAGCAGCTGAAAGGGCGCGGCATTGCCGATATCCAGCGTTTACGCTGGGAGCTGCCTTTGCAGCCTTTACTGCAGCCGCTGCGCGAGATTTTCAACGCAGGTTATCTGACTTTCCTGTTGAAGAATATGCCCCAAACCGTTGGCGGGGAGCTGCCGGATTTCCTGCTGAATGAAGCCGAGCATAAGTTCGAGGCTTTAGTGAATGGCGCCCGCCAATTGATGCCGGACACCGTTTTCAAGGATATCTCTGCGGGAGCGTTCAAAAAACACCTGCGGCAATTAGGCACTTTTGTATGGGTCGACCAGATCCTGGCGCTGCTCAGGACCAGCTCGGCGGTGCAGTTATTCTCGCTGCTACGGGCGGAGTTGGATGACGAAAAGTGGATTATCCTGTTGAGTTGGTCGTTCCTGGATGGGCTGCGGGGAGCGCTGGATGTGGATTGCGACCGCTTCGGCCAATTATTGGAAGAATGGCGCATGCTGCCGCTGCTGCAGGAAGCCATGCGCGCTTTGGGTTTCAGCCGCACCGCTCAGCCCACGCGGCTGCTGGCCTGCCAGCAGGGCTGGCTGAAACGCTTTGGCCGGCGCACGCCAGATAAATTAATTGCGACGTTGCTGGAAAACGAAGATGTGCGCGGATGGCTGCGCATCAATATCTACGAGGGCAAGCGCTGGTTCAACCAGGAAGCCTTCGAGGATTGGTGGTTCTACCTGTCCGTGGAAGGGATGCTGGAAATCTTAAATAGCAAAGATGCGCGGGGCCGTAAGATCGCGCGTCTGGAGCATAGTTCAGAGTTCCTGATGCGCGTGCGTGAGACGGCTTTCGCCTCAGGTTTCGAACTGGAGTGCTGGCTGGAACTTTTGGGTAATCCCGACGATCCGGAATAACTCAATAATTCAACTGGAAACGCGATAAATAACTGAGGAAAGCCATGTCGCCGTGCAGGCCAGAGGCCTTGCTCTGCGCGCGGCTGATGATGGGTAGCAGCGCTTCGCTGACGTCCTTACCGCTGGCCAGTCTGGTCAGGTAAGTGGCGTGCGCGGCGTACTTGAGCGCATTCAGCGGCTCGATGCGATCCAGGTCGTAGAAGAACCAGGCGTCGGAGGACAGCATGCGCAGGCGTTCATTCTCGGCGGCCAGCAGGTTCTTCAGCATGTTGGTCTCTTCGATGGAAAGGTCTTTTTTGGCGTGCGCGCGCACGAATTCGTTCGGGTTGACCTTGTCGGTGATTACCTGCGCATAGTCGTCACGGGCTTGCCAGGGGTCTTCCAACAGGCCGTCGGATAATTCAACAAAGACTTGATCCACCGCTTCACACAGCCCGCTGAGGAACTCGCGCAGCGGTTTCTTCCAGGTGGCGTCGGGTGCGTCGCCGCACACGTCCCGCCAGCGTTCGATGCCGTGATGGCAGCTCCAGGAGGTGTTCTCGAGTACTTCGGCGGTTTGGTCCAGCGGGTGGTCGCGCAGCCAGCCGGCCGGGTAGGAGCGCAGGATGCCCTGGCTTTCGACCGCGCCGTCCAGCAGGTGCGCCAGGAACATGTCGCGGTAAGGCTGGTGGTGGCCGTACAGCTCGCCGTCTGAAGCGGCCAGGTAGAACTGCGGCCCGTCGCGTTGGATGAAAGCCATTTGCGGCTGCAGCCAGTCGTGCACGAAGCGGTCGGCGTTCTCTGTGGCGACCGGGTTGAAGCTGATCTCACCGGACAGGAAGCTGTTGTAAAAGAACACGCCCATGCTGCGCCCGGAGGGCAGCGCTATGCGGTAGGGGCGGGTGAAATCCAGATCGGGGCGTTTGGCCTGCCAGGGTGCCAGGATAGTGAACTGCATGCCTTCTTCAGCCAGCACGTCCAGCGTTTCCAGGTCCATGGCCGTTTCGGGCAGCCACATGCCCTGCGGCAGGTGGCCGAACATGCGCTGGAAATCGTGCAGGCCCCAGCGCACCAGGGTGGTCTTATCGCGCCGGTTGGAAAGCGGCATGATGATGTGATAGTAGGGCTGGGCCATGCCGTTGCTGATGCCCAAGCGCGCGGTCACGGCGTTCTCCTGCTGGATGATGGCTTGCAGGGTTTCGGGGTGTTCGCGTTCCATCCAATGCGTGAGGGTCGAGCCGATGTTGAAGCTGATCTTCTCGAAGTTGCCCGCGTTGGCGTTGGGCAGGTAGCAGGAATGGTAGATTTTTTCGGTCCAGTTGGGGTACGGTTCCGCCCCATATTCCTGGGGGATCTCCCCCGTGAAGGGGTCCACCCGCGGGGGCTGGTAGAAGTGGCCGTGCACGCAGAAGTGTTTTTCAGGCATTTAAGAGTATGTTCTTCACTTTTTTATATATTTTCCAAACTTTGGAATTTTACTCTAAAAAGTCCTGTTCCTGTTTAAATGGAAATTCTCCCCTGCATAACAGCCTGATCTGAAATTGACGATTTTTTTCCCGATAGATGGTTGCAGCGTTCTAAGCTGGATCGCTAGAGGATGACGAATTGGGTGATGTTCTCGGGATTGTATTTGATCTTGATCTGGTCGCCCGGGCGCGGAACGTTCAAGCGCGAAACCATCAACTGCCCGGCGGTTTGGAACGCCTCACCCGTTTTGGGTGTTACTTTGAGCGTCAGCAGCACCACGGGATTCATGTTAACGGTCGCCCCGGTGTCCTGGATGGCGATCACCTCGGCGGTGGCATCCGCTCCGGTTTGGGCGAGCTGCTCGGCTAACGCCCCCTGATCCAGGGTTTGGTTGGCCATGTTTAATGCCTGGTTGGCCTGGTCGACAAAATCCTTGCCCATAAATGCCTTGGTCAGTCCGCCCATCAAGCCCTTGTTGATGGCCTTATCGGCATCTTCAAGCGCCTTCTTGGGGTCTTTCTTGTTCTTTCCCATATTGAACATAAGAGATCCTTTCTACTCAGTAAGATCCTGATCTGGTGGGATGTAAAATGCTTCTGTTTGGGGGAAGAGAGGAGGATTGCAGAAACCTGCCAAGGGTGATGAAACCATCATACAGGAATTAAACGTGAATTTCAATGGAAAAAGTTACCGGAAAGAGAACGGATTACCTTACGAATTAAATCAGAGCATGGCCTGTTAGGGCAGGCCATGCTCGTCAGTAGGGTAGGAGGGCGGATATATTTCTAATTTAGTCTTTCAAGGTGATCTTGATCTTCGATTTTTTCTTTCTCTTGGTAGTCTTGTTATTGTCCCCGCCGCCTTTGAAGGCGTTCAGGATCAGCGGGATACACAGCAGCAGCACCAGCACGGCCAGCAGGCCGAAGAACAACGGCCAGGAGGCGGGTTGGGCCACTTCGGGCACCAGGCCGCCGGGGTTGTAGCCGGTCTGCGATTGGCCGCCCACGCCGCTGTAGCGGTCCGCCAGGGTGACGGTCAGGGCGCGCTGCACGCCGTCGCGCAGGCTGAGCGGGGTCACGTAACTGATGACAACTTCGCTCTGCAAGGCGCGGCGCATCTGGTCGTAGAGCGCCGACAGCTCGGCTTCGTTCTCGGCATAGCCGTAGCGCCCGCCCGCGTTCTGTGCGATCATGCGCAGGGTGTTCTCGTCGATACCGCTGTACTGGTCGGTTTCCTCTTCGCCTTCCGGCAGCAGGCCGAAGCCCACTGTGGAAATAGACAGGCCGCCGAAGCCGATGCTCGAAAGGGCCTCGTCGGGTGTGGCGATGCTCTGGTTGTCCAGGCCGTCCGTCAGGACGATGATGGCTTTGCGGCCGGAGAGCGGGTTGAGCGTGGCGATGGCCTGCACCAGCGCGTCATACAGGGCTGTGTCGGAGATGGCCGTGATGCTGTCGATGGCCGAACCGAGCGTCTGCGTATCGGCGGTGATGTCCTGCACCACGTGCACTTCGGTGTTGAAGGTGATGATGCCGGCCTGGTCGCCCGCGCGCATCTGGTCGATGTATTCGTGCGCGACCTTCTTGGCGCTGTCCAGCTTGCCGGCGTAGTTCATACTGCCGGAGTTGTCAATTACCAGCAGGGTAGTCAGCGGGCCGACTTCACCTTCGCCCTGGATGCTCTGGCCGCTGACGGGCTGGCCGTTCTCCAGGAGCTGCAGTTTGCCGGTGTTGATGACCTGCGGTTCGCCGTTGGTGTCGCGCACGGATACGTAAACGTTCACCAGCGGGAAATTGCTGGTATCGATTTGGGTGATCTGTAGGACGTAGTCGCCCTGGCTTTCCACCTTGGGGGTGGTCTGGCAGGCCGCGCCCAGCAGGGTCAGCGCCAGCAGCGCAATGGTCAGGAAGGGTCTCATTTTATTTTTCATGTTTACCTCTTCTCGTGATAGACCATTTCAGATTGGCCCATTTCAATGTGCTGCCCGTTGCGCAGGCGCGAAACTTCGATCTTCTTGCCGTCCAGGTAGGTGCCGCTCATGCTGATGTCCTTGAGGGTGAAGTAGGTGCCTTCACCTTTCAGAATGGCATGCTGCGGCGCGATATCCGGGTCGGCCACGACAATGTCGGATTTGAGCGGGCTGCTGCCGATGGCGGCCGCGGGAGCTTCTTTGCCCAGGAACTTATCCAGGATGAATTCCATGCCCCGCATCTTGCCGGTAGTGATCTCCAGCCAGGCGCGCGAGAACAGGAACACGATCAGGGCGATGAACACGCCCACGGACATGCCCAGCAGGACCAGCCCGGCGGCTTTGCCCATCAGGGCGTCGGCGAACATCAGGCGCGCGCCTTCCAACAGCACGCCACCCAACAGGCCGCCGATTAGGCCGCCCAGCCCGCCTTTCCAAAGCTGCGCGCCGCCGGTGATGCCGGTGGCCAGCCCGGTCAGCAGGCCGAAGATGCCCCAACCGATGGGGCGCCCCCACACCTCACCGCCGATGGAGAGGAACACACCCTCGGCAATGGGCAGGGCGATGGCGCCGCCCACGGCGCCCAGCAGGGCGCTCAGCAGGGATTTGCGCAGGCCGAACAGAAAGTTCTGCGCGGCGAAGCCTTCACCGAAGCCGATCAGCAGGCCGATCACGCCGCCCAGCAGCGCGCCCACGATCACTTCGCTCAGAAACAGGTTGTCCGTGAAGGATAAGCCCAGGATGTTGCTGATCTGCCAGCCAATCAAGCCGCCGATAGCGCCCAGCATTCCATAGGTATAAAAACGTGTAAAACGACTCATGTAGGTTAGACCTCCTCAGATTCTTCTTCCTCGTCAAACTCAATTGAATCCCAGGCAGGCTGCAGGTTTTTCCAAAAGACCACGCTTCTCTGGCGCCTATTGGTCAGCTCATAGAAACCAAAGTAAGAACGCT
The DNA here is from genome assembly GCF_003966975.1 of Pelolinea submarina. Taxonomy (GTDB): domain Bacteria; phylum Chloroflexota; class Anaerolineae; order Anaerolineales; family Anaerolineaceae; genus Pelolinea; species Pelolinea submarina. The sequence goes on from NZ_AP018437.1 coordinate 1,230,194, forward strand.
GGTCGATGGTGCCGTCCGGTTTGCGGATGAAGAAACCACCCACCGACTGGTGCGGCTCAATTACCAGGGCAACCTGCCACGCTTCCGGGAAGAAATTTTGATGCAGCCACAGATCCCAGGCCGAAAAGAAGACACCCATACGCGGGTGGGTATGGTACCAACCCAAAAAGACTTTGTTTGGATAATGTTCTTCCAGGTGATTATGCAATGCTACCTGCGTGTCGCCGGTGAATGTCAGATGCGCAGCGCCTTGTTCCGTGTAAACGGCCGGCAGGACGGTGTCCACCACAATGAAGGGTGTGCCGTGTAGGGAGTCACGGCAGTATTTGCCTGCCATCCAACCGCCCACTTCGTTATCCAGGTCGCTGCCGGCGTGCGCGCACATGCGCACGTAGGCGTTTTGGGTCACGAAAATGGATAAAGGCGGCTGAACACGCTGCATCTCCTCGTTGGCCGGTTCCCAACGCAAAGCGTTGTGGATAGGGATGCGCGAATGCTGCGGCTTTATTCCGGGTTTATCAAATAATTTCACTCGCGGATAAATATTCAAGGCGGCAGCTCCAGCTTATAACCTATCCTGCGGTGATGTCGGCAGTGATCATCAGACGGTCGTCATCCGGCACACCGGCTGTATTGAGCGTCTCATCATCCTGCAGTTCCCGGCCGAGGGCTTTGCTGTCCAGGCGGTAACTGACGGGGCGGCCGTCCGGGCCGACGGTGGGCAGTTCCAGGGTGGTTGCCAATTCGGGCACCAATTCCTTCACGGCCACGTCGTCGGGAACTTCCGCGTTGCGGGTTCCTCCGGAGGGTAAAACCAGGGTTACATTTTTATCAGCCATCTTCTTTCTTACTCCTTTCAATTATTTCAGTTTGATTTTTGGCTTTGCCGTTGTGGTGGGTTTGCTGAATTTGATCCTCTCAGGGCGCAGCAATTCGCGCGTGTCCACTGGGAAATAATTCGGGTTTTTCTTGCGAAATTCCCTGCACCACTTGGCAGCTTCCATGTCCCACGGGAAGGGGGGTTTGGTGGGATCATCGTGGAAGTTTTTGTACTGCAGCATTTCCCCCAGCATAATCACCAGGCGGTCCAACGACCGGCTGGCCGACCACCAGGCCGCGTCAATACACACGCTGCCGTTGGCATGGTTGATGTTCGGGTGCCAGATGGGGGTCATCCATTTCATGCCCGGCCAGCGCTGCGGGTACTGGCTGTGCAGGTAGATCTCCACCTGATGATGCTGTCCAATCTTGGGGTTGCCGCTGCGGTCGACGCTCACAATGCCTTTGCATTTGTAGGTGATGATGTAACGTTCCGGCGGCAAGCCGACTCGTTCCGATGTGGCTTTGACCTGGATCAGGTCGCTGCGCGCATCGATTTCCTGGATCAATTCGTAATCCTTGCGCAAGCGGCGCAGGCGCGGGTTGGAATTCACCGAAATCGCGCCGGCACCGGCAGTGATGTCCGTGGTGATCATCAAGCGGTCTTCGCTGGGAATCCCGCTTGCGGCCAAAGTCTCATCCTCACGCAGCTCGCGCCCTAACGCTTTGCTGTCCATGCGGTAGCCCATGGGCCGGCCGTCCGGGCCGACGGTGGGCAGTCCCAGCAAGGAGGTGAGTTCTGCCAACAGGTCGCGCACGGCCACATCGTCGGGCACATCCGCCCGGCGGGCGCTTCCGTTGGGTAGTACGAGTGTTACTGAAATATCCGCCATTTACTCCTCCACATTAATAAAAATAATTTCACAGCTCGTTCCGGTGAGCTACACCGCAGGATCCGGTCAGGTCCCAGCAGTCCTTATGATGCCAGGTGCCGCATTCGGGACAGACCACGATTTCCTCACTTTTATCGACTTTTTCAAGACAATACGGGCAGACATGTTCCTCTTCACCCATCAATTTAACGTCGTTCAGCTGCTTGCCTTTGGATTTGCGCGGCGCGGCTGTTTTGACAGCTGTACTTTTCTTCGTCGATTTTTTGGGCGCTTTGATCACGACCGGCGCTGAAAGCGCGGTGGAAGCGGGTCCGGTGTTGATGTGCACCGCCTTGACGGGCGCACTGATCTTCGGTTTGGAAGCGATCTTTTTTACCTTATCGGAAACCGTATGCGTAACCTGCCAGTTGCCGGGGTTTATGGCGGACAGCACCGGCTGCACACGCTGGCTGAGCGAGATTGTGGGTTTGGCTGTCCGGGCGCGGGCGGCGGGCCGGGGCGCGGGCGTGGGTGCCGGGGCTTGCTGTGCCCGCGAAGCCTTGGCGGGTTTATTGACTTTATCCGCTTTGTTTACCGTACGGGAACGGCGCAGGAAAAACAGCGTGGGCAGGGAAATGATCAGCAGCAACATGCCCTGCGCACCATCGCTGATGTTGGGAGTTTGCAGGGTCAATGCATGGGTCAGGAAGGAGAAACGGTAAGGGCTTTCGTAAAAATAATCGACCATCAGCAGGGCCAGCACCTGGGTGATTAATGCGATTAAAAATAAAAGGACCCCGTGCCAGCGGCGGAACAGAAGCCGCGCGATCAAACTACCGATGAAAGCCACAGCGGCCAGTATGCAGAGGCGCAATATAAAATAATCCATGGTCGGGCGGGGAGCCAGCAGGATGATCACCAGCAGTGCCGCGGAGATGCTGAAAACCAGCAGCGCCAGCCATTTCAGGAATGCGTTCAGGACTTTCATGAAGACTTCTTATCCTTGACCTTGATAGTGATTTTTTCTTCCTTTTCAACGGGCGTGCTGATCTTTACGTCCGGGTCATGCAATTTAATCTTGGGACGGCTTTTCAAGACAACTTTTTCGCCCAGTTTGATGCGCCCGCTCAGTTTGAGCGGGGTTTCATAGGCCGGTTTCTCAAAATGGTTGAAATGCAGCGCATCTTCCAAATCGCCGCTCAGTTCATAAAAACGATATTCGCTGGCATTAAATGCACGTACGATGTGCAGAGCCGGCACGCCCAGACTGGCCAGGGTGCGGGAGAGGAAATTCTCCTCGCCGGTGATGGTGTGGGAAAGTTCCGTCTCGCGCAACAAACCGCAGGCCGGGCAGTGAGCGCGGTTGAATCCGACTGAAGAGATGGGTTCCAGAATCTCCTCGTGTGTGCCGCACTGCGGGCAGTTCAGCGAGAGCACCAATTCCTGGTCCAACTCGATGACCGCGTCCGGACCCAGGTCGCGGCGCGCGATTTTGAGAAGGTCGCCCAGTGTGGTGGTGTCGGCGCGCAGGGGCAGCTCGGTGATGTCGCCGTAGGTCCAATGGCTTTCGCAGTCCTCCACCGGCGTGTAGGCGGTGGTGTGCATTTCATTAGTCATGCCATTGAAATGGATCACCTGGCCGGGTTTGACCGGCTTGCCGTGCAGCAGCTTAAGAGCTTCCTGCGACTGGATGGCGGCGATGATGGAGGCGATGGTGGGGGTGGTGGGCACCTTGCCCAGCAGCACGTTCTCGCGTGCCAGCAGCGGGCAGGAATAGCGCAGCGCAAGGTCGCGGCGGGCCTGCTCGGTCAGGCTGCATTCGAAGCAGGCACCCTGGCCGGGCACAAACACGCGCGCCAGACCGAAGAATTCCTGAATGGCCCCGTCCACCCAGGGTTTATCAATCCAGTAAGCAAAGCGGTTGATGGCCAGCCGGGCTTCGCGGTTATCCAGGCAGCCGATGATGACATCCATGCGCCGGAAAACACCCAGACCGATGTCGGTGGTCACATCGCCGTGTACGTACTGCACGTGAATGTTGGGGTTGATCTCCTTGGCGCGCGCGGCGGCCACTTCGGCTTTCTTGCGGCCGGAATCGCTTTCGCGGAAAAGCACCGAGCGGGACAGGTTGGCCAGCTCGATAGTATCGAAATCAACGATGAAGATGTGGCCGATGCCCATCAGCACCAGGTTCTTGATGACCTCGTTGCCCAGTGCGCCGGCACCTACCACCATGACCTTGGCGTTTTCCACCTTTTCACGCTCCCACCAGGAAATGAACTCAAAAGTGCCCTGGCGGTCGGTTTTCAGATTGGGGATAATCAGGGGCTTTTCGGGGTTGGAGGGCAGACGGCGCGGGCCGTCGGGAAAATCGTCCGGCGAAATACGCACGCGCCCGGCCACAGGCTGGTTTTCAGCCAACTCGGCAATTTGATGGGCCAACGGCAGGTTGTGCTCATCCAGTTCGGAGATGAACCAGCCCACGCCGTGGCGCGACTCGATCAGGTTGATCTCTTCCAGCGCTTTCAACGCTTCACGCAGGGTGGAGCGGCTTACGCCGAAGAGCTTGATCAGGTCACGCTCGGCCGGCAGCTGGAAGCCGGACTGGTATGTTCCGTCCAGAACCTGCGCGGCCAATTTGCCGGCTACAATTTCAGATAAAGATTTGCGGGGAATTTCGTCCACTGGTGCCTCGCTTTTGGTATATTGGTCAGACCACTATACCAAAGTATAGGAGTTTTTGTTGGGGTTGTCAATAGATTAATAAAGAATCACAGATCTGTAGGAAAAACACATTGTGTTTTCCTTCAAGGGTTAATTATATCCGGCCCGGGATTGCAGCGGAGGTTGGCGAGTATTTCAATTCTGAAAGAAATGAATAATATTTGCAGTATCCTGCTTAGAATATTTTTTTTGTCACGCATGAATGCGTGACCTATAAAAATCCGGGTAGGTCAGGCATTCTTGCCTGACAGAATTTATTGCTAACAAACTTATCCTTGTGTCAACCATCCCTCTGGAGGGACAGACGAACGCGTGATCTATAATGCGATATGTTTGGTTAGGCAATCACCTATTAATTGGATGTGCATGATAAAGCCGGTTTAAACGTCACGCATGAATGCGTGACCTACATGGCACAACTGATAATTAAAAAAGCGGCCCCGTGTTGAAAGGGGCCGCGCTTCGTTTTCTTCTATAAAATGCTATTTCGCCAACTGGTAGATCTCGAGCACTTCGTCGCGGGTGAGCTGCGAGACCATGCCGATGCGTTCCACGCCGATATCGACGGTGGCGTGGTCGGCCAGCATTTCAAAGCTGTCTTCGGTCACGCCGATCTCGGACAGGCGCGTGGGCAGGCCGATCTCTTTGATGAACTGCTCCAGGGCTTCAATGCCGCGCAGCGCGGTGGTTTCAAGGTCGTAGAAGTCGGCCGGGACGCCCATGACGCGCGTGGCGAACTCAGCGTACTTGGGCAGGTCGCGCTTGTAAACGTACTTCATCCAGGCCGGGGTGATGATGGCCAGGGTGCTGCCGTGGGTCTTCTGGAAGCTGGTGGTGACGGGGTTTTCGATGTTGTGCACAGCCCAGTCGGAGGCGGCGCCCATCTCGATGATGGGGCTGTTGCCCAGCATGGCGGCCAGGAACAGGTTGGCGCGCGCTTCATAGTTGCGCGGGTCCTTGATGACCTTGCGGATCTCATCCATGATGGTCAGCATGTTGGCTTCGCACAGGCGGTTGGACAGGTTGACGTGGTTCTCGCCGTTGAAGTAGCGTTCCATGGTGTGCGAGATGATGTCGAAGGTGCCGGAAACGGTTTGCTTCAGCGGCAGGGAGAAGGTCAGTTCCGGGTCCATGACCGCGAACTTGAAGCGGAAGGAGTTCTGGAACAGCGGGTATTTGATCAGAGTGTCGCCGCGGTCGTCCACGACCATTGCGTTGTTGGAAATTTCGCTGCCGGTGCCGGGCATGGTGACGATGGTGCCGAGGGGCAGGCAATCCGGGGACATTTTCTTGTAATGGGCGAAGTCGGCCAGTTCACCGTCGTTTTTGGTGAAGAAAGCGATGGACTTGGAGCTGTCCATGACACTGCCGCCGCCGATGGCCAGCACGAAGTCGACGTTCTCTTTACGACACAGCGCCACGCCTTTTTGGATGAGCGAGTAACGCGGGTTGGGGACCACGCCGCCCAACTCCAAAACGGTCAGGCCTTCGGCTTCCAACAGGCCTTTTACCTTGCCGAGTAATTCTTTCAAATAGTCGCCGCCGTCGTGGTGGATCAGGACCTTCTTGCCGTATTTGGCAACTTCCTTGCCCACTTTATCGACACTGCCTTTGCCAAAAATCAATTTGGTCGGAAATTCAAGTTCAAAGTTCAACATTTCGTTTATCCTCTTATCTATAAAAATTTTTACATGATCTTGTTTGTTAAATCAAATTGTGCCTGCGCACGGTGTATTTGTTTAAGTTTCGACGATATTCACCTTCTTCTTTTACCAATAAAAATGTTAATCCTAAAACAGACCGCTGTTGAACAGTCCGAGTAAATGCCGTTATATTTGTTTGTAAAATCTCGATGGCAAACCTGAACACGTAATAAATGATTGAATTTCCGCGGGCCGCGGATGGATGAAAGTTCCAGGCAGACAGGAAACTTGGTTGAAATGTCGATTGGATTGCGGATTGCTTTTTCGATGGATAACAACCACGCAAATGAGGAGCAGCCCTTGAGGGGTAGGGAAGAATACGGTTATTGCCAGATCATCTTGGGCCTAACAATATTCTTACCGCTAACTATAAAAGTCTTAACCTGGAAGAATCTGGTTCACTGCCTCTGTTAATGTTCACATCAGTGCGCAAATATGTTACTCCAACTGGCGTATTTGCGCAACATCTTTTACGGAATCGCGAATTTTGGCGGCAAAAGCCGGAATACCTGTATAAAAGGAAGGGTTTTATCCCAATTGGCTGAACATGGCGTCAAAGTCCAGCCTGAGCGGTTGGGCGTTCACCACCACGTCGATCAGGGTATGCATAAGCGGCATATCCTGCGCCCGCAGCAGACCGCGTGCTTCCAGTTTGGGCAGCGCCACAGCCATCTGCTCGATCACCAACGCGGCTTCCAACGTTTCGCCTTTCAGGATCGCGCGCGCTTCCTGTATGCTTTTGCCTTCACCCAGCAGCTGGCCCAGCGTTACGGAGCGCCCGCCCCGGCTGGTGACGAACAGGTCGCCGGCGCCCGGCAGCCCATAGGCAAAATGCTCATCCACGCCCAGCATGGTCAATATGTGATGGATCTCGGTGGCGCCTTGTGCAAACAGGGCCGCGGCGGTGTTGTGCATATAAGCGCCGGCCGTGTCCGGCCCGCCGGAAGCCTTCAACATACCGGCCGCCAGCCCCACGCCCAGCGCATAGGCATTCTTGAGCGCTACGGCAACCTCCAGCGCGACCATCTCGCTGGTGGGCTGCACGTGGTAATAATCCGTGCGGTAGATGTCCGCTAGCCAGCGCGCGGTTTCGATTTCGCGCGAGCCGAAAAAGACGCAGCTCTGGCGCCGCCCGGCCAATTCGCCGGCGATGCAGGGGCCGCCGATGGCCGCCAGCGAGACCTGCTCGCGCAGCCCGGCAGGCAGCTCGGCGCGCAGCACCTCCGGCAGGATCAGCAAGCTGCCGCCCGGTTCGGCTTCCAGTCCTTTGGTGACGGCGATGACCGTATCGCCAGCTTTGAGATAAGGCGCCAGGGTCTGGCCGATCCAGTGCGCGCCCATGGAGTTGACTCCGCTGAGGATGAAATCCACGCCTTCCAGCGCGGTTTCTATCTCTTCCAGGTAATAAGGTGTGACGTTGGGCGGTAACTCGCGCTTCAAGCGCGGGTGGAAGTTCTTTTCCTTGCAGCTTTGGATGATGTCGCGGTCCAGGTGCGTGCCGACCAGACGAATTTCGTGGCCGTTATCGCTCAGTGGCCAGGCAGTGGCGGTGCCCATCACGCCCGCGCCGACGATGGCAGCAGTGATCTTTTTCAAGATATTTCTCCTCAGTCTTTCGTGTTTTTACATCCAGGCGCGCTTGCGCATCCACAGGAACATACCCACAGGCATACCCACCATGACGGCCAGGGTGATAAAGAATGGCAGCATGTCAGTCCAGCTACGCATACCCCCGCTGGGTTCAAAGAAATTCATACCGAAGAACCCCGTTAAAAAGGAAAGCGGCATGAATAAGGTGGTGATGATAGTCAGTGTCTTCATGATGTCGTTCAGGCGGTTGTTGACCACCGACAGGTAGGTATCCAGCGCGCCGCTGACCAGGTCGCGCAGGTTCTCGGTGATGTCCTGCACGCGCACCAAGTGGTCGTACACGTCGCGGTAATACATGCGTTCTTTCTGTCCGACCAACTCGAAATCGCCGCGCGACAACTTGTTGAGCACTTCGCGCTGTGGCGCGACGATGCGGCGCATGTTGAGCAGGGAGCGTTTGATACTGAATATGTCTTGCAGCAGGCCGGAGTCGGGTTCTTCCATAACCTGATCCTCAATATCTTCCACCCGCTCGTCCAAGCGGTCGATCAGCAGCATGTATTCGTTAGCCAGCTCATCCATGATTTGGTAGAGCAGGTAGTTGCTGCCGCGCTGCAGCAAGCGCTGGTCGCGCTGGCAGTTGGCCCACACCACCTCGATAGCGCGGATGGTTTGGGGATGGTAGGTGACGATGTAGCGCTTGCCCATGAAGACATCCAACTCGAGCGACTTATTGATGTCTTCCAGCAACTGCTCGGAATGCACGCCCTCCAGCGCCAGGTAAAAATACTCGCCCCAATCGTCGATCTTGGGAATGTGCGTTTCCACCAGGGCGTCGTCGACGGCCAGCGGGTGAAAGTGAAAGACATCTTCCATTACCTTCCGGCAAACGTCCAGCCCATCCCCGTTGAGGTCCAGCCAGACCAGCCCGGTTTGTTCGGCCATCGTCTTTTCGATATCAGTCGGTGAAAGATTCTCAAAGCTGTGCGGGCCATTTTCTACCAGTATACGCATGGGGTTCCCCTTCCTTTTACTTTAAAGTTCTCGCAGGAACTCATCCAGCAAGCCGCGGTATTGCTCGTCCTGGTACATGCGGCCGCGGTGCTTGGTCAGGTAATTTTCCGTGTGTTCCAGATCCACAAAACCGAATTTGCGGTACAAGCCGTGGGCTTCGTCCGTTCCCAGCAGCCAGCGCCGGATAACGCGCAGTTCGGGATGCATCAACATGGTCTCCATCAGGAAGCGGGACAGCCCTTTACCGCGCTGCTCCGGTGTAATAAAAACGTCCGTTACCCAGGCAAAAGTGGCGTAATCGGTAACCACTCTGCCAAAGCCCACCTGCGTTCCGTCGTTTTGATAGACCCCAAAGCACAACGAATTTTCCAGGGTTCGTTCCAATAATTTAAAAGGAATGCCGGTCGCCCAATAGGATTCATTGGCTAGCCAGTCATGAATGAAAGGCAAATCAAGTTTGGAAGGGTCGCTGCTAACAAAATAGTCGTCTGAAAAATTTTCCTGAATCAAGCTTAACGCGCGCATATGCTCCTCAACAATAAAAGATGAATATGGATTTTAGGAGAAGGGTTTAACAAAGCCCTTTCAATGATTATATACAGACCTGCCTGATTTTAGCTATCCCAACCGCAGGTTTCGATGACATAATCGGCAGGGTCAGCGCCAGGGGTTTGAATGGAAAGGCTGCTGCCGAAATAAGGGATGTTGACATTCAATCCAGCCGCTCCGGCCAGATTCGGGTGACTGTTTATCAGAATGGCTAATTGGCGCAGCACGCAGGTGAGGTAATCCTGGTTGGTGAACTGCAGGGCGCTGGAATTGGCCAGCTTACGCGCAATCAAATAGGGCGTCTCTCCCAACGGGCCGGCAGCTAATTTTTGGACATAATCGCCTGAAAGATAGACAGTCAATCCGGATGTAGCGCGCGTCCATTGGATGGATTCGCCGGAGGCTTGTACGGCTTCCTTTTGCGCGAACTTCTCCTCCCAGCGTGGCGAGTGAATCCAACCCATGCTGTTCTGCACCGAATAGACACCGGCGGAACTGTACACCTGGCGCATCTCCAGCGCGGATGGCTGCGGGTTTGCGGTTATTTCCCAGGCGTTCTGCTGGACGATTTCCAGTTGGTCCCCGCCGGCGCGGTTGATCACCATGGAATGCCCGCCGTCAGCCGAAATGAGGATATCGCCGGGTTGGGGCGGCGTCGCGCTGCCGTCGGGATAATAGTGCAGGTCGCTATAAGGTTCGTATAGCTTGTATTGCGCGCTTTCAGTGGAGAGCAACCCGGTTTCTGCCTGATAGGCAACCTGGGCGGCGGTTTGCACCACGCCGATAAGCTGGTAGGGGCTCCAAATGTTGCCCGGCCATTTGTACGGGTAGCCCAATTGCCGGTCGTAGAGCCATAAAACGAACTCGATACACTGGAAGCAGCCGCCGGCGGTGCACTGGTATTGGAAGGGCAGGTAGCCGCTATAATCCAGCGGCCCCTGGGTTTGATAGACCACGCTGACGCCATGTCCGCCCAGAATATCCTCTCCTGTTAGCACAATCTGCGATGCGGTGGGAATGCGGGTATAACCGCGCTCTTCCAGCTCGAGTGAGGATGGTTCGGAGAATGGGGTTAATGCCGAACTGAAAAAGGCTGCCAGCAGGAGCCAGTTTATCCAGTGATTCTTTGCGAAAAAACCGGTAAAATTTGAAATAATTAAAAGCCCTTTTTTTATTCGGCCCATGGCTGGAAAATCTTACTGAGCATGATTTTGCACCTATTATAAAGGAAGCAGCCGCTGTACCAGATAGATTTTAAAAATAATTTATGTCTTTGTAAGCATTAAGCCGTGGTGGTAAACTTACTGGGCAACCCTAAAAATAAAGGAACATAGTCGAATGAGAGTCATTTATCCCTTCACAGCGATTGTCGGTCAGGAACGCATGAAACGCGCCCTGATTTTAAACGCGGTCGAACCGCGCATCGGTGGTGTATTGATCCGCGGCGAACGCGGCACGGCCAAATCTACGGCCGCGCGTGCTTTGGCTGCCCTGCTGCCGCAGGTGCGGGTGGTAGAAGACTGCCGCTTTGCCTGCGACCCGGACCATCCGGAAACCTGGTGCACCGAGTGCCGTGAGCGCGTAGAACGCGGCGAAAAGCTGCCTATCGCACTGCGCCGCACGCCCTTCGTGGACCTGCCCGTTTCCGCTACCGAAGACCGCGTGGTGGGTACGCTGGATATCGAATCGGCTATTCAAAAAGGCGAGCGCCGTTTCGACGCCGGCATTTTGGCGGCGGCTAACCGCGGTCTTCTCTATATCGACGAAGTCAATCTGCTGGACGACCATGTGGTGGACGTGCTGCTGGATTCTGCTGCGATGGGGATGAACATTGTGGAACGCGAAGGTATTTCCTTCAGCCACCCGGCCCGCTTTATCCTGGTAGGCACCATGAACCCCGAAGAGGGCGAACTGCGCCCGCAGCTGCTGGACCGCTTTGCGCTTTCCGTGGAAATCCACGGTATCCGCACGGCACGCGAACGCGTGCAAATCATGGAACGTAACCTGGCTTTCGAACAGGATTCCGAAGCGTTCCGCCAGGAATGGATGGCGCAGGAAGAAGAACTCTCCAAAACCATCGACCAGGCCCGCAAGTTGGTCGAAAAAGTAGAATATACCGACCGTAACTTATTGGCGATTGCTTCCTTGACCGCTTCACTGAATGTGGACGGACACCGTTCCGACCTGGTAATCCTGAAAGCTTCACGCGCGCATGCCGCTTTGGAAGGCCGCACGCGTATCAACGACCTGGATATCGCCCTGGCTGCCGAACTGGCATTGCCGCACCGTCTGAAGGGCGGCCCCGGCCAGCAGAATGAAATCGCTGCGGACGAGATTAGCCAGAAGATCGAACAGCTCATCGGCGGGCAGAGCGAAGAAACCTCCCCCAAGGATGACCAAAAACCGGACCACGACCGAGATAACTCAAAAAAAGTCTAGTGGGGGAAGAGTCGGGTGACCTTCCGGAACAGGAAGGTGATGTCCCTCTTTCCCCCAAGGATATCTTCGACCAGTACAATGCGAACTGGTGGGAGGGGGGCCAAAAGATAAAGGTCGGTGAGGCTTTCACGCCGCGCCGTCTGGATACTCCTTTGGATAAAATCGTGCGCAATTACGGCGGACGCCGTTCGCGCACCAAGACCGACCGCAAGCGTGGCCGCTATATCCAGGCCCGCCCGGCTAATGGAAGAACCAACGATTTAGCCTTTGACGCGACCATTCGTGCAGCGGCCCCGTTCCAGAAAAAGCGTAAAGAAGAAGAAAACCGATACGAGGTCGCTTTTCACGTCAAGCCCAGCGATTACATGCGCAAAGTGCGTGTGCGCCGCGCGGCCAACATGATTTTGTTCGTTGTGGACGCCTCCTGGTCCATGGCGGTGGCGGAACGCATGAGCGCCACCAAAGGCGCTATTATGTCGCTTTTAACGGATGCCTACCAGCGCCGTGACCGGGTTGGATTGATCGTTTTCCAAAAAGACCGTGCTACACTGGTAATGCCGCCTACCAATTCCGTTCAGCTGGCACAGCGCGCGCTAAGCAATATCCCGGTTGGCGGGAAAACACCGCTTTCAGCCGGGCTGGCATTGGCCCAGGAGATCCTGGAGCGCGAAGCGATCCTGCATCCGGAAGTGATGCCGCTGCTGATTGTGCTTACGGACGGTGCCGGAAACGTAGCCATGGGAGCCAACCCGCCATTGGAAGAATCACACCAGATTGCGGATGAAATTGCCAAACGCGATGTTCCCAGTATCGTAATCAACATGGAATCGGCTACCTATGATCAGGGTCTGGCAAACGACTTGGCGAATCACCTCAACGCGCCCTGCCTTTCCATTACGGATTTGCGGGCGGAGCATCTATACATGGCTGTGCGCCAGGCCAGTAATGAATTACGAAAAGGTGAAAATTAAACAGGCAGGTACCTTTGCTGAATAAACTGAAACAAATGGATCGCACGCGTGTTATCCTGGTCACGATTATCGCAGCCAGCTTGTTGTGCTACCTGTTTGGCATGGCGTTATTATGGAGGTCATCTGCGGGGAAAGGTACTGCCACGCCCACCGAGACTGCCATAAACGCGCTCACGAAAACCCTTTCCGCGACTTTTACGTCGCCGGCTCTCTCGCCCACTGTACCTTCAACCGCTACAGCCACGCGCACCTTCACGCCAACCATCACTTACGTGGTCCCGCCCAGCCGTACACCCACGGCTACTTTTACGGCTTCATCGACACCTACACCAAGCAAAACTCCGACAACTGCGCCAACGGCTACGCACACGCCCATTCCTGCAAACACGGCTACAACAGCGCCGGTTGACACGGCCACAGACACCCTTACGCCTTCGAGTACCCCGGAACCATAATCCCTGAGTATTAATAGGATGTATAATCCTTCTCCTTGCAAAGCCGGATTAATGAAAAGCAGAATGTTGGTAGAATAATGAAACGAAAAATGATTAACCCAAAGAGTACGAAATTTAATCAGATTTTTCGATTGTTTGTCGCGGGGCTGATTCTGGCTGTGTCACTGCTGGTCGGCTGTCAGGGACAGTCGATTATAGATGCGGTTATGGCAGAGTCCACTGTTAAATCGGTTGCCACTGCAACACCGCAGGTTATTGAATTGGAGGCGACTGCCGAAACCACCGAAATTACTGCCACACCCACAATACCTTCTAACATTCAGCTAACCGTTTGGGTGCCACCTCAATTCAGCCCATATAATGAGACCGAGTCGGCAGAATTGCTGACAGGGCAGTTCAAATCCTTCATGAGCCAAAACCCCATCGTTAATCTGGATATCCGCGTCAAGGCAGCCAGCGGTTCCGGCAACATTCTGGATACCCTGTTATATGCCAGCCAGGTAGCCCCCGAAGCGCTGCCTTCTCTGGTGCTGTTGAGCCGAACGGATTTGGAGCAAGCGGCCGAAAAAGGACTGCTGCAGCCTATCGATGAAATTTCCACCACCATTGATGAAAGCGACTGGTTTGGTTTTGCCCAGTCCATGGGTATCGTGCAGGGGACTGCTTACGGTTTGCCGTTTGCCTCCGATGCATTGGGATTGGTTTATCGGAATGCTTCTCTGACCAGCGTCCAACCGGGTTGGGATGATGTCGTAGTACAGCTGGATTCACTGGTTTTTCCGGCAGCCGACCCTTCCGTGCAGACAACCCTGGCATTATATCTTTCCGCCGGCGGATCTGTTCAGGATGCGCAGGGCCAGGCGTTTATAGATTCGGAAGCGCTGATTTCGACTTTAACGGCATACCAGCAGGGTTTAAAAACCGGATTGCTCTCGGCCGATCTGTTGAATTTACAAACCGATGACCAGGCTTGGGAATATTACCAAACTAATGAAGATGAAGGCATGATTACCTGGGCCAGCCGTCAATTACAAGATAGTGAAAATCTAAAACTGGCTTTAGTGCCTACTCTGGGAGACGAACCCATTACCCTGGCAAAAGGCTGGGTATGGTGCCTGGTGGAGCCGGATGATTTAGAAAAACAATATGCCGGTATGTTGATTGAATATCTGGTTGACCCCAATTTCTTAACCGAATGGTCGCCCAAGTCAGGCTACTTACCGGTACGACCTTCTTCTTTAACAACCTGGGAGAATAGCGTGGCTGCAGACGCCATTAATAAGTTATTGGCATCCGCTCAATTGAGACCCAATACCGGCCAGGTTTCCACATTCAATAACGGAATAAAAACTGCTGTTCAAGAAGTGCTGTCCAATCAAAGTCAGCCGGCTGACAGCGCTAAAAAAGCTATCGACAGTCTCGAGGTTATGGAATGAGCATTGAAGATAAAATCCGGGAAATACGCAAACGCTTAAGAAAAATATTACCCTCATGGGTAAATTTCCAGAACTTTATTTTTATTACCGTTATCCTGGCTTTTGTGAGCATCGTTATGTGGAGCGAATCCTGGGCAAGAAATTTGGAATCCAGAGGGGTAGCCACTGTCACACCAACGCTCATCTCGGGTAACCCAACACCGCTCTCGCCGGAGTTGATTGCCAGCCCTGAACAAACCAACGGAATCCTGCTTGGAGCAATCGTGATCTTATTCGCAGTCGTTGTTGGAACATTGGTGATGGTACTGCGGGATATAACGAAATAAACCTGCCAAAATCGGAAAAAGAATAGATTAATGGTTGCGCGAAAGCACAACCATTTTTTGTTTTCTCACGTATATAAAGTGATTTGACAAATGTAAAGGAGAAAAATGTCAGGTAATCATATTAATAAAAAATTGCTCATCTCGCTCAGCTTGGTCGCGCTGATGGTTTTTGGAATCGTCGGTACAGCCTATGCGGCGGAATTTCCGAAAGGGGAGACCATTCCGGCATCTCAAACCATCGATGACGATGTTTTCCTCTCGGGAGAAAATGTGGTGGTGGACGGTACCGTAAACGGTATTCTGTTTGCCACTGGCAAAACCGTAACGGTTAATGGAACTGTCAACGGTGATGCGTTCCTGGCCGGTGAAACCATTGTGGTGAGCGACACAGCCGTAATCACCGGCAACCTGTTCACGGGTGCTGCCGAAATTACGGTCAACGGTACTGTGGAAGGTTCAGTGTTTGGCGGTTCTTCCGCGATGAATCTTGAAAACAGCGCCAAAATTGCCCGCAATATGTTCTATGGCGGTTTCAGCCTGGAGACGGCTGAGAATTCCAGCATCGGACGGGATTTGTACGTGGGTGCCTATCAAGGACTGCTTTCCGGTATGGTAGAACGCAACCTGAATGCTGACGTGGCTGCGCTGCAGTTGAACGGCAGTGTGGCGGGTGATGCGGTAGTCAATATGGGTGAGGTATCCGAAGGCGACCGACCCAGTGAATGGATGAACTATAACCCGTACATCAGCAAATACGTCGAGACTGTTTTGGAACCCGGATTGTACATCGCGGATGGCGCTTCCATTGGCGGTAAGGTGACTTTCACGAGCTCTGTGGACGAAACCAGCCAGTTGGGTGAAATTGCGGCCGGACCGGTTATCTACCAGACACCTGTACCCAGTGTGGTTGAACAGGACGGTTCACCTTATTCCGGTAATGTACACCCCTTCCAGCGCGGTTATCAAACGAATTTTGTGTGGGGTACGGCATTCTCAGTGGTGCAGTCATTAATTAGACTGTTCGCATTAGGTGCATTAGCCTTGTGGCTGTTGAAAAAACCTTTCATGAAACTGGTGAACGCTGCTTATCAAGAACCGGTAAAATCCATGGGTTGGGGCTTTGTGCTCATCGCCGTGGGCATCCTGGCGGCTTTCATTGTCCCGTTGGTATTCATCATGATCGGTGTGGTGGTCGGCTTCTTCAGCCTGGGCGGATTGCTGCCCTTCTGGTTTGGCCTGGTCGGCGCGGCCATGATGCTGGCTTTCCTGCTGTTCTTCTTCGCAGTATTCACAGCAAGCAAGATTATTGCTTCCTACATGTTTGGCAAGTGGCTGATGAAAGTCGTCTTCAAACAGGCGGAAGAAAAAGTCTGGCTGAACCTTCTGGTGGGTGTGTTCCTGTTCGTGCTCATCCGCGCCATCCCGGTCCTGGGTTGGTTGGCAGGCCTGGCGGCTACTTTGATTGGCGCCGGCGCTTTCTGGCTGGCCTGGAGCAACCGTAAGACAGCGGCATAACAAGAATACGATCGAGCCGAAAACAGCTTGATCCAATAGAAAAAAAGCTCGCTTTTCTGAATAAGGAAGCGAGCTTTTTTGTTTGTTCGAGAAATGATTAAACTTTTTTTCGCATGGTGTACAAGCCGAATCCAATCAACACCAGCCCTACAATAAAGTTGAGGATTTGGATGAAGGTGGAACTAATGTAGGCATTTGCCAGGCTGCCCAGGAAAGATACGAGACTCAGAAAGACCGCTGTAGACAGCACCGCGCCGCTGCCGAAGGCATAAGCCTGACTGCGCTGGAAGTTTTCTTCAGCCAATTTAGTGGAGAACACACCGGCCCAAAACAGAATGGTGAGCGGATTGGAAAGGGTCAACAGCAGCATCGTAAAAAAGAAGCTCTGGCTGTCGGCATGGGCGTTTAGGTTCAAACCGGGCAATAAGGAAATGCCATAAACACCCAGAATACTGCTCAACCCGAACAGGATTAATACGATGCCGCCGAAAATCTTTAAAACTGCTTTGGTTTGCGGGAAGCGGTTGAAAAGCATCCCTATGCCCCAGATAGCGGCAAAGATAAACAGCGCGTCAACAAGTACAACTGCCAACACGCCGCTCTCGGCTGTGCTGAAGCCGGATGCGATGGCGGTTTGCAGGATCAACAGGCAAACCGGCCCCATCGCGATTTGCAGCAGCATCCCAAAACGGAATCCCTTGACTACCATCAGCCCTCCAACGGACGGTTCAGATCATCTTTCAAGGTAGAAAGAATGATCTGCGTGTTGGTTCTTGCCACACCGTCTATGGTTTTTAGCTTGCTGCTGAGGAAGTCTTCCAGCTCGGATGTATCGCGAAGCAGCAGTTTGAGCAGATAGTCGTAATCACCGGCGATGTGGTGGCATTCCAATACCTGCGGAAAAGAAACGATCGTTTTCCTGAAGTTTTCAATTTGACCAGTTTTCTCAATTGTGACGAACACCAGCGCCAGCAGGTGATAACCGGCAGCTGGACGGTTAACCCGAATACTGTAGCGCTCGATCATCCCGCTTTCTTCCATTTTTTTGATGCGCTCGGACACGGCCGGGATGGATAATTCCACGCCTTTGCTGATCTCTGAAGCGGTTGCCCGGCTGTTATCCTGCAGGATTTCCAGAATATATCGGTCGATTTGGTCCATAATGTTTTCCCTTGTTAAAGAATAAAGGAATTATAAAAGAAAGACGAGAAAATTACAAGTATAAAATATAATAAGCAATAAAAAATAAAGTATTTCTGGAGAAAACCTTATTTGATTAGGTTTTGAAGATTGGCGGCTGTTATTGCGGGAGAGATGGACGGATTAAAGCTCCAAAGTAACCAACGGTACCAGCATCTCCTGCCGCGAAAGGCCGCCGTGACGCCCTAACAAGAAGTTGGCTTTATTAACCCACCACCAGTAACCGTTTCCCTTGGGAAAGACGACGAACTGCCCGGCGCGTTCCAGTGTGCCGCTGTAAGCTGCATGGCTGCCCAACAATCCGGCGCGGATGACCTGTTCGGAAGGCACTGCGCGGAATTGTCCATCCCAGTGTGAATGCAGATATGCCTGCATTTGCGCCTCGTGCCCGGGTTTGATAAACAGGTAGGGCAGGCGGCCTTCGCCGCTGGGCTGCATGATTAAATGACGGGTGAAGTCCGGGTGGTTGCGCAGGTCGTAGTCCGGCTCGAGCACAGTTGGTACCTGGCCATGGTCGGCCGTGAGCAGCAGCAATGTGCGCCCATTGCCTTTCGCTTTTTGAGATTGGACAAAGCGCGCCAGGTGATGGGAGAATTCCCGCCATTTGTCCAGCAGCTGCGCGTCCTGCGGGCCGGTATGGTGGGAGAGCGTGTCTATTTCACTGAAGTAAATGTAGGTATAGGTACGCTGTCCTTTGCTCTCTGCTGGAATCTGCGCGGCCAACTGCCACAGCTCTTCCAGCGATTGGTAGGGCAGGGATTGGACCTCCTGCAATAGCATCTGCGATAGGCCGGAGCCGTTGATGGCTGCCGGCTGCAAGGCGAAAGCTTGAATGCCGTGTTCCTTGAAGCGCGCACCCAAGGTGGGCAGCGGCAGAAAGGTGCGCGGGTCGAAACCGGCTTTGGCCAGGCTGCCGGGTTCCGGCGGAAGAAAAGTCGCCACCGAATGCGTGACCATGTTGCCGATCAAGCCATATTCTCGCAAAAAAACTTCGTAGCCGATCACACCGTGTTCGACCGGCTGCCCGCCGGTCCAGAAAGTGGTCAGCGCGGCGGAGGTTGTGCTGGGCGCGATGCTGGTAAGAGGCTGTAGCCGAGCGTCTCTCAGTAAGGCTTGCCAATCTGGCAGGGGATTATCGGCTGTCTCGGCCAGGTTGTGTTCGGATAGGAAATGCAATCCCAAACCATCCACCACCACCAGGATGACGTGCTGGTATTCGGCGCGCAAGCCGTTGGTCAACGTTATGTCCAGTGGCTGCCGGCCAGGCAGCGGGCAGCCCAGCCAGGCGCACACGCTGGCAGGAATGTTGGCGATGGAGAAACCGTCGTAGCGCGGCAGCAGTTGATCATCGTCCAGTGGAAATTCCGCGGGGAGGTTGGCGGGTAGTAATTTCTGCGCAGCTTTTTCGAACACACTCATATGATATACACAACTTTCGGGATATTGGATTGGTAAGAATGCCTCATTTTATACTAAAATCATAGCTGTCAAGTTGAAACTAAAATGACTGAGAATCGTAAGAAATCCACCCCCTGGCTTTGGGCGTTGCTGCAGATACTTTATTTTCTGTTGTTGACGCTGGCGTTTACCCGTCCTTTATATAAACATTTGAGCACCCACATTGACGGCGGGCTGGGAGATAACCTGTACTTCATCTGGCAGATCGGCTGGTTCAAACAGGCTATCTTCGATTTGAAGCAGCTGCCTTTTCATTCCTTCTTGCTGAATTTCCCTTATGGCTACAACCTGGCGACCACCGAGATCGCGCCGCTGCAGTTGGCTTTCGCGCTGCCTTTTGCGTTGGGCGGCCAACCGGTGTTGGGGTTTAACATTTCCATGCTGTTGACTTTCGTGCAGGCCGGTTTGTTCATGTCGTATTGGGTCCAGCACTTGACCGGTTCCAAATGGGCCGGGTTGCTGGCGGGCACAGCTTACGCTTTCCTGCCGTATCACATGGTGCATTTCCTGTCCGGACACATGAATATCTCCGCCATCCAGTGGTTCCCGCTGTACTTTTGGGGCTTTACGGGCATTCTGACCGAGGAAGAGAAATCACCGCGGAATATCTGGCTGCTGGCGATTGGGTTGTCGGGTGTTGCGTTGACTTCCCAGTATTATCTCTACACCACTTTTGTGGTCAGCGCCCTAATCCTGCTGATTTATTTCCTCTTCCTGCAGCGCAGGCAGTTTCTGAATGGCGCTATCTGGAAGCAGGTCCTTTTTGCCGGGCTGCTGTCCATTCCGGCTCTGGCTGTGGGTGTTGTCCCGTATATGTTGGTGCACAACAGCGGAGAAGCGCGCAGCCTGCAGGACGTGATGCAATTTTCGGCGGGGTTGAGCGACTACCTGCTGCCCTTCACGCGTCATTTTCTATGGGGCAAATGGGTGTGGGCGCATTTCCCGCGGGATTTATGGAACGAGGCCACACTGTATATCGGTTTGCCCCTGACTGTTTTGGCCGTGATCGGTTTTGCCAGGCGCGGGCAGAATAACCACAGGAAACTATTCCAAATATTTCTAAGCGGGTTTCTCGTCAGTTTGATTCTGTCAATGGGTACCAATCTGACCTGGATGGAGCAACCGGTCAGGATCGACCCGCATTCATGGTTGGGCGGCATCTTCAACAACCCGGACGGACTGATTTACCTGCCGGGGTATTTCTTTTTCAAAACCATCCCGTTTTACGATATTATGCGGGCTTGGATGCGTATAGGTGTGTTTGCGTTGCTGTTCAATTGCGCCGCGGCTGGCATTGGGCTGGCTTGGCTGCTGCGGCGTTGGCCAAGATGGCAATCCCTGCTGGCCGTTGCGGCTGTCGGTTTGGTACTGCTGGACTTTTACGTTACACCCAATTCCCTTTCGCGCGTACAGCCGCGTGAGGTGGACCTGTGGCTGGCAGAGCAGCCCTATGGCGGGCAGGTGCAGCTGCCCTTGAAGCAGTCTTATGAGGAATACAGCCTGTATTACACGCTTACCAGCCAGAAACCCATTATCGGGGTGATCCGTACGTTCCCATCCAACCGCTATTTTGAATTGAACCCACTGCTGGCTAATTTTCCAGATGAAACCAGTGTAGCCGCGCTGCGGGAGCAGCAGCTCACTTACGTGGTGTTGGATGAGGAATATTATCCGCTTACCGAGGAATTCATCCAGGCTTGTGAAGCCTTGGGGATGCAATTCCAGGTTTCCCTGGACGGACAGTCGGTTTTCACGCTTCCCTGAGTATTTTTCTAAATAAGGAAAACTTTTGTATAATCTATAAAATTCTCTTAACGTTAAAGGATATTATGCGGCGAGAACGATTAACCTGGGATGAAGTGGATGCTTTGATCGACCATCTGCTTCCGCAATTCGATCATGAATTTGACGGCATGGTGATAATCACGCGTGGTGGGATTGTACCCGGGGGGCTGTTGGCCGCTGCGCTTCAAATCGAGCATATCCTGACAGCCGCGGTGGATTTTCCATCGGAAGCCGAAATCAATACAACCCGCCAGAGCAGCCGTTTTTCCGCCTGGCCGAAATTCCTGCAATTTCCCAGCGACCAAATGTTGGCAGCCAAGCGCATTCTAATTGTGGATGACGTTTGGGGGTCAGGCCGCACCATCACAGCCGTGAAAAATCGTGTTTCAAGCGCCAGCGGCATTCCCTATACCTGCGTGCTGCATTTCAACCCATACCGTAATCTTTTCGGCACCTTCCGCCCGGATTTCTTCGCGGCGACCACGGACGCCTATATCGTCTATCCCTGGGAAAGCCGGCACGGCGGTGAGCACGCATTTTTATACGGGCATGACCAGTAGACCGGGTATGTAAGGCAAGGGTTTATTCCCCCAACAGAACTTCTTTATAATCGGCAACCATCTGTTCCAGACCAAAGTGTGTTTCAGCGCGCTTGCGTGCTGAAGCCCGGTAAGCGGGCAGGTCGTCCAGCACTTTGACGGCTGCATCCACCAGCAGGTCTGTTTCGGGTTCTTCCAGGTGCCAGTAATTACTGCCGTAGGGAACGACTGCGCCGCCGTCTTCACCGATCAATTCAGGCAGAGAACCGGTAGCGTAGCTGACCACCGGCAAACCGCTGGCTAAAGCTTCCACCACGGAATTGGGGCAGGCGGCGTTGATTTCAGCAGGGAAAAGCAAGTGCGCGCTGCGGTCCAGATCAGGAATCTGTTCGTGCGGCACCAGCCCCATCCAGCGCACGGTGGCTTTCTGGATACTGGCAACTTGTTCGCGCATATACTGAGGAGCATTCCCGACCACCATTAGCTCCACCTGACGGTTTAATTTTACGGAAAGGCGGTTGGCGGCTTCCACTGCGTTGAACAGGTCGCGCTCATGGCCGCCCTTGAAACTGCCTTCCACTACCAGCAAACGGATGAAATCCTCGGGCAGCTGGTTTTCGCCCTCCGGATTGAAAGTGTTCAGGTCGACGCCGTTATGGATGACACGGTTGGGTTTACGCAGGGAGCCGTAAACTGTATTCCACCAGTCGCGCGTGAAATTGCTTTGATAGACAATCTCATCCGCCAGCCAGCGCCGGATGAAAGAGAGCTGCAGGTTCATGCGTTCGGATCGCAGATAGTGTTTCCAGCCGGTGGTCTGTTGTTTGTGCAGCCAGTTCATGCCGTCCAAACGCTGAATGATACGGATGTGCTTGCGTTTGGCGTAGAAGAGTTCGTTAAATTGGCGGGTTGCGCCGATGACCAGCACAGCTTGTGTGCCGGGGGTATGCGGGTCGTGATGGGCGGCGATGCCCAAAGCGGACAGGCCGCGGATCAGTTTTGCCTGAAAAGAGGATGGCCCGCCGGGGCCTTTGAGCTTGGGTAGAATGCAAATCGAAGGTTCGGTCAATAGAAAATTCTCAACTTGTTATTAAAAGTAAGGGGATTATACCTTTTAAATTCGGGTTCATCTGTAAAATTATGTGAGGATTATACTTCTACAATAATTAAAGATAAAATAAGGCAATTTATGCACGCAGATAAGAAACGCATTATTATTAAAGTAGGCACCTCCACGCTGACGGCGGGCACCTCCAAGCTGCACTTGCCGCAGATTACCGCGCTGGCGCAGCAATTGGCGGAGTTAATCAAACGCGGGGATCAGGTGGCCCTGGTATCTTCCGGCGCGATCGCGGTGGGGCGCGAACGGCTGGGCTACCCGGCGCTGCCCAAATCCATTCCGGCCAAGCAAATGCTGGCTGCCATCGGACAGCCGCGCCTGATGAATGTATACGAACAGATCTTTGATATTTACGGCTTGAAAGTGGCGCAAGTGCTGCTGACACGCGAAGACATCAGTGACCGCAAGCGTTATATTAACGCGCGCAACACACTGGAGTCGCTGCTGGAGCAGGGCGTGGTGCCGGTGGTCAATGAAAACGACACGGTCGCCACAGACGAGATCCGCATCGGCGATAATGATAATTTGTCCGCTTTGGTGGCCAACCTGGTGGAAGCGGATTTGCTTGTGATCCTGACCGACCAGGAGGGGATATATACTGCCAACCCTTCACGCAGCAAAGATGCGCAGCTGATCCGCGAAGTACGCGGCGCAGAAATCCCGAAGGAAATTTGGGAAGCGGCCGGCGGAAGCCAGAACGGGTTGGGGACGGGCGGCATGCACACCAAATTACAGGCAGCCGAGATCGCGCGCCGCTCCGGCACTGAAGTGGTGATTGCCAGCGGCCTGGAGCCGCAGATACTGCAGCGTTTGGTGGATGGGGAAGCCCTCGGGACAAGAATTTATGCCGTGGTGGATAAACTGGAAAGCCGCAAACGTTTCATGCTGGCCGGGGCTGTACCGCGTGCCGGCATTCGCATCGACGCGGGCGCGGCCGCCGCACTGAGCGAGGGCGGTTCGCTGCTGCCGGTGGGCATCAGTGAGGCTTACGGAAAATTCGAGCGCGGGGATATCGTGCGGGTGAAAGATCCGGCCGGTAAGGACTGCGCTATTGGATTGGTTAATTATGCTTGTGAGGATGTCAAGAAAATCACCGGTAAACGTTCCAGTGAGATTGAAAGTTTGTTAGGTTTTGCCTATGGTGACGAAGTCATTCACCACAATAATATGACCCTCTTAGGATAGCGAGACAGGGAGCGAGACATGGATATCAAACAAATTTGCCAGGATGCCAAGCAGGCCAGCCGCGGGTTGGCGCTGCTGCCGGCGGAACAGAAAAACCGCGCGCTGGAAAACCTGGCGGATTGGCTGGTATCCCACATTGATCCCATTACTACGGCCAACCAGCAGGACGTAGCCGATGGGCGCGAGGCCGGTTTGACCGACGCGCTGATCGACCGCCTGACGCTTACCCCGGCGCGCATCGAGGGCATGGCCGCCGACCTGCGGCACGTCATCAGCCTGTCGGATCCAGTGGGCGAGGTGTTCGAGGAAGAGACGCTGGAAAACGGACTATCCCTGCGCAAACAGCGCATTCCGCTGGGCGTATTGGCGGTCATCTACGAGTCGCGCCCCAACGTGACCGTGGATGTGGCCGCGCTGGCCTTGAAGAGCGGCAACGCGGTCATTTTACGCGGCGGCAGCGAGACCATCCGCAGCAACCGTGTATTGGTGGGCGGCATTCATCAGGCTCTGGAAGCGGCCGGCATTTCACCGGATGTGGTGCAGTTCATCGATGACCCCGACCGGGCTCTAGTCAACCAGCTGTTGAAAATGCACGATTTCGTGGACATGCTCATACCGCGCGGCGGGGTGGGCTTGCACCGTTTCTGTCGCGAGAATTCCAGCATCCCGGTCATCACCGGCGGCATCGGCATCTGCCACCTGTTCGTAGACGAGAGCGCGAATTTGGAAAAGAGCCTGCCGCTCATCCGCAACGCCAAGATTCAGCGGCCGACCGTGTGCAACTCGCTGGACACCGTGTTGGTGCACCGCAAGCTGGCGGCGGATTTCATCCCTCGTCTGGTGGATTACCTGAAAAAAGACGGCGTGACCTTCCGCGTGGACGCGGATTTCCTGAAAGATTCGAATTTGGCAAATGACGACAGTGTCCAGGCAGCCAGGCCGGATGATTTCGACACGGAATGGCTGTCGCTGGTGCTGGGCATCAAAGTGGTTGACGGTTTGGAAGCGGCGCTGGTGCATATCGCTGCGCACTCCACCGGCCACTCGGACGGCATCCTGACAGAAAACGCCGAACACGCGGCGCGCTTCACCAACGAGGTGGACTCGGCCGCGGTGTACGTGAACGCCAGCACGCGCTTCACAGACGGTTCACAGTTTGGTTTGGGCGCCGAGGTGGCCATTTCCACCCAGCGTCTGCACGCGCGCGGCCCGATGGCATTACGGGAATTGACCACGTATAAATGGGTGGCGCAGGGGGATTACCTGGTCAGGAAGTAATTCGCGAATTCCCTCTCCCTAGGGGGAGAGGGACAAGGGTGAGGGGTGTTTCTGGAGGAAATTAAATCCCGCCCTACGTTGAGCAGTTCGTTGGTCGGGCATTCCTGACCAATATTAAGTATATTGACTGTTCCCCGTTGTATATCCATTATTTGTCACACAGGAATGTGTGACCTACAAAAAATTCGGTGAATTCGCGATGACAGGGTTATGTTTTTGTAGGTCAAGCATTCTCCTCTGCCCTCCGAGGCATGCTTATTATTTTGGATTCGAAAAAAAAGTCAGGCAAGAATGCCTGACCTACCAAAAAAATTCCGGGATTCGCAACGACAAGCAGGACTGTCTATCCCTTCAACGCCTCGATCACATCCTCAATCGTCTCCACCACATGGCCAACCTCTTCCAGTGTACCCACTGTAAAAATGTTCACGCCGTAAGTGCTGTCGCGGCGGCGCAGGCAGCGTGCATCCGTGGCCAGGCCGATGATGCCGAATTTAGTAGGGTTCTCACGCATCAGCCCGTAGAAGACACCGATCTCGCAGGCCACACGGTCGTCCACCTGGGAGCCGTCCAACAGAGCTACCAGCGCATCCGCGCCGGCTAATTGGGCGTAATTCGCCTGAAAAACTTCAGCCGCGAAGACGCTCTTGGCCAAGCGTCCAGCCTTGCTTTGGTCGGAATAGAGCTTTTCGCCTTCTGCTTCCAGGGCAACCTCGAAAGCTGGCTGGTGGTCGATGTAGCGGTCGGCGGCCAGGGCAACCTCGTGCCCGGCGGCCTGCAACTGCTGAACGCAGGACTGCACGTAATTACGCTGATAAGGGGTGTTTTGGGGAGCGGCAAAGTAGATTTTCATGTTATTTATCCTCCACAAGCAAACCATCTGCGGCTAATTCATCCTGCCATTGGCTGATCTGGGCGATGGCCTCATCCAGGTTGGAAGTGATGAAGCCGATGTCCTCAATGCAGCCGCGCACGAACAAGTTCAAGCCCTTGCCGTCGCCGCCGGATTGGGCGCGCCAATCATCGTGATAAGCGATGATGCCCTTGCGTGCGGGGTCGGATTTCGCCAGCGCGTAAAACACGCCGATCTCGGTGGAAGTGCCATCGTCCACCTCGTAGCCGTTCAGGTTGACGAACAGAACGTTGGCGCTGTGGATGCCGCTGAAATCCTTGTCGAAACATAATTTCTGGCGGGACAACTCGGGGTAATCTTCCGGGTGAAATTCGTTCTCGATGGGGATGAAAGGATCAATACCCGCGCCGCGCAGCGCTTTGGCTGTCTGAGTGATCCAGTCCCGTTCATAGGTGGTGAATAAAGGTCCTGCGAAGTAGATTTTGATGCCCATAATTACCTCTAAGTTAAAGATGGTTAATCATACCAGTATAGCTTTTACATTTGGGCATGAATTGCCTTTTTGTGTGCTTTTTTGGAGATGATGGATTATGGGTTAGCGGGCAGCCAGGATTTCCGAGACGATCTTTTGCGCGGCAGTTCCATCGCCATAAGGGTTGGCGGCGTGCGCCATGCGCGCGTATTCCGCCGGATCGTCCAGAAGATTGCTGGCAGAACTGACAATCATTTCGCGCGAGGTACCCACCAATTTAAGCACGCCGGCCTGCACGCCCTCCGGGCGTTCGGTTCTTTCACGCAGCACCAGGCAGGGCTTGCCCAGGCCGGTGGCTTCTTCCTGGATGCCGCCCGAATCGGTCAGGATCAGTTTGGCGTGCATTTCCAGGTGAACCAGCGGCAGGTATTCCAGCGGCGCCAGCAGGCTAATGTTAGCCACGTCGCCCAAGATTTCCTGTACAGGCGCCTGGATGTTGGGGTTGAGGTGCACCGGATAGATAAATTCAACCTGGTTGGCGTATTTTTCCGCCAGTTCTTTCAGAGCGGCGCAGATCTCGCGAATAGGCTGGCCGAAGGATTCGCGCCGGTGGGCAGTTACCAGCACCAGGTCGCGTTCTCCATTGAGGATCCTTTTTTCTTTGAGCAGCGTTTCGATCTCGGCCGGCATGGGCATGCTTTTGATTTGGTTAAGCGCGTCAATAATGGTATTGCCGGTGACTTTAATCAACGAGGGAGCTATCCCTTCGTGCAGCAGGTTATCCCTGGCCCAATCAGTAGGCGCGAAGTGCAGATCGGCGATCACGCCGGCCATGCGGCGGTTGACTTCCTCCGGGAAAGGCTGCCGCTTATCGCCGGTGCGCAAGCCGGCTTCCACGTGGCCGAATTTGACTTGACGGTAATAAGCGCATACGGCCGCGGCCATCACAGTGGTGGTGTCGCCCTGGGCCAGCAGCCAATCAGGCCGGTATTCTGTCAAAAGCGGATCCAGATTTGTGAAAATGGCGGCGGTGAGTTCCGCCAGGCTTTGGTCAGCACGCATCAGGTTCAGGTCGCGTGCGGGTTGGATGTGGAATAATGCCAGCACCTGATCGAGCATCTCGCGGTGCTGGGCGGTAGCCACCACGATGGATTCGATATCCGTGTGACGGTACAGTTCCTGCACGACCGGAGCCATTTTGATGGCTTCGGGCCGCGTACCGATTACCGTCATGACACGCAATTTGGTCATTTAGTTGTTCTTTCCATCTCCGATGTGCAGATAGCGGAAACCGGCTGCCTGCCAGGCGGCGCGTTCCCACACATTGACGGCATCCACGACCACACTGGCGGCGGTCATGGCTTTGACTTCCTGCGGGACCAGCGCCTTGAATTGCGAATGGCCCACCAGCAGCAGGATCAGGTCGGCGTCTTTTATAGCCTCTTCCAGGTTGGTAGCCGCTGGTACACCTTCCACCGTGAAATCGGCTTTAAAGGGTTCGTAGGTGATTACCTGTGCACCGGCGTCGCGCAGTAATTCCACCGCGCTGATAGCGGGCGATTCACGCAAGTCATCCACGTCCGCTTTGTAGGCTAAACCGAGAGCGGCGATTTTCTTGCCTTTCAACTCGCCGGTCTTGCGGCGCAGAAAATCAACGACGTAAGCGGGTTGTTCGTCGTTCACCCGGCGCGCGCCGAGGATTAGTTGGGCGTTCTCGGGGGCCGCTTCCACCAGGAACCAGGGGTCCACGCTGATGCAGTGGCCGCCCACGCCGGGGCCGGGGTTGAGGATCTTGACACGCGGGTGGCGGTTGGCCAGCGCGATGGCTTCCCAGATATCCACCTGGAACTGGTCGGCCAGGCGCGCGAATTCATTGGCAGCCGCGATATTGATATCGCGATAAGTGTTTTCCATGAGTTTGACCATCTCGGCAGTGGTGGCGTCGGTCATGATGATGTCGCCGGTCACGAAAATACTATAGAGGTCTTTTCCGGCCTGGGCAGAAGCGGGGGTGATGCCGCCGATCACGCGCGCGTTCTCAATTAACTCGCGCAGAATCTGCCCGGGCAGCACCCGTTCGGGTGAGTAAGCCAGGTCGAAATCCGTACCGGCTTTCAGGCCGCTTTTTTCCAAAATAGGCGCGACCACATCCACGGTAGTGCGCGGTGGGGAGGTGGATTCCAAAATGACCAGGTTGCCGGACTTCAGGTGCGGCACAATCGCCTCAGCCGCAGCTTTGACGAAATCCAAATCAGCCCGTTTGTCTTCCTTGAAAGGGGTTGGAACGGCAATGATGAATGCGTCGGCGGGTTCCGGCTGGCTGTGCACGACCAGATTGCCGGATTGCACGGCAGCCTGAACCAGCGTGCGCAGGCCCGGTTCGAATAAATGCACCTCGCCGTGGTTGAGTTTTTCGACAATTTCCGGGTTGATATCCACGCCCACCACATGCAGTCCATGGGTGGCGAAAGTGCTGGCGGTGGGTAGACCGATGTATCCTAATCCAACAACGCAAAGAGTTTTATACGCCAAAATGCTTTCTCCTGAATTATTTCGGTTTTTATTATCCCATAATTCATCACTATAATTATAAAAACATCGGGAAATTACGACGAGTATGCTGCGCATCCTGCTTTCTATTTTGAGAATTAACTGGCTCAACTACCGTCCTGCGGACTGTTTGCCCTACGCCTGTTTTTGCGAGAAGATAGGCACGGGATTGATCCGCCAGCCTGTCAACGCATATACCAACCTGGGTTATATCCTGGTCGGTATTTTGGTGCTGGTATTTCTCAGGAGAACCGGCTCTTCACACCAATTGCAATCCTCTATTTCAGGTTTACCGCGCCGTATTCTGATCTTATTTGGCATTGCTTATGTTGCGGTCGGGATCGGGTCGTTCATCTACCACGCGTCCTTCATCTTTTTAGGTGAAGAATTGGACGATGATTCCATGTACATGATCGGCATATTCCTGGTGCTGTTTGAAACCGCGCGCATCCATAAGCTTTCGGTGAAGCAATTCCTTTGGATTTATTTTTCTCTAAATATCCTGTTTGAGGCTGCAATTTACATCTTCCCGGTTATTCGCGGGATGCTCTTTGCCGTTCTGATGGTCATTTCTTTCACGATTGAACTTTATGCGCGCAGGCAAGCGGAATTGAAAGATGAGGTTCGTTTGACCGATATTGCCAATCTGCTCTTCCTGCTGGCATATTTGATCTGGATATTGGATAAAACGCACTTGCTGTGCTATCCGGAATCCCTTTTCCAGGGGCATGCTATCTGGCACCTGGTAACCGCCTATGCCGGTTGGGTGATGTTCAAAGCGATGGATTGCGAGTATGATCCCGCAAGGATTTCAAGCAGGGCTACCTATAACCAAAAATGGTAGAAGTATTCCAATTGGTTGGTCTCATAGCCGCATTTGCGATAAAGACGGCAGGCGGCCTGATTATCGGCTTGGGTGACCACGCGGGCATGGTTGAGGCCGCGCCCGCGGTACCAGTTTTGCGCGGCGGATACCAAAGCCTGGCCTAAATGTTCCCCGCGGAAAGCGGCATCCACGGCAATCAGGCCAATTTCACCGTATCTTTCCCTGCCGGAAACCGATACAAAACCGGCCGGAATCTCTTTTGTGAAAGCTACCAATACCTCATCTGCTAATTCATGGGTGAGCGATTTTCGCATCCATTCTTTATAAAGGGCGACAAATTTATCCCGCGGGAATAATGGGTCGCGCGCGAACCGGGAGTATTCACCGGCTTGTACAGCCAGATCAAGCATGATTTGCTGGGGAATGTCTTGTGTATAACCGGTTACCTTAATACCGGGAGGAACCGGTAATGACGGGCATTGATCCAAATTTGCTTCAAAGACCGCTTTTTTATCGACCAATTGTCCTCCGAGCGAACGCACATCGAACGATACTTCTTCAGAGGACGCCCAATAAACCAGGCGCGTGTTTTTGGAACGCAGATTTTGCAGGCTGCTGGTTAGTTGATTTATATCCAGATGCCGGTCCAGTATGCGCGCGGTTTTGAATCCGAAAAATTCAGAATCCCATTTGAGAATTTCAGTGTTCATTGATATTACCAATTATGACATAAATCGGGCAATCTGAAGAAACCGTCATTCAGACAGGTGCATAAACCATGCTCTTCGGTTGGTAATAGATGCCGCTTACACCTGCCTTATATTGGAAGAATCCTCCAGGATACTAACCCGCATTATAAAAATATGCCATAATTCAGACACAAGGATTGGATAAGATGAAGATTTTGGTTTTGGAACGAGAAAAACCGGATTTAACCCCGGCAGAGGTGCAGCCGCATCTTATGGATGAGGCGCGCGCGGCTTGGAAACTGGTGCAGGAAGGGACCTTTCGCGAGATGTACTTCACGGCCGAGGAGCACACCGCGGTGATCATGCTGGAAGCGGATTCCGTAGAGACAGCGAGGGAGATCCTGGCTGACCTGCCGCTGGTACGCGCAGGCCTGATCGAGTTCGAGGTCATCCCCCTGCGCCCGTATGATGGCTTTGCGCGTTTATTTAGCTGACTGCTTGACATAAAAAAAGACAGCCATTTTGCGGCTGCTTCTTTCGGTTTATAAAATAGTTGCAGATCCTGTCCACTCTCCAATATCGGAATCGATCACCCGCTGATCTTCACCGGGTGAATGAAGCGATATCCCTGTTGGGGAATGGTCTCGATATAGCGCGGTTCGCCGGTCTGGTCCTTGAGCGCTTTGCGCAGCTCGACGATACGCGAATCCACCGCGCGCGTATCGACCACGTTTTCCCAGCCCCACACGATTTCCAGCAGCCGTTCGCGGCTGAGAACCTCATCGGGGTGTGTGACCAGGTATTCCAGCAGAATGAAGGCGCGCCGGGTCAGGTGCAGCAGCTCGCCCTGGTAATACGCTTCGCGGCGCTGGCGGTTCACGATCAGGTCGCCGGCTGAAATCATCCAGGCATTGGTGAGCGAGGGCTGGTAAAGCCGGCTGCGGCGCAGCACAGATTTGATACGCGCGACCAATTCCATGGGGTCGAAGGGTTTGTTGATGTAATCATCGGCGCCCTCTTCCAGCGTCAGGATCTTTTCGTAAGTGGTGCCTACCTGGGTGAGCATGATGACCGGGATGGTGAGCTTGGCGGTGCGCATCTGGCGCAGAAACTCGCGTCCGTCCATCTCCGGCATGATCACGTCGCATACGATCAGATCCGGCGGAGTGACTTGTATGCGCTTAAGGGCCAACGCGCCGTTGGACGCGGATTCACATTCGAACCCGCAGCGTTCCAAAAAGGGATTCAAGGAATTGATGATATCTTTATCATCGTCCACGATCAGGATATGCGTATTTTTCTCGCTCATGTGCTGTCTTTAATTCAGGATGGCCGGAAAGATTGTCTTATCTGCCTTTTCTCGCTTCCCATTTGGGTTGTAAACACTTTTCAGGATCATTGTCAGGATCGGTTTCAGAATCATCATCAGAACTCCCGCGCTGAGACCGAATAGAATGAGCGCGGCAAAGAAATTCTCTTTCACCATGTTTATAAATACCGGTAGGGCAATCACCAAAGCGGCGATTACGCTGATACTTTCGGCGACTTCCTTTTGTTTTCCGGCGTAGTTCCAGGATTGGAAATAGCTACATTTGGGGCAGGGCAGCGACGGCAGTTCACTGAAATCGTTGTTTCTAAACTTGGCAATTTTACGGTCCAATTTGGGTTTCAATCCGTGCTGGCTGAATTCATCCAAAAGCGTGCGTTCTGCGACGATGGCGGCCTTGCTTTGATATTCATTGCCGCAGGATTCACAGGTGATATTAACCAGGAATGTGGCTGTTTGAGATACTTCGACTTTGTATGACATGTGATTCTCCTCTGTTGTTTTATTCAGGTTGTGATGGTTTTTTAATATAGGTGAATGGAATAGATGCTGCTAATTGGCCGTCCACCCAAAACAATGCACGGTAATCTCCTTCGTGGAGATGCTGCCAGGAATAGCCCCACACCGGGAAGAAAAAACCGGTATGCCATTCACCCATCTGCGGCATGAAGAGAAACTCTTTCATGTAGATCACTTTACGATAGTGCTCATCGTATAGGCCGACTTTTAAATTGCGGATCAAACTGATGATGTCTGCGTGAAAACAATAGCCCAGTTCAGTTTCAATCAGCGGGTTGGTACCCTCGTAAGGCGGCTGGCAGGTGGTCATTTCCAGGGTGTAGAAATATTTGTCGGTCAATTCCGGCTGCAATTCCAGCGAGGGTGTATCCATCTGTTCCGCGATCGGGAATTCCTCAGGCAGCTTGTCGTAGATTATTTTTGCCAGGCGGTAGACGTTTTCTTCGGTCACGAAAGGGTGAAAACCGCGCAGATCAACGATCACAATCATGTTGTTCTTGTAAAAGCGATAGCTGTAATCGTTTTCCGTCTCGCTTTGCATATGGAGGCGCAGCGAGTAATCGCCCAGGGACATATCGGGCGGGGTGGCTTCGAATAGGTTGCCGTGATGACCGGTGCGCAGCATTTCCGGCTTGGCGGGTACCGGACTTTGGATGATGTCCTGCGCGACGAATATGTTCGCGTCGTAGGAGTCGTATTGGCGGATGTGGGCGATGCCGTACAGCGTTCCGGGATTCTCCAGGTAGGAGACGAACATCGTCTTTTTATTGTCCGCGACGAAGTTCACGTCCTGCGGCAGGTCGGATTCACTGAAGAAATAATCGTCCGGGTTAAAGACACCGGCTTGTGTTTCGGCTGTACTTTCAATAGATGGGGCAGGGGTGGAGGTGCCGGCAGGCGAAGCGTTTTCTTCCGGCATGATTACTTTTATCTCGATCTCCTGGCAGCCAGCCATTAAAAGAGTTGTGGTAATTAGCACGATACAAATATTTCTTCTCTTCAATTCATCCTCACGTTAATAGTTTCTCAAAATTGCCGCAATCTCAGGTGTAAGGCTTGTAACAAATTTGCTACGAGAGCGAATCCGGTGTTTCCTGCGCACAGAAAATGAAGGGCAACACTGCTGCCAAAAGTTTGATCAACCAGAATTTCTTTTTCAGGGATTCTTGCGAATAATGAATTTGTTCCACGCTTCCTTTCAATCCAGCAGGGCAGGTTTTTGTTTGCGGAGTTCCAAAGTGAAGACAGTTCCTTTGTCTTCCTGGCTGCGAATATCGCACTTGCCACCCAGTCTTCTCATGATCGTTTCTACGATGGATAATCCCAGCCCGTTGCCCGATACCCCGCGTGAATTTTTTGCGCGGTAAAGTTTGCCCCACACCTTGTCGAGCTCTTCCACCGGAATGCCAATACCGCTGTCGGCGATCTCGATAAAAATGGATTCGCGGTTTTCGTAGGCGCGAATTTCGATGTTACCGTTCTCCGGTGTATATTTCATGGCGTTGTCCAACATATTAGTGAGGCACAGGTAAAGCAGGTCTCCATCCGTGTACAGGTCGGGCAGCTGCCAGGGGGCGCTTGGCAGTGACAGGATCATCTCTTTGTTCGCTCCGGCCGGGTTGGTGGAGGCGTCTGCGGCCAATTGTTCCAGCAATTGATGGATATTGACGTGCATTAATTCAATTTCATAAGTTTCCAGTTCGGCCAGTTTGCGCAGATCCAAAATCAACCGGTTGATGCGTTCGGTTAACGCGCCGATCTGGGTCAGGCTCTTTTGGAAATCGGCCTGGCTGCGTTTGGGTTTGATATCGCCGGCCAGCTGGTCCAGATATGTGTTCGCGGTTTTAATGGCGGAGAGCGGATTTTTCAATTCATGGTCCAGACGCATCAGGAATTGTTTGTGTTCCTCTTTTTCGTGATTCAACAATGCCCGGGCGCGAGCAGCCTGTTTGACTGAAAGGCGCAGGTATAAAAAGAAAGTCAGGCTGACCAGGACGCTCACAAAAATGAGCAAACTGGCGATATCAATATGGATGAAAAGGACTGGGATATTCTGGCCGAATTTGATTTTAATAATCAGGGCGGCGGCCAGGCCAAAGACCAGGGACAGCAGGGCGGGGATGTATGTGGAAAATTTTCCGATTTTCATGAATTCTTCATCAGGTAGTCTCGTTGAGTGGTCGGACTGTCGTCCCGTATATTTTATTATAGATAATTGCGAGTTCGGTTGATTTCACATGAATATGAAGGTTTTGTGTGTGGGGATTGCGATGTTGGGAAAGTAATCCCTTGTGAATCAATATGCACATCCTGTATGCGCATATCGTATGGATGCCAAAAATATGTGTAAAAAAAGGGTTAAATAAAACGGCAGGTATCATAGACCTGCCGTTTAACTTATGAGTCAGGGTGTACGCGAAAATCCTTATTCCTGAGGTTGAATACCGTCAAAGGTCAGGATCTCGTATTGATAGACCTTGAGGGTATTCCCATTGGCAATATTCAGGTTGAATTTGAAGCTTGCGTCTTTGAACGCGTCCCCATTACCGCTATCGTCTAGATTAACGAAGTAATTTGCCTGGTTTTCCAGGTTGCCTTGTTCCCAGATCTTGGCGATAAACTCAGCATTGCTGCTCAACCCAAAAACCAGGTTATAGGTTTTTCCCTCTTGCAAAGTCAGGTCGCCTTTGAACAGGTCTTGATAAGCTTTCGAGAACTGCACGAAACTGGGACGGTCCTGGTCTTGGAAGTTGATATACAGTTCATCATTGGGATTGAAAAGGTTGATATAGAATTCGCCTCTGCTTGCCGGGGGCTGAAATTGCATCCAAACGCCCTGTGAAAAACTGCCGCCGAAATCTGACAAGGCGGTATTGAGCCCGAAGTAGCCCCCATCCCCGCCGGCGGTGAATTCGAATACATCCTCTTCAGCGTTGTAGTGCTTGCCTTCTATGTAACCGAATTGTCCGCCTTCATTCTCGGCCATGGCCGCCTGGTTCTCACTGAAGACTACCGAAGGATTGATGAACAACTGGTTTACAACGGTGTCCCGCTCACCCATGTCCGGCGCGGGTTTTGGCGTGGCAGTCGGTTCGGGTGCGGCAGTTTCGGTAGCCGGCACTTCCGTCGGAGCAGCCGTGGGGCTTTCCGCGGCGGGGCTGCTGCAGCTGGCCAGCAGGACCAGCAAAATGATCGCACAGAATTTTTTCATGATTCCTCCATTGTTATGAATATTGGTTGGTTGCCTTCACTTTACACCGGTCCATTTTAATATGGATGTTTTTTAGGTTACCTAAATAAAACAGCATGTAACCAAACAGTTACATTTCGCCGAAACATCCCTTCGATACCCCGCGGGGTTACGTGAAAGGGTATCTGACGGGCTATGAATTTACGCAATAAATAAAGGTGATTTAAAACCCAGGAGGGTACCGGACTATGAGTACTATCCTGGCTTGAAAAAGGGAAGAGATATTATTAAAAGCTCAATAAATCTGTTCCAGGTATTTTTCGTCGCCGCTGAGCTGGCAGGCGTTGATGAACCCAACGGCACCCCTGGCCTGGCTCCACCATTCCTTGTCCACCACGTTGATGCTTTGCGGCAGTTCATGTCCTTATCGCTCAAGCGCATGTCCGCCAGCGTTCTCCAATTTAGGTCCCAAAAGCCAAATGAAATTCGCCGCCGGCGGAGCGGCATAGTAAAATCATTAAGAGAGGTGTCTATGCCCAAGACTTTATATTTGATTGACGGCCACGCGTTGGCTTATCGTGCTTACTTCGCCCTGCTGACCAGCGGGTCGCGTTTTCAGTCCAGTACAGGTGAGCCCACCGCGGCTACCTTCGGCTTTATCAATATCCTGCTCAGTATCCTGGAAAAAGACCGACCGGATTATCTGGCAGTAGCTTTCGACACCGGCAAGACTTTCCGCAATGACCGCTATCCGGAGTACAAAGCTACACGTGAGAAGATGCCGGATGAATTAAAGATGCAGATCGAGCGTATCCGCGAATTGGTAGACGCTTTCCGTTTCCCGCGTCTGGAGATGGAGGGGTATGAGGCCGACGACGTGCTGGGTTCGGTGGCCAAAAATGCCGCTGAACAGGGATTAGGTGTCAAAATTATCACCGGCGACCGCGACTTGCTGCAGTTGGTGACCGACCGCGTGGTGGTGAACCTGGCCGGCGGAAAATTCTCGGACGCGCAGGATTTCTTCCCTGAAGATGTGGTCAAGAAGATGGGCGTAAAACCCAGCCAGGTGGTGGACTTGAAAGCCCTGATCGGGGATACATCCGATAATATCCCGGGTGTCAAAGGCGTCGGCCAGAAGACGGCCGAAGCCCTGCTGGAAAAATACCCGACCCTGGATGACATTTACGCTCACCTGGATGAGATCAGCGGAAAGGCCAATAAATTGCTGGCGGAAGGCAAGGACAGCGCTTATCTCAGCTATGACCTGGCCCGCATCCATACCGATCTGAACGTTCCGCTGGACTTGGAGATGGCGCGTACGGATAACCTGGACGTGCCCAGGATCACCGAATTGTTCCAGGAATTGCAATTCCGCACGCTCACCTCGCGCCTGGAAGCCCTGTTAAACAAGGGCGTGATTGGCAGCGAAGAACAGTTGGCTTTATTCGGCGAAGAACCGGTCAAGCTGGGACTGCCGCCCAAATATGAGTTGAATGTCACTGTGGTGGATACACAGGTGAAACTGGATCAATTAGCGTCCGACCTCAAGAAGGCCAGGCAAATCTCCTTTGACACCGAAACGACCTCCACCGACCCCATGCGCGCGGATCTGGTGGGTATCTCGCTGGCGACTGAAATCGGCAGCGCCTACTACATCCCGGTAGGGCATGTGGGCAACAGCCCGCAGCTGCCGGTTGGAAAAATTGTGGATGCCATCCGTCCGGCTTTCACCGACCCGGCCATTCCTAAGATTGGCCATAACCTCAAATATGATTGCCTGATCTTGCGCAACGTTGGCATTCAGGTTGCCCCGTTGAGCTTTGACACCATGATCGCGGCCTGGGTAGTGGAACCGGACAGCCGCCGCCTAGGGTTGAAGGCCATGGCGGAGACCGAACTGCATACCAGCATGACGCACATTGAAGAATTAATCGGCAAAGGCAGCAAGCAGCTGACCATGGACATGGTAGCGGTGGAGGATGTTGCGCCTTACGCCGGCGCGGACGCCGAAATTCCACTGCGCCTGATGCCCATCCTGAAGGAACGCCTGGAAAAGCAGACCTTGATGGAGATATTTAAGAATATTGAAATGCCGCTCATCCCGGTATTGATAGATATGGAATTTACCGGCATTGCCGTAGATGTGGATTTCTTTAAACAATTCTCCCAAGAATTAAGCCAGCGTCTTGTGGAAATCCAGAAAGAGGTCTACAAGGCAGTCGGTTATGATTTCAACCTGAATTCCACCCAGCAGCTTTCCAAAGTGCTTTTTGAAACGCTCGGATTAACCCCGCCGGATTCCAGCAATAAAACCAAGAGCGGGCATTTTTCGACCGCCGCGGGTGTTTTGGACGAAATGCGCGACCAGCACATCGTGGTGCAGCTATTACTGGAATATCGCGAGCTTTCCAAGCTGGTTTCTACCTATTTGGACGCGCTGCCCAAACAGGTCAACCCGCGCACCGGACGGGTACATACCTCATTCAGCCAAACCGGTTCGGTTACCGGCCGCCTGGCTTCCTCCGACCCCAACCTGCAGAACATTCCCACCCGCACCGAGTTGGGCAACAAGGTGCGCAGAGGCTTCGTAGCCGCACCCGGCAGCCTGCTGCTTTCGGTGGATTATTCGCAAATCGAGCTGCGCATCGCGGCTCACATGGCCAATGATAAAGCCATGCTGGCGGCTTTCCGCGCCGGGCAGGACATTCACGCGGCTACGGCTGCTGCAATTTACAGAGTCCCTCTGGATGAGGTCACCAAAGACCAACGCCGGCATGCCAAGGCCATCAACTTCGGCCTGATTTACGGCATGGGCCCCTTCGGGCTGACGCGCACCACCGATCTGACATTGGCGGAGGCGGAGAACTTCGTCAAAGCCTATTATGAAATGTTCCCGGGCGTGAAGCACTTCCTGGACGGCATCCGTAAACAAGCAGCTGAACAGGGCTACGTGGAGACCATGCTGGGACGGCGGCGCTACTTCCCCGAACTGCGCAACCCGCCCAACCGGCAGATCCAGGCGCGCGCTGAACGCGAGGCTATCAACGCGCCCATCCAGGGCACGGCGGCCGACATCCTCAAGGTGGCCATGATCAACCTGCCGCCGGAGTTGAAAAAGGCCAACCTGCGTGCCAAGATGCTGCTGCAAGTGCACGATGAATTGCTGTTGGAATGCACGCGCGAAGAGTTGCAGAAAACTGTGGAAGTGGTCAAGACGGTAATGGAGAGCGCTTATTCGCTTTCGATCCCGCTGGAAACCGACGCGGCCTGGGGCAGCAACTGGGGCGAGCTAAAAGAAGAACATTAGCCGCAGATACACACGGATTAAGACGGGAAAAACCTCTTAATACATAGATTCACACAGATAACGTGGACCAATATTGTTCCGAACCTCTTGCGGGGTTCGGAATTTTCTTAATTAAACTTGGGGTTACAAAACGCTGGGGCGGGAAAAACGGACGGGTATTTCCAGATGCGCGTAATCGTTGAGCACCATCAGAATGGAACGGTTCTGGTAAAAGTCCACAATACTGATGGAAGCGTTTTCGACGAAAATTAACAACGGATCTTCCAGCGAGATGCCGGCATAGTAAGCCAGCATGTATTTTATAAACCCGCCGTGCGAGACAGCCGCCACAAATTGGCCGCGGTGCTGTGCGAGCAGCTGCGCTGTAAAACTCTCAATGCGGCCGCGAATGTCCGCGATGCTTTCCCCTTCCGGGAAAGGGGGTTTGCATAGGCCTTCTTCCGCTTTGCTGGCATAAATATTGTTGATCTGGTGAAAATAATCCGGCTGGAGCTTTTCGAGGTCAATGAAGCGTTCATTGTTGATTTTACCAAAGCTAAGCTCGTGCAAGTCGTCATTCGCTTCCACTTCCAGTTTAAATGGCCGGGCCACAATGCCGGCGGTTTCCCGCGCGCGCGGGTAAGGGCTGGTGTAGATGTGATCCAATTGGTAGAAGCGTGCCAGGCGTTTGGCTGCTTTTTTGGCCTGCTGGCGGCCTTGAGTGTTCAATCCGGCATCCGTTTCGCCCTGAATACGGCCATCGGCGTTGAGGGCAGTCTGCGCGTGGCGCAGGATGAATAGACGGGTGAAATCCGCGTTGTGGGGGAAATGCTTGGTCATGTATGGTTGTTTCTAACTTTTTCTATTTTGTAGTTTTGGATTTTGGTTTGGCTGCCCTGGTTTTGTAAGGCGGCACAATGATCTTAAAGACACGGCAAACACGCTCATCCAGCATACGGCTGCGGATGCGCGGATCGATCTCGTCCAGTGTGGAGGAGGTCGTAATGACAGTGGGCAGGCGCGTTTCGTAACGATAGTTCAGCACCTGGTAAAGTTTTTCGCGCGCCCAGGGCGTGGCGCTCTGGGTGCCCAAATCGTCCAGCACCAATAGCCGCGCGGTGCGTACCTGCGTGAAGACGCTGTCGTAAGAGGCTGAACTGCTGGGAGAGAAAGTCGCCCGCAGATGGTCCAACAAATCGGGTACCACCGCGAAGATGGGTTCGTCGCCCATGGCGGCGCGGTAATGGCCGATGGCGGCGGCCAGGTGAGTTTTTCCGGTGCCGTAGGTGCCCATGAATACCAGCCAGCCGTCCGGTTTTTCAGCAAACTGCTGCGCGGCAAAGAAGGCATTGTCCAGGCTGTTCTGCTCATCAGCCGGCAGTTTCTCGTTCTTGCGCGCGCTGAATTTGTCGAAGGTGCGGTGGTCGCTGATATGCGCCAGAGAGGAGATGGGCGATGGGTTCGTATCCATCAAGGGGTTGCGGAAATCGGGCGCGTCGATCTGGAGCTTGATTACCAGTTCGCGGTCCTGCAGGCGCGAGGATACCCGTTCGTCAATCTCGCTTAGCCCAATGTTGGTGGTGACAATCGTGGGGAGTTTATGCGTATAGCGATGATTGATGATCTGAAATAGTTTTTCACGCGCCCAGGGGGTGGTATTCTGCGTACCGAAATCGTCCAATACCAGAAAACGGATGTTCTTGATCTCTTCAAAGCGGCTTTCGTAGCTGCTTTCTTCGGAACTGAAGCTGTAGCGCAGCCAGTCCAGCAGGTCGGGCACGGTCAGGAACAGCGTCTGCACACCCATCGAGACAACTTCGTTGGCAACGGCCGCCGCCAGGTGGGTCTTGCCGCAGCCGTAGCTGCCCATCAACAGCAGCCAGCCGTTGAGATGGCGGGCATAGTTCTGGGT
The DNA here is from genome assembly GCF_003966975.1 of Pelolinea submarina. Classification (GTDB taxonomy): domain Bacteria; phylum Chloroflexota; class Anaerolineae; order Anaerolineales; family Anaerolineaceae; genus Pelolinea; species Pelolinea submarina. The sequence goes on from NZ_AP018437.1 coordinate 1,270,796, forward strand.
GGTATTGAAAGCCACTTCCAGTGTGTTGTTGACCTCATTTTTATTATTCAGCCCGCTGATATCAAAGGACTCAAAGGTCATGTCGCGGTAGGCGTCCAGGTTGCTGATGGTATACAGGCGCTGCACGCTGCTGCGCTGACGGTTTTCTTTTTGGCATTCGCATACTTCGAACTTGCCGAAGTTGGGATCGCTGATGGGCAGGTCGCGTTTGACCAGACCCAGGCCGCCGCAGATGGGGCAGACGTCTTTTTCAGGCATGGTTTTGGATGACTTAGCTTTAGTGTTGTCCGATTTCTCCATATTCGCCTTTGATGTAGCGGCGGTGATCTTCTTGATCGTCTCTCCGATTGGCTCCATCTTTTCCTTCCTCCTGCCAGCGGGTCAATATGCTTTCTACATATTTCCAGCGCCGCACGTTGTTTTTTACAGCCAATTGAATGGCTTCCTCAATCCACTCCTCCGGGCAGCTTTCCTGTGCGTCGCGCAGGGCATCCGCGATGAGGGGTGTCAGTGTGCCGATATTTTCCTCGTAAAGCTGGAAGATGTTCGCTTGAATGCGTTCCAGCGTCGGTTTCACATCCGTTTGCGCAGCGAACTCTCCGGTCTGGTTCAACAGGGCAGCGGCCTGACGGCCGCGCGGGCTATTGATGAAATAAAGCGCTTCTCCGCTGCTTGGATCGGCCGCTTCAATCAAACTGCCGCGTTCCACTGCCTTTTCCATTGCCTGCGCAAGACAGGCTTCGATTTCACCGCCTTCGCTTTGCAGTCCATCCAAAAAGCGCTGGTCCAACAGCACGTCCGCCAGACGGAAGGCCGTGCCGAAGTCGCCCTGGGTGTAAGCGTTCCACAGCAGATAAACCGTGACCTTCAGCTCGTTGAGGTCGTCAATGGCCGGCAGCAGCTCGCTGAAAAACTGGTCGGGCAGGGCGCTGAAGTGCTTCTTACTTTCCTGAAAACCCTGAAAAGGACTGTTCATTTCTTGTAACGGTGCTCTGGAAGAATATCATAGAATTGCGCCAGGTTCTTGATGAACATCATTTGAATATCTTTGGTGGGGCCATTGCGGTGCTTGGCGACCATCAATTCGATCAATTCGCGCTGCTGTTCGTTTTCCGGGTCAACGTTCCGTTCGGGAATTTCATCCGTTACTTTGTGAATGAACATGACGATGTCGGCATCCTGTTCCAAACTGCCGGATTCACGCAGGTCGGAAAGCATGGGTTTCTTGTCTGTGCGCTGTTCCACCGCACGGGAAAGCTGCGCGGCAGCCAGCACGGGCACGTTCAATTCGCGCGCCAGTGTTTTCAGGTTGCGCGAAATGTAGGAGACTTCCTGCACGCGGTTGTCGTTGCGGCTGTCGCCGCTCATTAACTGGATGTAATCCACGATGATCAAATCGATATGGTGCTCCAGGTGCAGACGGCGGCACTTGGTGCGCATCTGGATGGGCGTCAGGGCCGGGGTGTCGTCCAGGTAGATTTTGGCATTACTGAGCGATTCCATGGACTGGGTTAGCAGGTCCCAATGGTCGTCTTTGATCTTGCCGGAGCGCAGCTCCTGGGTATTGATACCGGTGTCCTGCGCGATCATACGCTGCACCAATTGTTCGTTGGACATTTCCAGCGAGAACATGGCCACGTGTTTCTTGTATTTTTGCGCGGCATTTTTGGCAACCGTCAACAGAAAGCCGGTTTTACCGGTACCGGGACGGCCGGCGATGATCAGCAAATCCGAACGCTGCAAACCGCCCAGCAGATCGTCCAGGTCGGTCAGGCCGGTGGGCACGCCGACGATCTCGTCGCCGCGCTGTGAAAGCAGGGCCACGCGGTCGTAGTAATCGTCGATTACGCTTTGGATGGGTTGTAAATCGCGGCGAATGCGCCGTTCACTCAGGTCAAAGATATTCTTTTCGGCCGAGTTGATGATGTCCTCGATTGGCTTTTCTTCCTGATAGGCCAATTTTGCCATTTCGTTGGCCGAGGCCAGCATGCGCCGCCGCACCGAGGTTTCTTCCACGATGTTGGCGTAAGCCGCCGCGTTGAGCGAGCTGGGCGTTTGGTTGATGAGCGTCATCAAATAAGCCTGCCCGCCAACTTCTTCCAACTGCCCGCGATTTTCCAATTCCTCGCTGAGCGTCAGAATATCGATAGGGACACGGTTTTCATGCAGATAAGTAAAAACTTCCCAAATCCAGCGGTTGCGAATAATGTAGAAATAATCGGCTTCCAGAATTTGTGCTACATCAAAATAGGATTCCGGATTGATCAACACGCTGCCCAGAACAGCTTCTTCAGCCTGCCGGTTATGCGGCTGAGATTGAATTGTGCTGGAGCTGGTTTCCTGGGGTTCAAAATAATCTTGCATGTTTGCCTGTGTTTGAGCTAATCCTGGTCGGGTTCTTCCGTGTCCTCGTCCGAATCATCATCATCCGAATCATCGTGCGCGGATGAATCGTCATCCGATTTGGTTTTAAAATATTCCTCGAAGACAGAAAGACGGTCGTCGCTGAAAGATACCCGCGTGCTGTCTTCCACGGAGCCATTTTCAGTTTCTCTTCCTTCGTCTTCTTCGGAGGTATCATCAATATCTTCCGGTACAATACTGGCCTCTTCCATGACTTTCGGATCGGCCAGAATGGGAACGTGCGCGCGCACGGCGATGGCAATGGCATCCGATGGCCGGGAATCAACTTCGATCTGCTCCCCATCTTTTTCGACCATCAAGGTACCAAAGAAAATATCATCTTTCAATGAGCTGATGATTACGCGGGTAATTCGACCGCCCAGCAAGGTGATTATGTTGTTGAGCAGGTCGTGCGTTTGCGGCCGTGAAACTTCGATTTCCTGCAAAGCAATGGTGATCGCTTCCGCTTCATAAGGTCCAATCCAAATGGGTAAAAAACGGTCTGCGTCTACCTGCTTTAAAACCACAATACGTTGTTGATTGGTTAAGCTGACCCGCAGACTGTCGATTTTTAATTCAATAAGTTCTGACATCCGGTTCTCCGCTGATGATTTATTTTAACATGCTGCTGTGGTTTCCAGACAGCGAGAGTATTTTAAGATAGTGTATAATATTTTTCAACCGCGTTTTTTAAGAATTCCCTGGCAAAGGTTTATCATTCATATGGGGGAATTTGCGGATAAACTTGTTTATACAATCATTATGCAATTAGTTATTATAGAATTAGTGTACCAAGAATGTCCTTATAAGTGTTAATATTGAATGTAAATACCGGAATTGGTTGAGTACTTGCTTATATGAAACATTTGGTTCTATTAATTGAAGGAAAACGCGCGGATCGTCCATCCTATATGACCGGATTGGGCAAGAAGGGTTTCGAAGTTGAATCGGTCCAGACCGGATCTGAAGCATTGAAGAAAATGAAATCCATCGAGCCAAAAGCGGTTATTGTGGACGCGGCCTCGATGCGCACCTCAGGCACGCGTATCTGCAACGGATTGAAAAAAGTCTCCCCGGAAATTCCCGTCATTCTAATCATCTCGGAAGACCAGAAAGGCGTAGAGATGGAATGCGCGGATGAAATTCTGCAATTGCCTTTCACATTACAGAAATTGTTGAATCGCTTAAAACCTTATATGTCCCTCAGCCAAAATAAAAAACTGGTGGTCGGCTGCATCGAACTGGATTTGAAGCAGCGTTGGGTGTATTGCAATGGAAAACGCAATCGCTTAACACCACGGCTTTTTATTCTGATGGAAACGCTCATGCGCCGTCCCGGCGAAGTGCTGACGCGTGAGGAATTGTTTAAAAAGTTATGGGAAACGGATTACCTGGGCGACACGCGCTCGCTGGATGTGCACATCAGTTGGCTGCGCCAGGCTTTGGAAGAAGACCCCCGCCATCCCAGCTTCATTAAAACCGAACGCGGGGTGGGATATCGGCTTGAAGTGGAAAAACCCAAACGTCCTTCCCGTGTGGAAAAGAAGAGTTCTGCCCCGGCAAAGTAATTATTAATCGGAACTGTGAATAAAAAATACAGCTTGGCGAATTTTCGCCAAGCTGTTTGTCATTATTAAGGAGAAATAGATTCTAATGAAGGGCTAAAACCAGGGTAAGCAGCAAACCGCCGGCGATGACGCTGCCCAGTTGTCCGGCTGTGTTGGAACCCATGGCGTGCATGAGGATGAAGTTCTCGAAGTCTTCGTCCTGCGCCATTTTAGCCGATAAACGACCGGCCATAGGGAAGGCGCTGATGCCGCAGGCGCCGATGAGCGGGTTGATCTTGCCGCGTGTGACGAAAGCAATCAGCTTGCCGAACAGCAGGCCCATGATGGTGTCCAAAATGAAAGCCAACAGACCCAGCCCGAGGATCTTCAAAGTCGCCAGGTTGAGGAAACTGTCCGCTGTCATGGTGCCGCCAATGGTCAAACCCAGGAACAGGGTGGAAACGTTGATGATCTCATTCTGCGCGGACTGGTTGAGGCGGTCCACCACGCCGGATTCCTTGAGCAGGTTGCCCAGCATTAACGCAGCGATCAGCGGCGCGGCTGTGGGCGCCAGGATGCTGATGATGATCGTGACCGCGATGGGGAAGATGATCAAAGCTTTCTTGCTGACCGGCTTGGGAGAATACTCCATGCGGATCAACCGCTCCTTGCGCGTGGTCATCAACTTCATAACGGGCGGCTGAATAATGGGAATCAGGCTCATGTAGGAATAAGCGGCCACGGCAATCGGCGCCAGCATGTGCGGCGCCAGTTTTCCGGCCACGTAAATGGCGGTGGGGCCGTCGATGGCGCCAATCACACCGATGGAGGCGGCTTCGTCCAGGCTGAAACCTAACAGGGTGGCCAGGAGGAGCGTGCCGTAGATACCGAATTGGCCGGCCGCGCCCAGCAGCGCCAGGTAAGGCTGCGAAAGCAGCGGGCTGAAATCGATCATGCCGCCCACGCCGATGAAGATCAACAGCGGAAAGAGTTCCGATTGAATACCGGCGCGGTAGAGGACCGAAAGGAAACCCTCGCCATCCGCGGAGGCTTCCATGCCCAGGTTGGCCAAAATGCAGCCGAACCCGATGGGCAGCAACAGCACAGGTTCATATTCTTTGACAATTGCCAGATAGATCAATACCAGCCCAACAACGATCATGACGATGTTGTTGAGATGCAGCATTAAAAAATCCTGCGAGAAGTAGGACCATAAGGTATTGACATCCATAGCTATCCCGCCTTGTCCTGAAATTCCATCAGGACTTTGCCCTGCTGTACCTGGTCGCCGGTGGTAACGAGGACTTTAGCGATGGTACCGTCGTGATTGGCGCGAATGGAATTCTTCATTTTCATGGCTTCCAGCACGCACAGTTCCTGTCCATAGGTCACGCTGTCACCGGCCGCGACCTTGATTTCAATGATGACGCCCGGGATGGGCGCGATCACTGCGTTGCCTGAAGCGGTTCCGGGGGAGGAGATAGGAGCTGCTGCCGGAGCAGCCGGTTGAGGCGCGGCGGGCATGGCGGCAGTTGCCAGCCGGGTACTTTCCTCTGGCCATACCTCGAAAATTTCACCGTCAACGTTTGCCTGGATCGGCCGCTCGTGCAGGTCGTTTATCTCCACGTTGAAAGTTTTATCCTCAATATTAATTTTCATTTTCATGGCTAATTATTCTTCCTGCGCGGCAGCGCATTGGTTTGGTTAATTTGACGAATACGGTGGGTGCTCTGCCAGGGGCTGAGCGCAGCCTTGTCCTGCGGTGCCACAACCGAGCGGGCGGCGGAGGAGAGTGCCAGCGCTGCCGCCACGGCTGCTGCGGCAGCTTGCTGTTTGAGGAGGCTGCCTGCTTCCGCCGGAACATTCTCGGCCGTATCCGCCGGGACGGGAGTGTCCGGCGTTTTTTCCTTTGAGGTCAGGCGGACCAGAATATCCATCATAATCCACAGCAGGATCAAGCCGATAAAGACCATACCCCCGCCGATAACTGTTATTGTGAGTGCTTCATCCATAGCTTAGCTCCAGTCCTAAACCGGCGGGTTGCCGTGTTTGCGCGGCGGGTTCTGGACCTGCTTTTCGCGGATGACGGATAAGGCGCTAATCACCTTGGACCGTGTTTCGGAAGGCAAGATGATCTCGTCGCAGAATCCGGCTTCGGCGGCCACGTAGGGGTTCAGGTATTTTTCGCGGTATTCCCGCATCACTTTTTCGCGTTCCGCCTCGGGGTCGGCGGCATCCATAATTTGTTTGTGGTGCAGGATATTGGCCGCGCCTTCGGGGCCCATAACGGCAATTTCAGCGGTGGGCCAGGCGTAAGTGATGTCGGTGCCTAAATACTTGCTGCTCATAACGATGTACGCGCCGCCATAAGCTTTGCGCGTGACAATGCTCACCTTGGGGACGCTGGCTTCAGAGTAGGCAAACAGCACCTTGGCGCCGTGGCGGATGATGCCGCCGTGCTCCTGCTGCACCCCCGGCAGGAATCCGGGAGAGTCCACGAAGGTTACCAGCGGGATGTTGAAACAGTCGCAGAAGCGTACAAAGCGGCAGATTTTGTCGGATGCGTTGATGTCAATCACGCCTGCCATGCAGTTGGGTTCCTGTGCGACGATGCCGACCGGGCTGCCGTCCATGCGCGCCAGGCCGATAATGGCATTCATGGCGTAAGTTGGCTGTAATTCGAGGAAAGAATCCTGATCGACCACGTGTGCAATAACCTCATGCATGCGGTAGGGTTGGCTGTCGTCTTCCGGTACCAAATCGTTGAGTTCCAGGGCGATCCTCGCGGGGTCATCCGTGCTCACGCAGCTGGGCGGATTTTCCACGTTGTTGGAGGGTATGTAGCTGAGCAACGCACGGCAGAGTGCCAGAGAATCCTGTTCGGTGGGGGCGGTCAATGAAGCCACGCCGCTGGTACCCAAATGGACCGCTGCGCCGCCCAAACTTTCAAAATTCACTTCTTCACCGGTGATGGCCTTGATAACGCTGGGGCCGGTGATGAACATATAAGATTGCTTCTCAACCATTAGAATGAAATCGGTCAGGGCGGGGGAGTAAGCCGCGCCGCCTGCGCAGGGTCCCATAATCATGCTGATTTGGGGCACGACACCGGAATAGAGCGCGTTGCGACGGAAAATTTCGGCATATCCGCCTAAACTGCGGATGCCTTCCTGGATGCGCGCGCCGCCTGAATCGATTAGACCGATAATGGGCGCGCCGTTTTGCACGGCCAGGTCCATTACGCGGCAGATTTTATGGCTCTGCATTTCACCCAACGACCCGCCATTGGCGGTGAAATCCTGTGCGTAGACGAATACCGTACGGCCGTCGATTTGACCGTATCCGGTCACGACACCGTCGCCCAGAATGCGTTCATCCGGGTTGTCGCACACATCAGAACGCTGCATAACAAAAGGCTCCAGTTCATGGAAGCTGTCCGCGTCTAATAGTTCTGCGATTCGCTCGCGCGCGGTCAATTTCCCCTTTTCGTGTTGTTTGGCAATGCGGGGTTGGCCGCCGCCTAATTTGGATAGTTCGCGTTGCTTTTTTAGCTTCTCTTCTCTCGGGTTTTGGGATGCCATATATTATTCCTGCCTTTCAATATTATTTTAATCCCTCGAAAACTTATGAATGTCATTGACATTCGTACTATTTTCCTGTAATATGTGATATGTAATATATCACATATTACATGGATATGGTATAGAAAGTGAATGAAATATGGAAAAAGCACCAAAAAGCAAACCCTCAGCCTTAACCGACTGGACTTATCAATATTTGAAGAAGGGGATCCTGAACCTGGACTTCAAACCCGGTGAACAGCTCCACATTGAAGATTTTACCGATAAGTTGGAAGTCAGCCGGACTCCTGTGCGCGAAGCTTTCCTGCGCTTGGCGAATGAGGGATTAATTGATGTCCGTCCGCGCGTGGGCTATTTCGTTTCAGAAATCACGGAACAGGATATTTTCGACCTGTTTGAAGCTCGTGAGATTGTCGAAACACGCGCCGCCCGGCATGCTGCCAAGGCTTTAACGGATAAAGAATTGGAAATGCTGAAAAATATCATGCAAGCCAGTAGTCAAGCTGTGGATGCGGGCGATTATGACGGCTTCCTGGAAAATGAAGTGAAGTTCCACGAATACCTGCAGAAGCATATTCATAATAAACGCTTGATTGCGTTTATGGACAGCCTGAATGATTTGACTTATCGCGAACGGGTGTTATCCACTCATTCCATGGAAAATATCAAAGAAACCTTAATTGAACATAACCGGATTGTCGATGCATTACTGGTAAGAGACGGGGAAGCAGCCAGCCAACGAATGGCGGAGCATCTCGAAAATGTACGTGAAAGGCTCATTATATTCATTACAAAAAACCCCAAAATCAATTTTCAGAGGAGATAGTTGTTATGGAAAAATGGAAATTGCCCCCTGACGGGGGGCATATGGATCGTCCGACAGGCATTTACCTCCAGACGATGACCGGAAAGGAAGTGGATGAGCGTCTGAAGAAAAACGACCTCATCATTCTGCCTATCGGCAGCACCGAGGCTCACGGTCCGCACGCTTGCAGCGGCGAGGACACTTTCCTGGTCACACGCATGGCGGAAGCAGTCGCGCAAAAAGTGGGCTGCACTGTGGCCGAACCGATCTGGTACGGCTCACACCCTTATCATCATCTGGGCATGCCGGGCACCATTGTGGTCCCTGAAGAGACCTTTGCAGCCAACCTGCGCGCGGTGATGGCCGGCTTATGGAATGCCGGTTTCCGCAAACAGATTTTATTGAATGGGCATGGACAGGATTATGTCATTCCCATGGCCATGCATCAATTTGGCAAGAAGTACCAGGTGCCGATGCTGTTGGTCAATATTAATTATTGGTTCATGATCAAGGAATATATCCGCGACAAAGCGCACGGCGGGCCGTTTGAAACCCCCTTCGTGCACGGCGATGAATGCGAAACTTCCTTCTCCATGGCATTGTTCCCTGAAATGATTCATCTGGAAGATGCTGTTGATACCAAAGGCGAAAGCTTATTCCCGCCCGGACATATCGATTTCTCCGGTTCCGCTTACAACATGCCCATTCCGTTCTGGCAGCATGTGGGTGCATCGACCATCGAACCCATCGCGACACCGGAAGGTGTGGTCGGTTCGGCTACCCTGGCAGATCCTGAAAAAGCCAAACCCGGCATCAGCGCGGTGTTGGATTATATGGAAAGACTGATCACTGAGATCATGGATAAGTATCCGGCCGGCAAACTGCCTCCTGCGGATCGCGTAACCCAGCGGTCACCTGAGGAAATTGAGGCTTTGCTGAAAGGACCCATTGTTGACGGCGGTAAACATATTTATACCGTAGCATATCCACCCTAGATCGATGCTGTAAACGCGTGAATGGGGACCGGGAGGAGGGAGCCCGGTTCCCATTTTGTTTATCGAATTTATTTTATTGTTTCAATTTATAGGAGGATTCACCATGAGTGGAGATATTAAAACGACCCATGCGGTAAAAACTGTCGGCGCGGCCGTAATGACTGCACCGGGAAAATTGGAGTATCAAGAATTACCTTACCCGGATCATCTGGAACCGGGCGCCATGATCGTAAAAATGGAAATGTCCGGTATTTGCGGAACGGACAAACATGCGTATAAGGGGGAAACAACGTTATACGGCGGTACGGAAGCCGAGCAGGACATGGTCTTCCCCACCGTTCACGGCCATGAAAATTCAGGCATCGTCGTTGAAATGAACGGCGACAACATTGAATACAGCGGTCAGTCGTTGAAAGTTGGCGACCGCGTCACCAATTGCCCCAATATCATTTGCGGCGAGTGCTGGTATTGCCGCAGTGTACACGGCTACCCTTACTGCTCGCACCATAAAGGTATCGGCATGACCTATTATGCCGACCAATTCCCTTACATAGTGGGCGGGTGGTCGGAATATATGTACTTGCCTCCCAAGGCGTGGGTGTACAAGGTTCCGGATTACATTCCGATTGAGTATTCCTGCCTTTCCGAGCTGTTTGTGGTCACAGCCATCCTGGACCGCGGCAAAGAATATGCGGCTTATGGCGGCAAAGGTTTCCACTTCGGCGACACCGTCGTCGTGCAGGGCGCCGGCCCGATCGGCATGTTGATGGTTGCCAAGGCGCGCATGCTGGGCGCCGGTAAAATCATTGCCCTGGATAACTTCCCCAAGAAACTGGAAATGGCCAAGGATTTTGGCGCCGATGTGACCTTCAATGTTGCGGATATGGATGACAAGCAATTGGTCGAGGCCATTCGCGCAGAAACCGAGGGGCGCGGCGCGGATGTAGTGGTTGAGACTGTTGGACAGCCTTCCGTTGTGCGTGTCGGTTTGGAAATGCTGCGGCGCGGCGGCACGTACTTGGAAACCGGCAACTTTGCCGATACCGGGGAAGTGTCCCTGAATATTCACCGCCATATCGCGGCCAAGAATGTCCTGATTTACGGCAACACGAACCATCCGCACGATGGCTACTATGCCGCTTTCGATATGATGTGGCGCAATCGCGACAAGTTCCCCTTTGAAAAATTGATCACCCACCGCTTCAAATTGAACCAGGCTCAGGAAGCGATTGATAAATCATTCGAAGAAGACGCGCTCAAAGTCGTGTTCGAAATGTAATTCCTAATCACCAGGGAAGAAAGGATCGTGAAAAGCATGAAAGGTAATACTCCACTGCTTGAAATGAAAGAAATATCCAAATCATTTCCAGGTGTCAAAGCATTAGATCACGTTAGTTTTGATCTCTTCCCTGGTGAAGTACATGTTTTGGTTGGTGAAAATGGAGCAGGAAAATCCACCCTGATGAAAGTTTTGGCGGGCGCGTATCCCAAAGATGAAGGCGAAATTTTCATCAATGGTGAAACCCAATCGCGCTGGAGTCCGACCGCGGCGCGCGCTCAAGGCGTGGCCATGGTTTATCAGGAATTTACCCTGCTCCCATTCCGCAGCGTGGCGGAGAATATTTTCCTGGGGCGTGAAAAAACACTGGCCGGTTTATTCTTGGATAAAGCCAGCATGCACCAGGAAGCCGGAAAAATCCTGAAGTCCATCGGTGTGGACGTTGATCCGCGGGTATCCGTGCTGGAGCTGGGTGTGGCTGAACAGCAAATGGTGGAAATTGCCAAGGCGCTTGCCATGGATGCGCGCATTCTGGTTTTGGACGAACCCACCTCCGCTTTGAGTCTGCGCGAAATTGAACAACTGTTTTCAACTGTGGCAAAGCTGAAGAAGAACGGCGTGGGAATTATCTACATTTCCCACCGTATGGAAGAACTGAAACAAATTGGCGACCGGGTGACGGTCATGCGCGATGGGCAGTTGATCGGCACACGCGAAGTGGCCGATATTACCATCGATGAGGTCATCACCATGATGATCGGCCGTGAGATTAATGAATTGTTCCCGCGTCACCACTGCCAACCGGGTGAAGTAGCCCTTTCGGTTAAAGGGATGAAATCCGGCAAGAAAGTTAAGAACGTCAATCTGGAAGTCCATTTTGGCGAAATCGTCGGATTGTCCGGCCTGGTGGGATCCGGGCGTACGGAGACTGCCCGGGCAATTTTCGGGCTGGATCATATGACCGCTGATGATCTTGAAATTCTGGGGAAAAAATACAAACACATCGATCCTTCCTTGGCCGTGGATATCGGAGTTGGCTTGATACCGGAAGATCGCCGGCGTGACGGATTGTTTCCCATTCTCTCCATGGAAAAGAACTTGGTGATGGTGTGCTTGCGGAAAATATTCCCGAATGGCGTAATGAAACCATCCGTAGAGAAAAAGACCGCTACCGAATACGTGAAGAAATTTGATATCCAGCCGCCCGCGCTTGATCGCATTGTTCATCACCTGAGCGGCGGCAACCAGCAAAAAGTGGTCATCGGAAAATGGCTGGCGGCTAAACCCAGGGTCATCATCATCGATGAACCCACACGCGGAATTGACGTTGGCGCGAAATCGGAAGTGCATTCATTTATGGATCGACTGGCAAACTCCGGCCATGCAATCTTAATGATTTCCTCTGAAATGCCGGAAATCCTTGGTATGAGTGATCGCATCTACGTCATGCACGAAGGCAAAGTGGCCGGTGAGTTTCCCCGGGGTACGGATTCGGAAGAAATACTTCGTTGCGCGATGGGAGTCAACTAATGAAAGCGAATAACGGTAAACAACTTCGGCAATTTATTCTCGAAAAGGTTCCGACGGTCACCTGGATCCTGATCGTGATGATGATTTATTTTTCAGCATCCAATTCGAATTTCCTGACATTTGCTAATGCCGCAAATCTCTGCCGGCAGGGAGCGATCCTGTTGATCCTCTGCCTGGGCGTAATCGTTGTGAAAATCACCGGAGGCATTGAACTATCCAACGGCGCGGTGATGTCGCTTTGCGGTATGGTTTTAGCCTGGGTGATGGTCAATATGAATATGCCGCCCTACCTGGCAATCATCATATCCATGTTGGTTGGCATCCTGTTTGGCACGCTCAACGGTATCTTCGTCACTTTCATGGGGATTCCCTCTTTCGTTGCCACCCTGGGAACGCAGGGAATTGCCGTCGGTTTGGCGCTGGGCATGAATAACGGTAACGTGATCGGTGGATTGCCGGAAAAATTTTCCATAATTGGAAACGACAATTTTCTCAATATTCCGATTCCTCTCTGGGCAATCATCCTGGTATTTATACTGACCAGCGTCCTGTTGAACAAAACGCCTTTTGGTGTGTATGTTTACGCTTTGGGCGGTAATGAAGAGGCTTTGAAACTCTCCGGTAAACCGGCCTGGTTGTATAAGGTGCTGGCTTACTCGTATTCCGGTTTGACGGCAGGGATCGCGGCCTGCATCCTCACATCCAGAAATATGGCGGCGCAACCCACGGTCGGCTTAGGCATGGAATTTGAAGCTTTCGCCGGCGCGGTACTGGGCGGCAGTTATATCGCCGGGAAAGGGACGGCCATGGGGGGCGTGCTGGGCGGAATCTTTATCCTGATCCTGCGCAACGGCTTGAATATTCTGGGGATTCCCACCTACTTGCAGCTGGCGATATTCGGCACGGTATTGATTACAGCAATCGTTCTGTCCACCCTGGTTGAACGGCGGGTACAAAAGATGCGCGATGAGGAGCGGGAAGAATGAATAAAAAGAATAACCTTGCAGAGACTGAAATGACCGAAGATGTTCAACTTATTCATGAAAAACCCAGTATTGGAAAAATACTCTCCAGGTTTTCCCGGTTGGGAGCACTCCTGCTCCTGTGTATCGGCATTTCCCTGCTGAACCAGAATTTCCTGAAGGTTTCCAACCTGATCAATGTTTTTCGACAGGCTGCCCCTCAGATTGTAATTTCTCTGGGCATGACCATCGTGTTCCTGACCGGCGGGATTGACCTGTCGCTGGGCAGCGTGGTCACGATGACCAGCGTGGTTTCGGGTTACGTACTTACCCAAACGGAATTGCCCTGGTGGTTCGCGATTATTGCCGCCATTGGCGCAGGCGCGCTTTCCGGTTTTGTCACCGGGCAGTTAATCGCAATTGTCAAACTACCCTCGGCCGTGGCCAGTTACGGTATGTTATGGGTAGGCAGGGGATTGGCCTTTGCCATTATGGGCGCTTCGCCTTTCTTCAGTTTTCCGGATAGCTTCCGCTATCTTGGACGCGGCTACTTATTAGGAATCCCAATGCCGATATGGATTGTGGCAATTATCGCGCTGATTATGGGATGGTTCCTGAAATACACCACCCTGGGAAGAAGTCTTTACGCCATCGGCGCTAACCCGCATGCCGCGCGTGCTTCGGGCATCAAATTATCCAGAACACTGGTCAGCGCTTACATTATCAGCGGTATGCTGGCAGCCATTGGCGGCATCATTCTGGCGGCGCGTTTGAACGCGGTTGACCAGGATATGGGCGCTTCCTTCTTGTTGCCGGCCATTGCCAGCCCCGTTATGGGCGGAACAAGCATGGCGGGCGGCCAGGGCGGTGTGGCCGGGACCATTATCGGTTCATTGATCATGATTATTGTCACCAATGGAATGAATTTATTGGGGATCAACTCCCTTTGGCAGCAGCTTGTCACAGGAATAGTAGTGGTCCTCTCGGTTTGGCTGGATGTCATTATGAGGAAACGAAATTAACCTGCGTATGCATCGACGGTTTAAATTTTGATTGAGGAGGTGTTTATAAGACGTGAGAACAGTAATGCTTTAGGTTGTTGCTAAATAAAAATAGGTTTATTAAAGGAGAATTAGATGAAAAAAGTAAGATTACTTTCAATAATCGCTTTGGTGATTGCTTTCAGTGTATTGGTGTCAGCCTGCCAACCGGCAGCCGCAGCCGAAGAAGCTGCCCCGGCCGAGGAAGCTGCGGTTGAAGAAGCCGCCCCCGCGGAAGATGCAGCGGCAGAAGAAGCTGCCCCAGCTGAAGCCCTGACCTTTGGTCTGGTGACCAAAGCCTTGAACAATCCTTTCTGGGAAATGGTTCACGAAGGCTCATTGAAAGTTGCCGAAGCAAACAACGTCGAGCTGCTCTACCTGGCTCCCACAAAAGCGAACAACCTGGAAGAACAAACCCGCCTGGTCGATGATCTCATTGCGAAAAAGGTTGACGGCATTGTGTTAGTCCCCGTAGATTCCACCGGTATTGTGCCCGCCATCGAGCGCGCGAACGAAGCTGGAATTCCGGTTGCATTGGCCAACACCAACGCTGCTGGCGGTGAAGTGATCACCTTCTCGGCAGTTGAGAACTACGAAGCTATGAAGATTCTGGCAGAGTATGCTATGGAAACCCTGGGTGGAACCGGCAAGGTCATCATCCTGGAAGGTACCGCTGGCGCACAGACAGCTATCGACCGCAAAGCCGGTGTGGATGACACCATTGCCAACTATCCCGACATCGAAGTCCTGGCTTCCCAGACCGCTGATTTCCAACGCGCGCAGGGTTTAACCGTAATGGAAAACCTGCTGCAAGCTTACCCCGAAATCGACGCTGTGATTGCGTGCAACGACGAAATGGCATTAGGTGCTGTTGAGGCGTTGGATGCAGCCGGCCGCTTGGGCGACACGATGGTATTCGGCTTTGACGGCAACAACGATGCTTTGAAGGCCGTGTCTGAAGATCGCATGGTTGCTACCTGCTTCCAGAATCCTGAGATGCAGGGCGGCGATGCGGTTCAGGCGCTGATCGATTACATCGCCGGCAAGGAAGTTCCTGCCCGCATTCAGACCACAGCTATCCTGGTGACCAAAGACAATATTGCCGATTTCGCTGACAAGATTGCTGCGGCACAGTAAAGACACCCTTTTATTTATCGGTTGAAATGTTAGTGATTGGGCTGCCGGAAGGAAATTCCGGCAGCCCCGAAAAAGGAGGTTCCAGCGACCATCTGACAATTCCACAGGCAAAGTAATTTGCTTGTCATTTCTTACTGCCCATCTCAACACAAATAATAAAAATTGACAGTAGTTAACTGAGAACGGAATTATCAACGGCTGGATCGCCCAGCTGTTATTGGAAGTTGCATTAAAGGAGGCAGGTCCAATGAGTCTAAAAAATCAGGCAGGAGTTGCGCTTTCTCCCCGCCCATCCCGTTTTGGCCCCTTACTGTTCGCGGGCCGTTTGGAACAGGGCCTGGAGCAAGCCAGTGCCCTGGGTTTCCCCTACGTAGAATTAAGCATCCGGGCGGTGGATGACGTCCAACCCCAGGAATTGAATAAAAAAGTAGAAGATTTAAATTTGAAAATTTCGGCGCTGGCCACCGGCCAGGCCTGTTTGTTTGATTGTTTGTGCCTGGGTTCAGACCAGGACCAGAAGCGCGAAAACGCGGTGGCGCATTTCAGGGGCATTACCCAGCTCGCCAAAGACATTCATTCCGAAGCCGTCATTATTGGGGGCATCCGCGGCCTGCTGGCCGGGAACGGTGAAACCCTGGATGAGAATTATGCCAAGGGTGTTGCGGCTATTCGCGCCTGTGCGGAATGGACTGATGAACTGGGAATCCAGCTTTTAATCGAGCCCATCAATCGCTACGAGATGAACTGGATCCTCACGGCAAAGCAAGGACTGGAATTTCTCAACGATGTCGGTGTGGACTCAGTCAAATTGCTGCTGGATACCTTTCACATGAATATTGAGGAACTGGATACGATGGCGGCACTGGAACAAACCGGTGAGCGTTTGGGATACGTCCATTTTGCCGACAACACGCGCCAGGCGCCCGGCACCGGGCAGATTGATTTCGATGCCATCCTGGAAAAATTGGAAGAGATGGATTATCGCGGCCCGGTAGTGGCGGAGATTCTACCCTTGCCGGATGACGTCACGGCCATCGGCAAGACGGCTGCTTTTTGGCAGCAGCGATAATCGCCATGAAATTACTGGTTGAAACAAAAGAAAAGGAGCGTGAATAAAATGACAGCAAGTTATAAAAGCCCGTTACATCAAATGGTCAACACGACCAAGACGGACCTGTGGAATGACTCCTGTTCGGTGGAAGAATTGACTTATTCCATCAGTCATGGAGCCGTGGGAGCGACCTCCAACCCGACCATTGTATTTAATGTGATCAAGCAGGAAATGCATTTGTGGAAAGATCGCATCCATGAGGTAATTGACCGGAATCCGGACTGGACCGAGGTTGAGATTACCTGGAAAATATTTGAGGAGATAGGAGCCAAGGGCGCCAGTCTGCTGTTGCCCGTCTTTAAGCGGGAGGAAGGCCGCAAAGGACGCCTGTCCGTGCAGACCAATCCGGCTAATTATCGCAACGCACCTGCGCTGGTTGAACAAGCCGTTCACTTTAACGGTCTGGCTCCCAATATACAGGTCAAAATTCCGGTCACCAAAGCCGGTATTCAGGCTATCGAAGAAGTCACTTACCAGGGCGCCAATATCAATGCCACGGTATGTTTCACAGTGCCGCAGGCCGTCGCGGTGGCGGAAGCGGTGGAACGCGGCTTGAAGCGCCGTGAAGCGGAAGGCAAATCCACCGCGGATATGTACCCGGTCTGTACGATCATGGTTGGGCGTACGGATGATTGGATTAAAGTGATTGCCAAACGCGATGGCATTATCACCGACCCATATATCATGGATTGGGCCGGCATTGCCTGTATGAAGAAGGCTTACGGCATCTTCCAGGAACGCAAGTACCGCACGCGCCTGCTTTCAGCGGCTTACCGCCATCACATGCACTGGTCGGAGCTGATCGGCGGCGACCTGATTCAGACTATCCCCTATAAATGGCAGGTGCTTTTCAACGCCTCTGATATCGAAGTCAAGGAGCGCATGGATAATCCGGTTGCTCCCGAAATTCTGGAGGGGCTTCTGACTCATTTTGAGGATTTCAAAAAAGCCTATGATGAAAATGGCCTCAGTTTGAAAGAGTTCGATACTTACGGTGCGACTGTGCGCACGCTGCGCGGCTTCACCAATTCCTATCACGAATTACAGGCCGTGATCCGCGATTTCATGCTGCCCAACCCGGACGAAAAGAAGGCCTGAAATGGAACAGAGCATTGATGAATTAATTGAGCGTGCTCGGAAAGCTCAGCAGGAAATTGAATTCTGGCCGCAGGAGAAAGTGGATCTGATGGTGGCCGCGGTGGCCTGGGAAACCTATAAACCCGAAGTTGTCCAAAAAATTGCCCGCCTGGCGGTGGAAGAGACCGGCATGGGTTTGTACGAGCATAAGTTGCTCAAACACCAAAAGAAAACACTGGGCACTTTACGCGACATGCAGGGCGTCAAGACCGTAGGCGTTATTGAGGAAATCCCGGAAAAAGGGCTGATCAAAATTGCCAAACCGGTCGGCGTGATCGGCGCGCTGACGCCTGTCACCAATTGTGAAGCGACCTTCCCGGCCAAGGCTTTACCGGCATTGAAGTGCCGCAATGCCATCATTTTTGCGCCGCATCCGCATGCTAAAAAGACCGCGGCGCTGGTGGTGGAAACGCTGCGGGCGGGCCTGGCCAAGGTCGGCGTCCCGCTGGATTTGATCCAGACCATCAAGGAACCTTCCATCGACCTTTCCAAGGAGCTGATGAGTAAGGTGGATCTGGTGGTTGCTACCGGCGGCGGGCCCATGGTCAAATCGGCCTATTCCAGCGGCACACCGGCCTACGGTGTGGGCGCGGGGAATGCCGTGGTGATTGTGGATGAAACCGCCGACCTGCAGGCTGCGGCGGAAAAGATTTTCCAGGGCAAGACATTCGATAATGCCACTTCCTGCTCATCCGAAAATTCTGTCGCGCTGCAAGCCGGCATCTACGACCAGATGATTGCCAACCTGAAAGCACAGGGCGGGTATTGGTGTAATGAATCCGAACGTGAATTGCTCAAACAGACCATGTGGCCGGATGGGGTGCATCTGAATAAAGGAATCGTCGCCCAGCCGGTGATGAAGATTGCCGAACTGGCCGGGTTGAAAGTACCGGAAGGCACCACTTTCTTGATGGTAGCCGGCAAGCATGTAGGCAACGATGACCCATTCTGCAAAGAAAAATTGTCTCTGGTGTTGACCGTTTGGAAATATGAAGATTTTGAAGAAGCCATCCAACTGGTGGAAAATATTACCGCGTTGAACGGCCGCGGCCATTCCTGCGGCATTCATTCGACCAACGACGCGCATATTTTGGAATTGGGTACGCGCGCCAAGGTCAGCCGTATGATGGTCAACCAGGCGCACAGCCTGGGCAACAGCGGCAACTATAACAACGGCATGCCTTTTACTTTGACGCTGGGGTGCGGAACCTGGGGAGGGAACATCACCACGGAAAACCTGCATTGGAAGCATTTCATGAATGTGACATGGGTCTCCAAACCGATTGAACCGGTTGTACCGAACGAGGAGGAGCTATTCGCGGAAGTCTGGCGGCAGTTTGGAAAATAACAGTAAGGCTGGATTGAACACGTATGGCTTCCGGGCAACCGGTTAAAGTGACAATCCCACTTGATAGCCTTTTTTTTGTAGTTTTCATTATCAAGTGGGATTTGTGTATATCGGCACTGTAATGGTATCTTTACGCTAAAAATAAAGGGAACAATCATGCAGGTCATTGACTTTATTGTTAATCAAATTCTACGAGAACCTTCCATATTCATGGGCATCATCGTGCTGCTCGGCATGCTTTTTCTTAGGAAAGAGCCTAAAGATATCCTGGCTTCAACTCTGAAAACGATTGTGGGGGTGCGCCTGGTGCAGGTGGCGGCGGATTTGTTGATCAATTCCTCCAAACCGATTATGGATATGCTGGTCTTGCGCTTTGGCTTGCAGGGGCGGGTGGCGGATCCCTGGACGGGGGTGGCAGAGGGACTGGAAAGAATGGCCGATACCAGTCTGGTTGGCAAGATAGGCTTGATTATGGTGATGGCCTGGTTGTTACACCTGCTGTTCTCTCGTTTCACCCGTTTCAAAGTGGTTTATCTGACCGGCCACATCATGTTCTCGGATACCGTGCTGGTAACATTTTTTATCTATGCAGTCACCGGATGGACGGATTGGCGCGCGCTGGCGCTGCCGGTGTTTCTGCTGGCGTTTTATTGGTGGTTCTGGCCGTCCTTGATGCGCAAACCACTCAAAGCACTGGTGGGGGAGGATAACCTGACGCTGGGGCACGATATGGTTTTCTTCGGCTGGTTGGCGTTTTGGATCGCCAAATGGACCGGCGATACCCGCCATGACACGGAAGAGCTGGAATTCCCCGGTTGGTTGAGCATCATGCGCGATACGGTGGTTTCTTACAGCCTGATCATGGCAACGCTGTACACGCTGATTGGCATTCTGTCCGGTCCCGAAGTGGGGGCAATGTTTTCCGGGGACAAGAACTACATTATCTTCTCGTTCATCCAGGGCATCAACACCGCGGCCGGTATCACACTACTCATGTTTGGCGTGCGCATGTTCCTGGATGAATTGCTGCCGGCTTTTGAAGGTTTTGCCAAGGTGGTGGTTCCCGGCGCGGTGCCGGCTGTTGACGTACCGGCTTTTTGGGCGTATGCTCCCCAAGCAGCCCTGTTGGGATTGATTTCCACGCTGTTTGGCATGCTGACGGGTGTGATGCTGCAAATCCTGCTGGGTATGTCGTATATCACCATACCCGGCGTTATCCCGCTGTTCAGCGGCGGCTGCACGTTGGGCGCCCTGGCTTCGCGTTACGGCGGTGTGCGCGGGACGGTTATTGCAACTTACATATTGGGTATTATTCAGGTGTTCGGATCGATCTGGCTGGCTGAAGTGGTCGGTTTCGAGATTGCCGGCGGCGGTCATATGGATTACTGTACCTATTGGCCGGCTTTGTTAACGGTTATTAAAGCTTTCACCGGAATGGTGAATTAATTTATTTATGATGGAGGATTTGAAAATGAAACCGAAAATTGGCTTTATTGGATTGGGTATTATGGGGCGGCACATGTGCTCGCATTTGATCGAAGCGGGTTACAGTTTGTGCGTGTATGACCTCAACCCCGCGGCTGTCAAGGAGTTGACGGACAAAGGCGCGGCATCCTGCTCTAGCTGTAAAGAAGTTGCAGCCAATAGCGATGTGGTTATCTCCATGGTACCGGATTCCCCCGATGTAGAAAAAGTGGTCTTAGGTGAAGGCGGCATCATTGAAGCTGCCCGCGCAGGATTGATATATGTCGATATGAGCACCATCGCGCCGGCCACCTCGCAAAAGGTGGCAGCCGAATTGGCAAAGAAGGGTGTGCGCAGTCTGGACGCGCCGGTCAGCGGCGGTGAAGCCGGCGCCATGAACGCAGGGCTGTCCATCATGGTAGGCGGAGATGAAGCCTTGTTCAACGAGGTCATGCCGATCTTTGAGATCATGGGCAAGACCGTCACCCTGTGCGGCGGCAGTGGCGCCGGGCAGACTGTCAAGGCCTGCAACCAGATTCAGGTGGCCATGAACTTCATTGGCATGGCGGAAGCTTTCGTGTTGGGCGCCAAAGCCGGAGTAGATCCGGCCGTGGTTTTGAAAGTGTTAAGCGGCGGGTATGCCCAATCACGCGTGATGGACGTGCGCGGGCCGAAAATCATCAAGGGTGAATTTGAACCGGGCTTTAAGAGCAAGTTCCATTATAAAGACCTCAATATCGTGATGGATACCGCGCGGGCACTGAACGTGCCCTTGCCGGCCACAGCCCTGGCGCATGAGTTATTTAATGCGCTGCTGGCTTCCGGGCGGGGTGAATTGGATCATTCCGCGGTGATCACCGTCCTGGAGCAATTGGCAGGTGTGGAAGCGCGTACGAAACAATAGAGAAAGCCCAATCCGGGGCAGAATATAAGTGCTGCATAATAGAAAATTGTACAAAATAATTGTACGAGATTGCCGCTTTTTGAGGCTATAACTGTCACCTGGATTGTTGGTAGAACAATCTTACCCAGACACAACTTCGGTTTTCCCGGGGTTGTGTTTTTAAATTAAAAAGGTCGATATTTTACAGGATGAT
The DNA here is from genome assembly GCF_003966975.1 of Pelolinea submarina. Lineage (GTDB taxonomy): Bacteria > Chloroflexota > Anaerolineae > Anaerolineales > Anaerolineaceae > Pelolinea > Pelolinea submarina. The sequence continues at coordinate 1,292,232 of NZ_AP018437.1, forward strand.
CGAGGTAAAAACCAGCAGCAGGAAGGAAATGGGCGTTATCAGGGAAGACGCAAATGTGAAATAAGACGCGACACGAAAGCCTTCTTTGCGGTACAGATAGGAACCCAGACTCACGTCTGCGACCAGCATGAATAGTGATGATACCGGCAGCAGCAGCAGCCGTTCAGAGGGCGCCTCTTCCATTATGCCCAGGGCAGTGTTAAAGCCCATGATTATTGTAGCCCGCGTAGGGATAATAAAACTGACGACTATCAGCAGACTGATGGAAAGGATTAATCCGGCCAGGATGAAGTTACGCGCGAATTTATCTTTCAACATGCTGGTCATCATCAATTCCACATTCGTTGAACGGGGTTTGATGGGCGCGATAGAGCCGAGTTCAGAAAAACGCCGGAAAGCGTATTGGAAGCCTTCCATATCGCCGGGTGAAATGACCAACACCTTCTGACGGGTGGCGATCAGGATCAATTTACTTGAGTCGGAGGCGACGAATTCAAGCGTGCCCAATTCGTTGGACTGCTGCACGCCGATGATGGCACCTAATATGCTGAAGCGCGGCATGGGAATATCGTACGGCATTTCATCCGCCACACGCAGCCATTCGATCTCAATCATGGGAATGTCTTCCGTACGCAGTCCCCATTGAATGTGCAGCCCGTCACGGTCAAGGATGTATTTGGCCCGCAGCAGGGAAAATAACCGGTAAGCGAACATGGGCACAGGCAGAAATGCGACAATACCACCGACCAGGTAGAGAATGAAAAAACCGCGGGTTTCCTGTGCCATAGCCAGCATAAAAAAACCACCGCTGGCCGAGATGGAAAGCAGGAGAAAACCGGCATGGAAGATGACACCGCGCCTGCGAGCCGGTTGAAATTCCTGTGTGTTATCCATACTCACCCGAAACCATTATCCGTTTTCTGCGCATTCTGCCAGTATCCGGCAAACCAAATCGACCTGCTCTTCCGTCATGACTCCCGAGAAGGGCAGGGCCAAACCGCGCCGGCCCAAATCTTCCGTTATGGGGTAATCGCCTGCGCGGTATCCGAACTTCTCAGCCAGGTAAGGCTGTAAGTGAATCGGGATAAAGTAAGGCCGCACGGGGATGCCGGCCTCGTCCAGCGCGGCGGCAAAGTGGTCGCGGTCAATTTTAGGACTAACGCGGATGACATACACAAACCAACTCATGCGCGTGGTATCCGGCCCAACGTAAGGAAGCTCGATGCCGTTGACGGCTGCCAGGCGCTGGTTATAGTACTGCGCTACCTGATTGCGTTTTTCAATCAGGTTATCGATGCGCTTCATCTGGGAAAGGCCCAGCGCGGCGCTCATTTCGTCCATGCGGTAGTTGTAGCCCAGATTGGTGTGCTGCAGCCAGGTATCACCCTGGGCGCGGCCCTGGTTGCGCAGAGAGGCCATATAATCGGCAGCTTGCGCATCGTTGGTGACGATGATGCCGCCCTCGCCGGTGGTGATCTGTTTGTTGGGGTAGAACGCAAAAACGCCGTAATCACCCATTAAACCGGCTTTACGGCCTTTATATTCAGCACCGAGCGCCTCACAGGAATCCTCAATTAATATCAGGTTGTATTGGTCGGCAATTTTCCGAATGGCGTCGAAATCGGCCGGTTGGCCGAACACATCCACGGCCAGGATGGCGCGCAGCTTGCCGGGCTTTTCAGCACCTGTGCGCGGCAGCCATTTACGCATGCGCTTTTCATCAGCGCTGCTCAAATCGGCTGCGGCTTCCGCCAGCTTTTCCACGTCGATATTGCCGCTTTTAGGGTCCACATCCACAAAAACAGGAATAGCCTGTTCAAACAGGATGACGTTTGTAGAGGAAACAAAAGAAAAAGGCGTGGTTATAACCATGTCTCCCGGTTGGATGCCCGCGGCCCGGATGCAAAGGTGCAGCCCGCTGGTACCGGAGCTGACTGCGATGCCATGCTGCGCACCGCTGTAAGCGCAAATGGCTTGCTCAAAGGCGACTACGCGCGGCCCGATGCTGAGGGAAGTGGTTTGTAATACTTCCTGAACGGCCTGGCGGTCGCTGTCGTCAATCTCGGGGCTGGACATTGGGACAAGATATTTTGGATTTGCCATAGGGTTAACCACCTTGATTTTGGTTTAGGAACATCGTGGACATTATAGCATTGGCGTGCGCATATGGCTGCGCCTTGAGAAATCAGGATTCGGTTGGCGGGGTGTCCTGCGGAGGTTCGACATCCTCTTCAAACGGTTCTTCCGGCTCATACTCCGGCTCTTCCAGTTGCAGGTCTACCTGGTCTTCCATAGTCACCTGGCCGCGCAGGAAAGCGCCTTCTTCGGTGGAAAAGGCGGAAATAACCACATTACCCCATACGCGTCCGGTGCTGCGAATTTCCAGTTTCTCCGCAGTAATATTGCCGTGCACAGCTCCTGCCACGATGACGGAGTTGGCGCGCATATTCTCACAGGTTACTTTGCCGGTCTCGCCGATTACCACCAATCCGTGCAGCGCGATTTCGCCCTCGAAGATACCTTCCAGGCGGATACCACCGTGACCGCTGATGCGTCCGTGCCAGCTGATACCCTCGCCCAGAACGGATGTAACCCGTTCAACTTGCGCAGGCGCAGGTTGGTTGGAATTGGTCGGTCGTTTGAACATAAGCAGAAATCCTAGACAGCCTTATTTTTGTTTTTGTTGGGGTCGTATGGCGGCCAGATGGCGCCGGCGTATACCCGTGTTCCGGGTGGAACGTCTTTCTTGATGGTCGCGCCGTTGCCGATGCGGGCTTCTTTGCCCACGCGCACACCGATGTTAACCGTCGCGTTCATGCCAATTTGGGCAAAATCTTCGATGATGACCTCGCCGGCAGTCATGGCGCCCGGCGATAGGCTGGTGCAAACTCCCAATACACAATCGTGCGATACTACCACGGAATTATTGATTAGTGTTCCCATGCCTACCACGGCATAGCCGCTGACGTAGCTCATGGCCAGAATAAGCACGCCGGCTTCCAGGCGCGCGCTGGGATCCACGTGCGCGGTCGGGTGTACGATGGCCGGGCAGACAAAACCGGCATCCGCCAGTTGATGGAACACATTCAAGCGCACTTTGTAGTTGCCGATGCCGCCCACAGAATTGACCGCCAAGCGCACACCTTCTTTGTATAACTCCGGCAGCACCTCGGCACCGCCCAGAACGGGCGATCCGATGATGTCTGTGCCCTTGGGAATGTTGTCGTCGATGATACCGACGATTTGGTAGCAGCCCAACACACGCACGGACTCAATGATCATTTTGCTCAAACCGCCGCCGCCGTAAATAATGACTTTACTGGCGTCAAAAGCGAAATTCGGATATGTGTTTTGTTCTTCAGTCATTTTTATACCTGTTTGGATAGATTATATCCTCTAAATATTCAGCCGGGACCGGACTGCTTCGGCAGAAACGACAAAACGCCAGGGCAAGCTTACCCAGGGTTCGCCGGAGTACTGAATGCCGATGCGCGGCGTGCGCTGGATGATTTCCTCCGGAATTTCCAGCCCCTGTTCAATAAAAAGGCCGTCCTGCCTGCCGCATAAATCAACGCCATTCTGTTCCCGCTCGATGGCCAGCGCTTTGGTCAGCTTGGCCGGCCCGTCGCACCACAGCTTTTCCGCGATGCCTGCCCTCCGCTCGGCGATAAAATCCAAACCTTCCAGCGGCAGCATGGCGCGCAGGAGCACCGCGGCGGGGTAATCGGCCGGGCCGCATACGCAGTTGAGCATCCAATGCATGCCGTAAGTGAAATAAACGTAAGCGCGTCCGCCCTGCGCGTACATCATATCGTTGCGCGCGGTCCTGCCGCTGCGTGCGTGGCAGGCTTGGTCGCTTTCCCCATCATAGGCTTCCGTTTCCAGGATGATGCCGCTGATGCGTTTGCCGCCAATCAGGCGTACCAGGCGTTGGCCCAGTAAAGCTCTGGCTGCTTCCTGCACAGGTTGAAGGTAGAATTCACGTTTAAGAAGGGTTTGCGAGGCCAAGAGTGGATTCTATTCTCCCTCGGCTGCGTATTGTGCCAGGAAATCCTGACAGATTGCCTCCGTTGGTGTGCTTTGTCTCGGCACCAGCAGCTCCACGCCAATTTCTCTGGAAGTGTACAAGGGTTCATAGGTACATAGCAACGGGATGGTCACCCACTTTACATACGCGTCGTTTTCTTCACCAAAAGAAGATTCTGATCCGCGAATGACGTAGTTGCTGGGTTCGTTGACGATCAGAACAAAGTGGCTATCGATCAAGTCTTTATAGAATCCCTTGAAATAGTCCTCGTTATCCGCCATGGCCTGATCCATCAGGTATTTCTTCTCATAGTCATCTTCCAACAGCACATCTTTGACCATGCCAAAGGTCAGTAATTGACGCTGGTCTATGAACAGGATCTCGCCTTTAAGTCTGTATTCGTCCACCGTACTGTTGATAGTGTTCATAACCTCGTTAGTGGTTTCCTGGGCAGGTAAAGACAGGCGCGTGCCGCCTTGCAGGGTATAAGTGACCGGCGCGACCAAAGCAATACAGGTCAGGATAACCAACAGGGGTTGTTTGGTGACGGGATAATGGGTATCGCGCAACGCCAGCAATGCGATGGTTGCGATGATAACCAGTGTAACCAGGTAGTTGTCCAGGTTGTGCAGGTTGCTGCCCCCGCCGATTTTCACGCTGGCGATTAATCCGACCACCAGAAAAGCAGCGCTGATGATCAGCATGGACAACCGCTGCAGCCAGTTGACCTTCCAGGCACGTTTGGCTGCCAGAACGATTAGCAGAATTACCAACGGCAGGCTGGCCCACATAATTCCGTACAGGATGCCGGGCGGGTAGGTGGGGTTGGGATATAAGCGGTTCCATAACAAAGGCTGGCGGGTGGTTGAAGAGACCACGTCCGGCAGCAGTTTCACGGTGGAGGTGGACAGGTTGCGCAGGAGCGGCAGCAGGATCTGCCCCCCAAAGTAGCCACTGATACCCAATACGACCGGCTTGATCAGTTCCTTGATTTTGTCTTTTGAAAAACCCGGCGCTTCGATTTCCAGCAGCGCCAGCAAAGCCGACCACAAACCGGGTGAATAGGCCCAGGTCCAGCGCGAACTGCGCACGTAATAGGAGATCAGCGCGATCAACAGCGCGCCGATGGGCAGTTTGGCGCGCGTAGCCAGTACGGTTACCAGCGCACCCAGGATCAGCGGCGGATAAATTGGGCCTTGATCCAGAAAAAGGAAGGTCCAACCGGCAAAAACCAAAGCCGCCAATCCCATATATTTCGAATGCGGTTTTTTCCAAACTGCAACCCAACCCAACAGCAGGGAAGGGATGATCCAGACCAGCTGGTACCACAGGCGGAATGCGCCGATGCTCAGGTTGGGGAAGATGAAAGGCAGCGCCCAGGGTACTTGCATACCCCAGGTGATAAAGGCAAAAACAGGTCCACCATCCAGCGTCTGGTAGCGATAGCTGCCCAGCATTGTGGAATAGTCAAAGAAACGGTTGCCTTCCGACCAGAACAATGTAAATGGGTAGGAGGTTACCTGGCATAATTTGAGCAAAATAGCGTGACCGGTTCCCGAGGCCATCACCAATGCGGCTGTAATAAGTAGCGCTTGCCCGTCATTATCTTCAGGCTTTAGGAAAAGTTTGGCAACTAATAAAGAGAAACCGTAAATCAGTAAGGTTTCTTCCCAGTATCCGAATGTGAAGTTTTGAGGCAGGGGAAGCACCCATTTGATCAGTCCCGGCAGGAGCACTAAAATGGCTGCGGCAGCCCAACGAAACACGGGCGGTAAATTCGGTTTTCGTGTTTCAAATCCCGATTTGGCGCGGATGATGCGCAAGAATCCAAAAGCCAGATAGATGGCAGCGGATAGAACACTGGCCAGGAGAAAAACAATGAAGCGTTTGGAATGCCAGATATTTTGTTGACCTACGTAAGCGAAGACGTTGACCAGGTAGAATTCTCGAAAGCCCAGGTAACCCAAAATACCCAGTAATCCCCATATTGAAATGCGATAAGTTTTGGATCTGTTCATAATGACCTGATGATTGATTTCGTTTATTTCTCTCGCGTTTAATCAAAAGATTGCGCTAAACAATTCTAATGTATATTTGCGGGCATCAACATCTTTGATCCTTAAGCGGCGATTATTTTTCATTCGTAAATGTCGCTTTGGCTTGTTCTTTGTAATCGGGATGTAAACTATGCGTTAAGGGATTGAAATACGGTTGAGAATGCTGTAATGTTAAAATGACGTTGCTTATTTCAAAGCTTTTTGGAAAGGTAACTAGAGCGTGCTGTTTTTTTGGGGTATAGTCGGTATTATTCAAGATTTATTTCTACCGGGGCTGATTTTTGTTTACCTGCTGCGTTATCCCAAACGCCGCTTTGAAAGATTCATTGCGATTATCGCCTCCAGCCTGGTGATTAATTACTTGCTGGTTTTTCTTTTAACAGCCTGCCATATTTATATCCGGCCGGTGGTCTTTATCCTCCTAATCGTAGAAATTGGCAGCATAGCATGGCTTTACCGATTTAACCTCAAACAGCCGATTGAAGCTTTTTTCTCCAGGATAATTACGCAGATCGGCATCCTATATGCCAAAGGGCTGCGTGTTTTCCGCAAGGGGAATGATGAGTCCGCATTGGCAGTCTGTGCACGCCTGTTATATTGGCTGTTCTGCCTGATTCTGGCTTATATTGCCCTGAATTGGATCTGGAAACTATTCATCTGGAACCTGGGCTCTTCTTTCAATTCATACGATACGGTGGCTGAATGGAACCGCTGGGCATTGGATTGGGCGGCCAACCAATTACCAACCGGCACCTGGCGTTACCCGCAATTATTATCGTCCAATTGGTCTTTGATCTACGTTCTGATGGGCAACACAACGATACAGTTCTTTGCTAAGTCTTTCATGCCGCTTTTTACCCTGCTTATCCTGCTGATGATGGTGGATCTGGCTTATCAAAAAAAGGCCCCCGGCTATTTATTGGGAACAGTCATTTCTTACCTGACTTTGAAGAAATTTCTAGGTGGATTCCTGATCGAAGGGCTGGCGGATATGCCGGCGGCTTTTCTGGCTTTCGCGGCCGTATATCTTCTAATCCTGCATCAACAAGATCCGAACGAAGCTGATTTTTCGCGCGGCGCGGTGCTGATGGCAGTCATTGCCGCCGGGGCAGGTGTTACCAAGCAGGTCGGCGTGGAATTTTTGGGTTTGTATGGCCTGGTGTTCCTGCTTTTTTATCTGCTTCCCCAAATCAAACGCGATAAACGGCAGGGTTGGAAAAGCTTGTGGATCAGCGTTGGCCTGGTACTGTTGATTGTAGTGCCCTGGTATGCCTACAGACAGGTGTTGATCGGGCAGGGCCTGGAAAATTCCGAGATGGGAATGATCATGGATGCCACTACCTACACATACCGGTCGGCAGATGTTTCTTTACGTTTCGATGCCATCTGCCAAAATATGGGTAAGTATTTCTATTTATTCGTCCTGATCATCCCGTTCTCATTTCTGATGGATCCGTTAACGCGAGGAATCAATTTCCTGATTGCCCTGCCGCTGTTTCTCAGTTGGGGCTTTCTGGCAAGTTATGATTTCCGCAATCTATCCATTGCGCTGCCTATCCTGAGCATGAACAGCGGATTGTATATTCACCTGGTGATGGATAAATTATTTGGGATATTCAAAAAGATACCCTTTCAGCGCATCCGCAATTGGGCTGCAATTGGGCTGGTTGTGCTAATGGTGTTTTTGCTGGGTTATTTTTTCTACCCGGATGATTTGTTATATCAACGACATTCCGAAGCGGTCATGCAGACTTTCTCTACAACCATAAACCAGAAGTTGATGGATGCGTTGAAGGATGAAAGCGGTGATTTTACCATTCTGACCAATTACCCGTTGGATTATCTGCCGGGGATGCAAAATAAAAAAGTCGCCACTATTTTCAATGATTATGACTCTTACCGCTATGAATTGAACCATAAAGGTGTCGATTATGTCCTGGTGCCCAATTATGCCGATCAACAAATCCTGGATGATGTCCATGCACGCATTCAAAGTGGGGAATTCGAATTGGTCTTCCAGGATGATACTTGGATCCCTTATGAATTCGTGAAAGTTTTGCCCTCAAAATAGAGAAATCCCAGGGGTATTAGGCATCAATTTATGGGAAGGGAGAAGTAAATTGTGGAAAAGCCAAGAGAAAATAGCATTGCCGTGCTGATTCCCTGTTACAACGAGCAGGCTACGATACAAAAGGTTATCGACGATTTCCGCAGTCAATTACCGCAGGCGGTTATTTATGTGTTTGATAACAACAGTACGGATGACAGCCACAAGCTTGCCGAAGCAGCCGGGGCCATTGTGATCAAAGAGAAGCGCCAGGGAAAGGGCTTTGTGGTGGCGGCCATGCTGCGCAAGGTTAAGGCTGATTACTACATCATGGTGGATGCCGACGATACGTACCCGGCGGAATACTGCCATGCGATGCTGCAGCCGTTATTTGAAGAACAGGCCGACATGGTTGTTGGGCAGCGCCTTTCGGAGTACGATCGGCACGCTTTTCGGTTCTTACACTTATTTGGCAATAAAGCTATTTGCCGCCTGATTAATTCCATCTTCCATTCGGATTTGCGGGATCCGCTCTCGGGTTACCGCGCCTTCACGCGCGAGGTGGCACTGCAATTGCCGGTGGTGGCTAGCGGCTTCGACGTGGAAACTGAACTGACCTTACAGATGCTCTACCGCCAGTTTGTCATTCGAGAAATCAGCGTGCCTTATCGCGCGCGCCCTTCTGAAAGCCCCTCGAAATTAAATACGTTCAGGGATGGCTTCCGTGTGCTGATGAAGATTTTCTTGATTCTGCGTTCCTACAAACCTTTGACCTTCTTTGGCGGCTTGGGAATAATCTGTGAGCTGATTTCTCTGGCTATCATCCTGTTCCTCGTACCGCTGCGCCAGGAACCGACCGGCAACATACCCATCCTGTTGTTCACCCTCAGCTCCAGTCTATTCATGATCGGTATCCTGCTGGCTGCCATGGGCGTGTTCCTCAACTCGCTCAACTTTCGGTTATTGGAGGACATGAATACGATCACCAAGCAAATTCAAGATAACAGTTGGGATAAATAGGGAATGAGAATTATTCCTATATCAAAGGCCAAGTAGAATCAACGTGGTTTCTTCTCAGTCAAAATCCGTTTTTGCTTTTCCTTCTTGCCCATGTCTTTCTCCACGAACAGCTTTTCGCCTGTGAAGGGATCCATTTCCGTGTAGTACATCAGCGCGGAGTACGTCGAGGGCAGCGGGGTGAAGATTTGCACCTGTTCGGGGGAGATGTGCAACTCATGGCTGGCAAAGTCCTTCAGCTTGCGCATATCGGCCTCGCTGCAGCCGGGGTGCGCGGCGATCAGGTAATAAGTCAGGTATTGGCGTAAACCGGCTTTGCGCGACAGATGGTCGAAGCGTTCCTTGAATTCCAGCAAAGCCGCGTGGCCGGGTTTGCCCATTTTGTTCAACACTTTATCCTGGCTGTGCTCCGGCGCGACTTTCAATTGGCCGGACACGTGGTGCTCTGTCAGTTCTTTGAGGTATTCCTCGCCGTGCTTCTGGTCGGCCAGGATCAGGTCGTAGCGCAAGCCGGAGCCCACGAAGACCTTCTTAACGCCCGGAATGTGGCGCAGCTTGCGCAGCAGCTCCAGATGCTGGCTGTGGTCGGGTTTGAGCCCCGGGCAAACGATGGGGTAGATGCAGCGTTTGTCCGAGCAGGCGCCTTTTTCCAGCTTAAGCCCACACTCGTAGCCGTACATGTTGGCGGTTGGCCCGCCTACGTCGAAAATATACCCTTTGAAGTCCGGCAGATCGGCCAATGCTTCGGCCTCATCCATGATGGAATCCTGGCTGCGCCAGCGCACCGTGCGGCCTTCATGCACGGCGATCGCGCAAAAATTGCATTCGCCATAGCAGCCGTGGTGCGAGTTGATCGAAAAGCGGATGGTTTCCAGTGCCTTGACCGGCCCCTGCTGCTCGTAATAGGGGTGCTGCGCGCGCTGGTAGGGCAACTCGTAAACTGCGTCCAGCTCAGCCTGGGTCGCGTAGGGCGCGGGCGGGTTGTGCACGAGATAGCGGTCCCCGTGCAGTTGGTACAACCCTTTAGCCGTCAGCGGGTCGTTGTTCTGGTAAAACGTTTGGAACATCCGTGCGAAGGTGTACGGATCGGCCACCACGCTTTCATAGGGAGGCAGCTGCTCATAATTCTGTGAATCGGAGGGCGGTTCCTTGCTGATGAAGCATAATCCGCGCAGGCCGCTGGGGTCTGCGCCTTTATCCATGCACTCGGCAAAATCCAACACGGATTGGTCCGCCATGCCGTACAACAAGTAATCGGCGCGCGCGTCGAACAGGATGGAACGCCGGATGCTGTCGGACCAATAATCGTAATGCGGCACGCGCCGCAGGGAAGCTTCGATGCCGCCCAGCAGGATGGGCGCGCTGTCTTTAAAATAGCGCCGGATCAGGTTGCAGTAAGTAATCACCGCGCGGTCGGGCCGGCGGTTGTTTTCACCGCCCGGGGTGTAATCATCCTTATGCCGTTTACGGCGGCTGGCGTTGTAATTGGCTACCATGGAATCCACACTCCCGCCGGTCACCCCCCAAAACAAGTTGGGTTCTCCCAGACGCGTGATATCGGCCGGGCCGTGGATATCCGGTTGGGCGATGATGCCCACTTTATAACCGTCTTTTTCCAGCACACGCGCGATGACTGCTGACCCGATCAGCGGGCTGTCGATATAAGAATCACCGCTGATGAGGATTACGTCCAGATTTTTCCAACCGCGCCGGCGAACTTCCTCCGGGGTGGTTGGGATGAATTGACTTTCCATTAAAAGGAATTGTAACCGATGCTTGTTGCCGAATTACAGTTGAAACTCATCCGGTTATCTGGATGGATAAAAGTTTGGGAAAGGAACTGCCTATCGATTAATATTCTTGGACATAATGACAATATCTTCTCGTAAATTCCAGCCCGCGTTTTGCCAGAACTTCAACCCCTCCTGGTTATCCGCGATCACGAAGATGTGGCATTTTTCGATGCCCTGGGCTTGCAGCGCGTCCAGACAGGCTTGCACCAATGCATTCCCGATTCCCTGTTTTTGGCAGTCGGCATGCACGGCCAGGTGATAAAGGTACCCGCGGCGGCCGTCGCTGCCGCCTAACACGGTACCGACGATTTGATCATCCTGCGCGGCGATGAAACTGGTGTTTGGGTTGCGCAGCAGGAAGGCCTGGATGGCTTCCTCGCGGTCTGCGCTGGAGAGGCCCAAACCGGGCACCCCTTGCCAAAGCCGTATTGCCCCTGCGTAGTCCGCCGATTGCATCAGACGAATTTGAACACCCATTGCTCCTCCGATGGTACAAAGAAATAAATCAATAAAGCTATATTATCAAAAAAAGGCTGAAGTGAGCGGATTTTGTTGATGGATTAATTTAAGATAAGGGTTTGCCATTAAAAACAAACATGTTATAATTTTGCCGCTATTCTGATAGCAGTCGTGGAGAGGTCGCGTAGTCCGGCTTAGCGCGCACGCTTGGAGAGCGTGTGTACCGTAAGGTACCGTGGGTTCGAATCCCACCCTCTCCGCCTTTTATTTAAGTTCCTCCCTCCTTTGAACCAATCCGTAAAGTCAGCCACAGGTATAATTTCTGTATATTATTTTTTACAGGGATGTGCAATGGACAAACTGCGGGACAAGGCCAAAATTTTACTGAGCATTATCTTTCTTTCCGTGTTGCTGGGGTTAGCTTGTGTTGACGTGGATTTTTCACTATCTGAATCGGGGATTGAAATAGCCACTTCAGAACCGCTGACTTCCTCTTTCTCGCAGCCTGTCACCGCGGATTACCTGCCGACGGTCCTTGCGAAAATTGAGGGCACTCCCATTGCGGCAGATGAATTGCCGGTCAACGCGGTGGTGCAAATTATCGTACGCGGCACGGTGGAAGGGGAGGAGCAGGAGTGGAGCGGATCCGGAACGATCATTTCGCCGGACGGGCTGATTCTGACCAACGCGCACGTGGCCATGGGCGACCGTTTCTATCCGGCCGAGCAATTGCTGATTATGTTGACAGTCGCGGAGGATGCGCTGCCTGAAGCGGCTTTTTACGCGGAAGTGATGCAGGCCGATGAAAATCTGGATATTGCCGTGCTGCGGCCGTCTGTGGACTTGCAGGGCAATGCGGTGGACCGCTCGGCACTCAACCTGCCTTTTGTATCCCTGGGGAATTCGGACGAATTACATTTGGGCGATGACATTTTGATTCTGGGCTATCCCGGTATTGGCGGGGAAACCATTACGCTGACGCGCGGAGAGGTGAGCGGATTTACTTCGGAGACAGGTTATGGCAACCGAGCCTTTATCAAGACCTCGGCGACCATCGCGGGCGGCAATAGCGGTGGGCTGGCTCTGGATAAGAACAACCACCTGGTAGGGATTCCAACTGAAGTGGGTGCCGGCGAGGAATATTCGGAAGTGGTAGACTGCCGCCCGCTGGCGGACACCAATCGCGATGGAGTCATTGACGATTATGATACCTGTGTGCCTACCGGCGGTTTCATCAATGCCCTGCGGCCGGTCAACCTGGCTTTGCCTCTGATTAACGCGGCTTTGAATAACGAAGTTGCTTATAATGCCGAATCTTACCAGGAAGTTGAAATTGCCGAGGGCAGTCAGATTATTTTTCAGGATGACTTCTCGGATACTGCCACCGGTTGGCCGGAGGCCGATAGCCGGAATGAAGCTTATTACTATCAGAATGGGCGTTACTGGATTGAAGTAAACCAAGAAAATTATATTCAACCGATCACCGGCGGGGAGTCGTATACCGATATTGTGATTGAAATCAATGCGCGAGTGGAACAATCTTCTACCGATGGAGAATATGGTCTACTCTGCCGCTATCAGGATGATGATAACCTGTACATGTTCGAGGTTACCCAGGACGGTTATTACGCTATTTATAAATTACTGAATGGCGATTGGGTCCCCTTGATAGACTACACTTATTCCAGTCTGGTGGATACGCTGGACAGTGCCAATCTCCAGGCCTCCTGTGTCGGAAATACGCTGCGTTTGGCGGTCAACGGCAAACTGCTGGGAGAGGTACAGGATAGTTCCATTTCCTCCGGTGACTACGGCTTTTTCGCGGGGACTTTCTATAATAGCGGCAACATCATCTCGTTTGATGATCTGGTGGTCAGACAACCTTAAGAAAAGAGCGGAACAGTAGAGCATTTTGAATAAACAATATTCGGTAGAAATACAATCGATGGTTTACGAGGGTGGCGGCTTCAGCCGGCTGCCGGATGGCAAGGCGGTTTTTGTGCCTTATGTCATGCCTGGTGAGCAGGTAACCATCCAAATCCGTGAAGACAAAAAAGGCTTTGCGTTGGCGGATCTGGTCAGCGTAGACCGCCTGCATCCACAGCGTATTCAACCGCGCTGTGCTCATTTCGGTATTTGCGGCGGATGCCACTACCAACATATCCCTTATGAGCTGCAGGTGGCCTACAAGAAAGATATTTTGATCGAGCAACTGCAGCGTATCGGCGGGATTGAGTCGCCTGTGATAGAAGCGGTGATTCCCTCATCCAACGAATGGGCTTACCGCAATACGGTCCAATTTCAGGTTTCCTCCAAAGGAAAACTTTGTTATGCCAAAGCGCGCGATAATTTTCCCTTTGCGGTGCGGGAGTGTCATCTGCCCATGCCGGCATTGGCCCAACTTTGGCCGCAGTTGACTTTTGAACCGGAAAGTTTTATCGGACGGTTGGACCTGCGTCAAAATCAAAATGGTGATGTGCTGCTGGAAATGAACGGCAATCAGAGCGAGATCCCTGAGCTGGAAAGCGAATCCAGTGTTTCCATCGTCTCACTGGCCGGAGATGATCAGGTTGTGTTGGCGGGAGACGGGTACCTGATCGCTGAAGTACTGGGCCGTCCTTTCCTGATCTCCGCGGGTTCGTTCTTCCAAACTAATTACAGCGGCGCTGAAGCACTGATAAACCAGGTGCTTGCTTTGGTACGGGAATATAAACCGCAGCGGCTGCTGGACGTTTACAGTGGGGTGGGGTTGTTCTCTGCCTTCCTGGCGGGCGAGGTGGACGAACTGCTGGCTGTGGAATCCAGTCCGGCGGCTTGCAGGGATTTTGTGGTCAACTTGGACGAGTTCGACACCGTCAGCCTGGCGGAAGGGTTGGCGGAAAAGATCCTGCCGGAATTGGATTTTAGCGCGGATGTGGTGCTGGTCGACCCGCCGCGTTCAGGCCTGCGCCCACAGGCGCGCGAAGCCATCCTCAATCAGGGGGCGCGTGCCATCATTTACGTATCCTGCAACCCGGCCACCCTGGCCCGCGACGTGCGCGCCATTTTGGAAGCCGGCTACCGTTTGGAGAAGACTATCCTGGTGGACATGTTCCCGCAAACCTATCACATGGAGACGGTGGCATTATTCTTGATATAAAGCAAATCATGACGTCAACAATATCTTAATTCATCGATTTTTATGAAGCTGTCCTTTTCAGCAGCATCAAAATCCAATATTGTATTATCCAAGTCCATCAAAATGACGTCATACATAATCTGTATCTACTTTTAAAAATGTTTTTCTGTGAAAATCATACGAGAAACCCATCAATCTGGATAACAGAAGAAAGCTGATAGCGGTTCCTTCTCTGATGTAAAGAGTGTGCCTTGTGATCAGGGTTACGATTAATGTGCTTGCCAAAAAGAAAATGTCAAACCCCATTCGGACTTTTGCCAGGCTGATTCTTTGTTTTTCACTTAATACGATACATAGACCTTCCAAGGGGAATCGGATAATTCCCATAGCCAGAATCGCCCCCAAACTAATAGCGGCTAAGAATAATCCAAATATAAAGAGCATTATTTTTAAATAGTAGGATTGAACGATGATATGGTTTAGAACAGAATATGTAAAAAGATTGATTACCAACCCATTACCCATTATTGCTATGATCTGCGTAAAATCCTTTAGCTTCGGACGAGAAGGCTGCATATAGAGATAGGTAAGGAAGAAGAATAAGTTAAATAGATTGATCATCGTTCCGATCTCAAGATGCAGCAAATCTGCAAAAAGTAAACAGAATGCATTGAACATACTTTGACCAATACCTGCTTTGATTTGCAGAGAAATGCCAATACCAAATAATATGAATGTAATTACTGAGTAAACTATTCTTTTCATGTATGTTTTTTTCACCTTGAATGTTTTTTGTATTTCGAATGATAGGGTGAAAGAAAAAATTTGGATATGAGAATTATCATACAAAGAGAGAAAAAATTGGCTTTTAATAATGAATTACCCTCAATAATCGTTGAAATATGAATTTCTTTAACAAATCTTTATAATTTTCATGTACTCTTTCCTTGAAAAAAATAAAATATCTTTTGAAAGGATAGAGTACATGAAAATCGGAAAAATGAAATTGATGGCACTGATTGGCCTATTGGGAGGTTTACTGTTTGCCGTGGGAGATCTATTTGTATATTTACTTCCAAATAGTCATTATGAAAGTAATATATATACTGATTGGGCCAATATGAATATGTGGAGGTTTGGCGTATCTCTTTATTTGGGGTGTTTTGGCACAATATTATTGTTAATTGGTTTCTATAGCTTCTACAATATTGTGAAACAGGTTTGTTCAAATTTAGTAAAACTCTTTTGTTTAATTCTTGCGATTGGTGTTGTACTGACATCGATTGGACATTTTTTTATCGCATGTATTGTGCCAATGACTTATAAAGGTGCAATATATGCAGGAGCATCTGCTGATTTAGCTAAGTCAATATCAATGTGCTGGGAACCATATATTGATCCGCTTAATATTTTCGTTATGGTAGTTGTAATATTGTTACAGTCAATTATGTTGATAGGTCTTATAGTGAAGGGTAAACTAAATTGTCCAAAATGGATGATTGTATTAAATCCTGTTGGTTTGATTGTTCTTTCTATACCCGTCACAATTTTGCTTAATGATACAGGTTTAGAGGGTATTTCGGATGCATTCGAAAGTTTAGGAGAAAGCTTAATGTATTTAGCAGTATTCTGGCATTGGAAACGAGAAAATGACATGAGAAATAGGGATACGATTACAGAAAATGTTTAATTAGTATGAAATATACTGCGTATATAGAGTGAAGGGAAATTTTATTAGGGAGAAACAAAAATGAATGGCTAAAATACTTGTTGTCGATGATGAGGAAAAAATTCTTAAATTAATAAAGAATATCCTGAGCCAGGATGGACATGAAGTAACATCATGCTTGAATTTTAATGATGTCGATGAGAACGCATTGTTATGGTTTGACATGATTATCTTAGACATAATGCTGCCAGGAACTGATGGATTTGAAATTTGCCGAAAAATTCGTGACAAGGTTAACTGTCCGATTGTGTTTATTACAGCAAGGATACAGGAAGAGGATGCGATATATGGATTTGGATTAGGGGCAGACGACTATATCAAAAAACCATTTAATATGGCAGAACTGAAAGCAAGAGTTGATGCCCACCTAAGACGAGAACGCCGTAATCATCAGTTTGTACTGAATTCGGGAGATATCCGTTTTGATTTACGGGGAATGAAGCTAATGGTCGGAAATGAAAGTATAAATCTGACTAAGGGTGAATATCAGATATGTGAGTATCTTGCAAAGTACAGAGGACAGGTGTTTTCCAGAGAACAGATATATGAATCTGTATTTGGTTATAATGGTGAAAGCAATGATAATACCATTGCTACTCATATCATGAATATAAGAAGCAAGTTGGATGCTGCAGGAACTTCACCAATACAGACAGTATGGGGGATCGGATATAAATGGGAAATAGCAAAGAAAAAAAGAGATATCAGACAACCTTAATTTCGATAGTAACAAAAGCAGTGTATAGTACTGGATTTGGTGTTTTAGGGTTGACGCTATGTATGTTTGTTTTTCTCTTTTTTATTGAAGATAAGCAGCTTTTCTCCAGTGAGATATTTGTAAATATCGAGTTGTCAATATTGATCGCATACCCATTCTTTGTAATTCTTTTAATATTTTTGGCAGCGTTCTTAACGGCCAGAAATATTAAAAGAAAGGGTATGCCCATTTTAGAAGCGATAAATAAAATTAAAATACAGGATTTGGATTTTAATATCGAGTTGAGTGGGGTTAAAGAAATCGATCAGGTGTTAGATGGCATCGATGATTTGCGATTTGCATTGAAAGGTGCATTGGAAAAGCAATGGAGACTGGAACAAAATCGTAGAGAGCAGATTTCAACGCTTGCACATGATTTTAAAACTCCTATTACAGTTGTAAAGGGAAATATGGAGTTATTACAAATTGGCAAATTAGACGATGTAAATAAGGAGTATGTTGAAGATGCCAGGGCAGGTCTGGAACAGATGGAGACGTATTTAACTCAGCTTCTGGAAATAGTACAGGCGGAGAGAGGATATGTATTCAACAAACAGAAAATTAATCTGTTTGAAACGCTTTCTGAAGCTGTTGCAATGACAAAACGGATAGCCAATGAGAAAAGAATTAGGATCTTTATTGAAACAGATAATGAGAATATTTTTATTTATGCAGACGTGATTTTGTTATTGCGAGCATTGAACAATCTGATTTCAAATGCGCTGGATTATACACCTCAGGAAGGTACTGTAAAAATAAGTCTTTCATCAGAGGAAAGCGAAGTAGCTATATGTATTGCAGATTCCGGCTGTGGTTTCAGCCCGAGTGCTCTAAAACATGGGGCGGAACAATTCTATATGGATGATGATAGCAGAAAAGAAAAAAATCATTATGGTTTAGGATTATTTATTGCTGATTCAATTATCAAGCAACATAACGGAAGTATGCTGCTTGCTAATGATGAATTGACCGGAGGCGCAAAGATTAATATTAGGATTCCCCTAATGAAAGATTAAAGAAAAACTTCACGCAGGCGGTAAATTTCCTCGGAGACATCCTCGTAATCGGCTTGAGCGCCGGTCCGTTTCAATAGCTCCTCCCACACAAAAATTTCACGCGGGAGAATGGCTTCGTGGCTATTTCCGACGTTATACTGTGGCACAAGGCCGTTGTTTTTGACGCGCTGTTTGGTGAGGAAGTCTACGGTGTAGGTTTTCTACAAAAGAGCGTCTCCGATGTACTTTTCATTCTGAAGAATTGTCCTGATATTGCAGGTATGCCACTACTTGCGTCCCGCGCCGTTCAAGATACCGTCCGCTTTGAGGTCACGAGCAATTTTCAGTATGCTGGCACCTTCGAGGTATTCCCGGTAGATGGTGCCAATTTAATCTAATGGTATCATTCCATAAGGCTACGTTTATGTTAATGTAGCTATCTGGAGCCTTGTGGGACTTGTGTAGTACCGTTGAGACGGTGGCATTGCTGTCAAAAGTTTAGCAAGTAAAGAAGATCGGATCTTTGGTAAATTCACGGAGGTTATTAAATGGGAGAAAGCATTCGGATCAGGAAAGAAGAAGAAAAGGATCACGAGCGAGTCGAAAAGATCACGCGGCAAGCTTTTTGGAATTTATATGTTCCGGGGTGCGTTGAACACTACCTGGTGCACGTGATGCGATCCCACGAAGACTTTGTACCGGAGCTAGATCTGGTGATTGAAGTTGATGGTCAGGTCATCGGGAATATCATGTACACAAAGGCAAAACTGGTGGATGAGTCCGGACAAGAGAAAGAGATCCTTACCTTCGGCCCGGTTTGCATCTTACCGGAATACCAGCGAATGGGTTATGGGAAAATGCTCATCGAGGATTCTTTTGAACGAGCGGTTGCACTCGGCTATGATGTGATTGTGATATTTGGAAATCCCGGTAATTACGTAGGGCGGGGCTTTAAGAGCGCTAAAAAATTCAATGTCTGCCTGGAGAATGACATATTCCCATCAGCTATGCTGGTGAAAGAACTGAAACCGGATGTTTTGGACGGAAG
This sequence comes from Pelolinea submarina, assembly GCF_003966975.1. Classification (GTDB taxonomy): domain Bacteria; phylum Chloroflexota; class Anaerolineae; order Anaerolineales; family Anaerolineaceae; genus Pelolinea; species Pelolinea submarina. Next base: position 1,311,279 of record NZ_AP018437.1, read on the forward strand.
GAAATGGGTTTACTATGACAGCCCGGTGATGAAGATAGACGAAAAAGACGCCGAGCGTTTTGATGAGAGTCTGGAAAAAATGGAAAAGAAATTCCAGCCGAGTCAGGAGGAATTTTTTATTCACAGCCATTCTACAATACAGTGATTTTCTTTTGCAGGAAAATTCGCTCCAACCTTGAGGTTAATGGTAGAAATGATTAGCCGCGTTCTGGCTTAGGTACCTGGCACGTTGCGCGTGCGTTATGCTGGAAACCATAGTACAGTTTGCGCGAGAATAAAGGTCAATAAAACAAGTGAATGATTTGGTAAGAAAATTCGAGCCGGAAGATTTGGATCGGGTAATGGCTCTTTGGCTTGATACCAATATACAGGCCCACGGGTTTATCCCTCGAGAATATTGGTTAAGCAATTTTGATATGGTGAGAGATGTTTTGCCAAAAGCACAGGTCTTTGTCTATGAAGACCCGCAGGGCATCCAAGGCTTTGTCGGTTTGGATCACGATGGCGCTATTGCGGGCATCTTCGTGCGCGAGGATAAGCAGTCCAGGGGTATCGGAAAAGCATTACTTGATACGTGTAAACGCTTATATCCTACGCTTTCGTTGAATGTTTATCTTAAAAACCAACGGGCGATAGATTTTTACCTACGAGAAGGTTTCGTTGTCAAAAAGGTGCAGATAGATAAAAACACGGCTGAAATGGAATATTCAATGGTGTGGAAGAAACAAGCGTAATCGCTGCTCCTTTGTATAATTTCCTGAAATATCATTGATGGTTCATCTATCGAATTAGTGTATGCGATTATACTGGCAGACGATAGCTCAGCCGATGGCACGCGCGAGTTCTCGACGGTTCCTGCGATCCGCATCCTGGCGTGCGGCGCACGTCTCCCCAAAAAAGAGTAAGGGAACGGAAAGAAATCCCCATTCAGAGACGTGAGATAGTATAGACGCAAGAATTGCATTATGATGAAATAAACCTGATAATACTGTGCATAGATTGTCGGATGGGTAAGCGCGACCTTTGTTAATATAGATGATGAAAGGAGGTTGTTTGATGGATTCGTTGCGTAGCATGAATAAAGCATTGGCATATATCGAAGAGCATCTGACGGAGAACATTGATTACAGTGAAGTGTCAAAAATCGCTTCCTGCTCAGAGTATCACTTTAAAAGGATGTTTTCGTTCTTGTCAGGAATTGGTTTATCAGAATATGTTCGCAGAAGAAGACTGACCCTGGCTGCGTTTGATTTGAAAGACGCGAATATGAGAATAATCGATATTGCCGTCAAATATGGCTATGATTCGGCCGATTCATTCTCTCGTGCTTTTCATGCGATGCATGGCATTCTCCCTTCTATAGCAAGGAGTGAGAATACGCAGCTAAAAGCTTTTCCTCAAATGACCTTCCAATTATCCATTAACGGAGGTTTTGAAATGAAATATCGTATTGTTGAGAAGGGCCCTTTTAAGTTGGTCGGCTTCAAGAAACGCGTTCCGATTATTTTCGCAGGCGTCAACCCGGAAATAGCCAAAATGACTGAACTCTTGACCCCTGAAGTTATTGGCGCGCTGAATGAACTTTCAAACATTGAACCATCAGGGATCGTTAGCGCATCGACGAATTTCTCGGAGGGAAGAATGGAAGAGAAAGGTGAGCTGGATCATTACATTGGCGTGGCAACCTCAAGTGCTGAAACAGCAGGTTTCGATGTCTTGGAAGTAGAAGCCGGCACCTGGGCAGTTTTCGAATCCATTGGGCCATTTCCTGAGACACTTCAAAATGTGTGGGGAAGGATATATTCCGAGTGGTTCCCGTCTTCGGGATACGAGGCAGTTGAAGGCCCTGAAATTTTGTGGAATGAGAGCCCTGACACCGGAAATCCAAAGTACCGGAGCGAAATCTGGATCCCGGTCAAGAAAAAAGACGCATAAGTACACTAAAGTTTATGAAAAAGGGTGCTCCAAGCAGGGGCGCCCTTTTCGTTAACAATGCGCGTGGTACAGGATAGGTTCACACTGCGTATATATATGCTTTCCCTAAACTGCGTTTTTTCTGCCAAACACTTTGCCAGCCAACCGGTCCCCAAAATTGAAGATCAGCACACCGAGCAGGATGACAGCACTGCCGGCGATGGTCGAGCCATCCGGTTTTTCGTTGGTAAGCACAAAGCCAAGCAGCGTGGTTAAGAATGGCGTGATGAACATGTAATTGCTGACGGAGGAGGTCCGCTCCGCCTTTTTCAGGGCTTGCGCCCAGGTGACGTAGGCGATCGCGCTGGAAAAGATGCCGAGGGTCGCGATGTAGAGCAGTTGGACGGGCGGCACAGCGCGGACCTCGCTCACAGCGGCCGGGAGAAAGATAGCCAGCATGAGCGTGCCGGCAAAGATGCTGTAGGTGGCGGTTTGCAGCCCCGAATAGGTTTTGGTCAATTTCCGCTGCAGCAGGTTGTAAATACCCAGGGAGAGCGCCGCGAGAAGCAGCCACAGCAGCCCGCTGTTCAACGAAAAGATGCTGTTCATCAATGATAGTAATACGACGCCGGAAAATTCCACGGCGGTTGCCGTCCATTGGATGGCACTCAATTTTTCCTTGTAAAATAAGCCTGCCAGCAGGGCTGTGATGACCGGTGCCGTTGCGATGATCACACTGCTGGTGGCTGCCGTTACGGATGCAATGCCCTTGTTGAAGGTTATCATGTAAAGAAAGAAACCGAAAAAGCCGGATAATAAGAACCATTTGAGATCAACCTTATTAGGCGGTGCGATCTTCGCTGTTAGGGCGATCACCATCAAGGCAATAGAAGCGACCACATAGCGCAGGAAGCCGAGCGGAAATGCCGAGAAGTATTGCAGGAGCAAGCGCGTCAGCACAAAGGCCAACGACCAAAAAATAATGGTTATGCCTGCGTAAGGATGGAAACTATCTTTGAACTTCATATGAATCACCCGCGTATCTTATTTTGTTTGGTGGTTAATGAAATCATAGATTGCTGTTTAATAGAAGAGCCAGTATAGATTGGTTTATCCGGAACAACCGGCCCACGCTGCTTTGGAGATAAGCGGAATCTCGATTAATCGAATGATCGAGGGGAAAAGGCGGCTGTTTTTTTAGATTATTGTAATAGATTCAACTATAATAGTTTAGGTTCGCAGCTAAAGCCATTTAAATTTTTACAAAATTAGAAAAGGGAACCGAAAATGTCTAATTATGTTTTAACTTGTTGTTCTACAGCAGATATGCCCTATTACTACTTAAAAAACAGAGATATCCCATTTGTCTGTTTTCATTACAATATGGATGGTACAGAATATCCGGATGACTTGGGTACCACCATGTCTTTCGAGGAGTTTTACAGCAGAATCGCTAACGGTGCGCTGCCTACAACATCCCAGGTGAATGTGGGCCAATTCGTGGAGTTTTTCGAGCCGTTTTTGAAGGAGGGGTTGGACATTTTACATATTTCCCTTTCTTCAGGTCTGTCCGGATCGTATAACTCAGCCTGCGTAGCAAGGGACGAACTTCTGAAGAAATATGCTGAACGAAAAATTCTACTGGTGGATTCCTTGGGAGCGTCCTCCGGGTATGGGATGTTGGTTGATACTGCCGCGGATATGAGAGATGACAGCGTAAAGATTGAAGACGTGTATGCCTGGTTGGTGGAAAACCGGCTCAATATTCATCATTGGTTTTTCTCAACCGACCTTTCGCATTACAAAAGAGGTGGGCGTATATCGGCAGCTTCTGCAACCGTGGGAACCTTGCTAAACATATGCCCACTGATGAACATGAACAATGAAGGAAAGCTCATTCCCCGCACAAAAATACGCGGCAAAAAGAGTGTTATCAAAGAGATAGTCCACAAAATGGAAATACACGCACAAAACGGTATTGAATATGCCGGTAAGTGTTTTATCTCCAATTCAGCCTGTTATGACGATGCACGCATGGTAGCTGATCTGATTGAGGAAAAATTTACAAACCTCAAGAACTCGGTAATGATAAACAGTGTCGGTACCGTAATTGGGTCGCATACAGGGCCCGGAACTGTTGCACTCTTCTTTTTTGGTGATAAACGTATAAATTGATTTCTCTTTCTAAACATGCCCTATAGTTTTTTTGAAAGGCTATGCGGGGCGGAAGATTTACACTGATTTACCTCAGCACAGGGCTGGAATGTGGTTATTCTCCCTGTGCTGATTGTTTTGCCGATTATTTCTAACCAAAATCTCACTTGTAATCAGGATAATTGTTTATAATTGCGCTTGGATAACACTATGACCAAGATAAAGAAACCTTACTCCCTCTCTGTAATTATCCCTGTATTTAATGAAGTAAAAACTTTGACGGAAATTATCCAGCGGGTTACTTCCACCGGATTGGTGGATGAGATCATACTGGTGGATGACGGCTCAAGCGATGGCACACGCGAATTATTAACCGCTTATCAGAATAAAGCGGGCTATAAAGTCATTTTGCATGAACGGAATCAAGGCAAAGGCGCAGCCATCCAAACCGGCTTGAAGGCGGTTTCCAGCGATCTAATCCTGATCCAGGACGCGGATTTGGAATACGACCCGCGCGATTATGCCGTCCTGCTCCAGCCCATCGATGAAGGCTTAGCTGACGTGGTGTACGGTTCACGTTTCCTGGGCGGGGCGCGCCGCCCAATCCTGTTCTGGAATATGGTTGCCAACAAGATCCTGACCTTCACCACCAATATCCTGTATAACAACATTCTGACCGACATGGAAACCGGCTACAAGCTGTTCAAGCGAGAAGTGGTTGAGGACATCAAAATCCATGCCAAAGGGTTTGAATTTGAACCGGAATTCACCGCCAAAATCTTGAAGAAACACGTGCGCATTTACGAAGTGCCCATCCGTTTCACCCCGCGATTCTACGAAGAAGGTAAGAAGATCCGCATGAGAGACGCTTTTATTGCCATGTGGACGCTGTTGAAATACCGTTTTGTCAATTAGGCTTTACGGTTATCCATGAAAAACAAAATTGCTCTGAAAGAAATCCTATTCTCGATAGCCGGCTTGTTTGTGAGTTGTGCGGTTTTCTTCTTTTTGAGCAGTGTGGATTTGCCCGGAAACTGGATTAAATTTCTCAGTTACTTTAACTGGATTCATTTTCTACTAGTAACCACGCTCTTTTTCCTGATATTTCAGCTCAATAATAAAGCGGCTGTCGTTGTGGGGGCTGTGCTGGCGGCAGCGGTTTACGCTTTGCCTTTGGCAGTGCGCCTTTCCAGCGGCTTATCCAACGCAACTGTGCTGGCCGGCTTTATCCCTTATAAAGATGGTTTCTATTATTACAACGGCGCGGGGATGCTTTTGTCCGGGCAGATGATTCCGACTGAAGGATTGCAGGGCGCTTTCCGTCCATTGTTCCCGGCACTGCTGTCCAGCTTGCTGCTGCTGACTGGCGAGAATTTGCTGCTGACGCTGCAAGTCATGGTGTTGGGCACCGGCTTATGCGCTTATCTGGCGGCTGTTTCCGTCAGGCGCAGCTACGGCCCGCTGCCCGCGGCGGTTTTCTTCGCGCTGGTCTTCGCTTTCATCCGCCCGATGTTGGGAGACACGCTCACCGAGCTGCCGGGGCTGGCTTTCGCCTGTCTGGCGCTGGCGCTGTTGATTGAAGCGGCTCACACGAAGAATGCCCTCACGGCTGCGATAGGCGGTGTGATGCTGGTGCTGGCGCTCAGCATCCGCGCAGGCGCGTTCTTTATGCTGCCCTTCCTCATCCTATGGTGGGGATGGCTGAATCGCACTGGAAAGAGATTCTCCCTCAAAAAGATGGTCAGCTTCACGCTTATCTTGATGGCTGCTTTTGTGCTTTCAAATATGCTAGTCCCCCGATTGCTGGTGGCGGCAGGAGAATCTACTTTTGGTAATTTTTCCTGGATGCTTTATGGCCAGGCGGTGGGCGGCGCGGGATTCAAATATCACGTGCAGGCCCTGGGCACCAGTGATTCTGCGGTGGTGCTGCAGGCTGCCCTGGAAAAGATGCGCACCTACCCGTTGGGTTTCCTGATTGGCTGCTATAAGGCTTTTCGGGATTTCTTCGGTAATAACTCTCTGGGTATGTTCGACCTGTTATCCGGCGAAAAAGCAGTTGGAAAGTGGATATTTTGGGGAACCTGTCTGGGCTTGCTGGCGGGCGGTTTGATAAAAATCCTGCGGCAGCGTAAACAACCCGTGAATCTGCTCCTGTTAGCCGGTTTCCTGGGCGTGTTGTTCTCCATCCCATTCCTTCCGCCGATTGACGGCGGCAATCGTTTCTATGCCGGCAGTGTGCCTTTCCTATTCGCTTTGTTAGCGGCTGCCCTTCCCGGAGTTCAATTCATTTCCGCCGAGAAAAGAACCGATATCCTCAACACAAACATGGGTGCAATTGCCGGATGGGCCTCCGCTGGAATGGTGTTTCTAACGATGCTGCTGCCTCTGGCTATCCTGGCTTTCCGCGCTGATTCCACAAGCGTAAAAGCACAATGCGAAACCGGACTGGTTCCCTATGAAGCGCGTTTAGTAGAGGGAGCCTACGTGGATATTTTGCCGGATGAGAACGCTATCTGCGGTCCCGCACCTGATTTATGCCGTGCGCGTTTTACGGCCAATGGCATGGACCAGGCCAACGATGATTTCTACAGGCTGCTGGCAGAGATGAGCCGGCAATCTGAAGACGGGCTGCGTCTTTGGGCGGGAATCGAAAAAAATAGTGGCGAATATTATTTTTGGGCCATGCCGCTGGATTTGGCGGCCGATTTGCGGAATGGAACGACGTTTTCCGGATGCGCGCAAGGGGTGGAAAGCCAATACCAGCACTTGCTGCTGGTGGAATCCATCCTGCAGCCATAACCTCTCACCTAATTATTTAGGTTTGTCGGACAATATTCCAAAGACTGGTCAATTACGCCGGCCTTGGTTATACTTAGATCTTCCTTAAACCACCGTTCACCTTTGCGTGGTTCTTTTCCCTGAATGGAATAAGGATTTTTCAATCACTTTATAAATATGGAGAAACAAATGACGAGGAACGTAATTATTGATTGTGATACTGGTATGGATGATGCGGTGGCACTGCTGTTGGCGTTGCGTTCGCCGGAGTTCAACGTGCTCGGAATTACCTGTGTAAACGGAAATGTTGGGCTGGGGCATGTGGTCAATAATACGCTGCGCGTAGTCGAACATTCCGGTAAGGACGTTCCTGTATATGCCGGTTATTCCTCCACCCTGATGCCGTCCGGTGAAGAAGATGCCGCGGCTGTACACGGCAAGGATGGGTTGGGCGGACTGCCTTTTCCGGCTCCCAAAAAGCAGGTGGAAAAAGAACACGCCGTTGACTTCATCATCCGCACCTTCATGGAAGCTAAAGAACCCATGGATTGGATTACCCTGGGCCCGTTGACCAACGCGGCCATGGCCATTCGCCGTGAACCGCGTATTGCGGAAAAGATTCGCATGTTGACCATGATGGCGGGCGGGGTGCACAGCGGCAATACCTCGGTAATGTCCGAGTTCAATGTTTACTTTGACCCCGAAGCGGCACGGATCGTCTTTGATAATGACATCCCCAAGACCATGGTCCCGCTGGATCCGCTATGGAGCGGCGGGCGCCTGACCGAGGAAAACCTGGCCAAGCTCAAAGCCGCTGCTGCGGATAGGCCCTGGTGCGATATGGCCAGCCAGATTTTCAGCCAAACCATTGAAATCATGGCTGAATTGAGCCGCTACCTGGGCAATGAAGAACGCTACGTTTCTCCGCCCGATTTGCTAGCTGTGGCTGTTGCCATCGACCCAAGTATTGCTGAAATTGAAAACCATCAGGTGTTTGTGGAAACGACCGGTGAATACACACGCGGCATGACTGTGGTCGATCGCCGCCGCTTCACGCACCTGGCAAAAAATAATCCGCGCAAGAAAATTGCCATTGCCATGAAAGCCAATCAGCAAAAATACGCCGATCTGGTTTTAAACACCTGGCTCAAAAATTAAATAATATTATTCTGCAATAGAGGTTTAGTGGTTTCTGTTATCAGTCAATACTTAAAAAATATAAAGTTTTTCAATCGTAATATCAAGCTTTATCTGATCGCGACGGCTTTGATTAATATCGGCTTTGGCATTTTTTACGCCGATTTTAATCTTTATGTATTATCGATGGGGATGAAGCCCGATTTCCTGGGCATCATCCTCAGCCTGGCTCCTTTCGCGGAAGGGCTTTCCTCCATCCCGATTGGGTTTCTGGCCGAGAAGATTGGTTTCAAGCGCTCCCTGATCATGGTATACATCATCCTGGGCATGGCATATTTTAGCCAGATTATCAGCCCCAATCGCTCCTTGATTATGCTGGGTTCGTTTATGGTGGGATTGGTTGCGGGCGGTAATTTCATCATTCAACTGCCTTTTATCTCACACTTCACAAAGGAAGACCGCAATCAGGCTTTTACGCTGACCATGCTGGTGTATTACATCATGTATGCTATCGGTGGATTAATTGGCGGATATTTACCCGCAATTATCAATACCGTCATCATGAATGAAACCTTGTCTTATCGCATCATCCTGGCTGTTTCCTCCCTTTTCATTGTGTTGGGTGCGCTGCCGATGTGGTTTGTGGATGAGGATAAACCCGATCCCAATAAGAAGATCAGCCTGGATCCTTACCTGAAGGGCATCGACGCCAACACTATCAAGTTCGCGGTCGTGGAGTTGTTCGTGGGCATCGGGTTGGCTTTTATAATTTCCTTTTTGAACGTGATTTTTGTGTACTATTTCCACGTTTCGTTGGAATTCTACGGCACGACCATGGCGCTGCTGGTTATTCCCACAGCCCTGTTCTTATTCCTGGGACCGGCCATCGCCGACCGTATCGGCAACCTGCGTACAGTCCTGATCAGCCGCCTGCTGGCGACAGTGCTGGCTTATTGCATCGTGATGACCACCAATCCGTATGTCGGCGCGGCTTCGTTCATCCTGTTCCGCTCCTTGTTTGGTTTCTCGCAATCGCTGTGGTTTTCCTTCGCGACTTCCGTTTCCACCCGGCGTTCGCGCATGGCCACTTCAACCTGGCTGGAGATTACCTTCCAGGTGGGCATGGGTATAGCTGCGCTGGTGGGCGGCAGACTGATTGCGAATGAATCCTACGTCATGCTGGGCGTGATCTCAGCGGTGGCGACGGCCATCTGCTTTGTGTTGACTTACATTTTCTTCGGAAAAGAACATATGATCCCCTGGAAGGAAATGCGGCACAAACAAATAAAACCTTTAGCAGAATAAAGGTCTGGTAATCAACCCAAAAAGAGAGCCGATTTTGTGGCTCTCTTTTTTATTTCGGTTTCTACGGAAGCAGCCTGAAAGTTGCGATCACAGCTGCGTTTTCAGGCTCCTGGGTAACGTTGAAGAGTGAAATAATCTTCCCATTGGCGCTAACAGTCTGCATGCGCGCTTCATTAGGGAAATTGGCATCCAGGTCTGCCTGGCTGTCCCACACCTGGATGGCGATGTCGTAGGATTGCCCACCGTTATATAAAAGGACGACCGCATTAGGCCAACCGGAGAGACTATCCTGGTCATCCAGAGACTGGAATTCGGGCGGATAGGAGATCTCGAATCCATACAACGTGTTTTGATAGGTCAACCAACCGTCCGGGGCAGCCGGTTTCTGCGTCTCGGTCGGCAAAGGCATGGGGGTGTTTGTGGCCGCGGGCAGGCTGGTCGCTTCCGGTTTGGAATTGCCCATATCGACGCTGACCTGGCAGGCGGTCAAGATCAGGATCAATAGAAAGAACAATAAATTTGCAGTTTTCCTCATGACGAATCCCTCAATACTCTCTTAATTATCTATCAGCCATCAACAAATCTTTCATATCTATATTAACGAATTATGCCGCAAAAGAGTTCCATGCGTTCCTCTTTCTTTAAGCACCAAGCTTTATATGCCTGTTCCGGGAATGTACGAGAATAAAAAGTAAAAAACTCTTGATATTTCCTGCGCGGCGTAGTATTCTTGAAATGTAAAAAATATTATACATTTGAGAGGTTATCGATGAGAAGAATGGATGAGATGGAGTTGCGGATTAACGAGAAGGGGATCAAATGGAGTTGGGCATTTATGGTGTTTTCCTTGGTAATTTGGGGTGTATACGCCTCTATCAAGACCCATGAAATCTCGCTGCCAGCCATACTTTTCATCCTACAGAATTTGGTTTACTTCTTCGTTACCAGCGTTGAGAAAACCAGGGTTGGGGATGAAAGGGGTAAGAAACAGCTCCTTATCTACTTCGGTGTGTTATTTTTTCTCCTCACTTTTGGCGCGATCCTGGGGTTGACACTTGGCCGTTGAGCGTCATGAAGAATAAAATCAGGAAATTGCGCAAGGAAAAGAATTACCGGCAGGAAGATTTGGCTACGGCTTTAGGCGTCACCCGGCAAACGATCAATGCGATCGAAAATGATAAATACGATTGCACTTTGCTATTGGCCTTCAAGTTGGCCAACCTGCTTGGGACCACAGTGGATGATCTCTTTGAGCCGGAGCGGAAGTTGCTTGAGAACCATTAACCATTCTGTGCGAAGAAATCCGCCAGCAGAGGGTTGACCACCTGCGGCTGCTCGTAATGCGGGATATGACCGGCAGCCTCTATTTCGTGGAATTGGTGTTCCGGAACCATTTCCCGCAGCAGGTTGATATCCTCCAAGCTGATGGTTTGGTCTTCTTTGCCGCGGATGATCAAAATGGGCAGGCCTTTTTCAGCCAGCGCTTTGTAAATTGCCAGGGTGTCATCTTTAGCAATGCAGCGCATGGTGGAAAGTACCGCCTGGCCAAAGCCCTTGTAGCGGGTTTGCACCTTATATTGGCTTTCCCAATCCGGGAAGTTCTCCGGGTGAACCAAATCTCCGCTTTGTGAATGCGGCAGGTAGAAGGGTTCCATGACGACGGCCATCAGATATTCGCCTACACCCGGCAGGGTCAGCGGGAAGGTGCCGCTCGCGAACATATTGGTGACCAGCGGATCGATCAGCGTCAGGCTGCGAAGGGATTCGGGATGGCGGTTGGCATATTCCGCGACGATCGGGCCGCCCATGGATAATCCCACCAGATGAACCGGTTGAGTGATCTCCAGCTTTTCCAGCAGCTCGCCTAATTGATTGACAAACAGGTCGATGTTGTAATCCACCACCGGCCGGTCCGAGTACCCGCGCCCATACAGGTCGAAGCGCAGCACGCTGAAACCGGAGTCAATTAATGTCTGGTATGTCGGGTCCCAAATGTATGAGGGTGTTGAAAAGCCGTGCACCAATACGACCAGCGGCTCGTCCGGATTCCCGCCAAGTTGATAATGGACCATTCCTTTACTCAGCCGGATGAATTGGCCGGAGGCTGAAGCGCGAGCGTTGTCATCGAGGGTTTCATGTTCTGTTCGAAAAATAAAATAGGCTAAAGTCAATAATGCCGCTGTGATCAGGAGAATACTGAGAAATATTTTCATATCCGATCCCTCGTCTTGATGATCTGGGTTAATAATTGGGATATTCTAACATTATATGAATCCGGGTAGTCATTCGTTCAACCGCTTTGTTGACATGTGTTAATTAAAAAAAAGCCTCCAGATTTAGTCTGGAGGCTATATATTCAATCAATTTTTATTTATCTTTGTCGCGGCCCTTCAAAAAGTCCTGCATCATTGAAGTGAATTCCATCGGGAAGATGTATTTAGTAGACGCACCCTCTCCTAACTTCTTCAAGGTTTCGAAATATTGCAAAGTAATCGTCTTGGAATCCACGCTTTTGGCTGCTTTGAAAATGTTCTCCAAAGCCTGGGCGTAACCTTCGGCGTTCAATACCTGCGCCTGGCGCGTGCCTTCGGCTTGCAGAATGGCGGATTGTTTCTGACCATCAGCCACGTTGATGGCAGCCTCGCGGGTACCCAGGGATTCGGTCACCACTGCGCGGCGCACGCGTTCTGCGGCCAACTGGCGGTTCATGGAATCCTGCACTTCTCTCGGCGGGATGATCTCGCGGATTTCAACGTTGGTGACTTTAACACCCCAACGCTCGGTTACTTCATCCAGACGGGTGCGCAGCGCGTTGTTGATCTGCTCACGTTCTGAAAGCACGCTATCCAGCATAATGCTGCCGATCACCGAACGAAGGGTGGTGGTGGCGATGCCCTGGGCAGCTAATTCAAAGTTGCCCACTTGCAGGACAGTGCTGGTTGGTTCAATGACTTTGTAGAACCATAAAAAGTCGATCGAAATGGGCGCGTTATCCTTGGTGATGGAAGTCTGCGCCGGAATTTCGCGGACTTGTTCACGCAAATCCACCATGACGGCCCGATCCACAACCGGGATCAGCATGACGAAGCCAGGCCCTTTTTCACCGATACAGCGGCCCAGCCGGAACACGATCAAACGCTGGTACTCTGGCACAACTCGAATGGATGATGCCAGCAAGCTGATTATTAGAACGGCTATCAGCACGATCAAGATTGGAACGACACTAAACATTTAAAACCTCCAGTTGAATCAATTCAAGATTTCTTTTTAGAGCTCTCGGAATATAGCTCCACTTTTAACAACAGCCCTTCGCGTTTGCGGATAATTACGGGGCTCCCTTTTTTAATAAGGGTTTCGCTTTCCGCCGACCAGTTTTCCCCGCCTACATAGACACTACCCTCTTTGGAGATATCGGTAACTGCTTTGCCTATCTGCCCGACGATTTTGTCCAGGTTGCGCTGAGGCTTCTGTTGAAATGCCTTGGCGGTGTTGCGGCCAACAATCCAAATGAAAGCGGCGGTACTAATCGACACTATGATTGCCAGGAAGGGATCCATAGCCAGCAGTCGGCCTTCTCTTTTGAAAACCAACAGCATGCCCAATAACAAAAGAACAATGGAACTGGCTAATAAATAACTACTCTCCGAGCGCTTCAAAGCCAGCAAAACGGCGACAATGCCGCCCACCAGGAGCAAAATTGCCCAGGTATTTACTGCCAGGTTTGCCATGCTGAATCCCACCAATGTAAGCAGGATGAGAGAAATAGCCTCCAGTATCCCTGTACCAGGTGCAAGCAGGGCGAAAATGGTGACCATGAAAGCGATTGCCAATAATACAAATGCAAAATTTGGATCCGGAAGGAATATCATTGCTGCCTCTTCTCCTATCTATTACAATCCTATTATGCACCTATTCATAAAGGATTACCATTAACAATATGTCTTTTCCGACAATTGATCATTTTTTAGCATGAGCGTTCTTGACAGATATACGTTTTCTCATTATGATGGTTGCGATTTACACAGGCAAATAAGAGAAAATGAACATTCGGTAAGTAAATATCATCTGTTTTGAGGTTCGCTTTCGCTCAATGAGCGAAGTGGAGCCGACTATCGGGGATTCGTGGCAATCCACGCATCCAAGGCTATTCATGATAGGAGACAGAAATGCTTACCGTTTCTGATTTAAAAAAGACTTTTAACCTCCAGTCCTTATTCGAAAAAATAAATTTCAGCATCAATCCGGGCGAACGGATTGGTTTAATCGGCCCCAATGGCAGCGGCAAGACTACGCTATTAAGGATCATCGCGGGGGAGGAACAGGCTGATGCCGGCATCATTCACAAACCCGTGGATTTGCGTCTGGGGTATCTACCGCAGGGGCGCACCTTTGATGTGCACAGCAGCCTGCGCGAGGTGATCGGCAGGGCGTCCGGCGATCCGGAGGTGCTGGAAGCGGAATTGTCGTCTGCGGCCAATGCGTTGGCAGCTATGCCCCAAGATGAAACTTTGATCGAGCGTTATGATGACCTGCTGCAGCGCATCCAGCGCGCCAATCCGGCTCGGACGGAACAGATCCTGACTGAACTGGGATTGAACCTGGTGGATCCGGATTTACCGGTGGGCGTTTTGAGCGGCGGGCAGCAAACCCGTTTGGCATTAGCCCTGGTGCTGCTAGGCGACCCGCAGCTGCTGCTTTTGGACGAACCCACCAATCACCTGGATATCGAAATGCTGAATTGGCTGGAAGATTGGTTGGCACATATAGCCAGCGGAGTGTTGATCATATCGCACGACCGCACCTTTCTGGACCACGTGGTCACGCGCATCCTGGAACTGGATCCGGCCAGCCGTTCGCTGCGGGCTTATGAAGGCAACTACAGCGACTACCTGGAGCAGCGCCGCACGGAAGTGCGCAAACAGTGGGATGAGTACCGCGACCAACAGCTGGAAGTGCGCCGCATGAAAGCGGATATCTCACGTGTCAAGGCGCAGGCGGCTTATACGGAAAAGATCATGAGCACCACGCGCCTTTCTGGCCGGGAATTTCGTAACAGCAAAGATTTTTACAAAGGATTGGCCAAGAAGGTCGCCAAGAAGGCAAAATCAAGGGAAAAGCGGCTGGAGCAATACGTTGAATCGGACGAACGCGTGGAAAAACCGGAGCAGCACAAGGCGCTGTATTTTGAATTCCAAAATACCGCCCATTTGGGCAATTCCGTCCTGCAATTGGAAGAACTCAGTGTAGGCTTTCCCGATAAATTGCTGCTGCGCGACTTGAATCTACAAATTCAGGCCGGGCAGCGCATCGTGTTGAGCGGCGCCAACGGCTGCGGTAAGACTACGCTGCTGCGCACTGTGGCGGGCAGTTTAGCGCCGCTGGCCGGGCGCGTGCTGTTGGGCAGCAGCGTACACTTGGGCACGATGGCGCAGGACCTCTCCAACCTGGACGCGCGTCAGACGGCCGTGGAAACCCTACAGCCCTATTTCGCCAATCAAACGGAAACGCGCCATTATCTGGCCACCTACCTGCTGGCAGGGGACGAGGTGCTCAAACCGGTGGACCTGCTCAGTTACGGCCAGCGCGCGCGCTTGGAGCTGGCTTTGTTGATTGCGCGAGGCTGCAACCTGCTGCTGCTGGACGAACCCATCAACCATCTGGACATCCCCAGCCGCACGCAGTTCGAGCAAGCGCTGGACGCCTTCGAAGGCGCCATCCTGGCGGTGGTGCACGACCGTTATTTCATCGAACGCTTTGCGCAGGAGGTATGGCTGGTGGAAGGGCAGGGCATACGCAGGCTCTAACCCGTTACAGGATAATCTCGGCGGCTGTGCTCTTGACAGCCGCCTTTGATTTCATATAATCAAGGTGAAAGGCCAGCCCGGAAATCCAATCCGGCGCCCGCAAAGGCAGGCTGCCTGCGAAGGGACATGCACATGTCGTAAGCAGGCCGGAGCGACCGTTACCGCGTGCAGAGGCTGATGGCAGCATCGGCAAAAGCAGGTGGCACCACGAGAACCCCTCTCGTCCTGCGGGCGAGGGGAATTTTATTTAATCAGGAGAAGATGAAATGATTGACATCAAGATTGTGCGCGAGAACCCGCAACTTCTGAAGGACGCTCTGGAACGCCGCCATATGGATATCAGTGTGGTAGACCAACTGGCCCGCATGGATGAAGAATGGCGCGTTAAGCTGACCCAGGTGGAAGACCTGAAAGCGGAACGCAACGCCGCATCCAAGGAGATCGGGGCCACCAAGGACAAAGCCGAACGCGAACAGAAGATCACTGCCATGCGTGAAGTGGGCGACCGCATCACGGCCATGGATGAGGAAGTTAGAACCATTGAGCAGCAGATCCAGGCTGTGATTGAAACCATCCCCAATATTCCGGATGAGAGTGTCCCGCTGGGCAAAGACGAAAGCGAAAACATTGTGCTGCGCACCGTGGGCGAAAAACCGAGCTATGATTTCGAACCCCTGCCGCATTGGGAGTTGGGCCCCAAACTGGGCATCATCGATTTCGACCAGGGCGTCAAGATTACCGGATCGCGCTTCTATGTGCTGAACGGCGCCGGTGCGCGCCTGCAGCGGGCTTTGATCGCCTGGATGCTGGATTTGCACGGACGCCAGGGATATAAAGAGAAATACACGCCTTTCATGGTGAAGGGCGAGACATTATACGCTTCCGGCCAGCTGCCCAAGTTTGCCGATAACCTTTACAAAGACCACGAAGAAGATCTGTGGATGGTGCCGACCGCGGAAGTACCGCTGACCGGCATTCACATGGGTGATTTCATCGAAGGGGAGCGCCTGCCGCTGTGCTACACCGCTTACACACCCTGCTTCCGCCGCGAGAAAATGAGCGCCGGGCGCGACGTGCGCGGCATCAAACGCGGCCACCAGTTCGATAAGGTCGAAATGTATGTTTACTGCAAACCGGAAAGGTCGATGGAAGAATTCGGAATGATGGTGGCGGACGCCGAAGAGACATGCAAAGAATTGGGCCTGACCTACCGCATCGTGCAGTTGTGCACGGGCGACCTGGGCTTTAACGCGCGCATTACCTACGACATCGAAGTGTGGGCACCCGGCTGCCAGGAATGGTTGGAAGTGTCCTCCATCTCGAATGTGGGCAATTTCCAGGCACGGCGTGCCAACATCAAGTATGTAGATGCGGACGGCCGCAAGGATTACCTGCATACCCTCAACGGTTCCGGCCTGGGTTTGCCGCGCACCCTGATCGGTGTGATGGAAACCTACCAGCAGGCCGACGGCAGCATTCGTGTGCCTGAAGTGCTCAAACCCTGGATGGGCGGCATTGAGGTCATTGAAGCATCGAATGGATAAGTTCAACGTTTTGTTACGCCGTTTGCTGCTCTTTGTGAGTTTTATGTTAATTATGACTGCCTGCGCTTCCGGCGCGGGCAGTTCACCTTTGGGTGGCATCGACATGTCCGCGGGTGTGCTTCTGACCGTTCAGATCGTGGTGCTGGTGGTCATGCTGCTGGGGCTGCTGAGTTTACTGTTTGTAATTTTTCCCGGGCTGACCATTATCTGGCTGGCGGCGCTGGTTTACGGCTTGCTAAGCGGTTTTGACCTGACTTCCGGCTTGATCTTCCTGGGCATCACACTGTTGATGATCTTCGGCAACATGGTCGACCAGCTCCTGATGGGCGCGCGCGCCAAAAAGAGCGGCGCCAGTTGGACCGGCGTGGTGGTCTCCATGCTGGCGGCGCTGGTCTTCAGTATTCTGTTCCCTCCTTTTGGCGGGCTAGTGGCCGCGCTGATTGCGCTGTTTGCCATCGAAACCGTGCGCCTGAAAAATTGGCGTCAGGCGGGCGAATCCACCAAGGAAATGGCTATCGGCTGCGCCAGCGCGGTTGTGGCGCGTTTTGGTATTGGGATGGTGATGATTGGCCTGTGGCTGGTATGGCTTTACCTGAGCGGCGCCTGGCCTTTCTGATCTCGTTTATTCGCCGACTGCGCTTTCCGTGATTTCGATAATCTGCTGATCACAATCGATGCGCGTTTGCGCTCCGTAAGGCAGCACCAGCATGGGATCGGTATGGCCGAAGTCCATGGCTGTCACGATGGGCGTATTTTTCAGGCCTTCTTCTTCCACCATGATATTCAGGATAGCTTGGTCGTATTCGGCGAATTGCTCCGGCGGCACCTGCCCGCCGGGGCGCCCGACCAGCAGGCCGTGGATGCGTTTCAGCACGCCCAGTGCGGCCAGCGAGCGCAGCATGCGTTCCACCGCCTGTGGGGAGGGCGCTTCTTCGGAGGTTTCGATGAACAGTATAGTGTCTTCCCATTCTTCCGTGTCCGGCCAGACATCCGTACCGCGCAGCCAATCCAGCACCTCAATGCAGCCGCCGATTAGACGGCCGCTGTGAATGCCCCGGCCTTGCAGGAATTTCCAACCCGTGCAGGGCTTACGCTTGCGCGAGATAGATTGATTCTTCGGGTCGCCCCAATCCAGCAGTTCATCACTCCAGCCGTCCGTATTGGGCGAAAGCGCACCGATGGGCTGGCTCTCGAACAGCGTCTTGCGCACCGAAGCTGCCATGTAAGGGAATAATCCCGCGTTTTCTCCAAATCCCGACATGATGGAAGGCCCATAGAAGGAGCCTAACCCGGCTTTCAGGCAGGCGAAATGCGTGATGGTGCTGTCGGAATACCCCATGAAAATCTTGGGGTTATTGCGAATCACCTCCAGGTCCAGGTAGGGCAGGGTGCGGATGGAATCGTCTCCGCCAATGGTACTGAAAATGGCGTTTATATGCGGATCGCTGAAGGCCTGTATCAGATCCTCGGCGCGCGCCTGCGGATGGGCGTGCAGCCAGTCCGGGTCGGCCAGCGTGTGCGGCATCTCCACCACCTGCACATTGAAGGCTTCTTCCAGCTGGCGCACCCCGGCCTGGTAGCGCGCAGGCAGGGCGCCCGGCCCGCCCCAGGAGAGGCTGACTGCCGCGACCTTGTCGCCGGGATGGAGGTTTTGAGGTTTGGTCAAGGATTGCATGGGTTCTCCTGTATTGACTGAATCATTTTATCTGTTGTTTAGGGAGGGCGGATGCCTCAATCCACGGTCCAACTTTTACTGGTTTCTTTGCTTAATTCAATGAGCGCCTGGATGGCCGGTGAAAGCCACTTCTTGCGGTGATAGGCGATCTGAGTGAAGAAACGCGTGTCGGTTTGTGGGATCTTGACTTCCAGCAAACCGGCTTTCGCTTCTTCCTGTACAGCGTAATAGGGCAGGTAAGACACGCCCAACCCGTTGATTACATATTTTTTGATGGCTTCCACGCTGGCCGTTTCCAATACGTTGTTGGGAAAGAATTTGTGCTGCTGGAGGTAGCGCACGTAATCCTGCCGGTAGGAGCATTCCTGTTCCGTGAATAACACGATCTGGTCAGGCCCGGGCAGAAAATCCGGCTCGGTATGGCCGGCCGGTGCGACCAGGCACATGGGTTCTTCGTGCAGCAGAAGGATTTCCAGGCTCTTGTAACTGTAATCCGGCTGCAGCAGGAAGCTCAGGTCAAGTTTCCCTGAGAACAGGTCCTTGCGCAGCAGTTCGCAGGGGCTGTTGATCACGGAGATCTCCACCTGCGGGTAGGCGCTTTTATAAGCCTTGATGATCGGGTAGAGGCGGTACATCATCAGCGAATCCGGCGCGCCGATGCGCAGCGTGCCCTGCGGCGCGGCTTCAACCTCCGCCAGTTGTTCGAGTGAGTCGTAGTCGCTCAGGATGCCATTGACCTGTTCCAGGAACTGTTTCCCGAAGGCGGTCAATTGGATGTGGCGGCCGACCTTTTCGAATAGGGGGCGGTTGTAGAAAGCTTCAATAGCCTGGATCTGGAAGGTCAGGGTGGACTGGGCGTAGCCCAATTCCTGGGCGGCCTTGGTGAAACTGCCCAGCTCCGCGATTTTCACGAATGTCTTCAGGTTGCGTATTTCCACAGCAGGTCCTTTGTTTTTTCTCTCATTTTATCATCAGAAATCTTGAACTATATCAACGAAACTATCTATTTAACAAATAAGACCATTGCCGTTAGGATAAGGACAACATAATAGAGAGGTATATCCATGAAGAAAAAATTGAACGCGATCATGGTCAGCGGGTTGACCATCGGGCCGGTACTCGGTTCCGGCATCATTTTTTTGCCGCCTTTGGCAGTGGAGAAACTAGGAGGGCACGCCATTTACGCCTGGTTGATCGTGATGGCTTTGGGCGCCCTGTTCGCCTACGTCTTCACCCGGATGGCGGTGGTTGCGCCCGATAACCAGGGCATCAGCACCATTGTAGGGGAGATGTTGGGAAAGCCCTTCCGCGAGCTTTCCGCCAACTACCTGGCTGGGGCAGTGCTGTTCGGCCCGGTGGTGGTCGCACTGACCGCCGCGGAATTCCTGGCGCCGCTATTACCTGCTACCATGAACGTGCACCCGGCCTGGATCGCGGCAGCTGTGCTGCTGGTTTGCGCCCTGCTGGTGATCTCCGGCGCGTCCTTTATGGCGCGTATTTTGCTGGTGCTTTCCAGCCTGACAGCCTGCCTACTGCTGGCTGGCAGCCTGGCCACGCTGGTCGAGGCGCCTGCGCTGAGCCTGCCGCGCGGCCTGCCGGAGTTGGCCGGGTTTGGCCACGTGCTGCTGTTGATCTTCTGGTCGGTTTTTGGCTGGGAGGTGCTGGGAAATTACGTCGAAGAGGTGGACGATCCGGAGCGTACTATGCTGCGGGCCATGCGCATCAGTCTGGCCGGCATCATCTCCGTTTACCTCCTGACCGCTTTCGCTTTGCAGAACGTGCCTGCGGGCGGCATGCCGGGTTTGCTGGTACCCATTTTAGGCGGCAGCGCCGATCTCGTTTTTGGAATATTGGCCGCGGGCTTGTGCATCTGCACCATCGTGACCTTCACGGGCGCGGTCTCGCGACAGACTGCCGAGAGGCTGCGAACCAAACGGCTGTCGATGGTTTTGCAGGGGCAGCGGCCATCTGTCCTGATATTACTTTCCGGCAATTTCCTGATCCTGGGAGCTGTCGTGCTGGGCTGGATCTCATTCGAGAATGTGATTGAAGTGGCTAATATCTTCTTTATCGGTAATGCCTTTTTAGGACTGGTGTGCGGCTTCCGTATGCTGCCGTCTCCAACTGTTCGCCTGGGCATTGGTGTGCTGCTGGTGATGATGGCTTTCATCGTCGCTTTTCTGCCGGTATATGCCATCGCCTTCTTCCTGCTGACCACAGCCGTCAGCCTATGGAGTAGTAGCCGCAGGCGCGTGAGTTTATGTGAGGATTTTCCGGATTAACCTAATTGGGTTGTGAAGCGTCTTACAATGGAAAACAAGCAACGAGGAGTGCTGAAAAAATGGATAAAGATAACGAACTGTTTATTCTGTGGACGAACGCGGATGTGCTCACGTCCGAGAAGATGGTGATGATGTACGCCACCAACAGCCTGCTGAAGAATTGGTGGGGCGCTGTAACGGTCATTATCTGGGGCGCCACCGCCAAGCTGGCGGCCGAGAACGCCCTGATCCAGGACAAGCTCAAGATCGCTCAGGAAGCCGGCGTGCAATTCACGGCCTGTAAAGCCTGCGCGGACCAATTGGGCGTTACTGAAAAATTGGAAGGAATGGGTATCGAGGTAAAGTATTGGGGTCAGCCCCTGACCGAGATCCTTAAAGAAAACAAAAAACTGATCACGATTTAGGGGTCGTTCAGTCCGTAAGAATTAGCGCACCGCCGCCGCGGCTTGCAGCACGATCGAGCCGGCGGTGGCTGCGTTTAATGAAGCCACTTTGCCGCGCATGGGGATATACGTGATCAGGTCGCATTTCTCGCGCACCAGGCGGCGCAGGCCTTCGCCTTCGCTGCCCACCACGATGGCCAGGTTGCCTTTCAGGTTGGTCTGGGACAGCGGGGTGGCACTGCTGTCCATGTCCAGGCCGATCACCCAGCCGTTCTGCTCCTTGACTGCGTCGATAGCCTGCGCCAGGTTGCCGGGGGCGATCAGCAGGTGCTCGCTGGCTCCTGAGGAGGCGTTCACTACGGCTGGCGTCACGCCGGCGGAGCGGTGGGCGGGAATGACCATACCGTGCACGCCGAAAACTTCGGCGCTGCGGATGAGCGTGCCCATATTCTGCGGATCCTGAATTTGGTCGAGAATGAGCATGAAAAGGGGTTCGCCTTTTTTTTTGGCCAGGTCGAAAATGGCCTGCAGGTCAGCGTAGGGATACTCGCTGGCCTGTAAAGCCACACCCTGGGGATTGTCGGAATATTCCTCCAGCGCGTCGCGATCAACCCATTCCACGTTGAGGCGGGCTGTTTTGGCCAGGGTCAGGATTTCCGGGATGCGTCCTTTTTGTTCAACCCCCTTGGCAAGCTGCAATCTGAAAAAATGCCTGCGTCCAACACGCAGGCACTCATAAACAGGATTTCTACCGGTGATCCACTCTTTCATTTCCAATACCAGGTGCTGCCGCCTTTGGCGTCTTCCACCTGCACGCCCAGCTCAGCCAGTTGGTCGCGGATCTTATCGGAAAGCTCCCACAGCTTGGCCTGGCGGACATCCTGGCGGACGTCTACCAAAAGGTTGATGAAGGCATCGGCTGCCTGCGAACCTTTTTCCACGCGCAGGGTCAGACCCAATACCCCGGTCAGTTCTTCCAGCACGTCCTGTGCCGGTTTGAGCTGCTCATCGGTGGCGCCGTCGGCGCGCGCCTGGTTGATGACACGTACCAGTTCAAATAAGTGCCCCAGCGCGCCGGCGCTGTTGAAATCGTCGTCCATGCTGGCTTCAAAACCGCTGCGGGCGGCTTTGGCTGCCTCATCCAGCGCGGAAGTGTCTGCCAGTCCGGCGGTTTGCGGTTGGGCTTCTTTCAAGCCGGATTGCAGGCGTTCCAGACCGCGTTCGGCTTGCCCGATGATTTCATCATTGAAGGTCAGGGGATTGCGATATCCGGAATTGAGCACCATCATGCGCAGGGCATCCGCCGGATGCGCGGCCAGGAAATCTTCGATGGTGATCAGATTGCCCAGCGATTTGGACATCTTCTCGCCGCTTAACTGCAGCATGCCGTTATGGATCCAATAGCGCGCGAATTGTTTGCCGGTGTGAGCTTCGGATTGGGCAATTTCATTTTCGTGGTGCGGGAAAATCAAGTCGTTGCCGCCGCCATGAATGTCGATTTGTTCGCCCAGATGGGCACCGCTCATGGCCGAGCATTCGATGTGCCAGCCGGGCCGGCCCTTGCCCCATGGGCTATCCCAAGCGGGTTCGCCCTCCTTGGCTGCCTTCCACAGCGCGAAATCCATCGGGTTTTCTTTGCGTTCATCGACCTCGATGCGGGAACCGGCGCGCATATCGTCCAGCTTGCGGCCGGAGAGCTTGCCGTAATCCGATTTTTTCTCAACGCGGTAATACACATCGCCGCCGGCTTCGTAAGCGTAACCTTTATTAATCAGGTCGGTGATGAAGCGGATGATCTCGTCCATTTCGCGCGTGGCGCGCGGATTGATTGTAGCCGGCAGGATATTTAAATCCTTTAAATGTTGGGCATATTGTTGGATATAGGTTTCAGCCAGTTCAAACGGGTCGCAAGCCAGTATATTGGCGCGGTTGATGATTTTGTCATCCACATCGGTGTAGTTCATCACGTGTTTGACCGAATAACCGCGATATTGCAGATAGCGGCGAATGATGTCGAAAACCAGGGCGGACATGGCATGTCCGACGTGGGCTTTATCGTAAACGGTAGGGCCGCACACATACAAGCGGACTTTGTTGGGTTCGAGGGTCTCGAAGGCTTCTTTCTTGCGAGTTAGGGTGCTGTAAACCTGAATGCCCATGCTCTTACTCCTAAAAATGATAATTACTTACCTTTATTGTTATTGGCGCTGCTATCCGGTTTGGAAAAGATCATACGTCCGGCAGCGGTTTGCAGCACTTTGGTCACGGCTACCTCGATATCCTTGCCGATGAACTCTCTGCCATCTTCGACCACCACCATGGTGCCGTCGTCAAGATATCCGACGCCCTGGCCCTGTTCCTTGCCTTCCTGGATCACCTTAACCAGCAGGGCTTCACCGGGAAGCAGAATGGATTTAACTGCGTTGGCTAGTTCATTGATATTGAGCACTTTCACGCCCTGCAGCTCGGCCACGCGGTTGAGGTTGTAATCGTTGGTCAGGATGGGCGCTTGCATCTGGCGTGCCAGCATAACCAGCTTCTCATCCACTTCACGCACACCTTCCACGTCAATATCGGCGA
Source organism: Pelolinea submarina (assembly GCF_003966975.1). Taxonomy (GTDB): domain Bacteria; phylum Chloroflexota; class Anaerolineae; order Anaerolineales; family Anaerolineaceae; genus Pelolinea; species Pelolinea submarina. The sequence continues at coordinate 1,334,835 of NZ_AP018437.1, forward strand.
TGGTGGTGTTGATGCTGCGGTCTTTCTGTAATTCAGACAGCACTTCCATGCCGCGCCGGCCGCGCTGGCGGCGCAGGCTTTCGGCGGAATCGGCAATGTACTGCAATTCATTCAGGACAAAACGGGGAATGATCAAATTACCAGGCACAAAACCGGTGCGGGCGATATCCGCGATGCGTCCATCAATAATTACGCTGGTGTCAATCAGGATGGATTTTTCCTGCTGCCATTTGGCCGGAGTTCCTTGCGAAGTGGAACCACGCTGGCCTCGCCGATTGAGTGTGAAAACATCTTTAAGATCCGTTTGGCGGGTGACAGCAATGGTAATACCCAAATACCCAAATAGTCCTACTGCCACAATTGGCAAAATGCTTTTAAATGGATTGGGTAGGAACGAGATTGGGATTGAGAAAAGTGCGGCCAGGATTAAGCCGATGACCAGTCCAATCAAAGCGGCGACCAAAGTTGGTCCGGATATTTTGGAAAGATAGGTGCGCAGCCAATTGACTGGATATAACGAAATAAAGGGCATCGCCCAAAAACCGAACAAGCCTAGAATAACAGAACCCCCAATTGCGTATGGCAGGGAATTCAAATCAATATTTATAATTCCGACGAGCAAATCACCCAAATAAAATCCAGCGACTGCAAACAGTATAAGTCCTAAAAAACGAAAAATAAGAACGGTTGTCTTCATGAAATAAATCCTTTCAGAACCTGTTAATGTACAGAAATAATGAACAGATGATTATTTTGATATTATCATGTCGTAGAACATAAGTCAAACAAAAGACATTAAAAAAAGGAAACTCTATCAATTTGTTTACAAACGAGGGGGGATACGGATTTCCAGAAAGTTATGGGCAAGCGGCGATAGTCGATATTTTACAGAGACAATTGATTGTATTTTATTTAATAAGATTATTCCAATCGCTTCTCTTCTATATGAACGGACCGGGCTGGCGGAGTAAATTAGAAAAATTGGTGGCCTTTACCCTCTTGCATTTTTTAAATTCATGGTAGAATTTCAGCCTTGATGCCCCCATCGTCTAGGGGACCAGGACGCAGCCCTTTCAAGGCTAAAACGAGAGTTCGAATCTCTCTGGGGGCACCTGGTCCAAGAAAAGCCCATTCGGGCTTTTTTTGTTTAATGGCTAGATATCCCTGAGCTTATCGACCACGTAGCAGTCCCTAGGGGGAATGGATTGGATGAAATTTAGGCTACTGCTTTTTAATACCAGCCCTTTCATGTCCCGAAAGGCACAAGTACTCCGTAAAGTGCAGGTCTTATATAGGGCACAGGCACACAGGAATGTAAAGGTATATGGTTGGATGTCGGGTGGCCGTTTAGTAAACTTAAGAGAGTTCTTAATTATTGAGTTATATCTTTGCTTGTTAGGTATCCTCTATCCTCTATAAATTCTCCTGGAATTATTTGCGTAAATTGAGATGGTAAATATGGTTCCCTATCATTTGGATTGTAATCCCATTTATTCGAAAGTAAATAACATCTCTTCAAAGTACGAGTCAATGCCACCACAAATTTGCAATATTCAATATTATCGACATTGCCGTTACTATCTATTTTTGGTACTATACCTTCATTTAAACCGACGATAAATACGTGACCTGCTGAAAGACCTTTACAACCTTCAAAAGATGATAAAAGTATTGTCGGTTGGGATAAATCAGTTTCCTGCTTTTCTTTTTGTTCTCCATAAAAGTGCCCTAAGATTTGATCACTTTTTTCACCTATAAGACCTATTAATGCTTGACGATCTTGCTCACTTGGTTTACCAGCCCTGATGATATTGACGACTTTTAAATGTTTGCAAATAAATTCTTCCGGTAGTATCTTATTAAAAGGTGTTCCATCGAGAGAAGATTTGATAAAGTCTTGTATCTGAACTTTATTAAATTCAAACTCAGCAAGAATTCGCCAACCTAAATTTGAATCGTCATCATGGAGAAGCATGTCATATGCATCACATATGGAATAATTATAATCTTGGGCTTCAGAAAAGTTTATATTTGCGTAAAATTCTCCCAATTTTTTTGCTAAAGGATTAAGGTATTGCCTCTTTCCAACAAGTAGAACACAGGGATAGTTTTTTTCGTGTGCATCTTTAATTTCTATTTCTGGGATTTTTTTAATTTCTCCTGCGATAAACTTAGACAAACAACTTATTGTTGAGGTTGTTGCTTTCACAATTTTTGGATATGTACTATTTTCATAATCTTTATCTTCAAGATAGGGAAAGAAAGGCCTTTCAATTCTATCTTGAAGACCACCATTATCTGTTACATTTTTAATAAATGCAGTGGTTGCTTCTACAACAACTCGTGGACACCTGGAACAAAATGGTAATTGAAAAACTTGATATTCACCGGATTCATATTTAGCTCGCAAGTGGGCAGGGGAAGAATTCCTTCCAGAATATACTGCTTGATCATCATCACCGACAATTAATATGGGACTTTTCTTTTCTAATTCTTCAATCAACGCAACTTCAAGCGGATTGAAATCTTGGTATTCATCAACAACAATTTGATCATAAGTTGGCAACTCTAAATGCCCGTCACGGACGTGTTTATATAACCTATAGACAGTGTCATTAAAAGATACTGCATTATAGTAATCTCCCCTTTCAAGATAAAACGTTAATTCAGGCGAATCTTCATCAAGCATTTGAAATTTCTCATCAAAATCGGAAAGTTTATTTCCGAGGAAATTGGCGTCGCTTTCTACTATTTTTGTTAGAAATGGGATGAGCTCGATCCTGCCATTCCTTTTGTGGAGTAGTTTCTTACAGAATGCATGGAATGTTCTAACTTCAGCTCGATTACCCAGATCATTTTCCATATCTTCAACAAGCTTTCTTATGAATGAAAGAGCAAGATTTCTTTTCCCCACTTTTTTATTAAATATCGCACCGAAAGTATATGTTTTTCCTGTTCCGGGTCCTGCGACAATTAATTTTCGTGGATTGTCAGATTGTAAGATTTTATCAAGATACTCTTTTCTTTGTTCTGCCTGGTTTTCAAATGGATTATTTTCTGTCATTATATTAATTCTCCAAAGGCTATTAGTTTGTGGTATCTACCATTGTGTGAGTGTCCAACCCTTAAATATGATTTCATTGGATTGTTGAAGAAATTTATAAATTCAAGGGAATCTTATACTGTGTTAAACAACTTATTACCCCGTTTAAATGGTTTCCTATTGATTTATTACAAAACCTTTATCTATTAACCATTTTTCTATTTGTTTTGGTAATGATTCAGAAATCTTCAACGGGTCAAACTCTTTATACAACTTTCCTATCAAATCAGTTTGTAAGGATTTTAAATTTTTATCCTTTAACAAAAGAACACTCTTACCCATACCAAGCATATAACCAACTTCAAGTGATACATTTGGATTGAAATCTTCTTCCGTTATCCGATCAAATACCGCAATACCAAAATTGCAGCCGTGCATATAAACCTTTACATTCGGAAATAGATCATCCATGTATTGTTTATCATCAGCTCGTAGTGCAGTAATGTTATTTTTGTCTAAAACATCTTTAATGCAAGTAACAATTTCTTCGTGTAACTCTGTGTCATTGAATTTCATAATAATAAAAGCAGTTTTCTTTGTTACAGAAAAATCATTCCTGAATTTTTGAAGCCCTGAGGCTATCTCGGGATTTGATGCTGTTTCTTCAGACATGTTTCTTTCTGATTTCTTTTTTGCCTGTAATACAGTGCTAACATACTGCACAACAATACTTTGGATATAATCGTCAAGTTTTTCCGCTGGGACATGAATGGGGAATGAAAAAGCCCATACTACTTCCCCTACATCAATTCTTACCTGATGAGTAAGACTATTCAGGTCTAGCCTACCAAATGATGAAAAATCCCTATAAAATATTTTCGTTTCTGCAATATCTGCAAATACTGCATGATAATTATTAATATCTTTTCCAACTAAAAGATATCCACATTGTTGAACAGATAATATAGATGCAGGCACTTGTAAGTCAAGCGCGTATTTTCGTACCTTCTCGCCAAATAATCTAATTATGGCATTTACTGCATTTTGTTCATTTTCTGGAAGATCACCACCTACTGATGCCATACCCCCAGATGTTATAAATTGAATTGCTGACATCGATAAATTCCCTCCTTGAAATATTATTTATCAATAATCGATATGCAATTTTGTGAAGAGTGTGGTTTCTAATTACCGAGAAAATAGAATTGTAATATTGCTTGAAAACATGTAAGATTTCTCGTCTTAATTCCATCTTTGCGTAACTTAGTTAAATTTTTCCTACACTTGCTGTGGATTGTTTTAAATCTCTCTATATCGTTTATCAAGCTGATCTATTTAAAATATTCCAAAACCAAAAAAAGGTAATACAAAACCCCAATACTATAACTATTATATATCAATGCTTATAGAAAAAACGCTCCCCAGGCATAACGGAGGGCGCGAGCCCGGGGAGCGTTTGAAAAAGGCGAATTAGACGGATTCTGTGGGAGCCAGGTCCGCGATCCATTCGCGTTCCTGCCACAACGCACAGATGCCGTTGGATTCGTCCAGGCGGAAGTCGTTCTCGCGGATGGCATTCAGCAGCGGCGATTTGAGCGCCTCGATCAGGGGCATGTCGCGCAAACTGGCATCCGTGTAGGGCGAGAAGGGGCAGGGTTCCACGTCGCCTTCAGCGTTGATGTGCACGAAGCCCTTGCCGGCTGCCAGGCAGCCGCCGAAGTCGATTTCGCTGCCGGGGAAAGCCAGGAACAATGCCGGGTACTCACGGCGGTAACCCACCAGAATGCGGTTGAGTTCGTTCACCTGCGGCACGGTCATGATCATGTCGTCCGTTCCGGGGGTGACGGGAATGTAATTAATGAAGAAGAATACCTTGCAGTCCAACGCCACCAGGCGCTCGATGAACTTGCGGTCGACGACAGTTTGAAAATTATCGTGCGTGGTGGTGACCGAAACGCCGTAATAAATGCCGGCCTGCTGGAAGCGCTGGATCAGCTCGAAGCCGTTCTCGTATACGCCCTGGCCGCGGCGTTTATCCGTTTCCAGCTCGTAGCCTTCAAAGCTGACGATGGGAATCACATGCGGTTGTTTCTTCAGGCGCCGGATGTGTTCCTCCTCCACCAGCATACCGTTGGTGAAAGGGGTGAAGATGATGTTGGGGTGCGCGGCGGTGACGTCCAGCAGTTCCTTGCGCATGAAAGGCTCGCCCCCGGCCAGCAAAATATACGAAACGCCGATCTCATCTGCCTGGTCGATGACCTGCGCGAATTTCTGCGGGTTGAACTCGCCGTGTTTGGGTTGGTGCAGGACCTTGGCGTAGCAGCCGCCGCAATCCAGGTTGCATTCCGTTGTGATGCTGTAGATCAGCATGGGTGGTACCTGCACGCCCTGATTTTTCCAGCTTTTCCTGCGCCGGCTGGCGAAATAGAAGCGCACGATCTTATTACCGAAGAAAATGGCTTTGCGCGGGTGGCTCAGGCTGAATTTGACTGCCTGTTTAAGACCGATGTTGAAATGTTCGTTGAACCACTCGGTGTAGTTCAATGGTTTTGCCTTGTTTACAGGCATGTCAGTTGAATTCATTCTTTTTATCCTCACAATAATTTACGTAAAATAAGGAAAATGGTTGCAAAAATGAGTATAAAAAATCCCCATTCCCGATTTAGGGAATGGGGATAGTGTTTTGAAATGATTAACATTCCTTTTTGTAATAATCCTTGAAGTAATCCTTCAGAACCTGTCCGGTGTAGGACGATTTTATTTCGCACACTTCCTCGGGTGTGCCCGTGGCCACCAACTGGCCGCCGCGGTCGCCGCCCTCCGGCCCCAGATCGATAATGTAATCGGCAGTCTTGATGATGTCCAGGTTGTGTTCGATGATCAACACCGAGTTGCCGGCGTCCACCAGGCGCTGCAGCACTTCCACCAATTTGTGCACGTCGGCGGCATGCAAGCCGACCGAAGGCTCGTCCAGCACGTACAGGGTCTTGCCGGTGGCGCGGCGCGAGAGTTCGCGCGAAAGCTTGATGCGCTGGGCTTCCCCGCCCGAAAGGGTGGTGGCCGATTGGCCGATGCGGATATATCCCAATCCCACATCCTGCAAGGTTTCCAGTTTGTGCGCGATGCGGGGAATGTTCGCGAAAAACTCCATGGCGCTGTCGATGGTCAGATTCATCACTTCCGCGATGGAAAGTCCCTTATATTTGACTTGCAGTGTTTCGCGGTTGAAGCGCGCGCCGTGGCAGACATCGCAGGGCACGTACACATCCGGCAGGAATTGCATTTCAATACGCAGTTGACCGTTTCCCTGGCAGGCCTCACAGCGCCCGCCGTGCACGTTGAATGAAAAACGTCCACTGGTATACCCGCGCATCTTGCTTTCCGGCATCTCGGTGAATAACTTGCGCACCTCATCCCACACGCCGGTATAAGTGCCCGGGTTGGAGCGCGGCGTGCGTCCAATGGGGGATTGGTCGATGTTGATGATTTTGTCTAAATACTGGATACCTTCGATGCGTTTATAGCCGCCCGGATTGGTGCGGGCGTGGTTCAACTCACGCGCCAGAGCTTGATAGAGCACGTCCACCATCAGGGAGGATTTTCCCGAACCGCTCACGCCGGTGATGCACACCAGTTTACCCAGGGGAATTTCAACATCCAGATTTTTCAGGTTGTTAGCCTCCGCGCCAACGATCGTCAGGTGTTTGCCGTTGCCCAAACGCCGTTTTTCAGGCATCGGGACGGTCAAACGACGCGACATATAGGCTCCGGTGAGCGATTTTGGGTTTTCCAGGATGGCTTTGACCGGCCCTTCGGCGATGATCTCGCCGCCGTGTTCGCCGGCGCCCGGCCCCAGGTCCACAATCCAGTCCGCCGTGCGGATGGTCTCTTCGTCGTGTTCCACCACCAGGACAGTGTTGCCCTGGTCGCGCAGCTCTTTCAGCGTGGCTAGCAGGCGCGCGTTATCGCGCGGGTGCAGCCCGATGGAGGGTTCATCCAACACGTATAGCACGCCCATCAGCTTGGAGCCGATTTGGGTGGCCAGCCGGATGCGCTGGGCTTCGCCGCCGGAAAGTGTGGCGGCCGAGCGTTTGAGCGTCAAATAGCCCAGGCCGACATTAACGAGGAATCCCAGCCGGTCATGAATTTCCTTCAGTACGCGTTCCGAAATAGCCCGGTCGCGCTCATTCAAAGGAGAATCATCCCCCATGATTTTTACAATCCAGGGCAGCGTGCGTTCCACCGGCCAGCCGGTGACTTCCATAATGTTGTTGTCGTCAACCGTAACAGCCAGCGATTCCGGCCGCAGGCGGTTGCCGTTGCAGTCCGGACAGGGCTGGTCGCTCATAAATTCCTGAATTTTGCTGCGAATGTATTCGGAATTCGTCTCCCGAAAACGCCGCATCAGGTTGGGGATGACGCCTTCGAACTTGGTTTTCAAAACCGTGCGGCGGTTATCCGCGCTGCGCAGGTCCATTTCGACTTCCTGTCCGTTGGTGCCATACAGGATGACATTCAGTTTTTCTTCGGGCAGGTCTTTGATGGGCGTGTCCAGGTTGATGTGGTAGGCTTTGGCAGCGGCGGAAAGCATCTGCCAGTAATATTTGCCCTGATCGCGTGAATCATTCCATTCCATGGCCACGATGGCGCCGTCGTTGAGAGAAATTTCCTTGTCCGGGATGAGCAGATCCGGGTCAATTTCCTGTTTGATGCCCAGGCCCTGGCAGGTCGGGCAGGCGCCGTGCGGGGTGTTGAAGGAGAAGTTGCGCGGCTCGATTTCCGGCAGGCTGACCCCGTGCTCCGGACAGGATAAATGTTCTGAGTAGAAAAGGTCGGTAGGCGGTTCGGTGGACATGTTTTGTACGATGACGCGTCCCTCGCCAAATTTCAGCGCGGTCTCGACTGAGTCGGTCAGCCGGGTAACGAAAGCTTTTTGGTCGGCTTCGTTATCACTTGCCTGGATTACCAGGCGGTCAACTACCGCTTCAATGTTGTGTATTTTGTAGCGATCCAATTCAATTTCTTCGTCCAGGTTGTAGACCTGGCCATCGGCCCGCACGCGCAGAAAACCGGCTTTGCGTATTTCGTCAAAAACAGCCTGGTAGGTGCCTTTGCGGCCGCGGATGATGGGCGCCATAATCAGCAGGCGCGAATCCTGGGGCAGGTGCGCGACAATATCGACGATTTCCTGCGCAGACTGCTTGACCACTTCACGGCCGCAGATGGGGCAGTGCGGCACGCCCACGCGCGCGAACAGCAGCCTGAGGTAATCGTATACTTCGGTAACCGTCCCCACGGTGGAGCGCGGGTTGCGCGAGGTGGCTTTCTGGTCGATGGAGACGGCCGGGGAAAGTCCTTCGATGTAATCCACGTCCGGTTTATTCATCTGGCCGAGGAACTGGCGCGCGTAAGCGGACAGGGATTCCACGTAGCGGCGCTGGCCTTCAGCAAAAATCGTATCAAATGCCAGCGAGCTCTTGCCGGAACCGGACAGACCTGTAATCACCACGAATTTATCGCGCGGGATTTCCACGGTGATATTCTTTAAATTGTGTTCGCGGGCGCCAACCACCCGGATTTTGTCTTGTGACATACAACCTCTTTTTAGAACATAATATCTATATTATAAAGCAATTTTTGATTATAACATCCATAAAAAAACATCCCCGGGTGGTTTTCCGGGGATGAATGATGTTGAAATGATTGGGATACCGGCCGAATTACTGGGCAGGGTAGTCGTCCTGGCCTTCTCGGATGCCTTCCCAGGGATAATAATCGGTCCCCTGAGCGGCTGCCCGGATGGCCGGGTCTTTAGAGAACAAGCCGGCTTCTTCCGGCGGGATCAATTCGGCGATGTGGGTCATGATTTCGTTGCCGATATCATCCAATTGGTGCCGGCGTTCATAACGGCTGCCGAATATCTTGAAAGGGCCGAAGGGCTTACCAATGCGAATCTTCACCTTGGCGCGTTTGCCCTGGCGCAGTGCCGGAAATATTTTGGGAAATCCGGTCAACCCTATCGGCAGCAGCGGCGCTTCCGCCACGGCGGTCAACAAAGCCGCGCCGGGCCGTGCCGGCCGCAGAATCTGCGCCCAGGATCCGCCTTCGGGGAAAATTCCGACCACACCGCCGGATCTTAAGATCGCTTCCGCCTGTTTCAGCGCAAAGGTCGAGCCTGTGCCCCGATAAACCGGCAGGTACCCCCACATTTTGGGGAGAAATTGCACGATTTTCGGCGCGTGCGGGGTGACCGCTCCGCCGATGAAGTCCATGGGCCAGGGCGCCACGCTGATGAAAGCGGCCGGGTCGATGAAGCTGAAATGATTCCCGACCATAATCAATGGGCCGGTCCTGGGAAAATTCTCTTCACCCTCTATTTCCATATCCGTGAGCACCTTGAAAATACCGCGTGCCAGGTATTGCATTAGTCGGCGCAGCGGTTGGTTTGGCCGGTAGGATGGTTCCCCGGATGTGGTTAACTGGGCGGCGGTCATGGTAATTTACTCCTCAACTGTGTTCTTGGCTGCTCTACGGCCTTCATTTTCATTCACGAAGAGCAGCGGCATTAAACCGACCAGCAGGAAGAAGACGATGGTGACCAGCGCAAAGCGCGTACCGATCTGTTCTGCTACGGTTTTGGTGGCTTCATTATTAGCCAAGGCAACGTCGGCCTGGGAGAGCGCTTTGAATAACCAGTTGGATAAACCGGTGGCAGCCAGCCCCATGACGCCGGGGCCGATGATGGAAGAAGTCCGGCCGGTCAGGGAGAAGAAGCCGTAGAATTCGGCGCTCTTATGGGCAGGTGCGAATACGCTTACCATGGTGCGGGAAAGCGACTGCACACCGGCCATGGCAAAACCGGCCAGGGCGCCCACGATGAAGAATCCCGTTTTGTTGGGGACGAACATCATGCCCAGCACCGAGATGATCATCAGCACCAGGGAGTTGATCAGGCTTTGTTTGTAGCCAATCTTTTCACCCAGCAATCCGTATAAATAGGCACCGGCAACGTTGGTAACCTGCACGATGATGACAAAAATAATCAATTCGGTACTGGTTACGCCAAAAACGACAGCGCCGATGATGGCTGCGAAATCCAGGGCGGCGATGATGCCGTCGTTGTAGATTAACACTGCGATCATGAACTTGATGAATTCTTTGAAGTTGGCAACCGATTTGATGGTGTTTTTCAAGCGTTCAATTGCGATTGTAAAAAAGCCTTTGCCGCTTTTATTCTGCGGACGGTGTTTTTCTTCCAGCCAGAATATGGTTGGCAGGGTAAAAAGCGCATAGTATACCGCGGTGATGACGAATGACCAGCGGATGACCAATGAATTGCCCGGGTTTAATTGGATCAGGACCAGCACAATGACCAGACAGATGATGCCGCCCAGCGAGCCAATCGCCCAACCATTGCCGGATACTTTGCCAATTTCATCTTCGTCAGCCACATCCACCAGCAGCGAGTTGTAGAATACCTGCCCGGCGCGGTAACCAATTTCGGCAATGATAAAGAGGATCATGCCCAAGAATACATCACCCTTGTTCACAAAGAACAATAAACCGGTGAAGATGATCGAAACAAAGGTCATTACCAGCAGGAAGGTCTTTTTGCGACCGGAGTAATCCGCCAATGTCCCTAAAAATGGCGAAATTACAGCTACAACCAGCATGGAAATGGTCAAGGCAAGACCCCATAAAGCGGATCCTTCAGCGGTGCCTACGACACTCTGTTTGAAATAAGCTGCATATACTGCCAGCAGAACAACGGCAGCATAGGCGGAATTGCCAAAATCATAGAAATACCAGGCCCACTGCGCTCTTTTCTTCTTTTTTACGTCCGCTTTTTCTATCATAATAATTTCCTTTTTATAAAAATTTGAATGTAAATATTTTAACACTACCCATAATATTTTCGTTGTGCAGCAATTTTCTTGGTTGTTCGAATGAAAAAAATTGAATTCCTGAAAATGAATATAAAAAAGCGAGCAAATGCTTCAATCATTTGCTCGCCGGATGTACTTATCTGTTGAAATTAATCAACCTGGTTAACATGGTTGCCCTGGCCAATGCCGAAATAGGTGAAGCCAAGACCGCGCAGGTACTGGCTGTCCCATAAATTACGCCCATCCACCAGAACGGGAGTGCGCAGGAGTTTGTAAACCTTCTCAAAATCGAGCTGCTTGAACTCGTTCCATTCGGTTGCCAGCACCAGGGCATCGGCGCCCTCGGCAGTCTGGTAAGGATCATCGCAAAGTTGGATTTTCGGCAGTTCTTTGGCGGCGTTTTCCATAGCTTGCGGGTCATAGCCCTTAACAGACGCGCCTTCATTCAATAACAGGTGAATGATTTCCGTGCCGGGAGCTTCGCGCATATCATCCGTGTTGGGTTTGAAGGATAGGCCCAAAACGCCGATGACCTTGCCGTTGAGCGATCCGCCCAGCACCTTGCGCAAGCGGTAAACCACGCGCCGGCGTTGGTTGCGGTTAATATCCATCACTGCCTGCAACAATTGCGGTTGGCTGTTGTGCAGCACAGCCATGTGCGCCAGCGCTTTGACGTCTTTGGGGAAGCAGCTGCCGCCCCAGCCTAAACCGGCGTCCAGAAAACTATGGCCGATGCGTTTGTCCAGGCCCATGCCTTTGGCGACTTCGCGCACATCCGCGCCCAGTTCGTCGCAAATATTGGCGATTTCATTGATGAATGAAATGCGAGTGGCCAGGAAAGCATTGGAGGCATATTTAATCATTTCAGCCGTGCGCAAATCCGTAATCAGGATGGGCGCGCGCAAAGGTTCGTATAGTCGTGAGACTTTTTCGGCGGCTTCCCGTTCCAATGAGCCCAGGACAACACGATCGGGATTCATGAAATCTCCGATAGCGCTGCCTTCGCGCAGGAATTCGGGGTTGCTGACTACCGAGAAGTCCAATTTCTTGGAATCTCTGGTTTGTGAAATAATGTCCGCTACCCAATCGCCGGTGCCGACCGGTACAGTGGATTTGTTGACCACGATGATGGGGTGATCGACAACCTGGGCGATCGTCTCAGCTGCATTACGCACGTATTGAAGATCGGCTTCACCGTCCACACCCGATGGCGTGCCAACCGCGATGAAGGCAATTTCCGCGTCTTTCAACGCGGTTTCATAATCGGTTGTGAAGAAGAGCCGCTTGCTTTTGATATTCCGTTCGACGATTTCTTCCAATCCGGGTTCGTAAATTGGCATGATGCCTTGATTCAGTTTGTCGATGCGGTCTTTATTGATATCCAGGCAGAAAACCTGATTGCCTAAATCGGCAAAACAGACGCCTGTGACCAGCCCGACATATCCAGTTCCAATGACGCAAATATTGCTCATATTTTGTCTCTCCTGGTTGGGAATTATAGCTTAACTTGCTTTAAGTATAAACGCTGCCGAATAAAAATGATTATCTTCCACCGGATGGGGGATGGTTGGCGTAAGAATGATAGAATGGGGCTCATGTCTATGACAAAACGACCTATAAAGACTTTCTATATTGAATCATTGGGCTGCGCCAAGAACAGCGTGGATTCGCGTTCCATGGCCGAGTTGCTGGATATGGCCGGATATGAAGAATGTTTTCAGGCCGAGGAATCCGATTTAATTATTGTGAACACCTGCGGGTTTATCCAACCGGCAAAGGAAGAATCGCTGCAAGTGCTGCGGGATTATGCCCAGGAGAAGCGTCCCGGCCAATATCTGGTGGCCGCCGGCTGCCTGGGAGAGCGCGAAAAGCAGCAGTTGGCCGCGCAGGTGGAAGGGCTGGACGCAGCCCTGGGCACGCGCCGCTGGTCGGAGATTGTCGCGGTGGTGGAGAAATTGCGCCAGCCGGGCGACTCGCCCTATTTTTATTTTCCGCCGACCAAACAAATCATCGAGAGCGGCGAACCAATCGTGCGCGCGGCGCTGGAGGGCAGCAGTGCTTACCTCAAGATTGCCGACGGCTGCGATCGCGGCTGCGCCTTTTGCGCCATCCCGCTCATCAAAGGCCCCATGTTCAGCCGCCCCATTCCTGAGATTTTAGCGGATGCGCAGGCTTTGGCGGAAGCCGGCGCGAAGGAAGTGATCCTGATTGCCCAGGACACCACCACGTATGGGCGTGATCTGGGTATGAAGGACGGCCTGGCCGCGCTGCTGGGCGAACTGGCCGTTACCGTGCCGGAAATTCCCTGGGTGCGGGTCATGTACACCTTCCCGGGTATGCACGCGGAGCCGCTGATTGAGCTGATGGCAGCCGATAACAATATCCTGCCTTATTTGGATATCCCTTTGCAGCACGCTCACCCGGATGTGCTCAAGCGCATGCAGCGCCCATCCGATATGAAATGGGTGCGGGATACTTTGGGTAAATTCCGCCAGGCCATCCCGGAGGTGGCTTTGCGCACCACTTTCATTGTGGGTTTTCCGGGCGAAACCGAAGCCGAGTTCCAGGAATTGCTGGATTTCACGGCTGAGATGCGTTTTGACCACGTGGGCATCTTTCCGTATTACCACGAAGCGGACACTCCCGCCTTTGCGCTGGAAGATACCATTCCGCAGGAGGTTAAGGATGAACGTATTCAGCGCCTGGCCGCCCTGCAGGAGGAAATATCCCACGCCAATAATGAGGCCTGGATTGGCCGCGAACTGGATGTGCTGATTGAGGGCACCGGGGACGGCATCTCCGTCGGGCGTTCCTTCCGCGACGCGCCCGAGATCGATGGGCTGGTGCTGTTGGATGAAGTGCTGACGGAAGGCGAGCTCACGCGTGTCAGGGTGACCGGGGCGTTGACGCACGATTTGATGGCTGAACGCAAATAAAAAAACGACCCCGGAATTAATTCTTGGGGTCGTTTGCTATTATTTTATAAATTTATATCATCCGGTGCTGTCTGTATCGCCGCTGCCATCGGCTTAAGCAGGTTCTTCTGGTGATACTATGTCTGTCGGGACGACTTCAGGTTCTGAAGGTTCAATGGTTTCTTCGACCGGGATATCCTCCACGATTTCCTCGGTAGGTGTCTTGGTCGGCGGGTGGCAAACGCCATAAGCTTTGTTGTACTTGGACTGCAAATCATCCGTTACGGTCATAGCCAGGGCCAGATTGTACTGGTCTTCCGCGCCGCACGCGTCGTGTTCGTCCATAAGTTTGTCGCCGTAGTAAATCAGGGCGTAGTAATAGCGCTCCGAAGCGGTCATGCTGCCGTCATAAAGGCTGGGCATGGAGGCCACCAATTGTGAGAAGTAATTCACCACTTGCTGCCAATCCAGGTCCCAATAGCTGGCACCGGTCAAGTACAAGCGGGCGACTGTGGAGTAATTAACCGCTTCTTTATCCAGCGGGGCATATTTTTCAAGAACGGAGAAGTAGTAAAGCCCTTCTTCCAGATTGCCTTCATTCAGGATCATCTGAACCGCACGGTAGCGTAAGGCGACGTAATACATGCCGTCCACTTCAATGGTGCGGTAAGAATAATCGGCGTTGCGCAGCGCTTCCAGCGTGTTCACGGCTGCTTCCCACTGCTGGCTTTGGACTTCCTGTGAAGCCTGGGCGAACAGGGTTTCCACATCGCGGTTATCGGGTGTGGCTGTGGCTGCCGGTGTAGCAGTAGGTTCGTTCGATTGCGCGATCTTCACCATCGTTTCCGTGTATTTCTCGGTCAGGCCGGGAAAGTCCGGATATACCTTCAGCACATATTCAAAATGGGTGCGGGCCAGATCGTAATTTCCATTGTTCAACTGCTGCACGCCATATTGATACTGCAAGGCTGCTTCGCCGAGCATCTGCTCGTTTTGCTGATTTAAGCGGTCATTGATACCGCGTTTATAACCCAGCCCACCGCCAATTACGGCAAGGATGATAACGGACAAAATACCGAATACAATCACCCGCCATAGCTTGGGCTTCTTCACCGTCAGGGATTTTTCCCTTGAGGTTTTGATCTGCTGGGTGTCGCCGCCGGGTTTATTGGCGGTTGAGGATGTATTTATTTTTTGTGTGTCTTCTTTTTTTGCGGGCATGGCAGCAATTATACCTTTTTTATCTTTTTTCAATTTCCTGAGAAGATTTCAATATTTCTATATTGTTTACATACTGACCAGTATCTTCAATTCTTTCCTGACAAAGAACAACGCCACGGCCATGCCGATCAGCGAGGCCAAAAGTCCGACTGCCAGGCTGGGCAGGGCTGCGGTCAGCGTGTTCAACATCAGCAGGATGACCAACCCGCCGATCAGGCTGCCCAACAGGGCGCGCAGGAAAGTGGCTTTGGTATCCGGCTGGCCGGCGGTAACCTGCCATAAATGCTTGATATTTCGTTGAATTCCCTTTTCCTTCAGTGTGACAAGACCGAACGTCAGGAACAGGAAAGCGGCTTGGGCTGTGAAAGCGGCCGCGTCGGCCAGGGCGATCCCCGGCGCGCCCATCGGATTCGCCAGCAGGGCGCCGAACAGGATGTACACAACCAGGTTGACTGCCGATCCGATTAATGGATAAACGGCGTTTTGACGGGCGAAGAAAATGCGCGCGCCCAATTCCAACAGTACGTGGCTCAGCAATCCGGCCAGGAAAGCCCGTGAAACCCACAGCAGCAGCTGGGTGCTTTGCGCGTCGAAACCGAAGGCGAAATCCAGGAAGGGGCCCAACACGGCTGCCAGCAGAATTGCGGACGGCACGGCCAGGGCAATCATGACTTGCTTGATACGGGTGATCGTCCGGCGGAATTGCTCCACTTCGCCTTTGGCAAAGTGTTCGGATAGGGTGGGCAGCAGCGCGGTTCCGATGGCTGTACCAATCAGTGTTTCGGGAACCTGCAGGATCATCCAACCGTAGGTCAGGGCAGAAACAGACCCCAAAGGTAGGCGGGAAGCGATGTTATCGCGGGCAATGAAGGTAAGCTGGTAAAGCAGCATGCCGCCCACGCGCGGGCCTAGCATATTGATTATCTTGTGCACATACTGGTCGCGCAGGTTGATCTTGGGCGACCACTTGAATTGATATTTGACCAAGCCGGGGATGAGGATCAGGAAATACATGGCGGATCCCAGCAATACGCCGTACACCAGGCCGTTTAAGCCCAACCCGTAGGCGGGCAAGGTCAGCGGCCCAAAAGAATAACCGTTCTCCGGCGCCAGTACGACCGCGCCGTAGATCTGGCCGACGTTGTAAAGAATCGGCCCCAGGGCCGGCAGCAGGAAATGCTGGTTGGCTTGCAGCCCGGCGATCAGCAGACCGGCCATGGAAAATATCAACGTGCCGATCAGGTTCAGGCGCATCAGGTGTACCACCAGGGTTTGTTGTTCCAGCGAAAATCCGGGGGAGATGCCCCAGGGATGCTGTACCAGCGGCCAGGCAAACACTGCCACCAGGACGGAAAGCGCGGCGGTGATCAGAAATGCGAAATTGGCTATCTGGCTGAAAACTTTCCAGGCAGCTTCGCGGTTTTCCTTGGTTATCACTTCCGTCAACACCGGAATGATGGCAACCGCCAATGCGCCGCCGGAAATCAGGGCATAAAGCATGTCCGGTACGTTGTTGGCTACGTTGAATACATCCAGGTCGGAAGAAAGGCCGAATTGGCGCGCGATGATCAGCTGGCGCAGGATGCCCAGGACTTTATTGACGCCAAAACTGACGGATACCAGGATGGCTGCTTTGGAAAGCTTTGTTAATTTACTCATTGATTACTCAGTTTATCCCAGGGCCACATCCAGAACCATCATGATGGTGAAGCCGATCATGGCTCCGGCGGTGGCAATGTCGGTGTTTTGGCCCTGCTCCGCTTCAGGGATCAATTCTTCAACGACCACGAAGATCATAGCGCCGGCCGCGAAAGCCAGCGCGTAGGGCAGCAGCTGGCGCATGGAAATAACAGCGGCTGCGCCGATCATGGCGCCCACGGGTTCCACGATAGCCGAAAGCTGGCCGTACCAAAAGCTCTTGCCGCGTGAAAGGCCCTCGCGGCGCAGCGGGGCGGAAATCGCCAGCCCTTCCGGAAAGTTTTGCAGACCAATGCCTAAAGCCAGCGCAACCGCGCCTGCCACGGTGGCGCCCGGAATGCCTACACCGGCCGCGCCGAAGGCTACACCGATAGCCATGCCTTCAGGAATGTTGTGCAGGGTGATAGCCAGCACCAGCAGGATGCTGCGCTGCCAGGAAGTCTTGATACCTTCGGCGGATGAAATCGGCAAGCCCATGTGCAGGTGGGGCAGCAGCCGGTCAATACTCCAAAGAACCACGCCGCCCATCATAAAACCGACAGCCGGCGGTATATAAGCGGGTAATCCCAGTGATGCCGAAATCTCGATGGAAGGCGCCAGTAGCGACCAGTAGCTGGCCGCGATCATAATACCGGCGGCAAATCCCAACATACCGTCCATTAACTTGCGATTAATTTCCTTCGAAAGAAAGACACCCGCTGCTCCCAGCGCGGTAACCCCCCAGGTAAAGGTTGTCGCAATCAAAGATTGGATGACAGGTGAAAATTGTTCAAAAAAGGCAACCATAAATTTCCTCTTTTATATATCTGTTTATATGAATTTTCTATAAATAATGCCCTAATTTTACTGTTTTTATTATAAGCATTGAGTTAGAGTATTTGAGATGGTATCCGAAAATTCTAACTGAGAAATTATTTGGACAGGATACCAGGATACGTTATTATAATTACTTGAATGAAATTAACTGGATTACAGGATTGAAATGAAAATAGGCTGTTTGTACATTGTAGCGACACCCATTGGCAACTATCAGGATATTACTTTGCGCGCGCTGCAAGTGCTGCGTGAGGCGGATGCGGTTGTTTGCGAGGAGTTCCGGCAGGGCAGTACGCTGCTAAAGAAATTGGATATTCCGGCAAAAGAACTGCTCCAGCTTAACGAGCATAATGAAAAAGAAAAAGCGCCGGAGCTGCTACAGTTGATGCTTTCCGGCAAGAAGCTGGCGCTGGTTTCCGACTGCGGGACGCCTGCTTTTGCCGATCCGGGTACTTACCTGGTAAAACTGGCCGGCGAATTCCAGGTTCCTGTCATTCCTGTTCCGGGTGTTTCCTCTTTAATGGCGCTTATTTCGGTTTCGCCCTTGTCAATGGACCGGTTCTATTTTGCCGGTTTTCTACCGCGCAAGACTGACCAGCGCCAATCCGAATTGAAAGCTTTGCTTGCGATGAATGTTCCGATTATTCTGATGGATACTCCCTACCGGCTGGAAAAACTCTTGCTGGAGATTCGACAGTCTTTTGGAAAGAACCGCCTGATCACCCTGGCGCTGGATTTAACCCTGGAAAGCGAAAAGATTTTGCATGGGACAATTAATGAAATCCTGCCGCAGATCAAGAACCGTAAAAGCGAGTTCATGTTGATTGTTTATTAAAATACATAAATTGTATGGAAAACCTAAGCATAAATAGTACGTATATGGTAGCAGACACACAAAATAAAGAGAATTTGAAAGGATTTATGTACGATGGATAATCGCAATTCCGGATGCCTCTCAGGGCTGCTCAAACTGTTCTTTTTGGACAAAATTTATGGCTGGTTTCAGCGCCGGTTTGGTTATGGCAGCGGATCCTGCATGGGCTGCGGCTGTGGCACAATCTTCCTGTTGATTTTTATTTGGATTTTCCTGTCGATCATATTCGGGACGGATTGGTTCCGTTTTTCTTTCTAAAACATTTATCGGAGGCCTTATGAAAAAAGCCAGAATTACCGCCTGCCTGCTGCTTTTACTCTTATTAAGCAGTTGCGGGCTGCCGGTTCGAATGATAGAGGTACGCGGTTCGGGCCAGGCTAAAATGGAATCTCGATACATTACCGGGATTCAATCGGTTGATCTAAACGGCATCGGCAAACTGGTTATTACACAGGGCAACAGAGAATCACTCGAGATTACCGCAGATGAAAATTTTCTGGAATATATCCAAAGTGATGTTTCTGGTAAAAATTTGTATCTGGGTGTGCGGGAGAATGTCAACCTTCAACCAACGAGAGATATCGTCTATCATTTAACCGTCAAACAATTGAATGCAGTTGAGACCAGCGGTCTTGGCAGCATTGAAATTAAGTCCCTGGAAACGGATGACTTGCATATCAATATCAGCGGGGCAGGCAATATCAACATCGCTGACCTGGCCGCGGATAAACTGGATATGGAGATCAGCGGGCTGGGCAACGTGAATATTGCCGGGAAGGTGACGGAACAAAATATTGGCATATCCGGTGCGGGTAATTATCAGGCTGATGATTTATACAGCCGTTCGGCAAAAGTGAAAATTTCCGGTACCGGCAGTGCCAAGATTTGGGCCGCGGATACATTGACCCTGGATTTGAGCGGCATGGGCAATGTGGATTATTACGGCGACCCGACCATAAATATGGATATCAGTGGAATGGGAAAAGTGAATTCCCTGGGAAGCAAATAAGGCAAAACATAAAAAAGCTCTGGCATGCCAGAGCTTTTCTCTTTATTCCGGATAAGCGGCCAGGCCGAGCGTTCCGGGCCCAAAGTGGGCCGCCAGCGATATGGATATTTCGCTAAAAATAGCTTCAGTGCAGTTCAGTTGGCAGATGACCTTTTCCATCAGTTCAATCCCGCTCTGTGGATCGTGGGCGTGCAGCACACCGATGATGATGCGCTGCCCATTGAACTTTTTTCTCATTTTTTCGATGAGCAGGTCGATGGACTTGTTGCGTGAACGGACTTTTTCGCCCATTTCCAACAGCCCATTTTTCAGTTCAATGATCGGCTTGACGTTTAACATGGAAGCCAGCGCAAACTGCAGGTGCTTGACGCGCCCGCTCATGCTGGCGAATTTCAGGGTGTCCACCGTGAAGACCAGCTCCATTTGCCGGCGAATAACATCCAGGCGGGCAAGGATATTTTCAATGGTCTTTCCGGCGCGGTCCATTTCGCGCGCTTCGCGCGCCATCATACCCATGCAAATGGTGCCGGAGGCTGAATCAAAGGGGATGATGTTCAATTCGCCTTTCAATTCCTCAACCGCTTTGCGCGCGGAGTCCATGGTGCCGGACAATTTTTCGGTTACGTGAATGGAAAGCACCGTATCCTCCGGCTTGGCGATTTTTCGGTAGAAATCCACGAATTGGTAAGGAGTGGGTTGGGAAGTGGAGGGCAATACATCCGAGGTTTCCATGATCCGGTAAAAATCATCATAATGGATGTCTATTCCCTGAAGGTAATTTTGGCCGTTGTGAATGATGTTAATTGGGATGAGATCGATATCGTATTTTTCCTGCCATCCGCTGGGCAGATCTCCCGCTGTATCCATTACAATCTTTAGCATAGATATTTTCCTTGTTCGTATTGATACTATTATTTTACATAATTAACCCCCGTGGAAATAAAGTAGTTTCGAAATAAATGCGTCAAGAAAATTTAATGCTGCGCTTATTCAATATAGAATCTCATATCATGAAATCTGATATCTTTTTCCTATTGTGAAAAAGATATCAGATCATTCACTAATTTTTAGGTCAGCTTCTCAAGCATGGAATCGATGACTGCGTCGCAATCTGCGTCGAGAACTACAGTTACCTTGTGATCAACATCAAATCCAAAATTCTCCGGGGGAAAGTCCATTGTCTGCGTCCAGACCCAGGTTTTACCCCGGCTGATTCCCTGAGTTTCCACTTTCAACGGGTACTGCTGCGTTTCAAATAATGATGGATTTATCATGTAAGCAATAGCGCTGGGATCATGCAGGTACATTCCGGGTTTGCCTAATGCTTTATGCGCGAATTCTACGTAAAGCGGAAGCACATTACTAATGTGCTGAGAGGTCTTTTTATTGGATTGTTCGAATCTGGCTATCTGGTCCTGTGACATTAAAATTTTATGGGTTACATCCAATCCTACCATAGTAATATCCCATCCAGCGCTAAAGACAATATCAGCAGCTTCGGGATCATTATAGATGTTCGCTTCTGAGGCTGGATTGATATTTCCCTGTACAAGTGCAGCCCCGCCCATCAGTACAACCCGTTTGACTTCATTTGCTATCTGAGGGCGCAGGCGGAGCGCGAGTGCGATATTGGAAAGCGGGCCAATGGGCACAAGAGAGATTTCACCCGGATGAGCCGCTACCTGCTCAACGATAAATTCTGCTGCGCTCTGATCAATAGGTTTTTTCTCTGGCGGCGGCAAATGGATGTTACCCTGACCATCTTCGCCATGAATATGCGGTACTGGGCCTGAGTAAGGTCTGTCCAATGGTTTTTTCGTCCCTTGCGCAACAGGAATATCGCTGCGGCCGGCAATTTCAAGCAAGCGCAGCGCGTTTTGAGTTGCCAGTTTGGTATCTACATTCCCAAATACTGAGGTCAATCCAACTACTTCGAGAGCCTCACTTTCAAGTGCGTAAAAAATCGCCAAAGTATCATCAACGCCAGGATCGGTGTCAATAATTATTTTTTCTGTCATTTGTCATACCTCCAGTTCTCTCCCAGACATTTTAATGATCTTATTCTGGAATAATAAATTCGAAATTTTAAAAAATGTCGTTTTTTTATTGAAAAAAAAGACAAGATTTTCCGAACAAGTTTGCAATCTATGCGGATATTTTTTTATTCGTCCAGTTCGACGTAAATACGCTTGTTAATCTTGCCTTTGCTTTTGTAATCCACCACGTGCATGCGGCCAACTTCCGAGGTGTTATGCACGTGCGTGCCGCCATCGGCCTGCAAGTCCAACCCAACGATTTCCACGGTGCGGACTTCCTTGATGCCCCCGGGCAGCAGGCTGATCTTGGTGCGGATCAGATCGGGAATTTGGAAAGCTTCCTCGCGCGGCAGGATGGCTACGCGGATGTCGCGCGCGGCGGCTACTTCCTTATTGACGGCCGCGTCGATCACATCGACCAGCTCGTGCGTCATGGATTCGAACTCGAAATCCATGCGGCCTTTCAGCGGTTCCATGTCGCCGCCGGTGACGTGCGCGCCGAAATCGCGGTAGATGGTGCCGCACAGGATGTGCATGGCGGTGTGGGTGCGCATGTTCTTATAGCGCAGGTCCCAGTCCAACACGCCGGTGACCGTGCTGCCCACTGCCGGCAGCGCATGGTCCGCTTCCACAATGTGCAGGACTCCGTTGGGACCATGTTTGGCCCGTACCAACGGGAATTCCTGCCCGTCGACCTTGAGCATGCCTTTATCGGCCACTTGGCCGCCGCCGCCCGGATAAAAAGCGGTTTGGTCGAGGATGACGGCATGCGCTTCTTCGTCCAGCGCCTGCACGGTAGCTTGAAATTCTTTTAAGTAACTGTCGGTTTGATAAAGTAATTTTGTCATAGGGTGTATACCTGCCTTCTCTATATTTTAGGAGATTTTTCCAATTTTGGCAGCATAAAGATGAACGGAATTGCCAGAAAAACCACCAGGCCGCCGATCAGGTAGGTGGTTTGCCCGCCCAATAGATCATACAGGAACCCGGTCAGGACGCCGATGATGGCGTTGAGGGCGGACAGGCTGGCCATGTAAATGCCGTTAGCCAGCGAGCGGTTCTGCGGAAAATGATCCTGGGCGATAGCCATGCAGACCGGCAGCATCATGGTGGTCGACACGCCGATCAGGCCCAGGTTGAGGGCTTGCGCTGCGCCGGTTGTGAAAACAAAGCCCAGCATGCCCAGGCCGGAAAACAGTACCGAGACCAGCAGTACAGGTTTGAAACCGTAACGGTCGTTGGCCAGGCCGCCCAGCACGACGCCCAGCACCCCGAAAGCTTGCAGGAAGCTCAGCGCAGCGCCGGAGAGCCATACCCCCGCGCCCCGTTCGCTCAGGTAGATGGGCAGGTAGATCTCCAACCCGGTCCGCAGCAGCGCGCGCATCAGCATGATCGCGCTGAGCGGCAGCATCACCGCCGCCAGGGCTTTGAAAGGGATACTCTGCCGGCTGTGTGCGGCGGCCGGGTGGTAAGGCTCGTCTTTAATTAGCAGGTTCAACAGCAGGGAGATCAGGATGCCGGCCAGCATCAGCCAGGGCGCCTTGGGTAATAACCCGGAGGCGATCACGGCTGTGATGATCAGCGGGCCCAGCATGACGCCCAATTCGCCGCCGACCAGCCAAAAGCTCATGCCCTTGCCGGTGCTCCTGCCGGAGTAGCCGCTCACCAGCGCGGGCAGGATGGCGTGCATCATGGCGGAGGAGATACCGGCCAGCAGGCAGTACAACATGGCAGTCTGGAGGCTGGGGGCGACAGCTAGCAGGCTGAGGAAGATGCCGCTGACGGCCGGGGCGTACAAGGCCAGTTTGCGCAGGTTGGAGCGGTCGGCCCAATGGCCGATAACGGGCTGCAGGATGGACGCGCCCTGAAACAGGAAGGGTAGCAGGCTGGCCTGTACTTTCACCAGGGCAAAACTGTCGATCAGGTAGGGCAGCAGGGGGGAGATAAAGCCGGAATAGGTATCGTTGATGGCGTGTGCGCTGGAGACGCTGGCCGCTTTAAACGCCTGGAACTCGTCCGCGGCCTGGGGTATGCTGTCATCCGTGATGGCAGGCTGCAAATTCGATGAATGAAAACTGGCCACAGGCTTCCCTTGATTCGATGCGTTTCCGGTTGGAAGGATAAAAAAACCTATTATAACTCTGCGCGCAGATACGCGCGGGAAGGAAAACCCTTTATGAGAATTCTTTTAGTGCGTCATCTTTTGCTTGGGCATCAATAATATGAAGGGCAGTGCCAGGAAACTGACTAAACCGCCAATCATAAATGAGGTTTGTCCGCCCAGGTGATCGTACAGGAACCCGCTCAATATACCGGTCAGCGCTGTGATACCGAACATCAGCGCCAGATAGATGCCGTTGGCCAGCGAGCGGTTCTGGGGGAAGAATTCCTGCACGGTAGCCATGGCGACCGGCATGAGCATCAACAGGGCGATGCCCAGAATTGCCAGCGAGGCCACGCGCAGCAATCCGTCTGAATAGACGAACAGCAGCATACCGCTGCTGGACAGCACGATGGAAGCCATCATCACGAATTTATAGCCAAAGCGATCCTTGCCCATGCCGCCCAGTGCGATACCGACCAGGCCGAAGATCTGCATGATGCTGACGGATGCGCCTGAGAGCCACACGCCCGCACCGGCTTCGGTCAGGTAAACCGGCAGGTAGTTGGAGATGGAGCTGCGCAGCAGCGAGTTCATCAGGATCAATCCGCCCAACGGCAGCATGAAGCGCAGCAATTCGCGCGTAGGGATGGCTTTGTGCTGGCCGTCGTGCTGGACCGGATGCGGTTCATTGCGGAAGAAGATGTTCAACAGGATAGACACCAGGATACCGGCGATCATCAGCCAGGGGGTGGCTGTGGTGGAATAGGTTGCTACTACTGCTGTGATGACCAACGGGCCAACGATGAAACCGATGTCGCCGGCCGACATCCAGAAGCTGATGCCCTTGCCGATGTGCTTACCGGTGTACGATCCCAGCAGGGCTGGCAGGATGGCGTGCATGGCGGCAGACGAAACACCTGCCAGGATGCAGTATAGCAGCGCGATGGGAAAGGTCGAAGCGTTCCCCAGCAGGCTGAGGAAGATACCGGTCACAGCCGGGGCGAACAGCGCGACCTTGCGCAGGTCGTAGCGGTCGGCCAGGTGGCCGATCAGGGGCTGCAGGATGGATAAACCCTGGAAGAAGAACAGGAACAGGCTGGCCTCAACCTTCATCAGGGATAGGTTGGTGATCAAAAATGGGATCAGCGGGGAAACAAACCCGGAATAGGTATCGTTGGTGAGGTGCGCGCAGGAGATCAGGATGGTTTTCAGTAGGGGAAATTCACCGACTTCCTTTTCAGCGGAGATTTGCTCTTGGGTTAGCGCCTGGGCGTCTTGCGGGTATGGGTTGGCCAATTTGATTCCTTGAAACTGAGATGGGGTGAGAATAGTGAGTATTATACTTGACCGCCTTGCTTATTACAAATTACCCCAATATCTTAATCATTTGTAATACAAAAATCCATTGACGTATCGACAATTTCAGAATAAAATCTACAAACTATCTAATCAATCATTAAAGGAGGCAGAAATATGATCAATAAAGTTTTTCTTATCAGAACAGAATACAACCGGCCTCCTGTATTTAATTAAATAGCTTAGAAGCTTAATTAACCGCAGGAGAGCAAAAGCCCTGCGGTTTTTTTATTTTCCCCTTATTTTCATTAACCCCCAAACCCCGTAGAGGCTGTCGGAAGCGCATTGTTGGCGTTTCCAGGTGGGTGAGTACTATCTCATCAGGACTTATCAATCATCGTGGAGTAAAAATGCTTTCTAAAATCAAAGCGACATACCGCAAATTTAGCCGAAATTTCTGGCTGCTCATGTTCGTTTCATTTGTCGATATGCTGGGCGGATCGCTGGTATTCCCCTTCTTTTCGCTGTACCTGACTCAGAAATTTAACGTCGGAATGACCCAGGTGGGCACCATGTTCCTGGTTTGGGCGCTGACCTCCGGTGTGATTGGCAATGTGTTGGGCGGGGCGATGGCCGACCGCTTTGGGCGCAAGACCAATATGATCTTCGGCTTGATTGCCAGCGCGACCTCAGCCCTGCTGATGGTTGTGATTAAGAACATCGTAGTGTTCTACATTGCTATTGCCATCGTAGGTATCTTTGAGGATATTGCCGGTCCGGCTCGTCAAGCTATGATCGCGGATTTGGTACCTGAAGAACTGCGCGGAGATGCCTTCGGCATGTTCCGCATCGTCTTCAATTTATCCGCTACCATCGGCCCGGCTATCGGCGGATTTATGGCCAGCCGCTCTTTCGAGCTGTTGTTCTTCGCGGATGTGGTTATCAGTCTGTTGGTCGCGGTATTTGTATTCATCTATTTGCCGGAAACCCGGCCGCAAAGTGCTCGCAAAGAAACCGCCAGGGAAGAATCTTTCCGGGAAACCTTGCAGGGATATGGACAGGTACTGCGGGATAAGGTCTTTATGGCCTTCATCTTCGTGTCCATCCTGTCAACGTTGATGTACTTTAACATGAACAGCTCCATGTCGGTGTACATGGTCAATTCCCTTGGGTTCTCATCCGGGCAGTTCGGTTACATGCTGAGCCTGAACGCTTTCATGGTGGTGGTGCTGCAAATGTTGTTCACGCGCCTGACGGCCAAGTGGAAGCCCATGCTGGCAATTGCCTTTGGCAACGTGCTGTACGTGATCGGTTTCACCATGTTCGGGTTCATTGCTTCATATAACTATTACCTGAGCGCCATGGTGATCATCACGATAGGCGAAATGATTTACGCGCCGAAAGAGCAGGCTATCGTGGCGGATTTCGCGCCGGAAGACATGCGCGGACGTTATATGGCCATACGCTCCTTTGCCTGGATCATCCCGGTAGCCTTCGGGCCGTTGGGAGCGGGCCTGATCATGGACAACCTTGATCCGCGCCTGTTGTGGTTCGTGGCCGGAGGCGTCGGGATGCTATCGGTGATCGGTTTTCTAATCCTGCATTTCAAGGTTGGGGCGCTGATTGAAAGCCGTCTATATAGTGCCGGTAGGGAAGAAGAACTACTCGTCGAGTCTCTGGCTGAGGCCGAAAAACCGCTGCTGACATCGGAATGACGCGAGTGGGAATAAAGATTTGATAATTTGCCGTTTCTTTATAAGAAATGTGCTTGACCTGTTTAGGAGGAGAAATGTCAACTAACGAAGTAGAGCAGGTGCGGGAAGTGCTGGGGCATTTCCAGGACCTGTATCTGGCGCGCGACGCCGTGCGTTTGGATGAAGCCATGCGTTTGTTTGCCGATAACAATGAAGTGGAAATGATCGGAATCGGCGCGCAGAAACGCGGCGGCCCGGAGTGGTTCCAGGGGCGGCAGCAGATCCGCGATATCATCGCCGGAGATTGGCAGTATTGGGGCGAGGTGCAGTTTGACGTGCCGGGTGCACGCATTACATGCATGGGCGAAACAGCCTGGCTGACTGCCAGTGGGAAGTTAATCCAAACGGTGGAGCATGCCGAGGCTATGGAGCAATACCTTCAGCAGATGCGTGAGATGCTGGATGTCATGCGCGGTAATCATAATAAAGCCGATATGGTCATGATGGAGGTTATCCATTTTGGCCTGCGCCGGCTGCGGGAATGGTCGTTGGGGACGGGTTATGCCTGGCCGCTGGTTTTCAGTGCGGTGCTTGTTCACGAGAATGAACAATGGAAATTTCATACACTGCATTGGGCCATGCCTGTAGATTAATCCATCGAAATTTGTTTATACTGATTAAGCGGATTTGTAACAGAATCCGCTTAAATCCGTTATAGAAAGTAGATATATGCCGCAGTCCGATCAATCAGGCAGTGAAACACTGTTAATTCAGGAAGCCATTGCGGGAAATAAGGAAGCTTTTGGCCGTCTATATGAAAAATATGCGGGCCAAATCTTCAGCTACCTGTTTTATCGGACCGGAGAACACCATACAGCTATGGATATGATGGAAACGGTATTTCTAAAAGCTTGGGAAAACCTGCCGAATTTTGGCGAGAAAGGGCGCGGCATGAATTTCCGCGCCTGGTTATACCGCATGGCGCACAATGCCATGGTGGATTATCACCGCAGTCACAAGCCGGAGATCGGCCTGGAAATATTGGCGGAACAACCCGATCATCTGCCGCATGCAGCAAAATTGGTTGAAATAGCGGAAGCCCAGGAATATCTAATGGGTCGGCTGGAAAAATTGGACGATGTTTCCCGTCAAGTATTGGTACTGCGTTTTTATGCGGAAATGAGCCCCAAAGAAATATCGCAAATCATGGGTATTTCTGAGGGCAATGTGCGCGTGGTCCAATATCGGGCTTTAAAGAAGATGCGAGATTTAATGGGTGATGATAATGAATGAAAAAAGGAAAGCTGCCATTGTTGACCGCTGCCTGGCGCAGGTCCAAGACGGAAAGCTTACAGTAGAAGAATGCTTGCGTCGTTATCCGCAGCTATCCGGTGAGTTGACTTCGGCTTTTCACCTTTTAAATGCATTCCACACCGCTGAAGAGAACAATCTGCTCCAGCAGGAATTGCGCGAAACGAAGGTGAGATTGTTGAACCAATTACCGGAACGGCCATCCGTTGTAACAAATTCGCGCCCAAATCGTTATACATGGCAAACAGACAAACGGAGGTTTGCTATGACTTGGGTAATTATTATTACCACCTTACTGACCATGGTAACCGGAACTGGCGTTGTGTACGCGTCCGGCGAAGCCCTTCCGGGAGACACACTATATCCCGTGAAAAACCTGACCGAGAATGTACAGTTAGCATTGGCTTCTGATGAGGGCGATGCCCAACTGACTTTACATCTCATCCAGACTCGCATGGAAGAGATGCAGGAATTGATGGCGCAAGGCCGCGAGGATGACCTCGATGAAGCTGCGTCCGGTTATGAGAAACAGACCAAAGCCATGACGCAGCTTCTGGCGGCTGTTCAAGCGCAGGATCCGGATGAAGCCATCCGTCTGCGCACCGAATTGGAACAGCAGCTGCAGGATCAAGCCCGCCAGATGCAGTCGTTGCTGGAGGATGAAGAGACAACCAACGGCGACCAGACGCGCACGCAATTGCAGGAAATGCTGCAAACCAACACCCAAACCAGGCTGCGTATCAATCAAACGGTAGAAGATGTATCGGATGAAGAAGTACCGGATGAGGGCGGCGATTTGCCCGAAGGCGAGGATCTGACCGCAGAGACTGTTGACGATGCCGCCGAGACGACCGGAAATGGCGCCCAAGTGCGCAGCAGCGAATTCATCAACGCCAGCGGTGATAGCCAGAATGCTACCTTTACGTTCCAGGTTGCGAATGCCGAACAATTGGGTGTATACGCAGAAATTGGTGGCGCACGCTATGCCTGCTCAGCGGATGGCGACACGGTAACGTGCAATATCCCCAACGCGACAGAGAAAGGCACCCTGAATCTCTTCTGCCTGAAAGATAATAGCTTCTTGTACTCCTATGATTACGATTATGATTGGCTGGGGACTAAAGAAGCGGGTTCCGGCAGCGAGAATGGCCAGGCGCAGCAGGGCGGCGGTACTGCCACTACCGATGGAGATGAAGGCGGCCAGGGTGGTTCAGGCAAAGGTGGCAAGTAGCCTTCTAAAAGTACAGATATAAACCAGATGATTAAACGGCTGTGAAGGCAACTTCACAGCCGTTTTTTTAAATAAAGAGCGACCAATAAACTTGTTGAAGTATTGCTTTTTTTTGGTGTAGGCTTCGAAATCCCGCGCTAAGCTGCGGCAGGTGTTCAGCCAACATTTTAGATCTGGTCAAGTTTGACCAGTCCATATTTAATAGCCAGGACTGCCGCCTGTGTTCTGGTTGTCACTTCCAATTTTTTAAAAATACTTTTTGTGTAATTGCGAATGGTACCTTCCGACAGGAATAATTGCTCAGCCACATCGGCATTGGATAATCCGTGCGCGATCAGCACGAGAATTTCCCTCTCTCGTTCGGTCAAATCAAAATCACGTGGGCTTTCGATGTAATCAGTGGTGGATCGGGCTTGTTTGATCACTTTTTTTGTTACTTTGGGATCGATATAGGCATTGCCTTTCATGGTTCCCTTAATGGCTTGGATAAGCTGGTCGGGGGGCAGGTCTTTTAGGAGATAACCTTCAGCTCCTGCTTGCAGCGCGTCAAAAACCCATTCATCGTCATCGTATGTCGTAAGCGCCAGGACGTGAATATTGGGAAAATCACGCCGGATGTTGCGTGTGGCGATGATACCGTTCATAACGGGCATCTTTAAATCGAGCAGGATAAGATCCGGGTCCAGATTTGCCAGCAATTCGATCAGTTCGGCCCCGTTATTTGCATATCCGATTACTTTAATTTCGGGATCGGATTCGATGATCTTGCGCAGCCCTTCGATGACGATTAATTGATCGTCGCACAAAATTACTTTTATCACATCAAACTCCAAATTCAACCCGTATGGCAGTACCCTGATGAGGGTTTGTCTCCATAAAGAATGATCCTCCGGCTTCCGCGGCCCTTTCGCGCATGCCTTTAATTCCCATGCGCTCATTATTCTTGATGAGTTCCTGATCAAAACCACAGCCATCGTCTGAGATTTCCAGGGTTAGGACCTGGTTCTCATACTGTAATTTTAATTGAATTGATTTGGCATCAGCGTGGCGGATGATATTCTCCAATGCTTCCTGTGCGATCCTATAAATTGCCTCTTCTTTTCTTTCAGAGAGGATTGGAAGGGATTCTGAGATGAAGGCAGAAGTGGCATAATTTCCACGAGAAGCAGTGTCCTGCAGCAGCTTTTTTAAAGCCGTAACCAATCCAAGGTCTTCCAAATGCCTTACCCGCAGATCATTCAGTGCCCGTCGTGTTTCATCCAGCCCCCTGCGTGAATTATCAATTAACTGATCCAGTGAATGATTCAATTCCTTATCTCCGGGATCAACGGATAACTTGAGTGCTTCCAGAGTAAGCACCTGGCTGCTTAAGGTATGGGCCAGGGTATCATGCAGATCCCGCGCCAGGCGGTTGCGTTCGCGGCTGACGGCCAGCTGCTCCAGGGTGTGGGCGTGTTCGCTTAAAATAACATTGGCTTCCATCAGCCTTCTTCTTTGCGTTCGTTGAGTTTTGGTCAACAGGCTGACGATGGTACCCACCATACCCAGAGCGATGGAGCGCAGAATGGGTACGCCGATGAACGGAATCACTTGTAGTGTTTCCGTTCCTGCGCTGAGGAAAATGAAAGGCAAGTCATATAAGGCAGTGAGAACGACCACCGAGAGTGTAAAAGCAAGAGAATACTGCCAGGCTACCAGGACGATCGGGACAATAAAGATTGGAAAAAGTATCCAACTTCGGAAGATGATATCCGTCAATGGATCATTTATCTGCAGCGGCCATATTGATGCACTGGAAAAAATCGGTCCCAACGTGGCGATTGACAACGAAATGGGTAAGAATAATTTTTTTGTTCTGCGTTCCAGCCACCCCCAATACAAAATTCCCAATAAAAGTAAGAAGATTACAGAATTGGATAAGTAAAGCAGGCTTAGCGCGGAAATTAACTTGCCGGTCGTGGCGAAGATATACAGGTAGTTCCCAAGAAAATAACAGATAGCAAATTTGCAATAGTTCCGAAAAATCCGTAAAAGCCCCGGTTCGATTACCCGCTCATCCATATCATCATATTACCACTTTCAACTTTAAACCTGCCATGTCCCAAATGGGAGGCGGGCGGGTGGCATTCGCCATATTGTGTAATGGCGGTTGGGTATTCGAGAAGTGGCATTCCAAATCTGGGTTAAAAACACCGATTCTTCTATCATCTTGTTTGATGGAGAAAATCGAATAGTCATGGACGAACCTATCGTTTACATACAAGATTTGTGCAAAAAATATAACGCAAAAAAAGAAGAATTTGCGCTCGAATCCCTGAACCTGTCAATCAACCGCGGCACTTTGTTCGGCTTGATTGGCCCGGACGGCGCCGGAAAATCGACCACCTTGCGGATTTTAGCGACCATTATCTCACCCACTTCAGGAAAGGCCAGTGTCAACGGGTTTGACGTCCAGACCGAAGTGGAAAAGGTGCGCGGACAGATAGGGTATATGCCTCAAAATTTCAGCCTGTACCAGGATCTGAGCGTGATTGAGAACCTCAATTTCTTCGCCGAAATCCAGCGCATGCCGCTTGACCAGCGCCATGAACGTATCGAACGCATGCTGGCATTTACTCATTTGGGGCAGTTCCAGCACCGCCGGGCACGCAACCTCTCCGGCGGCATGAAGAAAAAACTGGCCCTGGCTTGCGCGTTGGTCCACAACCCGCGCGTGTTGATATTGGATGAACCTTCCACCGGCGTGGATCCTGTATCACGCCGCGAGCTTTGGGAAATTCTGGCTTCTGTGGTCGAGGACGGGGTGACGGTTATAGTCAGCACGCCTTATATGGATGAGGCTGAACGCTGCCACAAAGCGGCCATCCTCTATCATGGTCAGGTGATCGCCAACGGTTCAACCTCCGACTTGCGCCTGAGCTTGCCCTTTGACATATTGGAAGTGAAGGCCAAGCCGCGTAAAGCGGCGAGACAATTGATCTCAACGCTGGATGGAATTTATGACTGGCGGCCGGTGGGGGATGCTTTCCGCATTACTGTTGAAAAATCACTCACCGACAAGGTTCTGGCTGAATTGCAAAAAGAATTGGATGCGCAAGCGCTGGATACGCGCCTGCTGCGGCAGACAACGCCCTCCATGGAGGATGTCTTCGTTTATCAGGCCGGTATTTCAAGAGGCAATCATGAATCACTATGAAAATGCAATAGAGACATTCGGACTGACTAAGAAGTTCGGCGATTTTACAGCCGTTAATTCCGTTGATTTTTACATCCCCAAGGGGGAGATTTTCGGCCTGTTGGGGCCAAATGGCGCCGGCAAAACCACTACCATCCGCATGTTATGCGGGATTATCGCACCCAGCGAGGGTAAAGGTTTTGTGCTGGGATGGGATATTGCTCAGGACGCGGAATCGATCAAGCAAAACATTGGCTATATGTCGCAAAAGTTCTCCCTGTATCACGATTTGACCTGCCGCGAGAATATTCGGTTCTACGCCAGTATCTACCGCGTGCCGGCGGATGAACAATCCGCGCGTGTGGAGAGCCTCATCGATGAGTTGGGCTTGCGGGAAATTGCTAATGAACAGGTACGCGAACTTCCGGGAGGGTGGCGGCAGCGCGTCGCCCTGGCCTGCGCGGTCGTGCACAACCCGCCTATGCTTTTCCTGGACGAACCCACTGCGGGTGTGGACCCGATTGCGCGGCGCGAGTTTTGGGACTTTATCTATGGACTGGCCGGGCAGGGCGTCAGTATCCTGGCTACCACCCATTATATGGACGAGGCCGAGTTCTGCAACAAGGTCGGCATGATGTATAACGGCCGTCTAATCAAAATCGCCAGTCCGGATACCATCAAGTCGGAGGTACCCGGTTTTTTGCTGTCGATTGAATGCAACCGGCCGGGGAAAGCGGAAAAATTTCTGCGATCCCAATCCAATGTCCTGGAAGTCTCTTTACATGGCGCCCAGCTGCACGCTTTGCTGGCTAAAGAGGAAATCAAGAATGCCATATTGAAAGGCTTGAAAAAAGAAGGCGTGGAAGTCATGCATTATGAGTTCATTCAACCTTCGCTGGAAGACGTGTTTATTTCCATGATTGAAGAACAGGCATCTGAGGAAATTTCCGAGTAGATGAAGAACTGGAGTTAAGAATGGATAGATTTTTAACAATTGTTAAGAAAGAATTCAGGCATATTTACCGCGACCCGCGGACCATGGCTCTGATCCTGCTGCTGCCTGCGCTTTTGCTGCTGCTGTTGGGCTTTGGTGTTTCAGGCGAGTCGAAGGAAATTCCACTGGCAGTAGTGGATTATTCCCGTACGGAAGAAAGCCGGGCTTATATTGACTATTACACAAACGGTGAGGATTTTGCCTATGTTTACTCGGCTTCCAGCGAGGAAGAACTACTGGACCTGATCCATCGCGACAAGGTGAAGGTTGGCATGCTTATACCGGAGGATTTCGGGCGTATGATCGCGACCAACGAGTCCACGCAGGTACAGCTATATATCAACGGTTCCGCCGACCCGAGCGACATTGAGACAATCCAATTAAAACTTGCCGCCATATCACAAATGGCTTCCCAGAATATTCTGGTCAAGCAGCTGGAGGTGAGCGGCTTGTCCGGGTCGTTCAGTATGCCCATCGACACCAATATCAAGATGCTCTATAACCCCAACCGGGAGAGCAAGATGTATATGATCCCGGGCTTGATCCCCATTGTCCTGCAGGTTCAATTGCTCTTGCTTTCCGCGTTAGCCATCGTAAAAGAGAAAGAGCAGGGAACCATGGAACAACTGATCGTTACGCCCATTAAGGGGTGGGAGTTGATGCTGGGAAAGATCGTACCCTACATGGTTGTCGCGCTGGTCAATATTATCGGCTTGATTTGGGTGGGAAGTTGGATCTTCGGCGTGCAGATGCAAGGCAGCTTTCTCGAATTGGTCGGATTGAGCATGATCTTCAGCATTGGATCGCTGGGCATCGGCGTACTGATCTCCAATTTATCCGACTCGCAAATGCAGGCCATTTACCTGGCAGTATTCATCGTGATGATTCCGGCCATTATCTTATCCGGTCTTATGATCCCCCGCGATGGTATGCCGCCATTTACCTATTGGTTCAGTGAATTGATGCCGGTAACGTATTTCCTGGAAATCACGCGCGGCATCATGCTTAAGGGAGTGAGCGGGTTTTACATGTGGGATTCAATTTGGCCGATGCTTTTATTGAGCGTGGTTTATTTCGCGGCCAGTGTTTTTACCTTCAAAAAGAAAATTTAAATTCGAAAGAATAATAAGGAGCATGTGATGAAAAACAAAAAAACTATGCTGATTATTTCAGTGGTTGTAATTGGGCTGCTGGCCGCTGCCTGCGGCGGCTTGAACCAAAATGGAGAGGCGCTTTCAGCTTCCGGTACGATCTCATCGACCAGTGTGAATATCGCGCCTGAAGTGAGCGGAAAGATTGCCGAAGTGGCGGCCCAAGAAGGCGATGAAGTACAGAAGGGTGATTTACTCTTCCGCGTGGAAGACGACCTGCTGCAGTCGCAATATGACCAGGCGGAAGCCTCCCGCAAAGTAGCCGAGATGGCCGTCCAGGCTGCAGAAGACCAATTGGCGACCGCCAAGATACAGTATGACCTGGTGGCACAGCAAGCCCAATCGGCCATGCCGGATTATTACCAGACGACCTGGGATAAATCACCCTTGGATGAATTCGACCGCCCGGCCTGGTATTTCACCCAGTCGGAGGAAATTACAGCTGCCCAAAACGTGGTGGCGGATGCACAAACCAAGTTGGACGCGAAGTTGAAGGAAATGGATAAGGTCCTGGCGGATGCCAATAATGCGGGTTTTGTTGACCTGGAAAAACGGTTGGCTAATGCGCAGTACACCCTGCGGGCAGCCGACAGCACCCTGGAGATTGCCAAAGACGCTGCGGACAACGATGCGTTAGAGGAAAATGCTCAGGATCAATACGACCTGGCCTTGGCCGACCTGGAAAATGTGCAAAAAGAATACGACCAGGCACTGAACACGACCGCCGCTGAAGACGTGTTGGACGCGCGTGCGGCTGCGGCTGTGGCACAGGTTCAACTCGACAACGCACGTAATTTGCTGGCTGAGGTACAGGTGGGCAGTGATTCTCTGCAAGTCCAATCCGCTGCCGCGGCGGTACAACAAGCTCAAAGCGCGCTGGATCAGGCTCAGGCAAATTTGTCAGCGGCGGAAGCCAATGTAAAAACCCTGAATATTCAACTGGAAAAGACGAAGGTGTACGCGCCCATCAGCGGTGTCGTTTTATTGAAGAATTTGGAAGAGGGTGAGTTGGTGAACGCCGGCAGCCAGGTTATGAAGGTTGGGAACCTGGATGAAGTCAAAGTTACTGTATATATTCCCGAGGACCAATATGGTTTGATCAATCTTGGACAGGATGTAGTGGTCACGGTGGATTCCTTCCCGGAGAAATCCTATACGGGTAAGGTGGCTTATATTTCGGATGAGGCTGAGTTTACTCCCAGCAATGTGCAGACGGTGGAGGGCCGTAAGTCCACTGTGTTTGCGGTAGAGATCACCCTTCCGAACCCCGATCATGATCTGAAATCAGGCATGCCGGCAGACGTTAAATTTATCCAGTAGTTTACCGATAATTTCCTAAAAATAATAAAAGCGCACTGGTTTACCCGGTGCGCTTTTCGATGACACTATTCGTGATCTTAATCTTTGGGGAACAACAAGAATACTGCAACAGCCATAGTTACCAGGCCGATTATCCGGCGTGAATCCAGCGGGATGGGATCCAGACCGCCCCAACCGCGGGCGTCAGCCAGCGCGCCGAACGCCATTTGCC
The DNA here is from genome assembly GCF_003966975.1 of Pelolinea submarina. Lineage (GTDB taxonomy): Bacteria > Chloroflexota > Anaerolineae > Anaerolineales > Anaerolineaceae > Pelolinea > Pelolinea submarina. The sequence goes on from NZ_AP018437.1 coordinate 1,370,820, forward strand.
CCAGAATGATGGCGGCCAAACCGGCTGATAATCCGGCAATGGATATGGAATAAGCGACGCCCATAATAATAAAAATACCCAAAGCACCGGCTAAAAGCGTCAAGTTAAATGAAGCAGGAGTGATCTTAACCGAATCAAATCCTTTGATTAAGCCGATCCCCAGGATAAATAATCCGGCAAGACCACCGCCGAGAATATTAGTCCAAAAACCTGTGTTGATTGGCCCGATGAGTTCTCCTGCTCGATTGCTGCACATGGATTGGACAGCGATGATTAAGCCGGTGGCTGTGGCAGTAATACCGCCGATGACGATAAGATTCTTCATAGATCCTCCTGGGGAATCAAAATGGTTATACGAGTTGGGAAATTCTACCAGTGAATAAACCAATCCTGATCATGAGTAATCCCCGGTATTTTGTGCAGAGCAAAAGCAATTTACAACGAAAAGAAGATCGCAGCCTTGTTTAAGATTAATCCACATTTTTGCCGGATTGTTATGCAAAAGAATAATTAGAAAAAAATATGATTGCCTTATACAAATAGAAAATAGTGTAATATTTAATAAATAAAGGGAATTAACATCTCGCTTATTTATCGGTTTCTGGGAAGATGAGTAATGAAATTTAAACAATCGCATTTAATAAGCATTGTATTTGTCATACTGGTACTGGGTTTTATCATAACCAGTTATCTAAGCTATTCCGTTACAAAGAACTATATCCTGGAAAGTGCCGAAACGGAAACACTACCTTTGATCAGTGACAATATCTATTCAGAGATCAAAGAGGATTTGATCGATCCTGTCAATATCTCTTCACTGATGGCAAATGACGCGTTCCTGATCAGCTGGGTAACAAGTGGGGAAAAGGATTTGGCTAAAATCCAGGAATATTTAGGATTGATTGGAAGGAAATATGGTTTCACATCGACGTTTTTCGTGTCCGAAAAAACACATCATTATTATTACTCCGATGGAATCTTGAAAACAATCTCAGAAGACGATGCACACGACGTTTGGTATTTTGACTTTATCAAAATGGATAAAATGGTTGATTTGGATATCGATAACGACGAAGCAAAAAATGGCCTTCTGACTGTCTTTATCAACCACCGTCTTGAAAAAGAAGATGGGACTTTGCTGGGCGTAACCGGTGTTGGGCTGCAGCTAACCGAGATCGCGGAACATCTTAGCCATTATGAAGATTTGTACCATCACAAGATTTATATCGTTGATCAAACCGGATTAATTCAGATTGACTCGGAGAGAAATCGTATCGAAACCGTAAATATTACTGAACTATACGGCATCAGAGATGTCAGCAGAGAAATCCTCTCTGCTGATAAAGAAGTGATAATTGTTGAGTACCGGGATGAAAAAGGATTAAAAACGATTTCTGTCCGTTATATTCCGGAGTTCGATTGGTACCTGATTGTAGAAAAAGACCAGGAATCTTCGCTGGCCGGCGCCAAAAGTTCAATGGTCCGTAATTTCATTATTGGCGGATTTATTGCGTTGTTGATCTCACTGGTGATCAATGGCATCATGAAACGCTATAACAAACGGTTGGAACAGCAAGCCACCTCGGATGATTTGACACAGCTGTTAAACCGGCGCGCATTCATGGAAAACCTGACCAGAGAGGTTTCCTCCCAAAACCGGTATGGGTACTCGTCTGCCATTATGATGATAGATGTTGATGATTTTAAATCTATCAACGATCATTTCGGCCATATTGCGGGAGATACCATCCTGGTTGAAATTGTCAATCTAATCAAGGAGACTCTGCGCAGCAGTGACCTGATGGGGCGGTGGGGTGGTGATGAGTTCATTGTTTACCTGACGCAAGTGGATCATGAAAAGGCAGAACTGATTGCGGAGCGAATTTGCGAAAAAGTTGAGCAAACTGAATTTTCCATTGGCAATCTGCAAATAAATCGTACGGTGAGTATCGGGATATCCTTCCTTGACCCATTGATCATCGATGTAGATGATGAAATAAGCAGAGCAGATGACGCGCTTATGAAAAGCAAGAAGCGCGGCAAAAACCACATTGAGATCGCTAAATAAAATTTTGTAAAAAATCCATAAGACGGGTATTAATAAATGGTAAATTGGGCAACCATAGCCTGCTTTTGTCGTATAACTAAATATGTATAATTAATAATTCGATAAGTGAAGTGTTTATCTATGCAATTACCAAGATTTCTAAGAACGATTCGTGAGAATTTCGGGCAGAAGGCTGAAAAACAACCGTATGACTACCAGAACCTGGTCTTTAAGGGCGGCGGTGTGCGCGGTATTGCCTACATGGGTGCGCTTGAGAAGCTGGACGATCTGGGCATTATTAATGGTATTGAACGCGTGGCGGGTACCTCTTCCGGCGCTATTGCAGCCACGCTGCTTAGCTTTCGATTGTCCATAGCAGATACACTTGCTCTTTTCAATGAACTGGATCTATCGCGCATCCCTCAAAAAAGTATCCGAGATCGCCACGGCAAAATCCTTACCATCGCCAATCCGGGCAGCTATAAACGCTTGTTTGACAGCTACGGCTGGTATTCGAGTGAATATTTCTATCAATGGATCAGCGGGGTGATAGCCGATAAGTGCAAAGGCAATTCCCGCGCGACCTTCCGCTATTTCAGGAACGCGGGTTTCCGCGATCTATATATTGTGGCATCCAACATTTCCCGCCATCGCCCGGAAGTGTTTTCATTCGAAAGTACACCGGATACAGCCGTGGCAGATGCGGTGCGCCTTTCTATGTCCATTCCGCTCTACTTTGAAGCGCTGCGCTTCGATGGCAGCCAGTTTGGCCAGGGTGATTTTTACGTGGATGGTGGATTGTTTAATAATTACCCGTTGGAAATTTTCGACCATTTAGAATTTGTCCGGAATCCAAAAATGTTCTGGGAAGGGTTGAACTGGGAAACCCTGGGGCTTTACCTCGCGCCGGACGAAGAAAAATATGCCGATGTAGCCGAATATCCAAAAAATTTGTGGGAATTTGTGGCGCTGACCGGTAAGAATTACTACGACTCCCACCAGACATCCAGCCTGCGGAATAACATTCTGGATGAGAGACGCACCATTCAGATCAGTGATTGCGGCGTATCCTCAACAGATTTTGATATTCAACCCGGCTCGGAGATCTACCAAAAATTGTATAACTCCGGTAGTCAGGCAGTTACCGGTTATTTCGATTCTTTGGGAGACCTTTTAGGCTAATTGGCCGGGTAAACTGCGCAGCCATAATCGAGTTTCCTGGGGGTTGGGAAGACGCCAGTCTTCGATTGCCTGATTGATGACGTTGGAACAAACCCGAATAGCTGCCCCGCCGCATGATTGGATTACTCGAAAAGCGGCTTCGTCTTTATCGTCATCGCCCAGGTAAAGCAGGCTTTCTTCTTCAGGCGGATCGATTTCCAGTAGATATTTCATCCCCTCGCCTTTGTCTGCCAACAGCGGTCCGGCTTCCAGAAATCTATGGCCAGGTACAACGCGGAACTCTTTTATGTCCAATGTTTCCGCAGCTTGGTCTTGCGCTTTTTCAAGTAGATTTGCAGCAATTACGTCCTCAGCAAAGCGCGCGTGCAGTGCCAGCGACCAGCCTTTATCCTCCAGGAAGAACCCTTGTTTATCTTTGATCAATTCTATCCAAATAGGTTTGAGCACTTCCAAAGCAGGGCGTACCCGGTTGTAATCCAAGCGATAATGCAGACTACCGTCAGCTTTAAGGATCTCCAATCCATACGTGCCTGCCAGGGTGATACCGTTGACTGGTATGAGGGCTTGAAGGTGTGCTAATCGCCGCCCGCTTAAAACAGCAAGCTTGATTTTGCCGCTGTTCCGCAGGAATTTTAGTAAATCAATTACTTCCGGCAGCGGCTCCACCTGATCAGGGTGGTCGCGGAAATCCGCCAGCGTACCGTCGTAATCCAGGAAGAGGCGCAGGCGCGGCTGACTGGAGAGCAGCGTTTGAATTTTTTGGTCGGAGTTGTTCATGTAGACGATGCCTTGCTTGTTAACAAAGGTTCGATTTGTTTCTTGAAGATTTGCCCCCAGGTGAAATTCTCGCGAATTTTCTTGCGCAAGCGATACGCAGGGTCGTTTGCAGCCCAATTCAGTATCATCTGCGCTGCAACGGCTGGCTTACGCTGAATGTCCAGCAGGTGCACGTCCGCCTGGCCGATCTCTTCCACTGCCGGGATGTTGCTGGCAAAGATGGGCTTTCCCAGTAAACCGGCTTCCAAAACAGGCATTCCGAAACCTTCGCGCCGGCTGGGCATGAACAGGGCGTCACACATGCGGTACAAACCACTTACCGTTTCCATATTGAGGATGGTCCCGTCTTCCGGTTTCCCGCCGCTTTCATAAATAAAATGAAAATATGCCTGCAATCCTAATTCTTTTCGCAGGTCTTTCAGGGATTGAAAATAGGAGAAGTTTTCCGGGTCATGCGGATCAGGCGGCCCGGTCAGGATCATTTGGGCTTGACAGCCATTTTGCCGCAATTCGCGCAACACCCGCAGGGCGAACTCGATGTTCTTGGCCTGCGTCACCCGTACTGGCATTAACAGTAGGAGTTCGGCTTCTTCCAGTTTCAGGTTGTCGATCAACCTCCGACCTTCTGAAGAAACCCCTAATAGTACATCCGTGTCGATACCGTTATAAATGACATTCACCTTCTCGCTGGGCATTTTGAAGATCTCCGCCATGCTTTGCCGGCGATTTTTGGAAACCACAACGTAATCCACTTCCGGCCGGTACTGCCGCAGCAAGTTCCAGGGCAGCCCATCATGCAGCAGGGGCAGCGAGCGCGCACTGGCCCAGGAAAAATCGTGGCACCAGGCAACGCAGTGCGGTATTTGGCTTTCATCCAACAGTTCGTGCAGCGCATCGGTGAGTGCCAGGTTGAAATGTTTGCTGAAAACGTTGTGGACAAAGAGGTGCGCAAAATGGGGCAAGTGCTCGGCTAATTCGGCTTTGATGTGCTCGCGCAGCCGGCGGTATTCTTCGGTGACCTGACCTTTTTCCAAATCGGCGTTGACCTGCAAGACTTCCGTGTGCTGGGAATCCAGCAGGGGCAGGTGGATGAAGCCGCAGCCTTGCGGCAGGGCTGACTGGCAGCCGCTGCCGGCAATGACCGTGACGGTATATCCGTTGTCAATAAAAACGCGCGCATGTGCCTGTATAACGGACTCCACGCCGCCAACGGTTGGGGGAGCGGAATAATGCAGGATTGCGATATCCTTTTCACTCATGATTTGCGGCTCATTTCAACAATTGCATGCAGCTGGTCTTTCAACCAGCAGTAGATATCGTTGTTTTTTATCAGCCAATGCAGCGACCGCGCCCGTGAATTTCTTTCTTCCATACCCATGCTCAACCCCTGGTGTATAGCTTCCGCAGTAGCATATATATCGCATGGCGATATAACGATAGCGCCCGGCGCCAATTGCTGGCTAGCCCCGGCGCGTTCAGATAACACCAATACGCCATTGCGTTCATTGACAATTGGGCCTTCCTTGGCAACCAGATTCATGCCGTCCGCGACTGCGTTGACCAGTAGCACGTCGTATAACTGCAGGGCAGCAATGGCACGTTTGTAATTCTCGCCGACCAGAATGCGCACCGGTTCCCACTCACTGGTCCCATATCCGGCGTTGATCTGCCCGCTGATGGCCATGATCTTGTCCAAATAGTCTTTGTATTCCTCCACCTCACGGCGGGAAGGAACCAGCAGCGCCAGAAACAGGACTTTCTCCTGGTATTCGGGATGCAGGCTGAGTAATTCTTCAAAAGCTTTAAAGCCGCGGATGATATTCTTGCTGGGATCGATACGATCTACCCGTAAGACGAGTTTCTTATCAGTGATGATCTTTTGAAGTTTTTTCTTCTGTTCGATCACTTCTTCATCCTGGCGCATTGCTTCCAGGTTGGCAACATCAATGGAGATTGGAAAATCCTGGATGTGTGTCGCATGATTGCGATACCAAATACGGCCGCGTTTGTATTTCACATGCGCGCGCGGTAAATGGGATTCCACAGTACGGATGAAGTTCAAACCATCTTCCTCAGTTTGAAAACCCAGTAAATCCACTGCGCATAGTCCATCCAGGATGCCCTGCCGCATGGTGGGCGGCAGAATGCGCCAATATTCCGGCCCTGGCCAGGGGATATGGGTGAAATGCAGAATGGTAGGCTGTTTCGCCTTGGGCAGCAGATCGCGAATATAACGCGCGGTCAAATACAAGTGATAATCTTGCAGCATAACCAACGTTTTTTTGCCGGTATTTTCCACTGCTTTGACAATTTCCTGCGCGAATAAGTGATTTACCTTTTTGTATCCATTTTCCCAGGCATCCCAGGTGGCATGGTCGATGACGGGTTCGCTGGAAATATTCCACATAGAGTGCTGTAAAAACCACAGCAGAGGATTGGCGATGACGTTGTAATAGCCGTCGTACGCAGCCTGTTCGGGATTGATAAATTTAACGTGGATGCTGCCGTTCGCCTCTTCCAGTGGAATGTCGCCCTCGAGGAAATCCACATCCTGGGGAGTTTGGGCGCATGAAATCCAGGTCGCGTTGATGTACTGCAGCATGCCCGATAAGCCGGTGATCAATCCCCCGCTGCCTTTTTGTTGAATTACTTCTCCATCGCTATTTTCAATGTGTACAACCGGTCCGCGGTTGGAAGCGATGATAATGTGCCAGTCTGAAAAAGTATTTAAATCGATGTCTTCTCTTATCTCGGCCCCGGTGGGTAAAACTTCCGGCCTGTCAGCCATTCGTGTTCCTTTCTTCTATAAAAACTAAACCTCATTGCTGGCTTGGATGGCCAGGTCGATAAAAACCGCGGCGGTCCAGCCAAATATGGGCGCGGCGTTCACACCCGGTTTTCCATTATCGGCGTTATAAAATTCATAAATATTGTTGTGCGCCATGATCATATTCAGCGTCTTTTGGCGCAGTTCCACTGCCAGGTCATGTTCACCGATCTGGTGCAGGGCTTCAATAAAGAAATAATTGATATTTGCCCAAACCGGCCCGCGCCACATGACTTTGGCGTTGAAATGCGCATCGTTGCGTGCAACGCTGGGGATGGGATAATCGCCCCAGAATTCCTCTTTGTTGGTTAGATGGGCCAGCAGTTTGCCGCGGATATCATCCGGCAGCTGACCGGTCCACAGCGGGTAGAGGTTGAAGGGGGTCAGCACCGGGATGGGATCCTCGCCGTGGAAGGCGCGGAAAAATCCGGCTTCTTCGTCCCAAAATTCTTTGATCATGCGCTTAACGATGCCATTGGCGCGTTTGCGCCACATTTGTGATTCATTCTGTATTCCTAAAGCTTCGGCCATCAGGGCCAGCGAACCCATCTGCACACACAGGTAAGTGTTCAAATCGGGGGATTCCACCGGCATGCCGTAATCCCACAGCGGATTATCGTCCAATCCGGACGAGTAAGGATGGTTGTATTGCGCCAACCCATCCACGTTATCGTCATTCATGTTGAACCACCAGGCATTCCAGCGCACCAGCGGAATATAGATTTCGCGCAGAAAATCGACATCCGGATCTTTTTCGTGCAGTTTCATGGCTGCCCAGGCCAGGATGGGCGGTTTGGTTACTTCACCCTGGAAGGGGTGGTCGATTTCAGAAATGACGCCTTCATCATAAATCGCGTCCGGTAACATTCCATCCGGCAGTTGGCCGGCCAGCATGGCGCGAATTTGGTTGCGCGCCAATACCGGGTCAACGTGCCGGAAAGCCAATGCGTGCATTGCGCTGTCCCACAGCCACAAGCCGATGTAACTGGTCTTGGAGGGGGTCATGGCTTCATAAGCCACCTTGCCGCGCGCGCTGATCAGATTGTTCGCCATAATCCACCAGGCATGCGCGTATGTCTGCCGGTAACAATCGTCCACTGCCGGCACTTTGTCAAACCAATTGCGCCAACGAGTTTCGGCGAATATGGCCGTTTGCGAGAAGGGCGCTACTTCCTCTGAAAGATGCTTTTCATCGATGCTTAGTGTGATGGCGCAATCATTCTCGGATTTGACGATGAAATCCACTGCATACCCGCGCTTCCTGGGGCTGATAGTGTTGACTACCGTCTCCGCGTTGGTCTGGTAGGACAGGTTGCGCACGGCCTTGAATTGGCCGCCCTGGCCGCCGATCTTCCAATATTGGGGAGTGGCCAGGAAGCGAATGCCTGCGTTGGTATTTTCCGGCAGCCCGATGGAAAGGGTGCGTTCATCCTGGAACACCAGCTTGAAAATGCCGACGCGGGTTTTTAGTTCGAGCATGTGCGGGTAACTGGTCAGCTCGTATTCCAGCTTCTGACCGTTGCCGTCCAGCAAACTTAATTCGTCGATGAAAGGTGCCCGTTTCAGGTAGGACTCGATTTGAGAATCCAGAAAAGATAACCGTTCGGCCAACTTTATATACAAGTAATTTTGTTTTTCGGACTGATAAACCAACAAACGTGATCCACGGTCGCTGAACGGGACCGTCTTGAGATCAATATGATTTTTCAGAAGCATCAGACTATCGTGGCTGATTTCTTCTTTGGAGTGTTTATTGATAATTGTCTTCATGTCTTTTCCTGTTTTTATTGTAATGCATCCGGGAAGTTTACTGATGAGTACATAAAGAGGTCGAGTAGTTTAATACACTCAGGTCAGTATTATAAAAAGAAACCTTGCCAACCGGGAAAGGTTTCTTTTCTTCAAGACTCTTTGGGTAATGGACCGGGCTAAAAATCAGATGCCTAAATTCTCCCACAGGTTGCGGGAGCGCAGGTTGCGCCGGCGCTGTTCGATTAGCGGCATGGGTGTGTTCAGCAGCAAGCGGCAAATTTGCGCGATTTTGACCGATGAAGTGCCGCCGTTCTGGATGGGCATCAATTGCTGAAGCTTATTCTTATCGAGGTCGGAATAGACTTCTTTTCCGAGTGCCAAGGCCACGAAAGTGCAGCTCGACCACTGGGTAATGACCGTTTGCGCATTGGCGATCATGGTGTTGATATCCCCGCGCCAGTAGACTTTGGCGCCGGGCGCGTAGGTGTTGATCTCGCGGATGGCGCGCCGCGCGTTCTCCAACGGGTGCAGCTTGAAGATCAATTGGCGCCCGTCTGCGATCTTCACACAGTGGCGGATGAAAATGGAGCGGAATTCAGGCCGCATGGTTTCGCGGAAGGGTGTGGTGGCCACCAATACGTAATTATTAAATGGAAAGTCCTTGCTGGTAAAGTCGGCCAGGTTGTCGAAGTTGGGAATGCCGGTCACAATGATTTTCTCCGGCCGCGCGCCTTTACGGGTGAACAGGTTCTTGTACCCATTGGAGGCTACGCAAAAGGTGTCGTACGCGTTGGATAGGCCGGTCATGGATGTGTTGGCCAGCCAGCGGGGCAGGTGCAGGAATTTGACGATGTGATAGGCGAGCCCTTCCGGTTCGGTGATGCCTTCCTGTACCAGGATGATGCGGCTGGAGCGGATGTTCTTCTGGATGATCGAATCGCTGCCGGTTAATACCAGGTCGTAATGGTTCTTTTTTCCATACATATCCAGCGGCAATTGGTTTTCTTCCAGATACTTCATCGTGTCGCGGTGATGGCGGCCGCCCAGGATGGTGTTATTGAGCATCCCCAGCTTGGCAAACCATTTGATCAAACCATCTGCATAGTAAGGGGTGAAATAGCAATCGTGATCGGAGAGCTCTTTCGAGATCTTATGCATCATGGTGGTTTGGTTCAAAGAACCGCAGATAAAAAGTATTTTCATAGAAATAGGATAGTTTTTATATGGTTTGATTATTATTGTAGCCCAATCCAATTTGGAAATAAAGAAAAATAGGTTAATTTTTTGTAAATAACAGGAAGATTTGTTAAACCTTCATTAAATGAAAAGCGGATTCAAGAAAAGAGGGTTAAATTAATTGCTACTTTTCGGAAAAAATTTCGTATATAGGCGTAAATGACAAACCAAAAGAACGTTATCGAAGCGATGGATATGGTTCTGCAAAAAAACGTCGAGCGGGATATCCTGATTGAAATTTATCGCGCGGCGAAGATACCCGATTGGCGCGCTGTGCGCCGTCTGGTTGCCTATACTTTGCGCAAACCGGTCAGCCATTTCTCGGGCCTGATCGCTAATTTGGACACGATTATCGGCAGGGATGGCATCGTTGCCGCGGCCAAATACGCCCTGCCGGAGTTATGCCGTCCGGCGGATGCTTTGGGGCAGGGAGGCATCCCCGCCAGCGGTCCGCTGGTGATCGCGTCCAACCACCCGGGCACGTATGATGCCTTTTCTATTATCTCCAATTTACCGCGGGACGATGTCAAACTGATCGTCAGCGGCATCCCTTTCTTTCAAAACCTGCCGCATGCCAGCCGGCATTTCATTTTTGCCACGCATAACACCAATGAACGCACGAATGTAATCCGCCAGTCTATCCGCCATCTGCAGGACGGCGGCGCTTTATTGATCTTTCCCAGTGGGCGACTTGACCCGGATCCGTCCGTTTTGCCGGGGGCAGTTGATGGCCTGCGGCGCTGGTCGCGCAGTATTGAAGTGTTTCTCCGCAAGGTACCGGAGTCGCGACTGGTTTTAACCATCACCAGCGGTGTGCTTTCCGGCGAATATATTAACCACTTTATTCCCCGCATGTTTAAAAATGATCACGAACGCCGCCGCATCACGGAATTTATCCAGGTAATTCGCCAAATGGTGCGGATGGAACCGCTGGACCTTTACCCAAAGGTCAGTTTTGCCGGGCCGCTTTCCGGTGAAATTTTTCAGTCGGGCGGGAGAGACGAACAAAGCACCCTTATCATGCAGAAAGCCGGCCAATTGCTGGATTTTCACATGAACCGTTTTTACCCGGGAAGTAAGCTTCAGAACGCCCAGACTGAATACTAGGTCATACGATGTTGATGGTTACCCATCCGGATTGAGAGCTTTGACAAGGTACTTATAAGTAAAAATTCTCATTTTGATTCAACCGCAAACGAGGACTACCGGGATTGAATGCTATACTTGGGTTATAAATAATTCCGGAATTTGGGCTATATGAACGTAACCATCAAGGATATTGCAAAAGCTGCTGGCGTATCGCATCCAACAGTATCGCGTGCTTTAAACGATCACCCTGGAATTTCGACAGCTACCAAAGAGCGCATCAAGAAGCTGGCAGAAGAGATGGGCTATGTACCCAATGCATCGGCGCGCGGGTTGAAAACCAGCCGGTCGCGGGCTTTGGGCGTGATCATGCGCCAGATTGATGACCCATTTTGGAGCGAGGTTTTGGACGGAGTGGACAGTGTCCTGCATCCGGCCGGATACAGCTTGTTTATCGCCTCAACACATATGGAACGCCAGCGCGAAAAAGACGTGGTGCAGGCCATGGTGCAGCGCGGCGTGGACGGCGTCATATTGCTGGCCCCGCAGTTCAGCGAAGAGCAGTGCCATATGCTCAAAAATTATGGCCTGCCGATGGTAATGGTCAATAATGAAGGCGCGGGCGATTGCAAGTATTTGATTTATAACGATGACATTTACGGCGCTCGTCTGGTGACCCATTATTTAATCGATTTAGGCCACCACCGCATTGCCTATCTGGGTAATCGCATGGGCGGTTTGACGGATACCAATCGCCTGGCCGGTTTTTCAGCGGAGATGCAAGATGCCGGGCTTGAAATTCGGGACGAGTATATTTATCACGTTCCGGCCGGGAATCCTGCCGGGGGACGCGAAGGCGCGGAATACCTCATCACGTTAAGAGAGTTCCCGACAGCAATTGTGTGTTATAACGATTTCCTGGCAGCCGGTGTGTATAATCTGCTTTTAGAAAAAGGGATGCGAATACCGGAAGATGTGTCGATAACGGGTTTTGATAACATTTCCATTGCTGCATACCTGACACCGCCGTTGACCACGCTGCACCAGTTCAAATTCGAAATGGGCCGCGGGGCAGCTGAAATGATGCTGGAAGTGTTGATCAAAAAACAGCAAAAAGAGGAACAGGATTCCAACCGCAGTGTTAGTATTAAAGGAGTTCTGTATATCCGCGAATCCACGGCGATTCCTGCTTCATAGCCCCGCTTACTGTTAGCACTACAAAAGACAATCCACTGGCCGGATAAAGCGGAAAATCCGGAATATTTGCCGCACGGTGAACCAAATGACGACTCAGTGCATTTTTAAGGTTCAAATGTTGACTTTCGGGGGAAATCATGTATAATGTTCACGTGTGCATTAATAAAATGGGTCGGGAATTGCATCGCTCGGCATGATTTTTCCCCAAAAGGCTAAAAAAAGCGAGGATTAGATGCGGCAATATGATGAAAGATCATTGATAGTTCACCCCCAAGTAACGAATGACCCGGGTGTCATCGTCAGCGTGGATTGCGAAAATGCGGGCTGGCAAACCATCGATTTTCAAGTGCGCAGTCTTGCTAAGGGGCAGCAATGGAAAAGCGCATCAACCGGCAAAGAAACAGCGCTGGTGGTTCTTTCCGGCACAATCAGCGTGAATTCCGATCAGGGCAATTGGAAATCTATCGGTGAAAGAAGCAGTGTTTTTTCAGGCTTGCCGTATGCCTTATATCTTCCCCTCGAATCTCATTATGAAATCCTTGCGGATACCGACAGCGAGTTTGCCATTGCAACGGTTCCCGCCACAAAGAAATTTCCGGCGCAACTGATTACACCGGCGGACGTGCATGTTGAGGTGCGCGGTGGAGACCACGCCACGCGACAGATCAATGACATTATTCCGCCCGGTTTTCCCTGCGAACATTTAGTGGTGGTTGAGGTCTATACACCTGCGGGGAACTGGTCCAGTTACCCTCCGCATAAACATGACAATCGCAAAGTCGCCCCGGACGGCAGCCTGCTGGAAGCAGACCTGGATGAAATCTATTATTACAAAATTGACCGGCCGGAAGGTTACGCTTTGCAGCGAGTTTACACCGGTACGGATTCTCCTCTGGCGTTGGCCGGTAAGGGGTTTGATGCCGCGTTGGTGCTGCATAATGATGATATTGCCCTGGTGCCGGAAGGGTATCATCCCGTTTCCAGCCCGCCCGGATACACTGCTTATTATTTGAATGTTTTGGCCGGATCTGATCAGGTATTGACATCGCACGATGACCCGGACTTCGCCTGGGTTAAAGATTCCTACCGCAGTATCGATCCGCGGCTTCCTATTTATCCCATTAAATAAACCCGCATTACGGAGGAAAAATGACCGAAGGCAAAACCAGACGGATGACGATGGCGCAAGCCGTTATCAATTTCCTAAAGAATCAATACAGTGAACGCGATGGTTTAGAACAGCCTGTCTTCGCAGGCTGTTTTGGTATATTTGGGCATGGCAACGTGGCCGGCATCGGCCAGGCCCTCCAGCAGAACTTGGATTTCCGCTATTATCAGGTCCGCAATGAGCAGGCCATGGTGCATACGGCCAGCGCATATGCCAAGATAAAGGATCGCCTGCAAACTTTTGTGTGTACCTCATCCATTGGCCCCGGCGCGACCAATATGCTGACCGGCGCGGCGCTGGCGACCATCAACCATTTACCGGTGCTGCTGCTGCCGGGCGATATCTTCGCCCGCCGCAATGTTGCCCCGGTATTGCAGCAGTTGGAATTCCCGGCTTCGCAGGACGTTTCTGTCAACGATTGCTTCCGTCCTGTCAGCCGTTATTGGGATCGCATCAACCGTCCGGACCAGATTCTGACTGCACTGCCGACCGCTCTGCGTGTGCTCACCAGCCCCGTGGACACCGGCACGGTCACGCTGGCTCTGCCGCAGGACGTTCAAACCGAAGCCTATGACTATCCGGTTGAATTCTTCGAAAAACGAGTCTGGCACGTTGGGCGACAGCGTCCGGATGCGGCCTCGCTTTCAAAAGCGGCCGAAATGATCCGCCAGAGTCAGCGGCCCATGATTATTGCCGGCGGCGGTTTGATCTACTCCGGGGCAACCGAAACCCTGCGCGAATTTGTGGACAGCACCGGTATTCCGGTCGGTGAAAGCATGGCCGGCAAAGGCAGCCTGCGCTATGACCATCCGCTCTGCCTGGGCGGGGTGGGCGCCACCGGCACATTGGCCGCCAACCGCATCGCCAAAGAAGCCGATCTGGTGATCGGCATTGGCACGCGCTACAGCGATTTCACCACAGCCTCCAAGACTGCTTTCCAGAACCCGGACGTGCGTTTCATCAACATCAACGTAGCTGAATTTGACGCCGCCAAGCATTTCGGTTTGATGCTGGTTGGGGATGCCAAAGTAACGCTGGAAGAATTGTTAACGGCGCTGCAGGATTATCACGTGGCGGATGCTTATCGTCAGGAAGCCGCTCAATTGCATGACCAGTGGGAAACCGAAGTCGAGCGAATCTACGCCATTCACAATGAACCGCTGCCCAGCCAGGGTGAATTGATCGGGCTGTTGAATGAACTGTCTTCCCCCGATGCCATCATGGTCAACGCGGCCGGCAGCATGCCGGGCGACCTGCACAAACTCTGGCGTGCGCGCCACCCCAAGAATTTCCATCTCGAATACGGCTATTCCTGCATGGGATACGAAATTGCCGGCGGTTTGGGCGTCAAGATGGCCGCACCGGATCGCGAAGTGTACGTGATTGTGGGCGACGGCAGTTACCTGATGCTGTCCTCTGATATCGCCACATCCATCCAGGAAGGATATAAGCTGATCATCATCCTGTGGGATAACGGCGGTTTCAAGAGCATCGGCTCGTTAAGCCGCTCGCTGGGACAGGACGGCTTTGGCACGCGCTTCGTCTTCCCGCAGGAGGATAAACTCGCGGGCGATTCGGCCGGGGATTCGGTTGAAGGCCTGCCTATTGATTTTGCTGCCAACGCGCGCAGTCTGGGCGCGGAAGTGATTTCCTGCAAAACCGCGCACGATTACGCCGCTGCGCTGGAAGCCGCGCGCAAGACCGATCGTACAACTCTGATCTATATCCGCAATGACCGTTATGTCAACGTGCCGGGTTATGAAAGCTGGTGGGATGTGCAAGTAGCCGAGGTCAGCGAGATGCCATCCGTGGATGAAGCCCGCAAACAGTGGGAAGCAATGCGTAAAAAGGAACGGTTATTTTTATAGAGCCGATCAACAATTAACAGAGGAGCGACGATTTGGTTGACAATTCAAATACCATAAAAACAGAAGAAGCCGATGGATTCCTCCGCCTGGTGGGGATCAGCAAGAGTTTCCCGGGAGTCAAGGCACTCAATAATGTCCATTTGAATGTCCGCAAAGGGGAAGTCCACGGCCTGGTCGGCGAAAACGGGGCGGGTAAATCTACTTTAATGAAGATCCTTTCAGGCGCTTACATTAAAGATGAAGGTGAGATTTACTGGCAGGGCGAAAAGGTTGAGATCACTAAACCCAAAGATTCCGAAGAATTGGGAATTGCCATTATTTACCAGGAGTTTAACCTGGTTCCCCAATTGAGCATTTCTGAGAATATTTGGCTGGGCCGCGAACCGCTGGCGAATAAGGCCCTGCAGCTGATCGATTGGACAGAGATGCACAAAAGGACGCAACAGTTGCTTGATGATTTAGACCTGGATTTTGATCCCAAACGGCCGGTGGCAGGTTTGGGCGTGGCCAGCCAGCAAATGGTCGAGATCGCCAAGGCATTATCTCTGAATGCTAAATTGCTCATTATGGACGAGCCGACCAGCGCGCTGTCAAAAAATGAGATCGATCAACTTTTCTCTGTCATTCAGTCTTTAAAGGAAAAAGACGTATCCATAATTTACATCTCCCATCACCTTGAAGAAGTCTTCGAGATATGTGACCGCGGCACGGTACTGCGGGATGGAAATTTTGTGGCGACCATTGACCCCAAACAAACCAGCAAGAATGAGTTGATCCAGTTGATGGTTGGACGTACGCTGGACCAGCAATATCCCAAAGTGAAGGCTGAACGAGGTGAAGAGGTCATGCGTGTCGAGCACCTCAGCCGCAAAGGGGTTTTAAGTGACATCAGCTTCTCGGCTTACGCGGGGGAGATCTTGGGCATCTCTGGTTTGGTTGGCTCAGGACGCACCGAGCTGGTCAAGGCCATATTTGGCGCCGACCCGATTGATAGCGGCAAGATATTCATTTATGGCAAAGAAGTAAAAATCACCTCGCCCCAATCTGCCATTGCAGCAGGCATGGGATTGCTGCCGGAAGACCGTAAATATGAAGGCCTGGTTTTGAAATTATCTGTCAAGCAGAATGTCAGCATGGCCAGTCTGGGTAAACTCCTCAAGCGGGGTATGCTGCAGTTGAACATTGAAAAATCAAAGGTGCTGGATTTCATCGATAAATTGCGAATTTTGACTCCCAGCATTGAAAAAGAAGTACAAAATTTGAGCGGCGGCAACCAACAAAAGGTTGTTTTGGCAAAATGGTTAGCCAGCCAATCGCGCATCCTGATCTTTGACGAACCCACGCGCGGCATCGATGTGGGTGCCAAAGTGGAAGTCTATAACCTGATGAACGAATTGGTGAAAAATGGTGTGGCGGTCATCATGGTCTCTTCGGAAATGCCGGAAATTTTAGGGATGAGCGACCGCATCTTGGTGATCCATCAGGGCGAATTGGCATCGATATTAAATTGTGAAGAAGCAACGCAGGAGAAAATACTATCTGCAGCAATGGGAGTGAATTAATATGGCAACTGAATCAGTAGAAATCGCTAACGAATCCAAAAAGAAAATCACCGTCAGCAGCCTGATCGGCCGCTTCGGCGCCCTGTTTGGCTTGTTGTTTCTGGTGATCTTTCTAAGTATCACCTCGGACGTTTTCCTGGGCGGTTCGAACTTGTCCAATATCGCTCGTCAGGCAACGGTGAACGCCTTCCTTTCAGTAGGTATGTTATTGGCTATTATCACGGCTGGTATTGATTTGTCGGTTGGGTCCGTTTTGGCGTTATCCATGTGCACCCTGGGAATCCTGGTGATAAAGATGGGGGTCAACCCTTATTTAGCGATGTTAGCCTGTCTTGCCATGGGTACATTTTTCGGGTGGATCAACGGTCTTCTGTTGACTAAGTTACATTTACCGCATCCCTTTATCGCAACTTTAGGCACGATGAATATTGCTCGCGGTTTGGCCTTGATTATCACCGATTCATCGCCGGTTTCCGGATTCGATCGCGCCGGAGCTCCAGAAGTGCTGACCCTGGGAGCCGGTTCTGTCGGACCGATTCCGGTAGCATTTATCGCTGTATTCGCCGTCTATATTATGTTTCATATTTTACTGACAAGAACACCATTCGGACGCCATATTTATGCTGTCGGCGGGAATGTTTCAGCCGCCAGATTATCCGGTATCAATGTAAGCCGTACGCTGATGACTGTTTATAGCCTAAGCGGCTTTATGGCAGGGTTGGCGGCTTTAATGTTGGCAGGACGTACGAATTCCGGATTTCCCAATGCGGGTGCAGGATATGAAACGGACGCTATCGCGGCGGTTATCATCGGCGGTGCCAGTTTTTCAGGCGGTTCAGGCACTATCGGTGGGACGGCCATTGGTGTTTTGTTGATTGCGGTTCTGCGTAATGGGCTGGTATTGCTCAATGTACCAACAGAATGGCAAACGGTTGCCATTGGTCTGGTCATTATTGGCGCGGTTTCCATCGATATGCTTCGCCATCGTGCGCAATAATGGTGACCAGAATCCATTCAGTTATTTTTCAAGGAGGTGTATCTGACAAAATTGAAATTACCTATCCAAAAAAATATCAACTAACCTATTTGAGGAGGATAAATGAATTCGAAAGTTTATAAGTTTGCAGCATTATTGCTCGTAGCAGCTGTGGCTTTTAGTGCATGCGCCCCGAAGGAAGCTGCCAGTACTACTTCCGGTGACAAGATTAAAGTGGCGGTAGTGGTGAAAGCCGTTACCAGCGACTATTGGAAGCTGGTTGGCGCGGGCGTGGATCAGGCTATGGTAGATGATCCCACCATCGAAGCGGAATTCCTGGGTCCGAACGAAGAGACGGACATTGAAGGACAAATCCGCATCATTGAAGCGCAGATTTCCGCCAAAGTGGACGCGCTGGCCGTGGCCCCCAGCCAGGCTGATCAATTGGCTCCCACCCTGCAAAAGGCTGTGGACGCCGGTATCCCGGTGGTGTTGATCGACACCAACATTGATACCTTCGAAGCCAAATCAGCCTTTGTCGGTACCGACAACAGACTGGGCGGCACCATGGCGGGCGAGTTCATCGCCGGCAAGTTGCAGTCAGGCGACGAAGTAGCCATCATCCGCGGTGCGGCGGGCGACCCCGTGCATAACCTGCGCGAAGAGGGTGCGACTGAGGCATTGGAAGCGGCCGGCCTGGTAGTTGTGGCCGTGCAGCCTGCTGACAGCGATCGCGCCAAGGGTCAGTCCGTGGCCGAGAACCTTTTGACCGCCAACCCGAACCTGAAAGCCATCTATGCTACCAATGATGAGATGGCGCTGGGTGCGTTGAACGCGGCCAAAGCCGCCGGAATGTCCCTGGTGATCGTGGGCTTTGATGCCTCCCCGGATGCGCTGACTTCCATCGAAGCGGGCGAACTCTCCGGTTCCGTGGCGCAATTCCCCGGCAAGATTGGCGAACTGGGCACCCTGACCGCTGCGGCAGTAGCGCGCGGCGAGGCAGTGGAATCCTTCGTCAACACCGGCGTGGACGTTGTCTCCATTGACAACATCACCACCTACAAACCGGATGCGAAGCCGGCAGCCGCTGCTGAACCCCTTAAAGTGGCAGTAGTGGTAAAAGCTGTCACCAGTGACTATTGGAAGCTGGTTGGCGCGGGCGTGGATCAGGCTATGGTAGATGATCCCACCATCGAAGCAACCTTCCTGGGCCCCAATGAAGAGACGGACATTGAAGGACAAATCCGCATCATTGAAGCGCAGATTTCCGCCAAAGTGGATGCGTTAGCCGTGGCCCCCAGCCAGGCTGATCAATTGGCTCCCACCCTGCAAAAGGCTGTGGAAGCTGGCATCCCGGTGGTGTTGATCGACACCAACATCGATACCTTCGATGCCAAATCAGCCTTTGTCGGCACCGACAACAGACTGGGCGGCACGATGGCTGGTGAATTCATCGCCGGCAAGTTGCAGGCTGGCGACGAAGTAGCCATCATCCGCGGTGCGGCGGGCGACCCCGTGCATAACCTGCGCGAAGAGGGTGCGACTGAGGCATTGGAAGCGGCCGGCCTGGTTGTTGTGGCCGTGCAGCCTGCTGACAGTGATCGCGCCAAGGGGCAAACCGTGGCCGAGAACCTTTTGACCGCCAACCCGAACCTGAAAGCCATCTATGCTACCAATGATGAGATGGCGCTGGGCGCGTTGAACGCGGCCAAAGCCGCCGGATTGACTCTGGTGATCGTGGGCTTTGATGCCTCCCCGGACGCGCTGGCTTCCATCGAAGCGGGTGAACTCTCCGGTTCCGTGGCGCAATTCCCCGGCAAGATTGGCGAACTGGGCACCCTGACCGCTGCGGCAGTAGCGCGCGGCGAGAGTGTGGAATCCTTCGTCAACACTGGCGTGGACGTTGTCAACATCGATAATGTAGCCGAATTCAAGTAAGTCAAGTAAAAAAATTGGTGGAACCTGAGCAATCAGGTTCCACCGTAATAACCGGGTTTCACAACGACGCGTAAGTGTGTACCTTAATTTTCATAAATGGAATTATTTTTAATAGATTGGATTGTTTGTTGAAATGAATTTGTTGGATTGTAAGCATAGAGATGGAAAATTATCCGCAATACAAAATTAATAAGGAGGCAGTGAATGATTAGAATCGCAAATGCACCTTGTTCCTGGGGGGCGCTGGAGTTCGATTTGGGGGCGGAAGAACCGGATTATATTCAGGTATTGAATGAGATTGCTGAAACCGGGTACGATGGCACAGAATTGGGGGATTGGGGTTTTCTACCAACTAATTCGGACGAATTATCCAACGAATTACACAATCGTGGCCTGAAGCTGTTGGGTGCGTTTGTCCCTGTGCCTTTTAAGAATAGAGAGGCTCATCAAACCGGAATGGAAGATGCTTTGCGTATCGCGCGCCTGATGGCTGCCGTGGAAGGCGATTTGCCTTTCATTATCCTGGCGGATGAGAACGGCTCGGTACCGGAACGCACCCAAAACGCCGGCCGGGTTACCCCGGAGATGGGCTTGAGCGAAGAACAATGGGAAATTTTTGCCGAGGGGGTTACACGTGTGTCTGAAGCGGTGAAACGGGAGACCGGACTGCGTACGGCTTATCATCATCACTGTGCCGGTTATGTGGAAACCCCATGGGAAATAGAAAAATTGATGTCCCTGACCGACCCGGATTTGGTTGGGCTGGTGTTCGACTGCGGCCATTATCGCTTCGGCGGCGGCGACCCGTTGGAAGGGCTGCGTAAATACGGTAAACGTATTTGGCATTTCCATTTCAAAGATCATGAACCGCAGGTTGGCAAGAAATCCGCTGAAAACAAGTGGGATTATTTCAAATCGGTCAGCGAAGGAATCTTCTGCGAGTTAGGCAAGGGTGACGTGGATTTCCCCGCGCTGCTGGCTGAGCTGGAGAAGATGGGCTTTGACGGCTGGGGTGTGGTCGAGCAGGATGTCCTGCCCGGCATGGGCAAACCCAAAGACTCCGCTCGGCGCAACCGGGAATATATCCGTTCGCTCGGTTATTAAACAATTCGTAAATTCACATGCATAAAGAGATTTTTTGCGGGAGGTAAGCGTATATGGCACAGGATAATAGAAAATCAATCGCGGTCGGCATCATCGGCACGGGGGGCATGGGGACACGACACGCCGGTAATATTCACCGATTGGTGGACGGCGCGCTTGTTTCCGCGGTTTTCGACACAGACCAGAAAAACGCTGCCAACGCGGCCGCTGTTTGTGACGGCGCGCAAATTTTTGATGATCCTTTGAAATTGATTGACAGCCCCACGTTGGACGCGGTCTTAATCGCTTCTCCGGATAATAACCACTCGGACATGACCCTGGCCTGCCTGAAAGCCGGAAAGCCGGTATTGTGTGAAAAACCGTTGGCCACTAATGTGGAAGACGCGCTGGCGGTCGTGCAGGCGGAAATGCAGAGCGGCAAGCGTCTGGTTTCGGTCGGCTTCATGCGCCGTTTTGACCCGCAGCACGCGGCTGTCAGGGAAGCGGTGCTTTCGGGTGAACTGGGCCAGCCCCTTCTGTGGAAGGGCGTGCACCGCAACGCTTCCTCGGCTTACGGTACCAGCGGCGCGACCGTGCTGACCAACTCGGCCGGCCATGATATGGACTCTGCCCGCTTTCTGCTGGGTGAGGAAGTCCTTGAGGTTTACGTGCGCGGCATCAAAACCCGCCCGGAATTGCACGAGGACACGCGCGATTTGCTGATCCTCAACATGCGGATGAGCCATGACAAAATGGCGGTGGGGGAGGTGTTTGTCAACGCGGATTACGGTTACGAAGTTTCGGCGGAAGTGGTCTGCCAATACGGCACAGCCCTGACCCAGCAGCCCGACAAAGTTCTGTTGCGCCACAAAGCCCACCGCGGATTCTACGTTTCAGCGGATTGGCTTTCCCCCTTTACGGAGGCTTACATCGCAGAAGACCGTGCCTGGATTGAGAGCTTGCAGAACGGAACAGTATTCAGCGGCGCCAGCGCCTGGGATGGCTACATGGCTATGGCGGTTACCACAGCCTGTATCGAATCGCTGCACAGCGGCAAAATTGTACCGGTTAATACTATAGAGAAAGCGGAGATGTATCAATAATGGATATTGCCAAGCGCCCTGTTACTTTGTTCACCGGGCAGTGGGTAGACCTGCCGCTGGAAAGCCTGGCAGAGAAAGCCCATGGTTGGGGTTATGATGGCCTGGAGTTAGCCTGCGACGGTGATCATTTCGACGTGCAAAAGGCTTTGGCGGACAAAAACTATTTGCGCGAGAAACGCGCGCTGCTCGACCGTTATAACTTCCAATGCCATGCCATCAATATTTCCCTGGTGGGGCAGTGCGTGGCGGATAAATTCATTGATGAGCGCCACAAGCGCATCATCCCTGCCCGCATTTGGGGCGATGGCGACCCGGAGGGCGTGCGACAGCGCGCGGCTGCCGAGGTGATGGATGCGGCCCGCGCCGCGGCGGAATTCGGTCTGCAGCGTGTGATCGGTTTTACCGGTTCACCCATCTGGCACCTGTTTTACTCCTTCCCGCCCAATGATTGGGAACAGATCGAAGCCGGTTACCGTGAAGTGGCGGAACGCTGGACGCCTATTCTGGACGTGTTCGACCAGGTGGGGGTGAAGTTCTGCCTAGAAGTGCATCCCACCGAGATTGCCTACGATATCGTCACCACCCAGAAAACGCTGGAGGCTTTTGAACACCG
Organism: Pelolinea submarina; assembly: GCF_003966975.1. Classification (GTDB taxonomy): domain Bacteria; phylum Chloroflexota; class Anaerolineae; order Anaerolineales; family Anaerolineaceae; genus Pelolinea; species Pelolinea submarina. The sequence continues at coordinate 1,393,235 of NZ_AP018437.1, forward strand.
CCCAGCCTTTGGGATCAATTTTGATCCCAGCCACCTGTATCATCAATTTATCGATCCGTCTGTTTTCATTGAGACCTTCGCGGATCGGATTTATCACGTTCATGTCAAAGACTGCTTCCGCCATCTGGACGGACGCAGCAGTATTTTAGGATCCCACCTGAAGTTTGGCGACCCGCGGCGCGGCTGGGAATTCATTACAGCCGGTTACGGCGGTATGGACTGGAATGCGATTTTCCGCTCCCTGAACCGCATTGGCTATGAAGGGCCGCTGTCGGTGGAATGGGAGGATAATGGAATAGAGAGGGAGTATGGCGTGCAGGAAGCGCTCAAGCTGGCGCGCCGCTATAACTTCCCGGTTGGCAGCCATTCGTTCGATGGCCAATTTGGCCAATAACTATTGTTTTTAGGAAAGGATAGTCTAATGAGTACAAGCTATAAGAGCCCACTGCACGAGACGGTGGAAACCACACAAACTGATTTTTGGAACGATTCCTGCTCTATTGAGGAATTGACCTATGCGATTGATAATGGCGCGGTTGGCGCAACTTCAAACCCGACCATCGTATTGAACGTGCTCAAACAGGAACTGCACCTTTGGAAAGACCGCTTGAACCAATTGATTAACGAAAATCCCGAGTGGTCGGAAGTGGAGATCACCTGGAAGATCTTTGAAGAAATCGGTGTAAAAGGTTCGGAATTGCTGCTGCCGGTGTTCGAGCGTGAACACGGAAAAAAAGGCCGCCTGTCGGTGCAGACCAATCCGGCCAATTACCGTAATGCCGCCGCGATTGTGGAGCAGGCTATATATTTTGACACGCTGGCACCCAACATCCAGGTCAAGATTCCGGTCACCAAGGCAGGCATCCGGGCGATTGAAGAGGCTACCTATCACGGCGTCAACATCAATGCCACCGTGTGCTTCACCGTACCGCAGTCTCTCGCGGTGGCGGAAGCGGTGGAACGCGGCTTAAAGCGGCGCGAAGCCGAAGGCAAGCCGGTGGACGATATGACCCCGGTTTGCACCATCATGGTCGGCCGCATGGACGACTGGCTGAAGGTCATCGCCAAAAAGAAACAAATGGCCGTGACTCCCGGCTATATGGATTGGGCCGGTGTAGCCTGCATGAAAAAAGCCTACGGCATCTACAAGCAGCGCGGCTACCGGACGCGCCTGCTAGCGGCGGCTTACCGCCACCACCTGCACTGGTCCGAATTTATCGGCGGCGACCTGATTCTGACCATTCCTTATAATTGGCAGCGTCAGTTCAACGCTTCGGACGTGGAAGTCAAGGAACGCATGGACAACCCCGTTCCGGTGGAAATTGTGGATTATCTCTATACCCACTTCGAAGATTTTAAGAAGGCTTATGACGAAGATGGCATGCCGGTGGAAGAATTTGATTCCTACGGTGCTACGGTGCGCACTCTGCGCGGTTTTATCCAGTCCTACCATGACTTGCAGGCACTGATCCGTGATTTTATGCTGCCCGACCCGGATAAATAGATTGGATATATGATGAGTACTTTGATTGATGAATTGATCGTAAAAGCCAGAGCGGCACAGGCCGAGATTGAATCCTGGCCTCAGGAAAAGCTGGATTTGATGACGGCCGCAGTGGGGTGGGAGACCTATAAACAGGCGGCGGCCATTGCCAAGCTGGCCGTTGAAGAAACCAACATGGGTGTTTACGAGCATAAAAAACTCAAACACGAGAAGAAAACCCTCGGAACGCTGCGCGATTTGCAGGGCGTAAAGACTGTAGGGCTGATTGAGGAAATACCCGAAAAAGGGCTGCTCAAATTTGCCAAACCGGTGGGCGTGATTGGGGCCATCACCCCGGTGACCAACTGCGAGGCCACGCTGCCGTCCAAGGCGCTGCCGGCTTTGAAAGCGCGCAATGCCATTATCTTCGGGCCGCACCCCAAAGCCAAGAAAACGGCCAAATTGGTTTGCGAATCCATGTGGGCGGGACTGCGCAAAGTCGGCGCACCCCTGGATTTGATCCAGTTGCTTGAAGAACCGACCATCGACCTTTCCAAGGAATTGATGAGCAAGGTTGATCTGGTGATTGCCACCGGCGGCGGTGCGCTGGTCAAATCGGCTTATTCCAGCGGCACGCCCGCTTACGGCGTAGGCGCCGGTAACGCCGTGGTGATCGTGGATGAGAGCGCGGATCTGGCAGGCGCAGCCAAGAAAATCGTGATCGGCAAGACTTTTGACAACGCCACTTCCTGTTCTTCGGAGAACTCGGTGGTTCTTCAGGCGGCTATCTATGATCAAATGGTGGCTAACCTGAAAGCCGAGGGCGGCTATATGTGCAGCGACGCGGAACGCGCCAAACTGCAGGAACTGATGTGGCCTGACGGCGTGCATCTTAACGGCGCCATCGTGGCCAAGCCGGTGGAACTCATCGCGGAAATGGCGGGAATCGCCATCCCCGCCGGCACCAAGATGCTGATGGTGGAAGGCAAGCACATCGGCAATGATGATCCTTTCTGTAAGGAAAAATTATCGCTGGTGCTGACTGTGTGGAAATACGAAAAATTCCCGGATGCCATCCGGATGATCGCGGATATCACCGCGCTGAACGGGCGCGGCCATTCCTGCGGCATCCACTCGACCAACGAGGATCACATCCGTGAATTAGGCGCGAAGGCCAACGTCAGCCGCATTATGGTCAACCAATCGCACAGTCTGGGCAACAGCGGCAACTACAACAATGGCATGCCTTTTACCCTGACGCTGGGCTGCGGAACCTGGGGCGGAAACATCACCACTGAAAACATTCACTGGAAACATTACATGAATGTCACCTGGCTGTCCAAACCAATCGACCCGGTCGAACCGGATCAGGAAGCCATTTTCGGCGCTTATTGGAAGGAATACGGGCGCGACTGAAAGTTCATAACAACTGAATACAAAAAGGCTTATGTTTAATAGGCCTTTTTGTTTTTAAAAAGCCCGAAAATTACAAAATGCTGAAATTTATTTAGGAAAGCATTGTTATATACTACTTAATATATTGTTTTGGTTTGGTGATTTTCTCAAATTGGGAGGAAGTATATGTTTTCTTTCATCCGAAATGAAAAGCCCAAATTTGATTGGATGTATCTGGGCATATTTCTTATTGTTGTTTTGGTACAGGGTTTTGTGGGATTGATCGTTTATGCAACCGGGGGAACTACCTTTGTGTACCCATATTTCATGTTCTTTCCCGTAATCGTGGGCGGCTTTATATTTGGGCCTTATGTGGGCCTGCTTTTCGGCCTGATCGGCGGATTGATTTTGGGGCCGGCGATGCCATTACTTGTACAGAATCATGTTCCACAGGCTCCCCAGAACTGGTTGATCCGCATTGGCTTTTTAAGTACCGCGGGTGGTTTGGTTGGCACACTAAGAAACTTCCTGATTGAAAACTTTAGAAAAAGGGAAGAGTATCTGACCATTGATCCTTTTACGAAATTGCCCAACCGGAATAGCTTCATTAGTTTGCTGGAAGATGAATTACGGGAGAAATCCTCTTATTCTGTTATGCTGGTGGAGATAAAAAACCAGGATGATATAGTAGCCGCATTTGGTTTTGATTTTTTCTCCCAATTAATCCAATTTCTGGATCCTGAATTACGACAGGTTTTAAAGCTGGATAAACCCATTTTCTCAATTCGCTTGAATCTGATCGGATTTGGTTTGTACAAAAATCACGATTGGTACGCGCGGCAACTAATTGAGTTTTTCAAGAAGCCTCTGATCATCCAGGGGATTCCCATTTTTTGTGATGTGGCGCTGGGTATTTCCGATTATCCTTCAGATGCGGCCACACCAATGGAATTAGTACAAAAAGGGCTCTTAGCTTTGGATGAAGCCAAGAAAAAGAATAAACCTTTTCAAATTTTGTCCTCGCGTGAGGCACGTTTATTGCCGGTTATCCAGCTTGTTTCTCAAATAGATGAGGCCATCCGTAACGGTGAGCTGGATTTTGACTATCAGCCCATTTTGAGCTCCAAAGACCTTTCCCCGAATTCCATTGAAGCGCTGGTACGTTGGACGCATCATGAGTACGGCCTGATTTCTCCTTCTGAATACATTGATTACCTGGAATCCACAAACCTGGTCAATGAACTGACTTATTGGTCGATTGAGCTAAATACCCAAAGAATAAAAGAATTGGCTGAGTTTGGCATACCGCTGCAAATGGCAATAAATATCTCGCCTACTAATTTAATGCAGGAAGATTTTGTCAGGCGAGTGGATGGAATTATTAAGAATTCTCAAGTAGACCCATCTTTAATTACGTTTGAGATAACCGAAAGGGGATTGGTTACCAGCTATGATGAAGCTTTGCTCAGCCTGAGCCAACTGCACGACCTGGGCATCAAAATCAGCATTGATGATTTCGGAGCCGGCAACACCAGTATCGATAGTTTTTCCAAGACAAAGATAGATACTCTCAAGATAGACCAGACCTTTACCAAAAATATCATTCTGGATGAGACCAACCGGAAAATTGTCCTTGGTTTGATCAACCTTGCCGCCAGCGTGGGGATTGAGACTATTGCAGAAGGTGTGGAAACACTGCCGATTTACCAGGAGTTGAAGTCATTAAATGTTGATTATGTACAGGGATATTATTTCTTCAAACCTATGGATCTCACCAAGGCAACTGCCTGGCTAAAGACTTATAAAGGAACTCAAGAGCTGCAATAAATAGGGAACAGCGTATCGAGAAAGATACCGGCTGAATTAAGCCGGTATCTTTTTAATAATCGATTGGTATCTTATTGGGCCGGTGGCTGCATGCCGCCGCCTCCGCCGCCACCTGGGCCGCCGCGTCCACCACCGCCACCGCCCATCATGTTCGAGGCAGTACCCAGGCTGGTCACGATGCTGGAGATGGTAAAACTGGTCACCTGACCGGCGCCGCTGACAGTCCCGTTCTCATAGAGCCCGTCCTGCGCGGTTCCGCTGGCGCTGCCGCCGGAGGTCAGGGTATAGGTCGCCCCATTCTGGATATCCGCGGAAGAGAACAACACGGATTGGTATTGCTTGCTGGGCGCGAAGGTCAGGATGCTTTCGCCTGCCTGATTCAGGATGCTGATCAGCGTATCGGCGCTTTGCGCGCTGTCGTAGTTGTACAGCACAGCGTACTGGCTGGAATCGCTGCTGGTGGCCTGGGCCATGCCGGAGCTGCCCACTGCCACGAGGAAGCCGCCGGAAATATTGAAGCTGCCCATGTAATCCACCGGTCCGTTGCCATTATTGGTTGGCCCGTTGACGATGACAACGCCGTCGGTCATGCTGATGGTGCCGTTGGAATCCAGCCCATCCCCGCCGGCATCCAGCACAATAGTTCCTCCGTTGATGGTCAGGGTGTAATTGCCGCCGTCGCTGAAATTATTTTGCCCGGGGCGTCCGCCCATAGCCGAACCGTCGCTGCCGCCGGCCACGTTGATGGCGTCGTCACTGGAGGTTACGTAGATAGTGCCGCCGTTGAGCGTGATGGCTGCGCTCTCAAGCCCTTCATAGGACTTGGTGATGTTGAGGCTGCCGTTGTTGATCACCAGGCTGGTGTCGGCATGCACGCCGTCGTCGCCCGAAGCGATGGTCAATTCACCGCCGTCAATAGTCAAGCTGCCATTGGAATGCAGGGCATCGTCTTCCGAATCGATATTGATGCTGCCGCCGCTGACAGTCAGATCCACACCGGCTTTCAGCGCTTTCATGCTTTCGGTCGTGGTGCTGTCCGAACCGGGGTTGCCCCAGCCAGCTTGTGTGCTGCTGTTGGCGCTGCCGCCGCCGGTCACGATGGTGAGGTTGCCGCCGCCAATCAGCAGGCCGGTTTCCGCCTGAATGCCGTCCAGGCCAGCGGTGATATTGATGGTGCCGCCGGAAATCGTCACGGTGCCTTTTTCCTCATCGGTGTCGTTGGTCGATTGAATGCCGTCGCTGCCGCTCACGATAGTTAGTGTGCCGTCCTGGATGGTGACGGAATCTTTGCCTTTGATGCCATCCGCAATCGCGTTCACCGTGATGATACCGTTCTCGATGGTCAGGGAGTCCTTGCTGGCAATACCGTTCTTGTAGCTGGCATTGACTGTCAATGAACCGCTGCCGCCGATGACCAGGTCGCTTTTGGAAAAAATAGCGGCGTCCGGTTCCTCTGTTTCCGCGTCCGCGAAGACATAGGATGCGCCGTCAGTGACGGTGTTGCTGCTGCCGTCTGCCAGGGTGATGACGACTTCCTCGGCACTGCTGACGAAGATTGGCGCGCTGCTGGTGTTGGTTATGACTGCGTTGTCCAGGATCAGTTCAACCGTGCCCTCGTCTTCCGTTTCAACAATGATTTGGCCGTTGTCCAAACTGCCGCTCAGACGGTAAACGCCGGCTGCGGTGATGGTAGCGGTTGTGCCGTCCACGCTGACGCCGCCGCCAACCACCCGGATACTGCTGCCTTCCAGGCTGATCTCGGCCGTCAGATCTTCGCTGTTTAAACTGGATGTGTCTACCAGGCTGACACTCTCAACTGTTGTGTTATTCGAGGAGAGAGTTGCGCTGGTCACTGCGGGTTGATTGGCAACGTTGGTTGAACAGGCAGTCGAGGTTAGGGTAACAGCCGCCACAATCAGGGCTGTAAGTAGTTTATTCATATTCTTATTCTCCATTTCGTTCGTGCACGCATGTTATCATGCCCCGTTTGAAAAAATGAATAATTGTCAACTTATTTACAAAAAATACATCTAAAGTCTCATTTTCCAACAACCTGCAGATGGAAGACATTTCCTTAAAATAAAAGAATCCGTATGTACTCTTTACGAATTCTTTTATTTCACACAACGGGCTGGTCATTCCCGTTGGAAATGTTACTGACAGTTTACGACCATATTATATGGGCCGAATGTCTGGTTGTTGGGATCGGAAATATGTACCTTCAGCCAGTAATTACCCGAGTTTTGGATTGTCCAGGTATATGATTCCGTGTCGCTACCGGCTTTATCGAAAGTGATTGTGTCTTCGGGGGCCATTCCCAGGTCGCTGGTTTCAGGCTGGTAGGTGATGGTTCCTGGCCCGTTAGCTTTTATATAGACTTCCACATTGATTGCCTGTGGGCAAGCCCCTGAGAAGGTCTTGTTGGTAATATTAGTGGATACCGATGTGACGGCAAAGAGCGGAGCGGGATTCTCAACGTTAATAATGACCCAATAACGGCCCATTTCTTCGCCATCATCGGCAAACAGCTGCCAGACACCGGTGTACTTGCCGGGTGTGTCCGGGGCAGTCAGGTCAACTTGAAAAGTAATATCCTCGTAAGGTTCGATTACCGAGGGGATGCTGATACTGGATGCGCCGCCCATGCGGCTGCCTTCCACAAATTTCAGCGCGTAGCCACCGGTCCAATCGCAATCGCCTTCATTGCGCAGCGTCCATGATTTTGTAAAGGTCTCCCCGGGTTCAAATACCGTACCATCTTTGATGGTCTCACCGATGATATGGCTGTCGTTGCAGGGAATTTCATCCTCTACAACTTCCTCTTCCATTGCCTGGGATTCGGGGGCATTATTCCCCGATTGACTTTGGCCGGATTGATTTTCTACGGGTTGTTGGGCAGATTGATTTTGGACGGGTTGGGCTGCGGCGTTTTGCAGAGCTTGCACAGTGAGTTGGAGTTGCAAGCTTTCCAACTCGTCGTTGTTCTTTTGATTGAATGAGATCGCGCAAGCCAACGTTGTTATTAAAACGAAAATCAGAATGATTGATACCAGAAAACGGTTTTTCTTTTTTGAGGCCATGCCCTCCTCCTCTCAGTTGACCGTCAACTATAGTAATACTTTAGCACAAGTATAAAGATTTGTAAAACGTAAAAATAATAGGAGATCTTACTGGAATTGCGTCCTGTAAAGGTTGGCGTAGATGCCGTTCAATGTGAGCAGCTCCTGGTGCGTGCCATGTTCCGCAATCTTGCCGCGGTTGAGCACCAATATCTGATCGGCTGCCAGAATGGTACTCAAGCGGTGGGCAATCACCAAACTGGTACGGCCGGCCATAACACGCTTGAGGGCTTCCTGGATGAGCGCTTCAGATTGGCTGTCCAGACTGCTGGTGGCTTCGTCCAGAATCAGGATGCGCGGATCTCTGAGAATTACGCGCGCCAGGGCGATGCGCTGTTTTTCGCCGCCGCTTAACCGGTAACCGCGTTCACCTACAACCGTTTTGTAGTTATCCGGTAGATCGGAAATGAAGTTGTGGATATTGGCGGCCTTGGCAGCATCAAAGACCTCGGATTGGCTGGCATCCGGCCGCGCGAACAGCAGGTTGGCGTAAATACTGTCGTGAAACAGGTAGGTTTCCTGGGTAACCATACCGATCTGATCGCTAAGCGATTTAAGGGACACATCGTGCAGATCATGCCCATCAATCAAGATCCGTCCCCGGGTGGGATCATAAAGACGCGGGATAAGGTAAGTTATAGTGGTCTTGCCTGCACCGCTGGGCCCAACCAGGGCGGTCAACTGCCCGGGTGGAATGACGAAGTCGATATCGAGCAGGGCGGTCTTACGCGCCTGGCTGGCGGGGTGTTCGCGTTCTTCATCCATTTCCGGCACTTCTTCATCCGAAATACCGGCACGCGAGTCGCTTTGGGAGCCAAAACGCTTGACTTCATTTAGCAAGTCTTTGGGATGGTCATTGTACTCAAACCAGACATGCTCAAAGCGGATTTCTCCTTTAATATCCTTGAGTTCCACAGCCTGTTCTTTCTCTTCAATTTCCACCGGCAGATCGAGCACTTCAAATACACGTTCGAAGCTGACCACGGAAGTGCTGAATTCCACCGGCGCGTTGGCCAGGCTTTGCAGCGAACTATACAGCATGCCCAGGTAAGAGCCCAGGGCCACGATGGTGCCGACGGTCAGTGTCCCGAGAATGACCTGGTAACCGCCAAACCCATACACCAGCGCGGTGCCCACAGCGCTGAGCAGGCTGATGATGACAAAAAATACCGAACCGTAAACGGCCCGTTTAATACCCAAATCGCGCACCCTGCCGGCGCGATCGCGGAAATGGCTGGTCTCGGTGGATTGTTGCCCAAATAACTTGACCAACAACGCGCCGCCGATGTTGAGCGTCTCGTTGATGAGCGCGTTCATGCCTGAGTTAGCTTCCATTTGTTCACGGGCTGCGTCGCGCAGTTTTCCACCCAACATGCGCGAGGCTATGATGAAGAGCGGCAGGATGATCACACTGATCAGGGTTAAGCGCCATTCAATAGTTGTCATCACAATAAACACAGCTACAGCTTGAACCAGGTCGGTCAAGATATTGACGATGGTGTTGCTGATGGCGTTCTGTGCGCCGATCACATCGTTGTTCAGGCGGCTTACCATCTCACCCACTTTGGTGTGGGTGAAGAAACTGAGCGGCATCTGCTGGAATTTGGAGAACAGAGCTGAGCGCAGGTCGAAAATGACGCCTTCTCCCACGGCCGTATTTAAGCGGCGCTCCAACACGCGAATACCGCCTTTCAAAGCGGGCAAAGCTAAAAGCGCCAGCGAAAGTTGCAGCAGGCGGCGGGTATCTTTGGCGGGGATGGTTTTATCAATTAGGTCACGAACAATTAACGGAGAGAGCAGCGACAACCCGGAGGTAGCCAAAATCAACACCAGCATGCCCACCAGGTGCCAGCGGTAGGCACCGGCATAAGCCATAACCCGTTTAAGCAGGTTACGGGTGATGCGAGGTTTTTCGTCCCCGGAACGCAGATAACTGTGCCAGCCACCTAGATGCATATTCAAACTCCATTTCTTCTTGCAGGTACGATTATAAATGCCGGTGGCTAATTAATGGTAAAGAATAGAGATCATTAATAATCAGTCCACCAGGAGCTGATAAAACGAAAACCTGCTGATTTTTATTCAGCAGGTTTTTTCGAATCTACGGCGGTAGATTGACTAGCTTTCAGCCGGAACGGCTTCGAGGAAATTTCTCAGTACATCGCGCAGCATGGGTTCGGGCAGTGCGCCGACCTGGCTGTGCATGACTTCACCGTTGTGAATGAACAACATGGTGGGGATACCGCGCACGCCGTACTTGCTGGCCCATTCCACATTCTCATCTGTGTTGACCTTAGCCACCACGACTTTGTCGCCCATTTCTTTGGCAATCTTATCCAGGATGGGCGCTACCATACGGCAGGGTCCGCACCAGGGTGCCCAGAAATCCACGATAACAGGCAGGCTGGATTTCAATACCTTTTCTTCAAATTCCGCATCCGTGATATGTACAGGTTCATTCATTTCAATTCTCCGTTTTTTATTTTAGATTTTGATAAGTTCTTTTCTATTTGGCCCAATCCACTACGATCTTGCGCCGCCCGCGCAGCGCTTTCTCGAGGGCCATACCGGCCACCGCGCCCTCACCGGCGGCGATGACCACTTGCTTGACGTGGTTGCAGAGTACATCTCCAACCGCGTATACGCCCGGAATGGCGGTCTGGAATTCTTTATCCACCACCACACACCCGCCTTCGTTGAGTTCCAATTGGTCTTGCAGGAAATCGGTGATGGGGCGGCCGCCCTGCAGGTAAACAAAGGCGCCCTTGATGGGTAAGGTTTCCTCAGTCTGGCCTTTTGGCTGGAAGCGGACGGCTTCCACTTGTTCCGTACCGATGATTTCCAGCAAAGTCGTGTTGCAATGCAGATCGACTTTGGGGTTAGCTAAAAGCTCATCGATCAATTCCTGGGGCGCTTTCAGGTCTTCGCGCGGACAGAGGAAATGAACCCGGCTGGCAAAACGTGTCAGGTAGAGCGCCTCATCGATAGCCTCGTCGCTGCTGCCGGCGACCATTACGTCCTGATCTTTGAAGAAAGCCGCGTCACAGGTGGCGCAGTAAGAAACGCCTTTTCCGAGCAATTCCTCTTCACCCTTGATACGCGTACCGCGTCCCAGTGAACCGGTAGCCACGATCACCGCTTGGCTGTAGTAGGTGCCCTGGTTGCCGAAGACCATCTTTTCTTCTTCGTTTAGAACGACGCCGATCACTTTGTCCGTAACGAATTGCGCCCCGAAGGATTTGGCCTGGCTGCGCATGCGCTCCAGTAATTCAGCGCCGCTGATCGGTTCGGTCAGTCCGGGGTAGTTGGCGATCTTTCCGGTGATCCCCAGCGCGCCGGCGGTCAAGCCTTTGTCCAGCACCAGGGTTTTCAACCCGGCCCGCGCAGTGTAAAGCGCGGCTGTCGCCCCGGCCGGTCCGCCGCCAATGATGACCACATCGTATAAGTTGCTATCATTCATATCTGTTGTCAACGTTAAACTCCTGTAAATATTTCGTCCAATTTATCCGGACTAAGGGGTCTTATCCAGCAGGGTAATCATTTCCTGCAGAATCTTCTCCCGTTTGACCTGCATACCTGTTCCGGCCTGCATCTCTTTTTCGTCCATTTCGGCCAGACAGACAGCGGCATAATCCTGGAAGAATGCCCGGCTGGTGGATTGCACGGCTGAATGGATGGCGGTCAACTGCTGCATAATTTCACGGCAGTCGCGTTCCTCGTCCAGCATGCTCTGCACACCGCGTACCTGTCCTTCGATGCGCCGCAGACGCTGGATCAATTTTTGCTTGCTCTCGTTATTCTCGATTTTCATGCTTATCCTCTGTTATTCACAACGCCCGGTTGTAAAAACCTTAACCTGCTCAGCTAAATCCGCCGCCTGAACCACAACTGCCGCCGGATGACCGTGACCCTCCGGAAGAAGAGCCGCCCAGCGAAGCCGCGGCCGAAATCTTTTTGTGCGTTTCGGTACTGCCGCATACCGGGCAGGGAGGTAAGCGGTCCGCTTCGGAGAAGCGCACGATCTTTTCAAAGTCTTCTGCGCAATTCTGGCAGTGGTATTCATATAAAGGCATCTTCCGTTAAACCTCAGTTCTATATACTATACCCCAGTATAGCATCATTGAATAATGTGTCAAGGTTTCAGGGATATCCAACATCTTTTTTTATAAAGAATTAACAAATTACCGGCATAAAAAAATCCCGGTTGAGAAAACCGGGACGGATTTGTGAAAAACAGGGGGATTCGATCGAAAAAGGCTAATCCATTGGTTTGTCAGCCGGCAGCACGTCTTCTTTGACAAATACCAAGCCGGTATCATTGCGAAAGACCAATGAATATCCCTGCAGCGTACCCGCGTTGGCGTCGGCATAGAAAGCCTGGCTGTTGGCGAACTGCTGCGCGTCGATGCCGCTGGCGGATGGGTCGAGATAATCGGCGATGCGCTGCTGTAAAAGGAATAACACATCGTAATCGTTCTCCTGCACATAATTATAAGAAAGCAGGTCATACGAAGTTTCCAGCGTCCAGTTTTCCCTTTCAGGAACATACAGGCGGTAATCAAAATAGACTTTTAATGGAGTGTTTGCCAGGTCAGCCAGGGAATCCAAGGCCTGATCATAAAAAGCGATTTCGGGGTTGTCTTGCGCGCGTGCCAGACGAGACTGATAGGCGGGAATGGCCGAGCCCAGATTCAGGGCGAATTGCAACACCAGCAGTAAAGCGGCTAATTTGGAGAAGATTGCTTTCCAATCCACTGTCCGTACCGGTTTCAATGTTACTTCCTCGGGCAGCAGCATCACCAGACAAGAGAACAACGGCAGCGCCACCGGCAGCCAATATTGATATTTAAAATGCGTGAACCAGATGACGGAAACGCTCAAGGGGATAGCCCAGGTCAGAATGATAGTATGCAGCAGTTTGTTCGGCCCTTTCAGTATTCCCCATACAGTCGCCCCCAGCGCGGCCAAAATGAGGAACCATTCGCCATAATACTGGTGCATAATGGTCCAGGCTTGTCCCAGACCTTTCTGATAGACCACACCGTAACCTTCCGAAAGCAATCCCATCTGTTTATTGAAAATCATCTGGTATTCCTGACGGGCCCAATAAGAAACCAGGAAGGGATTGGAGATCAGGTAAGCCAACCCCATCACCACAATGAAGAAGAGCGCGGATTTCAACAGGCGTGTGAAAGGCGCTTTCTTCTGCACCAGGCCAATCACCAGTAATGTGGCAATAGCCAGGAAGAAATACAGTCCGATCAATTTGGCGGCGGTCGCACAACCGGTCAGGGCAGCCGCGATCAAAAAATCTTTGCCGAAACGCAAGGCATCCTTCTTAAGGAAAACCATGACCAGCACAATTAGCAGAAATACCAGGCTGTCCACGTGCCACCAGAAGAAGTTGGCCAGCACAGCCGGCAGGCTTAATAGGAAAACGAACATCACCGCGGAACGGTAAGTACGGAATTCGTCCTGCATGTAAACCAGCAGCAGCAAAGCAATCAACATGGGCAGCACGCTGACAATTTGGCGCAGCACCAGCATGACCTGGGCAGTATTGCCCAGCCCGCCCAGCAGTTTTAATGGCAGGATGGATAGGGCCGAGAAGCCGAAAAAGGGGAAGCCGTAAAAATAGTACTGGTAGAAAACGAAATTTTTGATGCCCTGCACGAAGCTTTCCGCCGGGGACAGCATGGCCAAGACGTAAGGCAGTTGGGCGGCTTCGTCCGGTTCAAAAACCCTGACCATCGCCAGGTCATCGGAGGCTGCGGCGTTGGGGAAGATCAGCAGGATGAAGGTTAGTATGGCAATAACCAGAAGGACGAAGAAAATACGTTTTTGGGTGCGGTTGAATTGGCTCATAAGATTCCTGTATCGGTCGTCTCCTGCGCGGCTTTCAGCGGACAAGCGCTGCGCTGCTTTTATCTTAGCATAATCCCGCTTGCTGGTTGGAGCATAAGGGCGGGAAATCCTGGTTGAGCAAAATGTTAAAACTACTTGAAAATTTACGCAAGCGAAAAATCGATAATAATTGCGGTAATTTTCCTTTCCGCAATTATAATGATGCTAATCTGGAAAAATAATGGTATCTTAGGGAACACTATGTCCAATCATCCGCCGCTCAACCAGCAATTTACTTATATCGGCCAATCGCCCACCATAGCGGTCTCGGATCGCATGTTGGCGCTTAAGGCAGCCGGACGCACCGTCATTTCGCTAACCGCCGGCGACCCGGATTTTTCTACACCCAATGAAATTATCGCGGCCGGTATGCGCGCCATGCAGTCCGGTTTGACGCATTACGGACCCAGCCGTGGATTCCCTCACTTACGTAAAGCAATCGCTGCCAAACTGGCTGCGCCTTATGATCCCGAAAGCGAGATATTGGTCACGCACGGCGGCGTGCATGCCTACTACACGGCGCTGCAATCCATCCTCAACCCGGGCGACGCGGTCATGATCCCGGATCCCAGTTGGGGTACGCACGCCAATATGGTGCGCCTGCTGCGCGGCAATGTCATTTCTGTACCGGCATTGCCGGAGGATGGCTTTCTACCCAAGCTGCAAGCCTGGAACAGCGCGCTCACACCGCAGACGCGTGCACTGGTAATTAATTATCCGGCCAACCCGACCGGGGCTGTTCCGCCGCGCGATTACCTGAAAGCGCTGTTGGAATTTGCCGCCCAACATGACCTGTGGGTGATCAGCGACGAGGTCTATGAAAATCTCTATTTTGCTGAAAAACCGGTATCGGCAGCCTCTTTCCCCGAACATCGCAGTCACGTGATATTGGTTAATAGTCTATCCAAAACCTATGCCATGACCGGCTGGCGAATTGGATACCTGGCAGCGCCTGAGGCAGTCATCGAGAATGCCCTCAAAGCCAGCCAGAATTCCATCACCTGTGTAGCGCCTTTCATTCAGGAAGCGGCTGCTTTCGCACTGACAGACGAGGCGATGCAGGTGCAAGCCGCCGAGATGCGCGCGGGGTATGCCCGCCGGCGTGACCTGGTGATGCGAATTTATTCCGAATATCCGGACTCGGCGGTGGCCGTTGCGCCGCCGCAGGGCGCCTTCTATTTCTTTCTTGACCTGCGCGCGTTAAAACTGACAGCGGACGAGATTTGTGAGCAGCTGCTGGACCAGGCCGGCATCGGCCTGGTGCCCGGTACGGCATTCGGCCCGTGCGGCCAGGGTTTTGTGCGTATGACCATTGCCGCTTCGGACGAGGATGTGGAAAAAGGCTTCAGGGCAATTCTGGATTGGGCAAAAATGAAAGTGGAGGGCGCATGAGAGTAGCTTTTCAGGGTGAACCGGGTGCGTATAGCGAAGAAGCTGGCATGGCGTATTACGGCCAGGCGGATATGGTGCCGTATGAAAGTTTCGCGGACGTCTTTGACGCGGTGGCGGACGAAAAATGCCCGGCCGGATTGATCCCGATTGAGAATTCACTGGCAGGCAGCATCCACCAGAACTATGACCTGCTGCTGTCGCATGAACTTCACATTGTTGGAGAATACTTCCTGCGTGTGCGCCACTGCCTGATCGGTTTCCCGGATGCCGAGCTTTCCGGAATTCGGCGCGTTATCAGCCACCCGCAGGCATTGGGCCAGTGCGCCGGCCATTTGCGCGAGATGGGGCTGAAGAGCGAAGCGGTTTATGATACCGCCGGCAGTGTCAAACTGCTTAAAGAAAGCGGTGATCGCGACTGTGCGGCCATTGCTTCCAGAAGGGCCGCGGAGATTTACGGCATGCGCATTTTGCGCGAAGGCATGGAAGATAATCCCGAAAACTACACCCGTTTCCTGGAAATCGCACGCCAGCCGGCTCATCCAAGCACCGAGGCCAAGACTTCCATCGTCTTTTCGCTGAAAAATGAAGCTGGAACGCTTTACCAATCCTTGCGGGCTTTCGCCGAACGGGGCATTGACCTGACCAAGATGGAATCACGCCCGCTGGTGGGGAAGATTTGGGAGTATCTGTTCTATATTGATTTTGTCGGTTCGGCCGATGAGGAACCCGGCCGCGGCGCGCTGGAATCGCTGCAGAGCCGGGCGTTGATGCTGCGCGTACTAGGCTGTTACCCGCGCTTCCATGACGAAATACGTTAAAAGCATTGACAGATGTAATAGGATGGTATAAAATAGCGCCCAACATGAACAATTCTTATCGCTTCTTTTTTAGCTACTATTTTTATTACGGCTCCAGTCACCGGACGCCGTTTGTGGCGCTTAAGCGATAGGTAAAATAAAAATACCTGTATATCGAAAGAGCGAGCCAAACGGCTCGCTCTTTTTGTTTTAGGAGCAGACATGAGCATGCGAGGAATACGCGGCGCAACCACAATTGAATCCGATACCAGCGCGAATGTGCTTTCCGCTACGCGCGAATTGCTGGAAACCATGCTGACCGCCAATCCCGGTTTGGAACCTGCCGACATTGGCAGCGCCATTTTCACTGTTACGGAAGATATCTGCTCGGCCTTCCCCGCGCGCGCCGCGCGCGACCTGGGTTGGGCGGGCGTGCCCATGCTGGATGCGCGCGAAATCCCGGTGCCGGGCAGCCTGCCGCTGTGCATCCGCGTGCTGCTGCAATGGAACACCGCCAGAGAACAGAGTGAGATTAGCCACATTTATTTGCGCGGCGCGTGTGCGCTGCGCCCCGATTTGGAATTATCCACGCTTGATATTACTGAAGATGAGAAAAGATAGGAGTTTGCCATGATGATCATAATGCAGCCGGGTGCCACCCGCGAACAAATTTCAACCGTAATCGACCGCGTTCATGCCAACCGTATGGAAGCCCACACCAATGTGGGTACGCGCCAGACCATTATCGGTGTTGTGGGAGACCGCCACAACGTTCCAGCCGACCAGTTCGAATCCCTGCCGAATGTGCAGTCGGTGGAACCGGTGTTGAAATCTTACGAATTGGCTTCACGCCAATTTCATCCGGAAAATTCCGTCTTTTCGCTGGGTGGTTTCACCATCGGCGGCGATGAAATTCCCGTTATTGCCGGCCCCTGCTCGGTGGAATCCCGCCAGCAGATCCTGGAGACCGCTCAGGCAGTGAAAGAAGCCGGCGCCAACGCGCTGCGCGGCGGCGTATTCAAGCCGCGCCAGTCGCCTTACTCTTTCCAGGGGTTGGGCGAAGAAGGCCTGGAATACATGGCCGAAGCCCGTGCACTGACCGGCCTTCCGTTGGTGGTCGAAGTCATGGCGGAATCGCAATTACCGCTGATGAGCAAGTATGTGGATATGTTGCAAATTGGCGCGCGTAATATGCAGAATTACAGCCTGCTGCGCGCAGTGGGCGAGACGCATATCCCTGTGCTGCTCAAGCGCGGTTTGAGCGCCACAATTGACGATCTGCTCAACGCAGCCGAGTACATTTTGTTCGGCGGCAACAACCGTGTGGTGTTGTGCGAACGCGGCATTCGCACCTTCGAAACCGCCACGCGCAATACCACCGATATCAACGCCATCCCGGTCTTGAAGTCGCTTTCACATCTGCCGGTAGTGTTGGATCCCAGCCATTCCACCGGACATACTTCGTTCGTCTC
Organism: Pelolinea submarina; assembly: GCF_003966975.1. GTDB lineage: Bacteria > Chloroflexota > Anaerolineae > Anaerolineales > Anaerolineaceae > Pelolinea > Pelolinea submarina. The sequence goes on from NZ_AP018437.1 coordinate 1,410,624, forward strand.
GGCAGTGGCCAAAGCGGCCGTGGCAGCCGGCGCGGACGGCATCATCGTGGAAGTGCACCCCGACCCGGAGCATGCCTTCTCCGACGGCCAGCAGTCGCTGAAGCCGGAAGAGTTCGCCCGCCTGGTCAAACAGGTCAAGGCAGTGGCCGAAGCAGTCGACCGCACGCTGGTACCGGAAGAGACTCCCTTTTTTCCCAACGGAGTCATAAATGGATGAGCCGGGGTTTAAATTGAGCGAAGCAAACGTGGCTGTCATCGGCCTGGGGTTAATGGGCGGATCCATGGCACTTGCGCTGCGGGATCACTGCCGGCAGCTTAAGGGTCTGGATGTTGACCCTGATACCCTGAGCCTGGCCGAACAGATGAACCTGGTGCAGACTGCCAGCAGCGATCCGCGGGTGGTGCTGAACGATGCCGATTTGGTCATTTTGGCCTGTCCGGTGCCGGCTATCCTGAGCTGGCTGGAACAGCTGCCCGCGTATATCCAGCAGCCCTGTGTGGTGATAGACCTGGGTTCTTCCAAGCGTACCATTCTGACCGGTATGCAGGAATTACCGCTCAATTTTGATCCCATCGGCGCGCATCCCATTTGCGGAAAAGAGACACTTTCGCTGCGCAACGCCGAGGGCGGTCTTTACCGCGGCGCGACCATGGCGGTTACTCCGCTGGAACGCAGCGGTTTGAATGCGAACCAAGCCGTGCGGCAGCTGGTCGCAGCGTTGGAAGCGCAAATGGTTGTTGAAGAAGCTGCCCAACACGATCGGGCTCTGGCGGCCACCAGCCATTTGCCTTATGTGCTCTCGAGCGCGCTGGTGCTGGCGACACCCCCGGATGTGGAACGCTTTATCGGGCCCGGCTTTCGCTCGACTGCCCGCCTGGCCGGAACGCCTGCCAGCATGATGTTGGGTGTGTTGGAAACCAACCGCGACCAGGTATTGGAACGCCTCAAAGATTTCCGGGCAGCCTTGGGCCAACTGGAGCAGGCGCTTGAAAGGGATGACATGCCCGCTTTGCAGACCCTGCTGGATAGCGCCCAAAGCCGCTATCAAACTCTTTTGTAAGACAAGGAATTATTAATGCAATCGGAACCTGTAACACAAGCTGTATCCTCTCTCCCTATTGTCCCCATCGCGCACCCGCTCAATGCCAGCCTGCGTGTTCCGGGATCCAAATCCATCACCAACCGCGCGCTGTTGCTGGCCGCCCTGGCGGAAGGCATCACGCGCTTGCATAATGCCCTTTTTTCAGATGACTCGCTCTATCTGGTTTCGGCCCTGCAGGGGCTGGGCTTTAATGTTGAAATCAATCCGAAAGAAGCCATCATGACCGTCAATGGTCTGGGCGGGCGCATTCCCGCCGGCCACGCTGACCTTTACATCGGCAACGCGGGCACCACCGCGCGCTTTCTGACCGCTTTCCTGACATTGGGGCAAGGGGATTACGTGTTGGATGGCGAGGCGCGCATGCGCGAACGTCCCATCGGCGATCTGGTCGCCGCATTGGAACAATTGGGCGCGCAAGTCAGCGCAACCCCGAACCAGGGCATGCTTTGCCCGCCGGTCAGCATCCACGCCAATGGATTGCCCGGCGGCCGGGCAGCCATTGCCGGGGATATTTCTTCGCAGTTTTTATCCGCCTTATTAATGGTGGCGCCTTACGCGCGCGAAGGCGTGGCTTTGGAAATCACCACCGATCTAAATTCTCAACCTTACGTAGGTATGACCCTGGGTTTGATGGCGGAGTTCGGTGTGGTGGTGGAGCATGAAGATTTCCACCGATTCAGCATCATACCAACCCAATACAGCCCGCGCGAAGCGTTTTGGATTGAGCCGGATGCTTCGGCCGCGGCCACTTTCTTTGCCGCGCCGGCTCTGTGCGGCGGCAGTGTGTGCGTGGAAGGGTTGGGCCGTTTCTCTGCCCAGGGAGACATTCGCTTTTTGGAAGTCTTAGCCCAAATGGGCTGCGGCATTCAGGAAGGGACACAAGGCATCACTGTCAGTGCGCCTCCATCCGGGCAAGCCTTGCAGGGCGTGGATGTGGACATGAGTACCATGCCGGATACCGCCCAAACGCTGGCGGTTGTGGCGCCCTTTGCATCTTCCCCCACCCACATTCGCGGCATTGCTTCGGCGCGCTATAAAGAATGCGACCGTATTTCCGCGACTGTCACGGAACTGCGCCGGCTGGGCGTGCAGGTGGATGAACATCAGGACGGCATGACGATTTACCCGGCACAAACGATCCAACCGGCAGCTATCCAAACCTATAATGACCACCGCATGGCTATGGCATTTTCGCTGTTGGGGCTACGCGCGCCGGGCGTTCAAATCGAAAACCCGGGCTGCGTCTCGAAGACTTTCCCGGAGTTTTTCCAGGTATTAGAGCTGCTGCGATGATCCTTTTGGGACTGATTGGTTTTCCGCTGGAGCACAGCCTTTCGCCCAGGATCCATCAGGCTGCCTTGGATTATGCTCCATTAGAGGGAAGCTATGAGCTTTTTCCGATAGCGCCGGATAACCTGAGCGAATTAAAAATCTTATTGGAGCGATTGCGTGTAGGGGAGATCAGCGGCTTAAACGTAACCATTCCCCATAAGCAGACCGTCATTCCTTTGCTGGATGACCTGACTGCTGAAGCCCGGGCCATCGGTGCGGTCAATACCATTTCCTGCCGGGATGGAAAGCTGATCGGAGCTAATACGGATGCGCCCGGCTTCCTGGCGGATTTGCAGCAGGCTTTTGCGCGTAAGCCCTGGGAGCTGGCCGATCAAAAAAATGCGCTGGTCCTGGGAGCGGGCGGCGCCGCGCGCGCGGTAGTTTCCGCCCTACTGTCGGATGGCTGGCAGGTTGCAATTGCCGCCCGCCGGCCGGAACAGGCCGAAGCGCTGGCTGCGGAAGTGTCCAGCGGTAAAACAGCCGTTTCCGTTGCAGCTTTGCAGCCGGCGTCATTGCGTGCGCTCAGCGCGGACTTGACCCTGCTGGTTAACACCACGCCCCTTGGCATGTTCCCGCGAGTGGATGCCTGTCCATGGCCGCAGGGACTGGCACTGCCGCCGCAAGCGGCGGTCTATGACCTGGTCTACAACCCGCGCGAAACCCAACTGGTTCGTAATGCGCGGACGGCGGGTCTGCCGGCATGCGGTGGATTGGGTATGCTGCTGGAGCAGGCAGCCTTATCATTTAAAATCTGGACAAATTGTTCAGTCCCGCGCTCGGTTTGGGCGGCGGCTGTGGAGGATTTATGAGCTTACGATTATTGACTGCGGGTGAATCGCATGGACCGGCTTTGACAGCCATTCTGGACGGCATGCCGGCCGGGCTGCCGCTGGACGCGGCTGTGATTGACCGTGAATTGGCGCGCCGCCAGAAGGGGTTTGGCGCGGGCGGGCGTATGAAGATCGAAAAGGACAAAGTACGCATCCTGGGCGGGGTCATGGGCGGCCAGACCACCGGAGGGCCTTTGGCGCTGCTGGCGGAGAATGCCGATCATAAGAATTGGCAGGGCAATGCGGTTGACCCCATGAGCGCCCCGCGCCCCGGGCACGCCGATTTGACCGGCGCGCTGAAATATGGCTATCATGACCTGCGGCCGGCGCTGGAGCGCTCCTCGGCGCGCGAGACCACCATGCGTGTGGCGGCCGGAGCGGTGTGCAAGCATTTCCTGGCGCAGTTCGGCATCCGTGTGGGCGGTTATGTGTGCGCCATCGGCAGCGTTGAAGCGGACATAAAGGACAAGGAGTTGTGGCAGCTGTATGAAGCCGCGGAAGCGGATGACCAGCGCTGCCCGGACCCACAGGCAGCGCAAGCCATCCGCGCCGAGATCCAGGCGGCCATAGACAGCGGCGATTCGCTGGGCGGGCAGATTGAGCTGTTCGCGCTGAACCTGCCGGTTGGGTTGGGCAGCTTCGTGCAGTGGGACCGCCGCCTGGAAGCGCGCCTGGCGCACGCGCTCATGTCGGTGCAGGCCATCAAGGGTTTCGAGGTAGGCGATGGCTTTGCCATCAGCCGCCTGCCGGGCACGCGTGCGCATGATGATATTGACCTGAATGGAAGCTCGCTGCAGCGGGCCAGCAACCATGCCGGCGGAATCGAGGGCGGTATTTCCAATGGACAGCCGCTGCTGCTGCGGGTGGCCATGAAGCCCATTGCCACCACGCTCAGCCCGCACAAGACTGTCGATCTAGCCAACGGGACGGCGGGTCCGACCCGTTATGAGCGTTCGGATTACTGCCCGGTGCCGCGCGCGGTACCGGTGCTGGAAGCTATGCTGGCGCTGGCTTTAGCGGATGTGTTAATTGAAAAATTGGGCGGCGATTCGCTGGCGGAAATGCAGCCGCGTTTCGCTGCATTGAAACAGGCCCGTTTGGAAGACCTGGCCATGGATAACCGGCCGGTGGTATGGTGGGAGTAGGCATGCATATCTTCCTGTATGGCCCTTCCGGCAGCGGAAAATCCACCCTGGGATCGCTTTTAGCCCAGGACCTGGAAATGCCTTTTCTCGATTTGGATGCAAACATCGAAGCGCACGTAGGCATGCCTATCTCCAGTATCATGCGTGCGCGGGGCGAAGAAACCTTCCGCGATCTGGAAAGCCTGGCTTTGAAAGACAGCGTCAATCAGCCTGTGCAAGTGATTGCCCTGGGCGGCGGTGCGCTGCTGCGGGCGGAGAACCGCGCCTTAGCGGAAGCGCACGGGCAGGTAATTTTTCTTGAGACAGATCCCGCGGTATTGATCGAACGCCTTAAACAGGATAAAAATCAACGCCCGCTGCTGGCAGGTGAGTTGGAAAGTTCGCTGCGTTCCCTGCTGCGTGAGCGCGAGGATCATTATGGCTCGTTCCCGCTGCGCGTAAACACAGGAATGGAGCCTGGAAGAATATTGCCGAACATCCGCACCCTGCTGGGGCGCCACCGCTTACGTGCCATGGGCGCACCCTATGATGTGGTCGTGCATGAAGGCGGGTTGGACGATATTGGCAATCTGCTGACTTCGCGCGGCTGCGGCGGGACGGCGCTGCTGGTCAGCGATGAACACGTCGCGCCGCTGTATGCTGACTGTGTTCTGGCTTCTCTGCAAAAAGCCGGCTTCTCAGTCGAGTTAACTGTTATCCCCAGCGGAGAAGACCATAAAACAGTCGATACGGTGGCGGCATTATGGCGGGCGGCTTTAGCGGCCGGGTTGGACCGCAAGAGCACTATGCTGGCTTTGGGCGGCGGGGTGGTCAGCGACCTGACCGGTTTCGCGGCTGCCACCTTCATGCGCGGCTGTAATTGGGCGGTACTGCCGACTACGCTGTTGTCTATGGTGGATGCCAGCATCGGCGGCAAGACCGGCTTCGATCTGCCTGAGGGCAAGAACCTGGCCGGCGCTTTTTATCCGCCGCGTTTGGTGCTGGCCGATCCGCAGGTGTTGTCCACGCTGCCGCGGCGTGAGCTGCGCGGCGGCCTGGCTGAGGTGCTCAAGCATGGCGTGATAGCGGACCCTGTCTTGTTTGACCTGTGCGCGCAGGGCGAGGCGGCCGTCATGCAGGCCTTGTCCCAGGTGGTGAAACGGGCAGTGGCCGTCAAAGTGCAGGTGATCGAACAGGATCCTTACGAACATGGCATCCGTGCAGCCCTGAACTTCGGCCACACGGTAGGCCACGCGGTTGAGCTGATTAGTGCGTATAGCCTTCAACACGGCGAGGCAGTTGCCATTGGCATGGCAGCCGAAACAAAGCTGGCTGAAAAGCTGGGAATAGCGCAGATTGGGCTGGCCCGGCAGATCACGGATGCATTGGCAGGAGTGGGGCTGCCGGTGGCGATCCCTTCCGGCTTTGCCCCGGAAGAATTAGTGAACGCCATGCGCGTGGATAAGAAGAAAGCGGACGGGGTGGTGCGCTTTGCCCTGCCGGTAAAAATCGGTGAGGTCAAGCCGGGCGTCGCCATCGACGACCTGATGCTGGCTTTGGAGGAATAAACATGAAAATTTTGGTATTGCACGGGCCCAATCTCAATTTGACCGGCACGCGCGAGCCGGACGTCTATGGCTCGGTCACGCTGGACGAGATCAACACGCGCTTGGTGAAGCTGGGTAAAGAGCTGGGCGCGGAAGTGACCTACCGGCAGTCCAACCAGGAAGGCGTGCTGATTGACGCGCTGCACGACGCGCGCGGATGGGCGGATGGTGTGGTGCTCAACGCCGGCGGGTACACGCATACCTCCGTGGCGCTGCGCGACGCGGTGTCCGCTGTCGCTATCCCGGTGGTGGAAGTGCACATGTCCAATATCTATGCCCGCGAGACATTCCGCCATCACTCCTATCTTTCGCCGATATGCGTTGGCTCGATCTGTGGTTTCGGTTGGCGTTCATACACCTTGGGGTTGGAAGCATTGATTGACCGCATTAAAGGTTAAGTATTTATCCGTGTCCATCTGTGTTTATAAAAATAGGCCGAGATTCCTCGTCACTGCGTTCCTCGGAATGACACGAGAAGAATTTAGTATGCCCCACGCAAGAATGCGTGGGCTATAAGCTTCGAAACATCACGCAAAATGATCTCAGTAATGTCATCCTGACGAGCGCCTGTTCTCTGGCGCGAGGAATGGATCTCGGCCAGATAAACCATTCCCTGTAGGGCGGGATTCTATCCCGCCAATATTTATATCTTCAGGCAACATGTCTCACAAAGGAATGCGTGACTTGTGGTTATTAATTAATAATCAAGATGTGCTTTCCGCTTAGAAAAGAATAAGACCTGCCTTTTTGCGTGCAATTTTCCCCTCACCTCTGATTCTCTCTCCGTGGGGGAGAGGAAGTCCGCTTATCTGTGTTTATCATTATGCGCTTATTCTAAGAAGTCCACGGCTATCGCAATGATCCTTGTGAAAAGTATCTAATATCAATAAAAATATCTGTGTTCATCTGTGGCTAAAAAACTCAAGTTCTAATCTTTTCTTAACACAGTTCGTTCTCTTTTCCCATACAATAAAAACCATCTAAACAATGATGGAGTAAATATGACAAACGTGCTGGACCGTTTCAACATGCAGGGGCGCACCGCTTTGGTAACCGGCGGGGCCGGGCTGCTGGGCAGCGGTTTCAGCCGCACGCTGGCCCAGGCCGGCGCGGCTGTAGCTGTGGCAGATATGGATTTGTCCAAGGCGCAAAGCGTGGCTGATGAAATCACCGCGCAAGGCGGTCAAGCCGCGGCATTGGAAATGGATGTGACCCATGCAGGTTCCACACGCGCCGCTATGGCGGCTGCCCGGGATGCTTTTGGGGGATTGGACGTGTTGGTATGCAGCGCGGCTTTGGATCCCAAGTTCGACCCGCACCTGGGCCAAAAGAATGAGGACAGCTTCGAAGAATTTCCGTTGAGCGCCTGGCAGCAGGCCCTGGATGTCAACCTGACTGGCGCTTTTCTGAGCGCGCAGGCGGCTGCGCCATATATGCTGGCCGGCGGGCGGGGCGTGATGGTCTTGATCGGCTCAATTTATGGGTTGGGCGGCCCGGATCAGCGCCTGTATGATCGGCCAAATGGCCCGCGCCAGTACAAGCCGCCCTATTACTCGGCCACTAAAGCCGGCTTGCTCGGTTTGACTCGTTACTTGGCGGCCTACTATGCCGGGAAGAATATCCGCGTCAACGCGCTTTCTCCTGGCGGCGTCTTCAACGATCACGACGAAGAATTTACGCAGGCATACAGCCAGCGCACCATGCTGGGGCGTATGGCGGACAAAGAGGAAATGAACGCGGCCATGCTTTTCCTGGCCTCCGAGGCGTCCTCTTACATGACCGGCGCCAACCTGGTGGTGGACGGCGGTTGGACCGCCTGGTAATCAAGCGTTACATACCAGTATGCAATTAAAAACTAAACGCTCCTCGATTTCGTGGAGCGTTTTTTGTTGTGATTGATTAGAACTATCTGTGTTTATCTGTGTCCATCTGTGGTTCCTAGTTAGAGGCTTCTCCCAAGTTGTTGTAACTGCGCAATTCATCCAGCGGTTTCTTCTTGGAGCAGGGAATCATGCCGTCGTCCTTGGCATACCCCACGGCCAGCAGGATGATCGGGCGTTCGTAGGTTTTCAGGTTGAGTTTCTTCTTCATCTTCTTTTCCAGCAAGCCGAAATCCGGCCAGTTGATGGCTACCGAACTCAACCCCATGGTTTCCAACGCGTACATGAAAGCCATCACCGACAGGGAAGCATCAATATAGATGGTGTGGCGGTCGCGTGAAGAAAAATAGTTGCTCAGATCGCCTACTACCACAACGGTCATGGGTACGTTGTCCGAGTAACCACCCGTTCCAAAGGGAATGGCGGCAATTTCTTTGGCCAGCTGTGGATCGTCGAAGATGCGGTACTGGAAGGGCTGGCGGTTGCAGGCGCTGGGCGCCAGCGCGGCAGCTTGCATGGCTTTATCCACATCCTCGCGCGGCACGGCTTTTTCCTGGAACCAGCGCACCGAGCGGCGCCGCTTGCTCAAACTGAGGAATTCCTCATAGCTGGGAATCTTGTATTGGCTGCGCTGGCTGCTGGGGTAGGGAACAAATTTATCCTTTGGATCTTGCAGGGTGGGTTGGGGCAGCTCTTCAAAACGGGCCTTCATACGGGCAATCAAGGGCTGGCTGCTGTCAGTGATGCGGAAATATTCGCTCAGCACATCGTAAGCCCACTGTATTTCGCCGGTTTCCAGCTCCACGCCGTTGGATTTTTCCAACACCTCGGCGTATTTCTCCACCGTCTCTTCGATATAGTCCAGCGCAAACACATCGCGCCGGTTTTCCATGATCATGCCCTTTTCCAGGCGGTGAATATTGCGGCGGATGATAACGTTGCTGGGATGCACTGCGTATACATTACGGTTGTATTTTGAGATCGCTTTGGTGAATGCGAATATTTCACGATCAAAAAAGTGGCTGATGATGAAATGATATGGAAGCGCGAAGATTTTACTAACCGAGAGAAATCGATACAGCAGGGAGTTGAAACGGTTGTTGAATTTCCTGACGAAGGGAACAGCCAGGATATTTTTGGCGATTTTTTTGAGTTTATTGAGGTTCATGGCTTTTTCTTTCGATTTTGATAGGTATATTTTAACCGTTAATCTACGGATAAAGCGAGAACAGGCTGATTGTATCCCTGCTTTTCAGCGATAAAAAAGATTATTTTCTGCCGAAATCGGCGGGGATTTCTCCCCAGGCATTGGTATCCCACTTCAGCAGTTTGTTATTGATTTCGTTTTCCGCCAACCACTTTTCTGCGCGTGCGATCAGGTCAAAGATCGGTGTGTTTTCTGTGCCTTTGGGTAATTTCGTTTTGCAGCGTTTCTTCTTTACCCAGCCCAGGGCAGTGTCCGAATCGCTGTAAATGGGTACCTGGATGGCACGCTGCTGGAATAAGGCCAGCGCGTGCACGATGGCTAAGAATTCACCAATGTTGTTGCTACCGTTTTCGAAAGGCCCCTGGTGGAAGAGCTGCTTGCGCGTGGTGGTATGCACGCAGCGATATTCCATCGGCCCCGGGTTGCCGGTGCAGGCTGCGTCCACGCAGTAGCTGTCGGCGATGGGATCACCGATGATGGCCAGCGCCTCCGGGCTGAGCGTGGTGGTGCGTTTCCCTTTGTAATCCTCGAAAGCACCCCGGAAAGCCTCTTCAGCCTGCCGGCGATCTTCAAAGGATTTATATTCCGCACCGTTGAAACCGCTCACCTGCGCGGAACATTCTTCCCAGCTGGTGAAAATGCCCGTCTTCTTGCCTTTCCAGACGACATAGTATTTTTGTTTGGCCATGGTTTATATCAATAATTAAGGTTGGATATCCTGTTTAATCTACTCGCATTTATACCTGATTCCTGTTTAGTATAACCGTATAAATTAGAGGAGTGATTTTTAAAATAATTATCTGTTTTTGAGGAGATTTCCCAAATAATATTCCCAAACGAATATATGGGTTTTAGCAACGGAATCGAAGTTAATTAGTAGGTTGTTTCAGTTTAATGGTTCCATAATTTACTACTTTATCGAAATAAGAACCGGCGCTTTCACATTCTGTAGGGATATATTCGATAAATTCTTCCCATGTCATTGCTCTCTCATGCGCATCCCAAGCTTTCGTAATGGCTGTCCCCATACAACCTGCGCCGGTATTATAAACTCCAAAATTGATCCGCCATAAATCTTGATAGGAAAAAACATCCTCCGGTTTTTCGCCGGTAATATTTTTAATCAATTGCATGGTTTGCGAACAACCGGCTTTCAGGGTGTTGGCGAGCAGCAAGAACTCTTTCTCGGATCCAGTAGAAGATAAACAGATTCCCCTCAGAAACTGCTGTTGCTTATCTGAAAGGGAGGAATAGCCGCCCATGCATTGATAGGAGGGATAGTAAATATCGCAAAGGTCCAGATAATAATCTACATTCCAGGTGAGCAAAAGATCGGTGCCTAATTCTGTTATCATGCCGTACCCATACTCGTTTGCGATTTGCCAGTCCGGCCAGAACTGCGATTCTTGTCCAACCAAGCCTTTTAACAATCTTGAAGGGATGTCGGTCTCATTGGATGATTCAATAATTTCTGCGTTGTGCTGATTCTGCCATTCAATGACTTGAGCACGGGCTTTTTCAATCCCGCATTCACTGGCTGCTCTGTTGGTTAATAAACCGCCATCCTGACAGGCACTGGCATCCACATATCCATACCAGATCAATTGCCCGGCCAACATGGCGTAATCAACATCAGTGTAAAGGTCATCTGCTTCGTCTGCTCTTTGCAGCCAGGCGGATTTAAGTTCCGTTTCTTCCGGGAAAATTTCCCAAATATTGGCACATACATCGATGGGATATAGAAAACCATCCCCCATGACTTCAAAATAATGGGTTGTACCGTCGCTTCCCATAATCCTGTTTCGCATTTTAAATGAACGGGATAGAAGAATCTCGCCGGTTGTCGACTCTGTCCAATACTTTACCTCCATCCCTTTTTCATTTGTCACGGGCTTATCCAAGATACATAGCTGATTCTTGCAGGTGGTCTTGTCTGAGCCGATCTGGATAAATAATGGACCTGCTTCTGTACGGTGATTCTCTCCTTTGACTGCAAATTTCACCTGGGGGTTGGCATTGCAATCTTCCCACGCTTTACAGTTTAATAATTCCACCTCAATTGAAATTTCAAGGTTAGTATCTGCGTTTATGTCGGATTCTGTACGAGGTGTTTTCAAAGACTGGGATTTAAAACTATTACAGCGGATGAGTTCCTCTGGATTATTTTTATTGCTATCTGAAGCGTTGGCTTGGAGGTTGGAAAGCGTATCGGCCAGGTCGGTATTCCAATTATTTTCAAAAATGGGGGTATGGCCAGTAGATTCAATCAATGAAACCGCAAACTCGTTTAGTGGACCATAATAAATCTTCGAGTTTGAACTTGTTTCGTTGGTTACAGCAGGATAGAAAGTAAATCCTTGGCTGATTATGCAAAGGATGATACCTAAGCAAATTAATTGCCCCAAACGGGTTGATAATTTATAGAACACCCTCTTCTCCAGAAGAACCCACCTTCAAACTCATTATATAAGCATTGGCCGGTTGTTACAATAAATAACCATATTCTCTATTCCTTCATAAAAAGATGGTGTATTCAATAAAATTATCCTCATTGAATATTGGAAATTTGCTATTTTTATAATAAATATTACAACCTGGAAAATAAAACCTTAAAAATTGTTTTAGTACTTGAAATGGCATTTTAAATAGCGTATATTACATGAGACATAACCATTGTAGTTGGGGGCTCTGAAAAAAGGCAAACTCATAGCGATATGAGGACGCAAAACCGAGAATCTCAGGGGAGATGGTCCGGTTGCCAAAAGCCTCACGAGGAAATAAGATTTTTCCGAGTGCGGTTTTTTGTTATAGAGGGGATCGTTGATTCGCTGAACTACCTCAATTAAAAAAACAACTGAATAGCATTGTGTATTAGGAGGGCTCTTATGTACACCAAAGGGAGTAGTGTTTCGCGCACCCAGGTGTCAGGTATAACCTTACGCCTATTAATCGTACTTTTAATGGTTTTGACATCATTTTCAACCAATTTCCAATTTGTTAATGCAGCCGATGATGGCACTGAACCGCAAGGGGGAGAGGAATTTCCTACTGAAATTCCAACTGAAGAGATCATTCAGGACTTATCTGAAGAACCACCATTGGAACCAACTGAGGAACCTGCGGTTGGAGCTGATGGTGACCCAACGGACGAGCCTACTCTTGAACCGACCGAGACATCTACAGAAGAACCGGTCTGTTATGTATTAACCCTCAATCACAGCGGAAATGGCAGCGACCTGCTGGCTGATCCTGCCAACTCTGCCGGTTGTTTGTCGGGGGAATATGTAGAAGGCGAAATTATCAACCTGAGCGGGGCAGTTCCGGACGATGGTTGGGAGATTGATGGCTGGGTGGGTACGGACGATGACACCAGCACTGCCGACAACAATTCGTTGATAATGCCGGCAAGTGAAACCACCGTATCAGTTGTGTATAGCGAAATCGTAGTTATTGCTCAAGAGGAGGAAGTTGAAGCGGAGAGCGCTTATACCTGGAAAGCATACAACGACAGTGCATACATCGATGGACAGATATCGACCAATATCACTACCTATGAAAGTTTTACCAATGGTGATGGCGGGTTATTGATGAAATATGCGGATGGGACGAATACCTCCGTTACAGTGGTAGTAAATACATCCGGAACAGTCAGTGAACAGACATCCAGTTCTTATTCCGGGGCCGAAACCGACGCCGGTACGGACGCGTATACGACTTTTCACGACTATGTAAATATTGTTGGAGGAGCAAGATTGGGTACGGCTTCTTCATACATAACGTTAACCTTTACCGGTTTGGATACCAGCAAGACATATTCATTTGCTACAACTGCCAACCGCGCAGACAGCGATTACACCGATCGGATAACGATTTTTACGATCTCGGATATAGACGCTGCTACAAATGGCAGCACAAGTGGAACGGATATTTCCACAACAAGCATTACGGATGATACCACTTCATTTTGCACCGGTTATAACACCGAGAATGGTTATGTGGCACGCTGGACCGGAATTCAACCTGGGTCGGATGGCGATTTTGTGGTGAAGTTCTCTGTTGATAGTACCGATTCGAACTATGCTTACGGGCCGAGTGCATTCCTGTTAGCGCAGGAATCGGGTGAACCGGTTGAACAGTATACCCTGGCTGTAACCGACGATGGGAATGGCAGCGTAACCCTTTCACCCAGCGGTGGGATCTATGATGAAGGCACAGTAGTGACACTAACTCCGGTTCCGAATACCAGTTATGCCTTCAGCAGTTGGAGTGGGGCCGATGCGAGTGATGTGACTTACAGCAGCGGTAAATATAAAATCACCATGGATGCGGATAAGAGCATCACTGCTAATTTTGTGGAATCAACCGGTTGGGTGGCGTATAACGATATGAACCCCTATAGTGGTGACGCCAACGCAACCAATGTGACTGAACATAATTACGATACCAACGATGGTGCGTTGGTGGATTACAACACGGGTACAACCCTTAATGCCACGGTTACCGGATCATGCGTAAATGGATCGGGTACGGCGGTTTCCTGCGATGACAGTTTTGAAGACTATGGCGCACAAACAAACAGCGGAACGGACGCGGCAGATGTTTTTGGTACATCCGATTCAGTGATTGTCGATCTGCAGAATATGGTTCAACTGACCGATGCGAATTACGATGACATTATCACGCTTGAAAACCTGGATCCGACAAAAACCTACAACATAACGGTGACAACCAACCGGGATAGTACGAGTTACGCATCCATGCGGTTTACTAAAGTGACCATTGTGGGAGCAGAAACATATACAAACGCCAGCTCCAGCGGGGTGGTGGTTAACTCGGAGGATTCGGTGTCGTTCAGTACCGGCTATAACACCGTGAATGGTTATGTGGCCAAATGGACAGGTATCACTACCGGTTCGGATGGAAGTTTTTCTATTAAATCGGAGTGGGATGACGATCAGGGCAGTGGAAGCAGTAATACCAAAGGGTATGCCATGACTGCTTTCAAACTGGAGGAAGTCAGCCAAGGTCCTGAACAGTATACCTTGTCAGTTGGTAATGATGGCAACGGCAGTGTGGACTTATCTCCCAGCGGTGGGACTTACGATGAGGGCACGATTGTAACGTTAACCCCAGTTCCGGGTTCCGGTTTTATATTCAGCAGCTGGAGCGGTACCAATTCGGGGGATTTAACCAATAATGGCGACGGCACTTATTCCATCACGATGGATGCGGATAAAGCCGTGACCGCCAACTTTGAAGCAACGACTCTGAAAACGCTGACTGTAACCACAGATGGAAACGGTACGGTGAGTTTTAATCCTACCGGCGGAGCGTATGATGAGGGTACGGTCGTTACTTTAACCCCGACTGCTTTTTCGGGCTTTGCTTTTGGCAGTTGGAGCGGTGCGGACTCCGATGATGTATATGATAACCTGGACGGCACATATTCCATTACCATGGATACAAATAAAGTCCTGGCAGCCAATTTCATCGTGATTCCCCAGCACACACTGACGGTTGCCACAGACGGAAATGGCAGCGTGACACTGAGCCCTGACGGGGGAATTTACAATGAAAACTCGGTAGTTGTCCTCACGCCAATCCCGAATTCAAATTACATGTTCAGCAGTTGGAGCGGGACAGACTACGAAGATGTGATGGATAACCTGGACGGCACATATTCCATCACCATGGATGAGGCCAAAGCCATTACGGCTAATTTTGTGATTGAAAATGAAGCGCCGGCTGCACCGGTACTGGTACAACCCGCAGACAGCGCTGTAAGCGTCTCTACTTCTCCAACTCTTGAAGTGACTGTTACTGATCCGGAAGCGGATTTGATGGACGTAACGTTCTATGGACGCGCAACCGGTTCTGGTACCGGGGAAAACTTCACACTGGTCGCGATCCCGGATACTCAAAATCTGGTTACTTCCAGTTCAGGTGCGGCAATTTTCAATACAATGACCCAGTGGATTGTGGATAACAAGACCACTGATAACATTGTGTTTACAACCCATTTAGGGGATATTGTGAATGCCACCAGCACTTCTCAGTCGGAATATGCGGATGCGGCTATGGATATCCTGGATGCAGGCAATGTATCTTACAGCGTGGGGCCGGGCAATCATGATCTCCTTTCAGGTTCTTTGTATAGCACGTATTTTGGATCGGCGCGTTTCTCCGGGAAGAGCTACTACCAGGGTGATTACTCCGGTGGAGGCGACAATTACAACAACTATTCATTCTTTACTGCCGGTGGGATGGATTTCATTATCATCAACATGCAATACAATGCCGGCTCCTCCGCGCTGGCATGGGCGGATGATTTATTGAAGACTTATAGTGATAAGCGCGCGATTGTTGTCCAGCATGACATGCTTTCAGTAACAAACGGCTGGGTCAATCAAGCCACTTATAACGCGCTAAAAAATAATCCGAACTTATTCCTAATGTTATGCGGGCATATGCATACCAGCACGGACGGTGCGGCTTATGTGGCGGGGACCGGTGACAGCGGGCAGACGATCCATGTCATATTGACGGATTACCAGGATTACTCAAATGGATATATTAAACTACTGGAATTCCAACCGTTAGAGGATGAAATTGAAGTAACCACGTACTCACCAAACCTGAATACCTACATGACCGGGTCTGAAGAAGTCATGTCGTTGGTTTATGAAATGGATGCCAGTTCCGCGTTTGAAGTCATCGGTACGGCTAATGGAGTTGCCAACGGTGATAGCGCAAGTATGACTTGGGATGACCTGGCCAATGAAACCGAATATGAATGGTACGCAGTAGTTTCAGACGGCGTAAGTAACACTAACGGCGATACCTGGAGCTTTACAACCGGCACAGCCATAACCAACAACGATCCGGTGATCACTGAAAGCGATCCACAGTCCGTGAGTATGTCTGAAGATGGTTCACCCAACACGTTTTCATTGACATTAAACGCCTCGGATTTGGATGGTGATACGCTTACCTGGAGTATTGCGAACGATGCATCGCATGGATCCGCCAGCGCTTCAGGAATCGGCTCTTCCATTTCCGTTGGGTATACCCCTGACGTTAACTATAACGGCTTGGATAGTTTTGTCGTCCGGGTTTCCGATGGCAAGGGAGGCGTAGATACCGTTACCGTAAATGTTGATGTAACCGCGGTGAACGATGCACCGGTGGCGAATGCACAGGTGGTGACTACAGCCGAAGATACGGCCAAGACCATCACGCTGACCGGTTCGGATGTAGATGGCGATTCTTTGAGTTGCTCGGTGGTAGACTCGCCAACGCACGGAGTACTAAGCGGTACCCCGCCCAATTTGACCTATACCCCGACAGAGAATTACAACGGTTCGGATAGTTTTACTTTCAAAGTGAATGACGGCACTGTAGACAGTAACGCTGCCACAGTCTCAATAACAGTCTCAGAGGTGAATGATGCGCCGGTGATTACGGAAGGTGCCAATACAACCGTCACGATGTCTGAAGATGGTTCACCTATTGCATTTGAATTAACTTTAAATGCCACTGACGCAGACGGGGATACACTCACATGGAGCATTCTTACAGATGCCACGTTTGGATCGGCAGCAGCTTCCGGTACAGGCGCTTCTAAGGTGATTGAGTACTCACCCAACAGCAACCATAATGGATCGGATAACTTTGTCGTGCAGGTGACAGATGGCCACGAGGTGGATACCATCACTGTAAATGTGACTATTTCACCAATCAACGATGCGCCAATCGCGAATGCCCAATCCGTGGTCGTCGACGAGGATATCGCAAAAGGCATCACGCTCACCGGAACAGATGTGGATGGTGATTCACTGAACTATACAGTGGTGGCTTCACCCGTAAGCGGAACATTGAGCGGTTCAGCCCCCAACCTGGTATATACACCCAATTCTGAATTTAGTGGAGCGGATAGTTTTACATTCAAGGTTGATGATGGCGATTTGGAGAGTAGTCCGGCCACGGTTTCGATCACGGTTAATAATGTGAACGATGCTCCGGTCATTAGCGAGAGCGATCCACAATATGTGAGCATGTCTGAGGATGGGTCGCCCATTGCGTTCGAACTGTCCCTGAATGCAACGGATGCGGAAGACGATACACTCACCTGGAGTATTGCCGGCGACGCTGTAAACGGCACTGCCAGCGCATCGGGAATAGGCTCTTCAATTGTTGTTGGATACACTCCCGCCGCGAATTACCACGGTGAGGACAGTTTTATCGTGCAGGTTTCCGATGGCAATGGGGTGGATACCATCACTGTGAATGTCACGATTGTTCCGATAAATGACCTGCCGATTATTACCGAGAGCGATCCGCAAAATATCAGCATGTCTGAAGATGGATTCCCCACTGCATTTGCGCTAACGCTTAACGCAAGTGATGTGGATGGGGACATACTTGCCTGGAGCATCCTGACAGATGCCGCAAACGGCAGTGCCAGCGTATCCGGCAACGGTTCATCCATAGAGGTTGAATACTCTGCTGAGAGTAATTATTTTGGTACGGATAGTTTCGTTGTGCAAGTTTCGGATGGTAGCGGGGTGGATACCATCACTGTGAACGTCACGATCGATGCAGTTAATGATGCGCCGGTTTGTTCTGATGTAACGCTGAATACATTTGCTAACACGGAGTGGCATACGGCACCGGATTGTACAGATATAGAAGGTGATAGTCTTACCTATAGCATTGTAGACGGACCCGCCTATGGCACAGGATCGGTGGTTGATGATCTTTTGACCTATATGCCAGGCACGGATTATAGCGGTGCAGACAGCTTTACATATCAGGCTAACGATGGGGAGGCGAATAGTAACGCGGCTGAAGTAATTGTAACGGTCAATGAAAGCAATCAAGCGCCGGTCTGCACAGCTACAGAACTCATCACAGACGAAGACACTACAGGCCAGACCGATCCGGACTGCACTGATCATGAAGGCAGTCCACTGACCTACAGTATTGCGGCACAACCGGTATATGGGACCGCCGTAGTGGTGGAAGGCCAATTGGAGTACACACCGGCGGAGAATTTCAACGGCAGTGACAGCTTTACATACACCGCCAATGACGGCTTTGATGACAGTGAAGCAACAGAAGTAAGCGTAACCGTGAACGCTGTCAATGATGCGCCCGAATGTATGGATACCAGCCTGAATACCAACCAGAATACTCAGGGAACTGCTGATCCGCAATGCGTGGATGTGGATGGGGATGTGTTGAGCTACAGCATAGTGACACAACCCTCTCACAGCTCGGCTTGGGTGCGGAATGGAAAGCTCGTATACCTGCCGGGTTGGAATTATGCAGGAACCGACAGTTTTGTTTATAAAGCCAGCGACGGAATAACTGAAAGCGGCTCAGCAATCGTCAGTGTAACGGTCAGCGACGATGCACTGCCAACCAGAGCACCTTCCACACCGGCGCTGGCTTTTCCTTCCAACAAAGGTTTAGTGACAGAACTGACCCCGCGTTTGGACTGGAGCAACAGCAGGATATACAGCGGAACCGCTTTTGATCATTATCAGGTGCAGGTCGCTACGGATGAAGACTTCACGGCTGTAGTTGTGGACGAAGATGTTGCCGGGCAAACCAGTTCGGAGTATACGCTGGAGAGCCCACTCAATACAAATACGCGCTACTACTGGCGGGTGAGAGCCTTCAATTCATTTGGACAATTTAGCAGTTGGGCTAATGTGCGGTATTTCCGCGAAGCAATGGAGGCGCCGCAGTTAACCAGCCCGAATGACGCGATCTACCTGGATAACCTGCAGCCTGAATTCGACTGGGAAGATGTAGTGGGGGCCAGCGGCTATACCATCCAAATCTCAGCTAAACCGAATATGGGCAGCCCGTCCAGCGGGAAAGTGACTGACAGCAGCTATGTACCGACAAAAGACCTGAGCAAGAACAAGACCCTGTACTGGCGGGTGAGGGCGGAAGGGGAGAACGGGCCGAGTGAATGGTCTGAAGTGCGCTCCATGGTGACGCCCAATACTCCCACGACGCCTAAGTTGATACTGCCGAAGAACAAAGCATTGGTGACCGACCAGATGCCCAGGCTGGATTGGAGCAACTCGGCAGCGCCCAATGGGACCATCTTCGATCACTACCAGGTGCAGGTCGCTACGGATGAAGACTTTACGGCTGTAGTTGTAAATCAAGATGTTGCCGGACAAGCAAACTCCGAGTACACGCTGGAGAGCCCACTCAATACAAACACGCGCTACTACTGGCGGGTGAGAGCCTTCAATACGTTAGGCCAATACAGTAGTTGGAGCGCGGCTTACTACTTCCGTGAGGCGGTGGAGGCGCCGGAGTTGAATTCTCCGGCAGATGGAACATTTCTGGATAACTTGCGGCCCGAGTTCGATTGGGAAGATGTAGTGGGGGCCAGCGGCTACACCATCCAGATCTCATCCAGAATTAACATGGGCAGCCCGGTCAGCGCGAAGGTGACCGACAGCAGCTATATACCGACAAAAGACCTGAGCAAGAACAAGACCCTGTATTGGCGGGTGAGGACAGAAGGGGAGAACGGGCCGAGTGAATGGTCTGAAGTGCGCTCCATGGTGACGCCCAATTCCCCCACAACGCCTAAGTTGATACTGCCGAGGAACAAAGCATTGGTGACCGACCTGATGCCCAGGTTGGATTGGAGCAACTCAGCGGTGCCCATTGGGACAATCTTCGACCACTACCAGGTACAGGTCGCTACGGATGAAGACTTCACGGCTGTAGTTGTGAATCGAAACGTTGCCGGACAGGCCAACTCGGAGTACACGCTGGAGAGCCCACTCAATACAAATACGCGCTACTACTGGCGAGTGAGAGCTTTCAATACGTTAGGCCAATATGGCAGTTGGAGCATGGCCTACTACTTCCGCGAAGCAATGGATGCACCGCAGTTAGCCAGCCCGAATGACGCGATCTACCTGGATAATCTGCGGCCCGAGTTCGACTGGGACGATGTGGTGGGGGCCAGCGGCTATACCATCCAAATCTCAGCTAAACCGAATATGGGCAGCCCGGTCAGCGCGAAGGTGGCCGAGAGCAGCTATGTGCCGACAAAAGACCTGAGCAAGAACAAGACCCTGTACTGGCGGGTGAGGGCGGAAGGGGAGAACGGGCCGAGTGGATGGTCTGAAGTGCGCACCATGGTGACACCCAACACTCCCACAACGCCTAAATTAATTTCACCGAAGAACAAAGTATTGGTGACTGACCTGATGCCCAGGTTGGATTGGAGCAACTCGGCGGCACCCAATGGGACTATCTTCGACCATTACCAGGTGCAGGTAGCCACGGATGAAGACTTCACTGTTGTAGTTGTGAATCAAGATGTTGCCGGACAGGCCAACTCCGAGTACACGCTGGAGAGTGCGCTCAACCCGAACACGCGCTACTACTGGCGGGTGAGAGCCTTCAACACGTTGGGCCAATACAGCAGTTGGAGCACTGCTTACTACTTCCGCGAAGCAATGGAGGCGCCGGGAATGGTGCAGCCGGAAGATGGGGTGGAAGCGGAGAGTTTGCAGCCGCAATTTGAATGGGAAGCTGTAGAGGGGGCAAGCACCTACACCATTCAGCTATCGACCCGGTCGAATATGAAGAGCGCGAGCAGCAAGACCGTGCTGGAGACGCAATACAACCAGACCAGGAATCTGAGTGCGGGCAAGACTTATTACTGGCGGGTGAGGGCCAATGGAGAGAATGGGCCAAGTACATGGTCCGAGGTGAGAGTGATTGTAATGCCGAGCTCATAAGGTAAAGAAGGAAGCATAAAGAGCAGTATGAGAGATTCTCGCATACTGCTCCGAAAGGGTTAAAAACTTAGAATGCACAGGAACTTTGAAAAAAGCCATTCACAGAAATGTGACAACAAAAAGCCGCGATTCTCAAAATGAGATAGTCGAGCCGCCAAGAAGTCCAAGCAATGAAGAAAGGAACAAAAAAAGTTAGGTAAGGCAGGAGGTTTTTCATGTATACAAAAAGAGTTAGTTTTAAAGGCAGTCTTTTAGTAAGCAACGCGATCAGAATCGTTGTGGTTTTAGCAATGTTGCTATCCACTTTTTCGATCAATCTTGGATCTGTTCAAGCCGCAACGAATAATAAGGCTTCAACGGAATCGCGTATATCACCCGGAATGATTACTTCGGACGATCCGGGGGATGGCGAGGAAACTCCGGAGGAGGTAAGCGCTGCTGAAGAAGAGCCTACTGAAGAATCTACTGAAGAGCCACCACTTTTGCCAATTGAGGAGCCGACTGTTGAGCCTACCGAGGAAATTCTGGAAGAACCTACTGTTGAGCCAACAGAAGAAGACAGTGCTGCAACTCCCGTTATTAATGTATCGGTAAATTCATTAAGTTCCTTTAGTAGTTCTCCAGGAATTCTTTCAGAAGTCCAGACTTATATGGTTTCAGGCAGCGGATTGTCTGAAGATCTCAATATTGCCGCACCAAACGATTTCTTGATCTCATTTGATGACGTCACTTTTGACTCCAATCTGACTTTACCGCAAATTGACGGTTCAGTTGCGGAGACGATCATTTACGTGCGTTTTAATCCCGCAGAGGTCGGTATCTCGGATGGAGCAATCTCGCATGCCAGCAGCGGCGCGGACGATGTCCTGGTAGCGGTAAGCGGTACGGCCGGTTATCCTGTCATCACCGCAACCAGCTCTATGACGGCTTTTAACCAAATTGTGGGATCGCCTTCCGAAGAGCAGACTTATATTGTCGCCGGTAATTTTCTGACAAGCGATGTTGTTGTCACTGCGCCGGAAGATTTTGAAATTTCAAAGACAACCGGTGAGGGATTTGATTCCATACTGACCTTTTCACCGACCGATGGTGCGCTGGCGGATAGCGTAATTTTTGTACGTTTAAATGCCGCTTCAGCGAAAGAGTATGAGGCCAGTATTGTACATACCAGTGAGGGAGCCGAGGATGTTCAACTTGCCGTAAGCGGCCTTGCTGAAGATGAACTGATTACGGCACAGGCGACGACGATAACATTTACCGGAGAGGAACTTTTAGGTTGTCCGACTGATTCTTCAATTAAGATCAACATCGTTCCCGATTCAACGATTGAGTATCGCTACCAATATGGAACTTCGTCCGGTGCTTATTCCGATACTACCTCAACTTATACAGCTACCGGTGGTGCACCCCACGAGATTGTCATAAACGGTCTAACAGAAAACACGAAGTATTACTACCGGATGCAATATCATATTCCGGGGGAAACCGATTGGGTTAACCGAACTGAACACTCATTTTGGACACAGAGAGCTGAGGGAAGTACTTTTGCATTCAGTGTAACCTCGGATATTCATGACAATAAAACTACCAATATGCAAAATGCGATGACAAACATATATAACAAACAACCGGATTTTGAGATCGATCTGGGTGATACATTCATGCTGGATAACCTTACATCACAAAGTGCTGTCAATAATAAATACCTGGCATACCGCGAGGCCGCATTATTCGACAAAATTGGAAATTCAACGCCGATCTTCCTTTCTTCCGGAAATCACGAAAATGAAGAAGGCTGGAACCTCGATGATACATTTAGTATCGCACTTGCCAGCATTCAAGCTCGCAAAGCCTATTACCCTACTCCGATTGAGGATGGATTTTACAGCGCAAACACGGATACTCTGTCTGCCATAAATGAAACAACCTATGGAGATGAGTATCGTGAGGATTACTACGCCTGGACTTGGGGAGACGCGTTATTTGTGGTCATTGATCCCTTCCAATACACCATGGAATTGCCATATAACCCCATGGCAGGGGAAGGTACCGATGATTCGAAAACAGGTGATCAATGGAGCTGGACTTTAGGCGCAGAACAATTTCAGTGGCTAAAGGAAACCTTGGAAAATAGCGACGCCAAATATAAATTTATGTTCTCCCATCAGATGGTGGGAGGAATACCGGATGAATCTGTGTCCGGTGGCGCCGGGTATGTGCGCGGGGGAGCCGAAGCGTCGGCTTATTTTGAATGGGGAGGGAAAAACGCGAACGGCAGCGAGGGGTTTGCCGACGAGCGTGATCCTATCGACTTTGGTTCCACGCCGATGCACCAGTTTATGGTAGAGAATGGCGTCAGCGCTTACTTCCACGGTCATGACCACCAATATGTCTATGAAAAGACGGATGACGGTATCGTTTACCAGGAAGTGCCTTCGCTTGGCATGAGTGGTTTTGGTGGTATTTATGAGGAAGGTGATCATGGGACTTTTGAGACAATTAAGATACTTCCAAGTCCAGCTCACTTACTGATCACGGTCAGCCCTTCGATGACAACGGTCGATTATATCCCTGACTCATCAACAAGTGGGGAAGCTACTTACTCATATACAATTCTGCCTTCATCAGAAGATACAACTTCTCCAACGGTAAGTATCGAACAGGCAGCCAGCCAGGCTGACCCAACCAGTGCTTCTTCGGTTAACTTTGATGTAACTTTCAGCGAGTCGGTTTCAGATTTTACAACCGGTGATGTAACCCTTAGCGGTTCCGCCGGTGCAACCGCGGCCGAAGTGAGTGGCAGCGGTACAGCCTACAGCGTGGAAGTCAGCGGTATGACCACTTCAGGCACGGTAATCGCTGACGTTGCGGCTGCGGTAGCGCATGATACTGCCGGAAATCCCAACCTGGCGAGCACAAGTTCCGATAATTCAATTACTTTCAACGAGTTGACTTCGCCGGGTGTTGTCGAACTGGATGGAACGGCGTCCGCAGAGACAGGGGCTGCCAATGCATCCAGTGTGAGTTTCAGCCATACAACCGGCACAGGCACCAACCGGCTGATGCTGGTGGGTACTTCCTGGAACTGCGGTTCAACTACTCGGACGATATCATCGGTTGTTTTCACTTACGGGACTGAAGAATTGGACCTGGTAGAAGGAATAACGCAAGAATCAAATTCAACTGCCCAACGCTTTGCCTCGATCTGGTACAGTCCAAGCGAACCACCGCAGAACACGAGCGGAACGGTGACGGTGACATTTAGCGGCAGCGTATCCAACGGGATCGTGGCGGGTGCGGCCAACTTTGCGGGAGTAAATTTAGCTGATCCCTTCACAGTGACAAAGGGTGCGAACAGCGCCTCAACCGGCACAACTCAAAGCGTGACGTTGGAGTCACTGAATGGTAATGAGCTGGTATTTGACACGGTCTTTATCGGTGCGTCGAGTCCGCCGGATCCGACGGTGGGGGATGGACAGACGGGGTTATGGACCGATACGGTATCCAATACGCGCGGTGTAGCCAGTATTGAACAAGCCGAAAGCAACACGGTAACGATGAGCTGGACAACGAGTTCTACCGTTGTATGGGCGATTGCGGCGATGGCGATCAACCCGGCGCCGGCAGGGACGACCTATAACCTGACAATGGCGGCGAGCCCGGAGGAAGGCGGAACGACATCGCCTTCGTTGGGGGCGCATGCGTATGCGGAAGGGACGGTAGTGGACATCACGGCCACCCCGGCGGCAGGCTATGAATTCGACAGTTGGACGGGGGACGTAGCCGATGCTAATGCAGCCAGCACAACCGTAACCATGGACGGAGACAAGACCGTCACGGCCAACTTTACGGCAATCGAATATACATTGACCATCGTCAGTGAGAACGGCACGGTGGTGAAGGATCCTGATCAAAGTACCTATCACTATGGGGATGTGGTGACATTGACAGCCACTCCCGGAAGCGGGTATATATTCAATAATTGGACAGGGGATCTGATCAGTACGGATAATCCTGCTTCAATTACTATCAGCGGCAATAATAGCGTTACTGCTAATTTTATAGAGCCCAGCGCAGCTGTTACTTTGGATGGGACTGCCTCTTCTGCCGCTGGCGCCGCTAATGCATCCAGCGTCAGTTTCAGCCATACAACCGGCACAGGCACCAACCGGCTAATGATGGTGGGTACTTCGTGGAACTGCGGCACAACTACTCGGACCATATCATCGGTTATTTTCACTTACGGGACTGAAGAATTGGAACTGGTAGAAGGAATAACACAAGAATCAAATTCGACTGCCCAACGCTTTGCCTCGATCTGGTACAGCCCAAGCGAACCGCCGCAGAACACGACCGGAACGGTGACGGTAACCTTTAGCGGCAGCGTGTCCTACGGAATCGCGGCAGGCGCGGCGAACTTTATGGGTGTGAATCAGACAACGCCTTTCACAGTCACTAATGGCGCAAATAGTACTACTAGAGATACTACCCAAAGCGTAACTTTGGATTCTCTGAATGGCAATGAACTGGTGTTCGATACGGTGTTCATCGGTGGCACCACTGATCCGACTGTGGACTCCAGCCAGACACAATTGTGGACTGCCAACGGTTCCAATACGCGCGGTGTAGCCAGTATCGAACAAGCCGATAGCAGCCCTGTAACAATGAGTTGGACAACGAGTTCTACCGTTGTATGGGCCAGCGCTGCGGTTGCAATTAACCCGGCGGCATTGGGAACGACCTATAACCTGACAATGGCAGCGAGCCCGGAAGAGGGCGGAACGACATCGCCGGAATTGGGTGCGCATGCGTATGCGGAAGGGACGGTAGTGGACATCACGGCCACCCCGGCGGCAGGCTATGAATTCGACAGCTGGACGGGGGACGTTGCGGATGCTAATGCTGCCAGCACGACCGTGACTATGGATGGAGATAAAACCGTCACGGCCAACTTTAATCAATTACTGTATACACTAACAGTTGGCAATGATGGCTTAGGTACGGTTACTGTCGATCCAGACAGCGCAACATATACCTATGGCACTACTGTCACATTGACCGCGATACCCAGCGATGGTTATATGTTTGACGCATGGACCGGAGCCGATTCCGGAGATATCCTCGACAACTCAGGTGTATACACAATCGTGATGAATGGGGATAAGAGCGTAACTGCGACATTTAAAGAGTATGTGCCTAATGTCGAACTGGATGGAACGGCGTCCGCAGAGACAGGGGCTGCCAATGCATCCAGTGTGAGTTTTAGCCATACAACCGGCACAGGCACCAACCGGCTGATGCTGGTGGGTACTTCCTGGAACTGTGGCTCAACTACTCGGACGATATCATCGGTTGTTTTCACATACGGTACTGAAGAATTGGACCTGGTGGAAGGAATAACGGAAGAATCAAATTCGACTGCCCAACGCTTTGCCTCGATCTGGTACAGCCCGAGCGAACCGCCACAGAACACAAGCGGCACGGTGACGGTAACCTTTAGCGGCAGCGTATCCAACGGGATCGTGGCGGGTGCGGCCAACTTTGCGGGAGTAAATTTAGCTGATCCCTTCACAGTGACAAACGGTGCGAACAGCGCCTCAACCGATACAACTCAAAGCGTGACATTGGAATCGCTGAATGGTAATGAACTGGTATTTGACACGGTCTTCATCGGTGCGTCGAGTCCGCCGGATCCGACGGTGGGGGACGGGCAGACGGGGTTATGGACCGATACGGTATCCAATACGCGCGGCGTAGCCAGTATTGAACAAGCCGAAAGCAACACGGTAACGATGAGCTGGACAACGAGTTCTACCGTTGTATGGGCGATTGCGGCGATGGCGATCAACCCGGCGCCGGCAGGGACGACCTATAACCTGACAATGGCGGCGAGACCGGAGGAAGGCGGGACGACATTGCCGGAACTGGGGGCGCATGCATATGCGGAAGGTACGGTAGTGGACATCACGGCCACCCCGGCGGCAGGTTATGAATTCGATAGCTGGACGGGGGACGTAGCCGATGCCAATGCAGCCAGCACAACCGTGACCATGGACGGAGACAAGACCGTCACGGCCAACTTTACGGCAATCGAATATACATTGACCATCGTCAGTGAGAACGGCACGGTGGTGAAGGATCCCGATCAAAGTACCTATCACTATGGGGATGTGGTGACATTGACTGCCACTCCCGGAAGTGGGTATATATTCAATAATTGGACAGGGGATGTGGCGGACCCCAATTCGGCCAGCACAACCTTGACCATTGATGAAAATGAAATCGTTACGGCTAACTTTGCGCAAATCGAATATACATTAACAATCGTCAGTGTAAACGGTACTGTGGCGAAGGATCCCAATCAAAGTACCTATCATTACGGGGATGTAGTGACATTGACTGCCACTCCAGCGGCTGAGTACATTTTCAGCAGTTGGACGGGCGACCTGACCGGCACGGATAATCCTGCCTCGATTACCATCAGCGGCAACAATAGCGTTACTGCTAATTTCCTGGCTTCGACGATTACCTTTACAGGAACGGAGTTACTGGGACGTCCGGAAGCGAATTCCATCGCGATCAAAATCGTTCCTGATGCGGATATTTCACTTTATTACGAATATGGGACAACTTCAGGAGTATATACACATACTACCCCAACAGTGAGTGCCACAGCCGGAGAACCCAAAATGGTTACCCTCAGCGGCCTGACTGCCAATACGAAATACTATTACCGTATGCGCTACAGTGTGAATGGAGGCGTTGACTGGGTCGTGCGATCTGAAAATTCCTTCCACACACAACGAGCTTCAGGTAGTACTTTCACGTTCACCATCACCTCTGATGCGCATGTGAACATCATGCTTGGAAATTCATCGACGTGGATCAGTACACTGAATGACATAAAGGATGATCAAGCTGATTTTGAAATCGATTTGGGTGATACCGTTGCAATGGATAATGGCACCACAAGCGTAAGCGTGGGGGATACAGCCGCGGCCGATCAAAAGTATAAAGATGCTCTGCCATATTTCAACATTATCAGCGGTTCCACTCCGATCTACCTTGTGGCTGGCAATCATGAACAACAAGAAGCCTGGCACCTTTTGGCGCCTATTGCAGGAAGCTTGCCGGTAATCGGTAAAAACGCAGAAAAGGATTTCTATCTCAACCCTGTTCCGGATTCCTTCTATTCTGGTGACACCGGCACTTATTCTTATCTGGATGATGACCAGTTGCGCCAGGATTACTATGCCTGGACATGGGGAGATGCGCTCTTTGTAGTGATTAACCCATATTGGTTCACAACTACCAAACCATATACCACGACGGTAGGTGGCGGAGAAACGGACACGACAGGCTCCGGCGACCGTTGGGATTGGACACTCGGTCAAGAACAGTTTGAATGGTTAAAGTCAACCCTTGAAAACAGCTCAGCTGACTACAAGTTTATCTTCTCACATCAAATCGTAGGTGGGAACAGTCTGTCCAGCCCGGATCAAGTGAACTATGGGCACGGCGGTGTTGATTCAGCCAACCTGGTTGAATGGGGTGGATACAACGTTGGCGGCACAACTTGGGGATGGGATACTGAACGCCCTGGATGGGGCAGCCAGCCGATCCATCAAATGATGGTCGCGAATGGAGTTACAGCTTTCTTCCATGGTCATGACCACCAATATGCCTATGAAAAATTGGATGGGATTGTTTATCAATCAGTTCCTTCAGCGAGTTTCTCAAGCAATTTCGGCATCTATACTACCGGAGGAAATGATGGAAAAACCATTCAGGCTTTATCCAGCCCCGGTCACCTGAGAGTAACTGTTGGTTCGGAAGAGGCACAGGTTGAATACATACGGACCGGTGAATCATCATCTGCTTACACCTACAATATGGAACCGGGTAGCGCCAACTACAATTTGACGCTAGCCGTCTCTCCAACCGGAGGCGGAACAACTGACCCTGAAGCTGGCGTGCATGCATACGCGGATGGGACGGTAGTGGATATCACCGCGAATCCCGCGGACGGATATGAATTTGACAGTTGGACAGGGGATGTGGCGGACGTCAATTCCGCCAGCACAACCGTGACAATGGACGGAGACAAGACCGTTACGGCCAACTTTACTCTATCTCCTGTGAATGAAGCACCGGTGCTCGGAACAATCGGCAGCCAAATTGTGGATGAATTGGAATTGCTATCCTTCGTGGCAACCGCCACGGATGATGGACTGCCGGCTGGCACGCTGATCTTTAGCTTAAGTGGTACGGTTCCTGCTGGGGCCGTGATTGGTGCTACAAATGGCATCTTAAACTGGACACCGGCAGAAAACCAGGGACCTGAAATCTATTCCTTTGACGTTTGCGTCAGTGATGGCAGCCTGGAGGATTGTGAAACCATCGCGGTTACAGTCGATGAAGTAAATCTTATGCCTGTATTGGATACGATTGTCAGCCAGAACGTGGCTGAAGGAGAACTATTGACTTTCACAGCCACTGCCAGCGATAGCGACATACCGGCTAACATTCTAACCTTCAGCCTGAGTGGTACGGTTCCCACCGGGGCCAGTATCGGCACTGCGGATGGCGTCTTTAGCTGGACACCATCGGAAGACCAGGGACCTGAAAGCTATTCCTTCGACGTTTGCGTCAGCGATGGCAGTTTGAATGATTGCCAGACTATCGCAGTCACGGTGAGTGAGGTGAATGTTGCGCCTGTGCTGGATAGTATTGGCGATCGAATAGTGATGGAAGGAGAGCTTTTGACCTTCACAGCCACTGCCAGCGATAGTGACCTGCCGGTAAACACTTTGACCTTCAGTCTGACCGGCACGGTACCCACCGGGGCTAGTATCGGCGCTGTGGATGGAGTCTTTAGCTGGACGCCAACGGAAGACCAGGTTGGAGTCGATCACACCTTTGCGGTGCAGGTTTGTGATGATGACGCCTCACCTTTATGCGATACAGAAGAAATCACTGTAACTGTAACAGAAAGCAATGTCGTGCCTGTGGCTGTTGATGACAGCTATGAAGCCGTCGAAGATACTCAATTGGTTGTCTCGGCTGAGCTTGGCGTATTGCTCAATGATAGCGATGAAGATGAGGATGAACTGACTGCTGTAAAAGCCAGCGAACCGGGTCATGGAAGTGTAAACCTGTCACCGGATGGTTCATTTGTTTACACACCGGCTGAAAATTATTACGGCAGTGACAGCTTTACCTACAAAGCCAACGATGGTAAAGCGGACAGTGAAATTGCTACTGTCTTAATCAACATTGCCGGTGTGAATGACCTGCCGGTCGCAGACCCTCAGGCGGTGGTGACAGATGAAGATACTGCTTTAATTATCACGCTGACAGGTTCGGATGTTGAGACTGGAACCCTGGAATATACAGTGATGAATGAGCCGGCCAATGGTACATTGAGCGGTACAGCGCCTGACTTAACCTACACTCCGAATGGAGATTTTAACGGTTCAGACAGCTTTACCTTCAAAGTAAATGACGGCACTGTGGACAGCGAAATTGCCACAATCTCGATCACTATAAATCCGGTCAACGATGCACCGGTATGTCAGGCAGCGGATATTGTTACCAGTAAGAATATCCAGGGACAGACAAGCCCCAACTGTTCGGATGTGGAAGGGGATAGCCTGACTTACAGCATTGTGGATTTACCGGCCAATGGGACCGCATCAATTGAAACGGATATGCTTACCTATATGCCGGACACCGATTACGTTGGCAGCGACAGCTTTACCTATAAAGCAAATGATGGATTGGCGGACAGTAACGTTGCGGACGTGAGCGTTTCGGTCAACTTCGAAAATACCATGCCGGTTTGTTCGAACGTTGACCTGGTCACAGATGAAGACACAACAGGCCAGACCGATCCGGACTGCATCGATCTGGAAAGCAGCGAGTTAGCCTACAGCATTGCGGCACAACCGTTGTTTGGCACCGCTGCGGTAGTAGAAGGCCAGTTGGTGTACACACCGGCGGAGAATTTCAATGGCAGTGACAGCTTTACATACACAGCCAATGATGGCGTAATCGACAGCGAAGCAAGCACGGTTAACGTGACTGTCAATGCAGTCAACGACGCACCGGTTTGCGTGGATGTGACCATTAGCACGAACCAGAACAGCCAGGGAAAGACAGCCCCAGATTGTTCGGATGTAGAAGATGATGCGCTAACTTACAGCATCGCTTTACAGGCAGAACATGGATTTGCTTCCATTTCGCTGGAGCAGCTGGCTTACATGCCGGACACGGATTATAGCGGAGCGGACAGCTTTACATACATTGCTAATGACGGGGATGCGGATAGCAATGAGGCTTCGGTGGATGTAACAGTTTTAGAGGAAGTATTAACCACCAGGCCGCCATCCACGCCAAATTTAAGCTTACCGAGAAATAGGGCTTTGGTGACAGAACTGACCCCGCGTTTGGACTGGAGCAACAGCAGGATATACAGCGGAACCGCCTTTGATCATTATCAGGTGCAGGTCGCTACGGATGAAGACTTCACGGCTGTAGTTGTGGACGAAGATGTTGCCGGGCAGACCAGTTCGGAGTATACGCTGGAGAGCCCACTCAATACAAATACGCGCTACTACTGGCGGGTGAGGGCCTTCAACACAGTGGGTCAATACAGTAATTGGAGTACGGCCTACTACTTCCGCGAAGCAATGGATGCACCGCAGTTAGCCAGCCCGAATGACGCGATCTATCTGGATAACCTGCGGCCCGAATTCGACTGGGAAGATGTTGAGGGAGCCAGCGGCTATACCATCCAGATTTCGACCAGAATCAACATGGGCCGCCCGTCCAGCGCGAAGGTGACCGACAGCAGCTACGTGCCGACAAAAGACCTGAGCAAGAACAAGACCCTGTATTGGCGGGTGAGGGCGGAAGGGGAGAACGGGCCGAGTGGATGGTCTGAAGTGCGCACCATGGTGACGCCCAACACTCCCACAACGCCTAAGTTGATACTGCCGAAGAACAAAGCATTGGTAACTGACCTGATGCCCAGGTTGGATTGGAGCAACTCGGTGGCGCCCAATGGGACCATCTTCGACCATTATCAGGTGCAGGTAGCCACAGACGAGGCTTTCGCAGTTGTTGTGGTAGACAAGGACGTGGTTGGCTTAAACACCGATTCAGAGTACACGCTGGAGAGCGCGCTCAATCCGAACACGCGCTACTACTGGCGGGTGAGAGCTTTCAATACGTTGGGCCAATACAGCAGCTGGAGCACGGCATACTACTTCCGCGAAGCAATGGAGGCACCGGAGCTGAATTCTCCGGCAGATGGAACCTTCCTGGATAATCTGCGGCCTGAATTCGACTGGGAAGATGTGGCGGGGGCCAGCGGCTATACCATCCAGATCTCGACCAGAATGACCATGGGCAGCCCGGCCAGCGGGAAGGTGACCGACAGCAGCTATATACCGACAAAAGATCTGAGCAAGAACAGGACCCTGTACTGGCGGGTGAGGGCTGAAGGAGAGAACGGGCCGAGTGAATGGTCTGAAGTGCGCGCCATGGTGACGCCCAATTCTCCTACAACGCCTAAGTTGATACTGCCGAGGAACAAAGCATTGGTGACCGACCTGATGCCCAGGTTGGATTGGAGCAACTCGGCGGTGCCCAATGGGACAATCTTTGACCACTACCAGGTACAGGTCGCTACGGATGAAGATTTCACGGCTGTAGTTGTAAATCAAGATGTTGCCGGACAGGCCAACTCGGAGTACACGTTGGAAAGCCCACTCAATACAAATACGCGCTACTACTGGCGGGTGAGAGCTTTCAATACGTTAGGCCAATATGGCAGTTGGAGCATGGCCTACTACTTCCGCGAAGCAATGGAGGCGCCGGAGCTGAATTCTCCAGCAGATGGAACCTTCCTGGATAACCTGCGGCCTGAGTTCGACTGGGACGATGTGGCGGGGGCCAGCGGCTATACCATCCAGATTTCGACGAGAATAAACATGGGCCGCCCGGTCAGCGGGAAGGTGACCGACAGCAGCTATGTGCCGACAAAAGACCTGAGCAAGAACAAGACCCTGTATTGGCGGGTGAGAGCGGAAGGGGAGAACGGGCCGAGTGGATGGTCTGAAGTGCGCTCCATGGTGACACCCAACACCCCCACAACGCCTAAGTTGATACTGCCGAAGAACAAAGCATTGGTAATTGACCTGATGCCCAGGTTGGATTGGAGCAACTCAGCGGTGCCCAATGGGACCATCTTCGACCATTACCAGGTGCAAGTAGCCACAGACGAGGCTTTTGCAGTTGTTGTGGTGGACAATGATGTGGTTGGCTTAAACACCGATTCAGAGTACACGCTGGAGAGTGCGCTCAACCCGAACACGCGCTACTACTGGCGGGTGAGAGCCTTCAACACGTTGGGGCAATACAGCAGTTGGAGCATTGCCTACTACTTCCGCGAAGCAATGGAGGCGCCGGATTTGGTGCAGCCGGAGGATGGTGTGGAAGCGGAGAGTTTGCAGCCGCAATTTGAATGGGAGGCTGTAGAGGGGGCAAGCAGCTACACCATTCAGCTATCGACCCGGTCGAACATGAGGAGCGCGAGCAGCAAGACCGTGCTGGAGACGCAATACAGCCAGGCCAGGAATTTGAGTGCGGGCAAGACCTATTACTGGCGGGTGAGGGCTAATGGAGAGAATGGGCCAAGTACATGGTCCGAGGTGAGAGCGATTGTAATGCCGAGCTCGTAAGGAGGAAGGACGAAGGTTGGAGCGGCATGCGAAATTATGCTGCTCCAACCTGGAATTATTTTTTATCTAATTTAGTTTCAAAAGGAAAACAGAAAAGATAATTTAAACAAAATATTAAAAAGGACAAAATGAGGCTCTGAAAAGAGCAAACCCATAGCGATATGGGGACGCAAAACCGCGAATTTCGTAAGAGATAGTCGGGTTGCCAAAAAGCCTCACCAGGAAATGCGAATTTCCAAGTGCGGTTTTTTTATTTAAACAGAAAACATGGGCATTAAAGATAAAAAAATTTTTATACAGGAGGGTTTTATGGGCACAAAAAATGTTTCTGGAAGATACAGTCAGGCATTGGGTAAATCATTGCGGATATTGGTGGTTATGGCCATGTTGTTATCCTCAATTCCAACACAATTCACATTGGTAAATGCTGCCACAATGGAGAAAGTCCAGAGTGAACCGGGACTTTCAATAAAAGATTCTTCATTGGATGATGAAGGAACAGTTGATGTTTCTGCGCAAGAGGATGAGGGAGGGGACACAGCCGAAGACCCGACCCAAGAGCCGACAGTGGAGCCGACCGAAGAAATTGCTCAGGAGCCTACCGAACTTCCCATTGAACCACCGGTAGAAGAACCAACCGAGGATCCTACTGAAGAACCGACTGAAGAACCAATCGTGGAACCAACTGCAACTTCTGAAACAGAGCCCACGCAAGCCCCGGTTTGCTATGCATTAACCTTGAGCCACAGCGGCGAGGGCAGTGATTTCTTAGCTGAACCGGCTTTTTCTGAAGGCTGCGTAGAAGGCGCCTATGTGCAAGGCGAGGTTATCAGCCTGAGCGGAGCATTACCTGATGAAAATTGGGAGATCAGCGGTTGGACAGGAACGGAGGACGATACCAGTACTGCGGATAGCAATACGCT
Organism: Pelolinea submarina; assembly: GCF_003966975.1. Taxonomy (GTDB): domain Bacteria; phylum Chloroflexota; class Anaerolineae; order Anaerolineales; family Anaerolineaceae; genus Pelolinea; species Pelolinea submarina. The sequence goes on from NZ_AP018437.1 coordinate 1,445,162, forward strand.
TATCATGCCCGCAGAGGAACGAGCTGTCTCGGTGGTTTACAGCGAAATCATGTTGATGGCGCTTTCTGAAGAGGAAGAGGAGGTAGAAGCGCAAACGACCTATGGGTGGGTGGCTTATAACGATTGTGTCACAACAACGGGTCAACACCAAGGCTCAAATGTCACCTCAATTAGTTACAATGAAGACGGTATTCTATTGGATCAAGCAACCGGATCAGAAACAGGTGTCTCAGTTGATATTAGTGGTTCAAGTGTAACTGAAGAAACATCAACGGGCGATGATACCAATGAAGGAACAGATGCCTATAATACTTTCTTCGATTATGTGGATATGGCGGGTGTCATCCGCTATAGCACATCGGGGTGGTATGTTGATGTGACCTTTACTAATCTAGACACTTCAAAAACCTATACTTTTGCAACTTCCGCTAACCGGGCAAGTTCTTCATACACTACAAGAAATTCGAAATTTACAATTTCGGACATAACATCAGCGACAAATGAAAGTACAGATGGGACGACTATTAGCACGACTGACCTTGCTGATGATACAACTGTTTTCTGTACCGGTTATAACACGGTCAATGGTTTTGTAGCACGATGGACAGGAATTACACCCGGACCGGATGGAGACTTCACTGTTACGTTTGAATCTAATAGCACTTCTGTATATCAAGCATATGGACCGAGCGTATTCTTATTGGCTGAAGAAGCCAGCGATACGCCGACTATCACCACATCGGGTTCTTTAACTGAGTTTAATACCCCGGTTGGGACACCTTCCGCGGAACAGAGTTACACCGTGGCAGGTTCCAATTTAAATGGGGCAATAGTAATCACAGCCCCGGATGATTTTGAGGTGTCCACAACCAGTGGAAGCGCTTTTAGCTCATCCGTCTCATTGACTCCGGATAGCGGGATAGTCGGTTCTACGCCGATTTACGTGCGGTATAACCCATCATCGGCAGGAACAACCACCGATGTAATAACCCATGCCAGTACGGGAGCCAGTAATGTGGATGTGGCGGTCAGTGGTTCCTCCATTCCGACCATCACGGTCACAAACGCAATGGTTGCTTTCAACAGCGCAGTCGGGATTGCTTCGGAAGAGCAAAGTTACACAGTCTCCGCCGTAAACTTAACCGACAACCTGGTTATCAGCGCTCCGACCTATTTTGAAATAGCGGACACCAGCGGTGGACCTTTTGGCGCAAGCCTATCTCTGGTTCCCACAGATGGGATAGTCTCTGACACACCTGTTTATGTGCGCTTCAATGCGTCCGCGGCCGGTACTTACAGTGAGGAAATATCGCATACAGCTACTGGCGCAGCCACGAAAACTGCAGCGGTTAGCGGTACTGCGGGTGACCCAATAATTTCGGTCGCAGGTGCTCTTTCCGCATTCAGCAGCTCTGCAGGAACAGCGTCGGATGAACAATCCTATACTGTCTCAGGCAGCTTTTTGTCATCGAATATCACAATCACTGCTCCACCAAATTTCTATATCTCAACCACCAGCGGGAGCGGTTTTGACTCAACTTTGACACTAACACCCACCAATGGAACAGTGGCAGAAACAACGATTTTTGTCTATTTCCTGAAATCGACTGCGGGCACTTCCAGTGGAAATATCACGCACATCGGCGGTGGTGCTGCGCAAGTTAACCTGGCGGTTAGCGGTACGGCAACCTCAGCGCCTCTCTGTACCACAGCCAATCTGCCTGTGGCTGCGGATACCTACATGAATAGCGGCAGTTCAAAAGGTTCCTTTAACTATGGCGGTGCGGAAACAATACAACTTAACCCATATTACAGTGGTGGAACGAGCAACCAGTATCGTGCTCCTTTGCTTTTGTGGGATCTTTCCAGTATCCCGGAGGATGCTTCGATCACGGATGCCAGTCTTTCGTTTTATGTAACCACAGGTGAGACTGCTTACACCTATAGTCTCTATAACATGCGCCGGTCATGGGTGGAAGGTTCTAATGATGGCGCGGCCGGATCAGGCGCTTCCTGGAATTATTATGACGCGGGTTCCACCGGTTGGGGTACAGCCGGTGCAGCAAATACCAGCACTGACCGCTATAACACGAATCTATGGGATGCTGCCAAAGCCGATTTCGGGAATACAGGCTCTACGACATTTGACTTAAACGAATCCGGCGTCGAGGTAATTCAGGGTTGGTTGGATGGATCACTTACCAATTATGGCTTGACCATCCAAAACTATTCCGGTTCAGCGGCGGGCAGCTGGATTGCTGCGTCGAGCGATAATACTTCGGGTTATGCGGTACCTACGCTGAATGTCACTTATTGTATTCCTGTTACCGGCCCAACTATTACGGTTACCGGATCTCTTTCAGCTTTCAGTGCGGAACCGGGTATCCCTTCAGCGCCACAAACTTATACCGTTTCTGGTGCTTCATTGACGGATGACATCAGCGTCAGCGCTCCGTCCGGATTTGAGCTATCCACTGATGGAACAAATTATTACACTTCGCTGGCCTTGACCCAATCTGAGGGTACAGTTGCAGAGACCACAGTCTATGTGCGTATGTCAAGCGCAACCGAGGGTGACTTCAGTGGAAACATTGAGCATACCAGCAGCGGTGCCGGCCAGGTAGATTTAGCGGTCAGCGGAACGGTTGCTATCACGCCAACCACGATAATCTTTCAAGATGGATTAAATGGTTACACCGGTACGCGGGATACATATATCTATGATTCCAGCCCGGACACAGTGCGGGGAACTGAAACCACAATTGTCCAAGATATTAATACCGGTGATGAAAGAAGGTCATTACTTTTATTTGAGCTGACCGAGATTCCCACCGGGGCTACCATAACCTCGGCTGAACTGCAATTCTATGTGAGCTCGGAAGGGCAGGGGTTTAACATGTATCGTATGCTGAAATCCTGGGATGAAGCAACGATTTCCTACACATCCAACGGCGGGCACTTCGACGCTGACGGTGTTGACGCAGAGTCTTCAGTGAATGCTAATTGGCCGGGTGACGATGGATATACCGGATATATTACAGTTACTGTTCCTGCTGCGACGATTGAGGATTGGCTCAATGGAACGTTAACCAATAATGGCTGGCTGATGATTGCAACGGATTCGGATGATGGCCAGCAGTTAGTCTCCAGAGAAGGTGCAACCCAAGCGCAAAGACCTAAATTAACTGTGGAATATATTCCACCTTCGACTGTTCCTACTATTGCCACTTCCGGCACGCTGATCGCTTTTAGTGCGCAACCGGACGAACCTTCAGAGCCTCAGACTTATACCGTCTCTGGGAGTAATCTGACTGAAGATATCGGCATCAGCGCACCGGCAGGTTTTGAATTATCTACCGATGATATTACATACAGCTCCACCCTGGCAATCTCACCAACAGAAGGAACGGTTGAGGAAACCACGGTTTATGTTCGCCTGGCGAGCAGTGCTGTTGAAGGTACTTTCAGTGGAAATATTGCGCATAGCAGTGATGGTGCTGCCACAAAGAATTTGGCGGTCAGCGGCGAAGTACTTTACGTGTATACCTTGATTGTCGGAAATGATGGCAACGGTTCAGTCACGTTTGAGCCGGACGGAGGCAGTTATAGCAATGGCACAGTTGTCACGCTGATTCCTGTGCCGAATAGCGGTTTTGCCTTTGACTCCTGGTCTGGTTCCAGTGCAAGTGATGTGATTGAAACCGAGGGAGTGTACACGATCGTAATGGATAGCGATAAGACCCTGGATGCCAACTTTACTTCCGGGCAAACATGTGCGACAGTTAATCTGCCCACTTCGGCAGATACCTGGCTGAGAAGTTCACAAGCGACCATGAATTATGGCGCAACCACGCCGCTGCAGACCAGCAATTATACAAGCTACCCACAAGGGACATTAATGAAGTGGAATTTGAGCGAGATTCCTTCTACCGCTACTGTGACTGGCGTCAGCCTAACCCTTAATGTTACAGATGCTACTACTCATGAATTTTATCTTTACGATATGCTGCGGGATTGGGTGGAAGGTACCAACAATGGCGCGGCAGGGACTGGCGCTTCCTGGACTTACTATGACGCAGGTACAAATACGTGGGGATCCGCCGGAGCCCAGGATACCATTACCGACCGCAATGACACTAATCTTTGGAATGCAGGGATAATTTCGTCCACCGGAAGCCAGACATTCGATCTGAATAGCAGTGGACTATCCGTTGTGCAGGGATGGATTGCCGATTCTGAAAGTAACCACGGTTTAACCATTCAGAATTACTCGGGTGCATCATCGGCGGATTATCTGAAATTTGATTCCAGGGAGGGAACAAGCGCTCCAACACTTAATGTAACCTATTGTGTTGGCTCGACTGTCACATACACACTTAACCTGAGTAATGACGGTAATGGTTCAGTTACACGCGACCCTGCAGGTCCCGCCTATGATTACAACACGGAAGTTACCTTGACACCGGTTGCGAATACCGGTTATGAGTTTTCCACCTGGACCGGGACGGATGCCTCCGACCCAATAGATAATGGAGACGGCACTTGGTCTTTGGTGATGGACGGCAATAAATCACTCACCGCCAATTTCACACTGCTTCCTGTGAATGTTGCCCCCGATCAACCCGTGCTTGTCAGCCCGGATGATGATGCAACCGGCGTAATTACCTCGCCAACTCTGGAAGTGACGGTTAGCGATGCTAATCCAGCGGATACGTTGGACGTTAACTTCTACGGACGCGAGGCAGGTGGATCTTCGGGTGAGGATTTCACCCTTATTGTGATCCCGGATACGCAAAACGATACAACCAGTTATCCGGCGGTTTTTAACTCGCAAATGCAGTGGATTGCTGACAACAAGACCGCGAATAATATTGTGTTTGCTACTCACGTCGGAGATATTGTTAATACCGCCAGCAGCACAAGTGAGTGGACCAAGGCGGATACAGCCATGAGTTATCTGGACAGCGGGGATGTGAATTACAGCGTTGGCCCGGGGAACCATGATATTGGTAGTTTGTACAGCACCTACTTTGGTTCATCCCGCTTCTCCGGCAAGAGCTATTACCAAGGATATTACGCCAGCGGGAATGACAACTATAACAACTATTCCTTCTTTAGCGCTTCCGGGATGGACTTTATTATCGTCAACTTACAATATGGCACCAGTTCCTCTTCGGGACAGCTGGCTTGGGCAGACGCACTCTTGAAAGCTAACCCAGACCGGCGGGCGATAGTTGTTGAACATGATATTCTTAACATCAATAATAGCTGGGTCAACCAGGCCAGTTATAACGCCCTGAAAGATAATCCTAACCTGTTCCTGATGCTGTGCGGGCACATGCATAGCTCCAGCGACGGTGCGGCGTATGTGGCTGGAACGGGGGATGATGGACATACTATTCACGTTATGTTGTCCGATTACCAGGACTTCCCGAATACCGGTTACCTGCGCATTTTACGCTTCTCACCGGCGGACGACAAAATCTATGGGACAACCTGCACGCCCTCCGGCAGCTGCTTAAACAGCACTTCTAACTATGATCAGACCGAACTGGCTTATGACATGGAGAACGGTAATGACGCCTTCGAACTGATCGGAACGGTTGAGGATGTGGTTAATGGTTCCAATGCTTCCTTCACCTGGGAGGATCTGGATAACTCGACCGAGTATGAGTGGTATGCCACTGTTTCAGATGGCGCGGAAACGATCACCGGATCAACTTGGAGCTTTACCACGGAGGCGGCCGGTACGAACCACGCGCCGGTATTGAACTCGATTGGCGACCAGGTTGTGGATGAGCTTAGTCTCCTAAGTTTTGCTGCCACAGCTTACGACAACGATGGCAATCCCTTATCCTTCAGCCTGGCCGATGGCGCCAGCGGTTCTGTTCCGGCAGGCGCATCGATTGGATCTTCTACCGGTGTGTTTGACTGGACACCTACAGAGGCACAGGGAGGCAGTCTATACACATTTGATGTGTGTGTCAGCGACGGCAGCCTGAGTGATTGTGAGACTATCTCGGTCACAGTGAATGAAGTGAACAACGCGCCGGTGTTGGATACAATCGGCAGCCAAAGCGGAGATGAGTCAACTTTGCTTAGCTTTACCGCCACGGCAACAGATTATGAGGGAGATACGGTAACCTTTAGCCTGGCGGATGGAACCAGTGGTTCTGTTCCGGAAGGCGCGTCTATTGGATCTGCCAGCGGTGAATTCAGTTGGCAGCCGACGGAAGAACAGGGACCGGGAACGTATACATTTGATGTATGTGCCAGTGACGGCAGCTTGGAGGATTGTGAGACTATCACAGTAACCGTATATGAGACGAATCAAGCGCCGGTTTTGGCCGAAATCACGGATAAAAGTGGAAATGAGCTGGCGGAAATGACCTTTACGGCTTCAGCCACTGATGGCGACTTGCCGGCTAACACGCTCACTTATAGTCTGAAAGATGGTACCAGCGGTTCAGTCCCGGGCAGCGCATCCATTGGAGCTTCCAGCGGATTCTTTAGCTGGACGTCTTCCGAAGCGGAGGGGCCTGGAATTTACACCTTTGACGTATGTGTCAGCGACGGTAGTCTGGAGGATTGTCAGACCATCACGCTCACCATTTCTGAACTGAATATTTACCCGGTTCTGGATCCAATTGGCGCCCAAAGCGGGAATGAATTGGAGAGCATCTCATTCACTGCTACAGCCAGTGATAGCGACCTGCCGCCTAACACGCTTACTTTCAGCTTGGCCGATGGTGACAGCGGTTTGGTTCCTGAAGGCGCCGCAATTGATGCAAGCAGCGGCCTCTTTGGCTGGCTGCCTGATGAATCTCAGGGGCCGGGCGCCTATACTTTTGATGTATGCGTTAGCGATGGAAGCGCGCAGGATTGTGAAACAATCACAGTAACCGTAAATGAGGTCAATCAAGCTCCGGAGTTGTCTGAAATTACAGATAAAAGCGGAAATGAACTGGCCGAAATATCCTTTACAGCTTCAGCCACTGATGGGGACTTGCCGGCCAATACGCTCACATTTAGTCTGGAAGACGGAACCGGCGGTTCCATCCCGGCGGGCGCATCCATTGGAGCCACCAGCGGTTTGTTTAGCTGGACGCCAACTGAAGCACAGGGAGCGGGCGTCTATACCTTTGACGTGTGCGTCAGCGACGGCAGTCTGGAAGATTGCCAGACAATCACTGCCACAGTAAATGAAGTCAATTCAGACCCGATTTTGGACGAAATTGGCAGCCAGGGCGGGGATGAGTTGGAAAACATCGCATTCACCGCTACAGCCAGCGATAGTGATTTGCCGGCTAACACGCTTACTTTTGGTTTGGCTGATGGAGACAGCGGTTTGGTTCCTGAAGGCGCCGCAATTGATGTAAGCAGTGGCCTATTTAGCTGGCTGCCCAATGAATCTCAGGGTCCGGGAGTGTATACATTTGACGTATGTGTTGGTGATGGAAGCGCGCAGGATTGTGAGACGATTATCACAACAATAAATGAAGTAAATACGGCACCAGTTCTAACTCCTATTGAGAATATGACCGTCGAGATGGAGGACGAACTGAGTTTTACTGCTCTCGCCACAGATGAGGACCTCCCGCCCAACATACTGACGTTCAGCTTGACAGGTACTGTACCTTCCGGAGCGGTAATCGGCGCTTTGGATGGAGTATTTAGTTGGACGCCCACAACCGAGCAGGGGACGGGTGTATATTCCTTTAGCGTGCAGGTCTGCGATGACGGTGTCGTACCGCTTTGCGATGCCCAGGAAATCACGGTTACAGTGACGATAGTAAATGCCGAACCTGTGGCGGTCGATGATAGCTATGAAACGGCTGAAGATACCCAATTGAACATTTCAGCCTCAGAAGGAGTGCTTGGTAACGATAGCGATGCGGATGAAAATGAACTGACTGCGATCAAGGTCAGTGACCCGGAAAACGGCGACCTGACTTTGAATGGGGATGGTTCATTTACCTACATGCCCGATGGGAACTTCAGTGGTTCTGACAGTTTTACCTATAAAGCAAATGATGGGATAGAAGATAGCGAAATTGCCACAGTCTCCATCACTGTCACCGCGGTAAATGATGTACCGGTGGCGGATGCGCAGGAAGTGGCGACCGATGAAGATATCGCTGTGGCCATCACGCTGACGGGTTCGGACGCGGACGGAGATACCCTGACTTATGTGGTTGTGGACGAACCGCAACATGGTGATCTGAGTGGCACGGTGCCGGATCTGACCTACACACCGGACGAGAACTACAATGGTTCGGATAGCTTTACTTTCAAGGTCAACGATGGCACGGTAGACAGCAATGTTGCCGCTATAACCATCACTGTCACCGAGGTAAATGATGTTCCGGTGGCGGATGCGCAGGAAGTGGCGACTGATGAAGATAACGCTGTGGCAATTACCCTGACGGGTTCGGACGCGGACGGCGATACCCTGACTTATGTGGTTGTGGACGAACCGCAGCATGGTGATCTGAGTGGCACGGTGCCGGATCTGACCTACACACCGGACGAGAACTACAATGGTTCGGACAGCTTTACTTTCAAGGTCAACGATGGCACGGTAGACAGCAATACAGCTGCTGTAACAATCACAGTTAATGAAGTGAATGATGTACCGGTGGCGGATGCGCAGGAAGTGGCGACCGATGAAGATATCGCTGTGGCCATCACGCTGACGGGTTCGGACGCGGACGGAGATACCCTGGGTTATACGGTCATGGATGAACCGCAGCATGGTGACCTGAGCGGTACCGCGCCCAATTTAACCTACACACCGGACGAGAACTACGATGGTTCGGATAGCTTTACTTTCAAGGTCAACGATGGCACGGTAGACAGTAACGTTGCCACAGTCTCTATCTACGTCACTGCGGTAAATGATGTACCGGTAGCGGATGCGCAGGTGGTGGTGACCGATGAAGACACACCTATGGCGATCATGCTGACAGGTTCGGATGTGGATAGCAGCACCTTGACCTATACGGTCATGAGCGAACCGCAGCATGGCGACCTGAGCGGCACCGCACCCGATTTGACTTACACACCGGACGAGAACTACTATGGTGCGGATATCTTCACATTCAAGATAGATGATGGCGATCTGGACAGCAATGTTGCCGCTATAACCATCGATATTACCGAAGTCAATGACGCGCCGGTGGCGGATGCGCAGGAAGTGGATACCGATGAAGATATCGCTGTGGCTATTACCCTGACGGGTTCGGACGCGGACGGCGATACCCTGGGTTATACAGTCGTGTATGAACCGCAGCATGGTGATTTGAGCGGCACATTGCCGGATCTGACATACACACCGGACGAGAACTACAATGGTTCGGATAGCTTTACTTTCAAGGTCAACGACGGCATGGTAGACAGCAATGTTGCCACAGTAGCAATCACAACTGTCTCGGTCAATGACGTGCCGGTCTGTTCGGCAGTCTCCATGATCACATCCAAGAATACACAAGTCCAGATTGCACCCGAATGCGTGGATGTGGAAGGCAGCTTGCTGACATATAGTATTGCGGATTCACCGGCCAACGGTACAGGATCGGTAATCGACAGTCTTTTGACCTATATGCCGGGGACGGATTACGTTGGTGCAGATAGTTTCACTTATAAGGCCAATGATGGAGAGGCGGATAGCAATGCAGCTGATGTGACTGTAACAGTCAATGAAGAAAATCACCCGCCGGTTTGCGTTGCCAGCGAACTTGTCACAGATGAAGATACTCAGGGACAAGCCATTCCAGATTGCTCTGACTACGAGGGCAGTGCGCTAACCTACAATATCGTAACTCAACCTGCACACGGGACGGTCGGAATAGCGGAAGGTCAACTGGTTTATGAACCCGACGAAAACTACAATGGAGCGGACAGCTTTACTTACACAGCTAACGACGGTTTTGATGACAGTGAAGCAGCTGAAGTCAGCGTGGCCGTGAATGCAGTCAACGACGCGCCGGTTTGCGCGGATGTAACCATAAGCACCAACCAGAATACGCAGGGATCGACTGACCCGCAATGCACGGATGTTGAAAACGATTCATTAACTTATAGCATTGCGGATCAAGCAGAACATGGGGCCGCTTCTTATTCGCTGGATAAATTAGTTTATCTTCCGGAAACGAATTATAGTGGAACGGACAGCTTCACGTACATGGCCAATGATGGCGAAGCGGATAGTAACATTGGGACAGTAAATGTGACTGTGCTGGCAGTGGTGTTGACCACCAGGGCACCCTCAACCCCGAGTTTGATCAGCCCGGTAAATAAATCACTGGTGACGGACCTAACCCCGCGTCTGGATTGGAGCAGATCAAGAATCTATAGTGGAACTGTCTTTGATCATTACCAGGTGCAGGTTGCGACTGATAGTGATTTTGCTGATTTGGTGGTAGATAAAGACATCGCCGACCAGGCCAGTTCGGAGTACACGCTTGAGGAAGAACTGAGCGCAAACACCCGTTATTACTGGCGGGTACGAACCTTCAATACATTCGGGCAATACAGCGATTGGGCAAACGCGCGATACTTCCGTGAAGCGATCCTCCCGCCCGACTTATTACAGCCTGCGAATGGGACTTACCTGGATAACCTGCGGCCGGAGTTTGACTGGGAGGATGTGGAAGGAGCCAGCGGGTACACCATACAGATTTCATCCAGAATAAACATGGGCAGCCCGTCCAGCGGGAAGGTGACTGACAGCAGCTACATACCGACAAAGGATCTGAGCAAGAACAAGACCCTATACTGGCGGGTGAGAGCAGAAGGGGAGAATGGGCCGAGTGAATGGTCTGAGATATTTGCCCTGGTGACCCCGAATACACCCACAACGCCTAAATTGATCCAGCCGAAGAACCGGGCGCTTGTGACCGACGCAATGCCCAGATTGGATTGGAGTAATTCTGCGGTTCCCCGAGATATGGAATTTGACCACTATCAAGTACAGGTAGCCACGGATGAGGCTTTCACGGTTGTTGTGGTGGACAAGGACGTAGTTGGTTCAAACACCGATTCGGAATACACATTGGAAAGCGCACTTGCTCCGAATACGCGTTACTACTGGCGGGTGAGAGCTTTCAACACATTGGGCCAATACGGCAGTTGGAGCACAGCCTACTACTTCCGTGAAGCAATTAAGGCGCCGGAACTGGTCAGCCCAATTAACGCAATCTACCTGGATAATCTGCGTCCCGAATTTGACTGGGAGGATGTAGAAGGAGCCAACGGCTACACCATCCAGATTTCATCCAGAATAAACATGGGCAGCCCAGCCAGCGGAAGAGTGACTGACAGCAGCTACATACCGACAAAAGACCTGAGTAAGAATAAAACTCTATACTGGCGGGTAAGAGCCGAAGGGGAGAACGGGCCGAGTGGATGGTCTGAAGTGCGCACCATGGTGACACCTAATTCCCCCTCAACGCCTAAATTGATCCTGCCGAAGAACCGAGCATTGGTGACCGACCTGATGCCCAGGTTGGATTGGAGCAATTCAGCGGCACCTAATGGGACTTTCTTCGACCACTACCAGGTGCAGGTTGCTGCGGACGAAGCTTTCACAGCTATTGTGGTGGATGAAGAGATTACCGGACAGACCAACTCCGAGTACACGCTGGAGAGTCCGCTCAATACAAATACGCGCTACTACTGGCGGGTGAGAGCTTTCAATACTTTAGGCCAATACGGCAGTTGGAGCACGGTTTATTACTTCCGCGAAGCAATGGAGGCGCCGCAGTTAACCAGCCCGAATGACGCAATCTACCTGGATAACCTGCGGCCGGAATTTGACTGGGAGGACGTGGAAGGAGCTGGCGGCTACACCATTCAAATCTCATCCAGGATAAACATGGGCAGCTCGATCAACGGAAAGGTGACTGACAGCAGCTATGTGCCGATAAAAGACCTGAGCAAGAATAAGACCCTGTACTGGCGGGTGAGGGCGGAAGGGGAGAACGGACCCAGTGGATGGTCTGAAGTGCGCACCATGGTGACACCCAACACTCCCACAACGCCAAAGCTAAGCTTGCCGAGGAACAACGCTTTGATAACCGACCTGATGCCAAGGTTGGACTGGAGTAATTCTGTGGCACCGAGAAATACGGAATTTGATCACTACCAGGTACAGGTAGCCACAGATGAGGCTTTCGCAATTGTTGTGGTGGACAAGGACGTGGTTGGCTCAAACACCGAATCAGAGTACACGCTGGAGAGCGCGCTCAATTCGAACACGCGCTACTACTGGCGAGTGAGAGCCTTCAACACGTTAGGCCAGTATAGCAGTTGGAGCAAAGCTTACTACTTCCGCGAAGCTATGGAAGCACCAGATTTAGTGCAGCCGGAGGATGGGGTGGAAGCGGAGAGTTTGCAGCCGCAATTTGAATGGGGAGCTGTAGAGGGGGCAAGCAGCTACACCATTCAGCTATCGACCCGGTCAACCATGAGGAGCGCGAGCAGCAAGGCAGTGCTGGAGGCGCAATACAATCCGGCCAGAAATTTGAGTGCGGGCAAGACCTATTACTGGCGGGTGAGGGCCAATGGAGAGAATGGGCCAAGTCCTTGGTCTGAGGTGAAGGCGCTTGTAACACCGAGCTCCTAGAAATATTTTATTAACAGAAACAGAGCAAGGAGATAGCATCTCTTCTTGCTCTGTAAAGTATTTATTCAATTTTGAGATGGTACAAGGTCCTGCTTTAAAAAGTACAAGCTGAAATGATATTTCTAATATCACTTGGGAATAATGCTATTAAAGGAAGATAACCACCGTTATAGAGGGGAAAAAGGGTTGTTATAACCGAAAAAAAGCTAAATTGAGAAAACTACATTATTAATCTGGGTAGGACGAGGGAATCAGAAAACACCCTCGTCCTGAAAATATGGCTATCTTATCGCGTTGTTTCAACGCTATGAATAATTGAGTTACGCAGGAAATCCTTGAAGCGGGGGAGGTCAAGATCCAGGGCGACATCGCACAGTTCCGGCCTCTCTCCTTTTTTGAAAAAGAAATCTTTGTAGGCCACATAAGTATGGCCGCGCGTATACGTTCCGGCGCACTCACAGTCAACATAATATCGCTTGGTTTCGACGATATCCGGGTCCGCAGCAACTGCGACTGCCAAACCGTCATGCATCAATGCATCCTCTTTGCCAGCGTTAAAACGCACGAACATGAACTCCAACAGATCGGCCACGACCTGACCGGCTCTTGTACCCAACCCGCGGTAATAATCCGCGTCCTCCTGTTTCATGATGGCTTTTTCCGTGACATCCAGGCCGATCATCTTGCAGGGAATACCACTGTTTAGCACGATACTCAATGCTTCCGGGTCGGCCCAGGCATTGAATTCGGCAACCGAAGTCATATTGCCGCCGCGCATAGCCCCGCCCATGAAGATAATTTCTTTGATTAGCGTTTTAAGTTCCGGATAGGCCATAATAGCGAGAGCGATATTTGTCATCGGACCGATTGGGATCAGCACCAGCTCACCTTTCATGGCGCGTGCTTCTTCGATGATGGTCTCGATGGCGGTCTTTTCGTAGAAGCTGCCTTCTGCTTTTGGCAGCACTACCGTGCCCATGCCGGTGTCGCCGTGGGTATCGTCGCCCGAATGGATGATGTCGCTTTTGATGGGTTGGGGCGCGCCTACAGCTACTTTGGTGTCAAAGCCCAGGTAGCGCACTAGGTTGAGCGTATTCTGACTGGTGTATTTCAGGGCAACGTTGCCGGCCACGGTTGTGATGGCCCGCAGGTCGAATTGGGGGGCATAGAGAGCCGCAATAATGGCAATTGCGTCGTCGGTCCCGGTGTCACAATCGATGATGATGGGTAACTTTTCCATTGAATCTCTTCCTTTGCAAACATTAAGCGAATTTCCATGAATATTATCATCGAAGAGAAAAAGAATGGGAATAAAAATTATCGTGCGGTTCTTTCTTGCGAAGAGTGCTTGCCGGAAGGTGTATCAGAGCGAAAAACGCAATCGGAATGATTAAAAAACCTTACTTTTCTCTTTTTGACAAAATAAGTATTGAAATAAAATATACTTTTTTCATTGACCCATAAGGTATAATGATACAATTATGAAAGTGCTTTCATTAAAATAGAGATGAGTAAAAAATATGAAGAATGGGAAAAAAGCGCCAACCATATTTGATGTATCTGCGTTATCCGGTTTTAGTATTTCAACCATTTCTCGTGTGATCAACAATCCTGAAAAGGTCAATGCTGAAACACGCCAGAAGGTGAACAATGCTATAGACCAGTTGGGTTTTGTTCCCAAAGCGGAAGCACGTGCGCGTGCGCTGCGTTTCATGGGAAGAATTGGCGTCATCACCCCATTCTTTACAGCACCCTCTTTCATTCAAAGAATGCGCGGTATAGCAAATTCCTTATCAAAGGAAAACTTTGATTTGGTTATCTACACCGTTGACTCAAATAACCGGCTGCAAAGTTATTTATCTTCTTTGCCTTTGACCGGAAATCTTGATGGGTTGGTTATTATGTCCTTACCGGTCAATGATAATGATGTGAAAAGGCTGCTGGATTATCATTTACCGACAACTTTGATCGAGTACCCGCATCCATTAATCAATAGCGTTGAAATTGATGATGTGGAAGGCGGCAGGATTGCCACCGAATACCTGATTAAAAAAGGGCATCGACGGATCGCATTTTTGGGCGATTCGGACTTACCGGAATATTCCATTCACCCTGTAAGCTTTCGGTTAAAAGGGTTTCGTAAAGCGCTTAAATCGGCAAATATTGAGGTGCCTGAAAGCTTTATCCGGTTGGCTCCCTATAACCAGGAACAAGCCCGCCAAATTGCCAAGGAGCTGATCGATTTACCCAATTCTCCCACAGCCATATTCGCTGCCACCGATTTACAAGCTTTGGGCGTACTGAAGGCTACCAGACAATTAGGGATTAAAGTTCCTGATGACTTGGCCATAATTGGATTTGACGATATCGATATGGCTGATTTTGAGGATCTGACAACTGTGCGCCAGCACCTGGATGAGTCGGGGCGGTTGGCAATTGAAATCCTGCTTTCTCATATAGCAGACTCTTCCAGGCCTGTTCAACACGTTTATCTTCCTTTGACCGTAATTGAAAGATTGACCGTCTGATCTTTTAAGAAATCATATTGCATTTACCAATTTTTTATGCTATATTGAATGAAAGTGTTTTCATGCAAGCTATTTATCTAATTTAGGTTAGTTTGAGTATTTCATTTACCAGATCGTTTATCCATTAATAGGAGGTGTCAATGGTCGTATTTAAGTTCTGAAGTGTTCCCCAAAACCAATAATAAAATTAAGGAGAGAGAAAAAATGAACAAAAAATTTCTACATCTGCTAAGCATTTTAATTCTCTGTGGGATTGTCGTAAGTGCATGTGCTTCATCCCCGGCAACCACAGAAGCGCCAGCTGCAGAAGCTCCAGCCGCTGAGGCTGATACAACCACCGATACGACTGCCGAGGAAGCAGCCCCCGTGTCGGAAACCCCAAGTTGTGGGACGGATCCGGTTGTTCTCAACGCTTATTTTGAAACGGGTTTCGACCTTCCCTTCAAACTTGCTGAAGAGTTCACCAAACAATACCCGAATGTGACCTGGGACATCAAACAGGATCAGTTTGCGAACCTGATCAATGAAACACCGCGTCTGCTCGCTGGAGATAACGCGCCTGATCTCATCAGACTCCCAACCATGGTTTCATTTGCCAAGCAGGGATTGCTCATGAATCTTGACGATTACGCCACTGCTTTCGGTTGGGATGAATGGCCGGTACCGCAATTGGACCAAAACCGTGTGGGTGAAGACGGAACCCGCGGCTCCGGTTCGTTGTATGCGATGGGCCTCAACTACAGCCTGACGGGTATTTTCTACAACAAAGAACTGGCTGCCCAGATCGGCATGACTGAAGCACCCGCGACGCTGGCCGAGTTGGAAGATTTGCTTGCCAGTGCCAAAGCTGCCGGTTTGCTGCCCATCATGCAGTGGGGCAGCGCGAAAAGCGGTATGGGCCTGGCCTTCCCGCTGCAAGCATTAATGGCTTCTGTAGGCCCTGCTCAACCTATCAGTGACTGGATCTATCAGAAAGAGGGCGCGACAATTGATACCGAGTCCAACCTGGTAGCTGCCCAACATCTGCAGGACTGGATTGACAACGGCTATTTCCCGACCGATATCAATGCGATTGAGTACACCGATGCCAATGCCCGCTTTGGTCAAGGCGAGGGCGTCTTCATGTTCAATGGCGACTGGCAGAATGCTTCTTATGATACCGATATGCCCGGCAACGTTGGTTTCTTCTTGATGCCTCCTGCCGAAGCCGGCGGCGGTCCTGCGGCAATGTCCGCTCCGTTGACCTACGGTATTGCAGCCAATGCTAAAAATGCGGATTGCGCTGCCTTCTTCCTGAACTGGGTTGCTTCCAACCAGACTGCCCGCGAGATCGACGTAGCGGTTGGCGGTTCCAATCCTGGTGGACCGGCTGATGCTGTCATGCCCGCTGTCACCGAGGGATCGGTAACGAATGAAACCCTTGCCGCTGGCGTTGTGCTCGGTAAGACCGGTTCGGCGATGGACTTCATCGCGAACGCGACCAGCGCGATCTTTGCGCAGGGTTGGACGCCCGAACTGCAGAAGATGGTTGGCGGCAAACAAGATGCTGCCGGTCTGCTCGAAGCAGTCCAGGCTGAATATTTACGGGAATTGGAAGAGTAAAGAAAGCGGTTGCGTGACGATGCCTGAATTTTCAAAATTAAGTTCACTGATGAAAAAAACGTCAGACAAAGTCCGCGTACCCAATAAAGTATCCCGGCGGTTCTCATTAGGTGGAAAAGACCGCCGGGAGACAATCATAGGCGGGCTTTTTGTAACGCCCGCCTTAGTAATGTACGCGATTTTCGTCTTGGTGCCCCTCGTACTCAGTGTTTATTATTCCTTTTTTAGATGGAATGGTATTACGCCGATGACCTGGGTAGGATTGAAGAATTACCGGACAGTCTTTGAGGTTCCGGACCTGCTTGCGACAATTTTCAACGCGTTCAAGTTGGTGCTGTTTTTCAGCATTATTCCGGTTGGCCTCGGATTGATCGTTGCCAGCGTGATTCAACGTGTGGGCAGCGGCCGTTTTGGATCGATAACCCGCACTGTCCTGTTCCTTCCGCAAGTGATCCCTTTGGTTGCGGCTGGAATTATTTGGGGCTGGTTACTTGCTCTCCCTGGCCTGATCAATGAGGTCCTAACCGCGGTTGGCTTGGAAAGTTTTACGCGCGCCTGGTTGGGGGATTTTACCTGGGCTTTGCCATCCGTCGGCATGATTGGTGTGTGGGTTTTGTTGGGATTTTGTACCGTATTGCTTTCTACCGGCATTACCAAGATTGATCCGGCATTGTATGAATCAGCCAGGATCGACGGCGCTAGTTGGTGGAATGAATTTTTATCTATCACTGTCCCTTTATTGAAGTATGAAATCGGCGTATGCCTGACGGTGACTGTTATCAATGCGCTATCTGCTTTTGACATCGTCTATGTATCCACGGCCGGAGGTCCTGGTAATTCTACCGCTGTCCCTGGTGTGAAAATCTATATTTTGGCGTTTACGGAACAGCGCATTGGCTTGGCATCTGCATTGGCAGTTTTATTGATGATCCTGGTGCTGGTTGTTGTTTTGCCGCTCCAACGCTTAAATCGGGAGGAAGAATAATGAAAATCGGCCGCGGCGAACTCTTTATCGGTCGTGCATTCCTGACGATATTAATGTTGATCACAGTCCTGCCTTTTATTAGCATCTTTTTAACCGCTTTGCATCCTTCGGGAACAGTGCCCAGGGGTTTTGAATGGCCGGCTGATCCACAGTGGGGCAACTTCTTAGAAGCTTTCAAGGTAGCCAATATGACCGCGCTGCTTTCATCCAGCTTATACATTGTAGCCGCGGTAGTACCCGTCTCTTTGATCATCTCAACGATGGCGGCCTTTGCGATTGGCCTTCTGCGAATTCCCGGGTCGAAGTTCCTCTTCCCGTTGTTTGTATTTGGATTGACATTGCCTTTTGGTGGTATCATCGTCCCCCTTTATTATCTGGAACGTTGGATGGGTATCTACAATACTCGTTTGGCTATCGTGCTCCCTCTGATTGGTTTGTATATGCCTTTTGCTGTCTTTTGGATGCGGGCTCATTTCATCAGTATGCCAATTGAGATTACGGAAGCGGCTCGCATTGACGGTGCGAGCGCATGGGATTTATTCCGGCGAATTCATCTGCCCCTTGCGCGTGCGCCTCTTTCCTCATTGGGCATCCTTATGTCTGTCTGGACCTGGAACCAATTCCTCTTAGCATTGGTGTTGGTCGAGGATCCGACCAGGAGAACCATGGCCGGTGCATTGGGCGCATTTCAAGGACACTACGCAACCAATGTCCCATTGCTTTGCGCCGGAACCATATTAATCCTGGTCCCTACTCTGGTGGTCTTTGTCTTGTTCCAGCGCCAGATTATCACGGCATTGCTGCAAGGCTCGATCAAAGGATGAACTGTATTCATGGGTATCACCGGGAAAAAAAGGCATCCTTGATAAGGAACTTTAACGAATAACTGTCATGGCATGATAAAGCTTGTTGACGGCCGACTCATCGCAGTGATCAGAAAACGGAGGTTCTGGTTACTTTTTAAAGTTTTTATCATTCGTGCTTTGGGTTGGAAAAATCTCTCTGAGAACCATCTACCGCAGAGATGTTTTGGTTAGTGAGCCAGGAGTTGAAATTATTTTTATTATTTATGAATGAGTTTACATGCGGGCTGCTTTGCTGGAGGAATCTGGTATGAGTGAGTGTTCAGGTATTGAAATAAATAGATTACCCGCATGTGAAAATCTTCGAAATATGAGGTATTTATGAAAGGTGACATTATTAATGTAGAGGCGCATCATGAGGAGGCTGCGAGGGAAATTGTTGCGCATCTTATTCAGGTGATAAAAGACAAAGCAAGGATCTATACCATGACCGTGGGGGGGGAATCGGGCAGCGGCAAATCAGAGATCAGCCTGGCAATATCGAACGAGCTGAAAAAGTTTGGCATAAAAAGTGTGATCTTGGGCCAGGACGATTATTTCTTCTTGCCTCCCGAGTCCAACAGTGAAAAAAGGCATACCGATCCGGATTGGTTGGGGCCGCATATCGAGGTCAACCTTGATTTGCTCGAGAAAAATATCATCGACGCCATACAGGGGAAATTAATAATTGAAAAGCCGCTGGTTGATTACAATGCCAACACAATCGAGACCCAGACGCTGGACTTAAAGGATGTAAAAGTAGTCATCGCCGAAGGTACGTATACTTCCTTGTTAAGGAATATTGACAGCAAGGTTTTTATAACCAGAAATTGGCTGGCTACCTTGGAGGATCGAAAAAAAAGAAACAGAGGGAAAGAGGTCAGTGATCCTTTCGTTGAGAAGATTTTAGCTACTGAACATAAGATTATTGCAGGGCACCGATATTTGGCAGATTTTATCATCAACGATCAATTCGAGGTGACTATTGTTGAACCGGAGAGAATGAATGAGTATTAAAAATCAGGTTCAATTAATCACCTATCCGGACTCATTGGGAGGGGATTTACGCAAGCTGAATCTGGTTCTGGATACTTATTTCAAAGGATTGTTTAGCGGAGGTACCCACATCCTTCCGCCTTTTCCTTCCTCGGGCGATCGAGGTTTTGCGCCTTTGACCTATGCCGAAATTGAACCGAAATTTGGCACCTGGGAGGATATCAAGCGCATCGGTGAAAAATCACCCGTCTTATTGGATTTAATGGTGAACCACATTTCGGCTAAATCCACTTTCTTTCAAGATTTTCTTGAGACAGGACGTAAGTCGAAATACGCCGACCTTTTCATCACCCTGGATAAGATCTGGCCTGATGGAATTCCCGTACAGGCCGACCTGGATCAAATCTTCCTGCGCAGAGCAGAACCTTTCTCCAAATTCACCATTCGACAGACGGGAGAGGTGGAAAGCGTGTGGACAAGTTTTGGGAAGACAATCCCCTCCGAACAAATCGATCTGGATATCCATTCGCCCATCACACGAGATTTGCTGGAAAAATTCATATTGAACTTCAGCAAAAACAATGTGCAGATGGTACGGCTGGACGCGGTTGGATATGTTATCAAAAAACGGGGCAGCACTTGCTTCTTTGTGGAACCCGAAATCTATGAATTCCTGGACTGGATTTCTGAGCTGGCGCATTCTATGAATATCGACTTGCTGCCTGAAATTCATTCGGAATATGAAACGCAATTCAGATTGGCGCAAAAGGGCTATTGGATTTACGACTTCATTCTGCCGTATTCTATTTTGGATGCATTTATTAACGGGACATTTGGCAGGCTAAAGAAGTATTTACGGGAACGTCCTCATAATCAATTCACCATGCTGGACTGCCACGATGGGGTGCCGCTTAAACCGGATTTGAATGGGCTGTATACTCATGAAGATGCGCAAAAAGTAGTGGATGTTTGCCTGAGCCGTGGGGCCAATTTAAGCTATGTCATCTCACCAAAATACCAGGATGAGGATGGCTTCAATGTTCATCAGATCCGCTGCTCGTATTACTCAATTTTGGACTGTAACGACACCGCTTACCTGGCGGCTCGCGCGATTCAATTTTTTACGCCGGGCATTCCGCAGGTATATTACGTTGGTTTGCTGGCCGGAGAGAATGACCTTGAATCGATAAAGAAAACCGGTGAGGGGCGTGAGATTAACCGCCATAACTTCACGCTGAAAGAGATCGAACAAGCTATTGAAAAAAATGTTGTTAAAAAGTTGATGAACCTGATTCAATTGCGAAACACGCACCCGGCATTCAACGGTGAGTTTGAAGTAGGTTCTTGCAGTGATAAAGACCTGGTTCTCTCCTGGAAAAAGGATGAAGATTTCACGGAGCTGGTTGTGAAGCTGGAGCCGCTTTCGGCAACTGTTACGTATAATGAAACGGGAACACAAGCGATAAAAACCATGCATTTGTGATAATGCATGGTTGTTCAATCAGCGGTTGACCACATCTTCCATTTATGAGACCGGTAAGTAATTGAGAGTCAGCTAAATTAGGAGATTCCTGATGCCCTTAACTTTTGATTTTCCCTTTGATCAATTAGTCGATTATAGGGGGAGCAGCCCCCGGCCGGATGATTTCAGTGAATATTGGCGGCAAGGATTGGAAGAAATGCGGCAGGTCGATCCGCAGGTTGAGCTGCGGCCGGCGGATTTCAAGACCTCATTTTGCGACTGTTACGATATGTTTTTCACCGGCGTACGCGGGGCGCGTATTCATGCGAAGTTGATCCAGCCGCAGAATGGCCGGAACCCGCACCCGGCAGTGTTGATGTTCCACGGTTATACCGGTAATGCGGGCGACTGGACTGATAAGCTTGGCTACGCTGCCCAGGGATTCACGGTAGCGGCCATGGACTGCCGCGGGCAGGGAGGCTCTTCAGAGGACACAGGTGGAGTTTCGGGGAATACGCTGCACGGCCACATCATCCGCGGATTGCAGGACGCGTTGAACGGGAAGCCGGAGAATCTCTTGTTCCGCCAGGTATTTCTGGACGCAGCCCAACTGGCCGGAATTGTCATGGGCATGCCGGACGTAGACGCGGAACGGGTGGGCGCGTTGGGCGGCAGTCAGGGTGGAGCCTTGACGGTGGCCTGTGCTGCCTTGGAACCTCGAATCAAGCGGGCTGCCCCGCTTTATCCTTTCTTAAGTGACTACAAGCGAGTTTGGGATATGGATCAGGGTAAGGAGGCTTACGTGGAACTCCGCGAATATTTCCGGTCCTTTGATCCGGCGCATAAGCAGGAGCGGGCGATATTTGAAAAACTGGGCTATGTCGACATCCAAAACCTGTCCGACCGTATTGAAGGCGAAGTGCAATGGGGCATAGGCTTGATGGACACCACTTGTCCGCCTTCCTCGCAATTTGCTGTTTATAATAAGATCAGGTCTCCAAAATCGATGCGGATTTTCCCCGATTACAGTCATGAAGTGATACCTGGTTTTGCCGATCTCAGTTTTCAATTTATGCTGGGTCTATAATGGGTCAGTTTATGGGAAAGGAAAGGCGATGACAATAATCGAATGCAGCCTCCGATCAAAGACTTTATTATTTCCCACAACTATCAAAGTACTGCTGCCTGAGAATTTTCCGGATATTCATCAAGACGATTTATCGGCAGTAGAATTCGGAATCACAGAGAAATACCGGACGCTTTACCTGCTGCACGGCGCGACCGATGGATCCAATAGCTGGTTGTTGAATTCGCGTATTCGACATTACGCCAACCAGCGCAATCTGGCAGTCGTTTTACCGGATGCGCAAAATAGTTTCTACGCTGATCGGATGCATGGGCCCGCCTTTTGGACGTACATCAGCGAAGAGCTGCCCAGCTTTATCTGCTCGCTGCTGCCTTTATCCCGCCGGCGTGAGGATAATTACGTGGCTGGCTTATCCATGGGAGGTTACGGCGCTCTGAAATTTGCCCTGCGCAAGCCGGAAATGTTCTCCGCGGTGATCAGCCTTTCTGGTGTGGTGGATGTCGTTTCTGCACTCAAGAACCCAATTCACCCCAATTTCAACGCCGATGCCCATTTTGGCGGACTGGATCAATTGAAGGGCAGCGATAATGACCTTTTCGCGCTGATTGATAAACTTGCCGTGTCAAAGACACCAATCCCCAAAATTTATTTTGCCTGCGGGACGGATGATTTCCTGTTGGATATGAACAGAAAATTCAGAGACCATTTGGAAAAACACGGAGTGGACTTTTGTTACGAAGAAGGCCCGGGCGAACATGACTGGGACTACTGGGATGAGTATATCCAGCGAGGGCTGGATTGTATTGATTCCAATTTTCAGGGAAAATGTTGTTCGTAGTGTAGAACCCATTGATGACGCCGGGCGAGTGGCGGCGTCATTTGTATAATGATTACCGGAAGACAAAAGCGAGGATCACAAATCGTCGTCCCATTTTGAGACGACGATTTGATTTCGTATAGTTATTCTGGCGAGAGATCCTGCCCTAAACCGGAAGCCCTTTAGCGCCCTGAATACCTTTCAGCGCGGCGATCTCGCCATTGTGTCCCAATGCCTGCGAAGTATCCAGCAAAAGCATATCTGCTACCGTACGCTCTCCGCCGGCAAATTTCACTTTGCGATCAAGATCCTCGGCTGTCAAAGTATCCAGATACGTATCCGTGGCGGCCCACACGGCTGCCGCGTAATCTACTTGTGGTTGGATGGGCAGCTGCTGGTGCTTGAACGCGCTCCAGTCTTCGCCGAAATCCGGCGGCTTGGGGATGCCTACTTTCTCGCTCCACTTTCCGGTCTCCCAGATACTGGGTTTGCCCTGCAGGATTTCCTGAATGAAATGGTCTTCCGAAAAGATTAGATGCACATAGGTCGCGCTGATGGTGTTAGCGGTACCGGGAGAAGGGTAATTGAATAGTTCATTGGTCATGTTCTGCATGTTGCCGTCGATGGAACGGCGCATCCCGGCCATTTGCCGCCGGATGTATTCGATGATGTCCACGTTTATCTCCTTAATATATTCTGGATTAAGTATAAAGCAATATGGTCTGCGGATTCAGGTCTACAAACTAAAAGCCGCTTGAATATGAGAAATTAGCCTGTTTAAGCCTGCCGTACACACTGCCTGAATGCCGGAACAACGTTTATGAAAACTGTAATAACGTTATTTACTGGTTTTTTCCTGTTTCATCAGTTCGCGGCAGTACTGTTGATTTGTGCCTTTAAGGAAATCCATTTCCGGATCGAGCAGTTTGTCCGCCTGATCATAGCTTTGGATCGCCTTCTGATATTCTTTGCGTTCTCGATGATATTCACCTGTCAACATATGAAAATCATATTGCGCATGAGGATGTGAGCTTGCTTCAATCTGTTTTATGATTTTCTCAGCATTTTCCCAATCCGACTTCTGGATATAAACGTGGCCAACCTGGTAGAGCAGGGCCAGATCATCGGGTAGATGTTTCAGGCCTTTTTGCAGGAAGGCGAGGGCTTCATCGAATTGGGCTTTCTCAAAATAATCCTGTACCACATCGACCCAATAACGGGGTTCATTTGGGTTCAAACTGAGCGCTTTTTTATAGTACTTGCGCGCTTCTTTGTACTTGCCCGCGTAAGCGATTTCCAGTCCCTGCAGATAGACTTTACGATCCTCGGTCAGCTCATCCCAGCCGTAGTTTTTACAGAAAGTGGCCGAATACTCGGTGAAGCTGGGCCGCTGAGGTGGGGCTGTCTGCTTGGGTGGGTTGTTTGGGGCGGCCTTGCGCGTTGCTTTGGGAGCAGGTTTGTTTGCGGTGCTGCTGGTTGCGGCGGCTGTCGATGTTGCGGCGGTTTGCTGAAGTGCCTCTCCCCGTTTCTGCTGCCCATTCTGAAGGTAGCGGAAAGGCGTGTTGGGCCAGGCTGCCAGAAAAGTTCGAGTCACCTCGTCATAGATGTGAACGGTCAGGCTGAGTTTATAATCCCCATCCTTCTGGTCCAGCTCGCTGTACGGCATGAACAGGATGTAGTCGTTGTAGTAGGTATTGTCGAATCCCGGTTTGAAGGTCGAGCCGACTGAGACTTTGTTATTGGCACTGTGGAAACGTTGGTTGATGTCCTGCAGCGGTTGGTTGTTCTCATCATAGAAATAGGCAGACGTGCGGCATTGAATACCTTTGCGGTTGGTGATGTTGAAATTTAAACGGATCTGAATGCCGGCTTCTTTGGATTGAAAAACGTTGTGGGTGATCTCCATTTCACGCAAGGTGACTACGGGTGGTTCAGCCGGGAAGCCGGCGGGTGCCTGTGACTCAACGCCGACAGATTGTGTGCTCTCAACTTGATTGGTCACTGCTTGTGGTTTGGTTTGTTGTTGGCCGCGTGCTAATAATGCTTTACCTTCTTCGTAGCAGGTCTGTACCGCTTTGCGTTCCGGCCAATTAGCCTGATTCTTTATGTTTTCCTTCGCGCAGCGTTTCAGATAAGCGGGGGTGGCGGATATGAAACGGTTTTCCACCTGCTGCAATTCATATTTGTAGGGGATATTGGCGTCGCGGAAGAAGGTGATGGTCAAACTGCTTTGCACATCGGTGACTTCCATGTTCATCTGGCTGCCCCAGCCGTGATTACGGGAATATCCATAGGTGCTGGCGCTATTTGTATACGGGTGAAAATAGGTATTGGCATTCATGGATCCGTAATTGGTGGTGTTGGAAAAACCCAAGGAACGATTGACCACACGGTCCACGCTTTCCTGGATGTTTTGCACCTGCCAGCCAAATCCGGCCATGAAGCTGCAATAGTAAGTTTGCTGAATGTGCGGGATTTTGAGTACTTTGTATTCATATTGCGTCATGGGATCTCCCTCCGATATGAGCAAATGGCCAATTATTTGTAATTGTACAGCGATAGGAAGAAATACGGAAGTTCAAGCTTAAATAGGTGAGAAATTATCGGGTTTCATGAAAACAGGCATCCGGCTGAGATTTGCTAATCAGAAAAACTGAAAAAATTGATGCTAAAATATTACGCAATTTGTTCAGCTAGTCGTATCGTGGAAGGAACCATCAATGACAGAAATAAAACGTGTGGCTATCCTTGGGGCAGGGGCTTTGGGATCTTATTTTGCGGGTAGATTTTTCGATACCCCTGAATTCTCGACTGTTCTGATCGCTAAAGGGTCACGGCTCGAAAGGCTTCAAAGAGATGGGCTGGAAATTAATGGAAAACATTATCCATTTCCCGTGATCCAACCGGATGATTCACAGGAACCTATGGACCTGATCATCGTAGCGCTGAAGCAGTATCATCTTGAGGAAGCCTTGCAGGGAATGGATAAATTAGTCGGGGATGACACGATTTTTGTCTCCTTTATGAACGGGTTGGAGAGCGAGGATTGCATTGCGGAGATCTTCGGCATGGATAAGGTATTGCACGGTATTTCTGTTGGCATAGATGCGTTGCGTGAAGGCAACCAAATGACCTATACCAACCCCGGAAAGCACTACTTCGGTGAGCTAAATAATGCGGAACTCAATGAAAAAGTTCGCAGGGTACAAAAAGCATTCGAGAGGGCAGGGATCCGATACGAAACGCCTGAGGATATGCTGCGGATCATGTGGTGGAAATTTATGATTAACGTGGGCATGAACCAAGCCTCAGCCGTCATGCGAGCGCCCTACGGCATCTTTCACAAGGATCCAAACGCACAACAATTGATGGAATCTTTGATGCGGGAGGTCATTGCATTGGCCGCGGCACAGGGCATTGATCTGACTGAGCGCGATATTGACGACTGGTATCCTTTCCTGCACGGTTTGTCACCCCAAGGAAAAACATCCATGCTGCAGGATATCGAAGCGGGCCGGAAAACCGAGGTGGAGATCTTCGGCGGGAAAGTGGTGGAGCTGGGTAAAAAGTACGCTGTACCCACCCCAGTGAACGAGACCTTACTTCGCATCATCCGCGTGCTGGAGCAAAATCCGGTCTGATTGTAGGACGGGGCGCCCCCGGCGCGATTCACCTGCTTGGCAGCCTTCCTAAAGAATAGTACAAATGGCAGGGCAGATAGTAAGGGATTTCAGCAAGGCGTGCTTGGAAAATATAAAAATCCCAAATGTTTTTGGGGATTTTCCGTTTCCGTAATAAACTATACTGGTTCTCAAAAAACTAATTAGTATGATAACAATAGAAGGCTTTTTCAATTAGTGACATGACAGTAAAAGGAGACAACAATGTTATTACCAATGAAGGATTTGTTAGTTGAAGCAAGGAAAGGGGGGTATGCAATCCCTGCTCCTAATGCGGAAAACGAATTAAATGTTAGGGCATATATAGAGGTGGCAGAAGAGTTAAGGTCACCGTTGATTATTGGATCGGTGAGCCATGCAAACCCGAATATGTATGATTACGGAAGGATAGTTACTGATTTGGCGAGGCAGGCAACTGTGCCTGTTGCGTTCAACCTTGACCATGGAATGACATTCGAGGTCGCTGTTATGGCCATCAGAGCCGGATTCACCTCAGTGATGGTTGACAGATCCAAGCTGCCTTATGAGGAAAACGTCGCACAGGTCAAAGAAGTTGTTCGTATGGCGCACGCTGTGGGAGTGTCTGCGGAAGCTGAACTTGGGCATGTCGGAATTGGCAGTAATTACGCTGTGGACGGTGTTTCCAACTTTACAGATCCGGAATTGGCGAAAAAGTTTGTGGAAGAGACACAAATCGATGCGCTCGCCGTGGCAATTGGTACTGCGCATGGACTCTATAAAGGTGAACCAAAATTACAATTTGATTTATTAGAGCAAATTGTTAATTCGGTTGATATACCTTTGGTTCTCCATGGGGGATCCGGAACAGGTGATGAGAACCTGGCTCGGGCATGCCGATCAGGAATTAATAAAGTGAATCTTTCCACGGACATGAAGTATGCTGCGCTTCAAAATCTGAAAAAGGTTTATCCAATTGGGGAAGGTGAAGAAAACATTTTCGGTTTTTGGCGACTTCTGCAGGAAGGTTTCAAAGATGCGCTCAGGCATTATGTAAAAGTCTGCGGATCAGAAGGAAAAGCATAATCGCTAGCGAGGAAAAATAGCACAATAACTTGTTGAGGAGGATTATCAAATATCGATAATCCTCCTGCATTTATTAAAAGGAAACTTTCCAGATTCAATCCATAAAAATCGGCGGCCAAGCCAAGGAACTCTGAACCTTTGTCCTATTAAGGGGATTCGAAGGCAGGGTGCAATAGTGTCCACATAGAGCATTGTATGCACCCTGTATCACCGGCTTTGCATTCGAGATGCACCCCGAAAGGCTCCTCGAAGTTTGTGTATTTTCACATTTTGTCATAGATGCAACTGTCCGCTGCATTATTTACTGATAATACCGGAAATTCTATATGTGTTTGCTAAGGATTCGACATACCCTCAAAACGGATAAAAATTGGGTAATCCTTCACCAGCAAATCAGGGATGACCAAGTCCCCATTCTCGTTCTCGATGATCAATTCTTGCTCAAGGCCGCTGAACACGTCAATGCCGGTTGCTTTTTCAACGGAGGATTGAGGGAATGTGAGGGTGGTACTTAAACCAGGGTCATCTTCTACTGCCTCGTCGTTCGTCCACAGGGCAACCAATTTATCGCCGTTGGGTAAGTTGAACGCATAATATCTAATGTTAGCGACCTCGTCCGTTAAAAGCGATAAGGCCATGTCTGTTGGTTCTGCCCCGGCAAGAATATCGTTAGTATTGTGAATTGGTGCAAGGAAGGGCGATTGGAAGAAGATGTTGATGGTCACGTTGAGTCCCAATCCGCGATGTTCGGTAATCGCCCGGGTGTAATACTTGGCTGCAATCATGTGGCTAAGTGGCGGACCACAAGTAAAACCCTCCTCGGCCACGGTTCGCCACAAAATCTCGTCAGCGAAATACTCTCCACTAAAGCCCTGTGAAGTAGCAAGATCCTTTATCGCCTGCACTGTCTGCGGGTAATTCTGGTAGCTGGGGTCGCTGGGTATGTTGTCATAGAAGGGGTGCCAAGAGATAGCATCTACCATATTGACAACTCCAGACTCGAGAAGGTTATTTAATATGTCAACACTAAGTTCGAAGCGTTGGTATTGGCCATATCCGGGAAAACCGTTCTCCCAACTTCCTGGTGTCGAACCAATGATGATTGTTGCTTCAGGATCAATCTCCTGGATAACTGGGACTGTTTTTTTAATCAGGTTGGCGTAAGTCTCGGTTGAGATATATCCGGGTTCATTCAGTATCTCATAGGAAGAAATTCGATCCTTGAAGTGACGCACGATCAATTCGACGTATTTTAGATAAGCATCAATTTCTTCCTCGCTTTTGTAAGTAGTATCATATTCAGTGAAATTGATAGGGTAGCCTGTTCCCAACCATAGGTCGAGTGAAATCATCACACCATTGTTAATATAATTATTTATGACCTCATCCACTTCCGGTGGTATTGAATCCAGGAGGAAGGTTTTAACTCCAAACCCTTCGTCCTCCCCGAATAGAGTCAGGGATTGGATTCGCAGTCGCTTGAATCCATTCGCCATGACATCTTCTGTTGCTTCGCTATACCTGTCAAAACCTTCCGTATGAACGCCGATATGGTTGTCGGGCAATTCCTGCAAAGGCCTCGGGGAAAATTGAGTTGTTGATAAATTGTTATTCGCTTGCAGTGTTGAAGAATTCAAATCACCTTCAATTTCAGGTGTTATGTCTCCAGGCGATTGTGACGTGGAATTTGGTGGCGTATCTGTGGTGATGTTCGTGAGAGAGTCGGTAGAAGTCGAAGGAACACATGCTACTATTAATACGATAACCAGAAGATAACTAAAAACGTATTGTTTGGAATACATGATTCTCTCCCTTCGTAATAAGGAAAAAAAAGAGCTTGAAATCTTGATATCTATATAATAGATGTTCTATAACAATTGTTCAATAGAGCCTGCTATCCCAGGATCCGAAGATTCAATAATAAATGCAATCATGATTTTGGGTATTGGAGTCGAACTGATATGCAAATTCACTTTGCTTAGATTTCAACAGGTGCGATTCGCCTGCACTCTTTAGGATGAATCTGCATACTCTGGTACTTGTCCCTTTTAGGGGTTTCCAGATCAGACTCTTTGTGTTCATTTGTGTCAATCTGTGGTTAAAAAAGAGCGCCCCCGCAGAGATTCGCCTGCTTGTACCCTATGGGCACACTGGCGGCCAGTCCAGGGAACTCTGCGACCATAAGGGAGTACTGATTTGAAGTCAGCATGTAATGATGCCTACAGCGTACCATATGAACATTGTGTGTACAGGTTACCAAAGATCAGTTGGATTTTTTCTACACAGCACATTGAGTGCACCTGATATCACCGGCCTTGCACCTGCGTTGCATCCGGAAACGCGACTTAATTTTTCTAAAAGACTTTGAATGTCATTACTAAAAATTATGCTTTATTGAAAATAATCAATACAACACAAGAATATGTTGTAAAATTATTCATAACCTTGGAGGAATAAATGAACAATCGGCTTCTGTTCTCCAAACGAATATTTTTACTCATTTTGATTTCATTATTTTCTCTGTTAATTTCTGCATGTAAACCCAATCTAGAAAAACTAAGAAATGAGGGAGATGTAACTGGATTAATTGATGCATTGGAAAGCAATAATGAAGATGTTCGTGGTACAGCAGCATGGTATTTAGGTTTGCTGGGAGATGGCAGTGCTATAAGGCCGCTCATAACCCTTGTCCTCGATGATGATTCTGTTGAGGTAACCAATAAGGCAAGAGATGCATTAAGAAAGATCAATGATAATCAAACGCTAGTCACCTTGCTCGCCGATGCGAGATATGATGTCGCTGATTATGCTTCATCCTTATTAAAAGAAAGTGAATCAATTGAAAATATTAACGGGGATCAACTTTATCTACTTCTGAATGAGAATACTGATCGTGCAATACTTATTGCTCCAATATTGGCATTAATTGGTGATGAACGGGCCATTGAACCACTGATCGAACTTCTCGAGGATGAAAATATCAGTACAAGACGCGAAGCTACTATCGCATTGGGAAAAACTGGCGACAAACGAGCCGTGGATCCTCTTATTGCAGTGCTTGAAGATGAAGATAGTAATGTCAGCCTTAATGCAGCCAATGCACTTTTGGAAATTATCGATGAAAATTCAATTGATCGACTTTTCGCGATGCTCGAAAGCAAGAACTCATATACCCGCCAATATACTGCTGAACTATTAGGCTATTTAGGTAATAGCCAGGCGATAGAACCTCTTAAAAATGCGCGTGACAAGGAACCTTACGCATCAAAAGAGGTCTACACACAGTCAATTAAACGGATAGGTGAAGCAATTGATCAAACTTTAGAACCGCTATTGTCAATATTCAATGATGAGGATCTTGTATATGAACCACCGAATGCTTACCAATTGCCGCCTGAGGGACTTGATTCAATTTTTGAAACCATGACTCCGGTGCTAACAGGGCAAGGAATTCCTGAAGCTTCTGATTACGATCCAAATGCAGATAGTTTTCCGAAGATAGTAGTCTACAACGGAACAGGCACACCCCATTCTATTAATAATTATCTAAATTACGATTTGCTTCCTAAATCTATTGGCGAGACAGAGCTTGTTTTTATTGTTGACGAGGAGCGAGTAGACCTAGGCAGCCAAAAGTATTACTTTCTTGTCAAAGAAAATGCTTTCACGGTAAGCCGAATCCGATATGAGACGAACATTACCGTTCGTGAAGCGTTGAGCGGCGATATCCTTATGACCAGAAGTTTTAAAGGCTCTGAACCACGTGAGTTCCCCTCTTCTGTTGATCAGGATTTGAAGGTTATAGATGGAAGTCATATTAGCTTTAATGAACTTTGGAAGGATTTTTTCTGTGCAGAGGGATTTAAGAGCTTGCCATGTCCATTTGGCTGGAAATTGGAAGATACAAACGATGTTAAGAGCATCGCTCTCTCACCTGACGGTCAGATCATGGCCATCGCGCAACCGCAAGTGGAAATTAGGCGTGCAATAGATGGAGAAATACTAACAACACTGGAAGAGTCTTATTGGCCAGATAGTGTGACTTTTTCACCTGATGGCCAAACCCTGGCTTCCATAAATCGTAATGGCGTTGTCCAATTATTTCGGGTATCCGATTGGGAGTTGCTGAACACGCTCGATCTTAGGGATGAATTGGATGGTAATGAAATAAAAATTGCCTTTTCCCCTGACGGGCAATTTATTGCAGTCGCGCCAATTTGGGATGGTAGTAGGAATTATTTACATATCCTTCGGGTTGCAGATGGTGAGATTATAAGTAAATCAGGGGATATAAATTTCTTTATACAGGACACCACATGCATGTCGTATACTCCCGATGGGCAACATTTGGCTTTGGGGATGTCCAATGGAAATGTTGTAATTTGGAACATTGAAGTTGAATATCTGACACCTTATACTTTTTTGTTGGGTGAGGATTCCCCAATAACGTTCATTACATTTTCGCCGGATGGGCAATACATGGCGATGGTGGATAGTTTGGGATACGTACAGATCTTGCGAATATCTGATGGGGCTTTGGTTTATAAAAGATATCATGATATTGATGAAACCACAGGTACAGGCGGTATAACATTTTTATCAGATGGGCAAATCATGATTTCCGTATTAAATTTAGATTCCGTTTTCCAATGGGAAGTTCAGAATTTTATTCAAGACTAACAAGAATAATTGTATTTAAAAAAATCAAATTACCTGCAAAACGGAAAATACTGTATAAAAAGTTTCGAAATCAATTATTTGTTCCTGCTGTATTTGGGGAAATAATTTTCGTGCGTTAGTTTCTTTTCAATAAAGGCGCCCCCGCAGAGATTCGAACTCTGAACCTACTGATTCGAAGTCTTGACCTGAAGTGTCTATACAGTATATCTGGCGGTTATTTATCTATGATATGCATAGATATGGTGGTTATTAATCTACAAAGTCCAATAATTCTATAATCTGGTACTCCATCTGCACCAAACTGCACCAGATAATATCAAAAATGGAAAGGCGACTTCTGCGGAACCTGCAAATTTTTTATTTTAGCAAAATTCGGCAACCTCTCGAAATTAGCATGCCTTATTAGACAGTTTTTTATTCCTATCCATGTCAGGCAGTTATTTAATCTCTTAAAAGGATCTTCGGTTGCCGTTAGCGCTGGATTAGGCGATGGCAGGGGAGTGCCGGTTGGAATATGCGCTGCTTCTAGAACTTTGGCATAAGACACGGCACCAATAGAAAACTGTTTTATTATCTTGCCTATGGAAATATTTAAGACCTTTATCCCCCCAAACCCAAAATCCTTCACCCACTACTCTTACAAATATTCCCCCATATTTATTTTCGACTGCATCACCAAATACTTCTTTCTTTAGTTCTGTTTTTTCTTCCCCTGTTTTTTGATTAACCAAATCAGCCATTTCCAAGTAATACCGACCACCCCCATATTCATAAAGTCCAAAAACCACTAACCCCAACAAAAAAATCAAGACCACAATTGCCGAAATTAACCATCGCTTCACACTAACAGTCAAGCATAACTGTATTCAAAAATCAATCAGAAAATTTCACTCCTCCATCTGCATTCATATCTGAACCAAAGAGAGGTAGTTTCTCCAGTTCTTCCGGAATAATACCTGTTTTTTCCCACTCTTTAAATAGTGTCCTCCTTTTCCCATTTGGGTCATTCGTATCTTCAAATATCTCCTTGATAAAAGATCCCTGCATATCTTCTGGTCGGTAAATTGATGTTGTGATTTTTCCCATCTCGTAGACTGGTGGTAAATAAGGCAATATTTCAAATTTTCTTACCAAATTTGCTTCAGTTTGTTCCTCAGGGGTATTAAGACTACCTTTAAAAACCCAAGGGGGGACAATAGTTGTATAAGTACCCACGCTGCCATCGGCATTATTTACCGGGAATACCGCCACCACCGTCAAATCATTTTCAACTACCGGCGGATTCTTTTCAAGCATAAAAAAATAAGGTTTACCTATTGGGCTTAAAGAACTACCATAAATATATTCCTTTTTCGTATTAGTGCTTGTTTCCGTAGCTACTGCAGTTCCACTAAATTTTTCTTCATTAGTCAAAGCGTGAATTGCTACATAACTAGTACGATTTTCTCTTGGTATAAGTTCCACAAAGGTTACCTTCATCGATTCTTTAGGGAAACCTTCAAAATTTGCCTTCACAAAATCTGGCAACCTTGCAAAATCAGCCACAGTGATTGGACAATTTTCTGCTTCTTGCCAGGTTCGACAGATACTCAAACCCTCAAAAGGATTCTCTGTTTCCGTTGGTGCCAGTGAGGCTGTTGACAGGGGAGTTACGGTCGGTATTGAAGTCTCTGTTGCTATTGCCGGAATTTTGGCGCAACCTGCGGCACTGGCTGCCAGGATAATCCCCATGACTATTATCTTTATGATTTTGTTCATAGACTTTTCAACCCCAAGATTCCTTGACGATTAGTTTTCTTTCACTTCACCAGAAAATAGTGACATAAAAATCCCAAAACATCAACTATATACCCAAAGACCCACCTGTTAAAGTAACATTTGAACTAAGCAATGGTATCTTTTCAAGTTCCTTTGGAATTATCCCCGTCTTTAACCATTCATCAAGCAGCTTTTTTCTCTTCCCGTTTTCTTGATTTTTCATATCCTCAACTATTTCTGTAATAAGACTTCCTTGATCATCACCACTGGAATGGGCATAAATAACCTCTTCCGAAATTGAACCAACGTTATATCCTGGAGGCGAATATGGCATTTTACCAAACTTTGCCTCGTACGTTGCTTCAGTAAATTCCTCTGCCGTTTTGAAATTACCATGAAAAAGAAGTGGGGGTTGAATGATTGTATAAGTACCTAGACTTCCATCGGCATTGTTGACCGGAAACACGGCTACTAAATCATCATAATTAGTTTCCGGCGGATTTGCTTTGAGAGTAAAGAAAAAAGCCTTTCCGATGGGACTGAGTGAACCACCATAAATATATTCCTTACTCCCCCCTTTTAATTCGCTACCTATGCCTGTCCCTTTTGCCATTTCCTCCGAAGATAAAGCATGTATTACAAAAAAACTGGTCTGTTTGGGCATAGAAACCGCCTCTAACCAACTTACTTTCATTGCCTCCGAAGGGAAGGTGAAGTTAGCCTTCACAAAATCAGGTAACCTTTCAAAATCAGCCACAGTGATTGGACAATTTTCTGCTTCCTGCCATGTCCGACAGATACTAAAACCCTCAAAAGGATCTTCTGTTTCCGTTGGTGCCAGTGTAGCTGTTGACAGGGGAGTAACGGTCGGCACAAGCGTTGCTGTGATTGCCGGAGCTTTAGCACAAGCAGTGGCACCTGCTATCAGGATAATTCCCATGACCATTAGCTTTGTGATTTTGTTCATTAACTTTTCAACCCCAAAGTTACTTAACGATTTTTTTCTTTCCCTATTGTTATAGTAAACACCTAGTTATCAGATGCAAAGAAATGCAAGCTTATGGCAATTTCTTTGTGTAATCACTCACCTCAATATTAGGTGTAAGAATTTTATATTGAAGCTGTTCAGGAATAATACCAGTTTCCACCCATTTTTCAATCAAAGTCTCTCTTTCCTTATCATTATATGAAAGACCAAAAATAGAATTATGGAAATCAAAATCCCCATATAACTGATACTCTGGCATAACCTCGCCAACATCTTCAAACAATGTTTTTGAAGGAGACATCCCATTTCCGTATACTGCATTCATACGATCAACAAGATATTGTAAATATGAAACTGAACCATCAGGATTTAACCACTGTTGTATAGAAATCAAATAGGGGGCTCCATTATATAAGACTTCGAAATTCAATGGCACCCATCGATATGGAGTAATCAAACTACCTTTTTTACGATACAGCTCTTGCTCTGGATGAGCAGGTTGCCCCTCTATATTGTTCCAATAAAAACCAACAATACTCCCATTAACACCCGAACCATAACCTATTTTGCCAGTGTTATATGCCTCTTCAGGGAAAGGTTGACCCACACTTTTAGCATAATCAATTAACCTCCCTGACAATAAATCTTCTTCCGTTGCTGGACATGGTTCCCGCCAATTACTACAATCTTTTCGGGAAAAATCCTCAAAAAGGTCTTCGGTTGCAGTCGGCGCCGGAGTAACCGATGGCAGGGGAGTTATGGTTGGTATGGAGGTCTCTGTCGCAATTGCCGGAGCTTTGGCGCAGGCCGCGATACCGGCTGCCAGGATAATCCCCATGATCATTAGCTTTGTGATTTTGTTCATAGACTTTTCAACCCCAAGATTCCTTGACGATTAGTTTTCTTTCACTTCACCAGAAAATAGTGACATAGAAATCACAAAACATCAACTAATAATCCAAAGGTCCACCTCTCAAAGTAACACTTGCACTAAGCAATGGTATCTTTTCAAGTTCCTTTGGAATTATCCCTGTCTTTAACCATTCATCAAGCAACTTTTTTCTCTTCCCATTATCTTGATTTTTTGTGTCCTCAACTATCTCTTTAATAAAACTTCCTTGATCATCATGGGAATGAAAATATATATTATCTTCTGTAATTGAACCAACATCATATCCTGGAGGCGAATATGGCATTTTACTAAACTTAGCTTCGTACGTAGCCTCAGTAAATTCTTCCGCTGTTTTATAATTACCCTGAAAAAGACGTGGAGGTTGAATGATTGTATAAGTACCTAGACTTCCATTGGCATTGTTGACCGGAAACACGGCTACTAAATCATCATAATTAGTTTCCGGCGGATTTGCTTTGAGAGTAAAGAAAAAAGCCTTTCCGATGGGACTGAGTGAACCACCATAAATATATTCCTTACTCCCCCCTTTTAATTCGCTACCTATGCCTGTCCCTTTTGCCATTTCCTCCGAAGATAAAGCATGTATTACAAAAAAACTGGTCTGTTTGGGCATAGAAACCGCCTCTAACCAACTTACTTTCATTGCCTCCGAAGGGAAGGTGAAATTAGCCTTCACAAAATCAGGTAACCTTTCAAAATCAGCCACAGTGATTGGACAATTTTCTGCTTCCTGCCATGTCCGACAGATACTAAAACCCTCAAAAGGATCCTCTGTTTCCGTTGGTGCCAGCGTAGCTGTTGGCAGGGGAGTCACGGTCGGCACAAGCGTTGCTGTGATTGCTGGAGCTTTAGCACA
This sequence comes from Pelolinea submarina, assembly GCF_003966975.1. GTDB lineage: Bacteria > Chloroflexota > Anaerolineae > Anaerolineales > Anaerolineaceae > Pelolinea > Pelolinea submarina. Next base: position 1,482,025 of record NZ_AP018437.1, read on the forward strand.
AGCCGCGGTACTGGTGGATAGAATTATCCCCATGACCATTAGTTTTGTGACTTTGTTCATAGCCTTTTCCACCCAATAATTCTCTTTGATTTATTTTCCTTCTCATTGTAATACCAACCTTAAAAGATGATTAGGGAAATATGGGGAAAGAAATAGTAAAGAGGTATTTCGCTCTATTTGGACATGCAAAATTTATAAGGTTTATAGATGTCTCCAATGAACATGATACCGATTTGAACTCCAGCTATTCAGTAGAATAAAAAATATTCAACAGTAAAAAATAATCCAGACGATATATAAATTCGTATTTTAAAATCCATTGAATTTTGATACTCCGCTCCTTAAAATGGATAAAAAGAAAGGAGCGTGCAACATGGGTGGCGGATCGGGTACCTAACTCTGTTAATGAACCTACCATTTCCAGTGGAAGATATATTGTTCATACAGACGTGGTTGGTGGCTTTTCCAAGTCACCAACCATCGACCATCTGGCAATTGTTCTTTTGCAGCTTTGGTTAAAAAATGAGTTTTTCGGCTATTTCTTTCAATTATTACAGTACGCTGTGGTGGTCTGCATTTGGGAAAGATAGCCCGAATTTTTATTTGCTGTGTATGATGGCTGATTTCGGTAGCCCAAAACCCATCTTTCTTTAAAAATCCCTGCTCGATACCCCATTCAATTTTGAACCGATCTACATCACCCTTGAATTTTACCTGTCTCAATGAGATCAGAATAAACGTTTTACTACCACAGCGGTATTGATCAACTGCAACACCAGGTGTGCAGTTGTATTTAACCAATATTTTCCCATCACCCCAGGCTTGATCTTGAAATGCAATGATATTATTTTGCAGATAACGTACTTTTTCTAGTTTATTTAGAATTGCATACCTGCCGTGCTGGTCTTTGATCTCCAAAGTAGTCTGATAATCTAGCACTTCGTACATACCTTCACTGGACAAACCTTGTAATAATTTACGCCCTATAACCCACAATTGACCCAAAGCTTTGAGACAGGAAGTATCAGAAATAATTGTTATCCAACTAGCTACAGTGTTAATCCAGGAGGGGATGCAATTATCTGAAGGATTGGTTATAGAGGTCATGGTTAATATCAACAATAGCAGTTATCTTATCCATCTGCCATCAGATATCATATCGCTGTAAAGTCATGAAAGAATAAATGTAATTTAAATAGAGGGACAACTGACTAATCTGTTATCCAGTAAATGAAATGAGAAATCATGGAAAGCACAATAGGTAGAAAATTAATTGAGCTGAACGATCCCCAACAAGAAGTCAAAAAATGTGGAAACAACTAAAGATTGGTGTGTGCCGATGAAGCTATTTATCTATATCGCATGGCGATTCTATTAAGAAGCTGATTTTAGACCCAATATTTTTGACAGTCCATTGACTGATTAAGTGTTATCCTCATTTCACTCTATTACGTATATAGTGTATATTATGTCTACAAATTGACAAAAGTTGGGAGAACCTGCCTAATTATCTCATAAGTATTGAACTCATATTTTTAGTTGTTTTATTTAATCTTTTTTTATATAATAAAAAATGCTGGGGTGTTAAAATAAATCAGATCATTTTTCAATAGGGAGTAAGCAATGAGCGAGGATTTTGAAATCACTATTCTTGGCGATGAATCTGATAAGCATAAGAAACCCGCACAATCCATTTCTGATGAAATAATTGAGATCACAGATCCATTAAACGACCGTTATAATACTTTCCGTTTGATTTCCTGGTGGGATATGGATATCATCCGTAATGCAACGATAATGGTTTTGGGAGCTGGAGCGCTGGGGAACGAGATTTTAAAAAACCTCGCTTTGATGGGAGTCGGTAGAATTTTTATTGCTGACTTTGACACAATTGAGGATTCGAATCTCAGCCGCTCAATTCTTTATCGTGAAAGTGATAACGGATTGCAGAAGGCAAAAACTGCAGCGGATGCAGTGCGCGAGATCAATCCAGATGTAGAAGTTCATTATTTTCATGGCGATGTGATACATGAGCTGGGCCTTGGAGTTTTCCGCCAAATGGATGTGGTTATGGGCTGCCTCGATGGTCGTGAGGCACGGCTAGCAATCAATCGGGCATGCTGGTTAGTTGACAAACCCTGGATAGATGGAGCAATTGACGAAATGGAAGGTTTGGTACGCGTGTTTTGGCCAAATCGCGGACCCTGTTATGAATGCACTTTATCAGAGGAAGATTATAAGATACTGGAAAAAAGAGCGTCATGCAACCGCCTTGCCAAGAACTTCTTCGTTGAAAGGAAAATACCAACAACTCCAACAATCTCATCAATCATTGGTGCCATTCAAACACAGGAAGCACTGAAAATCCTGCATAAAAAATCGGTAAAAACTGGGCAGGCGACATATTTCAACGGCATATCAAACGAAAGTTTCCAGATCATTTATTCAGAAAAAAAAGACTGCATGAGTCATTATTCACTCCCTAAAATCATAGAAGATAAAACGCTATCATCTGGATCAAGTACTTTAAAGGATATACTAACTGCCGGGAAACGTTTAATTGGCGAAGACGTCTGGTTTGGAATTCCTACATTTATTACTACGGGCAAATGCCCAATCTGCGAGAAAGAACAAGTTTTCAATAAACCTCTTTTCAAGCTTACCTACAATGATGCGGTTTGCCCAGACTGCAAGGTGCCTTTTTTGCTTGAACCCTATGAAAGAATTGATGGCGACGAGCCTTTTATTTCCAATTCTTTGCGGGATGTTGGCATTCCATCTTTTCATATTTTGGAATGTTATGCGCTGAGTGATCCCGAAAAATCTGTTGGCATAGAAATTACCGGTGACCTTCCCGATTATTTTAACTATATTTCTGGTTCAATGGAAAATTTGGGAGAATACCTCACCAGAAGAAAAGATTTCTGGAAAAATAGCCAAGGTCCAAGCAATCGATTACCCGATAAGAAAACACAATCCGAAAAAAAAATCGTAGTTAAAGTATCTGATGTTTCGGGATCCACAAGCAGGGAATTTAATTTATCCGTGCAAAAACCAATGAAGAGAATTTTACCGATATTGATTAATCAATTAGGGTATAAAGCAACCATGCCAATAGCGATCAACACACGCACAAACCACAGATACCTTCCCGATGATACGTTCGAGTCAACGGGCACTGTTGATGATGACAAGATCATGCTTTATGATAAGAATTTTTTACCATGACTTTATTAACAATAGAGAGAATAAAATGAATCCAAGAACAAGGCGCTTACAATCCGATCAAAAAAAGATCCAAGATCTTGCGGATCGCTGCAAATTCATTTGTATTCTTGACCAAACCGGGGGGAACCCTCCGAATCAATATTTGATTTCATTGCATTTCAAAGCGATCACGAGTATTGACGCGGACAATCAGCCTGTCTATGGCTATGACCATAAATTGCGAATTGATTTACCGGAAGAATACCCAATGCGAAAGCCTTATTTTAATTTTGTAACGCCAATATTCCATCCAAATATTGCTGAGAATGGAGATGTGAGCATTAATTATACAACAGGTCTATGCATGGACGATTTAATCCTGTTCATCATTCACATGATCCGATGGGAAAATGTGGGCCTGGATGATCCATTCAATTTAGCTGCAACTCGGTGGGGAAGAGAGAGTTGGGACAATAAGCCATTGGATAAATCACGAATTTTTGATGAAGATGAATCCAATGAATTAGAAATAGATCAGATAATTATTAAAAAATAAAAAAGATTTAAAAAATTAAATAAGTGAGGGCTGAACATGAATCCAAAATTACGTCGTTTACAATCCGATCAAAAACAGATCCAAGACCTTGCAGATCGCAGTAAATACATTACTATTCTTGAACAAAACGGTGGTACCCCTCCAAATCAATATCTGATTTCTCTCCATTTTAAAGCGATCACAAGTATTAATAGCGCCAATCAGCCTGTTTATGGCTATGACCATAAATTGAGAATTGACTTACACCAGGATTATCCAGATAAGAAACCCATTTTTACTTTCGCGACGCCCATGTTTCATCCCAATATTAATGAGGGTGGAGAAGTGTGTATTGGTAACGAATACACACCAGCTCAATGCATTGATGAATTGATCCTGCGCGTCATTCACATGATTCGTTGGGAAAATGTTGGCCTCAATGACCCATGGTGTTTTGCTGCAGTACGTTGGGCAAGAGAGAGTTGGGACAACCAGCCATTGGATAAATCACAAATCTATACAGAAGAGGAAGTTGATATTCATGTCTATAATTCGCCACCAGCACATCCAAATCAACACCCGACTGATCCGCCTACCCTATTTCCGCCGCCGGCAGGAGTGAAAGATCCAGACGAAATTGAAATAATTCTTTTAGAAGATGATAATAATAATAAGGAGGAAATAGAAATAACAGTTCTCGGAGATGCAAACGTAGTTCCAACCCAAGGTGATTCCAATAACCATAATGATTCACAGGATATAGAAATCACGGTTTTATAGACCATAATTTATAAAAAATTGAATAGGAGATAGAAAATGCCAGAAGAGAAAAAAATTAAGGTCAAAGTAAGTGATTCCACAGGTGCAAAAGTAAAGGATGTAGAAGTACCCAGTAATGTTAATATCAAGCGATTGATTCCTGTCATGGTAAATAAACTTGGTTTTGAAAACAACCAGTATATTGCGGTAAATAAACGCACCGGATATCAATATAACGATAATGATACTCTGGAGGGTACAGATACAAAAGAAGGTGATCTTATCCGGTTAATGGCAAACATCACGAGCGCCCGGTAAGGTATTCTTCCTTAATATAATTTTATATTTCGATTAGAGATAATCTAAGTAAAACCTTTAACCTTATGGCAGATGAAGAGAAATATCTATTACGTATTCTAATATCAAAGATCATCGATGATGAACACGACGATGGTTTGGACGAATTAGGTCAATATACTATTGAAATAGATCCAAACAATAAATATTGGCCGAACAAGATTACCTACAAATCACAAGAAATCGCCCGAGATTTAGAAACATTCCTAAGGAGGGAAACTAATATTCTCGAAAGTGTTTCGACCAATAAAATCAATAACTATGATGATCAAAATATTGATGTTCATGTTATATCAGAAGGGCATCAAAGCGAAGAATATATAGATAAAACCAATAATGTCCAAATGGAATTACATAAGATCATCATCCGCCAAAGTGTATTAGAGCACACCAAGGATCACGCAGCCACCGACCTTAATCATGAGGTCGGTGGGTTTTTACTCGGTAAGTACTATGAGGATTCAAAAGGCCGCTTAGTAAGTCTGGTTACAGGAATGGTCCGTGCAAAGGGCGCTATTGAACGGGGTTCAACTCTATGCATAACGCCGGAATCACAGATGTTGTTCTGGGAGCTGGTTGATCATGATCCGATTTATTCAAAGGAAAGTGAATGGTGCTGGATTGGACACTATCATACGCACCCTAATTATGGCATCTTTTATTCTGATGATGATGAAAAATCGTTTCGCAACTTCTTTTCACAGATGTATCATGTGGGGATGGTGATAGATCCGGTTAGGAAAATATTGGGGTTCTTTGGTTGGAATGTGGGCAAGGATAGTGTTATTAAAAAGCCATCAACAGATATCGATCAAGTTGATGACAATGAACTAGAGGCTATTCTTGCGGATATCTCCGGCAAGCATAGTGTTGAAATGCCTGATGTGGAATTGTTTTATCCTGATGAAAAAACTAGACTTATGCAAGGTCCAACCCAAAAAAATAGCTTGCGAAAGAAAAAACCAAGGCCGACTTTAGGGCCAAAATAGAACACAAAATGATAAGGAAAAGCGTATGATGCTGAGTAAAGATGAAATTGTTCACATTGATATATCCGAAATTGATGCATACGAAAATGAAATAATTAATATTAGTAACGCAGACCTTCTCTCTACTGATACAGTAAAGATAAAGTCTCAAAGAAAAAAGGAAATTCAAAAGGATAACTTCAAAAAACCCATCAAACCGCTTGTCAACATTGTTCTTCTTATTGACACGTCTGGAAGCATGGGTGCCTCGGACTACAAGCCAAACCGTCTGGGCGCCGCGAAAGAAGCTGCACGGATGTTTTCAAAGCGCAAAGTGGTGATGAATTATAGTGATCATGTTGCAATTATAGGTTTTGGCGGAGAAGCGCACGTGTTTCACCAGCTCGACAGCAATTTAGATGAAGTCATGCAATCAATTGAAAAGTTATCAATTACGCACACTGGTACAAATATCGGCTCCGCTATCCAAAGCGGTGCAAATTTGCTCAAGAATATCAACGGCAAGAAGGCGATGGTCCTGTTAAGTGATGGCGCCGATAAATTTGATTCATCTAATCCTGAAAGACAAGCACAGGACTTGAATGATATAAAAGTTTTTACAATTGGAATAGGAACGACAAAAGGCGGAAGAGCAAAACTTCCCCATGGGGAACAAACTGTATTTTTAAACGAAGATCGCCTAAAAACAATTGCAAAAGTAACCGGTGGACGATACATTTACACGCCAACGGTTATGGACTTACAAAAAATATATATAGAGCTAGCTGATTATTAACAATGTTCAACTTTGACAAGCGAAATGGGATCAAAATCACCTTTGATGATATAGAAAGGTTTAATTGTCCTGATATAACCATCACTGTTGAAGATGTGAATCGTTACATTCCTCCCGTTGATATCATTTCATTGGATGATTTTACAGAATATGAGAGAAATATCATAAAGATCTCTTTTGCTGATTTACCGGCAGATCTGAATAATGCGATTACAGATTGTTACCACGGTACTTCAAAAGAAGCAGCAGAAAAAATTGTCAGGAGTGGATTCAAAGTTGGGTGTGGCAGCGGTATGGGATCAGGTATTTATTTTGCAGTTGGCGCAATTGGTTGTTCCAGTGCATATAAGCGGGGAAATGGTGTCATTCTTCGAGCAAAAGTCCACTGGGGGAACGTTTTTTATCTGGATGATAAGAATTGTCCGCGAGAATTAATCGGAACCGGAGATGGAGTAGTAATAAGGGCAAAGAAATTGGGATACGATAGTCTTATCCAGTCGCGGAAATATTCTATTAACAATCCAACTGTTGGCGTTGTATTAGCAAAAAAAGATACATTTATCAAACCTCCGCAAATTGAAGTAATAGACATTATCGAAAATTGATCAAATATTATGACAATAAATAATGAAATTCAAATCTCATTCGACGATATAGAGAATGTTGAACTAAACACGCCAAACACAATCTCAATTTCAATGGAAGATATCAATGCTTATGAACCAAAGCAAGTTGATGCTGTAATAAATCCAGAAGATATACCTAAAGAAGAAGAAAAAGTTGAATTGAATTGTTTACTTTGTCATTATCCAATATTAGAAGGAGAATCATGGGTGAAATGCAATAAATGTGGATCTTCATACCACACTGATTGTTGGCGAGTTAAGAATTCTTGCATCCAAAGGGATTGTAACTCGCATCGAGTCATCCCTCAAGATCCGATCACATAGGCAATCATGGAACAAGAAACGCAAAGAACAATTGTAATCACCCCTAAAGATTTGTTGGAATATTCAGAGAATCAGAAACATGATGAAACAATCATCATCTCCGAATTTGACAATCTTTTCTATCAAGAAGAAGTTTTACGACTTACCAATCTCGAACGAAAACAGTATGGCGCTGGACAACTGACCATTAACTCCGATCTATGTATATCAATTTTAAATCACTGCATAGATCTGGCAACGCATGATATTTTCAGCCATACTGGGTCAAATGGCTCCAATTTGAAGGATAGGGTGGAAGCAGTATCATCCTCCTTGTGGATGCTTTTAGGCGAAAACATTGCGATGGGCCAAGACAGTCCACAAAGCGTTGTTGATGCATGGATGCAAAGTCCTGGGCATCGTTCAAATTTGTTAAATCCTGATTTTATTGAAATAGGAATCGCTTGTTTTCTAAAACCGAAAAAAAACGCCTTTGATTTCAATAACGTCTATTATTGGGGACAAAATTTTGGAACAAGGGTTTCACCAAAATCATTCGGCCCATTGATGGAACGTTATTTGCCGAAGAAAATAAAGAAACAAACTGAAGATATTACAGTAACAATTCTAAATGAAGATAAAATTGAGATAAAATAAATGTAGAATAAATGTAGAATAAATGGGAGATTGTCTACCCATTGACTAGAGGGAAAATGATGTTTGACGACCAAGGGCATAAATCGATAAGCATATCTGAAGCGGATATTAATGATTATGAAAACAATCAAAAGCAACATTCTTTTGATCCTTTGCAGAAAATCCCAAGCAAGCAGCATAAAGCTGTTTTAGTAGAAGCAAAATGCGTAAACACACAACAACTGTATTATCTCGAATTTCGCCAAGACGACTTAAGTTCCTGGTATTTCAAAGATGCCTTTAAACATGAAATTATCCCAGATCAAAAATCTGTTGGCATTAAGATTGAGAAAAACATGATAAGCGGAAAAATAAATTGGGGAAACATCTTCTGCCCATATTGTTCGTCAACGGGAATTGTTCAATGCGCAAAATGCAAACGTCTGACTTGCCATCACAATGCCACTGCAGGAGCTTCATTCCAATGCGCCTGGTGTGGAAATTCCGGAAAAATTGGTGGTTATATTAAATCATTGGGTGGTTCTAGATACAAAAAATAGATTATTAATGAAAATCAGCGAAACTACAAAATTCAAGGTACTCTGGTCTGGCAATTATAAGAATGGCAATTGGACAAGTATTCTTACATGGTCCAAAAACAAGGATGAGGGGAATGGTTTTCAGATTTTCCGGAAATATGATTATCCCATTTTATGTTATGGAGATGGCGATTTTCTTGCCGAAACACAGGATCATTACCTTATCGACCAAAATAACATTCGTACGGGAGCACCGACATATTACGCATTATTTATAAAGAATGGTGGAAAAATCCATAAAAAATTTTCATCAGTTTACGCCGGTATTAGGCGTGATGATGTATTTGACATAAATGCATCAAAGGATACCGATGGAACCATTAATCTATACTGGAAAACTAAAGCAAATCTGGCAGATTGTGTTGTTCGCCGCGGATTTAATGTTGCTCCAAAATCATGTTTTGGCGGTGAATTTGTAGAAATTATTGATCCAAACTGTCATGCTGTTGACAAGATAATTGATGACCATAAAAAAATCTATTATTCTTTTTGGGCTGTTTTCAAAGATCCTGTACATCAGAAAAGACAATTCAGCCAGGGAGTAAGCATTGAAATATTAGTGGGAAATCTACCAACACTTCCAGTAACTCGTATAAGCCAAATAATATTAAGATGTCCTTACTGTAAAGAACCTTTTGGTTTTAATGAAAAGATAATTACATGCAATAATTGTGGAATAGGATACCATATTGACTGCTGGGAAAAAAGTAATCGCTGTATAAGATTGTACTGCGAATGTCGACTTGGAACAGAAGAGAAATATATATAAAAGGAGAAATACAATGAAATCAAAAACTTTTTGTGATTATTGTCACAAGGAAAGAGACCCAAAAAAGTGGAAAAAATGCCCCAATTGCGGTTCCAGACAGATACCTTTTTTGGGATACACCCAAGAATATCTTGTGAAAGAAATTAGCATCGCTTTACTAATCATTGTTGTCGTAGCATTTATTGCTTTAATTGTAGGTGGGTTTTTTTTATACAACCATCAGATGAAACTAGTTCTTTAGCCAAGAAAAGAAAGTGAGGGTAATCCAATGAATAAGAGATTGGTCGGATTATTAATATTCATCATAGTAGTAATTATCGGGGTGTGTATCACGTCATATATGATATATATGCCAAGATGGACTGAGCGTTTGAAAGAGGTGAAAGATTATCAAACGCAAACTGCTGATGTCGAGTTAACCAGGTTGGCAATGGTTTCAGCAACTGTTGCACAAGAGCAAATTCTTACAATGCTTGCATATGAGCAAACCCAAACAGCACGCCCCACCCAGACGATGACACCCACGATATCCCCCTCACCCACTACTTTTCCAACTTCCACGCCAATTCCTCAGCAAAATGTATGCATTGGAAAAACTGATAATGGTGTGATAAGAGAAATGTTTAAATTACCCGGTACTGGTTATAAGTCTCCGGTGAAAGTCCCGGGCGGCCAGATCGTAAAATCTCTTGGTCGGTTTGAAGATACCGGTTGGGTGCAAATTGAATTTGAAGGGGAGATTGGGTGGATAAAACTTGAAAATTTTGTCTTTACAGAAGAGTGTGATTTGACTGTGTATGATCTTTCATACCTATTGAACATCGCGAAACCCGGAGTAAAAGTCTTATTAGAAGATACATTTGCCTCAAATGCAAATGAATGGTTTGATGAAAATGAGGAAAAACTATATCCAGAAGTTCGGGCTGGCGAAAGTCTTCTAAAAATTTCAGCCCAAAATTATGAAGTTGTTCATACCACTAATCCAGCAATAAACGCTGTTGATGAATTTACATTGATTACCAATATATCATGGAAATTAAACTCGCAAAATACATACATCGGTTTCCGCTTCCGTGAGAATGATGGGAATTATTTTGAAGTTCACCTAACGCCCACCTGTGATTTGGAGGTATTTAATAAAAGCGAGAAAATTACTTCCAGGCCGTTGGTTGACGGATCCTGTCATGATACGGCAAGTTTCTTTATTCAAATGCACCTGGATAAAAATAACAGACTTGAATTTTCTGTAAATGGCTATGATCCTGCCCGAGTAAATCTCCCGGATTCCGAAGGCAACCTGAATAATGGGGATATAAGACTTGTTGCTTCTAATACAACCGCAGAAATTGATTTCATAATTATTTACCAAAATGAAAAATAAGGCAGGAAATAATGAGTAATGAAAATGAAGAAATAAAGATCCTGCTCATGGGCCCATCTGGTTCCGGAAAAACCTGGTATCTAAACTCATTCGCCCGGGCGATCGAATGTTGTGATGAACAAGATGAAGATTTTGAGTACCAGTTACGTGAATTCAGCGGTGATGCGCAATCACAGCCGCTTTTCATTTCAAAGCCTTCTGAAAAATATAATTCAGTAGACGGGCCAAATGATTACTATTGGGAATTTGAAAGAAAACCAAAAAATAATATTAGCAGAGCAAAAATTAACTGCAGCCGATATCTGTTGTATTTCTTTGATTACACTGGAAACTCGGCAATGCAGCTTTCAGAAGAAATATCGGCTATTGTTCAAGCGGCGCACCTAGTTTTATTCTTCATTGACCCAACTTCACTTGTCAATAATCAGACAAAAAATGAAGAAAAGAATCAAGATGAGTGGGATTTTGATTTTTCTGACAGTATTGATGAAAAGTGGAAATCTCATAAACCGTGTGATTCGAAAAAGCAAGGACCGCTAACGCCAAAAGAATATACCGTTGCAATCAAGAAATTGTTCGAATTCATTTCCAGGAGAAATCTGGAGAATCTACATATTGCTTTCATTGTTTCCAAAGCTGATCAATGGTTGCAAAACTATGATAAGAAAATAGCTGATGTATTATTGCATTTCCTTGGAGAAGACTTTCAAGCATTATTAATTGCTTATCAGAAAAACTTAAAAATCAAAATATTCCCAAATTCATCAGTTGGATTCACAGATGATGGAACAGCGAATTTTAACAGTGAAAGCAACGCATTGCTTGATCCAAACATTTGGAATCCAGTTCATTCAGAAGACCCAATTTTCTGGGCACTTGAAGATATTGAAAGGAATGTCCTTGCAAGAAAGAATTCAATTAGCGGGTGGTTGTTTGCCGACCAATTGCTGCGTGATTACATTCCATATCACAGGTTGGATTGAGGAGAGATATATGGATACAAATGATAATAAATTCTATGATCGGATTGCTTTATGGGGACCATCTGGATCAGGAAAAGACTGGCTTGTAAAAGCATTCGCCCAAGAACTAATTTTTTTTAACATCGAATACCCCGATTTTAAATTTACTCTTGAAGATGAAGATGGTGATCCTGTTGATCCCGAAAAACCAGATAGCGATCCATCGAAAAATATTGAGACTTTCAATAGAACTTTCAAACGAAAACCGGCAGATAGGAGGCCAGATAAAGCACATATAATAAGTTGCTCTTTTAAGCATGATATTACGATCTGGAATAATGCGGGAGCTGATACTATTGCCTGGCTGGTTGACCCAGAAGTCTTTGAAAGTGCTTATTCAGCAATCAGCGGGTCAGGTTTTATAATTCTTTTATTAGATCCAACATACTTGGAAAATTCAATTTCTAAAAAAGAAATAAATACAAATTCTCTTCACGAAGATAATGCTTCAATTGTTATTGCAGAAGTAAAAAACAAAGCCTATCCAGCTATCGCAGTTGAAGAAAGCTTTTCTAAAATTGAATATGCAAGAACAGTAAAAAATCTCTTTCAACGATTAGCTGATGAAGAATCGAATGTGTATCATATCGCTGTATGCATTACAAAAGTTGATAAAATGATGTATAGCATGAAAGATCCTGAGTTCTTGCTGAAAGTATTGTTTGGGAAAAGTATGACGAAAACCCTGGAGCTTTTTAAGGACAATTCTAAATTTGTTATTGAAGTATTCGCCACTACAGCTGCAGGGTATATAAAAAAAGGCGGTAAAAAAGCCTCGAACGAGATTGATGGTGAGCTTTTAGATGATGATAATTGGAATCCAATAAATGCTGCCGCACCTTTCTTCTGGATTTTTGAACAGAAAGAAAAAATGGAGATGAAGAAAAAGAGCATGGAGAATAGGTTGATGGGAAGTGATTTTAAACACTACATTGAATATCCAAAACGGGATTAGCCAATAAACGATGAAATATTGGGATTTTGGTAAGATATTTTTTAAGTCAGACAAAGGATCGGCATCTGATTGGACGCTCTTATCATCATCGGAGCCGCAACCAGATAAAAATTATGTCAAATCAATTGAAGCAAATATATTGCGTTTCCCAGATGCATCTAGCTCTGATTTCTGCCTGAATAACAGTAAAACAAAACCGAGTTTTTCTATTGCACTTCTTGATGGAAATCAAGGTAATTCCTTTTATTTATTTCTCATTCAACGTAGAAGGGAAGGTGAATTTAATCCCAATGCGCGCACAAACCGGCCATTCAACCAATATCGTATTTATGAACTTTCTACGCAAGAAATTATTGACGGATACAAATCAGATCCTTTTTTCTTTACCAATCTTATAGATGAATTTAGAACTGGTGAATTATACCGATTACCAGATTACTTTAAAGATACTATCCATACAAATGAAAAACTCATGGTAAGAAGTAAGCATAATTTGGAATCGGAGACAAGAGAAATTGGGACCCAAATATTAAATCTTTACTATTCCTATTTTAAAAAACACTCAGGTAAATCAACGCCATCGTTACATATTATAAGTTCTGTTGACTCAATCTATAAAAAAATTATGATCATTGATTTTCTGGAATTTCATATTTTCCCGATATATGGGGTTACATCTTTCGCACTAGATTTTATTACCGAGAGAAAAATTGATTTACGTTTATATAATCAACTGCATGAAAAATCAAATTTATTGAAAATTGATTCTACTTTCGAAACCGAACGATTAAAGAGCATACCAGCAGATGGTGAGTATTTTTCGCAAATTTCAAAATTGGGGAACTGTAGCCATTTAGATGCAAAGTTGAACCAATATATTCAAGACACGAATAACCTTAACCTAGCGATTAATTTATATCAGATTCTAGAACAGGATATTTCTTTTGAAAATGAAGCCCTATTTAGTTCAATCAAAGCACTTCTTGCAAAAAGTAACAAGAAAGATGGTTCAAAGATACTGCTTAAACGGATGATTGAAAAACTAAGTTATGAAAGTTGTATCAATTTACTTAAAGATATCCAATTTTCTGATATCGAAAAATATCAATTCACAGAAATTTTATTAGCAAACTTCTCTGATGATCTTGAAAAGGTAATAAATATTATTCTGCAATTTCTCTCTGAGAAAACAAGCAATGCTGATCTTGAAACTAAGGCAATATCCAAATTGGATAAATATGTAAAAAAATACACGGAACAAGATTCTAATTTAAGAACACTATCAAACGAAATTCATTTGGGGTTATTGAAAGTTTATCTTCTTTACGGAACCAGTGAGAAAACTACGCCAGAATCTCCCACAAGAACAAATATAGCAAAGATGCTTGTCAAGAGCATCAAACAAGATGCTACCTTTGAGCTTGTCGAGCTTTTGAAAGTGAATAATCTCGATTTGCCATTCAAGCAATTGGTTTTCGAAACCAATACTGATTGGAGTTTTTCTGCAATATATGATTTCCTTTCAATCAGTAGATCTCTGTATAAGAGCGATTATTTGGAATTATTACTCCATTTTCTTAAAATAATTATTAGAATTAATAAATATGTTAATGAGATTAAAACTGACCTGAAAAAGTTCAAATATTTATTTATGCAATATAAAACTTCAGGGATAAAATCACAAGATGAAGATAATAGAAATAATTCTCCAGCTCTATTAGTCTTTTCCGACCAAGTTGACCTCAAATATTATCTATCTCTAAATAAATTTATCTTTGAAATTTGCTCGGATGGGCATGATGATCAGGTGCAATTTATTGAATGGTGGTTTTTCGCTGAGGTCGCTTATGCTAAGGATAATCCTGAGACTCCACAGAAAAATTCAATTCGTTATGACCAAATCAGTGAAATAATTAACTGGTTCCAAGATAAGAATGACAAACTATATTATGCAATAACCGAGGAATTTCGTTATCTGATGAGCTATGGAAAATTAGAAAGCGATCTCTGTTTATATGATGCTTGTGCACATTATAACGGCGATACACTGAGTGATGATACAAATATTGGCTTATTCCTTGATATGGTGAAAATCTGGCAAAATAAGCAAATAATATTATTACCTGAAGATATCAACAGAACGATTGACCTTTTACCAGCCTCATATGGAATTCTCGAAAATGTACGCAAATCGATAGCGAATGGTGAAAGAAAGACCGAGATTGATAAAATTAATTTTGAAAAGTGGTTGGGTGGTACTTCTGAGAAACGAAATGCGAAATTACCGATAGCAGATATTGATAAATTGTATGATACCGTTTGTGATTTGAAAGAACTATCACCTCGATTAGCATGGTATTTGATGACTGAAGAAGATGCAACTTTCGATATTCATCAAGATCACAAAGAGTATAAAACTTTTTGTAAAAGTATATTTGAAAAGACTGTAAATAAAAATGATGAAATAGTTGAACGATTAACACTATTTTTAGAGATAATTTCGCAAATTCCTGAAAATATCTGGATCCAAGTTCAATGTGTAATGTCAGTCCGCTATATGACTGAAATCATAAAAAAAGTAGTGGAAATGGAAGTTGATAACAAATTTTCTATTTCAGAAATTAATGACCAGCAGTTACAGGTAATATGTGCGATTGCGCTCAGTATTTCACCAAATAGTTTAGCAACAATTTTTAGCAATTTTGTTCGGGCTAAGATTAGTTTCGAATCTGATAACAGTATCTTTATACATGGTTTACACAAACATACAATTGAAATGCTCGGTACGGTCTCAAATAAATTTGGATTTCAAACTGAATTTAATCAAATTTTAGCAAAAAAAAACAAAATTTATGAAAAATTAAAAATAAATATAGAAAAAAACGAAAATCGGATCCAAAAGCCAAAGATAAAAATTATGAAAAAAGAAATTATTGATTATCCATTATCAGATGAAGGAAATCAAAAAAGTGATAATTGATTTTGTAATAATGATAATCGTGGTTTTAATAATTCTGATTCTGTTCGCATTTATTATGTATTTGCTAGAAAGGAAAATAATTTTTGTTTGGAGATTAAATTAATTATTAAAGGGACTCAAATTGTGATTAATGAATTACAAATACCGATAGCCTTAGGTTTAGCTTTTGGAGGGATTTTATATTCTTCCCTATTACAACTTGTTCACCTAAAAATGTGGGAAATAGTTCAATTGCAATTTCTTCTTTCGGATTAGGGTTCCCTCTTACCTGGTAGCTGCATCTAAACCCCCATTTGATATCTTTTTGATGGAAAAAATTTCGATATCTTATTGCTAATTATCCTGGCGGTACTTTGCGTAGGAATTCTTTATTGGAAGTGCCCCAATATTATGTGATCCATTTCTAAATATTTAATTCTCAGGCCATAAACTCATATTTTCTTTTTTGGGGCTATTGTGTTCCTAATTTCTGATAAACATGACCAACTGGTAAGTACATTATTTCATCTCTCTCATCTTATCCAATAGATTCACTTATTTCTAAAATGTCAGCAGGTTGAGATAATTGATGGGTGATTGTTGTATTTATATTAGTAATAACATTTTGAACTAATCGGCTTGGGGATTGGTCTACAATAAGTAAACACACACCTCTTAATCGTAGAATCGCTAGCATTCATTCAAACATGACTCCTGGCAAATTATCAACTGTCGTTACTTCCGGCTTAAAACCAGTCTCTTTAATAAATTAATAGGAAATTGTGCAATTTGCTTGTTTCTGCTTGTAAAGAAGCAGAATTGCATAACAAGAATGTTAATTGTGAGGTTAACAAAATCAGATAGCTATTTGATGCTACGTTAAACAATATAACAAACGACTCATCGAGAATATGATCTGGAATCAGGTGCTAATTGAATAATCCTATACAGTTAGTAGTATAGCGAGTTATACCTAAAAGATTATGGATCGTCTGAATGGGAAACGGGATGACCGATATTATACTTACCATTCTTTAAGTAGCCGAATATCTGAAGCTCACAAATTTAAAGGTTGGGATGGCAGAATATCTAAACTATTAAGATAAAAAACGATTAATCCTTTACTTACTTTTTTATTGTCGTGAATAAAAAGGAATAATCAAACTTTTTGAGAAAACAGACTAAAAACATCTTATATAGATCAAAGTAACCAAAAATCGATTTAATAAAAAACTCGGCTTGATACTTCAAGCAAAATTAAATTAATTTATATTACCTTTGCTTTTTGAGCGTCATAAAGAGATCAGAACAAATGTATTATTATCACCGTATATCTTCTCGTAAAAAATTCTTTGGGGAACAAGATTGAAAAATTAAATGGTTAGGCAATTGACTAATCTGTTATTATTTTTCAAGTGAAAAAAGAAAATTCAGAAATCTATAGAAACGGAAAATTAATTGAGCTGAACAACCCTCAACCGGAAATCAGGAAGAACGCAGAATCAGCCAAAGATTGGGCATATGCAGATGAGGCGGTTTATCTCTACCGGATGGCGGTTCTATTTAAAGATCGGTTTTTAGATCCGATATTATTGACTGATCGGCGTAGGCTGCCTGATCCGGTCATCTCCTTTGCCAATTTAAGGAATAAAAATACACTGGCTGCTTATACCTTGGTGCGTAATCCCCAGGGTTTGCTGTACGAAATTACTATGAACAATGTGCATTATATAGATGAAGAACAAAGTGGGAAAAAAGTAAAACGTTGGAGTTTTGGTAAATGGGCGCAGCTTGAAACTTTATTGCATGAACAGGTTCACCTCTGGCAGCAAAACTTTGGGACTGATCCGGTCAGACCCGGCCAAGCTTATCACAACAAAGAATTTATCAATAAATGTGAGAGTCTGGGGCTGCACCCCATGCCGGGAGCGGGCTGTCACACTCGCTTGGCGGATGGAAACTTTGCCATTTTGATGAAAGAACTGGGCGTCGAACCACCAAACCTGGGTGAAAAAATGAATGACTTGGATATTGATTGGTTCAAATGGTTTCTTGATTCTCTGGGTAAGGGGAGAAAAGGAACCTCAACCTTGCACAAATGGACTTGTCCGGAATGCGGCCTCAAAGTGCGTATCGGGATCAAAGGCGACCCGAAAATCCGCCACGATCCCTGTGAGCAAAAAATCGGCCACCCCGTTTTCTTCGTTAAGGCAGACGGGATAACACATACTATTTATAAGGGCAAAAAATAGCTCGAGATTTTGCCCTATAAAATATTGTTCATTTTCTGAAATTATAGGCTGGTGTGTTTATTTCGTTGAACCTGGTTTTTGTGTTATGGAGGGCAGCGTAGATGGTTGAGGTTGAAACAATGTCGCAAAAGGAAGCTTGTACGACATAAAATGGTAAGATTGGGGTTGGCCAATTCTCACATGTAAGTCTTGTAATAATCTTTGACGAAAGACGGTTAAATGAGAAAAGGACGAGAAAATGATAGAGCTATGTCTTAATTTGGGGCTGGTTAATTCAGTTTTTAAAAACCCATCTTCGATACCTGTTTTTGAACACTGAGATTGAATGATGGTAAGTATTTTGCCAATTTTCCTCTATCCAATGAATCCAGGTACCATTCCGAATAATTTCCGGCTCTCTTACCCAAAATCATTAAATAGATTTGATCCAAGAAAGCTTTTTCCGGTTGAGCCAGGTACATTCCGTTAATCAAGTCATAACCGAAAAATAATTTTGGATTCAATTGGGAATACTCACATTCAATTCCAGCCAGGGTGATTTTTTTGGAGTGGCGGGTAGTAGCTAAAGTCAATCCATATAATCCCTGATTAATAATGCCATATTTTGACAAAGCGCTTTCAAAACTAACGTAACTAGGGTAATAGAGTTGAGTAGCAACTTTTTCGATATCCAGATTTTCCCGTTTTAGGGTATAGATGCTGCGGGTAATTTGAATTAATACCCCGGCGTCGAGCATTCTTTTGACCGAAATTTTGAGATGTGCTTCTTCCGGGAACAGTTTTTGGAGGTCTTTAATACTAAAGACATCTTTTCCCAAAGCTTCTATTTTCTGAATTAACTGCTGGCGTTTCATTTTTTAAATAACTCGACAACTTTCCGATAATTCTTGGGAAGAAAATGATTCAAACTATCCATTAGTTCTTTTTGATCGTATTTATAAACTTCCTTGATCACCAGGTTTTGACCTAATTTTTGGCTGATATACCAGGCGTCAAATAAATCTCGGGGTTCCCGCCGTTCCTGGTTCTCAAGAATCCGGATTTTATCCTTTAGAATTGATTGCAATGTATAAACCCGACCGATCACTTCCAGATTATTGAAGGGACTTTTAATCAAGGTAACAGTCTGTTCGAACCCCCGGTTTTTTTTATTGACCTCAACCTTAATACCAATAGGGATAGACCGGTAGTCCACATGGATGATAACTTTGGCATATAGCGTGTGATACTTATCGTGAATATCCTTGACGACGGCACCGGGAATGACCTTTTCAATTTTACTGAGCGACTGGTTAAAATCAGAAAAAGCCACTTCACCCAACAACGAAAAATCCAAATCTTCAGAGAACCTGACCGAGTTAT
Source organism: Pelolinea submarina (assembly GCF_003966975.1). Taxonomy (GTDB): domain Bacteria; phylum Chloroflexota; class Anaerolineae; order Anaerolineales; family Anaerolineaceae; genus Pelolinea; species Pelolinea submarina. The sequence continues at coordinate 1,501,511 of NZ_AP018437.1, forward strand.
ACGCCAATCTCAGAGCAGTTCCGCCTTTAAAAACCAGTTTGTTTTCAAAAGGAGCATTAAATAAAATATCCAGCAAATACATTTGACAATGTTCTTTGAGAATATTATCAACGGTAGTTTGCTGCTCCAAGGCAAATTTTTGAGCTTGATCTTGTGTCAACATAGTATACATTAATGTATACCAACCTTACACTGTTGTCAAGTAATTCGTTAATTTTTGCATTTTTACAATAGGTACTGGAACATATATCTGTCCGAACTTCACTATAAATATCCATGCCTCGGTGGACAACAGGACAATTTGCCTGAACCTGTATCCACCGCCTCTATCGGGCATTCTCAAGAAACTACACAACCCCTCTTGCCGCAGGGCATGTTGCGTGAGGCATGGCTTCATAAGAGAATATCACTTCCCTCACTTCATGGTAAAAAAAGCGCTATTGGCTGTTCGTGATCTGCCTGGTGCCAAATCGGAGAAGTCAAAACATTTTGTTCCCGCACCTGGTCAACGGTGGTGAACAGAAACAAGCGTGCTCCGGCACCAACAGATTGGCGGGTTTGAGTTAAAAGGTTTTTCATGCGCACCAGACCGGTGGTCACTACCAACCAGCGCCCGGAGTTGTAACCAAAGCGGTTTTTAAAAACGGTACTTTTAATGTAAACTGCCCCTGGTACGGTTTTTTCCCTCCCAAAACTGGGATTGTCGTGAGTAGAGTTATCCAACTCAAACAGGAAACGAGCGCGTGCCGGTGAACCGTCGATTTGCCGCCGTTGATCTGTAATCACAAAGTAACTATCTGGGCAGACACCCTTTTTTACGAGGTGCAGCCTGCCTTCCCGGTCTTTGGTCTCGTATTCAACCACATCCATGTTGCAATGCAGCACCCGCTCGTGTATCCATTCTTCCAAAGCCAGGTGTGGTAAAACCCGCAGGCTCTTTTCCACCGCCAGGCGGAAATCGACAATTGCTAAGTCGTGCTCAAGCTGCATCCAGCGCGGCTCCCGCAGCCAGCGAAAGCCTGCCTCGCGCAGCCGGTTTTCAAGCAAGCGCATCTGGTTCTCACCTTGGTTGGCAGGGGCAGGGATGGATATTCCTGCCTGACCTGCCAACCAGAGTATGCCCTTCCAGTTAAGCCAGAGGATCGGCTCGGGCAGCGGTTTGCTGCGCCAGGCATTGCGATCCGGCCAGGTGATCAAGCCATTATGAAATAACTTGGCCAGACGTTTTTCCATGGCTCGCTGGCTTTTATCTGCCCAAAAGAGCTCTTTCAACTGCCTCTTTGCCAGCAGTCCACCGTAGTCCATTATTGCCTGTAAAATCTCCCCATCCCGATCCTGAAAACGCATGGGTAACAGCAGGTTGTCAGTTTTTGAACCGGACGCGTTGACCATAATATCCTTCTTCCTTTTATATGGGTATTTTTCCAGTAGTTTAGAGTCCCCAGAAGGGGGCATCTCCGGTTTCGGTTTCATTGGAGTAAGGATAGTTTCCAGAATCACGCGGCGCATAGGTATTATTTTGGGAAGCCTCTTTTTGAGCGTCCGATTTCAGTCTACCATAGCGCCTGCCCACTGCATCATAAAGTGATTCCACCTTACTTTTAAAAGCCGGTGTTGTGGGTGGGTCGGGAATGTAAAAAGCTTTCTGGCTAATCGGATTTTCCCACGAACGACAGCGTACCCAGAAATGGCGCGCTGGAAGCTGTGTCAATAGTTTGGCCAGCCCCTCCCAACCCAATTCTTCCTGATGGTCTTCAACCGACAGGAAGGGTAGCCTGCCAGCATGTTTAATTTTAAGTTCGTGTTTATCGGAAGCCATAAAATCCGATGCAGGGAAAATATCCTTAGCCAGGTGGATGGCGTCATGATAACCAACCCGAAAACAAGCCATTGTCCCGGTCGTGTTTAAAACGGCACTGCGCAGCCGGGGTGGGATTTGATCCAAAAATTGGTGCGCCAGGGTCAGTGAGAGGGCATATTTACGCGATTCACACAGGATGTCTTCGATGTTATCGGTAGTGTAATTTTGGAATTCATCCAAGTAAAGATAGAAAGGTTCGCGCTTGATGGTGTCCGATCTGGAAAGAGCTGCCTTCTGAATTTGCGCCACGATAAAAGCGCCCAGCAAGGCACTGATCCCCTCTCCCAGGATACCCTTGGGGATATTCGCTAAAAAGATCAAGCGGTTGTCTAATACCTGGCGAAAGTTAAAACGCGGTTTACCGGAAAACATCAGGCGCATATCCGGGTCGAAGATCAAGTTTCCGATCTTGTTCAAAACCGGCGTGATCCACTGGTGCACTGCCGATGGGGTTTGCGGAAACTCGTGCAGGAAATAAGCCTGGATATTGGCATGCCCCAGCCTGGGCAGCAACCCTTCACGATAATCGCTGTCCGATAAAAAACGGGGCAGGTCAAGCAACGACAGTTTCAGTAATGACAGCGCCAGGAACGAATTGGTCAACAGCCAGACCAGACGGGGGGCGGTGATCGAATCGATTCCCCAGATTTTGACGACAATATCGGTCATAAACAATGACACGCGTTCGGGTGACAAGCCTTCAATGGATGCCAACGGATTAAAGGTCAATGTCCATAAAGGGTGGCAGGGATCGAGCAAAATGACCCGTTCCCAGGTTTGTGGTTGGGTCGCCAGGTAAGCTACCATGTGTTTGAACAGATCGCCATGCGGATCGATCACCCCCACCCCATGCCCTAAGCTGATATCCTGCCTGATCCAGGATTCCAATGCCCGCGACTTGCCCGTTCCCGGCTGTCCGATGACATAAGTATGGGTTGAGCGCTGGATTTCGTTCAGAATAGTAGAAGGATGAATAGAATTTGGCCAATCATAAAATGGTCTCATTCGAAGTTCGCCCCCATGCGAAACCCCTCGGCGGCCGCATGATCTACCTCGCCCCAAACCAAGCCCACTACCAGCCCATGCAGGAAACACAGCCCTACCGTCCAGGCTGATATTGGCAAACCCAATATCCAGAGGATCAATAATCCCAGGATCAGTGACAAGATGATGGTAGAGAGGATGCGCAAAGACCCCTCCAGAATATAAAGACCCCATCGGTTTTGAAAAAAGGGTGCTATCTGCCCCAGGATTATTTGATAGAACTTGAAAGACCAGCCCATAAACTCATACAGCAATGCCCGTGCCGATTTTAAAAATGAGGGGAAAAGCCGCAATGCCCCTGCCAAGGCTAACAGGAACAGGTTAATTGAGAAAAAGAAAATAAAAATCAAGATATTGGCAAACATTACAGACCTCCGTGGTTGTTGAATGTATCCCCTATTGCTAAGCGAGGGGGCGCTCCAGCCAGCGGTCGATCTCGACCCAACAGCCATCCTCCATCACGGCCACCACAATCGGGTCAAGTGCCAGCAGACCTAGAAATAGCATCGGAAAGATCGTTGTGGTAATTACTCCCAACATGGCTGCCAAACCCTCCGCCAGACTGGTGAGTGACGATAACCCGCTTGGCGCATTCGGTTGTGGAGCAGCCGGAGCGGACCACCCGAAAGATTGTTGCGCTTGCTGGGGAGCAGGCAAAGACATCGGCGCTTCATGTACCACCACAAAACCCCGGGGACGCAGCCCGGCAGCAAAAATGGTTTGGATACGTTCCAGCGTGCGTCCGGGGATCGGACTGTTATCTTCGTGAGCCGGAACAATTAGCCATTTTTCCAGGCGCACCGGTTTTTCGGGAAGATCGGCATACCCCAGAATATGGAAACCCCAACCGTTGTGCCGTCCCAGGCTCAATATTTGTTGCGCGGGTGGATCCACTCGGGTAGATAACGTTTGTGTGTTTTTTATAAAAAGAGAACGGGTATTCATAGTAAACCTCCGATTAGAGTTTTTCCAAACGATGCAGCCAACCCACCAGGATGGTCAAAGCGTGCCGCCAACCGTAACTGGCCGCCCAGACTACCCCGGCAATCGGCAGCAGCAACAGGAAGAATAGAAAAGTAGACGGGATGATAAACCAAGCCAGCGAGAAAACAGCCAGGCTGATAGCAACCACTGCCAGACGCGGGTTTAGAAACCAAGCCTGGCGCTCAAAACGAAGATTGTGGAAATGATTAGATTTGTCCATAAGATGCTCCTTTTTTTATCTAAAATCCTTTTTTCGGCTATAATTTTTCATAGCCCTGTTTTTGGGGTAATCCAGAAAACCCATCTAATTTATACAAGAATATGTTCCAAAAGAATGCCGTCCTATGGATATACCCAGGTATAGGGCAATTTATTTAATGTTTCCCGGAATTTAATTGGAAGGGGTATCTAAAAAATATTAAAAAGGTGGAAAATGTCTGCTGAAGAATTGAAAAAGCTTGCCTCACTCAGTAAAAGAGAACGTGAAGTGCTCTGGCTGGTTTGCGAGGGTCATTCATACGAAGAGATCAGCCAGAAATTGTATATCAGTATCCCTACAGTCAAGGCCAATATGGGACGCGTATATGTCAAACTTGGACTGGATCAGCTTCAAAAAGCGGAACGAATCCGGGTCATTCATCAAGTTTACTGGCCGTTATTGAAAAACGCTGAACTACCATCCGAAGCGCCACAGGCAGAAACTCCTATACCAGTGCCGGAACCTGTAGCCCAAATGGTGGATGATGATGAACACTCAATTATCCCCTACCGGCCAGAGCCAATCGATGTCATCGAAATTCGAACCCCAGAAAGAGTTTCCCCAAGGCCTTCTTTATGGCGGTTTGTGATAATCTTGGTGCTTGGCCTGGGAGTTATCGCCGTTGCTTATTTCGCCTTTTTTATGAATCGGGATCAATCGCAGTTGGGGCAGGAATTAACCGCGGCCGTGGCCCAATTGACCCAGGTCGCTTTAGCCCAGACCAATCCGCCTACGCTGGCAGCGGCTCCCACCCAGGTTGTTGTGCAACCCACTGCTGAACCAAGCATACAGCCTGCCGCTATGGTTATCACTGCCACACCGCCCCCGCCAACCGCCATTCCAGCGACTTCTGCGCCGACGTTCACTCCGGCTCCATCAATTCCTCTTCCCTTCTCAGACAGTTTCGATAACGAACCCAGTTCCCAATGGCAGGTATTCAGCGGAAATTGGATCACGATGGACAAGGAATATACCACGGCTGAATACCATAATGGTTGGGCCTTGGCTGCGTTGGATGATCCCACTTGGAAGAATTATCGTATCCAGGTCGATGTCAACGTTCCTCACATGTACGCCGCCAGCCAGGGTCAACTTGGAATAATGGTGCGAATTTCATCCGGTCAACCCAAATACCTTGGCTTCACTGTTGACGGACTTTCACGGGGAAGCTGGTCATACGTCACCGTTGATGAAACGTCTCCCGATCCGATCGCCGGTTTTGGCAAATTCGAAGTACCTCCCCAATTTCTCCTAGAAATTGAAGTTCGTGGCAATCAATTCGTAGCCAAGGTCAATGGGCAGGAAATTCAGAGTTTATCCATATCCGGGTACGATAGCGGCGGCATTGCATTAGGCGTCACCTGCATAACGAACCAGGGCTGCCCCAGTTTTGATAATCTCAAGATCGAGCCTTTGCCGTGATCATCATCATAAACATGCAAGCTTGGAAAGATTAACAGGCGTTTGATAAAAATGCAGGCCGCGGCTAGCGGCCTACCTTATTGCGGTGCGTGACAAAGGGCCGGGGAGATGGCACGCACCGCAAGCGTGTCGGCGACGCAGACGCCGACCAACACGACCGGTAGCGAGGGCTTTGGCCCCGCAGGGGCGATAGCCCGACGCGACGCGGACTGTACTGTGAAGCGAAGCGTAACAGGCAGGCCGCAGGGAGTGTTGGTCGGGGTCGATTCCCGGTGTTCTTCCGGGGACAAGCCCGACACGCACGGCTTGATGAGTGGGGGGTCTGGCCAATTCGATCTGTTTTGAGACGGTTTATGGACGAAAAACAGTTCGAAAGGCCATGGCCTCTCCGAATCAAGGCGTTTTCTCCCGGCTCAAGCCAAGGGCTCGATGCCTGCAGGCTTGAGAAGATGGTCGCAACCAACGAACAGGTCAGCGAACATGTTTACGAATCAAGTATCTTTGCTGATATGTGTCATATACCCAGGTATCTATCCGTTTATACATGATTTAATAATAAGGGGAGTTTAGATCTTGGTGAATAATTGTTAATTAATTATTCCTCTTGCCAATCACTCAGCACTCTCATCAGTTTTCCAGGCAGGTTGAAAATTAATCCTGGCTGATAATTTATTTTCACCGCCGGAGTGGTATTGTTTTGCATTTTATCCGTAAAACTTCTAGCTAATCTAATATTAGCTTTAGAATACAACATGCCATTAATGACTAGCTGATTTGCTGAAGACCCCAAGGCTTCAATTCCATTATTGGCGATATAAATTCCATCAATCCGAGACACTGATTCGGCAATACTAATTTTCCCTTTCACCACCACAATCATTGTTTTACCCGAATCCAAGGCAAAATCACTATCAATGTTTAAATTACCATTAACAAAATAAACTCCCTCACTTGGTTTACCACTCCAATCAGTTCCAGTTACCCCCACTCCATTATTAATCAAAAAATTATTATAAAAATATTGGTAACCATAACTGTTGGAATCATTCGTATTTCGATCTATCCACCAATTATTAGGCAACCCAAAACCACTATTGTCATTAAAACCATTAATGTTTTTATAATTAACAAAAGACACCAAGCCATTGTCAGCATTAGTTCCTAAAACACTCAAAGCTCGAAAACTACTATCCACCGTTGATGGCACTCCACTATCAATCCAACTTTTAGCTTTCACCCCCGCCCCACTTACTTGAAACCAAGCTTCCTGATCTTTAATAAAAGAAAAATCTACTTGTGCCCCGGGATCAACTTCGTAAGCAGACATGTTATTCTGTAAATTAAATTGACTCTCACTGGGGCATAGTGTTGCTCCCGTCCCCAAATCTACTAATCTGGTCATCCGCCCTGTCCCAAAAATTGTCCCGTCAGGATTAGCCATATCACCACCATTAAAAATGGGTAAATAAGTTCTCCCATAGGTAATCTTTGTCGGTCCATAATTGGCTGGTAAACTAGTACTCATACTCACATCGCTATCACCACTAACGTCTTTAAACACCAAACTGGAAAAATCCAAATTAGCATCTACCGGTGTCATAAAACCAAGCTCATTACAAGCTTGGCCACCAGTACCATCATAAAGTGTCCCTGAAACCGGTACCTGACAATCCCAAACTTTTAAATCACCAAAAATATTATTAACACTTGTTCCATAAGAATTACTAACACTTACCGACAAAGGGAAAACCCCACTATTATTACTAGCCGCTCCAAAATCTACTGTAGCTACTAACGTGCCTCCTATTCCTGAACCTGTTAATTTACTCATTGCATAATCATTGCCATGCCAACTTAAGGTAGCTCCACTAATTTCTGCCCATCCCCCTGGACTATTGACACTAGCTTCAAAAATTATCCTTCGGTTATTACTGCTATCAACAAAAACTGGTTGACAAATATTATTTCTGTTTCCGCTTTCAGGTGGCACTACTATTTCATCAGCATTTTTCAACGTTAATAGGGAATTACTAACCACAAAATAACCATTAGCTGAAGTTAGGCCTACATCAACAGTGCAAGTACTATTGACCGCCTCAACATACCAATGGTAAAGCCCTGGAGTGTAACCGGAACTACCCACACCGGTAGTTCCCACCGCCCCACTCCACACTGTTGCTTCATCGCTGTCTTTAACATAAATCTGATAATAATCTGTCAAATCACTATTGGAAGACCACAATAGATCTATGACTGAATTTGTTCCCGTGAGACTATATGAGCTTGGATTAGTTATCGTTCCATCTGGAACCACTAAGGTTGGTGCTTCTGGTGTTCCAGCATCAGCAGTACCGCAAGTGCCGCAATCCGATGCCTGACCACACTGAGGTGTACAAGTATCACATTCAATACAAGCACACGTCCCCCCACAACCATTTCCAATGGTTCCGCAAACACCACTCGGACAAGATGGAGTACAGCCACCATCACCCCCAGTATTAGGTAAATCCCCACTACCGATAGGACGACATTCACCACTAGGAGTTGAATAATAACCATCTCTACAATTTATTATTGGTCCTGATGATCCATCATCACACTCGCACCACATATTAGCAATTGAACACCAAGTTGGACAATTACCCCATTCGTCTGGGGCTGCATTACACTGCACACAACCGCTACCAAAAGTATTATTTGTTTCTACATGACAACCTGGATCACAAGTCAATCCCAAAACCGGCTTAACTGTCATCAATAAACTTAAAAATAATAAACTTAAAAATATTATCTGGCGCATTTTATTTCTAAACCACCAAATTTAAAATCCCAAACCGGTACTCCCCACACTTCCCAGGCTAAACTTTTATCATTCTCATAATATTTGACAATTACTTGATCCCCCTGTCTCATCTTCTTTTGCCAAAGAGCCATATCAAAATAGACATCTTTAGCAGCATAAGTACTTTTATACTCTTGTGCCCTTTTTAAATTCTCTTCACTACATAAATCATAAAAATAGAAAACTGTTTTATTGTCTTGCCTATGGAAATATTTAAGACCTTTATTCCCCCAAACCCAAAAGCCTTCGCCCACTACCCCTACAAATATTCCCCCATATTTATTCTCTGATGAATCCCCAAAAACTTCTTTCTTTAATTTTGTTTTTTCCTCCCCTGTTTTTTGATTGACTAAATCAGCCATTTCCAAATAATACCGGCCACCTCCATATTGATAAAGTCCAAAAACCACTATTCCAATCAATCCCACCAATATAATAATCCACCATCTCATCTCTAAAATTTAAGCATAATTTCCTCTTAATATCAACCAAGCTCCTGTGTTCTCCCCACCAAATCCAAATCCGAACCAAACAACGGTAATTTTTCCAATTCTTCCGGAATGATGGCTGTTTCATTCCACTCGTCAAATAGTTTCCTTCTTTCTCCATTCGGGTCATTTGTATCTTCATGAATTTCCTTGATAAAAGATCCTTGTTTATCAATGTTTAACACTCCACTAGAAACAACACCCATAAAATATGCTGGCGGTAAATAAGGCAATTTATCAAACTTTTCCCTTAAACTTACTTCCGTCCTATCTTCTGGGGTCTCATAATGATCCTTGAAAACATAAGGCGGCACAATAATTGTATATGTCCCGACACTACCATCAGCGTTATTTACTGGGAACACCGCTACCCAGCAATCGTAATTATTTGTCGATGAGTTTTCTGTGAGCAGAAAAAAATAAGGTTTACCTATTGGACTTAATGAACTAGTGTAAACATATTCCTTTTCTGTATTCTTAACTGATTCCGTGGCTACTACTGAAGTTCCATTAATTATTTCTTCCTTGGTTAAAGCATGAATCCTCACAAAATCTGTCAGACCTTCGACCGGGACAATCTCCAACCAACTTACCTTCATTGCCTCCGAAGGGAAGGTAAAGTTAGCTTTTACAAAATCAGGCAATCTTTCAAAATCAGCCACAGTGATTGGGCAATTTTCTGCTTCTTGCCAGGTTCGGCAGATATTTAATCCCTCAAAAGGATCCTCTGTTTCTGTTGGTGCCAGTGTAGCTATTGGCAGTAAGGTCTCGATTGGAGCTTCTTCTATTGATGGTGTTGATTTTTCATCTACACTAGGTAGCGGTGCTGCTTCGACTACAGGGGCTTTATTAACACAAGCTGCTGACACACCGGTTAAAGCCGAACCCACTAACAAACCCTTGACTACTTTGGAATTCTTAATCTTGTCCAAAAACTTATCAATTCCAAATGTTTCAAAATATTCCTTATTTGCTTTTTCCATTGTTATACCAACCCTATAATATGATTGAGTAATTATACAATTCTAAATCTAAAAATCAAATGCTATCGTGAATGCGACGGCAATCCCCTACTTCGCCTCTGAATTAAATCAAAATTCTTTTCTAATACCAATCCAACTTATAAAGAATCTCCTATTCTTCATCTATCCCCTTTCATTTTAAAACCCAATTCAATTCCCCTGATATGTGCATATTTCTTGATGATTTCGACAAATAATGCTCCCCTGCTCTGCCGGATTTTTCCGGAAAGGGCCACATCCTTGACACTGGCTAATATCTCAAAAATAACATTCTGTGGAATTTTATCGGCAATTTTTCGGTAGCATCCAAGACTTTTTGAGTCGCCAAGTTTATCGGCTATTTCTTGCGCCACATAATCCCGTTGAGTAACAGATCCGGATTGGTCTAGTTTGTCGGGCTTTTTTAGACCATACTGGCTCAAAATATCTCTTAATGATTCAACGGTTCCTTTCTCTTCTTTGTTGGAAATTTGCAGATCTTCGTTAACGTTATTTATTATTTTCTTATTAATACTTAACTTCTTTAATGTTGTCGGGGTATCCCGATGCTGGAGTACCCCGATGCTGGGGTATCCCGACAACGGCTCATTTGCCTTATTATCGGCATTTTCCAGTCCAAGTATCTCCACAACGGTTCCAGAGGAAAACGAATTTGTTATGGGGTTTTTGTTCTGTGTCTTTTTTATTAAACCTTCTTTGATCAGCAGATTAATATATTTCCCCGCCGCCTCTCTGGATAATCCAGCGTAAGTGCCTACGGTTTTAGTAAAAAAATTGACAGGTCTGTTATTGAAATCACTTTCAATTTCGCATAATGCCAAATATACCGAACGAATCAACAAAAAGGTCTTTTTATCCTGGCCGTACTTGTCGCGCAGAAAACGCATAACGTTCTTATCCCACCAGGCAATCGGGTTTTTACGAAAAATTCTAACTTGATTATCCATACTCTTATTTGAATGACGTCATGGCGTTATAACGTTATGACTTTTTGACTTTATATACTAACGACTTCTCTCGATTTTGTTTAAAGTCATGAATAATATAAAGAAGCCCTAAACGCGCTACTTCATTCAGGGATGTTTTAACCTTTAAGCTCCGTTTGAGATCATTGATCATATCCTCCGCGGCATAGTTTTCTTCATTCGTTAACCGCAGGGAAGAGTTGTGGGTTTCCGTATTTTCAATCGTGTCTTTCCAAACTCTACAATTGATTTCATGAAGTGATGACGTCGTCACTTCATTATTTACTTCACTCGTTTCTTTGTGAGTTAATGAGACATACTCTGTATGTGGCTGGTTAATTTGACCACTCTGGACTTTCTTCACCGGATTTTCGGATATGGTTTTCACAGGTGGCTTTGTTTTCTGGATGGTATTCTCAGGTTTAATGACGGGTGGGGGAGTGGTTGGGTGTTTTGAAAAGAATAATGATGCGCCGCCTTCCAACTCATTGGAAATAGCCAGGGTGTTTAGCTGTTTTTTACTCATAAAGAGAATAGTTCAAAAATTAATTTCTGATAAGCTTGGGCAGCTTTGGATTTAGAATTGAATGTAAAAATATCCTGCTTATTCATGTGGGCGTCGCGGATGTCCACATTGCGGGGTATTATGGTTTTAAGGACATAATCCCGGTAAGTCTGGCGTAATATTTGCAGGGAAGTGGAGGTATTGATCGTCGGATCGCTCATCGTAAATAAAAAGCCCAGAATTTGTAGCGCCGGATTGAAATAACCTTGCACTTCTCTGATCGTTTTTGAAATCTGCACGATACTGTCCAGTTCAAAATAGCCCGGAGCGACCGCTACCAACACCTTGTCTGCCGCCGTAAAAGCATTGATCGTCAGCCAAGACAACGCTGGGGGACAGTCGATAAGAATAAAGTCGTATTGGTTTTTAATTTGATCCAGTTCGGTTTTTAAACGGGCTTCGCGATGGTCAATAGCGGTGGTCAATTCGATATCAGTATTGGAGAGCAAAATATGGGATGGAACGATGCTGAGGCAGGGCAGGGGAGTATCGTGGATAGGAAGGGGCTTTTTTCCCAGAATAGTGGTGTAGATTGTCTGTTCAAAGGTCAGTTTGGGATAATTGGGGAGCAGCACTTTGGAAGCGTTAGCCTGAGAGTCGATATCGATCAATAGTGTCTTTTTATTTTTATGGGCTAAACCTGCTGCCAGTGAAATGGACGTGGTTGTTTTTCCGGTACCGCCTTTTTGAGATGCAACTGCAATAATCATAACCGTGAACCTGTTCAAAGCCATAACTGGTTCTTTAAACAAGTTGGATAATTCAGGATAGCGGATAGAATGGGTGATTGTCAATCAGGAAAACTGAAGAAGATTTTGTCTTTCATTTATTAAAAATGAAAACGCAGTCTCATCATCTTGTCTTGGTATATTTATAAATTGATATCCACAGATACTTTCTTACTTATTATCTTCACTAAATCACCATACACATTTTCAAAAAAATATACATTGTAATCGACAGGCAATTTTCTATAGTCAAGATTAGGTAAGCTAAAATTATTAAAATCCTTGGCAATAGAATCTGAAACAAAATTATCTATTATGGAACAATCTTTTTTCTTTCCCCAACTAACAATTTCTATAGAAGAATCATAATTGTTCGTGGATAATTTAGAAATTGCAAAAAGAATACAATTGTCAAAAGTAAATTTGATTTCCTTGTCTTTAAATTCAGGGTTAAAACCATACTCTGGCATAGTAACCAGAATTACTCTTGATTTGGAACAATTAAAATCAATCGAAGTTATTCTCAAAGCTGTAATTTTTTTATTTATTTCTTCAAAAGTCATACTGTAAAAGAAAGTTAAAATATTTTCACAGAGCACTTTTTACAATCACCAAGGGTTGTCCTCCTGTCTTTCGACAGAAGGACAATTACCTAAGTGAGCAAAGTGCTCTGTGGCGGTCAATCCATACCAAAAGTAAAACGCTCCGGCGGTTTACCGTCTCGATACGTCGAGATAGTTAAACCATCAGGATGTTGATGTAGGTGGGTGGAAATACCAGGTTCGTTATTGTCTCGAAGAACCTTTCCGGTATCACCACGCTGATTCTGCCAGGCTCCACTATAAAATCCGGGAACCGATCCAGCATCTGCGTTTGGATTGTTTGGAGGAACAAAATTACGCGGAGATATAGTATCCCTAACCTTTCTTTTTTATGGTGAGCATATGGCGACATACACTCGGGTGAATAAGAACTGACTTGTAGTTTTACGCATTTGTAGAAAGCTACAAATCCAATAACAAGTCTACGAAAAGTCTCCTTTCTGGTTTGGAATCAACCGGTGTTTTAAAGAACTGTCGTTATTTTTATCGAGCATATACGATAAATACGACAGCAATAGTCTATATTATTTTTTTTAAAAATCAAGAATCAAGTAATATATGTAGCAAATATATATATTTATGAGCTAATCCCATTATGGGATCGCTTTTCCAGATATCCGAAATCTAAGGGGGTGGATGATTGCTTATGCAATTTCTAAGCTATGTCTCGATAGTACTAATACGCCGGGAACGAACTAGAGGGAATAATGGATAAGGATAATAACCAGCGCCAAATTTTGAAAAATTGCCCAGGGCAATTGGTCTATCAAAGCCGGAACATTTAACCTACCGAGCCAAAAAAGAAATGTTCGAGGAAATATTTTAAAACGATAAACCGCTAAACCATGACGCGCAACAGTTCCTATTATTGATCGCACCAGAGTTGCCAATGGTTGCAGAAGTTTTGGCAGAAACGATTATGGCTAGGGGGATGGTCGTAATGTTGATATGAAGATGGGATAATTATTTCACTATAGTATCCACGCGAGATATTGGTTGCATGGATTTAACCATTCATATACAATGAAAGAAGTATCGAGCGTTTCAAGAAATAATTCCTTTTTATTCGGGGAGGTTATATGCCAGGCACGAAATTGTTCAATTGTGATTTACATATACATACACCATTTTCAGCGTGCTATAAAGAGAAAAGTGTGACACCAGAGATGATAGTCGCGAAAGCCATTGAAAAAGAATTGGATGTTATTGCGATTACCGATCATAACACTAATGAGGGTATTGAGGATATTCTCATTGCCGCAAAGGAAACAAAACTTTTTGTTTTTCCAGGGGTTGAGATTACTGCGGATGGCGGACATGTATTAGCACTATTTGATCCAGACACAGAAGTTGTTTCTAAGATTGATGACGTATTAACATCATGCGGAATTCCTAAAGATAAACGAGGAAAAGAAGAAGCTATTGGAAATGATATAAACGAAGTAATCAACACCATTGTCGGAGATTATGGTGGATTAGCTATTGCAGCACATGCTGACGGAAAAAAAGGATTTCTAAAATCAAATGATCAAGGACAATCTCGTATAAAAATCTATAAAAATCCTAACTTGGCGGCGATGGAACTTATTAATATGCAAAAACACCTTTTCTATTTAGAAGGGAAAGATTCAAATTATTCTCGATCTATGCCAAGTATACAGAACTCTGATGCACATTCTCTTGCAGAAATTGGATTAAAGTTCACAAAAATTAAAATGGATACCCCGTCCATTTTTGGTTTAAAACTTGCTTTAAATGACCCTTATTTACGAGTGAAATTTCCGGAAACATGGGTAGCGACTAGTTATCCTATAATAAAAAGTTTAAAAGTAAGTCAAGGCTATCTTTCTGGCCAAGTTTTTGAATTTAACAGTAAGCTAAATTGTTTACTTGGTGGTGCTGGAAGTGGAAAGAGTACCATTATTGAATTCTTAAGGTTTGTATTAAATCAAGTATCAGATATTAAAGATATAAAAAATGATTGCAAAGGAAAACTAATAGATTTAGCAGGAATTGGATCTTTATTCACAGTCGAAATTGTTAATAAAAATGGCGAAGAATTAATCGTTGAAAGAATATTTGATAATTTCGAAAACCCTATAACAATTTCATATAAAAAAGACAATTCTATTTTGGAAGATATTAACATAAATGAATATTTTCCTATTTCAGCTTATAGCCAGGGTGAAGCCATAATCATTTCCAAAAACCCATTGGCGCAACTAGATTTAGTTGATAAACACTTGGTTATCCAAGAATTTAAAAACAATATCGAAGATGGGTATAAGTCCTTAGATTCACAAATCGATTTAATTTTGAAATTGGAAACCACAATTGAAGAAAAAGAAGGAAATAAAAAGAGTATTTCTACTACAAAAGCAAAAATTAATATTCTCTCCGATGAATTACAAACAATTACTTCTGTTCAAAAGGAACCTGTTTTCAAAACTCATCAAATGTGGAAAACTGAAGAAGATTTTTTTAGAAAATATAAGGATAATATCCCGACAACAAAAACATGGGTTACAGAGTATTTTACTGATCCAAATATACCACTTGTTAATATTGAGAAAATCGAAGAAAATACACCTAACAAAGCTTTAATAAATAGCATTATTAATAGAAATACAGAGATTAAGAAGAGTTTTGTTGACACAAAGAAAGTAATCTTAGACAAAGTAAGTGAAATTGAAAAAGAATTCATAGACGATGAACAAAAATGGAAGGCTCTATTTCAAAAACATCAAGATGATTATGAAGAACTTGTACAGAAATATGATGTAAAAAGAATTGAAGAAATTAATAATGACCTGGATGGTTTGAGAAAAACAAAGAACAAATTATTAGAAAAGAAAAAAGAAATCGACGATGCGGAAAAACAACTTTCTCTTTTAATGAAAACAAGAGGAAAGATAATTCAAACGATCAACGATTCAAAAGGAAGGATATTTGTTCTTAGGGATCAGTATATAAAGAAAATAAATAAATCGATTCCTGAATTAAGAATTTCATTAATTCCTAATAAAATTTTTGGAAAATATGAATCCCTATTGATCGAATTAATGAAAGGTTCATATTGTAAGCAACAAATAATAGATGAAATTATTAAAAATGTTCCCCCGCATAATTTAATACAAATCATAAAGAACAATGATTTACAACGGTTTCAAAACGAGATTGAATTAGGAGATTGGAATGAAAAGATTATTAATCAATTTAATTTAAAGAAAGAGTTTATATATAAACTTGAATCCCTTCGAATTGAAGATTTTCTCGAAATATCTTTTAAGGTAGGTGAAGAAGTTTTTAAGCCACTAGAAAAACTTTCAACAGGGCAAAAAGCTACTGTAATAGTTTTACTTTCAATGTTAGATGGTATTTCCCCAATTATTTTCGATCAACCTGAAGATGCATTATATACACCGTTTATTTATTCGAGCGTAGTAAAACTCGTACGAAAATCAAAAGAGAGCAGACAATTTATTTTTGCAACACACAATTCCAATATTGCTGTTGCATCAGATCTAGATCTAGGAATAGTTCTTGAGAGTACATCTTCAACAACATCAATTGACTCATCTGGTGGATTAGATAATTCAAGAATAAATAAATTAGTAGTATTGCATTTAGAAGGTGGAGAAGATGCGATTAACAAACGATTGCACCAATACCAAATAGAATTCAGTTAGTTTACACTTTTCTAGTATAAAAAATACTAGCATTCCCTTATACCTAGGGATATTTGCTATATTCAGACTTTCCAGGTTTTCCCCTAAAGCTTTTAGGATTTTATTATTTTCAATACACAGGTTCATTCCTTGGACGACAGACAAATCGTCTCGATTTCTGTAAGCTATAGACAATCGAATACAGAAAGGACGGTCAGAGATGGAAGAGAAAATTATCCAAGTGAACGGAGAAGTAAAACTACTGCGGGCGGCGGAAGTGGCACAAATTCTCAATGTCAGCCGAGCGTTTGCTTATCGGTTGATGCAACAGGGAAAAATTCGCACGGTGGCCATTGCTAAATCTCGCCGGGTACGTCCGATAGATTTACAAGATTTTATCAATCAGAATTTATCACCTGTTTGCGATTATTCCCTGATGAAATAGCCATGATTAACACTCTGCTCTGCTGGTCTTACAGTACAATAGCCATGGAAATATTGGACTTTAACAGCTTAATATGGCAGAGCAAAGTCGCCTTTCCTTTTACATTCAGAAAGGAATAAAGGAAATGGCGAAAAGTATTCGTGGTAGAAATGAAGGTTCGATCTCCAAACGACCCAACGGCAAATGGCGGGCGCAATTATCCCTGAATGGCAAGCGGATCAGTTTTGGATCTACATCGAAAGAAGAATGCCAGGTCTGGTTGAGAAAAATGCTTAACAATTTGGATCGGGGCATGGACTATGAAGGCGGAAAGACTAACCTCAAAGATTATCTGGCTTTGTGGCTGGAATCCAATCAAACCACATTACGCCCAAAAACTGCTTACCAATATGCTCAGATTATCAGGTTGCACATCATTCCTTACTTGGGGGAGATCATTCTCAAGGATCTTCGCCAGAGTAGGGTGGAGCAATTTTATGGAGAGTTATTAAAAGCTGGGGTGGGTACCCGTACCATTCGATTGACCCATTCCGTACTCCACCGGGCATTAGAGAAAGCGCTGGGCTATGGTTTGATTCTGAGCAACCCGGCACATGGTGCTGCTTTGCCTCGTCGCAATCAAACAGAAATGTCCGTTCTCGATGAGAGCCAGGTATCCCTGTTTTTAGTTGCCGCTCATAGTAGTCAGCATGAAGCTTTGTATCATCTGGCAGTGATCACCGGTATGCGCCAGGCAGAACTTTTGGGTTTGAAATGGTCTGATTTGCAGTGGATTTCCGGTACGTTACATGTCAGGCGACAGGTTCAACATGTACCCGGGCAGGGCTGGAGTTTCATCGAACCCAAAACCCGGGCAGGGCGGCGAGCGGTTGAATTAGGTGAAGGCAGTTTGCAGGCCTTACGACTACACCTGGAGCGTCAGGAGTTACAGAAGATGATCATGGGGCAACGCTGGAAAGAGAATAATTTAATCTTTCCTTCGTCAGTTGGAACGCCATTGAACCCCAGTAACCTTCGAATGGACTTCAATCGCGTATTAGATCACGCCGGAATCCCCAGAGTCCGTTTTCATGATTTGCGCCACACCGCAGCTTCTCTGATGCTCAATCATGGCATTCCAGTGATCGTTGTCTCGAAAATATTAGGGCATTCCAAACCCAGCGTCACCCTCGATATCTATGGTCACCTTTATCATGAAATGCAGACTGAAGCAGCCCAAATCATGGATCGATTGGTCACACCAATTGAAGTGGATTTACTCGAGACTGCATCAAACCCGATTCACAACATTCATTGAGATGATCAAACTGCACCCATCTGCACCAAACTGCACCAGAAAAAAAGAACCTGCTCAAAAAAGCAGGGTTAACACGCCAGATATGGGGGGTAATAGGGGAGTGTGCTCTACATTTGGCGCCCCCGCCGAGATTCGAACTCGGAACCTACTGATTCGAAGTCAGGCGCTCTGTCCATTGAGCTACGGGGGCGACGTGTAAATTATACCCGAATGTAGCGGGGCATAGATGCTCCATTATCCCCCATAGGTGTATTAATAATTTATCTATACACCATATATATACTTGACAAAACTGTAAAACATTGTATTATATATACAGGTAAGACTCGATAATAGCAAACCTGTTGAAAGATAGGGACGCAAAGCTCTGGGTCTACGGCTGATGCAAGTCAGCTAAGATCGCCAAGCCGCCGAAAGTCTGTTTGCTTTTTAAAGCAAAAGACAACATAGAAGTTACATTGTATATGATGCTATCAACATAGATCCCATTAAGGGATTGAATTAAGCATACATAGGCGGATTGGGCGTTGGCTCTAATCTGCCTTTTTTTTATCGAGTTACCAGAGGAGAATATGGGAAGATTCTTACTGGAGTTGTTGAAGATAGTTTTAGTCACAGCGCTGCTGCTGGTCATCAGCTTTGGCGTATGGATCTACTTCCGCGGCACTCAGCCGATGGACATACCCGAAGCGCGCGGAATCACATTTTGGCAGTTCATACAGGATCGTTGGAATGCTACTCAGGAAGCAGATACACGCGTAAGCGCGCTGCCGCAGTATTTAGGATGCCGTAATGACATCTCATATTATTTTCCTCTTAATTTACGTGGTTCATTCAACTTTGCGTACGCCAGTCTCAACCCCGATTCAAAATTGGCTTATGCGTTTAAATATTGGGAAGAGCAGAAACCGGATGAGGTTCTGCCCAAGCTAAAACCGGTAAATCTTTCGGGTGTTCCCGATGCTTTCTGGTCTTATTTCGAGCGGGCATACTGGCGTGCACTGGTCAGTATCGATTACATGGCAGCTGAATGCAAGCTGGGCCCGGTCAATTTCGATGGAATCCTGGCAGGAAAGTAACATGAAAAACAAAATTTTTCTTTTCTGGATTTTGAGCTTATCCCTACTCGTTTTTGTCAGCGGCTGCCAGCCGGTTTCCATCTATACACAGCGGGCAACCGCCACAGCTTATTCGGCCGACTACATGACCACTGCTATGCAAGCAGCGGAAAATGGCGCCATGGCTTTATGTAACATTGATTTTTCTGAAGATGCGGATGGATATATACAACAGGTTTGCGATACATCCACACAGCTTGGTTGTGATTTCTTTACCAATCAGATCAATCAGGCTTGGAGTGACCTGGAGCGCGCTTACAGTTCGGATGTATTGGAATGCACACCCGCTACCAGCCGCTATATAGATGAAGGTGAACAATTTGGCATGCGCGTTCAATATTGGCAGGTCAATTTACAAGGTACTAAAGGTTGGTCGGAAAATTCGAAAAACCGTGAATATTGGTTGCAGGTGGCAGAAGAGAACAGCAATTGGAAATTGAATCGTGTTTTGACCAGTGATGAGATCGCTTATTACATGGCTATCGATTCAGCGAGTGGAGAGGAATAGGAAGGGACTTGAGGTGTGTATTATGAATAAAAAGTCAATCGCAACCATTCTAGCTTTCATCATGATTTTGGCGACAAACAACCCCGCGTTTGCGGGCAACGGCTACGGTAATTCCGATGATGATTCCGGAGAGAGCAGCACGACTGACTCGGCTGCGCCTGATCCGGGTGTCAGCAGTGGGCAGGATGATACCAAGACATCAACAATCAGGTGGATCCTGCCGCATGGCGATACTTTCATCATTGATGGTGAAGAAGTAAATATTGTCCTCGATTGGGAAAGCCTGGACATTACTTCAGAGCGTGATGCTGGCAATGGTAATGTAACTTTCATCGGTATCGGTGGGTCAGGTGATGAATCCGATTCCAGCAGTAGTTCCTGCGGTAGTGGCAATGGCCGTGGAAATTGCAGTTGTACCTGTAATAATAATAACAACGGCAATGGAAATGGGAATAACAATGGCGGCGGACCACTGCCCAGCAGCGACTGCGGCAATGTGTGGGTAACGCCGGGCTCCATTTCGGCGACTGCTCAACAGATTGCTCCGGATTATGCGGTTGTGGTCAACCAGGATCCTGAACAGAATGGTGTGACCATTGAATGGCATATCAGCATTGCGCCGACAACGGTCAACTACGAAAAATGGAAGATAGTTGGCCAGCGGATGGTTGCGTGCGTCGAGAATGACTCGAACGGACACCAGAACAGAAACGGCAATGATGATGGAAATGGTGAACAGAATCGTTATGGTTGTGGTCACAATAACTGTGGATGTCCCAGTGGTTGGACTGCCGTTATTGAGCATATTTGGGCATGCTCGGTAACCTCCAAGGTTTATAAAGAAAGTGTTGATGAGCTGGTTGCAGGTGCATCGTTGACGCTCGATTCGCGGGCCTGGATCACTGGGGAACTGGCCGATGCTTACCCTGGCGCAACACTGCAGCATCCTGATTGGGGCATAGCGCAGACTCCGGCTTGCATATGGAATGGCGATGTATGTACTTGGGACTTCACGGCGAATATCCCTGTCGTGGATCCGGGTTGGTACGATATCAGATTGAGCGGCGCGACTTCCGGAACACGGGTATCGCCGGCGCGCAGTTTTGAAATTACAGCAGGTGAATTTGGAGTGTATCTACTGGATAACACAGCTATGACGCAGTAAGAACTGAGTTTAGCAATAAATCATGGGAAGATGATGGAGCTAAGAGAATGAAGAAGATATTACCAGTATTGTTGGCGGCAGTGGCCTTTATCGTAGTGCTGTTGATTCTGTCGCCAACACCTGAAGAAAATGTGCTGGTGGCCGCCTATGACCTCTCAATGGGCCACGTAATTGAAGAAGGTGACGTAGTTTACGCTACTTTCCCCAAAGAAATGGTCCCGGAAGATGCGGTTTTTGAACCAAGCGAAATAATCGGGTTGGCATTGCTGACCGGACGTTCACAGGGAGATATTATCCGCGCTTCCAACATTGGATCAGAACCTATGGCCCTGGCACCAAACGAGCGCGCGGTAGCGATTACGGTTGACAACGCGTCCGGTTTAGCGGGTTTGTTGCGCCCTGGAGATCTGGTAGGTATCACAGCTGTGATTGATTCCAGTAACCAGGGAGAAAAAGGAACCTATAGTAAGGCGACAATAGAAAATCTGCGGGTTTTATATCTATCTCCAGAATTTCAGTCAATCGACCCGGACGAGAACATCCTTACAAGCGAAACCGATAATACTTCGGCAACAGTATCGACTACTCGTAAAACAGAAGGCGCATTAGTGCTGGCCGTTTCCATAGAGTCGGACAACATCGTATATGATTTCAAAGATGTGGAACCTGAATTGGGAACGCAATTACGCAATGTGAATGTTGTGGAAATGTTAACTGCCCTGGAAGCCAGTGATGGTGCCCGTCTATATGTATATCTCATGCCGCGTAACGCTGAAGAAATGGTTACCTCTGGTTTATGGCTGCCGGAGCTGGTGATCAAACCCTATAAACCCACACCGACGGTTAATCCTTATGCATTGGAAACACCTACTCCTGCGCCGGTTGTAGTTGGAGGCGAATAATGACTGGATGGAATGCTGAAAACGAAGAAGCCGTAAGCGCTGAAGAAGCAGTTGTCATGCTTCTAGCAGGGCCGCCTTCGCGGGTGAATGCCTGGTTTACCTCATTGCAGATGGATTCCCGTTTCCGTGTAAACACTTTTTCCACGGATCCGCAGGATCTGGAAAACAAGATGGGTTATAACCCCGAAGCAATATTGCTAGATGCAACTATCTTCAGCGGACCTGAAAATCTGACAAATTTCCTTACCAAAACGACCAGCGCGGTATATGTAGTTCTGCCGCGTGAGGCTGGTGATGATGTACGCAAGTCATTGAGCGATTTACCCTCAGTTAGGGGTGTGTTTATCAATGACATAAACCTATCGCAAATGGCCGGCCGTATCTACGCCGAGGTAATTGCCCTGCGCAACCAGGCTCCCACAATGGGGCAGGTTGGCAAAGGCTATCGCACAGAACGCATTGCGGGCGGATTACGCGTTATCACAGTATGGAGCCGCACAGGTGGCAGCGGTAAGAGCACCATCGCGGCGGCTTTAGCGCTGGAAGCAGCCCAACGCGGTATCAAAACACTACTGGTCGGTTTGGGAGTGCCGGATATTTCATTACCGACATTCTTGAATTTGAAGACGACACCGAATTTATTTGGCTGGCTGGCAAACCCTACCTTTGAGGGAGGTATCCGGCCGAATATACAGTCAAAAGGACTGCTGGATGTAATGGTGGGTTTGCAGGATGGGATCAAGGAAAAAGAATTGGTCAAACCGCCGGAGGATCCGGCTTCTATTAATCAATTGGTGATCAACGCTACGTTCGGTGGGTACAGCATCGTAATTCTGGATACACCTGTGTCCGGAGCCTATTTCAATGCCATTTCCGCCAGCAATACCATGGTGATGGTGACCACGCCTATGCTAGACCAGGCAGTGGTTTCCGCAGAAGCCTATCGTATGGCTTTCAAGCGTATGCGTGATCAGCACCGTATCGGTGTCGGCAACGTTTTTGTAGTGCTCAACCGCTATCGCCCTGGGCTATTGAGTTCGAATGAATGGCATGAAGCCGCGGATGCTTATACCCAAACCATGGGTATCGGGCACTTCCCGCCTGTAGCTGAAGTGATTCCGGATGTTCCCGAGGTTGCTCTGGCAGCGAATGCGGGCAGGTCGGTATTAACAGCCGGCGATGATTTTGCCGGTCCGATTCACCGTTTAGGCGATGTGTTATACGGCGGCGGCAGTGGTTCAACCCATGAAGACCAGAAGGTTATGCACTTTGGCCCGATCCGTATTCGGAAAGGGATTGTGGGAGCATAAACCATGTTGGACACTTTTTATCGCACGATAAATGAGGATGAATCACATAAGGTGCTGGAAGAAGGCGCTTCCCGCATGTCGGATGGCCTTACTTTTCGTGATCTGGTTGACCTGGATAGATTAAATTCAACCGCACGCGGCATTATCCAAAAAGTACTGAATGAAAAACGCATTGATGCGGATATTGATACCATTGCCAACCTGGCGCAAAAGTTGGTGGCACGGGTTTCCGGTCTTGAATTTCTGATGCCGCTCTTCAAGCGGGATGATATTTCCAACATTTTTATTAATCCGGATGGCACACTGCGTATCCAAAAGAAAGGCATGAAAACCTTTGAGATTGTTCGCGAGAAAATTGCCGCACAGGAAGTTGATCGCGTAGTAGAAGCGTTGTTGCGTACATCCGGCCGGGCATTATCGGAAGCGACTCCAACAGTGGATGCGAAATTACCGCGCATTGAAACGCTTCCCGGCCTTATGGGCGGCGCGCGCGTGAAGCTGATTCACCCTGTCATCGCAACCGGAAAATACGATTTACCTTCCATCAGTATCCGTTTATATCAAACGGCGCCCGTAACACCGGACGATATTATTGGTTGGAAGGTTGCGCCAGAGATTGTTATCAAGAAATTATTGGAAGTAATCGGAAAGAAAGCCCGTTTGTTGGTTCTCGGGGGCACTAATACCGGTAAGACTACGCTGCTCTCAGCTTTATGCAATGGGGGCATCTATAAAGGAGCCCGGATTGTAAAAATTGAAGACCCGGAAGAGATTTGGCTGGATCATGACCATGTTGTCACTTTGGAAGCCAGACCGGCACCTCCCGGATCATCCGTTCCCCCTTACACGATTCGTGATGGTGTAGATGATGCCATGCGTATGTCACCCGACTGGTTAATTGTGGGTGAAGTTCGTACCGGCGACGCGGCTCTGACTCTTTTCCGTGCGCAAATGAGCGACCACCCAGGCCTTTCAACTTTCCACGCAGAAACACCTGAATTTGCCATCTATCGGGTGGGTAACTTGCTAATCTCTGATACGCAGGAGACCGATATGCGCAATGCCAAGAGTACTTTTGCCATGGCGGTGGATGTTCTCATTCAGGTAGGTTGGTCTGGCAAAGAGCGGCGCATCATGAGTATTTGGGAAGTCGAAAAGATGCTTGTGGATAACGAGGTCGTCATTCATCCCTTATATAGACTGGGTGATGAAGATATGAAACCGATGACGGTCAGGTAATCAGAATGAATAATTTTAACGAAATTGCCGCTAAGATTTTACCTTTTTTGGGAGCTGTCCTGGCTTCTTACGTGATTTATATTATCGGCCAGCAGTTATCCAAGAGTGTTTTTAAGCAAAACACTTCCAACCGGGTTAAACAGATGATTGGTTTCAAGGAAGAACAGAAAGTGAAACCATCCGATTTTGGATCAACCGAGTTCAAGATTCGTCTGGCATTTTCTAAATATCACATCGACGTCTATGAACATGAAAAATTGGCTTTGAACCTGGCAAGGTTAGCGATATCCCTCTTGATGGTCGCTTTCTTACACTTCTTGTTTGGCTTACCGTTGATCACCAGCATGGCTGGCGGTTTAGGCGGCATTATGATTACAAATTCTTTTGCCGCGGGCGCCTGGACAGCCATGTGTAATGAGGTTGATAAAGAAATTCCGATTTTTCTTTCCGGTTTTACCTCGACCATTCAGGTAAACCCCAACGTGCTACAGGCAGTTGAAGAAGAATCCACGGTACTCTCGTTAAATAGTCCCCTGAAAAAATGGCTAATCGAACGTTTTGTACGGCTGGGTCAGGAACGCGGCGTTTCAGCGCTGGAACCATTGGTGGAAGAGGCATTCCGTATTTCAAACTCCCTGGGCATCATGATTTTCCTGATTGGCCGGTTATGGCGGACAGGCGGCATGGAATGGAAACGTTCATTTGCATTAGCATCCTCCAACCTGGAAGGTGTGATGGAAGCTCGCTTAATGGGGTTGGCTGCCGGCAATTCTGCCAAGGGTGCGGTTAAGCTTATTATTGGCGTGACTTTGTTTATCATCCTGGTTATGGCACGCAACCCGGTATTTAAATCTTCAATGGAGACAACTGCTGTTCAAGCTGTCTATGCAATGTCAATATTAACCATGATCTTTGGTTATGGCTTTATGAGCAATATGGTTGATAGCCTGATGTGAGGCAAATATGAACGAACAACTATTAAAACAAATCCTTTTGATCGGTTCAGCGGCATTAGTTGCGATGGTGGTGTATCTGTTTGCCTCTCAATTTAGCTTCGAAAAATCTTCCGGCAAAAGGGTGCGGGAGATGATTGGCAGCAATGCGAATACCTTCTTTGATCGCAGTGGTGAAAAGCTGGTTAATAAAATGAAAACCGGATTTTTAGGATCATGGAAAACCAGCCTATATTGGGCGCAGGTTAGCGGCGAATATTTGACCTGGTCGGTCGGAGGTATGCTGGTGCGCGGATTATTGGCTGCTTTGGGAATCGTAATCCTTATTCTGTTGTTCGGATTGCCATATTTCGCCTGGCTGTTGGTCATATTCGCGATTTTTATGCCTTATTTACTGGTCAATGGCAAGGCCACTGAAACAAAGAAATTGGTCAAACGTTTACTGCCAGAGACAGCCACTGTGATTGCAGCGGAGATGGACGCCGGCAGTACCGCTGGTCAAGCCATCAGCCGTGCCGGAGAATTACCCGGACCTTTAGGCAAGGTTATCAACGATGCAGTCTCCCAATCCAGGCAAAGTGAACGGGCAATGTTCAGCCGCGGCGCCAGCAAAGGCGTTTTGATGGAAGAGCTGGGCCGGCATGATTTACCGGAGCTCTCCCGTTTTGCAATGCAGCTTGACCGGGTGGCATCCAAAGGCGTTGATGCTTCCAGAATTATGATCGAAATTGCCCGCGGTTTAGCGCGCGAATATAAATCGCAGATTCAACAAACGGCATCCAATATGGATAATGAATTGCTGGTTCCCATGACCCTTTTCTTCTTCCTGCCGTTTATTGTCTCTATCTTGGTTCCATTAATGGTGTCTTTGACAGCCGCGATGTAAAGGAAAAATAAGAAATGCTACTGGATTATTTCGGAATCATACTGATGGCAATTTTAGGCGGGGCACGCCTCAACCAGGTATTAACTGGTGAATGGTGGGCGCTGCCGTTATTCGCGCATGCGATGCTGTCAGCCTGCATGTTGGTTCTACACCGAAAAACCAGCCGTCACGCACCGTTATTGCAGCGTTTGATTGCCTGGGCATCTGCGTTGCTGCCATTTGCTGTTCAGGTTAACAATTCTGTTCCAGCAATGAACCGTTTTCTGTCCCTGTTCGGCGTGGTGATTGCCATTTGGGCAATCGCAGCTTTGGGTAAATCCTTTGATGTATCTCCTGCCGACCGCGGTTTAGTCAAGCGCGGCCCCTATAAATGGCTGCGCCACCCGATGTATGCCAGCGAACTATTCTCTGTTATCGTAATTGTGGTGGTTGATTTGAGTTTGCGCAATATCCTGGTCACACTGGTATTGTTGGCTACTCTTTATCTGCGCATCCATTGGGAAGAAAAAATCATTCGCGGGTATGCTGATTATGGAAAACAGGTTCGCAGCCGCGTTATTCCGGGGGTGTGGTAATGGATAGATGCCTGAAAACGCCACTCCTTTTAAGCTTAGCCTTGTTAACGATTTTTACAGGGTCTGCTTTCACCCTGCAGAAAAAGGTGGGCAGGGACCGTAATCCGCCTACGGTTGTGTTATCCATGCCGGCTCCCACGGGGAATAACGGCTGGTACAACCAACCTGTACAGGTGTTTGTAAAAGCCTACGATGGCGGTTCAGGTTTGGCGGATGTGCAAGTCTCCCTGGGTGGAGGTACCTGGTACAAACGTTCTTTGACTATTCGTAAAGATGGAACTTATTACGTGATAGGCAAGGCAGTGGACAAGGCTGGCAACATGGCTACCGCCACACAATTGATAAAGGTTGATCTGACGCCTCCTGAAGTGGATTTCAATATCCCGCAAGTTAACGGACAGCCGGATTGGTACGTTACTCCTGTTTCATTAGCTTTGAACGGAAGCGATGCGCTTTCCGGTGTGTACAAGACTACGTTATCGGCACAGGGAACCTTTGAGATGATCGATGACGGGTTGTTGGATAGACGCGAGAGTACCGCGGGCGTACAAACAGCCAACCAGATACTGGTTGCCGGCAAAGAACTCAACTCAACCTCGGCATATATAAAGGTAACAAAATCCGGCGATTATTTAGTGAGCGGTTATGTGGAAGATATTGCCGGTAACCGTACACCGGTTGAAACGCGAGTTGTTTTGGATTTGGATGCACCGCTGGTCGAGTTTACTTCTCCAGATCAATATTATGGAAATATTGAATTAAGCGGCCCTATTTCGGAAATGAATTCGGGAGTGGCCGGGGTTTGGATTGACAGCGGAAAAGGTTGGAAACGGGCGAATGTGAAGGATTCGAGTTGGTCCTACCTGTGGGCTACTGAAGGATTAAAAGATGACGATTACATTATCCTAGCCAGAGTCATGGACAAGGCTGGAAACTTATCGAACAGCAGTACAAAGGTTACCGTGGTTAATCATTTCTGGCCGCTGGCTGCCATTTACGGGATCCTGATCAGCCTGGGATTAGTGGCCATGTACGATCCGCGCCGCCGAGCTCTGATGGAATTAACGTTAATGACGGCAAGATATGCGCATATGGATAATAGTGCGCGCCATTTGGAAAGGAAGAAATATGATTGATTTCTTCGCAAGTATTACTATCGCTTTAATTGTTGTGATGACGGTTGTGATTTTTCTGTCCAACCAACGGCAAGCGCACATCATGAAGCAAATGCGTTTTGTCCTTGAGGATTGGTACCAATCTCAAATGCGCGATCGCCGCGAAGCATATCGCAAGGAAATCTTTATGCCGGATGCGCTCCAATGGCTTGGCAGTCAGGTCAATTTGAAGATTGTGGATCAGGGCCGCAGATTTGAGAATCCGCCTGCTTTGGAGTTGATCGCCGGCGAAGGTGTCAGACTGGTAGTCAGCCCACTTTCAAATAGGGAATTACGTGCGGCAGTCCGCAAGATTGAATCGAAGACACGTAAAGTATCCAAATTGGTTGAGCCGCTGTTGGGTTCACAACCTGCGAAAGTACAAGTGGTTGAACGATCCAATGCCACTGTGCACGAATGGTTCGAGGTAGAGATTGAAACAGCCGGGAAAATGCTTGGTTTGAACTGGATGGGATTGAAGGCACTTTATTTCTATATGATACCCGTCCAAACAAATGAGGAGCATATACCGTTGATTAGTTTTGACCTGGAAAACCTTAAACTGCAAATCAGAAGTGTATTTACTACTGCGTTGAATTGGGTGAAACAACGGTTTGCAAAGGCATCGGGATGACTGCCTATTAAAAAGTCATCAAAAAAATAAAAATGGGAAGAATTTGATGAAAGGAGCAAAGATGAACACAATCATGCATTTATACGGGATGCTGAAGGATCGCAAAGGTGCGACCATGGCAGAGTATGCGGTAATCGCAGCGGTATTGATCCTGGTAGCGATCGTAGCGTTCACGAGCTTGGGATCAACGATTGTGGCCAAGATCAATGATCTGGTCAGCAATATGTAAGCAGTGGCGAGACGAAAAGAGAGAAAAGAAGAAGGAATAAAGGAGCAGAAATGAATACGATAATGCATTTATATGGAATGTTGAAAGACCGCAAAGGCGCGACCATGGCAGAGTATGCAGTAATCGCAGCGGTATTGATCCTGGTAGCGATCGTGGCATTCACCAGCCTGGGATCGACCATTGTGGCCAAGATCAACGACTTAGTCAGCAATATGTAATAGCCTGAAGGCGAAGGAAAAGCAAAATGACGTGGCAAAGGAAAGGAAGCAAGAAGGGGAGCTCGATGGCAGAATCAGCCATCACCCTACCGGTGGTGGTGCTGCTGACCTTTGCCATGGTGAACCTGGCGATGGCCCTCGTGTGCAGCGGAAGCCGTGCGTAACGCGGCGAATTATGGAGCGCGGGTGGGATCGGTATCACAGGTCAACCCGGCGGCCAATGCCGTTGCGGCAACACAAGGCCGACTGGATGCAATCTCGGTAGGGACGTACGCGATAAGTGCGAACGGGGGAGGGTATCGAGGCGCGCAGGTAAATGTTGTGGTGGATTGGGCAGTGCCAAACTATATAGGAAGTCTGATAACCTACATAGGCGGCGGCGATCAGATGAACTTTGAAGGCACTGCCCTTTCTACATTCCGTCAGGAGGGCTGGTGATCAAAAAATTCTGGCGAGATTGTAAGGGTTATGTGATGCCCTATACCGTGATGTTGATCACGTTAGTGGCGATGCCAATGTTGGTTTTGTCATCGGAAATCGTGCGGGCTATGTACGTAGGCGTACATATCCAAACAGCTGTGGACGCAGCTTGCACAGCCGCCGTGCAAGCAGTGGATGTGTCTTACTTCATCGATTATGGTGTGGTGCGCATTGATAGTTCTAATGCCACCGCATATGCCTTGCGCGAATTTAACAGCACTGTCGCCCAATCAAATATTGAGAAATATAGCCCGGCATTAACGGCTGTATCTGTTGTAAGTGATCATATAGTAGAATGCCACGCTTCGGCCCAGATGATTTGGACGTTGCCGGGTGTGGCGCCCTTGACGTTCAATGTCCTTTCTGCAGCCGAAGCGGAGGCGAGACGATAAGAGAGAATTATCGAAGAGTATTTTTAAAAAAATCTTTTCCGTATAGCGATCTAATAAAATTTCCTGTAGAAATTCTTTATCTCACTTTTATAGCAACCCAAAAATCAAAAAACTGTTCACCAACATCGGATTGAATTGTCCAGTAGCCTTTATATGTGCCATCGGCAGCTGGTGCTTTCATATCAACAGATAATTCCACAATTCCTCCCGGCGGTACATCATAGGGCAGGTTGGAGGAAATATCACTGCTCATAGAATTTCCATATTTAAATACCAATTTATAATCGGTAGTCCATGTGCAAACGCCGGTATTCCTTAGTACCCAGGTTTTGGTGAAAACAGTTCCATTATTGAATATCGCATAATCGTAAAAATTCTCACCAATAAATTCCGCATTGTTACAGCTACGAATGTATCTACCACCCGAATCGCTGGGAATGTATTGGTTATAGTATGGGTTATAATATGGGTTGACCCAGGCCGTTGCCTGGGGCGTATAAGTTGGCGCGGGTGTATAAGTGGGATAGGGCGTATAAGTTGCGGCTGCATTTGCTGTAGCGGTTTCGTCTTGAATATCTTCAAGCACTTTTTGAACCTCGGTTGCGACAGCTTCGTCCTCTGTCATGACCGTCGGGAAATAGCATGCGCTGGAAACCAGCAAAACCGCTAAAATTGTTAAAAGTCCAGAATATTTCTTCATATTCATTTCCTAATTATCTTGGCATGGGAGGTCTGGGATCGCTGCTTGAATTCGCGGGCGGCATTCCTCCCGGATGAGTATTATTGGAAGGCGATACCCCAAAATTATTATAATATGGCATAGTAGTCGGGATAGGCGTATAAGTGGGATAAGGTGTATAGGTGGGGTAAGGTGTATAGGTGGGGTAAGGTGTATAGGTGGGCGATGTTTCTTCTGCTTCAGCTGTCTTTTCCAAGGTGTCTTTTAAAGCTTTAGATGCCTGTACAGCAATTGTATCGTCAGAGCTGATTATGCTGCAAGCTGAAAAAAAGGAGCTTGCCGGCGCCAGTGTGGAGATTAGAATTATTATCTTCTTTTCCATAGAAATGCTCCAATCCTTTTTGACGCGCATAGCAACTCTTATTATGAATTTCTGTCACTTTTCAAACAAGTGAGAACGGTTATTATTAAATATTACTGCCATCATTTGTCGGTATGATAGCAGTAACATTACACTCCTCTTACAATCCTGTTAGTGAAAATTATTGATTAACCACTCGTTTCCCCTCCTTCTTCAGTTTCTTCAATGGTAGGTTCTGTGGTTGGCTCAGCTGTAGGTGCTGTGGTCGGCTCAGTGGTCTCGGTTGGTGCGGTTGTGGCTGTCTTGGTCGGGCTGGCACAGGTGAGTGTTAATTTAGCCGATCCAAAAGTTTGGTTATTAGGATCATCGATATACACCTTGACCCAATAGGAACCGCTGCTACTCAATGTCCACGATCCGCTGACAGTTTGGGTTTCGCCATCCTCGAATTCAAGCGTCTTGGAGGAACTGGTTGACCCATCGCTGTACTTGAAGTGATACACCACATCGCCATCTCCTTTTGTGGTGATATGGGCTTTATAGGTATAAGTGTAAGGGCACACACCGGAATATGTCTCCGCGGAGGAGAAAGAAACCGTACTGACATAGAAATCGTCATCGTCCTCATTTACCACAATGACGACCGTCAAGTAAACAATGTGGGTACCGTCTGCAGTTTGCAGAGCCCATTTACCGGAATAGGTTCCTTTGGAAGATGGCGAGGTCAAATCCACTGAGGCGGTGATGTGTCCTCCCGGCGTTACCTGGGTACCGATAGCCTCAGAAGAATCTCCGCCCATTCTATCGCCGTTAACGAACACTAACAGTGTGCCCTTGTCCCAGGCGCAGGTGCCGGTATTGACGATAGTCCATGTTTTGGTGAAATCTTCATCCCGATCCATTTTTGTGTAATCTGAAATGGTTTCGGCTGATATGTTGGCGGAATAGCAGGCCTGCGCGTTATAGCTTTGGACTGTTGGTTTGAGTCCGGTTGAATCGGTAGCCTCCACCATTGGGGTAACCATGGGCAATGGTGTAGCGGTTGCTTCTGTCTCGGTGTTCGCAAGTTCGGCTTGGTAAGCGCTTAGGGTTTGAGCAACAGCGGTTCCCAGAATTTCACTATCACTTAATGGAGTAGGAGCAGCCTCTCCTTTTTTCTTTGCCAGCGGGAAATTACATGCGGACAAAAGACTACAAACCAATATCCCCATAATTACGTAGTTCTTTGTTTTCTTATTCATAGTTGGGTCTCCTACGTTAGCGATTCTATTTGTAATACAATTTTGTTGAAAAGTGGCTCACAATATATTAACGTATGACGAATGTAATTTACATATATTACTGGATACGTGTATCGGTGAATTATTCTTAATTAATATACATATAATTAGGTTGGAGAATTTTGAATGGTAAGGAGAATGAATGAAAAATTCATTGAGTAGGTTAATGGAAAAAATAGATGGGTGGAAAGAGGGAGCCTTTCCCTTTTTTCTCTTAGCAATCATTGGCTATGCTTTCTATAACGTTGCGCTGCGTTTTGTGCCGGTTGACTTTGACGATTTAGTGTTGTTATCTTCCGCTAAAGCCACGGCTAATCCCCTGGATTTCTTCGCCGGCGATTGGGGTTTCGGTAATTATGGTTACCGGCCTTTACATTCCCTTTCCTTATGGTTGTCCTATCGTGTTTTTGGCGTTTCTTCCGGTCCGGCGCAGCTGCTTAATCTATTTTTGCATATCGCGATAATTATGCTCTTGTATGCATTGCTGGTGAAATTATACTCCTCGCGGAATTGGATATTGACTTTTATGCTTTCCTGTGTAGCCCTTATTTCTCTTTACACGGTCAGCGGCCCGACCTGGGTTTCGGATCGGCCGACCCTGTTTGTGACATTCTTTTTAATGATCCTGCTTAATTACCTGGCACGCGTACCGGAGGGAAAATTGCCAAAGGTTTGGGTGCTTTTGCTGCTTTCGTTTTTGGCGTTAATGAGCAAGGAATCAGGGTTGATCCTGCCCCTGATCGCGCTGTATTACCTGGTAGTGGAGTTGCGTACTCGTCTGACTCATCCCGCAGTCTTGTCGTTGGTGATCATGCTGGGAGCTTACGGTTTGCTGCGTTTTGTGATCTTTGGTTCCAACGCGGCAACGTACACGGAGGCCGGCTATTTATTCGGTAGAACCTATTACGAGAATTTGGGTACCTTGCAGGGCGGGATGCGCATAGCCGCTTATGCGGAGAATGTGGTTAAAAATATCCTGGCGGTATTCCTGCCCATTTTCGACGGCCAGGGCAAGCTATCCATGATCGGCACCAAGATGAATTCGCTGGTGGTGGTGTCCTGCACGCTGCTGATCTTCGTGCTCAGTTGGGGCAAGAAGCTGACCCGTTTCCAACGCATCAGCCTGGTGATCATTTTATTGAACGGTCTGATTCATTTCCAGCTCTTCCGTTACCGCACGCTATACATTCCCCAAATGGCTCTGGTCATTTTTGCCGCGGCTTCAGACCAAATAAAAGAAAAAGCAAGCGCACGCAAAGCACTATTGTTTCTGGCAGCTGCGTTATTGGTGTTCTGGAATATGAAGATGATTGGCGAGAACCTGGATCTGGAGATGTTTAACCGCATGGCAAAGATCCGCGAAGCTTCGTTTGAGCAGGATATCCTGGCGACTTCCAACCGTATTGACCCGGATATTGTGAAGCAAATCATCCTGAAATACCGTCACTAGATAAATACCATCTACCGTGAAAAACGCCCTCCGATTAGATATAACCGAAGGGCGTTTTATAACCGTTAAGTTTTTCCGGATACTGGTTTAGCGCAAGCAGGACCATCCCCATTGTCTTGATTGCGCTTGCTTGCCAAGAGAATGGTTATTTGGAACGAGTAAATACCTTGAAACCGGAAATAATACAGAGAATGAAGATCAATCCCAGCCTGACCCAGTCTATTATGAGCCAGGACCATCCCCCGGTTACCAGGACAGGTGATGAGCCATACTCATCCGAATAAACACCTAAATTCCAAAACAGGATTAAAGAAATTACCAGGGTGATCAGACTCAGGATAAAAACAACAGTATAGAAATATTTATTCCCAAAGTTTATGTCTTTCCCGCTCTTTTTAATAAAAAGGGCTGCCAGAAAGATACATATGACGAACAGAATTAACACATAAAAGAAGAGAGACATATTTTCACCGCCTTTTGTTTTTCTATATTGTCCGGGGACATTTTACCCTATGACAGAAAATATTCCTCTTTTATTCAACTTTCGATAAAAAAAGTCCGGTAAGTCAATACTTACCGGACTTTACTCTTCTATTGATAGCGTACTATTTTAATTTGAACTCCAGACCGTCCACACCCTTGGTCACCATAATAGTGCTGCCGGGTACGATCTCGCCCGACAGGAACTTCATGGCCAACGGATCCTGCAGTTCGCGCTGGATGGCTCGTTTCAGTGGGCGGGCGCCATAATCCGGGTCATAGCCCACATCCGCCAGGTACTTGCGCGCGCTTTCGTCGATTTCTAGCTTGTAACCGCGCTCTGCAATGAGTTGGTTGACGCGCTCCAACTGGATGTCCACGATCTCTTCCAATTGCTCCTTGGCAAGCTTGTGGAAGACCACAATCTCATCGATACGGTTGATGAATTCCGGGCGGAAGTGCTGGCGCAATACCTGCGTAATCTCATCACGGCTGACATCCGTCTTGGCGGTCTGCCACAGCTCGCTGCCCAGGTTGCTGGTCATGATGATGACCGTGTTGCGGAAATCCACCGTGCGGCCCTGACCGTCGGTCAGCCGGCCGTCGTCCAGGATTTGCAGCAGCAGGTTGAAGACCTCATAATGTGCTTTTTCGATCTCGTCGAACAGCACCACGCTGTACGGCCGGCGGCGCACCGCTTCCGTGAGCTGGCCGCCTTCCTCAAAACCAACGTATCCCGGAGGTGCACCGATCAACCGCGAAACAGTGTGTTTTTCCTGATATTCGCTCATGTCGATCCGCACCATGGAACGTTCATCGTCAAATAGGAACTCTGCCAGGGAGCGCGCCAGTTCGGTTTTGCCGACACCGGTGGGGCCCAGGAAGATAAAGGAACCGATGGGGCGGTTGGGATCCTGCAAACCGGCACGGGCGCGTCGCACCGCGTTGGAAACCACCCGTACCGCTTCGTCCTGGCCGATCACCCGTTTGTGCAGGTAATCTTCCAAATGAACCAGCTTTTCCATTTCCCCTTCCATCAGTTTGGAAACGGGGATGCCAGTCCAGCGCGAAACCACCGACGCGATTTCCTCCGCATCCACTTCTTCTTTTAACAAAGCGCCGTTTTTCTGCAATTCCTGCAGCCTGGCTTCGGCTTCCGCGCGACGTTTCTCCAAATCCGGCAGCTCGCCGTAACGCAGCCGGGCGGCCTTTTCCAGATCGGATTGGCGCTCAGCCTGTTCGATTTCCAATTGGGTCGCTTCGATTTTCTCTTTGATAGCGCTCAGTTCGCTGATAGCCTGCTTTTCAGTCTGCCAGCGTGTTTGCAGAGAGGTTTGTTGTTCCTTCAGGTCGGCAATGTGCTTTTCGATGTCGCCCAGGCGTTTCTTGGCAGCCTTGTCGCTCTCCTTCTGCAGAGCCTGTTTTTCAATTTCAAGCTGCATAATCTGCCGGTCAACTTCGTCCAAAGCGGAAGGTTTGGAATCGATCTCGGTGCGCAGGCGCGCCGCGGCTTCATCGATCAGGTCGATGGCTTTATCCGGCAGCTGCCGGTCGGTGATGTAGCGATCCGATAATGTGGCAGCCGCGATGACCGCCGCGTCTGTGATACGCACGCCGTGGTGCACTTCATATTTTTGCTTAAGTCCACGCAGAATGCTGATCGTATCCTCCGTGCTGGGTTCAGTCACCAGCAGCGGTTGGAAACGGCGTTCCAGTGCCGCGTCTTTTTCGATGTACTTGCGATATTCGTTGGTAGTGGTGGCGCCGATCATGTGCAGCTCGCCGCGCGCCAGCATAGGTTTGAGCATGTTGCCGGCGTCCATGGAACCCTCGGCAGCACCCGCGCCGACTACAGTATGCATTTCGTCGATGAAAAGTAAAATCTCACCGGATGAATTCTGAATTTCCTTGAGGACAGCTTTCAGCCGCTCCTCGAATTCGCCGCGGAATTTAGCCCCGGCAACCAGGGCGCTCAGGTCCAGCTGGATAATGCGTTTGTTCTTCAATCCCTCGGGCACGTCGCCGTGCACGATGCGCTGTGCCAGACCTTCCACCACGGCGGTCTTGCCCACACCGGGTTCGCCGATCAAAGCCGGGTTGTTCTTGGTACGGCGTGAAAGGATCTGGATCAACCGGCGGATTTCTTCGTCGCGGCCGATGACCGGGTCTAGTTTTCCCTGACGGGCCATGGCGGTCAAATCGCGCCCGTATTTTTCCAGTGCCTGGTAGGTGGACTCGGGGTTGGCGGATGTCACGCGTTGATTGCCGCGAATTTCCACCAATGCTTTCAACACGGAATCCTTAGTCAGCCCATATTGGCTTAGCCGCTTGGATTCCGGGCTTTCCAACAGACCTAAAAGGATATGCTCGGTGGATGTGAATTCATCCTGCATACCTTTGGCAAAACGCTCGGCCGCTTCCAGAACCTGGGCGGTGGCCTGAGAAAAACCAACTTCTCCCGACCAACCGGAGACTTTGGGGCGACTGTCGAGTTCATTTTTTACATCCTGCAATAATGCCTGAGTGTTGCCGGCAATCTTGGTGATAACCGCAGGGACAACCCCTTCAGGTTGTTCCAGCAACGCTTGCAATAAATGAGCTGGTTCAATGGTCTGATGGCCATAATCCCGTGCCAATTGCTGTGATTGGTAGATTGCTTCTTGTGCTTTTTGAGTAAATTTGTTGATGTCCATAGTTACCTCTATTAATCCCTAATTTTCCGATATTAGGATAATCGATGGACGTCAAAATATTGTAGGAAGAGCGTAAGAATAAAATTAATAACCGGCTAGCTCCAACCGATAAATTCTTCCCCTTTCAGGGTCTTGAAGCTAATTTTACGGTTGAAGGTTTCTGCCAGCAAGTCGCTTTTCTTTTCCGCGGATCCGATTTCTTTTTTTACCGGTTCCTTGCGGACGTAACACGTGCAGAGGATCTTCTTATCCGTAAACGCTGTATGGGTATGGCTGATGCGGCTGCGGTGGGAGTAATCAAGGCCATCGGCCACACGCAAAATACCGGCCAGCTTGCAGACCGTTTTTCTCTCGTCGGGATTAAGCGCGCGGAAATGGTCATGGTTGCGGGAGGGCAGTGCCCTGCGGTGGTAGCGCGCGATGGAGCCGATGATTAAGCGATCCTTCTGACTGAATTTTAAAAGCGGTGTGCTGAGGATGATGTTCAGCGCGGTTTTATGATGGCCGTGGGGGCCTTCGGTATGGACCCCGATATCGTGCAGCAGCGCTGCGCACAGCAGGTAATAGCGGTCATGCGGGCCCATTTGGTGCAGATCGGCCAGATCATCAAACAGCTCTAAAGCAAGTTGAGTAACGTGCCGGGTATGCTTGGACTCATAATTACATTGTTTGGCAACTTTCAGGACAGCTTTTAACTCGACCTTCTCTTCATTATTTAAATCACGAGAAAATGCTTTCTTTGTCATAAGGATGGTGACCTTTTAGGATTTGTCTTCTGCCGGAGGCAAGACGGATGAGACGGCTGCGTCACGCTGTTGTTCTTCCAGATTTGTCAGGAAGATTACTTTCCGCAAATTCAACCAAGTTTCTTTAAGTTTCCAGTTTTTCCAGGCTTCAAGGAATTCATCGTATAAACGCAGGCGTTCTTGCCGGCGGTTTTCAAGCAGGAATTCAATACCCGGTTTTAAACGGTTGAAGGGGCTTTTATATCCATAGAAATCAAGGACGCGCTGCTGTTCCTTTTCCATAAATGCGGGCAGATAAGAAATCCAGACGTCCGCATCGTGAATTTCACCGAGAAATTGCTGGGTTTGGCGGGTAATTTCCAGCGCAAAATCGGATTTGCCCTTGTACAGCAAAGAAAAGACTTCCAATGCGTAACGCAGGCGTTTTGCCGCGATGCGCATCTGGTGCAGTTCTTCAACGCGCGTGGGATCGAAAATAAATACCTCGTAGAAAAGGAATTCATCCAGGCGATTTTGCACATGCTCATAGCCTAACTGAAAGAGCGGACCATGCGTTTGAGGAACTTCTGGTTCAATTTCCAGGATGGCTTTCGCCCAGGAATCCATTTCCAGCAGGCTGGTGTTTTCCATCAATCCTCTGGAGATTTTTTGCGTGTTGGCATCTTTCACGCGTCTTTTCTGTTTCAGGCGCAGACGGACGCGGCGCAAACCGGATTGGAGATTACTGTCATCCACCGATTTATAGATTTGATTCAACAGGTCAATCTGTACGTCCAAATCTCGTACCTGGCCGTATGATTTGGTGATTTCCCTGATATCCCGTACCCAGATTTTCGTTTTCTTGGAGGGCAGGCTGTCTGAAAAGATATCCAGACATGTCCGGATGCGTCTTGAGGCGACGCGTAAATCATGAATATCTTCAATATCCTGACGATGTTGAATGTTGTGGGCTTTTTTCCGAAGCGCCTCCAGACCGGGAAGCATGGATTGGGCGCAATATTGTTGAATGGTTAAGTCGTTATTTTTAGAAGCCAAGCGGAATTCACTTTCTGTTTACTTTTGCAAAACGGGTTGAAGCAGCGCCTTGATGCTTTCGTTGACATCATGGGTGGAGCGATTGGCGTCTATGGTCTGGAAGTTATACTCCTTGGCCATCTGGTCAAATTGCGCAATCATGCATTCCTGGTAATGGCGGAAGCTGTCGTACAGGTTATCCTGATTGAGAATATCCATGCCGGATTCCCAATAATCAAATCCGCGTCCATGCACAATGCGGGTTACCAGCGTGTCGACATCGGCTTTCAGGTAGAAGATCGTATCCGGGATTAGCGCAAAGCCATAAATATCCCGGGCCCACTGCGGGTTGATACCGCGCACAACATCACGCGCGACAATTGAATAGAAGTAGCGGTCGGATAACACGAAAAAGCCTGCCTTAAGAGCCGGTATAATCTGGTTTTCAAGCCGGTCGGCAAAATCGGTGGCATAAAATAAGCTGATGGTGAGCGGTGTGAGCGTGGTGCCGTTCTTGGCCTCTTCCAGACCTGCCTGTGTGAGCGGGGAACGACGCAGCCCGGTATCGGAAACAGCGTAGCCGCTTTTTTCCAGCCAGCGCTTGAGCAACTGGATTTGTGTAGAACGTCCAACTCCATCGGTGCCTTCCAGGACAATGAGTTTTCCGGGAAGGTCGCCAATTTTCTTGTAGGGAAGGCCGGCGCCGTAATATTGAGGTTTAGTCATGGCTGCTTTCCTCCGTGCTCTTTGTTCCCATACGGCTGTACTCTCTGGCCGATTGAATTGGGTTGGGCAGTCCATGCCACCCGCGTAAAATTCCGCTGACCAGCCGCCGAATGTGTTTTTGCTGTTGGAAAACCGGTTGGACCGCGTCAATCACTTCAAAGCTGAATTCATCCACCATTTTTTCATATTCTTCCAAAATTCTGGACTGGAAAAGGCGGAAGCTGGTTACTTTATTATCGGAAAGGCCCAAGTCCATGCCGGCTTCGTAATACTTCAGTTTGGCGCGGCCGAATGTAATACGTTCAATCGCGTCATCCAACGGCACACGGAAATACAGTACCAGGTCGGGTTGGTAGGCGAAAGAATACAAATTGCGCACCCAGGAAGGATCGACACCGCGGGCAACATCGCGCGCGAAACCGGTGAAGGCATAACGATCGGCCAACACAATCACACCTGCCTTTAGCATTGGCAGGAATTGATTTTCCCAGCGGTTGGCGAAATCAGTCGCTTGAATCAGGCTGAAAGTGGTCGGTGTAAAGGATTTCTGTTTCTTCCCCAATCGGGTGGTGCTTTTCACGACAGGGGAAGAGTTCCACTCGCTGAAATAGACTGATTTTCCTCTTTCAACCAGCCACTTATAGATCAGGTCAATCTGGGTGGATTTACCGCTCCCATCAATACCTTCAACAACGATTAATTTACCTTTACATGGATTTTTTTGCAGCATGGCGATCCAATCCTTTTATTTATTAAAAGAGCTTGATATGTAGATTATATCAAGCTCTCATCCCAGTCTGAAATAGTAGCAGTTAGACCGGTTAACCCTCGACTTCGTCCTCAGAGCCGTCCATTTCCATCATCTCGCCGGATTTGATGAAAACAGTTCTTTCACATATATTAACCACGCGATCGGCTAATCGTTCCAGGTTGTGAACAACCCAAAGGAGCAAACTGGCATCGTCGATCGTGGCCGGATTCGCGATCATGCCGTTCACGATGGTCCGATAACATTTGTTGAATAACGCGTCCACTTCGTCGTCTTCGTGTGGTATGGCGAGAGCCTGACTGATATCTTCGCTAATAAAGGCGGATAAAGAACGGTGCAGCATGCTGACCGCCAGTTCGCCCATCTTTTCAATATCCCGGTAGGGAATCGGCAGGTCGCTGATGCCCAGGCGGATGGTGTTGTTTGCAATACCTTTGGCATAATCCCCCATGCGTTCC
The DNA here is from genome assembly GCF_003966975.1 of Pelolinea submarina. GTDB lineage: Bacteria > Chloroflexota > Anaerolineae > Anaerolineales > Anaerolineaceae > Pelolinea > Pelolinea submarina. Next base: position 1,542,122 of record NZ_AP018437.1, read on the forward strand.
AATTCATTCGCTACCAACAGCATGGCAGCCAACAGGCGCAGGTCGTGGGCGAGGGGCTGCTGCGTGGCTAAGAGGATCAGAATAGCATTTTCAATCGCGAAACGCTTGTCGTTGATGTTTTGATCGTCTTCAATCAAGGCTTTGGCTGTTTGAATATCGCGATCCTTGAATGAGGTGACCGAGTCCAGGGTAGCTTGTTCCACCATGCTGCCCAACAGCAGAATTTCATCTTGTATTTGTTTGATTTTTCTCTCGAATAACTCACGTGCCATTTATCACCTCTTCAACGTTTAGCCAAACCTGCCCGAAATATACTGTTCAGTCAGTTCATTTTTAGGATTTGTGAAAATATCGGTCGTTTTCCCGGATTCTACCAAATAGCCCGCACGGCTCTCTGCCATATTAAAAAAGAGTGTAAAGTCGGATGCTCTGGCTGCCTGCTGCATATTATGCGTTACTATAACTATAGTATATTTTTCCTTCAATTGCTCTATTAGTTCCTCAATTTTTAAGGTAGCAATGGGATCCAGCGCAGAGGCGGGTTCGTCCATCAAAATGACTTCCGGTTCCACGGCTAAAGCGCGCGCGATACACAGGCGCTGCTGCTGTCCGCCGGAGAGGGCTAATCCGGATTTGTTCAAGGTGTCTTTGACCTCATCCCACAAAGCGGCCTGGCGCAGGCTTTTTTCCACAATTTCTTCCAAAATTCGGTGATCGCGGATACCGTGGGCGCGTGGCCCGAAAGCGATGTTCTCAAAAATGGTTTTGGGGAATGGATTTGGACGCTGGAAGACCATACCGACCTGCTTACGCAATTCGACCGGATCGATTTCGAAAATATCCTTGCTGTCCAGGATGATCTTCCCTTCGGTGCGAACAGAGGGGATCAACTCGTTCATGCGGTTGAAAGAGCGAATGAAGGTGCTCTTCCCACAGCCGGACGGGCCGATGATAGCCGTAATTTGATTGCTGGGGATGTCGATGGTGATTTTATCAAGAGCCTGGAATTTTCCATAGAATAAATTGAAATTCTCGACTCGGATTTTTGTTTGAGGAATTACATGGTTATTATCAATCATTTTGGACTACCCTATTTACCAGAGAATTTTTTCGAAAATTGTTTCGATGATATATTGATGGCCAAATTCAATAATATTATGATAACGATTAGTATAGCCGAAGTTCCCAGCGCTTTGTCAAAAGCTGTGGTTTCGCTGGCCAGCATGTAAACATGCAGCGCCATGGTACGGCCTGATGATAGCAGATTTTTGGGCAAACGGTAACTGCCGCCCAATGTGACCCAGAATACGGCTGTTTCCGCAATGACCCGCCCTACGCTCAATACGATGCCGGTGATGATACCGGGCAGGGCCGAGGGCAGCACCACGCCAAATATCATCTGCCATTTGGTCGTGCCCAAAGCCAGGCTGCCTTCTCGGTAAGATTTCGGCACGGTCAGCAGGGCTTCTTCGGTGGTGCGGATGATCAGCGGCAGGACCAGACAGGCGCCACTCAGCCCGGCGGAGAGCAGCGAAAACTTCAATTTCATATATGACACAAATACGGCAAAACCAAAAAGGCCGAAAATGATGGATGGAACACCGGCCAGGATTTCCACGCTGGTGCGAATCAGGTTGATCAGGTAACCAACCAGATTCTTTTTCCCGGCATATTCCGTGGTGTATTCCACCATAAAGACGGCTGTACCGATACCCAGGGGAGCGGCGATGGTGATGGTCAGAAGGACCAGGTATATTGTGGTTACGATGGTGGTGGAGATGCCGCCCTTGCCGGAGACTCCGCCTGCCGGGCGCGTGGTCAGGAATTCCAGGTTAATGACCTTGAATCCATTGCTGACCATATAGCCGACGATGAACAACAACGCGGTGATGGCGATGATACCGGCCAACCAGATAAGCGCGAAAGCGATCCTTTGTTTGAGTTGCCGTTGGTGTAAGTTCTTGGCCGGATCAATCACCCGGGTTTGCTTCCTTGCGAGCGAAATATCTTTGATCATAATTTTCTCTTCCTCTATGAAGGCTGTCTTTCACGCATGATGAAGTGCGCCAGTCGGTTGATCAACAGCAGCAGCAGGAACAACAGGATCCCGGTGAAGAACAGCGCGCTACGGTGGACGCCGGCAGCGTAATTAATTTCCACGGCGATATTACCGGTGAGTGTACGCGCGGTAGCCAGCAGAACGGAGAACGGATTGTCGTTGAGCGGGGTGGGGATGGCGATGGAGTTGCCGATAACCATGATGAGCGCCATGGTTTCACCTAACGCGCGCCCGATTCCCAGAATGACCGCAGCGATAATGCCCGAACGGGCTGCTGGCAGCACTACCGTGGTTATGGTCTGCCAATGCGTGGCGCCCATGGCCAGCGAGGCTTCCCGATAGGAATTGGGAACTGCCCGGATGGCGTCCTCGGCTACGTTGGTGATAGTGGGCAGAATCATTATAGCCAGGATGATGGAGGCGTTCAGGATGCCAAAGCCGCTGTTGCCGTTGATTTCGATGTTGCGGATCAGGGGAGCTAAGACAACCATCCCGAACAGGCCGAATATAACCGAAGGAATGCCTGCCAATAACTCAATGGCGGAACGGAAGATTTCGCGAATAGCGTGCGGGGCGATTTCTCCCAGTAGGATGGCAGTGAAGATGGATAAGGGTACACCCAAGAGGACAGCCCCCAATGTGCTGTAGAGCGAACCAATCACCATGGGTACCAGGCCGAATTGGCCGGTTTGGTCGCCGATGACAGCACCCGGGCGCCAGATGGTGCCGGTCAGCAATTCTCCCAGCCCGATATTTTTGATGGCGTCGGTGGATTCCATGAATGTAAAGACAAAAATCAGCACCACAACCAAAATTGAGGTGGTGGCGATGACCGTCAATGCCCTTTGGATAAATTGGTTCATGAAGAAGCGCTGCGTTTCCCCTTCCAGAAATACTTCGTCCAGCATTTTCAGCAAGTAGATTAAAGCCAGGGGAATTGCGCTTTTAATGAGCAAATCCAAAAGAGTCAGCCCTATTGTCGCAAAGATGGTTCCCAGAGGAACAACCGATTCACCGGCAAATACGATGGTTGAAAAACTAAAAATTTCACTGATGACAAAAATCGCAATAACCAGTACAGAGAGTATGCTGATGGTTGTTTTTGCCCAATTTTTAAGTTTCCAAAGGCCGAAGGCAACCAGGCCGGATATGATGGCCGTAACAATTCCGATAATCAAAATGACTAATGGGGAACTTGTTGTCTTTAATGTAAAAAAGTCGAAATACGTTCCGAGGCTGATGGTTAGTGCTGCGGCTGCCGAAAGCGCAAACAAAATGGATAAAAACCGGACAGCCGAGGTTTTTGTGTTTTGTGATATTTTCATAATCCAAGTCCCTGCTTCATCGAAGGAAGGGGCACTCCCCGAGAGGAGTGCCCCTCATGATGCGAAAACTAAATGAGATTAGTCGCTGACGGTGATGTAATCTTCGGCAACGATGGTCTGGCCGTCACTCAGAATGTAATCCAGGAAAGCCTGGGCTAATTCGGAGGGCTGGCCGTTGGTGAGCAGGTTCAGCGGGCGGAAGATGGAATACGTTCCATTCTTGACGTTCTCGACTGTCGGTTCAACACCTTCGATGGCGACACCCTTGACGGAGTCATCCAGGAAACCGAAGGACAGGTAACCGATGGTGTTGGGGGTGGTGGCAACCACGGTGCGCAGCTGACCATTGGATTGCTGCAGCAAGGCGTTTTCCGCGATGGGTTTGATCTGCTTTTCGCCGGCGTCGTCCTTATATTCCATGACCAATTCTTCGAAAGCCGCGCGCGTGCCGGAACCTTCTTCACGGGAAACAACGGTGATGGGGGCATCCGGGCCGCCAACCTCTGAGAAGTTGGTCACTTCGCCGGAGAAGATAGCCTGAACCTGTTCTTTGGTCAGGTTATCGAGGGCCACATCGGGGCTCACGACTACAGCAATACCGTCATAAGCGATGGTGAAGACCTGCAGGTCGGGATATTGTTCCATTTCGGAATCTTTGATCTCACGGGAAGCGGAACCGAGATCCACTGTGCCGTCACCGGCAGAGGTTACACCAACACTGGAACCGCCGCCTTGAATGTCGATGGAAACATCGGGATTGGCATCCATGAATTCAGCAGCCAACTCTTCGGCCAGAGGTTGTACGGTGGTGGAACCGGCGATCTGGAGTTGACCGGAAAGAGCGGGAGCTTCTACAACTTCTGCGGTGGGGGCAACTTCTTCAGCGGGAGCAGCTTCTTCTGCCATGGCTGCTTCTTCGGTGGGTGCTGCCTGTTGGCAAGCGGCAAAAACGAGGGCGCTTACGAGCATAACAGCGGTTAAAACTAAAACCTTCTTTTTCATCTTTTTCTCCTATTTAGTTAAGATTCATGTTGAATGTTATCAAGCGAAAATTAACGCCAAGGGGAAGGCATGTTAAGAGAAGGTTAAAGGATGCTTAATTAGATATGAATTTGCCTTGATTTACTTAATCGGGATGGAAAAAGAAAACGTGCTGCCCTGGTTAACCTGACTTTCAGCCCAGATCTTGCCGCCGTGCGCTTCAACCAGGTGGCGGGCAATGGAAAGGCCCAGGCCGGTGCCGCTTTCGGAACGGGACCGGTCGGATTTATAGAAGCGTTCAAATACCCGCGCCAGGTCTTTTGGCAGGATACCGATACCGGTGTCTTTCACCGAAAACACGATTGTGTTTAAATTCTGATAGGCCGAGAGTTCGATACTACCGCCGGGACGGGTGAATTTGATGGCGTTGTGCAGCAAGTTCACCAGCACGCTTTCCAGACGGGATTTATCCACGAAGATGGAAGGTAAGTCGGGAGGAAAGTTTGTGCTGCAGGTCAAACCGGCTCGTTCCGCTTGCAGTGTCATCCGTTCACAGGCCGCGCCCAGGAGCTCCTGGGGTTTTACCCAGCGCTTTTCCAACGGAACACGGCCGGACTCAATGCGGGAAAGCTCAAGCAGCTCCTCGACCATTTGGCTCAAATTGTCGATTTCGCCGCTCATACGGTCCAGGAATTTTTCCGCTTGCTGCGGATCGTCGAGCATGCCGTCCTGGAGCGTCTCCGTGATCAATTTCAGGGAGGTCAGCGGCGTCCGCAGTTCGTGAGAGACGTTGCTGACAAAGTCACGCCGGATGATTTCCAGCTGACGGATGCGGGTCAGGTCCTGCATCAGAAACAGGATACTGCCGGGCATTTGTTCCTTTAGCGGGGTGGCGATGCAGCGAATGTAATATTTCTCCGGGGTTGTTTCAAAACTGTCGATTTGCGGGGTGCCACTTTCGCGTGTTTTTTCCAGCAATTCATTCATTTTGAAGTGGCGGATTACCTCCACCAATGAATGGTTGAGCGCGCTTTCTTTGGTCACATTGAAAATCGAACCGGCAGCCTGGTTGATGAGCGTAACATCGTTATTTTCATCCACAACCAGAATACCATCGGTCATGCTGCTCAAAATGGAGGAGAAAATGGCTTTTTCCGATTGGGTGTTCTCCTGTTCACGGTACTTCAGATCCAGATCATCAAGCACACGCTTATAAAGGCGTTGAATTTCAGCCGGCAGTAATTTGGTGCGGAAGAAGAAATTGGTCAAATCCTGCGGTTCATCCAGATGTTGGGTGAGGTGATTGATGGGTTGTGAGTAGGTGCGGTTTATAAGATAGGAGGCGCCAATCAGGATTGCAACAACCAACAGGACAAAGGGGATGTGTTCGTGAATGAAACTGACTGAGTCTGAGGCGTTGAAATAGAAATAGAGAACAAGAAGCGGCAGCAACCCTACGGCTAGAATTCGCCAGAAAAGGGAATTACGCATACTGCCTAACCCTCAAAGCGGTAACCGGCGCTGCGGCTGGTGATGATCCGTTTAGGTTTGGCCGGGTCTTCTTCGATTTTTTCCCGTAGCCAGCGGATGTGTACGTCCACGGTACGGCTGTCGCCGAAATAATCCCAACCCCAAACCTTTTCCAAAATAGTCTCGCGCGAAAGCACCTGGCCCTGGTGCTGTCCGAGGAACAAAAGCAGTTCATATTCTTTGGGTTTCAAATTCAAAGGTTTGCCGTTCAGCATGACTTCGCGGCGATTTTCATCAATGACCAGGTTGTCAAATTTATAGACCTTGCGGTCCTGCGCATCCGCGGGGTGTATTTCCTGCATGATCTTGGCCCGGCGCAGCAGCGCCTTGATGCGCGCGATCAGTTCGCGCATGCTGAAAGGTTTAGTCAGATAGTCATCCGCGCCGACCTCCAGCCCAACCACGCGGTCAATTTCATCATCGCGCGCTGTCAACATTAGGATAGGCACCAGCATGTCTTTTCGCAGGATTCGGCAGACTTCAAAACCGTCCATGCCGGGCAGCATGATATCCAACATGATTAGGTCGGGCTGATATTGTTTGGCCTTCACAATGGCCGAGGGACCGTCACCGGCGCTTTCCACCAGGTATCCCTGTTTTTTCAAGTTATACGCCAATGTTTCCTGCAGCGTTAATTCGTCTTCAACTATTAGTATTTTTTCTGCCATAACCACCAACCGTTTCCTGTATTCTGTCCATAAAATCCGCCGCAATTCTGGCGCGATCGAAATGCTCGGCCAGATAATGCTGTCCATTCAACCCTTTTTGCCGGGCGGTTTTAGGATCCCGATACAGCTTAAGTATAGCCTCACTCATTTCCTGCGGATCACCCGGTTGGCAGAATATACCACAGTCGGATTTTTTTACGACTTCGCGGATGACCCCGTCGATAGCCAGGATAATAGGTTTACCAGCGGCCATATAATCGAATACTTTATTGGGGTAGGTGGTTTTGTACATCTCAATGGGTTTCAGGATGGCCAGGCAGGCGTCGGCTGCGGCGATAGCCACTGGCATTTCCGTTTTGGGCAGCGGGTCGGCGAATTCCAGATTGGTTAATCCCATCGACTTTGCCATCTCTATCAGGTGCGGCTTTTCTTTGCCGTCTCCTAACAGCACAAAGCGGATATCGTCATGTTCCTGCAGCAGGCCGGCCGCTTGCAGAACCACTTCCAAATCGTTGGACATGCCGTGCGCGCCGGTATACAACACCACGAATTTGCCTTTCCATTCGGGATGGTCTTTGCGCGGATCGCCGGGCACTTCGCTGAAGAACAGCGGATCGGCGCCGTTGGGTATCAGGCAGATGTTCTTCCCGCCACGCGCCCGGATGTGTTCGATAAACCCGGGTGAGTTGACCACGATCAGGTCGGCATGCCGGTATAGAAATTTCTCCAGCCATTGCGATAAAGCAATGAGGGTCTTGTTGTTGAGCACGCCTACCGCGATGGCAAATGCCGGCCACAGGTCGCGGATTTCCAGGATGAAGGGCACGCCTTTTAAGCGCGCCACCAGCCAGGCGGTGAAGCTCTGGAAGATGGGCGGGGAGGTACCCCACACCGCGTCCACGTGATAGATGGACAGGCTTTTGAAGAAGGAGCTGAGCATGAAAGACAGGAAACTAAAAATGCGGTGGAAAAAACTTTTGTGCAGGGCCGGGTAGGTGTAGGTGCGGTAGATGGCGATCAACCCGCCCGCGTCCAAAGTGACCTTGGATTTCCTGGCTTGCTTGCCGGTCAGGTAACTGACCGGACTGGCAATGATGCTGACACGGTGGCCATCGGCCGCGAAGAGGCGCGCGAATTCATGGTGACGCGTGCCACCGGGCTCGTCAATAGCTGCAAAAGCTTGATGAATCAATAATATATGCATGGATTGATTTTAACCGGGTTCATCCGCCCACCGGAAGACTGAATGAATTTGAATGGGCGGTTTTTGGATGATTTTGTATTGGATGGACAACGCTGGGATCTTTTCACCGTAAGTAGGTGAGTACCAACCCAGATGGTCGTCACTTTCACCGTTAGTCAGCGATTGCCCGGCCTTGAAGATATCCAATGAAACCGCCGCGGGCAGGCCGGCGGTCGAAAACGACAAGGTAATTTTCCCGTCGGGGCTTTCCAGAGAGACATTATCCTGCGCAAGCGCGAAGGGCCAATCCGGCAGCAGCCAATTGACCACTGCTGTATAGTCTTCCGTGATCTCGCGCAGCGGCAGGACTTCGTCTTCGATGACCCAGCCGCCGGAATCACCTTGGCGCAGGCTGCGGTAGTGCAGAACCCCCAGATGCCGGTAGCCGTTATGGCTGGCGCGGATTTCCTGGGGCGAGCACATTTCTACCTGCGCCTGAGCCCAATCCAACCATAGGAACTTGCTCGCACGCGTCATTTGGTCCCGATTGTTGATAGTCAGGGTATTGTGCACTGCTGTACCAGCCAGGCCGTTTTCCCAGGGCGGGGGTGCGTTATAGCGGAACGTGCCGGGATCCAGCGCGATATTAATACCTTTATGCCAGATATCCACGTGCAGCTGGTCGGCATGCGCGGGGCGAGAATGGAATCGCGCGGCACACAGCGCGGCCCAATCCCGGGCATCGCCGAGAATTAGCTGATCGAGGGGATTACCGCTGGAAGGAGGCGGATTATTGCCGCTTTGAGTGGGAATGTCCAGCCACAGACACAGGTCATCCCATGGACCGGGCGGCAGGGCCGGGCAGGCGCGAAAGGCGCGCGAAGCGGCCTGCACGACCGGGCGGTAATCGTTGAATGCTGCGCTGCTGAGCGGCAGGATATTGGAACCGTCGTTATGTCCCAGGTTGGGCACCTGTCCGGAGGCGGGGTCCAGCCGCAGCCCCAACCAGGCTGTGGCAGCGGCCAGTTTATTAAGAACGCCATCGTCCAGAATTTTATTTTCTTTTTCCAGGAAGAGCTGCATCCATAAAGCCAGCACCAGCATCAGGCGGTGATAATTGGCAGAGTGCTGCGCATAGGTACCATCGCGGTTTATCTGTGCTTCAATACCTTGGTTGAACCAGCGCAATCCTTTCTGGCGCCATGCGGCTGAAGCCGGGTGCTGGGGCAGGAAAAGGGAAGCAGCGTACAAACCCACGGCTTCGGAAAGCAAGTGGTTGTTGTTCTGCGCTTTGGCATAGCTGATGGTGGGGGGGATGCGCCGGGCGTGGTCGGCCACGCTGGCGCACAGCGTTCTTATGCGCTCATCTGTGGATTCCGCGGCGTTTGCCAGCAAGTGCGCGCTGATGATCAGGGCTTGCATGCGCAGACTGACTTCCTGGGCCGAGGTCCAGTTGGGTCCGCAATTGACTGGGTTGGCTTCAATGAAGTTTTCAAAATTATGCCAAAAGGCGGCCGCGTAACGTTCTTCTCCGTTGAGGTAATACGCTTTGGCCAGAGTCACCGCCCAATTGAAACGAGCAGGCTCCCAAACATCCTTGATATCCTCGTCCCCCACGTGGGCCGCTCCCCGTTCGTAAACGCTCCAGTGCGGCGGATCAGCGACTGGTGCCAGGTTGAGCGTTTTCAGGTTCCCGCCGAAAAAGCGGATCTTACCCTGCGTAATCTCGTCTGCTTCGGTGTAAACTGCTTGGATTTGCGCAGCATTGATTTGGCGCAGCGTTATTTTTTCCGGCAGGTTCAGAAACCAGTTTGGTTTAAGCTGTTTGCCATCCAATGATTCACTGACTGCCAGGGCGGGTGTGCGCTTGGTGAAATACCCGGAGCGCAGCCCCAGTTGGTAGATCAGGAACTGGCTGCTTTGTTTAAAGCCTAATTGAAAGAGTGTTTTGAACTTGAGAGAAAAACGGTTCAAACCGGACATTTGCATTTCAATCCGCGGCGAGGAACTCCGCTAATTTGACTGCTTTTCCGCTGACCAGCGACTGGTTACAAGCCAGCGTGGTGTAGCTGTTGAGCAGCAGTTGTTCGTACGGGATGGGTTCGGCTGCGTTGGCCTGAATTGCGTCAATGAAGGCTTTCCAGGAAGCCTGATGCCCTTTATCCTGTCGCAGCAGTGATTTTCTTGAAATGGTTCTGTGTTCATCCCACAATTCCAGCGTGCGGAAATCATTCAATATGCCGATTTTGCCGCCATTGAAAACTTCCACATATTCTTTCGGAAAACGTTTATTGCCGTTAGAGAGGTAGGATACCACCCCGACTGAACCATCCTCGAACTGGATGGTGATTTGGAAGTTATCGCGGCTGTACTTGCCCGCGTCCGGCAGGCTTACGGTGCGGACTTGGTCGGGTTTGCTGTTTGTCAGGAAACACACAAAGTCGATGAAATGGCAGGCTTCGCCCACCAGCCGGCCGCCGCCCTGGGCCGGATCGTGCAGCCAATGATCGGCCGGGATGAAGCCCGCGTTGATGCGATAATTCACAAAGAAGGGTTCCACACTATCCTTGAAATAACCTTTCAGGGTTTGCGCCATGGGGGCAAAACGCCGGTTGAACCCGACTGACAGGTAAGGGTGTTCTGGTTTGTTTAAATAAGAAGCAACCTCGTCCAATTCTGTTTTATTAATAGCCAGGGGTTTTTCGCAATAGACGTGTTTTCCGTTCTTAAGCGCTTCCATGGTAAACCTGGCGTGCGTCTGGTGGCGGGTCAGGACGGCTATAACGTTGATGGACTCGTCCGCCAGAATATCCTGGTTGGAAGAACTGGCGAAGGAAAAGCCAAACTTACGGGCGATGTGCTGCGCGCTCAAACCGCTGGAAGTAGCAACGCCGGCCAGCCGGATGCTGCCGATCTTCTTGACCGCCGGTAAAAAGACCGCGTTTGCATAGTTGCCCGCGCCGATCACGCCCAAAGCCAGCGGATGGCCGGGGGTGGAGGCTGATTTTTCGACGGCGAAAACGACCTTTTGTTCGCGCTGCCCGGTTTGCTGCGGGTAGGTAAGCAGGACGCCCAGGTAGGGCTCCTGCAATTTTCCGGTGATTAATTCGTAAGCGCGGGGAGCATTCTCGATTGGGAAACGGTGGGTGATGAGCGCCTGCATGTCAATTTTGGCGCTTGCCAGCAAGTCCACGAAGGCTTGCAGATTGCGCCCTTCCGTCCAACGCACGTACCCGATGGGGTAATCGTGCCCCTGTTCTTCGTAAGCCGCATCGTAACGGCCCGGGCCGGAGGAACGCGCCACCTGGAAGAACAACTCTTTTTCGTAATAGCCTTTGCGCTCAATGTGCAGTCCAACCACGCCCAGCGAAATCACATGGGCCCGATCGCGGGCGATTTGCGCGGCGAAGTTGACGGTTTCGTCGGAAGGCGTATCAGCGCAAATCAGGATGATGTCGAAACCTTTTCCGCGTGTGAAAGGCAGATAATTTTCCAGCAAAGTCTCGTTGGTATCGGCCTGGATGCCCAACTTGCGGGCGAAATCCACGCGCGCAGGCGAGATGTCCATGCCGTAAACGCTGCAGCCGTTCGCTTTGACCAGTTGGGCAGTGATCAGTCCCAGCAATCCCATCCCGATAATGGCGACTTTATCGCCCAATTGCGGATTAGCCAGGCGGATGCCGTTCAGGGCGATTGAGCCCATGGTAGCGAACGCGCCGGATTCGAAATCGACTCCATCGGGCAGATGCGCGATCAGGTTTTGGGGGATCAGCCCAAATTCGGCATGCACAGCATGTCCGCCGCCGGCACACACTACCCGGTCGCCGGGTTTGAAATCCAATACGTCTGCGGCGGCTTCCACTACTGTTCCGCAGGAGGAATACCCCAGCGATAGGGGTTGGTCGAGACGGTTCATGGCAGATTCAAAAGTGGTCAACAACCCTTCGCGCCGGGCTTTGTCAACGACCTGTTTGACCAAATCCGGACGAGATTGAGCTTTCCCAACCAGACTTTTTTCCGCGAAAGAAACCAGGTTGCGTTCCGTACCGGCAGAAACGAGGGATGCAGCGGTTTGTACCAGCACATTTCCCTTCTTTATCTGCGGAATGGGTACTTCCACTACCTCTGTTTTTCCGCTTTTAAGGTTTTGTAGAACCTGTTTCATACGACCTCGCTGGTTTAATATTTCTTACAGGATAGGTTGATTATACCTACAAGTTACCCCCAACGATGAAATAAAAAAGCAGGCTGTGTGCCTGCTTTTCTAAGTAATTTCATTAATCTGATTATGTCAGGATTCGTGTGTACCGAAGCGGCTGAGAATAATACCGCCCAACCCGATGGAGCAAATCGCGCCATTCAATAGGATTCCACCAAATGGAATCAGGGAGATTAAGGAGATAAAAACTCCGGTCAGTACAGCGCCTAACACGGCAGTTCCTTCCTTATTCCAACTCAAGTCAAGCCAGCGGGTTACCTGTTCTCCAAGAATATTGCTGAGCACAGTCCAACTCCAGAGGATACTGATCAGGTACGCAAGCAGCAGAATCAAACCAATGGGACTGAGACAGATAGTCGCGATTAATACAAGCGAGATGATAGGCATCGCAAAGCTAATCACTACACCCACAGCCCAGGATACTGCCGGGTTCTTCCGGATGGCTGCCATAACGGTAAAAGTCGGGTTGGTGAACAGCGCTGTTGCCAGTAAGGTGGCCAGTAACAACAGTGAAATGCGAACCACTTGCAGTAATACCCAAAAACCGGGCTTCATCCATTCCAGAATATTGAGAATATTCTTTCCTATTTGTCCGCCGCCGGAAAATGGGAAGATGAACGTGTTTATTTCACCGCTAATGGAGGCATTGGGGCTGGTCGTGGTTTGATTCAGGACCTGGTTGATGGAGCCGCTGATCACGGCAGTATCGCCAATCGTGGTGGTACCGGCAAACATATTTACATCGCCTAATACTTGCCCATCGATCTCAAGGTTACCGCCAATTAAGCTGATGTCACCGGTGACCACAGCCCCATCTTCAATGATGAGCGTAGTGCCAATACCGGCAATGTTGCCTTCAATCTTTTCTTGGTCTTTTAAGACATAGACATCTCCCGTGAGAAACTGGCTGGGGTAGGTGGTAGTGGAACCATTACTCAGTTCCATTTTCTCAAATGGAACGCTACCGCAGGCTGAAAGAAGCCCCGCCAATAAAATCACGGATAAAATGCTAATCAGTCTTGATTTCATCTGTTTGAAGTTTCCTTTGTCTAATGTTCCACAGCGTGAACAATCCAACTAAAATGAACGCATTGATTAACCCGAAGAAAATGAAACCAACCGCCAAAGGCACTACAACCGGCATGTGGCCAATCCAATATCCAAAAGAGGAAAGTCCTTTTGTCATATTGAACAGGAGGGTTGTGGCGCTTGTAAAAATGTCAGCCAGCATGTGCAGAAAAGAACCGCTTGCAACCATGTATGTCAATGAGAGGAAGAATACAACCACCAACGCCATGAAGATGGAGACACGCTGTCGGCGTATAACTTTCATTTGACATTTCTTTTCTGCAAATGCCTGCCAGCGCACGCTAAAACCCGGTTCAGGAGTTTTCGCAGCAGCTTGCTTCATCAGCTTACGGCTGGCCTGCCAGCCGGTATCCAACTGACTGCATTTGGGGCAGGCAGCCAAGTGGATCAGCAAATCTGCCTTTTGGCTGTCGCTTAATTTGTGTTCGTCCAGGATCCAACTTTCAAATTGTTTGTGATTCATGTTGCCTTCTTTCTGTTGCCTGGCTCTCTTGCGAGGTAGTCCATTGATCTGTCATATGCTGACGCGCACGATGTAAACGACTTTTTACTGCGCTTTTTGATATTTGTAAAGTTTGACAGATTTCTTCCTCCGAGAGTTCATAAAAATACCTCAAAATCAGGACCGCACGGTCGTTTTCATTTAAACCATTCAATTGTCTTTGGATTTCCTCACTAAACTCACTTTCAACTATTACCTTTTCAGGATTTGGGGCGGGATCTTCAGCACTGAATTCAATAATCTCGTCCAGATCCACGGTCATCAAACGTTTGCGTCGTTGTTGATCAATACAATGATGCGCTGCGATGGAAAGCAGCCAAGTCGCGAAGGGCCGCTCCGGATCATAGCGTTTAAGGTTGGAATATGCCCGCCAGAAAGTCTCCTGCGCAGCATCTTCTGCGGCTTGCGGGTTCCCCAACATCCGATAACATAGGTTATATACCGGGTTTTGATAAGTATCCACAATCTGCGTAAACGCATCTTGATTACCTTGCAACGCTAATGTGAGGCATTCCGCCTCTATATTGGTCACGGGAGCTGCTCCAGTCCTTTTGTTTTTATTATCTGACCTATATACGTTCATTCAAAAAAAAAGGTTTCTTTACCGGTGTCGAAATGTTACTTTATCTTATTAATAGTACCTTTTATTCGAAATATTCGGCACCTTCGCCATGTGATTGTACATTGTGATCGATAAAGGGCTGCACATGTTTTGATTGAAAAACATCACCATTCTTGTTAAGATATATTAACACTTTGTTTTATACTTGTAAGTCTATTTTGCTTATAATTTATGAACACCATGCGATATTTTTTCTATCAGCAGCACGAATTTCATATTCTGTCTGATGAGCCGGCGATGACAAATTTTCCTGTTCTATGCAATTGATGAAAAGAAATTTCCATTAAATATAGTATCGCGTAATCACAGTATTGGTTAAGGCAATAAGGAGAAACCTATGAAATGTTGGAATTGCGGAACCCAAAATCAAAAGACAGCAACAGTATGCAAAAAATGCGGTCGGGATTTAACAAACCCGGAATCAAAAGGTAAAGAACCGGTGATTGAGCAGCGGGAACGAAAAAATCAACCCTGGGTTTGGGCTTTACTAAGTTTGGCAGGTCTCTCGTTAATTGCAACCCTGGTGATTGTTTTGATCAACCTTCCCGCTGTTGACGAGAAAGGGTTTACGAAAAAGACTACCGCGGTGATAGATAATACCGCCAGCGCAAACCCCGAAGGGAATGCTTCAGAACCCGTGCTGGCGGCAAAAGCCCCGGCTGATAGCGAAGCAGTCATATCACCGGAATCCACCGGCGCTGCAGCGCAGGGGGAAGGCTGTGATTGGAGCACATGCTCTTGGATGGAAGAAGACCAATGTGGAACTTGCGGCGGTACCTGGATGGACTACGGCGATGAAGCTTATTGCGATTGCAGTGCCGAAAAATGGCAGTCTCAAGAATTGGAATGGTGCAAGTATGAAGGGGGTTCCTGGCTGGAGGATAAAAGCCGCTGCACTTTCTTAAACACATCCACGGAAGATACTCAAACCGAGTTCGTGTCCGCTTGTTCAGATCTCTACTATAACAATCAAACCGGTGATGACGCCGGCTACCTGGCTTTCAAAACGCAGTGCAAAGCTGCGGGCGGCGTGGATCAGTGTTGGGACGAGGCCTGCGCTTTATCTGTTTGCCTGTGCCCAAATGAAAGTAATGTACCTCTTTCCTGTAATTGGGTAACCGGTTTGAACGTCGATTCCAATATTAAATGCTATGACGAAAATGGGACCTGTTGGTTGACCATTGAACCCACCGGTGCATTTGGAAACCTTTCATCCGGAGCAGGCCAACCTGAAGTGATTGTTAAAACATCTGACGGCGCTACTTTCTCTTCTGTGGATTTGAAGCGAGATAACAACGGTTGTATTTACGATAAGGACCAAATTTCCTGCCTGATTTCCGAGGACGGGACATTCAACACCACCACTGTGGATTCTGTTTATGTGTGCATGGATTTGTGCTGTCTGGATTTAGGCAGCCTTGAAAGCGGTGATGTTGTCGTGCAGTCAGGAAACTGCCCCGGCAGTGGCAATTTGGAAGTCTGGGATTTCCAATTGGTCAAAGGCGTATTAACCCTGGAAATCCGCAATAGCATGGGTTGGGATGTCAACACATTGGAAGTTTTCCTGGATGACGCCAAGGGCGACCACTGGTCGACAATGAGCTGCAAGATTGATGACAAATACGATACCATCATGAACTGCGAAGGTTGGGCGGTTTATAAATCCGGCTATGCCACCATGAATTTCTATTATGGATCGGGCAGCGACGCCTGTTCGGTTTCCAATGTGAAATTCTCCATCCCGGAGATGAGCCGATGTAATTACAACCAGCATTATTGTTCATACAGCGACTCTTGCTGTAAATCCGGGTATACCTGCTGCTCATGCGGTTGCAAAAAGCTGGATGATGATGAGAGCTGTTCGGATGTCTGCGATTAATCTCTAAATCGGAAAAAATTTGTAAAAATCCGCCGGTATTCCGGCGGATTTTTTAATGTAGCTTTCAATGAATGATTTTACTGTGAGCGGAATTTTTATTGCTTTGGGCGGACTTGCTTTTTTTTGAAGGTGAATTTCATTCCAGACGTGTCAAGCCGGCTTCCCTTGCCCAATCTTTTGCCCGGCGGACTTCCGCGCGCGTGACCAGGCGGAAGAGCTCCGGAAAATCGCGGGCGTGATAATCCGGTTTATACTGGTCCATAATATTGACGTACGTGTTGGTTGAAATCTCCGCGGCAAGAAATTGCATGAGCTCCCGCGTTCCAGCCAGGTCATCCGGCAGCAGTAAGTGCCGTACCAACAAGCCGCGTACGGCCAATCCTTTTTCGTCCAACTGTAGATCACCTACTTGGCGATGCATCTCCTTGACCGCGCTTTGGTTTAACCGGGGGTAATCCGGAATACCGGAGTATTTCTGCGCGATGGCGGCATCGGTATATTTCATATCGGGCAGATAAATATCCACAATTCCATCCAGTATTTGCAATGATTCCAGTGAATCATACCCACCGGTGTTATAAACCAATGGGAGCGTTAGCCCTTCTCTGGCAGCCGGCACCAGAGCGCTAAGAATTTGTGGAAGAACATGCGTGGGAGAGACCAGGTTGATGTTATGGCAACCCTGCGCTTGTAAGTCCAACATCATTTGCGCCAGCTGCTGATCGTCCACCAGTATGCCGCGGTTGTCCTGACTGATATCCGCGTTTTGACAAAATTGGCAGTGCATATTACAGCCCGCGAAAAAGATTGTTCCGGATCCTTTGCTGCCGCGTAGTGGATTTTCCTCTCCGTGATGAGCCATAAAGGCATACACACGGGCCTGTGCACCGCTGCGGCATTGGCCGACTTTGCCTGCTGAACGGTTGACATGGCATTGCCAGGGACAAAGCGTACAATCCTGTAGTTGGCTGTTAGCCCACCTGGCTCTTCGAGCGAGCTCTCCGCTGCGAGCAGCTTCCATGTAAGCAGGAGTGCGGTTACCCATTAATGTTTTAAACCGAAAATTTGGAAGGATTGCTTGGGAAGGAATTTGAAGGACCGGAATAAATCCAACCCCTCTTGCTGCATTACATAACGGATCTTAGCCGGATCGCTGTAATGCTGGTGCAAGCTGGAAAAGCTCATTGCGAAACCTCTGGGCTTTGTATAGTCTATTAACACAACCAATCCGCGTGGTTTTAGGAATCTGGCAATAAACTGGAAATAGGTCGAAGGATCCGCGATATGATGGTACATGTCACGCATAAAGATCCAATCGTATTGTTGTGCAGGTAATTCCAGGTGATCACTTGGTGTAACAAATGTTTTTACATTGTCGATCCCCATTGCCTTTACGCTGTCTTTTATATATTCCAAATTTCGCGGATCGGTATCAACAGCCACAACCCATCCATCCGGTGCAACGGCTTTTGCGAAGGCCTGAGTATAAAACCCTCCCCCGGAACCCACATCCGCAACGATCATGCCCGGCCGCAGGTTCATGATTGCCAGAACTTCCTGCGATTTGTATTTTGGCGATGCGGCTAATTTATTAAATCGTTTCAGCCTTCTTTCTGGCTTCATTTTCCCTTCTTAATAATTATTTTTCATTATTAAAAGATGACTTCTTCTTTTCCGGAAAGCTTGTTGTTAATGCGCTGAATAACGATATCCAGATGTTCGGATTTATGTACAAAATCCAGATCATCTGTACGGATTGTCAGGACGGGGCACAAGTCAAAGCTTTGTATCCAATCATCGTAGAACGATTCCAGGAGAGAAAGATAATCCGCGCTAATGCCGGATTCGATATCGCGCCCGCGTTTATGAATACGTTTCATCAGTACATCCACGGGACAGTGCAGGTATATCAACATGGAAGGTTTAGGCAGGGTAGGTATCAACAGGTCAAAGACATTCATGTACGTTTGAAAATCCAATTCGCTCAGGTTGCCCATGTGATGCAGGGCTCTGCAGAAAATATAAGCATCTTCATAAATACTGCGGTCGATGATTGCAGAGCGCGCATCGGCGGCCATTTGCATGTGCTGCTGGGCGCGATGCCCCAGAAAATAGACTTGAAGATGAAACGACCAGGCTTTCATATCCTGATAAAAAGCCGGTAGATATGGATTATCTACAACTGATTCATAAGCCGTATGCCAACCTAATCGCTGGCCGATGCGATCTGTGAGCGATGTTTTACCTGACCCAATATTTCCGGCTACCAGCATAAGATGTTTTGCCATATACTCTCCTCACATGTTGATTACTTTTTATTATATGCCAGCCGGAAAGAGCGGTACCGATGACTGAAATGCCAACCGGACCAATCACCAAAATATTTTTATAATTAGTGAACCAACTTATATGCAAAACTGTCATTTGGTATTAATTGACAAATGAAACCTCTCGATATAAGCTCAGATTTTGGCCTTATTCTGGAAGTCCAGTGCCTTGATAAGCTCGTTCCTCAGAAGAAGGCTGAAAATAATCTTGAATTTTCCATAAGGAAAGGGATTGGTATTTATATTGGGTATAATGAAAAGGATTGGGGTGTCCGAGTCAATCCTGTTTATAAAGGATATCGTGGATTTCGGAATTATTATCTTTTTCATCCAACCCCGAATAACCGATGAGGATTTTTTGCAGGCAGACTAAAATTAGGTCTGCTTTTTTTTAATAATGAGGCTGGCATGGACCAAATCAATATAAAAAGGACTCAGGTACTCAAGAGTACTGGGCCGGAAAAGCAACGTACAACCGGGATAAAATTAGCGAATTAATGTAAATTCATCATCTTGGCTTTCATGAAAAAATGGCAGCGTTCTTCCATGGCATCCTGGTTGGTATGTCTCTTCTGCTTACCAAGTATTTTTACATCCGGGAATGGTTTGATTTTCGATGAAAACCAACTGAACGGCCTGGCAACAATCGCGAACAAGTCTGTCACTAATGCAAGCCAACCGGTCAGCATGAGCGTCCAGGTATTAAATTGTAAGGCTTGGGGCTATTGCGATGAGACTCCTGAATTACGGTTCACGCTGGAATACCAGGGAAGTGACAGCAGCGATTATGTTATGCACATTCAGGTGGGGGATAGGCATTATGAGTCTCCTTCCAGTCCGGCTGAGATTGAAGTATCCCTTACAGATAATGATGGCGTGAATGTGAGGTATTGGGTTGAATCTGCAACCACCAGGTCCATTTATGGGCAGGATGATTTCCGTATGCGCTATATCAAAAACGGAAGCCAATTTATTTTGGAATTGTTGGGCGACCAATGGGAGTCGGATATCCCCAGTGGCGCATTGATTTGGAATATCTTTCCCCCCCTGGAAGTATTTGAAGATGGTTGGGCTAAAAGAATCGAAGATCCGGATGAGCTGGATACCGAAATAGATTACACACTCCTGGCTGGAAAATTGATATGGGAGGGGATTGTCACACCAACTGAGTGCGGAGATAACGGGCTTTTGGGGAATGGCGCCGCTAATACCTGCGGTATGGAAGCCGCCCGTGAAGAGGTAATCGAATGGCAGAATTTACACAACCAGGACATCCAGGAAGCAAGTTTAAATGCGCTTGTTCCTGCCCGATTGCTTAAAGGCGTCATTGGCCAGGAGTCGCAGTTTTATGCGAAGTGGGAATTGCCTAAAGAATATGGATTGGGTATGTTGACGGAACGTGGTGTAGATATGCTGCTTCAATGGAACGAAGCGTATTTCTTCTATGAATGTAGTTTGATTTATGGCGCCGATTATTGCAGGAGGGGATATCTGAATATTCCCGATGAACGGCAAGCAGTATTGATTGGTTACATTATGAAGGACATTGGTACGGTTGACGAATATGCTGTGATAGCAGCGGCGATTTACGCGAGCTGCGTTCAAGCGAATTATATTGTGTCTTACTATACTGACGAAGCGCCTGCCGATGTGGCTGATTACGAAACTCTTTGGCGCATTTCCCTGGGTGTCTATCATGCGGGTTTTGGCTGCATGTCAGATGCGGTTTTAAATGCGTGGGATGAGGATAGCGATACTCTGGCTTGGGAAAATATTGCTTCGCATCTGGTGGGGGATTGCAACAGCGCGATTGATTACTTCGATAAAGTGGTGAACTATAGTGTAGAGTGAAAAAATAGTTGATGATGGGACATCAATTCTAAAAACATCCTTTATAGAAGATTAACAATTTGTTATAAAGAGTCATTGACAAAAAAGGATTGCGGAATTATCCTGTGGAACGATTCTGCCCCAAATAGGTATTTGTAAGATTACTAAGCCGAGCAAAATCATTTCAGAAATAGGACATTTTGAACACTGATAATAGATTGCGTTTCCTTAAGAATTTTGCCGGTTCCTCACCATTGAGTGAAGGTGAAGATATTATCCAATACCAAATTTTCCACTTTTTAGCGTACCTAGATTAATATACGTGTGGACTAGAGAGTAATGCAGAATTTTATTGTTAGGAAATTTCAATTAATCCTGGATGAGCTTTGAGGTCCTTAGATTTTTGTGCATAAATGAAAGGAAAAAATGAAAAACAAAAGAATTAGAAAAAATGGTTTGCAATGCATGGTGGCATTTATCATGCTCGCAAGCACACTGTTTAATACGGGAATAATTTTCGCAGATGATGTCCCCGCGGATGGAGATGTAACTGCGGAACAAGCTGAAGTGACTGAAGAACCAACTGCGGTTCCGACTGAGATTCCCACCGAAGTACCGACAGAGGAGCCGGTTGCCGATCCAACAGATGTCCCGACAACTGTGCCTACCGAGGTAACAGGAGATGAACCTACTGAAGAACCGACAGCAGAGCCAACTGAAATTCCCACTGAAATAGCAACTGAAGAAACACCGACAGTTGACCTGACGCTAACTCCCACTGTTACGCCTACAGAGGAAGTAATCAGCGCGCAGGATGTTACTCTGACCGGCCCGGAAGGAACGGTTTATACACGCACACCCTACTTTTATTGGAATTACGAAGAGGATGCTTATAAATACCAGCTCTTTGTGTACCAGAAATCCTTAAATGGCGATATCAAGATGTTCGATAAGTTGTATATGGCCAGCAAGGTGTGCGATGACGATGCGGGTACATGTAAAGTTAAATCTCCTACTTCTTTAGCATTTGGGAGTTACTATTGGAAAATGCGTGCGTGCTATGGCGATAAGTATGGTTACATTTGTACTGACCTGGAATCGGCGCCAAGCATGGAGTTTGTAGTTTCATCTACAACACCTACAGCATACGAACCCAACGGCACAATCTACACAAATACGCCTACCTTTACCTGGACTGGTGTAGCGGATGATACTGAGCAGTATTATTTACAGGTTTATGATTCGAATGGCCATAAGGTTGCCATTAACGGCGGTACGAATATTTTGGAATCTGGAGACGCAACCTGCGAGACAGACGAAGACGGAGAATATATTTGCAGTTACACAGACGCGGAACTGTTTGACAATGGTTCTTATAAGTGGAGAGTTCGCGCTTTTTACAGCGGTAAATGGCGCAGCTACAGCGGCTACAAGACGTTTTCAGTTGCCTCAGATATCAATGAGAATTTCGATTCCTACGCTCCCGATTTCACCAAATTAGCCGGCGGTACCTGGCTGATGGGAACGGAAGATGGCAACACCGTCTATTATACAAACGGCGTTTCCAAAAGAATGACCAACCTGCGCAGCAAGTACATCTTTGACGACGTAAATTTAACCGCAATTGTTAAACGCGCTGCCGGTTCAGTAGATGGTTCCTATCCGGCCAGCTATATTGGTGTGCGCATGGGTAAATCCAAGAGCTCAAGCACAAACATGTGGTATACCGGCTATATCTTTGGTTACACCACTGCCGGTACCTACGCAGTCTGGCGGGTTGACACCGCAAGCAGGGTTGAGACCATCCAGCCATGGACCGAAATCACCGGTACTTTTAATGATGATGGTTGGAACGAGCTCAATGTTACCGCTGAGGGAAAAGATTTTACCTTCTCCATAAATGGCGATGAAGTAGCCAGTTTTACAGATGGTACTTATTCAAAAGGTTATGTCGGTTTTGAGATGTTCCGGCCGGATTCAACCATTTTGCCGTTTTACATTGATTCTGTAACGGTGAATAATATATCCTCCACTTCCGTATCTGGCGCTTCTATCAGTTCGGAGCAAGCGGCGGCAAACCTGGCGGCGCAAAGCAGCAGCACCGGATCGGTTGAAGGGTACGACGGTGGTACCGTACATTCTCAAGCCACCACCCCAAACCCGATTGAGCCTTCCAACACAACGATTTATACCAACAAACCGACCTTCAAATGGGACGACACCGGTGATGAGAAGTATTATTTATATCTGGCAAAAATCACTACCGGCGGTATTGATAAAGTCTATGGTAAGACATTGCTCGCTGAAACATATTGTTCAGATGGCGAGTGTGCTTATACCTCTGCATCCACACTCAGCCAAAATGATTACGTCTGGAAAGTTAAATCTTACGACGGAACGGATTATAGCGACTACAGTGACAATCAATACTTTACAGTTGGGACAACCATGCCGACTGCCAAGAAACCCTATAGCACCGGATATGATAACCAACCTACATTTACCTGGACGGAGATCGTTGATGCGGAACAATATAATATCGTGGCATATGACTCCAGCGGTAAGAAGGTTATCAGCTGGTGGCCATTGGCAGGTGAAGTAACCTGTGATGCAGATCAAATTTGCAGCGTGGAATTGGAAGATTTCATCGGTATGGAAGAACCCAATTGGATTACTCCGGAATCGTTGGACAACGGAAAATATCGCTGGCGTGTGAGAGCGTTATATAACAGCAGGTGGGGCATTTTTAGCGCATACCGCGACTTTACAGTTGCTTCCGAGTTTGATTCCGACTTCACCAGCAATAGCAAAGGTTGGAGCCGCTTATGGGGTGGAAAGTGGTACCGCTCCAATGGTTATTACTACAGCACCGGATCACCCAAGGTTATGAACACGGCTAAGTATGCCTATGTTTACAGCGACTTTACCTTTACAGCGGTTGTAAAACGTGAACATACCAGCCAGACTTACAGCTCCTATCCTGCGAACTATATTGCTGTACGCATGGGCAACAGCCATACCAAAGACTTACAGTGGTATTCAGGTTATTTGTTCGGATATACCAATGCCGGTTATTACAGTATCTGGCGTGTGAAGGGCAATGGTAAGGTAACAGCCCTGCAGCCTTGGACAGAAACCGATGCGATTAATAAGGGAGACTGGAATCAGTTGACCGTGACAGCCGAAGGCAGCAGCTTCGAGTTCTATATTAATGGTGAATTGCTGACGACGGTTGAAGATGATAATGACAGCAAAGGCTATGTCGGCTTTGAATTCTACCGGCCTGCCTCGGCATACCTGGGAAAATTCTACGTGGATGAAGCCCAATTGACTTTAATTGAAAGCACCTCGCTTTCAGTACAATCTACCACCAGCAGCCAGGCAACTGTCTCTGCTGAACAACAGGCTTTGAACGAAGCTGCCATAAACAGCGGTATTGAAGGCTCGATTGAGGGCACTCCGCTAGAGTAAAACCAGATAATAAAACTGGATTGAGAGAAAAGAGGCAGTTCATTCGAACTGCCTCTTTTAATAGTTCTATAGGATGAGGTTATCTATTTTGGATGGAGTCCATTAATAAACTGTCATAGCAATTTCATTGACAAAAATATACTCTGGAATTAATCTCATAAAAAAGCCAGTTCTGATGAAGATGGATGAGTATTTGTACGGTTCGGCGATTATTTCATCCCGCCGCACTTATTTCGTTGGATGCACTAATATCTATGGCGAAAATTACTACTACATAGAGATATTTCCGTCGAAGCTGGTGAACCCCCTTTACAATGAAATTTCCCTAATCTGTTGAATTAAAAGGATTTATTAGATGACAAAAGAGATTTTGTTTGTGAAAAAAGTTTTGTCTGTGACTGTGGCAGTTATGATGCTGCTTTCATTAGTTGGTACTCCGGGAATTGCATTTGCGGATGATTCGCAACCGGATGAAGCGCCTACCGAAGAAATCCAGGCTGCTGAAGGTGAAACCGAGGAACCTGATGCGGAGGTAACAGAAGAGCCTACGGATGTCCCTACAGTCATTCCGACTGAAGAAATCCCCACGGAAGTTCCCGCCGCAACATTAACTCCCACTCAGACTCAGAAAGAGACTGCCACCACGGCAGCAACGGATAGTGAGCTGCTGGAAGAAACATTGACGCCTACTTTAACACCCACCGAGGACGTTGTGGGCGCGCAGGGTTCCTTTGTTCCAACACCAATCAGACCCAGCGGCATTGTCTATACCACCAAACCGACTTTCGAATGGACCAAGGTGGAAGGCGCAACCTATTACCATTTATACGTTTACAAAGTTGAATTGGGCGGTGTTGTAAAAATCTATCGAAAAACTTATAAAAGTTCGGTTTGTGGCAATTCGGTGTGTTCGGTGACACCCACTACATCGCTGGGATATCGGGATTATCAGTGGAAGGTGCGCGCGGATGTGGATGAGGAATGGCGCGATTTCAGCGAATATTCGTATTTCACCACGGCGGGAACCACGACAACCGCCAAAACACCCAGTTCTACTATCTACGCGGATACCCCAACTTTCTCCTGGGTTGAGATTGAAGGCTCAACTCAGTATGAAATTTTGGTGTACAACTCCAAGGGAAAAGTCATTCACGAACAATACACATCCGATTTCACCTGTGAAGATGGGCTGTGCAGCGTTACTTCCAGCACGGCGTTGGACATGGGTAGTTATAAATGGCGTGTACGAGCCTTTTTCGGCAGCAAATGGCGCAGCTACAGCGATAAGAAAAGCTTTATCGTAGCCGGAGATATTGATTCCAATTTTGAGGATAATGCCAATTATTGGAGTCTGCTTTCAGGGGGAAAATGGTTCCTTGCTAACGGGAGCTACTACACAGATGGAAAATCGAAAAAAATGACCAACCTTAAAAGCACTTACATCTATACGGATGTTGAAGTGCAGGGACGTGTCATGCGTGGAGGCGGATCAAACGACAGTTCTTTCCCGGCGAATTATATCTGCGTGCGCATGAGTACACACCGTACCTCGCAATACTTATGGTACACGGGTTATGTTTTCGGGTATACCAACGCCGGCAACTACAGCATTTTACGCATGGATTCAAACGGTACTGTAACCACCATCCAACCATGGACGGATACGGACGCGGTGAACCCGGACGGCTGGAATGACCTGCGGGTTGTGGCGGAAGGAGAAGATTTTTCTTTCTATATTAATGACACCCTGGTAAACAGTTTCACGGATTCAAAATACAGCAAAGGATACGCTGGCTTTGAAATGTATAATCCGGGTTCAGGGCAGGAGCGTTTCTATATTGATTCGGCTGCCATTACAGTACTGGACGGTACCAGCGCGGGAAGTGTTTCATCATCCGAGGCAGTCGATGCTGAGCAACAAGTACTCAATCAGAGTGCCCAGAGTGATGAAGAAATCGGTTCCATTCTTGGTTATTCTGAAACAGAAGATTTGAGCGCGGAGGCTACCGCCGCGGCGACTGCACAAGTTACTGAAACTGAGGAAAGTGACATTGAAGCAACCGCTACAGACGAGGAAAGCACAGAGGCCGTGGAAGAAACGCTTGATGCAACAGAGACTCCCACAGAAGAAACGAACCTTTCCGCTCAGGGCACTTCCGGCATCCCTACCTTGATCGATCCCAGCACCACGATATATACCCGCAAACCAACCTTCAGCTGGAATGAGGTGGATGGAGCCAGTTCCTATTACTTGTATGTGTATTACTATAATTTTGGCGGGATTATTCGGGCCTACCGGCTAGAGTATGGCGATGAGGTATGCAGCGAAGGGATTTGCAGTGTAACACCCTCCAAATCCCTTTCTTATCTGAAATATAAATGGCGTGTCCAGGCTTATGACGGTACGGATTGGAGTGATTTCAGCGATTACCAATACTTTGGAGTGGAAAAATTGGTACCCACCGCAAAAACGCCGAACAGTTTAATTTATACCAGCACACCCGATTTTACCTGGTCAGAAATTCTGAATGCGGATCAGTACAACATCGTGGTGTACAACGCTAAGAATAAAAAAGTACTCAATACCTATACATCCGATTTCACCTGTTCGGATGGCATTTGCAGCCTGGCCAGCGAGGTGGCATTCAGCAGTGGTTCATATAAATGGCGTGTGCGCGCTTATCTGGATGAGAATTGGTCCTCGTTTGGAGCTTACGAGAGTTTTACGGTGGCCAATGCAATCGATTCGGATTTTGAAAATAATAAAACCGGCTGGAGTCGTTTTAAGGGTGCCAATTGGAAGAATGCTTACGGGTATTACTATACAGACGGTCAGGCCAACCGTATGTCCAGCGCGAAGTACACCTATAAATACAGCGATTTCACTATTACGGCTCGGGTCAAACGTGCTGCGGGTACTGTTAGCAGCTCCTTCCCGGCCAGTTACCTGGCAGTCCGCATGGGCACTGATAAGACCTCGGAATTAATCTGGTACACCGGATATATCTTTGGCTATACAAACGCGGGCACCTACAGCATCTGGCGCATGGGCTCGAGCGGCAGCAGCAGAGCTATCCAGCCCTGGACAACCACCGATACGATCAATAAAGATGATTGGAATGATTTGAAGGTGAAGGTGGAGGGGAGCACGTTCCAGTTCTATATCAACGATACGCTTGTAAATACCTTCACCGATAACAAATATTCCTCCGGTTACGTGGGTTTTGAGATGTACCGCCCGGGCACCATGAGCAGCCGTTTTTATGTGGATTCGGTCACGCTGGATATTATTGAGGCTGAGTCGCTTTCAGCCGCCTCGCTGAATAGCGGACAGACGGTTAGCGCTCAGCAGCAACGGTGGAACCAGGAAGCCTGGGAGGACGCGGATGAAGATTCGCTGGAGGGTTATACGGAGTAAGTTTAACTATAAAAGAATGTTTTATAGAAAACCCCTACCCCAACCCTCCCCCTTTCGGTTGTGTAAATACACACAAAAAGTTTATACGAAAAGGGGAGGGAGAAAAGGGGATGGCGGAGCAGGGAGGCTCCGCCTTTTTTCATTAAATGTTGGCGGGGCTTGTCAAAGATAAAAGGGTTGGCGAGGAACATTCTAAGTAGAGATCCCCCTCCCGTGTCATCTTGAGGAACGTATTGACGAGAGATCTCAGCCGGAAGTCACTCTAGAAAGATTTTGGAGGAGAGTATCGCATCCTCTTTTTTTCGCCCGGTATTTAAACCACAGATGGACACGGATACACACAGATGGAAATAACCAATGTTAAACTGTGTTCATCTGTGGTAAAAAAAAAATAAGGCGGGACTTGATCAGTCCCGCCCTGCGTTTACCTAACTAACATTCGCTATAGCCGCAGCCATAACATTTGCGGCAGCCTTCTTCGTTGATCAGGGCCGCCTGGCCGCACTCGGGACATAGATCGCCGATGCGCATAGCATGCTGATCATGTTTAATGCCGTCCAACGGCAGCGGTTCACCGATGGGATCATTCTCTTCGCTCTGAAGCAGCTCACGCACACTGGGAGTGCCATCCTCGCCGTCGCGCGTGCCGCGGCCTTCAATGTACTCGGCCAGTACCTGGGCCACGCCGTCCGGCAGGGAACGCACGCGGTTGGGGCCAAAGCCCAGCGGGCGTCCGCCGCCTAAACCGGTAATCTGTCGCCAGACTTCCTGGATACGCTGGGAGGGTTCGACCGGCGAGGACAAGCGCAGGATGTATGAAATTAAGCGCCCAATAGCTTCTGAATCGGCGGCTACATCCGATCCGGCCTTGGCGGTGTTGATGAACACCTCAAACGGCTGTGAGTCGCCGTTTTCGTTGATGGTCACAAAGGTCTTGCCGACCGGTGTTTCCACGCCGAATGTGTATCCCGGCAGGTAACGAGGGCGTGGTTTCTTGGTTTGCTGCCACAGCATGGGTTGGATGGCGTCGCTTTCCTTGATCCAAACCGGTATGGCTTCCGGCCCGCCAGGCTGTACCATCTCACGGATTTCTTCCGCGCGGGTCGGCTGTTCACTGACCGATTTCTGAAGTACTTCCTGTTCACGCGAACCGGCCACGTAAACGGTAATGCCTTTACAGTTGAGCTTCCAGGCCTGTAAATAAGCCGTGGCTACGTCTTCTTCACGTGCGTCGCTTTCAAAGTTGATGGTCTTGGAGATACTGTTATCCACAAAAGCCTGCAGCGCGGCTTGCATGCGCACGTGCTCTTCGGCTTGAATATCAGAGGAAACCACGAATATCCTGCGTACATCCTCAGGGATTTCAGAGATGTTCTGGCAAGTGCCCTCGCGCATGACTTGTTCAACGACCTTTTGGCGGGTGTCTTCGTCCAATCCGCTGTCAATCAGTGCCTTCTCGAAAGATGGTGAGGCGTAAGTCAGCGGCAGGTCAACACCATTGTCGTTCACGTGGCGCACGTAGGCCAGCGCAAAGACCGGTTCGCAACCGTACCCTTCGCAGCCGGCCACCGTACCGATGGTGCCGGTGGGGGCGATGGTGGTTTGAGCGGCGTTGCGAATGCCGTGTTTGTGGATACCATCCACAATCTGCTGCCAGTCCAAGGCAGGACGACCGAAATCGCGCGTGTACTCGAATAAGGGGGTGGGCGGCTGCCAGCGCAGATTCTGCGGGTCATACAGGCTGCCCTGGATGGATTGGAAAGCGCCGCGTTCTTCTGCCAGGGCAATACTTTCCTGCATGGAATGGTAGCGTATAAATTCGATCATCTGGGAGGCGAATTCCTGCCCTTCGGGCGACCCATAGCGAATGCCGACATGGAACATTAGATCCGCCAGGCCCATGATACCCAACCCTAAGCGGCGGGCGCGCATGGCGCTGGCCTTCAATTGCGGTACGGCCGGGACATACTGGTTGGCGTCCACCACGTCGTCCAGGAAGCGCGTAGCCAGGTGAACATCCTTTTCTATCGCATCCCAGTTGACCTTGCCCTCCGGCAAGCCATATAAGGAGAGGTTAACGGAACCCAGGCAGCAATTCTCATAAGGTCCCAACCACTGTTCACCGCAGGGGTTCGTGGATTGGAGTCTGTATAAGTGCGGCAACGGATTACCGCGGTTGGCTGCATCCAGGAAGAGCAGGCCGGGTTCGCCGTTGTGATGTGCCTGGCTGACGATGCGGTTGAACAGTTCGCGCGCATTGACTGTCTTGTAGGTCACAATAGGAATACCGGCTGCTTCAGCGTCCTCCAGCGTTCCGTCAAACTCGCGATAAGCCGGGTGATGCACGTCCGGGAAGCGCAGCGGCCAGTCCTCATTTTCTTCCACCGCGTGCATGAAAGCGTCGGTGATGCCGACGGAAATATTGAAGTTGGTGATCTGGTTTTCGTTGGTCTTGCAGGTAATGAATTCTTCCACGTCCGGATGATCCACGCGCAGCACGGCCATATTGGCGCCGCGGCGGGTGCCGCCCTGGGCAATTTCACCGAAGGCATGGTCATAAACGCGCAGGAACCCAATCGGGCCGGTAGCCTGGCCTGCGGAAGATTTAACCAATGAGCCGCTGGGGCGCAGGCTGGAGAAAGCAAAGCCGTTGCCGCCGCCGGTCTGTTGGATCAGCGCCGCGTCGCGCAGGGTCTGGAAGATGCCATCGGAGCGGCGGCCCATATCGTCTGATACAGGCAGCACAAAGCAAGCTGCCAGTTGTCCGAGGGGTGTGCCTGCTCCGGTAAAAGTAGGGGAATTGGGGAAGAAATGACGGGTGACCAGTAGATGATAGAACTCAACCGCGCGTTTCTTTACGTCTACACCCCAGGCTTTTTCGACCTTGGCAATGTGGTAAGCCACACGCCAAAACATTTCTTCAACAGTCTCGGTTAATTCTCCGTTATCGCCTTTACGGATGTATCGTCGGGATAAAACCTGGAAACTGTTTTCACTCAATTCAGCTTGAGGCAGCCCTTTTGGCATGGGTGGTGTGGGTAGCGTTTTTTTGTTGGTGTTTGGTTTGGTGTTGGGCATGCTTTATTCTCCTTTGACGACCAATAAACGGTTGATCTCGTCTAGAATGTCGTTTAAATTGTTGAGTGGTAAATATACAATGGCATAACGGATATAGGCAATTTGATCCATACTTTTTAACCCCTCGATCACCAGGTCGCCAATCAGACTGGAGGGGACTTCCAATTTATTCATCTGCTGCAATTTGGATTCGACTTCGCCGGCTAGGCGGTCAATCTCGGCCGCGGGGACAGGCCGTTTCGCACAAGAGATGCGGATGCCGCGGATTAATTTCTCACGGTCAAATTCCTCACGTGTATTATCTTTTTTGATTATCATTGGTGTAGAACTGATAGCACGCTCGTAGGTGCTAAAACGGTAATTGCAGTCTTCGCATTCCCGACGCCTTCTTATGCCGCCATGCGAATCATGAGTAGTATCTATTACGCGGGTGTTTTCGCTTTGGCATTGCGGACATTGCATGATAATCTCCTTTTAATTGTTAAATACATAGTACAATTCAAACCCTTTTAGGCGGTGGAAGGGGGCTTTGAAACAGGAATGAAAACCCCCATATATAGGGGGTGGTGACTTTAGAATGCCTTTATGTGTGCATCATTTTAGCATAGCAGGGGGATGGATACAAGTGTTTTCCAAACTCGAATCTTAAATAATACAAATCTTTAATATTTATATACAATGGATAGTTAATTATTAATGCGTGGCGGGGTATGGGCAGGCAGAGTTACCCATACCCCGCGTTTAAGGAGAAAAATTGGAGGGCTATAAATTCTTTTTTATTGATTTCGATTCCGCAAAAAGGCCGGAACTTCAATCTCGTCCGTGTTATAAATTTGCGTTCCAAAATCCGCCAAATTGCGGGTGGTCGCATTCTCCTCATTTTTATTAACATTTTTCGATTCACTGCCGGACTGGTTCAGCGCCTGCGTGAAACGGGTGCGTGTTGAACGGGCATGTGCGCTGGAGGAATCAAATCCGGTCGCGATAACTGTGATGCGGATTTCTTCACCCATATCCGGGTTAATTACCGCACCGAAGATCAGGTTGACATCCGGGTGTGCTGTTTCTTTAATAATGGCTGCGGCTTCGTTGACTTCGAACAGACGCAGGTCGTTGCCGCCGGTTACGTTGAACAGGATGCCGCGCGCGCCGTCAATGGTGATATCTAACAGTTGGCTGGCAATAGCCATTTCGGCAGCTTTGCGGGCGCGATCCTCGCCGGAAGCGCGTCCAACCGCCATTAACGCTGCGCCGCCTTCGGACATAATGGTGCGCACATCGGCAAAATCCAGGTTGATCAGGCCGGGTACAGTAATCAATTCGGAAATACCTTGAATACCCTGGCGCAGGACATCATCGGCTACTTTGAAGGATTCACTTAATGGAGCCCGTTTATCCACAATTTGCAGCAGGCGGTCGTTGGGAATGACGATGAGCGTGTCAGCCTGTTTCTTCAAATTCTGGATGCCGGCTTCTGCGGATTGACTGCGGCGCGAGCCTTCAAAGTTGAAGGGCCGTGTGACCACGCCGATGGTCAGAGCGTTAATTTCTTTGGCAATCTGCGAAATAATGGGGGCCGCCCCGGTGCCCGTTCCACCGCCCATACCGGCGGTAACGAAGACCATATCGGCGCCCTTGAGCACGGCATATAGCTCTTCGGCCGATTCTTCCGCCGCGCGCTTGCCCATCTCCGGGTTGCCGCCCGCTCCCAGGCCGCGTGTGGACTTGTCGCCAATGCGCACCCGTGTGGGCGCGTTGGACAGGTTCAACGCCTGGCCGTCGGTGTTAACGGCGATGAATTCGATACCTTGAATTCCTTCCGCGATCATACGATTGACCGCATTGCATCCGCCGCCTCCTACACCCACAACTTTGATGCGGGCAAAGGATTCTGATTGGTTCTGTTGATTGTTATCCATTTTCTCCTCCGTTCTCTCTTATTGCAATAATCGTTCCAATAAATTTCTATGTTTATTGCCTACGGCAGCAGCCGGTTGGCAAAGTCCTTGATGCGATCCCACAGGTCGTTGGGTATGGGGGGTGTTTTCACGACCTTGGGCGTTAGCGCCTCATCAACCAGTAAGGCCCAATACAGCAGCCCTACACTGGTAGAGTAGGCGGGTGAATAAAGCTGGTCCACCAGACCCAGCAAGTTTTCCGGCTGCGAGATGCGCACCGGCAGCCCTAAAACATCCGAAGCTAAAGTGCGGATGCCCGGCAGCAGGCTGGAACCGCCGGTGAGCACCACTCCGGCGGGCAGCAGCCCATCGTAACCGGAGCGTTTGACTTCCTGCAGGACAAAGCGGAAGATCTCTTCAGCGCGCGCTTCAATAATGAACGCCAGGTCCTTACGGTTCATTTGAATGGGGTTATCTGAACCGAACGAACGCACACTGAACAGTTCTTCGCTGCCAACTTCATCCCGAATTGCATGACCATATTTTTTCTTTACTTCCTCCGCTTGTGTGAGCGATAAGCGCAGACCATGCGCAATGTCGGAGGTGATTAAGCTGCCGCCGACTGACAACACCATGGTGTGCCAGACATCGCCGTTGATATAAATTGCCAGATCCGTCGTACCGCCGCCGATATCACAGACCATCACGCCTAATTGGCGCTCGGTTTCGGTCAGAATGACCTCGCCGGATGCCAGCGGGTTGAGCACAAATTGCAGCACCTGTACACCGGCTGCTTCGGTGGCCTTGCGGATGTTCTCGACGGTGGTTTCCGCGGCGGTGATGATATGCGCTTCCACATCCAGGCGGTAGCCGTGCATGCCCACTGGCTGGCTGATGCCGTCCTGGCCGTCCACGTTGAAGCCGCGCTGGATGACATGGATCACCTCGCGGTTATGCGGGATGGCCACCGATTGGGCGGCTTCCAGCGCGCGGTTGACATCAGACTGGCGTACAATACCGCCGGTGACGCCGGCCGTACCGCGGCTGTTGATGGAAGAAACGTGCGAACCCGCCAGGCTCACCCAGGCGGAACGGATCTCGTACCCGGAAGAGCGCTGGGCTTTTTCGACGGACCGCGCGATGGCAATGGTGGCGTTCTCCAAATCCACCATCACACCGCGTTTCATGCCGCGCGAAGGTTCGATGCCCACGCCCATGATGCGCAGCTGGCCGTCTTCCTCTACACGTGCGACCAGGGTGCAGATCTTGGTGGTACCGATATCAATTCCGACAATCGTTTGATCTTCCATATTTATTAATCCACTCGATAATAAGGCGCGTTCAAAAACTCCACACTAACCATGCTGGGATTGATGCCCTGTTCCTCTAAATTCCTTACAATGGTTTCATACATGACCATTTTGTCGTTGATGCTTTCCAGCTTTTGGCCGACAAACACATCCCAACCACGGGCGTCCGCCCAACCCAGACCGCGCTGTTTCTGGTAGAGCAGGGTGCTCTCGTTCGGCATCCAGGCATTCAATTGCAGCACGGCTACCAGCAAGTTGCTGTCGATGTGCTTGGTTTGCGCGAAGAACATCAGATCGGATTGGCCGGGTTTCTTGATCGATTTATCCTGAATGATTTTGGTGCTGCCAAGTTCACGCAGATCCTCATCCACCTGGTATAACGGGAGCGCATCCGCATCGATGGTCAACATTTCCGCCGCCTCACCGCGGGCCGGGATGAGATAGCCTTCCGTATCGACCCACATCAACCTATCCTTCATTTGCCAGGTAAACATCGGCTGGCGTTCCACCGCAGTAATGGTCACTTTTGCGGGCAGTGAAACAGTCACCTGAATGTCGCGCAGCTCCGGATAACTGGCCGCGATGCTGTCGACAATCTCTTTAGGCTGAATAGCAAAAATGTGATCGCCGACGATGTTGAGACTACCCAATACCTCTTCTGGGCTAAGCCGCTGCAGGCCGCTGATCTCCACGGTCGAAACACGATATTCCGGTGAACGGAATGCGGTCAAAACGAAATACGCGAGCGCAGCTACCATAGCAAAACTGAGCAGGCGCCAACCGGGTTTAAAACGACGTTTGACTGCTGAAACAGTCTCTTCCGTCCCTTTCAACCCTTTACGGCCGCTCGTTTGAAGAACAGGCGGGTCTATAGCCCGTCTGGCTGCCTGCCTGACGGAGCTTTGACTCTCCTGGTTCAATTTACGGCGAACCTGTTCGGAATGCCTGCGCGAACTGCGCTCTTTCATGCTACCTAGTCTCCAAAAGTCCTTTTACTTTTATTACGCTCCTGCTTCCGTTCGAGCGCCAAATCAATCAGTTTCTCAATCAACGCCGGATAGGTTAACCCGCCGGCATCCCATAACTTGGGATACATGCTGATCGAAGTAAAGCCGGGAATGGTGTTGACCTCGTTGATATATAAATCGTTGGTATCCTTGTCGAGCAGGAAATCCACGCGGGCCATACCGGCACAGTCGATAGCTTTATAGGTTTTTACAGCTAATTCCCTGATCTTTTCAGTCAATTCGTCCGAAAGGGGCGCCGGGATGAATAAATTGGATTTGCCATCCAGATACTTGGCGTTGTAGCTGTAAAACTCATCCGAAGGGACGATTTCACCCGGCAGGGAAGCTTGCGCGTCCTCGTTGCCCAATACGCTGACCTCGATCTCGCGGGCGTTGATGCCGCGCTCAATCAAAATACGGCGGTCATAGCGGGCCGCTTCCAGGATGCCTTCGTACAAATCCGAGTGGTTTTTAACCTTGGTGATGCCGACAGACGAGCCCAAATTGGCAGGTTTTACGAATAACGGATAATCTGCCACAGCTTCGGCGCGTTTTATGACGCTTTCAACGTTCGTTTCAATATCGCGGCGCGTGCAGGTAATCCATTCGGTTACGGGGATACCATTGGCGCGCATCACGTCTTTGAAAACGGATTTGTCCATGCCAACCGAGGAACCCAGCACTCCCGCGCCGACATACGCGACATCGGCCATCTCGAAGAAACCCTGAAGAGTACCGTCCTCGCCAAATGTGCCATGCAAGACCGGGAAAATGACGTCCAATTCGGCTATGGGCGTGATAACTTCCGAGGCATTCTCGAAAGAGCGTTTATACAGGACTGTTTTGCCTGGTTCGGGCAGCAGAAAAACGCGGTGGAGACTCTGGGTGGAGCCTTTTTCAAGCGCTTCCAACACATGCTCGCCGGACCACCATAAGCCATTGTGATCGATGCCGATTTCGGTAACATTGAATTTCTCTCTATCCAATACTGAAAGCACTGAACGAGAGGACATCAGCGATACTTCGTGCTCACCGGATCGTCCCCCCAGGATAATGCCTAAATTTATTTTTTCTGTCATTCTTTCACCGCCTTTGAAGCTTGTTGATTGCGTAAAAATTCCGGAACGAATTCCCAATCTCCGACCAACTCAATTTCGGGGATCAGCGTTACATTGAATTTCTTTTCGACCGATTCACGGGCCAAAACTAACAAGTCCAATATGTCTTGCGCTTTGGCGCCGCCTTCGTTGATGATAAAGTTGGCGTGTTTAGGGCTGATAATGGCTCCGCCGATCTTTGTGCCTTTAACTCCGGCGGCTTCAATCAACCGTCCGGCCTTGTCTTCCGGCGGGTTGCGGAATACGGAACCCATGCTGGGGCCGGGGGGCTGGGTACGCAGCCGGCGCTGCCGATAGCTTTCTACATTCGCCTTGATTTCCTGTGGGTCACCAGTGGTTACCTCGAACAGGGCAGAGAGGATGATGGCTTCTTCCATATCGCGCTTGAATTTGCTGGCGCGGTAGGTATACTCCAACTGGTCGCAAGTCCAATCCGCGCGCCCGCTGGTTTTATGCAGTACATCGGCTTTGATCAGGCAGCGGCAGGTTTCTTTGCCGAAAGCACCGGCATTGCCGTAAACTGCGCCGCCTACTGTTCCGGGGATGGTGGCAGCCCATTCCATGCCGGCTAACCCGCGCATGATGAGCAGCCGTCCAACGTTACTCATTAAAGCACCCGATTCCGCCCAAACTGAGATTGGCATGGTGTGGGTGTTAATCTTGATATTGTGCGCGTGATTGATGACCACGATTCCGCGGATGCCTTTATCGCTGACCAGCAAGTTGGATCCACCGCCCAGTACCGTTGCGGGCGCGTCCATCTCCCATAACACTGAGATGTATTCGGCTAATTTATCAGCGGAATGCGCAATCAGCAATGCATCCGCAGGGCCGCCCACTTTCATGGTGGTGAAGTTGGCCATCTGCACGTTTTCCTGCAGAACACTGCCAAAACGAGCGCGTAATTTCTCAAGCATGGCTTCTTTCATTATGGTTTACGCGCCTCCTTTCAGGTAGGTAAGGACATCGCGGCTGATCTGGTCTGCATCTCCGGCAGAAAGCACCAAAAGCACGTCGCCGCTGCGCAGGTGTTCGCACAGATAAGCGGAGACATCCTTCAGTTCCGCGATTTGACGCGCGTCCGGATGCTGCATTAAATCCAGCACAGCTTGTGAAGAAAAATCCTGCGGTTTTTCACGTGAAGCATAAATTTCTGTAACGATAACGTGATCGCAGTCATTGAAGGCGTCTTTGAACTCGTTGATTAGCTCGCGAGTGCGGCTGTAGGTATGCGGCTGCCAGACAGCCCAGATTTGGCTGTCTGGGTAGCGGCAGCGCGCCGCGGAAAGGGTGGAGCGGATCTCGGTGGGATGATGCGCATAGTCATCAATCACTGTGATTCCATTTACGACACCCTGAATGTCAAAACGGCGTCCGGTACCGGAAAATTCTCGTAAGGCATGAATGGCCGGTTCCAATGGAAAACCCGCCTCATACAGGGCGGCCAGCGCAGCGGCTGCGTCCAGGGCATTGTGGTTACCGGGAATACTCAATTGAATATCGGTGTAGCTGTTGACCACCAAACCTTCGTTTTGGATGTCCAGGTTGAAAGAGACTCCGCAGCCGGGATTGTGGTGAATAGCACTGACCCGATAGGTGTCTTCCATCTCAGTTCCGTAAGGCAGGGTGGTGACGGATTCGCGTACTTCCTGCATTAAACGTTGGGTGCCTGGATGGCTGCTGCAGGCGATTAGCTTGCCCTGCGGAACAATCAAAGCGCTGAGCTTATGGAAAGCCTGGTAGTACTCCTGCGGGGTGGGGTAGCAGTCGGGGTGGTCGTGTTCGATGTTGGTGACCACCAGAATATCCGGCCGCAGGCCCAGGAACATACCGTCGTACTCGTCCGCTTCAATCACAAAAAAGGCACCTTTTCCGGCATGGGCGTTTTTATGCAAATTCTTCACCATGCCGCCAACCACGTAAGAAGGATCGGCGCCCAGAGCATTCAGGCACCAAGTGATCATTGCTGTAGTGGTTGTTTTTCCATGCGTACCGGCCACCGCGATGACTTTTTGCCCGGCGGTCAGTTCTTTGAGGAAATCCACACGTTTGAGCACAGGGATACCGGCTTGCCGCGCGGCTGCGACTTCCACATTATTATCGGGTACAGCGGAGGAGCGGATAACGATATCCGCACCCTGTACATTTCCGGCTTTGTGTCCGATCTGTACAGCCGCGCCCAGCGTCTGTAATTCTTCCGCCATGGGAGACAGCAGCAGATCAGAACCGCTGACCTGTTGACCTCTTTCCAACAGGATGCGGGCGATGGGCGAAAGCCCGGTGCCGCCGATTCCGATAAAGTGATAGTGAGTCATCAGATAAACACCACCAGTACAAATATGAAAGCAATCGCTACCGCAAAATAAATTGCGGGCACACCCAGCCAGGCCGGCGGAAGCAGCGGGATGATCTTCAAAGCCGCTTCGCCTGCCGATGTTCCGGCAATAGGCGCTAAGACAAACGAGAAAGGATAGTTCGCTGCATGGATGAAATACCAGATGGAGCCGAAAATCATATAACCGTTCAAAGCACCGATGATCAAACCCAGGATGGTATCCTGCAGCCGGTCGCGCATAAAACGCTGGTTATCTGCCAACGCGGGCAGGTTGGGGGTTTGATAACCCGCGAAAACTATCACCGACAGCAAAATGCTGTTAAAAATTACTTTGGATGTGGCGGGGTCGCTGTCGAAGAAGGTTGAAATCCCCGGCACATAAGTTTCAAAAACCGAAATGATAAATAATGCCAAAAATACACTGAAGGTAGCGACAGTTTCCTTGGCCCAACCGCGGATGGCACCGATCAGGGCGAAAATAAGCACAAAAAGGTAAAACAGGACGTTTAAACTGACCATGTGGCTCCTCCCGAGGTGCGCTTTCCGACGGACAGGATCAACTCACCAATCCGCGCAGCGGAATCCGGCGCTGCCATTTGCTGCATGGCTGAACGCATACTACCCAATTTTTTGGGGTCATCTAGCACTGACTTGACCTGTTTTACCAGCATTTGATCCAGCTGATTGTCTTCCAATAAAATGGCTCCACCACCGTTTGAAAGGTATTCCGCGTTCTGGTGCTGGTAGCGCCAGGCGTACGGATAAGGCACCAGGATGGCCGGCAGTCCGAAATAGGGCAGTTCGCCCAGTGTCGAAGCGCCTGAACGGCATACGACCAGATCCGCGGCAGCGAAAGCCGCGCCCATGTCATCGTGCAGGAAAGGATACGGGTGATAGTGCTTGACCAGGCTCGCATCCAATTCTTTCACTGAAGCCTGTACTTCTTCCCAGTTATCCTTGCCGCTGATGTGGATGATGTGCATATCCGGCAGCAGTTCGGGCAGGGCATTGAGCAGCGCCCGATTGATGGAACGAGCGCCTTTGCTGCCGCCAAAAACCAACAGCACTTTCTCTTTTTCCGGTAAATTGAAATGGCCGCGGGCCGCTTGCGGCTGCCATTGACTCATCTCTTTACGGACCGGGTAGCCGGTCACTTCGCTCTTGCCTTTGGGCAGGAATGCCAGCGAATCATCGCAGCTGGCGGCCACTTTTTCCGCGGAACGCAGAATGCTCTTCAACGCCAATCCGGGTTCAATATCCGGTACAAATACCACGGATGGAATCTTGCGGCCGGCCAATGCCACCGGAACACCCAGGTAACCGCCTGTGAAAAACAAGACCTGCGGTTGGAAGCGTGCGATGAGAGCGGAAGCCTGACGCCAGCCCTGG
Source organism: Pelolinea submarina (assembly GCF_003966975.1). Taxonomy (GTDB): domain Bacteria; phylum Chloroflexota; class Anaerolineae; order Anaerolineales; family Anaerolineaceae; genus Pelolinea; species Pelolinea submarina. The sequence goes on from NZ_AP018437.1 coordinate 1,581,360, forward strand.
TAGAGCTGGGACAGGTTTCCGGGCAGTGCTTTCAGCCCCACGCCGTGTAAACCGGCCGCGGGGATGGATTGGTAAGACAGTTTATAGCTCTTCAGCAAAGTCTCCTCCATTCCGCTTTGGCTGCCGATCCAAAGGACCTCATCCACTTTATTTTCGAGCGCTTGAAGGACGGCGATTGCGGGGTACACTCCGCCACCCGTCATTCCTGCGCAAATTAACAACCGCATTCAGGGTCTTCCCTTCTTCTTCGTTATTTTGGATGGCCGTCACGCGGCCAACGTTCAAGACAATACCGACGCCTGCTAAAACCATGGTCAGGTTGGAGCCGCCATAGCTGATGAAAGGCAGCGCGTTGCCCGCAAACGGCAGCAGGTTGACCAAAACACTCATATTAATGAATGCTTCCAGGAATATCCATACCGTGATACCTGAAGCCAATAAGCGTCCCAGCATATCCGGGGCGTTTTTCGCGATGGTCAAGCCGCGCCACAGGAAAATTACAAACAACAGAATGACCATAGTCGCGCCTAAAATTCCGGTTTCTTCCACAATAACGGAAAAGATGGAATCGGTGGGTGCTACCGGCAGGCCGGTAAATTTGGTGTTGGCCCGTCCAATGCCGACTCCAAACAGACCGCCGCGGACAATTGCTTCGAACGAACGCGTCAAGTGGTAAGAAGCAGTGGAGGGATCCTCAATACCGGCGATGAAGGTAGCAATGCGTTCCTTGCCGGTGTCGTAAAAGACCAGCAGCAGCGCGCCGGCCAGAACCGAGATGATAATGGCTGGAATGATCTGCCGGATCTCGCCGCCGCCCAGGTAAAACATGGTGCCGCCGATGATGATGATGGTAATGGCTGCGCTCAAGTCCGGCTGGATCAGGATCAACGCGGCTGATGTACCCAGGATAAACGCCATCGGGATAATACCGAACTTCATGTCCTTGATGTAATCCTGCTTGCTGTGCAGCCAAAATGCCAGGTAGATGATGGTGACCAGTTTCGCCAGTTCGGAAGGTTGTACGGAACCGGATAACAAGCCTCTTTTGGCGCCCAGGCGAACCTCTTCCACGTAGAAAATAACCATCAATAACAGAATGAGGGTAAAGATCATCATGGGCACCACGAATTTCTTGATGCGGTGGTAATCGAAGTAAAAAGCAAAAATGGCCACTACTCCGCCAAGCAGCAAAAAGCGCACCTGACGTTCGAGCATGAAGGATGATTTTTCACCCATGACAGAAACCGAATACTGCCAGCTGGCCGAATAGAGCATCAACAGGCCAAATGAAAGCAATGCCACGATGGTGAAGAACATGGGCACATCCAAGCCTACATAGAGGGGCTTGCGGTTACGCTGTTGTTTTACTGCGACGGATTTACCGCTCATGGAAGCTCCTTTACAATTTTGCGGAAACATTCCCCACGTTCCTCGAAGTCGCGAAACGCATCAAAGCTGGTCCCGCCCGGTGAGAGCAAGACGCATTCCCCCGGCATTGCCAACCGGTCGGCTTCCTGAACGGCGGATTGAAGGTCGTCAACCTGGATGATTGCGTAATCCGCGCCGTTTTGCATCAAAGCATTCTTGATCAAGTCGCCGGCTTCACCAAACAGGATTACTTTTGGCTTGCGTTTGGCCAACAATTCGGCTAATTCACCCCAGGGCAGGTCTTTATCGCGGCCGCCCAGGAGCAGAACCAATGGGGCGTTCATGGCGCGTACAGCAGCCATCACGCGTTCCGGCGCGGTAGCGATGGAATCGTTGTACCAACGCACGCCCGCGCGTTCGCGAACCAGTTCCAGACGGTGGGGCACACCCTTGACCGCGTCGATACCGTCGCGCATGGCTTTGGGGCTGAAGCCGGCCGCAAAAGATGCAGCGCAGGCTGCCAGCGCGTTAGCCAGGTTGTGACGACCGGTCAGGTGCAGAGAATCAAGCGGGACCAGGGGGGTTAAGTTATCCTGCCACGTCACGACGATGTGGTCATCCTGAACGAAGCAGCCGTTTCCATATAAGGGCGGGTTGAAGCCGAAGGTCAATAAATTCCCGCGCACCTCGCCGGTCAAGCCCAGCGAACCGGGATCGTCGCGGTTAAGAATGGCGATATCGTCCACGTTTTGGTGCTGGAGGATGTGCGCCTTGGCGGCGGTGTAAGCCTCCATGGTCTTGTGGCGATCCAGATGGTTGGGGGTGATATTGAGTACCACCGCGATATGAGGGGAAACGTTCATTAATTCCAACTGGAAACTGGAAAATTCAACTACAGCCCAATCTTCGGCCTGAATATTTTCCAGGTTCTCAATCAATGGGAATCCGATATTCCCGCCGACCCAGGCATTCCGCGGGGAAGTCAACTCAGCTTTGGCAATCTCACCGCATAAGGTTGTTGTGGTGGTCTTGCCGGCTGAACCGGTGATACCGATGACATTGGCCTTCACCGCTTGCATGAAAATCTGCGAATCGTTGCTCAGCTCAATATTGCGCCGCAGCGCTTCCTGAATAAGGGGAATTTCCAACGGCACGCCGCCGGAAATGCATACCAAATCGGTACCCTGCAAAAGCTCAAGCGGGTGGCTGCCGAAATGGTATGAAATGCCTTGTTTTTCCAGGTCGGGGATGATGGCGCTGAAACTTTCCTGAGGACGGCTATCATTCAGTAGGACTTTCGCTCCGTGCCCGGCAAGGAAACGTGAAGCAGCCAACCCTTGTCGGGCGGCTCCTATCACTAATACTTGTTTACCTTGCCAATTTTTCATTCTTATCCTACAAAAGTAAATGCGATACCCAGCATGGCTGCGATCAGGCTGACCAGCCAAAAACGCTGCACGACCTGGGTTTCACTCCAACCCAGTAATTCAAAATGATGATGCAGAGGCGCCATACGGAAAAACCGCTTGCCATGCGTTATCTTGAAATACAGAATTTGCACAACTACGCTGATGGTTTCGGCTACCGGAATAATGGCGATGATAGGCAGGATTAACCACTGGCCGGTCATCAATGCCAGGGTTCCCAGCGTAGCTCCGATCGCCAGTGAACCGGTGTCGCCCATGAATAATTCCGCGGGATGAACGTTGAACCACAGGAAACCCAACAGGGCACCTACAATGGTGAAGCAGAAACGTCCTAAAAAGGCCTGATGCTGGGTTAATGCGATGGCGCCGTAAGCCACAAAGGCCGTGGCGGAAACCAAACCGGCTAATCCGTCCAACCCATCGGTGAAATTAACCGCGTTTGAGAACCCAACAATAATCACGGTCGCTATGGGAATGTACCAGACACCCAATTGCAGCGGTTCCGGATAACCCGGCCAATACAATTCAGGAACCTTGACAATATATTTAAGCGCGAGAGCAGTTGCCAACCCCAACGCCACCTGGAAGAGGAACTTGGTGCGGGCGCGCATGCCCAGCCCACGGCGGCTGCCGCGGATACCTTCCCAGTCGTCCACCGCGCCCAGGATTCCAAAACCGACCATGACCAGCATGGGGATAAGTACGGATTGCCCCAGAATGTCAAAGCCCAGCAGGGTAGCGGCGTTCAACAGCACGGTGAGCAAAAGTACCGGTGCAATGATCATGAACCCGCCCATGGTGGGAGTGCCTAATTTTTCAATGTGCCTGTCAGGGCCTTCCTCGCGGATGATTTTGCCAACTTTGAAATATTTCAATAAGCTAATCAGCGGCGAACCCCAGATGACAGTCATAATAAAAGCCAGCAGGCTGAGTGAAAGTGCCAAAGAGGTCTCTTTCATGCGTTTTCCTCCAAAATGGCCGCAATGCGGTCCATACGTAATCCATGTGACCCCTTGATTAGAACGACATCCCCTGACTGTAAGTTGTATTTCAAAACATCCGCAGCCTGCAACGCGTCTTCCACCCAGGTAATGGCAGTGGACGGTAGTCCGACCTCCTTTGCGGAATCGGCGATGGTGCGCCCGCGCGGCCCGACTGCGATCAGGTGCTGCACGACCTGCGCGGCGCGCTGGCCGACCAGTTCGTGTCCTTCTTTTTCATATTGTCCCAGTTCCAGCATGTCGCCCAGTACGGCGATTTTCTGGCCCTGCAGTTCATCCAGCAAATCGAGCGCGGCCAGGGTGGATTCCGGCGTCGCGTTGTAGGTATCGTCCAAAATGAGCGCGCCGCTGTTGGTTTGCACGGCCACCAGGCGCAACTGGGTGTTGCTATGTACCAGGCCGTCGGTGACTTCCTGCCAGGTGAGACCTTCGCAGAAACCGACTGCGGCCGCGCGCAGGATAGTCTGGACGGAATGGCGTCCCAGAATGGGCACTTCCATACGCACCGATTTGTCCTGGTAGTGCATACGGAATTGGATGCCTTTCAGGCCGCAGCCCTGGATTTCGTCCGCCCATAGATCGGCAGCGGCATCCAGACCGTAAAAAAGCACGTTAGCCTTGGTTTGGTCGGCCATTGCGCGTACATACGGGTCGTCATAATTAAGGATGGCGGTGCCTTCGGGCGCGGCCGGCAGGGCCTGTACCAGTTCGGACTTGCCTTTAGCGATGGCTTCCTGCGACCCGGCGCGTTCTGCATGGACGGTGCCAATATTGGTTACCACGCCGATTTCAGGCTGGGCGATATCGCACAGGAAAGTGATCTCACCGGGATAGTAGAAGCCCATTTCGGCTACCAGGCGTTCGTACCCGCTGCCTAAATTTAAAATGGTCAGCGGCAGCCCGATTTCGTTGTTGTAATTGCCGGGATTGCGATAAGTGTGAAACTTGCGCGCCAGCACTTCGGCGGTCAATTCCTTGGTTGAGGATTTACCCACGCTGCCGGTAATGCCCACCACGCGCAGGGATAACTTGCGGCGCCAGAAGCGCGCCAGGTCCTGCAAGGCCTGCAGGGTGTCGTCCACACGCAGGCAGAAAGGCATTTCCGGGATGGAGAGTTCTTCCGAAGAAGAATTTACGCGCCGAAGATCCAAAACACGCATGCCTTCCGGCATATCCTGCTGGACCAGTGCCACTTGCGCGCCTTTTTCGAAAGCGGCGCCTACGAAGCGGTGCCCGTCGGATTTTTCGCCGGGCAGGGCGATAAACAGCGCGCCGGGAATGACAACACGGGAATCGATCACGGCTTCAGTCAGCATGGGGCCTGTTTGGGCAATTTGAATGCCGGTAAATGCCTGCACGATAAGGTCTAAAGTAATCATGCCTATCCTTCTTTCGCAACTAAATTTTGCTGGGCATCTTCCGGCGGTATATCCAAATAAACCACCAGTTCTTTGGCAATATCGCTGAAAAGCGGCGCGGCTACTACGGAGCCCCAGGGAGATTTCTTCGGTTTTTCCAACCAGACATATACCAAAAATTGAGGGTCATCGGCAGGACCCCAACCGGCGAAGGACGCGTTGGTGAGGTCGATGCTGTATTCACCCTCAACAGGGATTTCAGCCGTACCGGTCTTTCCAGCAATGCTGTAGCCGGGAACCAGAGCCAGTGAGGACTCATTTTCGAGGGATTTTACCAACATGGCGGTCACGGTCCGAGCAGTTTCAGCCTTGATCGGCACACCCAGCACTTGCGGGGTAGTATTATACTGTTTCCCGTCCTGAATGATGGCTTTCAGCACGTGCGGCTTCATCATTTTGCCGTCATTCGCTACTGCGGAAATGGCGGTCGCCAGTTGAATGGGGGTGACGGCCACGCCTTGTCCAAAGGAGTTGGTCAGCAGCTGCACAGGGTACCAATCTGCGTCACCGGGAACACTCAACGGCCAGGTTTCCTCTCCACCCAAATCCACGCTGGTCCGACGGCCGATGCCAAAAGCCTGCATGTATTCATAGAATTTATCCTCACCCAATTTCTTGTCGGCGACCCAGGCCAGGCAAACATTCAGGGATTTCTGCATGCAGCCCTGCATTGTCTGTTCACCGTGCCCTTTGCGGTCCCAGTTAAGAATAACAGCGCCGTGTTCTTCGTAGCGGCCTGTATCGGGGAAAGTGGTTTCATCGTCCACAACGCCGGCATCGTAAGCAGCCGACATCGTCAGGACCTTGAAGACCGATCCGGGTTCGTAGGTTTCACTGATAGCCCGGTTATAGGGCACTCTATCCTTGAATTCATCCTCGTATTTCCAATATTGGTTGAGGTTGATGCGCGGTTGAGTGGCCATCGCCAGGATTTCACCATTGCGCGGGTCGAGCACGATCACCGTACCGGAAACGGCTTCATCTTCTTTAATCGCTTCATCCAGTTTCTTCTCAACCATGGCCTGAATTTCCCGGTCGATGGTCAATACCAGACTGGCGCCGGCCGGAACTTCCGGCAGACTCTCCAGCATATAAGGATTGCGCGGCATGAAAGTTTCCATCGGGTTGCCGGCTAACAGATCGTTATAGTATTCTTCAACACCGTAATACCCCAGCCCTTCCCGACGATCTCGGAAGGAATAGAACCCCAAAATGTTGGAAGCCAGGCTGTTTTCCGGGTATGTGCGTTTTAAATGAGAGCTCCAGATCAAACCTCTTAATGATGGTTTTTCTTTATCTTTACCGTATGGATTTTCAGTCTCGTAAGTCTGCTTGACGTCGCTGAGCACGTCAATCACACCGGATGGCAGGAAATCGGTGATGACAGCGTAAATGCTGTTTTCTTCATCATATTTTTGCTTAACCACATCGTAGATCTGGTCATAAGTCAGGCCGTTGACGCCTTCCATGGTTTGCGCGATGGTTTCCGGATTGGTTACATATTCCAGCATGACGCCGGCTTCGTACACGTCCTCGTTGCCTGCCAATAGCCGGCCCCAGCGGTCGTAAATATTGCCGCGTTCGGGAGTGTAGTTTTCAATGGCGTAAGAATATTCTTCATCCGCCCATTGGCTGAGTTCCTGATGTTTGGTGCTGTTTTGGATGTGCAGCATTTGCAGGATGATTAGCGTGCTGGAAGAAGTCAACACGATCCCAATTAACGTCAATCGCGAGAAAGTCCCTTTTTTCATTGAGCCGCCTCGCTGGTTTGTGCGCTGGTCAGGAAAGTGTTATAAACCCAATCCCACAGGGACTGCTGATAATACTCATTAACGATTGGTCCAAGTGTGTTCTCGGATCCGGGCGGGGGAGCCAGCAGAACAGGGCTCTGCCCGGTATAACCCGGAATGGCCATGAAGTGAACTGACTCGGACGGCGCTGTTTCAAAGCCGTTTTTCTCAGCCCGCTTCACCATTTCGGTATAGGAAGTTTTCCAGGCCAGCTCGGTTCGCTGATTGGCGATGATGCGTAGAATTTCTTCTTCCTCGTAATGCATATCCATGATTTCCAAACCGGCAGAGGCTGATTGAGCACTGATGATGAGATAGATTGACACGACCACAACAAGCGCGATGACAGGCAGGAGAGAAATTCCTACTGACTGGATCTGTCGTCTCCAGGGTGCCTGTTTATAAGCTTGTTTGCTTTTCTTTGCCATCTATAACTCTGCCTGTTATATTGACCAATTTTTCTCTATTTTTTCAAATCTTTTCAATCACTCGCAATTTCGCGCTGCGCGACCGCGGGTTTTGGGCGATTTCCTCCTTTGAGGGTATAACTGCCCCTTTCGTGACTGCTCGAACACTGGCTTTGTGTCCGCAGGTGCAAATGACTTGCTCCGGCGGGCAAATGCAATCCCGGCTTTCCCGCTGAAAAAACTGCTTTACGATGCGGTCTTCCAGCGAATGGAAGCTGATGACTGCCAGCCTGCCGCCGCTGCAAAGCGCCGCAGTGGCTTGCTCCAATCCCTCACTCAGTTTCTCCAGTTCTGAGTTGGTTGCCAAACGCAGGGCCTGAAAAGTGCGGGTGGCCGGATGTGTCTTGCCGCGCTTGCCCTTATAAACCGCCAGTACCAGGTTGGCTAACTCGGTCGTGCTTTCAAACGGCCGGTTGCGCACGATAGCATCCGCAATTTGGATTGCGCGAGGTTCTTCTCCAAAATTCCGCAGGATTACCGTAAGCTCTTTCTGGCTTAGTCCATTGATTAGTTCGGCAGCTGTGGTTTTCTGGCCTTCATCGAAGCGCATGTCCAACGGTGCATCCTTCATAAATGAAAAACCACGTTCCGCATTGTCGAGCTGCATGGAGGAAACCCCTAAATCGAGCAGCATCCCATCGATGCAATCCCACTGCACTGCTCTGAGATGCACCATCAGGTTGGAATAAGAACCGTGCCGAATGGTGATGCGATCCGCGAACTCCGCAGTGCTGCGCCGGGCAATTTCGATGGCATGGTTGTCCACATCCAGTCCCAGCAGCAGCCCCTCCGGCGCGCTGGCCTGCAGGATGCCGCGGGCATGCCCGCCGGCGCCTAATGTCCCGTCTACATAACGGCCGGAGTTGGCCGGTTTAAGGTATTCGAGTGTCTGTTGGTAAAGTACCGGTTGATGCGGAGAACCGGGATTAGATTCAAGAGTGTCCATGGTTAGAAAGTCAGGTCCAGATCATTGAATCGATCCGCTCGTTCCGCCGCATCATTCATAATGGCTGCTTTGATGCTCCAATTTTCCGCCGACCAAATTTCAAAATACGGTCCCAGCCCGATCAACTTTACTGCACTGTTCAGGTGGGCAGCTTCCCGCAGAAATGGCGAGATGAGTACCCGGCCGGCTTTGTCCATTTCCAGCTTGACCGCGTTCCCAAAAAGCATACGTGCCAAATCGCGGGCGTGTGAATCTGTTATTTTCATTGACCGAATTTTGTGGTAAAGTGAGTCAAATTCATCGCCTTGGATGACCATCAAGTTATCGTCAAAACCCTGCGTAATATAGGCAACATCCGCCAGCAGGTCGCGGTATTGCGACGGGATGGTCAGTCGGCCCTTATCATCGAGGTTATGGTCAAATTGTCCAAAGAACATTAGTTCTACTCCGGTATATAAGCGGAAACGCCGGAATGCTCCGGCGTCCCACTTTCTACCACTTTCTACCACTTATACCTGATTATAGCTATATTTTTTGCTAAATACAAGTCTTTTCTTTAGAAGATATTTCATATCTATTAACAATTAATGGTTTAATTGTTATGAAAATGAGGAGGAATTATGCTCTTTGATCTTTCGTTGCCCGAATTACAGCGCTATTTACCTGAACGAGACGAACCGCAAGATTTTGATGCATTTTGGTCGGAGACGTTGGCAGCGGCACGGAAATATCCATTGGACGCGGTTTTCACGCAGGTTGATTACTCAATGGCTTTGGTGGACACCTATGACGTTACCTTTAATGGGTATGACGGTCAGCCGGTTAAGGGTTGGCTTATTCTGCCGAGGAATGCTCAAAAACCACTGCCGTGCGTAGTGGAGTATATCGGTTACGGCGGCGGCCGCGGTTTTCCAACTGATTGGCTGCTATACCCCAGCGCGGGATACGCCACTTTTGTCATGGACACGCGCGGACAGGGTTCCGCCTGGCGGCAGGGCGACACCCCCGATCTGCCCAGCGAGGGTTCCAGCCCGCATTTCCCCGGCTTTATGACCCTGGGTGTGTTGGATCCGGCTACATATTATTACCGGCGCGTTTTCACGGACGCGGTGCGCGCAGTCGAGGCGGCCCGCAGCCATGCCGGTATCGATGAGAAACGCATTATCGTGACTGGCGCCAGTCAGGGCGGGGGTATTACGCTGGCGGTGAGCGGCCTGGTGGCTGGTTTAACAGCGGTCATGCCGGATGTACCTTTCCTATGCCATTTCTTTCGTGCCGCTACTATCACGGATGAGGACCCCTATCATGAGATAGCCAGCTTTTTAAAAGTGCATCGCGATAAAACCGAGACGGTTTTCCGCACGTTATCGTATTTCGATGGGATGAACTTCGCAGCGCGTGCCACTGCGCCGGCTTTGTTCTCCACCGGATTAATGGATGTAACCTGTCCACCCTCAACCGTCTTTGCCGCGTATAACCATTACGCCGGAGATAAAGAAATCCGAGCTTATCATTTCAACCTGCATGATGGCGGAGGAACACATCATGATTTGGAAAAGCTGCGGTTTTTATCAAAAGTCCTGAATTAAATAAAACGCTCCCGTGAAACGGGAGCGTTTTTTATGCTAAGGTTTAGGAAGTACGCTTTATCGCAGACAAGGATCGGGTTTACTCGATTTGATGCGATTGCCGCAGAAAGGTACACCACCGCCCATATTCCCGGAGAACATGGTATATGACCCGTCCAAATACATAATGAAGTTGCCGGAAGTGCCTGAGGTCGATTGCCAAGTACCGGTCACATTGGTGCCATCATAGCTGACCATACCTTCGAATAACAGGCTTTGGCCATCCCCGGTAGCTGCATTGCCGGTCAAATCATAGCCCTTCTGCAGGAAGTCAATATCCAGACGTTTCTGCGCAGTACCCTCCCAAATGGTCCAGGGACCGTCCAGGTTGACAGACACGGTTGGCGTTACCGCGTAAGTGGGTGTACTGGTTGGATTAGGCGTTTCGGTCGCTGCCGGTATCTGCGTGGGAATAACCGGAACGTCTTTATCCTCATCATCTTCATCCACTGTGGTTGGGCTGGTCACAATATAAATGGGAAGCGTGCAGGAAATTACAACCAGCAACAGCGCGCTAATCGCAAATAAGATAATGGTAGTGTTTCTCTTCATGGTACCTCCTAAAATTCTTTATATATTGTATGGCAAATATACCATTTTACAACATAGTTAGATGCAAGAATTGTGCCTGTTATCAATTTTTCTAAAAATTACTCCCGCACTATTTTTATCAATACCTGTCGAAGAAATTCATTATGTATCAATGAGTTTCCCATTAATATTAACCTAATTGTATTCATTAAATAATAAAAAGAAAGCATTTGTCAACTTTTTTTTAAAAAGTGACAAGCTAAATAATTCCACCTGCTGGAGGTGGGGAGCAAATTCCAGGTTTTAGTTAATTGTTATTTCGTAATGACAGAGCCGCAAATGTAAGACTTTGAACTATTGCAGCAGTGCCAGATCTTCCTTCGAAAGGAATTTAAATAGCTTTGTTCCGGTTTCCGGATCTACTGCTTCAGCCGCTTTGCGGCCATTTTTCATGGTCTTCAGGGTGACTTTGCTGGTGTCCACCCATACATCTTTCTTGGATTTCAGGGAATAAAACTTTATCATTGCCATCGTACTATTCTCCTCTCAAATTTAGGTCGGACGAATGTTGGAATTGGCTTGCGTCCCCGTTCTGGTGGAATTATTTAGTTGTTTTCATTATATATGAAGTTTGACTGCAAATAAATATGGCTTATTACCACTTATCGTGATGAATAATTTGGCTCATGGCAAGGCGTTTTTTCTGAATGGCGGATGGATCGGCCGGATATCCCAATGGCATCAGCTCCACGACGACAATCTCATCCGGAATATTGAGGATTTCTTTGACTTCCTGAGGATTGAAATGCCCAATCCAACAAGTGCCCAATCCCAATTCCACCGCACAGAGCGTGATGTGATCCAGCGCGATAGCCACATCGATGGGGTGGCAGGGCAGGCCGCAGTGCATGATCTTGCCGTCGGTTTCCGCACAGGCTACCAGCACGACCGGCGCTTCGCCCACGAAGGTCTGCGAACCGGCAGCCACGGCCAGCTTCTCGCGGGTGTCTTTGTCCTGTACCACCACAAAACGCCATTCCTGGCGGTTGGAAGCGGATGGTGCCAGGTGTGCGGCTTCCAAGATCTGGTTCAACTTTTCTTCCTCCACGGGTTTATCCAGGTATTTACGCACACTCTTACGGGTCTTAATAATTTCGAAGATGTTCATGGTCGGTCCTTTTAGAATTCTGAATTGTTTGAATGATTCGTTCTAAGGAAATTTCAGCAGTGACAAATCCCATAATTTCTAAATCATACCATTATTGAAATTAGTAATGGGCCGCATCTGTTTTTCAGAGCGGCCACAGATTCTTTCACAATAGAACCGCGCAGGATGATCAACGGCTTTGGTCAGCGTACCTCCACCATAAGTAGGTCGCGGCGATGCCGGCCAGGGCTGTCGTCAGGACGATGACCAAGCTCACTGTTGTCAACGGCTCACCTTGAGAGAGCATGCCCGGAATGGCCCAGGGAAAATAATTACCGTAGCCGATCACGGCTGCCAGGTTGTCAATAATCAGGATCAGAATAGCGATGCCGATTGGCAGCATAATGCCGCCACCTATGCTGGCCAGGAAAGCAAACGGCAGAGTGACCAGTATGTTCAAAGTCGCGATCAGTAAAAGACTTAAACTCTCTTGCAGCAGCAGATCCGGCGTAAGTCCGGGCAATTGAATCAAGCTGCCCATCAGCAGACAAAATGGATAGAAAATTCCCACCACGACGATGTACCAAACCGCAACAACGACAAACTTGGCAGCCAGAATATCCGCGCGGGGAACGGGAACAGCCAGGATATCCTTGACTGTATGGTCCATGAATTCGCGGCCAAACACCCAAGCCAGCATCAAGCATACGATCAGAAACCCGCCAATGGCAAAGGCTTCTTTCAGGATCTTGAAGTATGCCGGCCAACTGACGTCACCTACCACCAGGTTGGCTTTCGCACCGACGATGCCCAATTGCTGGGACAGGGCGGGATTCTTATAGACAAAGAATAGGAACGTGCACATTAGCGGCAAGATCATAAAGCCCAATCCGACCATCCAGGGTATGCGTGATTTGCGTACTTTGAGGGTTTCTACCCATAACATGTTCAAAAAGTTTTCCATTGTTTATTGCGCTTTCATACCAACTAATCTCAGGAAATATTCTTCCAGATTTTCTTCTTCCACAGCCAAATGCAGCGGCGGCAGGCCGGCTTGCACCAATTTCTCAGCGATTTGATCCGGGCGGTTGACACATTCAGGATGTGCGCAAACAACCGAACTATCCGGTAAACGATCCGTCCACAATCCGCTGCTTTCCAGTAAGACAGCTGCCTTTTCATTATCATGTGTGCGGATAATCAGGCGTTTTTGGCGGTTTGCTTCCAGCGCGGCGGCATTCAATTCCTGAAGTAAATTGCCTTTATGGATAATACCGATACGGTCAGCCATACGGGAAACCTCGGCCAGGATATGGCTGGACATCAAGACTGTCACACCGTGGTTGTGGGCCATATCCAGCAGGAGCTCGCGGACTTCGACAATACCGGCCGGATCCAACCCGTTGGCGGGTTCATCCAGGATGAGCAGTTTCGGATTGTGCAGCATGGCTTTTGCCAGGCCCAAGCGCTGCGCGTTGCCCTGTGAGAGCGTGCCGGCACGCCGCTGGGCATATTCTTCCAATCCGAATTTCTCAATAGTGCGCTTGACCTGGGCTTTTGAAGTGTGCGGATGCAGCCGGCGGGCGATTTCCAGGTTTTCCTGTACAGTTAATTCCGGGTAGGCATATGGAATTTCTACGGAATAACCGACGTCTGACCAGGGCCGGCGGCAGCCCATGCGGATTTCTGTCTCAAGGACGCTGGCTGAGCCGTTGGTTGGTTTGATCATAGCCAAAAGCATACGGATGGTGGTGGTCTTGCCTGCTCCGTTCAAACCGAGAAAAGCATAAATCTCGCCTTCCGCAACCTTTAACGAAAGATCGTTCACTGCGATTACTTTGCCGAAATTCTTGCCCAGGTGATGGGTTTCAATGTTCCAATTCATAATGTGTAATTCCTCAGGTAAATATTAATCAATGATGATGGGTACAGAAGGTACCTCACCCAGGCAATAAGCCGTCACCAGTTTCAACATGATATCGAAGGTCCCGTTTAGCAAGCCTTCTCCGAAATCGTCACAATGCATGACTAACAGCAATAGCGCATAAAGTAGATTGCGGAAGGCATCCGCGCTGATCTTGATTGGAATACCGGCGGACCGGCAGGAGTCAATGAATTGTTCAAGAAAAACTTGATCACTGCCCATGTGCTCCTGAAGCCGGTCAGGCGGCATGCGGCGCACCAGCAGGTTGTAATCATCGCTGGCGAAGAATTGCAGAATTGGAATTTCATGCCAGAGAGACATTGCGCGTTCCAATACCGCGTGCAAGCGTGCATGCATGGAGGGGCCGGGTTGATCGATCAGTTGAAAGAGCTCCAGACGGTAACGCTTTTCGGCTTCTTCCACGATGTCCATAAAGAGCGCTTCTTTCGAATCGTAGAACTGGTAGAAAGCCCCTTTGGAGATGGCAGCCGCTTGTGCCAATTCCGCCACACTGACTTTGGTTAATCCGTGCGCGCAAAATAGGTCGTAGCCTTTGTCTAATAAATTTTGTTGAATGATCTGTCTTTCGTGTTCCGAAAATGGTTTGGGCATACTATTCTCCTAAATACTATATGACCGAATAGGTATAAACGGTCACAGAAATTATAATCTGGTTTTCAATTGTTGGCAGGGGATCTGTTTATCTTTCAAACGGCGAATATCAATTCTTTTCCGCGACTTTTCTACAGTTTGTTGCGTATATTAATATGATCATTTACCGGTCTTGACCAAACAAAAAATTAATTAATTTGTCAGACGCTTGGAAATTCGTTATATTAATAAGGAAGGAAGACAAAAAATGGAGGACAGCATGAAATCATTAGTTATTTACGATTCTTACTTTGGAAATACCGAAAAATTAGCACAAACAGTGGGCAAAGCTCTCGGCACCGCAAAAAGTGTCAATGTAGTGCGGGTTGCGGATGTAGAACCTGCCCAATTAGAGGGGTTGGATTTACTGATTGTGGCTTCTCCCACGCGCGGATTCCGCCCTTCGGAGGGCACAACCAAATTCCTGAACAGCCTGCCCGCAAATGCGCTGAAAGGCGTCAAGGCTTCTGTTTTCGATACGCGCATTGACCTGGAGACTATCAAAAACAAGGCGTTCAGATTCATCGTTAAGCGCGGCGGGTATGCCAACACTGCTATTGCCAAGATGCTGGAGAAGAAGGGCGCGCAGGTGATCCAACCTGTGGAAGGCTTCTTCGTGGACGATTCCGAGGGCCCGGTATCGGCGGGAGAGTTGGAACGGGCTATTGAATGGGCTAAAAAAATCGCATCAAGTTAAGCTAAATCAGCCAAACATTAAATAATTCGGGTTGAGTTCCATTGATACCTGTAGCTCATGGTATAAGATTAGAATTATTTAATCCCGAAAGAAGTACGGGATTTTTCGTAAAAAGCAGGCAAGCGAACGCCAATTAGATTGGTTAGTTGGTGGTATTTCCGAAAAACCGAAAAAGTACAAAGGACGTGTAATCGAGGAAACCTCCGGTTGTACTAAATCAACACCTTGCTTTAGAAAAGTACTATATGTTTATTGTTTGGTATTTTAGCAAAAATGCGAACACGAATCAGGCAGGGTAATAAGGCGGCGTAAACCGGGCAACAAAGCGAGTTTATTGATAAATCATGTGGATTACAACCTTTCTTATATTAAGTACAATTGAAACGGCTGCCTTGATTTGGTTTACACTGATGAACCGATCTGCCGCCCAGGAGAGTCTCCTATGGGGTTATTCCTCGGAGAAACTGGTATTGTTGTTCTTGTTGTTTCTTATCCTGCTTTTATTTATTTTTCTCATTTTTTACTCTCTTAAACCAGGATCCCGTCAATACCAGCGCCTTCGGAATCTCGCTGCCGGCGAAAAGCCGCTCTGGATTGCGCTTTGGAACAGCCTGCTGCTGGCGGCAGTCATTTACTATCTGTTCATCCACCCGCAGGAGTGGTATGGCTCTTATTACATTTTGTTTGATCACCTGAAAGCGGTTCTATTCTGGCTGTTGGTTTTAAGCCTGCAGACGGTATTTTTCGTCCTGGTCAGGTTATCAATCGGTTTTACTGCGCAGCCTGAGGGAAATGTCCGGGGGGGAGCCATGAAGGAGCTGGGTGCGCTTAGCCTGGTATTCCTGTTCGCGCTGGCGGTTAAATTTGCTTTTGTGCTGCCCCACACATACGGTTTGTATAAAGATGTGGGTGAGTCCAAGTATTTCAATATGATCTTCTACTTGTTCGATGGGCGTTTCCTGCATGCTGCCGATGACGTGACCACACACTATCCTTTCCTTTACCCGCTGCTGCTGCTGTTTACCTACGCCGTCAAGAACTACACCTTCCAAGCCATCCTGGTGTTAAACGCGATTTTTTCTTCGAGTATCGTGTTCCCGCTCTATCTATTGGCGCGCAGATTCCTGAACAAGCACGCCAGCCTGATCCTGATCATCATTGCCAGCTTGATCCCGTTTCAGTTCCTGACTCCCAACCGCTTAATGAGCGAAAACCTGTATTTTCCGCTGCTGTTATGGAGTGTCTATCTGGCATTTGTACTGCCTCGGGATCCGAAGTATCGCTGGGCATGGGACTGCCTGGCAGGTATGTTCTTCGGGCTGATGTACCTGACCCGCTTTATCAGTCTGGCTATCATCCCCTTCCTTTTTTTGATCTGGTGGATCAAGCCTTATGCGGGCGCCGATGGCCTGCTACGCTTTTCTCCCGGAAAATTCCTGCGTGTGCTGATTATGCTGCTGCTTACGGCGCTGGTTTACAGTCCCTGGGTGATCATCGGTTTGGGCAATGGGCTGACCTTCACGCAAACCCTGGGTTTTGGCATTACGGCGTTTACCAATCCGCAGCAGTTGACCGCTTTGAATCTGCTCAAGTGGTTGATGCTATATAGTATGTATTATGTTTTGCTGGCAGCCCCGGTATTGAACCTGATCATCCTGGTGGTTCGAGACAGCCAATCAAAACATCAGGCAAGCGAGCGCAGACGGTGGCTGGCATCCTTGCTCATCCTGCTGCTGGCATTTACTTTGGCGGTGGTGCGTCATTCCTGGCGGGCTTATTACAACCTGGACCAGCCGGAAAAGATCATGGGGCGCTACGTGATTTATTTTGTCCCCCTATTCCTTCTGACCGGGTTCATCGGCCTGAAGGCTTTTCATAAATCCGCTTACCGCTCTTCACGGAGTTTCCTGATTATCAGCATACTTATCCCCGTATTTCTGGTCGGCATTAGTTATGCCACCATTATCATGGGGAAAGTGATCCCGCTGGGCGAAAACTTTATCCAACCGCTCATCTCCATCGACGGATTTTACATAAAAGAACTCGGTGTCTTTTTCTTCGGGCTCCTCATCCTGCTTTATTTGGGCGGCGCCTATTTTATTTGGAATGGACGTGAAAAAGCCGTTGAATTTGTCGGCTGGACATTGCTGGCCTTTTACCTGTTCGCCGAACCCGACTGCCGGGAATTTTTGAATAATGAGAACACCTATCAGGAACTGGGCTACCGGGTATCCGAAATGATTTTGAGCGCTTCCCGGGAAACGGGTTGCGCTGCCCCTTACAAAATCTATCTATCCGATGGTTTTTACGTGGATGATCGCAAGGATTTTGCCTGGAGTCTATACGTGCGCAATCTTTCCTGCGATTGGGAGATCATCAAGTATGACGCGGATCAAAAGCCTGAAATGGATGGCGATGTGGGCTTTATCATTTACCCATTCGATGAAGCGAAACCGGCATCCTATCGAAGTGATCAGGTATGGGAAATCGATGGAAAGAAGTTTGTAGTCGAGCGTGAATTGGGTTATGTACCTGAAGCGGGCGAGTAATATCCCCCCTTTGATTAAAACAAGTTGGGGTTATAAACGCCAATGTTGTAAAAAGAGGCGCGTACTTTCCACCCTGGGGTGGTTGATAACCTGTTCGGTGCTGCCCTGTTCAACGATTTTCCCCTGGTCGAGATAAACCACTTCCTGTGCCAGGCGCAGGGCTTGCGCGGGAGAATGCGTGGACAGGATCACGGTGCACTCATTAGCGACCGCGTAGCGCAGCAGCTGGTTTTCAATCTGGTCAGTCCCTTTAATATCCATGGAAGACGTGGGTTCATCCAGCAGCAGCAGCGCGCGTGGACAGGCGATCATGCGCGCGAAGGCCATGCGTTGGGTTTCCCCACCGGAGAGTTTGTTCCCGCGCGCCCCCGCCAATTTTTCAAGCCCAACCGCTTCCAGGGCGGCCAGTGCTTTTTCGGCAGGCTGCGGCGTTTTTTGCAGCGCAATTTCCACATTTTTCAGGACTGAGAAATCGAAAGCGTAAGGGGACTGGGGCATATAGCCCATGTTTTGTAGCGGTACGTTCTCGATTTTCCCGCTGTCCGGGCGCAGGGTTCCGGCAATCAGGCGCAGCAGCGTGGTTTTGCCGCTGCCGTTGACCCCGATCAGGGCATAGCGTTTGCCGCTTTCAAAAGTAAGCCGCGGCACATCCAGAATGGTGCGGTTTTCATATTGCTTGGTCACATGGATAAGGGTAATCATGCGTTTTCCGCCTGCCCATCGGATAACTTCTGCACCAACGCGTTAATAATAAAAGAAATGATCAGCAGCACCAGGCCCAGGGCAATGGCAAACTCGAAGTGCCCCATGTTGGTTTGCAGCATGATGGCGGTGGTCATGACACGCGTTTTGAATTGCACGTTGCCGCCTACAATTTGCACCGCGCCCACTTCGGCAATCGCGCGGCCAAAACCGGCCAGGATGGTGGAGACGAACTGCACGCGGCAGTCATAAGCGGTGTAGAGCATGCGCTTGAAAGGGGAGATGCCCATTCCGGCGGCAGTCTCACGGATTTGCGGCGCGCGTATGGATACGATGGTGGCGGTCAAGCCGGTGATGATGGGTGTAATCAGCAGCACCTGCGCGACCACCATGGCGGTGACGGTGTAAAGCAGTTTCAGCTTTCCCAGCGGGCCGCTGCGGGAGAGGATCAGCAGCACGATCAGCCCCGCTACTACCGGGGGCAGGCCCATCAACGTATTGTTGATGCGCTGCACCCATTTCTTTCCGCGGAAATCCGAGCTGCCTATCAGGATGCCTAAAGGGATGCCGAATAAGGATGAAATAGTGGTGCTGAAAAAGGACATCTGCAGCGTGACGCCAATAATCTGGCGCAGCTCCGGATCGCTGCCAAACAACAGGCTGAACGCTTTGATGAGATATTCCACGAATGAATTATAAAATGGATTGGTTTAGGGGGGCCGGAGCCCCCCTTTGGGTTCGGTAGGATTAACGGATGGTGAAGAATAACTGTTCACCGTATTCTTCCACACCGTAGCTATCAATCAGGTCCAGCGCCTTTTCGGATGTCATCCAGGCGATGAACGCTTCCGCACCGACATAATTGGTATCAGGCCAGCGTTCGGGCGTGACGGCAATCATGGAGTAGGTGTTCATCATCTCGTCCGATTTTTCCAGCAGGAGGCTGAGTGAATTCTCGGAAGCCAGGTAGGTGGCTTTATCGGATAGCGTGTAAGCCTGCATCTCGTCGGCAGTGGTCAGGGCCTGGCCCATGCCTGCGCCGATGTTGACGTACCAATCCTGGCCGGCCGGGTCGATACCGGCTGCGGTCCAGATCTTGAGTTCGGCTTTATTGGTGCCGCTGTCGTCGCCGCGGGTGATGAAGGCGGCGCCGGCATCCGCGATGGCCTTGAAGGCTTCGCTGGCACTGGCGGCGTTCTTCACACCGGCCGGGTCGGAATCCGGGCCGACAATGACGAAGTAGTTGTACATGAAGGGCACGCGCACTTCACCGAAACCCTCGCTACAATATTCCTCTTCGGAGGATTTGGCATGCACCAACAGGCAATCCGCGTCACCGTTGCGGGCTTTTTCGATAGCCGCGCCGGTGCCGGCGGAGGTGACTTCCAACTGGTAGCCGGAATCTTCCTCGAAATAGGGTTGCAGGTAGGGCAGCAGGCCGGAGTCGTTGACTGAGGTAGTCGTGGAAAGCCTGATGACCGGATTGTCTATGACTGCTTCCGGTTCAGCAGCGGCTGCTTCCTCGGCAGCAGGTTCTTCAGCGGCGGGCGCCGCTTCGGCCGCTTGCGGTGCTTCTGTGGCTTGCTGCGCGCAGGCAGCGAAGCTGAAGACCATCAAAAGAGCGACCATTAACGCAAAAAACTTTTTCATCTCTTCTCCTTTCCTAACACGGGAGGCACTGCTGTTTCCGGCAGCACCCTTGAGCACATCCGGCGGTTTGGGATTTACCGGACTGCTACCGCTCGTCTGGCCATGGACGAACCGAAGGCCAGCGAGTCGAAGAATTGGATGCTGTGATTATAGGAGTTTCTTTTATGATGTGTCAATTGTTCACAGGTTGAATAGGGTGTTTTTATTACTATAATGGGGATGTTTGTAGAAGTAACGCGCGTTAAAAAGAACTTCCCAATCCGTTTTATCCGAATTGGGAAGGCAATATGTGAAACTAGCGCTTTGCAGTTATTTACGGCCGCACTCGTAGGCTTCGCCGCGCAGGGTTTCCACCGCGTGCGGCAGAGCCGGCAGGAAGACCTGCAGGCATTCCACGGCGGCCTTGGGGCTGCCGGGCAGGTTAACGATCAGCGTGCGTTTACGGATGCCGGCTGCGGCGCGCGACAGCAGCGCATTGGGCGTGATGCGCAGGCTTTCTGCGCGCATGGCTTCCGGGATGCCGGGCACGACGCGCTCGACTACCGCCAGAGTGGCTTCGGGCGTGACGTCGCGCGGGGCCATGCCGGTGCCGCCGGTGGTGAGGATCACGTCCACTTCGCCGGAATCAGCCAAGCGTATCAGGGCGGCCTGGATCTGGTCCTGCTCGTCCGGTACGATCAGCGTTTCGCCGACCACGGCGTGTTCCTTCAACGCTTCCACCAGGGCCGGGCCGCTTTTATCCTCGCGCTGCCCGCTGAACCCTTTATCACTGACCGTGATGACGGCCGCACGGATGCCCGGAATGACCATGATCTCATCTCCTGCCTGAATAACACCTTCATTTAATATTCGCGTGAATATCCCTTCGGTGGGCATGACACACATGCCGACCTGATGGTAGATCTGGCAGTGCTGGTGGCACTCTTTGCCGATCTGGGTGACTTCCATCAACACTTTGCCGACCTGTAAGCGCGTGCCAACCGGCAGCGCGAGCAAGTCAATGCCCTGGGTGGTGATGTTCTCGGCAAACTTGCCGGGCGTCAGGTCCGGCACGCCCATGGCAATCATTTTATCCACGCTCTCCTGGGCCAGCAGGCTGACCTGGCGGTGCCACTTGCCGGCGTGCGCATCGCCTTCGATGCCGAAATCCGGCAGTAGGTGTGCTTGTTCGACCGGGTATTTAAACGTGCCCTTCTTCGGGCTGAGGTTGATGGCTACGACGCTGGCCATGGGTCAGCCTCCTATACGGCTCATATTCTTTTCCGAGAGGAATCCCTGGTGGAACTGGTGCCCCGCGGGTTTGTGTTCGATGGCATGGCGGATGACTTCCATCAAAGCATCATCGCCTTTTGCCAAGGCTTCTTTCAGAGGATATTCCAAATTATTGCCCAGGCAAGGGCGCAGCATGCCGTCGCTCATCACGCGAATGCGGTTGCAGTCTGTGCAGAATTGGTGCGATACCGGGCTGATGAAGCCAACACGGCCCTGATACCCTTCCACAGCATAATCGCGGGCAACCTGTCCGGGAAAGCGTGGGGGGATGGGCTGCAGCCAGGGGCGCTTAGCCAGCAGCTTGTCATTGCTGACACGCATGCTTTCATCCTGGCCCAATGCACCGATCGGCATTAGCTCGATGAAACGCACCTCCAGCGGTTTGTCGCGTGTGAGGGCAATGAAATTATCCACTTCGTCATCGTTGCGGCCATGCACCAGTACCGCGTTGATGCGGACCGGCTGCAGGTCTGCGTGCAGGGCGTCATCGATACCGGCCAATACCTGGTTCAAATCGCCTCTGGTCATTTCGAAATACCGTGCGGCTTTTAGCGAATCCAGACTGATGTTGATACGGTTTAACCCGGCCGCTTTCAGTGCGCGTGCCTGCCCCGGCAGCATCTGGGCATTGGTGGTCATGGTCAGTTCCTGGATACCTTCAATGGCGGCCAGACCCTGGATGATCTCAATCAGGTCCTTACGCAGCAGCGGTTCTCCGCCGGTCAGGCGGATCTTGCGGATGCCCAGCTTGGCGCAGGCCTGCGCGATGCGGATGAAATCTTTGGCTTTCAATTCCTCGCGGCGCGGGCAGATGCCTTCACCGGCTCTACAGTAGTCGCAGCGCAGGGTGCAGCGTTCCGTAATGGAAAGCCGCAAATAGGATATGTCTCGTCCGAATTGATCGATCAATGTAATTACTCCGTTTCAGTGCGGTGATATTCACCCGATCTCCCACCGCTCTTGCTGAGCAGGCGCAGGCATGTGATTTCCATACCGCGGTCAACTGCCTTGCACATATCGTAGATGGTCAGCGCGGCTACGCTGGCAGCGGTCAACGCTTCCATTTCTACACCGGTAGTATACCTGCATTTTACTGTAACAATGATTTCCACCGCGTCCGGTTTTTGGGGCTTTACTTCCACCGCTGCGCTGGTGAGCGGGATGGGGTGGCACAGCGGAATCAGGTCGGGCGTGCGCTTGGCGGCCATGATACCTGCGATGCGCGCGCTGGCAAACACATCACCTTTCTTGATGTTCCCGGCCAGAATCAGCTCCAACGTTTCCGGTTTCATTTTGACCAGCGCCGCTGCTACAGCTACGCGTTCGGTCATTTCCTTCCCGCCAACGTCTACCATAAAGGCTTGTCCTTCGCCGTCCAAATGTGTTAATTCCATGGTCTCACCTCTCCCGGTTTATTTAGGGTATAACCGCCTAATTTCTTCAACCGTTCGGCAAATTCAGGCCCTTTCAATACTTCCAACAAGCGCTGTACCGCTTCTAATTGCAGCGCGTCCTCGGCAATCAATAAATCGTATTGTTCGGGGCAGATCGGGATGAATTCCAACCCGTAGATGCGTGCGGCGGACAGGATGCCCATGCCCGCATCGGCAGTACCGGAGGCCACCGCGGCGGCCACGGCCGTGTGGGTGAACTCCTCGCGTTCATACCCGTTGATCTGCGCAGTATCCAGGTGGTTCTCTTTTGCCAAATAGTCGCACAGGATGCGCGTACCGCTGCCCTTTTGGCGGTTGACGTAGGACAGGCGCGGCAGGTCGGCAAAACCCTGAATGCCCTTGGGATTGCCGGGCGCAACCATCAGCCCCTGGATACGTTCTACGCATTCCACCAGCACCACACCGCCTTCTGGGAAATATTTCTTCAAATAAGGAATATTGTAAGTGCCGCTGGCTTCATCCAAAAGATGAATACCGCCCAGATGGGCTTCTCCGCGTTTGACGGCCATGATGCCGCCCATGCTGCCTACGTGCGATGAGGCTACCAGGCTGTCCCGCCAGGTGCGGCGCATGATGTCGGCCACCTCGTCCAGCAGCGGATCGTGGCTGCCGGTGATGACCAGCATGCGCGCGATCTCGTCCAGGCTGTGCAGCAGGCGCACGTCCACGCTTTGACCGGCCTCGTAACCTTCCATATCCTGCGGGATATCGATAATGCCGTCGGCTTTGACGAAGGAGCTGACCACACCCGCGCCGCGGTTGAGCGGCACGGCCACGGTCTTGCCGTTGACCAGCCCCAGACGGGCACGGATGAATTCACGGTATTTCAGCGAGGAATTCAGGCGGCGTGAAACAACCGCCTGTACATGTTCGATTTTTTCGGGTTGGCGGCAGGTGAGCTGCTGCAGCACGGGTTTGAAAACGTGCTCCAGCACCAGGATGCCGGACACCGGGTAGCCGGGCACGCCCAGCACCGGCACCAGGCCGGCTTGTGACGAATTTTGGGCCAGGCCCAGCACGGCCGGCTTGCCGGGTTTAATGGCAATGCCGTGCAACACGACTTCGCCGATACTGCGTATGGCCTGCGCGGAGTAATCTTCGCTGCCGGCTGAAGAACCGGCGTTCAGAATGACCGCGTCGCACTCATCCACCGCTTTACGGAGCAATGCTTCGATTTCTGACAGGCGGTCTTTGACGATTGGGTAAACCCTGGGCAGGCAGCCCCACTGCGTCAGCATGCTTGAAAATATGGTCGAGTTGAATTCAATGATGTCGCCCTCGCCCGGGTGCTCGGTAGGCGGGACGATTTCGTCCCCGGTGGGGATGATGCCGACCACCGGCTGCTTGACTGTTTCCAGTTTCATCACGCCCGCTGCCAGCATGGCACCCATACCGGCCGGGGTTACTTCTGTGAAGGATGGCAGAATCATATCGCCCGCGCTGATGTCCTCTCCGATCTGGCGCACGTGCTGCCAGGGCGCGGCAGCCGCGTACAGGCTGACCTGGCCGTCCTCTTCGATGACATCCTCGATCATCACCACCGCGTCGCAGCCGGCCGGCAGCGGATCGCCGGTGTCCACGCGCACGAAATCGCTTTCCTGCAAGCGCACTGGAGTGGTCTCGGTGGCGCCGAAGGTGATGCGCGCGCTTAAGGCGATGCCGTCCATGGCGCAGGCGTTGTAATGCGGGGCGCAGATCCTGGCATAAACAGCCCGCGAGGTGATGCGGCCGAGTGCCAGGCCGATGGGGATTTCTTCGGTTTTATAGGACAACCCATGGGTGTTCAACGCGTCCAGATAGGTCTGTACGGCGTCATCCAGCGGGAAATTGGTTAAATATTGGAAGGGCATAGTTACCTCTTGAATAGAGTTACTTCGACAAGCTCATCCCGGCTCAAGCCTTCGCAGTCGCGCGGGATGCGGATGAATCCGTCCGCGCCGGCCAGCGTGGTGATCAGGCCGGATTTGCTGGCAATGGGGTGTACGCGCTCCTCACTGAGCGCGACCGGCACGAATTCTTCGCGCCCATGGTTGGAGGAGACCGCGCGTGCCAACGGGGCGCTCACATGGCGATCCTCGGTTTGCGCGCCCTGCATGCGCAAGAGCAGCGGACGGGCCAGCATGTGGAACATGAAATAGGCTGCCACCGGGTTGCCGGGCAGGCCGAAAACCGGCTTGCCGCGGATCTCACCCAGAATGGTCGGCTTGCCGGGCTTGGCAGCCACGCCGTGAACTAATAATTCACCCAACGCGCTGATCACGGCCGGAATGGCATCTTTTACGCCTACAGAAGTGCCGCCGGAAATCAGCAGCATGTCGCAGCTATCCATGGCGGCGTCAACAGCGGCCTGGATGACGGCTTGCTCGTCGTGCAGGATGCCGCGTGGATCGGGAATGCCGCCGGCGGCGCTGACTGCCGCAGCCAGCATAGGCGCGTTCACGTCGCGGATCTGCCCGGCTTGTAGCGTCTGGCCGGCTGCCACCAGCTCATCGCCGGTGGAGAGTATGGCCACGCGCGGCGCGCGCGCCACGCTGACCTGCGTGCTGCCCAGGGCGGCCAGCGCGCCGATGTCGGCGGCTGTCAGGCGCAACCCGGCGGGCAGTACAACCTGGCCGGGTTTGACGTCGTCACCGCGGTAGATCAGGTTGGCGCCCGGCGCGGCCGGCTTGTAGATGGCGATGGTGCCATCGTGGAAATCGTCGGCGTTCTCCAGCATGACCATGGCGTCCGCGTTGGCCGGCAGTTCCGCGCCGGTGGGCACGTAAACGCACTGGCCTTTCTGCAGTTGGATGGTCAAGGGCTGGCCCATGTGCGACTCGCCCGCCAGCGTCAGCAGGGAGGGGATGGACTCGGAGCAGCCGAACACGTCCGCGGCGATCACCGCGTAGCCGTCCACCGTGGAACGGTTGAAGTTGGGAACAAATTCGGTCGCGGTCACGTCCGCAGCCAATGCGCGTCCGAGGGCTTGGGAAAGCGGCACGTCTTCCGCGCCGCTGCTTAATTCACCAAAGCGCTGCGCGATCAGGTCATTCACTTCCGCGATACTGCTGACATGCAGCATAAAGGATTCTCCTTAGTAAGACTCTGAAACTTATTATATACAGGAAGTGTGATGGAAGAGGCGAAAGTCAGTTGATGAATGACTATAATCTGATAGGAAGGGGCGGCTCTACCTTCACCCCTAATCCTTTCCCTATATTTATATATTTTTATAATTATTGGCTACGCGTAAATAAAATAGAGCGCAATAATTTACAAAGCTTTTACTTCTGCATATAAAGATCGTAGATGATCCTCTGACATATCAAGAATTGGTTCATACATAAATGAATTTAAGTGGATATTCTCTGGTGTCATAAGAATAACGTTTTGGATGACTGAAATTTCTGTATTGTTAGCTGGATATAAATCTTTGTACTTATCCAGTAATGTTGGTGTTTGGTTTGAACTGATGTTACGCACAAAATTATCATCTGATATCTTCTCTATCATGTGCTTTTCAGCCAGTAATCGAATCGCAATTGAAAGAATCACTTTGTTTTCAAGATTTAGACATATTGGATCAGAGAGACATCCATCTGCCGTTTCATAGATACAGGTTACAACAAATACCCCTTTATTTGTGGAGGTTCCATTTGTAGAGAATAATCTGTTATATATCTTATCCAGATCTTCAATACAAATGTTATTAGTGTCATTCTTCCAATGAAGTAATGATGTCAGGAGTGAGTAATCAAAATTTTTATCTCCATCAAGGTATTCAATTAGATTCCTGAGAAATGGGATGGATGCTATCTTTTTCTTGTTATTATTAAAAAAGTTTGGCTTCCAGTCGTTTACGAATACATTTTTTACCCCGACTGCTCCTTGAAGTTCAATTGTGCCGTGTTTTTTTACCACCATTAAGCAATTTGAATAACAGACAAATCTACTTTGGACTGTTCGGAAGAAATCAAAATTATGAGTAAGAATGATTTCTCTAAAATACGGTTCTAGACTAATATCTTGTAAATACTGAATAATTGCATATTTATTCTTATAATCGAATGAGTCTGCAATGTCATCAACGATGAATAAAGTCTCTTGATTTGTTTTTTTCCTTGTTTCTATTTCAAATATTATATTTAATATATAAAGTGCTTTTTTCTCCCCAGCACTTAATACGTTAATTAGATCACTCTTTTCGATTTTTACTTCAGCTGATTCCGGATCATCTTTAAAAGAAAATTCTAGGTGTAGAGAATTTTCTTGACCTAGTATTACTGAAATCCGATTTTTCGCTTTTAGTGTGAATGGAACAAAAAATCTTTTGTTAAAAATATTAATTACTTCTTCCCATTGCGTTCTTTGATTCTTGGCAATTTCTTCAATTTCGCCTTTTCTTTTTTCTGAAGAAATCAGTTTTTTCAATAAATCTTTATATAGTTCAATATTTACCCTGAAGTAGCATTTCCAAATCTCTTTTCTAAATTTTTCAATATCATTTAAAAATGGTAATAACTCTTCATGATCTTCTAAATACGCTTCAAATGCACGAGTATTTTGATTTCTGGAAATTAGTTTTTCGATATCTGCAAACTTTTTTCGTAGTTCTTTGTCCTTCGATATATTTTCCTTCTCTTTATCAATCAATTCACTTAATTGTTTGGCGTTTTGTATTTCAATTCTCTTATCTCCATTCAATAATAAAGAATGGTTCGCTGAAAAAAAACCATTACTATCAAGGCTTTTACATATTGTAGAACCATTGTAATAATTGAAAGTACCTTTTTGAAAGTATTTAGAATTAGAGAGAAGTTCGTTATATTTTTTTATATAATTTTCAATAGCTTGCCTAGTCTCTTTTGAATTCAGAAACTGTAAAACTTTTTCATCAAAAATTACATCATACAAAATATTTGAGAAACGAATATCTGTTTGTGAAAGGATTTCATCCTTGATTGTGATAATAGCTTTATAAAAATCATTCTCATTATCCATAAAAGCTAGGGATATTTCCTTCTCAATATCTTTCTTTGAACCTGAGAGTTCTTGTAATGCATTTAGTAATAAATCCTTTGCTTTGTCAATCTCAGAGTATAGATTTTCATATTCGCGTCGTAATTTATCATTTACTAGTAATAATGATGTTTTTTCTGATCTATCAAAAAATTCATCATATGGTGGAATTACGAAAATATCTTCCTTTGTTAAATCATTGCCATTCTCGTCTTTCACAATCCTTTTGCTTATTCTGGAAGGATACACATAATCTTTCGATTCTTCCTCATTAGTAATGTCTTTAAATGTATTAGCAAATGACGTTTTCATCGAGCCATTAGGTGCGTAAATCGCGAATACATTTTTTGTAGAGAAATCGAATCTCTTCTGTAATTTTCTAATTCCATGACAATTTTCTAAATCAATAATTAATTCTCTCATTTTATCCTCCCATTTTAAGAACCGTTGTTGTAGTGGCTATAAACCATAAAGAAATCATTTTGTGAAAGCGAAACGCATCTAATAAAAACAATAAATTACAAAAAAAGGCCTATTAATAATTAATATGAAATAGATTTTTTTCTAGGTGAAAAATAAATTTTCTTTCAATAACAATTTGAAATGGATTCAAAAAATCGTATTTATTCTTCCTCTTCCATTCCCAGGAATGCTTCCAGGTTGTGGTAATTCGCACGCCCGACGCTGGCGCCGTCCTCACCCAGCCCGCGCCAAATCATGGTGTAACCCAGGCTGACCAGCTCCTGTTCATCAGGTGACAGTGTTTCCCAATCCAGCGGCTCGCTCCATTCGGCCGGATCAGCGTAGAAGTATTTCACACTGCCGTCCGCTTCAACGATGGTCAGGCCGCCGTCCTTGGGCCAAAAAGCCGTGTATTCTCCATACTCGTCGCTTTCGGTGGTGAGGTACAGAACGGTTTCGTAAAGTTCGTTCTTATCCCAGCTTTCGTCAACTTCCACAAAATGCGGGTAACGCGCGTTCATGAATTTCTGAAATAGATCCGGGTCGAGGATCATAGGCGATGTGTCTGAGCACACATCTTCATATGCTCCGCCGCCGAAATCCATCGGGCAAACTGAAGCGTATACGTTATAAACTTGCGATGTGAATTGCAAATAGCAGAAATTGAAGGGAGGTATTTCAACCTGGTAGCTCTTCACCGCTGCTTCCAGCCCATCTTTCAACAGCGGGTAGGTACCGTCATGAAACATTGGGACGGCCGCATCCATGTCTTCGTAAGTCCAGCCCGCGTAAATCTGCGGAGCTTCTTCTCCCGCTTCATCCGGAGTGGGCGCCGCAGTTTGCAGAGCGGCTGGGCTGATAAAGGCGCTGACAAAAAAGAAAAGTATTCCAGCGGGAATGGCTGTATAGCGACGGTAGCTGATCTTCATTAATACCCTCCACATAATTATTTATCTGCGGATACACTCAATCCAATGGCCCTCACAGGGATGTCCTTTTAAATTCTATTCTATCCCCAAGAAAGTCTCCAGATCGTGATAGTCAGCGCGGCCGACGCTTTCGCCGTCCTCGCCCAACCCGCGCCAGATCATGGTGAAGCCCTGGCCGGCCAGCTCCTGTTCATCAGGTGACAATGTTTCCCAATCCAGCGGCTCGCTCCATTCGGCCGGATCCGCATAGAAGTATTGCACACTGCCGTCCGCTTCAACGATGGTCAGGCCGCCGTCCTTGGGCCAGATGGCGGTGTAATCCCCGTATTCGTCAGTCTCCTTACTGATGAAGAGGACGGTGTCGTAGAACGCGCTTTCATCCCAACTGCCATAGTCTTCCACGAAGGCAGGGTAGCGGGCGTCAAGAAATGCCATAAACAGGTCCGGGTCAAGGATGTCCTCATTTGTACTGTCGCAAACCTCCTCAAAAGGAAGGCCCCAGAAATCCATCGGCGCAACCGAACCATATGCGTCAATGCCTTGCTTAGTGAATTGGTAATAATAGAAGGAAAAATCAGGATCATGATGCAAGTAATCCTCAACATCCGCTTCCAAACTTTCTTTCATGAGGGGATGGGAGCCATCGTGGAACATGGGGATCGCGGCGTCCATGGCCGCGTAATCCCAGCCCGCGTACAGGTTTGGCTCGCTGCCTGCTTCTTCTGCGGGGGCAGGGGATGCGGTTGGTGTGGCGGACAGCGCAATTGTGCGCAACGAAGCGTCCAGGTTCCGCGCGGAGATGAGCAGCAGGGTTGCTGCGAAAATGAGGATTGGATAAAGGGCTTTTTTCATTGAAGGATCCCTCCTGTAAGAGATTCAGTTGAAATGATCAATCGATACTTAGTCTTCACTGTTTCGGATTCCCCGACGAATAATTAACTTTATTCAAGTATACCGCCTGGATCAATTCCACTGTTATTTTCAAGAAAAATATTTAAGGTTTAATTCGGTTGACAAAGCGACCAGCGTTCGCTATAATAATGATATAGAAGCGACCAGCGTTCGCTATAAAAACAAGGAGCAAGCATGCCCAAGGGAATTGTGCTGACAACGGATGAACAAAACCACCGCCGCCACGAGATATTCGAAGCGGCGCTGGATACATTTATCGAAAAAGGATTTGTAGAGACTTCCATGCGCGAGATCGCTGAACTGGCGGGGATGGGCAAATCATCTCTGTATGATTACTTCGGAAACAAAGAAGACATTCTGATTTTTGTGATGGAAGAAGCGCTGGAAAACGTATTGAATAACGCCAGGCGCATTAACGCATTACCGCTTTCTCCGGAAGTGCGTCTGCGCCAGATCATCGAGATGCATCTGGAATACATTGTGGAGAATAAAAAACTGTTCTACCTGTTCTCGTATGAAGGGCGCCGCATGAGCAGCGAGAACCAGCAGCGCGCTCAGCAGGGCCGTTATATGTATCAGGATATGCTGCGCGGGTTAATCGAGCAAGGTATCCAGCAGGGCATCTTTCGGGAAGTGGATCCGCTGGTAGCGGCGCGTATGTTAATCAACACGATCATACCGGTAGTGTATACCTCGCGCCCAACCGGCGCCCCTCAAGTGATGATGCAGGAGATCCTGGATATTTTTATGAATGGTATTCAAAAGTAATTTATAGGAGGTTGAGATGAGTTCCTTGATTTTATCTTTGAATGCGGAGTCCGCCACCCTGGAGCAGGTGGGCGGAAAAGGCCTGTCGCTGGCTAAATTGGCGCGGGCCGGGTTGCCGGTGCCGGACGGCTTTCACGTCACTACCGCGGCTTACCGCCGCTTTGTGACGGAGAACCACTTACAGGAGGGCATCCAACAGGCTTTGCAGGGCTTAAAGCCGGATGAACCGGCTGCCCTGGAGGGTGCCGCGCGCGCGATCGCCGCGCTTTTCTCCGCGGGCACCATCCCGGACGACTTGCGCATAGCCATTATTGAACGTTATCTGGAATTGGGTGGAAAGAACCAACCCGTAGCGGTGCGTTCTTCCGCCACAGCCGAGGACCTGCCGGACGCTTCCTTCGCCGGCCAACAGGAGACCTACCTCAACATCCACGGCGGGGAAGCCGTGCTGCAGGCGGTCAAAAAGTGCTGGGCATCCCTGTGGACCGCTCGTGCCATCGCTTACCGCCTGAAAAACAAGGTGGACCAAAACGGTCTGGCTTTGGCAGTGGTGGTGCAGGAGCTGGTAAACGCGGAAGCGGCCGGCATCCTGTTTACCGTCAACCCGGTGAACGGCGACCCGGACGAAGTGGTCATCAACGCTGCCTGGGGATTGGGCGAGGCGATCGTCAGCGGAATGGTCTCTCCTGACACGATCAGCGCGGATAAGGCCAGCGGACAGGTCGAGAATTACGAAGTTGCCGAAAAAGCCATTATGACCGTGCGCACCGCCAAAGGCACCCAGGATAAGGTCATCAAGGGCCGCAAACGCAAGGCACGCGTGCTGTCCGACGCGCAGGTGGCGGACCTGGTTGGCCTGGCGCGCCGGATCGAGGCGTTCTACCAGATGCCCCAGGATATTGAGTGGGCCTGGGCGGGGGATCACTTCTACATACTGCAGGCGCGGCCGGTAACGAGCGCGGCCAAGGGTGCTGCGCAGAAAACCATTAGACCGAACTGGACCCTGCCGGATCCCAAGTCTAATTACATCCGCAGCAGCCTGGCCGAGCACCTGCCCAATGCGGCCACACCGTTGTTCGGCAGCCTGGGCCTGGATGCCATCAACGATTCGGTCGATGAACTGGCCAGTTCGATGAACATGCGCCTGGCGGAAGCCCAATATATGTACAAGGTCTTCAATGGGTATGTTTACATGACCTATAAACTGACCCCAGCCTTTATCTGGGAGATGATTGTGGTTTCCATCAAAAATTTCAGTTTGATGATGTCCAAAGGCACCGAACGCTGGGAGGTTGTGCGCGCGGAATTGGCCGGGATCGTAGCCGATTGGGAAGCCAAAGATCCTGCGAAATTGAAACCGGCTGAGATCCTGGCGGGTGTGTACGCCATGCTGTACGCAGCCGGAAAGTATTACACCGTGATCCAGTCCGGCACGCTGCCGGCGGCCACCACCAGCGAAATGATCTTTACGCGCATCTACAAGTCCGTCAAGCGTCCGGGTGACCCGGAGGCCAGCCAATTGCTGTTAGGCCTGGATTCGATTGCCCTGCGCACTGAGAAATCCCTCTATGATCTGGCCCAATGGGTAGGAGAGCACAAGGACCTGCGTGAAGTAGTTCTGCGTACCCCGTCGGAGGAATTGTCTGAAAAACTGGCACAAGGCAACTGGCCAATAAAAGGCAGCACGGCGGATTGGACCGAGTTCCAGCAGCGCCTGCAGGAGTACCTGCGCACATATGGCCGTACAGCCTATGAGTTTGATTTTGCCAATCCCGCCCCGGCCGAGCTGCCGGAGCTGCTGCTGGATTCGCTCAAAGTTTATTTGGAAGGCAAGGGCAGCAATCCGTATGAGCGCCAGCGTGAAGCGGATGAGCTGCGCCGCCTCACCATGGATGGTATCCTGAGGCGCTGGCATTTTTTCCCGCGCCGCTGGATCCGCAAGATCTACGAGTGGACATTACGCTCCGCCCCGGCGCGTGAAGATTCGCTGGCCGACCTGGGATTGGGCCACACGATTGTGCGCCGATACCTGAATGAACTGGGCGGCCGCTTCGCGAAGCAGGGCGTCATTGCCCAAGCCGACGATATCTACTGGCTTTACCGGGACGAGGTCGTGGCCCTGGCCGGTGACCTGGAAAAAAGCGCGCAGCTGCCCGACCTGAGCGCCAAAGTGCCGGAGCGCAAGGCACTCTGGAAGGCGTACATGCAATTGCGCCCGCCGGCGGTGCTGCCGCTGGATTCGCCCTTCGCCAAGATGATCCCGTGGGCGCGCCAGGGCGAGAACGACCATGAAGTGAGAGGCGTGGCGGCTTCGGCCGGCTGCGTGACTGGTACGGCGCGCGTGCTGTTCGGCCCCGAGGACTTCGGACGCATGCAGCCGGGCGACATCCTGGTAGCGCCGACCACTTCGCCGGCCTGGACGCCGCTCTTCACCATGGCTTCCGCGGTGGTAACCGACATCGGCGGCCCGCTCAGCCACAGTTCGATTGTCGCGCGCGAGTACGGCATCCCGGCCGTGCTGGCCACCAGCATAGGCACACGCATGATCCGCGACGGCCAAACCATCACCGTAGATGGCGACGCCGGGTTGGTTACATTACTGGATTAGTCATGCAGACATCCGGGCGCAAGAGCCTGTTCATCCTGTCCTTCACCCTGCTGGTGGTCATGTTGGGCTACGGCATTGCCATGCCCATGCTGCCCTTCTATATTGAGAAGTTCGGTGTGGGCGGCAAGGAATTCGGCTGGATGATGGCCAGCTACTCCTTCATGCAGTTAATCTGCGCGCCGATTTGGGGTGTGCTATCCGATCGTTTTGGGCGCAAACCCATCCTGGCGGTGGGTGTGCTGGGCTATGCCCTGGCCTTCTTCATGTTCGGACTGGCGAAATCCTTCACGGTGCTGTTCATCGCGCGCTCGCTTTCAGGTGTGCTGTCCTCAGCCACCACGCCCACGGCGATGGCTTTTGTGGGGGACAATGCTTCCCCCGATGACAAGCCTAAAAGCATGGGCCAATTGGGCGCCATGATCGGCCTGGGGGTCATTCTGGGCCCGCTGTTGGGCGGGCTGCTCTCCACCGATTCGCTCTCGCTGCCTTTCTTCGTGGGCGCGGGGCTGGCTTTTCTGGCCTTTCTGCTGGTGCTGATCCTGCTGCCCGAATCCAGGCCTGAGCCGTCGGACGCGGCGAAGGCGCGCACGCCTTTTGCCGGCATGCTGCCGCAGTACCGCGATGTGCTGCGCGGACCAGCTGGCGCGCTGCTGGTGCTGATCCTGATCATCAGCTTCGGGCTGGCCAACCTGCAGAACATGATTGGCTTGTACGCGGTGGATAAACTGAACGCCGACACGACCCAGGTCAGCGCGGTGTGGATGGTGATGGGCGTGACCATGATTGTGGTGCAGGGTGGAATGGTCGGTTGGCTGTCGAAGCGAGTGGGCGAAAACCGGCTGATCCGTGTCAGCTTGCTGGGCGGGGTGCTGGGTTTTGTGCTGGTGGCACAAGCCGGCAGCTTCGTGCAGTTGATGGGAGCGCTGGCTTTCATCATGCTGACCCTCTCGCTGCTCAGTCCCAGCCTGAACGCCAGCATCTCGCGCTACGGCGGGGAGCACCAGGGTGCGCTGATGGGTGTCAACAACGCCATGATCAGCCTGGGGCGCGTGCTGGGCCCGCTGTGGGGTGGTTATCTGTACGACGTGAATATGAATTTTGCTTTCTACAGCGGGGCAGTCATGTTAGCGATTGGGTGGGTGGTGAGTGTGTTGTCGGTTCGAAATGACCCCTAGTGATTTAATTACACATAAAAAGGTAAATTATTGTATTCTTGGTTTAATTGAAATTTGTAATATTAGCTATGGGTTTTGCCTTATTAGAAATTATGTGCTATGATATAGGTTGTAATAAAGTATAAATATGAATCTTTCGAGAATTTCTCAAAATAATAATTATGAAATTGGAAGAAAACATGGCAGCAATTAGAAAGAGATTTACTTTTATTGATTTATTTTCGGGTGCGGGTGGCTTTTCCGTTGGATTTCAAAAAGAAGGTTTCATTTCAGTATTTGCAAATGATAATAATAAAGATTGTTGTGTCACATACAATATAAACTTCGGAAACCATTGTGTCTGCGGAGATATTTCTGATATTGAGAATTTTCCAAAAACCGAGGTAGTAATTGGAGGACCACCTTGTCAGGGGTTTAGTAATTTAGGTTCGCACAAGGAAGATGATCCAAGGAATCAATTATGGAAGCAATTTATTAGAGTAGTAGAGCAGCAAGAACCAAAATGTGTTGTAGTTGAAAATGTACCCCCATTACTTAAATCTGATGAAGGTAAAAATATAATTGATGCATTAAGTGCACTCGGTTATATAGTAGATGGAAGAATATTAAATGCGGCTGATTATGGATCCTTCCAAAAAAGAATGAGAACAATTATTATGGCATCAAAAACTGGAAAATTAATTTTTCCGCTACAAACTCATATTGATCCAGAAAAATATTCTGAAATCACTCCTGAAATTCAGAAATGGCGTACAGTTCGAGAAGCAATAGGCGATTTACCTCTGGAACCTACTGATGATGATTTACATTTTCGGAGAAACCCAACTTCGAAATCTATCGAAAGATATAAACATATACCTCCAGGTGGAAACAGATGGGATCTTCCCATAGAACTAATGCCAGATTGCTGGATTAGAAAAACTTCCGGGGGAACAGATCTTTTCGGTCGTTTATGGTGGGATCGCCCAAGCGTAACAATTCGCACGGAATTTTTCAAACCTGAAAAAGGGAGATATCTACATCCAGAAGCAAATAGACCTATTACTCATCGTGAAGCTGCACGTTTACAAGGCTTTCCTGACGAATTTATATTTACAGGATCAAAGACTTCAATTGCAAGACAAATAGGAAATGCAATTCCAGTACAATTAGCTCAAGCAATTGCTAGAGCAGTAAAAAACATGCTGATTTAAGGTAATAGGATACAAATGGACTCGTCGAATATAAGAAAACTCCAAGATTTGTTGGTAAATTTTGAGGAAGAAATTCAAAAAGAAGATATTCGTCAAAAAGTCCTTGCATTAATTCCAATTTATAAAGAAATTAGATCTTTAGGTTCTTCATTAATTCCTACAGAGATTGCAAATTCAGCTCGTGATCGAATTCTTGAATATTTCAAAAGATACCCATGTACAATAATTTCCGGAGATGAAATAATGATTATCTCTGGTATCAGTGAATGGGCCAGAAGAGTAAGAGAATTACGAGTCCAATATGGCTGGAGAATTGTTAACGGTGTTTCGGTTAAAGAAATGATTGATAGTGGTGATTCAATTATTGATGAAATTGATTTATCGGTAATAACTAAAGATGATTACATTTTATTATCTGAAACTCAAGATAGATTAGCTGCTCATAGATGGCATGTGGCAAATAAATTGAGGAAAAAAAATGGGGGAGTAAAAAACAAGATTCTTGAGTATTTCCTAGAAAATATCGGTGAGGAAATATCAGGGGAAGAATTAAGATATGTAGCAAATGATAAAACTGAATGGGCACGTCGAGTTCGAGAATTACGAACCGAAGAAGGATGGCCAATTGTTACTCGTCAAACAGGAAGGCCCGACTTATCAATTGGAATTTATATTTTAGAGAATGATAGACAATTACCAATACCTGATCGGAAGATAAAAGATGATCTTCGTGTTCAAATACTTGAGCGAGATGGGTTCCAATGTGCTAAATGTGGGTGGAGTCAATCTAAATGGACAAAAGACGATCCTCGGAATAATCTTGAAATTCACCATATAAAACCTCATTCTGAGGGTGGATTGACTATTCCAGGAAACTTAATAACTTTATGTAATGTTTGTCATGATATTGAACATAGGAAGAACGATATAAAATTATCTAAATGACTGATGTTTTTGATAAGGAAAAAAGATCACAGATAATGTCCTTGAATAGAGGACATGGAAACAAATCAACAGAAATCG
This sequence comes from Pelolinea submarina, assembly GCF_003966975.1. Classification (GTDB taxonomy): domain Bacteria; phylum Chloroflexota; class Anaerolineae; order Anaerolineales; family Anaerolineaceae; genus Pelolinea; species Pelolinea submarina. Next base: position 1,618,050 of record NZ_AP018437.1, read on the forward strand.
AATTTCAAAATTTACTGAACCAAAATAATATTTCAGGTTGGAATGCTGTCCCCAAAAATATTATTGGAAAACCAGATTTTGCGTTTATAAATGAAAAAATCGCGATTTTTATTGATGGATGTTTTTGGCATGGATGCACTAAATGTAAAAACATACCAAAAACGAATACTGAGTTTTGGCAAAATAAGATAGGAAAAACTGTTGATAGAGATAAACATAACAATAAAGAGTTACGAAACAATGGGTGGATAGTAATCAGAATTTGGGAGCATGATTTAAAAAATAATTTACAAAAAGAAAGAATTATAAAAAGCCTAAATATCAGAATAAAAATAAGGAGATTTGCTAGATCGTTAAAGTTTATTAATTAATTGAGATAATTTGTGAACTAAATATCCTTCAAATACCCTTTTCCTTTTTTAACCTGATTATTTAAGAATCGTAAAAAGTTAAATCACGGAAAGAAAATCACTTTGGTTTATCGTTCTCCTATCAATCTTCAAACCTCTCTAATAAATATAAATTTTTAGTCTATTCCTTTTCTTATTAATTGGTGTTTATCCCTTTATAAAATTATGCCACTGAGATACTCAAACCATAGCTAATCTTCAACGCCTTTTAGTTCGCTTTTTAGTAGAGTATGGAATGGTCGAGAAAACAGTAAAGTACTAATAGCTTTCATCTATGTAAATCCTTGTTCATCTGTGGTCAATAAGAAAATGTAATCATCAAAAAAAGGTTTGCGGGCGGTACTGCAGCGCCTCGTCAAGATGCGTATTGCGGATCTCCACGGACGCATCCAGATTGGCGAAAGTCAATGCCAGGTTCAGGATTCAATAATACTTATCCCGGAATTATTTTCTGATCCTATAAAAACAACTCAAGAGCGGATAATGCTTTCAATAACCCTGAAGGTCAAGGATCTCGATCCCGTAAATCTTGGCGTCCGACCAGTTCTCGTTGGTACGTTGGGACGCCCATAGCAACCCTTCCCCCCAGGCCATGTCCCACGTTCCTTCGGAGGCTGCGTAAATCCAGCCGACGTTTCTGCCGTCCTTTGTGGTTTTAACAATTCCCGGACCACCAGGCGACCAGAAGTACTCGCCGTCCCACGCTAGACCGCCGTTCCCCCAATCGCCTTTTTCGATGGTGCCGGCCAGATTACCCGAGCGGTCCATGACGTAGACGAAGTTGGATGCCCAGCCTGCCACATAAAGGTATTCGCCATCCCAGGTGATGCCTTTGCAGCCGTTATCGGGGTCGGGGGAGGGGAAACTTGAAAGCGTTTCGCCGCTGGCCGGATCGATCTCGTAGATCATGCGCTCGGCGAAATCCAGCGCCCATAAATGCTCTCCGTCAAAGGTGAGTCCCCAAATCTGTGAACCGGGACCCTGAAAATGTGTCAGGATTTCTCCGCTGTCGGGATCGATACGGTAATATTCCGCCCACAGAGTGGCGGTCCAAAGCGCTTCTCCATCCCAGGCTACAGCCCAGGTCAACCCTAGATTTTCGCCCACCTTTTTGACAACAGCCCGGCTTTCATCCTCGGCGTCATAAACGTACGCGTAGTGATCCAAATCCTCGTCGCCGGGGGTATATCCCAGCTCGTATGACATATCGGGTGAGAAATCGAAAGTTATTTCTTCCGGAACGGTTGTGTCATCTGCTATTTTCTCTGAGTCGCCGCAGATCTGGCAGTTGCGATTATCCGTTATCTGTACGTTGCCTACCTGAATGACGTTGTTTCCCTCTCCCGTGGCTACACCCTCGGAATTTTGGCTGGACAGCACGCCTTTCAGCAGAACCGATGCGCTGTTATCGACGGATACACCCCCTGCGCCATTATTCATAAAGATGGACGAAGTGATGACAGCGTCCGTTGCATCCAGGTGGATACCGGATGTTCCGCTTTCCTCGATCAGGCAATGGTCAATAACCAGGTCATTATATTGTTCGGCCGCGATACCGTTATAACCATTCTGATAGACGTGCGTGTTGGATACTTCTCCCTGTGCGTAGGATTCAAAATAGATGCCTTCCCAGTTATTCCAGCGCACGACTGAATTTTGGATCTTCGGTTTCCCGCCCCAGAAATTCAAACCCTGCTGACCGAATTCCACCACGACGTAGGAGAAAATGGATTTATCCGAGTTCGATACCCGGATCATGCGCCAATCCCCGTTTTGCGGATTGTCCGCATCGGACGTGAAATAAATCGGCTGGTCAGGTTCACCTTCAGCAATGATGGTCCCATCCACTGTTAATCCCAACCTTTTTTCCGGTTCCTTGTATCCGCGGTAATGCTTGAATCGAACGATAGTCCCCGGATCGATGGTAAGCGTCACGCCTTCAGGAATATAGACATCTCCAGCAATCAGGATTTCACCCGACCATACCGTGTCTTTGGCTATTTGGCCGCTGATGGTCTGGCCGCCGGTTTGGTCTTGGGGTGGGTTGGCACCTTTACCTGCCCCTGTTTTACATCCCTGCTCGACGAGGTTGTAATCATAGGCATTGGTAAAACTCCCATCGGGAAAACCCAACTGCAGAGAACCGCGGCAGGGAAAAGCAATGTTATCCAGACCGGTAACCCACGGCAGGGTTCCGATGATAAAACCGTCCGGCGACTGGTCCAGTTCCGCGTTGGGACGAATCACGATTCTGCCCGGTTCATCACCAGTCGGAATTTCCTCTCCATCAACCCAAATTGTCGTCGGTGAAAAATCATCCGGCCAGGGATCGATATTCACCTCAATGAAATGTTCGTTTTTATTCCAGGTGACATTGGTTATGACGGATGCGGAGGTAAGGTTGCCCGGGGAGGATGCAATTACTGTTTGCCGCGATCCGGATGCATTGCCGCCTGAGTTGGTTGTGGTTGGGAGCTTCTCAATGAGCGAACTTTCCAGATCGTAAAAGGACAATAAAAAGCAGAGGAAAAAAAGGAAAATAAAAGGTTTCGTTTTCATACATGCCTCATAATCAAAAAGGCGTTCCCCAGAAAAGAAATCATTGGCCCATTTCAATCCTGAAAACAATCTTTGTTAATCGGGAAATGACTTTTTTATGCAGATTTAAATATACAACATTTATGCTTAATAGCGGGTCTTGAACCTTATTTCAGAATAGAAATGTTTCGCTGGTAAGAGATTTAATAATCGTGAATTAAACGTTCCTGGATTAGAACAACGACTGTGGGCTGTCCTGCAGCGTCTCGACCTGGTGTGTGTTTTGGGTCTCCTCTGGATAATCCCAATTGGCAAAAACTGTAGGGCAGACATTCTTGTCTGCCATTGTTATTCGGAACCACGTCTGGCATACCCCAGAGGCTACAGGTGAAAGACTGACCTACATAGTTTGGAAAAGAGTCTGCGGATGGTACAGCTGCGCCTCTGACAGGAGCGTGTTGCGGTCATCCACCGAAGCATCCAGGTCAGCGATGGTGTGCGCCAGCATGAGGATAAGGAGATTGGCGCGTTCTACTCCCGCCCTCGATCCCTCTTTCTACGGAAAAAGACAGAATTCTCCGCTGATAATTAAGTTATGCACACTTCTTTTTGCTTCGGAAGTGTGCATAACAATTTTTTTTACTTACAGCTTATCCACATCCCCATTCATGATATGCGGTATTGATTGCTGTATCTTCTCAAAAGGCCAATTCCACCATTGCAGCCGGATTAATTTCTCGATGGTTGCGTCATCAAAACGCTTTTTGATGGCTTTCGCGGGAATCCCGCCAACAATGGTATAGGGCGGAACATCTTTGGTTACCACGGCTCTGGTTGCAATGATAGCCCCGTCGCCGATGTGAACGCCGGACATGATCACAGCCTCGTATCCGATCCAAACATCATTGCCAATAACGATATCCCCCTTGTTATCCCAGGCTGATTTCACGTTGGCCTTATCCAACCCCCATTCTTCAAAGAAGATGGGGAAGGGATAGGTTGCAAGAGATCTTTGGGTGTGATTGGAGCTGGTTAATAAAAACCTGGCTCCGCAGGCAATGGAACAGAATTTACCGATGATCAACTTATCCTGATTGACAGGATAATGATAGAGCACATTATTCTTCTCAAATTGCCTGGGATCGCAGGTAAAGTCGTTGTACATGGTGTAATCACCAACCATGATATTGGGGTTGGTAATGGCCCCTTTTAAATAGATGGTGCCAGAATCATTGGTTCGCGGATAAATCTTATTATCTGGAATAGTCATTAGAATTCTCCTAAGTTTTTTATAGTCTTATTCTTTAGTCAACTATTCCAGCCATCACAATGCATCGTTGCACTTCATCACCTGCCTTTCCATGAAAAGTAAAATTTCCAGCAATACGCTGAATGCCCGCTTATGATATTTCATTCCATGGTTTTATGGAAGGTGGCGTAGGGTTGTGGGCAAACAGGAATGTTTGCCCTACATGAACCGGAATGTCATTCTGAACAAAGTGCACTTCCTGAGCCACGAGTGAAGAATCTCGGCTTACATGAACAGATCATTCCATCTGCGTTTCTGTCATTTGATCAACCGTGAGACCACGCCGAGATCGTTTCGCCTTGCTTCTGCAGGGCTCACGATGACACGAGAAAGTGTGACGTGTGTTCATGCGGTTATTTCTTGGGATCAGAACAACGTCTGCGGGCGATACTGTAGCGCCTCGGCCAGGTGGGTGTTGCGAATTTCCGCTGAATTATCCAGATCGGCGATGGTGCGAGCCAGCTTGAGGATGCGGTGGTAGGCGCGTGCGGACAGGTGCATCTGCGCCATGGCGGCTTTCATCAGATTCTGGCAGGCCTCGTCCAGCGCGCAGTATTGGCGCAGGTCGGCCGTGCGCATATCGGCGTTGCACAGGATGCCGGCCTGGGTCTGGCCGCCGGCGTCGAAGCGTTGGCGTTGGATCTCGCGCGCGGCTTCCACACGCGCCTGAATGACTGCCGAGGGTTCGCCGTAGCGCTGGTCGCTGAGTTTGTCGTAATCCACGCGCGGTACGCTGACATGGATGTCGATGCGGTCCAACAGCGGGCCGGAAATGCGCTTCTGGTAGGTCAGGATGGCGCCCTGTGAGCAGGTGCAGGCTTTCTGTAGGTCGCCGTAATAGCCGCACGGGCAGGGGTTCATGGCCGCTACCAATTGGAAATTGGCCGGGAAGGTCAGCGAGCCGCGCGCGCGGCTGATGGTGACCTGCTTGTCCTCCAGCGGCTGGCGCAGCACTTCCAGTACGTTGCGCCCGAACTCGGGCAGCTCGTCCAGGAACAGCACCCCGCGGTGGGCCAGTGAGACCTCGCCCGGGTGCGGCCAGTTGCCGCCGCCCACTAATCCGGCGTGCGAGATGGTGTGGTGCGGGGCGCGGAAGGGGCGCGTTTGAATGAGGGGCACCTCCGGCGGGAGCATATCGGAGATGGAATAGATGCGCGTCACGTCCAGGGATTCATCGATGGTCATGGCCGGCAAGATGGCGGGCAGCGCGCGCGCCAGCAGGGTCTTGCCCGCGCCGGGCGGCCCGATCATGAGCAGGTTGTGCCCGCCGGCCGCGGCCACTTCCAGAGCGCGCTTGACGTGCTCCTGACCTTTGACTTCCTTGAAATCCGTTAGCGCCCAGGCTTGGGTGCCGGTCACCGGGGTGGGCGGTTGGGGACTGACATCGCGGCGGCCCTGCAGAAAGGCGGCCAGCTCTTCCAGCGATTCCACCGGGATGACTTCCAGATCGGGGATCAGTGCCGCTTCGCCCGCGTCCACCTTGGGAACATAAATGCGTTTATAACCCTGTTCGCGCGCGATGGCGGCCATGGGCAGCACCCCGCGCACATGCCGGACCGAACCGTCCAGCGAGAGTTCACCCACCACCAGACCTTCTTCCAGCGGCCGTGTTGGCAGCATTTCCATGCAGGCCAGGATGCCCAGAGCGATGGGTAAATCATAGGAGGGGCCTTCTTTGCGCACCGAAGCGGGCGCCAGATTGATGGTTAAACGGGAGCGGGGGTAGGGGTAGCCGGCGTTCTTGATAGCGGCCAGCACGCGCTGCCTGGATTCCTGCACGGCCGCGTCGGGCAGCCCGACGATGTCCATGCCCGGCAAGCCCTGGGCGGTGTCGACTTCCACCTCCACAATGGTGCCTTCCAGTCCGATGATTGCACAAGAATATACACACGCCAGCATGATTGTTTGATTACCTTGTGTTCGTTGTTTACTTCAGCGTTAATCATACCCGTTTATTCGTGAAACCGGGCAAAAATATTTTTTGTTATATCTGCTATCCGGGTATATCGATGTTTTTGAGTTTGTAACCGATTTGGTACAGCCCTGAAAAGTCTTTCCCAACCTATCGATTATGATGTTCATGTTCTTTTTTTCCCATTGCAGGGGTATCAGCTCCTTAAAAATTCCTGTTTGTAACGGAGACTCGGCCTCGCCGGATTATAATTATGGTTTACAAACATAATATTATTATTCCACTATGGGGGATGCACTCTCACTTCAAAACACATAATTAACCCGATCAACAATTCAATATGGAGGAAAGTATGGAGCAAAGACCCAAGTTCAACCTGCACGCGTTTTACCTGAGCATCTTCAACCTCAATTTTCTGGGCATCGGCTACTTGCTGGCCGGAAAAAAGAAGCGTTGGCTGATCGCGCTGGGCGCCAACCTGGCGCTTCTGGCAGCCGGCTATTTCCTGAACGCATCGCGCCAGCCGGGATTGTGGGCTTCGATGTATATCGCAGCTTATCTTGCCGCGGCAGTGGACCTGTATCTTCTTGTCGCCAAGGATCCTACTTTAGTACCGGAAAAACTGACCCAAAAAGCTTTCCTGCTGCCGTTGATCGGCGCGTTGCTGCTGGTGGTTTTCCTGGGCGGGTTCTTCGCCTACCGTTCAGCCGGCAATGCACTGATCGATAAAGCCATGGCGGCCTATTTGATCGATGATTATCCGCTGGCTTTCAAAGACCTGTATTCGGTCAACCAGCTTTATCGCTGGTCGTTGAACCCGGCCGTGCCTGCCAGTGAGTCCAAGCTGCAGGAAGTCAGTGTAATCCTGACGGCTCAAAACCAGGCGAATCAAAAGGAATATGAGGCGGCGCTGGATGCGGTGGCGAAATTTTACGAGTTCTTTCCGTCCTCGGACAAAACCGATTTGATGGACAATCTGGCTATTGACCAGAACCTGGCCTGGGCGCAGGACCTGATGGCGGATGCGAATTATCAGGGATGCCTGAATCACTTCCAGACTATCTTGAATGACTATCCCAGCCAGGCGGCCGAACGGAAGATCGATATCGACAATGCCATGGCGCAGAATTATCTAGAATGGGGCAAATCCCTAAGCGCCAAACAGTCCTATAACGGCGCGATTGAAAAGTTGGAGATCGTTGTAAACAACTATGTCAATACAACTTCTTACGCTGAAGCCTATCCCGCGGCTGCCGAAGCGCATTATGCTTATGCGTTGAGCCTGGAAGAGAATAACAATTTCAGCGCGGCGGAGACACAACTGATGTTGGTGCAAACGGATTATATCAATGCCAAGGTGCTCGAAGATGCGGTCAAGGAGATGCCGAAGCTCTTATTGGCCTGGGGTATCGATTTGCGCGAAGATGACTCCTACCTGGAAGCGATGCAAAAATTGAATCAGGTTGCGGAATACACTTCCGATAGCACTATGCTGGCGAAAGCGGAAGACCAAAAGACGGAGATCATCCCGTTGTTAGCCCGTGACGATGGGGAGGACGGTGCCGAGGTCATCCAGGGCGCTTTGCTTCAAGTGTGTAATGGCGAAGAGGTGAGCAACCCAAGCGTTGATATTTTCCCGGATGAACCCGGAAAAGCAATGGCCTGCCTGGGATACACAAATTCATACGTAGCGGAGGAAGCCCAGGCGGACATCCCGGGTACTTTCCGCTACGCGATTACCACCGAAGACGCCGACCGGCGCGTGCAGAGCTGCGATTACCTGACTTCCATGGACAGCCGCACACTCGAACGCTGGCAATCCGGCACCAAGGTCACCATCTTAAACGTCAAGGATGGATCGAAATATAAGGAAAAGGTTTTCTACGGTTCTTCACCAGATTCCTGCCCGGCGTCATATTGGTTCTCCATGAAAGTGGAGCTAACCTGGGGCGGCGATGTGGACGAAGAGAAGATCAAAGAATGGGTATCAACGGTGATCAAATGAAAAAGACAGGCAAAATTCTTATTACCCTGCTGCAGGCGGCGCTGCTGATTAACCTGAGCGGCTGCCTGCCTATGAGTGAAGCACAGATCAACGCCAAAGCGCAAACGATCTATCAAAACCTGAAAGAACCCGTCCCGGCGGAGGAAATTGAAATTCAACGGGAATTGGCAGACGAACAGGTCCTGCGTTTAAGTATCAGGGATATCCGCTACGTGGATACAAACCGTATGAGCGTCAACGACCTGACCTTCATGGATCAGGTCTTCCCCGGACTGACCCGCAAAGATCCCAAGAGTGGTGAATACCTAGGCGCGCTGGCGAAATCCTGGAAAGTCTCCAAAGATCTGCAAACCTGGACTTTCGAGCTCCAGCCGGACATCCCTTGGGTAATCAGGAACCCGGAGACCGGCGAGATAGCGGAACTGCATGACGAAAATGGCGATGTGGAAATGGTGACCGCGGCGGATGTTCGCGCCGGTCTGTTGAACATCCTCAACCCGGAGAATGGCTCTTTCCAATCCTATTACCTGAACACCATTGTCAATGCGGTGGAATATGCCAGCGGTGAGGCACAACCCGAAGATGTGGGCATTGAGGCGCCCAGTGATACCAAATTGGTGATCCATACCAACCAGCCCAACCCTTACCTGGATGCGATTGCCGCGCTGCCGATCTTCTCGGCTATCCCGAACTGGACCGAGCCTTTCATTTTGAAGGAAGAAACGGTTGATGTGATGCTTTACTACGGCCCGTATGTGGTGACCCAATATTTTTCCGAAGCGGCCATCCAATTGGTGAGCAATCCCTTCTGGCCGGGAACGGAAGGTTTGGGCAAACCGGTGCTGACCGAAATCGACTACGATTTGCGCAACACTGTCTTTCCCACAGACCTGTATGCGTCAGGTGAACTTGATCTGGTCAAGAGCAACTATTATGAATATGATTCCATCCGCCAGGGTTCCGGCTTGGAAGAGGATGCAGTAACCTCGCCCGGTTCCTGCGGGTATTACCTGTTCTTCAAGCAGATCGACAGCGGGTTGGCCGCCAGCGCCGAAACGCGCCGGATGATCACATCTGCGATCAATAAGGAAAACCTGAACAAAAGCCTTTTCTATGGAACCGCCCAAACATTGAACCATTATGTACCGGCCGGTGTGCGCGGCGCCTTGCCGCAGGATGATGACCTGGGCATTGCTTACGATCCTGAGAAAGCTGCGGAGTACTTCGCTGCTCTGGTGGCAGAGGAACCGTTGATCGAACCGCTGCAGATTTTCACGATGGATGTGAGCAAAAACACAGCCATTCTGGAAACCATTGCGGCGGATCTGATGAACGCCAACGTTCCGGTAGAAGTAATCGTGGGTGAGGATTGGAACGAATTCGCCGATTTATTGGAAGAAGACGATACATCCTATAACCTGCTGCTGACGGAATACTGTATGAGTTACGACGACGCGCAGACGCTATGGGACGCCTGGCTGGATGGCAGTTTCACCACGAAGAGTGAAAACTGGCAATCGGAGGCTTTCTTCAAACTTATGGATGCCAGCCTGAAAGAGGGTAAAACAGAGAAGCGCGCGGCGAAATATGCCGAAATGGAAGCTATCGCAGTCGTCGACGACGTAGTGGTGATCCCGCTGTTGTGGGAGAGCGATTACTGGCTGCGCCGCCCGACAGTGGATGGTCCGCTGCAGATGCTTACTCCCCATTTTGAAGATTGGGCGATTGTAAAATAGTATAGATACTTTGACGGAAATAGAGAGGGCAGTCCAATCGGGCTGCCCTCTTGTTTTTGTTGTTTTTATGGAATTCACATATGTGAAGCGTTGTAGCAATTGTGAATTTTGTATGTTATATTACAAATTATCTAGTTAAAGAAAATTCATTTTTTATGGAAGGGGTATGGATAGCAATACCCGCAGGCAATTATTAGCTGAAATAGCGACTCTGTATTACAAAGAGAAAAAAACGCAATCGCAGATTGGGCGTCGATTGGGTTATTCACGTTCTGCCATCTCGCGTTTGTTGACTGAGGCAGAACAACAAGGTATTGTCGAAATTACCATTAAATATCCCCTTTCACGGGATTCCGTATTAGAACGTCGTCTAAAGGATAAGTATCACCTGGAGGCGGCGTTTGTGGTTAACTCCGGCCAGACTTCTTATGAAAATACCTTGCAGTTGGTAGGACGCATGGGCGCTTTCTTTATGGAACAAGTCCTCAAAGATGATACTGTGGTTGGGATTGGCTGGGGCACTTCCATTTCTGAACTGGTGCGTTATCTCCCATATATGCCCTTGTCCGACGTGCGTGTGGTGCAGGTGATTGGCGCAGTCGGCGGGCAGAGCAACCCGCATGTAGACGGCCCGGGTGTAGCGGCCAATTTTGCCAATAAAGTGAATGCGGAATATCACATTTTGCATTCGCCGCTTTTCCTCGATACCGATGCGGCATGCAATACCCTGAAACAGCAAAAGCAAATAGCGGAGACCTTGGACGAAGGTGTTCGCGCCAATATCGCGTTGCTGGGCATCGGCACGGTTGAGGTGGATCCGCTCTATTCCAGTATTTACCGTTCCGGTTTTATGTCAGAGAAAGAAGTGCTGGATGTAAAAGAACAGGGCGGGGTGGGTAACTTCTGCGGCGCAATCCTGGATGAGAATGGGAAGATTTTGGATCACAGCATCAACAGCCGTACCATGGCGGTTGATTTAAGCCGCCTGCGCGAAAACTGCAATTTGATTGTGGGTGTCGCAGCCGGAGAGAAAAAGCACAAGGCGATTGAATCTGTTTTGAACGGCAACTGGTTGGATGTGTTGATCACCGACTCGGCAGCGATACACCCAATTTTAGAATAATCAAGTTTGGAGGTTCGGTATTAATGCCTACTAGCAGTAAGAAAGAAAAGTTGATTGAAGGGGTCTTGCCCGAGAGCAAAGCACACGAGCTCTTGTATAAGATGGTGTTGACAAGGGCGTTCGAAGAGAACGCGGAAGAAATGTATGGTTTGGGAAAGGTACATGGAACCATGCACCTTTCGATTGGTGAAGAGGGTGTCGCGGCCGGAGCCGGCCCGGCACTGCGCCCGAGCGATTATTTATTAAATACGCACCGCGGTCATGGCCACTTCCTCATGTGGGGCGGCGATTTGAACCGCATGATGGCTGAATTCATGGGAAAAGAAGCCGGATACTGCCGCGGACGCGGCGGCTCCATGCACATTGCCGACGTAGAATCCAACAACCTGGGCGCGCAGGGTATTGTGGCAGGCAACCTGCCCATCTCCGTGGGCGTTGGGTTGAGCATCCAGATGCGTAAGACCGACCAGGTCGTACTGACCTTGTTTGGTGACGGCGCGGCCAACGAAGGAGCTTTCCATGAATCCCTGAATATGGCCAGCATTTGGAATTTGCCGGTCATTTACCTGTGTGAGAATAACCAATATGCCATGTCCATGGCTTTCGAACGCGCTTTCCGCGTGGAACAAGTCAGCGAACGCGCTGCGGCTTACGGCATGAAAGGGTTGACCGTGGACGGTAATGACGTGATCGCGGTTTACAAAGCGGTCTCCGAAGCTGCCGAACAGGCCCGCAAAGGCGCCGGCCCGACTTTGATCGAAGCGATTACCTACCGTTGGAAAGGCCACTCCAAGAGCGACCGCCAGCTTTACCGCACCCGTGAAGAAGTCAAGAAATGGATGGAAAAAGATCCCATCAAACGTTTCGCGGCCAAATTGGATGTGGATGAAGCCGGTTTAAAAGAAATTGAGAAAAAAGCAAAAGAAGAAATTCGTAAAGCAGTCGAGTTTGCCGACAACAGTCCCGAACCGGATGTGAACACTATTTTGGAAGGTATCTATGCGTGAGCTAAGTTATATGGAAGCCTTGCGTGAGGCGATGCGCCAGGCCATGCAAAAAGATGATCGCGTGTTTTTAATTGGTGAAGATATTGGTATATACGGCGGCGCCTTTGGCGTTTCTGCCGGTTTGCTGGATGAGTTTGGTCCCAAACGCATCATTGATACCCCCATTTCCGAAGCCGGGATTGCCGGCGCTTGCATCGGCGCGGCTGTAACCGGTATGCGCCCGATTGGCGAGATGCAGTTCAGCGACTTTGTGGTGATTGCCATGGAGCAGTTGGTTATGCAGGGCGCCAAGATGCGCTTTATGTTCGGCGGTAAAGCTGAAGTGCCTTTCGTCATGCGTTTGGCGGGTGGTTCCGGAACCGGCGCCGCGGCGCAGCATTCCGAAAGTTTGGAAAACTGGTTTGTGCATGTCCCCGGTTTGAAAGTGGTCATGCCTTCGTCTCCTTATGATGCCAAAGGGCTACTGCTGGCAGCCATCGAGGACAACAACCCGATTATGTTCTTTGAACATAAAGTGCTTTACAAGACCAAAGGCCCGGTACCGGAAGAAATGTACACCATTCCGCTTGGCCAGAGCCATGTAGTCCGTGAAGGTAAAGACCTGACGGTCGTTGCCACCTCTATTATGGTTTCGCGCGCCCTGGAAGCTGCCGAACAGCTTTCCAAGGAAGGCATCGAATTGGAGATCATCGATCCGCGCACGCTCAAACCGCTGGATGAAAAACCGATCATAGAATCCGTGATCAAGACCGGCAAGGCCTTAATTGTTCACGAAGCTGTCAAGACAGGTGGTTTTGGCGGCGAACTGACCGCGGTGATCATGGAAAGCGAAGCTTTCGGCTATCTGGACGCGCCGGTCAAACGACTGGCAGGTTTGGATACACCCATTCCTTACAATCGCAACCTGGAATACCACGCGGTACCTCAGGTGGAGAACATTGTTGAAGAAGCCCGTAAATTGGTAAAAGGGCAATACTAGGAGAGCGCCGTGGCTAAAGAAATCATTATGCCGAAATTCGGCTTTACCCAGGAAGAATCCGAGATCCTGGAATGGCTGAAACAGGACGGCGATAAAGTAGATAAAGGCGACCCTATTGCGGTGGTTAGTACCGATAAGATTTCCATGGAAGTGGAAGCGCCGGAAGCCGGTATTATCGGCGGCATCCGCTATAAGGTCGGTGACATTGTACCGGTGACCAGGATCATTGCGTATGTCTTACAGCCGGGCGAAAAAGCACCTGAAACAGACACGGCGGCTCCGGCCCCTCAGGCAGAAGCACCCGCGGCACCTGTTGTGGAAGAAAAGGCAGCCCAACCGGCTGCGGCTGCTTCCTCAAGCGCTTTTTCTATCTCACCGGTAGCGCAGCGACTGGCGGATGACCTCAATATTGATGTCAGTCAAATCAGTGGCACTGGGCGCGACGGCCAGGTGACCAAGAAAGACGTGGAAGACTTCGCAGCTGCTCTTAAGGCAGGTGCGGGCAAGATAAACGCCACTCCGGCTGCCCGCCGTATTGCGCAGGAAAAAGGCGTGAAATTGCAGCCGCTCAACGGCAGCGGCCCCAGCGGCCGCATTCAGGCTGCCGATGTCAGCAGCGCGCGCGTCAGCGCTCCCGCTGCCCAGCCGGCCATGGCCGCGGCACCCGGCATGGGTGCAATCCCCGGTTTGACCGTGTTGAAAGAAATCCCCCTGGTGGGCATGCGCCGCACCATCGCGCAGAATATGCAGCGCAGCATGCAGCAGGCGCCGCACATGTTCCTGCAAGTCGATGTGGAAATGGACGCGGCCGAGGGCCTGCGCAAGCTGGCCAACCAGAACAAAGTCGCAGATGCGCCCAAGATTTCCGTGACAGCCTTGATCGTCAAAGCCGTTGCCTGGGCGTTGAAGCAGAACCCCATTATTAACAGCCAATATACCGATGAGAAGATCATCGAGTATGCGGATATCAATATCGGTATTGCCACCGCTTTGGATAACGGCCTGATTGTGCCGGTCATCCACAATGCGGACAGCAAGGACTTATTGGAGATCTCGCTTGAATTGGGTGATTTGGCTCAGCGCGCCCGCAGCAATAAATTGCAGCCGGATGACCTGGCTGGCGGTACTTTTACGATATCCAACCTGGGTATGTTCGGCATCGACCGTTTCACCGCCATTATTAATCCGCCGCAATCGGCCATTCTGGCAGTGGGCAAAATGAACAAGGTGTTTGTGCCTGATGAAAATGACCAACCGGTATTACAGCGCCAGGTTGCTTTCACACTGAGCGCTGATCACCGTGTCATGGATGGATCACAGGCAGCCAAGTTCCTGACTGACCTGAAAGATAGTTTATTGAACCTTGGAGAGATTTTAAAATGAGTCGTGTGATAGCAGAACTTCTTCAACCAACTTGTGTTTTATTAAATCAGAAATTTGAAAATTCAGAAGAGATTATTCGTGCTATCGGCACGGAATTGTACGAAGCTGGTTATGTAAAGGAAAGTTTTTCAGAAGCGGCTATTGATCGAGAAAAAAATCTACCCACCGGGCTACCATTAGCCGGCGGTTTCAACGCAGCCATACCACATACGGAAATTGAACATGTAATAAAACCCGCTCTGGGTTTAGTAACACTGACCCAGGAGGTCAATTTCCAAAACATGGTTAATCCACAGGAATCCGTGCCCGTACGGATGGTTTTTGTTCTCGCTCTGGAACAACCGAAAGCGCAAATTGAAATGCTGCAGGAAATTGCCAGTGTTCTGCAAAATCCTGGCCTTGTAGAGCGGATTCTAAAAGCAGAATCGTTTGAAGAGGTGATATCAGAACTTCGTAAATAATAAGGAAGCATGATTGAAAATTTGTAAATCCGACATAAAATATTTTTAACATGCTAACCTTTTTTATAAAAATTTGATTTTAGGAGAGTGAATGTGGATACACCGAAACGAATATTAGTTGCTTGTGGAACTGCTATCGCCACCTCGACTGTGGTGGCCAAAGGAATTGAGGAAGCATTGAAAGAACGCGGAATTCAGATCACAACGCGTCAATGCAAGGCTTCCGAAGTGCGCTCGCTGGTTGATGGTGCCGATTTAATTGTGACTACAACTCCGGTGCCGAGTGATTTGGGTGTACCGGTTATTCAAACATTAGCATTTCTAACTGGAATTGGAAAGGAGGAAGTTATCGAACAAATAATTACAGCACTGAAAGATTAAACACACAATTTATAAAAAAATAATACAAAATTATTCTGGAGGTTTAGCATGGAAGTCTTTTTGACGACTTTAAAAGCCGTGATTGATAATCTCGGCGCAACTGTTGTACTTCCCATTATCATTTTCTTTGTTGCATTGATTATGGGTGCCAAACCCGGTAAAGCGTTCCGCGCTGGTGTTACCATCGGTATCGCTTTCATCGGTATCAACCTGGTGATTGGCCTGATGTGGGGTACCCTGTCCGGCGTAGCGCAGGCTATGGTTACCAACTGGAACATCCAACGTGATGTTGTGGATGTTGGTTGGCCTTCCGCTGCTGCCATCGCATTCGGTACCGATGTAGGCCTGTGGGTCATCCCGATCGCGATCGTGGTCAACCTGATCCTGTTGGTCTTCAAAGCTACCAAGACTTTGAACATCGACATCTGGAATTACTGGCACTTCGCGTTCCTGGGATCCATGGTTTACATGGTCTCCCAGAACCTCACCTATGGTTTGATTGCCGCGGCAATTGCTGCAGCATTGGCGCTCTTCCTGGCGGATTGGACAGCCAAAGCTGTGCAGAGTTTCTACAACCTGCCTGGCATCTCCATTCCTCACCTGACCACCGCTCCCGGTGTGCCTTTCGCTATCTTCACCAACTGGCTGATTGATCTGATTCCAGGCGTAAAGAACTGGAAGGTCGATCCCGATACCATTCAGAAGCGCTTCGGCGTATTCGGCGAGCCCGTAATCATGGGCTTGGTTATCGGCTTGGTCCTGGGAGTCATGGGCTATTATAATGCGGAACAGGCTGCTGTCGCTATTTTGCAGACCGGTATGAACCTGGCTGCTGTTATGCTGCTGCTGCCCCGCATGGTCCAAATCCTGATGGAAGGCTTGATCCCTGTTTCCGAAGCTGCCCGCGAATTCATGAAGAAACGCGCCAGCGACCGCGAAATCTATATCGGTTTGGATTCCGCCATTTTGATCGGCCACCCCGCCGCGATTTCATCCTCACTGGTTCTGGTCCCGATCGTCATTTTATTGAGTATCATCCTGCCCGGCAACCATGTTCTGTTGTTTGCTGACCTGGCCATTATTCCGTTCGTTGTGGCTATGTTTGCTCCACTGATGCAGGGTAACATCTTCCGCATGATCGTCGCGGGTATCCTGGAATTGGGTGTAGGCTTCTACATCGCCACCAACATGGCCCCGCTGTTCACCAGCGCTGCTCAGAACGCAGGCTTTGCCATGCCGGAAGGCGCCAGCCAGATCACCAGCATTGGTGATGGATTCCTGTGGCCGCAATTCCTCTTCACCAAAGTGGTCCAGTCTTTGGGTGGTGTCATCGGTTTAGTTGTCCTGGCAGCTCTCCTCGTTGTGGTCTGGGTTCTGTACGCAAAGAATCCCGCCAAATGGGAAAAGATTGCCGGTGCTCCCGAGAAGTAAGATATCGTTTGAGTCAAAATTAATGGATAAGAATTGTGGCGGTCACTTGGCCGCCACAATTTATCAAAAGAAGGCATTATTTTATGATATATGCATTCATACGCAGTTATATTGGGGGATTTGGACGGGCGTTGATGGATTTTTACATCGCTAACAGTTTCGTGATCAACGCAATCGTTCTGATTTATGGGCTGCTGGTTTACCTGGCCCATATCAGCTATCTGAAAGCTTACCGTTATTCACTTGAAAAGTTGGGCGTCAATTTGGCGCCGTTGGAAAAGAATAAGCCGGCGAAAATTCCCACTCGCCTGGATTTCACCAAATTGGAATGGCGCGAAATCGCCAAGACGTATTGGTTCCCGTTGATCGCGCCGCCGCGCAGTTTGTGGCTTTCCATCAAAACGCAGGCTGTTATCCAGCATTATTTTGGTGAAGAACAAATCACAGCAATGTTGAAACAACATCGAGAAAAAAAGGATTAGGTGGATCATGTCATTTATTCATCGCTTTATTGGCACAGAGAACAATTACCGTTGGGAAGATGTACCCGTTCGTGAATATGGCGAAGAATTTTTGGGCGTCACCCGGCAGATAATGATCGGGCCGGATGACGGTTCGAACAATTTTCACTTACGCTATTTCCGCTTGGAACCCGGTTCGCACAGCCATCTGGAACACCACCCGCACGAACACGGCGTCATCATCCTGCACGGTAAAGCGCGCGTACAGCTCAATGATGAATTCTTTGAAGTCAAGCCTTACGATGCCATTTTTATTTCCAGCGAAGATGTACACCAATTCACACCCATCGGGGATGAACCGCTGGGTTTCCTGTGTGTTATCAAAGACAAGAATTCCAAGTAATCTGAAAGGTAAGATCAAAGAGGTTTGAGCGCGCGTGTCGCAATGAACGTGGGCATATACTCGTTGATCTTATCTTCCTCCCATTTATCTTCAAAAAAACCGATCAGGTGAAAACCTGCCTGTAATTGCCCGCCGATTTGTTCTTCCAAGGTATGGCTGAACTCCAGCGGGTCATCTGGGTACCAGCGCAGGCGTTCTTCTTCCGTGAGGCTGTATAGATCAGAGAAGGGCAGGCTGTATTTGACGTGGTAGATGCCCTGTTCAGCCAGATCGTTATCAAAGGTGTAGATGACCGGGTTTAAAAAGCCGGCCACCAGCGTGCCGCCCGGGGCCAGCACGCGGAAAGCCTCGCGCCAGACTGGCAGGATTTCCGGGACGAAACAGTTGGAGACAGGGTGGAAAATGAAGTCAAAGCTGGCATCCTCGAAAACGGAGAGGTCGGCCATGTCGCCTTCCACCAGACGCAAGTCCAGATTCTCGCGTTCCGCCACCAGGCGGTCCTGCGCCAGCTGTTTGGGGGAGTTATCGAACACAGTGACCAGCGCACCGGCCGCTGCCAGAATTGGCCCTTGTTGCCCGCCGCCGGAAGCCAACCCCAGCACACGGCAGCCGTGTAAATCCGGATACCAGCTCATCGGCACGGGTTTGGTGGGTGTGAGCAGCAGTTGGAATTTACCTTCGCGCGCGTCCGTGATTTCCAGCGGGGATACCGGTACAGTCCAGGGATTCTGGATGTCTACTTCATGATCCCAGGCCTGCTTATTGTATTGGGTGATATTCAACTTGGCGCACATGGTTTTTTCTCCAAAAAATGATATTATCTGATTGATTTGCTTATTATACGGGAGGCACAGCATGCTGAATATCATTAATCAACTTAAATTTACCCGTGGTGAATTCCGCAAAGGGTTCACCGGCGTCAATGAAGATGAAGGCATGCGCCGTTTCATGCCCATTAACAGCATCAGCTGGATGGTTGGGCATCTGGCCTGGCACGAGCAGCTCTACTGGCTGACGCGCCTGCAGGGTTATACCCCCATTCCCGAATTGAACGACCTGGCGTCTTTTGGCGGCGAAGCCAGCCAGCCCTCGCTGACACAAATGATTGCCTACTGGGAGCAGATCACCGCGGAAGCAGATCCCTTTTTGGAGAGTTTAACGCTGGCGGACCTTGACCCGGATGTGGTGGACAAGACCGGCAAAAAATATCAAATTAATAAAGGTACCTTGATTTCACGTGTGATCTATCATTATTGGTATCATACGGGTGAGATGCAGGCTGTACGGCAGCTGCTGGGGCATACCGGCTTGCCGGATTTCGTCAGTGACGATATCGAAACCATCGGAAAATATTACCTGGATAAGGAGGAATAAAATGAGTCTTTCCGGAAAGAACGTCATCATATTGGCTGAAAATTTCTATGAGGACCTGGAACTTTGGTACCCCTATTATCGTTTGAAAGAAGAAGGCGCGGATGTCAAGGTGGTGGGCATGCCCGGCGTGGAAAGTTACGGCAGCAAACACGGTTACCCGGTCAGCCCCGACCTGACCCCGAAGGATGTTGAAATTGAGAAGATTGACGCGCTGTTGGTGCCGGGCGGTTACGCCCCTGATAAGCTGCGCCGTTATCCCGAGATGCTGGCGCTGGTGCGAAAGGCTTTTGACCAGGGCAGCGTGATCGGCATGATCTGCCACGCGGGTTGGGTGCCGATTTCGGCCGGTATTATTAAAGGTAAGAAAGTTACCTCCGTCAGCGCCATTAGGGATGATATGGTCAACGCGGGCGGAGAGTGGCTGGACCAGGCAGTGGTCGTAGACGGCAACCTGATCAGCTCGCGCACTCCGGCTGACCTGCCGGCTTACTGCAAGGCCATCATCGCCGCCCTGAGTAAGTAGTTGATAAAGAAATAGGATATCTAATTAATATGAAAACCGCTGTCTTTGCACTTTTCTATCTGGCCGGCGCCATTGGCGCTTATATATTGCGCATCCCTTCACTGAAGCTGAATGCCCGGGCACAAAAGCCGGAGGAGCGTATGAGCCAGAAACAGCGCATGCAGAAGGAAGGGACTCTGCTCAGCGTTTTAATGATCTTTTGGTTCCTGGCGGCCCAAGTACTGCCTATCTTATACCTGACGACAAATTGGTTTGCACGCTTTGATTTTCGTCTGCCGGATGTCTTTTATTATGCCGGACTGGTGATTTTTGGGGCAGCGCTGTGGTTATTGCGGCGCGCGCATAACGATCTGGCGCGCAGCTGGTCGGCAGTGGTGCAGATCAAGCGCGACCAACAGTTGATCACCGAAGGTATATATGCCCATATGCGGCATCCGATTTACAGCGCCCATTTGCTGTGGGGTGCGGCACAGGTGCTGCTGATTCATAACTGGTTCTGCGGTTTTTTGGGATTTGCGCTGATCGTTACCATCATGGTCCTGCGTATCCCGCGTGAGGAAAAACTACTGCTCAACCAATATGGCGAAGCATATCGCAGCTACATGCAAAGCACCGGCGCACTGATACCGCGCTGCCGTTAAATAATCGAGGAGATTTCTCTATTCTTCGGTGATCAGGAACACGGATGTGTGCGCTTTGACGGGTTTGACCACCCGCACGGCTACTTCTTCGCCCTTGGGTGCGTTCTCGACCGCCTCATGCTCGATTTGAAGGGACGTAATTTCCTGGGTGAAATCGGAACCGTGGCCGAGAAAATGGACCTGGTCGCCTTTGTGCAGTGGATGGGTTAGCAGGATGGCAGCGACGTTGATGCGGTCGAAGAAATGGGTTACTTCTCCTACACGAACGCCAGTCATAGGATATCCTCCTTTATTAACCTTCTTTTTTCATTATATAAGAATTCATGTAAATTAAATTGATTTAGAATTATCTGGTATGGACGCAATTACTGTAAACCACTTAAGGCGATTGTATAAAAGCACGGACGGCATTATTAAACGAACCACCAAAGAAGTAGTGGCGGTTGAGGATGTATCCTTTGAAATCCGCCAGGGTGAACTCTTTGGATTGTTGGGGCCAAACGGAGCCGGCAAGACCACTTCAGTCAAGATGTTGACCACCTTGTTGATCCCCAGCGGGGGCAGCGCTACCATTTTAGGGCTGGATGTAGTCAAGGATGCCAACAAAGTACGCCCGCGCATCGGGTTCATATTTGGCGGGGAACGCGGTTTATACTGGCGCCTGTCCGGCCTGGATAACCTGCGCTATTTTGCCAGCCTGTATTATGTAGATGAAGCTACGTCAAAAAAACGTATTCCGGAACTGCTTGAAATTGTGGGGTTGAAAGGCCGTGAGCGTGAAAAAGTAGAAGGCTATTCGCGCGGCATGCGCCAACGCCTGCATATCGCCCGCGCGTTGCTGCACGACCCGGAAGTGTTGTTTTTGGATGAGCCGACCATGGGCCTGGATCCGGTGGGGGCGCGCGAATTGCGCACCACGGTTAAGAACCTGCAATCGGCTAACAAGACCATCCTGTTGACAACACATTACATGTTTGAAGCCGACGCGCTGTGCCAGCGCATTGCGGTCATCAACAAAGGAAAGATTGTCGCGTTGGATACGCCTGAGAAATTAAAGGAAAATGTGCAGGATTTGTCCGTTGTTGAAGTTGAACTATACGGCATCCCGCAGGAAGTAATCGAACGCATCAAAGCGCTGGATTTTGTAGTCGAGGTTTCCATTGAGAACCGCGACCAGCGTCAGGTAATGCAGGTGCATACCCCCAAAGGGCCGGAGGCTATTCCGGTGTTGGTAGAGCATTTGAATGGGCTGCGGATTGGGCGCATCATCACACGTGAACCCACATTGGAGGATGCTTACGTACGCCTGGTGGGCGGAGCGGAGCAATAGGATGAAACGCATCGGATTGAATCTCCGAATTATGGCGCGGGCTTTTGAGATAGAGCTGCGTCAAAACATGACCGATGGGTTTGTGCTTTTCGGTATTCTGATTCAACCGCTCATTGTGGCCTTTATGGCGTTGTGGATGCTGAAAGGCAAGGGGCCTGATTACGCCATCTTTGTGGTGATTGGCTCAGGTATGACCGGCCTGTGGACAACATTGCTGTTCAACGGCGGCAACAGCATCACCGGTGAACGCTGGACGGGAACACTGGAACCATTGGTGGCGTCTCCGGCTTCCCTGCGTGTGGTGATCTACGGCAAGGTGCTGGCCAACGTAACCCAGTCGCTGCTGTCCATGATTGGTAGCTATTTCCTCATTTCATTTGCCATGGGATATCCGCTAACCCTGACATATCCCGGACTGTTCTTCCTTTCACTGGTGATTAGTGTATTTTCACTGGTCAGTTTTGGGTTGATCCTGGCTTCATTCTTCATTCTGATTCCGGATTTCGCGCGCATGGTTAACACGCTGGAATTTCCGGTCTATATCCTGTGCGGTTTTCTGTTTCCGATTGCGCTGCTGCCGGGGTGGACCACCCCCTTAAGCTACCTCTTATCGCCTTATTGGGCGGCGCTGGCATTGCACGGCGCGGCGCAGGGTACGCTGGAGCCGCTGCAGATCGTGGGTACCTGGGGCATCATGGCCTTCTTCAGCCTGGTTTATATCCTGGCTTCCGGCCGTTTATACCGGGTGATCCTGCGCAAGGCGCGCAGGGATGCTACCCTGGATATTGTAGGAAATTGATATGTTGAACCGCTTGACGACCAACACACGCATTTTCTTTGAAGGCGCTTATTATTCATATAAGGCGCTGTTCCGTTGGCTGCGGCCGGCTACTTACCTGGCTTCTGAAGTTTTCGCGCCGCTGACCATGATGATTTTCTTTGTGTATATTGGCGCGTATGCCAGCGGCAGTAACAGCGCGTCATTTTACGTGATCGGCAACTCATTGATCTTCGCCGCTTCCAGCGGCATCTTCGGCGTGACCATGAGCGTGGGCGGAGAGCGCTGGTCGGGCACGCTGCCGTACCTGTTTGGATCACCGGCCAACCGTTGGGCCATGTTTGTCGGCCGGGCAGTCATGCACGTTTTGAATGGCA
Source organism: Pelolinea submarina (assembly GCF_003966975.1). GTDB lineage: Bacteria > Chloroflexota > Anaerolineae > Anaerolineales > Anaerolineaceae > Pelolinea > Pelolinea submarina. The sequence continues at coordinate 1,640,612 of NZ_AP018437.1, forward strand.
TGCTGGGCGTGTTCATCGGGCTTGGCTGGGGTATCCTGTTATTCAAATTGGACCTTTCCCATACCGACCCGCTGGCTTTGTTATTAACCATCCTGATCACCACCTTCAGCACCTCCGGCCTGGGACTGCTGATGGGCTGCCTGAGCCTGATCACACGCAACGTGATGCTGGTCAACAACACCGTCTATTTCCTGCTGCTGGTTTTTTCGGGCGCCAACATTCCGGTGGGCGATCTGCCGCGCTGGATGCAGGTTATTTCGCAGGGTTTGCCGTTGACGCGCGGTGTAGCTTGCGCGCGCACCATCATTGACGGCGGCAGCCTGGCGGACGTGCTGCCGCTGCTGCAAGTGGAATTCCTTATTGGGGTTATCCTGACCATTCTGGGTTACTTTTTATTTAAAATTTTTGAAATTGAAGCAAAGAGAATGGGTACATTAGACATTTTTTAGATAAAATTCCATTATGACTAAACAACCGATTTATCTGGATTACAACGCCACTACTCCGATCGATCCACAGGTGGCGGATGCCATGCTGCCCTACCTGTATGACCATTTTGGCAACCCTTCCAGCAGCCACGCTTACGGCGTGGAAGCCAAGCTGGGCGTAGAGAAAGCCCGCCGGCAGGTAGCCGGTATGCTGGGCTGCCATGCGGAAGAAGTCATCTTCACCAGCGGCGGTTCCGAGTCTAATAACTTCGCCATCAAAGGCACGGCCTTTGCGCGGCGCTCCCACGGCAACCACATCATTACCAGTGCCATCGAGCACCCGGCGGTATTGGAGGTATGCGCGTACCTGGAAAAACAGGGCTTTCACGTGACCTATCTGCCGGTGAATGGGGAAGGGTTGGTGGATTTGGATGTGCTGGAAAAATCCATTACTCCTCAAACCATTCTGATCTCTGTAATGCATGCCAACAATGAGGTGGGAAGCATCCAGCCCATCCGTGAGATTGCCGATATTGCGCATAGGCACAATATTATCATGCACAGCGATGCCGCCCAATCCATCGGGAAAATACCGGTGCGGGTGGATGAGTTGGGTGTGGATTTACTTTCCATAGCCGGACATAAGCTCTATGCGCCCAAAGGCATCGGCGCGCTGTACATCCGCACGGGCACCGAACTGCAGAAGATTATTCACGGCGCGGAACATGAGAGCAACCGCCGGGCCGGAACGGAAAACGTGCTGGAAATTGTCGGGTTGGGGCAGGCTTGTGAACTGGTGCAGCAGCACCTGGATGAATATAGCGCCCACATGCAGATCATGCGCGACCAGCTCGAAAACGGCATTCTGGAAGAGTTCCCCTGGGCTAAAGTAAACGGCAGCCGCGAGCGCCGGTTACCTAACACGGCCAACATCAGTTTTAAAGGCATTGAAGCCAATACCATCCTGGCGGAAATGGTGGACGTGGCGGCTTCGGCTGGCGCGGCCTGCCACGCTGAGCAGGTGGATGTGTCGCACGTGCTGGAAGCCATGCATGTACCGGTGGATACCGCCATGGGCACGATTCGCTTTTCGGTGGGGCGCTATACCTCGGCCGAAGACATTGAGACTGCCTTGACGGAAATCAAGCGCGTGATCCACAGCCTGCAGCCGGAAGCACCCGAGCAGGTGATGGAGAATGTTGACGCAGAGACTATCAAACTGACGCAATATACGCACGGTCTGGGCTGCGCCTGCAAGCTGCGCCCGCAGCTTTTGGAAGAAGTATTACAAGGCTTGCCCGTACCGCATGATTCACGTATCCTGGTAGGCACTGAAACCGCCGACGACGCAGCGGTCTTTGCCGTCAGCGACGACCTGGCGCTGATGCAGACCGTAGACTTTTTCACGCCCATTGTGGACGACCCGTATGAATTCGGCGCCATTTCGGCGGCCAATTCGCTCAGCGATGTGTACGCCATGGGCGGCACGCCGCTGTTCGCGTTGAGCATTGTGGCTTTCCCCGGTAACCGCCTGCCCATGAGCGTTTTGGGGAGCATCCTGAAAGGCGCCTCCGACAAAGCCGCGGAAGCGGGCATTGCCATCATTGGCGGGCACACCGTGGATGATACTGAACCTAAATTCGGGTTGGCAGTGACCGGTTCGCTCGATCGCGATAAAATCCGCACCAACGCCGGCGCGCAGCCGGGCGACGCCCTCATCCTGACCAAACCCATCGGCACCGGCATTCTGTCAACAGCCCTCAAGCAGGGCGCGTTAAGCCCGCTGGAAGCCCGCCCGGCCATCGAATGGATGTCCAAACTTAACCGCGGCGCGGCTGAAGTGATGCTGCAAACCGGCGCCAACGCCTGCACGGACGTGACAGGCTTTGGCTTGCTGGGACATTTGCTGGGTATGATGCGCGGTTCCGGCACCAGTGCCCTGATTCACGCGAATGACGTGCCTTGGATTGAGAAAGCCTACGAGTTGGCAGCTTCCGGAATTGTACCGGGTGGCACCAAGAACAATATGAGTTATACAGAATCCTCTGTAGTTTATGCAAATAATATTTCCAATGTGACACGTGCTTTGCTAAATGACGCACAAACCTCCGGCGGCCTGCTGGTAAGCCTGCCGCAACCCCAGGCCAAAGCCTATCTACAGGCCATGCAAGAACGCGGGGATCTGGCGGTTCAGATTGGCGAAGTCGTAGAAAAGCAGGAACGCTTCATAACCGTCGATTAATTCTTTGCGGGAATTACATACTTGGTGGATGATATGCCGGTCTTTTCAGGCTGGCTATTTTTAGGCTCCTTTCCTGCATAAACTTGCATCCTGATATTGCGCAGGGAGTATTAATCCTTGTGTAAAAAAATTCTAATATTAGTTTTAGGTTTGTCATATATATTGGTAGAGTATTCTTGGTTATCATAATGAAAAATTTGGAGATAAACATGAAAACGAAATCAATTTTGGCAATAGTACTGGCGGCGCTTGTTGTAGCTGCCTGTTCATCATCCGCTCCCACCACCGCACCGGCTCAAACAGATGCGACCGCTGCCCCCGCAATAACGGAAGCGACCGCAACCACGGCAAGCGATCAGGCGGCCGTTGCGACGGATTCCGCTTCGGCGGATGCTCCAGCAGAAGCTACCGTAAGCTTCAGCCAGGACGTCTGGCCGATATTTGAGCAATATGTGGTCAAAGCGCACGGCGGAAAAGGCGGTGTTTTCCTGGAGAACTATGACGATATTATGAATTACGTTGTACCGGGTGACCCGGAGAACAGCATGCTTTACAAGGCCATAACCGGTGATGGTGTTAAACGGATGCCGCCTCCTCCAGAAGCCCCACTCCCGGATGCAATGATCCAGACGATTTATGACTGGATTGCGCAAGGCGCATTGAATAACTAATATTGCCAAATCAATCGGATGGCTAATCCTAACCGGATGCCGTCCTTCGAAAAGTAAAATAAAAAGGAAGCCGAGTACTCGGCTTCCTTTTGTATTACTGCTGGGCATCAAAGAAGCAGTTTGGAAAATGCCCAGCATTTGAAGGGGAGAGATTAATCCTATTTCTTAGCGTCCAGTTCAGCCAGCGCCTTGTCGTAATCATAATTTTTGATATATTTTTCGTCCCAGACTTTGGCGGAAAGCTCCTGGTAAGATTTTCCATAGTCGATCATGCCCTGCATATATTCCTTGTCCAGCAGGGCTTCCTCAGCTGGCGGGTTTTCCGGATCAGGTTCATTCTTGGCAACGATCTCGCGCATTACGTCGTGATGGTCGCGGATGAAACATGGTGCCAACAGGTTGCCGTGTTTGCCGTTGCCGTTTTTGTTGCGGTAACCGGCTTGCCATTTGCGGATGTCTTTAAAGAAAGCTTCTTCATAAACGTCGTTCAAATCTTTGCCTTCGGCGTAAACCGTATTGATGTTGGTGGGCGAGTAAGGTACAAATACACAGGGCATGACCTTGCCATCCCAGTTGATATAGACGTACCCTCCACCGTTGCTGCGGCCGCTGGCAATGCAGCCATCAACCAACGTACCATGGTTCCAGAAATCGGGCAGGAAGATGTGCTTCTCGCGTACCAATTCCCACGAGCGCTGCCACATCCACAGCCTTTGTTCGATAGTAGGCATCAGGTCCAATGTATAGGAACGGCCAATTGGCATATAGTGGAATATCCAACCGTAAGCCGCACCCTGATCCATGAAGAAATAATCCATGAATTCATCGGAGAGGATTTCCTCGCAGTTGTATTTTGTGGCTGTCAGCGAGATGCCGAACGGCACGCCGTATTTGCGCAGGCTGGCCATGGCAGCCAGAATCTTATCGTATGTACCTTTACCGCGCCGTTCATCGGTACGGTCGCGCCAGCCTTCCACGGAAATTGCGGGGGAAAAGTTGCCCAGCTCAGCCAGGCGTTTCGCGGTGGCGTCATCAATCAGGGTGCTGTTGGTGTAGGACATGAAGAACATATCATTGTGCTTTTCGACCATATCCAATAACGTTTTACCCTGGTCTTTATAGGTAAAAGGCTCTCCACCGCTGACAACAATGAATAGGTTGCCGAAAATATCTTTAGCCTCGGTCAGGATGCGGTCAAAGACGTCCCAGCTCAGTTTTTCGGTGGCTTTACCGGAGTTGGCATAGCAGCCGGTGCAATATAAGTTGCAGGATTTGGTCGGGCTGACCACAATGAAACCGGGCGGGCGTTGTCCGTGCCGTTCAACGAATGCTTGCTGGGCGCTGACATAACCACCGTCCATGGCAATGTTGTTGACCATGATGTCGGCTAACTTCTTGATGAATGTATCGTTGATGGGGTGGTCACCGGTCAGGATCCGTTCCGCTGTATAGATAATTGCTTTGTTCATCTCATAGCGATCTTCACAGACACCGACCGGGAATTTTTTGGTTCTAAGGTTGTTGCGATAGCCATTTTCAGCAGTCTTAAAAGCCTGGTTAAGAATCATCCTTCGGGCGATGCGGTTATTTGCAATGGATTGTCCATGATTACCGACATAATTAACACCCATTCTGAAAAGTTTATTATTTTGTGCCATGTTTCCTCTTTCCTCGCACTAAGCTAAATAAATTGAATGAAATAAAGAATGATGTAGAAAATCCATTTTGGGGTGAGTGTCCAACCGTTTAAGGGATAGGATTGTGATTCCCATATCAAACAGGTAATCCAGCAGTCCCTGTAAAGCGGATTGATCGATGACCTGCCCGGTCAAAATTGTGACACCGTTGCGTTTGTGCCTTACCTGGACCGACTGTAACCATTCGGCCCAGTTCGCTTTGAGATAACCCTGGACACAGATTTGATAAACGTCACTCTTCTTGGACACTATTTCACCGCTGTAATGAATTGCCCTAACGATACCTTTGTAGGACAAGGGCAACAACAAGCGAAAGTATTATTCGAGTATTAGATTGAAAAAATTAGGAGATGATACTGAGGGTTTGGGCTTTGGCAACTGCTTGGGTGCGGTTATGCACATTCAGTTTTCGAAAGATGTTATAGATGTGAACTTTTATGGTGGAAATCGAGAGATGCAGTCTGTAGGCAATTTCCTGATTGGAAAGGCCTTGCGCGATCAATTGGATGATCTCCGCTTCTCGTGCGGTTAACGCTTCTATAATCTCACCGTTTACTTCCTGCAATTTGTTTTTCTGGGCTTTTATTTCCATCTGCGGGAAAAGCGCCAGCAGACTGCCCGCGAATATTTCCTCGATGTGATTTTCGATTGCGTCATAGAGCAGATTGATGATATCCGGTCCCTGTTCCAGGAACACACGGATCTGGTTTTCCTTTTTTGCTTTGCGCAAAGCGACCCCCAGGTATTTAAGGGCTTCCCGATGCTGGTTCAGTTTATGGTATGCGACCGCTAAAAGCACATCGTATTGAATGATGAAGTCATCCAAATGAGTGTGTTCGGCGCGAGCTAACAACTCTTTTGTGTGGATTATCGCTTTTTCGTAATTGTTCTTGCGCAGCAATGCCCAAGCGTAGGTGTATTCCTGAATGTCCATCAGGAATAATTTGGAAAGCAAGAGGGAATTGCCTGATTGATCGGTTGCGGAAATTGGCGACTGCTCTAAATGTTTCAGGTCGCTGTTGGATATTTCCTGACCCATCAGGATCTTCAATTGAATGATACGGCAGCCCACCACAAAATCGTCCAATTCCGTGGTGTCAAAACGTTCGGCCAATTCCTCTGCCTTTCGCATGGAATTTTGGGCGTCCTTAAATTTATTTTGGGCTACTTGCACCCGAGCCAGCGAGGTCAAACCGCTGAAAAAATGCAAGATCTCCCAATCTTTGGAGAGGCTCAAGCTCGTTTTCAAAGCTTCTTCCGCTTCGGGCAGCCTATTCCACTTATACAAAATTTCACCTAATCCAATAAACGCCGTGCTGCCGGCTGAGACGTACGCTTCTTCGCCGATATAAGCCAGGTCAAGGGCGTGTTGGAAGATATCCCAGGCTTTGTTTAGCCTTCCCTGAGTTTTGTAAATATCTCCCATAAAGCTCAACGATGTGATTGCGATAGCCAGGTTGCCGCTGGTTTGGGCTTTTTCATGGGTTTCTTCCAACTGGTGAAGCATGCTCTCAAGGTTGCCTTCGTAGATCAGGGATTGGACGATTTCAATTAACCCCTGCAGGATCTCATCTTCATGTTCGGGTAAAGCTTTGATCGTTCCGATCATGCGGATTGCTTCCAGAAAATTACCCTGGATTAGGGAAATCAGCACCTGAACGATGGAGTGGTCGAATTCATTCTCATCTTTCAGATTTTCCATAATGTGCAGGATCTTCTGAGTTTCATTGTAGGGCCGTCCCTCAAGGATCATAGCAATAGCGTAGTAGGCACACAATTTGGGATTCGCGTATAAGAAGCTTTCCGGAAGACGTTCAATCCAGCGCGCGAAAGTAAAGAATTCACTGCGCTTAAGTACTTCTATCCCCTGGTCTTGTATCAGGAGGGCCGCCTGATCAGTATCGCCTGCCAGGAAACGTTGGTCAATAGCTTCCGCGTAATGGCCGTTTCGTTCGAACCAGAGGCTGGCTGCCCGGTGGAAATCAATTACCTTTTCCGCATCCTGGTTGGCAAATTGGCTTTGCAGCAGGTCGGTAAAAAGTCGGTGATAGCGATACCACTCATCATTGTCGTCCAATGAGATGATAAAAAGATTATTACGCTCCAGGTAATCAATGATCTTTCGGCTGTCGCTGCGCTGCAGAACAAAGTCGCACAATGGAGCGCAGAAACGGTCCAAAAGGGATGTGTAAAAAAGCATCTCGATGATTTCAGCGGGCTGGTTTTTGATGACCTCTTCCATCAAATATTCCAGAACATAACGGTTGGTGCCCTTGAAGGACTCAATGAACTGTTCCAGATCCCGTTTATTCTTCTGTTTGCTCATGGCGTTGACAGCCAGTTGCATGCCGGCTGCCCAGCCTTCAATCTTCGCATTGAGTGCGTTCAGTTCCGAGCGCTCAAGCTCAAAAGGCAGGCTGTGGCTGAAAAACGCAGAGGCTTCCGCATCCGTAAAGCACAAGTCTGATTGGCGGATCTCGTACAGGAATGCTTTTGCGCGCCAATTGGCCAGGTTGAGGGGCGGGTCACAGCGCGTTGCCAGGATCAGGTGAACGTTTGGTGGCAGATTTTCGATGATGTAATTCAACGTATCATGAACGGCAGATAAATGGATGTGCTGGTAGTCGTCCAGAACCAGGATGACCTGCGCGTTGGCTTCGCATAGGCAATTGAGCAGAATATCCAGACGCTGCATTGGGCCGAATTTTGTGGACAGCAAATGCTCGTTGATTTCGGATTTCAGTTCCTCAGAGGGATATTTGAGCAATGCCTGCACCACATAGTCCAGGAAATGCATGGGGTCATTATCGCTTTCATCCAGGGTGAGCCAGGCCGGTTGATGTGCGTATTCCTGGATCCAATCGGCCAGCAGGCTGGTCTTTCCAAATCCTGCCGGGGCGGAAATCAGCGTGATGCGGTTTTTGAGGTTCTCTTCCAACGCGGCGGTCAACCGCCAGCGGCGAATTGCCCGATCTGGAAGCTTGGGGTAGAAGAACTTTGTTTGAAGAAGGTTCGCGTTCGTGTTCATATCCACACCGTGTGACACTTAGGGCAAGTGTAGCATATTTGCTAAAATGTGAATCTATTTAATAGGGAATTTATAAAATTTACTATAGTAATTTGGATTAAAGAAAAGAAGAGAAGTGACAAACACCACTTCTCTTCTTTTTAAACCATGCGATTATTGAGAATTCAGACTAGGAATTCTGGAGCGGATCCAGATATTGGTGGATATTTTCGACCGGTTCAGGGTAATCCATTTTCAGGCTCTTGAGTTGCTTCACAATGATATGGGAGATGACCAGGTCGCGGTACCAGTTGTGATTAGCCGGGATGACGTACCAGGGAGCGTAGGGTTTACTGGTTTTATCGATGACGTCCTGATAAGCTTCCATATACGCATCCCAGTATTTTCTTTCTTCAATATCACCGGGATTGAATTTCCATTGCTTTTCGGGATTTTCCAGCCGTTCAATAAAGCGTTTCTTTTGTTCTTCCTTGCTGATGAATAAGAAAAATTTCAGGATAGTTGTACCTTCATTAGCCAGCATTCTCTCGAATTTATTGATCTCTTCATAGCGTTTTTTCCAAACCTTTTCGGGATCCAGTTCGTGCACGCGTACAACCAGCACGTCCTCGTATTGCGAACGGTTGAAGATGACAATTTCTCCGTTGGCAGGGACTTTTTGGTGGATTCGCCACAGATAATCGTGAGCGTTTTCCAACGGGGTGGGGACTTTGAAAGAGGCAACTTTTACACCCTGCGGATTAACCCCATCGAAGATGGCGCGAATGGTACCGTCTTTGCCGCCGCTGTCCATGGCCTGCAAAATAATCAGGACTTTATGTTTGCTTTCCGCGTATAAAACTTGCTGCAATTTAACCAATTGCTTGCGCAGGGATTTCAGCTCTTTTTTCGATTCTTTTTTCCCTTCGGGTGCCAGCGATTGGTCATCCGCGTCGAAGTGGCTCAGCACGATTTGATTGCTGGAACTTGCCAGATACTCTTTTACGTTCATCTTCACCTCTCCTTTACTCTTTCATGGATAGAATGCGCTGCATCATTAGCGGGTCGTCGCGCAGCAATTCACTGGCCGGTAGGCGCTGTACCAACTCGGCCCAATTCGGGTTTTGCTTGAAAACCTGCGCGAAAATGGGCAGGGCTTCCTCGACTTTTCCCATGTCCGCCAGCGTGACAGCCTGCCAGAAGGGAAGCTCGTCAATGTCCGGAGCCAGTGCAGCCGCCTGGCCGTATTTTTCCAGAGCGCCCTTTATTTCATCCTCAGCCAACAGTGCATCGCCCTGATTCATCAGGTTGTAAGCGCGCTGGATATTGAGCAGCCGTTCCAGTTCCACAAGCGGCTGCGCGGAATCATCCACGCGCACATCAACCAGCAAATGTTCCAAGGGTTGGTCGCTTTTAATGCTGTCGGCAATCAACATGCAGGCGCTTTGCTGCCCGCGGATGTCGCCGCCGGCGGTTTGCGCGGCCTGCAGGGCAGCCAGCATGCGCAGGCTCAGGTCACCCTGTGCTTGCTCGAACGCCGCGGCCATGGCCGGCCAAACGCTTGCGTTCAGCATCATGTTAGCCTGTACGGAAAAGCCCTCACCGGTCTGGTGCCCGGCGGCGCTGATGCAGCGCCCACCGGTGTGCACCGCGATTTGACCTTGGGCGTCTACGATGGCGACCTGGCGCAATTCACGGCCTTCATCTATAGCCAGCAGTTCCTCCAGTACCTGGCGGGCGGGTTTGCCGCTGCGCAACGCTTCCAATCCGCGCGGCCCGTAAGCAGGTTCAGTCATGGATTGGGTGGCAATGGCGCCCACGCCGGCTTCCACCCAGGGGCACAGCGAACCGACCGCAAACCAGTGCGACTGCACCGCCACGCCTAACTGGCCGGTTTTCTCATCTCTGGCAACAATTGAGTAGGTATGTAGAAAAGCCATTTCACACCTGAAAATTAATTCCGCCGCCAGCGTACAAACATGGATTGGTTGATTTTGCGCCCGGCTGATTTTTCCTGCTGTACCATCCAGCCGTATTCCGTCTGACCTTTAAAAGCGCGCAGGGCATCGTTCACCCAACGGTAGAGTTCAAAAGGTTCGTTCTGAACATCGTACGCGGTCAGATAAAAGAACAGTGGCTGCGGGGAGAGAATATTCCGGCAGGCCTGCAACAGTTCCTGGACGGTTTTCTCGAATTTCCACACTTCACCCTTGGGCCCGCGGCCGAAACGCGGCGGGTCCAGCAGGATTCCATCGTAACGGTTGCCGCGCCGCACTTCCCGTTCCACGAATTTGAAGGCATCGTCCACGATCCAGCGGATTGGTTTTTCCGCCAGGCCGGAAAGCTGTTGGTTTTGCTGCGCCCACTTGACAGACGCGCGCGAGGCATCCACGTGAGTGACTTCCGCGCCGGCCCGGGCGGCAAATAATGACGCGACACCCGTGTAACCAAACAGATTTAATACCTTTGGGCTGGATTGTGCGGATCGAATTTGTTCCTCAATCCACAACCAGCCGGGCAGCTGCTCGGGGAAGATGCCAATATGGCGGGAGTTATGGATGCGCAGCTCGACGATCAGCCCGCTCAGATCTATGGTCCATTCTTTCGGGAAGTCCTGCTTGAATTGCCATTCGCCGGACTGCTTGCCTTTTTCAAGGCGGAAGACAGCGTCCGTGTTTTGCCATTCGGATAATGGCAGCGCGGGTTTCCAGATTGCCTGGGGCTCAAAGCGCGTTAATTTCAACGCGCCAAAGCGCTCTAATTTTTGCGCGTTACCGCTGTCCAAAATCTCATAATCTTTCCAGCCAGCTGTGGTAGCATGGAGGGGTTCTTGTTTATTGTTATGTGCCATAATTCCTATTTTTTGTTAATCATACACTACAGTAGTTGTGATATAACCAAATTCTTCGAAGGGTATAATTTTGCCATAAATAGCCATGAATACAAACAACTTTGAACAACTCATCGACCGAAAATATACCAACAGCATTAAGTGGGACCTTTACCCGGAAGACGTTTTGCCGTTGTGGGTAGCGGATATGGACTTTGAAGCGCCTCAACCGATTGTCGCTGCCCTGCAGCAGCGCATCGATCATCACGTTTTTGGGTACGAAGGTCCGGATGAAGAATTATTAAAAGCAATTTGCGATTGGGTGGGGCGCCGCCATCATTGGACGGTTACCCCGGACCAAATTATGTTAATGACCGGTGTAGTGTCCGGGATGAACTGGGTGACTAACGCCTTTAAAAAAGAAGGAAAGAAGCTGCTAATCCAACCTCCGGTGTACCCGCCATTTTTTCAGGTGGCCAAAAACACCGATACCGATTTGGTGGAAGCACCCTTAATTTGCGCGGAAGACGGCTATCAAATTGATTTCGATGAATTTGAAAAGCAGGCCGCGGCGGGTGTGGGTGTATTCATTTTGTGCAACCCGCACAATCCGGTTGGCCGTGTTTATACCCGTGCCGAACTGGAAAGGATGGGCGAGATTTGTCTGCGCTATGGCATCACCATTTGCGCGGATGAAATCCATTGCGATTTAGTCTATCCCGGTCATGAACACATTTCCATCGCGTCCCTTTCCGATGATCTGGCAGCCAACACCATCACGTTAATGGCAGCCAGCAAGACCTTTAACATCCCCGGGTTGAATTTCTCTTTTGCGGTTATCTCGAATGAGGAGAGTCGCAAACAGATGAAGAAAGCCGCATCCGGCATGACCGGTCATGCGGAAATCCTGGCTAATGCGGCCGCCAAAGCGGCGTTTACCGAATGCGATGCGTGGTTGGAAAAGCTGCTGGTTTACCTGGAAGGGAATCGCGACTACTTGCTGGATTTCATCCGGGCAGAATTGCCGGAAATAAAATGCTTTCAACCGCAGGGAACCTACCTGGCCTGGCTGGATTGCAGGTCATTAAAGCTTGAACCCGACGCTTATCATTTTTTCCTGGAGAAAGCGAAAGTGGCGCTTAACGATGGAAAAACTTTCGGGAAACAGGGAAATAACTTTGTGCGTTTGAATTTCGGCTGCCCGCGCGCGACATTGCAGGAAGCATTGGAGAGAATGGCTGCGGCGCTTCATTAATAAAATAGAATAGGTAATCTCATGTCTGAAAAAGAAAAAAAGAATTCATGCATGGGGGGTTGTCTTCGCATCGTCGGCAGCGGTATAGGCTTGCTGCTGCTCATTGTTGCACTGGTTGCCGGGGCTTATATCCTGCTGCGGGCCGCCGGCGCATATCTGATATACGCGGATGAATTGCAGCCGGCCGATGTGATTGTGGTTTTAAGCGGCGGAACGGACAGCCGCATGAACGAAGCTTTGAGCCTTTATAAAGAGGACTACGCCAAGATCATCGTATTGACGGAAACTGGTGAGCAAACCGAAGGCTATGAATATCTCAACAGTTTCGACATGCGTATCCAACTGATAAATAACGGAATCCCCAGCGGTAATATCATGATCACCGACCTGACCGTCAACACCACGGTAGATGAAGCAGTGGCCATCCGTGACCTGATGCGGAACCGTCAATTTCGTAGCGCGATTGTGGTGACCGACCCGTACCATACTCGCCGCTCCAAGTTAGTCTTTAACCAGGTTTTCGATGAAACCGGCATTGATGTGATCATGCATCCGGTGCGCTCTTCCTGGTACAACTCCCGCACCTGGTTTACCAGTGTAAAGGGCTGGCAATTTACCCTGCTGGAATATGCCAAACTTATTTCCATGAAATTTGGTGTTTCGGAATAAAAAAAAAAGGACTGCATAGCAGTCCTCTTTAAATTTACTGAAGTCAGAGCAATATTTATGATACGGGCGTGACTTCAGCCGCTTGAAGTCCTTTTGGTCCTTCCTCCACCGAAAACTCAACTACCTGTCCTTGCTTGAGGACCCGGTATCCGTCCATCTGGATTGAGGAGAAGTGCACAAACACATCTTCACCATCCTCACGGCCAATAAATCCGTAGCCCTTGGAGGGGCTAAACCATTTTACGGTTCCCGTAAGACGTTCTGACATTTCTTTTACTCCATATTTTCTAACTTAAATATTTCTCGCAGGTTCTCCAAGCAGCTATGCAAGTTGTTATGCAGAAATCCTGCGCCGATAGCAAAAGATTATCACCATTAAAAATGGCTGTCAAGATTTAAGGGCATAAATTGGATATGAAAAACTATACATTTATATAAATTAGAACGATATTTTGCATGTCCATTCAGTGAGAATAATCCACAGGTATAATTCTTCAAAATAATTAATACGGTCGGGTTCATTTTTTTATAAAAAGACATAGGTGAATCCGTTGTTTCCTGAAGAATTTAGTAAATCGAAAGATGTTGCTCATCCATGAAAGTATATTTTTACACAATCGGCTGCCGCTTGAACCAAAGCGAGATTGAACGCATGGCCGCACAGGCGCGTCTGAATGGGCACGAAGTTGTCCCGGAAGCCGCTCAGGCGGATGTGGTCATTATCAATACCTGCGCGGTGACCCTGGCTGCCAGCGCGGATTCACGCAAAAAAATTCGCCAGGCCGCGCGACAGAGCACCGCACGCATTGTTACCACCGGCTGCTATGCCACCATCGCGCCTAAGGAGCTATTGGCAATCCCCGGTGTGTCGGTAAACTTCAACAATTTTGAAAAGGATGAAATTATCGACAGCGTTCTGGGCGGGAGCCCGGGGGGCGGTGTTTTCATCCCGCGGTTGGCGCTGCCCGGCAAACAGCACCGCACGCGCGCTTTCATTAAAGTACAGGACGGCTGTGATAACCTGTGCACTTTCTGCCTGACCCGCCTGGCGCGCGGCAGCTCCCGCTCACAGACGCAAGCCGATATTTATGAGGATATCCGCTCCGCAATTGAGGGAGACGTGAAAGAAATAGTTCTGACCGGCGTAAACCTGGGTGCCTGGGGCCGGGATCTGGAAGGCTCACCGCGACTGACATCATTAATAGAAGGAATCATCCGTGAATTTGCGCCTGCTCGGCTGCGCCTCTCTTCTCTGGAACCCTGGGACATTTCCAATGACTTCCTTGAAATACTCCGGCTGCCCGGTTTTTGCAGGCATTTACACTTACCCCTGCAATCCGGGGCCGAGCGGACGCTGAAGCGTATGGGACGCCGCAACACCCCTGCGGACTTCTGCATTCTGGTGGAAAAAATTCGGGCAGTGGTGCCTGAGGTAGCCCTGACAACGGATATCATGGTCGGCTTTCCCGGAGAGACCGAGGCGGACTTTCAGGAAAGCCTGGCATTCGTGGAATCCATGCAATTCGCCGGCGGGCATGTATTCAGCTATTCGCTGCGGCCGGGTACCGCCGCCGAAAAGCTGCCTGACCGCGTCGGCGCCGCAGAAAAGAAGATCCGCAGCCAATCCATGCGGACAGTTTTCAATCTGGCTTCGGCGGCCTATCGAAATAAATTCATCGGCAGGACAGAATCCGTATTATGGGAAAAGGCGGTTGAAGCTGGAACGAGCTGGAAGATGGAAGGATTAACAGACACATATTTACGCGTCAATACACAATCCGAACAGGATCTGCATAATCAGTTCTCCGATGTGGTGCTTCGCAAGGTAAGGGGACAAGAGATAACAGGAGTTATAAAACCAGAAAAATGATGTAAAATAGACAAGTTATTTGTCTGACAACTATTGCAAAATTATCCAGGAAATCAGTATGGTATAATTTGCGAGCTATTTTAACAAGGTGATTGAGGTAATTAAGAAATGCCAAAACGGACTTATCAACCCAGAGTAAAACGTCGTGTAAGAGTACATGGATTTCGCAACCGTATGTCAACAGCGGATGGTCAAACTGTATTAAAGCGGCGCCGCGCAAAAGGTCGTTACCAGTTAACGGTCAAGCGCAATAATCATACAAAAAATACCCGCTGGTAAGTAAGCGGTTATAGAATAATCTGCAATTTAATAACAAAACAGCAGGATGTGTGAAGCGAAAATTTCATCTTACCCATGCACGAGATATTCAACGGGTAAAGAGTAAAAATCAGACAGTTTATCACCGCCTATTAATTTTGGTATACGCGCAAAATGAACTGGACATATCCCGTACAGCAGTGGTTGCAAGCAAGAAAGTTGGCAACGCTGTTGTTCGCAATCGCGTTCGGCGCCGCATTTGGGCCGGGGTCGATGAGCTGTGGCCTGAAATAAAACCGGGATGGGATTTAATTTTCTATTCCCGCAGTGCTATTGTAGATGCGGATTATTCGGAAATATTAATTGCAGTCAAACACCTGCTTGGACAAGCCGGTGTTATATAAAACATAAAAAATTTCATGCTAGCTGATAACGAATACCCTAATGAACCTGCATTAAGGGATTTCAAGCTTACAGGGTTGAATTTTCCTCAGTATTTTCTGCTTGTCTGCATTCGATTCTATCAGCACACAATTTCCCGCGCACTCCCTGCAAACACTTGCCGGTTTTACCCCAGTTGTTCCCATTACGGATATCAAGCAATTTATAAACATGGATTTATCAAAGGCGCTTACTTAGCCATATCCCGTGTTTTGCGTTGTAACCCATTCAATCCGGGTGGGTATGATCCCGTACC
Organism: Pelolinea submarina; assembly: GCF_003966975.1. GTDB lineage: Bacteria > Chloroflexota > Anaerolineae > Anaerolineales > Anaerolineaceae > Pelolinea > Pelolinea submarina. Next base: position 1,656,236 of record NZ_AP018437.1, read on the forward strand.
ATGAAAATACGAGACAGGATGAGAAGAGAGAAGAATGAATAAAAAAATATTTAGTTTAATCATACTTACATTAATATCAGCTGTATTAATTAGCGGGTGTACTACGAACTCCGCTGCCAGCGCTTCCAGTTGGCCGGGTATGATGCTTGATAACCAGACCGGTTACCTTGCCTATGGAACCCAGGTGTATGCCCTGGATGTGAAAAATGGCAGCCTCTTATGGAAATACCCTGCAGAAGGCAGCTCCAAGAGTCAATTTTATGCGGCTCCTGAAGTAAGTGATAGTTTGGTTATTGTCGGCGATTACACCAATACGTTGTATGCGCTGGACAAGGAAAACGGTTTTGAGAAATGGCAATTCACGGATGCCGAAGATCGTTACATCGCGTCCTCCTTGCTTAACAATGGAATTGTGTACGCGCCCAATACGGATTCTTATCTGTACGCGTTAGATGACAACGGCAATTTGCTTTGGCGGTTCAAGGCCAACGGGCCTAATTGGAGCAAACCTTTAGCGGATGAAAATCACCTTTATCTAACCTCGATGGATCATTTCCTTTATGTCCTCAACCTGAATTATTCCGAGGCTGAATTGGCGGCTGATAAAGACGGCGGCAAGACGCTGGTCTCGGAGCCTGTCTGGAGCCTTGACCTGGGCACTGCAGTGGTATCCAACCCGGTTCTGGAAGACGGTATCTTGTATGTCGGTACCGTGGATGGTATTGTCTACGCTGTTGACCTGGAAAAACAATCCGTGGTTTGGAAATATACCGTAGAGGATGAGATGGCTTCCATTTGGGGCACCCCCGTGCTGACCAGCGACGCGGTATTCTTCGGGGATGAAAACGGAAATTTGTACGCTGTTGATAAAAAGGATGGCAGTGCGCTTTGGCCTTCCCCATTCGAGACCGGGGCTTCCCTGATCTCCAGTGGAATCACCGTGGATGACAAGGCAGTGTTCGCAGCATCCGACGGGAAGATCTTCAGCATTGATTCCAGCAAGGAACCCAAAACATTGACCACTCTGGACGCGGTTATATATTCGCCGTTAGGTTTCGAAGATGGGAAAATCGTCGTTGTGCCGGCGTCAAGCGAAGCATTGGTTAAAGCAATTGACACCAATGGCAATGAAGTCTGGACTTATTTACCAACTAAGTAGGAGTAGGATATAGCCATGTGGGATACTATCATTATTAAACCGTTTATTGCCGGTCTTTTATTTATCTATGACATGATCGGTCAGAATTTCGGCATTGCGATCATTCTGTTTACCGTGGTGATCAAAGCCATTACACACCCCCTCACCGTTAAACAGATTAAGAGCAGTAAGGCCATGCAGGATCTGCAAACCGACAAAGATTGGTTGGAGATGCAGAAGAAGTATAAGAATGACCGCGATCGCCTGGCCCAGGAACAAATGAAGCTGTATAAAGAGAAAGGCATTAGTCCTTTCGCTTCCTGCTTACCAACATTGATCCAGTTCCCCATTATCATCGGTCTTTATCAGAGCATTATTCAAACCATGGGTAACGCACCACTGCAGATGCTCAACCTGATTCCAAAGATTACACCCTTGTTGTCGAACGTATTTTCGTTCCTGCCGGGGCTGCAGGAACCTATCAGCCTGATCCCACTTCAGAACCACTTCCTGTGGATGAATCTTGGTCAGCCTGAACGGGTCTACATTCCCGGAATATCCTTCGGCATCCCGCTTTTAGCGATTTTTGTGGTGATCACATCCTTCCTGCAGACAAAGTTGATGGCAACGCCTTCCTCCGATCCTCAGTCTCAACAAATGACAGGAATGATGAATTTGTACATGCCTATTTTAATGGGTTGGTTTGCCTATTCCTTTGCATCCGGTTTGGCATTGTATTTTGTGGCGTCCAATGTCATCACCATCATCCAATATGCTGTCTTGGGCAAACTGAATTTCTCAAACCTTAAACGAAAAAAGAAAGTTGAGGTTGTAAAATGATTCAGGATAACGCGATGGAAGATAAGAAGACGACTTTAGAAGTAATTGGACCATCGGTAGAAGACGCTATCGAAAGTGGGTTGGATCAGCTCGGCCTCCCGCGTGATGCTGTGGACGTGGAGGTGTTGGACCAGGGGCAAAGCGGATTTCTGGGGATTGGCAACCGTCAGGTGCGGGTGCGTCTGACTCTGATTAACCATGAGGCGGAAGAAGAAAAAGCCGCCCCGGTTCAAGAAAAAGTTGCCCAAACTGATTTCGAGGATCCGGATGATTTGGACGATTTGGAAATCGCCAAGCGTAAAGCCAAAGATATTGTCGAACACCTTTTAGAATCCATGCGCATTCAGGCAGGTGTCGCAGCTCGGATTTTGGAACCGGAAGATGACCGCGACCATCCCATGGTCTTGATTGAGGTCACCGGCAAGGATTTAAGCATTTTGATTGGCCGTCGGGCAGAAACATTGAACTCCCTGCAGTACATCACCAGCCTGGTGCTGAACCAGCAGGTAGGCCACTGGGTACCCCTGATGATTGATGTGCAGGGTTATCGTTTCCGCCGCGAACGCCAGCTGCGCCAATTGGCGCGGCGCCTGGCCGACCAGGTCATCCAGACCGGCCGTAAACAGGTGCTTGAACCCATGCCGGCCAATGAACGGCGTTTGATTCACCTGGAACTGCGCTACCATCCCTTTGTAACCACCGAAAGTGTGGGTGAAGAACCGAATCGACGAACCACCATCATCCTCAAACCCAAAGAATAGAAACGCTTTGGAAAAAAAATAAATCTAAAAATGAATGGAATTCCCTCGCGAGAGGGGTTCCATGTTTATAGATAGAAACTCATTTGTTGGAGGTATAAAATGCGAGCGGTAGATATCATAATCAGAAAACGGGACCATTTTCAGCTGACCAAGGAAGAGATAAAGTTCTTTATTTCCGGCGTGGTGGATGGCTCCATCCCGGATTATCAGGCTTCCGCCTGGGCAATGGCTGTGTTATTAAACGGTATGACCGATCAGGAAACGACCGAATTGACGCTGGCCATGGCAGAATCCGGCGAAACCCTGGATTTGTCGGAAATCGCTCCCATTGTGGTGGACAAACACTCCACCGGCGGCGTGGGCGACAAAGTTACGCTGGTTGTAACGCCCCTGGTGGCTTCCTGCGGTTTACCGGTAGGCAAGATGTCCGGCCGTGGATTGGGCTTCAGCGGTGGAACACTGGATAAACTGGATTCCATTCCCGGCTATCGTTCAGACTTATCCAAACAGGAGTTTTTAGACCAATTAAAAGAATTCGGCTTTGTCCTGACCGGCCAATCGGCCGATCTGGCTCCGGCCGACCGCATTCTCTACAAATTGCGCGACGTCACAGGAACGGTGGACTCGCTGCCTTTAATCGCTTCATCCGTGATGAGTAAAAAAATCGCGGGCGGCGCCAATGCTATTGTCCTGGATGTAAAAGTAGGTAACGGCGCTTTTATGAAGACCATTGAAGATGCCCGAAAATTAGCTGAAACCATGATTGCCATTGGAAAATTGAGCGGGCGCAAGGTGGAAGCCCTGCTTTCGGACATGAACCAGCCTTTGGGCGTGGCGGTCGGAAACGCGGTGGAATTGCGTGAAGCGATTGATACCCTGCATGACGGCGGTCCGGCAGATTTTCACGAACATTGTTTGGTGATCGCCAGCCACATGCTGCTGTTGGGCAAGAAAGTATCCACGTTGGATGAAGCGCGCGCCATGGCAGAGGACGCATTGAAGTCCGGCCGGGCATGGGAGGAATTCCGCGCGCTGGTCATCCGGCAGGGCGGGGACGTCAGCTTCATTGATCATCCGGAAAAGCTGCCTGGTGCCGCGGTTACATATGAGATGAAAGCGGAGCGTGACGGTTTTATTGCGGAGCTGCGCGCACAGACTGTCGGCGAAACGGCTGTCTCGCTGGGCGCCGGCCGCGCGAAGAAAGAAGATTCCATTGACCTGGGAGTAGGCATGTACGTGCGTGTGAAGGTCGGCGATCAGGTTAAAAAAGGCGACGTGCTTTTCACCATCCTGGCCAAAAGCGAGGCGGACGCGCAAGCTGCTGCCAAACGGCTGGCTACCGGCATCCAATGGTCGGATAAACCGGTTGAACCGCTGCCTTTGTTTTATGCAACGAAAAGCTGAGGTTTGATTTTTTATCCGGATTATGGGATAATCGAATTTTGACAAACGTTGATGGAGAAGAGTAGACCTGCCGGGTCTTCCCAGCGAATCGAGAATGGTGTGAGCTCGAAAAGGTAGGCCGGTTGAAAATCACTCCGGAGTTGTGCCCTGAACACCTTGCGGTAAGTAAGGAAACCGGGATTGCACCCGTTATTGTGCAGAAGGCAATGGAAGTTTATTGCCGGAATCAAGCGCCTGATTATCAGGAAGCGGGGTGGTACCGCGGGAATTAAATCTCGTCCCTGTATTTGGGACGAGATTATTTTTTTATTTGGAGGTTGAATGTTCAAACCTGTATCATCAAAACTCAATGCCAACCAGATGGAGCTGGAAGTCTTGGATTATTGGAAGAAGGAAGATATCTTCCACGCTTCCATCAAAAACCGGGAAGGGAAGACGGAATACGTCTTCTATGAAGGCCCGCCGACTGCCAACGGCATGCCGGGTGTACACCACGTGCTGGCGCGCGTATTCAAAGATATTTTCCCGCGCTACCGTACCATGCAGGGTTATCACGTCATCCGCCGCGGCGGCTGGGATACCCACGGCCTGCCGGTTGAAATTGAGGTCGAGAAGAAACTGGGTTTCACCAACAAGCAGCAAATTGAAGATTACGGTATCGCTGAATTCAACCAGTTGTGCCGTGAATCCGCGTTTAAATATATTCAGGAATGGGAAAAGCTGACCGAGAGGATTGCCTTCTGGGTGGATCTGGATACGGCTTACATCACCTATAAAAATTCGTACATCGAATCCGTGTGGTGGATCCTGAAGAATTTCTGGGAAAAGGACCTGCTGTATCAGGGGTTTAAAGTTGTGCCTTACTGCCCGCGCTGCGGTACGCCACTTTCGGATCATGAGGTTTCCCTGGGTTATCGGGATGCCACTGACCCATCCGTTTATGTGCGCATGCCGCTGGTGGACGACCCCAGCACTTCACTGTTGGTCTGGACAACTACACCCTGGACGCTGCCCGGCAACGTGGCTATCGCCGCGCACCCGAATGTGGATTACGTGACGGTGGAACGCAAGGAAAGCAGCGGAGAAGGTACCGAGAAATTAATCCTGGCCAAATCGCAAATCGAGAGCATCTTCGGCGACGAAGAGGTAAAAATTGTCTCTGAATTCAAAGGCAAGCAGCTCAAAGGGAAGCGCTATCAACCGTTGTACACTTTCCTGCCGCCTGATAAACCGGCTTACCGGGTTGTATTGGCGGATTACGTTATCACTAATGAAGGTTCCGGCCTGGTGCATCAGGCGCCGGCGTTTGGCGCGGATGACATGCAGACGGCCATTGATGAAGACCTGCCGATCCTGATGACAGTAGCGCCCAATGGCACTTTCATCCCCGAAGTCAAGCAGTGGGCCGGACGCTTTGTAAAAGATGCCGATCCATTTATCATCGAAGACCTGAACAACCGCGGTTTGCTTTTCAGGACGGTGCCAATTACGCATACCTATCCTTTCTGCTGGCGCTGCGATACTCCGCTGTTGTACTATGCACGTCCCACCTGGTACATCCGCACCAGTGCCAAAAAGGATGACCTGGTTGCGAATAACCAGAAAGTAAACTGGTATCCCAACCATATCAAGGACGGCCGCTTTGGCAATTGGCTGGCTAACAATATCGATTGGGCCTTAGGCCGCGAACGCTATTGGGGCACGCCGCTGCCGGTATGGGAATGCGAAAGCTGCCATCACCAGGAATGTATCGGGTCTGTGCAGGAATTGTCCGAAAAGACCGGTAAAGACTTGAAAGGTCTGGATTTGCACCGCCCCTATGTGGATGAGGTGGAATATGCCTGCCCGAAGTGCGGCGAGACCATGCACCGCGTGCCGGAACTGATCGACGTATGGTTTGACTCCGGTTCCATGCCGGTGGCGCAGTGGCACTATCCCTTTGAAAATGAACAGGAATTCAAGGAACATTACCCGGCCGATTACATCTGCGAGGCGGTTGACCAAACCCGCGGCTGGTTCTATTCGCTGCATGCTATTTCAACATTGTTATTTGACCAGCAGTGTTTCAAGAATGTGGTCTGCCTGGGTTTGATCCTGGACGGCGACGGGCAGAAAATGTCCAAGACGCGCGGTAATGTGGTCAGCCCGTGGGAGGTATTGGATAAACACGGTGCGGATGCCATGCGCTGGTATCTGTACACCGCCAGCCCCCCCGGACAGGAACGCCGTTTCTCGGCCGACCTGGTCAATGAAGTGCTGCGCAGCTTTACCCTGACGTTGTGGAATACGTATTCCTTCTTTGTCACCTATGCCAACCTGGATGGCTGGCAGCCGGGCAAAGCCGATAAGCCCCAGTACTCCAAGCTGGATGAATGGCTGTTGGCCGAATTGCATGGGTTGGTGCGGGATGTAACCACGGCTTACGAGAATTATGATGTACTGGGTGCCACGCGCCCAATTGAAGGCTTTGTGGATCACTTATCCAATTGGTATTTACGCCGTTCAAGGCGGCGTTTCTGGAAGAGCGGTTCTGACGCCGATAAGGAAGCAGCTTATTCAACTTTGTATGAAGCGCTGGTGATGCTCAGCAAATTGCTGGCACCTTCAATGCCTTTCATCGCGGATGAAATGTACCGCAACCTGGTGGTCAACCTGGATCCGCAGGCGCCGAAATCCGTGCATTTGGCGGATTGGCCGAAGTTCAATGAGGGGCGCTTGAATGACGAGCTGGTAGCGGATATGAACCTGGTCATGAAACTGGTATCGCTCGGTCATGCCGCCCGCAATAAATCGCAAATCAAAGTACGCCAACCCTTGCAGGAAGCCGCTTTCTCTGTCAGCAACATCCATGACAGTGCGGTAATCCATGAATACGCGGATTTGCTGCAGGATGAGCTGAATGTGAAGAGCGTGCGTGCACTCAGCGCGGCCAGCGAAGCTGCCGCTTATGAGCTGGTGCCGCTCCCCAAACAGCTTGGACAGAAATATAAGGACCAATTCCCGCTTATCCGGAAGGCAATTCTCGCGCTTGACCCGGAAAAAGCAGCCGGAATGCTGCTGAAAGGTGAAAACCTGAAAATTTCTGTAGATGGCGAAGACTTCGAGATACTGCCGGAAGAAGTGGAAGTCCGAATGCAAGCCAAGGAAGGTTTTGAAGTTGCTTCCGATGGCGCTTATATCGCGGCTTTGGTTACCACACTCACGGACGACCTGGTCAATGAAGGTTTGGTGCGCGAGTTCGTACGGCGCGTGCAGGAAGCCAGAAAGCAGGCTGATTTTGAAATCGCCGACCGCATCCGGCTGATTTACTCCTGTTCTGCCAAATTGAAATATGCTATTGAATGTTTCAAGGACTATATAATGGACGAAACTCTGTCGGTGGAGCTGGACGGTGAAAATGTACCGAACATCCTGCCGAATCTCAGCGATGAATTCGATGGGGAAACGCTGACGATCTGGCTGGATAAAGCCTGATAAAACGAGTGGGATAAATTCAAGCGAATTTATCCCGCTTTTTATACAAGCATGTTTGATCTGGAAAAGCTGCCAAAGCAAGCCGGCAATTATGTGATTGTGGGGTTAGCCGTAGACCGGTTTTCACTTGATATGAAGAAATTTGGTTTAAGAGAAATGCCGGCCGGTTTTTATCTTTACTGCGGCAGCGCGCATGGCCCCGGAGGATTGAAAAGCCGCGTAAGCCGGCATTTGGATCTGCACACCAAGAAATTCTGGCATTTTGATTCCCTCAAAGAGTACCTGGATTCCACTTGTATTTGGTGGCAGGTTAGTTCTGCGAATTTTGAATGTGAAATCGCGCAATTTCTCTTTTCCTTGCCGGGGGCGAGCTGTGTGGTACCGGGATTTGGCGCCAGTGATTGCCGTAAAGGCTGTTTATCCCATTTGGTATATTTCCCGAATTTGGATTATGTAGAGCAAGCATGGCGGGAGCTTAATCGAAAGACCTGGGATTATCGACAATTATCGTTGAAGCGCGATGAAATCGGTTAAAATCGTAATATAAGAGGTAAATGACATTGAAGAAATTAATAAAAAAATATTGGTTTTTTGTATTGATCGCCGGTACGCTGATTGTGCTGGATCAATGGACAAAGAGCCTTGTGCGTGCGAATTTAGATATGGGTGAAATTTGGTCGCCCTGGCCGTGGCTGTCCCCTTATGCGCGTATTGTGCATTGGTACAACACCGGCGTAGCTTTCGGCATGTTCCAGGACCACGGCATGCTTTTTACGGTTCTGAACAGCATTATCGCCGGATTTATTCTGATCTTTTTCCCGCGCCTCTCAGAAAACGACTGGTTTCTCAAGGTAGCCTTAAGCATGCAGTTCGGTGGCGCGGTTGGCAACCTGATTGATCGTATGACCATTGGTCACGTAACCGATTTTGTTTCCATCGGTAATTTCGCGGTATTCAACGTCGCGGATGCGTCCGTTACAACCGGTGTGGCAGTGATGATTATTGGTTTGTGGATCCAGGAAAAAAAAGAAAAAAACCAAAAAATCTTGATGGATGAAACTCAACATCTTGACAGCAAGCCGGAAATTTAGGTAAAGGTGAATACACTCATTAGAAATTATATTTTTGATGAAGATCAACCCCAGCGGTTAGACCTTTACCTCTCTCATAAATTACCCGAATATAGCCGTTCACAAATCCAGCGTTTGATCAAGACCGGTCAGGTATTGGTCGATGATTTAATGCCTAAGAAATCCGGACAGATGCTCGAAAACGGAGATCGAATTTTAGTGGAAGTTCTCCCGCCTGCACCGCTTGATCTGATCCCTGAACCAATTGATATTCCCATCTTATTTGAAGACGAAAATGTTTTGGCAATCAATAAACCTGCCGGAATGGTGGTGCATCCTTCGGCCGGCCATTCCAAAGGCACATTGGTGCATGCCGCCCTGGCTTATACGCCATTTCTGGCCGGCATTGGCGGAAAGATGCGTCCGGGGATTGTTCACCGCCTGGACAAAAATACTTCCGGTATTATTCTGATAGCGAAGAATGAAGCTTCACATAAATGGCTCCAACAACAATTCAAAGACCGCTTAGTAGTAAAGAAATATCTGGCTCTGGTGGATGGCCGCCCGACCACCCCCACAGGCCGTATCATTGCGCCTCTTATGCGTGATCGAAACAATCGCAAACGCATGGCAATCGCACCGGAAGGTGAGGGGCGTTATGCGGAGACGGAATATCGGACTTTGCGGGACTATAAATCGCATACTTACCTGGAAGTACATCCATTGACAGGGCGTACTCACCAAATTCGCGTGCACATGGCCTCCATTGGCTGCCCGATTGCCGCGGATACTTTGTATGGGTATCGGAATCCTTCCGTGAATTTGGATCGCCACTTCTTACATGCTTACCAACTCAGCATTTGTTTGCTGGGAGAGAAAGAACCGCATCATTTCCTGGCCGAGCTGCCAGTGGAATTGACGAATGTTTTAGAAAAATTATTTTAACAATGGAGTTCAGATGGCATTTAAAAATGGAATTATAGATTTACGTTCGGATACGGTTACTCACCCGACAGACGAAATGCGCGCGGCCATGGCCGCTGCCCCGGTTGGCGACGACGTTTATAACGAAGACCCAACCGTGATTCAACTGGAAAAATTGGCGGTAGGAAAGACCGGCAAAGAAGCCGCGCTGTTTGTGGCATCCGGCACCATGGGCAACCTAATCGCTGCCATGGTGCATTGCGGTCGTGGCGACGAGGCGGTCATGGGAACCAGCGGACATACCTTTCTGCATGAGGTAGGCGGTATTTCCGCTTTGGGCGGTATCTTCCCATCACTAATTCCCAATCAGGAAGATGGAACCCTGGCTATTGAAGATATTCAAAAAGCTTATCGTGATGATGATATTCACCATCCGCCCTCCCGGTTATTAATCGTGGAAAATACCCAAAACCAATGCGGCGGAATCCCGCTGAGTGTGGATTACATGCATTCCGCAGCGACCATCGCCCACAGCCTGGGGATGAGTGTGCACCTGGACGGCGCACGGGTCTTTAACGCGGCCAAGGCACTGAACTGTTCCGCGGCGGATATTTGCGTGCCGGTGGATTCGGTGATGTTCTGCTTATCCAAAGGATTGTGTGCGCCGATCGGATCAATGCTGTGCGGTACCCAAGAGTTCATTGGCAAAGCGCGCAAGATCCGCAAACAGTTGGGAGGCGGCATGCGCCAGGCAGGCATTATTGCCGCGGCCGGCCTTTTGGCTATTGAAAAGATGGTTGATCGTTTGCCGGAAGATCATCAAAATGCCAAAGACCTGGCGGCCGGATTGAAGGGTATTAGAGGACTGACCATTGTTAAAGGCGGGCCGCAGACCAATATGGTTTTCTTCCGCATCGCGCGTGATTTTCCCAGAACAGCGGATGCGATCAAGGAGCAGCTAAAAGCGCGTGGTGTGTTGGTGGGGTTATCCGGCCCGGGTGAATTCCGGCTGGTTACCCATTATTGGATAAATGCGGAGGATGTCGCGAAAACCATTCGGGAAATAAAGACTGTAATTGAAGGCTGATAATCACATTTGCGCATTCTGGTTTTGTTATAATGAATTTAATAATGTTATCTGAATTTATTAACAGGAGCGAGCATGTCTGAATTTATCACCTTGGAAATGATAGATCAAGCGGTAGAAGTAATTCGCGGCAAGACACATCACAAACCCAAAATTGGGTTGATCCTTGGCTCTGGTTTAGGTGACTTAGCAGAATCAGTGAAACCAGCTGATTATATCGATTATAGGGAAATTCCTAATTGGCCTCGCTCAACAATTCAGGGACATAAAGGTCGTTTAGTAATTGGGGAGCTGGAATCCAAATCGGTCCTGATCATGCAAGGGCGGGCTCACTACTATGAAGGCTACTCCATGCCAATAGTAGGTTTCCCAATCCGAGTGATGATTCGTCTGGGAATTGAATATCTGATCGTGACCAACGCGGCCGGTGCGGTAAATCCGGAATATTTACCGGGTGATTTGATGCTGATTAATGACCATCTTTCCATGATCGGTATGTTCGGATTAAATCCGCTGCAAGGTCCCAATATCGATGAATTTGGAGAACGTTTCCCGGACATGAGCCGGGCGTATGACCGGGAATTACTTAAGATTGCCAAAGAAGCCGCGGCAGAAAAGAATATCGAGCCGCGCGAAGGGGTGTACGTCTGCCTCTCCGGCCCGTCTTTTGAAACTCCAGCGGACCTGCGCTTTTTGCACACGGCCGGTGCGGACGCGGTGGGTATGTCCACTGTTCCGGAAGTCATCGTGGCTCACCACGGCGGTATTCGGGTTTTAGGCATCTCCGGTATCAGCAACAAGGCTAACCTGGACGGTTCCAACGTGACAACCCATGAAGAGGTGCTGGAGGCAGGGAAAGTCCTGGTGCCGAAATTGGATGCAATCATTCGCGGTGTACTACGCCGTATTTAATAATATGATAAATCGGCCAAAGGATGTGCCGGTTATACAAGTGAATAATGGAAGAATTATTTAGATTCTTAGCCACATACGAAGTGGGGATTTATATCGTTATCGGTGTGATTGTATTAATTTACTTAAAACGCCTGATAGACGCCGGTATTGCTTTAAAAAAAGCTCAATTTGGTTTGGAGCGCGAGGTAGCGCAAAAAAGCCTGCGATTATCCGTGACAATCATTGTTTTGGTAGCGTTGGTGGGTGTGTCAAACTTTATTCTGATTTCGGTGGCTTCTATCAAATTTCCCGGTATTTCCCGAATTGCGACACCTACCATTGATTTAAATGTAACTCCGGAACCGGATCAGGCAGAAGTGACCCAAACACCGGAATTTTTGAAGCAAACGCAGACTGCTATCGCCTTAACCGGCTGCATTCCTGGAGAGTTGGAGTGGGTTCAACCGATCTCCGGGGATGAGGTTAGCGGGTCGGTGGAATTGAAAGGCACTGTGAACATCCCGAATTTTGGATTCTATAAATACGAATACCAAATGCAGGGCGAAGATTTATGGACACCCATTTCGGCCGGGAATAGACCGGTCATTGAGGACTCATTTGGCGGCCGTTGGAATACGGACCAACTGGAACCGGGCAATTATTCACTGCGCTTGGTTGCGTTGGATAATCAAAATAATTTATTAAAACCTTGCGTAATTGACGTGAAGGTAATACCACAATAGAATCTATGGCGGAGATACTAATTCGACAAGCTGTTTCACCCGATATCGAGCTGTTATCGCGATTTGATCATACTGTTAAAACAGAGTGTGTTTGGCAGATGACACAAAATGTGGAATCGGGTAGGATAGTGACAACCTTTATTGAAAACCATCTTCCCCGTGAGATGCGTTTGACTTACCCGCAATCTCCGGATAGCCTGGTTGAGCGGTGGAAAAATTATTCAAGCGTTCTAATCGCTTGTATCAATACAGTACCTGTTGGGTATGTAACGTTTTCGGCAATCTTTGCATCGGACATGCTTTGGGTAAAAGATTTGGTCGTCGATGAACTTTGGCGCAGAAAGTCAGTAGCAACAACGTTAATTCAGGCGGCCAATAGTTGGGGAGCGTCCAGACATTTTTCCCGGATGAGTATTGAAATGTCTTCAAAGAACTTTCCCGGCATTAGCCTGGTCAAAAAATGTGGGTTTGAGTTTTCGGGATATGATGATAACTTCTTCAATAATAATGATATCGCTTTGTTCTTTTCGCGATACATTAAGTAGTAGCCTATGAGTAATTTGAGTGGTTTAGAAACGCTATTAAAAGCCATCAGCGATATTTTGACTGCTGGCGTTGCCATTATTTCTTTCTCGCTCTTTATCTACGCAGTGACGTTCAAGCTGCATGATAAAGTAACCCTGTCGTTTACTTTCTTAATGCTTTGCATCGTGGTAATTTTCGGAGCTGATTCTTTCATTACTGTTACCCAGGATGCGGGCTCCCTGCGGTTTTTGTTGAAAATCCATTGGCTGGGAATTGTCCTTCTCCCAACAGCGTATTTCCGTTTTTCAGACGGCTTATTATCCATGACCGGCAAACCCAGCCGGGGCAGACGCAGCCTGATTGGGAATTTGTGCATCGTTATCAGCTTAGCATTTGCGGCGCTGTTATTCACCAACCTTTTAGTTGGTGTGGTCATTATGGATCGCCCGCCGGCGCCTTATTTAGAGCGGACTATCTTCAATGACCTGTTCAGCGCCTTTTTCTTTATCACCATGTTTCTGTCCTGGTACAACTATATCCGGGCTTATCGGCGCACGGTCACCAGCACCAGCCGGCGGCGCATGCTTTACCTGATTATCAGTGCTGTTGGGCCGGCGCTTGGTTCTTTCCCATATCTGTTGTATGGATCCGGATTTGCCGCGCAAATGCCTTTGGTTTTCTGGCTGCTCTCCATTATTTCAAATGCAACGGTGTTTATCACGCTGATAACCATGACCTACGCGGTTTCATTTTTCGGGTTTCCATGGACTGACCGCGTGATTAAGAGCCGTTTATTCCGCTGGGTAATGCGCGGGCCGACAACTGCCAGTATAACGTTGGGCGTGACGACCATCATCAACCGGCTGGGAAAATTGTGGCAGGTGGATGTCTCCGCGTTGATAGTGCTGGCAATGGTGGCAGTGATCGTCATTTTTGAGTATTCCATCACGTTGTTTGCGAATATTTGGGAAAGATTCCTTTTCTCGAAAAACGATCGCGAGGAATTGGAACAGATCCGCTCGCTGGAGGATAAGCTCCTGACCAGCAACGATGTCCGCCAATTCACTGACCTGATTCTGGCGACGATTTGCGATCTGCTGCAGGTACAGGGCGCGCACCTTTTTGTGATAAATGGCAATGGTAATGGAATGGATGTACTCGCAGGTAAGATGTCGCAAAATTATTCAGATCGCAGGGGAGAATTCCTGAGTCTGGCTGCCGGTTTTGAAGATCGGGAGAATGTAATTGTTCCTGGTAATGATGGATGTTCAATCCTGCCGCTGTTTTTTGCTCCGAACGATGGTTCCCCGGAATTGATGGGTGTAATCCTGGTCGAGGATTTTGACAATTCCCGTATGGATCCCGAGAAACAGACTTCAGCCGGAAAATTGACATCCCGGTTGGCATTGGCACTGCATGACCGTAAAGTTCAAGAAAACCTGTTTGTCTCATTGGAGATGTTGACACCGCAAGTCTCGATTATTCAGGATCTGCTGGCAACATCCCGATTCAATCAGGAAAAAATTTATGATGAAAGTCCTATTACAGATACGCAGGAGGTGGATAAGTGGGTTAAAGATGCGCTTGATCATCTTTGGGGAGGGCCAAAGCTATCTCAGAACATGCTGTTGAGATTGAGGTTGGTTGAAGAAAAAACTGTAATGGAGAAGGAATCGCCGGTAAATGCGTTGCGTGAAGTACTCCGTTCGGCTATCGATCAGCTGAAACCCGAAGGGGAACGTCAATATACTAATGAGTGGATTTTATATAATCTTTTAGACTTAAAATATTTATCCGGATGGAAAGTGAAAGATATTGCACGAAAGTTGTCCTTATCAGAAGCAGATCTTTATCGAAAGCAGCGCATTGCGATTAGCGCTGTTTCAAATCTAATCATTAATATGGAAAAGAGCATCACAGAAAAGAATAATTAAATCATTGTATTTTGGAGGGTGGTTATGAACATAAAACGGGAAAGTGATGATAAAGGTACTGAGCAAATGCAATTTGATCAGGGTTGGTGGGATTTTGTACTATCGAATGAACCGGTTCAACATAACGATGAATCCGGTAGTCCGAATTTGAAAAAGAATCCTCGGGATTTCGATGACGGCAATGATTGGGTGTATATCGAAAAACTTTATCAGAATGATGTCATCATCGAGGTAACAATCATTGGTTATAACAAGGGTGGCTTGCTGGCGAAGGCTGACAAATTACAGGGATTTATACCGGTATCGCATATCCTTTATGAAACCCAACCGGAAAAAACTCAGGACCAATTGGATTTATTCAAAGAGCGGGTAGGCAATATCACCAAGGTAAAGGTTATTGAATGCAACCGCGCTCTGAATAAAGTGGTTCTCTCTGAAAGAGCTGCCCAGACCGAAAATGGCAAACGTAAAGAATTGATTGCCAGTTTGGTCCCCAATTCAATTGTTCAGGGGAGAGTGACGAATATCACGAATTTTGGTATTTTCGTTGATCTGGGCGGGGTGGAAGGTTTGGTGCATATTTCAGAACTATCCTGGGGACGAGTTCGGCGGCCGGAGGATCATGCCAAACTGGGCGATATGATCTCGGTAT
The DNA here is from genome assembly GCF_003966975.1 of Pelolinea submarina. Classification (GTDB taxonomy): domain Bacteria; phylum Chloroflexota; class Anaerolineae; order Anaerolineales; family Anaerolineaceae; genus Pelolinea; species Pelolinea submarina. The sequence goes on from NZ_AP018437.1 coordinate 1,671,682, forward strand.
TAATCCTATCTATCGACCCGAAGGATATGCATGTAGCCCTGAGCATCAAGCGCTTGAATCCAAATCCGTGGTTTGAACTGGAGCGTAAATACCAACCGGGAGACATAATCAGTGCCAAAATCTCGAAAATCCTGCCGTACGGGGCATTTGCGGAATTGGAAGAAGGCGTTGAGGGGTTGATCCATATTTCGACGGTAGAAATGAATGATAAGATTAAAGACCTGAATGAAGTATTTAATGTTAACCAAACTGTGTTTGTAGAGATTTTGCATATCGATTCAAAAAAACACCGTTTGGGTTTGGCGCTTTCAAAAACAGAAAAATAGACTATGGTCAATACGAGAAAACCACAACCTCCTGAGAAAAAAAACATCGGAAACGTACTGGCTCAGACAATAAAAAGATTCGGGCAGGATGTGGTTGGTATCCTTATTGTTAGTACAGCGATAATCACCGCGCTGAACATTTTGGGCCTGACATCCGGCACAGTCGCAAATTTGTGGACGGATTGGATCGTTAACGGATTTGGTTGGGGGACTTATATCCTGGTTGCGCTGGTTATTTATATCGGGCTGCTGATCCTTTTTCGGCGGATTGAACAATTTCCCCGGCTGAACCTTAAACGGATTATTTCTCTGGAATTATCTCTTTTCTCAATGCTGGCTCTTTTTTCCGCATTTTTCGGCTTTTCAGTTGACAGGGCACATTTGGGTTTGGACGGTGGTGTAATCGGCTGGGGGTTGGCAAGCATTTTTAAAGGTTTCTTAGGAAATGTACTGGCTACCGCGCTTTTATTAGTGGTGTGGCTGCTGACTACTTTAGCGGGAATAGGTTTTTTACTTCCACTTTCCCGTAAATTGGATCGTTATTTTAACCGTGTACTGCAAACAACAGTAAATAATGACTTCTCGCAGGATTCATCGGTTGAATCTGATTTGGAAGAAAAGCAGCCGGCGCCTACAGAAGGGACTTATCCGCAAACCGCAACGCCTGCGGCGGCCGCGCCAACCCGGCAATTGGCACTCCCTCCAATGGACTTGTTGCTGGATGCTCAAACTTCAACTTCGGATGAACCCTTTATTCATGCCAAAGCCATCCAGATTGAAAAAACTCTGGAAGAATTCGGCATTCCCGCCCGCGTGGCCGGATATCGGGTAGGGCCTACCATCATCCAATATGCGGTTGAACCGGGATATGTTGAAAAGGTCAACGAAGAAGGCGATATCGTTCGCAAGAAAGTCAGGGTTTCCCAAATCTCCGGGTTGAGTCGGGATTTGACCCTGGCTTTAGGCGTTGATCGTCTGCGTATTGAGGCGCCAATTCCCGGACATTCCTTTGTTGGAATTGAAATTCCCAATACCAGCAGCAGCCTGGTCAGGTTGAAGACAATTCTGAATAGCGTTGAGTTCAAAGCCAAACCCGCTCCGTTGAACCTGGCGTTGGGTTTGAACGTTTCCGGCGCGCCGGTTATTGCCGATTTGACCCGTATGCCGCATGTGTTGGTGGCAGGGACAACCGGCTCAGGTAAATCCGTCTGTATCACTTCGCTGATCGCTTGTCTGGTGATGAACAATACGCCGGACGATTTGCGCATAGCTATCTTGGATCCCAAGATGGTTGAGTTATTACGCTTCAACGGCCTGCCGCACCTGATGGGTAAGGTGGAGACGCAGTTGGATCGCATGCTGGGAGTGCTGGCCTGGGCAATTAAAGAAATGGATGACCGCTATAAAAAGCTGGAAGCGGTGAATGCCCGCGATTTGGAAGCTTATAACGCTAAAATGGCTCGGCGGGGCGGGGAGCATCTACCCAAGATCGTTATTTTTATTGATGAATTGGCCGATTTAATGCTTTCCGCGCCTGATTCAACCGAAGGTTATCTGGTCCGTCTGGCGCAGATGGCGCGCGCGACCGGTATTCATCTGGTGGTAGCCACCCAACGCCCCAGCACGAATATCATTACCGGGTTGATAAAAGCCAATTTCCCGGCTCGCATTTCTTTCATGATGGCTTCGTCGGTGGATTCACGCGTGATCCTGGATGCAAACGGTGCGGAAACGCTGATGGGGCGCGGAGATATGCTTTTCCTCGATCCTGAAACAGCCGGGTTGAAACGCGCACAGGCTGTGCTGGTGGATGACCGCGAAATTGAAAATATTATTGCCTATTGGAAGAATGCCACACAAACAGAAACACCTGCTGAGGAACCTGCGCCCTGGGAGGGTTTGGTGCCTTCCATGGGCGATGATGCCGATGATTTGATAGAAGAAGCGATAAAACTGGTACGGCAGGAAGGCCATACATCCACTTCACGGTTACAGCGGAAATTGCGCATCGGATTCCCGCGGGCTGCGCGCTTGATGGACGAATTGGAAGAGCGCGGTATTGTCGGCCCGGTAGAATCGGGCGGCCGTGAACGGGAAGTTCTCTTCGATGATCCCCCTGATGAACCCGAAGCGTACTAATCTCTCATAGAAAGTTGACTGCAATAGCATAATGACATTCACTGATAAATTACGGAAATTCTTTGCGAATTTTCTGAACACCATTGGCGGCTGGCTGCTGAAAACCGGTATCAGCCCCAACACCATTACTATTACAGGTGTGATATTTAATGTTGCAGCGGCTTATTTTATCGCAACCGGCAGTTTGCGCCTGGGAGGCTTGATTGTGGCTCTGAGCGGCCCGCTGGACGCGCTGGACGGCACACTGGCGCGCTTGAAGCAAAACAACCGGCCTTTTGGCGGACTGCTGGATTCGGTAGCAGACCGCTTTTCAGAAATGGCTATTATGTTCGGTCTATTGCTGTATTTCTTCGGCAGGGGACATCTATTGGGGGTGATTTTAGTATTTGCTGCGCTGACCGGCAGCGTGATGGTCTCTTATGTGCGCGCGCGGGCTCAATCCCTGGGCTGTGATCCCAAAATCGGTTTGCTGACACGCGTGGAACGATACCTGATCACTTCTCTGTGCCTGCTGTTCGCACAACCTTTAGCGGGGTTATGGGTATTGGCGGTGTTCACTTATGTAACTGTTTTTCAGCGAATATGGTTTTCCTGGAAAGAATTGCATTAGAATTGTTAGATACCTATTTTGATTTTGAAAGGAAAGTATTATGCCTGATGGAATAACAATTGGGCCGTTAAAAATCTATTTTTACGGCATTATTATTATGGTTGGCGTATTGGCCGCTGTTTGGGTGGCGATCAAAGAAGCCGAGCGGCGTGAGCTGGATAGCGAAAATGTATGGGATATTGTTCCCTGGCTGCTTATCCTTGGAATCGTAGGCGCGCGCCTGTGGCACGTCTTTACTCCCTCCCAATCAATGGGTGTTGGCCCGGAATATTATTTCGCGCATCCGTTGGAGATCCTGAATACCCGCAACGGCGGGCTGGGCATTCCCGGCGCCGTGATCGGCGGCCTTTTGGCGCTGCTGATCTACACCAAGCGCAAAGGCTTGAATTTCCTCACATGGGCGGATATCATTGTGCCCGGCCTTGCGTTGGCACAAGCTGTTGGACGTTGGGGTAATTTCTTCAATCAGGAGCTTTACGGTCCGCCAAGCAGCCTGCCTTGGGCAATTTATATTGATCCTGCCCATCGTTTAGCCGGCTATGAGGAATTCAGCCGCTTCCATCCCATGTTCTTGTATGAATCCATCTGGAACCTGTTTAACTTCTTCCTGCTAATGTTCCTGGGAAGGGCGAAAGAGGATAAGCTGCTGCCCGGTGATTTGCTGTATATCTATCTGATTGTCTATCCGGTGGGGCGTTTCTTGCTTGAGTTCATCCGTCTGGATGCTTCCTACGTGGGCGGTGTCAATGTCAATCAAATTATCATGGCATGCGTGGCGGTTTTTGCAACCTGGATGTTGATTTTCAATCATCTGCGGGCCCGGAGGCAAATCGCGGATGGCGAGATGGAAACTGCTGTAGAAACGTTGGAAACTGATTCGGAAGATAAGAACAAAGAAGCCTAAAAAATAGACTCAATACAAAGAGGTCTCTATAGGAGGCCTCTTTTCTATTTAAGACCGATAACTGAGTTTGACGATCGCGGAGCTTTCTCTTGGAGGGAGCGGCGGAGCATTACCAACCTTGCAGGAACTGTTCCCATTCCTGATTTTCAGGAAGGTAGTGGTTATAAAGGTATAGCGCGGAAGCAGACGGTTCCACAGGTTTTTTTCGCAATACCATCCCGGATTGTTCCAGTGTGCGCCCGCCTTTTTCGTGGTTGCATATTGAACATGCCGTAACGACATTTTCCCAATTATGCGGACCATCCAAATGGCGGGGCAGAACGTGATCGATAGTTAACGTGCGCGTGGTACTCCCGCAATACTGGCAGGTGTAATTATCACGTCTGAATATTTCTTTGCGGGTCAATTTGACCTTTGGGTGGGGGCGGTGCACCATTGTCTCCAGGCGAATCACGGAGGGACGTGGATATGATCGGTCTACAGTGCGAATTTCGCCCCTGCCATTCATCACCAACTGGGCTTTGTCCATCACCATCAGGCAGACCGCTTTGTGCATATTGCAAATATTTAGTGGTTCATAATTTGCGTTCAGTACTAAGACGCTTTCCATGGTAACAACCTGCGGTGATTATAGCACGTAAGATTTTCTTAAATTCTCGGTGTTCCGGTTTACAGCCGGCTGGTATAATCTAGCATTATTTCATTCACTGGAGGCTAGTGTGCGCATAGAAGATCAAGTAGCCGTACTGATGCAAGGCACGGAATACGGCGATGAAGAAGTAAAAAAGGTTATGCGAACTGAATTGCATGATCGTTTGGTGCAAGCAGAAAAAGAAAATCGCCCTCTTAGAATTTATTGCGGTTATGACCCCACCAAAGCGGATTTGCACCTCGGCCATACCGTAACCATGCGCAAACTACAGCAATTTCAGGAATTCGGTCACGAAGTCACCTTTCTGATTGGGGATTACACCGCATTAATTGGCGACCCCTCCGATAAAGATGTTACGCGGCCAATATTAAAAGAAGAAGAAATTCGAGCCAATGCCAACACGTATGCGGAACAGGCTTTCCGTATTCTTGATCCCAAGAAAACCATCATTCGCTACAATTCGGAATGGCTTTCCAAGTTGAATTTTGCGGAAATCATCCGTCTTACACAGAACTTCACCGTGCAGCAGTTCCTCAGCCGTGAAAAATTCAAGTTGCGCTGGGAACGCGGCGATGCAGTCTACCTGCACGAAACCCTCTACGCGGTAATGCAGGGGTACGATGCCTACAGTTTGAAAGCGGACGTGCAGGTGGGCGGGACCGACCAATTCTTCAACATTGTTACAGCGGCGCGCAAAGTTATGACAGCGCTTGGGGCCCAGCCTAATATTGCTATTTGCCTAAGCATCCTGCCCGGCACTGACGGTGTGGAAAAGATGAGTAAATCCCTGGGCAACCATGTGCCTATTAATACCACCCCGGAAGATATGTACGGGAAAATGATGAGTATTCCGGACAATTGCATGCCGGTTTATTTCCGCCTGGTAACGCGTTGGACGCCGGAAAAAGTTGCTGAAATGGAAAAGGCCATGCAAGCCGGCAGTTTACACCCACGCGATGCAAAAATGGCCCTGGCTTCCGAAGTCACCGAAGCTTTTTATGGCGAAGAAAAGGCAAAAGCAGCGGAACAAGATTTCGTTGTCAAATTCCAGCAAAAATCCATCCCGGATGAAATGGATGAATTCGTGTTGACTCCCGGACAGAAATGCCTGGACGTCCTGGTGGACGCCGGAATGGTAAAAAGCCGCACGGATGGACGCAATATGATCACCCAAAACGCCGTCAAGCTAAACGAAGAACTCGTAACGGATTGGAACGCGGAGTTGAGCGAAGGCGTACTGCAGGTTGGCAAACGGAAATTTGTCCGGCTGGTAAAGGCGAAGTAATTCTCAAGATTCTGTAACCAATTTAAAAATCTGCCGGCCAATCCAACGCAGATCTTCCGCGTTGTCTTCTTCGGTTACCACAACAATGACCAACGGATTACTGCTGCCTAATGAAGGTGTACCGGCCACGTACCAGGAATAAGTTCCATTCTCGTCCTGGGCATTGGCAGACATTTCCCAACCGGAGATCTCCTCCGAAGCCAGCAGGCGGCTGATATCCTGTGCGGTTTCGGTCGAAATAACTTGTGCTCCCTGGCTGATTTCTGAGGCTACCCAGCCATCCTTGGCGGTTTTATAGGCGGAAAGCAAGGCCGGTGTAGGCTGCAGCCCGGTATTGCTGAAAACGCTGAAAGCGTAAGCGACTTGCAGCGGACTTACGCGAATACGATTAACCCCATAAAGTAATTCCTGCCAATTTTCTACTTGTCCCAGCTCCTGAGTCTTATTTAACGGCAAGCCAATGTCAATGGACGCGTTCAGGCCGTATCTGGAAAGTGCTTGAATGACCACGTCGCTGGACTTATCATTCAATATCTCTTTCAGAGCACTACGGCAGCCTTGACTGATTGCCTGGGACCATAACTCGGGGCTGCTTTCCCCTACCGCGCATAAATCCTTTCCGTTTGTGGATGCAGCTGTACCAAAATCATCCTTCAATACGGAATTATTATCCGCGATTAGGAACGCTGATAATAATTCACCCAAAGGGTAGGCACCCTGAGTAACGCGATTTAGAAATGGCGAAGTGCCGTCTGAATTCCAGGATTGCCAATTTTCTTCCAGACTATTGGCATTAAACGAAGGAAAGCTGGCGAGAGCCAGAATTTCACCCGTGGATGCGTTCATAACGACTGCCGCCCCCTGGTGTCCTTTTAACATGGTATCCAGGATTTTTTGTTTATCGAGGTCCAGGGTGAGTTTTACGTCCAGACCGGGCAGGGGCTGATCGTATAGTAAATAGTTGAACCAGGTATCAAAAGAGGGATAACCTGCTTGCCCGCTGAGATAATTATCGTATTTCGCCTCCAAGCCGTTGATTCCGTAGGTGTAATCATAGTAACCTATCGTGTTACTGAGGTCCGGATACAGGATTTCGTGACGATAATGACCAATTTGGCCTGTGTTGGTAGTGAGCTTGTAATCATTCCGATCAAGGAATGAGCCTCTTTTCACGAAACGGGAAGCGATTAAGTTACGGGGATTATCCTGACGCAATTGCAGATCGCTTGAATGAATGATTGCCCACCAACCGGTAACCAGAGTCAAGAGAACCATTGCGGTTGATAGCAAGACGGTGATGTTCCGCAGCGAAATGGGATCCTGTGTGGCACGAACCTGTTCCGTTTTAGGCGTGGAGCTGATTTTGGTCAGAAGAAAGAGCGACAGCGTCGAAGTGAGCAGCGACGATCCGCCGTAAGAAATAAACGGCAGGGTAACACCCGTGATTGGCAGCAGGCGGATATTTCCACCGATGATCAGAACAGTTTGGAAGGTAATAAAAATACTGATACCGGAAGCCAAAAAACGGTAGAACTTACTATTGGTGCGAATGGCCGTCTGCATGCCGCGGAAAAGCAGAATAGTAAACAAACTGATTAAAGCGATAGCGCCGACCAGACCGGTTTCTTCCACAATCGAGGCATAGATGAAATCGGAATGAGGAACGGGGACCAGACCGGGATATCCAATGCCAAAACCGCTGCCGAACAGGCCGCCGGCGGCAATAGCGATAATCGATTGGATGATTTGGTAGGAACCCGATTGCGGGTCAAGCCACGGTTCCACCCAGGCCTGGAAACGGATGCGAATCAGGTCAATAAAAAGATATCCGGTTACCGCTGCCAACCCGACGATGATCGCGCCGATTCCCAGGATACGCTTCTTCCCAAAAATGATATAGAGCATCCCAATGTAAATCACAATAAAAATCAATGCCGTGCCCATGTCGCGTTGTCCTACCAGGATGAATAAGGCTGTGGCGACCAGGATCAGGGTGGGCAGGATTGTTTGCAGGATGTCGAATTTCAGATAATATTTTTCAGAAAAGAAAGCAGCCAGGTAAACTATCAGAATTAATTTGAGCGGTTCGGATGGCTGGAAATAAATCCCGTGGAAACCAAGCCATAGCTTGGGGCCTTCTCCGCCGGGATACGTCCCGAAGAAAAAGGTCAGCACAGCCAAAATCAGGCCAAGTATTAATATGACATATTTATACTTTTTTAGCGTATCAAGAAAATTCTCGGAGCGGAGCACAAAAAAACCGAGGATGATTGCCAGCATGTACCATAATGTTTGACGGATGCCAAAGACGAAGCTTAACCGCCAAATGGTAAGCATTCCCCAGCCGACCAATAAAAAGGCGGTTGGCAGGATGATGGCGTCCCAATCGTTGAGGTTTTTTATGGTGATGCGGTGAATCAGGCTGGCGCCTGCCAGCCAAATGAAATAAGCGGCCCAATGCGCCCATCTCAAATCGGCGTTCCATGAGCGGTATTTTACCGCTGGGGAAAGGGTCAAAGCGGCTGCCATCAGAAAAAGCACCAGTGCGGCTATTAGAAATAACCGGCTTTGCAAGGTGCTTTTTGGATTTTTCGTAGTCGGAAAGATAAACACTTTAAATATACTTATTGATCAGAATATCAAGTTTTTTTCTTACCTGCGGTGAGATCTTATCAGGTTGGGTCATAATCGCGTTATTTAACAAATGCGGACAAATATTGCAATCATTCTCCTCTGGAAGCATTTCCACCATGCGTTGAATCGATTCCTGGGCAATCTGTGTGTTTTTCTGAAGTACTCTCACTACCATTTCAACCGTGACGGGTTCTTCGCTGACATGCCAGACGTCATAATCGGTTACATGCGCCATGGTGGTATAGCAAATTTCTGCTTCACGCGCCAGCATGGCTTCAGGGCAGGCGGTCATTCCAATGATAGACATTCCCCATTCGCGGTATAGATTGGATTCGGCTTTGGTGGAAAAGCGCGGTCCTTCAATGGTGATATATGTGCCGCCTTTATGGATGGTGGCGCCGCTGTCCAGCAGGGCAGTGTAAGCCATATTTGATAACTTCTCACAATACGGATCGGCTGAGCCGATATGCGCCACAATACCATTGCCAAAGAATGAGCGTTCGCGTTTGTGGGTCAAATCAACCAATTGGCTGGGGATAACAATATGGCCGGGTGAATAGTCTTCGCGCAGGGAACCGCAGGCTGAAATGCTGACGATGCGATTCACACCCAGGGATTTGAGTGCGTAAATATTGGCGCGATAATTCACTTCGGAGGGCAGATATACATGACCGATACCGTGCCGAGCTAAAAATGCCACTTTTCGGCCGGATAAATCGCCGGTGATGATCGGTGAGCTGGGCATGCCGAAAGGAGTTTCGATTTCCAGGGATTGGGTATTTTTCAAAGCAGGAAAGTTATACAGGCCTGATCCGCCAATTACTGCCAAGACAGGTTTGTTTTCCATTTTCTCACTCCATTGATTGTGCTGATAAGACTTTTTGTATAATCCTGTACATTATAAGACAACTGGATCCATTCAGCTCTGAATGAAACTGATTAAGACTTGAACTTTACCGCAATTGATTTCGTCGCCTTCCACCAAAACCGAGGGCGTAGATAGCCTTTCCTCATTCAGGTAAGTCCCATTGGTCGATTGCAAGTCTTCAACCATCCAATGATTGTTTTTAAAGAAAAAACGCGTATGCAGTGCCGAGAGGGTATCGTCGGGAATCTGCAAGTCAGCCTGTGCTTCTCGACCGATGTAGACTTCCGGTTGACTGAAGCTGTACGCCAAACCGCTTTCGGGCAGGGTCAGATATATTGGAGAGATTTGATATTCAACGCTCTTCCTGATCGTTTGCTGCAGGTCTTTCCATAATACCAGAATAACCAAACCTAAAAAAGCAAACAGGGCGACAGCAATCAAAGCCCGCAGGATTAAAACGATAACAGCACTCATTTCTTAATCTTCATTTCTTTTTTTGAGGATAATATTCGGGTTTTACTTTTATTTTCCTCTTCGGGAATAAAATCCTGATTAGTTCCGTAAATGATTGGTACGTCGGCAATTTCAATTACATCCCCATGATTAAGGGTATGTTGATGAATTTTAACGCCATTTACCTTTGTGCCGGAGGTTGAATCCAGATCAAACAAGACATGCTTGTTTTTGATCTGACGAATTTGAGCGTGAACTCTTGAAATACGCAGGTTATCAATTACCAGGTCATTATCCTCTCGGCGGCCAATGGTTGTGATCAATTTAACGATCTGGTAATAATTATCGTCCGCAGTGATTAAATAACCGTCTGTAATGACTTCAGGCTGCTCTTCACTATTATTCTCGCTATACAGGTTGACAGTCTTGCCTGAGGGGATGGACGAATTGGTTACTGTGATATTAAATTCTTTATCCAGCTTGGGATTGTAGAAAACCTGGATATGCAGTGGACCCGCCAATTGAAGGGCATTATCCCTGGCAATATCCCGGATAATTTCCTGTGCGTATTTCTTCCATTCCTTCATATCATCGTCATCCATGAGTTTCTTGTCGCGGATGGATACTCGAAAGACATTGGGTGCAAATACCTTGTCGCCAATTATTTTAAGATTATTATCCATTACGGAAATCAACTCATCCGTAATGTTTTGCAGTGGATTTTTATGAGCGACAATTCGTAAGTCTTTCTCAAAGAAATCCTTTAGCGTATTTTCGATTTTTTGCAGGTCAATCTTCATATCGTATAATTATAAGTGATGGACGCTGAACGCCCATTTTCCGGATTCAAAGAAGTTCCCCATAAGGCCGACATCGCATTGGATGTCTTCGCGCCGAATCTTCCTGAAATGTTTATCAATGCCGCAATGGGTTTATATCATATTCTGGGCATCCGTAAAGGGACTACCGACCTGGAAGAAATCCATATTACGTTGGATGATATTGACCGGGAAGGGTTGTTGGTTGTATTTCTGACTGAACTGCTTTACAGGGTCGAGGAAGGTCGCGTGGTGAATCAATTTTCCCTTACCATCCATGAGAATCATCTTGAGGCGGATCTCAAGGTAGTTCCTGTTTTATCCAGGCAGCGTGAGGTCAAGGCAGTCACATATCATGAATTAAAGATTAATAAAGAAAATGGCAGCTACCACACCCGGCTTGTATTTGATCTTTAACCTGTAATAATTAATTAAGGAAACATAATGGATCTCAAGCAGATAGAAAAGATCAATACCTATGAATGGGAGATCAGCCGATCTGTTCAGCCCTGGATGCGCGTACCGGTCAGGATATTTTCGGATGAAATCATGCTGAAAGCTGCCTTGCAGGATCGTTCTTTAGACCAAGCTGTCAATGCCGCTTCATTGCCCGGATTGGTGGGCAGCGTTTGCGTCATGCCGGATGTGCATCAGGGGTATGGTTTTCCCATTGGCGGTGTGGCTGCTACGGACGTGCAGGAGGGCGTAATTTCACCGGGTGGGATTGGATACGATATCAACTGCGGCGTGCGTTTGATGGCCAGCGATTTGCCCAGGCAGGCAGCCGAGCATTTATTGGAAGATTTTACGCGGCTGCTGTATCAGGCTTGCCCCAGCGGGGTGGGCGAGAAGGGCATCGTACAGGTACAAGCCAAGGAATTGAGGCGCATCTGTGAGCAGGGCAGTGGTTGGGCTTTGAAAAACGGATTTGCCGACCGGGAGGATATCGAGACCAGCGAAGATGGCGGCTGTATTGCGGGCGCGGATTGGGCCGCAGTCAGTCGGCGCGCTTCTGAACGCGGCGCGGAACAGATTGGATCGTTGGGCTCCGGCAACCATTTTATCGAAGTGGATTATGTTGAACAGGTCTTCGATGAGCAGGCGGCGGCGGTCATGGGTCTTCATAAGGGAAGTATAGCTATCCAACTGCATTCCGGTTCGCGCGGCTTCGGCCACCAGGTTTGCACGGATTTTGTCCATCAATTTCAGGCCGTTGCAGCCAAATACCACATCCAACTGCCGGATCGCGAGCTGGTGTGCGCGCCTTTGAACTCCACGGAAGGGCGCGCTTATTTGTCGGCCATGCGGGCGGCTGCGAATTACGCCTTCTGCAACCGGCAGGTTTTGGCTTACGCAGTCCGGCAGACTTTTGAAGATTGTTTCCCCGGATATCATTTGCGCAATGTTTACGATTTGGCGCACAACATTGGCAAAATTGAAACGCACCGAATTGGCGGACAATCGGTTCGCGTCTGTGTGCACCGCAAAGGAGCCACGCGCGCTTTTGCCCCGGGCCATCCGGATCTGCCGCAGCAATATCAAAAAATCGGACAACCGGTATTGGTGCCGGGCAGCATGGGAACCAGTTCCTGGGTACTGGTGGGAACTGAAAGCGCTATGCTCAAATCCTTCGGATCGTGCAGCCACGGCGCCGGACGTGTGCTCAGCCGCACACAGGCCAAGAAAGAAGTCAACGGCGGACAGCTGCGAGAGGAATTGGCAGCGCGCGGAATTTTCGTGCAAGCGGGTTCACTGCGTGGATTAGCTGAAGAGGCGCCGCGGGCGTATAAGAATATTGACCGCGTGATTGAATGCATCGAGGGCACCGGCCTGGGCCGGAGTGTGGCGCGGCTGGTGCCGTTGGCCGTCATCAAGGGTTAGTTTTCAGTAATCCAAATTGGATTACTGAAAATCCAACCGCGCTTCTTCCCCAGATAGTGCCGGTAGCATTCCAGACGATAAACGCCTGGCTGCGTTATCGGCCAGGAATAATCCTGTGTGACTTTCCTTGAATCGACCAGGCTGCCATCGCGGATCAATCTGCATTCAGCCGGAGCGGGCAGATGAACGGTTAATTGTTGGCCGTCTTCAAAACTTCCGCTTTCACCCATTTCAAGCTTGCCTTTGTCCGAAGCAGCGAAGAAACGGAAACCGCGTGTGGTGTGGGGCAGGTCATAGCCGATGAAAGCGCGGCCTTGACCTAGCGCGCTGATAATTTTCTGACTGTCCTTTTCAGCTTCTCCGCTGAGTCCTTCCTACAGCAAGATGTGGGTGTGAATACTACAGAAGTGATAGGCATAGGGAAAGACTTCCAATTTAATAGGCCCGAAATCAAAGTGAAAGGTGTGGGCATCCACACCGCCGATGGCGTAGGTGTGCTGGCCTTCATTGAGCATCCGATCCCAAATGGCGCGGATCTGCGCGGGCGGCTCCAGGGCCATGAGTTGCGGAAAGAGCGCGAATAAAACGACCTGCAGGTTATTCGTTACACGGATTTTCAATTCGCTGAGGTTATTCCAAATTTCCAGGCCGGTGAAATTACGCACCTGCCAATCTACCCAGGAAAGGTCGGCCTCATCGATAATGGGCAGTTCAGGATCGTAGGCATGCGCGATAAAAGAAAGACCGCCATCTGACCGGATGGCATCGATTAGCTTCTGCGGGTCGTGCGCGGCGGGGGATAGGTCTTGCTTAATGCCCAACGCGAGCATGTGGTTTTTCTGGGGTTGGCGGTTCTTATCGTGGATTTCTTCGCCCGTCATCAGCAGGACACGGCGGCCGTCGGCATTGTAATAGCCGTTGAATCCCGTTGGAAAAACATTGTGATCGGTCATCATGATCACGTCCACACGATATTTCGCGGCCTCTTTGGCGATTTGAGGAGGTGTTTTTAACCCATCCGAGTATACGGAATGGATATGGATGCTGGTGATGATTTCTTCCATGAGTTGACGTTTAGCCTAAATAAAAGGTATAATCCTTTCTGTTTTCACAATCATTGGAGGTTAGGTTGGTAACTTTTTTTCAAATCGCATTGATTATAACTTCAGTAGCGCTTATTCTCAGCGTTGTATTGCAGAATAAGGGTGTTGGTTTAGGCGGCTTAACCGGTCAGGACATGGCCACCACGTACGGATCACGTCGTGGGATTGAAAAAACCTTGTTCTGGGTCACCATCATTTTAGCGATTGTATTTGTGATTTTGGTGTTGGCAACGATCGCGATTAGCTGATTTAATCCACCTGATTATTAAGGGCATCTTCTTTTGTATTCGGAAGAATGCCCTTTTTAATGTAAAATCATTCAGATATGAAGAAATTCCGTTGGCAAATCATCATCATTCTTGTAACAGGAATTGTGATGGGTTTGCTTCTCCTCAGCGAACAAACCGGTTTCCGTTTAGTTTCCCCTGTACCCACCAGCGGCGGTGTTTACACTGAAGCATTGATCGGTAGTATGCAGCGGTTGAACCCTGCACTGGATTATTACAACTCAGCCGACCGCGACGTGGATCGATTGATTTTCAGCAGTCTGATCAAGTTCGATGATAAAGGGCTGCCAAAGAGCGATCTGGCTGAAACCTGGGGAATTTCTTATGATGGCTTAACCTACAACTTCCAATTACGTGAAAACGCGAAATGGCATGACGGACAAACGGTAACGGCTGAGGATGTGGTTTTCACCGTTGATTTGCTGCGCGATCCGGATTCCGTACTTCCCGATGATATTAAAGAAATCTGGAATACAGTTCAGGTCACCGCCCTCAGCGATAACCTGGTGCAATTCCAGCTGCCGGAAGCTTTTTCACCTTTCATGGATTATCTGGATTTTGGAATTTTGCCCAAACACCTTTTGGGTGGAATGACCTACGCGGAAATTATTAATTCGCAATTCAACCTGAGCCCGGTTGGCAGCGGCCCGTATAAATTCGAGAGTCTGCTGGTTGAAGAGGGAAAGATCCAGGGTGTGGTTCTATCCTCTAATTCAAATTATTATCTGAATACACCTTACATTAATGATTTTGTTTTCCGATATTACAGCGATGCGCAGAGCGCTTATTCCGCTTATGAAGAAGGCACTGTGCAGGGTATCAGCCAGGTAACCACGGATATTCTTCCACAGGTTTTGGCTAATTCGGAAATTGCGCTTTATAGTGCCGTGGAACCCAAATTTTCCATTATCCTTTTCAACCTGAACAATTCCGACGTAAAGTTTTTACAGGATGAGAATATCCGCCGGGCGCTGCTGATGGCGCTGGATCGGCGCGGCATGATCGATCGGATTTTGGGCGGGCAGGGTGTAATTGCCGATGTACCGGTGCTGCCGAGTAACTGGGCCTATTACAGCAGTGTTTCGCGGGTTGATCAGGATGTGGCAGCAGCCGAAAGTTTATTAAAAGAGGCTGATTACACGCTCGAACAAGAGGGTGCGACAGTGCGCAGTAAGGATGGCGAACAGCTATCATTCCGTATGATTCACCCTAACGATGCTTATCATACCCAACTGGCGGAAGCGATTCAATCGGATTGGAAGAAGATTGGTGTTGAGGTTGAATTGGTCCCCGTATCATACGATGCCCTAATACTGGATCATTTGCAGCCATTGACTTACGAGGCGGCGTTAATAGATATCAACTACTCGCGATCACCCGATCCGGATCCATACCCATTCTGGGATCAAGCCCAACAAACCGGCGGACAAAATTACTCGCAATGGGAGAACCGAATTGTGAGCCAATACCTGGAAGAAGGGCGTGTACTGCGGGAAACCGGCGAACGAGCCAAACTGTATCGAAATTTCCAGGTAGTTTTTTCCGAAGAATTACCGGCATTGCCTTTGTTTTATCCGGTTTACAATTTCGCTGTGGATAAATCCGTACAGGGTATCCGCCTGGGATCCTGGTATGATACCGGCGACAGATTCAACAACATTAGCGAATGGTATTTACTCGCGCAAACTTCTACGGAATAATTAATCCAAAAGAGGTAAGATGAGATGGTTTTTCAGCGGTAAGGGAGATGAGGGAAAATCATCCTTGATGGACGGCATCCCAATTGCTAAAAACAATGCTGCCTTTGAACTGATCGGAACACTGGATGAATTGAACGCTGCGCTGGGCTTGGCAATTAGCTTCTGTGAAGATAAATCGCTCAATGATGATCTGTTGTATCTTCAAAAAAATATTTCCGGCCTGATGGGTGTTATCGCCGGTTTTCCTCTCTCAGCTGACGGCAGCCAAATTGGCCTGGCGAAGTTTCTTGAATGGATTGAAGAGCGTATTGAGTACTATGGGGGAGATATTGAAAATCCCAAACAATTTGTCTTTTCCGGAAAGACTAGTGTGGGTGCGGCTCTGGATATGGCTCGTACGATTGTCAGGAGAGCAGAACGCCGGGCAGTGGACTATCGAGAGATAACTCCCAATATGGATAAATCCATTTCAGCTGTATTGAACAGACTCTCATCACTTTTCTTCCTTATGCGTCTTCACATGGATCTTATGTGAAAATTTTCCAAAACAATTGGCAATAGATATAATATAAGCTATAATCTCCTAGTTGTTCGGAGGGCGGACATATTTATTGTTATTTAAAGGATGTGAGCTTGGAAGAACAACAACATATTATTGAAACTTTTTCAGAGATGGCTCCCCGTTATGAGAGCTTGATGAACAGTGAGTTGACCCGATTTTGGGGGTTTACTTACGAGAATTTCGTGGGCGAATTTCTGGAAGGGCTGCAAACCAATTCAGAAGATATCATCCTCGATATCGCAACCGGCACCGCTTTTATTCCATCTTATCTTATCCGGCATCGGAAACCCTTTAAGAAAATTATCGGACTGGATTTAACCTTTCACATGCTGCACAATGCCGGCAGGAATATCCCGAATAGTGATAAGTATGAGAGGCCGGAATTAATTTGTGCTTCCGCGCATGAAATGCCCTTAAAGCCGGCTAGTATCGACCGGGCGATTTGCTGTTTGGCAACACACCACATGAACGCGGATCTGCTGCTTACGAATATTTTTACCTCGCTTAAACCTGGCGGCGTGGCACATTTGGCCGACGCGGGCGGTTCCTCTAAATGGAAAAACGGGATTATCCGTTTCTTTATTAAATCCATTGCTTTCATGTACTTTTTGATTACGGAAAATTATTCACGGGCTATCGCTGAATCATCGGCTATTGCCAATATTCATACAACTACTGAATGGACTTCAATCGCAGAGGCGGAGGGCTTTATTAATATCAATATCCAGGAATTGAAGTCAAAAAAGTTTTGGGCGCCTAATCCAATCACCATGAAATTTGAAAAACCAGAGGAGTAGTAAAAAATGACAATAGCATCAGATTTAATTCGTGAATCACAAAGGGATAAGCTTTGGTCTCGATATTGCGGCCACTTTGACCTTAGTATTAAAGAGTATATGAAAATCCAGGAACGCTTACTGTTTGAACAATTTAATATATTGAAAGACAGTGAGATTGGAAGGCATTTTTATGGGAAAAGTGTTCCTAAATCGGTGCAGGAATTTCGCGAGAGAATACCTCTAACCACCTACGATGATTACATCGATTTGCTTAAAGATCGCGATGAATCTATCCTGCCAAAGGGAAATTACCGCTGGTCGCACACTTCCGGCAGATCAGGTGTACAAAAATGGATTCCCCTGACCGATAGAATGTATGAACGCTATGGCGAAGTTGCATTAACTGCCATGATTTTGTCTTCCGCAAAATACAAAGGGGACGTGCGGGTAGAACCAAATGATGTGTTGCTGCTGGGTACGGCACCGCTGCCATACACCTCCGGATATGTCAGCCATGCAACGGCGGATATCATAGATGTTCGTTTTGTGCCTCCCATCGAAGTAGGCGAGAAAATGGATTTCAGCGACAGAATTTCCGCTGGTTTCAGAATGGGAATGGATACGGGTATTGATTATTTTTATGGTCTGGCCAGTGTTTTGGGAAAGATGGGTGAGCGCTTTGAGGAGGGTGGTACGGGGAATACTTCCTTAAAGGGAATGAAATTAACGACGATTTTTAAGCTGTTACGCGGAATGTTGATAGCTAAAAGCCAGCACCGTAACATTCTTCCACGCGATATCTGGAAATTAAAAGGCGTTATGGCAGGCGGTACGGATACGGACATCTATCGTGAACGTGTGGCGCACTATTGGGGCCGGGAACCTCTTGAAGGGTATGCCAGCACGGAAGGTGGCATGCAGAGCCTGCAAGCCTGGAATTACAAAGGCATGACCTTATTCCCGGATGTCGATTTCTACGAGTTTATCCCATTTGAAGAGCATTTGAAAAATAAAGCAGATCCGTCATATACTCCCAAGACTGTCCTAACAGATGAGTTGGTGCCCGGAATTTACGAACTGGTCTTCACCAATCTCTTAGGCGGTATTGTCATGCGCTATCGCATAGGAGATTTAATTACGATTGAGTCTATAGGTGACGAAGAGATTGGTTGTGTGCTGCCCCAGTTCCGTTTTTATTCCCGCGCGGATGACTTGATTGATTTAGGCAATATGATCCGTTTTACCGAGAAATCGATTTGGGAAACAATCGAAGCCGCTGGAATTGAAAACGTGGATTGGACTGCCAGGAAAGAAGCGAAAGATGGCAAACCGATTTTCCACCTATTCATCGAATTCAAACCCGGCCACGAGATTGATATCAAAGATGCTCAGGCTCGAATTGAAGAGAAAATGATAGAATTTCATCCGGATTATGTTGGCCTAAGAGAAATTCTTGGCGAAAACAATTTTAAATTGTCTGCGTTACCCAGTGGCGCTTTTAACCACTTTATTGAGAGTCGTAAAGCCGAAGGTGCTGACTTGGCGCATTTGAAACCGCCACACATGCAGCCTAAAGCCGATGTATTTGATAAATTGGTGAATTTCGGATAAATTAGGTTAAATGCAAGTCCTGCTAAAAATAATTATTCCATCAGCCGCAATATTATCCTACCTGCTGCTGTATATATTTGTCAGGATATCAAAGCCGCAAAATACGCTTAAAGTGCGGTTTCGCATCTATTTGGCTTGCATGTTTTTCTGGTCCGCAGCTTCTTTACTGGTTTTACTGGACTATGGTGATACTTTATTCTGGTTCAGGGGCATGACTTCCTCTGCAATCGCATCCATGATTGCGTTGTTCTATTTCGCGCAGTCAGCCCTGAACCAGAAAATGAAAATTGGGAAAATCGTCTATCCTTATGGTTTTTTTGCGATTCTTCTGAATCAATTCACCAATGTTGTCACACCCTTTGCTAATATGGTGGATGGTGAGTTAGTCTATACCATGACAGGTTGGGTAACAGTCGCAGCTGGGCCGAGCTACATAGTCATGTTGTTGTGCTTGTTTCGCTTATTACAAAGTGCACGAAGTTCACAGGATGAGAATCAGATTACGCGTTTCAGCCTTTTTTCATTGGCAATCCTGTTCATACTGATTGGCGGTAGTTTTAATTTCACCGAGTTGGGAAAATATCCGCTGGATATTCTTTCCAACACAATCGCTGCAGGTATCTTTGCGTACGCGATTCTTTTCCATCAATTGCTGGATGTAAAAGTCGTTGTTCGCAAGAGTATCCTGTATTTTGTTCCTACAATAATCATTGGCGCGGCTTATTTTCTGATCATCACTATTGCCTTGCAGATATTCCATGCAAATACCAACGCACAAATATTCTCGATTTCTTTTCTTGTTTCCATCCTGGCAGCGCTTGTTTTTCAACCGTTCCGTGATTCGCTGCAGAATTGGATTGACCGGTATTTCTTCCGCGACCGCTATAATGCGGTGCGGATGATCCAGCGGGTAAGTGAAGCGGCTTCCTCTGTGATTGACCTGGATGAACTGCTTCGCATGATCGTGACTGAAATCATACAAACCTTCCATATTGATAAGGCAGCTCTGTTTCTAAAAGAAAAGAACCGGCGGAATTACCAAATTGCATATCAAACTGGTATGCATCTATCGCCCCGCATTACCATCACATCCGATAATCCTTTGATTGTCTGGCTGTCAATTCATGACCACGTAGTCAATCAAAGGGAATTGGATACGAACCCGAATTTCCGTTCCATCTGGGGCCAGGAAAAAGAAATCATTACGTCCATTGATGCAAATGTTTATGTTCCGCTAATTGCCAAAGGTGAATTACTCGGTTTTCTGGCTTTGGGTCCCAAGCTTTCGGAGCAGTTATATAGCTCTGAAGATAAACAGATTTTGTTAACTCTTTCACACCAGGTAGCTGTTGCCATTCAAAACGCACAACTCTATACCACGGCACAACAGGAGTTAATCCAGCGGCGTGAAGCCGAAAAACGCCTACAACTCCAATTAAAACGGCTATCTGCGCTTCAGAATATCAATATAGCCATTACAACGAATATCGACCTGCAAATACCGCTTTATCTATTGCTGGAGCAGGTAACGGACCAATTGGACGTGGATGCGGCTGATGTTTTGCTAATGGATGAGGAGAATCAGCAATTATTTTTTGTGGCAGGACGCGGTTTCAAGACGGATGCCTTGAAATATACCAAGCTGAATATTGGTGAGGGTCTGGCGGGACGTGCTGCGGAAATTATGGATGTGGTTTATATCAACGATTTGCATGAGGAGACAAATCTTCTGCAGCAATCGCCTTTGCTGGAAGGGGAAAATTTTGTGGCATATTATGGCGCTCCCCTAATTTCAAAAGGAAAAGTACAAGGCGTGCTGGAACTTTTCCATCGATCTCCACTCAATCCGGATACCGAGTGGGAGAACTTCCTGCATACACTGACATCAGAAACTGCTATAGCGGTTGATAATGCGCTGTTATTCCGCGATCTGGAAAAATCGAACCTGGATTTGGCAGTGGCTTACGAAACTACGCTGGAAGGCTGGGCGCGTACTTTGGAGCTGCGTGACCGGGAGACGCAGGGTCACAGTCAGCGTGTGTTGGATTTGACTTTACGTTTAGCACGCAAATTGGGTTTTACGGATGAGGAATTAGTCCACGTTCAGCGTGGGGCACTTATGCATGATATCGGCAAGATGGGTGTGCCGGATAGTATTCTATTGAAAGAGGGCCCATTAACGGATCAAGAGTGGGAAATCATGCATAAACATCCTATCTACGCTTATGATATGCTTTCCACAATTCCGTTCTTGCGAAAAGCTTTAGATATTCCTTACTGCCATCATGAAAAATGGGACGGCAGTGGATACCCGCGCGGTTTAAAAGGCGAGGAAATACCGTTGGCCGCCCGGATTTTCGCAATTGTGGATGTCTGGGATGCTTTGCTTTCTGATCGGCCGTATCGACCAGCCTGGTCGTCGAAAAAAGCGTTGGAATATATCCAATCTCAATCGGGCAGTCACTTCGATCCGATAGTCGTTGACGCATTTATGGAAATTCAAGTTAATGATCAACGCAGAAAAAGAAAAAAATAATCCAGTCCAATAAAAACAAGATAATTTCAAATTAGCTTCATAAATTCTTCATATTCTCAATTTATATTCATATCATCATATAACGGAGATTGTTGATGAGTGAATATCAATATGTATTGTCTGCACAAACTCGACAGCGATACTGGCTGGTAACGCTGTTGATTGTCATTGGCCTGGCGCTGACCGCTTCGAGCGTTTATTTTCTGTATTTCCCCAACGGATATCAGGGCGGCCGAAATCCGGATTACAACACGTCTGTACTTTTCAATCGCACGGATTGGTCACAAATTCATTTGTGGTCCGGAATAGCGATGATTATTATCTTATTAATTCATATTCCCGTTCACTGGAAATGGATTATGGATATGGGTAAACGCTGTTTCGGGAAAACCGAATGCAAAATTGGCCGGCTGAATCCGCATGCCAAATTCAATCTCTACCTGGATGCGGCCGCAGCGGCCAGTTTCATGCTTGCGGCAATTTCGGGAATATATTTTCTATTTGTGCCGGCGGGCAGGCAGGCATCTGCACCGACTTTCATTTTCGATTACTCAGCCTGGGATGTTATTCATACCTGGTCAGGCGTAATCATGATTATCCTATCGCTGGCTCACTTTCTCTATCACCATGGTTGGGTTATGAAGGTATCCAAACGGGTGATGAAACGGGAAAAGGTAGTTGAAACAGTATAGATAAAGACAAGGAGTCGATTATGTTGAAAAAAATCGCGTTAGGAATAGTAATGGTTGGTGTCAGCGGCGGCTTGATCTATGGGGCGGTTAACCGAACCGCTGCGCGAACAGGAACGAGTTTTAATGGAAATGGTAATTCCGGTTCCCATAGAAATCAGGGATGGCAAGATGGGGAGGGCATTCAAGCCACTGGCCGGCAGAATGGGGCCGGCGGGAATAATGGAAATGGCAATGGCGGACGAGGCAGGAATATTGCTGAAGAATCTTTTACCTAATCCGGCGGCAGCGGGTTGGCGGAAGTAGATGCGATCTATGTAATTGACGGAACGGTTGAATTTGTTGATGGCGATCAGATGGTTATTGTTGACGAGAATAACACCCGGACCATTGTGGAAAACCGCGCATGGAGATATGCGATAGAGGCTGGATTCAACGCCACAATCAATGATCGTGTGCAATTAAGTGGTTTCTATGATGAAGGTGTGTTTGAGGCAATCAGTCTGGATAATATCACCCGGAATATCACTGTCCGGATTCGCGAAGATAGCGGCCGGCCGTTGTGGGCTGGCGGCGGGGAAAGATAATCTCTAAAACTCTGATATGAAAAAAGCTGGTCCGATTCTTGGTATCAGCTTTTTTGATATGTAAAAATGGGGAACCGCTCTCCGGTGGGTTCGAATCCCATCTTCGCATACAGGCTCAACGAAACCTGGTTGTCATGCTGTGTGTTGACGGTGATCTCCTGAATCCATGGCCTGGAATAATGACGCAGCATATTTTGGACCAGGGCCTGGCCGATGTGCTGCCCCTGGAATTTAGGAAGAACTGCCAGCCGGGCCAGATGAGCGATTGATTTATGCGAGGTACTGATCTGAAAACCAACCACTTCGTTTTCAATAACGGCTACAGTTGTGTAGGAAGATTGTTCAAAGGCACGGCGGATTACGTCCTGCGATTGTTTCCAAATATATAAAAAGCAGTCCTGGTCAATTTCAGTTACGGTTTTGATATCGTTATAGGTCATTGGACGGATCGATAATTCCTCCGGCCATTTCTTTTCCAATTTATTAAAATAGTTGTGCACCCATCGCAGTTGGACCACTTCCTGTTGAACTCTCCACCCATTTTCATCGAGCAGGTTTTTCATCCAATCAAAGTAGGCGATGGAAGCTAATGTAACCGGACTTGGTTGTTCTGGCAGTTGTTGGAAAAGCTGCCCAAAGAGAATCTCCCATTGGCTTTCAATTTGGGAAAAACTTGCCGTGCCGAAAATGCGAATCCAGAACACTTCGTCCGGTTCGGCAGTACAAATCAGCAAGCCGGAAATCCGATTATTTTCGAGGGAGATTAAAAAGTTCCGATTACCGAGCCAATCAAATGGGGATCGCCAATCAAGGTGCCGGTGCAAAGCCGCAGCACGATCGATGAAATCTTGTATGGCACTCCGATCGCTTTTGACGGCGGTCCGCACAATGGATTCGCGTTCCATAAAGTACCTGCGTTTTTACCGGTTTATTCTTTTGGGTTAAAAGTACTCAAGATATTCTGGATGGATTCGGACATCTGCTTGAATTTTTCCTGGCCAATTTCCTGCAGCTGCTTAGCCAATGCAATATAAGGTTGGTTGGCCGGATTGAGCGCAAAGGCCTGGGTTTCATCGGGCAATTTGGAAAATGATTGCATCTTTATTTGTGCGGTTTGCCAGGAACCGATGGGACTTTCGCTGTCCAGTAAATCCGCGAAATCCACTCCCAACGCATCCGATAGCGCAGTCAATTCATTCAACGGAATTGGCAGTTCGCACTTTTCATATCTCTTTATTCGCGGGACGGAAATGGACGTTTGTTTGGATAGTTCTTTGTGGGTTATTCCCTGGTTTTCCCGAGCTAACTGCAAACGGGTCGCGATAATGTGCGAGCGAATATCCAACAGTTGTTTGAACTGTCGGGTATTGGGTTGGTGGATGAATTTGGGTAATGACTGCGGATCCAGCAATGCCGGCAGCGGGATATTGTAAATATAAGCCAATGATTCCAGTTCCGGCAGCGAAGGAATATATTTCCCACTTTCATAACTGCGTATACGGCTGCTGCTGATACCCAGAAGTTGGCCGCATTCGGTTGTGGATTTTCCACTGGCTTCCCGGGCAATTTTCAACCCTTCTGCCAGGGCATCGCTTGAGAATGATAATTTACTGCCTGTTTGTTCGTTCATCCCATACCACCATTGGTTTATTTTCCATTATAGCATCCGACCGGTTCAAGCATGGTTGAATGCCCATTCTCCATCCACCATCGTTGCCTGTGGCAGTAAATCAACAAAGTCCGCTTCCGCTATCTTGAACGGATCTGATTTAAAGCAGACCAGGTCGGCGCAGGCATCTTTTTGAATTACACCCAGTTTTCCGGACTGACCGGCTATTCTATGCGGTTGGGTGATGTAAGCTGCCAGCGCGTCCGCGACAGACAAGCACTGCTGCGGATACCATCCATCCAGCTTTTCCTGCGAGTCGAGCGGTTTGCGGGTGGTTGCTGCAAAGATGCCCCAATAAGGATTGGGGGATTCGACCGGGGCGTCCGAGCCGAAAATCAGACGGGCACCGCCGGCTGCGACAGAATTCCAGGCATACGCGAATTCACTGCGCTTACCCCAATAGCGGTCAGCCATATGCCGGTCAGAGATGGCGTGGATGGGCTGCATAGAGGCAGTGATGCCGTAGACAGCTAACCGGGGAATATCTTGCGGGTCAATCAATTGAACGTGCTCGATACGGGCGGGCAACGCTGCTTTTTGCAGCAGTCCCATCTCATCCAACTGCGCGTAGCCATTGATTATCTCGTGGTTGGCACGGTCGCCAATGGCATGCACAGCCAAACTGATACCGTGCGGCAGGGCTTTCTGACCGATTTCAACAATATCTTCACCTTGCAGGAAAAGCATCCCGGTGGAAGTTGATCCTTCATAAGGAGCCAGCATGGCTGCGGTTTGCGGGCCAAGCGCGCCGTCGGCAAACAGCTTCAGCCAGCCGATGCGAAGATGGCTGCTGCCCTGGCCGCTTTTCAATCCGATCGCAATGGCTTCGTCCAAATTGGGCAGGGGAATGCCTTTCATCACCCGCAGGGATAATTGATGATCGTCCTGCATGGCAGCCAGGGCGGTATACGTATCCCAGGGGTCAAAGTCGTGCACGCAGGTAATGCCGAAGGACAGCAGACTTTTCTGGGCCAGCGACAACGCATGCACACAGGCATTCTGATCCGGGTGGGGGATAGCGGCTTCAACCACGCGCATGGCGCCCTCCAGCAGAATGCCGGTTAACTGACCATTGGCATCGCGCTGGAAGACCCCGCCTTCCGGGTTGGGAGAATCTTCCCGGATGCCGGCCAATTGCAGGGCGGCTGAGTTGGCCCACCCGCTGTGCAGGGACTTATGTGTTAAATAAATGGGATGCTGCAGGCTGAAGACATCCAGCATGGTTTTATCACCACTGCCTTCCGGCCAGATATTATGATTCCAGCCGTGGCCCAAAACCCATTGACCCGCAGGCGTTTGTTCCACGCGATCCTGAACGCGCTGTAAACATTCAGCGCGGGTGGAGGTCTCGCAATTGACGCGCTGCAAACTGTGACCGTATTCCAACATGTGGATATGGGCATCGGTCAGTGCCGGTAAAAGCACCTGCCCGCCCATGTCTTCTACAATGGTGTTCCTGTCTGCCAGGGCGGAGATATCGGAGCGATTGCCAACAGCCAGTATGCGCCCATCCTGAATGAATAATGCTTCAGCGATTGGCTGCTGTGGGTTAAATGTATATATTTTGCAATTGGTCAGGATTTTTGTGTTCATCAGATTATTGGTTAAAACGCTGGATGAGTGTCTCCAGCTCTTCGTCGGAATAGTAGTGAATGACCAATGTACCGCCCTTCTTTCCATGGTTCAAGGTTACCTTGGTTCCCAGGATTGAGCGCAGATTGTTCTCGATCTCTTTTACTTCCGGATCCTTGGACGGTTTACTTTGTTCAACCGCAGGCTTCTCCCCGGCCAGTTTTCGCACCAATTCTTCAGCCTGGCGGACATTGAGTTCGTGGCTGACGATGGTTTGAAAAGCGGCCAATTGGGCTTTTTCGTTGTTCAGGCTGAGCAGCGCACGGCCGTGGCCTTCGCTGATCTTGCCGCTTCCAATGGCGGCGCGGATTGCCTCCGGAAGTTTTAGCAGGCGGATGGTGTTGGTCACCGCGGTACGGCTTTTACCGACCTGCTCCGCGATTTGGTCATGCGACAGCCCGAATTCATCGTTGAGCTGCTGGTAAGCCTCCGCGGATTCCAGCGGGGTCAGGTTTTCGCGCTGAATGTTTTCGATCAAGGCCAACTCCAGGCGTTCCTGGTCGCTGACCTGGCGCACAATAGCCGGGACGGATTCCAAACCGGCCAGTTTGGCGGCTCGCAGACGCCGTTCACCGGCAATCAGGATATATTCCTCCTGATTGGGTTCCCTAGTGAGGATCAAGGGTTGGATGATGCCGTGTTCACGGATGGAATTGGATAATTCTTCCAGTTTCACGTCATCCATTTCAAGGCGAGGTTGTGAGGGATTGGGCTTGATTAAATCAACAGGGATTTGCTGCGCCCCAGAGGTCGGCTCTACAGCCGCCTCAACGGGAATTAATGCATCTAATCCTTTTCCAAGTCCTCTTCGTGCCATAATCAATCTACCTTTTTATTCAGGTCAGGAATATTTACACCATCCTGAGACAAAATCTCACGGGTTAATTCCATGTATGCTTTGGCAGCGCCGGAGCTGGGAGCGTATAACGCGATGGGCAAGCCATAAGAGGGCGCCTCTGCCAGTCGAATGCTGCGGGGGATAATGGTTTGGAAAACCTGGGTGGGAAAATACTTTTTAATTTCACTGACCACGTCCGCTGCCAGGCGGGTGCGCCCATCGTACATGGTCATGATTACACCGCGCACATCCAATTGGGGGTAGAGAGAGCCCTGCACCCGTTTGATGGTTTGGGTTAGCTGACCAATACCTTCCAAAGCTAAATACTCACACTGTACCGGGATGATGACGCCGTTGGTGGCTGCCATCAGACCGTTGATGGTAATAATACTAAGGGAAGGCGGGCAGTCAATCAGAATATAGTTGTACCGATCGAGAATCGGTTCCAGTGCTTCCTTAACGCGAAATTCCCGGCGCGGTAAATCCAGCAGTTCTACCTCGGCACCCGCTAAAGATGGCGATGAGGGCAAGATGGATATTTTCAGACGCGGGTTATGCAGAATAGATGGGGCAATTGGCGCAGAACCGATCACGACTTCGTAGGTGCCGTTTTTTACGGTCAGTTTGTCAATACCCAAACTGGAAGTGGCGTTCGCTTGCGGGTCAAGGTCAACGATAAGCACTTTTTGACCAAAATAGCCCAAATAAGCGCCTAAATTGATGGCAGAGGTGGTCTTCCCAACACCTCCCTTTTGGTTTACCAGTGTGTAAATTCTAGTCATGTCCCTTTATGATCCTTTAAGAATTTCAATTGATGCGTCCTGGATTTCTTCGGGCGTTGGAATTCCCGCCAACCCCATCCGGGTGACTGACTGTGATGCTAATTTTACTGCTTGCTCGGCGGCTGTCCAAGGGTCTTGGGTGGCATGCAGCCTGGCAAGAAACACCGCGGCGAAGATATCGCCTGCGCCGGTTTGGTCAACTACGTTCACTCTGGGGGCGGAAACATGGCGGATATCTCCATTCCAATAAACCCGCGCGCCATCAAAACCTTCTGTCACAACAAGCACGCGCGTTTTTTGCGCATATTCGCTGATAAGATCCTCATCCCCCTGAACATCCTCAACACTGATGACTACCGCATCAGCCCGTTCCAGCAATGCGTCCGGGGTTTGCCAGCGGCGGTATTGGACGTGGCCGTCGTTTCCCCAAATGCGCATCCAGCCCTGCGGGGTGAGGCCAATGAAAGAAGCCGCGGGCAGATTATTGATAATGATCGGATTGACTTCATTAGCAACCGGGCCCAGATGGATTATTGCGGCGTTGATGAACTCTTCAGGAATATCTTCGGCGCCGATGACCGCGGCACAATGATGAACTACCTGCTGGCGGCCGTGATCTGTTTCGATGTTCTCGAAGGTAGTCGCGTGTTGGCTGTACTTCCGATAAGTCTTGATGGGTGCGATTTCAGGCAGGCTTAACCATTTCGGGCAGGAAGTCACTAACCCGGTGCGCAGACCCAGTGCGTGGGCTGTCATGGTGGAATAAGATGCGGTTCCACCCAGCATTACACCCCCTTTCACCAGATCCTGGGTGATGTGGCCGATAACAAGATAATCCAAGGGTTGTATGTCGCTGATCTGCATGCGCAATGATTTTCCTTAAAAAATAGTTGATAACTGAAAAATTATAGCATTAAGTATAAAAATCTTTATTCGCGGGACTGCTTACGGGAGATGAAGGAGACAAAGAGGCTTAAAACGCAAAAAATCACTGCCGCAAACAGGAATTCGGTCTGGATAGCTTCCCTTCCGGTAAAATTTCCCAACATGGTAAAGAAAAGCGGTGACATAAAAATACCTAGACTAAAGGAGGCGCTATACATGGAAAGTGCGGTAGTCGTTTGCTGACCTGAAGTAACCTGGGTAATGGTCAACGATAAGAAGGGGAATATGACGCCCAAACCAACACCTACCAGGATTTCACTTAGAATCAATGCTGTCAGGCTGGGCGGAAAGATCAACATGACAAAACCAAAAGAACTAAAAATCATTCCGATTAATAATAACTGTTGCTTGAAGCGATTATACAAGCCGGAAAAGATCAACCCCATCAATGTAGAAACCAGCGTAGAAATTGAAACCAGGAATCCGGCGGTGGATGAAGTGCCAATGGCTTCTTCTTGAACAAAAACACTTAAGTTGGTTGGCAGGGTATAGAAAATCAGCATGACCACGAAGTTCGTCAATATAACCAACCAAACCATGCGCGGTTGAGAATACTGGTGTTTTTCCGCGTTGTCATTGAAATTTAGCGGGGTAACCGGTATGAAGAAAGTGGTTGTTAACAATACGAAAAATCCGATTCCATAGACCCAGAAAGCGTATTGCCAGCTGAATTCCGCCAACCATCCGGCCAGAAGCGGGATAAAGATCCCGGCGAGGTTTGAAGAAGCATTGGAGAAACCGATCATTTGAGTGCGTTCTTCACCTTTATA
The DNA here is from genome assembly GCF_003966975.1 of Pelolinea submarina. Taxonomy (GTDB): domain Bacteria; phylum Chloroflexota; class Anaerolineae; order Anaerolineales; family Anaerolineaceae; genus Pelolinea; species Pelolinea submarina. The sequence goes on from NZ_AP018437.1 coordinate 1,700,742, forward strand.
GAAGTAAGCAATAAGGTCGGTAACCAATGGGGAGATCATGCCGGTGCCCACCCCCAACAATGCGCGACCGGCCAACAGCCAACCGAACGTGGGTGCAAAACTACAACCGATTCCGCTGAGCGTATACAATGTCAGGGCGAAAATCAGGAGGTATTTCTTGGGAATGTGATAACTTAATCGAGCTACGACCAGACTAAAAATAATATTGGTCAGGGCAGGCAGCGAAAGCGTTAATTTGATAATCTCCGGGCTGGTATTCGGAAAGGCAGCATTGAGTTCGCTGATTATCGGTATTATGGCCGAGTTCATTAATATGGTCAATAATGCCAGGCACAGTATTGCAAACTTTAAATATCTCAAAAAATAACCTCAATGGTGGGCTGAAAACTAAGTATAGCATGAAGCCAAGCGCGAAGAAATGTTATGATTAACCTACCGTTTGGATGCATGCATAGATGAAAGGGGAATGCCACCATGGAAGAAAACAACAAGACTATTGGCATACGGGATTACCCGGTAAACGATCGCCCGCGGGAAAGGTTGGAAATGCTGGGGGAATCAGCGCTGACCAACGCGGAACTCCTGGCTATTTTGCTGCGAGTGGGGGTTGAGGGCACCAATGTAGTGGATCTGGCCCGTGAATTGTTAGTTCAATTTGGCGGCTTGCGAGGGCTGCACGCGGCTAATTTTCAAGATCTGTGCGCTGTGAAAGGGATGGGCAAGGCTAAGGCTGCCCAGATAAAAGCCGCTATCGAAATCGGTTATCGCTTGAACCGAGAGGAGGACTCTCCAGCCATTTTCCTGAGCAAACCGGCAGATGTCCACCAGTTAGTGGCGCATCGATTGGCAGACCAATTACAGGAAGAGTTGTGGGTACTGGTGCTGAACACACGTAACCGTCTGATTTGGGAACAGCGTCTGTATATCGGGACACTGAATCATTCTTCCGTAAGGCTGGCGGAAGTCTTTGAAATACCGCTGCGCCAACGCGCGTCCGCAATTATCCTGGTTCATAATCATCCTTCGGGTGATCCGCAGCCGAGCGACGAGGATATCTTTTTTACCGAGGAACTGGTCAAAGCCGGCCGATTATTGGATATTGGTGTATTGGATCACATTGTCATTGCCAGGGACGGCTATTGTTCGATCCGGCAAATGGGGCGGGTGGTTTTTAATTCCCCTCAGCCGCGTACGTGGCATTAAGCATTCCTTAACTTTTTATTTATAATTTGCTAAAATTTCTTAAATATTATAAAGTAATGTAATAAAGAGGCATTGGAAGAAGGCGAGGAATGATGAACGACTGGAAGGATGACCTGGAGATCTATCTGAAAGAGCAGAAGAAAACCAAGCGCGAATTAAAGCAAAAAAAAGAAGAAATGCAGCAATCCGTCAAGTTGTTCATGCAGGGAGAAGTCCTGACGGCTTTTGATGAATTGAAGAAGGAGTTCAAGAAACATAAACGTGAAGTTGAAATAGACAATAAGAAGGATTGGGCGGCGATCCTGATCAAGAAAAACAAGCATAAAGAATTTGTCTATGAAATCAACATTAACATGGACGATGGAAAACTGCTGGCCAGCAAGAGCGTTTATCTGCCCAACGATAAAGGTAAATTGAAACTGGGCGTTGAAGGAAAAATTCGCGCAAATGCAAACTCCATGCAGATCGCGCGCATTACTAAAGATGATATCATCGCGGATTTCCTGGAAGCCTATAAAAGCGCCACGCGTATCAAAACATAGGTGAATCTTTAATTTCTGTTAATATTACCCTTGACATACTACGCTTTGCAGTGGTAAAAATACGCCCATGTTTAACAATTGAATAGCTTGAAGAAAAGCGGCTGAGTCTCCATCAGGAGATTACGAGGAGGAGGTTCCTTCCCGCGAGGGAAGTGCTAATCCCATAACTGGGAAAAAGTCGGGTTGATCAGCGGATGCCTCTGAAGTCCTACCACGGGCTTCATTCTTCCTTCCGGAAAAGCACGGATGAAAAGCACGCAGTGATGTGTGCCACAATATCCATGCAGTGGTCAGAATTTTTTATTGAGGTTAAAAAAAACTCTGTTTATATTGGAAGGGCAGTCAAGTAACATATTATTTGTTAACACAGGCATGCCCGGGCATGCCTTGTTATATTTAAAAAGCCATTGGAGGAAACATGGATAAAAAAGAGATTTTAGAACGAGTAAAAAAGGATAACGTAAAGTTTATCAGCTTCCAGTTCTCAGACGTAACTGGAAAAGTAAAGAGTGTGGATGCACCAGTCGAGCAGCTCGAAGGAGCACTAGATGGAGGAATCTGGTTCGATGGTTCATCGGTTCAGGGATTTGCCCGAATCCAGGAAAGTGACATGCACTTGTATGTGGACCCGGACACATATGCTGTGCTGCCATGGACGCCGGATCACATGAAGCGCGCGCGCTTCTTCTGCGATATTTACACCCCTGATGATGAGCCATTCCCCGGCGACCCGCGTGGTTTGTTGAAGCGTATGCTGGCCGATCTGAAAGAACGCGACATGATCTTCAACTGCGGCCCCGAACCGGAATTTTTCCTGTTCAGACGCAACGGCAGCATCACCCCGGTTCCCCATGATGTGGGAGGATACTTCGACTTTTCATCTGATGATGAAGCTGCCCAGGTGCGCACGGAATTGATGTACGCGCTGAATTCTATGGGCCTGGAAATCGAAGTTGGCCATCATGAAGTAGCTCTTGGACAGCATGAGATCGACTTCCGCTTCGCCGACGCGCTGCGCACGGCTGACAACGTTATGACGTTGAAATATACGGTCAAGGCGATTGCTGCCCAGCATGATCTGATCGCGTCCTTCATGCCCAAACCGATCTTCGGCATCAACGGCTCGGGGATGCACGTACACCAGTCCATTTTTGACACCAAAGGCACCAACCTGTTCTTTGATGAGAAAGATGAATTCCATCTGTCAGAGTTGGCCCACAATCTCATCGGCGGCGAACTGAAGCATGCCCGCGCGTTGGCCGCGTTGGTTGCCCCCACGGTCAACTCCTACAAGCGTCTGGTACCCGGTTATGAGGCACCTGTTTATGTGGGTTGGGCGCAGATCAACCGCTCCGCACTCATCCGCATCCCACGCTACAACAAGGGTCAGAACAAAGCCATGCGCGCTGAATTGCGCTTCCCGGATCCTTCTTGCAACCCATACATCGCTTTCGCCGGTATGATCGCCGCGGCCTTCGACGGCATCGACAACAAGATTGCCGCTCCCAAGCCGCTTAACAACATCAATATTTACCACCTCAGCGAAGACGAACGCAAAGCCAAAGACATCAAAGAATTACCCTCCTCCCTGTTGGAAGCGTTGGAAGCACTGGATAACGACACCGTGCTGAAGAATGCTCTGGGCGAGGAAATCTACACTGCCTTCCGCCGTGCAAAACTGGAGGAATGGGATGATTTCCGCATCCACGTGACCGACTGGGAAGTGGAAAAATTCCTGGAAAGTGCATAATCTCAAGTTATTCATCCAAGTAACGAAAAACTCCGGATTAAATTTCCGGAGTTTTTTTTGTCCCAAACCGCGTACTGAGCTTGTCGAAGTGGCGGTTTCGGATGGGTTTTGGAAAAGGTTGCCCGAACAGAAGGAAATTTACTTCTCGAATAATCTGCAGAATGCGCAGGTATTACCGGTGATGGTGGGTTGGCCGCAAATCGGGCAGCGCTGCTGATCCAATTCCGCCGGGCTCTCCTGGCGTTGGGGAAAGGCGCCTTCATCCAGCGCGGTCAGGTAGTTGAGATAAAAACGCAGTTTGGTGCCGGGCATGTGCTCTTCCCAGCGATTGAGGTCTTGTTTGAAAAATAACTGCTTGCTGCCGGTGGAATAGGGGCACTCCTCATGGATATAGGGAATACCGCGCAGCAGGGTGTAGGCAGCGCTTTCGCGCTCGTAGAAACGGCAGAAGGGTTTAGCCTTGCGTACGAACCCGCCGCCGGCCGGCAGCAGCGGCTGGCCGCGCCCCAGACGTTCCAATGACCAGTCCAGGCTGTTGGAAAGCAGCACGGCGGCTTCATCGTCCAGGTTATGGGCAGTGATGACCGCGTCGTAATTCCCATCGCGCGCGCTTTGATTGAAGATGTGGCGTTTGACCAGGCCGCAGATGGAGCAGGTCTTATCCTGCCCGCGGCGGGTGCGTTGGGCAATTTCGGGAATGCTTTCCCCGTATTGCTCGTGCACATTTAAATTGATCAGCTTTAAATTGCGCTCATCGGCAAATTGCTGCGCGAAACGCTGGGATTGGTTGGAATAATCCAGGGAGCCGTCGATACCCAGGTTGATATACAATCCGTCCACGTTGTAACCCAGGCGCCAGAGCACGTCCCAAAGCGCCAACGAATCCTTGCCGCCGGAGACGGCCAGCAGCAGCCGCTCATAGCGGGTGAACATTTCATATTTCTTGATGAAGCGTTCTGTTTGCTCAGGCAGCCACTCCAGGTAATGCTCGTCGCACAACGCCAGGCGGTGCTGGCGCATGTTGATGACGGCTTTTTGCCCGCATTTGCGGCAGCGCATTCCTTTAGCCCCCCGAAATGACGGCCACCAGTTCGATGCGGTCGCCTTTTCTCAGCATTTCGTCTTCGGTGATCAACTGCCCATCGCGCAAGGCCAGGTGGGCATTAGCGGGCAAATCCAGGATGCGTAATGCTTTATGCAGTGGAATGCCCGCGTGCATTGGGAAGCTTTTATCTTTCAGGATAATAGTCACAGATTCTTCTGACATGGCGGAGTAATTTTATCCTGATTTACCGCCATTGGCGTGGTGCTATGAAATGGCTGCAATCAAGCCCGACCAGGCGGATTGCTCCGCTGCGGCTACATCGTTGAACAGGGCTGTGATTTGCGCCGAACGGTCGCGCAGATCGGAAGCGTTGTGGACTTGCTCAAGCTGATCAGCGATCGCTTCCCACAAATTGCCGGCGGTCTGCAAATCATCCGCCGCGGTTATCAGCGCTGATTTGCCCAGGCGCTGAGCACACTCGCGCAGGAAATCCGCGTACATCCAGCGGAACAAGCCGCCGCCGGTGCCGGCATCCGCGCGGACATACAACGCCAGATTAAGGCTGCCCTCCGAAATGGATTTGTTATCCATGATTTCCGGCCAGGCCAGGATACGCCGGCAGGCAGTGTGAATGCCTTGGATACCCATACTGCGGATGGGCGGGTTGAGCATATCCTCAGCGCATTTCCGCATCGCCTGGATCAGCGTTTCATCGGTGGGTTGGTGGAAGCCGCTGAAATCGTATTCCATCCAGGCATTTTGAGGCAGAAAGGGTTTGAAGGTTGAGCCGCGAGCGGCGTTGAGTTGGGTCAGTTGGACGGGATAAGGCTGGGCGTCGCGGTCCGCCAGGGTAACTTCGCCGCTTTGCGGGTCGTAGCCGGCCGCGGTTACCAGGTGATAACCGAAATGGTATTTCTCAAAGAAGGGGAAGTAGGGCAGCAGCCCCATGTCCACCTGGAGCGCGAGCGGTTCGTCTGCGTTGAGATGATCGAGCAGGGCTTTCTCCGCTTTTCTGCTGCCGGCAGTGATATTGCGAACCGCACGCACCCCGCAGCGCTCGGCTGCCAGCACTTCCAGACAATCCTGCGGGTCTTTGCGCGCGGTATTGGCGCGCCCGCCCATAAAGGGCAAATCGCCTTTGGGCTGCCAGTAGATGAATCCAATACCGTCGCCCAGACCGAATAACATCTCTTCGCTGATGAGGCAGCGGTGGAAGCGGAATACATGCAGAATGGATCCGGTGACGCAGTGTTTGGTTTCTAAAAATTCAAATCCGGGAATGATCTTCATGATAGGTCCTTATTTCTGTTCTCCAGTTGCTGCAGGAAGCCGGCTGTCCAGTCCAGCTGGCAGTCTATCTGCGCCAGGCTTAAATCGAAGAGCTGCACAACCTCCCAGGGAATCTGGTTGTTATAACTGTCCAGTTTGGCTTGTACATGGGCGCGGCGCTCCAGCAATTGGGCGTGGTGCCGGCTTACAGCCGCGTACACTTCGGCCGCATCCAACGCGATGATATTTGCCAGGCCTATCATGAAATTGCTGTAAGCCTGGTGCGGATTGCTCAGCGCATCCAGAACAGCAGTTCTCCATGTCTCCAGCCCGGCAGGTGTAATCTGGTAAACATGGCGGGCAGGGCCCTTGCCAGTATCCTGAGCCAGATTGCTGGTCAGCCAGCCTTTGCCCTTCATCTTGTCGAGCAGGTAGTAGATGGACGAGAAGCCGATCTGTGTCCAGTCGCGCATGCCGCGTTCCTCGATGGTCTGTTCGATCTGGTAACCGTGCATTGGACTTTCGGCCAGCAAACTCAGCAGAGCCAGCTCCGCGTCTGTCAGAGCGGGTGTTTTTTCAGGCATCGGCAGGCACTTTCCGAATGGGTTGGCGAATGATGGTTTTCAGTTTTTCCGGCGCGGTGCGCAGCGGCGAGTTGAGATAGATTTCGTGATGCTTGCCGACTAACTGGGACCCCTGTTCGTGAATAAAGGCATGCAGCTTCTCTACGGATGGTGCTTCCGCTTCCCCATAAGGCCCGCTATGAAAGATTTGGGCGCAAGTACCTTCATCGATACGTTCGAAGTTCACCTCGTTTAATCGAGGCGGGTTCTTCTTACGACGGACTTCCTCCAGCGCCTCTTCAAAGATTGACTGGGTTACTTCTTCCGGCTGCATGATCATCATCTGCCACAGCCAGTTATTGCGATTGTCCAGGTTGAATTCGCGCATATCCTCGGCCCACCACAATCCTTCCAGAGGCATGACGTGGAAATCCAGGTTTTGCGGGCCATCTTTAACGCTGAATTTGATTTTATAAGCCATTGCGTATAAAGCGCCAACCGCATCGCTATATGCCTGGTTCTGATTCGGGTTTCCGCTGCCTCGTATGGTTAGGAAATTCATGGGTGGAACCTCTACCAGACTGGGCTCTTTTTTGGGTTGATTGTAGAGATTACCCAAAGTTTTTGTATGATCTACTTTCATGAAGCCTCCAGAAATCAAAAAATGAACTATTCTAGTACTAGAATAGCACTTGTTTTTAACATTGTCAAGACCTTGACAAAAATTGAAGTGAGCACTAAAAATTTGCATATAACATGTAACAGGAGAAATTAATGGCCGAATGGGGTCCGGGTATTTACGAAAACGACGATGCGATGGATTGGATTTATGATCTATTGGACAGCGGCGGATTGAGCCGTGTCAAACACGCGCTGGATGTCGTTTTGCAGGATGATGTTGAAGATCTCGAAGCAGCCGACTGCCGTATTGCATTGGCAGCGGCCGACCTTGTGGCGGCACTGGATGGGGATATCAATCCGAATTTACCTCAAGAAGCAGAAGAATGGTTGACATTGGTCAACAAGTCTGCTTCCGGATTGCGCGGGAAGGCTGAGGAAGTTGTCCGTGAAATTCAGGAATTTTCCGTGCTGCGAGCGAAATATCAAGATAAGGGTAAATTGGATGACTGGGAGAAGGTCATTACCGCTTTATTAAAAAGGCTGGAGCTTTAGGAATCCGCTGCCGCTTTCTTTTGAACTAATTCCTCTTTTTCCGATTGACTTAAAAACGCGACTTCCAGCGCGTTTTTTTGTGCCTGGAAGATTTCCTCTTCACTTAACCCGGCTTTGACAGCCGCTTGATTGTATTCATGGGATATGGTTACTGCACTGATGCCGGGATCGTCGGTATTGATTGTGTCGCGGATGCCGGCTTGCAGGAAGTGCTTGATGGGATGATCCGCGTAGGAGGGCACCGCGCTGGTCTGCACGTTGCTTGTCAGGCTGGTTTCCACACCGATGCCATGTTCGGCCAGATAATCCATCAAAACGACATCCTGCGCGGCTGCCACGCCGTGGCCGATGCGTTCGGCGCCCAGTTCATTTATGGCCTGCCAGATGCTTTCCGGCCCTGCAGCCTCACCGGCATGCGGGCAGGAATGCCATCCGGCATCGCGCGCTTTGCGGAAATGTTCGATGAAAAGTTCACCGGGGTAGTGAATCTCATCCCCGGCCAGGTCCAGGGCGATGATGGCTTCCTTTTGAGTCAGGAGGGCGTCCAGTTCCTGCATGCCAACTTCGGGGCCGTAGGTGCGGCTAATGATGCCGATCAAATTGACCGGCAAACCGAAATCGCGAATACCGGCTTGCACACCATCCACCACAGCCGCCACCACGCCTTCCGGATTGAGGTGGTTCTTTTCAGCCATGAACCATGGGCTGAAACGCAGCTCGATATAATCCAACCCTTCGTTTTTCGCGTCTTCAACGTTTTCGTAAGCGATACGGCGGCAGGATTCTTCATCCAGCATAACGGCGGTCAGCCACTCGAATTTCTCGAAGAAATCCAGAATACTGGGTTTTGCCTCGGTGACCTGCACGTAAGGACGCAGTCCTTCCAATGTGTCTGCGGGCAAGGGTAGGTTATGTTTCAGACCGATATCCAAAATAGTTTCCAGACGAACGCTGCCGTCCATATGACGGTGCAGTTCGACCAGGGGATAATTCGTGTGGATCATGTTCATGGCGGTTTCCTCGAAAGTGTGCGATGAATGTGGAGTGGTTTATTCCGGCGGATGGACTTCTGCGTCCTGTCCGAGATCACGGGAGCGCTGGTAAGCAGCCCAAATGGCACGGGAGATGGCTGTGCGGAAGCCTGCTTTTTCCAGATAGTAGATGGCCTCGGCGGATGTCCCGCCGGGGGAGGTAACCTGGTTGCGCAATCGCGCCAGATGGCGGGTGTCTTCGGCTTCCTTGTCGTAATAATCCACGGAGCCGCGTAAGGTTTCAATCACCAAACGTTCAGCCGTGCGGCGTGAAAAACCCATGTGCACACCGGCATCCACCATGGCTTCCATGAATAAATAAACGTAAGCGGGCCCGGTGCCGGACAACGCCGTAGCTTTATCCAGGAAATCCTCTTCTTCTTCGTAAATCTCCTGCCCGAAAGCTCCCAGAATAGTTTTGGCAAATTCCATTTGCTTTTCACTGACGGAAGGTGAAGCGGTCCAAACTGTAATGCCTTCGCCAATTTGAGCAGGGGTATTGGGCATAGCACGCACAATGACGTCATGGCCCAGATTGCGGGTAATCTTGGCGATACTGGCCCCGGCAACGATGGAAAGAACCAGTGCGTTTGGATTGACATGCCCTTTCATTTCTTGCAGTACTTTTTCAAGGCGCTGCGGTTTTACGGAGAGGACCACTACGTCAGCTTCAGCGGCTGCCTCACAGTTATTGGTGAAAGATCGCACGTTGTATTTTTTTTGCAATTCTTCATTGCGGTCGACCAACGGACCGGAAATTTGGATATTTTGTGGCTTGGTCAGCCCTTTTTTTAAAATCCCCGATAGCATGGCTTCTGCCATGACACCCGGACCGATAAAAGTAATGGTAATTCCGTTGATCATGATTCATCTCCTAATTGAAGCTGAAATAATTTTATAATAAAAAAAAGAAAAGAGGAGGGTTATTAAGGTAAAGCGTTCTGTATACAGGCCAGCCATTGGCTCAAGTTTTCGTCCGGCTCGCTGTGCGCAGCGGCCAAAATTGGAAGTGATATGGGTGTCGTGTTATCTCCGCGCACGGTTAAACCGGTGACAGAATCATTTAACCAACCGGCCGGCAGGACGCCGATGGCGTTGGGGTCGGCAGCCAGCGTTTGGTACATAATGCGCGCATTGGGGGCAATATTCGCAAAAGATGAAGGTAAAGCATCCAGATAAAGCGCCGTAAATGCACTCCATAAGCCGGAATCCTCCGGCAGTATCCAAATACGAATTGCATCGCTGTTTGACGTCAGATCGCTATTAAAGCAATCCGGGCAGGTGGCATATGCTTCGCCCCAGGTGGTTGTCTGGCCTGAAAAGATGCTGTCGACCAGGGAAATTGGGATTTGCTGCATTCCGCGACTCGCATTGACGGCCACCGCTAATTGGTCACTTCCAATCAGGTATATATTGGCGCCTATTTCAGCGTTTGTCCCATAAGAAAGATAAACATCGTAATTACCGGAGGCAGCCGTGAGGCTGGCGGCTTGTTGATAGGTTATCTGGAAGTCAGTAATCTCGTTTTGACAGTTGGTGATAACCGGAACAATCCACTCCAAATTCGGATTGTAGGCAACCTGATAAGCGTTAGCATCGGCAAGTTTGCCGCTACTGCTTGCGGTGCCAGATTGCGGTGTCAATGCCATCAATGCCAGACTACCGGCTCCCAGCAATACACAGTAAGCGGCAAAAGGAAGCAGCGAGTGTTCATTGATGTAGCGTATCAGCCAAGAAATGGCGTAATAGCCAACGACTGCCGCGATTAAAAAGCCAGTGGTTAAAACGGGCAGAAAATTTTGAAGATTGGGGATCTGCATTAAATCGATTACACCCAGGATCCCGGCAGCCAACATGATGGGTATGGACATCAGAAACGCAAATTGGCCGGCCGTGCGGCGTTTGAGGTTGCGCGTCATACCGCCGGTGATGGTACTGCCGGAGCGGGAAATACCCGGGAAAACGGACAGCGCCTGGAAAGCGCCTATCCACAGCGCGTCCTTCCAGGTTAATGCGTCAATTTCTCGGGTGCGCTTCCCTAATACTTCGGAAGCAACCAGAAAAGCAGCTGTGATGAATAGGGAGATGCTGGTTATGGCTGGGCTGGAAAAAGCCGATTCGATGGCTGGCTTGAGATACAATCCCACTATACCGGCAGGGATGGTAGCTAATAAGGTTAACCAACCGGTCCTGGCTTCCACTTCGGCAAAAGGTTTACGGGAAACGATCCCTCTTACCATGGATTTCAAGATGATGCCGAGGTCTTCCCGATAATAGAAGATGACAGCCAGTAGAGTGCCGATTTGCACCAACACATCAAAGGGGAAAAGCTGTTCGGGTGGAAGATTCCAATTTAACAACGCAGGTACCAATACCAGATGGGCAGAACTGGAAATGGGCAGGAATTCAGTGATCCCCTGAATAATACCGAGGAGGATGGACTGGAAGAATGTCATGATTATTTTCTCCTACTGCTCCAGGTTACGTAACAGCTCTTGGCGCAGTTCGGAATATTTATGATTAATGATACTCTCGCGAATGCGTTGGCTCAATTCTAATAGGGTGTGAATATTGTGGATGGAAAGCAGCGTTGCGCCCAGAATTTCCTTGGTGCTGACCAAATGACGCAGGTAAGCACGGCTGAAGTGCGTGCAAGTATAGCATGTACAAAGCGGGTCAATGGGATGTTCATCGCGGATGTAGGCGGCGTTAGCCAGGTTCATGCGTCCCTGCAGGGTTTGGGCGGCGTGATGGCGGGCCAGGCGGGTGGGCAGCACACAATCGAACATATCCACCCCGCGGTAAATGCTCTCGACCAGGTCGTAGGGTGTTCCCACGCCCATCAGGTAGCGCGGTTTGTTTTCGGGCAGCAGGGCGGTTACCACCTCAATGGTGGCTAACATGTCCGCCTTGCTTTCGCCGACGGATAAACCGCCGATGCCGTAACCGGGGAAGTCCAAAGAAGCCAGGAATTCGGCCGATTGGCGACGCAGGTCGGGGAAAATACCGCCCTGCACGATGCCGAAGAGGGCTTGGTCCGCGCGCGTCTTGGCTTTCAGGCAGCGTTCGGCCCAGCGGTGGGTCCGCTCCATGGCGCGCATGTTGTATTCTTTGTCCTGCGGGTCGGGGCATTCATCGAAGGCCATGATGATGTCCGCGCCCAGCTTTTCCTGAATGCTGATGGAAAATTCCGGCGTAAAACGGTGCGTTGACCCGTCAATATGGCTTTTAAAGGTAACCCCTTCCTCGTCAATAGCGCGCAGCGTCCCCATAGAAAATACCTGGAAGCCGCCCGAATCAGTCAGGATGGGTTTGGGCCAATCCATGAATTTATGCAACCCGCCCATATCCGCTACCACGTCCGGCCCCGGACGCAGGTAGAGGTGATAGGTATTGGAAAGTAAAATTTGCACTTCCAATTCCTGAAGTTGTGCGGGTGTGAGCGCTTTTACGGTGGCTTGCGTGCCGACCGGCATAAAAATGGGGGTGTGAATATCCCCGTGCGGAGTATGCAGGATGCCGGCGCGTGCGCTGCCGTCCTGTGCGACAAGCTCAAAAGAGAAAGGCGTTATGTTAGTTTTTGTGTCTTCCATTGTGTATAAGCATTATATTCTACCTAAAATTTTGTTTTATACTTGAGCACATGAATAGCGATAACTTCGGAACCTGGCTTGAAATTAACCTGGGTACTTTACGAAAAAATTATGAGATTGTCTCTCAGTTGGCCGGCAGGATGGTTATGCCGGTGGTCAAAGCCAATGCCTACGGCCACGGTCTGGAAAAAGTAGCCGCATGTTTTGAATCCGCGGGTGCGGAATGGCTGGGCGTGGCGCGCATTGAAGAAGCCCTGCTGCTGCGCGAAGCGGGTGTGAAAGCCCGCATCCTGGTGCTGGGTTACACCTCGCCGCTGCGCGTGGCACACGCCATCAAAGCCAACGTTACCCTGACTGCTTACGACCCTGAAGTGGTGGAAGCTTACGCAGACCAGGCTGAAAAGTTGGGCGAGAAGCTGGTCATCCACGCCAAAGTAGATACCGGTATGGGCCGTCTGGGCATTCACTCGGAGCAGGCTGATGATTTTATCGCATTAATCCAATCGCGTCCCAATCTGATCCTGGAAGGGATGTTCACCCATTTTGCTTGCGCGGATGAACCGGACAAGCCTTATACGGATGAACAATTGGCGCTCTTTATGGGCATCATTCAAAAACTCGAAGCAGCCGGATTGCGGCCGGCTCTCCTGCACGCGTCCAATTCAGCCGGAACGCTGGTTTACCCGCAGGCCGGTTTTGATATGACCCGCGCCGGTATTGTGCTTTACGGCTTGCCGCCTTCGCATGAGGTGCCGGTGCCGCCGGGCGTCCAACCGGCCCTGGCCTGGAAAACCCGATTGATTTCCATCAAAATGCTCCCACCCAACCACGGCATCAGCTATGGTTTTAAATACTTCACCACTAAAGAAGAACGCATCGGTGTGATTGCGGTCGGGTATGCCGACGGCTTGCGCCGCAGGCCCGGCAACCAGGTGCTCATCCGCGGTAAGAAGGTGGACATCGTCGGCAATGTCTGTATGGACCAGTGCATGGTGCAGTTGGAAAACTTGCCGGAGGCTGAAATCGGCGATGAGGTGGTCATTATCGGTAATCAGGAAGGCAGTGAAATTACGGCAACCGACCTGGCCGACGATTGGGGCACCATTAATTATGAAGTCATTTGCGGTTTAGCTTCCCGTATGCCGCGCTATTACCTGAAATAGAAATCCTAAACCCAACTCATCGATGCCAAACACTATTAAAAAACGCTGGAAAACTTTTCCGAAAATCAGTGCGGATGCTAATGTGAAGTTGAAGGATTATCCCCCTGTCTTTCGGCAAATTTTATTTAACCGCGGAATAACGGATTGGGACAGCGCACAAGCCTTTCTTAAAGCCGAACAGCCAATTTTCTCCCCGGAACCTTTGTTGGATATTGATAAAGCGATTGACCTGATTGCTGAAATGGGGACACAACATAAACGCATCGTTATTTTTGGCGACTATGATGTGGATGGGGTAACCTCGACGGTTGTTTTGGTGCAGCTCCTGCAAAAAGTTGGTATGAATGTGGAAATGTACATCCCCAACCGTTTTGAAGAAGGTTACGGCTTCTCCATGGATGCACTGACAGAAGTGCTGCAGCTTAACCCGGACTTGATTATTACGGTAGACTGCGGTGTGCGTTCCATTCGCGAAGTTCGCGCTGCTGAAGAGCAGGGTGTGCATATGATCATCACCGATCATCACCAGCCCCTTGAAGAGCTGCCGCCTGCGGATGCCGTCATTTGTCCGCGCAGGCCGGGCGATCCCTATCCCAATAAGAATCTGGCCGGTGTGGGTATTGCTTACAAATTAGCCCAGCGTTATCTGGAAAGGTTCCCTCTGGAAGGGGAAGAACCCCGCCAGTGGTTGGACCTGGTTGCTTTGGGTACGGTTGCCGATTTGGCGCCTCTGAGCGGCGAAAACCGCGTCATGGTACGCCAGGGCTTGGAGGTTATGCGCGCGGGACCGCGCCCGGGTATTTTGGCGCTGGCGAATGTCAGCCGCGTACCGATTGAAGAAGTCAATGCGCAGCATATCGGTTTTATGTTGGGGCCGCGCCTGAATGCCGCCGGCCGTTTGAGTTCCGCCAGAAAAGCCTATGATTTATTAATGGCGACTGAAACCAGAGAAGCCGGTGAGCTGGCCTTGAGCCTGGATGCGGAAAACCAGTCGCGCCGGCTGATCACGCGTGAAATCCAGGAAAGCGTGGAAGAAAGTTATGATTTCTCCAGCGACCAATGGCTGATCCTGTGCGCGGATGAGAGCTATAACGAGGGAGTGATTGGTTTGGCGGCCTCCAAATTAGCCGAAAGTTATTATCGGCCTTCCGTGATCGGAGTCAAGAAAGAAGAGGTTATCCGCGCTTCCTGCCGCAGCATTCCGGAACTGAATATAACTTCAGCCCTGGATGAATGCATGGATTTATTGGTGCAGCATGGCGGCCATGCTATGGCAGCCGGTTTGACGGTTAGAAAAGAAAACCTGCCGGCCTTGAAAAACCGGCTTTCAGCTATCATCGCGCGCGAATTAGCCGAGGTTGAACTGGCTCCCATGCTGGAAGCTGAAATGGAAATCAACTTAAGTGACTTGCACCCTTCTTTATTCAAATATCTGAATGAGCTGGAACCCACCGGTGTTAAAAATCCCAGCCCGTTATTTATTGCCCGCGATGTGGAAATTCGTAAGATTTGGGCGGTTGGTAAAACACAGGATCATTTGAAATTGACGCTGGCGGATCCTCGCTACCACCAGGATCGACAACTGCACTCGCCGGTGATTGTGGATGCGATTGCTTTTCAATTCGGCGCCCTGGCGAATGAACTAAACGCGGGCGACCATATCGACATCGCTTTTGCTTATGAAATCAATACCTTTAATGGCAATCAAACCGTCCAATTGAACATCCGTGATATACAATAAAAAGTAAAACGGATATGAAACCTTCAGACCAGACGAAAACAAATTCCATTCTGCTGGGCTTACTGGTCACTTTCCTCTGGGCTACATCGTGGGTTCTAATTAAATGGGGATTGAGTGATATATCCCCGCTGATGTTTGCCGGTATTCGCTATTTTCTGGCATTCTTATGTTTGCTGCCGTTTGCCCTGACCAAAACCCGCCGAGACGAGATCGCTCAATTGCGAAAACGCGATTGGCTGTTGCTGCTGTTGTTGGGGGCACTGTATTACGCGCTAACCCAGGGCGCGCAGTTCGCCGGCCTGGCTGTGCTGCCGGCCATGTCGGTCAGCCTGATCTTGAGTTTTACTTCCCTTTTTGTTGCCGCTTTAGGTATCAGAACACTGGGGGAAAAACCCGGCATATTGCAGTGGATAGGGCTGGCTCTGAATATACTGGGTGCCTGCCTTTATTTTTACCCGGTTCAGTTTCCGCAAAAGCAATGGCTGGCAGTTGGGATTGCGTTCCTGGGTATGCTGGGGAATTCTGTTAGCACAGTGATTGGGCGGAAAATTAATCGTGATATCCGGCTGGCGCCTATCAGCGTGACGACTATCAGCATGGGCTTTGGATCCATTCTGTTGCTGGCTGCCGGTCTAACAACGGAAGACCTGCCGCGGTTGACTTTGAGCAATTGGGGGCTGATTGTTTGGCTGGCAGTGATAAACACAGCCCTGGCATTCACCTGGTGGAATAAAGCCCTGCAAAAATTGGAAGCCATGGAAGCCAGCATCATCAACAATACCATCATGGTCCAAATTGCCATACTGGCCTGGGTGGTATTGGGTGAGCGCATGGACAGCCTTGAAATCCTGGGGGTTTCTTTGACCGCAATAGGGGCGGTATTGGTGCAATTACAGCGCCCGGCGGTAAAACAAGATAAGTAAAAAAAAGAAAATGCGCATAGGCGATATAGTGTATCAATGTAAATAAATACCCGAAAAAATGGAATCAAAAATGCATTTAATCGATGAATTAAAATCTCCCATAGTCTTCGGACATCGCGGCGCATCGAAATATGCGCCGGAAAATACCATTGCGGCCTTTGACCTGGCGCTTGCTTCAGGTACGCCCGCAATTGAATTGGATACCATGTTGACCCGCGATGGCGTACCGGTGGTTATCCATGACCGCACGGTGGATCGCACCACAGATGGCAAGGGCAGGGTGGACGATTTAACCTTCGATCAAATCCAACGCCTGGATACGGGATCGGACTTCTCGGTTGATTTTCAGAATGAAAAAATACCTTCACTGGAGCAGGTTTTCCAGCGTTATCAAGGCAAGCTGCTGATCAATGTTGAATTAAAGAATTATCATGCTCCTTTGGACGCGCTGCCAAGAATCGTTGTGGATCTGGTTCGCAAAATGAAAAACCAGGATTCGCTGATATTCTCCTCATTTAATTTTCTCAATCTCTTGCGGATTAAACGCCTTTTACCGGAAGCGCGCGTGGCTTTGCTGGTCGAAAACAGCTGTGGTGGGCGAGTGCTGGCTTCACGGGCTTTCTCCTTCATCTCACCGCATTTCATTCATCCCCACACCAGCTACATCACGCCGGATTACCTTGCCCGGGAGCACGCCCATGGAAGGCGGGTAAACGTTTGGACGGTGAATGATATGGCGGCAGCCGCTAGATTTCGCGATTGGGGTATTGATGGTCTGATCGGAGACGATCCGGAGGAATTATTAGCGATTTTACACGAATCGCATTGATAAACCGGCTAATTGTCTAGTATGATTAAGCTCAAATGGAGAAGAAGCGCAGGTCAGCGATCCTGGCCCTAATATTGGCATGCCTGTTGCCCCTGGTTACATTTTCCTCGGGTTTTGCACAGGATAACGGAACAAAATCGGCTGCATATCGCAGTGCCGTGAATATGATGGCGCGCCTCTCTCCGGAAGAACGGGTCGGACAACTTTTCCTGTTGACATTTGACGGACGTGAAATCGACCAGGAATCCCAAATTTATGATCTGATCACTAATTATCACATTGGCGGAGTAATCCTCAAACGAGTCAATAACAATTTCAGCGGGCCGGACGATACGGTTGCTTCCACTTACGATTTGATCTCCGGGCTGCAAAATATTGAATGGCAGGCACACGATAATCTTATCGAAACCGAAGAAGGCTCGGCAATCAATGATTTCATCCCGTTGTTTATCGGATTGTCGCAAGCCGGTGATTCATATCCCTATGATCAAATTCTGGACGGCCTTTCACCGGTTCCTTCCGAAATGGCAATCGGGGCAACCTGGAACGTGGATTTGGCCGAAAAGGCCGGTACGATTCAGGGAAGCGAACTTTCCGCTTTAGGGATTAATTTCTTCATCGGCCCCTCTTTGGACGTTTTGGATATTACCTATAACGAGAGCGGTGATGATTTAGGGGTGCGTACTTTTGGCGGCGACCCATATTGGGTGGGGGAAATGGGCAAGGCTTACATCAAAGGCCTGCATTCAGGCAGTAATGACCAGATGGCTGTAATTGCCAAGAATTTCCCCGGCCGTGGAAGTTCGGATCGTCTGCCGGAGGAAGAAGTAGCAACAGTTCGAAAATCATTGGAGCAGTTGAAATTAATTGAATTGACACCCTTTTTTCAGGTAGCCAATTCAAGCGCTGACGACCCTGAATTAATCACCGATGGATTGCTGCTGAGCCATATCCGCTACCAGGGCTTTCAAGGCAATATTCGCGCAACAACCAAGCCGGTTAGTTTCGATCAAACGGCGGTGGATTTGTTAATGAACCTGTCGGAATTTTCAACCTGGCGCAGCAAAGGCGGTTTATTAGTCAGTGAAGATTTGGGCAGCGATGCCGTACGAAAATTTTTCAGCCCCAGTGGACAAAATTTCGACGGCCGGCAGGTGGCTCGCAATGCGTTTTTGGCGGGCAATGATTTACTCTACATGGATCAGTTTTTGTCCACAGGTGATGCGAATCGCTTTGAAACCTATAAAAAGACAATCAGCTTCTTCATACAAAAATATCGTGAGGATCAGGCTTTTGCGGCCAAAGTGGATGCTTCAGTCTTGCGAATTCTAACGATGAAATATGAGGTTTATCCTGAATTTCAAATTGAGAAGGTCATTCCAAACGAATCCCGGTTGGAAGAAATTGGCAACGAAACAACATTTTCCTTTGACGTTGCCAGCAGCGCGGTTACGTTAATTAGCCCGGAAATTGACCAACTTGCCAGCACGCTTCCGGATGTTCCGGTTTATGGAGAGAAAATCGTCATTTTCACGGATGAGATTTCTGCCGGCCAATGCAGCGATTGTCAAACACAGGACATAGTCTCTGCTGACAGTTTACAGAAGGCAATCCTGAAATTGTATGGACCAAGGGGCAGCGGACAGGTATCGGAAAGCCAGTTTACGTCTTATTCTTTCGCCGACTTGCAGGATTACGTGGATAATCCATTTAATCGTGTGGAATTAGAGACCAACTTATCGCGGGCTAATTGGGTTATTTTTGTCGTACAGGATAATAACAGCGACCGTCCGGGATGGGACGCGCTGCAAAATTTGCTGTCGGATAAAATTGACTCCATCCGCAATAAAAATGTAATCGTGTTTTCATTGAACGCGCCTTATTATTTTGACGCGACCGATATTTCTGCTTTCACTGCCTTCTACGGCCTTTACAGCAAACTGCCATCCTTTATTGAAGTGGCAGCGCGAATTCTATTTCAGGAATTAAACCCGGTCGGCTGTTCTCCTGTTTCCATTCCAGGTATCGCCTATGATCTGATCACGGTAACAACGCCGGATGCTGATCAGATTATTGAGCTGATGGTGGATGACAGCATGAACCCTGAACCTCAGGCGGAAGGCACTGAAACGGCGGAAGTGCCTGCTGTGGAACCGTTGTACAACCTGGGCGATAGTCTGCCGGTGCGAACAGGCGTGATCGTGGATCATAATGGACATGCCGTGCCGGATGGAACAGTGGTCAAATTTATCTTGAACCAGCAGGGTGAAAATGTAACCATCCAGCAGATCGAAGCCACGACATTGGATGGAGTCGCACGGACTTCTATAAAATTACAGAGTGAAGGCGTGCATGAAATTCGAGTTACCAGCGAACCTGCCTTGAATTCTCAAATATTGGTATTGAACATTACCCCCGAACAAGGCACTGTTATTAGTGCCATCACTCCCACACCCATTCCTACTTTGGATGAAGCCAATGGAATGGAAGCAATGGAGTCACCACAGGAGAATGTGCCAGCGGAGGAAACCGAAAAAGACACCAGTCCATTCCTGGAATGGTTATTAAGCAGTATTTTCGCCTGGGGCGGTGGATTACTTTTCTTCTTTAATTCAGAGACCTACGCTCATATAAAAGATCGTGCTTATGTCAGCATCAGCATTACCATTGGCAGCCAGCTTACAGCGTTATGGTTGATCCTGGGTTTGCCCGGCAGCACTGAACGGGTTGGGGCCGGGGGATATGCCAGTTTACTGATCGTCACATTAATCGGCGGAGCAATATTCGGCTTTGGAATGCACCTGGTTGTGAAGCATATTATCGGCTTTGAAAAAGGCCGTTAGACTAATAGAGAAATCAGCAGTCCTATTGACGTTAATCCCAGTGAGACATAAAACATCGCTTTGAATAAAGGGATCAATAAAAGGTCGCTGAATTTAATTTTTTCATCCGCGTCCCGCTGAATAAAAGGCGTATTTCCCGTGAAAAAATCTCTCAATTGCGTCATACTGGCCGGCCGCTGATCGGGGTGCAGGTTCATAGCCCAAAGAATAGCGCGCTCCATTTGCGTGCTGATAGCGGGGTTGATTTTGCTCGGCGGAAGCAAACTTTCCGGATTGATAAAGCGCTCGCGCGCGTCGGCGGGCGGGGTATTGGTAAGCAGGTGGTAAAGCGTGGCGCCAAAAGAATAGATATCGCTGCGTACATCTGTGTGGGAGCCATCTCCGCCGTACTGTTCCAGGGGGGTGTAAAGCGCGGTGCCTTGTCCCTGAATGATGGTGATGGTCATTTCACCCGGCGCGAGGACTTTGACCAAACCAAAGTCAACCAATTTGAGCAGCCCGCTGGGGGTTAGTTTCAGGTTGCTGGGTTTTATGTCGCGGTGCAGGATAGGCGGCTCCTGGGTGTGCAGGTAAATCAGTGCGTCCGCTAATTGGTTGGCCCATTTACGCACCTCGGATTCTTTCAAGAACTTGCTCTGGTGTTTGGCTTTCAACATCAACGTGCGCAGATCGTCGCCGGGTACAAAATCCATGACCAGATAATCGCGATCACCATTGGAAAAGAAATCGGAGACTTTGGGAAGGTTTGGATGATCCAACCTGGCCAATACGGTCGCTTCCTGTTTAAATTGTTCTTGCGCTTCTTTGCTCAACTGTTTGTCAAGGGATTTATCGTGCTCCACTTCTTTAAGTGCACATTGCCGGCCGCTCAGACGGGTATCCTCAGCCAGGTAGATACTACCCATTCCCCCCTGACCGATGATCCTTTTTATTTTGTAACGGCTGCGCAACAAGTCGCCGCTTGAGAGAGGCATAGGCATCAAAATTCCTTGAACATTGTTTTTTTAAGATATTTGCTATATTATACTTCTTAGAAGAGATAGAGAAATATATGATTGAACCTGTAAACGAAGTCCCTTTCTTGTTAGCCCAAAACGGCCCGCTGCAGGGGCAAATTTGGCCAATTAATAAAGAAATCATTATTGGTAGAGATCCATTGTGCGATATTGTTATCAACGACCGCCAGGTTTCCCGAAAACACGCTCAAATCCAGAAGCATAATAATAATGGAAACGCACTGGCTGATTTAAACAGCAAAAACGGAACTTTGTTAAACGGGGAATTTGTGGACGGTCCAACATCGTTGAAGGATGGGGATGAGATTATCGTCGGGTTGGTCCAGGAATTCTTATTTGTCAGCTCCGATGCCACTTTACCATTGGGGCAGACGGCAATCGATGAACAAGCTGGAAGTCAGAAGTTGTTCATTGATAAAAAAGCACGCCGTATTTGGATCGGCGAAAAAGAATTAATTCCGGCTCTCTCCGTATCTCAATATGAATTATTGGTATTTTTGTATGAGAATCCAGATTGTGTAGTTTCGCGAGAAGATATTGTGAATGCCGTATGGGGGGAGGATGAAGCCGTAGGCGTGACCGAACAGGCACTGGATGCTTTGGTCCGCAGGCTGCGCGGGCGTTTACATAAAATTGATCCTACTCATGACTATATTCTTACCGTCAGAGGAGTAGGATTCAAATTCGAAAACGACTCTTTTAATTAATTCGTTATTTACTTAAGTTAGCTTGCATGGAAATCCGCAGCGCAATCTTGTAGATCTTATTTAAGCGCTCCATCATAGCTGCTTCCGCACCCTGGCTGTCGGCCTGGGAAACCACGGAATTAAGCAGTCCCAGGAATTCCTGGGTGATCTTATCCTGGTTGGCTTTCAGAGTTTCCTCAAGTTTTGCATCTTCCTCAATATCCAGCAGGCTTTCCAGGAATTGAACTTCTTCATTGGGCTGGGTTGCTTTTTCAATGAAGATCATCACTTGTTCAAGTTTATTGATGCGTTCCAGGTTACCGCTCTTGCGCGCTGCGGATAACTCAGTTTCCAGAATCTGTACGAAGAATTCATTGACTTCTTCAATGTTTTCCTGCATGGCTGCTTCGATGTTGGGGGCAGCCAGAATTTTTTCCAGGGTTGTTTTGGTATGGTCAAATTCCTCTTTGACCCGTTTATCAATTTCTTCCGTCAGATGCAGCAGCTTTTCGCGCAATTCAGTCAGTTTTTTCTTTTCATCATCGCCGGCTTGATCAATCTTATCGCTCAACAATTTAAAGAATTCATAATCCATGCCGGAGCGAGCCATGCTTACCAGTGTGGATATCTGTACGTCGGATTGGTGGTTCAGGATCACATCCAACAATTTTTCCCGCGTCAGACCGTCTTTCCCGGCTTCCTGCAGCGCTTTGATGACCGTCTCTGATTCTTTTGCCTGGGCGTAGATTTTCTTGCCTTCCGCAGTGTTACCAAACAGGAGTTGTTGTAAATCCATCAACTCTTTCTGCGAAGCCTGGTCGCCCTGCGCAAGAGTTGATTGAAGAATGCGGTTCAAGATGGAGAAGAAGTGCATATCGATAAGGGCTTCTTCTTGTTTGACAATGGTCAATCGATCATCTTTGGGTGTGGTGATCAGCCGTTCCAGCAGACTGACACGTTTTTGCTGTGCTTCCAGCATCTCTTTGGTGATGCCGTCCGCTCCCAGGATGGTTTCGATCAATGTCTGGTAGGTCAGCATACTCTTCGGCTGAAGCAGGTAAGCTTTGCGTTTTTCCTGCGGCAAATTGTCCATTACACGTTGGATCATCGGGCCGATTTGCCTTTCCTGTTCGTTGACAGGCGTGCTCAGGTCGGGAGGGAAGAAGGTCAACAGCAGTTCTTTATCCGGATCGTGATAGACGATCGGAATTGGCAGCAGACCCTGAAATCCACAATTGGGGCAGCGCATGAAGTTTACAGCATTGGAAAGCAGTTTCTGTTTGGCTTGCGGTTCTTGGCCGACATCAAATAACTGTTGTACTTCAACAGCAACAGGTTGTCGGCATTGGGGGCAAGTAGCTTGTGTTTGGGGCATCGTTTTCTCTTTTCTTATTTAAAATAAAATTGCTTGTATATTTACAATCTAAATATCATTACCGTAAGGTAATGAAAAACAAATTTTTGCACCATTTTTATAATCGGTATCGACCCAGATATTTCCGTTGTGCGCGTCCATAATCGATTTCGCCAGGTAAAGACCCAGCCCCGCGCCTTTTTTCGTGCGCATGGCGTCCGAGGATCGATAGAAGCGGTCGAAGATGTAGGGCATATCCTGAGGGGCAATTCCTTCACCTTCATCGCTGACACACACAATGACGTTGTTCTTGCGTTTGTCTCCGCTGATGTGAATTTCACCCTTCTCGGCATATTTAATGGAATTGGAGATCAGGTTGCTGATGATCTGCTCAATGCGGGATTCATCCGCGAAGATGGTGGGGAAATCTTCAGGAAAATCAACTGTAAGTGTGTGTTTGTCTGTTTGCGTTTGAAAACGGGTGGCCAATCGTTTTGCGATTGCGGGAATATCCACGTCGGATTTCTTGAGGCTTACGCCGCCTGCCTGCAAACGGGTGGCATCCAACAGGTTCTCAATCAATAAGTTCAGGCGGTCGGATTCCTCTTCAATGATGGTCAGGCTTTCTTTTACAAAGTCGCTGTCCCAATTGGCGTCTTCGCGCAGCAGCGTGCAGACGTACCCTTTGATCAATGCTACCGGGGTTTTCAATTCGTGGCTGATAACGGAAATGAAAGTGGTCTTCATCTCTTCCGCCTGGCGGAACCGCGTGATGTCACGCACAGAGGCAATAATGTTGGTCAGAATACCTTCCGGGGAGAGCAGGGGCGCGTAGGTGATGCCGACCGGGACTGAAGAAGCGTCCTTCCGTTTCAGATCCCCTTCAACATAAAGCTGCGCGTGAGAATTCAGCGGCCAGCCGCCCGCTAAGGCGTCCTCAAGCTTTACGTCATGGGTCAATTTCTCAAAACGCAGAACTTCGTCGTGAGGTTTACCCTGAATTTCTTCAACAGGCAGGGAAATCATCCTCGAAAAAGCCGGGTTGCAGCGATCGATGATCTGATTAGGGCCCAGAATCAGAATGCCGTCGGCGGCGGAATCCAGCACGGTATCCAAGTGCTGTTTGTTGCGCACGGCGGTGGTGTAAAGCTGGGCATTGCGTACCGCAATGGCGGCCTGGTTGGCAAAACTGCTGAGCACGTTACGGTCGTTCAACGAAAAAACGCCGGGGTAACCACGGAAGATGAAAATCACGCCCAATACGTGTTTTTGTGTAACCATGGGCAGCCCAACCCCGCTCATTAATCCCAGCGTAGCAGCCAGTGTCAACTGGCTGAGGATGCGATTGACTTCAGGAATTTCAAATTCTTCGGGGTTTTCGTGATCCGGAATGGCCTTTAATAGAGGTGTAAGCTCCTCCAGGAAAGCTGGAGAGATACCTTCGGCCACGCGCGGGTGCCATAAGCCGTCCTGACTGCGCAGGACAATCAACCCTGCCTGGCCGGCTAATAATTCGATGGAGACTTTGAGGATGCGTTTTAACAAGGTATCCAGATCAAGCTCTTGCGTGAGCGCTCTGGATATCTCTAATAAATAATCTCTTTGTCGAACTCGGATATCAGGCAGCATAATTAATGGCTATATTAAATTACAGTTATGTAAATAAAAATCTAAAATATTTCTTAATATTTAAACGTTTTGTTTCATGTACTCATAAGTGCCAATCAACCCGGCGTTATCCCCTAATTCGGCAAGCGCAATTTTGAGGTCTTTCAAATAAAGAGGGTTGAGGACGTGTTTTTCCAGTGATGCTCGGAAGGAAGGCATGATCAAATCAAAGCTCAGGGTTACGCCGCCCCCGAAAATTACACAGGTTGGATTGAAGATATGCAGGTAATTGGAAACAGCAATACCCATGTAATAACCGCCAATCTCAAATGCTTCCAATGCCAGTTCATCACCCGCCTTGGCCGCTTCGGCGATTTCGCGTGAGCTGGGAGCCGCTGTTTTCAAAATCGTGGCTGCGCCTTCTTTTATTTTTCGTTCAACGTGATGTTGGATACCGGTTCCGGAAGAATAGGATTCGAAATGGCCGGCTTTTCCGCATCCGCATAACGGGCCGTTGTCATCCAAAACTATGTGGCCGACTTCGGTGGCAATACCGCGCGATCCCTGCAAAATATGCCCGCCGGTAATCACGCCGCCGCCCAAACCGGTGCTGACGGTGTAATACAAGATGTCGTTATGCCCGCGTCCTGCGCCGCGTTTCCATTCGCCTACCGCAGCCATGCGCGCATCATTGTTGACCAATACTTTTGTGTTGAAATGCTTTTCCAGGATCTCACCCAAGGGGTAATCCTGCCAACCGGCAATATTGGGTGCCAGAATCACTTCGTTTTTTATGACATCAATTGATCCGGGCGCTGCCGCGGCAATTCCGACCACTTTGCGGTCCTTCGGCCAGCTTTTCTCGACGACTTCGATAATGCGATTAATAGCCGGTTCGTTGTTGACACTGGTGTTTACTTTTTCAATGCTGACCGGATCGTCCTTTTCAGTGTGAAAAAGGGCACACCTTGTATTCGTTCCACCGATATCAAGTGTAATAATGGCATCCATAAAAATTATTATAGCCTGAAAGGTATTTTCTTTGTGTTGACGCGGGTCTTAAAGACTGCTATTATTCGATTTGCAATGCAATTTAAATCTACTAATCTAAAAGCTAAAATCCGCAGATTTTCCTCCAATTTTTCCTTCTGGATGACCCCCGGTATTGGTGTGAAGCGTTGGCTGCTTGTAATCTTGGCGGGGACAACTTTCATCGCGCTCGGTTTCGCGGTTATCCTGCTGGATACGTATCGCACCACAACCATCCCCTGGCTGCGCCATTTTCTCGTGGCTGTGTCGCTTTCTTCGTTTCCACGCTGGCTGCGTTTCACCGTTTTTGGCGGGATCGGGCTGGTGATCCTTTTATTCGGTATTGTGGAACTAAATCGTTCGGTGCTACGGCCGTTTATGAAACCCGGCCAACCGGTCACCGATACAATCTCAAATTATCGTAAAAAGGCTAAAGGTCCCAAGGTTGTGGCGATTGGCGGCGGTACAGGGCTGTCCAGCCTGCTGCGCGGATTGAAGAAATATTCGCATAACCTCACGGCTATCGTGACGGTGGCAGATGACGGCGGGTCTTCGGGTGAATTACGCCGGAATTTAGGCATTTTACCGCCTGGGGACATCCGCAACTGTCTGACGGCTTTGGCCGACGATGAGGAAATGATTTCGCATATCTTCCAATATCGTTTCGGTGACAGGGCAGGGGTTAATGGTCACTCCTTAGGCAACCTGTTCATCAGCGCCCTGACGGATATCACCGGCAGCTTCGAGGAAGCGGTGGCGGAATCCGGGCGGGTATTGGCTGTACGCGGCAGGGTGATGCCGTCAACTTTGCACGATGTTAAATTAGTAGCAGAAATCAAGCTGCCCAACGAAGACAGCGAAGTTAAGGTGGTGGGCGAGAGCCAGATTCCCAAAATAGACGGAAAAATCAACCGGCTGTGGATCGAACCCAGCAATCCGCTGCCTTTCCCGCCGGCAGTACAAGCCATCCTTTCGGCCGACCTGATAGTGATCGGCCCCGGCAGCCTTTATACCAGTGTGCTGCCCAATTTATTGGTGCCCGGCCTGGCGGATGCCATTCGGGCCAGTAAAGCGCTCAAATTTTTTATCGTAAACGTGGCTAATCAAGCAGGGGAAACCACAGGGTATAAGTGCCTGGATCACATTCGCGTGATCGAAAAGCATTTGCATGATTTACACTTTGATTTGATTTTATGTAATAATAATTTCAGCGTGAAACTTCCCAAGGGAATTGAGTATGTTCTTCCGGATTCGGACATTGAAGAACAATATTCGGTGTATTTTGCCCATCTGGTGAACAAGGATAATCCCTGGCGGCACGATTCCGATTTATTGGCGGAGACAATTT
Organism: Pelolinea submarina; assembly: GCF_003966975.1. Lineage (GTDB taxonomy): Bacteria > Chloroflexota > Anaerolineae > Anaerolineales > Anaerolineaceae > Pelolinea > Pelolinea submarina. Next base: position 1,727,451 of record NZ_AP018437.1, read on the forward strand.
CTGATTTATATTACGAAAAGACTGGTCCGCTGGTAAAGGGAAAATTGGATAGCGTTTCAAGCGAAAATGGCTTAGAATATTAAGTCGCATGGTAAAATTCAAAAAAATATTTGGAGGCTCGTTATGACAGTTAAAGTAGGAATTAATGGTTTTGGTCGTATTGGCCGGCAAGTATTGAAAGCTATGATTGAACGTCACGGTGACGAATTGGAAGTTGTAGCAATTAATGACTTGTTCGATATCAATACGAATGCCCATCTTTTTAAGTATGATTCAAGTTATGGCAGATATCCCGGTACAGTTGAAGCTGTCGAAGGTGGGTTGATGATTGATGGCAAGAAGATCAAAGTTTTTGCCGAAAAAGATCCGGGTGCTTTACCCTGGAAAGATCTGGGTGTGGATATTGTCATTGAATCCACCGGTATCTTCACCGATGCAAAAGGTGATCCCGACAAAGGCAAACCCGGCGCAAATGTTCACATTACCAAAGGCGGCGCGAAGAAAGTCATCATTTCCGCCCCCGCCAAAAATGAAGACATCACCATCGTTCTGGGTGTGAATGAAGACAAGTATGATCCCAAGATTCATCACGTGCTTTCTAACGCATCCTGCACCACCAACTGCCTGGCACCCGCTGCTAAAGTAGTTAATGACAAATGGGTTATCCAAAATGCTGTAATGACCACCATCCACTCGTACACCAACGACCAGGTTATTCTGGATCAGGGTCATAAGAAAGAACTGCGCCGCTCCCGCGCAGCCGGTCAGAACATTATTCCCACCACCACCGGCGCTGCCAAAGCGGTTGCGTTGGTCATCCCCGAGTTGAAGGGTAAATTTGACGGTTATTCCCTGCGCGTTCCGACCCCCACGGTTTCCATCGTTGATTTCGTGGCCACAGTCGAAAAACCGATTTCCCGCGACGAATTGAATGCTGCATTTGTGGACGCTTCCAAAGGCGCCCTCAAGGGTATTCTGGGCGTGACCGGTGGTGAGTACGGCGATCCATTGGTTTCCATGGACTTCAAAGGCGACCCGCGTTCATCCATCGTTGATCTCAAGTACAACATGGTCATGGGTGGCAACTTGATCAAGGTTGTGACCTGGTATGACAATGAATGGGGTTATTCCTGCAGAACGACTGATTTGGCAGCTCTGGTTGCCAAGAGCCTGTAAGTTCAACTAAAGGAAAAATAATAGACGTAATCTGAATCTTCGCGACCCAGATTACGTCTTTTTTATGTCAGAAAGAGAGGTCAATATGTTCAATAAAAAGAGTGTTAAAGATATTGATGTCAAAGGCAAGAAAGTACTTGTCCGTGTGGATTTCAATGTTCCGATCAAGGACGGTAAGATCAGCGATGATACCCGCATCCGCGCCGCGCTGCCAACAATCAACTACCTGATTGATCAGGGCGCCGCGCTGATCCTGTGCTCCCACCTGGGCCGCCCCAAGGACGAACCCGATCCAGCATACAGCATGAAACCCGTGGCCGAATACCTGGGCGAACTGCTGAACAAAAAAGTGGCTTTCGCCGAAGATTGCATCGGCCCCAAGGCCGAGGCTGCGGCCGCCGCTTTGAAACCGGGCGATGTGCTGGTGTTGGAAAATACGCGCTTCCACAAGGAAGAAAAGAAGAACGATCCCGAAATGGCGCGCCAACTGGCTTCATTGGCGGATGTGTTTGTAAATGATGCCTTTGGTTCCGCGCATCGCGCGCACGCTTCCACGGAAGGTGTGACCAAATTCCTGCCCTCGGTGGCCGGTTTCCTGTTGGAAAAGGAAATCAAATACCTGGATCAGGCCATTGAGAATCCCAAGCGGCCGTTTGTGGCTATCTTGGGCGGCGCCAAAGTCAGCGACAAGATCGGCGTGATCAAAAACCTTCTCACCAAAGCCGACACGGTTTTGATCGGTGGCGGCATGGCCAACACCTTCTTTAAAGCTCAAGGTTACCCTGTAGGCGATTCCCTGGTGGAAGACGATGCGCTGGATACCGCGCGCGAACTGGTGAAAGAAGGCGGTTCCAAACTGCGTCTACCGGTGGATATGGTCATTGCCGATAAATTCGACAATGACGCGCAGACCAAGATCATCGATGTCGGCCCGGTTCCGGATGGCTGGCGCATTCTGGATGTCGGCCCCGAAACCGTGAAGAATTTCTCCAAGGTTATCAGCGAGGCCGGTACCGTCGTATGGAACGGCCCCATGGGCGTGTTCGAGATGTCCAACTTTGCCAAGGCGACCTTCGCGGTAGCCAAAGCCGTAGCGGACAGCCATGCCATCAGCATCATCGGCGGCGGCGATTCCGCGGCTGCTATCGCGCAGTCCGGTCTGGCAGACAAGATCTCGCACATCTCCACCGGCGGCGGCGCCTCACTGGAAATGTTGGAAGGTATCCAACTGCCCGGTTTGGCCGCGTTGATGGATAAGTAAATCAACTATTCAAGAGTAATAAACGAGAACCCGCTATTCAGCGGGTTCTTTTTTTATCTAGTTATAACGAATCTCAGAAAGTATCCCATCGGTTTGCAGATAGGCTCATGAAGCTGTCTCCAGTTGGATCGTAAAACCGTCTGTACGGTTGCCTTCCAGGAAAAGGAGATAAGTACTGCCATCCATCGGGTTGAGGACCATTTCCTCGCCGGCTTGAACTTCCTCGTCATTGGCGAGGATCACGTAATATTGAATGGAGAAATTCTGCAGGTCGGCGTTTTCAGGAAAATCGGCTGGGATAAAGTCGTTTGTGAGTGTATCTTCTTTTCCAATCGGTGAGCCATCGGCATTTATAACTCCCCCTCCAGCTTTGGGTTGTCCATCCAGCTCATATTCGAAATGCAGACCGTAGATTTCTTCATCAGTTTGGTTCACCACAACCAGCGAAAAAAGGGTTTCGTCGGTATCTTGTGCTCTGGTTTGGCAGCCTGAAAAGACCAACAAGAAAAATAAGGCTGTGATGATGGGGATAAGTTTTTTCATAGGGTTCCTTTTTTAAATCATCTTTATAGTGTTTATTGGTAGCTGTACTCGTAATTGTCGCAAAAAGGTCTCAGCAGCTACTCCTGTTTTTAACTTCCGCGTCGTTAGTATCGATCTGCCAGTTAAAAGTTCCACATTATTAATAGTCCCTCTCGAAAAAGGGAGGATCAGAAATTGTTTTTAAATCACCGCAATAGCAGCCGGGCAGTCCGTCTCAACCTCACGCAAAGCTGCTGCGGAGTTTTTGAATACCGGTTTCTGGTATGCAATCAACCCAAGCGCGTAGGCAGGTTGGGCGAGAAAGAGACCTTGTCATTGGGATACGGCACCGTTCTGCGTATACCCGGAGGTTTCTCGCCAGGGAAGGGCATCGGAATTGCGGGTGAACCACAGCGCCAATACGGATGCGATCAGCAGTCAGAGGACGTAGAAGCCAGGCAGGAATATGGGCTGCTTTCTTTGAGTAAGCATAATATCATCGTAAGAGGGAAGGTTGAACGATCGATTCTTCCGGGACAACAATCTGCAATCACTTTCGAAATTCTGCGGGATTATAACACAGGTATCCTGTAAAATAGTTTTATCAAGTTATTATTCCAACTTCACAATTCCTTCATAATCTTCCCATAAACTTAAGCTATTCTGAATTATTTCTTATTCCGGAGGAGCACCATGAAATTGTTTGGCAGGCAAATTACTCTCTTTCGCCCACGCAGCATCAAGATCCGCAAGGTCGTGCAGATCTTCTTCTTTGTGCTGATCGGGTTCATTTCAATTAACCACACCCTGGCGGAAAGCGGCAAAGGCATAGCCTTTCTTTCGGACGCGTCGCTGCATGCGCTGTGCCCCTTCGGCGGGGTGGTGACAATTTACCAATATGCCACGGTGGGTACTTTCGTGCAGAAGATCCACGAATCATCCTTCGCGTTAATGGTGATTGGTTTTGTGTTGGCATTATTGTTCGGCCCGGTCTTCTGCGGCTGGGTGTGCCCCCTGGGCAGCGTACAGGAGTTTTTCAGCGGTATCGGCCGCAAGCTTTTCAAACGCCGCTTCAACCGCATCTTGCCGGCCAAGCTGGACCGCGTACTGCGCTACACGCGTTATGTCGTGCTGGCTTGGGTCGTTTACATGACCGCGGCCAGCGGCACCCTGATCTTCTCGGATTATGACCCTTATTTCGCCCTGTTCAACCTGTGGAGCAGCGAGCTAGCCATCGGTGGCGTAATCGTATTGGCTGTTACTCTGGCCCTGTCACTGGTGATGGAACGCCCCTGGTGCAAGTACGCCTGTCCTTACGGCGCCGTGCTGGGTATCAGCAACCTGTTCCGCGTGTTCAAGATAAAACGCCAGGAAAGTACCTGTATTGCCTGCGGCGCCTGCAGCAAGCGCTGCCCGATGAACATTCCCGTAGACACTCAAAAGGTCGTGCGCGATCACCAGTGTATCTCCTGCCTGGAATGCACCTCTGAAGCGGTTTGCCCGGTGGCCGATACGGTTAATTACTCCACCGGAGGTGTGAAATGAAGTTGAAATCCAATGTTTTAGCGATCAGCGTGCTGGTTATCTTGTTCGGCGGTATCCTGTTGAGCAGCGGCCTGGGCTGGTGGCAGACGGAGAGCAGCAAAGAAGCGGCAACTTTCACCGAAGGTGAGTTTGCCGGAATGCCCAACCCGGCCGATATCCGTGGCTCGTACACCTTCGGCGACGTGCAGGCCAACTTTGGCGTACCGGCAGAAGTGCTGGCGCAGGCTTTCCAGGTGGAAACCAGCGACCCGGCAGCCTTCCCGGTGAAAGAATTGGAAGCGCAATATGAGGACAGCGCAGTTGAAATCGGGACGGCTTCCGTGCGCTTATTCGTGGCGCTTTACACCGGCTTGCCTTACGACCTGACAGTTGAAACTTCTTACCTGCCGGACAGCGCGGTGCAGCTCCTGCAAACCCGTGAGCTGACCGCGGAACAGAACGACTATTTAGCCAGCCATACCGTAACACTGGACACGCTGGCTGCGCCGGAAGCCGCTGTTGAGACCGCCCCCGTAGTGGAAGAGGAAGAGTCCGACACCTTCATCAGGGGCAAGACCACCTTCGCGGAAGTGTTATCGTGGGGTGTTACTCGTGAACAGATCGAAGCGGTGCTGGGCCTGCCCATGCCGGCGGAAAACCTGACGGTCATCAAGGACTTTGTTCTGGCAAGTGGACTGGATTTCGAGTCGGTCAAGACGGAGTTGCAAGCTGTAGTAGACGCGCGATAGAAATTCCAAACTGGAAGTCAAACAAAAATGACCCTTCGACACCCCACGCTCCGCTCTGGGCAGGTGTTCCGGGGTCATTTTTTTATGAAAGCTTTATAATCTACCCATCGGTTTACAACGTAAAAAGGAAGAATCATGCCTTCCTATCAATGGAAAGATCATACACTTTTCTACCGGACGCAGGGAGAGGGACCGCTGCTTCTGATCCTGCCGGGAGATACCGCCACGTCCATTTGCTACCAGGGAGAAATAGACTATTTTAGCGACCGTTTCCGCACAATCGCCCCCGATTTTTTAGGAACCGGACAATCCGAGCGGATGGATGAATGGCCGGTGAATTGGTGGGAACAAGCCGCCTTTCAAATGGGCAGTCTGGTTGACCATCTGAATGTTGAGAATTGTCTGGTGATGGGCAGCAGCGGCGGCGCGATCGTGGCCCTGCTGATGGCGATCCATTATCCGGAGAAAGTGCGCGCGGTTGTGGCCGACTCCTTCGCAGATCGAATATCCAGAGAAAACGCGCTGGAGAATGTCGTTAAAGACCGGGCCAAAAAAACAGACGCGCAGCGGGGATTCTGGGAATACGCGCAGGGTCCGGATTGGGAGCAGGTGGTCGACGCGGACACAGCCATGTTCATGAAATTCGTAGAGGCGGGCGGTGACTGTTTCTCGGGACGCTTGGGTGACGTGAAATGTCCGGTGTTGATCACGGCCAGCAAAAAAGATGATGCTTTTCCCCATCTTGCCCCACAGATCGGGTCCATCGTAGACCAGATTGAGGATTGCCGCGCTTACATCCACGCACACGGCGACCATCCCATGATGTGGACGGCGCCGGATGAATTCCACGCGGTCAGCGACCTTTTCCTGAAAAAATTTATATAGGATTGGCGTTTGTCCTGAGCTGAAATGGTTTTTATCAAGCTACGAGAATGCTAAATGATAAAATGAAATTTCATTCAGAGAATTATTTTTTCGAATTTGTTTGGAGGTGATGATTTTGAAAAAAGAGAAATACTTGTTTTTTTATTTAATCATATTTTTAGTTATGACAATTGGTGCATTTACATGGCAGATGTTTTTTCCAAAAATAGCAACGGATTTTTCTGTGTGGAATTTCAGTAGGGGATGGCAGACGGAAATTGCCTTATGGAACGTTGGGATTGATATTGGAATTGTTATTACTCTCCTAAAACGGAATATTGAATATGCAAAAATTCTCTCGATCGTGTCACTTTCTCTTTGCATATTGTTAGGTGGTCACCATCTGATTTATGCCCTTACAGCAACCAATGGCAACACTTCATTGCATTGGATGGGGGCAATTGAAGTTCTTTTCATTGGCGGAGGAACCGGAATTGCCGCCATTATCAAATCTGAGTGTTTTAAAGCGCAATAAGAGTCTGTGTAATTTCTACACAAAATATATATATGCTGGGCGAATTTCCTCCAGTCAGTGATTGCTCTACCTTCTGGTTGGCGTACGTTACAGTTGGTATCCCGTCCGCGAAGTTGTTTAATTGTCAGGCGCGTTTTGGCTCATTGGTTTAAGCACTGAGCTTAGTAAGCGCGCCCACCAATACCTGAACCGCCTGTTCGTATTCTTCCAGGGAAACCTGTTCGTCCAGGGTATGGTCCAGGGTAGAATCGCCCGGGCCATACACCAAAGCTGGGCATTGCCAGGTCGGCATGACGGTGTTCAGGTCGGCTGTGCCGGTTTTGTAAACAAAAGCCGGGGTTCCGCCCTGCGCGCGGATGCTGCTTAAAAAGGCGCGCACCAGAGGTGTGTTCTTGTCGCACACATGCGCTGGTACGGCAAAGCCTTTGCGCTCCACTTCCGCGTCGCCGCACACTTCTTTCAGCCAGGTGTACCATTCTTCAGGGCTGATGCCCGGCGGCAAGCGCGTATCCAATTGCAGGGTTGCCCATTGCCAGAAATCATCCTCGCCGGATTGCAGACCGCGCAATGTTAATAAGATTTGGTCGAAGACGCGCGGCTTATCCTGGTTGTACTTTCCGGCGAACTCCTGGACAGCCAGCCACGTTTTCACGAGCGCTTCGCTGGCGGTCCGCAGGATCCCGGCGGAGTGGGTTTGCGAACGCCTGACGGTAATCTCGGACCAGGCTACGCCTTTGTATCCCAACGCGACCCGGTTCCAGTGATTCGGTTCGCCGATGACTGTAAATTCAGGGCGATATTTGGTGACAGCGAAACGCGCGCCGCAGGAATTGCGTTCCTCATCCACCGCGCCGATCACCACAAATTGCCAGCCTTCCACCTCGCCTAACTGTGAGACGGCGTCCGTAAAACAGGCCAGCGGGCCTTTGGCGTCCACCGCTCCGCGCCCGAATAAGACACCCTCGTTAACCTTTACGGGAATATTCCCGGGGACGGTATCGATATGGCCCAGCAGAACAACCTGACGCGGACCGTCTCCCATAATTCCGACTGCGTTGCCCGCACCGTCTATAAATGAATGCGAATAACCGAGCGATTGCATCCGCTCGGTCAGCCATTCTGCTGCCTTTTGCTCCAGGCCGGAGGGGCTGTATTGCGAAACCAGCCCAATCAGTGTCTCGTGCGCCATCAGTCTCCATCTCCCAGTTGTTCACCCTGGAGTACTTCAGCCAGTGCCGCAACTACTTCGTCCAACTGCTCGTAGGTGATCACCAGCGGGGGCAGCAGGCGGATGACTGTCAGTCCGGCATTGAGCGCAATGATGTGCTTGTCTTGCAGGGCTTTAATGTAGGGTGTCGATTTTTGCTTAAGCTCAATACCAATCATCAGCCCCATGCCGCGTACTTCACGGATCAGAGGTGAGGAGATGGCATTCAATTTTTCCATCAGGTAAGCGCCTTTTTCGGCAGCCTGTTGTGGAATATTTTCTTCTTCCATTACTTCCAGCACGGTCAGCGCGGCCGCGCAGGATAAGGGGTTGCCGCCGAAGGTGGAACCGTGCGTGCCGGGAGCGAGATTCTTTACGCTCTCACCGATTAACACCGCGCCCATGGGAATGCCGCCGGCCAGCGACTTGGCTACACAAAGCAAATCGGGTGTGATGCCGAAATGCTGGTAGGCGAACATCTTGCCGGTGCGTCCGAAGCCGGTCTGCACCTCGTCGATGATTAGCAGCGCGCCGTGTTTGTGGCAGATTTCCAGGGCAGCCTGCATGTAAGCCGGGTCTGCCGGATAAACACCGCCCTCGCCCTGCAGTGCTTCCAAAATGACCGCGGCGGTTTCATCCGTGACGGCCTTTTCCAGCGCCTCGATGTTGTTATACGGTACGTGGCTGAAGCCGGGCACCAGCGGTTCAAAGGGTTCGCGGTAGCGTTTGTTCCAGGTTGCGGACAGCGCACCCATGGTGCGGCCGTGGAAACAGCGCATGGCGGCAATGATGCCGCTGCGGCCGGTGGAAACGCGCGCAAACTTGATGGCCGCTTCCACGCTTTCGGTGCCGGAATTGCAGAAGAAAACGCGTTCCAGACCGGGGGTGAGAGTGGTTAATTTTGCCATCAGTTCGGCACGTTTGTCATTGGGGAAGGACTCGAACAGGGTGATAAGTTGGTTGGCCTGCGCGAATATTGAGGCGGCCACCTTGGGATGTGCATGCCCAAGGTTGGCCACCCCATGCCCGGAGGAGCAATCCAGATATTCAACTCCGTCCGCATCCCACAGCGTGGCGCCCAGCCCGCGCACAAAGGCAATGGGCTGCTTGGCGTACACGCCGGAAGTAAACTGTGCTTCAGTATCGATAATGTTCATTATGATTCCATATCTTTAAAAAAATTATTGAATGTGAGTACCGCTGCCATTCAACGCGGCGGAAATTGGTTCAGGCGTGCGCCCATCGGCAATGATGACGTGCGCCACGCCGCCCTGCAGTGCTTCCTGGGCGCCCAGCACTTTCTTTTTCATGCGCCCTCGGGCGTATTCCAGCGCAGCTTCCAGTTTGGCAGCCGGCAGATTGGATATTAGGGTGGATTCATCCGGGAATTTCTCCATCAGTCCGGGTACAGCCGTGAGCAGCAGTAGCGTATCGGCGTGCAGCGCGCCTGCCACCATGGCCGCGGCGCGGTCGGCATCTACGTTCAAAGCTTCGCCGTCCTGGCTGACAGCCACCGGCGCGATGACCGGCAGCAGGCCCATGCCCAACAGGGAAGTGAGCAAGTTGGCGTTGACTGTTTCAATTTTACCGGTGTAATCGTCGCGGATAATTTTCCGTTTACCGTTCTCCAGGCTTTGTATAGCGCCTTTGCGCGTAGCCACCATCAGGCGGCCGTCCAGGCCGCTCAACCCAAAGGCATTTACGCCCAACTGCTGCAGTTGTTCGGTCAATAAGGAATTTACCTTACCGTTGACGGCCATCAAGAAAATTTCCAGCGTTTCGCGATTGGTGTAGCGCGAGGTATAACCGGAAGGGGAGGTGATGAACTTGGGTGGTTTACCCAGGCCTTCGCCCAGCGCGTTGGCTTCGGCTGAACCGCCGTGCACCAGCACCAGCTGTCGGCCCTGTGCCAATAAAGCCGCCGCGTCCTGGCAAATGGCGGAAAAGTCCACGCCTTCCGTACCGCCCAGTTTGACCACAATGATGGATGAATCACTCATGAAATAAATCCTGACTTTCTATAAAAATTAATAGGGATGAAGTCCGCAGAATTCCAGCCCGGTCGTCTCGTCCCAACCCATCATGATGTTCATGCACTGCACGGCTGACCCGGAAGCGCCTTTCATCAGGTTGTCGATGGCGCAAATGGACACTAAATGCCCGCTGTTATCATCCAGGTCGAAACTGATGTCGGCGTAGTTGCTGCCGGCTACAATTTTGGGTTCCGGCACGCGATAAATGCCGCGCTGTTCCTTGACCACCCGTATGAAGGGGTTGTCGTTGGATGCGGCGCGATAAGCTTTCCACAGATCCTTGGTGGCAATACCTTCCTTAGCTTTGGTGTGTACCGTCGCCAGGGCGCCGCGTACCAAATCGACCGCGGTCATGGTAAGAGACACGTCGTTCAATCCGCTTTCCTGTATGACCTCGGCAGTGTGGCGGTGGCCGAAGGATGAAAAGGTGCGGATGACGTTGGCCCGTTCGGCGTGCAGCGATCCGGCGTTGCCGGCCGCGCCGGATTCGGAAGAACCGACTTTAATCTCAATATAAACCGGAGCGCTCTTATCGATCAGATCCGCGCTCACCAGCGGCAGCAGCGCCAGGTTGCTGGCGGTGGCATTACAGCCAACTCCGCTGATGTAACTGGCGCCGGCAATTTCGCCGCGATGGATTTCCGGCAGGCCGTAAACGAATTTGTCCAGCCACTGCGGTGCCGCATGCGGTTGGCCGTACCATTTTTTATATAAAGCCGGATCTTTCAAACGGAAATCGGCGGAGAGGTCAATAATCTTGGGGGCCAGCTCGGCGTAATGGTCAATCTGTGTCTGCACCTGACCGTGCGGCAATGCCAGAAACAGGATATCGGCGGGTTCCACCTGGGCGGGATCGCAAAATTTCAACGTGGTGTGTTTGCGTAAATTGGGATGTACCTGATAGACAAATTCACCCAGATGCGCGCGGGAAGTAACCTGTTGGACTTGAACCTGGGGATGCCCCAGCAGCAGCCGCAAGAGTTCCCCGCCGCCGTACCCGGACCCACCAATAATACTTACATTTAGCATACCTGCTCCTCGATTTGAGTTGAATGTTGGGCGGAATTGGCTGTTTTTAGCACATATTCCACAATTTCACCGGCAATGTCCACTCCGCTGGTGGGCTGTAGAGAATGAAATTCCATGGTGTGGTTGACTTCATTCACCAGCAACCCCTTTTGGGGATGTTCCACCAGATCTACAGCCAGCACACCTCCGCCGACCGCGTTGGCCGCCCTCAGGCAAAGATCTTCGATTTCCGGCGTGAGCGGACAGATTTCACCCTCACCGCCGCGGGCAGTGTTGGTGATCCAATGTTCTGATTTACGGTAGATGGCCGTGATGACACGGTCGCCGATCACCGCGGCGCGGATATCGCGTTCGGGCTTTTGAATGTATTCCTGAATGTAAAAGACCGAATGCTGGGTGGAGCCAAGTGTAGCTTTATGCTCCAACACAGCTTCCGCTGCGTCGCGGTCATTGACCTTGGCCAACAGCCGGCCCCACGAGCCGACTACCGGCTTGAGCACTACCGGGTACCCCATGGTTTCGATGGCCTCAAGGGCAGCTTCTGAAGTGAAAGCGGTCATCACATGCGGCTGGGGCACACCGGCTTGCGCTAATCGGGCCGAAGTGACCAGCTTGTCGCCGCAAACTTCGGCCACTGCCGCGCTGTTTACGGTTGGGACGCCGAAAGCATTCAGCAATCGGGTAGCGTTCAACCCGCTGGTAAAGCTGATACTGCGTTCTAACACTGCATCAAAAGCCTGCCAGGGCTGGGGTTGTTCCAGGTCGAATGAGATGGTGCGATCATCCAACCGTTCATAATCCACAGCCCGCTTTTCCAGCGCGGAGAAGATCCATTTTTCTTCTACCCTTACGCGGGAAAAAAGGACACCGATATGGGGTTTACCAATCATGGGATATCAACAGGTTGAGGCTATTCGCCCCAGTCTTCCTGCTCCATGGGGGCTAACTCCAAAGCGGCCGGGTCCAGCGAGGTAACTTCCAAATCTACGCCGCAATCCGGGCAAACCAGAATTTCACCGACTTCGGTGCCGTCTTCCAGAGTGATTTCCGCTTCACATTCCACACAATTTACAGTACTCATTTTTATTTCTCCTTAAATTTCATTCATTTTTAGATAAAGTAACCAGCAGGCAAAAAAAACAGCCCTCCAAGAAGGAGAGCTGTTCAGAATTCCCTGTGGCGTTCTATTCCACTAGTGTACGGATTCCTTTCGACAAATCAAAAGCTCCCATCCTTCTTGGAAGAAGGGGTTTGCGGTCGTCGAGCATTGATTCGTACACGTTTTAAGAACATATTAGGCGCAATTTTATCACGCCAGAGTTCCTTGTCAAGGAAGAAATTAAAATGATGAAAATACTGTAAAACAATCCCAAAGATTGAAATTCTATTTATTGTGAAGGAATTCGCTTTTATCTTACGCGTTAGATTTGCTTTCCCAGGAAAAATCCCAGACCGATGGCGATAATGCCCAGCGCGGTGCTGTTGAAGATGTTGAGCAGTCCCAGCCCCCATTGACCCTGATAGAGGAGAATGAAGCTTTCATATACATAGGTCGAGAAGGTTGTGAACGCGCCCAGAAAACCGATGCCAATGAAAAGGTACCAGCGCGGATTAATAACCGGGTGTTCTGCCGCCGCAGAGAGAAAAAATCCCAACAATAAACTGCCGGTAAAGTTGATCAGAAATGTACCGTGGGGAAAGCTATTTCCCATTCTATTAATAACCCAACCGTTAACCAGATAGCGCGCATTTGCGCCCAGAACCGCACCAATAGAAATGATCAAGAATTCGTCCATGCGAGGTGAGAGGTATCCTTTTAAATATGTTTTTAAATCGAAAACCCCTGCCATGATGAAAAAATGGCAGAGGCCATCAGCAATGATCGGCAATTCGATAGATCTCAGACGTGCCTCAATGGGAAGCAATTCTATCCAGAATTGGATACATGTCAAGAGAAAGCAATGATATGGGTTATTTTGCGGAAATCATACCGAAATCTTTGACCAGATGACAGATTCGGATCAGAAACTGGTTTATCCCACGACTGGACAATAACAAGACTGTCTAGTAAAATAACTCGTCATTGATCATTATGTGTATTGGAGGAAGTTTTGGCAAATATTAAATCCGCAATTAAACGAAATCGGCAGAACGAGAAACGCCGTTTGCATAACCGAGTATACCGCGGCAGTGCTCGCACGCAGATCAAGAACGCGCGTGAGGCCATTGTTGAAGGTGATCAGGAGAAAGCAACCGTAGAAGTAAAAGCCGCTATTCGCAAATTGGATGTGGCCGCTTCAAAAGGCATTATCCACAAGAACAATGCCGCTCGCCGGAAGAGCCGCCTGATGAAACAGCTTCACAGCATGAGCTAGTCGTCAACTAAAAATTACCTGAAAATTGAAAGAATAAAGCGGGAGATTTGTAATCTGCCCGCTTTTGTTTTCAAAAGATATACAATTAAATTGACATGTTTGAAAAAGAACAAACCCTCGTAAAATCACAAGTCGCTGAAATTCTTAATGAGGCCGGCTTACCCGATGAACCCTTGAAATGGACCTGGATTCCTTTTAGCGCTCATTGGGGAATCGCAACCTCCCTTTTCGCAACGGCTTCAAAGGAAGCCAAAGCCGGTAAACCTGTCAACGTAAAAACCAGAGCTACCGAATTGGCTGAAATGGTTACAGCCAAACTTCAATTGCCTCCGGAATTTGAAAAAGCTGAAGCCGTGAATGGCTACATTAACCTGTATTTCGATTCACAAATCTTTGCCAAGCAGGTGGTAGACAGTGTGCTGCAGCAGGGCAAGGATTTTGGGCGGGGCGAAGCAACCGGTAAAAATGTAATGGTGGAATATTCCCAGCCGAACACGCATAAGGCTTTTCATGTGGGGCATTTGCGCAACATGGTGCTGGGTTCAGCAGTTTGCGAAATCCTCGATTTTGCCGGCGATCACGTTATCCGCACCAATTACATTGGCGATATCGGCCTACATGTGATCAAGTGGCTGTGGAATTATATGAATTTCCACGCCGGGGAAGTACCTCCCACGGAAGGCATGACGCGCTGGATGGGCGGTTTGTACGCCGAAGCCATCAAGCGCCTGGACGAAAACCCGGACCTGGAAGAACAGGTACGGTCGCTGTTTATGCGCTGGGACGCGCGCGACCCGGAAATTGTGGCGTTATGGCAGCAGACGCGCCAATGGTCGATGGACGCTTTCAAAGAAGTTTATGACCTGTTGGGCATCCGTTTTGACCACATCTATTACGAGAGCGAAGTGGAAGACTCCGGCAAGGAAATTGTCGATGAGTTAATCAGCAAGGGCATTGCCAAAGACGAACGGCCGGAGGGCGCGGTCATTGTTGACCTGGATGAAATTTTAGGCACTCAGGAAAAATACCGCGTGTTGGTGGTGCTGCGTTCCGACGGCACCTCGTTGTATTCCACCAAGGACCTTTCTTTAGCCATCAAAAAATTCGAGCAATATCACCTGGACCGTTCGATTTACGTAATCGATGTGCGCCAGTCGCTGTATATGTCGCAAATCTTTAAATTAATGGAGCTGATGGGCTACGCGTGGGCGCAGAATTGTTATCACCTGGCTTACGAAATCGTCAACTTGCCCGGCAACGTGACCATTGCTTCGCGTGAAGGTACGGTGGTGCTGTTGGAGGACTTGATCACCGAAGCCGAGAAACGCGCGTTGGTGATTGTGCAGGAAAAGAACCCGGATTTGGCAGAAGCGGTCAAAGCCGAGGTCGCCCGTAATATCGCCATTGGCGCGATCAAATATTCGCTGATTTCACGCGATAACACCAAAATTATTACCTTTGACTGGAACGCGGCTATGGATGTGAACGGGCAGGCTGCTCCTTATATCCAATACGCGGCAGTCAGGGCAAATAGCATACTGAGAAAGGTACAATTCTCCATACCCAAGAGTACCCAGGTGGGGTATACCTTGAATAAGGACGAAGTGGAGCTGGTGGATTACCTGATGCGCTTCCCCTTGGAAGTGCAGCGGGCAGCCCATGATTTGCGGCCGTTATTAATTGCGAATTACGCTTTTGAGCTTTCAAAGGTTTTCAGCAATTTCTACAATAACTGCCCGGTCTTGACAGCGGATGAACAAACACGCGATTTCCGCCTGCGCATGGTGGCCGCTTCAAAACAAGTCATCACCAATAGTCTGAGCATTTTGGGAATCAATGTTCCCGATGTGATGTAAATCAAAATATTAAAAGGAGAAATGCATGGATCGAGTTAAAACAATCATTATGGGAGCCGCCGGAAGAGATTTTCACAACTTCAATACCTTCTTCCGCGGAAATCAAGCATATGAGGTCGTTGCTTTTACAGCTACCCAAATCCCCAACATCGAAGGGCGTAAATATCCCAAGGAGTTGGCTGGAGACCTGTATCCGGAAGGGATTCCGATCTATCCGGAGAGTGAATTAAATTCACTGATCAAGCAGCATAACATCGATCAAGTAGTTTTCGCATATAGTGATGTGCCGCATGAAGTAGTCATGCACAAAGCATCACAGGTTTTAGGGGCAGGCGCGGATTTCCGGCTGATGGGTACGCACACCACCCAAATCAAATCCAATAAACCGGTTGTTTCGGTTTGCGCCGTGCGCACCGGATCCGGCAAGAGCCAGACCACCCGGCGTGTGTCCAAAATCCTGATTGATATGGGCTACAAAGTGGCCGCCATTCGCCACCCCATGCCTTACGGCGACCTGGTCAAACAGCGCGTGCAGCGCTACGCGTCCTACGCCGACCTGGACAAACATGAATGCACCATCGAAGAACGCGAGGAATACGAACCGCATCTGGATAACGGCGTGATTGTGTATGCCGGTGTGGATTATGCCGACATCCTCAGACAGGCCGAGCAGGAAGTGGACATCGTCTTATGGGACGGCGGCAACAACGATTTTTCCTTCTATGTGCCCGACTTTTCCATCGTCGTGGCCGACCCGCACCGCCCCGGACACGAAGTCAGTTATCATCCCGGTGAAACCAACCTTTACCTGGCCGACGCCTTTGTAATCAACAAAGTGGACACGGCCGAACCGGAGAACGTGCTCAAAGTGCGCGAAAACCTGAGCCGCATCAACCCCAAAGCAGTCGTGATCGAAGCGGCATCCCCGCTATTTGTGGACGATCCTTCAGCGATCCACGGCAAGCGTGTATTGGTAATTGAAGACGGCCCGACCCTCACACACGGCGAAATGAAATACGGCGCCGGTTGGGTAGCTGCCCGACGCTTTGGCGCAGCCGAGATTGTCGATCCGCGCCCGTTCGCGGTCGGCTCGATTGCGGCGACGTACGCCAAATATCCCGGCACCGGCCCGATTCTGCCCGCTATGGGTTACGGTGATGCCATGGTGGCCGACCTGGAAAAGACCATCAATAAAGCCGATGTGGACATGGTGATCTCCGCCACGCCCATCGACCTGACCCGCATCATCAAGGTCAATAAACCCATGCAGCGCGTGCGCTATGAGTTGCAGGAAATCGGCACCCCCACGCTGAAAGATTTGCTGGCGAAGAAATTCGCGAAATAACCAAGATTGCACAATGAGGCCGGTTTTATACCGGCCTCTTTTTTAACCCTTTAAACGGTTGAGGCCCGAAGGGCCGAAACAAAAAACCACCCGCTATGCGGGTGGAAGACGGAAGGTTATACCGAAGTTTAAAAAAAATAAGGACAATAGCTTCTAAAAGAAGAAATCGGACAAAAATGACAAACGGATATATAGAAAAAAACTGTCATTGCGAGTCCGCGGAATGCGGGCGAAGCAATCTCAGCTGTGAGTATTGTATAAAACGCGGAAAAGAAAAACTGGGAGAGATAGGCAAAATATAAGTAAGAAACTGAGATCGCCGCGTCGCTTCCTTAAAACAGGAAGCTCCTCGCGATGACAATTATTCGTGGATAAGGCATTCTTGCCTGACCTACGAATATCTGGAGAGGGTTTGTAGGTCACACATTCTTGTGTGACGTTCAGAACCGAACACTTGCCTAGAGTAAAGCATGGGATGTTCAAGTGGTGGGTTCGGATATATTTCCCAATTTCCACATACAGGTTTTATTCAGGTCATGTGCTTTATAATAAGCGCATGTTTGTAGATGAAGCTGATATTGAAGTAAAGTCCGGAAAGGGCGGTGATGGTATCGTCCACTTCCACAAAGAAAAGTATGTTAACCGCGGCGGCCCCGATGGCGGGGATGGCGGCTGGGGCGGTGATATTGTCTTTGTAGTTAATCCACATATTAACACGCTGGAAACCTTCCGGCATCGCAGTTTATTTGTGGCCGAAGATGGCAAACGCGGCGGTGTGAATGATCAAACCGGTAAGTCCGCGCCGGCCTTAATTATCGAAGTGCCGCTCGGCACGTTAATAACCGATCAGGAGAGCGGAGACGTGCTCTTTGACCTGGTAAAGGAAGGCGATTCATTTGTTGCCTGCCCGGGCGGGCGCGGCGGGCGCGGCAACCCGCACTTTGCCAACGCGCACCGGCAGGCTCCCCGTATCGCTGAGAAGGGAGAACCCGGCCAGGGCAAGCGTCTGCACTTGGAATTGAAACTGATTGCCGATATCGGCATTATTGGTATGCCCAACGCCGGCAAATCCAGTTTCCTGGCAGCGGTAACCAATGCCAAGCCCAAGATCGCGGATTATCCATTTACTACCCTGGTCCCTAACCTGGGTGTGGCAGTTTTGAACGATAACGTTGTGCTGGTGTTAGCGGATATACCCGGTTTGATTGAAGGCGCGCATACCGGCTTGGGACTGGGAGACGCATTCCTGAAACATATCCAACGGACCCGGGTTCTAATCCACCTGGTGGATGGCGCTTCTGCAGACCCATTGGCGGATTATGCGCAGATAAACACCGAACTTTCCTTATTTGATCCGGAATTGGGACAGAAACCACAAGTTGTAGCCATAAACAAGATCGATATGCCGGATGTGGCTGAGCGGGTGGACGCGATTGCGGCGAGTTTTAAAGAGAAGGGTATTGCGCTCAATTTCATTTCCGCATTGGCCCGCCAGAACTTAACCGATATATTATGGAAAGCGCAGCATGAACTGGTTGAACTTCCGGAAATCAGCGAAGAATCCAGTTTGCCGATTTACCGGCCGGAATCCAGGGAAGCGGCTTTTGAATTGAAGCGCACCACGGAAGGCTGGCGTTTGACAGGCGGTGCGATTGAACGCGCGGCAGCCATGACCTACTGGGAATATTTTGAATCCGTTCGCCGTTTCCACCGCATTCTAGAATCCATGGGCATCGAGGATGCCATGCAGGAAGCCGGAGTGCGTGAAGGCGATCGCGTGCTGATTGGCAAACACGAATTGGTATGGAGTGATAATTGGGAAGACTGAAAGGCGCGACTGAGCGGCTGGGTATTTTCGGCGGCACATTTGACCCGCCGCATGTGGGCCATCAGATCCTGGCCATGGAAGCTTACGACCAGCTCCAACTGGATAGGGTTTTGTGGGTATTGGCACCCAACCCGCCGCATAAATTGGGCAAGAAGATTTCCTCTTTGGAATTGCGCATAGAAATGGTGCGCGCGGCTATCGACGGTGATGAAATCTTCGAGTTTTCACGCGTGGATATCGACCGGCCCGGACCGCATTATGTTCTGGATACCATGCGCATCCTGCGCGAACAGCGCCCGGGGGCGGAATTGGTCTTCCTGATGGGCGGGGACTCGCTGCACGACCTGCCCGCCTGGCACAAACCGGATGAGTTCATTGACGCTTGCGATTACCTGGGCGTGATGCACCGGCCGGGCGAGGTCATCCGCCTGGAGGAATTGGAAAGCCGTTTTCCAGGGCTTTCCGAAAAAGTGGAATTTATCGAAGCGCCTCTCTTGGAGATTTCCTCAAACCAAATCCGTTCATTGGCGACCGGCGGAAAACCTTTCCGCTATTACCTACCCTTTGAGGTGTATAAAATTGTCGAAGCTGAAAATTTGTATCAGAAAGAGACTTAACCTGGCATAAAATAATATCAGGTAGAAGTAAATTGATTTCGCTAAGATTGATTGGTTTACCCGCGAGGATTTCATGAAAAAAGTACTCTCAGCCGCCATCCTGCTCAGCCTGGTATTATCAGGTTGTATTTTAGTCACCGTCCCAACCCCAACATCCAGCCCTGCCGTTACTTCCACTGCTGTAGAGCTTCCGACTGAAACCCAAACCGGCGTACCGATGCTAACCAGCACTGCTTCAAAAACGGCTGTTGCCAGCGCAACACCGAGTAAAACGTTGACGCCTTCCATTACACCGACACGTACAAAAACGCTTACACCCACCAAGACGTTAACACCGACCAAAACATCTACACCCACCAAGACATCTACGCCAACCAAAACGCTGACTCCCACGCAAACCTCCACACCCTTGCCTTACACCCTGCAGGTGGAAGCGCCGGTGTATATTAAAAACTTTGTGCATACGGACAAGGGCTGCAACTGGTTGGGTGTAGCCGGCCAGGTATTCGACGCAAATGGGAATCCGGTCTTGAACCTGGTACTGGTTGCAACCGGCAATTTAGGCGGTTCCGCACTCAACCTGACCGCTGTAACCGGCATTCCTGAAGCGGATGTTTACGGTCCTGGTGGATACGAAATCCAACTGGCTAATAAGTCGCTGGCCAGCAGCCAGAGCCTGACCATTCAGGTTTATGACCTGCAAGGCAACGCACTTTCGGAAGCTTACGTATTCGATACTTATGCGGATTGCAGCAGGAACCTGGCGATAATCAACTTCAAAGCACAATAGGAAGTCTAAATACACGTGAAGAATCTAAGTTTTTTAGAATGGTTGGAAACCCTGGCGTCCCGCTGGTATTTTCTGGTTGCGGGCATGATCGTGGGCGGGCTGCTGGGCTGGGGAGCTGCAATGTTGAAAGCTCCTGTTTACGAGGCCAATGCGGTTTTTACAATTACCATTGATTACACCCAAACCGGTGCGTTGTCAGATATTGAAGAGGATCAGGCCATGCGTGGAGTGGGCGACATTATCTTTTCCGAAGAGGTGATTTCGTCTGCGCTGGCGCGTTTGGAAGCAGAGGGATTGACGCTCTCTAAAGACGAATTCTACGATGACGCCATCTTTGACCGTGAGGAATTCCGCTGGGCTATCCGCTATCGAGATGCCGATCCACAGCTGGCTTATCAGGTGCTGCATGCCTGGGAAGCGGCCGCAGATGAAATCCTGCAGGATTCGCTGGTACATGCCCGCCTGGGGGCGGCTTATCAGGAAGTACTGAACGGCCTGACCACTTGCCTGGAACGCGGTACATTGATGGAAGCGGGCGGGGAACGCTGTTCACTTGAAAATTTGGATGAAATACTGGAGAAAACCAACCAGGTGAGCGGCCTGATCACGGATGAATTGGCGCAAAGCCGCGGGTTATTCTCGGCGTTGACGGTGGTGTTATCCAATCCGGTGACAGTACCCACGCTTCCGGTGCGCTTCCAGACCAATGTATTGGTGTTCAGCGGGTTGTTCATCGGCGGGCTGCTCTCCATTATCGGACTGACCCTGCTGACCAGAAAACAATTTGTACGTTCCGATGAGTGACATTCTGCGAAAAATCAGCCGTTTTAGCTGGCTAATAATGATTGCCCTACTGCCCATCAGCAGCATGCCGTTGGTGGCAAAGCTGTTGGGTTCGGATTCGGTAGCCAGTCCTGCCATCCTTTTCCTGGTGATCCTGGCAATAACCTGGTTCCTGCCGCGTGTGGTTCGCGGGGGGGCGTTCTCCAATCATATCCTGCCGTTATTTCTCTTCTGCCTGATTGCGCTGGTTGCAACCGCACTCTCGCTGTTCTATCACGTCCCAGCCTTCAAAGGTATCAACCAGTTTGCCCCGGCAATTTCTTCAGTGGGGACACTGTTGATCGGATTCTTCTTTTTCATCACAGCCAGCTCGTTTCTGGAGACGCGCGAGGACGCGCGCCTGACAGTTCAGGTGTTGAATTGGAGCGGTTTGGTGCTGGTAGCCTGGGCGCTGCTGCAGGCTTTTTTCTGGTACGGTTTCAATCACTACCCGCAGTGGATGTTTGATTTTCAAGGTATGTTATCGGCGCGTGTGTTGTACCGGCAGCGGGTGAACGCTTTTGCCCTTGAACCCTCCTGGCTGGCGCACCAGCTAAACATGCTCTACCTGCCTTTGTGGCTGGCTTGCACCTACAAGAGAATTTCCTTTCATCGTTTCCGCCTGTGGAAATTCAGCTTTGAAAACCTCCTGCTTTTAGGAGGAATGGGTATTCTTCTGTTGACCTTATCCCGCGTGGGTGTGGCCGCATTTATCCTGGTGCTGCTGCTGGTGGCAATGGTACTGCAGGGACGCGTGGTCAGCTGGCTGGAAACCTTGATTAATCGAAAGGGAAGAAGCCTCCATCTTGGACGCAGGGCAATATCGGGGTTGTTGATTTTGTTCTATCTACTGGTAATTTTCGCGGTGGTTTTTGCCTTCTCACGCATCGACCCGCGCATGGCCAGCCTTTTTAGCTTCAGTTTCAACCAGGATGACGCATTGCTGCGCTTCTTCAACGAATTGAAATTCGGTGACCGAGTGATTTACTGGTTGACGGGATGGAACATCTTTAATGCTTATCCTTTCCTGGGCGTCGGGCTGGGAAACGCGGGGTATTATTTCCCCAAATATTTACCGGCTTATGGTTGGTCATTGGTTGAGGTGGAAAATCTGCTCAACCGCACAACTATCCTGCTAAACATAAAAAGCCTGTGGCTGCGGCTGCTGGCTGAAACCGGGTTGGTAGGTTTTTCGCTGTTCATCGGTTGGCTGGTTTCTCTGCTGCCTACGCTGTTGCGTAAGATCCGCAATAAATGCAGTTCTATCAGTGTGTTTGGCTGGATGGGCTGTTTTGTCCTGGCGGCTTTGTTGTTGGAGGGTTTCAGCATCGATTCATTCGCCATGCCTTATTGGTGGGTATCGCTGGGTTTGGCAGTCACGCAGGTCCTACCGGAGGGTGAACCTGCGTCAGAACGAACATAGAGACTCATTATGGAAAATCCGAAAAATCGAGCACAGACTGTTTTCCTGGGGATATTAATCATCGGGTTGGCACTAATTTGCCTGGCATTCCTGGGCCTAAGCTACCGATATTTCAGCAGCCAGGATACAGGCACCACACCTGAAGTGCCAGGGACGAGCGCTTTTGCCACTGAAGAAAAAGCTGTACAGACTGTTACTGTGGAACCGACCAGCGTGAACGACTTAATCATCACCGAAGGCCAGATCACCCTGAATACCCTGGAAGCGGTAGCCGTACCAGAAAATGATCCGCTGGACCTGGCGGTTCGTTTCAGCGGTGTCAGCAATCCGCGTGTAAATTTGAAGGAACCGGCTGTAATCAAGGCCAATGGAAGCAAGCAGCCTTTTTGGATTCTGGACGTGGACGAGAACGACTATCGGCTAATCAATGCCACTTTGGAATACCAAACGCCTCACCTCTATTTTTGGGTAGAAGATGGTGTTGAAGTCGATCAGGAAGATGTGGCTAAATTGGCGGATGTTTTCGAAAATCAGATCTATCCAACCGATCGAAAATATTTTGGCAGCGAGTGGACGCCGGGGGTGGATAATGATGACCATTTAGTGATCATTTATGCGCACAAATTGGGCGGAGCTGCCGGTTATTTTTCCGGTTCCGATTCACTGACACCGGAAGTGTCTCCATTTTCCAACGCAGCTGAAATGTTCTATCTCTCTGCGGATTACACCGATTTAGGCAGCTCTTACACCTATGGCGTACTGGCACATGAATTCCAGCACATGATCCATTGGAACCAGGACCGCAACGAAACCTCCTGGCTGAATGAGGGATTCTCCGAATTGGCCGCGGACTTGAACGGTTTTGATGTGGGCGGATTTGATATATTTTTCTCTTTCGACCCGGATTTGCAGTTGAACTTTTGGCCCGGTGATGATCAGGGAGACGCCTCGCCGCATTATGGCGCATCATTCCTTTTTACGCGATATTTGCTGTCGCAATTTGGCAGCCAAACAACCAGCGCAATCGTGCAGAACCCCATGAATGGACTGGTCAGTATCGATGAAGTGCTGGAGGCGAAAATGCAGTCTTATGAAGCGGATGCCTCCGTTTCAGGCCGGCCGGCCGACCGGGTTTTTCAGAATTGGACTATCGCGAATTACCTGCAAAATACTGATTTGCAGAACGGAATTTATGGTTATGGGGATTACACCCAAGCCCCGGTTTTTTACGCCAGTGAAGAGCTGGAATGCGACGGCAGTTGGAACGAGCGCACTGTCAGCCAGTATGGAACGGATTACATCAGTGTTAATTGCGACGAGGATTACACGGTGGAAGTCGAGGGATTAGAGACAGTTGATTTGCTTCCGGCCGACCCGCATTCGGGCGAGTATTATTTCTGGTCGAACAGCGGAGATGAATCGCACATGACGCTCAGCCATGATTTCGATTTCAGCGAAGTTACAGCAGGGCCGATTCTGATGAGTTATTGGGCCTGGTATGACATTGAAAACGATTACGATTACGCTTATGTGACCGCTTCAACCGACGGAGAAACCTGGAAAATCCTGAACACCAGCAGCTGTACGACAGAGAATCCCACCGGAGCGAGTTACGGTTGCGGGCTGAACGGCGCCAGCCAAGGCTGGGTGAACGAAGAAGTTGATTTATCCGAATTCGCTGGAAAAAAGGTTACGCTTCAATTTGAATACATCACGGATGCGGCCGTCAACGGCGAGGGTTTGTTGATTGATGATATCCGTATCAGCTCGTTGGGATATGATACCGATTTTGAGGCAGATGAGGGTGGATGGACTCCTTCCGGATTTGTCCGTATCAGCAACCAGCTTCCGCAAGCTTACGCGCTGGCCTGGCTGCAAACGGGAGGGGATGAGAGCGTGGAAAAGTGGATTACTTCAGCCGGGTTGTCACAGGTGATTGAAGTCGCTGACTTGAATGCTCAGCAGGATGGCATCCTGGTCATCAGCGGCCTGACCCGTCATACGCGTACCCCGGCTGCATATCGCTTGAAAATCACGCCGCTTAATTAGCGCGTTTGTACTCTTCCAACTCCGCGGTCATTTCCACACGTTTCTGCCTGGCAGCTTCCTGAAGCTGGTTGCGCAGATATTGAAGACGTTCGGAAAACGCCATCTTGGTTTCATCTCCACTGCCGGGCGAGAGCAGTGTTGCGACAACAGCCCCGGTCAGGGCACCAAGAGCGGCACCTGCAACAAATTTGATGGTTTTATTCATAGATTATCCTCTCGCAATTTTCTTATCCAATTGTAACTGAAGAATCTCCGGTGGAGATTAATCGAGCAGCTCCTCCGGGTTAATTTACTTTCCTTTATACAAATCCAACTTTGGAAAAGTTGAATTGATATGGGCGGGGATTTAACATTCTTCCACGCGGCCTCGCAGATTTTCCAAACGGGCTTGTGCCAGCTCAGGCATGGCATACAGCAGATATTGCGGGGTGCTGCCTTCAATTTTGATGCTGGCTGAAATATTACCCATCAGTGCGGCGCGCAGCGGATCGAAATATTGGCTGTACCCTGCCAGGAATCCGCCCCCGAAAGCATCGCAGGCGCCAACGGTGTCCACAACTTTGGCGGGATAGGCCGGGATGTGGTATTTCTTATGGCTGTCTCGTTCGTATAAATATTGGCCATCTTTTCCAGCGGTGATGACGACTATCTCGATTCCGAAAGTACTCATTACCTCTGCCATTTCCCAGACACCACGATCGCGCCCAAGGAAAAGTTTGCTGGCACGGTTAATTGTGGTGATTATCGCAGTCGCTCCTTGAAACACGGCCGGAACATCAAACCAAAAAGAGGCTTGCATATAACCTTCAGCCGGGTTGAGGATGACAGTACTGACATTTTTTGCACGGAAGAGCGGGGGAATCAGACTGTGCGATAAATAATCCAGCGGGGCCATATACAGGAATTGGCAGTCCATCAATTCATCCGGAATGTCTTCCGGCCGCAGAGAATACGTTGTGCCACTCCTGCGGTTATCCAATTGTTGCGGGTTGGGCGTGTATCCCAACAAGGATTTGGGGAAAGGCAATCCCAGGTCAAAGAAATACTTTTGAGGATTGTCCGTGCGGTATTCGTCTTCGCCTGTAAAGCTATAGAAGGCGCGTATATCCATTTCTGTCGGCAAGCGTTTGACTGCAAAAGTATTGAAATGGTGAGCTTGGATGTCCGTAATCCAATCTTCGCTGTAATTTTCCCCTACTTTTGCCGCTAAACCGGCAGCTTCTTTCCAAAGACGGTGACTGTAGGCAGTATAGAGTAAATTACCGCCCGGTTTTTCAATAAAAATTTCCTTATTTACATTAATGATGGTTTCCTGCGCCAGTTTACCGCAAATCAGGGTGTTAACTGATAATGGAATTCTCATGAAGTGCAATCAGGTTGTTTATCTACGTTAAAAATCGGAATGTCGAAAAAGAAGAACTCAGACGCCTTTTTCGATCAGAGACCAGAGCACTTGAATGATCCCCATGGCAGTCTTACCGGCTTTCTTCCCGGTAAAGCGGACCTCATCACCATTCAATTCCGCGGAACGATCGATCAGGATAGCGGCCACGACACCCAGGGCGGCACCAATGACACCTCCCAGAACATAGGTCGTGAGTTTATTATTTTGGTTGCTCATATCCACCTTTTATGTGAAAAATTATCTATTTAAAATATCTGTTTAATAATGACGCGTACAGCACATCAACTTCTTCCCATGTTCTGTGAATGCCTTTGGAAATGGACTCAACGCCATGCGTAAGCCGTACGCTTGTTTGCTTGATTTTCACCAGACCTGTCTTCGCAGCCGTGGAAATTTTATAGGTTATGGCTGATCCGACAAAAGTCAGGGCAATTAATGCGAACAGAAATACAAAAAGAGGCAGGATGATCAGGATTGCGGCGATGTCTGCCCACATACGCAGATCGACTGCACCTCCGGCTGATTTCCCAAAGAGCAGAAACAAAATTGCCGCTGCCCCAATACCGGTCAGGAGCAAAGGAAAATAAATCTGCCAAAAAGTCTGGCGGCTATGTTCGCTGGATTCTATTTGAGATTGATAGTTGTTTTTCTCTTCCATATCTTCATTCTAACATAGCGTGTCAGCGGCCCTGAGCTTTGAAAGTTAGAATTATATTAATGACTTGCTGCTGTTCAGCCTCACTCATGCTATTGTAGAAGGGTAAACGCACCAACCTGTCACTGTATTCTTCAGTAACCGGCAGGTCGCCGGCTTGATAGCCGAAGTATTGGCCCATGTCGGCAGTATGCAGGGGTACGTAATGGAAAACGGCCAAGATATCGCGTTCTTTCAGGTACTGAATGAAGCGCTGGCGTATTTCCAGGTCGGGCATCAGCAAGTAAAACATGTGATAGCTCTGTTCGCAATAATCGGGAATGAAAGGCAATTTGACGCTGTTTTCCAACGCCCAATCACCCAGTTGTGCCGCATAGGTGTCCCATAACTGTTTGCGTTTGGACTGGATGAATTCGGCTTCTTCAAAATGCGAGAGCAGCACACCCGCCAGGATATCTGAGGGCAGGTAGCTGGACCCTACATCCACCCAGCTATATTTATCGATCTGCCCGCGGAAGAAGCGGCTGCGGTTGGTGCCCTTTTCGCGGATAATTTCGGCTCTTTCCACCATGTCGGGATTGTTGATAATTATGGCGCCGCCTTCACCGCAGGAAAAGTTCTTGGTTTCGTGAAAACTTTGCGTTGCCAAGCTGCCAAAAGTACCCAGAAGACGGCCTTTATATTTACCTAGAAATCCGTGCGCGTTATCCTCCACCACCTGCAGGTTGTGCCTTTGGGCGATGTCCATTATCGCATCCATTTCACAGCCTACTCCGGCATAGTGCACCACATAAATCGCTTTGGTATGTTCGTTGATGGCTGCTTCAATTAATCTTTCATCGATATTCAGGGTATCCGGGCGGATGTCCACAAATTTGGGCTTGGCGCCGCGCAGGACAAAGGCGTTGATGGTGGAAACGAAAGTGAAAGAGGGTACGATGACCTCGTCGCCTTCTTCCAGATTTAACAGCAGCGCCGTCATTTCCAGAGCGTGCGTGCAGTTGGTGGTCAGCAGGGCTTTCCGGACGCCGAGGGCGTTTTCCAGGAACTGATTGCATTTCTTAGTGAAAGGGCCGTCCCCGGAGATATGATTTCCTTCGATTGCTTGCCGGATATAGTCAAATTCCTTGGGTGCGATATAAGGTTTGTTGAATGGGATCATGATTATCCTTTCGAAGTGATGTCTTCGTTATCTTCAGCCAAAGTATAAGCCGGTTGATTCATGGAGCGATGAAAGATACTGCCCAGGTATTCCCCAAAGATACCCAGGGCGAAAAGCTGCGCACCGCTGAATATACTGATGATGGAAGCCAGGAAGGGAAAACCCGGTACGCTGCCTTCCTGCAACGAACGAATAACGGCGTAGATCAGGATGCCAACGCCGAAGAGTGTCAGGAAGAAGCCAGTGAAACTGGCGAATTTCAAAGGGATGGTGCTGAAACCGGTTAGGACGGTCATGCCCAGGTTGATCAGCTTGCCCAGGGTGTAATTGGAGCGGCCAACAGAACGCTGCTGTTCAACCACCTCCACCGTGCCAAAATTATCCGTCCCCCATGTCAGCAGGGCATCCATAATAACGTTCGGCCCATTAAACGAGGCAAACGAACGGCGCAGGTCGGTTTTAAAGGCTCGAAAAGCGCTGATGTATTTCAAGCGCTTGAGTCCCAGAATTCTTGCCAGGAAGCGTTTGGACAGCTTGGAGGATAAGTTCCGCCAAAGGGAGTGCACCAGTTTTTCGGGGATGCCGTAGACCACGTCGTAACCCTCGGCTAATTTATCCAGCAGCTTGCCGATTTCCTCTGGCAGATGCTGCAAGTCGTCATCCATGGTGACGGTGATCTCATATCGGGCGGCGCGGATGCCGCACAACAGGGCATTGTGCTGGCCGTAATTGCGCATCAGGTTGATGCCCCGGATGGCCGGGTTGGCCTGCATCAATTGCTTTACAGTACTCCAACTGGCGTCCCGGCTGCCATCGTTAACCAGAATGATCTCATACCGGTCACAGCGTTCTTTCAAGGCTGCATCAATGCGTTGGGTCAGCTCCGTCAGCGTCTTTTCGCTGTTATATACGGGTATGACAACTGAAAGATTTTCCTTCATGGGTGCGCTTTCTATTCTTGTCTTTGCTGTCTTTTTATGGACAATTGTATTCCTGCATATATTCTACTAGTTTATCAGCAGAAGGGACGTCATCCTGGCGGGAAAGCCGCTTGAGGGTGTTGCATAGCCCATTCTCGTAGTTGCCTTCAGCGGAAAGGAGCTGGTCGGCGATATATTCCGTTCTTTCCCAATTTTCCAGACGGATATTGCTCTCCAGGAAAGGCAGCCATTCGGAGGCCGCGCGCGGCGCATAACCTTGCGCGATGGCTTCTTCACCCAGTGCAACGGCTTGATCGTAATCGCCGTTTTGGCGTGCCAGGTCGGCTGTCTCAAAGTAATAACACCAGTCTTTTTGCGGCTGATTGGTGAAGATGTCCGTAAGGGGCTGGTGGGCAGGCTCGGATTTGATCAGCGAAAGGTCGGTCAACTTGAGTTCACTCACTTGCGTTTCCGAAAGGTTGGGCAGCGCGATGGAATTGGCGTAGGTGCGATCCATGACCTGCAAACAGGCGGGCGGATCGTATTTGACGGCGACAACCCGGTCGGTGCTGCCGTTGAAATCGAAGGAGCGGTAGGGCTGGTGGATGGCCACGCCCGGTTCGAGCGCGGACAGCCAACTGCCCAGGCGTACGTCGGAATAATAGAATACATAATTCAGGTCATAACTCCGGCTGTCGGGCGCGTACATCAGGTTGAGCGGGGCAGTTAGCGAGTTATCGCTGTAATAATCCACGCCGATGTCCGAGCCCAGCACCACGGTGCCGGGTTCCAGATCGGGCATGCGCCAGGACATTTGCCAAAAGAGGTTTTGCATGTCCTCCCAATCGCGCTTGTAGCTCATCTCGTTCTCGAAGTGCGCCCCAACCGCACTGCCAATCAGTAGGCAGACCAGCAGGTTGGCGGCAAAATGCGATTTATCGACCAGCGCATAGATTAAAGCGGCTATCACGGCCACGCCGGGGATGAACGCCAGGGTCATGCGATCCCAGGCAAACTCGATTTCCAGGGGCATGTCCAACACCCACACAATGGAACCGGCCAAGCAATACAGGAAGAGACCCACGACGAGCCATTCCCACAGGGGCTTCTTCTGCGTGGCTTTTTCAACAGGCTTGTCATTACCCAGTAGGCTCAGGAACAGCGCGGACAGCAGCGCGCCGGCCGCGCTCAACGCCCAGAACAGGTAGGTGGCCGAGGTGCCGAAATCGCTCACTTTAGGGATGCGGAAGGAATCCAGCCAGGCTTTGACGGTGACGGTGAAAAAATCTTTGGGGATGCGGCTGAACAGCGTTACCAGAATGGATGTCGGGCTGGACTGGTAGCCTTCCAACAAGTCCGGCTCGTAGGTGGGAAACTTAAAAATGAACACGCGCCAGAACATGAAGGCGCCGAAGATGAGCAGATAAGGCAGCCAAAGTTTCAGGATAGCTTTGATCAGGGCTTTGAAGTCCTTAAATTTCGGCTTGAGCAGGATCCACAGCAGCAGCGGACGCAGCATTTCCAAAGTGGCGAAATTTTCGATGGAGAACATGCCCAGTGCGCCGACATAGGAAACGATCGCCAGGGGCCAGTTGAATTTCTCGCGCTTGGCGTTTTGCAGCATCAGCAGCACGGAAAGCAGGAACAGGTCAAAGACGCTGAAATGATGGCAGTAAATCAGGGCGATGGGCTGCTGGTGGAAACCGGGATAAATGGCAAAGATGCCCGCGGCCACTGCGGCGATTTTTCGCCGTTCCGGCCAAACGGTGCGGAAGATCCAGTAAAAAAGTATTACGCTCAGGTAGCGAAGGGCGAAGGCCAGCAGGTGATAACCCAACGGGTTGAACTTGAATAGCGAAGTGGTCAGCATGAAATTCCAGGCTGAGAAAGGCCGGTCGGAGGCCAGGAATTCGGGGAAACCGCTCGCGCCGAAGGTTTTATAGAGGAACAGGATCGGGAAATCGTCCCAATAAAACCCCAGAGCGGGGATCAATACACCATAACTTAGAAAGCAAATAACCAGCATCCAGGCGTAAACCAACCAGGTCTGCCGTTTTTCGGAAGCAAAAAAGGAAATAATTTTTTTCATGTGGATCAATTGTAAGCGTGAATTGTTTTTACTCGCAACCCAGCTCGGCCATAATTTGGCTGGCTGCCTCGGTTTTTGAAGTTGAGTCCGTGGTTTCCGCTGCCAGGTCCTGCCATAAGTTGCACAGCATGGGCTGGTATAAAGGCGAGACTGCGGCAGTCTCCCGGCTGAGACCGAGCGCGTTTTCCCAATCGCCTGTGCGGGCGTAACCCTCGATGAATGGAATGCGTTCAGAAGCGTCGTTGGGGTGATCGTCCAGCTTGAACGCGCTGCCGGCTAATTGGACAACTTCTTCCCATTTCCCCAATTCCGCAGCCAGGCTGGCTTTTTCATAATAATAGCACCAGGAGTTAGCCGGAGCTTCCGACAGAAAGAAAATCTGATTCTGTTGAGGATCCGCGCTGATCAGGTCATCGCGCGAGTTGGCCGCGTATTCCCGCAGGACCGCCGGCAGGAGCGGGTTGTCCCCGTCCAGATCGGGATCGACTAGGTGCACGCAGCCCGGCGGAGCGTAGTAGAACAGCACCATCTGGTCGGTGGATCCCTTAAAAGTGTAGATCCGGTAATTATGATTGATGGCTGTGCCGGATTCCAGCGAAGCCAGGCTGTGACCCAGGCGCGACTCGGTGTAATTCAGCAGGTAAGGCATGTCCGTGTCGTCCTTTTGGCGGCTGCCAGTATCGTAAATCCAATTGAATACCGCACTGAGCGAGTTGTCGCTGTAATATTCCAGGGGAAGCTGGTCGGTCACCAGCAGAGTATTTTCTTCCAACGCAGGAATGCGCCAGCTAAGCTGCTGGAAAAACTGTTCAAAATCCTCCCAATCCTCGCGGAAAAGGTTGGCCTGATAGACCTGGAAGACCGCCGAAAGGCCGAAAACCAGGCTGAAGAGACTCATGCGAATAGCCGGTTTCAGCGAAACCAGACTGATGAGGGCATATACCAGGACGGCCGAACCCAGCATGAAGGGCAGCATGACGCGGTCGGCCGGGAATTGCGTGCTGGGGGACAGGTTGGCGGCCCAGAAGGGCAGGCCGGCTGCCAGCAGTGAAAGCAGCGCGCCGATGACTGGTGTCTTCAGCCACGCTGATGAGCCTTCGATGTCTTTAACCGTCCTGCGTGTGAAGAACCAGGCGCCGAATATGAAAGCTGCCAGTAAAACCAGATAGAGCTTGGAAAACAAGCTGCCAATGTTGAGAGGGCTGAACGGTTGGAATAGCTGTGTCCAAGCCGGGACCGTGCTGGTGTACAGGTTCTTGAATTGCTGCGCAACCATATCCCACAGGGTTGCCAACGGGCTGCTGGTCAGTCCATCCATTTGCTGGACTTTATACAGCACCGAGGAGGCAATGAACACGCGATATATAAGGAAAAGGACGAAGACCAACAGGTAAGGCAGCCACAGCTTAAGGGTACGCTTGAATTTCTCACCAAACGAGGTCTGCGCTGCCTGAGCCAGCAGCATAAAGATGATAAAAGGCCGCAGCAATTCCAGCCCGGCAACGTATTCCACCGCGGTCATACAGGCCACGGATAGCAGGATGGCGCCGGCCATGCGCAGGGAGGGCTTGCCGCCGGCGCGGATCTCTTTCACAAATAAGGTCAGCGAAACGAAGTACAATGCCATGACCGCGAACACATGCGTATAGATAACAGAAATCCACTGCTGCTTGAAGCCCGGAAAGACCAGCAGCAGCAGTGCGATCCATTTCAGGTCCATTTTCTTCTGAGGCCATAACGCTTTGAGGAAGCTATAGGCGCTCCAGGTGAACAACCAGCGCCCCAGGATGGCAGCCAGCTGCCAGGCCCAGGGGCTTTCACCCATCACGGACATGGGCAGGGCGTAGAACGCCGCCAGCAGGGGGCGGTCCAGTGCGATAGCGCGCATCACGCCGGATACGCCAGAGATGTGCCGGAACCATAAATAAGGAAAGTCATCCCAATAGAATCCCAGGAAGGGGATGAATAAACCGTAAATCAATAGGCTTAAAGCCAATAACAGCAGAGGAAACAGGTCGTAATTTTTCAGTTTTTCAATCATAGGTGTTGGGATTGGGGTCGGGCTCTCCGGCCAAATCCAGCAGGTATTGGCTGTATTGGTTATCCGTATCGGAAGCCAGCGTGAGGAGCTGCTCGCGGTCGATGAAACCCTGACGATATGCGATCTCTTCCGGGCAGGAGATCATCAAACCCTGCCGTTCCTCCACGGTTTGCACGAAAACGGAAGCTTGCAGCAGGGATTCGTGCGTGCCGGCGTCCAGCCAGGCGATGCCGCGGCCGAACACGATCACGTTCAGCTTGCCTTTTTCGAGATAAACACGGTTCAGGTCGCTGATCTCGATCTCGCCGCGTTTTGAGGGCTGTAATTTGGCAGCATACTCGCTGACGTGGCCGTCGTAAAAATAAATACCGGGCACGGCCAGGTTGGATTTCGGTTTCTCGGGTTTTTCTTCGATACTGATGGCCTTGAAGTTTTCATCCACTTCCACGATGCCGAAGGCGTGCGGGTCGCGCACCGGGTAAGCGAAAACAGTCGCTCCATCCTGAATCTTGGCGGCGTTTTGCAGCAAGCCGATCAGGCCGCGCCCGAAGAAGATGTTATCGCCCAGGGTCATGGCCACCGGTTGGCCGTCGATGAAGTCCTTGCCCACCAGGAAAGCGTCGGCCAGGCCGCGCGGTTCTGCCTGGGTGGTGTAGGAGAAATTCAACCCCCATTTCTGGCCGTCGCCCAGCACGTCCCTGAAATTGCGTTCATGCTCGGGAGTCGTGATAATCAGGATGTCGCGGATTCCGGCAAACATCAACATGGAAAGAGGATAGTAAATCATGGGTTTATCGTAAACCGGCAGCAGTTGTTTGCTGACGCCGTAAGTGACCGGGTAAAGGCGCGTGCCTTTGCCGCCTGCTAAAATGATACCTTTCATGCCTTGCCCTCTCCTCTCCGGACATAATTTGCTTGCAGCCAATCCTGAAAAGACGGCCGCTGCAGGATTTTTTGCACCCATTCCGGATTTTCTAGATACCAAATAACTGTTTTGCGCAGCCCGCTTTGCAGATCTTCCAGGGGCCGCCAGCCTAGTGTTTTTTCAATTTTCCGTGTGTCCATAGCGTAACGGCGGTCATGGCCGGGCCGGTCCGGCACAAATTGAATCAGGTTTTCGTGCGGCTGTCCATCGGAGGCGGGCCGCAATTCGTCCAGTATTACGCAAATCGTTTTCACGATCTCCAGGTTTGCCGGTTGGTTGTCGCCGCCAATGTTGTAGGTTTCGCCGAGGGTTCCTTTTTCAAGCACATCCACCAAAGCCCGGCAGTGGTCTTCCACGTACAGCCAATCCCGAATTTGCTGCCCGTCGCCGTAAACCGGCAGGGGCTTTCCATTCAGCGCGTTCAGGATGATGAGCGGGATCAATTTTTCAGGAAATTGGTACGGGCCGTAATTATTGGAGCAATTGGTGATGACGGCCGGGAAATTAAAGGTTTGGAAATACGAGCGCACCAGCAGATCACCGGAGGCCTTGGAAGCCGCGTATGGGGAGTTGGGCGCGAAGGGTGTGGTCTCGCTGAAAGCGGGATCATCCTTCCCCAATGTTCCGAAAACTTCATCGGTGGAAACGTGCAGGAATCGGAAGGCGGATTTGGCGGGTACGTCCAGCTTTTCCCAGTAACCCAGCGCGGCTTGCAGCAGGTTGGCCGTGCCGACCACGTTGGTTTGGATAAAGCGCATCGGATCTTTAATGGAGCGATCCACATGTGTTTCCGCGGCAAAGTGCACCACGGCGTCAAAATGATATTGTTGGAATAGGCACGAGACCCCGTCTTGATTGCAGATGTCACCGCGGATGAACTGATAACGGTCCGAATCCTGAATTGCGCTCAAATTATCCAGGTTGCCTGAATAGGTCAGTGCATCAAAATTAATAATATGCAGATCATCCCGTTGGGATAAAAGATGCTGGATGAAATTGGAACCGATGAAACCAGCGCCGCCTGTAACCAGAATATTTTTCATAGACCCTTTCCGCGATATTACCCAGATTATAGCCTATTGGACTTTTTGCAGGAGTACAAAAATTCCTTAAAATATTGTATAATTTAATGTAGTAGTATTTGGAAAATTTCGGAAATTTTGCCTTTATTTTGGCTAACGATTTTTGCTGATAAAACTACCGGTTTCAAACCGGTAGTTGGGATCTGAAAGAATAATGATATACAAAAGCATTATGGATTCTTTTTTAGTTTTAACTTCAACGGATCAAAGAGAAGTTGAAATTTAGACATAGTAGATAAAAGATTCCGGACTATTTTCATTATTTTAAAGGAAATGTTCTTTCAGCAAAAACTATAGCCTGAAGGCAGGTTATGGTTTTTTTTGTTATGGAAAAAATTATTACGGCATTGGAGCCACAAAAAAATAATCCCGAGCGGATTAATGTGTATATTGATGACCAATTCGCATTTGGCATCAGTTGCTTCGTGGGTGCCTGGCTTAAGCGGGGAGCTAAGATAGAGGATGCCAAAATCCAGGAACTACTGCGTGAAGATCAACATGAAAAAGCCTTGCAGCGTGCATTGCACTATATTGCATACCAGCCTCGTTCTGAAAAAGAAGTAGTCGACAAACTGGCGGCTGCTGAAATAGACGAGGCCATTGTTGATGAGGTCATGCAGGAATTGAGAGAAAAGAATTATCTCAATGACCAACGCTTCGCCCAGGACTGGATTGAGTCACGCTGTGCTTCCAAACCGCGCAGTTACCGTTTTTTTTCTTATGAACTTAAACGGAAAGGTATTTCCGAAGAAAAAATTGACCAGGCATTGCAGGCCGCGCCTCCGGAAGAGGATCTGGCCTATAAGCTTGGCCGCAAGTATATGCAGCGCTATGCCGCACTGAACGACGATGATTTTAAGAAGAAAATGCAAGGTGTGCTGGCCCGGCGTGCATTCTCGTACGACGTAATTAGACAGACCATCAATAAATTAAATTTAGAAAGAAAAATGGAAGAAAGCGAATGAGGAAATTATGAATACAGGTATCACCATTGCCATCTGTGTTGCAGCTGTCCTGATTCTATCTTTCGTCGGGGGACAGATGATCGCGCGCATGCTGCGAAAATCTGAACGAGAAAAGACAGAACAGATGCTGCAAGAAGCAAAAGAAAAAGCTAAGGTTATAGAACTCGAAGCGCGCGATACAGCCCTCAAAATCAAACAGGACAGTGAAAGTGAGATCAGCCGCCGGCGTAATGAATTATCGCATGAGGATGAACGTTTGCAGAAACGCCGGGCGGAATTGGACACGCGCATTGAGCGCCTGGAACAACGTGAAGCCCAGGTCAATAAACGACAAAGTTCGGTGGATCGGCGTGCCAACGAGATCGAAAAGTTGTATTCCGATCAGATGGAGAAGCTGCAAGAAGTCTCTCATATGACCGTAGAAGAAGCCAAGCAAGAGCTTTTAAACGAAGTGGAAAAAGAAGCCCGCGCGGATATGGCGCGCATCGTCCGCCAGATCGAAGCGGAAGCCCGCCAGGAAGGCGACAAGCGCGCCCGCGAGCTGATCACCGAAACCATCCAACGGGTGGCTTCCGACCAGGTTGCCCAGGTAACCACCTCCACCGTCTCCCTGCCCAATGAAGAAATGAAAGGCCGCATCGTCGGCCGCAACGGCCGCAACATTCGCGCCTTTGAACAGGCTGCCGGTGTGGACGTCATTGTGGACGACACCCCCGAAGCCGTGACCATTTCCTGCTTTGACCCCACCCGCCGCGAGATCGCGCGCCGTTCACTGGAACGCCTGATCTCCGACGGCCGTATTCATCCGGCGCACATTGAAAAAATCCTGGCTGAAGAAGAGAAAGAAGTTCAGCGTGTGATTGAGCAGGCCGGCGAACAGGCCGCCTTCGACGCGGGTGTGGCCGGGCTGCCTTTGGATGTGCTGCGCATGTTGGGCCGCTTGAAATTCCGCACCTCGTACGGCCAGAACCAGTTGACCCATGCCGTGGAAACGGCCATGATTTCCGGTTTGTTGGCCGTGGAAATCGGCGCGGATACGGAAGTAGCCAAGGCTGCCGGTTTGCTGCACGATATCGGTAAAGCCATGGATCACAACACGGAAGGCACGCACGCGGTCATCGGCGCGGAATTCTGCCGTCGTTATCGCGTCAACCCGGCTGTCATCAATGCTATTGAATCCCACCACCACGAAACCGAGCAACAGTCGCTGGAAGCCGTGATCGTGGAATCAGCCGATGCCATCTCCGGCGCCCGCCCCGGCGCCCGCCGCGAGAATTTGGAGCAGTACGTCAAACGCCTGCGCGCGTTAGAAGAAATGGCGCATTCTTACAAAGGCGTCAGCCAGGCATATGCCATCCAGGCCGGCCGTGAAGTGCGTATCATCGTCAAACCGGAAACTGTGGACGATTTTGAATCCACCCGTATGGCGCGTGAGATTGCCAAGAATATTGAAGAGACCATGCAATATCCCGGTCAAATCAAAGTCACGGTCATCCGCGAAATGCGTGCGGTGGAATTCGCGAAGTAAGCGATTTTCATATATTCGGAAATGCAAAAAGAGCGGAGAATTTTCTCCGTTCTTTTTCTTTTGTTTCTATAAAAAGGGATTATTTACCCTCTCCTCGCCAACGGTAGTCTTACCGCCATGGCCGGGATACAGCACCGTGTCATCCGGCAGGGTCAGGATCTTGTTGCGGATGCTGGCGAACAGGTCGTCTTCGTTGCAGACGTCCAAATCGGTGCGGCCTATGCCGTGATAAAAAATAAGGTCGCCGCAGAAAGCGGCTTTTTCGGCAAGATCAAGATAGGTGACGTGGCCAAAGGAGTGGCCGGGGGTGTGCAGAACGGTCAGGCTGGTTTCTCCCAGAGGCAGGGTTTGTCCATCTGTCACGATCAGGTCGGGCACCGGCCCGGGATCGAATTCAAAACCGAAGTCCCTGGAACCGCCGCCTGCTTTCCAAAGGTCCAGATCCAGCGCGTGCATAGCCACGGGGATATGCTGCGAGCTTAGCGATTGTATCCATTTGACACCGCCAATGTGGTCGAAATGAGCGTGGGTGACCAGCATGTAGGTGAGTTGATACCCTTTTTCTTCTAGCAATTCGGGAATTTGATTGGTTGGTGCGGCCGGATCGATCAGGGCCGCTTGCTGAGATGCATTATCCACAACCAAATAGGTGTTGTTTTTAATGGCGCCCAATACAAAGGTGTGGATTGTTATGGTCATTGAATTAAATTCTCCTCATGCAAACCTCAGGAATTTTAGCAGTGTTTTTGAATGAATTGATAGGCGGCATCAAAAACGATCTCTTTCTCATCGCCCTCAGTCACGACGTGTCCGCTGGTTTCCAGAATAACCTGATCGATCTCTGCTGCATTGAGCAGTCTCTTGATCCTTGCGGCATGTTCAATTGGAACAGTCGTATCGGATTTGGAATTGA
Source organism: Pelolinea submarina (assembly GCF_003966975.1). Lineage (GTDB taxonomy): Bacteria > Chloroflexota > Anaerolineae > Anaerolineales > Anaerolineaceae > Pelolinea > Pelolinea submarina. The sequence continues at coordinate 1,765,141 of NZ_AP018437.1, forward strand.
TCAACAGGACTGGTGAGGTAATGTGCTCCAATGACTGCTGCATGGTTTGAGTGACAGTATACAGCTCCGCCAAAGAGCGCGTGGGGTAGGCGGAATACTCAACGTGCCTGTGTTGCAAATCTTCGGTCTCCGGCGGTTTTCCGTCCTTTTTATACCAAGGCGCCAGCCAGCTAATCAGTTTAAGATAACGGGCGCGCCTGTCGATTGTAAAGGGCGCGGACATGGCAATCACACCCGCGGGTGGGATGCGCGCAGCGGCAATCAGCGCCAGGTCGCCGCCGAGCGACAGGCCGGCGTAGAAGATGCGGTCGCAGGTGCCGGACAGCAGGTTAATGCTGTCCTCCACACTGGCGAGCCAATCCCACCAGCGCGTGCGGCGCATATCATCCGGTTGGGTGGCATGCCCGACCAGCCGCACACCCAACACGCTCAGCCCGTGCCCGTGCAGGGCATCGCCGAGTTGCCGCATTTCCTTGGGTGCTCCGGTGAAACCGTGAATGAGCACCACACCGGTTTTGCCTCCAGGGAGGAAAAACGGTTCAGCGGTGGGTATGGTTTGAATGCCTTTCCGTTCTTTCATAGGTATCTGACTAAAGAATGATGATATCCCGCGGCAGGCTGGTGAGCGTTTCCACGCCGCCGTCGGTGACCACCACGTTGTCTTCAATACGTACACCGCCTATACCGGTTAAATAAATACCCGGTTCCACGGTGAAAAGCATACCTGGCTCTAAAACCGTATTACTGGCCTGGGAAATATAAGGATCTTCATGGGCGTTTAAACCGATACCATGTCCGGTGCGGTGCAGGAAATTCTCGCCATATCCCTCGGCGCCGATCACATCCCGCGCGGCGGAATCTACATCACGCGCTGCTATGCCGGGTTTAACCAATCCGCGCGCGGTTTGGTTGGCGGTCAGTACGGTTTGGACAATTTCGGTGAATCCATCGGGAATGTATTCAATGGCAAAGGTGCGTGTGATGTCGGAAACGTAGCCGTTGTAGCGCGCGCCCCAGTCGATGATGAGCATATCGCCCGCCTGCATTTCGCGACCGCCTGGGTTGGCGTGCGGGTTGGCGGAATTGGGTCCGGCGGCGATAATGGGGCCGAAAGCCAGTTCCGAATCGCTGCCGGCTTTCAGCATGTTGATTACCAACAGGTTCGCGATCTCATGTTCGGTTTTTCCTGGCTGGATATACGGCAGCGTTTGCAGTAATGCCTCTTGGGCAATGTCAACCGCTTTACGCGTAGACTGGATTTCTTCATCGTCTTTTTGAATGAAGATATCGCGGAAAATCTCAGCTCCGGATATGATTTTAATTTTTGGCGCGCCGCGTTGTAACAGATTGATTTCCAGAAAACGCATGACAGTGGGGGAAACAGCCAGAGAGGCTTCGCCTAACCGCAGGCTTTCAATCGCTTTTCCAGCCACGACCGGCCATGATTGGGGATCTTCCGGGTAGGGGAAGGCTTTGGCCGGGATTTGCGACTGCGCGGCTTTGTCTTTTTCAAATTCGGGGAAAATGAATGCGCCTTCCCCCTGGACGGTTAAAATAAGAATTGCCGGTCTTTCGGATAGATGAAAATCAAGACCTGTCAGGTATTTTAAATCAGATCCAGCGTTGACGGCCAGCGCCTGAATTTTATGGTCGCGCATTAATGCGCAAACCCTTTCCAATCGATTCATTGCCATATTCTGCCTCGGTGGTGTTGTTTTTTTTCTTTGGATTATCCAGCCAATTCCTTGCGGGCTTGCTTTACTGCAGCCAGCATATTCTTCAGCGCGGGTTCGACTTCAGCCCACTGGCGGGTTTTAAGGCCGCAATCCGGGTTGATCCAGAGCTGTTCCGCCGGAATGACTTCCAGTGCATTATGGATGAGGTCGTGGATCTCGGCCACATCCGGGATGTTGGGCGAATGAATGTCATAAACGCCCGGCCCGATTTCATTGGGGTAGTTGAACTTTTGAAAAGCCTGCAATAATTCCATTTTGGAACGGCTGGCCTCAATGGAGATGACGTCCGCATCCATCCTGGCAATGGCTTCAATGATGTCGTTGAATTCCGCGTAGCACATGTGCGTGTGGATCTGGGTTTCATCTTTAACACCGCTGGATGAAATCTGGAAGCATTCTACAGCCCAATCCAGGTATGCCGGCCAGTCCTTCTTCTGTAAAGGCAGACCTTCACGCAGGGCGGGTTCGTCGATTTGGATGACTTTAATCCCGGCAGCTTCCAGGTCTTGTACTTCCGCGCGGATGGCAAAGGCAATCTGGCGGCATGTTTCGGAACGCGGTTGGTCGTCGCGTACAAAGGACCACTGCAGAATGGTGACCGGCCCGGTGAGCATGCCTTTAACCGGTTTATCGGTCAATGATTGCGCGAAGGTAGCCCAACGCACGGTCATGGCCTCCGGGCGGCTGACTACACCATAGATGATGGGCGGGCGCACGCAGCGTGAACCAAAGGACTGCACCCAGCCGTTGTCGGTGAACACAAATCCATCCATTTTTTCCGCGAAGTACTGGACCATGTCGTTGCGCTCGAATTCACCATGCACCAGAATATCCAAACCGATTTTTTCCTGGAAGTGGATGGTCTTCTCGATTTCACGTTCCAGCTCCCCTTTGTACTGTTCGTAGCTGATGGCATTTTTCTGCAATTGGCTGCGCAGTTTTCTGACTTCCGACGTTTGCGGGAATGAACCGATGGTGGTGGTAGGCAGCACAGGCAGGTACAATACAGCCTGCTGACTGGCTTTGCGTTGGGCAAAGGAAGATTGCCGCTTGGTGGAGACGGCTTTATGGGCAGCAGTGATTTGCAGCGCCTCAATTTTCGCGATTTCGCGGCGGCTTTGAACATCACCCTGGTTGTTTTGGAAGAAGCTGGTGGGAGTGAAGTTGCGATTGCCGGCTTTTTTCAATTCCGATAATTCTTCCAGTTTCTGCCGGGCAAATGCCAACCATAGATAGACCTCGCCGGGCAGGTTCTTTTCCATCCGAAGGTCCTGCGGTACGTGCAGCATGGAGCAAGAGGGTGAGACCACGATGTTTTCAAAATGGAAGCGTTCGTAGATCTCCTTGATGGTATTCAAGGTTTTTGTCAGATCGTTTTTCCAGACATTGCGTCCGTCGATCAAGCCGAGTGAAACCATTTGGCCTTCTTGAACGGAGGCCAGGACTCTTTCAGGTTGGCTGCAGTTGGTCATGTCAAGATGCAGTCCTTCAAAAGGAGAGGCGGCTATCAGATCGCGATTGGCGAATAAATCTCCAAAGTACGTTGTCAGCATGACTTTCGGGCGGCCGTGATGGGAATTAAACCGGTTGAAGAGCTGTTGGTAAGCATCCTCGCCAAGACCGTCGAGATCCATACTCAGGAAGGGTTCGTCCAATTGGATCCATTTCACTTCCATCTCTCTGAGCCGCTTGAAAAGATTGGCGTACAGATCCATAACTTCATCCAGCTTGTTGAGCGGATTGAACGAAGGATCTTCGCTTTTACTGAGTAACAGGAAAGTAACCGGCCCGATGATGACCGGCCGCGTGTTGAGGTTGAGTGTTTGCGCCAGTTTATACGAATCGATTGGCTTGGCGGGATTCAGTTTGAATTTGGTGTTTGCGTTGATTTCCGGGACGAGATAATGGTAATTGGTATTAAACCACTTGGTCATTTCCATGGCAGGGATGGTTTTGCCCTGATCGTTATGCCAACCGCGCGCCATGGCAAAATAAAGGTCCAATCCTTCCAGATCTTTTTCCTGCTTGAACCGTTCCGGGATAGCTCCCAACATGAAGGTGGTGTCCAGTACCTGGTCGTAAAAGGAAAAATCATTGCTCGGAACGAAATCCAACCCCATATCCTTTTGGACAATCCAGTTGGCTGTTTTGATGCGATCCGCAGTTTGCTGAAGTTCGTCCAGAGAAATTCCGTTCTTCCAATATTTTTCGAGCGCGAATTTCAAATCCCGGTTGATGCCTATTCTTGGGTAGCCAAGGTTACTCGATAAAATCATAGGATCTCCTGCTTAGTGTTGTTTTTCTATATAAATACTTTTTGCGATGTCCAACCCCAAGGTGACTATTCCGGACTCGTTTTTCAAGGTAATGGTTTTATTGAAAGGTAGAATTTCATTTATCACTGCCTGTTTACCGGGGACGATCTGGTTGGATTCCAAATAATCCATCAAAACGGGATCTTCTTCCAAAAATTCATGGATACGTTCGATAATAATCTTATCACCTGTGATACATTCCGACAGTGGTTTCCACTTCGATGAAATGGATTCCTGTCCGGGCATGGGGTTGCCATGCGGGCATAAGGCCGGGTCATCCAGCTTGTCAATCAAACTCAGCTCCACTTCGCTGGATATGGAATGCTCGATTCTGTGTGCCTCTTCGTGCACCTTTGACCAGGGCAGGTTGAGGATCTTCGCCAGCATCCATTCGGTCAGCATGTGGCGGCGGATGACCGCTTTTGCGGCATCTACTCCTTTGGGGGTTAATTCAATCTTTCTAGCCGGGGTTATGTTGATCCAGCCATCCCTGACCATGCGGCGCAGAGTGACGGTGACGGTAGGCGCGGAGACTTCCAATAACTCGGAAAGCCGTGCGCCAATAACTTCTTCGCCATCGCGTTCCAGGGTAAAGATAATCCCTAAATAATCTTCAATAGTTGGAGTAGGAGTCAGTTCAGTCATCATTCCCTTTAGTATGTACTAATACCATACGGTACCAATTATATGAGCATTTTTCGAGAATTACTATCTGAATTAGCTCATTAAACAAAATTGTTCGCAGATGTGAAATATGGGGAAAGAGTATAATTCACTGGTTAATAAGCTTTTTTACTTTACACAATATAATTTACCAATGTGTTCTTTGGATTTCTACAAAGGAGAATTCTCTTGATCGAATTAAAAACAAAACACGAGGTCGAAGGGTTGCGCGCAGCAGGTAGTATTGTTGCCCAAACCTTTCTCGAGATTGAATCCATGATTAAACCGGGCGTTGTTCTGCGTGAGGTGGATAAGGTAGCCGAGAAATTTATCCTGAAACACGGCGCTGAAACGCTTTATAAAGGAATTCGGCAAATGCCTTACCAACGGCCTTTTCCGGGTGTGATCTGCGCATCTGTCAACCAGGAAATCTGCCACGGTATGCCGGACAATCGCGAATTAAAAGAAGGCGACATTGTTGGCATCGATATTGGCCTGCGCTATAAGGGTTGGTGTGGAGATGCCTGCCGCACCTTTGAAATTGGGCAGGTAAAACCGGAGGTTCACCAATTGGTTGAAACAGCCCGTCAAGCGCTTCAGAAAGGCATTGACGTATCCCTCCCCGGCAACCGTATTGGTATGATTGGCGCGACCATTCAGGAGTTTGCCGAGAGCAAGGGCTATTCGGTAGTGCGGGAATACGGCGGTCATGGCATTGGGCGCAATTTGTGGGAAGATCCATTCGTTCCCCATATTGGGCCGGCCAGCCGCGGGGCGGTGATGCGTGAAGGTATGGTGCTCAATATCGAGCCCATGATCAATATTGGCGAACCGGATACGCGTATTTTAAAAGACCAATGGACGGTGGAAACCGCTGACGGAACCCTGTCGGCGCAATTTGAACATACCATTGTCGTAACCAATAACGGACCTCAAATACTCTCATTACCTTAAAAACACAACGACCATCGGGAGAAACAATGAATAAAACACGTCGTTATGCTATGTTTGCAATGCTGTACTTCGCACAAGGCTCGATCATGAGCTTCTTTACCGCTCTAAATGCCTTGTACCTGCAATCCTTTGGGTTGGACATGAGCCAAATTGGTGTCATTGGCACCATTGCCATGATTCCCTTCATTCTAAAAATATTCCTCGGTATGTTGAGTGATAAAGTGAACTTCTTCGGGCTGGGGCATCGCAAGCCTTACATCATCATAGGCTTGATCGTTCAAGCAACGTGTCTGATCCTTCTTCCGTTAATCGACCCATCCGTTGATTTCATGGCTTATGCCTTGCTGGCATTTGTCCTGATGACCGGCATGGCGCTCTATGATACCTGCACGGATGGGCTGGCGTTGGACACAACTCCGGTTGAAGAAGAAGGGATTATTCAAAGCTTCATGGTGGGCGGGCGCGCGGTCGGCATGGTGGTTGTGTCGGCTGTGCTGGGCGTTCTGGTTTACAAGACCTCCTGGACTTTCGGATTCTATTTTCTGGCTGCGGCCACGCTGCTGCCCCTGCCTTTGGTATTCCTCTCTAAGGAAAGCAAGCGGGCTTCCGACCGCATCTTCGAATGGAGCGCTTTCAGCTGCTTCAAGAATTCCAGCGTAATCGGGCTGGCTGTCCTGGGCGCGCTGTACTCCCTGATTATTTATGGCGCCAACCAGATAGTGAATCCCTCGCTGTCCGCGCATTTCGGCATCAATTACGCCACGGCCGGGTTCATATCCACCGTATTGGGCATCGGCACGGTGCTGGGCAGCCTGGCGGCCGGCAAACTGACCGAGAAGATCGGGCAGAAGCGTTCGGTGCAGATTGCCCTGGTGGTCTCGATCTTTGCCATCGGCCTGCTGGCGGCCATCATTGCGCCCTGGATGGCTTGGGTATTGGTATTTACTTTCGGGTTGGCGTTTGGGTTCTACGAGACTGTCTTCATGGCCATCTCCATGCACATTACCGACGGCCGTATCGCAGCGACCATGTTCTCCATCCTGATGGCAGTTGCCAATATCGGCACCGGTATCGGCCTGGGATTGACGGGCGTGTTGGCGGATGTGGCGGGATATGACGCCACCTTCCTGATCCTGGCGGTTTTGAACATTGCGGCCTGGCCGTTGATCAACCTGATCTTCAAACCGGGCAAGGAATGTTGAGTTATCTACCCGCGTAGCAATAAAAAAAAACCGCCACTTCGACAAGCTCAGTGAGCGGTTTTTTTCTTAGAAAATGTTGCCTGAGCATGTCGAAGGCAACATTTGGTTTCGTGCTTCTTGTGATTACGAGGGGATATTGAAGTAGTTGTACGTAGCCTGCGAGATACGCGCGAAGAGCACGTTGGCAATATCCCAAATCAATTGGGTGGGCTGGTACATGGCCGTTACAATCACGTAATTCCCGCCGGGTGAAAAAACGATGCCGGCGTCAATCATCGAGCGGATCACGCCGGTAGTGTAGTCGGTGGTCCAGCCATGCTTGTGCGCAAATTGCGTACCGTCCGGGAGGCCGGCCTGAAGCAGCTGCGCGATCTTATTTTGGTTCAGGTAGGTAATCATCGATTGGCATTCGGATTGGGAGAGCTTTCCGGGAAATACCGCGGCAAAAGAGCCGCCGCCGGTTTGGGCGCACTGGTAAATGTCATCCAGCAGCATGCCCATGTCGGACGTGGTGGTTTGGTTGTATTCATCCGGGTCAGTGTCGTAATCCAAACGCTGGTTTGCGGGTGTCAAGAAGCGCTGCAGCAATGGCGCGCCGGTATAGAATTCGCCGGCCATAAAGGTGTTTTCCAACCCCAGGTCCTGCAAATCCTCAGTAACCACGAGCGGGCCAAGGGTGGGATCCAAATAAGTCTCCATTAACGTGTCGCCCGGAGGATTTTCCGAAAGTTCAATCATCTGTTCGATCAGGTTAACCGCCCCTTGAGGAGTAGGTTCATCCAGCGCATTAAACGTGGCCACCATAATGGGAATCTTGATCGTGCTGGCGGCGGTGAAAACGATTCCGGGGTCATAATCCTGGCCTGCTTCGTAGGCGAAGTTGATCTCTTCGCGATTTTCCAGGTCAAGAATGTAAACTTCGGTCAATCCGTCGAATTGAGCCTGATCGAGGATTTGCTTGATCAAGATTTCCAAATTCTGCAGGGAAGGGCGCGGCGGATCGACCTCGTTGATGATGAGCTGTGCTACCCGGTCGCTAGGGGATTTCATGGCGCGTTCCACTACCGGCAGTGATTTTTCAACATCCATAACCGATCCCGGTTTGCCGTACTGGAAATTGATGGTACCCGCCACCGGTTGGGAGGATTCGGGAATTTCATCATAACGCGAGGCAATTTCGTCCATCAGGTAAAGACGCAGCCTATTTTCATCAATGGTGGCAACCAGCGGTGTTTCCTTGGATTCGGGCGTTTTGTTCCACAAATAAGCCCAGAAGGAAGACCAGAATGGCAGTTCCACGCGCTGCTGGTCCGCGGCGGCAACCATGGACTCAACATCGATGTCAAAACCAATTTGCGACGGCTTGGCATGAATGTGCTGATCCTTATATACCAGGTCGATGGATGTGGTGTATGCCTGGCGCACGCGGTTGGCGGCTTCTTCCTGCTCCAAACCGCCTACGGCGATACCGCCGATAGTGGTTCCGGCAGGAAAACCGGCGCGCAATTTACTGAATTGGATTAGCTGGAATACCAATAAGATCACCGATGCAACAATCAGCGCGATGGCACCCCAGCGTATTAAATTAAATCTGTTGGTTTTCAAACAGGAGACTCCTTAATAAACAAGCGCAACAATTCTACCAGATGGTGCAGCTTTGTATTGTATCACCCGATTAAAACGGATAAGTTATACTTAATCCATGATTGTCAACCGTGATAAAGTGCTCAAAATACTGCGAACCGTTTACCCCTTCAATCGGGCGGAACCAGAGCAATTATCCATTTTGGCAGACAAAACCGAGGTGGTTTTCTTTAAATCCGGTGAGATGATCTACCTGGAGGGGGCCGGCGCGAAATTCCTTTATATCCTGTTTGAAGGCGAAGTTGAGGTTCTGAAGGAAGAACATCAAGCGCTGCAAAAAAAGAATCACCTTTACGCGGGAGATTTGCTGGGCGAGGATATTCTGACACGCAAACAGCTGCGCCAGACCGGTGCGCGGGCGCTGGTAGATACCCTGCTGATTCGCATCAGCACACCGGTATTATCCCGGTTTATACAGGGAAATCCAAATCTACGGGTTGATTTTCAATTTATCGCGGATTACTACGAATTATTAATTAAGCGCAGTCCCCGGTTGGATTTTAAATCGGAAGCGGTTTATTATCTCGGCCAACCGCATCGTTTGTATTTGGCGGTGAAGACTTCTCTAATGTTGTTACTGGCCTTGCTGTTGGGCGCGGGAGTATATTTCCTGCAAAGCGGCGGAATCATTACTGCCGGTACCGCCTACGGATTAGCCGGCGGGGTGGCCTTGCTGTATGGATTGTGGTTTTGGTGGAATTTCCTGGAATGGTCCAATGATTTGTATATCTTCACGGATCGCCGCGTGATCAATCAGGAGCAGGGTGTTTTCCTCTATGAGGGCCGTGAGGAGACTCCCATGGATATGATTATCAGCCTTTCCAGCCGGGCCAGTTTTCTGGGAAGGCAGTATGGTTTTGGTGATTTATTCATTAAGACTTTCACCGGATCGCTGCGGTTGAAAAATGTTCCGCGAGTGGATCAAACACGGGCTTACCTGGATTACCTGATTGAAAAAAACCGAACCAGCAAACGCCGTGAAGCGAAACAAGATTTTGCCAATTACCTGGATAAACGCGAGGGACTCGCACAGGAAAACGATTTTGCGGAGCACGAGGAAGCGCATCCGGAAATGGTCGGCCACATTCATTCCACCAGCCTGATCCAGCGACTGTTGGGATTAAAACGCGTCCAAGGCGAAACCGTAATCTACCGTACCCACTGGATATTCCTGGTATGCAAAACCATCTTCCCATTTCTCATTCTGTCCGGTTTGCTCCTGCTGCTGATCTACATGAATTCCACCGGCTCCCGATTACTGGAGAGCCAGTTTGTATTCTGGCTATTAATTTTATTGATAACCGCGATTGGGATATGGTGGTTTTATCAGTACCTGGATTGGCGCAACGACCAATACATCATCACCCCCGACCAGTTGATCGACGTTTACCGCAAGCCCCTGGGCACGGAGGATCGGCGCGCCGCACCTTTGGAAAATATCCAATCGATCCGCTACCAGCGCATCGGTATACCGGGGTTGTTATTTAATTTCGGCACGGTTTTTGTCAAAGTTGGCAGTGAAGACTTTACGTTTAACAATGTCTATCATCCATTGGAAGTCCAGCAGACGCTATTTGCGTATCTGGAGCGGGCGGACCTTATTGAAAAACGCGCCACGCTGGCAGAGCAACAGCGCCAAATGCTGGATTGGATGGATACTTATCAGCAATTCAACCGCGATCACGCTGAAGATGACCGGCAGGCTGATAAATATGATAAATCAGAGTAAAATGATAAAAATAGATTAATCAAGAGAAAGGTTTTTGTAATTCATGGCTTTAAGAGAAGTTGTCAAGCTGCCAGTACCCATTCTGCGCATGAAGGCGCATAAGGTGGCTGATTTTGGAAAAGAATTTCAGGTATTAGTGGATGACATGATCGACACCCTGCACGACGAACCGGGTGTGGGTTTGGCTGCTCCACAGGTAAATGTATCCCAACGGCTGATTGTGGTGGAATATTCCGTTGATGAAACCGACGAGAAAGCACCGGTTAAACGCTACGTGTTCGTGAACCCGGAGATCACCTTTATGTCGGAAGAGACCGTGATGGGCATGGAAGGCTGCCTGTCGGTTCCCAACCTGTTCGGTGAAGTAGAACGCGCGCAGGAGATTACGGTTGAGGGACTGAACCGCCATGGGCGCAAACAAAAGGTGCACGTAAAGGGCTGGATGGCACGCATCTTTCAACATGAAATTGATCACCTGGATGGTGTTCTCTTTGTGGATCGGGCGATAAAACTTTACCAGCCGGACGAAATCGAAGAAGGCAACGCCGTCTAATACTGCCGCCATGCAAATCGAAGCGTTATCCCTGTCCAATTTCCGCATTTTCACCCGTTTGGAAATGGATTTTCCCGATCGGTTGACATTGCTGGTAGGGAATAACGCACAGGGCAAGACCAGTGTTTTGGAAGCTGTACATTTCCTATCTATTCTGACCTCACCGCTGGCCTCCAATGATCGCGAATTAATCAACCTGCTGACCGTACAGGATGAGCTGCCGGTAGCGCGGCTGATCGGCAAGGTGCGCAAACAGGAGAAAACGCATACCATCGAAGTGCGCCTGATCCTGAACACCATCCAAAATGGCAGCCAGCGCCTGCGTAAAGAAGTGCTGATTGACGGAGTCAAGAAGCGCCTGTTCGACACGGTGGGCTTCTTCAATTCGGTGCTGTTCCTGCCGCAAATGACGCGCATCCTGGAAGACGGCCCGGACGAACGGCGTAAATACCTGGATCAATTGCTTTCGCAGGCTTATCCCGGTTATGTGCGCGCCCTGAGTGATTACCAACAAGCCCTCGCGCGCCGCAACGCGTTGTTGAAATTGCTGTTTGACCGCAACGGCGATCCGGCGCAGCTGGATTATTGGGATGAGGTCATTACCAGCAACGGCGCTTTGATTATTGAAGCCCGCCTGAAATCCACCCGTGAGTTCGAGGAATTTTTCGGCCAGCAGTACCGGCGTCTGACCGGCGGAAAAGAAGAGATCCGCATGGATTACCAGCCTTCGTACAACGGCATACGCGTGAAGAACGGGCAGGCGGAACTGGGGATTACCGCCCAGCAGCCTGAGCCGATCGGTTATGAGGAGATCAAAGACCATTTCGCCAAACGGCTGCGCGCGCTGCAGAAAGAAGAGATCCGCCGCGGCGTGACCACCATCGGTCCGCACCGCGACGAAGTGCGTTTTTATTCCAACGATATTGATCTGGCTGTGTACGGTTCGCGCGGGCAGATCCGCACGGCGGTGATGGCCATGAAGATTGCCGAAACGCAGTGGCTGCGCGAAAAGACCGGCGAGCTGCCGGTGCTGCTGCTGGACGAGACCCTGGCCGAGTTGGATGAGCAGCGCCGCGAAGACCTGCTGGGCAGCCTGGGGTTGGAAGAACAGGCCATTTTGACCACTACCGACCTGGGACTGTTTTCAGAGGATTTTGCGCATACCTGCCGGATCTGGCAGGTGAGCGCGGGCCAGGTTACGCGCCTGAACCGCCAGTAACCTGTTTATCCCAGAGGTTTTTTGGAAGGGGTGCCGGCTTTGCGGGGATATTGCGCCGGGGTATTTCTCTCTTTGACCACTTGAATGAGCGCGCGCTGGTCGTGCGTGACCGGCAATTCGAAGCTGTCCACCTTTGCCTGCCCGCCGCCCAGAATGCGTATAGCCTTGTTAGCCAGCTCCAACTCACTGGCAGCGCTGGCGCCTTTCTGCGCCAGCATGCTGCCGCCCACACACACCAATGGCAGCAGGTATTCGGCCAGTACGGGCAGGGGCGCCACGGCGCGCGCCACAGCCCAATCGTATTGCTCTCTGTGCAACTTATCCTGGCCCAAGTCTTCCACGCGGGCGTGCAGGGCGGTCACGTCCGTCAAGCCTAATTCCTGCGCGGCTATTTTGCAGAACTCGACTTTCTTGCCGACCGAATCCACCAGCACCAGCTTGAGCCCCGGCAGCATGATTTTGAGCGGGATGCCGGGCAGCCCGGCGCCGCAGCCGATGTCGATCAGCGACTTCGCGTCCGGCGGGATGGCGCGCAGGCAGGTGAGCGAGTCGTAGAAGTGCTTGAGCTGCATCTCCTGCGGGTCGGTGATGGCGGTCAGGTTGAATTTCTGGTTCCACTCCAGCAGCAAGGCTTGATAGTGCTCGAAGGCCGCGCTTTGCACCGGGGTGAGGTCTATTTTTGTGTGTTCAGCGAGAAGGGATTTCAGATTTAACATAAAGGGAATTATAACGATAAACGTAGTGAGTAAATATTAGTCTGTTTTACTTATTGGAAGTTTTGAATTTATATATTTAATTATAGCAAACAATAGCGAAATAGATATTGCAGAAAGGCGTTTCTCTGATGGAATATTTTCTATATCAATTTTTAATCTATCTTGTTCAATAACATACAAATCTTTCCCTTTTTCTGTGAGAATCCGGAACTTATAATTTTGATATTTTTGATAATTCTCAAAAAGCAAATCTTTAGGATTATTTTCAAAATTTAATCTTACAAGTTCATGGATATCGCTAGTAGATAGTATCTTTTTATATTTTTCTTCAGATAAAAAAGGCATTATCAAGCCATGGACAGCTTTATTTCGTAAATTCCGAAGAGCATGCATATCGTAGTAAGTTATTTCATCAATTAATCCCAATTTATATAGACTATTAATAGAGGTATTAAGTGATAAGCAATTTTCATCGTTTAAAATTTGTGCTGCCTTATATGAGGAGAAATCTTCTTTCGTTAATGAAACCTTTTTTGTTTTGTTAAAAGGAAAATTTCCATTGATATTAATATACTGAAGAATAACTTCAAATAGCAATCTGTGTAAAGCTTCGCCTGATAAAATTATAGGGGTTCGCCAGAGCCTATCTTTATCCTTATATATCTCATAAGCTTCAATTGCCATTTCAACAATATCTTGTCTAAAACCCCCGTCAATTCCCTTTTGGTATAACTCGGATAATACTGAAAAGTCCAAAACCAGATTATCTTTTATAGATTCTGCTTCGTAATCGGTCTCCTTTTTCAAAAAATAAGCTATTTTCTGAAAGAATAATATAGCATTTTTAATTTTATTTTTATTCTTTCTCATGGTTTGATCAATATTAATGGAGTTATGTCGATGAAACCGGAAATAATACCAGTAACAATAGTACCTATTATTCCAAGTATAAATGCAATCAAAATAAACCAGTATCTATCCTTATTCTGAACATTTGCTGTAATAATAAGGGGATCATTTTTTTGTGGATAATTTGTTATACCAAGAGAGAATTTCAAATTGCCCTCAGTATATATTGGCACTCCCTTTATTTCAGTATCTAATGATTCAATATCATGTTGCTTTATCAAAGAATTGTCAATAATTTCATGTATAACATTCCTAGTGAGAGGATCACTTTTTCCATATTTGTTAAAATGAATATGAAATTGAACTTTATCCCCTACCCAATAAGGAAGTTTCTTTATAATAGGTATATTTCTCCAAAATGGCTTGTATCTGATTGAGATTCTTCCCCGACCTTTCCAATTTTTTGGTAATTTATAATATTGTGGCATTTGATTAACATTTTCCCCAGATGGATATATTCATATTTTACTCTATTCAGTACTTGTCGCTAGGGGATACTTACCGTATTTTATATAATATTTGGAAAAGGATCATTCTTTTATTTAAATTAAAAAAAATATTCAAACTTGAGAATACAAATTGGGGATAAAAATCAATGATTAATGATGCCGGTCCCATGATATATGATTTTCTAAAGATTGCTGAAATCGCAGGAATAAAATCTTCATATTCTGAGATTCAACATGATTTATGGAAAATTCCACAAAAGCTAAAAAATTTACCTGATAATTATCAGGCGGTTTATATATTTTCAGCGCCATTACTCGACAATAAAGTAATTAAAATTGGTAAATGCGGACCATTATCTAAAGCCCGATATTTATCACAGCATTACAATCCGCAGAGTTGTGGATCAAATCTGTCAAAAACATTATTACAAAATGATGAATTTTGGGATTCAATTCACCTGGTTAAACCCGAAGAAAATTTTATTGGTGAATGGGTGAAAAGGAACACAGATAGAGACAATTTTATTTTTTCAGAAAATCTAGGAAGCCATTACCTTAGTCTTTTTGAGATCTTTCTGCAATGTCGATATAACCCAATTTTTGAGGGCGGTTCATAGATTTTCTAAAATAGAAATCATTTTTGTTTAATTGGATTTGAAATTACCAATTAATCTAGTTTTATAGTTAGATAGAATTTTAAACTTGAATAGTAGTAAGCAACAATCCACCTGCTATAATTGCCTAAATTTTTCTGAGGTGGTTGAACATGCAAAAAGCGATCAAAGCAGTTATATTTGATATGGGCGGGGTGATCCTGCGCACGGTAGATCCGGCGCCGCGCGAGGGGTTGGCAAAGCGTCTGGGCGTCCCGCGTATGGAGCTGGAGATGGCCATCTTCACCGGACCGACTTCACTGCAATCCGAGATCGGCGAATTATCGGATATCGAACATTGGGAGACCATCGCTGCGCTTTACCACCAGCCTATCGAAAGCTGGCCGCAGCTATATAACGAATTCTTCGGCGGCGACGAAGTGGATATGGAATTGGTCACCTATCTGCGCGGCCTCAAGGGAAAGTTCAAGATTGGGCTTCTCAGCAATGCCTGGGTGAACGGGCGCCAAAACCTGGTCAAGCTGTATGGCGATTTCCTGGATGTATTCGATGTGTCCGTATTTTCCTCCGAAATCGGCCTGCGTAAGCCGGACGAGCGCGCTTTCCAGGCGGTTTTGGACAAGCTGGGTGTGGAGGCACAGGAAGCCATCTTTGTGGATGATGTTCCGCACAACACCGCGGGAGCGGCTGAAATGGGGATCCATGCTGTGCTGTTTACGGATCGGGACAATGCTATTAAGGAGATTAATAATCGTTTGAAAACCTAATAAAGAAAATGTAGTAGTAGATTGAAAAGAAAAATATTATTCAATTACGTTATGTTGTAAACGATTCTGGTTACTAGTAATCTGAAACAGAGAGATTTTGATAAAAAATTATTACTTGAGTAAAAAAAAAGAAATAGGGAGGTTAGAAAATGAGTTGCTATGAAATAACTGATAACGTCTTAAATTTTCTGAATTTGGTTGCTGTCATAGGTCTGGCATTGGGAGGTTTTAATATTTGGAAAAAACAACAAATCCTAATTGAGAAACATAATCTTGCAAGAGAGTTACTAAAAAGTGTTCATTTATTACGAAAAAGAGTGGAGTATCTTCGAAGCCCATTTATGTCAGCAGGCGAAATTGCGTTAGGGTTTAAAACGTTTGATGATCTTCCAAATGACTTAGACATTAGACAAAAACAAGATCTTGGTGAGGTTGGTGCTTATTTTGAGCGATGGAAAGGAATTGCAGAAATTGGATCTGAATTTGAAACATTAAAGGTAGAAGCAAGAGTCGTATTTGGAGAAGAAGCTGAGAATGTGTTCAATGGTTTAGACAAAATTATTAGGGATATAAAAATAGCAATAATAATGTATGCTGACTATAAAAAGGCATTAGTATATGAGTCTATTGTTCCTATAACTGATGAGCAATTGAAGCATTATATGAAAGATTTAATGCAAGGTTATTCAGCCATTGACAGTGAAGAAGATCCAATTGATAAAAGGCTAAGTAAAGAAATTAAAGATATTGAAGATTTTCTTCAGAAATTCCTAAAACTTCGTGATAATAAATAGAAAATGCTATAACCAAAAAATGAGAATTTTGAACTTGAGTTCAAAATGTTATTTATTTGATGTTCAATTTCACTGGCACGCAGGAGATAGATTTTTATACGGTTTTCTTAAAAAGATCATGAAGATGCATCAAAGAGATCGACTAATTGTTAGGTGCCTGAAAAATCCTATGGTATACTCACACCCTACGTGATTTGCTTGACACGTTAACGTGTATTGGGTAGAATTTCCCCTGCCCATAAACAAGGGCCTGTAGCGCAGTTGGGAGCGCGCGTCAATCGCACTGACGAGGTCGAGGGTTCGAATCCCTCCAGGTCCACTGGGTAAGACAATTAGGGCCCATAGCGCAGTTGGGAGCGCGTCTCAATGGCATTGAGAAGGTCGAGAGTTCGAATCTCTCTGGGTCCACTTTAAAAGCTGAAGAGGAGTAATAGGCCATCCGCCAGCGAATCGGGAAAACAAGGTGCAAGCCCGGTCATGGTGTCCGCGGAACACAAGCGGCCGAACTCGCCTCAAAGCCCCGTGGGGCAGGCTGACACAGTGAAAATAGTAGCCGTGTCCGGGTGTGCCCGTTACAGCGAAACTGAGGTGGCTCGTAAGTTGAGCAACCAGGGTGGTACCGCGGAGAATGCCTTCGTCCCTGAGGACGAAGGATTATTTTTTTAACAACAAGAGGATAATGAATGGCAGAACCAATCGAACGATATATACCGGCAAATATTGAATCCAAGTGGCAGAAACGATGGGAAGAGGACGGCCTGTACCATGCCGACATTGATAAGAGCAAGAAGAAGTATTATGCGCTTACCATGCTGCCTTATCCCTCCGGCAATCTGCATATCGGCCACTGGTATGCCATGACGCCTTCGGACGCGCACGCGCGTTTCAAACGCATGCAGGGCTACAACGTCATGTTCCCCATGGGATTCGACGCGTTCGGCCTGCCGGCGGAGAACGCCGCCATCCAGCGCAATATCCATCCCAAGGAATGGACCTACGATAACATTGCCAACATGCGCAAACAGCTGCGCAGCATGGGCGCCATGTTCGACTGGCGCCGCGAGGCGGTTTCTGCCGACCCTGAATATTACCGCTGGTCGCAGTGGTTCTTTGTGCAGTTGATGAAAAACAACCTGGCTTACCGCAAGATGTCGCCGGTGGACTGGTGCCCGAATTGCAATACCACCCTGGCACGCGAGCAGGTGTGGGGCGAAGACCGCCATTGCGAACGCTGCAAGACGCCGGTTATCAAAAAGGACCTGAACCAGTGGTTCTTCAAGATTACCAACTATGCCGATGAACTACTGAAATTCGACCAGATCGACTGGCCCGAACCGGTGGAATTGCTGCAAACCAACTGGATCGGCAAATCCAAGGGCGCTTCCGTAGTATTTACAACCGAGCAGGGCGATCCGCTGGAAGTGTTCACCACGCGCCCGGATACGCTGTGGGGCGTGACCTTTATGGTGCTGGCTCCCGAGCATCCGCTGGTGGAAAAACTGACCACTCCCGAACAAAAAGCGGAGGTGGACGCTTATGTGAACGAGGCTGTGCGCCAAACGGAAATCCAGCGCGAAGCCACCGATAAAGAAAAATCCGGCGTGTTCAGCGGCGGTTATGCCATCAACCCGGTCAACGGTGAACGCGTGCCGGTGTGGGTGGCCGATTACGTCCTGATGACTTACGGCACAGGCGCCATCATGGGCGTTCCTGCGCACGACCAGCGCGACTTTGACTTCGCGCGCAAGTTCGGTTTGGATGTGCGCGTAGTCATCCAGCCGGATGACATGGAAAAACTGGACGGCGCCACCATGCCAACCGCGGTACCCGCGGAAGGCACTGTGGTCAACTCCGGCCCGCTGAACGGTACACCCGGCGCTGAAGCTATCGGCAAGGCCATTGAATTCATTGAGGCAAAGGGCGTCGGCAAGGGCGCGGTCACGTACCGCATCCGCGACTGGCTAATCTCGCGCCAGCGTTATTGGGGCGCGCCCATCCCGGTGGTGTTCTGCCCGAAGTGCGGCGCGGTGCCTGTTCCGGAAGACCAACTGCCGGTGATGCTGCCGGATGATGTGGAATGGCGGCCGACCGGCGAAAGCCCCTTGAAGCTGCATCCCACCTGGCGCTTCACCACCTGCCCGGTATGCGGCGGGGAAGCCGAACGCGAAACGGATACCATGGACACCTTCATGTGCTCCTCCTGGTACCACCTGGCTTACCTGAGCCCCAAGAATCCGGATTGGCCTTTCAAACAGGATGAATATGACTACTGGATGCCGGTGGATTGCTATACCGGCGGCGTGGAACATGCCACCATGCACCTGATTTACACGCGTTTCTTCCACAAAGCTTTCCGCGACCTGGGCGTCACCAAGGGCGATGAACCCATGCTGCAGCTGCGCAACCAGGGCCAGATTCTGGGCCCGGACGGCCAGCGCATGAGCAAGTCGCGCGGCAATGTGGTTGACCCGGATGAACAGGTGCGGCTGTACGGCGCGGACACGGTGCGCTCGTACCTGATGTTCGGTTACCGCTGGCAGATCGGCGGCCCGTGGGATCCGGGCAACATTCAGGGTTCACACCGCTGGTTGGGCCGTGTCTGGTCCATCTTCCAGGAAGAAGGAAAAACTGCCAAAGATACCAAAGCGCTGGACCGCAAGCTGCGCCGCAAGGTGCACCAGACTTTGAAATCGGTCGGTACCGACTTCGAACGCTTTGAGTTCAACACCGTCGTTTCCGCCCTGATGGAATTGTTGAATGAAATGGCTGCCATCAAGGACGCCGGCGGCTGGAACACGCCTGCCTGGAATGAGGCGGTGGATATTTACCTGCGCATGATGGCGCCGGTAGCCCCGCACATTTCCGAAGAACTATGGGCGCGCTTTGGCAAACCCTATTCCATTCACCAGCAGCCCTGGCCGGAATACGATGAAGCCGCGGCCGCTGAAGATGAAATCGAGTTGGTGCTGCAGGTGAACGGCAAGGTGCGCGACAAGATCGTTGTGGCGGTGGACATCACCGAAGCGCAAGCCAAAGAGCTGGCCCTGGCCAGCGAAGCCATCCAGAAGCAGTTGGACGGCAAAGCCCCGCGCAAGGTGATCTACGTACCCGGACGCCTGGTCAACATCGTCGGCTAGTTCGACTGAATAGTAATTAAAGATTTGTGAGGTAAAGATAATGATTACAACGGAGTTTTTGCTTACCTCATTGGCTGTTATCTTGATCCCGGGCACGGGCGCGATTTACACCATTACCACCGGGATCACGCATAAAGGACGCGCCAGCCTGGCGGCCGCCTTCGGCTGCACCCTGGGCATCCTGCCGCACATCCTGTCCAGTGTGCTGGGGCTGTCGGCCATCCTCAACATGAGCGCGCACATCTTTTCGGCCATCAAAATGGTGGGTGCGGCTTATTTGCTTTATCTGGCCTGGAACATGTGGCGCGAAGCCGGAAAGTTGGAATTCAAACAGGAAGGGCAGGAGGCTGACGCGGGTCAAATCATTTTGAAGGCCATTACCATCAACTTGCTCAATCCCAAATTGACCCTGTTCTTCTTTTCCTTCCTGCCGTTGTTCATCACGGATAACGCAAGCTCCCCGACCATGGAAATGCTGGTGTTGAGTATGGTATTCATGGGCTTGACTCTGATTGTGTTTGCCCTGTATGGCTTGCTGGCCAGCAGCATCCGCACCTATTTGTTGAACTCATCCCGCGCGGTAAAACGCATGCAGCAGGCTTTTGCCGTGGTCATTGCGGCTTTCGCGGTCAAGCTAGCGCTGACGGATCAATAGGCATAACAATTTCCTGACAAAAAAGAAACAGCAGATTAAATATCTGCTGTTTTTCTTAAAATTTTATTAGCGCGGAGTCTTTACTGACACAAAGCGTTTACCCTGGCACGATACTTGTAACATAAAAGGTGACGAATTATTAATATTAAGGAACCCTTTTATGATATCTGGAATTGATTTATCAGATAAAAATGGCGCGGCCGACTGGACCCTGTTTGGCAATGGGGACGTCAATTTTGTGTTTATCAAGGCCAGCGAAGCTTTGGACAGCATTGACCCGATGTACAATACCAATATGCAGAAGGCACAGGATTACGGCATCCTGGCGGGCGCTTACCATTGGCTGCACCCCAATTTGCACGTCGGCCAGCAGGCCGAAACGTTCCTGAATACGGTTGGCAACTTCAAAGGCATGCTGCCGCCGGTGGTCTGCCTGGAAACCCACCGCACCAACCTTAACGATATGGATAAAAATGTACGGACTTTTATAGAATTGCTCGAATCAGCCTTGAAGGTAAAACCCATCATTTACACATCTGAATCCTACTGGAAGACCTATCTTCCGGAATCGGATTGGGGCTGTGAATATCCTTTGTGGCTGGATAAACCCGGCAGCATCTGGCCCAGCCAGATGTGGCCGTGGGCCGGCTGGACATTCTGGCAGTATTCTTACCAGGCCCGGCTGCCCGGTATTGCTACCAACCTGGGACTGAACTGGTTCAACGGTTCCGTTACCGAATTAAATAATATGGTGATTCAGTAAAGGAGGCGCTGCATGATTCCCGGAGTTGACGTATCCCATTGGCAGGTTGAAATTGACTGGAGCGAAGCGAAACGCGCCGGTGTGAAATTTGCTTTTCTTAAAGCCACCGAGTTTCCCGATAAAAAAACCACCTTGTACATCGATGAACGCTTGTACGAGAATATTCAAGGTTGCGCGGAAAACGGCATTTACTGGAGCGCCTATCACTTTTTCCGCACGCACATCGACCCTATCATCCAGGCGCAGGTATTCGTGGAAACCGTGGGCCAATTCACCAGTCTGCCGCCTGTGCTGGACTTGGAAGTGGCCGGCAGTAAAGGCGAAAAATTGAACTTGAAAGTACAGCAGTTCCTCGGTGAAGTGGAACGGCTGACCAACCGCAAGCCGATTATTTATACCAGCGGCGGTTTCTGGCGCAGCTACATGATGTACGAAAAACGCATCCATGCGGATTGGGCGCGCGAGTATCCTTTATGGATGGCGCAGTACACCACACTGTGGCCAACACCGCTGTACCCCTGGGCGGGTTGGGACTTCTGGCAGTACTCCGACAAAGGCACGCTGCCGGGATTCAAAACCCACATGGACCTGAACTGGTTCAACGGGTCGGAAGAAGAATTAGTGGCGCGTTTTGACGTGGGCAACGGCGCTTATACACTGCCCGCGGCCGCGCTGGCCAGTGAGGAAGAGGCGGATGCGGCTCTTGAGGCCGAGGAAGCGGATGCCAAACTGTTGGAATTTGAATCCATGAAGCGTGTGGATTTGAACTATCGCGGAGATTATCAGGAACCTTCACAGGGCGGCAAGCGCTACTTTGCCAGCGGACGCCGGCCCAAAGAGTATATGATCCCGACCGGCCAACCCGCCGCGCATTCGCGCATGTCGTCCGAAGAACGGCGCTGGGTGCGTTCCTATTTCATCGATAAAGCCGTCCGGCAGGGGAGCTAAGGCAGACACCCTTGCAAACAATAAAGCGAGAGAGCGCTTGGCGCTCCCTCGTTTTTTTTTGTCCAAGGATTTCGGCTGGACAATTCCCTTTGGGGAAGGTGCAGCAGAAAATTAATCTACCAGCGGCAGCCCGCCGGTCTGGCAGCGCACGCGGTAAACCGCTGAGCTGCAAGCAATGTAAAGCGATTGCAAATCGTCGTCGCCCCAAGCCAAGTTGGAGGTCTTATCGGGCAGGTATATGCGTCCAAGCAGGTCGCCCTGCGGGTTGAAGACCCACACGCCGCCCGGGCCGGTGCTGAACAGGTTGCCGTGCTTGTCAAACTTCATGCCGTCCGGTCGTCCGACCTTGCCGTCGTCCCATAATTCCACCCAAATGCATCCGCCGCTGATCTCCCAGTTTTCACCGATCTGGAAAACACGGATGTGCTGGCGGACCGTGTCGATGACGTAGAGCTGTTTTTCATCCAACGAAAGGGCCAGCCCGTTGGGGCGCTCGAAAGAATCGGTAACCAATTCCAATTCGCCGCCGTCCGGAGGCAGGCGATAAACGCCCTGGAAGGCCAGTTCAGCCTCCGCAGGACCGCCGTTGCCCTCGCGCAGGCCGTAGATGGGGTCGGTGAAAATAATAGAGCCGTCGCTGGCCGCAATGATGTCATTGGGAGAATTGAGCTTCTTTCCCCCGAAATGGGACGCTACTACCTGCGGTTCCGCGCCTTCCTTCGTGACGCTCACAGCGCGGGTGCGGTGCTCGCAGGCAATCAGGTCGCCCTGACGGTTGAAGGTCAGGCCGTTGGGGAAACCGGCCGGGTGGCGGAAAGGCTCCAGTCCTTTTTCCTGCGACCAGGAATAGATGGTGTCGGCGGGGATGTCGGAGAATAACAGGCGGCTATGGCGCGCGTCCCATAAAGGACCTTCGGTAAAGACGAGACCATCAGCGATGGTCTCTATGCTCGTATCAGGGGAAATCAATTGGTTAAATTCTTGGCGGACGGCTTCTATACTATTCATAAGATTGGTTCGGTTTATCCTTTCGTACCGTTTGTATATTGGAAAATCAACTCTTCTTTTAAATTCCAGAGTTTATCGGTCAAGGAAACGTGGTAATTATGGGGGTTCATTAAACGCCTCACGCCGGAATGCAGGCGCTGGATGTCATCTGCGCGTGTCTGGCGGATTTGCTCCAGGGTGGGGAATTCATACACCAGCTTGCCATCCTCCAGGATGGTTTCGTGCAGCTTCTCTACTTTGGATATCTGGGCGCAGTTCAGCACGCGCTGCTTGGTTTGATCGGTGGGATGATGCAGGTGAATGGCTTCCAGGTGGCAAAGGTCCTCGCCTTCCAGGCTGAGTACATCCGCGATGGCTTTTTGCGATTGGTCGTATAAACGCCAGATTTTCTTGTAGCCCGGGTTAAGCGTCTTTTCGGGATTCTCGGAGATCTTGATGGCCGGCACCCAGGCATTATCCTGCTGCATAGCCACCAGCTTAAAAACACCGTCCAGCGCGGGATCGCCTTCGGAGGTGATCAGGCGCGTGCCTACACCGTAAGCCAGGCGGCTGATGAGATTATCCGCATCCAGTCCGTAACGCGCGGATTCTTCTTTAATTTGGGTGATGATCTGCCAGATGACCAGCTCGTCCATCTGGTTGGAGAGCACGATCTTGGTGTCCGGGAAACCGGCTTTATTCAGCATCAGCGCGGCCTGAATGGTCAGGAAGGCCAGGTCGCCGGAGTCCATGCGGATACCGACCGGTTTGTGACCCTGGGCTTTGAGCTTTTCAAAGACCTTGATGGCATTGGGAATGCCGCTGTTGAGCGTGTCGTAGGTATCCACCAGCAGGATGCAGGCATCCGGATAGGATTCGGCATAAGCCTCGAAAGCGTCCAGCTCCGTGCCGCCCATGGCCACGATGGCCTGGATCATGCTGTGCGCGTGCGTGCCGCTGGGCTGGTAGCCCAATACCGCCGAAGCGCCGACGTTGGAGGTGCCGGCCGCGCCGCCGATGATGGCTGCCCGCGCGCCGGCAAACCCGGAGCGATCCTGGGCGCGGCGCAGACCGAATTCCAGCATGGCCTGGCCCATGCCGCTTTCATAAATACGCGCGGCTTTGGTGGCGATCAGGGTTTGGTAATTCAGGTGATTGAGCAGGGAGGTTTCAATTAATTGGGCGAAAATCAGCGGACCCTCTACGATGGCGTTGGGCACGTAAGGATGGATCACGCGTCCCTCGGGCACGGCGCGCAGGGTCAGGCCGGTGGCTACCGATTGGCCCTGAAGGTATTTGAGAAATTCGGGGGTAAACATCGCGCGCCCGTTGGCGTCTTTCAGGTTGCGCAGGTAATCAATCTCGGATTCCTTGAAATAGGCTTCCGAGACCCAATCCATAAACGTTTCCAGACCGGCATTAACGCAATATCCGGCTTGATGGATGCCGTAATCGGGGTAAGACCGAAAGAAGTAATCGAACTGGGCTTTAGATTCGTGAATGCCCATGCGGTGATAAACTTGTGCCATGGTGAGCTGGTAAAAGTCGGTAAAGAGCACACCCTCGGCGAACTGCTGCTGTTGTGATTTCATACTACCTCTAGATTAAATTTACTGCGCTTCCACGCAGCATTGCATTAGATTCATGTTAATAATAAATCAGCCATTATTATACGAGTGTTGGGCGAGGTTGACTGTATAATTTGGTAAGAAGCGGAGGAAATGCATGCCGGAAACCCCTGAAAAAGACACCCAAGCAGCCGTGATCGGCTTTTACGGCTATTCCGACAGCGGCAAGACCACCCTGATAGAGCGCTTGATTGGTGATTTACGTGCCGAGGAGTTGCGTGTGGCAGCCGTCAAGCTGAGCGAGCAGGCCCTCAGCCTGGACCAGCCCGGTAAGGATAGCGACCGTTATGCCCAGGCCGGCGCGAACGGTGTAGCGCTGGCGGGACAGGGCGAAACAGGCTTTCGCTTCCCGGAACGTCTGGACTTGCGTACCATCCTGCGCGTGCTGGCGGAAGTCAGCGCGCCGGACGTGATCCTGGTGGAAGGGGCGGAGGAGGACTTCGTGCCCAAGGTGCGCCTGGGGGACAAGGCCCTGCGCGCGAACACAATTTGGACTTACGATGGGGATTACGATCGATTAATGAAAATAATTCACGATATCATCAAAAAGGAGTGAGCCATGTATGAAATCAAAATTACGGTGAATGGGGAAGAAATTGAATTGAGCGGCTTTCCGGGCGAGATCATCAGCGAGACAATCGTCGCCATGCTCAAGACGCTACGCGGGGTGGACGAGATTGAAAATGCAGTAGTTCAAATTGAGAAAAATTAATAGAATTATTCAAAGGGGATAAGAAATGAAAAAACTACTTCAAAATCCGCTAGTGAAAATTCTGATTGGCCTGATAATTTGTTATTTACCTTTACTTATTGTGAATGTATTGATCATGAAGCCAATTGAGACCAGTTTAATGCTATCGGATGAAACAGGACGTGTGATTCGATTTGTTGTCAATTCTGTACTGATCTTTGGTTTATATCGTTGGT
Organism: Pelolinea submarina; assembly: GCF_003966975.1. Lineage (GTDB taxonomy): Bacteria > Chloroflexota > Anaerolineae > Anaerolineales > Anaerolineaceae > Pelolinea > Pelolinea submarina. The sequence goes on from NZ_AP018437.1 coordinate 1,790,450, forward strand.
TTATTAAATGGACTGAAGACTATTCAAATTTTGATTGGAAATATAAAAATATCGGTCGAGATTTTTTATCAGGTTCATTATTGGCAATTATTTCGGTTTCAATTGTCTTCTTGATTTTAGGAGTGATCAGTGTATATCGAGTAGTAAATTTCAATGTGGATTTAAAGTCGATTCTTTATTTGCTCATTGTCTTTGCTTTTATGAGCATCCTTGAAGAAGTTTTATATCGTGGGGTGGTATATCGGATTATTGAGAATAGGCTAGGTTCCGTGCTTGCCCTGGTTATTTCGGGGTTGTTCTTTGGATTGTTTCATTATTTTAACCAGGATGCCTCGGTTATCAGCGTCATTGCTGCCAGCATCGGGGGGGTATTACTTGGATTGATGTACACAATCAGCCAGCAGCTTTGGATGCCGATCGCGTTCCACGGGTTTTGGAATTTTACCCAGGTAATTTTCGGCAGCAGACTTTCCGGCTCAGATGAATATTTGAAATATGCTGTAATCAAAGCGAATTTTGTTGGCGCTGATTGGTTAACTGGAGGCAAATCGGGAATTGAAAATTCATATTTAACGCTTCTTTTAACTGTAATCCTTGTATTCGTATTATTTTATAAAGCAAATAAGGATGGAAGAATTTTGCCATTTCTCTCGAGAAAAAATAAGTAGAGGATAGGAACCAATTTGCGAACATACTGTGAACGTATGATGGGGATTACGATAGATTGTTAGGGTTGATTATTGAAATGGTCAAAAAGGAGTAGCGATGTACGCGATCAAAATCACGGTGAATGGTAAAGAAATTGAACTGAGCGGCTTTCCGGGCGAGATCATCAGCGAGACAATCGTCGCCATGCTCAAGACCCTGCGCGGGGTGGAGGATGTCAAGGATGCGGTGATTGAGTTAAAGAATAAATACGAAAATGTAAAAGGTATTGAAAGATAAGGGAAAATCCTATAAACTAAGGAAAAGAAATGGAGATAGAGATGAAAAAATATGATGTTTACTTTGAAGAAGACGGTGGAGGAGAAGAAGAAGAGTAATAGCAAAATAATACTAATATTCTCTTCTTTAGAGAATTATTATTTTGCATAATCCCAATTAAATAATAAGAAATCAATATTCCAATATTTGATTTTATTATCCCGGCTTGCAGAAATTAAATTGTTTGAATCTTTACAAAATAATACTGATGTAACTGCGTTACTATGTCCGAAAATTGAAAAGAGCTTAGAAAGTTTTGATTTTCCTACTCGCCAAAGGATTATTTTATTATCTTGTCCACTACTTGCAATAAAGTCTCCAGTATGGTTGAACTGACAACACAGCCCCATGTCTTCATGGCTTTTTTGTGATTTAATCAATTGGTTAGTATTAATAAAATAACAATACACAAACCCTGAACCGTCAATAAATGCAAGCTTGTCTTCATTTGGGGAAAATGTAACATAACGGATCGGCTCGTTCTCAGGATGTCTGAAAATATAATTTTTTGATTTGTTCTTAATTGTGATCAATCCAACATTTCCAGAAACATCGCATGCAATTAGACAATCTCCATTTTTTGAAAATTCAATTTTTCTTATTTCGAAATCTCCAAACTTTATAATTGATTCATTCGTAAAATCTGGAAAATCCCAGATATGAATAATTCCGTCTTTCCCTGCTGCTGCAATTAGATTTTCTTTAATGCATAACGTTAATCCAACTGAATCGGAATCGAGAATTTTTTTATTTTCTAATATATTTCCTGTTTTCACGTCCCAATTAAAAAAATTTCCATTTCCTCCAATTCCAATTACATTTTTATCATTATTAATAAAAAAACCAATTCCAATCCAAGTTGGGCATTGTAATCTCTGAATTATTTTCGCTGTATAGGTATTCCAAATAATTACAACTCGATCAGAAGTAGATACAAGCATATCTGTTTCTGATGAAAAAGAAAGACTATTTATTTTGAATGTATGGCCAATGTATTTATGTTTTTCTTTAAAAACAGACAATACTTTTTTCTCGTGAATAATCTCGTTATTTGCGATTGTAAAGCATACAACAGCTATGTAAAAATATGTGCCCTTTTGAAAAGTAAAATCACGGTTTAAATAGTTACTCAATACCCCCACGATATCAAAAAAAAGGAAAAACCAAAAGGTCCATTCTTTTGAAAGGTAATACAGATAATGGAGAGTAAAGAAAATAAAGTAACGAACATTTTTTAGAATAAAGATTATGCAATGTTTGCATAATCTTTTGCTTGTTGAAAAAGCCAATTTTATAGTTTTCATGAACCCCCCGAGAAAAATTAATATTTTATTTATGTAATCTTATACCATTATTTTGAAAAAGGGCTATGAAGTTTACCACTAAGAAAAATTCTTTGTCTGATATTCTAAACGACAATGGGATAGAATATTTTGAATTTTCAAAGCGGAATTAAAGTTCTATAAAACAATTAATAAAAAGTGATTGTTTACAAATCCCAAAAAAATTTTGACTTGCTATATAATCAATGTAATAAAAATGCAATAATGTCTTACCCAAAAATAGGAGGAAAAATGGGATTGAGCCAATATATAGAAGTAAAGATCGGAGAAATACCAGGTTATATCGCAAATTATGGGGATAGAGCTTCACTAATTAAAAATGAGATGAAAAAATGTTTGATTAGCAAAAACTTTAATGATTTTCAAGTAGTAGAAGAAGTGTTTCAAAAGAAGAACTACCTTGTCGGCTATAAAAATTTCGGAAAAGGTGAGAGAGCTGCCTATGCTTTTTATTTTGGCGATTTTAATAACACGGATTTAATATTCGAGACTAGATATTTTGAATCATCGTTAAGTAAACAGAGAACTAACCGGGCTACGAGTTCCCTAGGTATGGCTGGTAATATTATTGGAGGATTTCTTTCACCTCATGGTCGTTCATTCAGCGATGAAAAAAAATTAATTAAAATGGCGTCGCAATCTTTTTCCGGTGGGGGACCTCAAGAATTAAATGATTTAGAGCGTCAGCAGTCTCTTGTATTGTTACAAGTTTTCTTGTCCGACTTAACAAGTATTATTGATAAATATACTTCGAAAAATTAGTTATAAAAAATATTGGGATTAAAGATAATTATGACGGCGGAATAAGCCGCCCGCCATCCGCTGTCCATTGCCAACCCACACACAGGCGCAGCAGCGCTGCGAGGTAGCAGTATTTGGGTCGGTTCATCTTTGATCTGGTAACAGCCGCCGAATTTACTTCCATTATCCGTTTACATACTTCGCAGCAAAGCGGGCAACCCTATGCAACTTGCTCTCGTATTAAAAGTATCTCTTTTTCAAGAAGGACAGCATGCAAAACAAAACAAAAAAGAAAATCTTTACTTATCTGGCATTTCTGATTGCCTTTTCGAGTATTTTTTATGCGCTCATCCTGAGGGCCGGAACCCTGGCCGCGGGAGGCGGGTTGTATGTTTTCGGTCTGATGTGGATGCCGGGGTTCTCGGCCATCCTGACGCAATTGATCTTTGAGCACTCTTTGCGCGGGTTGGGCTGGAAACCCGGGCGATTTAAATACCTGCTGATCGGCTACTGCCTTCCGATCATCTATGGCTTGGTAGTCTATGGCATTACCTGGACCAGCGGGCTTGGAGCGTTCAATAGCGCCGCCCTGACCGCGGCTACTGCCGGTTTTTCCACGAACCTGCCGCAGTTCTGGTTGTCGGCGTTCTACCTGGGTAATCTGGCCGTCTTTGGTGTTCTGGCCGGACTGCTCTCTGGCACCGGTGAAGAAATCGGTTGGCGCGGGCTGTTATTCCCGGAACTGAAAAAGCTGTTCTCATTCAACCAGGCGACCCTGATCACCGGCGCTGTCTGGACGCTGTGGCATCTGCCATTGATTCTTTTTGCCGATTACATCAATGCGGGAATCCCGCGCTGGTATGGCGCCATCATGTTCACGCTGATGGTCACCGGCCTGAACTTTGCCTTTAGCTGGCTGCGCAATGCTTCCGGAAGCTTCTGGCCGGCCGCGCTGCTGCATGCCAGCCACAACCTTTTTATCCAGACGATTTTCACTCCGCTGACTTTGCAGAATGACATCACGCCTTATATCATCGATGAATTCGGCGTTGGCCTGGCACTGGCCGGTTTGGTGCTGGCACTAGTCTTTTGGCAGCGAAAGAAAACCCCGCAGTCTGCCGCCGCGTAAATTTTGGTGGTTGAACGAATGATAAAGCCGGCGTTTTGATACGCCGGCTTTTTTTTATATTCTTCACTTCAGAGCAAAATTCTCTGAAAGAAACGAGTTCTCTATTGATGCGGATTTACGACGGCGGGATCAGCCGGCAGCCATCAGCCGTCCAATGCCAACCCGAGCAGGTGCAGCAGCGCTGCGAGGTGCCGGTGTTGCAGGTACCGGAGCAGGGCGTCTGTGTGGGCGGTTTCTTTGTCGGTTCAGGCGCCAATTGGTAACAGCCGCCTAATTCCTTACCGCTCGCTTCGAAGTTGTAAGCCACCCAGCAGGTGCTGTCCATTAGGTTGAGCTGCTCGACTGGGTACAGGCTGCTGTTCTTGTTGGGTGAGCCGGCCTGCTCCTCGCTGTAACTATCGTTGTAGTCAAACTTGGACGGGTCGGCTACGCCGCTATCCGCCCAGCCTTTCCAGAAGAAGCGCCCTTCGTCGATCAGGCCTTTCTTGATGGCCAATTGGATGGTGTTGCTGTCGTTCGGGTCGATGCGCTGCCAGGCGGCGTCCGGGTCGTCCAACACATCCGCTGAGAAGAGCACCTCGTCATACCCATCCCCGTCGCGGCTGTCGGGCACGACCGGGCTGGAGCCGCCCACGTCGTCGTTGCTATCCCTTAATACCATCACATCCTCGATGGTCCAGTCGGGATGGTTGCCGCCTTTAGCCCACAGCAGCACGTCCCCGCGCCCATCCTTATCGGAGTCGAACTCGATGCCGTAGTGTGCCGAAAGCGTGCCGTCTTCTCCGGGGCCGATCAACTCCAGCGAGAAGATGTAGAAATCGTCGTCCTCGGATAGTTCCAGGTAGAACAGGTCGTTCTCTTGTTTATAGACCATACTATCCTGGGTGAAAGGCCGCTCGAAGTTGCCCAGCCGGAAGGAGTCGCCCAGCGCCAGCCGGTCGGCGGCGGTGTTGGAGGTGTCGATCTCGTCCTTCTCCTGATCGGGTGAGCCCGGATTGCCGGGGATGGTGGTATGCGTGATCTCAGGGGCGGCGGGCACCTGCTCGGCGGCGGGCTCTTCAGCAGAGGGTTCTTCCTGCACGGGCTGCGCCAGGGCCTCGGCCGTGTAACCGGCGTAGATGGCGGACAAAGTCTGCTCCGCTTCGGAAGGGACGCTGGTTTGTTCGCCGCCGGAATTAATCGAGACGCTGCATGCCAGCGAGATAATTAATAAAAGTGAGGTAACTAATAAGCCAAATTTTGTTCTCGACATATCATCCTCTCCCTGAACATTGTTCAATTAGTCTGTAAAATATACAAATTCATTATACAAACACAGCAAACCATACTGCAAGTATTAAAAGAGAGTCAACAATGAATAAAAATATGTTAAACAAAGAGAAAAAATGGCTGGTGAGGGAGATTGTATAAACTGCGCATAGCCACGAGTGCTGAAAATAGGAATATTTCTAAATGGAAATTAAATAAAGAGCCTCACCTAAAAAGGGAGACTCTCTATTGTTATGAGTTAAATCCAGAAGATAAGGCCGCCCAGGGCCAGCAGGACAGCCAGGATGGCCAGGCTGAAGCACCCGCAGCCGCCGGGAAAACAGCCGTAGCCGTAGCCATAAGGACGCCGGCGAAACCAGCGGCCGCCCATGGGCGGGCGGGGCGGCGGCGGACCCCAGTGGCCGCCGTGCGGGCCGCCGGGACCTCCTCGACCACCCGGACCTCCATGTCCACCGGGTCCACCAAACAGCATGACTTCCATTTTATTATCTCCTTTGAAGGCGTCATTATGGTATTGGTTTTTGGTGTAATCGCCTTCATTATTTAATACGCTGACGGTCCTGCTGAGTTTCCAGTCTCAAGCGTCCGCGTTGATAAACAGGATATCGCTGGTGCCGCGCTCTTTGTTCCTGCCCAACGGGTTGTTGACCACGCGCCCCAGGAAATACATGGTGGAAGAACCGCCGCCGTCCAGGTTGTAGGCTTCGGTGCAGCCCAGCTGCTGGAACATTTGGGCGAACTCATCCAGGGTTACACCCATACTGTAGCCCTTGCTGCGCCCGTCCACCACGATGAAGACAAAGTGGTTGTCGTCAATGATGCCGATACCGGTGCGGGGCTGGTTGCCCTGGATGGGGTGGTTGCCAAAGTTGGTGTCGATCTCAACCGTAGACAGATTTTCCACAATCTCCCCGTCATCCAGCAAGGCAGGGCCAAAGGAGAGTGTGTTCCACACACCTGCCGCCAGCAGTTCTTCCGCGCTGGTTTGGGTTTCATCGTAGACTTGCATGCTACCGTCCTGATAAAAAGCCAGTCCGATGCGGGCTGGATCCTCGCGGTAAATCACGCCGTTGCGGATGATGATACCGTCGTCGCGGAAACCGTAATAATCGCCGTTTATGGCAAAGATGGCGTTGTTTTCCGCGGCGATTTCGGATGTGTATTCAATGATATTCTGCCCAAACTGGTTATCGGCAAAGGCATTTTGCAGTTGGGCGGCGTCCGTGAGAACCACATCAGCCACGAAATAGGTCAGCGCGTCGTTTCCGCTGCCGCTGGAATATTCCGTTATGGAGATGGAAATACCGTTGCCTTCATAATTCCAATCATCATAAGAAAAAGTGGTTTCCGTGCTGTCTTCTTCCTGCGTTTGGTCAACCTGTTCGGTTTGGGCGGTCGGTACGGCGGCTGTGGCAACCACAATGTTCCCAGCAGAAGCCGTGGATTGAGCAACAGCGCTGGCATAAGCGTTCACATCCGTGATCTCAACGTGCCGGATTAGGAAACGGTCGGCAGCCAAATAGGCAATAAATAGAAGGATCAAAACAATTGCCAAAATGATTGAGATTTTCTTTTTATTTTTAGACATACAGGCAGTCCTGCTTTCTTTACCTTAAAAATATCTTTATCGTATTCAAGAATCAGTATAATTTTGGCCTAAAATAGCTTTCCGGTAACCATCCTGGAGATGGATTAACTAAAGGAAATTATCATACTTTAGATGCTCCTGGAATCCTCCCTATGGGTGACGCACCAAAGAGCTATTATTACTACAATAGATGCTATAGGATAAGCGGAAGAAATGCCGTATGATCCTAATTGATCCAGGAATATGGAAGGACCACTTTAAATGCTTAATTTCCTCAGCTCCATCACTGCCGCCAGCATCTTGCCGTATGGCATTCTATGGCTGGCAACCTTCGCAGAGGGACCGATTACCTTATTAGCAGCCGGGGCCGGGATTGCGGTAGGAAAACTGCTGCCCTTACCCGCTTATTTGGCGATTGTTACGGGCAATCTGACGGCTGACATGGGTTGGTACAGCCTGGGCCGATTTGGCAAGCCTGAATGGATTGAACGTATTACCGCAAAATTAAAGATAAACCCGGCCAGCATCGAAGAGCTGAGCGAAAACATCCAGAAGTTTGCACCGCGCATGGTATTCCTGTCTAAAATGACGGTTGGATTACCCATCCCGACTTTGATCGCGGTCGGTTTGGAACGGGTGGCTGCGCGGCGCTGGGTTGCGCTATTGGTGCTGGGTGAATTAATCAAGTCGGCGATCTTTATCACGCTGGGATTTCTGTTCGCCGAGGGCATCCAACACACTTACGGTATCGTGCAGATTGTGCTGTGGGTGATTACGATCGTATTAATGATAGCGGGAATAATCTACTTCAAATTTTCCAACAAAAATAAGAATACTCCGGCAGCCGCTCAGCGGTTTCTGGCTGGAGAGAGCGGTTCGGCGCAAGAAAGGAAAGCAGGAATGAACGCGAAAAAGGAAAATAAGGGCCTGGTTTTAATAGCAGCCTATAACGAAGAACGGCGCATTGGCGATGTGGTGTGCACGGCTAAAGCCTACCTGCCGGTGTTGGTGGTGGACGACGGCTCCACAGACGAAACCGCCAGACAGGCTAAAAAAGCCGGCGCGATGGTCAACTCTTACCGCAAGAATCAGGGCAAGGGCGTTGCGCTGCAGACCGGCATCCGCCAGGCTCTGGACGCGGGCTACGATTTCATCATCACACTGGACGGCGACGGCCAGCACGACCCGCAGGAGATCCCGGCTTTCCTGGAAGCTTACCGCAACGGTCGGCAGGACCTGATCATCGGCAAGCGCGATTTCCGCAAGATGCCGACCGTGCGGCGCATCAGCAACACGCTGGGCACGCTGTTATTTTCGTGGGCGGTGGCGCACCGCATCCCGGACAACCAATCCGGCTACCGCCTGGTCAGCCGCCGGCTGATGGAAGTGCTGCACAAATCGGCGGAGCCCGGTTACGAATTTGAGGTGGAGATGATTGTGTACTGCCTGATGCACAACTATCCGATCGGTTGGGTGGGCATCCGCACCATTTATGGCGACGAAAAGAGCAAGATCCGCCCGCTGCACCATCTGCGCAAGTTCATCCAGGTGTCCTTGCGGGCGCGCAGCTTGATGCGGCGTTCTGTTCTGACGGATAATTAATGGGGGAATTGTAAAAAAAGAAGTGGGCGGAACAGGGCTCGAACCTGCGACCTCATCTGTGTAAGAGATGCGCTCTGACCAACTGAGCTACCCGCCCGAAGCAGCCATAATTATAACTGGAAATTCATAACAAGCAACTCTCCAGAAGAAGATTTCGTGAACGCGGTTGTCCCTTCGACGCCCCACGCTTTGCTCTGGGCAGGTGCTCAGGGCGCGGCCGCTGAGATTGACGAAAAAAGGCGGGAATACCCACAAATAATGAGTACAGGATAGTTCCCGCCCTATGACTTATGCTTTTTCCAAAGCCTGGTCCAAATCCCACAGGATATCCTCAATGTCTTCCAAGCCGATGCTCAAACGGATGAACTCAGGCGAGATGCCGGAAGCCTTTTGCTGTTCCTCATTGAGCTGGCCGTGAGTGGTGGAGCCGGGGTGAATGGCCAGGCTGCGCGCGTCGCCGACGTTGGCTAAATGCGTGAATACCTGCAGGTTGTCAATGAAGCGGGCGCCGGCCGCGATACCGCCCTTTATGCCGAATCCTAAAATGCTGCCGGGGCCTTTGGGCAGGTATTTCTGCGAAGCGGCATGGTAAGGGCTATCCTCCAGGCCGGGGTAGGCCACCCATTCCACCTTGGGGTGCGTTTCAAGGAACTCCGCGACCTTTTGGGCGTTGGCGACGTGGCACTCCATGCGCAGGCTGAGCGTTTCCAGCCCCAGCAGGAACAGGAAGGCGTTAAAAGGCGACAGGCAGCTGCCCAGGTCGCGCATGACTTGTACACGGGCCTTTTTAATGAAGGCATCCTCTCCCAATGCGGCAAACACCAGGCCGTGGTAGGAATCATCGGGCTGGTTGAAGTTGGGGAAGCGCGGATTGCCGGCCCATTGGAAGTTTCCGCCGTCCACGATCACGCCGCCGATGGAGGTGCCGTGCCCGCCGATGAACTTGGTGGCCGACTGCACCACGATGTTGGCCCCGTATTCGATTGGGCGTGCCAGGTAAGGCGAGGCAAAAGTGTTGTCGATCATGACCGGAATGCCAAATTCCTGACCGATCTGGGCGACTTCCTCAAAGGGGAACACGTTAATGAGCGGGTTGCCCAACGTTTCGCCATACAGCAGCTTGGTGTTGGGCTGGATCGCGCGGCGGAAATTCTCCGGATCATTGGCGTCCACCAGGGTGGTCTCGATGCCCAGACGCTGGAAAGAGTACACAAACTGGGTAGTCGTGCCCCCGTACAGGGTGGTGGAGGCCACAATGTGATCGCCGGCCTGCAGGATGGTCAGGATGGCCAGCGTCTGCGCGGCCAGGCCGGAAGAAGCGGCCAGGGCGCCCACGCCGCCTTCCAGATTGGCAACGCGTTCTTCAAAGACCGCGGTGGTGGGGTTTTGGATGCGCGTGTAGATGTTGCCCGGCTCTTTGAGCGCAAATAGATCCGCGGCGTGCTGGGTGTTATCGAAGGCATAAGAACTGGTCTGGTAAATCGGCACGGCGCAGGCATGCGTGGTGGGGTCGGCGGTTTGGCCGGCGTGCAACTGGCGGGTGGTGAATCCGAATTCTCTGGGTTGGTTGGTCATTTTGGCTTTCCTTTCGTATGTATAGCGTTAAATTAGTTGTTTTCCTGCCCGTAAATCAGGCGGCACATGCTGCCGATGCGGTCCAGGTCATAAGGCGTATTTTGATAGACGTAATAGTTGATCCAGTTGGAGAATAACAGGTGCGCGTGTCCGCGCCAGCGTACCAGCGGCTCCTGGCTGGGATCATCATCCGGGTAGTAATTGACCGGCACCTGGATGGGCAAACCGGCCTTCAGGTCGCGCTGGTATTCGGCCTGCAGGGTAAGCGGGTCATATTCGGAGTGGCCGGTGATGAAGATCTGGCGGCCGTCGCGCGTGGCGGCAATATAGACGCCGGCCTGGTCTGACTCGGCTAAAACCTCCAAGCGCGGGTTGGCTTCAATATCCGCCCGGCGCACTTCGGTGTGGCGTGAATGCGGCGCGTAGAATACGTCGTCGAAACCGCGCAGCAGCTGCACGTTTTTTTGAATGACGTGGTGCGGGAAGACGCCGAACTGCTTGGCGGGCAGGGGAAACTTAGGCACGCCGAAGTGGTGGTAGAGGGCGGCCTGGGCACCCCAGCAGATGTACAGGAGCGAGAAAGTATGCGTCAGGCTCCAATCCATGATTTCTTTTAATTCCTCCCAATAATCGACTTCCTCAAAGGGCAGGTGCTCCACCGGCGCGCCGGTGATGATCATGGCGTCGTAGTAGTGCATTTTCACCTGGTCAAAGGTTTTGTAGAATGCCATCAGGTGGCTTTCAGGGGTGTTCTTGGATTCGTGGGTGCTGACGCGCAGTAAATCCGTTTCGATTTGCAGAGGTGTATTTCCCAGCAGGCGCAGCAGCTGCGTTTCCGTGGTGATCTTGGTGGGCATCAAATTAAGGATCAGGATCTGCATGGGGCGGATGTCCTGATGGACAGCGCGCACTTCATCCATTACGAAAATATTTTCGCTATTGAGAATTTCCCTTGCGGGTAATTCCTGGGGTATTTTAATGGGCATAAAATTGTTCTCCTTAACGAAAAACCTCTTCATACGATGAGAAGAGGAGTCAAGGATTTCCTCTCATCTTCCAGAATCATCTGCCGGAATTGGCACCTTGTTCTAAGAACAGGTTGTCGAGGCTTCAGCGGGCCGGTCCCTCTGCCTCTCTGGATAAGAGCATTTTTCGAAATATGCAATTACTTAAGTATTTTTAAATTTCAGTTAGGTTTAATTACCTGCTTTCTATCGAATCAATGGGCTTTATAAAGAAAAAAGCCCGAGAGCAGTCTCTCGAGCCTACCGCGAGAATTTGCTCCGTTAGCGTGGAACTGGGGAGCAATTCACTCTGGGGTGTACCGGTTTGAAATCAATTCCTTTGGCACAGCCCGCGGGGTGAAGTTGCTCCCTTGGGCATGGCCATAGCCATAAATTGTGTGTAAATGATATGGTTTAGTCGTTTCATTTTTCGGTCCAGATATTGGCAAGATTTATAGACGATGCCTGCGGATTTGTCAAGGGCAGTCGTGTTTAAGCCTTTTGTTGGTTGCACTATTGGTCAAGTTTTCTTTCCGGCGTGATGTTTCGGAGATAGTCAGCGCTTATAATAAGAACTGATCTTATTTATAAAAGGTAGTTTTTATGCAAATTATCCGTTATACCCAAAAAGGACAACCGGCCCAATATGGTTGGATCAACGAAGGCTTGGTTGGCCCGCTCAGCGGCCCGCCTTTCGGCGCTTACCGGCGGCTGGACGCCGATATCCCGTTGGAACGGGTAACCTTGCTGGCCCCGGTGGTGCCCAGTAAAGTATTGGCCGTCGGGCGCAATTACCCCGAACACGCGCGCGAACACGACGCTGAAATCCCGGAAATTCCGCTGATTTTCAGCAAGCCGCCAACGGCTGTGATTGGCCCCAACCAGACCATCGTACTGCCGCCGCAGTCGCAGCGCGTGGAACACGAAGCCGAACTGGCGGTAGTGATCGCGCGGCGCGGGCGCTGGATCAAAATGGACGAGGTACGCGATTATATTTTGGGATTTACCGTTGCCAATGATGTAACCGCGCGCGATTTGCAGACCCGCGACGGCCAATGGACTCGCGCCAAAGGGTTTGATACGTTTTGCCCTTTGGGGCCGTGGATCGAAACCGATCTGGATCCGGCCGATGTGTTGGTTACCTGCCGCGTGAACGATGAATTGCGCCAAATGGCATCGACGCGCGAAATGGTCTTTAACATTCCCCAATTGATTGTGTACATTTCGTCTTTTATGACCTTGGAAGCGGGGGACGTGATCCTGAGCGGGACGCCCGCGGGCGTAGGCCCGCTGCTGCCCGGCGATCAGGTGGAAGTGGAAATTGAAGGGGTTGGCAAACTTTCCAATCCGGTTGTTGCCGATGATCATATTTAACAGATAAAATTGCTAAAATCTCGAATGGTATAATTTAGAATATCCCTATGTAATTGATATTAAGAAGGAGCTCTGGTATGTCCGGTCATAATAAGTGGTCAACAATTAAACGAAAGAAAGGCGCTGCAGATGCCAAACGTGGTCAGTTATTTACGCGTTTAGCAAGAGAAATAGCTATAGCTGCGAGCGAAGGCGGCAGCGATCCTGAAGCCAATTTTAAATTACGCTTAGCTGTTGACCGAGCCAGACGTGAGAGCATGCCGAAGGATAATATCGACCGTGCCATAAAACGCGGCACGGGTGAGGGCAAGGACAATACAGAAATTGAGCGCATCACTTACGAAGGCTACGCGGCCAACGGTATCGCGGTCATGATTGATTGCCTGACAGAAAATCGCAACCGCACTGTGGCGGAAATTCGCCATGTCCTTTCGCACAGCGGCGGCAGTATGGCCGAGTTGGGTGCTGTTTCCTGGCAATTCGATCACATTTGCTATTTCTCCATCCCTGCCAAAGGCGTTGATTTCGACAAGGTTTTCGAATTGGCAGTGGAAGGCGGCGCAGACGATGTCACCAGCGATGATGAATACATCGAAATCTTCGCCCCCTTGGAAGCGTTCAAAGGCATCAGCGATAAGCTGAAAGAAGCCGGCGTTGAACCCGAAGAAGCCGAACTGCGCTTCCAGCCTAAACAGGAATTGGAACTGGATACCGAGAAAACCCTGAAGGTTATGCATGTGATTGAATTGTTGGAGGATCTGGACGACGTTCAGAACGTGTTCTCCAACCTCAGCATGAGCGACGAAGCGCTCAGCGAACTCGAAGCTGAATAATGCATGACCGTAATTGGGCTTGATCCCGGCAGTGCCATTACCGGATTTGGTATTCTTGAAGAGCATGCGGATCATTCACTGGAAGTAATTGATTATGGGGTGCTGCGCACCGGACCGGAATTATCCACCGCCGAGCGCTTGCAGTCCATTTATGAGCAATTGAATAACTTACTGGTTCTCCATCACCCCGACAGCGGGGCAGTGGAGAACCTGTTTTTCCAGCGCAATGTGAGCACGGCTATCACCGTTGGACAGGCGCGCGGCGTGCTGCTGCTGGCCTTATCGCAGGCCGGCATTCCCGTTGCGGAATATAATCCGATGGAAATCAAACAAGCGGTGGCCGGTTATGGCAAAGCCGATAAGAAACAGGTTCAGCAGATGGTCAAGATGCTGCTGGGATTGAAAGAGATTCCGCGTCCGGATGACGCGGCCGATGCGCTGGCGGTGGCGATTTGCCATATTCACAGCCGGAAATTCAACCAAATAGATTGAGTGATGAACGAACAGATTACCAGCAGTGCCAACGCACAGATAAAAGCCATCCGTAAATTACAGGACCGCAAAGGCCGTAAGGACAGCGGCAGTTTTTACGTGGAAGGGCTTAAATTAGTAGGAGATGCGTTGGACAACCACGCTGATGTTGAACAGATCATTTACAGCCCGGAATTACTGATTTCCGATTTCGGAGAGCAGATCCTATCGCAAGCGGCCGAGCGGAATATCCGCACGCTGAACGTTTCGGCGGGGGTATTTAATTCATTCGCGCTCAAATCCGGGCCGCAGGGTGTTGCCGCAGTGGTGCGGCAGAATTGGCAGGACCTGGAAACCTGCGGGGCTGAATATGGTTTGTGGTTGGTGCTGGAGGACGTACAGGATCCGGGTAACCTGGGCTCCGCGCTGCGTTCGCTGGACGGGGCGGGCGGGAAGGGCCTGATTTTGCTGGACGATTCTACGGATGCATATCATCCTACGGCGGTGCGGGCCAGCATGGGCTCAATCTTTACGCAAAAATTGGTGAAGACTAACACAAAGGCGCTGGCGGAATGGAAAGCCCGCCATGCGGCGTTTATCGTAGGTACCTGGTGCGGTGACGCGCAGGCTTACCGCAGTTATAATTATCCTGACGCGGTAATCCTGATGATGGGCAGCGAGCAAAAAGGGCTGCAAGCGGAACATCTGGAGCTGTGCGACGCTTTAGTCCATATTCCTATGAATGGCTACGTAGATTCGCTCAATCTGGCATGTGCCACCTCAATCGTGCTGTTTGAAATCTACGATCAGCGCTGTAAAAGAGAGCAGAAATGATAGCTTCGGTAAAAGGCGAGATCATCGATAAAGGCGACAGCTTCCTGGTCGTGCAGGTGGGGGGCGTAGGGCTGCGGGTGTTTGTTCCCGCTTCCTTGACTGCCAGTTATGAAATCGGCGAACATGCCCAACTCTTTACACACCTGGTCGTGCGCGAGGATAACCTGAGCCTTTACGGTTTTGATGGGCAGGAGTCACGCAGCCTATTCCAAAACTTGATCACAGTCAACGGAGTAGGCCCGCGCCTGGCGCTGGCAGTTCTCTCCAGTTTGTCTGTGGATATGATTTACCAGGCGGTGTTGGGTGAACAGGCGCAGGTGTTCGCGCAGGTACCCGGTATCGGATCGAAGACTGCGCAAAAGATTGTGCTATATTTGCATGATAAACTTAAACCATTGGAAGCCGCCGGTATAATCAGCGGGGTAAGGGATGTTAACCGGGAATTAATGGACGCATTGGTCGGATTAGGCTATAGTGTGGTGGAAGCTCAAACAGCCATTCAGGCGCTGCCTAAGGATGCTCCTGAAGAGCTGGAAGAACGTTTGCGCTTGGCGCTGCAATTCTTCACGCACTGACAAACACAAGCAAACAGGCTTTATGCTAAAATTTAGCAGTTTGCTATACTAAATATTTATGGGATTTTTGAAATTTGGCTAGTTTAACTCGCGAATTGGGAATTGATTTGGGGTCATCGTTTACCGTGATTGTAGAAAACGGCGAAATCTTGCTGCACGAACCAACCACAGTAGCGATTCTTTTGGATGAATGGAAGATGATTGAATGGGGGCAGGCCGCCAAAGATATGTACGGGCGCGTTCCTGATGATATCGAAGTGGTCAATCCGGTACAGCATGGCGTGATCGCCGAATACGAGATTACGGAGAATATGCTGCGCTATCTGGTACAGAAAATCTGCGGCCCGATGGTGCTTTTCCGGCCGCGTTTGATGCTGACTGTGCCCTGCAACATCACCAGCGTGGAAAGCCGTGCGGTGCACGAAGCCGGTATCGGCGCTGGCAGCCGTGAGGTTTACCTGCTGCAGCAGCCTTTAGCCGCTGCCCTGGGCATCGATTTGCCCATTGCGCCGCCAACCGGAAACATGGTCATCAGCCTGGGCGGGGGCACCAACCAGTCGGCGGTATTGGCCATGAACAGCGTGATTTCCTCCGAAATGGAACGGACCGGCGGGCAGAAGATGGATGAAGATATCATCGCTTATGTTCGCAAGAATTATGGTGTAATCCTCAGCCGCGCCAGCGCGGAATTCGTCAAAATGCGCATAGGCGCAGCAGTCAAAGAAGAAGATCCGCTCACGCTGGAAATCCAGGGGCAGGATCAGGTCAGCGGTTTACCGCGCTCGGTCACCATTAAGACCGAAGATATTGTCGAAGCGCTGCAGGACAGCTTGCAGGACGTTGTGGACATGGTCAAGCGTGTGCTGGAAAAGACGCCCCCGGAACTGGTATCTGACATTATGGACCGCGGGGTGGCGCTGTGCGGCGGCGGTTCGCTGCTGCGCGGCATCGACCGCTATTTGACCCGTAAATTGGGCATTCCGGCTTACCTAGTGGATAATCCAACCACCTGCACGGCGGAAGGCGCGGCCAGGGCATTAACCATGCTGGACGAGCTGAAGCGGGCCATCAACCGCTAGTCAGTCTGATTATGGAGAAGTTTAGCGTCCGGACATTCCGGGCGCTTTTTTTTGTCCTCTGTCGGGTATGTACTCATTCCGTGTGCGGCTTGAAGCCGCACCGAAATGAGTATCTCCGCCAACTGCTCCTGCAGTTGCCTACGAGAAACCCGACCTACGATAAGGAAAAATTTGTGTGTTGGTTTCGACACCCTACGCTTCGCTCTGGGCAAGCGCTCAGCCACCGAGAGTAGACTCAGCCTCGGAAGGATGCTTATTGAAAGAACCCCACGCAAGAATGCGTGGGCTACAAAGCAAAAGGATAAAAAAACAGGTTGAGTGTTGCACTCAACCTGTTTGGCATTTCTTTGAACAATCCGATTATTTCTTGGTCTTGATGGCTTCCCAGCCGGCATAATGGGCAACGTCGCCCAATTCGGCTTCGATGCGCAGCAGCTGGTTGTACTTGGCAACGCGGTCGGAGCGGGCGGGAGCGCCGGTCTTGATTTGGCCGGTGTTGAGCGCCACAGCCAGGTCGGCGATGGTGGAATCTTCGGTCTCGCCGGAGCGGTGGGAGGTGACAGCGGTCCAGCCATTGCGCTGAGCCATGTCAACAGCTTCCAGGGTTTCGGTCAGGGAACCAATTTGGTTGAGCTTGATCAGAACAGAGTTGCAGGCCTTCTCTTCGATGGCTTTCGCGATGCGTTCCGGGTTGGTGACCAGCAGGTCGTCGCCAACGATTTGCAGGCGGTCGCCTAATTCTTTGGTCATCATCTTCCAACCTTCCCAGTCATCCTGCGCCAGGCCGTCTTCAATGGAGACGATCGGGAACTGGTCCACCCAGGATTTCCAGAAAGCAACCATCTGTGCGCTGTCGAGCTGTTTGCCTTCTTTGCGCATGTTGTAGATCTTCTTCTCTTCGTCGTAGAACTCGGAAGCAGCGGGATCCAACGCGATAGCGACGTCTTTACCGGCTTTGAATCCGGCTTTGTCGATGGCTTCCAGAATGACTTCCACGGCTTCGACATTGGCTTTCAAACCGGGAGCGTAACCGCCCTCGTCGCCAACCAGGGTAACGTAACCGTGAGCTTTCAGGACGGATTTGAGCGCATGGTAAATCTCAGCGCCCCAGCGCAGACCTTCGGCGAAGGTGGGCGCGCCCAGGGGCATGACCATGAATTCCTGTGCGTCGGTGGACTGCCAGGCTGTATGCGCGCCGCCGTTGAGGATGTTCATCATCGGAGTGGGCAGGACATGCGCGAAAACGCCGCCTACGTACTTGTAGAGGGGCATATCCAGGGAATTGGCAGCTGCTTTGGCAACGGCCAGGCTGGTGCCGAGGATGGCATTAGCGCCTAAGTTGGATTTGTTTTTGGTACCGTCTAATTCCAGCATCATGCGGTCAATGGCGATTTGCTCGGTGGCATCCCAACCGACCAATTCATCAGCGATCTTGGTGTTGACATTTTCTACGGCTTTGGTAACGCCTTTTCCTAAAAAGCGGCTTTTATCGCCATCACGGAGTTCCAGGGCTTCATGAACACCGGTGGAAGCGCCGGAGGGTACAGCGGCGCGGCCCCAGCTGCCGTCGTCGAGTCGAACTTCAACTTCAACGGTCGGGTTACCACGGGAGTCCAGAATTTCCTGGGCTTGGATTGATTCAATGAATGTGTACATTTATCTACCTCATTTTTTCTTTTTTTACTGCAACTTGATAAGTATAATACTTTTTGCTTCCATAGGTGTTATCGTGTACATGAAAAACAATAAAAATACATTCCAGTTCCATAATTCATTATTCAGGCGCTTTGTCGTCGGTTTTTTACGCGTTTTCATGCGTTTATTTGTCAAAATTGAGGTCATTCATCCGGAAAGAATTCCGGCAGAGGGCGCGATTATGTTCGCGGCAAACCATGTCTCCGGAATCGACGCGATCCTGATGCAGATAGCCATTCCGCGCCCACTTTGTTTCATGAGCAAGGCAGAACTCTTCCGCAATCCCGTGGTGGCCTGGTTCTTCAACCAGATCGGTTCGTTCCCAGTTAAACGAGGGGAATTCGACCGGCAGTCTATCCTGAACGCGAAAGGCGTGTTGGACGAAGGCTTGGCGCTGATGATGTTCCCGGAAGGGACGCGCACCTTCGGCAAGGGTATGGTGGAAGCACGCAGCGGTACGGCCCACATGGCCATGCGCAATCATTGCGCGGTGATTCCGGCCGGTTTGAGCGGTGCGGAAGACATGTTTAAGCATGGGTTTAAGCGGGCGCATATCCAAATAAGATTCGGGGAAAAAATAGAGCCCGGCGATCAGGAACCTGCCGGGCAATTAACCATACGCATTATGAAAGGGATTGCGGCGCTGCTGCCGCCGGAATTATGCGGTTTTTACGGTTGAACCGGCTTTCTCCTGTTCAGCGATAACAACTTTCACGAATTCGTTGAATAAGGGGTGCGGGCGGTTCGGCCGAGATAGAAATTCGGGATGGAATTGCGAACCCAGCATGAAAGGATGATCCTTCATCTCGGCAATTTCCACCAGCATTCCATCGGGCGATTGGCCGGAGAAAAGCATGCCGTTTTGCTCCAGGATGTCGCGGTAATCATTGTTCAACTCATAGCGGTGGCGATGGCGTTCCTCGACCAAATCGGCCTGGTAGGCGCGCTGAGCAATTGAGCCGGGCGTCAGTTTGCAGGGATACAGCCCCAGGCGCATGGTACCGCCCATATCGGTGATATGGCGCTGTTCCAGCATCAGGTCGATCACTGGGGCAGTGGTTTGCGGGTCAAATTCGGTTGAGTTGGCTTTGGGATCGTTCAGGATGGTGCGGGCTAACTCAATTACCATCATCTGCATGCCCAGGCATAACCCCAGATAGGGGATTTTATGCTCACGGGCATAGCGAGCGGCGATGATCTTGCCTTCCACACCGCGGTAGCCAAATCCACCGGGCACCAGAATACCGTCACAATTTGCCAGATTCTCCAATCCATCGCCTTTTTCCAGGTCTCCGGAATGGATCCAGCAGATTTCCAATTGGGCGTCGTTGTTCAGGCTGGCATGTTTGAGGGCTTCGCGCACGCTGATATACGCGTCATGCAGCTCGATATATTTACCCACCAGGGCGATGCGAATATTATGCTTGGGTTTTTCCTCGGCTTTAATGATGCGTTTCCATTCGCTTAAATCCACCTGCTTGCGTGCTTTTAAACCAAAATATTTCACGATGTAATCGGCTACATGGAAATCTTCCAGGATCAGGGGAACGGAATATAAAACAGGTGCGGTTACCAACGGAATGACGGCCTCGCTATCTACATCGCAGAATTGGGAGATCTTATCCACAATAGACTGGTGGACAGGATAGTCCGAGCGGGCAATGATCATATTGGGCGAAATACCGATGGATCGCAATTCACGCACCGAGTGCTGCGTGGGTTTGGATTTCAGCTCGTCGGTGGCGCCGATATGCGGCAGCCAGGTAGCATGCACGAAGAATGTATTTTCGCGGCCTAATTCCTGGCGCAGCTGGCGCAAGGACTCCAGGAAGGGTTGGCTCTCAATGTCACCTACAGTTCCGCCGACTTCCACCAACACGAATTCAGCTTGTGACTTTTCGGCTACCAATAAAATGCGTTTTTTAATTTCATCGGTGATATGCGGAATAACTTGAATGGTGCCGCCTAAATAATCTCCACGGCGTTCTTTGGCGATCACTTCTGCATAAATCTGACCGGATGTCAGGTTGGATTCCTTATGCAGGCGGATATCGATAAAGCGCTCATAATGGCCCAGATCCAGGTCGGTTTCAGCGCCATCGTCCAGCACAAATACTTCACCGTGCTGGTAAGGACTCATGGTGCCGGGATCCACGTTTAAATACGGGTCCAGTTTTTGAACCGAAACGGAAAAGCCGCGTTCCTTAAGCAGCCGGCCGATGGAAGCAGCAGTCAGCCCTTTCCCAACAGAGCTGATGACACCACCGGTAAAAAATATGAATTTTGATTGCGAGGATAATTTTTGTTTGTTCATAGATTTTTGCTACCACCTTATAAATTTAAGTGAAGCGGGGAGGGTTGTTGGATTAACCCTCCCCGAATTGGTGAGTTTTGTTCGTGTTTTTTTTCTGTGGATGCTGGTTTTTATTCACTAGTCTCCATGAAAAATTGTTACCTGTAGTTTACCACAAGAAAAACCCCCGCACAGTGACGGGGGTTGCTCGATAGTCGAAAATTAAGCGCGCTGGTTAAGCGTGCGGGAGAGAATATCTTCCTGCTCGGAAGTTTTCTTCTTGTTTCGTTTGCCGGACTGTTTGCCTTTGACGGCAGGCGCTTCCATACCGGCTTTTTCCATGGCTTCACGCATGGCAATTTCCATGAAAGTGGGTTCGTTCTCTGCGGGGGTTGCGGCAACCTCGGCTTCATTTTCTTTCTTGGAAACTTTCTTCTTCCGGCGGTTCGTATGGGCTGGGGTAATTTTGACGCCTTCGATTTCATCCAAACCAGGCTGCAGCGCTTTCATGCTGAGCTTGATCTGCTTGCGGCGCCGGTTGAAATCCAGCACTTTTACTTCCACTTCGTCGCCAATGTTGACGACTTCGGAGGCATTCTTGACATAACCCTGGGTCAGTTCGCTGATGTGAACCAAACCGGGGCGTTCGGCACCGATGTCTACAAAGGCGCCAAATTTCTCGAGTTCGACAACTTTTCCCTTGAGAACCATATCTTTATCGATTTCGCGCCATTCCAATTGGAGCGGTTTGAACATGGATACTTCAATACGGTCCTCGCGAATGTTGCGGATGTAAACATCCACTTCCTGACCCTCTTTCAGGGAGTCTTCAACACGCAGGATCGGTTGTTCGCCTTCCATTGTAATTTGTGAAACATGGAGTAAAGCTGGTTTCTCAACACCAATGTCAACAATTGCACCGGCTTTGGTCGTCTTCATGACCTTACCCTTAAGGTGCATTTTCCTTTCAAGTTGATCTATTGATGTGATACCAGTAATAGCATCAGAAGTCATTAATAATTTCTCCTATCGATTGGACTTGAGCAGTCGTTGATTATACCTGCGTGAATAGTTGCTGTCAATTAATATTTTCATTTTCCTCTATAGCAATATTTTGCAGGTATTCCAGAGCGGCATTTAATTGTACATCATTCCTGGCCTGAATGTCGTCTTCTGTGAAATCTATTATGATATCGGGTGTAAGGCCGTTGCCCTGAATTTGCTGTTCTTTCGGGGTTAACCAGCGCGCAATAGTCACACGGACTGCGCCGCTGTCGTCCACCAGAGGAATCCAATTTTGGATGAGCCCTTTCCCATAGGTAGTGGTACCAATTAATTCGGCGCGGCCGTAATCCTGCAGTGCGCCAGCCATAATTTCAGAAGCGGAAGCGGAACCGCCGTCAACTAAAAGGACCATGGGAATATCCGGCGCGATAGGATTACCGCGGGCGGTATATTCGTTGCGGCTGCCGTCGCCCCATTCCTCAATCAGAATCGTATCCCCATTGTCGATAAAATTGGAGATGATGTCCACGGCTGTGTCCACGTACCCGCCGCTGTTGCTACGCAGGTCCACGATAAGACGCTGCGCGCCATCGTCCAATAAACTGTTCAATGCGGTACTGAACTCGTCAGCGGAATTGGCGCTGAAAGAATATAAACGGATATACCCGACCTGATTTTCAAGCATGGTCTGGTCAACAGTGGGAATGTTGATGACAGCGCGCTCGATGGTGAATTCAAGCGGTTCGGTCTCCCCTTCGCGCTCCACGGTGATGACCACGGTAGTCCCTTCCGGCCCCAGTATCTTTTTCAATACCAGATCCGGTTCAACTCCACGCATGTCCTCGCCATCAATCATGATAACCGTGTCGCCCGATTTAATTCCGGCCGTTTCAGCGGGAGAATCCGGCATGGGGCCGATGAAGACTAATGCGTCGCCGGAAGTATCCACATAAGCGCCAATACCCGTGTATTCGCCTTCCAGGGGTGTGTTCTGCAGACGATATTCCTCAGGATCCATGTAGCCGGTAAATGGATCGCCCAGGCTGTCCATCATACCCTTAATGGCACCCTGCATCAGTAAGGTGTCATCCACCGGTTGTTCCAGGTATTGGTCGTGAACGATATCCCAGGCCTGGTAAAAAGGTTTGAATAATTTATTGAACCCGGACTTGCCGGTCGGGTTTAATTGAAAATAATACCCGGTAAAAGCACCGGCCATAAAGATTAAACAAACCACCAGGATAATACTGATTGTCTGTCCGGTTTTATTGTTGAAAGAAAATTTCATAGTGTATCCTGTTGAACAATTTACTTGAGAATTTCAGGCAGCCGAAAGATATCGGCAATCTGATAGGGATAATCACTTTCCGCATCCTCCCCAATCAAAACACCCAGGAACCCCATATCCGCGGCGTTCTGCACACTGGGCAGGTGATCATCCAAAAATACGCAGCCATCAGCCGATTTCAGACCGGCCAGTTCCAGCGCTTTACTGAACGATTCTTTTTGCGGTTTAACATAGGGAGCCTGTTGGTTGACATCGATGATAAATTCAAAATAGCGCTCGACATCCAGAAAACCGAGTACATTGCGGGCGTGGTTAATATCCGAGTTGGTAAATACAATCTTACGTTGGGGCAGGGAATCTAATAACGCCGACAATCGGCCATCTTTACGCAGATAATCGGACAGATTCACATCGTGTACGTATTTCAGGTAATAGGCGTCGTCAACCTGATATAAGTGCTTTAGCCCCTGCAGGGCAGTGCCATATTTTTTACGGCAGTCCAGACGAAATGTGGTAATTTCTTCTTCCTGCATTTTTATTTCATTCTTCAGGAAAGATTCAATACGCAAACCGATGGCTTCCCATAACCCACTGTCTGCCGGATATAATGTGTTATCCAAATCAAAGAATAGCGTGTTGTACATATCCCAGCAAGTATATCTTTAAAACCATTCTTATATATAATTTCAACATATTATGAAAATCAAAATACTATCGCAAAATGTAGCCGCCAAAATCGCGGCTGGTGAAGTGGTTGAACGGCCATTATCGGCAGTGAAAGAGTTGATGGAAAATGCCATCGATGCCGGCGCGACAGAAATTAAGATTCATGTTGAGAGCGGCGGGCAGCGTTTGATTCAGGTGGAAGACAATGGCATGGGTATTGCCAGCGATGAAGCGGCTGTTGCGCTGCAGCGTTATGCCACCAGCAAAATCACTCAGGTGGAGGATTTAGAGCATATCCAGACACTGGGATTCCGCGGAGAAGCGTTGGCCTCCATCGCGGCAGTGTCGCGTTTCACACTGGATTCCCAAACCAATCAGGAAAATATGGGAGTTCATCTGAGCGTGGAGGGCGGTGACATCCTGGCGCAGGAACCGGCCGGATTAAAAACAGGCACGCGCATCAAGGTCGAGGACTTATTTTTCAACGTTCCCGCGCGCCGGAAATTCCTGAAATCGGAAAATACCGAACGGAAAGCCATTTCGGATTTGGTTTCCCGTTACGCGTTATATTATGCGCATATCCGCTTCCAATTCAATATGGAAAGCCGGCAAATCTTGAACACCAACGGCAGCGGAGACCGGCGCGAAGTCCTTTCACAGCTTTATGATGTAACCACTGCGCGTGATTTATTGGACTTAAGAGTGGTGGATGAATATCTGGGCGTGGAGGGTTTTCTCAGCCCGGTGGGTATTTCCCGCTCCAACCGTAAAGAGATATTTTTCTTCATCAATGGGCGTCTGGTGAGCGATAGTTCCCTGACCGCGGCGGTCACACAGGCGTATCAAAACATGTTGATGGTCGGCCGCTATCCGATTGCGGCTTTATTCCTGAAAATTGATCCGCAGGAGGTGGACGTTAACGTTCATCCCACCAAAGCGGAAATCCGTTTTCGCGAGCCCGGCCGCATTTTCGGCCTGTTGAACAGCGCTGTCCGCAAAAATATCTCCGCTTTCTCCAATGTTCCGCAGATTTCCCCGACTTTTTGGTCATCCGGCGTCAGCCGCCCGCGTGAAGTGGATCCAGCCTGGCAATTCGCAGGGGAAGCCAACCGGGATTACGTCCCGCAGGCCGGGGAACCGCAGGCGATGGAATCACAAACACAGGCGGGATCCGGCGGGGAGCCGGAATTATTGCATGTACCGCTGCTGCGCCTGGTGGGGCAAATTGGGCGCACTTATCTGGTGGCGGAAGGGCCGGATGGATTGTACTTAATTGACCAGCATGCGGCGCATGAGCGCATCCTGTTCGAACGCTTGTTGAAAAAACATACCAGCAGTGATTCCCAATACCTGTTGGAACCGGTGGTGGTACAAGTGCCCGGCCAGATGGAATCCGACCTGGAACGGCAGATTGAAGTGCTCAACCATCTTGGTTTTAAAATTGAGAATTTCGGCCCATCGACTTACAAGATCCACGCGCTGCCGGTTGTAATCAGCCGTTCTGATCCGCGGGAGGCATTCCTGAGCGCCTTGGAAGAAGACGAGGAAGATAGTTCCTGGATGGAAGGGGAACAGGAGAATCGGCTGATTTCGCGTATCTGCAAGCGCATTGCCGTCAAAGGCGGGCAGGTGCTTTCGCAGGAAGAACAGGAGCAGTTGATCCGCGATTTGGAGCAATGCGAATCGCCGCGTACCTGTCCGCATGGCCGCCCGACCATGATTCATTTATCCGTGGATATGCTGGAACGCCAGTTCGGCAGACGCGGCGCCCGCTAAGGGGTACCCAGCGCGTTCCAGCAGATAGCCGGGACAATCTCGTTCAAGTCTTCCCGGATGACCACGTCCGCATAACGGTCCAAATGCGTGTCTGATTGGGTGTTGATGATCAAACCGGCGCCGCGGCGCAGCCCGCTCTCCGGCAGGTAATTGGCCGGCGCAACGCCCAGCGAAGAACCAATCACAAAGATCACATCCGCTTTTTCGCACAGTTCCTGGGCCTCGTTCCAGGCCTGGGCCGGCAGCATCTCCTCGAACAGCACCACATCCGGTTTAAGCACGCCGCCGCAGACCGTACAGCGCGGGTAATTGTCCTGAACCAGGGTTTCATCCGTGAGCCAATCCTCCCCATAAAGCTTGCCGCACTGCATACAGTGGGCGCTCTGGGCGCTGCCGTGCAGCTCGATCACCTTTTGCGAACCGGCCTTTTGGTGCAGTCCGTCAATGTTTTGGGTAATGACTGCCTGAATCAGGCCGGCTTTTTCCAATGCAGCTAAGCCCTTATGCGCTAAATTGGGTTGGGCGGCACGCGCCGTGTGGGCCAGGGGCCGGATCCAATCGTAGAATTTCTCCGGGTGGTGTTTAAAAGCGCTCAAAGAGGCCACCTCAAAAGGATCGTAATGTTCCCATAATCCGGAACCCGGGGAACGAAAATCAGGGATGCCGGAAGGTGTGGAGATGCCTGCGCCGGTAAAAGCCACTGCGTTGCCGGCATTTTTGAGTAGTTGCGCGGCTTGTTCAATTTGTTGATCGATTTGTGGGGAGTGCTCCATCATGATTCCTGTTGTACCAGCGATGCTATAATTTTCGCATGCTTTTGGAAAAAGTCAAAGCAACCCTGCAAAATTCCTGCTACATCCAGCCGCAGGATACGCTGGTCATGGGCGTCTCCGGCGGTGCGGATTCAATGACGCTGTTGGATATTTTAGTGCGTTCCGGTTATAAGCCGGTTGTAGCTCATTTTAACCACCAATTGCGCCCGGAAGCAGCCGCTGACGCCGAATTTGTCCGCCGGCGGGCAGGAGAATATGGTCTGGAATTCGCGCTTGGCAGCGCGGATGTGGCTCTGCAAGCCCGCCAAAACAGTCAGAGCATCGAAGAGGCTGCCCGCGGCGCACGTTACCGCTTCTTATTTGGGTTGGCGGAACAGCGGCAGGCGGTTGCGCTGGTTGTAGCGCATCAGGCGGATGATCAAGTGGAAACGGTGCTGCTTAACTTGTTGAGGGGCAGCGGGCTGAAAGGGTTAAGCGCAATGCGTTTCCAATCCTTTAGCCCTTTTCACGAAAGTATCCCGCTCGTCCGTCCGATGCTGGGCTGCTGGCGCGATGAAATCCAACTTTATTGCAGCGACCACAAATTGCCGTTTGTATGCGATGAAACCAACCAGGACAGCACCTACCGGCGTAATCGCATTCGCTTGGAGCTGCTGCCTGAATTGGAGAGTTACAACCCGCAGATCAAACGTTCTCTTTTTCAAATGGCGGACTTATTGGCCGGCGATATGGACTTTATCAACGCGGCTTGCCGGGATGCCGCAGCGCAGGTCGCATTGCAAACCCATGCAGGTTACGCGGAAATGGAGTTGCGAGAATTCAGGCACTTATCGGTTGCGCTTCAACGCGCGCTGATTCGCAGTATCCTGGCAGACGCTTTCCCACAGGCGGTTGAATTGGGCGCTTATCACTTTGAATTGGCGCGCCGATGTCTGACCCGTGAGATGGAAAGCCTGAATGTACAATTGAACGATGCTATCCTGGTGCGCGTGGAGAGTGGAAGGGGCGTCTTTATGAGGACCGAGTCCGCCATGCAGCCTTCATCGGAATGGCCCGCTATTGAAAATGAAATCCATATACTTCCCGAGACAGGCACAATTGAGCTGGCTTGCGGTTGGGAGCTTTCACTTGAAATGCTGAGTAAGGACTCCTTGGGGGACGCTTACCTTTCCAATACGGATAATTTCTGCGCGTATTTAGCGTCGGAAAAACTTGCCTCAGATTTGCTTCTGCGCACCTGGCAGGACGGTGATCGCTACCAGCCGTTGGGTTTATTAAAAGGGCAGCAGAAATTATCGGATTTCTGGATTAACAACAAAGTGCCCCTGCGTGCAAAGGGGCACTGGCCATTGCTTTTTTCCGGCGGCAACCTGGTTTGGGTACCGGGTTTTCCGCCTTCTCAACTTGTCAAAGTATCCTCGGAAACACAAAATGTGCTAAAAGCTCGTGTTTCCCATCGAGAAAATTACTCTTCCGTGATATAGGCTTTGATAAGTTCCTTGAGTTTCAAACTGATCTCACGCCATTGAATTTTTGAAATTCCCAATTTCTGACGGATGGTATCGCGGTCCATGCCAACCCGCCAATCCTGCAGGGCGCAATTCCAGCGGCACATTGAGAAAGACAGATGCTTTTCCAAGCCGGCAGCTTTGCCGATGTCTTCCAGGATGTACTCCAGGCGGCGCGGCGACCAGGGGAAAACCGTGTCCTCCGGATGGTACTGGTTGAGGTAAGCCTGATAGCTATCCAACCATTCCAAACTGACGGGAATTTTCCGTTCCTTGTTGCGGTCTTTCTGATCGGCGTAGCGGACAAATATATAATGTTCTCCATCTTCGTCGAAAATGTGCGCAGGTCTGAGGCTGAGGCATTCACTTTTCTTGATGCCTGTTTCCAATAGTAATTTTAATAACGCATAGGATCGTGTGTCAGGCTGCCCGCTTTCGGCCATGGCACGCGCTGTTTCCAACACCAATTCTGTTTCACGGATGGTAAGGACTTCAGGCAGGGGGCTGATGACCGAGTGCTGCAGGATGGCGTCGGCGGGATCAACACTTATGCGCCCATGCTCAGCCAGCCAGCGGAAGAAAGATTTCAGGGAGGTGATACGACGAGCCAGACTTTTCGGGCTGCAGGGGATATTCTTACCGCGGCCGTTCTCCAGCCATTCAATAAAATGGTTGAGGTCATTCGTGGTGATATCGCCGACTTTTTTATCCGGGGGCAGGAATTTGGTCAGCAAGCGGATGTCACCGCGGAAGGACTTTACTGTATATTCCGAGCGGCCCTGGTCGAGAAGATAGACTTCCCAAACATCCATAGCTGCCAGAATTGAGGATTGGCTGTCGATGTGTGCTGATTGATCCAAAGCATTATTCATGATTCACTCTCATTTAGTTTCGTATAGGTTAATGAGAGTGTAAGGGATTTAAATGCTTAAGTCAAGGTGTCAATCAGGGTGTATATACCGCTTCCTGAATCACTTGCCAAACCGCGTCATAATTCGGCAGCAGCACATAAGCGCCGGAATAGGGAATCGTATAGGGTGTCAGCTGTGCGGTATTCAGGTTGTAGCGGTGTATGCGATTGGTATCATTCAGCACAGCCGGCAGTACATTCAGGACTCCCAGAATATCATTCAATGTCATATCGGTTTCTACACTATTGATGAACAGGTCATAGATCTCCGGCGCGCGGGAAATTGCGTCCAGGGTCATCAATTTGTTACTTAACCCGATTAGGACTTCCTGTGCGCGGCGTGTGCGGTCAAAATCATTGGAGGTATAACGCGAACGGACATACCAGAGGGCTACTTCGCCATCCATATGTTCCGTACCGGGTCCGACGGAGCACCAACCTCCGTGCGCGTAGGAAAGATCGCAGCGGTCGGAGGTGTTTTGGGAAGCATTGATGTCAATGCCGCCCAGCGTGTCTACGATGGCCTTGAAGCCGCTGAAATTGGTCATCATGTAATGGTCAATATGAACGGCGAAATTATGCTCAAAGGTATCCACCAGCAAGGGCAAACCGCCATATCCCATAACGGTGTTGATGCGTTCTTCTTGCAGACCCGGAATTTCAACCCAGGTATCGCGCGGGAAGGAAATTAAACTAATCTTATTTTCCTTGGTAAAAATTGAAACCAACAAAACCACATCGGTACGGTAACCGCTGTTTGGACGGAAATCCGAACCCAGTACCAGAATGTTTACCTGTCCATCGGGAGGGAGCAATCCGGGGTTGGGGACTAATGCGTCTGTTATGGGTTGAGCATCATTGGTAGGAGTAGCAGTGTAATAAAAAGGTTGGAATGCGGTCGGTTCGGTATTACCACTTTTGAGTGCGTCCGCCAAAAGTTGAATTCCTGAACCGGAATCGTTGGAAAATGACAGCCATGGAACTGTGCAGGCGATTATAAAAAGAACCAGCACAGCCAACAGCAATATTTTATTTTTGGGCTTCTTCATCGGCTTATCTTTCCTCAAATCTTACGTAGAAAATAACATGCCTTTTTCAATGGATAATCCTGCAAGAATAGTGCCATCCAAAATCTGTTTGCATTATAGCATGAGCAAAAGGGGACCAATTTTACCAACCTGTTGACAAAATAATTCTTTTTGATAGAATTGCAACATCGTTAAGCCGGAGTGGCGGAATTGGCAGACGCGCTACGTTCAGGGCGTAGTGAGCATTACGCTCATGTGGGTTCAAATCCCACCTTCGGCATAAACCCTGTGAAAACAGGGTTTTTTATTTAATTGAAATCCGTTTTTATATGCGGTAATATTGGTATATGCCCAAGCTCAACGCGTTTTGGAAAAGGTGGATTTTTCTTGGTCTGATCATTATCCTTTTCTTTATGGTAATGACTCTGAATTCCAGCATTTCGGAATATTTCCGCCTGACCGATCAACACAACCAGATGACAGCGCGTATTAGTAATTTGGAAGCCACTCAATACGCGTTGGAAACGCAAATTGCCTATGCCGACTCGGATAAAGCAGTGGAAGAATGGGCGCGAACATATCAACGCAATATTCAGCCTGGAGATCAAATGATTATTCCTGTTTCTCCACTGGAAGCCACACCGGAAATAAACTATCTGCAAACACCGACTCCCAGCACAGAAGACAACTGGCAAATTTGGTGGGAATTATTTTTTGGCGAATGAAGCTGCATCATAAATTAAGTTAGAATAGTTCTGCAAGTCGAATTAGCTGTACAGCTAAATCAGATAAAAGAAAAGGAAAAACTATGTTAGGTAGGCAATCTCCTCAAAATGTTCTCGAACCATTTAAGAAAAAGAAACCGATCTTGCCGGTGTTCTTGGCGGTTATGGCAACATTGCTGGTTATTGTAGGTATTGTGCTCATCGTTATGGGCATTTCAGGTGGCGGTTTTAAATTCAAGCTATTCAGCAAAGAACCCACACCTACGAATACACTGCCTCCAACACCGGTATTTACTCCGACGGCTACTTTTGAACCAACCATTGCAGCCACACCGACGGTGACCATTTCACCCACACCTTCCGGTCCTTTTGAATATGAGGTCCAGGAGGGGGATACCTGTTACGATATTGCTCTAAAGTTCGATGTCGATTTAACGACATTACTGGCGATCAATAACTTTGAAAATGGTGAATGCCCGATCTATCCCGGAGGAAAAATCAAAGTTCCGGCGCCCGGACAAACGTTGCCGACTGCTACGCCTATCCCGGACGATACGGAACCTGGGACCAAGATCAGCTATAAAATCCAGGAAGGTGATTCATTGGCGTCTATCGCCAATAAATTTAACACCACGGTGGATGATATCACCGCGCAGAACCCGGATAAATTAGGTAGCGACACAAACACGCTAACGGTCGGGATGGAAATTACCGTGCGGGTAAATATTGTTACACCCACTCCAACATTTGCCCCAACCAGCACCCTGGCATCCTGATAAAGGACTATCCGGGTAAAAAAAGTTACCAGAACAAAAACCTCCTGCACCGCAGGAGGTTTTTTCTAATCATTGGTTAAGGCAGCACCGCAGTTCATCGCGTACGCGTTCGTCATCTTCCATGGACAACGCTTTTTCCAGGATTTGCCTCATATCCGGCGACCGCAGAGATGAAATAGCCCAGGCTGCGTGCAAACGCAGCAGCCAGGCTGGACTTTCCCGCAGGATCTTTTTCAACGCGGGTAAGCAGGCTTGAGAGCCTGAATTCCCCATGGCAATAATCAAGTTCCGTTGAAAACCGGTATGAGTCGCGCGCAGGATAGGGCTGCCCGCGTATTTCTTCCGGAATGAATCTTCATCCAATTTAATTTCGGCTAATAAATCAATGCCGGGTTCCATTACCTGAGGCAATAATGGTGAAACTTGGAATGGTTGAGTTTGTGGCTTGTGATTCCAAGGGCAGACATTTTGGCAGATATCACATCCAAATACCCAAAGGCCCATTCTTGAGCGCAAGTGGCGGGGAATAACACCCTTATATTCGATCGTGAGGTACGCGATACATTCATCCGCCCGCAAATTGTGGTTATCGGTAATGCAGCCGGTAGGGCAACTATCCTGGCATTTTTGACAGCTTCCGCATAAATCTTTGGAGAAAGGCTTATCGGAAATGAGCTCCAGATCGGTCAGAATACAGCCCAAAACTTGAAAGGACCCGGTTTCCGGTGTGATTATCAAAGAGTTTTTGCCGATCCAACCGGCGCCGGCCATAAACGCGGTGTCTTTTTCGAGCAAAGCAGACGAATCTACGAAGACGCGATACTGAATGTTTTTTCCTGTCTCCCGAACAATAAAATCCATCAGCCGGTGAGCCGCTTGTTTAAGAGCATCATGGTAATCCGCGTGCAGGGCGTAGGACGCAACCAATCCAACCGGATTTTGAGTGTCTTCCTCTGAAGGGAGCGATTGTGTCAATGGGGCATAGCGTACCCCAAAGGTCAGGATGGATTGCGCATTATCGAGTAACCCGGCCGGTGTTTGCCTGGATTGCCTGGTTCGTTCGGAGGAAAGGTATTTCATTTCACCGGTATGGCTGTCTGCCAGCCAATGCAGATAGGCCTCGTAATGGGGCGGCTGTATAGGCCGGGTGATTTGAAGAAAAGAAAAGCCAAGGCGATTGGCCTCGGCTTTTATCTTGTTATTTATAGTACTCACTGTTTGCACGACTGAAGAGATTATCCGGCAGGCGTAGCGGTTTTTTGTGCTTTTTCTGTGACCTTGATATAAACATACATTTCTGTACCGAAAATTTGGCCGTTTGCATTCATTAATTTCCAACGTGACATATATTCGCCATAAGCACTTGGAGATTTCATCTTGATGCCAAGTTCAAATTCTCCACCAGGTAGAACAGAGGTTGTTAATGGAATCACCGTATCTGCTCCAAAGGTGTTCCCATCAATGTTTACAATACTGTAGGTACTGTCCCAAGTGGTTGAACCAGAATTTTTTACTTTCCATACTTTATTGAAAGATTCATTAGTATAGAAGGCGGTTCCATCCGGAATTGTGACATCGCTCAACACATCCAAATTATCAGCTGTGGTGACAGGTGCTGTTGCAGCGGCGCTGTTCGTGACAGGCGCGGTCACGGCTACTGTGGGAACCGTGGGAAGCGCGGTCAAATCCTGTGTGGGTGTGGCTGGGATGGTGGGAGTGGGTGCCAGGGTCGCGGTGGGTGAGGGTGTCAGCAGCGCTTCTGCTGTGATTTCTGCTGCTACCGTCTGGGCAACTTCGGTCATCACTGCGTTCGGATCGATCGTCGGAGTTGGTTCAACTCTCGGTCCACAAGATGTGCCGATGAATGCAATACTCAGCAGAATGCTCAACATTACAACAAATCGTTTGTTCATTTTTATATTGCCTTTACTTTTTTTAATCCTGTGTCGAAAGTAAGATCATGGGGTCAAATAACTCGAAAAGATTGCTTACTCTCCAGACACAGTAATTATACCTTTCTGCTTCTGTAGATTGGAGCGTATAGTATGCCATACTTTCAAACCTTGCGCCAGAAGGGCCAACCCGCGTTTCGAAGTGTAAATGGGCATTAGACGATTGCCCGGAATTACCAACCAGACCGATTTGCTGGCCGCAGGAAACCTGGTCGCCTACCTGCACGATTGGCAGGTCTTTCAAATGGGCGTACAGAATGTAGACGGAACGTTCCGTTTCACTGAGTGTAAAAGTCAATTCTCCCGAAGCGGGGCAATTTACACGCGGATCGGGTACCACCGTAGGCTGCACATCCGGCAGGGCTAAAGCGGCTGCCAGGTCCGGAGCCAGTTCATCGAGAGGGGTTTCAATGATTAGGGCATACCCGTAAGGATTCTTGTCATTCAGGACGGTCACAACCTGGCCGGGCAGGGCGGCGTCTACCGGCAGCCCTTCAATTCCCACGATATCATTCATGCGATAAAACGCAAAGTCCACACCATGATGCCCGTCATCGTTTTTAGGACGCGGCGTTTTATAGGGTTGTGTGATGATATTGTTCAGGTCAGCCAGGGTGAAATTCTCCAAAGGTGAACAAACGCTATCTATATAATCCGGTGTTGGAGTTGGCGGGACGGGCGTCTGAGTGGGAGGCAGTGTAAGCGAAGGCGTTACGGTTACCTGAATTGGTGCCGGTAAATCTGTTGCGGCAGGTTGAGCGGTTATGGTAGAGCACCCAACTAAAACCGCAGCGATTAATGTGATGAAAATTGATTTCAGACGCATTTTTATTTTGACTATTGTATTTGACGGCATTCCAGGTAGAAGCGTTTTTCGTTGGCTTCGCCCATGGAAAATGTCTTGCGCGGGAGTGAACCGTCTTTTATTACCGCTTCAAATAACTGCGATTTTTGCATAACCGGCAGGAAAATACCCGCATGATTTTCTTTACTGCCTAAATTCAGGACAGTTTCGGCTCCATGGACATAGTCAATGCTTTCCAGTTCATCCTTTTTAATCAAATCATCCAGGAATGTTTGCACGCTTCCGACTGTCAGAGCCTGTTGGGGATTCTTGATCTCGTAAACCCGGAATCCTTCCGGCGTTATTAATCCGAACTTCTGAACGGCCGCCGGGCTTTCCATGACGGCTTTCTTCAGCGTAGCAAAATCCGTTTTATTTTCGACGGTCAAGCTATTCGCGAAGTATTTTTCAAGGGCAGCATGCAGGTCAACGCGCGGATTTTTCAGCAAACGGTGGATAGGTTCAAATTCCAGGGCCGGATCGTGAATATTGATCAATTCGACCAGGGCAAAACGAGCCGGATCCGTATCACTCCGGCCGGCTTTTACCTCTTCCCACACGGATTTTGCAGTAGCCAATGAATGGTTGCCGTCGCCTACAGCAAAAAGGAAAGGCGCTTCCGTTTCATCCACATTGTATTTCTGTTGAAATTGTTCAGGCTGAAGCAATTTTTCCAGTGCGGCCACAATCCGTTTTTCAACTTCTTCATTTTTTATCCGATAACCGCTTAAATGACCGCCGGACTGCATCAGGTCGAAATCGTAGAGCGTATCCATTTCGGATTTCATTGTGCCCAAAGGTTCAATCACTGTTTCCAGTGGATCGTCAATGAGCACCAGAATGTGAGGAATTTCAAGGAGTGCATCCTTGCGGATTTTGATACGCGGGGGCAGCCGATCCAGGATGGTGCCCTCGGTGGCGCGAATTAGCGATTTGGAACCTTTACTGAAGCTATATTGCTCGAGATCGAGGGCGGTAATCAAACCACGTCTTATCCGCTTTCCAATTACGCGTTCCGTAAAGATGAATCCTTCCACCGGAGAGAGAACCTGTCTTTGCATGTATTCCCGCATGGTTGGGTTGATCTGTTTTTGATGGGATGCTTCCTTATCGGTACCGAGATAGGCTTCCGGTAGAATCAGGTGATAGGTTGAGGGCGCTTCTCCCACAACCTTTTCTACAGCATCCCAATAATCCGGTTCGGAGGTGTATTGGTCGCAGGCAACAACCGCCCAGCGGGCATAATCAATGCCTTCAGCGGGTAAAAGGACATCAGGTGCTTGAATTCCGATTTGAAGGTAATTTTTCATTTTTTTATTTTGTATTTTACCAAAATGAAAACCCCCAAACGGGGGTTTTCTATTTCATTCCATTGTAGCGAAGTTCAGCGCGACAGTGCCCGGCCCGGCATGTGTCCCAATAACCGGGCTTAATTCGCTTTCTATAAATTCGATGAAGTCGGTTTCTTTAAACCGCTTTTGAATTTCAGCTTTCAACCAGGCGGCATTCTCAGGGGCGGTGGCATGGGAGATGCCGACATAAATAGGTTTTTTATTGCCTACCTGATTTTCAAAAATCTCAATAATACGGGCAAGGGCTTTTTTCATCGTGCGGACTTTCCCATAGGCTTCAATCTTGCCTTCTTTTACATATAGAATCGGCTTCAGATTCAGGGCAGAACCCAGCAATGCAGTGGCTCCGCCTATGCGGCCGCCACGTTTGAGAAATTCCAGAGTGTCCACCAGGAAGTAAATTTGAGTATTGGAACGGATTTTTTTGGCGATTTCGAGGCATTCAGCTAGTGAGGCGCCTTCTTTTGCGGCTTTTGCTGCCGCAATGGCTTGAAATGCGGTACCCAATGTGGTGAACTCCGAATCAATTACTTCAATGTTATCGGCATGAAGATGAGCTTTTGCCTGTACCGCTGAATCCACTGTTCCGGACATTTGTGAAGAGATATGGATGCTGAGGATGTCGCGGCCTTCCGCAAGATATTTTTCGTATAAGGACATAAATTCCTTTGGCGATGGCTGTGATGTGGTCGGCATGACTTTCGCGTCGGGCAGTCGCCGGTAAAACTCATCGGGCAATAAATCAACACCGTCGCGATAAATCTCGTCTCCCCAAATCACATGCAAAGGTATTACATCAATATCCAGATTCTTAATATATTCTTCGGGAAGATAAACAGTGCTGTCGATGATTACTTTTACTTTTGACATAGAAGCTCCAATTCGTATAAAATATGAAGTGATTATAGCATTCGTATATTTTTGACAAGTGTTATATTATTTAACTTGACGTAAGGTACTTATTCCTATAAAATTTCGAGTCTTGATCTTATTTAAAATAATTCGGCTCAAGGCAGTATAATAGGAAGTTGTGTTTCATCCAGAACAGCAAAAATCTAGAAATCGAATCCTTTCTCGTCCCTCGGAGATTCTTGCTTCTGATGATCAGAAAATGTAAATAATTACAGGAGAAGCATGCATGGTTAGAATTCGTTTAAGGAGAATTGGGTTACGCAACCAACCCAGTTACCGTATTATTGCAACAGAAAAAGAAAGTCCACGTGATGGTCGTTTTCTAGAAATTTTGGGCTTTTATAATCCCAGAACAGATCCCTTTACCATTGAGGTCAAGGAAGATCGCGTTTATGAATGGATGAAAAACGGCGCCCAACCCAGTGAATCGGTAATGCAGATTTTTAAATCAGTTGGCTTGTTAGATCGTTACGAAAAAGTTAAATCAGGCGAACCACAGGAAAAGGTTTTAGAAGAAGCCAACGAATATTATCAATCTCGCCAGGCTGAACAAAAGACCCGCAAGAGTTAATCTGCCGGACAGTCTGTTGTGATCCCTTTCGATAAGGAGAGACAATGAAAGAGTTAATTGAATATATTGCCACCCAACTGGTTGAGGATCAAGCTCAGGTTTCGGTAAAAGAGTACGATGACAGCGGGCGTGTCCGCATTGAATTGAAAGTTGCCAAAGACGACATGGGCCGAGTGATCGGCAAAGGCGGTCGAGTAGCCAATTCAATCCGGGTTCTGCTGCGTGTCGCGGCTGCACGCGAAAGCAAGCGCGCAACTTTGGATATTGTTGAACCCTAAAAATGTCTGATCGAAAATATCAGAGCAATTCAAAAAAACAATCAGGCTCGCTTGGAAATAGTGAGCCTGAATTTTTAGCCGTAGGGAAAATCGGCCGTACCCATGGTTTGAGGGGGGAATTATGGATGAATATCTACACGGATTTTCCGGAACGGTTAACATCGGGAAAGACTGTTTTCCTGGGCCGGCAACACGAAGAAAAAGTGATTGCTTCCTTCAAAATCAGCAATGTACGCGGATTAATTAATTTCGAAGATACCCACACTCCGGAGGAAGCCAACAAGTATAAAAATATGCTTGTATACATACAACAGGACGCGTTGCCTGAGTTACCGGAAGGGGAGTACTACCACCATAATTTGATTGGTTTGAAAGTGCAGGATGAAAACCAAAAAATTTTGGGGTTCCTTACGGAAATAATCTCTACCGGCGCAAATGATGTATATGTTGTAAGAGATCCGGCAGATGAAAATAGTGAAATATTGATTCCTGCAATTCCTGATGTTATTTTAGATGTGAACGTACAAACTGGGGTAATGGTGGTCAAACCGCAAGAGTGGGCATAGAGCCGTGGCTTCCGATTCAAAAAAGTACTGGCTGGCATTCAGCCGGGTAAAGGGGATAGGCGCAGCCAGAACACAAATCCTCATTAATTATTTCGGTGATTTGAGTTCGGCCTGGAATGCTTCCGAAAAGCAACTACAGGAAGCCAGACTGAGTCCTAAACCGATACAAGCGTTAATAGAATTGCGCCGCAGTTTCGACCTGGATGGGGAATATCAGCGAATCATTGATTCCGGAATTCAAATCCTCACAATGAATGAAGAGGATTACCCCAAACGGCTGGCGGTGATCGAGTATCCGCCGCCGGTGTTATTCCTGAAAGGCTCCCTGCACCCGGATGATGATTTTTCTGTCGCGATTGTCGGTACACGCCGGGTGACGTCGTATGGCCGTCAGGTTGCGGTTGAATTGGGCCGTTACCTGGCAAATAATAAGATTACGGTCATCAGCGGTTTAGCGCGCGGGGTGGATGGTATTGCGCATCAAGCTGCGTTGGATGCCGGCGGGCGCACGCTGGCAGTGCTGGGTTCGGGAGTGGATATGATTTACCCTCCGGAGCACCGCAGCCTGGCAGCAGCCATCAGCCAAAACGGCGCTTTAATCAGCGATTATTACCCCGGAACATCTCCCGAAGGCAGCAACTTTCCACCCAGAAACCGCATCATTTCCGGGTTGTCACTGGCCGTGGTTATTATAGAAGCCGGAGAGCGCAGCGGCGCTTTGATTACGGCGGATTTCGCGGCCGGCCAGGGAAGAGAGGTATTCGCTGTTCCCGGCTCAATTTACGCGCCGCAAAGCAAAGGTACCAACCGCTTGATCCGCGATGGGGCACTGCCGCTTTTGGATTTTTCTGAGATTTTGGAAGCACTGAAGTTAACCCAAATTGACGATTACCGCTATGCCAAGCAGGTTCTCCCCGAAAATGATATAGAATTGCTATTAATGGAAGCATTACGAGATGAGCCGATGCACATCAATGAAATCAAAGCAGCTACCGGATTACCGATTGATAAAATATCATCAACCCTGGTTTTGATGGAATTAAAGGGATTGGTCAGAAATGCGGGCAATCTCACGTATTTATCAGTTGGAGAATCAGAACTACATTATGATGAGGCTTAATGGATAATTATTACGCAGTGATCATGGCCGGGGGCGGGGGAACACGTCTTTGGCCGCTTTCACGAAGGGAACGCCCCAAACAACTGCTGCGGCTGGTGAGCGAACGATCAATGTATCAAATCGCCATCGACCGGCTGCTGCGCATCTTCCCAACGGAGCGGATATTGATTGTGACGATAGCGGCGCAGGTTGAAGCTCTGCACGCGGAATTCCCCAGCATCCCATTGGAAAACTTCATCATTGAACCTATGCCCAAGGGAACGGCTTCAGTTGTTGGACTTGCGGCCACCTATTTGTTGGAACGCGATCCCGAAGCGGTCATGGCTGTTTTGACTGCCGACCACGTGATTGAAAATATCAGCCTGTTTCATGACTTGCTGGAAAAGGGTCGTACGCTGGCTGAAGAAAAACATTTAATTACGTTGGGGATTGAGCCTACTTATGCGGCAACCGGTTATGGATATATTCAGGCAGGCGCGTCGCTGGCGAATGGTTATAGCTGGCAGGTTGACCAGTTCGTGGAAAAACCGGACGA
Organism: Pelolinea submarina; assembly: GCF_003966975.1. Lineage (GTDB taxonomy): Bacteria > Chloroflexota > Anaerolineae > Anaerolineales > Anaerolineaceae > Pelolinea > Pelolinea submarina. The sequence continues at coordinate 1,829,424 of NZ_AP018437.1, forward strand.
GAAGACCGCGCAGGAGTATTTAAAATCCGGCAAGTATTTTTGGAATTCAGGGATGTTTATCTGGAAAGCATCCGTGATTATGACGGAATTTGCCAAACAAATGCCTGAACTAAATTCCAGCCTGAAGGAGATTGGGGAGCACCTTCATAAAGGCGATGCCGATAAGTTCATTCCCGGAATTTGGGAAAAGATCAAACCGCAGACGATTGATTACGGCATAATGGAGCATGCCGGTGATGTGGTAGTATTGCCAGCCAGAGATCTGGGATGGAATGATGTAGGCAGCTGGGATTCATTGTTTGAAATCCTGGACGCGGATGAAAATGGAAATGTGTTTAAATCCGGAAAAGTAATTAGCATCAACTCGAGAAATACCCTATATCAGTCCGAATTTGATGATAAATTAGTTGCGTTAGTGGATATTGATGATTTGGTTATTATCGACAGCGGCAAAGCCCTGTTGATTTGTAGAAAGGGTCAAACCCAGAAAATCAAACAGATCGTGGAAGAACTGAAGAAAAAAGATCTGGATACTTATCTATAGGAGTTAACTTGGAAGCTTACTGCATGAAGTGCAAGGAAAAACGAGAAATACAGAACCCGACAGCGGGCTTTAATTCACGCGGAACGCCGGTGACCACCGGCACCTGTGCGGTGTGCGGTACCAAGCTGTATCGCATGGGCAGAACGGATGCACATGAGGGCTTGATTCCACCGGAACCTGTTCCGGGAGCGAAGAAGACAAAATCCGGGAAAACTGCCACAGCAAAGCGTAAAGGCAAAATGGTGATTGTCGAATCACCCGCCAAGGCTCGGACAGTCGGTAATTTTCTGGGGAAAGATTACATCGTCAAAGCTTCTGTCGGCCATGTACGCGATTTATTACGTTCACAGCTCTCTGTTGACGTGGAAAATAATTTTGAACCCAAATACCGTGTACCCAACGAGAAACGCCCAATAGTCAAGGAATTGAAGGCAGATGCTCAAAAGGTGGAAGAAATCTACCTGGCGACAGACCCTGACCGTGAAGGAGAAGCGATTGCCTGGCACTTGATGGAAGCTGCCGAGCTGGATGAAGGCCGTGTCAAACGAGTGGTATTTCATGAGATTACCAAACCGGCCATTGCGGAAGCTTTTTCTAATCCGCGCGAGATCGATATTAATTTAGTAGACGCGCAGCAGGCGCGCAGAATATTGGACCGGTTGGTGGGCTACAATCTCACCCCGCTGTTATGGGAAAAAGTGCGCGGGCGTTTATCTGCCGGCAGGGTACAGTCCGTTACCCTGAAGCTTATTATCGAACGCGAACGTGAAATTGAAGCGTTTGTACCGGAAGAATATTGGACCATCGACGGCGAGTTTAAACCCGAAAATCAAAAGGACACATTCACCGCGCGATTGGTCAAAATTGACGATCAGGATCCACAGCTGCCTATGCAGGGAGTGGTTGACGGCTTGTTGGCGGATTTGAAAGCTTCCCATTACACCGTCTCCAAGATCAAGCGCGGCACACGCCGGCGCAAACCCTTTGCACCTTTTACCACCAGCACCATGCAGCAGCAGGCTTCGCGGCAGCTAGGTTTTACCGCCAAACGCACCATGCGCATAGCCCAACAGTTGTATGAAGGTATTGATATTGGGGAGGGTGGTGAAACAGGTTTAATCACCTATATGCGTACCGATTCCACCAATATTTCTCCTCTGGCAATTAAAGAGGTGCGTGATTATATTAAAGAAGTTCACGGACCGGAATTTGTACCGGAAACGGAGAATAAGCACCAAACCAAAGCAATGAAAGCCCAGGAAGCACACGAAGCCGTACGGCCTACCTCCGTAATGCGTGTTCCTGAAAAATTGAAACCATTCCTGAAACCGGAACAATTCAAGCTGTATCAGTTAATTTGGCGGCGCTTTGTCGCATCCCAAATGGAAGCGGCGGTCTACGAAACGCTCTCAATCGAGATCAATGGGGATGGTAAAGACCACCAGTATTTATTCCGTGCTTCCGGTTCGCAAATCCAATTCCCCGGTTTCCTGGTTCTATACGAAGAAGCCAAGGACGACGACAGCAACGGGGACGAGAACAAGGAATTGAAGATTCCCGAAGATTTATTGGAAGGACAGTTGATTTTGCTGGTCAAACTCAATCCGGAGCAGCATTTCACCCAACCGCCGCCGCGCTTTACCGAGGCTTCGCTGGTGCAAACCCTGGAAGAATTGGGCATTGGCCGTCCTTCCACGTACGCACCGATCATCTCGACCATTCAGGCCCGTGGTTATGTTGAGCGGGACGGCAAGCGTTTGATTCCCACCGATACCGGTTTTACGGTCAACGATTTACTGGTGGAGTATTTCCCGGATGTATTGGGTGTGAACTTCACAGCGCACATGGAAGAGGATTTGGATGAAATTGCCAGCGGCGAGCGCGAATGGCGCAAAGTGATTGCCGATTTCTATCAATCCTTCGAGCCGCAGTTAAAACGAGCGCAGGACGAAATGCCGGAAACCAAGATGGAACCGGAAAAGATTGGAAAAGCCTGCCCGCAGTGCGGCAACGACCTGGTCATCAAATGGGGCCGCTTCGGCAAATTCATCAGCTGCAGCGATTATCCGAACTGTAAATACACAGAACCCTACCTGGAAAAAATTGGCGTATTGTGCCCCAAAGATGGCGGGGAAATTGTCATCCGCAAGACACGCAAGGGCAGGATATTTTATGGTTGTGAGAATTATCCCAATTGCGACTTTACTTCCTGGAAGCAGCCCATCAGTACACCCTGCCCATCCTGTTCGGGTTTGCTTACTTTCAAGAACAAGAATGAATATCAATGTATGAATTGTGAAGAGACTTTTTTGATTAGTAGTATTAATGTCGAAGAGTCAGAATCGGCATAAAACTTGCAATGTTATTTACATAAGTTATTCGGTTAATAGCAGGAGAGGTTACTATGGAAAAGATAAAAGCGTTCTTGAAGAAACCGGTCGCACTGGGTGTGGGCGCATTACTTGTCGGCATTCTGTTCGGCATGGTTGTATTAGGATGGGGAATCTGGCCGGTCCAGTGGGAAGATGCCAGTCCTTCTTCCTTACAAATGGATTACCAGAGGGATTATCTTTGTATGACGATTGATTCCTATATCCGTAATCCCAATAATCAGTTGCTGCAAACGCGCTGGGAAGGCTTGGGAGAAAATGCAAACGCATTGTTGGATGCATTGACCCCGGCGGCGTGCGACTTCAACGATAATAAAGAAATCCAGGCATTCAAAGAGATGATGGGCGCAGCCAGCCCGGTTGCTTCCATGGGCAACGCAGGTAACGCATTAGGGGAAGAACCTGCGCCGACCACTGAAGAAATCAAACCTGAGAGTACTTTCTCGCTTACTCCGTTGATGATTCTTCTTCTCCTAACCCTGGTCGTAGGCGGTGTGTTTGTGTTCCTGATGAAGCGCAAATCCGCTGGCGGACCTGCCAAACCCAGAAAATCCGTCATCAATCCGTCAAAAGTAAACGCAGTCAAGAATCAGGCGTTCACCACGGCCAGCTCCGTCTCCGCTGCGGCGAAACGGGAGCCTGCCCTGGCGCAATTTATGACGACTTACCGGCAAGGCGATGACCTGTACGACGACTCATTCAGCATTGATTCTGTGAACGGCGAGTTCCTGGGCGAATGCGGTGTGGGTATTGCCGAAACGATTGGCGTAGGCGATCCGAAGAAAGTTACTGCGTTGGAAGTTTGGCTCTTCGATAAAAATGATATCCAAACTGTCACCAAAATCTTGATGAGCGAACATGCCAGCAACGACTCAGCTATCCGCCAGCGCATGGTTTCCAAGGGCGAGCCCATCAAGGCTGAACCCGGCATGACCTTTGTAATGGAAACGGCAACCTTACAGTTGGAAGCCAAGATCATTGATATGGTTTATGCCCGCGGGCCATTGCCTGAAAACAGCTACTTCTCCCGTCTGACAATGGAAATCTCCGTTTGGCCTAAATAATCAAAGTTGAAAAAGATAAAAAAAGCCCGGGCAACCGGGCTTTATCTATTTAATTCTAACTATTTTAAAATTTATCGAACCGGCAGGTGTTTCCACCCGCACAATATCGCCGACTCTATGTTTCAACAGCGCTTTCCCAATGGGGGATTCATAGGAAATTTTGCCTTCATCCGGATTGGCTTCTTTTGAGCCGACAATGTTGAAAGTCTCTTCAGGATATTCTTCTTCTTTGACAACCACTTCGGAACCGATTTGAACGTACTCGCGGTTTTCGTTTTCTTCAATGGCTACTGCGTTCTTTAGAATGTGCTGTAATTCCAAGATACGGCCTTCGATAAAGCCTTGATCCTCTTTCGCGCTGATGTAATCGGCGTTTTCTGAAAGGTCACCCATTTCAATCGCTGCTCGCAACCGGCGGGATAGTTCAGGCCTTTTTTCGTTAATAAGTATTTCAAGTTCTGCCTGGACTTTTTCAATTCCGTCGGGGGTTAAATAAATATCATTTGCCATAATTCTCACGTTCCATTTCTATGATGATTGCTGATTGTACTATAAGCTGTTCACTCGGACTTAGTTTTTATCGTTGTGCCGATAATTTCGCCCTGAAGCGCAGCGGAAATAGTGCCCGATTCCTCTCCGGAAAAAATGCGGACAGTAATTTCCGGGTAAGCTTGAACGGTTTGCAGCATGAGCTGCACCTTGGCGGCCATCCCGCCGGTGACATCGATGGATGCCGAAGATTGGATGGTTAAAGATGTGGCGGCATAACTGGCCGGTGTAATCAGGGGAATGACGCGAGTGTTTTTGGGATAGTCGGCCCACACACCGGGTTCTTTACCGGCTAATAAAACCATCTGCGGCTGGAGCATGGGCAGCAGCGGAAGAAATAGATCCTCGGTGGAATAGATAATACCGCCCATTTCTTCATCGAAAATCACATCTCCAAAAATAATCGGGATGAGGTTGTGTTCCAGGGCCGATTGGATGGGATAGGTGGACCATTGCCGCGGTTTACGCGCTTGCGCCGATACGGCCGCGGAGGGGGGCAGTGAGATAACCGGCAGGTTTGCTGCGGACATTTCCTCCAGGAGGATTTGGTTCAGGGCATGGGCAGCCGCCCATACTTTTTGGAACCCAAGCCATTCCTGCGGGCTGTCGACATGGTCGCGTGTGCCTAAATCCTTGGCGGCATAATGGCCAAAGGAGCCTGATCCATGGCCCAACAGGATTTGCAGGTCGGGATCCTTTTGCCAGCAATTGGCAATTTCAGCGGCAATACGCCGAATTACATCCCGGCGAGCGGTATAAGGTTGGTCTTTATCGGTGATGAGGGAACCGCCTAATTTCAGAAATACTCTCATAATTGCTCTTTCTATTCAATTTCCGCGATAATGGCGGTCACTGCGCCACTGTCGAGCAGTACATCCCGCACGGTCTCCGCCTGGTCGGGCAGAACCAGGGCGACCATGTTACCGCCCTTGCCGCTCCCGCATAATTTCGCGCCCAGGGCGCCGGCGGAACGTGCCGCAGCGACTAAATTGTCCAATTCGGGGCAGGAAACATCCAATTCGACTAATCGATCCTGATTCTCGTTCATCAAATGGCCAATTTGTTCGGGTGTGCCGTGCAGCAGTTCCTCACGCGCCTGACGGGCAATACGGCCAATGTCTTCCAAAATGGGAGTCACGATTTCCGGGCTGGTTTGCAGACGTTCGCGCACTTCAGCGACAACCTCACGCGTCAGCGAACGCACGCCTGTGTCGGCCACGATCAATGTAATGGGTTGGCCCAGCTTGAGATGTTCTACTACCCGGCCTTTGACGAAGTAAATCGGTTTTTGGTGCACGATGACAGTGTTGTCGATCCCGGAGGGGGTGCCGTGCTGGAGCTTTTCCATTTCGAAAGCCAGTTCATCGATGCGTTCATCTTCCAGGTGGAAGCCCAGGTATTGGCTGAAGCCGCGAATGAAGGCGGCTGCCAGCGCGGCGCTGGAACCCAGGCCGGAAGCAATGGGAATGGTGGAAGAGATGCTGATCTCTGTGGCGGGTATGTGACTTAACCCCAGAGATTGGCTTGTCAATTCCAAGGCTGCGCGGATGGGATGATCCGCGCTCATTTGGCTTAGCAGCTCTTCTGTGTGGGTGTTGGCATTGCGAATGTGCACTGTCCCGGCCGGCTGTTCCGGCAAACCTAGAAAACTGACCTGCAATGATATGGAGGGCAGGGGAACCGCTATCGCCGGATGGCCGTAAACAACGGCATGTTCGCCGAACAGGATGGTCTTTCCGGGTGATTTCGCGGTTATAGCGGGCATGATCTTGGAAATATCAGGTCAGGTAAAAGATTATCAAAACGCTTAATCCCCACAAAACCAGGGCAATTTGCAGCGGGTGATCCTTGATAACCAGTTCCTCGGGTGCTCCGCCGGTTTGTTTGACCTGGATCAGGTATAGATAGCGGAAAATGCCATAGACGACAAAGGGAATAGTCAGCATCATGGCATGGTTGCTGGGCAGGTTGGGGGCTGAAAAGGTGTACAGGCTGTAGGAAACAATGGTGGTGGCCGAGACAATCGTGATCAATTGGTCCAGGAATGCCAGTGTGTAACCATTAAATACCGTGCGGTGCTGGTTGGCCTCTTCGGCCAGTAGGTTGAGTTCGGCGCGGCGCTTGCCAAAACCGATGTAAAGTGCCAGTAGGGTGGTAACCACGTATAGCCAGGGCGAAAAGCGCTCGACTTCAATGAGGGAGACGCCCGCAGCCACACGCAGGACAAAACCGGCTGCAATGATCATCACATCCAAAATAGGGATATGTTTCAGCCATTTGGAGTAGGCCAGGTTCATGAACAGATAAATGGCGCAAATGTAGAAGAAATTGAAAGAGATCAAGCTGGCCCACAACAAGGAACCGGCTCCTAAAATAATTGCGAGTAAAATTGCGTTGGTCACACTGATGCGGCCGGAAGCGATGGCGCGGTTTTTCTTGACCGGGTGTTTTTGATCAGCGCTGATATCAAAAATATCGTTGAACACATACACGCTGCTGGAGAGAAAACAGAAAATGATGACGCCGGTCAATGTACTGCGTACAGCAGTCAGGTTGGTCAATTGCCGGTCGAAAACAAGGGCTGCTAAAACAAAAGCGTTTTTCAGCCATTGTTTTACCCTCAGGCTGGAGAAGATGTCTTTTAACATTTTTGAATATTATCATAAATGATTTAGAAAAACCTATCAAAACCTCTATGAAAAAAATACGTCTTGATGTCCTTTTAGTTGAACGCGGTTTAGCGGAAAGCCGCAGCCAGGCGCAAAAATTAACCATGGCCGGTGAGGTATTGGTTAATGGGCAATTGGCTTCCAAACCCGGACAAACCTTCGATGAGACGGCGGAAATTTCCCTGAAAGCCAAGCCGCCTTTTGTATCTCGCGGTGGAGAAAAACTACTCGGCGCTTTGGAAGCTTTTTCCCTCACGGATTTGTCCGGATGGACTTGCGTGGATGTAGGCGCTTCCACGGGCGGCTTTACGGATTGTATGCTGCAGCACGGCGCGAGCAAGGTTTACGCGGTGGATGTGGGCTACGGCCAGCTGCATGATAAGCTGCGCCGGGACGAACGCGTCATAGAGATGGAACGTACCAACGCGCGCGGCATTACCGGCTTTCCGGATGAGCCGGATTTGGTTACGGTGGACGCCTCCTTTATTTCTTTGAAAATCCTGCTGCCGGTCATCAGGAATTGGAACAAGACCCGCAACCAACGGGTTGTGGCATTGATCAAACCGCAATTTGAAGTCGGCAGGGATCAGGCCGCCAAAGGCAAGGGGGTGGTGCGCGACAGCCTCATCCACCGGGAAGTGGTGGATGATATCCGCGCGTTTGCCATCAGTCAGGGGTACACTGTGAACGGGGTGATTGAATCGCCGTTGACTGGCCCAAAAGGAAACAAGGAATTCCTGATTGATTTGTTTTTACCTGTGAACAAATAATCAGTTTTGGTTACAATTAGTACAGCTTATCAACCAACTTATCGTGTATACTAATCGATTGCTATGCTGACCAATCACATTCGAAATTTTTGTATTATTGCCCATGTTGACCACGGCAAATCCACGCTGGCTGATCGCCTGCTGCAAATTACCGGAACTGTGTCTGACCGTGATATGAAAGACCAGATTCTGGACAGTATGGATTTGGAACGTGAAAAAGGCGTCACCATTAAAGCGTCCGCTGTGCGGATGAATTATCACTATGGTGATGAAGATTTCGAATTAAACCTGATTGATACCCCCGGACACGTGGATTTCAATTATGAGGTCAGCCGGGCTTTGGCCGCCTGCGAAGGCGCTCTGCTGGTAGTGGATGCTACCCAGGGTATTGAGGCGCAGACGCTGGCCAACCTGTACCTGGCTTTGGAACTGGATTTAGTCATCATTCCCGTTCTCAATAAAATCGACCTGCCTTCCGCCATTCCCGACGAAATTGCCGCCGACCTGAGCAGCTTGTTAGGTGTACCGGTCGAGGATATGATTCGCGTTTCCGCCAAAGCGGGAACCAATGTGGAAAAGATCCTGCCGGCTATTGTGGAGAAAATTCCGCCGCCCCAGGGCGACAATCAGAACCCGCTGCAAGCATTGATATTTGACTCCCATTACGATTCCTACAAAGGTGTGATTGCCTACGTACGTGTCTTTGAAGGCCAGCTGAAATGCACCGACACGTTGCGTATGATGGCGAATACCACGGAATTCAAGCCGGTTGAGGTGGGTATTTTCAACCCCTTTATGCACAGCACGGAAAAATTGGAGGCGGGTGATGTGGGCTATATTGCCAGTGGTCTGAAGACAGTGCGCGATTGCCGTGTAGGCGACACGATTACGCAACTGAACAACCCGGCTCCCAAACAATTGCACGGATATAAAAACCCCAAGCCAATGGTTTTCGCCGGAATTTATCCGGTCGAAGGGGAAGATTATGATGATTTAAAAGAGGCATTGGAGAAACTCCAATTGAACGACGCTTCTTTGATTTATGAACCGGAAACTTCCCAGGCTTTAAATTTCGGTTTTCGCTGCGGATTTCTGGGATTATTCCACATGGAGATTATCCAGGAACGGTTGGAACGCGAATATAACCTGGATATTGTTCTAACCGCGCCTACGGTTGAATACGAGGTAATTCTCCGCAGCGGCAGCAGCACATTCATTGATTCACCGGTGGATTTACCGGATGAAGGTGAAATCGCGGACATTCGCGAACCCTGGATGGACTTGTGGATCATCACGCCTACGGATTATTATGGCTCCGTGATGGAGCTGGTTCGCAAGCGTAACGGAGTCTACGTTGAGCAGGAATATCCGGCGCCTAATCGCGTGCAGTTGAAATTTGAAGTTCCGTTGTCGGAAATTATAGTGAATTTCTTTGACGAACTGAAATCGCGAACACGCGGTTACGCCTCCATGGATTATCAGTTTAAAGAATACCGTTCCGGCCATTTGGTGAAACTGGAAGTCTTGATCAGCTCTGAACCGGTGGACGCGTTAGCTTCCATTGTGCATAAAGAACAGGCATATTCCAAGGGCCAAAAGCTGGTCAGCAAATTAAAACGGCTGATTCCCCAGCAGTTGTTTGAAGTATCCATTCAAGCCGCTTCGGAAGGACGCATCATATCGCGCGCAACGGTTAAAGCTTTGCGTAAGGATGTTTTATCAAAATGTTACGGCGGCGATATTTCGCGGAAAAAGAAACTGTTGGAGAAACAGAAAAAGGGTAAGAAACGCATGAAGATGGTCGGGAACATTGAAATCCCGCAGGAAGCATTCATGGCCGTATTGCAGCTGGAGGAAGATTGACATCGAACTCAACCAAGGGGAGAAATGTATTGCGCTGGCTGCCAGGTGTTCTGATCAGTGTAGCGGCAATTTACTTTCTTTCCAAGTACATCACTGTACAAGATCTGCTGAACGCAGTCAAATCGCTGACAATTGTAGATATCGCGGTGATCGTGTTATTAAACGTACTTTCCTTTATCGCTCGTTCAATGGGTTGGAAAAACCTGTTGGAGGGAATCAGCTTCAAGCAGGCATTCCTGGTGATCAATGAAGGGTACCTGTTCAATAACCTGATTCCACGTTCGGGCGAAATTGTCCGCATGCTGTTGGTGGGCGGTTTATCTAAAATTAGCGCTTTTCAAGCTGCTTCCAGCATTCTGGTGGAAAGATCGTTGGACGTTATCGTAGCGGCGGCTTTGTTCCTGTCCACGCTGCCGTTGGTGGTGGAAATGAACTGGATCAAGCCGATTGCCTGGGTTTTGTTCTGCCTTTTCCTGACAATGATTGTGGTGCTGATGTTGTTAGCGCGCCATGCGGATAAAGTCAAACAGCGTCTGGCGGATTCGAAGATTGATTCTGTCTTTCTGAAGGACAAAGTCTTCCCGAAAATCGGATCGGTGTTGGACGGCCTGGCAACCTTGAATGATCCGCTCAAATTTGCCCGCAGTGTCTTCTGGATTCTGATGTCATGGGTTTGCTGGATCTCCCTTTTATATTTCGGCATCACGCGCATTTCCAGCGGAACGGTACCATTATGGCAGGCTATCTTCACGCAGGGTGTGCTGGCGCTGGGCATTGCGGTGCCGTCCGCTCCGGCCAGCTTTGGCGTATATGAAGGCACCATGGTGGCGGCTTTGGCAGTATTCGGTTATGCAGAGAGTGCATCGCTTAGTATCGCACTGGTTCTGCATTTTACGCAAATTGTGGTTACATCGATTTTTGGCATTTACGGCTTAATGGTGCAGGGGCAATCCATTTCCGCACTCTTAGACCGCATCCGGTCGCGCAGGGGACAGACTTCCGGATAGCATACAGGAGCAACCCATGAGTAGAAACTATTTAATTACCGGTGGAGCAGGCTTCATTGGAAGCAATTATGCGCGCAGGCTGCTGCAGCGCGGTGAGCATGTGACTATTTTTGATAATCTCTCGCGGCATGGCGCTGCGGATAACTTGAAATGGGTGGAGCAGGAAGCCGGCGGGAAAGAATTCCGGTTTCTGCAAGGCGACGTGCGCGATTTGGAAGCTCTGCAAATCGCTGTTCAGGAACAGGATGTCATCGTTCATCTCGCCGCCCAGGTGGCAGTGACCACTTCGGTGGATGACCCGCGCACGGATTTTGAGATCAACGCTGGGGGTACCTTCAACGTCCTGGAAGCCGCCCGGCTGCACGGCCGCAAACCGATCATGGTTTACGCTTCCACGAACAAAGTCTATGGCGGTCTGGAAGATCTTGAAATTATCGAAGAACCCACCCGCTATAGCATCTGTCAATATCCGCAAGGCATTGATGAGTCGCGCGGCTTGGACTTTCATTCTCCTTACGGCTGCTCCAAAGGCACCGGCGACCAGTATATGCACGATTACGCTCGTATTTATGACATTCCCACGGTTGTTTTCCGCCAGAGCTGCATCTACGGCACGCGCCAATTCGGCGTCGAGGACCAGGGCTGGGTAGCCTGGTTCATCATTGCCATTCTGTTGGGTAAAATCCTCAAGATTTACGGCGACGGTAAACAGGTACGCGATTTGTTATTCGTCGAAGATTTGCTGGACGCATATGACGCAGCCATCGCTAACCCGCAGGTGAGTGCCGGGCAGGTTTACAACATCGGCGGCGGCGCGCAGAACGCTATTTCCATTTGGAAAGAGTTTGCTCCGCTGTTAGAAAAAGTGCACGGACAAACCATTCCAACCGAGCTGCATGGCTGGCGGCCAGGCGACCAGAAGGTGTACATCTCCGATATTTCCAAAATCAAACGCCAATTAAATTGGTCGCCGCGCACCAATGTTGAGACGGGTATAAAAACTCTGTACGATTGGGCCAGTAAAAATATAGCGCTTTTCGCATAGCATTATGAAGATTTTGATTGAATTGACGTATTACCGCCCTCATACCAGCGGGCTGACTATCTATGCCGAACGCTTAGCTACCGCGCTGGCAAAGCGCGGCCACCAGGTGACCATCCTGACGTCCCAATACGATAAAGCCCTGCCGCGTGAAGAGATGATGGATGGGGTGCGGGTGGTGCGTGTACCGGTACTGCTGCGTATCAGCAAGGGTGTGATAATGCCAACCCTGGGCATCACTGCCTCGCGTATGGTCAAAGAAAATGACGTGGTGCACCTGCACTTGCCCCAGTTTGACGCCGCGGGCTTTGCCTTTCGCGGACGGCAGCATAAAAAAGCCACAGTTATCACCTATCACTGCGATTTATTGATGCCAAAGGGGATCTTCAACTGGGTGGTCAATCAGGTGGTGCATCTGATGAACCGTATTGCGGCTTTTTATACTGACCGTATTGTTGCCTATACCCAGGATTACGCCGAGCATTCGCCTTACCTCAGCAGCTATACAGACAAGCTTGAGGTCATCAACCCGCCGGTAATCGTACCGGAAATTACAGCAGAAACAATCGAGCGTTTCCGGCAGGAACATAACCCGGATGATAATCACCCAGTGATTGGCATGGCAGCCCGTTTTGCTACTGAAAAAGGGGTTGAAGTGCTATTGAACGCCTCTGAAGAGATTCTGCGGGATTATCCCAAGGCAGAATTCTGGTTTGCGGGCCCTTACGAAAACATTATGGGCGAGCAGCATTATTTTGAACGCCTGCGTCCCAAAATTGAAGCGCTGCAGCAAGCCGGACATTGGAAGTTCCTGGGATTGCTTTCTCCGGAGGTCATGGCGGCTTTTTATCCCAACTTGGATATTTTGACCATTCCCAGCCTGAATTCGACCGAGTCCTTCGGCTTGGTGCAAATTGAGGCCATGATGAACGGCGTACCGGTGATCTCTTCCAATTTACCGGGCGTGCGCCAGCCGGTGCTGCGCCACCAAATGGGCCGCGTGATTCCGATCGGCGATTCAAGCGCTTTGGCGCAAGCTGTCAGGGAATTGGTGAAAGAGAAAAAATCTTACAGCGACCGCAGGGCAGCCATCCGCGAGATGTACGCGCCGGATACCATTGCACAAAAATACGAGGACCTTTTTAAACGCATCCAAACCGAAATTCAGTAGGGAGATCCTATGTTATTACCCGAAGCAGAAATTTACCCGGAACTTCTCCGCAAGCAACTCAACGAACTGCCTTACTTCCGTGCGTTTCTGCGTGCGATTGAGGCACGCTTCTACCAGGGATTGGAATTAGCCGAACCGGTATTTGATCTGGGAGCGGGGGATGGGCATTTCGCGGCCAGAACCTTTCAGAAAAAAATAGAAGTGGGCTTTGACCCGGCTTTCGTTTCCCTGCAGGAAGCGCAAAATTACGAAGCTTACAACCTGTTGGTGAACGGCCTGGGTGATCGCATTCCCTGTGCGGACGCTAGCTTTGCTACGGTAATCAGCAATTCCGTGTTGGAGCATATCCCGGATGTGGACGCGGTATTGCGTGAGGCGAACCGCATCCTGAAAACCGGTGGAACTTTAATCATCACAGTCCCCAACAGCAACTTTACCCAAAATTTAAGCGTTGCCCTTTTCCTGGATCGGTTGGGATGGAAAAGCGCCGCGCGAGCATACCGCACCTTTTTCAATAAGATTTCCCGGCATTATCATCCGGATGATGCCGCCATATGGCGTCGCAGATTGGAACAGGCCGGATTTGTGATAAAGAAAGAATGGAATTATTTTTCTCCAAGATCGTTAAAGTTATTGGAATGGGGCCACTATTTCGGACTGCCGAATTGGTTCCATAAAAAGGTGTTTGGGCGTTGGATACTGTTCCCGGATTTCTGGTTTGTGAAGCGCCGTTATCGCTGGTTGTACCGTTACTATCGAGAAGACCCGGCTGCTACGGACGGCGCTTACACCTTCCTTTTGGCGCAAAAAAGCTAAAATTAACTTGTCATCATGAATGAACCCAGTATTCTCGATTACCTGAAATCCCTCCTGCGGGGGGATCACTTTGACATCAAAGCGTACTTCGGTATTGAGCAAGACGGAGAAAAACCTAAGGCACCTGTTTCACAGATAGAAGTGAACAGCGAACGCATCCGCTGGCAGGTGATTTTAGGCGCGATTCTGGCCGTCATTGGACAATCATTCCTGGAACCGGCTCACCGTCAAATCCTACCGGCACTGGCCTTGTATCTGGCAGCCGGCGTATTCCTGTGGCTGGGATTCCGACGGGAAAGTTTGAATGAATTCGTTAAAGCCAATGGTTCGTTTGGGCAAGCCTTTTCCAGCGATATGCACCTGCTTTATTTCTCTATTTCCATGGGGCTGTTGGTGGCGGCTTTCCTGCTACTCAAGGACAATACGTTTACACTGCTAAACGTCAGTGTTTGGCTGGCATCCATTGTATTTTTCGTATTGTCGATATGGGAAAAGGAAGAATATCCAAAAAGGAAGACGCAAAGAATTTCCTTTATCTTCCTGTTTGCGTTGGTATTGGCAGTATCAGCCTTTTACCGGTTTTACCGCCTCAACCAGGTACCCGGAGAGATGTTCAGCGACCACGCCGAGAAATTGCTGGACGTGATGGATGTCTTGAACGGCAAGACTTCTATTTACTTCCCCCGCAATACCGGCCGGGAAGCTTTTCAGTTTTATATGACCGCGGCCATTATCAGACTATTTCACACCGGCATCAGTTTCCTGAGCCTGAAGCTGGGCACGACTTTCTGCGGGTTGGTTACGCTCCCGTTCATTTATTTACTGGGAAAGCAATTGACCAATAAATGGATCGGGTTGCTGGCTATGTTAATGGCCGGCATGGCATACTGGCCGAATGTGATTTCACGGGTGGCACTGCGTTACACGCTTTACCCGCTGTTCACCGCGCCGATGATGTATTTCCTCTTCCGCGGATTAAGCCGCAGAAGCCGCAACGACCTGATTATCAGCGGCCTGCTGTTGGGCTTGGGGCTGCACGGTTACAGCCCGGTGCGCGTTCTGCCCATCTATGTGGTGCTGGTGTTCGTGATTTATTGGCTGCATACCCGGCCAAAAAAGAACCGCTGGAATGACGTGTGGGTGCTGGGCTTGCTGGCATTTAGCGCTTTCATCGTATTCCTGCCGTTGTTTCGCTATTTCCTGGAGAATCCCGAGCTGGTCAGCTACCGGGCGTTATCTCGCATGACTTCGCTGGAACAACCGCTGGAAGGTTCTACCGGATTGATTTTTCTGGGAAATTTATGGAAATCCCTGGTTATGTTCTTCTATGACAACGGCCAAATATGGGTGCATTCTATCCCGCACCGGCCGGCGCTGGACATGGCCACGGCCGCTTTCTTCTTCGTTGGAATTATCTATGAGGTGAAGAAATACCTGGCGAATCACCAATGGGAAGACCTGGCGCTGCTACTTGCCATTCCAATGCTAATGCTGCCTTCCATTATGTCGCTGGCGTTTCCGAATGAGAACCCATCATTGAACCGCAGCGGCGGGGCCATCGTGCCGGTGTTCATTATCACAGCCATCGGTTTTTACCAATGCGCGAAAGGATTGTTCAACAGTACGGAACCGGCTTTGAGCCGAATAATCCTGGGAGCCTTTCTGGCACTATCCTTATTATGCAGTGGTTATCAGAATTATGATTTGGTTTTCAACCAGTATGATAAAGAGTTCATGGATGGCGCCTGGAACACTTCAGAAATCGGGGAAGTCATCAAAGATTTCATCGCGCAGGGCAATCCCTACGAAAATGCGCATGTGGTGCCGTATCCGTATTGGGTGGACACCCGCCTGGTGGGTATCAACGCAGGCGTGCCCTGGAAGGATTATGCCCTATGGGCGGAAGATTTCGAAAGTACATTAAATACCCCCGGCAACCAGCTATTCATCCTTAAACCAGAGGATACCGACAGCCTGGAATTGCTGCAAATGCTGTATCCGGATGGAAAAGAAGAGATTTTCTATTCGAAAACAATTGGCAAGAACTTTATAATTTACTCAATAACGCAAAGCGGATAGATAGACAATGAATATGACCAAAGCGCAAACAAAAATGGGACAGCTGGCTGCATCGAAAGGCTTGCACCTGATCATGCTTATCGCAGTCCTGGCCCTGGGCGCCTATCTGCGTTTTACGGGGATAGAATGGGATCAGGATTTCCACTTGCACCCGGATGAACGTTTTCTGACTATGGTGGAGAATTCGCTTACCCCCGTGGATAGTCTGAGGGAATATTTCGATACCAGCAGTTCTACGCTCAATCCGCATAACGTACGCGACGTAAACGGCAACCAGATATATCCCTTGTTTGTATATGGCGACTTGCCGATCGTGATTGTGCGTTATGCCGGCGAATGGTTCAACATGAGCGGGTATGGCAAGATTTACATCCTGGGCCGTATCCTTTCCGGTTTATTCGATTTGGGTACTGTTTTGGTGGTTTACTTCATTGGCAAACGGCTGTTCGGTAAGTTTTGGCCGAGCTGGCTGGCGGCATTGTTGTATGCCTGCTCTGCGCTGCCCATCCAGATATCGCATTACTTTATTGTCGATAATTTCACCACTTTCTTTGCCATGTTGGCTTTCCTTGCAGCAGTGATTGTACTGAAGAGGGAGGAGACGCTGTCTTCGCTGGTGCGGCCATCCAACCTGTGGCAGTGGTTGAAGTTGAACTGGCCCGATTTAGCGCCTTATGTCGCATTCGGTGTCATGTTGGGTTTAGCCGGCGCTTCCAAGATCAATGCGTTGGCGATTGCTCTTCTGCTGCCGTTGGCAGTTTTTCTGAAAGATTCCAAAGGATTTTTACGGTCTTCATCTTCCGCTTGGACCCGCCGCTTCCATTTTATGTTAGTCGCAGCGGTCGTTTCTTTTCTGACTTTTCGCATTTTTCAACCGTATGCCTTCCAGGGGCCCGGTTTCTTTGGTCTCGCAATAAATAAAGAATGGATCTCTGACCTGCAGGAATTAAGCGTGCTCAGTTCCGGCATCAGCAACTACCCGCCGTCCATGCAGTGGGCGCGGCGTTCAGTTTGGTTCCCACTGAAGAACCTGACAATTTGGGGTATTGGCCTTCCCATGGCTATTTTTGCAGTCGGTGGATTGCTTTGGATGGGTTGGAAAATTGTCAAAGGAGAATGGCGCGAGTATTCGCTGATTTGGTTCTGGACGGTTTTCTATACCACTTTCCAGGCCGTACGTTGGAACCCAACCATGCGCTATTTTCTGCTGGTTTACCCGGTTTTGGCAGTTGTGGCTGCCTGGTGTTTATGGCAGGCATATATTCAATTGGATCAGAACGGATGGTTTGCTGCCCGTAGAAAACTGACGGGCGTTTTCAAAACTATCGCAGCGATTGTATTGATTGCCGGAACGGTGTGTTGGGCTTTGGCGTTCATTCAGATTTACCACAAACCCATGACGCGTATCGCGGCCAGCGAGTGGATTTACGACAACATCGAAGGCGCCATCAACTTGCAGTTGAGCGACGATACGGGTTATTTTATCCAGGCGCTGCCTTACTCGCACGCGTTCGCGCTCGAACCGGGCGGTGAAATCCGCGTGCGTTTCCAACCGCAGGAGGATAGTTCTCTTTCGGCGATCAATTTCGAACACATCATCACCACGGTTTACACGGAAACCCTGCATCTGCTGCCGGTCTCCATTCGGGATTTAGGTACGGGAGAGGTACTGGTTGAAAGCAACCTTAGCGACAGCTTTTTACAGGATAATGATTCGCGCGGCCGCGAATTCAACATTGTGTTGGATGAAGACGTACCGCTTTTTGCGGGGAAAACCTATGAATTAGTGGCAGCTTTGCCAGAGGAAAGTGACACCGGCTTGAATTTGTTTGGCTCGATTGGCTTGAATTTAACCAATGATGCGGGTGAATCCCTGCGCCAGGCGGTCTTTGAAGCTGCGCCGGCTTTGACCGATGGCGAGCCATATGCGTTTTCTTTTACGGCCAAACGCGATAGTGAGCTTTCTGCAATCGAACTGTACCGCGTACTGGACATGGAAACGGCCGGTACTGCTATCGGCATTCAAGTGGCTGTAACCGACCAGAACAGCGGCGCTGTGTTGGCTAAAGGCATAGTATTCGGCGACTTCACCGGCGGGGAGGATTACCGCGGTAGCAACACGCTGATCCAGCTAAACCAAGCGCTTGAGTTGAAGGAAGGGCAATCTTACGGCCTGACAATTCGCGTTGAAGGGGCAGATGCCAGAGTCCTGGTGGCTGGCAGCCAACCGGCCAAGGAATCCGATTGGGATGATACCCTGCCTCTGTATATGTATGGGCTCAATCCCTTTGATAACTTTGACGGGGTTTATCAATCCGATCTGAATTTCCAGATGTATTGGGATGATAACGAAGAAAAACGCCAACGCTTTATTTCCATTCTGGATCAAGCCGACTACATCATCATTACTTCCAACCGGCAATGGGGCAGCGTTACCCAACTGCCGGAGCAGTATCCTTTAACAACGCTTTTCTATAAGGCATTGATTGGTTGTGCTACTGAGGATGTGCAGTATTGTTATCGGGTAGCTCAACCGGGCATGATGGCCGGTGAGTTGGGTTACGAGCTGGAAGCAGTTTACCAATCCAATCCGGAGATTTTCGGAATTGATTTCAACTCGCAGTTTGCCGAAGAAGCTTTCACCGTCTATGATCACCCCAAGGTAATGGTCTTCAAGAAGACCGCCGGCTTTGATCTGAATGCCGCAGTGGATACGCTTTACCGGGTGGACCTGGACAAAATCCAGTCAATGACTCCGGAAGACGCCGAGAAGTACAAGGGCGATCTGATGTTGAGCGATGAGCAGTTCGCGCGCATGCAAAGTAAAGGAACTTGGTCCGCGTTATTCGATTATGAAGCGCTCCAGAATAAATATCCTTTCCTGGGTGTACTGGTCTGGTATTTGACCATCACCTTGTTGGGTTGGATTTTCTACCCCAGCGGGCGTATTATCTTCAAAGGGCTAGCTGATAAGGGTTTCCCGCTGCTAAAACTGACGGGATTGATCATATGGGCGCTGGGTGTTTGGTGGTTGGGTTCGGCGGGTGTGTCCGTCACGCGTTGGACTGTCCTGGCAGTGCTGTCCGGTTTGTTGTTACTCAATCTTTGGCTGGGTTGGCGCAACCGCGCGGAAATCCTGACGGAGATTAAACAGAACCGTAAGCTTTTCCTGACCGTCGAACTGGCCGCGTTGGCATTCTTCGCGTACTTCCTGCTAATCCGCATGGGGAACCCGGATTTATGGCATCCTTACAAGGGCGGCGAAAAGCCCATGGACTTTTCTTACTTCAACGCGGTATTGAAAAGCGATACATTTCCGCCTTATGATCCCTGGTACGCAGGCGGTTACATTAATTACTATTATTACGGTTTTGTGCTGGCGGCTATGCCGGTTAAACTGCTCGGCATTGTGCCCTCGATTGCATATAACCTGATCCTGCCCACTTTCTTCTCATTCACTGCTATGGCAGCTTTTTGCTTTGGTTGGAACCTGTTCCCCAGCTTGGGCAAACCCGCGGGGGAGGGTGAGCCACAAAGCTTAACTTTCTGGCAGCGCGTGTTTGGCGGTCCGTTGGGGCTGGCGCTGACTTCGGCATTCTTTGTGTTGATAGTGGGCAACCTGGGAACCATCCAAATGATCTTTCAGGGCTTTCAAAAGATTGCCACGGCCGGTATTACCCTGACAACCGGCAGCGTGTTCGAACGCCTGGCCTGGTTCTTTGAAGGCATCCGCCTGTATTTCACAGGGCATAGATTTACTTACTATCCGGGCGACTGGTACTGGATCCCCAGCCGTACCATTCCGGGCGAACCCATCACGGAATTTCCCTATTTCACATTCCTGTATGGTGATCCGCACGCGCACATGTTCGCATACCCCATTACCATTCTGGTGCTATGCTGGCTGCAAGCGCTGCTTAAAAATCATCTAAGTAACCGGAAGATTGGATACGCATTTTTACAACTGGCGGCTGGCGCGTTGTTTATTGGAACGCTGAAACCGACTAATACCTGGGATTATCCCGTCTTTCTGTTTATAGCCGTCCTGGTACTGGGCTACGTACTGTTCCGCTACGCGTCTCTGCCGGATAAGTTTTTCCCATACCTGCATGATGGCTTGCGCAGGGTAATGTGGTTTTTCCTGATTGAAGCGCTCTTTATCGGCGCTACTTACCTGTTCTATTATCCCTTCACGTATTGGTTCGGGCAGGCCTATTCCGCTGTGAATATTTGGGAGGGCGACCGTACCCCCATCAGTTCCTATCTGACCCATTGGGGCATGTTTATTTTTCTCATCTATAGTTTTGCCATCCGGGAGATGCACGAATGGCTGGCTATTACACCTGTTTCGGCGCTAAAGCCGGTTTATGAGCGGCGTAATTGGATCACCGCAGCCGTGGTTTTGATCATCGGAGCAGTCCTGGTGCTGGCGTTCAGCGGCGTGAAAGTGGTGCTGGTGATTGCGCCGGCGGTATTGCTGCTGGTTTTGTTATTCTTCCGGCCCAATTACGACGAAAGCACCCGGTTGGTTATTCTGGTAACGCTGGCTGGGCTGGGTTTGACCTTGATGGTTGAATTGATTGCCATTCGCGGGGATATCGGGCGCATGAACACCGTCTTTAAATTCTACCTGCAGGCTTGGACGTTCCTTTCCCTTAGCGCGGCGTTCTTCCTTTACAAACTGGTTCCGCACGTTATAAAGCAATGGCATCCCAACAACAGTATTATCTGGCAGGTAATGCTTGGCCTGCTGCTCTTTTCCACTACACTTTTCCCGGTACTGGCCAGCGCAGATAAGATCACCGATCGCATCAGCGATGCCACCCCGCTTACACTGGATGGCATGGATTACATGAAGTACTCCACCTATTTCGAGAACGACACGACCATGGACTTGTCGCAGGATTATGCCGGTATCCGCTGGATGCAGGAGAATATCCAGGGATCTCCGGTTATTTTGGAAGCGAATGTGAGTGAATACCTTTGGGGAAATCGCTATACAATTTATACAGGCCTGCCCGGCGTGATTGGCTGGAACTGGCACCAGCGCCAGCAGCGCGCGATTAACTCGAGCGACTGGGTGTACGAACGTATCAATGATGTCAATGAGTTTTACCAAACCGATAATATGGATCGCTGCGAAGAGATAATTAATCGGTATGATATCCGTTATATTGTGGTTGGCCAACTGGAACGTTCACTTTTTACCAAGGATCAACTTGCGAAATTCGAAGAGCAGGAAGGCCGGCTTTGGAACAAAGTGTTCAGTTACCAGCAGACCGCAATTTATCAGGTGATTGAGTAGAAAGTTATGATTGATTTCTTGTTGTGGTACGTGTTCATAGCAATTTTAGGATGGCTGGCATTTCCGTTGTGTGCCGCGATTTTCAAACACGCCTTTGACCGGGGCTTTTCGGTTGCGAAAGTGGTCGGACTGCTATTGTGGGGGTATCTGTTTTGGCTGGGAAACCTGAGCGGGCTGCTGGCGAATAACCGCGTCGGTGTGGTCTGCGCGATTTTGCTGCTGGTGGTTGCGGCATCTTTGATGGTTAAACGGTTCGGGGTAGACCATTCCCGTAATTGGTTAAAAGAAAATCGGCGCATGCTGATTTTTCAGGAAACAGTCTTTTTCATTGCTTTTCTGGTTTGGGCTGTCGTGCGGGGCACCAACCCGGAGATTGTGGGTACGGAAAAGCCCATGGAACTGGCTTTTATTAACGGCATCTATCAATCACCAACTTTCCCACCCAATGATCCCTGGCTTTCAGGCTATGCCATTTCCTACTACTACTTCGGCTATTTGATCGTAGCCGCATTGATGCACCTGCTGGGCACAACCTCCGGAACGGCTTTCAACCTGGCTATTGCCATGACTTTCGCATTAACCGCCTCGACTTCATCCGGCTTGCTGGTCAATCTATTGATCCAAAAAGCACAAGACTTGGGGCAGGTGATTGACCGAAAAAAGCTGCGGCAAATTCTGTTGGTCTCGCTGTTGGCGCCTTTGTTTATCCTAATAGTCAGCAATGGCGAAGGATTTTTAGAGATGCTGCATTCCCGCGGTATTTTCTGGCAGGAGCAGGCGGACGGCAGGACTGCTTCCGGTTTCTGGCAGTGGCTGGACATCCAGGATTTAACCCAGGCTCCCAGCCTGCCCCTGGATTGGAAACCCAGCCGCATGGGTGGGGCGTGGTGGTGGCGCGCTTCGCGTGTGCTGCAGGATTACACCATTACTGGGCAATCCCGCGAAATCATCGATGAGTTCCCGTTCTTCTCTTATCTGTTGGCCGATCTGCATCCGCATGTGTTGGCCATGCCCTACGTCTTGCTGGCGCTTTACGCTGCCTTTTATGTGCTGCGCTTTTCGGTTGCCAACGGAAGCAAAGAGGCTCAACTGCTAGTCTATTTCAAAAATCCCATGTTGTGGTTTCTGGCGCTGACTACCGGCAGCCTGTTGTTCTTGAATACCTGGGATTTTCCGATTTACTTCGGACTAATCTGTTTAGCTTTTGTTGTTCCTGTCTTAAACCTGGAAGGTTGGGGCAGGGCAAGTTGGATAAAGTTTTTCAGCTTTGCCGTTACATTCGGTGTGGCATGCATATTCCTCTATTTTCCCTTCCTGGTCAGTCTATCCTCGCAGGCGGGCGGATTATTGCCCAGCCTGGTGTTCCACACACGGGCGGTACATTTTTTGGTGATGTTCTTCCCGCAAGTCATGATACTGTTGGCATGGCTGATTTCCAAAGTCCGTAAGAATTTCCCCTGGCGAAAATGGCTGAATACTTTTCTAGTGGGTTTAATCATCTGCCTGGTGCTACTTGTTTTGGCGTTGATGATTCCTACGCTGGCTCAAATTGGACCACAATTATTATCCGCTTTGGGAAACGGGAAGGCTGAGGATATTCAATTATTGCTCTCTGCCAACCAAAGCTTATTAGGCGTGTATGACGCGCAGTCCAACGGCCAACTGATTACCCTTACCATCCAGAAATTCTTCACCCAACCGGTATTGGTATTAGGGCTGCTATTGACGATTACCCTTATCTGGACGTACCTTTTCAATCAACCTGAGGAAAAACCGGCTGAAGGAGAAATAGGGCAACCGGCACAGCGTTCTTCAGAGTGTTTTGTCTTTCTGGTTATCCTGATGGGTGCGCTGCTGGCGATATTTCCGGAATTCTTCTATTTACGCGACCAATTTGGCTGGCGTATGAATACCATTTTTAAATTCTATTTTCAGGTATGGATGTTGTGGTCGCTGGCTGCGGCATATGCAGTAAGCGGGCTGATTTTCCTGAAATCTGGCCGGAGCAAGGGATTGTTGACAAGCGCTGCTGTACTGGTTATCGGTGTTGGACTGGTATATCCGGCATTTGGTATCCTGGACAAGACCAATTCCTTCCGGAATATTGAATGGTCGCTGGATGGGAACCTGTATTATGCCCAATCCAACTCGCTGGATATGCAGGCTATTGAATACCTGGATACATTGCCATACGGAAATGTAGCGGAGGCCGTTGGCGGTAGTTACAGCAGCTATGGGCGGGTATCCAAACTGAGCGGTTATCCGGCGGTATTGGGATGGCTGGGGCATGAATTACAATGGCGCGGCGGCGGAACAGAAATGGGCAGCCGAGAAAGCGATATAAAAATATTGTACGAAACCGATGATTGGGAGACGGCCAGACAAATTCTGTCAGATTATGATATCCGTTATGTCTTCATCGGCAGCATGGAGCGCAGCCTTTATCAGGTTCGTGAAAGCAAGTTTGCCAACCACATGAAGGAAGAATTCAGCAACCAGGATGCTGTCATATATTCCTGGGCGGAAGTGAGTTTAGATGGAGAATAATCAGACATTACCGAAATTGCAGATGAAGCATCTTGTTTACCTGGGAATCTTCCTGCTTGCTCTGGGTTTACGTTTGTTTGCTGCCGGACGGTTGGCTATTACCCAGCCTGAAGCCGATATTCTGCTGAGACTTACGCGAGATGGAATAGCTTCCAGCAGCCGCGGTTCACTTTTATATCAACTACTGACCCTGCCGCTGATGGACCTATTCGGCAGCGGGCGCCTGGTTGTGCGTCTTTGGTTGATATTCGCCGGTGCATTGCTGACCCTGACGCCGCTGCTGTTTGAGGATTGGATAGGTGAAAGACCGGCACTGATTTTATCGACCCTGTTTGCCTTGGATCCGTTTGGCAGTGCAGCTTCCTTACAACTTAATAGCAGCTTGCTGACCTTTTGTACCTTACTTGTTAGCCTGGGTCTATTCCATCGTGGTAAATATTTTTCAGGAGTCTTGGTCTTCCTGGCTTTCATGTTTTCCGGAAGAGCAGTCCTTTATCCGCTTGGCTTGGGGTTGATCTTCGCATTGGTTTTATATCTGCAAGAAGAAACAACCTCGATAAAGAAATTATTCCTGGCAATCCGGCAATCCATTCGGGAAAATATCCGTACAATACTGATTGTGCTGGCCGGACTGGTATTGGTCTTGTTCCTCTTACAAATACCGTTATCCGACAGCCTGAATGATATATTTGCCATGTTCGCAAACTGGGGGCAGCCCTATGCTTTAGGCAATAGTCCGCAGTTATTTCCCATTGCTTTGGTCAGTTATGTTCCGCTGGGTATTCTCTGTTTATTCTTTCCGACTCATTCCGCGGAAGGCCGAAAACATTTCCCCTACCTAATCCTGATTAGTTTGTTGGCCCTGATTTTGGTTACCGTAAATCCCGGACATCAAGTCCTTGATCTGGTTTGGGTCAGCAGCCTGTTGTGGGTGATAGCGGCGATTAATTTGAGTGCGTTGGCGGATCAATTAAAAGCCTATCTCAGTTCCGTGAAAATAAAGATCTATACCCTCATCGTAGTTTGCCTGTTGGTCAGCCTCTCATTGACTGTGGTAATGTTGATTTATCAGATCCAATATGGGTTGGATCTGGTGGGCAACCTGCTTTCGACAATTTCGCTTCTTGCGATGATTGCCATGGTAGTGCTGTTCATGGCATATAACGATACTGTCCCGCTGGCCCTGACGGCACTGCGCTGCGGTTTAATTTTAGTGTTTCTGGTTTTCCAAATTGCCTTCTCCTGGCGTTCGCTGGGATTGAACGGCAATCCGGCCGGAGAGATCTTGTGGGATGGGTATTTTGAAGGCGCGCAGACGGTTGAAGATATTATCTGGAATGCCAATCTGGACAGAACTGGCAGCGGTTTGGATATGTCAGTCGGATTTATCAATCCATCCAACAGCGCGGTTGAGTGGGAAATTTCCCAAAAGTTCAAGGTGGAGGAATTAGAATCAGTGACAACTGATCAACATTTGGCTGTTCTGATTACAGATTCCCGTGATGGACTGAACAGCGGCAGCGCGGATGGATATTATGGCCAGGATTTCAATGCTTCCAGCTATCCCTTGTGGATTTGGCAGCCGGTCAAGAGCCTTTCCGATATGGATTACTGGTTCTGGTTGATTTTCAGGCAGGGACAAATGATGCGAGAAACCAATTTCGTTTGGGTTAATAAGACGTTATTTACAAATACTTTTTGAGAGCGAGTAATTAATTTGGCAACAGCAAAGAACATAGCAATTGATGGGCCGGTGGCCTCCGGAAAAACCAGCGTAGGTTTAAGCCTGGCGGATCGTTTGGGGTATTTGTTTCTGGATACGGGTGTGATGTACCGGGCGGCTGCCTGGGCTGCGGTAGAAGCCGGTTTGGATATTGATGATGAACAAGCAGTCTCTGATCTAACTGCGAAGATCAAGATTGAAATCATGAAACCCAGCGCGGCGGATGGCCGCAGCAATGATATTTTTGTTGACGGGCAGGACGTTACCTGGGAAATTCGCAAGGATTACGTCAATAACAATGTTTCTCAGATTTCCACTTATAAGCAGGTCAGAAAGGTATTGACCGAGCAGCAGCGTCTATTCGGACAAAGGGGCAGTGTGGTCATGGTGGGGCGCGATATCGGCACAGTGGTACTTCCGGATGCGGATCTGAAAGTCTTCCTTATCGCTTCCGTGGAGGAAAGAGCCCGGCGCCGGTATAACGAAGATAAGCAGCGGAAAGGTAGCGCAGACTACCAGCAAATTCTGGATAACATGATCCAACGCGATAAGACTGATTCTTCCCGCGCGGTCGCGCCTTTAGTAGCTGCGAAAGACGCTGTTGAGATTGTCACGGATGGCAAGAGCAAGGATGAAGTTGTCGAAGAAATCTACCAATTAGCGCTGAAGAAGGGATAATATGTGCGATACGGCTGTTGCCCTGGGAAACGTGACCAAAGACCATCAAGTTTACTTTGCCAAGAATTCCGACCGGGATGTCAATGAAGCTCAATACCTCGAAATAGTCGAGGCTGCGGATTATGCTGCCGGTGAAAAGGTTCAGTGCACGTATATCGAAATTCCCCAGGCGGCGCATACGTATCGTGTTTTACTCTCCAAACCTTACTGGATGTGGGGCGCGGAGATGGGAGTCAATGAAAAGGGCGTGGCTATCGGGAATGAGGCGGTATTCACCAGGTTAAAGCCGGGAAAAGAACCCGGCTTGATAGGAATGGATATCCTGCGCCTGGCACTGGAACGCTGTGCCAGCGCTGAAGAGGCCTTGCACATTATCATCGGTTTATTACAGGATTTCGGACAGAGCGGAAATTGCAGTGTCGATCATGCTTTGTACTACCACAATAGCTTTCTGATGGCCGATCGTACCAATGCCTGGGTGCTGGAAACAGCCGGAGAGCAGTGGGCGGCCAGGAAGGTCAAGGATTTCTATACCATATCCAACAAAATCACCATTGGAGCGGAATGGGACCTGGCTTCTGACGATTTAGTGCGGATAGCCATTGACAAGGGTTGGTGCAAGGGCAGGGATGATTTTCATTTCGCCAATTGTTATTCCGATACGATATATTCAAATTTCAGCCAGGCAGCTAAACGCCGCAGTTGTTCATATGCGTACCTCAACGATCATGCCGGTGAAATCGATGGTTTCTCCATGCTGGATATGCTGCGTACGCATCATACCGGCCAATCCCATTGGGGCACCGATCGTTCCCTGACGGAATGGACAGTCTGTGTGCACAAAGGCTTTGGCCCGGTGCGGGCCAGTCAAAGTGTGGCTTCGTTGGTCTGCCGTTTGAGCGAAGCGGGGGATCTTCACCTGGCTACGGGCACCTCGGCGCCATGTTTGAGTTTGTTTAAGCCCATCTGGATAGAAACGGGATTGCCGGAAAACATCGGGATAAAACCGGGCGGGCAATATGACGCCAATTCCATTTGGTGGCAGCATGAGCTGCTGCACCGTGAAGTCCTGAAAGATTTTTATACCCGTTCGCGTATGATCCGACCCGGGCGTGACGACTTTGAACGCAAATGGATGGAAACTGCACTGCAGAATACAAAGTCTTCCAAACAGGAAAAGAAGGAAATTTCCGATCAGGCTTTCCATGAAGCGGCAGCCTTAACGCAAGATTGGACCGAACAAGTCAGGTTGCAGAAAATCACGAGGAAAAACGCCCCATATTATGATTATGAGTGGCATAAATATAACGGCAAGGCGAAATTCCCGGTATAAAATGAAGTATAAGTGAGCAGGTAGTGCCAAAGAAAACCAACAGTGCGTTTGATATTGATACAGTCAAAGATCCCGAATTAAGGGGTTATTTACAGCATTTAACCAATTCCCTGAATCGACAAAATCAAGAACTCAAAGCGCTGACACTGAAAGATAAAATTCTGGATGGCTTTTTTCACGCGGATAGTCTCCAACAATGTCTGGACGTGGCTGTTCGAGAATATAAAATGCCCGGTTGCAGCAGTTTACGGGTTTTAGTGCACCAACGCGGGCCTTTTAATGTTCTGCGGCAGATCAAGTCCATTCACGGTGATTATTCGCAGGGTTATGCTTACCTCGATGAACAAATCATTGATCAATTGCGGGATAAAGACCAGCTAGTCATCAACGATACTTCCAAAATTCACTCAATAAAATTCACGCCGGAGCAGCCATACCCCAGAGCAATTGGAGCATTTCGGTTTTTGACATCCGATGCGATGGACGGCTATCTTTGGATTTCCTTTGAGGCGATCAAGGAATTCACTACATATGAATTGGAAAAGTTAACTCAGTTTGGTAATATTCTGGAGTTGATTTGCGCTAACTTTGGCCGGGCAACCACAAAAAGAGATAGCGCAGTGGTTTTTGAAAAAATGCTGGCTATGGTCAATGTACCTGTTGTTCTGTTAGGTGAGAATAAAAAAGTTTTATATGCCAACCCTATCGCGGAGAAAATCTTTAACGGCGCGGTCGAAAGTATCGGTCAGAACGCAACTGTCCTTAACTGGCTGGGATTGCCTGAGAGAAATATCCAGGCGGAAATCGATATCGATGACCGGCATTACCAGATCACAGGGGAAAAACTAGAGGAGACGGCATTCCCTGATGCAGCCATACTCTTTTTAGAAGATGATACTGTCTTCAATCGCAAACAAGCTTATTTAACATTGATGATGGATACCATCAACCACGATTTCCGCGGATCGCTGATCAATATGCAGGGTTTTTCAAAATTACTGGGCATGGTAGGTGAGCTAAACCCCAAGCAAAGTGAATACCTGCAATTAATTCAGGATGGCATTGATGAGATTGCCGCGGTGACAACCGATTTACTGGATGTGAACCGCATGGTTCAGGAAGGTGGATTAAAGGTCCAGGAATGCACCCCCGGCGAGTTGGTGGAGAAAGCCTTGACTTTAATTCAAGCGGAAGCCAGGCAAAAACAAGTGACTTTTGGAAAACAAATGACTTCGGAGAATCAGGTCATTCTGGTGGACAGAGTCATGGTAATTTCTGCTTTATATCATCTCCTGAAACAATCGATTCAGAATTCCCATCTAGGTGGCAGCGTTTTGGTAGGGGAGAAGTTGGATGGGAATAAGTGGATAATAAGCATCCAGGATGCGGGCCGGGGAATTTCCCAAATTGATATTGAAAATTTGGCAACAAATCACTTCGCAGACAAAAATTCCCCCGGTTTATCGTTGGTCTATCGGATTGCGCGCTTTCATCAGGGGGATTTGATGGTTGAAAGCGAATTAGGCAAAGGTACGAAATATATATTACAATTACTTTGTTGTGATTAGATATAAAATCAGGCGGGAATTTTATACAATTAAAGATATTCAAAAATATTGTGATATAATGTCAGTTTGTCTGCATATAGGTAGAATATTGTTAATAGTTATTAATTTAATTAAATTTCCTCGACTTCCCAAGGAGGTAAATTAGTGGAAACTAAAAGCCTAGTAGCACTCCGAATCAGTCTCGCATCACCCGATACCATCCGATCGTGGTCGTATGGCGAAGTGACCAAACCTGAAACAATCAATTACCGGCGCTTGCGCCCAGAGAAGGATGGTCTGTTTTGTGAAGCGATATTTGGACCTACTCGCGATTACCAATGCTATTGTGGTAAGTACAAGAACCCCCGTTATAAAGGAATTGTCTGTGATAAATGCGGCGTTGAAGTAACCCGTTCTTCCGTCCGCCGTGAGCGCATGGGACACATCGAACTGGCATCCCCTGTAGCGCATATCTGGTATACGCGTCGTGTACCCTCCTATTTAGGCTTACTGCTCAATATATCCCGCAGAAATCTTGATCGCGTACTGTATTTTGCCCAATATATCGTCACTTTCGTTGACGAGGACGCGAAACAGAAGGTATTGAACCGCCTGGAAGATGAGGTGGCGGATGCCGATCATGACGAAATGGGCAACCTTGAAGCGCGCATCAAAGAAATTCAAGCTGCTCGCGATGTAGAAATTCAGGAACTAGCCGACCAGAAGAAAGAATTGGAAGGCAAAGTTGATGAATTGATTGGTCAGCGGATGGACCCAATCATCAAAGAAGGCCAGGCTCTGGAACAGAAGATCCAGGAAAAAGAAGGATCCGCGATCCGCAAGGACATGGTCTTTGAATCGGCAGAAGTTACTATCTTGAAAGCCGGTGAGGTGATTGACGCGAAATTGCTGTCAGTCGTTCAAGATGCCGTTAAAGGCAAATTGGAAGAGGTTGAGAACGAAGTCCGCAGCCAAATCGAGGACGATATGGCTAAAGTGGACGTTGGCATTGAAAAAGTGCGTGCTGAAGCGGATTTGAATATCGCCAATTTGAGCGAACAGTTGGGTGATATCCGTTTGGAAGTCAAATCCAAGATTGACCAGCAGCGCGACGAGTTGGAAGACCTTGCTCCCTTCAAATTCCTCAGCGAGAACCAATACCGTGACCTGAAATCCCGTTATGGGCAGGTTTTCCGTGCCGAAATGGGCGCGGAAGCGTTTGTGGATATCCTCAGCCGTTTGGATTTGGACCAATTGGCCCAGGACTTGTGGCTGGAAGTAAAGACGACCAAGAGTAAACAAAAACGCAAGAAGAGCACCACTCGTTTGAAGGTAGTGGAAGCTTTCCGACGTTCCAAAAACCGTCCGGAGTGGATGATTCTCTCGGTGCTGCCGGTGATTCCTCCCGACCTGCGCCCGATGGTGCAATTGGATGGCGGCCGCTTTGCGACCTCCGACCTGAACGATCTGTACCGGCGTGTGATCAACCGCAACAATCGTTTGAAGCGGTTGCTGGAATTAGGCGCTCCGGATGTAATCGTACGCAATGAAAAGCGTATGTTGCAGGAAGCTGTCGATTCCCTGATTGATAACTCACAGCGCGGCAAAGCCTTATCACGCCGCGGTCGGCGCGAACTGAAATCCCTCAGCGATATGCTGAAGGGTAAGAAGGGCCGTTTCCGCCGCAACCTGTTGGGTAAGCGTGTGGATTACTCCGGCCGTTCCGTTATTGTGGTTGGCCCGAAACTCAAACTGTACCAGTGCGGTCTGCCCAAGACCATGGCGTTGGAACTCTACCGTCCGTTTGTTATCGCCGGGCTGGTCAAGAAGAATTACGCCGCCAACGTGAAAGGCGCGCGCCGTTTGATGGAACGCAACCGCCCCGAAGTTTGGGAGGTTTTGGAAGAAGTCATTGGCGATCGCCCGGTTCTGCTGAACCGCGCGCCTACGTTGCACCGCCTGGGTATTCAAGCCTTTGAACCCGTGCTGATTGAAGGCAGCGCAATCCAGCTTCACCCGCTGGTGACCACGGCTTTCAACGCCGACTTTGACGGTGACCAAATGGCCGTGCATGTGCCGCTTTCCGAAAAAGCAGTTTGGGAAGCCCGCAATTTAATGCTGGCATCCAAGAACTTGCTCAAGCCTGCCGACGGTGAACCGATCATTTCGCCTTCCAAAGACATGGTGTTAGGTGTTTATTACCTGACCCGTGAACCACGCAAGGAATATACCGGTAAAGAACCGGCTTATTCAACTTTTGATGAAGTCGATATGGCGTTCCGCCTGAATCAGGTGAAAGTCGCAACTCAAATTCGTTTACAAGTAAAAACCTGGTTTGATGAAGCTGGAAAACGCATGGCCGAACCGGAAACCCGTGTAATCAACACCACGGTTGGCCGTGTATTGTTCAACTACATTCTGCCGCCTGAAATCCAGTTCTACAATGACATGCTGGAAAAGGGCCGCATCAAGAGTTTGATTGCAGAAATTTACGACTTATGTGGTGAAGAAGTCACCACGGATGTGGCCGATAAGATCAAGGACATTGGCTTTGAATACGCCATGCTTTCCGGCACAACCTTATCCGTGGCAGATATCACTGTTCCTGAAGAAAAGAAAGGTATTCTGGCAGATTCCAATGCGGCAGTAGAAGAAGTACAGAAATCGTTCCGCCGCGGCAGATTAACCGAACAGGAAATGAACGAGCGCGTGATTGATATTTGGCAAGAAACCACTCGTGTAGTGGGTGAAGCCGTACGCGCGAGCATGGATCCCACCGGCAACCTGTCCACCATGGCGAATTCCGGAGCTACCAAAGGCGGTTTCGGCCCAATTTCACAATTAGCCGGTATGCGTGGTTTGATGGCTGACCCATCAGGACGTATTATCCGCCTGCCGATTCAATCCAACTTCCGCGAAGGTCTGACTGCCCTGGAATACTTCATCTCCACCCATGGCGCCCGTAAAGGTCTGGCAGATACCGCTTTGCGTACAGCAGATGCCGGTTACCTGACCCGCCGTTTGGTGGATGTCGCCCAGGACATGATTATTAATGAAGAAGACTGCGAAACCAATGATGGCATTTGGATCCGCAAAGGCGATGATATCGCCGGCCAATCCCTGGAATCCCGGTTGTACGGTCGTATCGCGGGCAGTAATATTGTTGACCCAAAGACAGGCGAGATCATCGTTGAACGCAATCAAATGCTGAGCAACGCGGATCTGGCGAAGATTGTCGAAGCTGGAGTGGAAGAAGTATTTGTACGTTCTCCCCTGACTTGTGAATTGAAACATGGTCTGTGCCAAAAGTGTTACGGCATGGATTTGGGACGCGGTAAATTAGTGGAAAAGGGCACAGCGGTGGGAACCATCGCAGCGCAATCCATTGGTGAGCCTGGCACGCAGCTGACTCTGCGTACATTCCACACCGGTGGTGTGGCGGCCGGTTCCGACATCACGACTGGTTTGCCCCGTGTGGAAGAGCTGTTTGAAGCACGCCGTATGCCGAAAGGCGAAGCCGTTATGTGCACCATCACCGGTACGGCCACGGTTATCCCAGCAGATTCTTCCAATGAGTTGAACCGCGTGAAAGTCGAACACAGTGAACTCATTCAGGATGAATATGCGATTCCCGAGGGTTGGGAAATCAAAGTGACCGATGAACAGGAGCTGAAAGAAGCCGAAGTCATCGCCGCTAACGAAGACGCTACCATTATTGCCCAACACGGCGGACGTATCGAAGTCAAGAAAGATAAAGTAGTGGTTTCTTACGATCAGGTTGAAACTGAGGAATTTGACATTCCCGGTATGCTGCGCCTGATTGTTAAAAATGGTGAAAAAGTCGAAGCCGGTCAGGCCTTGACCGAAGGTTCATTGAACCCGCACACCATCCTGCGTATCAAAGGCCGTGAGGCTTGCCAGCTATACCTGCTGAGCGAAATTCAGAACGTTTACCGTGCGCAGGGCCAGAACATTAACGATAAACACTTTGAAGTAATCATCCGCAAGATGATGAGCAAAGTCCAAGTTATCCGCCCGGGCGATTCGGAATTCCTGCCGATGGATATGGTCGACCGCATGGAAATCCGGCTGCTGAACGAGACTTTGCGCGCCGAAGGAAGACAACCCGCGAGATTCATTGAGGTTCTGTTGGGTGTTACAAAGGCCTCATTGACCACCGATTCATGGTTGTCTGCTTCTTCCTTCCAGCACACCATTAAAGTGCTGGCAGGCGCAGCCATCGCAGCAGATCAGGATCCGCTGTTTGGCTTGAAGGAGAACGTGATCATCGGAAAGTTGATCCCATCCGGCACAGGCTTCTCGGATAAGCGTATTGATACCATCAACGCAATGGTCGAAGTAAACGAACATCGTTTTGATGAACCAGTAGCTGAAGAAGATCTGGAAGCGGAAGCTGAAACAGAAACTGCTCCGGCACCGGAAGAATAAAATCAGCATTACGTAGTTATGAAAAAAGCCCATCTTTTTACGAGATGGGCTTTCTTTTATATAAAGGATAGTAGTTTTAAAAACAGCGGTGATTAAATTGCTGCTCCGACATTCGTCGAATAAGTGATGAAAATGCGGCTATCAATCCCTTTTGCGGTGAACGCATTTTGCATGGTTTTCCCAATTTCTTCGAAGCGCTCATCCGCGAAGGCGAGTAGGCTGGGCCCGGCACCGGAAAGCGCTGCGCCGTAAGCACCTGCATCATAGGCTGCCTGTAGGGCGTCGGAAGCACCTGGCATCAAATCCAGACGGTACGGCTGGTGCAGGCAGTCCTGCATGGCAGTGCGGAACAGGTCACGGTGACCGTCGCGCAGGGCGTTGACCAGCAGCACGGCGCGGCCAATGTTGGTAACTGCATCCGTACGGCTGATTGTATCAGGCAGGGCGGCGCGCGCTTGCTGCGTACTGAGTTGGATGTCAGGCAGCACAATAACCGCATGCAGCGGCTGCATGGGAATCTTTTCCGCCAGCCAACCGTTTTCAGTGCGTACGGCTGCTACCAGCCCGCCCATAAGGCATGCGGCTACGTTATCCGCGTGGCCTTCAAAATCAGCGGCCAGCGACAACAAATTGGCATTGGAGATGCTGCTCTTCAACATGCGCCTGGCACCCAATAAACCGGTGATTATGGCGGAGGCACTTGAACCCAGCCCGGAAGATATCGGGATTGCGTTACGGCAGCGCAGAGATAACCCTGTTGGGAATGCAACACCTTCCAGTTTGAATAATTTCTCGGCTGCCTGAAAAATTAAATTGCTGCGGTCTCGGGCTAATTGCCTGGCACCTTCACCTTCAATTTCAACGCTATACCCTTTTTCCACCGGTGTGAATTGGACTTCATTCCATATATCCAATGCTAGCCCCAGACAGTCAAAGCCAGGGCCGAGGTTGGCTGTTGTAGCCGGAACACGCACGCAAACCGGATTGAGCTCAGTCATGGAGGATAACTTTCTCCAGTTCGGCTAACTCGGATTTGACTACCTGCGGTTTAGTGAATTGCGCGGTGATGATATCGGGGTCTTTCAAGCCATGGCCGGTACAGACGATGACAACCTTCTTCCCGGACAAGTTCAGTGATCCGCTATCAACTTCCTTGATCAAACCAGACAGACCGGCAGCAGATGCGGGTTCTACCCAAATGCCGCTGCTGGCTAACAACTTCTGCGCAGCCAGGATTTCTTCATCGCTGGCAGCGATAATGCGTCCGTGCGATTCGCTGGCAGCCGTGACAGCTTCTTCACCGCGTGCGGGTTTGCCAATGCGAATGGCGGTGGCGATAGTCTCCGGGTGTTCAACGGGATGGCCCAGCACAAGGGGAGCGGCGCCGGCCGCTTGCACGCCCAGGATCTGCGGCAGGACGGTTTTTTTCTTTTCATGGTACTGCTTAAAACCCATCCAGTAGGCAGTGATGTTGCCGGCATTGCCGACGGGTAACGCCAGCCAATCCGGCGCGCTGCCTAACGTTTCGCATAATTCAAACGCAGCGCTCTTTTGGCCTTCCAGGCGGAAGGGATTGAGTGAATTGACCAGGGCAATAGGGTGCTTATTGGAAATGGCGACCACCAAACTGAGCGCATCGTCGAACGAACCGTCGATTTGAATTACCTGAGCGCCGTAGGCGATGGCACCGGCCAGTTTACCGGCTGCGACCTTGCCGGCCGGGATGATGACGATGGCGCGCATACCGGCGCGGGCAGCATAAGCGGCCGCGGAGGCGGCGGTATTGCCGGTGGAAGCGCAAATGACGGTTTTCGCGCCGCGGTGAGCGGCTTCGCTTACCGCCACGGTCATGCCGCGGTCTTTGAATGACCCGGTCGGATTCAAGCCCTCGAACTTCACACGCAGGTCGAAGCCGCCGCCAAGTCGATCGGCGATTTTGGGAACCGGAATGAGCGGGGTATTGCCTTCGAGCATGCTGATTGCGCGCATTCCTTCCGGGATGTTCAGCAGTGGTCTATATGTTTCAATAATTCCCTGATAAGCCATGATGTTGGATACCCTCCAATTGATTAAAAATATTAATTCAAAGAAACAGTTTTTAGAATATCTTCTGCCGAAATGCCGCCTTCGCGCAGGATACTTATTTGAGATTGGCTGCAATCCACAACTGTGGAAGGAATACCACCCTCACAACGGCCGCCATCAATGACCAACTCCACACGCCCATCCAGCTGCGCCAAAACCTCTTCGGCCGTTGCCGGACTGGGCGCGCCGGAAATATTGGCGGAGGTGGCTGCCAGAGGACCGCATGCTTGCATCAATTCCAACAACCAGGCATAGTTTGGCATGCGCAGTCCGACCGTTGGGTAAATGGTCAATTCGGCAGGTAATACCGGATTTTTCTCCACAATGATGGTCAGCGCCCCCGGCCAAAAACGCTCTGCCAGTTTTTTGGCGGCTTTGCTGAAATCGGCCGCCAGATTTTCTGATTGGCGATGTGTGCCAACCAGCACCGGAATTGCTTTCAACGCGTCGCGTTCCTTGATCAGGTATAACTGCTTGATGGCATCCGGGTTATCCACTGCACAGGCGACGCCATAGACAGTGTCCGTGGGCACGGCCACAACACCTCCGGATCGAATGATTTCCAGCGTAGCAACCGCCGCGATTGGGTCGGATTGTGCAATGATCCTGGTTTTCATGCCTTCTTGCTTTCTGTCTCAATAATTGCCAGCCTGGGAAGCCGGTTTAAATCCGGCATAATTGTAACGCTTGCTTGTGGAAAATGGCGATTGATTAAGGTATTAATTGGTTCAGTTTGTGAATATTCCATTTCGAGCAGGATTACCGCATCCGGATTTAAACGACTTTTTAACTGACCCAATAGGCGATCAATCAAACGCAAGCCGTCCGGTCCGCCATCCAACGCGGCAAGCGGCTCATGACGGGCAACATCCAGCGTTTCTATTTTTTCTGAGGGAATATAAGGCAGGTTGGCGCAGACCAGATCAAAAGGGCCGCCAAGACTGGCCAACAAATCACACTGAACCAGGCCAACTTGTTTTTCCAACGCATGGCGGGTACGGTTTGTGTGGGCTACCAGCAGGCTGAAAAAGGACAGATCCGTGGCAATAAATTTCACCTGAGAGCTGTGTTTGGCGATCGACAGGGCAATACAGCCGCTGCCGGTGCCAACGTCGGCTGCCAGACGTGCACGAGGGTGTTTTGCCAGCCAGCGCAGCGCGGTTTCAACCAGGAGTTCAGTTTCAGGGCGCGGGATTAGCACATTCTTATTGACGGAAAAATCCAGACCGTAGAATGCCTGGTTTCCCAGCAGGTAGGGCAGCGGTTCACCGGTTAGCAGCTGCTGGAGTTGGTGCTCTAGCGTTTCAACCTGTTCAGGATTGAGATCGTATTCGGGGTGCGCTTGCGGCCAATAAGCGGGCTGCTGCAGGGTATGCGCAGCTAAAGCATATAGGCTGGAAATGGGTTCGTCCGGCAGGGCGCTTAACGCGCGGCGGGCATCAACCAGCCAATCTCCCAGTTTCCGCGAGCCGGGTGGATT
This sequence comes from Pelolinea submarina, assembly GCF_003966975.1. Taxonomy (GTDB): domain Bacteria; phylum Chloroflexota; class Anaerolineae; order Anaerolineales; family Anaerolineaceae; genus Pelolinea; species Pelolinea submarina. Next base: position 1,866,535 of record NZ_AP018437.1, read on the forward strand.
ACTCAGCTTCGGATAATCGCTCCGCTTCATCCTGCATCGCTAACTCATCAATGAATACATCCAAGTTGCCTTCCATAACGTTGGGTAGATTATGGGATGACACATTGATGCGGTGATCGGTTACACGGGATTGCGGATAGTTGTAAGTCCGGATTTTCTCGGCACGTTCTCCACTGCCAACTTGTGAGCGACGGGAAGCACTTTCCGCTGCCAGGCGTTTTTCTTCCTCAATCTCATACAGACGGGCGCGAAGAATGCTCATGGCCCGCTGACGGTTTTGCAGCTGTGAGCGTTCGTCCTGGCAGGCTACAACGATATTGGTGGGAAGGTGGGTGATGCGCACCGCGGTCATATTCTTTTGAACATTCTGCCCGCCGGCGCCGGCTGATTTATAAACGTCGATACGCAGATCAGATTCTGGAATTTGAATATCCACATCTTCCGCCTCCGCTAAAACGGCTACGGTGACCGTGGAGGTGTGAATACGGCCGGAGGATTCCGTTGAGGGTATGCGCTGGACACGATGCACACCGGACTCGTATTTAAAGCGGGAATAAGCACCGCGGCCTTTGATCATAAAGATAATTTCTTTCAGGCCGCCGATGCCGGTTTCATTTTGAGAGAGTACTTCAACCGTCCAACGATGGTTTTCGGCATAATGGGTATACATGCGGAACAGATCGGCCGCAAATAGCCCGGCTTCATCGCCGCCGGTACCTGCCCGGATTTCGATAATTACATTGCGCCTGTCGCGAGGATCTTTCGGGACCAGCAGGTTTTTCAATTCTGCTTCCAATTTGACTGCAAGCGGATTCAATTTCTCCAAATCCTCCTGAGCCAGGTTGCGCATATCCTCATCGTCCAATTCCAGCAATGATTCCGCTTCTTCAATGGATTTTAGCGTTTGCCGATAGAAATTGGCTTTCTCGACAATTTCTTCAAGGTCGGATTTCTCTTTAGAGAGTTCCGCTACTTTCTGGTAATCGTCAATGTTTTCTTCGATGGATTTGTTGAGTTCTTTAAACCGTGTTTCTACGGCGATAAGACTTTCTAAAAGCATAAAACTGACCTTTTCCTTTTAAACATCCTGTTTTGGTAATAAACTATAATCCATGAATTATACCAGTCCTGTTTTTACGACAATTTTACATTCGTGTGAAGCTGTATGGACATTAGCGTGGATATAATAAATTGACGGAGGTTTAAATGCAGACATTTGGAAAAAAAGATGTAATCGGTTCACCGAACGCCCCCAAAGCCGTCGGACCCTATTCGGCCGCGATCAAAACCGGACCTTTTGTGTTTATGTCAGGGCAACTTGGGTTAGATCCTCAAAGCGGAAGTTTGGTGGAAGGCGGTGTTGAAGCGCAAACGAAACAAGCCCTCACGAATTTGCAGAGTATTCTACAATCCAACGGCCTGGATATGGAAGCTATCGTAAAAACGACAGTTTTCTTGCAGGATATGGATGATTTTGCAAAAATGAACGCGGTTTATGCGGAGTTCTTTAAATCTGATCCCCCAGCACGTTCTACGATTGAGGTAGCAGCGCTGCCAAAAGGCGGATTAGTGGAGATTGAAGCGATCGCGTTAACAGCGTGAAACGCTGAAGGAATATATGCCTGTCGAACGAATTTATGTGGTCGATGATGAAGCCAGCATCATCGAATTTGTGCGAATATATCTTGAAAAAGAAGGTTTCCAGGTTAAGGGATTTAAAGACGGCAAACAAGCCTATAGTGCTATCATGGCCGATCCGCCGGACCTGGTTGTTCTGGATGTAATGCTGCCCAGTATGGATGGTTTTGAGATTTGCAAGAAAATACGCTCCGAAGAAAACCAGGTCCCGATCATTATGCTGACAGCCAAGGATGAGGAAATCGATAAAATCGTCGGCCTGGAATTAGGCGCAGATGATTACCTGACAAAACCTTTCAATCCGCGCGAACTCGTCGCACGTATTAAAGCAGTTTTACGCCGGGTAACGCTTAAAAGGCAAACCCAGGAAGAAATCATCCATGCGGGAGATATCACACTGGATATAAAGCGCCGGGAAGTCAAGATCAAGGATGATTTGATCAAACTGCGCACGCAGGAATTTGAATTACTGCGAGTTTTGGCTGAAGAACCTGGCCGTGTTTTTTCCCGTGATCAATTGCTTTACCTGGCTTGGGGATATGATTTTGCCGGCCAAACCCGTACAGTTGACGTACATATTGCACAGTTGCGGCGAAAAATACAGGCGGCTGATGTCCAAATTGAAACTGTGACCGGGTATGGATATAAACTAGTATATTGATGATGCATTCTTCATCGATTAATACCCGCCTCTGGTTAACTTACACGATGATAATCTTCCTCGTGCTAACTTTCGCATCGGCGGGGATTATTTTTGCTTTTCAACGCAGCCCGCTGCTTTACCGTCAAATTTTTCTACGAATGGATCTGGTGTCCAATTTACTAACGGATCGATTATCTTTTGTAATTAATGCAGATTGGGATCCGACAATCCAATTATTCTTTAAAGAAGCTGAATTATTGGATGTACAGGTAGCCATTTTGGATAGTTCAGGAACGCTGTTATTTCACACCATGGATTATAGTGTAGATCAGATTCCGCAAATCAACGATCCGTTCACTACCGCGGAACGGAGCGCTGACCGTGCTTTGGTTTTCAACGATGCGGAAAAAGAGGATTGGTTTTATCAGATAAGCCAAATCAATGATGCTTATTATCTTCTGGTGGCTGCCCGCAGACCGGACGTGGCTATTCAATCTCTCTTTCAGGATGAGTTGGTTAAACCGCTGCTGCGTACAGGGTTGTTTGCGCTGATTGGAGCGTTTGTTTTAAGTTGGCTAATGGCCGAGTGGATCACCCGTCCGCTGCGAAAAATCTCAGAATCAGCAAAGAATATCGCAGTAGGGAAATACGAGAAAGTACCTATTGAAGGCCCTATGGAAGTTCAACAATTAGCGCTAGCCATGAATGACATGAGCCAAAAAGTGGAAAAAAGCCTTCAATCTCAAAGAGACTTTGTTGCCAACGTTTCACACGAATTTAAAACTCCTTTGACATCCATTCAGGGTTTCTCCCAAGCAATATATGATGGAACTGTACATAACAAAAAGGATATTCAGCACGCATCTGACGTAATATTAAATGAAACCAACCGATTAAACGTATTGGTCAATGATCTGCTCACTCTAGCAAAGTTGGACGCAGGAACGATGTCAATGACCAAAGAGAGTGTTGAATTAAACCGGTTAATGCAAAGCAGCATTGAACGTTTTTACTACGAATTAGAAAAAGCCGATATAAAAATCAATCCGGTTTTTAGTGATGAAATCTATCTTTATGCCGATGCCGTACGTCTGGGGCAAGTTTTTTCCAATTTGATTGACAATGCCATAAAGTACTCAATTCCCGGTTCGGAAATTCAGGTTACGATTAGCCGGCAAGGTAGACAGGCAATGGTGACGGTATCCGATACGGGGCCGGGTATTTCCGAGGAAGAATGTGCCCGAATCTTCGAACGATTTTATCAAGTCGATAAATCCCGGCAGGGCGGTACGGGCCGAGGGGTGGGTTTGGGATTGGCTATTTCCAAACAGGATGTGGAAGCGCATGGGGGCGAAATATCAGTTTCCAGTAAAGTAGGCGAAGGTAGCACTTTTATGGTAAAACTACCCATAGAAGATGCGACCAACAAATAACACGCTCATTGAAGTATCTGTAATCATCCCTTGTTACAATGAGGGAGAAACCATCCAATTATTGCTGCAGGCTTTGCTGGAGCAAACCTATCCTAGTACAAAAATGGAAGTAGTAATTGCGGATGCACTTTCTGAGGATGATACACGCGAAAAAATCGCGCAGTTCGCACAAGAACACTCTGACCTGCGCATAGTCGTAGTGGACAATCCGCGCCGAACAATTCCAGCGGCAGTAAATACCGCTGCGCAAGCTGCCCAGGGAACTTATCTGGTGCGTATGGATGCTCATTCAGTTCCCGATATGGAATACGTGGCTACCAGCATTCAATTATTGAAGGATGGTGTGGCGGAGAATGTGGGCGGGGTGTGGGAAATCGCACCCGGAGATGAAAGTTGTATCGCGAAAGCAATCGCGGCGGCCGCTTCGCATCCGCTTGGCGCAGGAGATGCTCTCTATCGTATTGCGAAGAAAGCGGCATATGTGGAAACGGTTCCGTTCGGCGCATTTTCGAAAGCAGTATTTGAAAAAGTAGGACGATTTGACGAGAGCCTGTTATCCAACGAAGATTATGAATTTAATACGCGTATCCACCTGAACGGCGGTAAAGTGTGGTTGGATCCACGCATTCACTCGCGTTACTTCGCCCGCAAAAACCTGAGACAATTGGCCCGGCAATATTGGCGCTACGGCTTTTGGAAGCTGAAAATGCTTAAACGCTATCCCAAAACCATACGTTGGCGCCAAGCTATCCCGCCACTTTTTGTTTTTGGCGTTCTTCTGTTTACAATTCTGTCGGTTTTCTCGAATTTTGCTCGTATAATACTGGCATGTATTCTTGGACTATATCTGGCCATATTATTGGCTTTCAGTTTGTTTGAGGCGTTTAAAAGAAAAAATCTATGCTACATAGCGATGGTTTGTGCAATTACAGTGATGCATTTTTCCTGGGGGATGGGTTTCCTATATAGCGCTGTAGATATTTCACGAGAGGTATGAACATTTTTTATGGGTGAAAACCGACTATATCAGAAGCCTTTATGGCGGATTACAAATAACGAACGCAGATTCATCCTGCTGGTAGGCGATATTATCGCCACGGGTATTGGCCTGATTATCGCGCTTTATTTCTGGGCCATGAAAGACCAGTGGATGGATTTCACCTGGCAATTTTTAAAAGAACGTCCCCCATCCTGGTATTATGCTTTGCCAATTATCTGGTTGGTTTTGCTGATTGAACTGTACGATATTCGGCGATCCAGCCGTGTGGCAGACACTGTTCGGGGTGTGGCAGTAACCGCCGCCATTAGCACGATACTTTATTTATTGGTCTTCTTTGTGTCTGAACCAAAGTCTCTGCCTCGCCGCGGTGTTGCCGGCTTTATCGTTGCGGCTGCAATATTGACGTTGGCCTGGCGTTTGATTTACATCCGCATTTTTACCGCCCCCGTGTTTCTGAAACGCGTCATGATTATTGGCGCCGGCAGAGCCGGGTCCATTCTGGTTGAAATGATTCAGGAAATGACCCCCACGCCTTTTTCAGTGGTTGGTTTTATCGATGACGATCCCAAAAAAGAAGGAATGAAAATTGCCGGCCTTCCGGTGCTCGGAAATAGCACAAATATTTTGGAGATTATTAAAAAGGAGCAGATTTCCGATTTAATATTCTCAATCTCCGGTGATATGCAGCCTTCTCTTTATTCCGCAATTGTATCGGCTGAGGAACAGGGGATTGAAGTACGCACCATGCCGGTTGTCTATGAGGAGTTATTTGGCCGTGTTCCGATTGCCTTGCTTGCAGATGATTGGGTTCTGCGCTCGTTTGTTGACCGCGCCCACGCTACCGGAAGTTACGAATTGTTCAAACGCCTGATGGATATATTAGGTTCAATTGTCGGACTGCTCCTTCTTATCCCATTATTCCCTTTCATTGCTTTGATCATCCTAATTGATGATGGAATGCCAATTATTTTTAAACAAGTACGTATTGGAAAGAATGGCGAAGAGTTTAAATTACTCAAATTCCGCAGTATGCGCCGTGATGCCGAAGAAGATGGCGTGGCGCGCTTCGCGGTGGAAAACGATACACGCGTCACGCGTATCGGCCGCTTCCTGCGGAGGAGTCACCTGGACGAATTACCACAGTTCATCAATGTCCTGCGCGGCGACATCTCCCTGGTGGGGCCGCGGGCTGAACGCCCCCAGTTGATTGACAAGCTGCAAAAGGAAGTTCCATTCTATCGGGCACGTCTGTTTGTGAAACCCGGCGCAACGGGCTGGGCGCAAATTAACTACCAATATGCTTCAAATGTGGAGGAGACAGCGGTCAAGTTGGAATATGACCTTTATTACATTATGCACCGCAATATTATTTTGGACATAAGGATTCTGCTTAGAACCTTCGGTGCCATGTTTGGTTTCCACGGACAGTAGTATGAAGGTGATTTTCAACATTCGCAACCGGCATCTCTTTGTCGCAGACCTGTTTCTCACTGTCCTCTCCGTTCTGTCCGCTTATATTCTGCGGTTGGAATTGGTTGAAGTATTCAGCAATTATTACATTTCTTTATTATGGATGCTGGGATTATCGCTGTTAATTAAGCCCAGTGTGTATTATTTTCTCGGCCTTTATCGGCGCATGTGGATCTATGCCAGTATGCGCGAGCTGCGATTAATAGTCATAGCGGTCAGCGGGGCTTCCGCAATCATTTCTCCCCTCATGCTGATATTGTTTTCCAACCGTTTTTTCGTCGCTTTTCCGCGCTCGGTTTTGATCATCGACTGGATGATCTCCATCGTTCTGATCGGCGGCTCGCGCTATAGTCTGCGGATGCTGGCGGAAATGAAGAATCGCAACGGGAATGCAAAAAATAACCGGAAAACCAAGAATGCCCTCATCATCGGGGCGGGCGATGCCGGTGCATTGGTCGCCAAGGAATTACAGAAAAATCCCTTTATCAATATGAAACCGATCGGGTTTCTGGACGACAATCCGGATAAATTCCACCAACAAATACACAGCATTCCTGTAATTGGTCGGTTAAAGGATCTGTCCAAAGTTATTAATTTGAATCGGGTAGACGAAGTTATTATTGCCATTCCCAGTGCTCCGGGACATGCTATCCGTACCGTTGCCGATGTATGCCGGAAGAAACGCATTCCATACCGCACGATGCCCGGCATGTACGAATTGCTGGACGGCAAGGTTAGCGTAACACGCCTTCGCGAGGTGGAAATCTCCGACCTACTACGGCGGGAACCGGCTCAAATTGACGATGAAATTGTTGGAGATATCATCAAAGATAAAGTTGTCCTGGTAACGGGAGCGGGCGGGTCAATCGGAACGGAGTTATGCCGCCAAATTGCCCGGTGGAGACCCTCGCAGATGGTTTTGTTGGGGCACGGCGAGAACAGTGTTTTTGAAACGTACCTGGAATTAAAAGAGAGCTACCCGAATTTATCCATTTATGCTGCAATTGCCGATATCCGTGATTTGGAACGCATGAAGCAGGAAATCTCGCGCACCAAACCCAATGTTATTTTCCACGCGGCCGCTCATAAGCATGTTCCTTTGATGGAAAATAATGTGGAGGATTGCATCCTCAACAACGTTCTGGGAACACAGAACGTGGTGCGCTGCTGTCAAATGTACGATGTGGAACGCATGGTATTAATTTCCACGGATAAAGCGATTCGCCCGGTCAGTGTGATGGGCGGCAGCAAGCGACTGGCTGAAATGATTGTCCTGGATGCAGCACAGCGTTCGGGAAAACCCTATTCCGTTGTGCGTTTCGGCAATGTACTGGGAAGCCGCGGCAGTGTGGTGCCTTTGTTCAAGCGGCAAATAGCCCAGGGCGGACCGGTCACGGTAACGCATCCGAAAATGAAACGTTACTTTATGACGATCCCCGAGGCAGTCCATTTGGTACTGCAAGCGGCTGGCATGGGTAAGGGCGGCGAGACGTTTGTATTAAACATGGGCGATCAAATCAAGATTGTTGATCTGGCTGAAGATCTCATCCGTTTATCCGGATTCGAACCGGGCAAAGATATTGAAATCGTCTTTACAGGTATTCGCGAGGGAGAGAAACTGAGCGAAGACCTGTGGAATGAAGGCCGAGAATTCAAACAGACTTCTCATCCGGAAATCTATTCGGAAGAGGGACAGGACGAACTTAAAGGCCAGAAATTGGACGATATCGTCGCTAAATTGGTTGAACTGGCTTATCAGGGAAAATCAGAAGAAATCATCCGATACCTGAATACCATCATCCCGCAAGCGGAAATTAAGAGCCTTCGATTCGAAGATATTAGTAAAATTAATTAATGACATCACTAACTCCTGAACAATGGGATGAATTCCTGAAACAATATCCCAACGCGCATATACTACAAACCGCTGCATGGGGCACTTTCAAGAGCCACTATGGTTGGCAGGCGCTCTATATCGAAAATAAAGAGGCCGGAGCACAAATTTTGCTGCGCAAGCTGGTATTCGGCCTCACCATTGCCTATATTCCAAAAGGGCCGTTGGGAAGCAATTGGAAGGCACTGCTGCCGGAAATTATCGAGCAATGCCGCCGGCATAACGCGATTGTTATTTACGTTGAACCGGATGCCTGGCAAGAAGATAGCGCAGAAATCGCTTCAGCGCTGCCAGGCTTTACGCTAAGCGATATTTCCATCCAACCGCGCAGAACTATAACCATTTCTCTGGAAGGACCGGAAGAGGAGTGGTTGGCGCGCATGAAACAAAAAACACGCTATAACATCCGCCTGGCAGAGAAGAAGGAAGTTGAAATCACCATTTCGGATGACCTGGATGTTTTCAACCAATTAATGCAGACTACCGGTGCGCGCGATGAGTTCGGCGTTCACCCGGGTTCCTATTACCAGCGAGTTTATGAATTGTTCCACCCAACCGGTGCATGCGAGCTTTTGCTGGCGTCTTATCAAAACCAACCGTTGGCTGCTATTATGATATTTAAAAAAGGCAAGCGGGCCTGGTATTTCTACGGTGCTTCCAATGACCAGGAACGCAACCGCATGCCGACTTATTTATTGCAGTATGAGGCCATGCGCTGGGCCGCGAAAGCCGGATGCAGCGAGTATGATTTATGGGGTGTACCGGATGCGGATGAAGATGCGCTGGAAGCGCAATTTTCGAAACGTTCCGATGGATTGTGGGGCGTCTATCGTTTCAAACGCGGTTTTGGCGGGGAAGTAAAACGCACTGCCGGTGTATATGCCAAGGTTCTGCGGCCTGCCATATACTGGTTATATTTGATCGCTATAAAAATCCGAAAAAGCGGTCTGGCTGGCTAGATCAGGCTTTTCGGTTAAAGAGAACCTATTAAAGAATGAATAAACAGGAATGGAATCAGATAGTCGCAAGGTTTCCGCAGCCAAGTCTTTTACAGACCTGGGAATGGGGAGAAGTCAAAAGCCGGCATGGCTGGACCGTCGATCATAAAATTTGGCAAAACGATGCGGGAGAAGTGGTTGCCGCGGCTTTGTTGTTGGCACGCGAACAAGTCATTCCGATAATTAGAAAAAAGGTAAAGATTCTTTATTGTCCAAAAGGTCCACTGCTGGATTGGGATAATCCCATGCGTGTCCAGGTACTGCAGGACCTGCAGCAGTATGCAATTGACCAGGGTGCGATTTATATCAAGATGGATCCTGACCTGGTCGTTGCTAAAGGGTTTGAAGGGACGGCATCTTTTATGCCTGATCCGCACGCAATCAATATGGTCCGGCGGATTGAGAAAAGCGGTTGGATGCTTTCATACCAGCAAATTCAATTCAAGAATACTTTCTGGATTGACCTAAAGCCCTCCGAAGCGGATTTATTAGCGAACATGAAGCAAAAAACCCGCTATAACATTCGCCTGGCCGAGCGCAAGGGTGTGCAAGTCAGACAAGCCGGAATAGATGACCTCGAAATGATTTACGCCATGTATGCAGAAACAGCCCTGCGCGACGGTTTTATTATTCGACCTAAGGGATATTACATGGATGTATGGCGGACGTTTATGGAAGCGGGAATGGCCACACCGCTTTTGGCTGAGGTTGAAGGACAAACGGTTGGAGGATTATTCCTGTTCCACTTCAGCAGCCGATCCTGGTATATTTATGGCATGTCGCGTGATTTGCATCGGGAAATGATGCCAAATTATTTACTCCAGTGGGAAGCTATCAAGCTCAGCAAACAGAAGGGCTGTGATACTTACGACCTGTGGGGCGCGCCGGATAATTTCAATGAAACCGATCGCATGTGGGGCGTCTATAAATTTAAAGAAGGCTTGGGTGGAAAAGTTGTCCAAACTAAAGGCGCATTTGACTACCCAGCCAGTCGATTTAAATATAAAATAGTTCAGAACGTTTTACCGCGAATATTGGCGGTCACGCGCAGTATTCGCAGGAAGCAAATTCAGAACGAGCTGTCTGAATAGTGGTAAAGGGAAGATGAATCTCGATATTGAAACAACAGTAAGAACGATATTTTTCATGCTGCTGGCAGCCGCAGGTGTATTGGTCGTAATGGCCGTACGCATTTTCCGTGAAGCCGGCCGCTTGCGTTTTTTTCTGAAGAAGCGCGCATTACTCAGCCAAGCCTGGCGTTTAATATTTATTGCCATCCTTGTGATTGTAGGTGCATTTCTGATCAATGGTTACGCTGAACCGGTTACTTACAAAGTGTTTGAACCATCCCCGACCGCATCATTAACCCCGACCATCACACAGACCGCTACGGTTACACAAACACCTACCAGCACACAGACCCCAACCGTCACCGCTACGCTGGAGTTTACCGTAACACCTGAGATGCCTTTGATCATAAGCCAGGAATTCACTTCGCAGATAACGCCCAATCCCAACGCAGTCTTCAGCACGCTTTCCTTTGCCCGCAGCCTGACTGAGGATTACCTGCCCATAGATGCGGCTGATACGTTTGAGAACCCGATTGAAACAATTTATGCTTCGTTCTCGTATGACAGCATGTCGGTTGGAACGCAGTGGACGGCAATGTGGTACCGCGACGGCGAGTTGATATATTACGAGACTAAACCGTGGAATGGTGCTTCGGGCGGATACGGTTATTCAGATTGCACGCTGCCGGCTGAAAATTGGCTGCCCGGAAATTACGAGGTGCAGATGTTCATTGGCGAACAATGGAAGTCATCCGGTACGTTTGAAATTACGGGTGAGGCACCTACGCCGACCATGACGCCAACGCTGACGGCGACATTAACATTGACCCCGGCACCCAGCTCGACGGTTACTCCAACCGTGCCCGGGACGGCGATCCCGACTGCCACCTCGACAGCAACACCAGCGCCGAGTCAAACGGCTGGACCAACCGCCACAAGCGCACCCACGCGCACTATGACACCAACGAAGTCCCCAACACCTACGTTGGTGCCAACAGCTACGCGCCGATCGACTATTTTCCGTTGATCTTGGATAATTCTACGGCAATCAGACCTGCAATGTGCGCGTTGTTTTTCAACAATGCCACGTTGGTGGTCAGACTGCGTGAATGACTCTTCTCACTTACTTTTGCCAATAAGAATGGCGTGATTTTCGAACCCTTGATGCCCTTTTCTTCGGCTTCTTTGACAGCATCCAGGATAACTCCTTCAATCTCCTCCGCAGGAATAGCCAATTCAGCCGGCGGCGGGACGGTCACCAGGATGGTGGCTTTCAAACCGAATTCCCATTGGGTCAGGGCGATTTGAGCGACTTCGGCAGCCGTCTTGGCGTTGTAATCAGCCGGTAGGCCGCTGCTGGTGGAATAGAAGGCAGGCAGGTCGTCTGTCTGGTAGCCTATCACGGGAATGCCGTAGGTTTCCAACACCTCACGGGTAGCCGGCAGGTCCAGGATGGCTTTAGCACCGGAGCAAACCACGATCATGGGAATTTGTGCCAGTGTAGGTAAATCCGCGGAAACGTCCATCAGATTGCCGCGGTGCACACCGCCGATGCCGCCGGTGGCGAAAACGCGTAATCCAGCCTTGTACGCAATTTCCATCGTACCACTCACTGTTGTGCCGCCATCGCGCCTGGCAACAATCGCCGCGGCAATGTCCCGGCGGCTGACTTTAACCGGGTTTTTAGTTGTGGAAATATATTCCATCTGTTCAGGTTCCAGACCGACTTGAATATCACCTTGCGTCAGACAGATAGTAGCCGGTACCGCACCGGTTTTGGAGACTTCCGCTTCCATGCCGAGAGCTGTATCACGGTTCTGCGGATAGGGCAGCCCGTGGGTAATCACGGTTGATTCCAATGCAACGACAGGACCGTTCTGGTCAAGTGCCGATTTAACCGCTTTCTGGTAATTAATTTTCACCATTAAATTGTATTTCTCCTATGTTTTCTATATTCACCTTGACGGAAATATTGTAAATGTTTTTAAAAATCCGGGAAAGGTAATCACCTAATTCGGATTTAAAATCCTTGGCTGAAGGTTCAGGTTTTTTTTCTGAAAGCGGTGAGCTGCATAATTCAGGGAGAAGCGAGCGCCTGCGGCGGCGCAGGAAGCCACCCTGATTTTTCCACTGGAAGAAACTTCCAGGTATAGGGTACAACCGGCGATGGTGTGTTGTTTGATGGGTACGGCGGATGGATGGCTTGGAAAGGTTTGCTTGCGCTGAGGCTGGTTTTTCCATTTTGAATGCTCGGCGTAAATCCGCAATAGAAAAATTCTGCAGAAAAGACTGAATTTCAAGGTCCAATATTCCTTCAAAGAGGTCTTCCCAATTCTGATTTTCAAGGCCGACGGATGCAATTAACCCATAATCCGAGGAAGCGTCGCCGGAGGTGGCATTATCTGTTGGAAACAACAGATTGCATGTTAGGCGCAGGTTGCGCCAATCGACAGGCCGACCGGCTTTATCCATGCCATGTAGATGCAGGGTGAATGCAAGGGGGCTTGCAGGAAGAATGGTAATGGCTTTCTCACCATGACGGAAAAATGCAATATTGTCTGTATCCGCAGATGGCAATACGACTTGCGCATAGCCATCATTGCGATTGATCAATATCGCGTTATCCGGTTCAAGCAATAAATAACAAGGGCCACCTATGCCTGTGAGAATTTTCCAGGCATCCGATTTTTGATAATTAGGATCCAGGGTTGAAATAAGGGGATAATCCTGAAGGGAAAAGAGACAACTGCGCAGATAGTGTTGAGCTGCCTTGATTTCAGCAAGGCCAAGTGCACGACTTAACAAAAATGACGCAAGGAGGAAAACTGTCCAGGAGATAAGTAGCACGAGCACTAGATTGAGCAGAGTAAAAACGGAAAAATAATTTCCAAGCATTTCCTGCCATAAATCGGAACCCAGGCTGGTTGTGCCGCTGGTTGAAGATGGCCACAAACTGGGGAGGGTTGGCAGCGGATTTGCAATGGATGAAATATATGCCAGCAGCGACCAAAAAATAAATAACAAAATCAGCCATAAAGCCAGACGCAAAAACCCGGACTGCGGTTCAACCTTCAATATTTCTTTTTTGATACTCATATGGTCCTTTCCATGACTTCCTGTGAGGAATAGGTCATGTTTAGGTACCAGACATTGGTCAGGTAGACCCGAATGAACGGAATTTTCAAATGAGCGATTTCAGCCAAAGGTTTATTATCCAACTGGGCAGTTGAGGATGGCCTTTTTTCGGAATGGGCAGGATTTAAATACATGTTCATATCGAGGAGAATGTTTTGGAAGCTGTTCCCGCTTGCACCGGATAAGAAGGCTGCCAGTGGCGCTTTCTGCATTCGTGCTGACCAATATGCGCAAATTTGTTTGGTTATGATGGCATTGATTGCCGGGGAAGCCGGACCGCTCATATTGTTTTGCGATAGTAATTTTGCGATATCCAATAGTGTCTCAGATATAAATTCCCCATCTTTACATAAACAGTATTGGATAGTAAATACAGGAAACACTTCCTGGTGATCGGCTGTAACCGAATGTACCATCTGCGCGCGTAAATGCCGGGCATGAAAGCTGGTGTAATTCTCACCGGATTTCCGCTTGGAGAAAGGATTTTCTCCCTCTTGTGGACCGCAGCTTATTGTTTGCATTCCTAAAGGAAAACTGGTGGTGATGCTTTCGCCAAACCGTAATTCATGGAATCCGGAACTTACGACCCGGAAGTCACCCCTGGAGTTGACTATTGAAGCGGCAGAATCAGGATGGATATACACGCAGGCATCGCGCGGTTTGGTATTCAACAGGAAATAATCCTGATCGATTTGCCCTTCCTTGATTGACAACAAGGAATTACTATGCAGGAATATCGTTTTTAAAACTTGAACCCAATGAAAACTGCTCTGAAAAAAAGAGGCTTTCGGCTGAATATAAAAGAACAGGATATAAAAAATGATTGAGCTGAGTAAAACGGCAAACGCTATCAATAATATAATTTGCCAGTAGCTGCCGGCCTGGCTGAACAAAATTATCTGAACAAGAGTTAAAATTCCGGTAAGGATAAAATAGAAGAAGGGTGTTTGCTTTCTGGATAATTGCATACCAAGATTTTATAATAAAAACAGACCTTGAACAAATTGAGAATTCTTAAATGATTAAAACACTGCAAAAACTGTTTCCTTATTTCCTCCAGTCTATAGACTGGGGAGAGTTGCTAAACGGGATTGTGTTCATCCTGTTGGGTATGGCATTTACGTATCATTATGGATATCAGGTATATTGGAGAAATTTCATTCAGGTCGTCTTATGGTTCGTGTTCTATAAGGCAGGCATCTACAGCCTGAACGCTATCTTCACGAATACGCTGTCAACTGTTCCGTTGGATGGAGGTTTTGGCCGCTTATCCCCGGCGCAATTCAGAGAGCTGTTGGAGAGATTCCTGTGGATATTCGCGATTTTATTTATTGCTATGAGTTTTGTTCCATTGACGCAAATGATCGGTGAAGATGGCATAAACCGCCTGACGTTGATAATAATCGCTCTGATTTATTTAAGTGATCTGCTCTTTCTGATTGATAAAACCAGAGAATTATTAAGCGGTTTCCAGGAACTATTCTATGGATTTGTGACTGCTTTCCTGCTGCCCTCATTATTCTTCAGCTTTACCCGCGATTATTTAAAAGTCAGCCTGATTATGATAGCCTTCCCGCTTTTCCTGCAATTGATTGCGTGGAAGGTTTGCAACAATCTTGAAATACTGCGTATTTCGAAGAGAATTTCCGCGGGAAGTATGCTGGAGCGTCTGGATGCGTTAAATGGACTTTCTGTCACAACGACTTTGCTGCTGCTGGGCAGCATCACCGTGTTTCTGGATCAGGAATTGCTTCCGCTCTGGTCGAAATTGATAATACTTCCTGCGGGCTTGTTATCTGCCTGGTTGGTATTCCGCAGTATAAAAAAGCAAGAGCCCAATTGGGATTGGGCACTGTTGATAGTACGAATACTGCCGGCTGTTTCGGCTTTAACAATGTTTGTCGGCCTCTGGAACCATTAATAAAACGCATACAAGGATAAAGGCCGGTTCAGGATATAGTAAGCCTAGAAAAAAGGAGGCACACTATGATTCTCAAAGAAAAAACAAAAGCGCCGGATTTTTCACTGGTGGACGAAAAAGGAAATACTGTCAGTTTAGCGGATTTCAAAGGAAAACCAGTGGTTTTATATTTCTACCCCAAGGATGATACGCCCGGTTGCACAACTGAAGCGTGCAGCTTTAGGGACGATTACAGCCAATATAAAGAAGCAGGAGCGGTAATCCTCGGTGTCAGTCCGGATTCCGAAAAGTCACACGCGAAATTTGCCAGCAAACACCAATTACCATTCACGCTGCTGGTCGATGAAGACCATAAGATTTGCGAAGCTTATGGCGTGTGGGGACGCAAGAAATTCATGGGACGCGAATATGACGGCGTATTCCGTACCACGTTCCTGATTGATAAATCGGGCAATATCGCGAAAGTGTTTGAAGGGGTAAAACCTGCTGTACACAGTGCAGAGGTGCTGCAGGCTTTGGCCGAATTGGAAGCGTAATTTATTTCACCCGCAGCAGCGTTTTGCCGCTGGACCACAGATCTTCGAGTTGGTAAAATTCACGCTGCTGGGGTGAAAATACATGCAAGACAATATCTGTATAATCGACAGCAATCCAGCTGTTGGTGGAAGAACCGACAATTTTACCTTTCAGATCATATTCCTTGGACATGGCGTCATTAGCTGCCCTGACCAGGCTTCTTAACATTCTGTCGCTTGTACCTGAGCAAATTACAAAGTAGTCGGTAAAAATCGCAACCCCCTGAAGATCGATAAGAACAATATCCTCGGCTTTTTTGTCTTCAAGCGCGTTTACCAGATCACGCGCGATTTCTAATGTGTTTTTTTCGTTCAGCATTCACCTCAATAATTATTACTTCGAACCAATTTTAACATAGATACCTATCGTGAGGTAAAAGGGATTGTAAACAGGGTTTGATAAATGGGACCGCTCGGGGTTAAATCACTCTTATAAAAATGAAGGGCTTCAATGGGTTGTGCACCAATGGTAACAGAATGATGCGTACGTAAAACATCCCCGATTATTCCCCTTTCAGTTGGTGAGGCGGATTGCCTCAACCTGCCGATTGTAATGTGCGCGGAAAATGGCCGGCTCTCGGTTGGATAATTCAAAACCGCGCATTGCTTTTCCACGATTTCTACCAACCTAAACAAAGCATGGTTCCCGTCCAAACCCAACCAGATGACCTGAGGTTTCCCAAAGGAAGGGAAAGCGCCTAAGGTTTGGATCGTGACGGGGAAGGAAGAGAAATCAGATAAAGCATTGCTCAGTAAAGGTTTGATGCTTTCAATGTCGGTTTGCCTGAATTCGCCGATGAATTTAACCGTAAGGTGCAGGTTCTTCGGATCAACCCATTTCACCGCATTGGGTGTTGAGGATTTTAACTCGGAGAGTAATTTATTAATATGGGATAAATTGGTATCTGAAATATTGCAGGCGAAGAAGGTGCGCAATGTGGCTGATTTCATGACACCAGTATATAAACAGGCGAGATGGGTGTCAAGGTTGGGCGCGGTGGTCTAGGCACTTGCTTTGAAATATGGTATAAGATGGATACCCTGCTGTGCCCGTGATGCGGCTGTCATCGTTTTGAGCCAACACTTTAAAAAATGGGCTCTGATTTTTCGGGTGCAACGCGATAGGCGCAAGCCAAGGCGAAGCTTACGAGGCAGTGCCCGTCCTGCTCTTGCAGGTTCAAAACTTAGTCGCACACGACATGGCGGGGAGTTTTGTTTAAAAAGAATGTCAAGTCATTTCGATGACTTGACTTTTTTTGTCCCTTGGAATAAAAATAATGACACAGGAGAGTTTTATGGATGAAAAATTGATTTTCCAAACAGGATCACAACCCGGAAAAGAAGTCCTTCTTTCCGGTGATGAAGTCACTATCGGACGCGACCCGGAAAACTCTGTGGTTTTAGAGGATGTACAAATTTCCCGGCATCATCTGCGAATTTATCCTGATAAGCAGAATTGGCTGATTGAAGATTTGAAGTCGACCAATGGTACAACCGTGAACGGAAAAGCTTTAAGGAAAGCTCAGAAGCTGAAACATGGCGATCTGGTTACCATGGGGGAAGATAGCACCTTTGAAGTGGTATTGAAAACCGAAAAACCTAAAGAGGCTGAGCCCACTGCAAACGCAGAAGTACAAGAGAAACTGAGAATTAAACGAGAAAAACGGAATGACGTTGATCCAATGACGGATAACCCAATTGAGGACATAGAGGAATTTGTCGATGAAGAAAAGGACACGGTGAAATTCCTCGACAGATATCCAAAATGGGCAATCATCCTGATGATTGCCATAGCGTTTATCATTATCTTCTGCGTTATCCCAATGGTTGTGATTGAAGTATCGGACCAATGGTGCAACCTGTTCTCCGGTTTCTTCAACTCCGTCAGCCCGGGCGTCTGTCCGTAAATCTGTAAAAGCGAATATAAAGAACCCGCGAAATTATTTCACGGGTTCTCTTTTTATACTTAGGTCACCATTGTCAAAAAATATAGTTTTCTTTTTCCTGGTTTTATCAGTAAAGGATGCAAATGACTTGCCGAAATGGAAGTACTTTATATTTTTTCTTCAACATCAATACAATAACGCTATAGTGTTGAAGCGAATTTCTTCCATACCGTAACTGCAATCACAACACAACTGGCCGATATAAAGTAAATGGCACCCTCGATGATCCAGATATTTGAACTGTAAGACGATAGAATAACAGTGGCTGTGTCCATCAATGCATGCAGGAAAATTGCAAGCGGAAAGAGCCAGAAGCGCCGTCCGCCGTTCTTTACGGCAAACCATACGAGAACCGATAAGGAGATATGAAGGGCCACGGCGGCAAAGCGCTCAATTGAGCCCATTAAAAAATCTATGGGCTGCGCTTCCGCGAGCGCCGCTATTGTTGCGTTGACCCTTTGTAATGCGGCTGGATCGGTGATTCCGACGGTTAGTTTGCTTCCCATACCATTGTTGAGCGTAACGGCCATTACAATATGCGATATCATATTACCCACGAGAAGATAAATGGCTTCAAATCCTCCGTGCCCGGCGCCGTACATTAGGGCATTAGGATTGTTGCCCAGGTTCTTTTTCAGCACCGTTTTAAAAGCAGTAAAGCGGCCAGTCTCTTCAAAAAGCCCGGCCATTAGACCAACGTAGATACCGTATACCCATATATTGCTCGTTATTGCTCTGCCGGCTTCAGATGTTAATACCAAGTTGTGAATGAGACTTTCCAAAATCAATGCAAATAGAATAAATATCGCGCACCCGACAAAGAATGGCAGGATATCCGCTTTATATTTCTTCCTGAATACAAGAAACAATACAACGGGGATAGCGATTCCTATAAGTGCGGAGACTGCCATGAATATGATGGATAATATAGGTACTGTGTAATTCATTTTTATTCCTTCCTTTTTATTATTGTCTATATCAGCACAGCGAATAAATATCCCGTCCCAACCATCAGAACATTGCTGAGGCTATGCATTAAAACTGGATATATAATGCTGCGGCTCTCTTGATAGACCATACCCTGTACTGTGCCTATCGCAAAAGCATAAAAAAGTTGAGAAACATTCGCATCTATGGCGAAAGGGGACAGAGACAATTTGATATGTGCGAATGCGAACAAGAGGGAAGCTAAAATGACCTCCAATGAAATATTCCACTTTATGTCCACGCTTTTCCCAATCACGTGGATCAGCACAGTGACAGGCAATGCGCGAAACAAGATTTCTTCAGCGGGCCCGCTCAATAGTAATTGAAAACCCAGCGTTCCAAGAACATTTCTTTTATTCAATGCGAAATCATAGGTTAGAGACTGACCGCTGGTATATAGGCGTAAATGGAATGCAAGCGATATTATCGTTAGAGCTGCAGTGAATATGGCAAAATAGCGCACCCCCTTCTTTCGGTCCCCGAGCTGAAAGCCGAAATTATCTCTCAACAGCCTGCTTAATACCGCAATAACAGCCACTCCAATGATCAGCATGACTATATGATGAACAGATTGCCACGCAAAAGCATTGTCCGGGTCAATTTTCTGATAGGAGAATGCATCAGCAATCGCCCCTCCGGCTTTGCCGGCGAATTCCTGAACAATCAGCAGCACGATAACCGCAATAATGACTCTCAACGGTTTGTTAAGTTTTAAAAAGCTGAATTTTGACATTTTGTATCTTATCTATCCTCCCGTTCATAGCCACTGGTATCATACATAAAAAAGCGATACCTAAAAAATTACAATGAAAACAGCAACCAAGCTTTTAGGACCTGACTGCTGTTTTTGGTTGACACTACAATCGCACTGTTACCACAAAGCTATCTTTGAAATAATAAGTGCTCGTGTAATGTCCATCAAGTGGAGATGGCGGGAATCGAACCCGCGTCCGAAAGAATAGAGCCTCGAACTTCTACGAGCGTAGCGGATCTTTATTTTCACTGCTGGATGGGAGACCCTCAGCCAATTTCAGCAGCCAGCCGCTTGGACCCGAAAGCCCTCTTTTGTGCATTGCGCGGCCTTATGCACAGCACTCCAACTTTGTGGCGCCTATCCTATGACCGGTCGGAGTTCGGTTCAGGTAGACGTGGTCGCAATGACCATTCGCTGATTCCTAGCTTATGCAGCTAAAGGAAGAGCAGCATAGTTTGTGCTTTTGGCACTTGTGTTTTGTACTGATTTCACGAGGTCGGTACCTCTCGGCTCGCCGTCCGGGTTCAGCCTCTCCCGTCGAAGCCTGGCATCCCCGAAGACAACCCTATTATACAGCACGAATATCAGATTTAAATAAGAGCGAAGTTCCGGATGAGAATTCAATGTAAAGGAAATAGACTTTCGCTTGCAAAGTTGATTCCATCGCTGATGAGATACATGTTCAAAGCTTCCTCATCCATTTGCAGGGGCTGCGTGATGGCGCCGGCTGCGCGGGTGAGCAGTTCGCAGTAATACGCATAATTAACGCTGCGGGGGTCAAGCGGGATATGTTCGTGCCAGGCGCTTACACCCGGTTTCCCCAGTGTGTATACCAACGGGATTCTCTGGCCCAAGCGGATTGGCTGGCCGATATCCTCCAACTGCTGCGCGGCGATGGCTGCCACTGAGCGCACCCGGTAGGCGCTCAATTCCTTGCTCATGCGTTTGTGCACCACCAGGTCTGCCGTCCGCACCCTGCCGGCCCTGAGGTTTTTGTACCGCTCCAATACCAGGGATAGGGCACGCGGCAGCAGGTTGTGTAATTCCCGCACGTTGGCGGCGGTTTCAAAGATGCCCAGCAAATCCTCCTGCATGCGCGTGATATAGGCGGGTGTGTCGTGCTTGCGTATCTCAATGCCCCGCACGGTGCTGCTGCCGTCCTGCTTGGTTCCAAAATAGCGGTTGGGGACGGTCATGTGGCTGTCCTGTTTGGAGGGCAGGAAAGCTACCCAGCGGTAGATGCAGTCCAGGGCGATGGGCAGCGAGGTCTGGTCGACGATTTCGTTCAGTAGCGGCAGAAAATCATCCGGCTGGCTGCAGCCCTCTTTTTTCACCCAGATGCCGTCTACGTACAGGTGCAGCACGGTGAAGCCCATGTCTTCCGCGGCTTCCTTGGCGCGCAGCAGCGCTTCGCGCCCCAGCGCCGAAATGGCTTCGTGCGATTCAATGCGACCGAACTTGGCGGCTTTGTAACCCATGTAACCGAAACAGCATACCAACAGCATCTTCAGTGAAGAAGTCCTGGCCTGATAATAGGGCTTTTGCGGGTCGTCGGGCGGCAGGGAGAGCAGGTGCTGTTTCATCGCCACCCTTTTTTCCAACAAGGGTCTCAAAGTAATGGGTATCAGCCCGGGCGGGAAGGGAGAGACTCCCAAATCCTTTGGAACGGGCAGCTCCGGAGAGATGTTGCAGTAGGTCATGATGCTGGGGTAAAGCGAAATGAAGTCGATCATCCCCACGTTTTCGTGGATGCCCTCGATGGGTTGGTAGACCAGGCCACCCTGATCGTTGCGCAGCAGCTGGTAAGCGTTTTTCACTTCCTCGCCGTGGGTCTTCTGCCAGGGTACCAGCACGCCCTGCCTGAGGGCGGTGATGACCTCCATCATGTTGATGCCGGTACCGGGCGAACAGCGCGCGGCGGTCTGAATGGGCAGGCGCGTCACCCGTGCCATCTCCAGCGCGCTGGCCAGGTCGTAATCCTGCCACAACATGGAGTTGCGGCTGTCGATGTGGCAGCGGCCGAAGAGCAGTGTTTGCTGGCTGCGGTAAACGATGCGGCCATAGGAGAAGTAAGAACCCTCTTTCTTAATCATCACCGATCGGTTGGGGTCACGGTTGAGGTTGAGCGCGATACCGGTGCGCTTGGACATATCGAGCAGGTAAGGCAGCAGCCAGATATCGCCGCTGTTGGTCAACAGCAGGTCCGGGTCAAAATTGGTCAGAATGGAATTCAGACGGATGAGCGATGATCTTTCATATTGAATGGGAATGCGGTGTTCCTTGTCGTTGAAGCGAATGGTCAATAATTCCGGTTTCCCATAGCGCGGATCGCAATCCAGGTCAATTTGCAGGGTGCGCAGCGGGGGCGGGGGCGGGTCGAGTTCCCAGGGAGAATCCAGCACTTCCAGCGCCTGGAGTTGTTCTTCCTCATGGGTGACACGGCAAAGCGCCAGCGGGAAAGTTTTGAAGCGGGAAGCGTAGCGGATCGCGATGGGAATGTCCGCGTCGTAGTAATCCAACCTGGGGAACTGCTTTGCAACGCGCCGCACCAGCGCAGTGATGTGGATAGGCTGCGTTTCCACCGCTAAAACGGGAATTTGACTTTGGCTGTAGAGGTCTTTGCGGTTGGTGAAGAATATCCTGGCCGAAGGGAAGTGCGATTGGAGAAATACGCCTGCCCGCTTTAGTTCCTTCTCCTCACCGCCGATGTAAAAGGTCACCGGAAAGACCTGGCGCAGCCTGACCCGTTTTGTCTCTTCCGTGATGAACCAGAGCACAACACCCGCCTGCGGATCCTCATAAAGATCCAACAGCCAACCGGAAAACTCAGCCATTTTCCTGATGGGATTGGGCCTCGATCAGCTGGCGAAGGCGCATGACTTCCTTATGCTCCTCGAGCAGCATGGAGAGCAGGGCCACCTCGAAAGGCAGGGCATGCGAGGCATATGAAAGCGCGGCAGCGTGTTTGCGGGCGGCGGCGAATAATTCGTCCAATGCCAACTGGTCGCTGCGCCGCAGCGCCCGGCGGAAACGGCTGAACGATTCCTGTTCCTGGATCAGGTATTGGTTTGCGGAAGGAATAGTGCGGCCCATGCTTTACTCCCACAACCCCGGCTGCTGTGGCGCGGCCGGCCGAGCTTCCGGCTGCCACACGGAATTGGCGGATTCCAGGAGCATCTGCATCAGAAAAGGACGCTTATCCGCTTTGGCGGGTGGAAAGATGCATACCAGCACAGGAGAGCTCGCGCTGGCCTGCGTAAGATGGCGGATGGCATCGGTCATCAGGCGCCGGCTTTGCCCGTCATCCACGCTTTCGTCGTAGAAAGTGTATAGCAGATCCAGTATAAAGATGGGGCAGCGGTAATCGCTCAGGTTGTGCAGCATGGCTTCCATTTGGAAGCATGTGAACGCACGTGAAATATAAATCCGCCCCAGTACTTCTTCCACGCGGTTGTTTTTGCGCCGGATGGCACGGTTCAGGGTGAGGACATTGAAAAGGTTGCCGCCGTCTATCACACGTATTGGACTGCGCTGAGCCGAATCGGCCATGAGAGCAAAAATATCCCGTACCCGGTAGCGTGGAAATGCCAGGACAACGAGTTGATTTAAGGTAATTTCTTGCAGTGAAATGTTCATATCTTTATTATAGAACAAGTATTCTATATCCGCAACCCACTTACACGTGCTGCCGCAGGGGGATTAGCGGGGGTATTTATACTTAAAGTCGTATAATAAACGGTTGCGCTCACGACCGGAACTGGAAGCATGTATGAGGCGAGGCCAGGACGTAAATTTTCTAGAAATGGTTGTGTTAAAGAGATGTTGTATGAAAAACAAAGTTTGCAAGTTTATTAGTGTTATCAGTGTGGCTCCTATAATCTCGCTGTTTGTGCTAACTGCGATTTATCTGCATGACAGGAGTGTGTTTGGCGGCGTTCTATGGTATGGCATTTCCATTGTGTTCCTGACAATTCTGCCGATTTCGGCATATCTTTTGGAGCATATACTTCCTGCCTATAAGACCCAGGGAAGAAAAGGCGAGAGGAAATTGGCTTTTGTGATGTGTATCGCGGGTTATGTCCTGGGTACCATTGTGGGTTTGTTGTTCCACGCGCCACAGGGAATTCAGTTATTGTTTGTTTCCTATCTGGTATCGGGAGGGCTGCTTGCCCTAATCAATAGCTTGATTAAATTCAAGGCCAGCGGTCATGCCTGCGGTGTGGCAGGCCCCTGCGTGGCTCTGATTTATTTTTTCGGTTTAAAGACATGGTATGTCATCCTGCTATTGATCCCGGTTTTTTGGGCAAGGATCGCCATGGGCCGGCATACATTCAAGGAATTAATATCCGGTGCTATGATAGGTGCGACGGGTACGTTGCTGACGATACTTCTTTTTATGCATCTATAAGCGCTGTAAGACCGTACAGAAATAGATAACAAGGGTTACTTTACAGGGGTGCGCTCCAACGGTTTAATTTTTAGCAGGCAGGATGCATTCGGGCAGGTCGCTGGCGGGATTGTTGACCAGCGGACTGACCGGATAGGCCTCCATTTCGCTTTCCGGGAAAGGCTTCAGGAGGGCAAGCAGTTGGGGGTCGGGTTGGTTGTTCAGCCATTCCCAGCCTGTCTCCGCGTTCAGGATGACCGGCATACGGTTGTGGACCGTACTGACCAGGTTGTTGGGCGCGCATGTGATGATGGCGCAGGTTTTGGCTGTTTGCCCGTCCGGTAAACTGCTGATATCCCACAAACCGGCAAAAGCGAAAGGCTTATTATTTTTCAGGTGGAAATAGAAGGGTGTTTTGGGCTCTTTGGCTTGGCTGGAGGCTTGCCACTCATAGAATCCGTCGGCCATGATCAAACAGCGCTGTCCTTTTTGCATAAGCCGCCGGAAGGATGTTTTCTCCAGGATGGTTTCTGAACGGACATTGATCAGGCGGAAGCTGTCTTTTTTGTCCTTAACCCAAATTGGTAAAAGCCCCCATTGCATCAGGTCCAATTTCCGTTCCTGTGGATTATCTACAACCGGAATGAGTTGGGTAGGGGTGACATTGTAACGGGGTTTCCAGTTCTGTTTAACGGATTCCTCAATCGGAAGGTCAAATTCCAATTGAAAAGCAACCGGATCGGAGATGATTGTAAATCGACCACACATATTAACCTCTCAAATAAACGCTTTTTTTAAGCGCGGTACGTCGATTTTACCAACACCGGAGGATGTCTATAAGGTGGAATAATGGTAGATAATTTTGCTGTCGGAAATGCCAATGGTGTCCATGCCGGATTTTACCGTGCCGTCTGAATAAGTCGCTTCCCAGGTGAAGTAACGGGTAGGATCCTCACCGCTCAATTCTGTGATTTCGAATGCGGCATTCATGTAATCCACGTTGAGCAGTTGGGTGTAATAAGACTTCAACGCACTCTGGCCCTGAATGGTCCTTGCGGCAGTGATGTGAATCGCGTCATCGGTGTAAAGCTTTGCGATGGCGTTAATATCGGTGTTATTAAAAGCGTTGATGAGCGATTCGGTAATATCCAGATCTGGGTTTGGATCAGTGGGCCATTCGTAATCAGCGATGGTTTCCCAAATGAGGGGAAGCTTTAGGCGACAATAATCCCAGCTCCAGAAGCTGACCCCGCTCATATTCAATTCAACGGCTTTATCCATAAACTCAGTAATGTCATCTGCGGTCGGATACCAGCCGCTGCCGCCGTAAGCTGCCCCGGTGGGAACTAAAGGGCGGAAAGGCGACCAGTTTTTTGTGAATTGACTCAAACTCTTTTCAAGCTGCTCACCCGGATTATGGGCTTGTTCCCAATATACCTGGGGCATGTTCAGATCGCACTTGGAGAGGAAATCAGACCAGGGCAGGTCGTTGTGATAATCAGGATAGCGATAAGAACTCAGCGCCATGGGAAAATCAGGATAAGCGTTGCGCAGTTCGTTCATAAACGTGCGACAGGGAGTGTATTTTCCGACATATTCACCCTCTGCGTCGATTACGTAGCCTGCTAGCGGCAATTTGCTGATCTGGCGGATGGCTGCTTTAGCTTCATCTTTTGGCAAGTCCCCGAAAACATAATGCCAGCCCCAGACTTTGATGTCCCGCTTGGCTAATTCTTCCGCCAGGGGGCCAACCAGGTCAGCACCGGTACTGGAATCGTAGTTGTAATCGTAAATCCCATTGGCGATTTTAACTAAAACGTAACTTAATCCAGCGCGGTAGGCGGTATAGGCAATCTTTTCGATATCCCCATCTTCACAATTGGGAATCTTCCAGATGTAAAATCCTTTTCCTACAGGCGCTGTCATTGATTATTCCAATCCCGGATTTCCGACCAGGTCCAATTCAGAGGCCGCGCCCCGCATGGCTTCAATCACATTGCCAACATGTTCCCAAAGCTCAATGCCTAATTCCTGCGCGCCCATTTCCATTTCTTCCCGGCTGGTTCCAGCCGCAAAATTAAGATTCTTCCATTTTTTCTTTACGGAAGAGACCTTTAAATCAAGAATGGAACGAGAAGGCCGGATCAGAGCAACTGCGGTAATCAATCCGGTGACTTCGTCACATGCAAACAAAGTTTTCCTCAGCGGATTATCGCGTGGAACGCCGGTTTCGACGCCATGGCTCAAAATGGCCAACACCATTTCCTCCGGTACCCCGGCTTCGCGTAGAATAGGTGCGCCCGCCGATGGGTGTCTCTCCAGATCGGGATGGATCTCAAAATCGAAATCATGCAGCAATCCAGTGTTGCCCCAGAATTCCACGTCTTCACCAAATTTTGCGGCGTAAAACCGCATGGCCGCTTCGACCGCAAACATGTGTTTGCGCAGGCTGTCTTTTTGAACGTACTGATACATTAATGTTAAGGCTTCGTCGCGATTCATAGTGTATTTAATTATATATGGGAACGAGTATTTGAAAAGAAAAAAACGAGAAACACCTGAGATTTCTGTAGGAAATATCCAAGGATGTATAGAATTAAAAACAGAAATATTAAAGATGTTTAATTCGTGGTTTCAATTGTGAAATTAGTCCAGCATTATATTCATCTCCGCCCTGGCAATTTCCACTGCGGAAGATTTTTGGTTCGATTCCCCATTCTCTAAGCTGATCACAAGCTGCCAACATTAGTGAGTTTGCGATAAAGAGCGTAGCCAGAGTTGAAAGCGGACCCGATTTTGTCCCATCGGAGTTAACTTCCACACTCGCATCGCCAACAGGGACGTGGTTGTTGATAGTGATATCGCAAACATCCGCGAGATGCAGGCCATCTTTTTGCCGGGAAGGGTTTTCAAGATAAGAATAAGAGGTTATTCCAATAACAGTTGCCCCAGATTTCTTTGCCGCCTGGGCCATTTCAATGGGGAATGAGTTGATGCCTGAGGTAGAAGCAATTAAAAAGGCATCTCCGGGCTTGACCGGGTATCTCTCCAATACAAGATGCGCATAACCACTCATCCGTTCTATTTGGCTGCTTTTTACAGCACCTTCATGCAACATCGCACTTGTCTCAAAAATAGGATTGATCAAAGCTAATCCACCGGCTCTATAGAAAAGTTCTTCTTCGATCATATGCGAATGGCCGCATCCAAATACATGCACCAGACCGTCTTGTTTAAATACTTCTGCCAAGACGGTTCCGGCTTTTTCAATTGCGGGTGATTCTTCTGAAAAAATGGTTTGGATGATTTCCGCTGTATTATCGTAGTATTTCTCAATAAACATTATTTACTCTCATAAAAGCTGGGATGAAAACAACTCGACGTGAAAGAGGTATCGGTCACTGCGGTATTTTGATTCGACGTATTCAACAACTTGCCCGTTTACATCAAATGTCTGCCGCTTGGTTAATAAGGCACTGGACGGGCTATCGTTTCCTAATAGACGCTTTTCCCAATTGGTCAGCGTGGCAACTTCAATGGTCTGTGAAGCGTGATTAAGCTTGATACCGCATTTTGTCGCGAATAATTTATACAAGGATGTGCCATTGGTGATGGCTTCTGCTATAACCGATCCAATTTCTTCACGCATGTAGCAATTTTCGATTGCCATGGGTTCTCCATCAGCCAGGCGCAACCTGCGAAGGACATAAGCCGGATCGTTGGTTTTAATGCGTAATTTTTCGCTGATATAGTCGTTTGCGATAATTGAGTCAATCGCGAGAATTAGGGAATCCGGCGACAATTTCCTTTCCCTCATATCTTCGGAATAACTGGTGAGCAACGTCAGGTTTTGAGGGATTTTTTCCACGCAAATAAAAGCACCTTTTCCCTGAATGCGGTAAATAAGGCCTTCGCTTTCAAGCTCGGTTAATGCTTTGCGAATCGTAATACGGGAGACATTGAATTTTTCTCCCAATTCTCGCTCGGAAGGAAGACAATCACCGTTTTTTGCTTCCGGGCGATTGATAAATTCCCTCAGAGATTCTTTAACCTGAGTAGATTTATTCTTTTTTTTGTTATTTTCAGCAGACATAGGCTATTTATATCTAATAAAGTGACAGTTGATTCATTATCCTATCAGTTTCTAATCCGGATTTTATTATACCTGATGTTATATATATTGCCAGAATATTTTAAAATTAATAACAAAAGGTTTATAAAATCGCTTAAATTCAGCGAAAATAACCATTGGTATTGCCTTAATATATAACAAGTGGTATAAATGCGGGTATCTTACGAAACCATCGGCAATTATATGTTCAAAAAAGAAAACATTTTAACCAAAGTAAAAGCGGGGAATTGGACTGAAGCTATTCGTATAGCTGGCGGTTTGCTTGAATCATCCGGAAGCATTACCTCAAAATATACAGACGCTATGATCGACGCGGTAAAAGAGATGGGCCCTTACATGGTCATTCTGCCGCATTTTGCATTAGCACATGCCGCGCCTTCAAAAGAGGTACTAAAGGATGATTTCGCTCTCATTACCTTGGAAGAACCGGTTCTGTTTGGCGTGCCCAATGACCCGGTTTATATCATTCTGGCGCTTTGCGCGAAAGATGGAAAATCGCATATGGATTCATTAGCGAAGATAGCCAAGGTCCTGATGGAAGAAAATACCATCCAGGAGATGATCGATGCAAAGACTCCCCAGGAAATCCTTGATATTACCGAGAAACATCTTTTATGATAGTGGAAAATCATACTAAGATGTTTCTGTTTTTCAAAAGGAGAAAATAATGGACAAAATCAAAATTCAGACAGTATGCGGGTTTGGCTGTGGTTCGTCGCTATTTTTAAGAATGAAAATCGAGGAGGTGCTAAAGGAAAACAATATTAAGGCAGATGTCTTTTGCGGGGATGTTGGAACTTGTCTGTCGCAACCCTGTGATGCAATCTTTATCTCAAAAGATCTCTACAGCCGAATTGAAGGTCGTGCAAAAGTCACAGTCGTTCCCATCGATAACTTCATGGACAAGAACGAGGTCGCCACAAAGACAATGGATTTTTTCAATGGAATTAATAAAGAATAAATAAATCAATAGGAGAGAAACGTGAAAATTTTGAATTTTATTATTAATGAAATTTTTGGTCAGGGTGCAATTTTCCTGGCTTTAATTGCATTGATTGGCTTGCTTCTGCAAAAAAAGTCATTTAGTGAAATTGTGCGCGGCACAATGATGACAGCAATTGGTTTCTTTGTACTTTCTCAAGGTACTGGAATCATTACGGGAAAATCAATTGACGGTTTGGCAAGTGCTTTCAATACGATTATGCCTTCCGCCAACGGTACCCCTGATATTGATATGTCCCAGTACGGTACTGAGATTGGCATTGTTATGATTATCGCGTTTGCTGTCAACTTGCTGTTTGCTCGCTTCAGCAAATGGAAATCTGTTTTCCTGACCGGCCATATGTTGTATTGGTTCCCCTATGTGTTCATCGCTGCTGGTGTAGGTGCTGGACTGGTGGGTTTTAAACTGGTGGCCTTGGCTGCTGTAATCACTTCAATTTACATGATTGTGGCGCCCAATTTGATGAAGCCGCTGGTGAAAGAAGTAACCGGTGATGATAGCTTTACCATCGGTCACCCAACCACGACGTTGTCGGTTATCTCCGGATATCTGGGAAAAGCAATCGGTAACAAGGAAAAGTCGACAGAATCATTAAAGTTCCCCGAGAGCATTAACTTCTTGAAGGAAGTATCCATCACCGGTTCTATCGTCATTTGCCTCACCTATATTGTGATGAGTTTTATCCTCAAGGCGAAAGGTTTTATCCCTGCCGAAGTATGGGGTTATGCCGGTGCTTCCACGGGTGTTTTCACTTTCATCTTCACAAAATCTATTTACTTTGGTGTCGGTGTCACCGTCATGCTGTTGGGTGTGCGCATGCTTATCTCTGAAATTGTGCCCGCGTTCAAGGGTATCGCTGACAAGGTTGTACCTGGCGCCATCCCCGCTTTGGATTGCCCAGTCATCTTCAATTATGCTCCCAACGCTCTGATCATTGGGTTTGTGGTTGCCATGATTACCTCAACCATTACCATCATCCTGACAGCAGGTATGTTCCCGACCGTCATCATTCCGTTGACGTTCACCTGCTTCTTCGAAATTGGTACTGCGGCTATCATTGGTAACGGCACCGGTGGTGTCCGCGGCGCTGTGGTAGGCGCGGCCGTATCCGGCGTTATCATGGTCTTCCTGGTCGGCTTAGGTTCCTATTTCTTCAACAACACAATCAATAACTGGATGCTCGTTTATGGTGGCCAAGACTTCTCGTTATGGGGTATTGTCACCGGCTTAATCGCGAGATTAATCGCGTAACATTCCAACAAACCAGATTCAAGTAAATTGAAGACAGATATCTGCTTATTGCAGGTATCTGTCTTTGTTTGTCGGTAAAATGCTTGGCCGTTTTCAGTTAGTGAGAATATAACGCCAACTTGATGAAGTTATACGGCAGGGCAAAGAATTCACGTATATACCAGAAAGCTCGTTTGTACCAGGAAAAGTGATAGATGCCGGCGGCCGTTCCGTACGCATCCAGTCCTAATTTCCGTGCTAACAGGATCGAGCGTGGTAAATGGAAAGGCTGGGTGATAATTACCAGGGATTCGTGTGCAAATTTCTGTTTGAAATTCACACAGGAATCTAAAGTTGAAATTCCCTGCGGATCCAGCAGAATAGCAGAATCCGGCACGCCCTGCGCGATTGCGGCAGCTTGCATGGCGCCGGGTTCATCATAACCACGCCGGCGTGTACCGCTCATGATTAGAAGATCGACCTGGTTGTTATTAAATAGACAAACTCCTGTGGAAACGCGGTCCATCAGGATATCGGAAGGCTTACCGTCTTTTTCCAATCCGGCACCCAATACCAGGCAGTATTTATAATGCCCCAACTGATTTATATTCAGCTTGAATTGCTTTGTATTCAGGTAAACCAACAGGTAAACAATCAAAAGCAGAAATGTGATTACTGAGAAGAAAATTAAAGCAAACAATATAGATTACATCCTTTGCGTCCATTGGTCATTGGCATATTTTTCTTTCCAAAGCTGGAATGCGCGTGCTTTTTCTTTGATGGTAAGCATGCTTGTCTCGAAATGAAGGTCGAGCGCTTGGGCGAAACCATCCCGCATGCATTGGGCTATGAATTCCCAGGTCGGATGATGACCCAGGCAGGCTTCAACTGTGGTGGCATGTTCTTGCAGGTTTTTCACCGCCGTAGTGCGTTGAATATCGGATTCGAAAGCCAGGACACTAACCACCCTGCATATATCTCCGGATATTGGTATGGCGCCATGCTGCAGGACTCCATTACCCAGGCGGGCTTGAGCGCTTCCAATCAATTTTTTTCCGCCAAAAGTGATTTCGTAATCGGACGGATACTGAAAACAGACCGGGTTGACGAGCCTGTCCAGACTCTTCTCGACATTTGGTTGTGAATCGGCAGGAACCCCGGCCAGCTGCAAACCCCGCAGCAATCCCTGAGATAGTATCAGGTAGGATTTCAACACATTCCCGCTGACATGCGGATCTTCTTGCGGAGCGCAAACCGAATAAGTCAATTCGTCCGCGTGTAGGATGGCCTTTCCTCCGGTTGGGCGGCGCACCACATCCCATCCGTGCGCAGCCAGGGTGGGAGTATCCACCTCGCTGTACTTCTGTGTTCTACCCAGCGAAAGGGCGAAGGGCTGCCAGCTATACAAACGCAGTGTGGGCAGCGAGTCGCCGTTGACAGTGCTTTCCAGGATAGATTCATCAACAGCCATATTCCAGGCAGCAGGGTAAGGAGGGTGGATGAGTAGACGCCAGTTATCCATTTCTTTAGGGTTCCGATTGGATTAATCGCTACCATTTTACTTGAAATCCTTGGTGGTAAAATTCAAATCCACATGAACGATAAAAGTGATTTCCAATTCATTGAGCAATTAAGCGAAAATATCGAAATTTCTTTGCCGGATGGGCGATTTATAACCGGTAAACGCGGCGCCACTTTGGAAGAATTCCTAAGCCCATTGGATGGGTGGGAAGGCTCACAGATTGTCGGCGCGGTTGTTGACGGTATTCTGAAAGAATTGACCGCTCCGTTATCCAAAGCCTGCGGAGTGCAGCCGGTAAATATGTCCACATCGGATGGATCAAAGATTTACCGGCGCTCGTTGACATTCTTATTGGAGACTGCCTTCGACGATCTTTTCCCCGAGTATTTCCTGGCTATTGATCATTCAGTGCCCAGCGGTGGATATTTTTGTAGCATCTTGGGCCGCCAACCGCTTTCCAAAGAAGAAATCCGCAAATTGGAATTGCGGATGAAAAAATTGGTTGAAGAAGACCTGATTATTACCAAAGAACGGGTGACATTGGAAGAAGCCCGTGCATATTTCGAAGAGAAGGGGTATGCGGATAAATTAAGGCTATTAAAATACAGAAAAAAGCCTTACCTGGTCCTTTACCAGTTGGAGAACCACAAAGATTATCATCATGGGTATATGGTTCCTTCCACCCGCTACCTTAACGTATTCAAGCTGCATCCTCGCGGAGAAGGCTTTATTTTGCAGTATCCCCGCCGCGCCACTCCCAATCAGCTCTTCCCCATGCCGCGCTACAGCAAACTTTTGGAGATATTCAAGCAATATGGTTCGTGGCTGAAAAGTCTGGATATTGACAGCGTTGGCGCGTTAAACAACGCAATTGAACATAAGTCGATCCGGGAAGTCATTCTGGTTTCCGAAGCATTGCAGGAACAGCAAATTTCCCAAATTGCATCCCGCATTGCGCGCAAGAACGGCCAAATCAGAGTTGTCCAAATTTCAGGTCCAACCTCGTCAGGAAAAACCACTTTTTCAAAACGTTTGGCTGTGCAGTTGATCACATACGGTATCGTGCCTTTTGCTTTGGAAATGGACGATTATTTTGTCGATCGGGAAAAGACACCGAAAGATGAAAATGGGAATTATGATTTCGAATCCTTCAAGGCGCTTGATGCGGATTTAATGGAATTTCACATCCAAGAAATGATGAAGGGTAAAGAAGTTACCCTGCCGCACTATAATTTCAAAACCGGATTACGGGAAGTTGGAAAAACGGTTCGATTAAATGAAAATCAGATTGTTGTGATTGAAGGAATTCACGGGTTGAATCCCAATCTTTTTCAACAAATTCCCAGAAAGAATACATTCAGAATTTACACCTCCTGCCTGACGCAATTGAACCTGGATTACTACAACCGCATATCCACAACAGATACCCGTATGCTGCGCCGCATTGTGCGAGACGCACAAACACGCGGTTACTCACCGCAGCGAACAATTGATTTATGGGATTCCGTGCGCAGGGGGGAGCGCGATAACATTTTCCCGTACCAGGAAAACGCGGATGAGATATTCAACTCAGCCCTGGTGTATGAATTATCCGCGCTGAAACCCTACGTTGAACCGCTGCTGCGGCAGATACCTTTCGGAACGTATGAATATTTGGAAGCAAAAAGGCTGCTGGCTTTTCTGGACTGGTTTCTGCCGATTGATAGCAATATGATTCCGGA
Source organism: Pelolinea submarina (assembly GCF_003966975.1). Classification (GTDB taxonomy): domain Bacteria; phylum Chloroflexota; class Anaerolineae; order Anaerolineales; family Anaerolineaceae; genus Pelolinea; species Pelolinea submarina. Next base: position 1,899,994 of record NZ_AP018437.1, read on the forward strand.
TAACTCGATTTTACGAGAATTTATCGGAAATTCTTTCTTTACCGATTTCCACTTATGGAACGAGAACAGATCTGATTAAGAAATAAGGCTGCCGTAATTGGGCAGCCTTATTTTATAGCCTCGTTATCAAGGTACTGATTTATTTTAAGGGAATATCTTTCATCGCCCCTTCAACAGTGACAAACCGGTCCGGAAAATCACTGCTCTGTGCTGTGAAAGAGAAAGTGGCGGTGAGCAGACCGTTGTTTGGGTCGGATTGAATATCGATCCAGCCCTTATCCGCCTTATATGGGAAAGCATTGATATAGATCATTCCCATATAATACTTGGCAGCATCACGGTCGTCGTAGGGGATTAAGTCAATGTACCCATTCTTAATATCTTGTTTTGGCAAAATAAAATTGACGGCGTAACGGCCAGTACCACCGCTAAACAGGGCAACCACATATCCGGTATCGGTTGAATTGTAGGATACGCTGTCACTCTCGATGAGGTCATTTTCATAACCGCTGACCTGATATACAAATGATCCGGAAGCCAGGCTATCCGTTGAGAATGCACTATTTCCGCTAGAGGCGGACTGCTCCGAACCCGATGGCATTTGTGCGCCGGCTGCTACGGGCGTCTGGCCGGCCGGGTAACCAACCAGTTCCACGGCGTCTATTTCAGTCCAACCCCAGCCTGTTGTGCTTTGGTCGATGAAAACCACCAGCTGATCAACGAGGATCTCCTCATCCAATTCAATAGTGATAGTCATCAAATCCGGGCAGTTTTCGACGGCTTCCGGTACACCGGACCATGCAACCCAAGTTTGGCCATCGGTGTCAATCATTTGTACTTCCACAACCTGGGATGGGTTATACGATTGGTAAATGTTGATCTCCGTTGGTACAACGGCTACGTCATAAGTCAATTCCAGCCACTCATCCGTATCGGGATCAACTGAGGCCCAGGCATTGCCGTTATCTCCGCACGAATCCACATCCGGCTCACCGACTGCGCGTAACGCAGAATAATCTGTACTGGAATACTCAGAGCTGGCGGATGCTGATGAGGCCCACTGCCTTAATGGCTGTGTCTCCGTTAGCGAAGCGCTTTCATTTTTCTGAATTGATGAAGGAATTTCGCCGCTTGTACCAGAGAAACTTGTTGACCCGAGCACGGCGTCGAAGACTTTAATGAGTTCGCTTGAACGATCTTTCGGAGCAAATCCGATCAGGCTGAATTGTTGGGTTGGGTTAACCATGGCGACGAAGAGCTGACCTTCCACTGTCTGGCCATCATATTCGGCTTTACCGTCGGCCAACAAGCCTTTGACACCATTGATGGTGAGTTTCTTGGGGCGGGAAAATTCCATAACCGATAAACTGGAAGCAGTCTGTTCGAAGAGAGTGTCATTGTCCATTTCACCCATCGTGGTGCCACCCATTGCCATCAGCATTGGACCGATTTCCGGCAATGCGTCCGGTGCGGTGAAATTGACTACATTGCCATCCATCTGCATGGTGTAACCAAATGGTTTTCTCAAAGAAAAACCACCCTCTTGGTTGATTAACTCATCCCCTAAAAGGTCGCCTTCTCGAGAGGCTTGCCCGCACGAAGCGGCTAATAAACAAAAAACTACTAACAAACTCAGGATAAAACCCTTTTTGTATATCATTGACTATCCAGCTCCTCTATTTTTTATTTTGTTTGATCTTTTTTGACGATGCTATCAGTGAATCCGCCAGGTTAACCAGCTCTCCGATTTCTTCAGGTTTTTGGATATTTTTATTTCGAATCTCGATTTGCATTCCGTCTTTTCCAATCCTGATCCATGGACGTTCACCCTTCCAATTTAATAAGCCATTTTCTACTTGTGGAGAAAATAAAGAAGAAGTGTCGCAATCAGGCTGGCCTAAAATGGAGTAGTGCTCACGCAGATTTGAACTACCACTATGAATTTCCTCCAAGTTGTCTATTACACCGCTTGAAAAAAAACTGGCAGCTCTCTGGGCTAATTCCAGCTGCATCGCGTTTAATAGCCTTGAACCCGCTGCATGTGGATTAATCAAAAGATGCCCCGGGATATGGAAAAGGCTGGTGGATAGACGTGTAAATTGGGCCGCGTTATTTTGATTAAGTTCAGCAGAGTTTCCGGTAGTTTCGGTGACGGATTCAAGAATCCATTGGGGACTTCGTAGACGGTATCCCCAGGATAATGTTTCCTTGAAAGGTTCATATTCCCAACCTTTTTGGGCAGCAAGATCACGAATGACTTTTTCGGTAGTTTTCCTTTTTAAATTAACCAGGTAAAAGATTACGCCAATAAGAACACCAGTAAAAACAATAACAATCAAGCTGATTCCTATGTCCTCCATAGTAATTAAATCCTCCTAATTAACGAGTTGTAGAATATTGGAGTAAAAAAAAGAGATGCCCTTTTCGCTAGAATCGATGTCACGGTTCTTTGCTGTGTATGATTTCCCTACCTAATACATTCTATTAATATGGGTTTAATAAATTATACAATAAGTGGATCTACATGGAATTAGTCGTTCAATTATCGTTGCCATCATACGTTTTCTATAGGAGGTATGCAAAAATGCAATCAATATTGGCAAGGATAGTGAACACTACAGAAAAATTTCTTTTTAGGACGGGTGGGGATTAGAACTAAAAAAAAATAAAAAAAGGGCTGTCTTTTTTTGACAGCCCTTTAGGTTTAGCTATTTGCGACCAGGTGCTTTTTAAGCACATTTGCCAGACGGAAAATACCCTCGTTGATTCTTTCCGGGCAAGCATTGGAGAAATTCAACCGCATGGTGTTAAAGCCGCCGCCTTCAGCGTAGAATGAATCGCCGGGGACGAAGGCCACTTTTTCGGCAACCGCATCTTTGAATAAGTCCTGGCTATTCAGGCATTCCGGCAAGGTAACCCATAGGAACAAACCACCTTTGGGATGCGTCCATGAGACACCCTCGGGCATATATTCCGATAAAGTGTCCAGCATCACATCGCGCCGTTCTTTATATACTTTGCGGATGAGTTTGGCGTGTTCGTAAAGGAAACCGTCTTTTGCGACTTCGTAGGCAACCATCTGATTAAAGGTGGAGGTATGCAGGTCAGTACCTTGTTTAGCCTGAATCAATTTTGTAATGACGGGCGGAGGAGCGATCACCCAGGCCAGGCGGATTCCGGGAGCCAAAGTCTTGGAGAAGGTGCTCAGGTAAATAACATTGCCGGAGTAACATTCCTCCTGCGCGCGAGTTTGACTGTCCAATACCTCAATTGCGGGCAGATTTTCCCCTTCGAAGCGCAGTTGACCGTAAGGATCATCTTCAACAATAGGCACACCGTAATTTTCGGCCAGCTCGATTAATTTTAACCGGCGGTCATAGGCCAATGTGGATCCGGTAGGATTTTGGAAATTGGGTAATGCATAGATGAACTTGGGGCCAGCCCGCAGGCAGCTTTCCAATTTGCTGGTCATCATGCCATCCTCATCGGTCGGGACCGGCACGAACTCCGCGCCATAAGCACGCCAGGCTTGCAGAGCGCCTACGTAAGTGGGGGATTCCACCAGCACTCCATCACCGGGATTGATGAGAATTTTACCTAATAAATCCAGCGCCTGCTGGGAACCACTGGTAATGAGAATATTATCAATGGTCACGTTAATGCCGTAACGGGCAGAATAACGGGCGATCATCTCACGCAATGGCGCATAACCGTCCGTAGAGCCATATTGGAGGCTGGCGGGCCCGTTCTGATCCAGAACCGTCAGGCAAGCCTCCTTGAATTTTTCAATTGGGAAAACCTCCGGAGCCGGCATACCGCCGGCAAAAGAAATAACATCGGGGTTCTCAGTGAATTTCAATAATTCACGAATTGCCGAACTTTCCATTCTCTGGGTTCTTTGAGCAAAACGATGATCCCATAAAGTTAGCATATCTTCCTCCTAAAATTTAATAGCAATCTTCATAACTTTGGAAAGCGGCTGAGGATGATTGCTTTTTCCGGCAGTTGCAATTTGCTTCCCGTTTTTAAATCACTTAAAGCGAAGGGTTCAATGGCTTTAGTGTTCTGGTAAATGTAAATTGAAGTACCTTCCTGGATGCCTGATTTCTCCAGGCAAGCCTGACCGGTTAAGAATTCTTCTTTATTAATGGCGCAACTGGTTACTTGACCAATAACTTTACCTTTTTCGTTTACCACCAGGTCGCCGTTATGAGCCATACGAACGCGTTTGCCTTCAAACTGGAAGCGGACGACTTCCACGCTGCGTTGGGCTTCTTTTTGCAGGAAAGCTGCGCGGCCGATAAACCAAGGTTTGTAGGTTTTCACGTAGGAACCGAATCCAGCTTCGCTTACGCTCAGGTTCATTTCACCGCCCATTTCGTGTCCGTAGAGCGGCAAACCGGCTTCGGTGCGCAGGGAATCGCGCGCGCCCAAACCACAGGGTTTTATGCCAAAAGGTTCACCGACCTTCAGGAGCATATCCCAAAAATAGGGTAATTTTTCGGGGTGGATGAAGATTTCAAAGGCCATTTTCTCACCGGTATATCCGGTGCGAGAAATGATCAAGTCCAGACCTTGCCAGGTGAAATGCCCCAACTGGGTCCGCTTGAGCTTATTCAAGCGGTAAGTGTCATCAGTGGATAAACCGATGGCGTTGAGGATATCGCGCGAGCGAGGGCCCTGCAGGGCTAAATCCACGCGCATTTCCTTCCCCATTTTAGGATCACGCAAATTCTTGAGAATTACGTTGGAACCAAAAGTGTGTGCCCAGGGACGCTGATTATCAATTTTCACCAATCCCTGGCGTACGGCGTTCAGCCAGGCCCAATCCTTGTCATCATTTCCGGCGTTAACCACGACCAGGTATTCATCCTGACGGTGATAATACACTAACAAGTCGTCAATAACGTTGGCATCCGGGTCAAGGAAATGCGTGTAGCACGATTCACCGATCTCCAAGGCACTGATGTCATTGGCGCAAACGCTGTCCAGGAATGCGAGCGCGTCCGGTCCTTCTGCCTGATAAACGCCCATGTGGGATACATCAAACAATCCGGCTGCGTTGCGTGTAGCAATATGTTCATCGAGGACGGAGCTATACCAAACCGGCATATCCCAACCGGCGAAAGGCACCATTTTGGCGCCCAGCGCAACGTGTTTGGCGTGCAGGTTGGTTTGTTTATCCGCTTCTTCTTGGGGGGCTTCCCATTTAAAATCCGGTAAAGCCGGCTGGGCTTGACCCGAGACCAGGTCAATACCTACGAAATAAGGTTTATTGGAAGCGTCATTTTGTGCTTTATTCAAAGAGACAATTTTCGTTTCAGACGGTTTGACTACAAAGGGGCCGGGAATGCGCCGCAGTAAATCCTCGTCAAAATAAATAAATCCGTCTGAGAGATCACGCAGCCAGGCAGAAGCCAGGGCGGCTTTCTCAGCGGGAAGACTAAGCACGTAGTTGTTGGGATCGTTGCAGGTCAGGGTAGCATTTATCGCTTCTTGTTCAACAAAAAGCGTTGTGAGCTGGCTTTCACCGGCGGGTAAGTTTTCCAGGTTGTTTTGGAGAAGGAAGTTCAGGCTTTGCCGTACGTGAGCGCCCCGGATTTCAAAAGAAACCGTATCGGTGTTTCCATTGGATAAGGAATCGTCAATTAAGTTGAATTGCGGATAGCCAATGCGAGGCGCAGCTTCATTGCAGAACGCTCTTTCAGTTATCTTACGTACACGGATTTTAATATCCTCGAAGGTTTTGAAATCCACTTTAGCACGGGATACTGAGGTGTTGCCGGTTGTATAGGTATAAGGCTTGGCAGCCTGGAGCAGATCGACAATGATATCGGCTATTTCCCGCATGTCCTGTTCCAGTAAACCGCGCTGGGTTAACCAGGGAGTACCCAGGCGCACACCGCTGGCACGCAGGGTGGCTTTGTCGCCCGGGATAGCGTTGGAATTGGCTACCAGACCCGCTAAATCCATCATGCGGGCGGCCATATCACCTGATAACGTTGTACCATCGGGACCAATGACGGATTTGCAGTCGATATTCAGCAGGTGGGTATTGGTACCGCCAAAGGCAATGCGGATGCCGCGAGCTTCAAATTGATCGCTCATGGCTTTACAGTTCTTTAAAATTTGCTGTTGAAAATTCTTGAATGATTCTTCTCGGGCTAATTTGAATGTTGTAGCCATGGCTGCCAGAACTTGCATGTGCGGGCCGCCTTGTTCTCCGGGAAATACAGCTTTGTCGATCTTCTTGGAGATGCTTTCTTTGAAGGAAAGGATGCATGCTCCGCGCGGACCGCATAAGGTTTTGTGGGTTGTGAATGTGATCACATCGGCAAAACCGACCGGGGAGGGCAGCACACCGGCAGCTATCATGCCGGCAATGTGGGAGATGTCGGCCATCAGATAGGCGCCGACCTTATCGGCAATCTGGCGGAAGCGCGCCCAATCCGGCACCCAGGGGTAAGAGGAGAAGCCGGTGATGATAACGCGCGGTTTGTTTTCCAACGCGATACGTTCCACTTCGTCGTAGTCGATCTGTTCGGTTTGCGGGTCAACGCTGTAATGGGTGGCTTTATATAACTTTCCGGAACGGTTGACCGAAGAACCGTGCGTCAGGTGCCCGCCGTGCAGGAGGTTCATACCCAAAATAGTATCGCCGGGATTGATCAACGCTTGATAGACGGCATTGTTGGCCGGCGCACCGGACAAGGGCTGCACGTTGACATAAATATCATCCGCGTGCACATCGGGAGTGGCAAAAGCTTCGGCGCAGCGCCGACGGGCCAGCTCTTCGATCACATCGGCGAATTCAACACCCTTATAATAGCGCGGATCGGAATAACGGCTGAAGTGAGCCAGATGGCGTTCCACATCCAGTATCTTTTCTTGTGAGAACCAACGGCTGGCTTCATCCGGATAACCTTCCGCATAGATATTCTGCAAAATGGAACCCAGACTTTCGCGTACGGCCAGCGGCGCGGCACTTTCACTGGGGATAAAAATCAGTTTCTGATTTTGACGAGCTGCTTCCAAATCAATGATCCGTTTCAGGTCCGGATCAACCTTTTCCATAGAATCATTTAAATAAAAACCAGGCATGCGTGCTACTCCAAGATTTAAGATAAAAACCACTTGCCTTTATCTAACAAGTGGTTTTGTATAAGCCCTGATTGGCGATGTTAGAAGACATAGGAAAAAGAGCTCTGAATATTTTTTAAATAGACCAATCATCAATTCAATTTTATCTTTCAGTAAACCTCAGGTCAAGGACAAAAGCATTAAAAATCGGATGATGAATACACCTAATAAGTGAACGTAAAATTATGACAGATTTTCATCCATCCATTTCCTGGTGAATGTAAACACATCCTGCTTTTGGGCCTCATTGTGAATTTCATGGAATAAATCCGGCCATACTTTATAGGTGACGCGCGGCGCCAATTTACAAAACTTGTCGACTGCAATTTTGCTGACGATACCTTCCTGTGACCCGATCATTACCAGTATACGATTCTGATTCTCGGGAGCATGCTCTAAAATCCAATCTCCTTGGCTGAGCATCATCAACCCCAGACGGGCTGAAATGCGGTTGTGGACCAAAGGGTCTTCCACATAAGCTTGCACGACCTGTTTATCTTGGGAGAGCTGCGTTGCATCCAAACCATTTTCCATGGAAAAGGCCGGTGCGATATTGTTCATTAATTTAGCCACGGCTTTCTTTGGTGCAGGAACGGGGTTGTGTACATCAATAGCTGGGGAGGTAACGATTATACCGGCAACCTGCGGATGGCGGTCGAGTGCATGCCAAAGGACAATCAATCCACCCATGCTGTGGCCATACATGAAGAGGGGTTTATCCGGGTAGCGTACGCGAGCTTCTTCCAGCAGAATATCCACGTAATCAAGAAATTGTGTTGTATGCTGAATATGGCCGCGTTTCCCCTCGGTCAACCCATGCCCAGGCAGATCGGGCGCCAGGATAACTATACCTGAATCGGTGTAGAATCTGGCGAAATCCGTACCGTAGCGGCCGCTATGCTCTCCCAAACCATGAATGAGTAGTATCACCCCATGAACATCTTTTTCCGGTTCCCATATCCGTAAGAATAAGTCAGGCATGCTTTGAGAGGCCTTTAACGTATCCTCAAATTGCTTCATTCGAACCTCCATAAAAGTTGTGTGTTAATCAAGATGATTTTATATAAATATTGAATATAATCAAGGCAAATCAGCGACCAGGTAACTATTGGATAGTTGCAACTGAATATCTAAATAATGGAAAATCGAAGCGAACAAGACGAGACCATCCTCGATCAGGCGATTCAAGGTAATGAGGCGGCTTTCAGCATCCTTTATAAGGACAATGTAAAGAAAATCTATAGCTATATCTATTACCGCACCGGTAATGTTAGTGACGCAGAAGACTTAACCGCCAGGGTATTCCAGAGAGCGCTGAAACACATCACACGCTATAAGAAGACCAGCGTCCCTTTTTCAGCCTGGTTATACCGTATTGCGCATAACCTGGTGGCGAACTGGCACCGGGATAATCAGCGCCGCAAAGAAGTACCGATAGAAGACCACGTTGATCTGCGGTCAAAACAGGATATTCCCGATCACGAAATAGAGAAAAAACAGGAAGTTGAAGGGTTGATGCGGGCTGTCCGTCAGCTGCCCAGCGACCGTCAAATGGTATTAATCCTGAAATATGTCGAAGATTTATCCAATAAGGAGATTGGAGAAATAATGGGGAAAAGTGAAGGCGCAATAAAAAGTCTGTACCATCGCACATTGATGGATCTACGGGATTATTTCGAAGTAAAGGAATAAGATGAAAAAGAAAGACGGCATGAAGATCGATTCTGATCCGGATGAAATCCTGGACGAAAACCTTGAAGAGAAGCTGGAGGGTTTATTAAGCCCGGTTGCACCGAGCTCCTCGTATATTGACGAGCTGCAAAATCGCTTGACTAAAACTCCGGAAGTTGTAGTGGAATACCCTAATTACCTGATCTCCATCCTGGTGCTCTCTTCCGGTTTTGTATTGGGAACGTTATTGCTATTCTTTTTAAGTAAGATTTTCAGGTTGACTTCTTCAAAGGCAAAAGCCTAGTATGAACAGAGAGCGAATCATTTTTATGGGTTCACCGGACTACGCGGTCCCGGCCTTGAAAATGCTGCATGCGCGATTCAACCTGACGGCTGTAGTCACTCAGCCGGATCAGCCGGTTGGACGCGGGAAGAAAATCCAAGCGCCTCCGGTAAAGACAATCGCGCAGGAATTGGATGTGCCCGTTTACCAGCCGTCCAGGGTCCGGGGAGCTGAGTTCATGGAATTACTCGGAACATTGGCACCGGACGTGATTATCGTGGCGGCTTATGGAAAAATATTGCCTGAAGCAGTTCTTGAATTTCCATCTTTTGGATGCCTGAATCTGCATGCATCCTTGCTGCCGCGCTGGCGGGGAGCTTCACCGATCCAGAATGCCATCCTGCACGGCGATGAGAAAACCGGCGTTACTATCATGAAAATGGATAGGGGTGTGGATACCGGAGCAATTTTCCAGGTGCGCGAGGTACCTATAGCACCGGATGACACAGCCGGGTCTTTGTCCGAAAAACTGGCAATAACCGGTGCTGCGCTCTTAGAGGAAGTCCTGCCAAAATATTTGGCTGGAGCGATCAGCGCTCAGGAACAACCTGAAGAAGGCGCAACTTACGCTCATTTACTGCATAAAGAAGACGGGCGGATGGATTTTTCCAAAGAAGCAGATGAATTGGAACGTCAGGTGCGCGCTTTCAATCCATGGCCAATCAGTTATTTAGATTGGAAGGCACAACCCCTGCGCGTTTTACGAGCGGAAGTGACCGGGAAGAAATCAACTGGCTGCGGCCAACACACCATTATGGAAAAATTCCCTTGCATCGGTACAGCCAGTATGGACCTGAAACTGGTGGAAGTACAGCCGGCCGGGAAACGCCCGATGCGCGGTTCGGATTTTCTGAATGGCACGCGCGATTGGGCAGACTGAAAGTCAGCGGAGATTAGCATGAAAGTATTATGTATCGGAGCCGGTGCCATTGGCCTGCTGGCCGGAGGGAGCGCGGCTGCGCAGGGAGCCGCAGTGACTTTTCTGGTGAAACCCGGACAGGAAAGCAAACTTGCCGGTCGGGAGATCCATATCCAGAATCAGACACAAAACTGGCAGGTGAGCGATTTCACCGTTGTAAGCTCATTGAAAGATTTGGATCGGGATGAAGTTTTTGATGCCATTTTCATCGCTGTAAAAACATTTGATACTGAATCTGTCATATCGCAGCTCGAGAAGGCGATGATAAATTTTCGTTCGATTTTATGTTTACAAAACGGGGTGGAAAACGAAGATAAATTTCGTATCGCTTTCCCACGGGCAGAGATTGTGGCTGCTTCGGTTGTCAGCGCGGTCAGCCGGCTGGACGACACCAGTATTCGGGTTGAAAAGAACCGCGGCATTGGCCTGAGCGGGAAGGATGAATACGTTCAACCTGTTTTCGCAATTCTGAAGAATGCCGGATTAAAACCGCAGATTTTCGCAGACATGCGTTCCATGAAATGGTCAAAAATGCTTTCAAACCTTTTTTCCAATGCCGTCTCGGGTATTTTGGATATGAGTCCCAATGAGGTTTATTCACATAAAGAACTTTTTCGCATAGAGAAAGCACAAATTCTGGAGACAGCCTCCGTAATGCGGCGAAGTGGGTTGAAAATTGAAAATTTACCCGGCCTGCCGCTGCGCCCTTTGATAACAATCATGCGCATAACGCCGGATGTTTTATTACAACCTCTATTGAAAAAAATGGTAGCGGGTGGACGTGGCGAAAAGATGCCTTCTTTCTATATTGAAAAGATGAAGGGAAGTTCACGCAGCGAAGTCAATGATTTAAATGGGGCAGTCGTACGGAAAGGGGAAGCACTGAGCGTACCGACCCCAATCAACCGGGCTTTGACCGAGACATTCAACCTGATTTTGAAGGATGCAAAAGCCCGGCAGGCATTTTCCCGCCATCCGGAAAAGCTGGTCGAAACCACAGCAGCGGTAAATCGTATATAGTATGATGAAATAAATGATAAGGAACTTATGACTGAGAAAATTCCCTTTCAAAACCGCATAATTGCGCTATTCTTGTCACTGATTATCGTGGCCGGATTATTTCTATCCTTGTTTGCACTACCGGTAGAATTAATCTTCTTTAACCCGCAGAGCTATTCGACTGTTTTCCAGAGCGATGACTACACTCCGGCTCTTCCGGGAATCTTATCGGAAGTGTTGGTTTACCAGTCCGCACAGAGCGGTGTCGCGCCGCAATTCGATCTGATAAAGTATAAAGATATCGTCAGCCCCATCCTTGCCAATTATATTTCGGCTGAGACTGTGCAAAACACCTTCGATAGTGCTATCAACCAAACTTTTTCCTACCTTAATTTCAAAATTCCAACTTCGGACATGAAAATCAACATTGCCGATGTAAAGAGTGAATTATCAACCAACAGCGCGGAGATAGCTTCCGAATTTTTAGCCGCTCTGCCAAATTGCACTGATAACGAAATGGCAAGCTTGGATACGGCAGCGGTTTCAAGCGCAGCCGGTTTACCGGCATGTAAACCTGGCAGCAAAGACCTGGCGTTTTTCAAGCAAATGTGGACCAAAGCTTTCGAGGATACCTTTAATAGCCTGCCTTCTTCTGTGGCGCTTACTGCGGTTATGCCTATGGAAGAAACCTTGACCGACCAGAATTTCTTCAATTACAGTTTGGTGCGCTGGGGCTTTCGTCTGCTTCCGGTGGTTTCCATCATCCTGCTGATCCTGCTTGCCGCCTTATTGCGCAAACAGCGTAAGGTTATGTGGAAGTGGACAGGTTGGCTGCTGCTAATCGTATCCGGCATAACGTTGATCGGTCTGGTGATTCTGCTGATTGGGTTTGATCAATTCATCGCGATGGTATTGAATCCACATCTGAAAAACTTGGTGACCGGTTTCGGCTATATCTTACTGGGAGCGGTACAGGAAGTGGGTTACCAAATGCTGATTTGGGTGATTATCTCTACCGCAATCATGCTGGCTTTTGGACTGATGCTTATATTGGCCGGACGAATGGTGAAAGAACCGCAGCCGGTGGCGGCGGAAAAACCGCAGTACGAGACAATTGAAAGCCAGCCGGTGGTTGAGGAAATCGAACCTCAGAAGGCGGTTGTGCCGGAAACGATGGAAGAAATTGAGCAGCGAGAAAAAGACGCGGAGGACGGCCAGGCAGAAGCCTGAGATCTATCCTTTATCCAGATCTTTTTTCCATTGATAGATTTTATTGAGGGCCTCAATAGGACTTAAACTGTTGGGGTCCAACTTTTTAATATCTTTTAGAACGGGGCTATCCTGTGTGAACAGAGCCATTTGCGTGGGGTGCGAAGCTTCGTCCTTCAGCTCCAATTGGCGGGACTGTCCTTCCAATTGGGCCAGGATTTCATTGGCGCGAGTAATTACTGGGCCGGGAATGCCGGCCAATTGGGCGACGTGAATGCCGTAAGAACGGTCCGCGCCGCCGGGGACGATTTTATGCAAGAAGATGACCTGATTGTCCACTTCGCTGACGGCCACGTTGTAGTTCTTGATATTCGGCAAGACGTCGGGCAATTGGGTCAGCTCGTGGTAATGGGTGGCAAAAAGTGTGCGGGATTTCAAACGCGGATGGTTGTGGATGTATTCCAACACTGCCCAGGCGATGGATAAACCGTCGTAGGTGCTGGTGCCGCGCCCGATTTCATCCAGGATCAGCAGACTCTTATCGGTAGCGTTGTGCAGGATATTGGCTGTTTCGATCATCTCAACCATAAAAGTAGACTGCCCGGCGTGGATCTCATCCTGCGCACCGATGCGTGTGAAGATACGATCAACGATGCCAATCTCGGCAGCATCGGCCGGAACAAAGGAGCCGATTTGAGCCAACAATACGATCAGGGCCACCTGGCGCAGATAGGTGCTCTTGCCGCTCATGTTGGGGCCGGTAATGACCTGAATGTTATCTCCATTGGCAAAGACGGTGTCGTTGGGGACAAAAGAAATGTCCACCCGGGTTTTCTCAACTACCGGGTGACGGCCATTTTTGATCATCAGGTGTTTATCTTCGGATAATTTGGGGCGAACGTAATTGTTTTCTGAAGCCGCCTGAGCGAAGGAAGCCAATACATCCAGCGTTCCGAGAAAACGCGAAGCAGCCAGAAGCTTTTTGGATGATTTTTTCAGTTCCGCACAGATTTCTTTGAAGACGCGATTTTCAATAGCGTGAATGTTTTCTTCCGCATTCAAGACAATGGTTTCATATTCTTTCAGTTTAGGCGTGATGAACCGTTCGGCATTGACCAGGGTCTGTTTGCGGATGTATTCTTCCGGAGCCTGATCCGCGTAACTGTTGCTAATTTCGATGTAGTAGCCGAAAACTTTATTGAAACCGACTTTGAGGGTTTTGATGCCGGTGCGTTCCTTCTCCACCTTTTCCAAATTTGCGATGTAATCGCGGGAGTTCTTGGTGGATTGGATGATCTCGTCCAGTTCGCTGGAATAGCCTGGGCGGATTACGCCGGTGTGCGCCAGGGTTGCGGGCGGATCCTCCGCGATACTTTCCCGAAGCAGCATAAACTCACTGCTGCAATCATCCATTGCACCAGTCTCCCGATCCAATAGGGGAATGTGGCCGCTCACTTTTTTCAGAATTACCGGCAGGATTTCCAGCGTCTCGCGCAGCGCGACCAGATCGCGGGGAACGGCATGCTGGGCGACTACGCGGTTGATGATGCGTTCGATGTCGGCTACCGACCTCAACTGTTTTTGCAGCTCCAGACGGTCGAGCCCGTTTTCCAGCAAATACTCAACAGCATCCAGCCGTTCCGTTATCTCCCCGGCGTGGATCAGCGGTTGGTTGACCCAGCGTCGAATCATACGCTTACCCATGGGTGTGCGTGTCTTGTCCATTACTCCCAACAAAGAGCCGGCTTCAGAGACTTTTAAAATAGTCTCGGTAAGTTCAAGATTGCGGCGAGTGGCTTCGTCCAACACCATGTGGTCTTCGATAGCGTAAAAATTCAAATCGGTGAAAAGCGCCAAGGCCTGAGGGTCGCTTTCCTTTACATAACCCAGAATAGCGCCCAGAGCAGCCACCGCAGCGGGTTTATTCTTCAAACCAAACCCGTCCAGTGAGGAAACGTGGAATTGGGTTTTTAGTAGCTGTTCGGATCGTCCAAGCTCAAATTTCCAGTCCTGTAAAGACGTAACGTGATACTGTTCAGCAAACGGTAAATGGATGGATTCGGGCAGCAAAATTTCTGAAGGATGAAGACGTGAAATTTCCGCGTTGAGACGATTGTGGAATTCATTGTCGTTGAAATGAGAGACGCCGATTTCACCGGTGGAAATATCCAAAAAGGCTAAGCCCGCGGTGTTTTCATGTATGAATAATGAAACCAGGTAGTTGTTTTTCTCGTTCTTGATTAATCCCGGTTCAATGACGGTGCCGGGCGAGACTAAACGAATAACCTCTCGCGGGAAGATTCCCTTCTGAGGTTGTTCGCCAATCTGTTCGCAGATGGCGACATGATAGCCCTTTTCGATTAAGCGCGAGATGTAGTTATCGGCGGCGTGGTAAGGAATGCCTGCCATGGGTACTTTTTGGCCTTTGGCAACGTTGCGGCCGGTCAGGACTATATCCAATTCCCGTGAGGTGATTTCAGCATCCTCGTCGAAGGTTTCATAAAAATCTCCGAGGCGGAAAAACACAATGGCATCCGGATAATTCTTTTTAATATCCAGGTATTGTTGGCGAATAGGTGTTGCGTTTGTTTCGGACATGCTAATTTATTTTATGAAGTAATAGATGTTATAGTTCTGTCTCAAAATCTTCTTCCAGGCTGCCGACACAATCCAATGAAATATCCCCAAAAAGTGTTTCCTGAGAGGCTTCAATGGTGTGGTGTTTGATTAACTCCAGCAATGCCAGGAAGGTTACAATTAAATCCAATCGAGAGGGTTTGTCGCCCAAAATAGTGCTGAAATCACTATGGGTATTTTTTCTAAATAACGCTGTAATTTCCCTAATTTTATTCTTGATCGTCAAAGTGGTGATGGTAACTACATCACTCAGCGGGGTGAAGTTCTCGTTTTCGAAGAAAATACCCAGCAAGATTTCCACCAAATCATCTACGGTGATATCGGAAATATCCAAAATCTCGCGATATTTGGGCGGCGCGCCGACGCGGTAGTAACTTTGCAGGTGGCCTTGTTCGCGATCTTTCATCCAGGCGGCAATATCCTTGAATTTTTTATATTCCACCAGCTGCCTGGCAAGTTGATCGCCTAAATCTTCTTCCTCATCCGAGGCCGATTCGTTGTTTGAAGGTAGTAAAATTGAAGACTTGATATATACAAGTTTGGCGGCAATAACAAGAAACGCTGAAACTTCAACCGGATCACGATCTGTAAGAGTCCGTAGATGCGCCAGATATTGGTCCGTTACTTTGGCCAGCGAAAGTTTGGTAATATCTAATTCAGCTTGCTCGATTAAATGGAGCAATAAATCCAGAGGTCCTTCATAAACCTCAGTGGAGATTTTATAATTAAGTGATGAGTGCCAGAGCGCGGGCAAGGACATAGATGCTATTATAGCAGAGTGAAACAAGAGATAAAAAAATCTTAAGAAACGGCAAACTTATAAATATGAACGATGAAGCAATAATCGAAACAACGCAAGAATTGATGAACCGGCTGCATTTATATTTTAACGATGAGCTGTTGCTGGCAAGGGCAATGACCCATCGTTCTTACTTGAACGAACATCCGGAAGCGCTTGAGGACAATGAGCGTCTGGAATTCCTGGGGGATGCAGTTCTGGATTTTTTGGTTGGCGAGTGGCTGTATAACCGTTTCCCGGAGATGGAAGAGGGAGATTTAACCCAGATGCGATCCGCATTGGTGCAAACCAACCAGTTGGCGGCATTCGCCCGCTTGTTAAAATTTGAAAATACGATAAGATTAGGAAAAGGTGAAACCAAATCCGGCGGGAAGCTGCGCAATACGCTCCTGTGCGACGTGTTTGAAGCTTTCATCGGTTCACTTTTCCTTGATAAGGGTATTGAGGTAGTGAAAGAATTCATGAAACCTTTACTGGAAGTCGCGATTGAGGAAGTAATTGAACAACATAAGAATGAAGACCCCAAATCGCAATTACAGGAATGGGCACAGGCAAATGGTTACTCGACACCCAAATATCTGACCAGAAATGTGCATGGACCGGATCATGCTAAAGTATTTGAAATTGAAGTGCGGGTGAATAGTAAAGTAATGGGCGAGGGCATCGGCAAGAGCAAGCAAGCTGCCGAAAAAAGCGCCGCTCAAAAAGCTCTCGAGAGTATCAACCAGCATTAATATGGCGAATCGACTACTATCCCTCGAATTACATGGCTATAAAACTTTTGCCAGCAAAACCAGCTTTGACTTCCCTGGCCAAATAACCGCCATCGTCGGCCCTAATGGTTCCGGAAAGTCCAACATTTCAGATTCCATTCGTTGGGTTCTGGGTGAGCAGGCCTACAGCCTGCTGCGTGGGAAAAAGACCTTGGATATGATCTTTTCCGGTTCCGAACAGCGCCCGCGTGCTTCCATGGCTTCGGTTTCAATCACTTTTGATAACCAGAACGGTTGGCTGCCGGTTGAATTTTCGGAAGTAACCCTGACCCGCCGCGCTTATCGCAGCGGTGAAAATGAATACCTGCTGAACAATCAAAAAGTTAGGCTGAAAGAGATCAACGAGCTGCTGGCAAATTCTGGGTTGGGGGAACGTACATACACCATCATCGGACAAGGCCTGGTGGACACGGCTCTGAGTTTGAAACCGGAGGAAAGACGCCGGTTTTTTGAAGAAGCTTCCGGTATTGGGTTGTATAAAGGCCGGCGGGAAGACGCCACCCAAAAACTGGATAAAACCCTGCGCAATATGGAACGCATTAACGATATTTTGCGTGAATTAAAACCGCGTTTGGGATATCTGGAAAAAAGCAAGGAAAAAGCCAAGCAGTACCTGCAAGTACAGAATGACCTCAACTTACTGCTGAAAGATTGGTATGGATATAACTGGCATGCCGTGCAGCGAGAACTTGTCTACGCATCTGATTTCAGCAGCAAGCAAAATGAGCAGTTGAATGTCAGGCGCGAAGAAAAGCAAAAACTGGAAGCCAGGGTCAACCGCATTCAGGGTGATCTGAATGATAAACGCGACCAGTTGGCCAACCTGCATCTGGAATTATCCAAACTACATTCAATAAAAGAAGACGCAACGCGGGAAATTGCCGTGCATGAAGAGCGCGAAAGATCGATTCGCGAGCGCAGCCAGGAACTGGAAGCGGCGGTTTTAGTATTGACAGATGAGATCGGCCAGCATGAGGCGGAACTCAAAACGCTGGAACAAAGCGGTAATGAGATCCGGCAGGAACTGGAGCAGGCCGGCCGCGCGTTATCCGATGCGAATGGGAAATTGGATGCGCGGCGGCAAGAACGGGTGAAGATTGAGCGGTTGATTGAAGAGCTTCAGAAGCAGGTCATCGCCAACGAATCGGAGATCCTGAAAACCGAATCACGCATCGAACAGCTCAATCATCAGGCGGAAAATGACCGCAATGAGCTGCAAATATTGAACAACAATCGCTCCGGTGTGGACGAATTTATCAGTCAGTCGGACGGCAAACTGAAAGAACTCGAGAAAAACACCACGACGCTTCAAGCGGAAATTACGCAGAACCAGCAAGCGCTGGAGAACAAACGTAAAGAGCGCAACAGAGCACGCGAAAAAATCGATCAGTTGGAGCGCAAGTACAAAGAGATTGATTTGGCCGTTTCAAAATTGAATGCGGAATTGAAGGTCATCCGTCAAGCCGAAGAAAGCCTGACCGGGTTCACCTCCGGATCGAAGGAATTTGTGCAGGCCGCGCGCAGTAACAAAGTTTCCGCTAAATTCGCACTGCTGCTGGATTATTTAAAAGTTCCTCAGGAATATGAACTGGCTTTCAGCGCTGCGCTGGGAGATATGTTGGAAGGTATCATCCTGGGAGAAGGTACTTCAACGCAGGATATTCTGACCTACCTTGAAAACAGCAAAACCTCCCGGACCGTTTTCTTACCGGAATGGTGGCAGGTACAAACCCCGCAAAAATCCATACAAGGGACTAACGCGGTTAAAGCCTCGGATTTGGTTAAGGAAACCGAACACTACAATGGCCTGATAAAAAATATCCTCTCCAGCACGTATATCGTGGATACTGCTGCTGAAGCGGAAGCGTTGGTGAAGCAGCTTCCTCTGGGAATGAAAGTGGTTACCCGCAAAGGAGAAGTATTTGATACCCGCGGCACCATTACCGCCGGCAACGAATACCGCGTGAAAAACCTTTCCCGCAAACGTGAAAAAGAAGCTACGGAAAAAGACGTGCTTACCTTCCAAACGGAATCGCAAAGTCTTCAGAAGGAACTGGAGATACAAAAGAATAATCTGGTGCAACTGAATGACGCTATCAGGACCTTATCGGAAACCGACCAGCAGCTTCAGAGGAAAGTCCAGCAGTTGGGTATCGACCGGCATAAATTAGAGATCGAGAAAAACCAGCGAGCCGAACAACTGGAGGATATCCGCAAGCGATTGGAACAGATCAACCTTTCTTCCAAGGCTCGCAGTGATGAGAGCGCTCGTTTGAAAAGCTCGCTGAAAGAGCTGCGCGATCAGTTGTCTGAAAAGCAGACAAGGCTGGATTCTCATTTCCAAAGCGTCAATAACTTGCCCATTGAGGAAATTCGTTCGATGGTGATGGAGCTGACATCCGATAAAGCGGTCATCGAAGAACTGGCGAACCAGCAGCGCAGCCGGGTTGAAGAAAAAGAAAAACTTATCCGGGAAACCAACGCGAAAATCGGTTCCCAGCGGAACCGTTTGACGGAAATGGCTCAAACACTGGAAGAGATTCTGGCTGAAAAGCAGAACCTGGCAGAAACCGACAGCAGTGTATCTACCGAGATTGAGGCTTTATCTGAAAAAATTAAGCCTTTGGAAGAGGAAGTTGAATCCGGGATCAAACATCAGGGAACGCTGCTCGAAGAAGTAGACGCCAGCCGCAACCAGTACTCCATCGCGGAACGCCATGCGCTGCAGGCTCAAATGAAGGTGGATAAACTGCGCGACCGCATGGAAGAATTGCGCAAGAAGATCCAGGAAGACTTCGGGTTACTGCCTGAAGAGAATGAAGAAGGACTGATTGGCCCTAAACCGCTGCCTATTGACGGCATGATCGCGACTTTGCCGGATATTGAAATTTTGCCGGAAAACCTGGACGAGCAAATCAAACAGCAAAAATCCTATTTGCGCCGGTTGGGCCCTGTCAACCCGGACGCTGAGATGGAATTTGACGAAGTTGACCAGCGCGTTCATTTTCTGAGCGAGCAGCTTCTGGATTTGGAAAAAGCGGAAAAAGATTTACGCCAGGTAGTGGAAGAGCTGGACGAATTGATGAAAAAGGAATTCATGAAAACCTTCCGCAAGGTGGAAGAGGAATTCAAAGTGATATTCGCCCAGTTGTTTACGGGCGGCTCGGCACGCCTTTACCTGGAAGATGAAGAGAACGTCATGGATTCAGGCATCGAAATCGAAGCAACCTTGCCCGGCAAGCGCCGCCAGGAATTGGGGCTGCTTTCAGGCGGTGAGAGAAGCTTGACAGCCGTTGCTTTAATTTTCGCGCTGCTGAAGATTTCCCCCACACCTTTCTGTATCATGGACGAAGTGGACGCCATGTTGGATGAATCCAACGTTGTCCGTTTTGGCGAATTGCTGCATGAATTGAGCGATACTACCCAGTTTATTGTCATCACTCATAACCGCAACACGGTCCAAATGGCGGATGTTCTTTATGGTGTGACCATGGGTAAAGATTCGGTCAGCCAGGTGATCAGCCTGCGCATGGACGAACTCACCGATGAAATGGTGCAGTAATCCTGATAAGAATTAATTACTAAACCGATAAAGATTCCCAGCAAACAAAAAAGAAGGCGGCCTGTATATTTACAAGCCGCCTTGATTGTTATTACGTACTTTTTTTCGAAAGACTAGTTGACCAGCATATCCGCTGAAATTGAGGGATCCTGCGGAACGATATCTTTCCAGACATCATTAATCTTGATGGTTTTGTCCGCTTTAGCCTCATCCAGCCAATTCTGGTAATGAAGTTGCTGGGCGTAGTTGTAATCATCGGCGCTGAGTGCCCGGTCCTCGTGGCCAACCACCTGAATGATGTGCCAGCCGTAATCGGTCTCAACCGGTTCACTGGTTTTGCCGACTTCCAAAGCAAACGCAGCTTCTTCAAAGGGCTCAACCATATAGCCGCGTGGGAACCAACCCAAGTCGCCGCCAGTGGTGTTGTTGCTGGTGTCCAATGAAAGTTCCGCGGCCAAAGCGTTCCAATCCTCACCTGCATCCAGGCGGGCCAGAACGTCCTTCGCTTCGTCTTCGGTTTCCACCAGAATGTGACGTGCCCAGACCTGTTCCTGTACAACGGGCAGTTCGGAATAAATCTGTTTCTGGACTTTCTGGTCCAGCAGGTAATGGTACACATATTGTCGCAGATATTCTTCGCTGACGTTCACAGACTCAAGCGAGGTGATATATTCGTTGTAGCTTTCCTGGTAGAGTTCTTCAGTATAAGGTGTGGCTGTCGGTTCCGCTGTTTCTTCAGCAGCAACTTCGGCGGGTGTGGCGGTTGCTTCGGGTGTTTCCTCGGCAGCTTCCACATCGGCAGTCTCGGCGCTTTCAGCAACAGCTTCTGTTGCTTCAACCGCTTCTTCAGTCTCCGTTGCCACAACTTCAGTAGGTACTACTTCTTCGGTTGCTTCCAATACCGGTGTGGGGGTATAACCCAGCAAAGCCTGTTCGGCTTCGGATACCGTTGGGGTATTCCAGGGAGTAGTAGTTGGTTCGGGGGTGGGGGTTCCGGAGGGATAATAATTGAACAGTTCCATCAGGAGTTCATCAACATCCGCGTCACTCACTTCTATCCCCATTTTCTTTGCTTCGATTGCGATCACTTGATCGTCAACCATGCTATTGAGAACAGTTTCCCCAAATGATTCATAATCAGCCAACGTACTTTGGACCTGCTGCATTTGACTCAGGAAGTACTGCTGGTATTCTGCCGAGTCGCCAAACATCTGATACTGCGCGTAGAGAATGCTGTACTGTTGAATATAAGCATTCCGTTCCAGGCGCACCCGATTGACGAAATAATCGTTATCAATGCGAGTGTGGTCCACTTTGGCAACCGCAATATGATTCTTGAAAACCTTATCATATAACAGGGCATAACCAACCATTCCAACGATCAAAGCCGCTGTGATGATAAAACCGATAATAATAATTCGGTTTTGTTTCTTTTCGCGAGCGGAATGAATGGATGGCCGTTTGGGGGCCTGTTCTTCTTTTTTTGTTGAAGACATGATGTTTATTTCTCCAATTTATCTTAGCGGGTTCTTTCTTCCCAAGTACCGCCAGCAAACGGCAGCAGAGCGATGTGCCGGGCGCGTTTGATTTCGCGGGCAACCGCACGCTGGTGTTTGGCACACGTGCCGGTTTGACGGCGCGGACGAATTTTCCCTTCTTCTGTGGTGTATTTTCTCAAGAGCGGGTAATTCTTGTAGTCAATTTCCAGGGTGGTATCTGAGCAGAATTGGCAGTAACGCGGTCTGGGAGTGTATCTTCGAGAACCACGCTGGCCCTGATCTGATCCTTGATAGCTATCTTCAGCCATTATTTCTCCTTCTGTTGTTCCGGCAGGTTAAATTATCCTGCAAAACAACTGATTTATTAATTAGATTATTTCGCGATAATCAGGAAACGCATAACCGGTTCCAAGATACGTAGATTCTTTTCCAAATCTGCTACCGCTTCTGAGGGCATGCTAATGTAGTGAAGGAAGTAAACGCCTTCATTTTGCTTCTGGATTTCATAAGCCAGACGCCGCTTGCCCCAATTATCAATTTTCTCGATTGAACCGCCGGATTTAACAATCCAGTCCTTGATTTTCTCAAGTGCCTGGCTGGATGCTTCTTCATCCAAATCGGGATGGACAATCACCATCAATTCATAATTATTCACGCAGGATTCCTCCTTTCCATGGGTTTGCCCCTGATTTCAACGGGTGTTGATTCAGGAGCGGAAAGGTAACCAATACTTGGTTAACTTACCAGTGCCAAGTTTAGCATAAACCGGCTGGCTTGGGTAGGGAGCGCTTTTCTTATATAATGGTACTTTATAAAGAATTAGTAAAGAATTCAGGAGGTCCCATGAAAGTCAATTTGCTGTATCGTCCTTCATATTCACTGGCAGATGTGGAATTGGAGGGTGGTGAAAGTATCACGGCCGAATCCGGTTCAATGGTGGCTATGAGTCCGGATTTGCAGGTCCAAACCAAAATGAAGGGTGGTTTGATGAAATCCCTGGCGCGCTCCGTGCTGGGCGGTGAGTCCTTCTTCATGAATACCTTCCAGGCCAGCAGCCACGGCGGCAAAATTCAATTAGCCCCAACGTTGCCGGGCGACGTTTTTACCATGGAGTTAAAGGGTGAATCCTATCTGGTGCAATCCGGCTCTTTCCTGGCTTCCAGCGAAGGCGTGCAGACCGATACCAAATGGGGCGGCGCGAAGACCTTTTTTGGCGGTGAGGGGTTGATTATGCTGCGCTGCTCCGGTAGCGGAACGCTCATTTTGGCCAGTTACGGTGCCATCCACGAGGTGGATTTGGCGGCGGGCGAAACCTTCACTGTGGATACCGGCCACCTGGTGGCCTTCTCTGAAAAGATCGGCTTTCGCGTGCGTTCGATCGGCGGCCTGGCATCCACCTTCCTGGGCGGCGAGGGCCTTGTAGTGGACCTGACCGGACCCGGAAAAGTGCTGTTGCAAACCCGCAGTGTAGGCGCTTTCCTGGATTGGCTGATGCCGCGCCTGCCGAAGACCAATAACAGTTAGTTGTTTATTCAATCAAATAAGACATATCGACGGGAGTGATTATGACATCTTCTTTGAATACTTTCTTTGAACCGGCTGGAGTTGCAATCATTGGGGCATCCGACAAACCGGATAAATTGAGCCATGGTATCCTGCGCAATATGCTGGAATATGGTTACCAGGGCGGCGTTTATCCGGTCAATCCGAAAAGCAGCGAGATTCTGGGAAAGACTTGCTATCCGGATATCAGCGTGGTACCGGATCCTTTGGATCTGGCAGTCATCATTCTGCCCGCGCCGGCAATCCCCGGTGTATTGGAAGCTTGCGGAAAACGCGGCGTGAAGACTGTGACAGTGATTTCCGGCGGTTTCAAAGAAATTGGCGAAGAAGGTAAAGCTCTTGAAGGTCAAATTTTAGAGATCATCCATAAATACGGTATGCGCATGATCGGCCCCAACTGCGTGGGTTCATTCAACCTGAACAACGGTATGAACACCACCTTTATTAAAGGTAAACCTGCCACCGGTGGGATTGGGTTTATTTCGCAGTCCGGCGCGGTTTGCGGCGGCATTGTGGATCATGTCCTCAACAATGGCATTGGTTTTTCCCATTTCCTCAGCTTAGGCAATGAAGCGGATGTAAATGAGACGGATATGATGGAATATCTGGTGGAAGATGATAAAACATCCGTCATTGCTATTTACGCGGAGGGTATTCAGGATGGACAGCGTTTTATTCAGAGTGCCCGAAAAGTCACCCGCAGAAAACCGGTGCTGATCCTTAAAGCGGGACGCAGCGACGAGGGCGCGCGGGCAGTGTCATCCCACACCGGTTCACTGGCCGGGTCACACACGGCTTATCAGGCAGCCTTCCAGCAAAGCGGCGTGATCGAGGTCAAGAACTCCACCGATTTGTTGAATGTAGCCATGGCGCTGGACTGGATGCCGCTGCCGAAGGGCAGCCGCGCGGCAATCGTCACCAATGCCGGCGGACCGGCGGCTCTGGCTTCGGACAGCCTGGCGGAAAATGGCATACAGTTGGCGCATTTCAGCCAGGCCACTCAAGCCAAACTGCGTGAGAAATTGAGCCCGGCTGCGCAAGTAGCCAACCCGGTAGATATGCTGGGCGGAGCGACAGAAACAGAATACGGATACGCACTGGACTGCGTGCTGGCGGATGAGAATGTGGATATGGCGCTGGGTGTACTGGTTCCCCAGGCGCTGGTTGATACGGTGAAGGTAGCGCAGGCCATGCTGGATGCGGCACGCAAGAGCGGTAAACCGGTATTGGTATGTATCATGGGTTCTGTTAGTGTGCACGCGGCACAACAGCTCCTTCACGATAATCATCTTCCCATGGTCGATTATCCCGAGAAAAGCGGAGTGGTGTTTGGCGCATTAAAGCAATACGCCGATTATCTAAACAGCCCGCCCAATGATGAAGAGACATTGTCAATCAAGAAGGACACAGCTAAAGTACAGGCTCTCCTGGCGGGAAGTGATTTGAAAAACTGGGGGGAACATGTCACCCGGCCGCTGTTGGACGCTTACGGCGTTTCTCTCATCCCCGGCAAACTGGCTCGTGATTTTCAGGAGTCGCTGGACGCAGCCAAGGAATTAGGCTACCCGGTGGTTATGAAGGTCGCTTCACAGGATGTACTGCATAAATCGGATTACGGGGCTATCGCGGTCAATATTCGGGATGACGGCGAATTGGAAAATGCCTATAACCGCATCCTTGAAAACGTACACGAACACGACGTTAACGCCAGAATTGAAGGCGTGCTGTTGGAAAAGATGGCCGCCAAGGGCCAGGAAGTGATCATCGGCATGAAACGCGATCCGGGATTTGGCCCGCTGATGATGTTCGGGATGGGCGGTATCTTTGTGGAATTGTTTAAAGACGTGGCCTTCCGCGTGGCGCCGATGACAACCGCGGATGCGCGGGCCATGTTGAAACAGACCAAGGCGGTCAAACTGCTTTCGGGTTGGCGCGGCGGGATCCAGTATGATACGGATGCGATTATCGAAAATATCCTGCGCTTAAGCCAGCTGGCAGTGGATTTCCCGCAGATACAAGAGATCGAGATCAACCCACTATTGGTGCTGCCCAAGGGGCAGGGCGCGCTGGCGCTGGATTGCCGCATGATACTCGAATAGATAACTTTTGGTAAAAAGATAATAACCCAAGCAAACTCGCTTGGGTTATTTTTTATAAGCGGCCAAAGCCCGTTGGCGGGCAAAACCATGATCAACAATGGGCGCTGGGTAATCCCTGCCAATTTGAACGCCTGCCTTAACTTGCAGTTCGGATGGCATTTTCCATGGCTCATGAATGAACGCGTCCGGCACAGCGGCCAATTCCGGCAGCCAGGTGCGGATGTACTCTCCCTGTGGGTCAAATTTTCGGCTCTGCGTGACCGGATTGAAAACCCGGAAGTAAGGCGCTGCGTCCGTACCGGTGCCGGCGGTCCACTGCCAGCCGCCGTTGTTGCTGGCCGGGTCGCCGTCCAGCAGCTGCTGCATGAACCAGGCTTCACCTTCCTGCCAGTTAATCAACAAATCTTTGGTGAGGAAGGAGGCGGTGATCATGCGTGCACGGTTGTGCATCCAACCGGTCTGGGCTAATTGGCGCATGCCGGCATCCACCAACGGGTAGCCGGTGTGGCCGGATTGCCAGGCGTGTAAATCTTGCGGGCTGCTGCGCCAGGGGATATCGCGCATGGCTTCGCGAAAGGCGCCGTGCAGTACGAAGGGGAAGGCGGCCATGATGTTGAAATAGAATTCCCGCCAGACCAGTTCATTCAACCATTTGGATGCACCGTCGTGCGTTTGGGGATTATCCAGGAATGGCCGCATTTGCGCATAGGCACTACGGGGTGAAAGCAAACCAAAACGCAGATACGGTGAGAGCAGTGAGGTACCGTCCAAATCAACACGATCGCGTTGGTTGTGATAGTCACCCACGGAAAATTGCAGGAAATCGTCCAGACGGCGCTGAGCCTGTTCTTCACCTGCGGGAAATCCGTCTATTTCATTCGAAGGGGGAAGTGCTTCGGAAGATAGCGGCGGGTATGCCGGCAAGTGGTCCGGTATGGGGAGCGGGTCGTTGGGAAGCGGAAGGGCCAGCCAGGTATTATAAAATGGCGTGAAAACAGTGTAGGGGGTGCCATCAGCCTTTACGGCTGCTCCCGGAGGGTAGATCAACAAGCCGTTTACCAGCTCCAGATTCAGTTCACTCTTAACCTCTTGGTCTCGCTGACGTGCATAGCTGCTGAAATCCGCTTCAGCTGTGATGATTGACGCACCGCATTCTTCTTTTAGGCGGGAAAGTTCAACTATCGGTTTCCCTTGACGCAGTACCAATGGACAGCCCATTTTCTCCAAACGCTCGGAAAGGATTTGTAAATTGCGGAATAAGAATTGGTGTCTGCGTGACGCGTTCCTCTCCAACAAGTGAGGATCGAGAATATAAACCGGAATAACAGTATCGGCTTGTGACAGGGCAGAATGCAAAGATTGATTATCAGACAAACGTAAGTCTCTGCGGATCCACCAAATGGCAGTTGTCATAATGTGATTTTACAGGAATAAAAAAGCGTATTCAAGAATAATGCGCATAGGCATTATAGCAATAGGGGAAATTCAGATAAAAAAATTAAAAGACACTAAATTGGTCAAACCTGTCCTCGGAAAAAAAAGTAGACAAGAATACAGAGAATAAAAATTATCAGAAGGATGATGGAAATTTGCAAATTCTTTTTATTGTTGGGCATAGTATCAACTGATTTTCTTAAAATGATTATACATAAATTCAAGAAGTGAGTATAATCTTGGGTCGCAAAAACGGTCAATCGCCGCCTTTTTTCCAGGCGGTGAAATCATTTAACCGCAAAGATGAATTTGAAATGAATAAGGATATTGTTAATTTATCAATAGTTGTGTATATATTCAGCACATTGTGGATTTCTATCTATGGGTACCATAGTTTAATATTGTCCATTCTGTACTTGTCCGGCCAGAAAAAGAAAAAAAGCAGACTGGCCTTACCGGCGCTATCGGAAGATAGTCTGCCGCATGTGACCATTCAATTGCCTATTTTCAATGAGAAATATGTTGTCCGGCGATTATTGAAAGCTGTTACCGAAATGGATTACCCCGGAAAACTGCTGCAAATTCAGGTCTTGGATGATTCCACAGACGATACCGCTCGTTTGGTAGAGGAGTTGGTGCATATTTATCAGACTAAGGGCTTCGACATGGTTTATATCCACAGACAGGATCGCAGTGGATTCAAAGCCGGCGCAATGCAGAACGCGCTGAAAAGTGCAACAGGTGATTTTGTTGCCATTTTTGATGCGGATTTTATTCCTCCAAAAGATTGGCTGCGAAACATGCTCCCGCACTTTGCTGAAAAACAAATTGGCTGTGTACAATCGCGTTGGGGGCATCTCAATATTAGCCAGTCCGGTTTTACTAAAGCTGTGGCGCTGGCGCTGGACGGCCATTTTCAGGTGGAGCAGCCGGCACGCAGTGACAACAGCCTGATCATGGGGTTTAACGGTTCCGGTGGCATGTGGCGCAAGGCTTGCATCGATGACGCCGGCGGCTGGCAGGCTGACACGCTTACCGAAGATTTGGATCTCAGTTACCGCGCGCAAATGCGCGGCTGGCAGGTGAAATTCATTGGTGATTTGGTCGTACCGGCGGAACTGCCGGACGAGATGGCTGCTTTTAAACAACAGCAGTATCGCTGGGCCAAAGGCGGCATTCAAACCGCACGCAAAATCCTGCCGAATTTGTTGGCATCGGATTTGCCCTTATCAGCACGCCTGATGGGAACGCTGCATCTGACCGCTTATGTAGGCCAATTGTTGATGATCCTGATTCTCTTGAGTTTCCTGCCGGTGGGGTTATACGCACCGCAGGTATTTAAAATTTTCCCGCTAACAATTTTGGCTTCCTTCGGCCCGGTATTTCTATATGCCATCGCTAAAAGCGAGAGTTGTCATGGATGGTTGGAGCGGTCAATCGTGATACTGCGGGTACTCCTAATCGGTTTTGGCATGTCACTGAACACCAGTGTCGCTATTTTGGATGCACTGTCCACTAAAAATGCCGGTACTTTTGTACGCACACCCAAAATAAACACAATGGGATATGCAAATAAAAATATTGACCGTAATTACCAGGTAAAAATCAGCCCGATGGTCTTGGGCGAAATTCTACTGGCCCTGTTTGCGTTTTACACTATTTACAGGCTTTTGCCAAAGCTGGGATTCTTTGGCGTAGCCTGGTTGTTCCTGTACGCAGCCGGCTATTTATACGTTTCCGGATTAAACCTGGTTCAGGAATGGCAGGTCAGCCGGCAGATCAATATGGAAAAGAAAAATCTACGCAGCAATGGATAAAAGGAAGACGAAACGCTGAAATATTAAAATGAGATTGGATAGGTTTACCAGAATCGACCTCAAAGACATGGGGTCGATATTATTTTTGCGGCTGAAAAGCCGCATTGGGAAAATAAAAAAAATACAGCATAGGCTATAATAGCCTTACGTATGCATTTAGTCTTGGTATACGACTCGAATAATCCCCGACAAGACGCAGAAGGTTCCCGGGTTATCCAGTCTTTTCATGAAGATGTCAATCAAGCGATCATAGCGGCCCTGCAGGCGAATGGTCATGTTGTGAGCGCGCTGGAAGCAGACGCCAATTTGGAGGAACGACTGCGAGAGTTAAAACCTGATTTTGTCTTTAATTGCTCAAACACAGGTCAAGATGAGGGAGAAAAATCCTACGCGCCGCGGATATTAAATAAATTGGGTATTCCCTTCACCGGATCCGGCGGATCGGCCTGTTATAACGCTTACGATAAAGAGCGGACCAAACGAATTTTACTGGCAGCACATATCGCCACGCCGCAGGCTTTAGTGATCCACAATCCGCATCATTACAAAATACCGGAAACTCTGACCTATCCGCTGTTCGTAAAACCGGTCAGCGGTGGCTGCAGCTACGGGATCGGCCGGAATAATCTCATCCGCAGCCAGGCCAACCTGAATAAACGCATACAGCAGATCTATGACCAGGTAGAAAGCCCGCTGTTGGTCGAAGAATTCCTGGAAGGGCGGGAGTTCACAGCCGGTATATTGGGTAACAACCAGCCGCTTGTACTGCCGCTCATGGAATTTAAATACAAGCGGGATAACGGCGCCAGTTTCCGCAGCTATCAGCTCAAAATGGTCGACTACGCAGATGAAGAAGTCCGCTGCCCAGCCGAATTGGGGCCGAACAAATTGCTTGAGGTGCGGCGTTTGGTGCAGCGCACCTATAAGGCCATCGGCTGCCGCGACTACGCGCGTGTGGATGTGCGTATGGACCGCACGGGAAAACCTTACGTGCTGGAAGTGAACGCGCTGCCCAACCTGATGCCGAAGACCAGCTCATACGCTATCATGGCACAGAAAGCCGGTATGAATTTCTGCGAACTGATCCGAAGTATCTTGCGTACAGCTGCCGCGCGTTACTCGACCGTATAAAATCAGCTATCGTTTATAATCCAAAACAACCTAACCCTAAGAGAAAATCGATGCCAATCACACCCTTCAAACTCGAACGCTATTTTGCTAAATATGAATTCAGCACACGCTACCTGCTTTCCAGCTCGGACTGTGACGGCCTACCCATGCACGATCTGCTGGGGCTGGCAGACGGAGAATGCCGCGCTTTATGGGACAATTTGGCGTTGGGTTATACCGAATCGTTGGGACATCCACTGCTGCGGGAAGAAGTGGCGAAATTGTACAGCGGCATTAGCATGGAAGATGTTCTGTTAATCGTGCCGGAGGAAGGCATTTATATGGCAATGCAGAGCATCCTGCGGCCGGGCGACCACGTTATCTGTACTTTTCCGGGCTACCAGTCGCTCTATCAGATTGCGGCCGATAAAGGCTGTGAAGTGACCCAATGGCGGCCGGAAGAAGAATATGGCTGGCGCTTTAATCCGGATTTCCTGGAAGAAAACCTGCGGCCAAATACGCGCATGCTGGTGTTCAATTTCCCGCACAATCCCACCGGCTACCTGCCTTCACAGGAAGATTACGCACGTATCCTGGATTTTGCCAAAGCGCATGATTTATATGTGTTTTCGGACGAAATGTACCGCTTGCTGGAGCTGGATCCGGCCGACCGTCTGCCTTCCGCTTGTGAGCAGTACGAAAAGGCAATAACGCTGTTCGGTATGTCCAAGACTTTCGGTATGGCCGGCGTACGCCAGGGCTGGCTGGTTACGCGCGATCGTGAAATATTTGATCAATTGGCGGCGTACAAAGATTACACCACCATCTGCGGAAGCGCACCCAGCGAAATCCTGGCATTGATCGCGCTGCGCAACCGAATGAGTATCACCGCGTCTCATTTGGCACGCATCCGGCGCAACCTGGGGCTGCTGGATGAGTTATTTGCGCGGCATGCCAACCTGTTTGAATGGACACGGCCGCGTGCCGGCACGATTGCATTTCCGAAAATAAAAATTGGCGAGGGCGCCATGTCTTTCTGCCAAAAATTGGTGAATGAGGCAGGGATTATGCTGCTGCCTTCCAGTGTGTATGATTACGATGACAGGCACGTGCGCTTGGGATTTGGGCGTGAAAATCTGCCGGAGGGACTGGAGAAGTTCGAGGAATACCTGAAAACATATTGATACTAAATTCGGGTAGAAAATAATAGGGATTATAAAATTAACTTAAGAATTATTAATCAGAAATTCTTATATAATTAATCAGACTAAATAAAGCGCAATATTTATAAAAAAAATTTATTTGCTTGCAGGCTGGGGTTTGCGAATAATTACCCGGTAAATCCAAATTAAATCCACAAGATGTGGGAGGGAATGTACGTATGAAAAGATCAATTATTTTCTTTGTATTGATTGCCTTATTACTGTCAGCTTGCTCAAGCAGTACGGCAGCTCCAGCCGCGGCGGAAGCCGCTGCTATCGATGCACCGGTAACAACGCTGCGTGTGGCACAGCAATTCGGCTTGGGTTACGCTGCCCTGACCATCGCCGATGAACTCAACCTGTTCGAAAAATATTTACCCGGATTGCAGGTGGAGTGGCTGCAATTGGGCTCCGGCGGTGCTATCAACGAAGCCTTCATTGCCGGTGAGGTGGATGTTGCGGTGATGGGTATTCCACCTTTCCTGATTGGATGGGATAAGGGTATTCCCTGGCGGGTAGCTTCCGGTATGTGCGTGATGCCATTATCGCTGCAAACCTACAAGGATAATATCAACAGTTTGGCTGATTTTGGCCCGGACGATAAGATTGCTTATCCGGCTCCCGGCAGCATCCAGCATATTCTGCTTTCAATGGCAGCCGAAAGACAATTGGGCAGCCCCACCGCTCTGGATGACATCGGCGTTGCCATGGCGCACCCGGATGCGGCTGCGGCATTGATGAACCAGAAGGATATCAGCGGGCATTTCACTTCACCCCCTTACAATTTCCAGGAACTCAGCCAGGCAGGCATTCATACTGTTGTGGACGGCACGGAAGCTTTTGGTACCGAATTTACCTTCCTGGTTGCGGTAGCCTCGGAGGAACTATATGAAAATAATCCACAGGCGTATTCCGCGTTTGTGATGGGCATTGCTGAAGCATCCGATTACATCAACCAGCATCCCCAGGAGGCCGCGGCTATCCTGGCCCCCAGCTTTGGGTTGGACGAGGAAACGACTTTGAAGTACCTGACCTGGCCCGGAATGAATTACGTAACCACGCCTTTGGGCTTGATGGGTTTTTCAGACTTTATGCAAAATGCCGGTTACATTGAGAAAGTTCCTGAGACTGTGTCTGAAATTGCCTTCCCCAACGTGGTGGCGGCTATCGGGCAGCAGAGCGGAACATCCGGTGAACTGGAAACGTTACAATTCAGGCCTGAATAGACTTAATATGCATTAGAAAAGAAAAGAGCTAGACCAATATGGTTTTGGCTCTTTTTCTGTTGAAAATGGAAAATGATTGAGAGGATTGCAGATGGCTGAAATATCATCAAAAATTACCTATTTTCTCAAACCGGGAAAAGAGAATACTGAACGAGTGCTTGAATTGGCCGGGGAGAAAGCTAAAGAACTGCACCTCTCAACCATTTTGGTTGCTTCAACTACGGGTTTTACGGCTGCCAGAGCTGTGGGGATGTTCCCCGGATTGAATATTGTGGTGGTAACGCACGCGGCCGGCTACATGGAAGCGGACGCGCAAGAGTTCGACCCGGCTGTCAGATCGCAAGTGGAAGCTGCGGGCGCGCGTGTGCTGACCGCCCAGCACACCTTCGCGGGTGTAAATCGCGCCATCCGCCAGACCCTGGGCGGCTACCAACCGGACGAGATTATTGCCAGCGTGCTGCGGCTGTTTGGTCAGGGCATGAAGGTGGTATGCGAGATTGCCATGATGGCGGCGGATGCCGGATTGGTGTCCTGCAAAACACCCCTGATTGCCGTGGCTGGTACGCACCGCGGCGCCGATTTGGGTGTAGTGTTAATCCCGGCGAATTCCTCCCGATTCTTCGATCTGGAAATCATCGAAATATTCTGCATGCCTTCCCGGCATCATCCAGAATAAATAATTTATGGAAAAGAACTTATGCCAATATTGAAAAAAGTAACCGAAAATAAAATTTTGCGACAAGCATTCTTCATCGCTATTTTACTGGGTGTGTGGCAGTACATTGTCTCCACCGGTAATTATTCGGAGTTGATCCTGCCCAACCTGCGCTCCATTTGGACGGCTCTGGTGGATTCCATTTCTACGGGAGAAATGGGAGAACGGACCGCGTATTCGTTGTACCTGATCGGGAAAGCCCTTGCCATCGGCAGCGGCCTGGCACTCATCCTGACTGCCCTGGCCATGCTTTCACCGTTGTTCGCCGATTTTGTAAAAACGATTACCACAATCTTCAACCCGCTGCCGGGTGTGGCACTCCTGCCCATCGCGCTGTTGTGGTTCGGGATCGGTGAAAATTCGATCCTCCTGATCCTGGTACATTCCATTATTTGGCCGCTGATCCTGAACGCGACCACAGGATTTCGCTCGGTATCGCGCACGCAGCTGGAGGTGGGGCGCAACCTGGGACTGCGCGGGCTGAAACTGGTATCTTCCGTGATGGTGCCATCCGCTTTCCCGTACATCTTGACCGGCTTCAAGATTTCCTGGTCCAATTCCTGGCGTTCGCTGGTGGCTGCTGAAATGATCTTCGGCGCCTCAGGCGGACAAGGCGGATTGGGCTGGCTGATCTACCAAAAACGCTTTTTCCTGCAAACCCCCTACGTCTTTGCGGCCCTGTTCGTAATCATCTTAATCGGTATCCTGGTAGAAAACGTCATCTTCGCGCAGATTGAGAAATGGACCATCCAGCGCTGGGGCATGATCATTCAGAAGGAAAAGTAGATATGGCAGACAAAGTTCTCATCGAAAATTTATTCGTCAAATTTGAAGGCGAGCAGGGCAATATTCAGGCGCTGGAGGATATCTCCTTTTCTGTCAAAGAAGGTGAATTTCTAACCATTCTGGGCCCATCCGGCTGCGGCAAGAGCACACTGATCCGTTCAATCGCCGGCTTCCAGAAACCGGAAAAGGGCCGTATTCTGTTGGGAAAAAGACAGGTCCATGAACCCGGACCGGACCGCATCATGGTCTTTCAGGAATTCGACCAGCTTTTCCCCTGGAAAACCGTCAAAAGCAACATTACCTACGCCTTGAAAGTAAATGGAAAGGGAAAAGAAGAACGCGAACGCATGGCCGCGCATTACCTGGAGATGGTCAATTTGCAGGATTTTGGAGGAGCGTTCCCACACCAGCTTTCGGGCGGCATGAAACAGCGCGCGGCTATCGCGCGTTCGCTGGCGCTCAACCCGGAGATTTTGTTGATGGATGAACCCTTTGGCTCACTGGACGCTCAGACGCGCGCTGTCCTGCAATCAGAATTGGTGCGGTTGTGGCAGAAGGTGGGATCAACCATTATCTTCATCACGCACAATATCCAGGAAGCCATTTTGCTGGGCGACCGCGTGATGGTCATGTCCAGCGCGCCGGGACGCATCAAGGACATCGTGGACGTGAACATCGCGCGCCCGCGCCTGCCGGAGACGCCGGAATTCATGGCGTTGTGGCACACGTTGTATGGCCTGCTGGAAACCAAACGCTTTGGCGAGAATGGCAAGAACAACACCATGCCGGGCAAGGATTAATTTATCATTATCTTATTGTTATAAACTTATGGGTGAGTATGACGAATCGTTTTGATGAAACGCGACAACTGGAGCGAATTGAAAAACTGGACCAGGGCCCGGTGCCGGTGGTGCTGGATGCCAACTGGGTTAATGCTTTGGGCATCATGCGCGGATTGGGCCAACTGGGCCTGAAATCGGTGGGCATCAATGATACCCCGGACGGGGTAGCCCTGTATTCACGGCATGTCATCGGGCTGGTGGGGCCGAACCCGCGCCGGGATCCACAGGGGCTGATCGACCTGCTGGTGCGTGTCGGGAAGCGCCTGAAGACCAAAGGCGTGCTGTTCCTGACCGACGATAATTACCTCAAAGCGCTCTCCCAACACAAAGCCGCGCTGGAACCCTATTACCATTTCACTTTCCCGGATTATGATGTGCTGGAGCGCTTGATGGACAAACGCCGCCAGTACAAGCTGGCGGATGATCTTGGCATTGCCACCCCACGCAGTATGCAGGTCGAGAAAGCCGAAGACATTGCCCAATGGCCGCAGGACGCCTACCCGGTGCTGGTTAAAGGCGTCAGCGGCAAGGATTTCTACCATCATTACCACAGCCAGGTCTTGGTCTTCCAGGCTAAAACAGAACTGGAAAAGATGCTGGCGGAAAAGCCGGCCATCCCGGTACTGCTTCAGGAACTTATACCCGGCGGCGAGGAGAACCTGTACACGGCCGGGATTTACATGAACGAAGCGGGAGAGGCCAAAGCCGTTTTCACCGGGCGCAAGCTGCGCCAGTATCCGCGTAACTTCGGCACCTGCACGGTGGGCGAGAGCCTGCCCTGCGCGGACATCGTGCAGCCGTCGATTGACCTGCTGCGCAAGCTGGAATTCTACGGCATCTCACAGGTGGAATACAAGTTCGACGCGCGTGACGGCAGATACAAGCTGATCGAGGTCAACGGGCGTTTCTGGAAGTGGCACAGCCTGGCCACCGACAGCGGCGTCAACCTGGCTGCGGCGGCTTACTGCGACATCCTTGGACTACCGATGCCGCGCGTGACACCCCAGCGCTACGGACTGAAATGGCTGGAGCTGCCGGATGATTTTCGGGGCGTTTTGAAGGATATCCAAGCGGGCGGGTTCCGCCTGGGCCGCTGGCTGCGTACTGTGGCGCCGCCCTTCGTCTTCAGCGTTTTCGCCTGGGATGACCCGCGGCCGTGGTGGAAAATGGTGTGGAAGAGTTTGACGAAGATGGGATAAACAAATTCAATTTAGGAGGGTGTTATGACGAAGAAATATGTTTCCATTGAAGAAATTGCTAATAAAGCCATTGCTATCATGAATAAAAGGATCACCAACGAAATCTTCCTGATCATCCAGAATAACCGTGAATTGATGCATGATTACTTACGGGCAGTGGAAGAACATAAGCTAGATAATGTCAATCGGAATATCGGTAAAGCGGTTAAAAATCAGTACCATCTGACCAATATGAATGACCGTGAAGATAATCCCTCATGTACACTCATTCAGAGCCACCAGAAGTTTGAATAATATCTTTACTTAAGAAAAATATATTAATCCTGGTCTGTAGCTGCGCACCATGGCGCCACCTTTCGTGTTTAGCGTATTTGCCTGGGATGATACGCGGCCGTGGGGGAAGATGATTTGGAAAAACAATTAATCGAAAGCGTTCTTAAAAATCATTTTCTAAAGAATTTTCTTGTAAAAAATTGAATTCTAGACTTTATATTATTTCCATGTAATCTCCGTTCATCATAAAAACCTCCAAATCTTATATTATGATGAACTCTTTTATATTTTGTATAGATGTTGCATTCAGAATCAAAAACTGAGATTGATATAGTCGAACCGTTAAATAAACATTCTGAAATAACGCTACTTAGATGAAAATCAACGGGTTCACCTATTACTAGTGTTATTGGAAAATCTTTGTCTTGCTCAGAAAACATTGCCCCTGTAGGTACAGGATCAAATTCTCTTTGATTTTTATTCTTCAATGATAAACTAATACTATTTATAGTGATTGGTTTATTTGTAGGATTTAAAAGTGTTATCTTATATTGCTCTACAAATTCAACCAGAACTAAGAGTATTATCAAATTTTCTTTATTTTTCTTCCATTCTTCAACTTGGTGAATTGTAGAAAGAATGGCACCCCATAACGCAATCACGAAAGTGACAATAATTCCCCATGTAGTTAGAAAATTCTTTATAGAGACAAAAAGACTACTTATTAGCTCCAATGTATTAACCCCGTTTCTATTATTTTGTATATATGAAGTAAATATCGTGACTTATTTTGAGTATTAGAAGATATAAAAATTCAACCGTAATTATATACTGATTCAATCTTCAGTTTTATTTTAAAACTGGCAGACAATCCCCGCCGCGCGGCAGCAGGCCAATCGTGGCATCTGGATTTATTGCCAGCGCCTGATCCACGGCAGCCTGCAGCGAAGGGCAGGCTTTGAAACCCAGAACCCCCATCTCTTCATTTGATAATCCATGCGACACCGCCAGAACGGCCTAGACCAGGTCGATGAATGAGACTATTGTTTCAAAAACGATAAGCATTATACTGATAATGTAAAGATATAAAATCACGTTTCAATCCACCCACAATAAACCCCCAATAAAGATACAACAAGACACACTCAAAAGCCTATCTGTATTTAACCTTTTTGAAGATGGTTGAAAACATTTGGTTTAGCTTTTATTAATCGGTTTTTGCCAATAAAAGTCAGGAGGAATATCATGTCTAAGAATAATGCCTTCAGATTGCTGTTTACAATGGGATTGCTGCTTGTAATATCGCTGGCTTGCGATATTTTTAGCAGTACGGTGGCCTGCAATGTGCCGGACCTGATCGATGCCATCAACGATGCCAACGCAGACCCGGGCGCCAGCACGCTGGAGCTGTCCACGGAATGCATCTACACGCTGACAGCGGTTGATAACTCGGCTACCTCAGCGTTCGGAGGCTCCACTTTCGATTACGGGGATAATGGCTTACCGCAAATCACCACACCCATCACGATCAACGGCAACGGAGCGACGATTATCCGGGACAGCGGCGCCCCTGATTTCCGCATCTTTTACATCACCGAAACCGGCAGTTTGACGATCAACGACCTGACACTCCAAAATGGATTCGCGGATGAGCCCGGCTCCGCTTTCCCCAGTTCCGGCGGCGCCATCTACGTCGATAAAGGTATCTTGGAAGCAAACAACGTCACCATGCTGGACAACCAGGCCAGCTTCCACGGAGGCGCGATTTTCGTATGGGGATCAACGACAACCACCCTCAACGGCTCAATCATCGACAACAACACTGCCCCACACGGCGGCGGTATTTTTGTGTATAGCAGCAGTGGGCTGCTTTCGGTCAATGACAGCGAGGTGACGAATAATTCCGCCACCACTGATGGGGGCGGCATCAGTCTGGAATTTGGTGCTGAACTGGAGATCCATAACAGCCTGATCGCCAATAACCATTCAAGCCGGCGCGGCGGCGGCATTTTCAAAGACGCCGGTTCTGAACGCCTGCCGACCATCCTCAGCGGCACAGAGTTCCGGGAAAATACGGCCGATTGGAGCGGGGGCGCTGTGTTCATCTGGCGCACCCCTTTGACCATTTCGGGCTGCCAATTTATCGAAAACCAGGCGAACGAGTATGGCGGGGCGTTGGGCTATCAAAACAACTCCACGGAAATCGTCCAGATCAGCGGCACGACTTTCGACGGGAACACGGCTGTTTGGAACGGCGGCGCGATCCACTTTTCCGGCGAATTGATGACGCTTAACAAATGCTACCTTCAGAAGAACAGCGCTGTGAATGGGGGCGCGATCCATAACGGACCGGCGGCGGATTCCAGGTACATCATCCGAGCGGACACCACCATGAGCATTACCGGGAGTACTTTTGAGGAAAATAACGCGGACGAGGAAGGCGGAGGTATTTTCAATGAGGGCGAATTGGGCTGCGGGGAATCCTTTTTCACCGGCAATTATGCCAAAATCAATGGCGGCGGTATCGCGAACTCGGGTGAATTGGAAGTAATCGGCTGTTCTCTCGACGAGAACAAAGCTGTATCAAAAGGCGGTGGTATTTACAACATGCTAAGCTCCGAGATCCGGGCATCGGATCTTACCCAAAATTCGGCAGCGGAAGGCGGAGCCATCTACAACGATAGAAAGATGCTCGTTGCACAATGCTCGCTGGCTGGAAATGAAGCCGCTACTTTAGGCGGAGGCATTCACAATACCGGTACGGTTATAGTCAATGACACTACTTTCGAGAAAAATAACGCCGAGGCAGATGGCGGTGGACTTAACACATATGACCAGGCTGTTGTCAGCGGCTGTACCTTCGTGAGCAATAACGCTTTACGCGGAGGCGGTTTGGCTTCCATTGGAGGCAAGACCATTTTGACCAACGATACATTTTCCGATAACACGGCCAAAGATTCGGGCGGTGCAATCTTCAACATGGGCGCGCTGATCGGGAATACTTCCAGCGGCGGGGAGCTGCAAGCCAATCACATCACGGTCACGCTCAACAACTCGCCGAACGGCGGCGGTGTGGCGGTATCCGGTGGATTTGCGAAAATCAAAAACTCTATCGTGGCGCTCAACCCAAGCGGGTTGGATTGCCGGGCATCCAGCGCAGAATTTTCCGGCGCCGGCGAAAACCTGGACAGCGATGACAGCTGCCCGGATTTCACGCTGAAAGAAGATCCTTTGTTGGATATTCTGGCAAATTACGGCGGTCCAACGCTGACGCACGCGCTGAAAACGGACAGCCCGGCTATCGACGCGGCTGCGGACTGCCTGTCCCTGGTCGGTGTGCCGATAACGACCGACCAGCGCGGCCAACCGCGTCCCGCCGGTTCGGCTTGCGACCTGGGCGCTTACGAAGACGAGACCGGAAAAGCGGCCAAGATTGCGGAACCATGCACGTTTACCGCTTTGGTCAATCTTAATTGCCGCTTGGGGCCGGACAACACGCTTTACCCGATAGTGGATAGCTTCAAAGCCGGGCAAAGCGCTCCGGTCGTGGGGCAGAGTTGGGATAAAGTCTTCGCATATGTTGAGGGACCGAATAATAAGGTCGTGTGCGCTGTGCCGGCCACCTCTAAATTTGGCGCACTGGAAGGGGATTGCGAAGGTCTGGAGGTAATTATTGCCCCGGATGTAGATGAATCCTATGAAAAAGAGGAGGAAGAACAAGGCTGCATGGTTCGGCAGCAGACCGGTGCATTGGAGTGCGTGGTGCCTTGCCCGCCCAAAGCGGTTCCGGGAACACCTTGTACACCGTAGACCTGAAAAGGTTGCATTTGGATAGTTACGTCACTCTTGGAATATAAAAGGTAGGCTGAGCACTTGCCCAGAGAGTAGCGGAAGTGTCGAAGCCTACCTTTGATTTTGGATCAGAAAATCTGATTTCAGTTACCCAAGTTTCCCTTTCAACCAATCCGCCGAGATGGGGAAATCGCGGCAGCGCACATTGGTGGCGTGGAAGACCGCATTGGCGATAGCGGGGGCGATGGCGATCATGACCGGTTCGGCCAGATTCTTGGCGCCAAACGGACCCTCCGCCAGGTTGGTTTCGACGAAATGCGTCTCCATTTCGGGGACATCCAGGGAGGTGGGCAGATGATACTCCTTGAGATTTTTCTTCTGCGGATAACCATCCTTATACGTGAATCCTTCCGTCAGCGCATAGCCGAGTCCCTGGGTAATGCCGCCCATCAACTGGCCGCGCGCGCCCTTGGGGAAGATGATCTTGCCGCCGTCGTGGCTGGCCCACACACCGGTAACCTGAATTTTTCCGGTTGCTTTGGTGACCTCAACCTGGGCGACTTGCGCGCCAAAGCTGTAGGTGTAATAGGGCGTACCGGTGCCTTTTTCAAAATCCCAATGGATAACCGGGATCTGCCAATAACCTTGTGAGGACATCTGCAAGCCCATCTCGAAGGCATGGTCGATGACTTCCTCAATGGCGACCGGCTCTTCGTTGGGGCCGATGAAATCCTCACCATGGCGTGTGATCTGCTCCAGGGGGCAGCCCAACAGGTCGGCGGCCGCCATATTTAATTTTTGAATGAGTTTGCCGGCGGTTACCTTGGTGGCATTGCCGCCTACGATGGAGGCGCGGGAAGCTACCGTTGGGCCGGTTTCCGGAGCGGTGTCCGTGTCCGGGCGCAGCATGACGATGCGCTCGGGTGTAACCCCCAATGTCTCCGCCGCAATCAACGTGAACACGGTGCGGCTGCCCTGACCATAATCGGTCAGGCCGGATTGCAGGGTAACGGAATGGTCGCGTTCGACGGTTAGGGTGATGCGGGCGTAATCGATGCCTTCTCCGCCCAAGCCGGACCCGTGGAAGTAACAGGCTACGCCGATGCCTTTGAGGACCTCGTCGTTTGCTTTAAAGCCGAGCGATTTTCTTTTATCCGCCCAACCGGACTGGTCCCTGACCCATTCCAAACACTGCGCCAACCCGGCTTCATGTTGGATCACGTTGCCGGTGAAGGCTTTGTCGCCGGTGCGCAGGCAGTTCTTCAGCCGGAACGCGATGGGGTCCATGCCGATTTTGGCAGCCAGTTCATCGACGGCCACTTCGGAAGCGGCGGCTGCCTGGGTGTTGCCAAAGCCACGGAAAGCGCCGGCATAACCGTTGTTCGTGTATACCGCTTTGGTGTCAACTGTGGCGGCTTCGTAGCGGTACGCGCCGGCCAAATGCATGGAAGCGCGCCAGGAGGATAGGGGCGTTTGCGAGGCGTAGGCGCCGCTGTCGGCCAGGTATTCGGTCTTGGCCGCGCGAATGACGCCGTCCTTGCTCATGCCGATCTTCAGGTGGGCATACGCCGCCGCGCGCTTATAGGAGGTTGCCAGGGACTCTTCACGGGTGAGGACCAGACGCACCGGCCTGCCGGTAATCAGAGCCAGTTTGGCGGCCTGACCGGTGAACTGGTAAACGTGGTCGTCCTTGCCGCCGAAGGAACCACCTACGGGGGGCTGAATGACGCGCACAGCTTCCCCGGTCAGGCCCAACATACCGGCCGCATTGTCGCGGTTGATGTGCGGGCTTTGGTCGTTGGCGAAAACCACCACCGTGCCGCCCGGTTCGGGGATGGCGAATACGCCTTCGGTTTCGATGTAGCCGTGTTCCTGGGGCTGGAAGTTGTAAGATTCGTCCACCACTATGTCGCATTCAGCCAGAATGGGATCTGGATCGCCGTTGCGTACGAGGTGGGTGACGAGCAGGTTGCCATCGCCGATTTGCGGTTCCAACGGAACGAGCGCCGCATCCGGGTCAAGCGCTTTGTGCATGTCCGACACGACCGGCAGCTCTTCCAATTTGAGCTTGATGGCGGCCACGCCGGCAGCCGCGGCGGCTTCGCTTTCGGCGGCTACCACAGCGATGGGATCGCCGACATAGCGTACTTTTTGGTAGGCCAGGACGTACATGTCCTTGACCGGCCAGCCAAAAAAGCCGTGATCCACAAAATCATCGGAAGTGATGGCGGCCACCACACCCTCCACTGCCAGCGCCGGTTTGACGTCCAGTTCGACGATCTTTGCGTGGGGAACGGGGCTGGTTAGCAGTTTGGCATACAGCATTCCAGGCAGGGTCATATCACCAACGTACTTGGCCTTGCCCAGTATTTTTTCGATGCCGTCGGCCGCTTTGCTGTTCGGATTTCCTACGTATTTTAAATTCTCACTCATTTCGCACCCCCGTTCAGGCGGGATTTGGCAGTCGCTTGAATCGCGTCCACGATCTGCTGGTACCCCGTGCAGCGGCACAGGTTTTCGCTGATGGCCTCGCGAATATCCTGCCGGGTGGGGTTATTGTTCATCAGCAGCAATGCTTCTCCGGCCATGATCATACCGGGCGTGCAGTAGCCGCATTGGGTGGCGCCGGCATCCAGGAAAGCCTGCTGCAGGTCGCTGGGTGTGCCATCGGCATTGGAAACGCCTTCGATGGTCAGCACCTCTTTTCCGTCCAGGTTGCGCGCCGGAAAGATGCAGGATTTCTCCAAAACT
The DNA here is from genome assembly GCF_003966975.1 of Pelolinea submarina. Lineage (GTDB taxonomy): Bacteria > Chloroflexota > Anaerolineae > Anaerolineales > Anaerolineaceae > Pelolinea > Pelolinea submarina. The sequence goes on from NZ_AP018437.1 coordinate 1,942,354, forward strand.
CCATCCACGATCACCGAACAGGCACCGCAATCGCCGTGCTCGCAGCCGTTCTTGGTGCCGGTCATTTTGAGTTCATCCCGCAGCAGACGCAGCAGCGTAGACTTCGTGGTCACCGGGCAGGTGACCGTTTCTCCATTCAATTTAAAAGTAACTTCCATGCTCTACTCCCATTATCAGTAAAATTGATCAGGGTGTTTTCTATATGACTTTTCACCCGGATTGAATAAATGCTAGGTTCTGATCGATCGGCCAACCTCCTTTCAAAATTTAAAAATTAATTAAATCACTTCGCCATTTCCCATAATCGATCAGCAGCTTCACGCGTTTTGGCGTGCAGCGCGTCCCAATCTGCGTTGAGGACTTGGCCGTTTTTCACTTTAACTTCGCCCGCCACTAAAACGCCTTTGACGTCACCGGCGTTGCGATAGAGCAGCAGTTGGTCGTACAGGTTGTGATCCTGGACGGGGGTGGGCAGGTCCGCGTCGATCAGCTGCAGGTCAGCCTGCCAGCCGGTTTCGATACGGCCGACTTTTTCAAATCCCAAAGCGCGCGCGCCGCCCTCGGTGGCCAGATACCAGACCAGATTGGCGGGCATGACCCCCGGATCCTGGTGCTTGGCCTTGTGAATGAGGAACGCGCCGCGCATAATCTCGAAGAAATCATCCACGTAACCGTCGCTGCCCAGGCCAACGGTCACACCAGCTTGGACGAGTTCGGGAACGGGGGCGATGCCGCCGCCAACCTCGCAATTGGAAAGGGGCATGTGGGTCATACGCACACCGCGTTCGGCCATCAGCGCGACCTCATCGGCATCGATCTGCACGCATTGGGAAGCCAGCAATCCCTCACCGGCCACGCCTAATTTGTCATAATAGGGTACCGTACGCATCCCGAAAGTCTTCAAGGCGTGTTCGGGTTCGTAAGTGCCTTCGGAGACGTGCGCGTGCAGAAGAACACCCAGGTCCTGCGCGATCTGATAGGCTTGCCGAATGAATTCGGCCGAGCAGGTGAAGGTGGTGTGGTGGCAGATTAAACCGGACAAGAGCGCATCGGCGGCAGCCTGGCAGGCTTTGGTGAACTCGACGTTTTCGCGCAAACCCAGTTGGGCGTTCTCTTCTGAAACGCGTTGGGTAGCTTCAAAAGACAGGATGCCGCGCAGACCCCACTTGCGCACAATGTCCGCCTGCGAGAACAAGCAGCCGGGCAAGGCGTACGGGCCTTCGGTGCAGTCATAAAAACCGGTTACGCCGCTTTTAAGCATGGTGGCGCAGCGGTAATCCGTGGCCGCGTTGATCATGGCATGGTCGAGGCGATCTTCGATCAGCGGCCACCAGAAATCTTCAAGAAATGGCCAAAAACCGGATGGGGCTTTCTTCAGGGGGATGCCGTGGGCTAATACGCCGTATAAATGTGTATGGGTATTCACAAATCCGGGCGCGAGGACCTGGCCGGGAGCTTCCCAGACCGGGTAGGACGGGTATTTCTTACGCAGATCGGAATTAGAAGCGACATCGGTAATTTGATCCGCGACCACGCGGACACCCCAGTCCTTTTTAGGGGCTTCTTTGGGGCTGGTGATCAACCATTGGGGCAAGATGAGCATTTCTGACATTAAATTCTCCTAGATTTTTCGAGGGATGAATTGACCGCGGGGAGCTGCGCCAACATATTCACCATGATCAATAATCAATTGGCCGCGCGAAAAGACTTTGACCGGCCAACCGCTTAGCTCAAAACCTTCGTATGGGGTGTAATCAACGTTTTCGTGCAGGAACGCTGTGGATAATTTGACCGGTTTATGCGGGTCGAACAGGACGATATCCGCGTCCGCGCCGGTAACCAGGGCGCCTTTGCGCGGATAAAGTTTGTAAGTCTGCGCGGGGCCGGTTGAACAGAAGTCCACCCAGCGGTTGAGCGATAGACGGCCGGTGCGCACGCCATACGTGTAAAGCAGGGAGGGGCGGGCTTCAATGCCGGGAATGCCTCCCGGGATTTGGGTGAAAGGCGGCAGGTCATCCAAAGGCCGGCCCAGATTTTTGGTGCCGTGGTAAAAGAACGGGCAATGGTCCGTACCCAGCACACGGAAAGAACCATCGGCAAGCACTTTCCAAAGCGCGTTCTGGTCATCAGCCTTGCGCAGCGGCGGGGAGCAGATGAACTTGGCTCCTTCAAACCCGGGGGCGGAATAGGCTTCATCGGTCAGCAGCAGGTATTGCGGGCAGGTTTCGCCATAAGCGGCCTGGCCGCGCGATTGCGCCCGTTGGATGGCTTCCACGCCGAGCCGGGTGGAGACGTGCACGATCAGCACCGGCGCGCCGGCCACCTGCGCAAGGGCCAGCACGCGTTCCACAGCTTCTCCCTCGGATTCAGCGGGACGGCTGAGGGGGTGATAGCGCGGTTCGGTTTTACCCACGGCGAGGAAATCCGCGCGCAGACGATTGACGATGGCGTCGTTCTCGGAATGCACGATGGTCAGGCCGCCCGCGTTCCCGACTACTTTCAAGGCGCTCAGCAGTTGGGCGTCATCCAGGCGCATGGCATAGGTGGTGTAGCACTTAAAAGAGGTTAAACCGGCCGCGATAACAGCGGGGATCTCTGCCAGGGTGTTATCGTTCGTGCGGTCGAGGGTCATGTGGAAGGTGAAATCGATCACTGCTTGACTGGCAGCCAGGTTGCGGCGGGCGTCCAGCGCGTGCAGCAGGGTTTCTTCCCGCTCGGCTTCCACAAAATCGATCACGGTGGTGGTGCCCCCGAACGCGGCCGCGCGCGTGCCGGTGAACCAATCATCGCTGGAGTTGCCGGCCGGGGTGGGCATGTCCAAATGCACGTGCGGGTCGATAAAGCCGGGCAGGACTAATAATCCAGCGGCATCGACCACCTGGTCGGCGCTCAGGTCCTGACCGATGGCCGCGATTTGGCCGTCTCGAATCCCGATGCTCGCCTGAAATGTATCTGTGGCGGTCACCAGCGTTCCGTTTTCAATTACCAAATCATATTTCATATCGTTTTACCCATATTCACTCACAAGTTCTGAATAATTAGTGCAGTCGGTTCAAAACGCGGGCGGAGTGATCACCGATAGCCAGACCACTTCACTGTCCTCGGAAGCGCACGCCAATTTATTCAACTTGTTGCCCTCAAAATAGATTGAATCACCCGGATTAAGAATGTGTTCTTCATCCTCAAGGCCAACCAGCAGCTTACCGACCAGAACAAAGATGAATTCCTCAGTAGGCTTGCGCAGGCGCCGGGCAATGTTCCCTGAACCTGGAGACAGACGGCCGAAGATGGGTTCCATCGTGTGGGTCAGATCTTTGACCAGCAGCTCATAGTTGACGCCCAAATCCGGAAAATACAAACGCGGGCGGGAACCGGCGCGCACGATCGGGGAATACTGCATCTCAGACGCAGCTTGGGGACTGTTTTCATTGCTGGCGGCCGCGGTGGAATAGGATTGGTCGATAATGGGTTCGGAAAAGAAATGGTGGATAGAGATATCCAGTTGTTCGGCGATCAGGCGCAATGAATCCAAAGAGACATTTGTGCGCTTGTTTTCGACCTGGCTGATAAAAGAGGCGGATAGACCGGTGCGGCGGGCCAATTCGCGCATGCTGAAGCCCAATTCTTCCCGGCGGGCTTTTATCCTTTGGCCGATCTCATCCTGTTCAAACGACATATTTTTTTTCCTATGGTTCTTCATAACCTTCATGTATACAATTAAAAATATAGTAAACAAGACCCTTTGTCAAGTATTACTACGCAAGTGTACAGTAATGCTTGACACCGCATCGCGTTTTTGCTATAAATTTAATCAATACAGGGAGTTTTTCGATTTTCAGAAAGATTATCCCGTTAGTTAAACGGAAACCTTTTACCAGGTAGAAACAGGAGTTAATGATGACCGCTCGATTTGCCCTCTACATGCAAGATAAACACCCCATTAAATATGAACTGGAGATGGCCAAATATGCCGAAGATCGCGGTTTTAGCGAGATCTGGCAGGCCGATACACGCCTGGCGCGCGACTGCGTCGTGATGATGAGCGCTTTCCTGAACAGCACCAAGAAATTGCGCATCGGTTCCGCCGTTCTACCCATCTGGACGCGCAACCCGGCAGTGATTGCTGCCACCTGGAGCACTATGTGGGACCTGGGTGGGAAGATAGACGGACGCGGGCGGGTGATGCTGGGACTGGGTGCCTGGTGGGAACCCATTGCTGGACGCGTTGGTGTGAATCGCCATAAACCGCTGCAGGCCATGCGCGAGCACATCGAAGCCATCCGCGAATTGTTCACCATGGAAGAAGTGACCTATCAGGGTGATTTCGTCAACCTGGACCGTGTGCGGTTAGACGTGGCTTTTGGCGATACCTCTCCGCGCGATATCCCGCTGTACATCGGCGCAACCGGCTCCAAGATGCTGGAAATGACCGGCGAGATCTGCGACGGTGTGCTGCTCAATTACATGGTTTCCGTAGATTACATCCGCAACGCCGTCAAACTGGTCGAGAAAGGCGCTCAAAAAGCCGGCAAGACCCTTGCTGACGTGGACCGCCCTGAACTGATTGTGTGCTGCCTGTCTGACGAGAACCCGGATGCCGCCATGCTGGAAGGCAAAAAACTGGCGGCTTACTACTTCGCCACCGAACCGCACATCATGAAAGCCAGCGGCGTCAGCGATGAATTGCTCGCCAAAGTGCAGGCCATCATGGGCTGGCCGGCTACCGAAGAGGATTACATCAAAGCCAGCAAGGTCATCCCGGATGAGGTCGTGCGCAACATCATGGCAGTCGGCACGACCAAAGAATGCCAGGAAAAAGTGGCCCAGTATATCGAAGCAGGTGTTACCTGCCCGATCCTTTACCCGATGATGGACGATATCAAACCGGTTGTGGATGCCTTTGCCGATTGGAAGTAGATCTTAGAACGATCTGATAAATAGTTCATCGAATACAAAAACCGCTGATGGATTCATTCCAGATGGCGGTTTTTTTTATTAAATATTTTTGCGCCAGTCCTAAAAAGTATATATATCTCTAATGTATACAAAAATACAAAAAGCATAAGATAAAAAAATGAAAATGATCAAGCATTGTCTTGCTTGATTAAAAAATGAAAAAAGAAATGTGACAGGAAAGAGAATGGCTGAACAAAAAACAGGAACGGTTACTTTACTTTCCGGCGGCAACCCGCAGATCCCGAAAGGGGACGGGGATGAACCGGTGCAGGCTTATATTGCGGCCATGCCGGGTTGGAAACACGATGTTGGCCGTAAAGTGGATGATCTGATCGCGAAGCACGTACCCAACGTACGCAAAGCGGTGAAGTGGAACTCGCCCTTTTATGGTGTTGAAGGGCAGGGCTGGTTCCTCAATTACCATTGCTTCACCAAATTCGTACGCATTGCGTTCTTTAAGGGCGCGTTGCTAAATCCCACTCCGCCGGGTTTATCCAAACAGGATGACGTGCGTTACTTCGACATCTATGAAGATAAACCACTGGATGAAAAACAACTGGGAGAATGGATCCGGCAGGCCGCGGCCATTCCGGGCTGGATTTCCTAAAGGTGAATAATCATGGGCGATAAAAATCTAAAAGTGGACACATTTATGCAAAAAGCCAGCCCCTGGCAGGCTGAATACCGGAAATTAAGAGAGATCGTGCTGTCCAGCGGACTGGATGAGGATTTCAAGTGGATGCATCCCTGTTACACGTCCGATGGCAGCAACGTCGTGCTCATCCACGGGTTCAAGGATTATTGCGCGCTGCTGTTTATCAAAGGTGCATTATTGAAAGACCCCAAGGGCATTTTGGTACAGCAGACCGAACAAGTGCAAGCGGCCCGTCAGGTGCGCTTCCGTAACCTGCAGGAGATCGTTGACCTGGAACCTTCTTTGAAAGCTTACATCCAGGAGGCCATCGATGTAGAGAAGTCCGGGATAAAGTTGGAACTCAAGAAAACCGAAGACTTCCCTATGCCGGATGAATTGAAAGCAAAATTCAGGAATGACCCGGAATTGAAAAAAGCCTTCGAAGCGTTGACCCCGGGGCGGCAGCATGCCTATCAACTGTATTTTTCTCAGGCCAAGCAGGCAGCTACACGTGAAGCGCGTATCGAGAAGTCCCGTGAGCGCATCCTGGCTGGCATAGGGTTGAACGAGTAGACTTTTCTTTTGCGCTGATCTCAAAAAGAATTCCCAAAAATAAAAGGTGGCTTTCAAAGCCACCTTTTTCAATATTCTGGTTCACCCGGTGAGGGTATTGGTACTACGGATCAGTCCTCCCAGCCGGGGGTGTTGCAGGTGTTAACGTCACCGGATTGAAAGCCGTCATAGAAAGCCGCCTGGCGCTGCTCAGACGAGCCGTGTGTCCAGGCTTCAGGATAGACGTATCCCTGTGTTTGCTTTTGGATACGGTCATCACCCACGGACGCGGCGGCATCCAGACTTTGTAAAATTTCCTCTCTGGTGATGGATTCCAGATAGCCGGTCTCGGTGGCGTGGTTGGCCCAAATACCGGCCAGGCAGTCAGCCTGTAATTCAGTGAACACGGACATGCTCTGCGGGCCGCTACTGCCCTGAATGGATGAGCTATCCAATGCGCCAAGAATATCCTGAACGTGATGACCGTATTCGTGCGAGAGGACGTAAGCCTCCGCGAAGGGGCCGCCCTGCGCGCCAAACTTCGATTGCAGTGTTTCAAAGAAGGACAAGTCAAGGTAGACCATCTGGTCGCTGGGGCAGTAGAACGGGCCGGAGGCGCCGGATGCGTACCCGCAGGCACCCTGGGTCACTTCGCTGAACAATACGGTTTGCGCAGGGATGTATTCCACTCCGTATGATGCCAATTCGTCCGTCCAAAAGGCCTGGATGCTGTTGACGTAACCAACAATGCGGCAGTCCTGGCGCTCATTGGCGTCCGCTCCGGTTTGGCATTCGGCTTCCAAATCGTAGATATCCTCACTATAAGTCTGCGAGCTTGAAGACGTAAGTGCGTTTGGATCTACCAGTTGGGTCAGGTCCACACCCAGCACCATGGAGAGCAGGTAGATAATGATACCCAAGCCGCCGGCACCAACGGCGACATTGCGTCCGGTATTGCGGCCGCGGCGGTCCTGGATTTGAGAAGGATCTAATCGTTTATTCTCATTAAAAGGCATTAATCATTTCCTTTCAGTATTTTATTTTAAGTTTACGTAAAATGAATCTATACAATTAAACTCTGAAACCTCATATTAAGTCAATAGATATTGGTTTGGGAATGTTTTTATTAAATGAAATTGTAATTTGTAAGAGAAGCAATCGAGTGAATATATAAGTTCCCGCTGGTTGCTGGGATTATCAATTTTCTCCCAAAATAGATTTGAAAATAAAGCTAGGAAAAATAACGAGTTGGAAAATTGGAGCGCGTAGATTCAAAGGAAAAGACTTGTATAATTAAGAAACAGGAAAAATTGTAAAATAAATAATTAAAAAAATGAGTAAGCAAACTAAAGCTCAATTAGCGGCTGAAATTAGAGCCCTGCAAACACAGCTTGAAAAAATGCAGGGGATTCAAGATGAATCCCCCCCTAGAAAAGCATCACGCAATCTTAGCGAGCGCGTCAAAGAATTAAATTGCCTGTATAGTATTTCGGATTTGATCAGGACACCAGGAATCTCATTTGCTGAAATACTTCAGGGAAGTGTGAATCTTCTACCACCTGCCTGGCAGTATCCTCAAATTACCTGCGCCCGGATATTGCTGGAAGATACAGAATATAGAACTGATAATTTCTGTGAGACAAAATGGAGGTTGGCTAGCAAGATCTGCGAAGCGCGTAAACAGATTGGGTCAGTTGAGGTTTATTATCTTGAAGAACGACCAGAAGAAGATTAAGGACCATTCCTGCAAGAGGAGCGCACACTGATAGATGAGGTGGCAGACCGTTTGAGTTATGTGGTTGAGCATAATCAGGTGGAGAAAACATTGCGAGAAAAAGAAGAACTTTTTTATTCGATGTTTGTCCAACATAAAGCCATCATGCTGTTGATAGAGCCAAAAACCGGACAGATCATCGATGCGAATAATGAGGCGGTATTGTTTTACGGCTATCCCAAAACGAAATTGACCTCAATGAAAATTCAGGAGATAAATTGTCTTCCTGATGAAGCGGTTGAAAAAGAGAGGAACCTCGCGTTAAAAAGAAATAAAAATTTCTTTACATTTGAGCATAAATTAAGCAATAACGAAATTCGTTTGGTCGAAGTCCATTCAACACCTATTTCTATCAATGGGCAAGATATTTTATTTTCTATCATTCATGACATCACTGAGCGGAGACAATTTGAAGAGCGGATCCAGGACCTTTCAAGATTCCCGGACGAGAATCCCAATCCAGTCCTGCGTTTTTCAAAAGAAGGAACACTGCTGTACGCAAGCAAGAGCAGTGCAGCATTATTGAGAGAATGGGGCAGATCAGTCGGGGAGAAAGCACCAAAAGAATGGATTGAAAACATATTCAATTCTTTTCAGTCTGATGCGTATCTCGAAATTGAGACATCATGTGAAGATAGGCTCCTTTCTTTTATATTGGCACCTATACATGAAAAGGGATATGTCAATGCTTATGGAAGAGATGTTACTGAGCAGAAACAAAAAGAAAAAGCATTACTGGAAAGCGAGGAACGTTTTCGATCAGTACTATTTAGTACCCCGGATTTTATTCTGCTGGTGGATATTGACCTAAAAATTGAGTTTGTTAACCGGCCATTACCTGATTTGAAAGTAGATGATCTAATAGGTAGAAATATTGTTGATTTTGTAGAAGAGGAAAAACAATCGGAAATCAAGAAAATCCTAAAGAACGTGCTAAAAACTGGCTTTGATGCGATATATGAAACCCAATACCGCACCGCAAGCGGACTTACATTTTGTTATGAGACTAAAGCAGTGCGGAGAACGATTAACAAAACAGTAGTTGGGTTGGTCCTGAACACACGGGACATAACATCGAGAAAACAGATTGAGGAAACGCTCAGAAAAAATCAGAAACGTTATGAGGAAGCGCAGCGGATCGGATTAGTTGGAAACTGGGAGTTTTACCCTGAGACCGCTGAATTTTGGGGTTCTGAAGAAGCCAGAAGGATCTATGGTTTTAGCATGGACCAAGAAAAATTCACGACTGAGAACGTGGAAGGCTGTATTCCTGAAAGGGAACGCGTTCATCAGGCGCTGATCGACCTGATCGAACACAATAAAAAGTATGACCTGATTTTTGATATTCTCACTTTTGATAAAGAGATTCGGAAGACGATCCATTCAATTGCCGAGGTGGAAAGAGATGCGCAGGGCAAGCCTGTAAAAGTAACCGGTGTGATCAGTGACATAACCAAACAACAAATTACTGAAAAAGCCCTTCTGGAATCAGAAAAACGACACAGAACATATATTGAGCATGCGCCGCTTGGAATCTTTATTGCTAATGATAAAGGTGAGTATATTGATGTCAATCCAAACGCATGCAAATTATTAGGTTATAGCCGCGATGAATTACTGGCACTGTCTATTCCTGATATTTCGGATGAAGAAGATTCTATCGAGAATTTCAAGCATCTCAAAGAAGTAGGAAGAAAAAGCATTGAAACAGGACTGAAAAAAAAGGATGGTTCCATAATCAATGTAAGGTTAGATGCCGTTACTATACCCAACGATCAGTTTTTAGGTTTCGTTACGGACATTACTGAACGTAAACTTTCGGAAGAGAAACTAAGACAAAGCGAAGAACAATACCGCTCAGTCGTCGAAGACTCTCCCGGGATGATTTGTAGATTTTCAGCAGATGGAACGATCACATTTGCGAATTATGAGTATTGTAAATTCTTTGGGAAAACGCTTGATCAATTGATCGGTGCGAATATTCAAGAAACAATTGCCAGGCAAAATAGAGAATCAATTTGGTCAAAAATCAAATCGCTAACCAGTGAATCACCGATCCAGGTATTGGAAAATGAAAATATAAATCATGCGGGAGAAATTCGCCATCTTCGTTGGACAAATCGCGCCCTATTTAACAAAAAAGGCCACTTACTAAATTATCAATCATTTGGTGAAGACATCACTGAGCGAATGCGTACAGATAAACTGTTGAAAGTGCTCAACAAGGCCTCGACAACGATGAGTACCGCACTTGCACATAAGGATATTTTTGACGCCATCGCAAAAGAGCTCAGAAAATTGGGTATCTCTTGTTATATTATGGAATCGGATGAGACAAAGCAATACTTATATTTGAATTTCTTAAGCTACGATTCGGCAGCCCTCAAAACTGCAATAAAGCTAACAGGAATTAAGCCTGAGAATTATTCCGTAAAAATTGATTCGGTTGATTTTATCCGAGAAGTGATCAGAGAGAAAAAGACATATTTTTCGGAAAAAACGGATCAACTGATAGGACAAATGCTGCCCAAAGCTATCAGGAAGTTATCCCCTCAGATAGAAAAAATCTTACATATTACAACAAGTATTTCAGTTCCTTTGATCAATGAAGAACAGGTTATTGGTATATTCTCAATGCAGTCAGGTAACCTGACTTTGGAGGATGTCCCTGCTGCTACTGCCTTCGCCGACCAATTATCTGCTGCATGGAAGAAAGTTGAATTAGTGCAAAACCTGACAAAAGCAGTTGAGGGAACCATCAATACAATCGCGGCGACTGTTGAGGTACGGGATCCATACACGGCCGGCCACCAAAAACGAGTTGCTGCGTTAGCTGCAGTTATTGCTGTTGAGTTGGGCCTTGCCAGGGATCAAGTTGAAGGGATCAGAATGGCAGCGACAATTCATGACTTGGGGAAGGTCCGCGTACCGGCTGAGATTCTCAGCAAACCGGGTAGAATCACGGATCTTGAATATGAAATGATCAAAACCCACTCTCGAATCGGATATGATCTGTTGAAAAATATTGATTTCCCTTGGCCTCTTGCCAAGATCGTTTTACAGCACCATGAGAGAATAAACGGGTCAGGTTATCCGCAGGGGCTAAAAGGTGATGAAATCATGCTTGAAGCCAGGATTTTGGGTGTGGCAGATGTTGTGGAAGCCATGGCTTCTCATCGTCCTTACCGCCCGGCGTTAGGTATTGACCTGGCATTGAATGAGATTACAAACGAACAGGGAATACTATTTGATTCTGACGTAGTTAATGCCTGCTTAAAAAGTTTTAAAAATGGATTCAAATTTCCTTCTGAACTGACAACCGAGGATCTCTATATCACGTAAGGGGTGCGCTGCTAATCGGGAGTTTTAGGCCAGTCAAAATCTTGTAGGATGGTAGACCAATCGCAGCCAGTATTTAAAAGAATACGGTTTTGCTTCCCAATATCTATTTATGACGGGCGGATTGCTTAATAATCGATAAGGGTCTTTCAACAGGTATTTTTATAAACTTTAAGAATATTATTAATACCGTTATTTCCGATAACTGAATTTACAGTTCTTTTGGAACGGGCAGCGGAAGCACTCGCCGGTATGGCTGGGCGCTGCTCCTTCTCGCAGGCATTGAATGACTCCCGCAGCTGCGCTTATGCGCTGGCGGTAGAGGGCATCCAGTGCGGGCTGCATCTGCACCATCGTGCGTTGGAAAGCCGGCTTGCGGATACGTTGCAGATTGTTCACCCAGCGGTAATGGTCGTAATACAGCCGGCAATCGTAATCCGGGTAGATGGATCGGATATAGTGCGCATAGATAGCTACCTGCAGCTCATCATACGGGTAAAAATTCCGGCCGGTCTTGTGATCTACCAGGATGATAGCATCCCCATCCCGTAAAACCAGGTCAATGACACCCACTAATGGGGGCAGATCTTCTGCCAGCAAGATAGCGAAGGGATGTTCGACCGCCAGTACGCGTTCCACCTGCCAGCGGTGCTGCTGGTGCAGGTTCAGGGCGTTGAGGAGGTGAGCTCGATCACAAAATTCATCAGACGCAGCTAATTGCGCCTGTAATCCTTCCAAAGAAACAACTGCGCCATCCATATCGCCTTGATAGCTTTGCGCGATGAGTTGATGCAGTAATTTACCCTTGGTGAAATAATCCGGCAGGGGATCGGGCTGCTGGTCGAGGATATATTGCAGGTAATAACGCTGCTGGCAGAACTCCACGGTCGTGATCTGGCTGTAGCTGAGATAGGAAAGCTGCTGATGGTGCAGAACCTGGACAAAAAGGTCGCTGTCATTATTCACCTGCGTGAGGATAGTTTGGAGAGTGGAATAAGTGTCTTGGAAATTCATCAGAGTCTTATTGAGGAAAAGTTGGGGTGATAAGAATTTTGGCAAGCATCAACATGTATTTTACAGTACTTCCGAATTCTCGCACCAAAAAAATTCGGGTATGGACAAAACAAAGTACATAGCCTATTGCGCCATTTTTTTCTTGAATTATCCCCGAATAGTATCCATAGTTTCCAAAGAAATAAAAATACCACTAAAAATAATAAAAAGCACCCCGGATTATTCCAGGGCGCTTTTCCTCAATCATTACAGAACTGACCTAATTCAAGCAATTGGCCCTCAGACCCGATACACATTGATCGTTGAAATACTCCTCCGGCGCGGCATTTTTTAGATAACAAACTGCTTGCTCGCCGCCCTGGTTTCCCGGAAAAACAAATGAGTAGGATACACAGTTGGGGTCGTTTACGCAGGCCTGCATACAAGGCGTGGCATCATACCCATCCAATAGGAAGCTGAAATAGTCGGAACCATAGCGATCTGTATTGGGGTTCATGCATTCTCCCAATGAGGATGAAGATGAAGAAGAGGGGAACCACCAATTGTCACTATCGCAGGGATGACTTTCTGAAGAAGGATATGGGTTTCCACACCATTTTCCGCCAATCCCGCCGGCTGCGCTATCACAGATTTTTACATAATCCGTTCGCCCCAGAAACTCCACGTTATCCCAGGGATCGTAACCGGCATATATCGATCCGTCCAATATGCGCCGATTCATGGTGGAATTTGATTTGGCTTCTCCAACGTTATAGGCGAATGACACATCTACGATCATTTCTGCCCCGCCGCTGCAGTCTTCCATTTTCGGTGTTACCGGGATGTAAATAAAATCTTCCAATACGCTGGGTACCAGGTAACCAGCGGCGCTTTCCAATTTTTCCTGTACCACGTCCGTTTTATAATTCTCGCATGCATCGTGACTTGGGTACATTCCATGCTTATCCTCTGATACATATATGATCGGATGCGTGGCGCCAAAGCCATCGTTCACATCTCGATACATTACGGCATTCTCGCTCGTTTCCGTGTAAGGATCATAATGCCTTTTCCAGTAAATACTCTCCAGGCGGGTATTTGTCCAATTTCCATAATTCGCGACAAAGAAATAGATCGCTTCAGTATCACCACAATGTTTCCCAAAAAATTGGTCAAATGGATCCATGATCAAACCGGCTGCAGAATCGATCGGGCTGGTAAACCAATCGGTCCAACTCCTGTCGAAATCAGCACCGTTGTCCATGTCATATAGAAAGACATAAACCAACATGGCACCTTCCTTTCCGCTATGGTGAAGGATGGGTGAGACTTGATGGAGCTGCATGATTGTACCGACATTTTCCTGTTCGTCTTCATCAAAAATTAAATAAGGTGTGTATTTCCTTGCGAGCATAAGTTCTGTTGCGTCATTAATCCCGTCTTCATCCGAGTCCCCCTCATATAAAGATGGTTCTACCGTTATATCGCGATTTGTTTGGGATTCTGCGCCTACGGATGTCACATCACTGAAGATAAAAACCGTTAAACAAGCGATGAAAATGGATAGAAATTTATGACTGTTCATAATTTCCTCCTACGGATTGTTCGAATAAACCTTAATCATCTTCTTATATAAAATAACAGTACTGACAATATTGTATAAAAAAAGAATACGCTTTTCAACTATTAATTTCAAAAAATATTTATCTGTATAGGTAATAAAAAGGAAAAATAATAATTTTGGGTGCGGCATAATTTCCACGAAAAAAGGAAAGTTGTTTTGGTCATTTCATAACTGGAAATGTTTTTTCCAAGATTTTGCGATAGTAGGAACGATATTAAAAGTATTGTAAATGGCCGGTTTCTTTAAAAAGACGTTGCCATGAAATCATTCCTCAAACAGGTGCTGGTAGCTTTCTGCCAATCTCAAGCGGCTTTATCTACTCTATCCCCCCTAAACACAAACAAATCAGGAAAGCAATCCGATGAAAAAGGTAGTTGGAACTGGATGCGGTTTGTTATACAATGTTTGTTAAACCATACTAAATAAACTATGCGTATAACAAATGGGCGGGTTTATATGGCGAAATATCAAAATTTCTTATCGTATTTTTTCGTTGGCATTATTTTTCTCACTTCGATCACAAGTTGTGATGCCTGTCAGCCAAAAGACGCTGCAGCTGTAGAAGAAAAAAATGTTGCGCTCTTTGACGCAGACCATCCCTTCGGCGGGTTGATCCTGGACCATGGCGGCGACGTGGACGTCAAAATGGTCGCTTTGGGCAGAACAGGCGAAAAAGTATATGTCACGGGCAATGGAGAAGTGCTGCCGGCTGTGGATGAGAATACTGATCCAGATTGCGCCATGCGTTTTAACGTTGACGATGAACTGATGTTCGCCGGCAAACCAACTCCAAACGTCAAGATCGAGATTGAATATCTCGACAATGGCACAGATACATTCAATGTGCAGTACGATTCTTTTTATGGCGAGCGGTCAGACGGGAATATCTTCACGGATTCCGAGGTCGTGACCAAGACCGGCAGCGGTGAATTCAAGACCGCCAAGATCGTCCTGGACGACGCATTTTTCGCAAACCGCCAGTATGGTGGCGACTTCCGCATTTGGGACCGTTCCGATGGCGCTGAGACGATTCGGCGGGTAAAGGTCACGCTGCTAACGGATGAAGTTTTATTCCCGGAGGAATTGCCATTCGATTCAACAAGACAGATCCCTCATTCCACAATTTATTACAATGGGCAGCTTCTAACAATGACCGAAAACCCGCCGGCGACGGCCATCGAAATCCGAGAGAGCAAGATCCGGGCGGTTAGCAGCGACGAAGAAATATTAACAAACGCGAATCCGAATTCCACTTATATCAATTTGCAGGGAAAAACGCTGATGCCGGGTTTTATCAATGCGCATGACCATTCATTCCAGAATATCTGGCGTGAGAACTTCGAAACCGGCCAGCAATTTCTCTTATCCCATGGAATTACCTCAACTGCCGAGACGTTTGTGGACAGAACCCTGCTTAACGACTTTCTCGAATTTAATCAGGCGGGGCTGCAACGTATGAGAATCAGTTTGTATCTTATGCGCACCGATAACTGTGGAGTGGACCTTACAGAGTGGTATTGGCCGGATTATCCATCGATGATGAAGGATGGCGCCTTGCTGCAGATTCCAGGTGTTAAGATATTCAGTGACGGCGGATCCTGCGGTAGTCCCGCCCGCAGTTTTCCATATCCCGATGAAAGTTATGGAGACCTCTATCAAGACGTCGATAGCTTGACCGAATTAATTCAGGAAGCTCAGGACCACGGCTACCAGGTGGCGATCCATGGATTGGGCGACCGCGCGATCGATGTCAACCTGGACGCACTGGAAGCGGTGTTGGATGGGGGTCCGAACACACTTCATCATCGCCTGGAACATAATACGCTTTTAAGAGATGATATGTTCGCACGCTTCGGCGAGGTGGACGCGGTGACGGTGATCTTTGGCTATTACCTGGCCTGTTACTTCTCGGGGGAAAGCTCCCAATTTCAATATTCGACACCGGAAGAATACGCACATATGGAATGGGCTTTCCGAAAATTGATCGACGCGAATCCGGATGTTCATTTTGCCTGGCATTCCGATTCGCCAGGGATCAGCCCGCTGCCGGAGCAAATGAAAAATATTTTTGGATTCGTAACCCGCCGGGAGCAGAAAGCTGACGGAACATTTTGCGAACCGCCGGATTGGGGGGTGGATGGTCTGATGAACATCGATGAAGCGCTTGAATTCATGACCATCGGCAGCGCGTATGCTATCCGCCGCGACCATGAGATCGGCAGTCTTGAAAAGGAGAAGCTGGCTGACCTGATCATCCTGTCCGATAACCCTACCAAGGTAGATGACGAGGCTATTTTGGACATTCAGGTGCTTACGACCATGGTCGGCGGCAAGGTGGAGTATTGCATGCCCGAATATTCGCAATTTTGTCCATAAATGAGAAAAGCCTTAGGCTTTTCCCGGTAAAACACGGAACTACTGCACCCCATTCAAGAACGTAGGAGTCCACTCATTCACTAATCTGACCATCGATTTTAATTTCTTTTGATTATATTGTTAGCCATTTTAGATACAGCGCTGCCAAGAGAACCAAATTAATCAGAATGCCTATCCATCCACTATTGTCGAGATGTTCAAAGCGTCCATTCCAGAATAGAAAGAAGATTAATGTTGAAAAAATTGAACCAGCAATGATAATAGGACGCCACCAAACTTGTTTGAAAAGCAGCCCCGCTCCACCAACCACAAACAGAAGAGCTGCCAGTATCAGTGAGATTCCAGCCAGCTTACGGTTGGTATCCATTCCTAAAATGTTTGAGAATGCCCAGGAGTAATCAGGCCAATCCATCCCGGGTTGAAGTTCAAAGTATCGAGCGCTTTGCCCAAAATAAAGAACGTGGACCAGTCCGTGCAGCACAAGAAAAATGCCAATTAGATTTCTGATCATGCGATCTCTCCTTCCAGTGAATTTCTACCTGCACTTACCGAACCTATATTTTAACGGCTTAACAGCTCCTGCCCAAAACCGGCAACAAAAGAGATTACAAACATGATTGCAGATCCAAATACGAAAATCATGTTCGTGTTCATTAACTCCTCAATACTCAAATTCCCCGGGAAATAGCCAAATATCGCCATTTCCAATCCAATTAGCATCAGGATTACAGCCATCGGCAGCGTGAATCTCCAAAGATGTGCCAGGAAAAGCCAGCTACGCTGCGGCAATAGCTTTTTCCATCCATTTAAGGGTTTATCCATTCTGGTAGCAAAGGCCCATGCAGGAATGAAGAAGAATGCCTGGCCAATACCACCCCCAACCAAGAAGCTTAGGATAAACAGAGCTAGATAAATCCTTCGGCCATGTTTTGTGGGCAGATACGAGATTGACCATAGGATGATCGCAATCCCAACCAGGACTGCCGCTATACCCGTGAGTAGATAATTAGGCAATATTGTGAACGCAGGTTCGGTCCCTTCAGCCCAAAATCTTTGCATGGGGCCGATCGCATTAATCAATAAGTTGTCTGTTGGATTGTTGCCTTGTAATATCTCAAAAATGCCGTGGTTAATACTTGAGAACAAGCCAAAGAATACACCAACTGTCGTGGCAATCGTACGGGTGGCAGACCAATCCTTAAATAAACCAGACTGTGTCCCGGTAAAGTTTTTGTTCATTTGAATTATCCTTTTTTATTAATCATTGGTAAAAATTCTTTACCAAGGGATTTCTTCGTAAGGCACCAAACCAGGGGAGAAGAAAATCCTTTCAGGTTTAAGCCGATAAATATCGATGAGACGCTGCGCATCCTTGGGCAAGATCAAATCGATGATCGGGTTATCTTTGATAAATTGCTGTTGGATATCCTCATCATTCACTGGTTCAATATTCCCTTTGATTCTCAATTGAGATTGTTCATCATGCTTCGCCCAGACAATTTCGGCGACAGGTTTGTTATTGATTTCCATAACTTTTGGTGAATTTTTCATGGTAAAGAAATACAATTGATTACTATAAACGGTGTGGATTCCCATCGGCCTGACACTTGGTGTATTATCCAACCCTATCGTGGCTAGATAACCAAATTTCACATCCTTGATATATTCAATTACTTGTTGTCTATCCATTCTTCTCCTTAATTATTTATCTTTTCTATTTTCTAATTACTGAAACAATCGTGAGGTTAAAATCATGCAGCCGGATTAAGATACCTAACAGAGCCGCCTGGTCGGTTAGTCTGCCGGTGAGTGATGTAGACCTGCCCGGCTTTTTTTCTATGCTCATCCCCTCCAGCCAATCCGACCATTTCTCGGGAATTTCATTTTCAACAACAATCTCATATACAAACGATTCATTCATCATGGCTCTTAATCTACCCCTGTTGAAATGCCGAAGGATTCTCTCAGCAGCTGGTCGCTTTGTAGAAAGCCGGCGAAATCCTTTACGAATCGGGCCGCGGGAGCGCCATCCACGATATCATGATTAAATGAAGCGGTCAGGCACAGGTGTTCATGCATTTCGAACTTTCCTCCTATTTCCACAACCCGATTGATTATGCTTCCGACTGTTACACCCACCGTTGCGCTGACCAACGGAATGAAGGCGACGCCTTCATTTGCGAACATGCCGAACGCCGTTACGGCTACTGCTCCATATCTGTCCATCATATTTAAATTACGCGATGCGATTTTGATGAAAAGGTTGTAGAGAAACCCTGGTATGAATTTAACCCAGCCAGTACCCGAAAACCCACCAAATTCAACATCCGTTTTTGCCTGTATCTCACGAATCTGGTTGTGTATCTGAATATAGCTTTTATCCTGTGCAAAGCCAACGCCAAAGGGCTCGGGGATGCTTTCCCCTTTGATATTTCGCTCAACCATAGCGCTGATAGTCACATTTTCCAGAATGATCAATTGGTTACCGCGGCGGAATGAATTCATTTTGGGGTGAAGAACCACCGCGCGGGAGAGGCAGGTGATGACAAAGGCAGTCAGTGAAAGCTTCTCCCCCGTTTTTTCTTGATGCTGTTTCATGAAGCGCCGCGGCTTCGATATGTCCACCTCGAAGATGGCATGAATATTATTCTGACCTCGGCCGGCGGAGGCTGAAGCCGTCACCATCTTCCGCCTTAGTGAGAAAGGCTCCTTGTGGAATTGAATAGGTTTATTTTTAGAAGGATTACCCATCGATTTTCCCTCTCATCCAAATAAGACTGATTTAATTAATAACGGCAGCGACATCCCGTAATTTCCCAGAAAATGAGCCAGCATGGTAAACCACAGGCTGCCCAGCGGTCCGGCAAAAAAAGCGCCGGTAAACGCCAAAGGTAATACCTCAAGACAACGCCACCACACATACAAATGCTTGAGCATGAAGATCAGCCCGCCTGCCACCCATGATAGGCGGCCAAAAAGTCCATTCAGTTTGGGGATTAAAACGCCGCGATAGTAAATATCTTCCACAAAAATATTCATCAAAGCCGTGAACGACACGAGCAGAAGGAAAACATAATTATGCTCAAAAACTACACCGGGATAGGCATCTGAAATGCTATTCACCTCTTTCAAAGGATTTTGGGAAGCAGGGAACCAAACCGGCGGTGGTAGCAACGAAGCAATTTTGGGGCTGAGTTTAATGAGTGGAAATGTGGCTGCAAATGCCAGGATAAAGAGAAGTACAAACAATCCCCAGGCTTTCCAACCACCCAACTTCAACGAAAGCCGTGCTTTCAGAAAATGCCAGTTAAATAACCCCCCTTCGCGCTTCAGGATCAACACGGCCAGCAAAAATTCGAACAAGTAGCCGGACAGCGAGATCAGATTCAAAGCATACCCGTTGATTTCACCTTCAGCAGTTGTCATATAAGGCATCAAAAGGGGAGTTACAACATATAGTAATAGCAGCCACCAGGCTAACGGGACCAGGATGAACGCTGCCAAGCTTACCCAGTTCATTTGGGGAACTCTCAACTTTTCGGGATTCTTTTCTTCCATTATTTCTCCTTCAAGTGAACCGGGAATTGAGATTACAAACTTGATCCCGGTTCATTTGATAAATTTGCCTTTGGCAAATTCAAGCTGCTGCCAGTAGATAGATCCCGGCTGCTGAAAATCCAAGTGATAATAATGAGGCAATCTGATGAATCCGTAGAACTACAGCCGGCCAACTTCGTTCAAAGCTGAGCATTCCACCCGTAGCTACCAGCGCCAGAAAAAGGGCCGCAGCCGCAGCGATTACGAGGACTTGAAGCATTGATAACGCATATCCTGCTTTGATCAGCTGAACTGTGACCGCTGCAAGGAGTACGATCATTACCACGGCGATAATCTTATGGACATTGAAATAGAGCGAGTTTAATGGTCTTCCTGCACCAGTTACAATCACACCTGAGATGAGTGTAAAAACTCCCAAAACGCCCGCCGCAACAATCTTTGTGGTTGAAATAACGTTCATTATTTTCTCCTTTTTTTATGGTTCGTAATAAATATAAGAAAAAACTAATGAACTTACAGTGGACAGAGGGTGTATCTTCCGGCAGCAATTTATAAAAAGAAAGGTGTACGAAAGTACACCTTATGTCATTGTGTATAAATAATAGGCAGTCTATAAATCCGGAAGGAGTCCCTTCTCTCGCGCAATTATGACAGCCTGCGTGCGGTTGGCTGCATTAAGTTTCGAGTAAATATTGCTGGCATGTTTTTTTACAGTCCGGATGGTTATCACCAGATCTGCTGCGATTTCCTGGTTGGTTCTACCGGATGCCAGCAATGCTAGAACGTCCAGCTCTCTCGGCGTTAATTGCTCGATCAATCCGTTTACAGGAAAATCCTGCCTTTCCTCTTTCAACCCGGAAGATTCGCCAAGCGACGCCAGGAGTCTGGAGGCATAATGCTTTATTTTCGGAGAAACATCCCGCCTGGTGAAAATCTCATTTAATAACGGTCGTATGACCTGACCTTCTTCCACCAGCAAACGGACATAGCCAGACTGTTCGCCTATCTCCAAAGCTTTCAATATTGAGGTGATGATGGGTTCTGAAATCGTCATACCGCCTTTTTTATAGAGGTTAATTCCTCGCAGCATGTTGACTTCCATCAAACGACCCAAGCGGCCATCGCGCGCGACGGTCACCTCAATTTCATCGAGCAGATCACTGACTTCTTCAAAAAGGCTTTGGACGATCTTAATTCGGGCCAGGCATAATTTGTAGACTTCTACAGCGATCAAAGGTAGTTGTATCGAAAAAGAACTGCCGCCAAGAAGGTTTTCGATCTCTGGGACCAAGGCGTAGGCTTCATTAAATTCACCAGCAGATAAAAGAACAGAAACTTTACGGGTCATTTGAGTGAATTCCCTACGCTGGAAGTTCTTTTCAAATTCCCGATACTCTTTTAGAGCGCCGGAAAAATCTCCTTTTGCCTGGCGTAACCGGATACTCTGCACAGTCCCGGTAAAAAGGCCTTGAAGGGCGCCTTTTTGGCAAATTTCCAGCCCTCTCCGGAGATACTGTTCTGCCAATTCAATCTGATCCCTTTCCAGGCAGACGCCTGCCAAACCAATCAGGCACGGGCCCGCGGGGTAAAAATCACTTTTTCCATCACCGGCCTGGATAATTCTTTCACAATAATATGACGCCTCATCCAGACGGCCATATTGGCAGAGATCATAGGTTCGAATCATTGTCGTGTTGGCAATCATACCTAACCGGCCGGATTTTTCTGATAAGCGAAGACTTTCTTTGTAGGCGTCAGCTGCACGATCGACGTCTCCGATCATCCCATATGTACGATAAAAGACTGAATAAAGATAGGCTTTTAATAAATCATCCTCATCAGATATCACTTTTTGTGCTTCGTTTGCAATCTGAATCGCTTTGCCTGTATTTTGAAAAGCCAGGAACATAGAGAGATGAACAAGCGCCCTGCGTTTCAATCGGTCATTTTCAGGCGAAGGCGGGAGGGAATTGATCAATTTCTCCTTATCCTCAAGAGTACTTTCGGACATATCCAAAGTCCCTTTAATCAATTCAATTAGCAGCCGGAATACTTCTAACCTTGGGAGCGTTGAAAAAAAATCTTCAGGCAAAGCATCCAGCCAGGATTTTAAAAGATTCTGGCGATCAGAGAAGATCATCTTTAGCCCAAATTCATCCACCAGTTGAGCGGCTCTTTGAAAATTCTTTCCTAAAAGAAAATGGTGGACGGCATCTATTATCTGATCATTTTCTTCAAGCCAAACAGCAGCTTTGTTATGTGCGTCAATCACTTCATTTATTGAAGCGGTTTGAGAGAAACGGGCCTGGAGCAGATCAGAAAACAGATGGTGATAGCGGAAGTATTCTTTATGATCATCGAGTGGAATAAGAAAGGCATTTTGATGGGAGAGAGATTTCAGAACTTCGTGCGCATCTCCGCATCCGACCACAGCTTCACATAATCTTGCATTGAACCTTTCAAGAATAGAGGTTTTTAATAGAAAATTCTGTAAAACAGGATCGGTTTTTTCCAGGATTTCTTCAACCAGGTATTCTGCGACAAACTGGTGGCTGCCGGTGAAATCGTTGATGAAATCTGCCAGGTCTGCCTGATTTTTCATGGAAAGGGCTGCCAGATGAAGCCCTGCTACCCAGCCTTCAGTGCGCTGTGCAATCGCCTTGATTTCCGTTGGGGTAAGTTCTTTATTTAAAATTTGTTGGAAAAAACTTGATACTTCACTCTCGGTAAAACGCAAGTGGTGACCGCGAATTTCAAGTAATCGGTGCCCAACCCGGTAGCGTGCAAGCGGCCAGGACGGATCAATTCGGGTGGAAATGATGAGGTGCATATTTTGCGGGATATGATCGACCAGAAAAACGACTAATCTATTGGTATTTTCATCGGTTATTGTATGAAAATCATCCAGAACAACGGTAAGCTGATCTCGGTTCCCGGCAACATTATTGATTAATTCCGCCAGAATTGGGTCCAGAGATTCAAATGCAGATGCTTTCAAGGAACTGGATGGATTTTCAACTATACCTTTATCGATTTCTCCAATTGCCGCAAACAGGTATGTAAGGAATTGGCGGGGATCATTGTCATCCGAGTCGAGAGAAATCCAGACGATCGGTGATTCGGAAGCAGCAACCCATTCACTCAATAGGGTAGTCTTGCCTGATCCCGCCGAAGCCGAGATCAAAGTCAACGGATAATTCTGACTTTCATTCAATCGCTTCAGAAGACGTTCCCGCGGGAGAAAATCCTGCCTGAGTGGAGGTACGTAGAACTTTGTGGCCAGAATAGGCGTATCCAAGATTTTGTTCATCTATTCAAAAACAAGAAGTAGTAATAATTTATTATACAAAAAAATGAAATTACGAACCTTAACTTCAGGGAGAAAAAATGAATTGCATGTAGCAATTTCTCCCATTGATTATTTAACATCAATAACTACTTGAACTTAATAAATCACAATATCTATGTATAGGAATCCAGAAAATTTATGCTTATTAACGTTTAGGCTGGAAAATATAAAAAAAGACTTGCTAATTAGCAAGTCATTTTTTCCAGTCGGGGCGAGAGGATTTGAACCTCCGACCTCTTGCACCCCATGCAAGCGCGCTAGCCGGTCTGCGCCACGCCCCGAGGACGACCGTTATTATATCATTATCTTTTAAATCGCAAGAAAATTCATAGGGGAATTTTGCCAATTGCGTAATGAACCGGTACATGCAGTCGCCGTGTGCCGGCTCGACGGGCTTCATCTTCCAGCTTTTCCCAACGATCCAGCTCAGCCGGACTGAGCATCTCCCGCAGATCCGCTGCCAGCACCTGCCACTCGTCTTCCTCCTCAGCGCTGAACAAGCCGGGTTTGGGCGCCAAAAACAGCTTCCCGCATTCCAGATTGGTCAGGCCGATGCTGTGAAAGAGCGCAGACAGGTGCGCGCCGATGAAGGGGTGCGCGCCCTGTTTTAACAACGCGCGGGTTTGCAGTTCGCCCAAAGGAGCCAGCTCGGCAGGTTCGTCCAGGCGCGCGCCGTAATCCGGCTCGGCCAGCGTAAATAGCCAGCCGCCTGGGCGCACGACACGCTTCATCTCCTGCAGGGCATGCATGGGATTGTGGGCCCATAAAAGGTAGAAATGGCACAGGCAGGCGTCGAAGGATGCCGGCGGGAAGGGCAGGTGCAATCCATCAGCGCACAATTTGTCCGTTGGCGCGGGTATGATTTGCAGGGCGGGAAAGTCGAAGTCAAGACCGGTCAGGCGCTTGTACCCGTCCGTAAGCAGACCTTCCAGCAAGGCGCCATAACCGCAGCCGACTTCCAACAGTCGGGCATCCGCAGACAGTCCGCCGGCTGCCAGCGCATAGCGGCGCAGATCAGCCGTCCAGCCAACTTGCTGGCGGTAACGGGCTTGCCAAAAGGCCCTGTCAGCGGACGGGGTCATCAAAACCTCAAAGGGATTTCAATGCCGTTTCCAGATCTTCTCCCACGGGTCGGTCAGCAGGTTGCCAAGCACCTTGTTGACGCCCTGCGCGGGCAGCACGTCGCCGTCCGGTTCCACGTACAACCAGGCTTTGCCAGCGCCCTGGGGAGTTTTCTGGTCAGCCAATTCAAACGCCACCGGATGACTGGCGGAATACGGCACGGGCAGGTCCCACACCTGAGACATACCCAGGGCGGCCGCCTGTTCGCCGGCTTTCTGCAATTCATCCGACAAGGATTCTTCCGCAACGCTCAGGGAAACCGAAACCACGTCCGCTTTGGCGAGCTTATCCAGCAGGGCCGGGAAACCAGCGCAGTTATTGGCTGTCAGGGTGATATGCACAGTCACTGCGATATCCAGAGGCATCAAAACCTTGAGGGCACTCCAAAAGCGCTTGTCGTCCGGATTGGCCAGCAAGAGGATATGGTCAAGTCCTTTTTCCAGCAGATCGAGGGAATATTTCTTAGCCGCCAATTTATAGCCGTCGCTGAGCAGGCCGCTGACCAGGCCAAGTTCCTCGGCGTAAGTGATCAATTCGGGCAGATCATCGCGCAGGGTGGGCTCGCCGCCGGTAAAGATGATGTGCGGAATGCCGGCTTGCCAGGCGTTCTTCATGACGGTCTGCCACTCGGCTGTGCTGAGTTCGCGGCTGACGCGTTCGGTGGGGGCTACAGACGCATCCGTACCGTCGGACACGCGATAGGTCAGGGCGCAATCCAGGCGGTAAGGCGCGGATAATTTTTGTGAATAAGGCGCCACACGTTCCATATCCAGGAAGGTGACCGGATCAAGATCCTGGCTGTTGACCAGCGCGTCGATCTTATCCATAAATTCCACCAAATCCTGCTCGGCGGTCTCGCGTGGAATGCTGTAGCGCTGGGAAACCGTATCGGCGATAGCAGATTTTTCCATGCCCTTAATCAGATAATAGGTATATTCCGCTGCGGTTTGGTTGAGGTGCAGTACGGTGCTGGCATTCAAGATGAGGATACCGCTGCCGTCGCTTTCCACACGCAGGTGCAGCTTATAAGGCAGTTCCGCATCGGGCGGCGCCTGATAAAGGTAAATCCCGGCCGGGATGGTTTCCGCCCGGGTGTAGAAGCTGTCGAAAAAATCCTCGATTTTCTTGAACATGTTTCCTCCTCAATCTATTCGCACAGTTAGTTTCTAAAATGGCAGGTCTATGACCGGATCAGACACGGCCTGCGGGTTTTGCTGGATATAAAGCGGGCAGCCGCCGCCGCAGGAAGAAAGCAGGTCACATACGCGGCAGCTTTCAGGCGTGTAGCGGCGCTCGCGAATGGTGAGCGCCAGGTCGCTGTTCCAAATGGAAGGCCAGGGGTCGGACAGGAAGTTGCCCAGCGATTCGTAATATGACTGGCAGGGCAGCACGCTGCCGTCCGGCTCGATACACATATTGTAGCTGGCGGCGGTGCAGCCCTTGACACCCAGACCGCTGTCCACCGGGTTGAAATGGCAGTACTGTGTGGGGGTGTACCAGATCAGGCGTTGTCCGCTGGTCTCGACGTGCGCTTTGGCAATCTCCAATAAATCGGCCAGTTCGCTTTCGAGCAGCGCTTCGGGGTTGGCAGCCCCGCGTCCGGAATGGATTAAGCCATTCAAGCCGATGGTGGGCAAACCCAATTCAGCCAAAAATGCCAACGTATCAGCCAGATAAGGGCTGTTGCTGCGCAGCAGGGTGGTATTGGTCATGACGAACAGGCGCGTGCCCAGGGCGGCACGGATGCCTGCTACTGTTTCATCCCAAGCTTTGGGAGCAGATACAATTTTGTTATGAATGGCTGCATCATGCGATTCCAGGGTGATCTGCACATGGTCCAGACCAGCGTCTACCAATGATTGCAGAAAATCTGTATCAGACAGCTTGCGTCCGTTAGTGTTCAAGCCGGTGATCAGCCCCAATCTCTCCGCATGGGCGACCAGCTTGGGAAGGTCGGGAATTAAAGTAGGTTCACCGCCGGTGAAAACCACATGCGGGATGCCCAGCTCCCAAACTTTATCCAAAACAGCCAGCCATTGGTCGGTGCTGAATTCCTTTTGGGCGCGAGAAGCTTCGTTATAGCAGTGCAGGCAGTGGTTGTTGCAGCGATAAGTGAGCGCCAGATCCATGCGGTAAGGAGCGGAAGGCTGGCGCGAGAAGGGCTCCAGAATTTCCAGGTTTAAATCGCAAATCGGGCAGGGATCATCCTCAGGTGAAATTATTGGATGAAAGGTAGCCTTGAAGGCCTGATAATCTGCAGCGGCCTGATCGCGCTTGACCGGAAAAACCTGCGTGACACGTTTGATAGCTTGCTCGTCCGATACTTCGTCCAACAGCAGATGCGCCATCAACGCGGCGCTGGAATTGAAATGATAGATACGGTTGGCATTCACCAACAGGACAGCGCTGCCGTCCGCTTCGACGCGCAAATGGATGCGTTTCTTAGACTGGCCGGATTGGCGCAGGTAGGTGAAATTGCCGGGCTTGATCCCCGGCAATGTATTTTTGTTTGAAAACAATAAACGCTTTTTGGATAATTCGGCCATAAAAGCCTTCCAATGACCTTGGTTAGCGTCCGCCGCCGGCACAAGCACAGGCGCACCCGGCACAGGCACAGGCACAAGCGCAGGAATGGCCGCCGCCGCCCATGCCGCTGCCGCGCCCACCGCTGGAGCGGAAAGTGCTGGAGGTCTGTACCGGTACAGGATTGGTTTTGTCGGTAATGCCGCCGGTGAAGGAGGTCAGGTTGCCGACCACCCCGGCCGAGAAGGCTTGCACGGTGCCGATTACGGATGCCGCGGCGTTGGAACCAGGCAGGTTGGGCAGCGTAATGGTCCTGGATTGATTGCCGCCGGAGGGCGCGGAAGTGCCTTTTGCCACGGAACCACCCATGCTGCGGCCAGCCGAACCGATGGTCGGATCGGTGCGCCACCACCAATAGGGCATGAAGACCGGCCCGGTACCGAAAGTACGGCGGGTACGAGTCTCGTAATCTTTATCCAGAATGGTCCAATCGGCCGCATCGGAGTATTTTTCAGCACGAACTTCGGGCGTCTCGGCTTCTTCAACCTGCTGCCAGGCTTTCTTGATGATCTCTTCATAGTAAGCCACGGTTTCTTTGCTGCTGAAACCTTTCATTTTCTCGCCCACGGTCTTTACCAATGCAACCATCATGGCTTGCAGAGCCTTGCGGCGCGCAGCCGCGTTTTTCTCTTTGAAAGCTTCCAGGAAAGCCTTTTCGTAATCGCGCAGATCTTCCGGCAGTGTCTCTTCCACCTTTAATTCCAGCGGATCACGATTGGTCACCTCGGCAGCTTCTTTCTTGACCACCGCGAACAGGATCATCGTCAAAATCTTATCCATAGGCTGTTCCATCAGAATAGCCGCTTCCACGGAGGTCAGGCCGCGTTTGATACCGTGGCCTTCAATGGCGATCTTGGGAGGCAGGTACTTCAAACGGCGCTTCTTGGCGCTTTTTACTGCCAGCGCGATGATCAGGCCGAAGATACCGAAAATACCGGTGCAGCACAATATCGGAATGACCGTACCCCATACCTGGCTGGGATTGTAAGTCACAGTTTGCTCGGTGTTGATGGCGCTGGTGGGAATCACACGCGCCGGAAAAGTGACGCCGAATGTATAACGGCCATCGGGCGACGCGGAAGTGGAAGCCCATTGGTAGAGAACACGGTCTTCAGAATCAAAAGCTGAAGCAGGGGTGTCATCGCCCGGCCAGCCCTTGGGGTTGATCCAGCGCGGTTCCTGGTCGGTCAGACCCGGGGGCAGATGGAAATTGAACGTTAGGCTGGTATTGCCGCTGACATAATCCGAACCGAAATAGCTGGGTTGGAAATTGATTGAGGCGTAATCCTCGCTCTCATTTTCGCTGGCAAAGTAGAACAAGTTGCCGACGTTTTCCGCACGCATATACACCACACCGCTGCCACCGGCAGGAATGGCATTAGCGCCCAGACCCAGGGCGATGCCATCCACGTAATCCGAATAGGTTATATCAGTGATAGTTTTACCGTCCACATTGGCGGTGATATCACTAAGCTGGTAGGTGCTGTTGCCGGGCATCCCGATATCAACAAAGTCAATGACGTGGGCGCTGCCGGCGTTTTGGAATTTATAGTAATACTCAATAGTAATCGTACCGTCGGTCTCGATGAACACATCCACCTGTTCTTCGGGAACCTCGAAATAATAATCCTGCGCAAGAACGGGTTGAATGAAGGTCAACAGCATCAACAATGCAACGAAAATGCTGGTAACTCGATTCTTTTTCATGAACTCTCCCTTGATGAAATAAATAATTATAGAAAACGGGCTACCACTTGGGCTCTTCGGAGAGCTGATAAGTAGTGCCGCAGAAGGGGCAGGTAACCACCGGGGCGCCTGCCACCAGTTTAATGTCTTTTTCAGAAAGCACGCCGCCGCAGGATTTGCACTTAATTGTATCCATGCCAACCTGACCGGGTAGATCGATATTCACGGTAACATTTTGGCCGGTTTCCGCGGGTGGTTCAGCGCGCGTGGCGAAGAAAATCATAATAAAGCCGATTCCGGCCAGGATAATGGAAAACCACACTGGAATTGATGTACCGGTCTGGCTGAAAGAACCCAGGAATAGGATGAAAGAAAAAACCAAAGCGAAAGCAGCCAATACAAACAGGGTGATTTTGCCAAATTTCATAATGCCTCCGAGAAATGAGTAATAAAGTTTTGATTACAAACACAGTTCAACTTTTATTATATACGGAAAAGATTGTGAGAAGTTTTCGAGCGGCTTGAATAAAGCAAAGATTGCTATAATTCAAAGCATGGATGAAAATTACACATTTCCCGATTATGAACAGCTTAAGAAGGATATCCATTATCACAATTACCGCTATCACGTGATGGATGATCCGGTCATCAGTGATTATGAATTCGATCAGTTATTGCTCAGTCTGCGTGCCATAGAAGCGCTTCATCCGGACTGGATTACACCGGATTCACCCACACAACGCAGCGGGGCACCACCGGCTGAACGTTTTGAGAAAGTGCGCCATCCGGCGCCCATCCTGAGCCTGGCGAACGCCTTTTCCGAAGACGACATCCGTACCTGGTATGAGCGTATAGCCAAAATAGACGAACGCGTACGCCAGAGCAGCTTTGTGCTGGAACCCAAAATCGACGGCCTGACAGTGGTGCTGCATTACCATAATGGCGTGTTCGTACAAGGCGCAACACGCGGGGACGGGGAAGTGGGCGAGGATATCACTGCCAATCTACGCACCATCCTGTCCATCCCGCTCAAAATACCTGTGGAAGCTGGTGATGTTGAAGTACCGGAAGTACTGGTCGTGCGCGCTGAAGCATTCATCATGCTGAAGGATTTCGAACGCTTGAATCAGGAACTGGCCGAAAAAGGCGAAAAGATTTATCAGAATCCGCGGAACACTGCGGCCGGTTCTTTGCGGCAGTTGGATTCGGCGCTGGTGGCCCAACGTCCGCTGACCATTCTCAGCTATGCCATCGTGATTAACAACCCCAGGGACTCGCAGTGGGAGACGCTGGAGTATTTGAAACGTTTGGGCTTTCCGGTTTCGGATTATTCGCAGCGCTGTGAAAATCTGGAGGAAATGATAGCCTGCACCCGAGGCTGGCTGGAGAAACGCGAGAAAATTCCCTTCGATATCGATGGGGTGGTGATCAAGCTGGATGACCTGCGTTTGGCGGATGAACTGGGCTTTGTAGGTAAAGACCCGCGAGGATCCATTGCGCTGAAGTTTCCGGCTCAGGAAGTGACTACCAAACTAAACGATATCGGAGTAAACGTGGGCCGCACCGGCGTGCTGACCCCTTATGCCATCCTCGAACCGGTGGAAATCGGCGGTGTAACAGTCAAACAGGCTACGCTGCATAATTTTGATTATATTGAGGAGAAGGATATTCGCGTGGGCGATCGCGTACTGGTCAAACGGGCCGGGGAAGTGATTCCCTACATCATCGGACCAATCACAGATGCGCGCAACGGGGATGAGAAGCCTTACGAAATGCCGAAAGAATGCCCGGTTTGCCATCAACCGGTTGAGAACATTGAGGGCGAGGTGGCCTGGTATTGCATCAACAGCTCCTGCCCGGCGCAGATTATTCGCAACATAGAGCATTACGTCTCGCGCGGAGCTATGGACATTGTCGGATTGGGTATCAAGATTGTGGAACAGCTGGTCGATGCCGGATTGGTCAACGATGTGGCCGACCTGTACATGCTGAAACGCGATGCGTTGTTGGCGCTGGAAGGATTCAAAGACAAGAAAGCCGATAATCTACTGGAAGCCATTGAGGCTTCCAAAACGCAGACACTGGGACGGCTGATCACAGCCCTGGGTATCCGCGGCATCGGTGAGATCGCGGCTGAGGATTTGGGACGGCGCTTCGACGATTTAGATGCTTTGGCGCAAGCCGGTACATCAGACTTGGAAGCCATCGAAGGTTTTGGACCAAACATGGCTAAGGCTATTACAGATTGGTTTTCTATTCAGAAAAACCAGGAAACGGTCCGTAAGTTGAAAGCGGCCGGAGTATGGCCGGTGCGCAGTGAGGCTGAGCAGACCGCGCCGCAGACTTTGGCCGGTAAGAAATTCGTGGTGACCGGCAGCCTGGTGGATTTCACACGCGAGGATATAAAGGTTTATATCAGCCAGCACGGCGGTAAAGTATCCGACAGCGTCAGCAAACAGACCGATTACCTCGTGGTGGGTGAGAACGCCGGCTCCAAATTGGACAAAGCGCGAGACCTGGGAGTCACCATCCTTACAGAAGCCCAACTTAAAAGCCTGGCAGAAAGAGAAGAATGACAGATAAACTGATTTTGAAACCAGGGCGGGATAAGTCGCTCAAGCGGCGCCACCCCTGGGTATTTTCTGGCGCAGTGGGAAGTGTGGAGGGTGAGCCGGGATTAGGCGATACTGTAGACGTGTTTTCCGCGCAGGGAGAGCGATTGGGCTGCGCGGCTTACAGCCCGCAGTCGTCCATCCGTGCGCGCATGTGGGCGTTTGGGGAAGAAGATTGCAGCGATATGGCTTCATTTTTAACTGATAAAATGCGCATAGCCATTTATAAAAGAGTCCATAATAATTTATTTAATACGCATAATAATGGATTACGGTTAATTCACGCCGAATCAGACGGACTACCCGGTTTGGTAGTCGACCAATACGACAACTGGCTGACTGCCCAATTTCTGACGGCCGGCGCGGAGAAATGGAAGCCGCTTATTGTGGATGCCCTGGCGGAGATCACCGGACTAGGCAATATCTACGAACGCTCGGACGCGGACGTGCGCGCGCTGGAAGGGCTTCAGGAAATAACCGGACTGCTTAAGGGGGAAACGCCCCCCGGCGAAGTGATCGTCACTGAGAATGACCTGAAATATGGCGTAGACATTCAAAAGGGACACAAGACAGGCTTTTACCTGGATCAGCGCGATAACCGCCAAGTTGTGGCTGCTTATGCCAGAGACAAGCGCGTACTGAACTGCTTTTCATACACCGGCGGCTTTGCCGTCTCCTGTTTGGCCAACGGCGCTTCCCAGGTGGTATCGATTGACTCCTCAGCGGATGTGCTGGAGCTGGGCAAACGCAACCTGGAATTGAACGAGCTGCCGGTGGACAAAGCCGAATGGTTGTGTGCGGACGTCTTTCACGAACTGCGCGCCATGCGCGACCGGCGCGAATCCTTCGACCTGATCATCCTGGACCCGCCCAAATTCGCGCCTACCGTAGGCCAGGTGCGGGCAGCCGCGCGCGGCTACAAGGACATCAACCTCCTGGCCTTCAAGCTGCTCAATCCGGGCGGCATCCTGGCGACTTTCTCCTGCTCGGGCGGCGTGGACCGCGCACTGTTCCAGAAGATCGTAGCGGACGCGGCTCTGGATGCAGGCGTGGAGGCGCAGATCGTGCGCCAACTTTCGCAAGCGCCTGACCATCCCATTGCCCTGAACTTCCCGGAAGGGGAGTACCTTAAGGGGTTGATCTGCCAAATTAATTAGATGAGCAGAGTTGACTGAGCCTGTCGAAGGCAACTCTGTCTTTTTAACACCTTGGTTTTCCGGGTCAAATCTGTTGTTAGAATGTTGTTTAATTTAATATGTAATATAAAAAAATAGGGTACCCTGAGCTTGTCTAAGGGTACCCTTAAATTTACTAGACTATTGAGATATTAATTCCGTCTGCGGCCACCGCTGAAAAGCATAACGTAGTACAACAGGGTGGAGAGCGCCTGCACGGCACCGGCCACATAGGTCAGCGCGGCGGCATCCAACACACTGTTGACACCGGCCATCTCACTTTGATAGACGATACCTGATGTGGAAAGCATTTCCTTGGCACGGCGTGAGGCATCCACTTCCACCGGAATGGTCACCAGGGCGAACAGGGCTGTGGCGGCAAACAGGATAAGGCCAACCAGGGCCAGGTTGGAGCTGTTGAAGAACCACCCAACCATGAAGATGATCGGGCCCAACCAGCTGCCTAATTGCACGGAGGGCACCATCAGCGAGCGCAGTTTGAGCGGGCCGTAGCCGTCGGCATGCTGTAAGGCGTGCCCGGCTTCATGCGCAGCCACACCGGCTGCGGCCACGCTGGGCGTGGCGTAAACGGACTGGCTCAGGTTGAGCACCTTGGTGCGCGGATCATAGTTGTCGCTTAAATTACCGCGAACTTGCTGGATCTGCACGTCCCGCAAGCCTTTGGCGTCCAGCACCGCACGCGCGACTTCCGCGCCGGTCATACCGTTGCTGGTGCGCACTTTGGAATATTTATTGAAAGCCCCTTTGACCTTGGCCTGGGCGTACAAGCCCAGAATCAGGGCGGGCAAACTGATCAAGATATATAAACCATAACCACCGAAGTACATTCTGACTCCTTATTTTCTACCTAATTTTCACAATTATTATACGATTGGCGGGGCATTTGGTTGTAATAAATTTATAAAAAAGCTATCAATATTAAGTTAAATAATTAGTGTCCCTGGGGGGACTCGAACTCCCGCTTCTAGCTCCGGAGGCTAGCGCTCTATCCACTGAGCTACAGGGACACACGTTTCTGATTTTACCACGGGGAGGGGGATTTGGTTTGGTGTTATCAAGATAGAGAATGTTGACCTGTGAAGTTCAGCCCCTCTCCGGCTCTCCCTATTTCGACGAAGTCGAAATAGGGAGAGAGTTAAGTTATTAAATATCTGTGTTTATCTATGTCCATCTGTGGTTAGATGATTTTAAATCCAGTCGAGTCGAGATCTTTCATGCTTCGCACTCAGGATGACTAGCGAGGGGGAATCCGTCAAAGACTCATGATTTACTCTAATAGGAATTATTCGGATTATCTGTGTGAATCAAATTTAAGAGAAAAGGTTATAAATATCTGTGTTCATCTGTGGTTAAAATAGGCGTTTACCCAGAATTTACACATTTGCGCATATATTTTTATTAAATACGTGTACAATAAAGGGCGATTTTGTACAGGATAAACAATGCGTATCTTCTTCGTCAGACACGGACAATCGGAAAACAACGCCCTGTGGGCGCGCACACAGTCGCGCCAGGGTCGTATGGCCGACCCGGTGATCACCGACCTGGGCCGCCGCCAACTGACCTATACCGCCCAGTTCCTGGATTTTTGCCTGACGGGCGATATCAGCGCGACCAATGACCCTTCCTGCTGCACGATGGAATCCGGCGTGGTGTACCTGTTTTGCAGCCTGATGGAACGCTCGGTGCAGTCGGCCGAGATCATCGCGGAACGACTGAACCTGCCGCTGATGGCCGACCTGGATATTCATGAGAACGGCGGCATCTACAATCACCATCCCGAGACGGAAGAACCTTTAGGCGAGAGCGGCAAAACGCGCGCTTATTACGAATGCAATTATCCTGACCTGATCCTGCCTAAAGAAATGAATGACATGGGCTGGTGGAACCGGCCATTTGAAAAGCGCGAAGATTCGACCCTGCGCGCGCAGCGCGTACTGCAAACCCTACATGAACGCCACGGGCACAGCGGCGATACTATCATCCTGGTCAGCCATGGGGGTTTTTATAACTACTTCCTCAGCGCTGTCTTGGGTGTGGCGCGGCCGGAACACGTCTGGTTCGAACTCTTCAATGGGGCAGTCACGCTGATCCAATATGAGGACGACAGCGCCAATATTATGTACTGCAACCGTTACAATTTCATCCCCAGCGATTTGGTTTCATAAATTTCCCCAACGACAACCAATCTATTTCTATGCGTCTTTCAACGCATCCTTAAGTGCTTCAACCGGTTCCAGGTTGTTCAGAATGGGTTTGTAGTCCAAATTAGCAAACTGCGGGCAATCCAGGTAAGCTTTCAGGTGTTTGCGGAAAGTGAAAGAGGCTTTTTCCGCGCCAAAAAAGGCAGCCATCGCATTCCAATGGCGCTGAATTACAGCCAGAATTTCCTCTTTTGGTAATTCGGTTTTCTCTACACGGGAAAACAGCCAGGGATTACCCAACGCTGCGCGTCCAATCATGACGGCGTCGCAGCCGGTTTCGGAAAACATTTTGTCAATTTCTGCCACCGAAGTAATATCCCCGTTGCCGATCACCGGAATACCCGCGCGCTGCTTGATCTCACGGATGGGCCTCCAATCGCTGGGCACAGACCAATTCTGTTTACGGGTGCGCCCGTGTACAGCCAGCGCAGCCGCGCCGTGTTTTTCCAACAATTCGGCTACTTCCAGGTAATTGCGATGCTCTTCGTCGTACCCGATACGAATCTTAGCGGTGATGGGAATGTCGATCTCGGCTTTCAACAGGTGAAAGGTTTCCTCGAGGAGCTGCGGCTGGGCCAACATCCCG
Source organism: Pelolinea submarina (assembly GCF_003966975.1). Classification (GTDB taxonomy): domain Bacteria; phylum Chloroflexota; class Anaerolineae; order Anaerolineales; family Anaerolineaceae; genus Pelolinea; species Pelolinea submarina. Next base: position 1,977,498 of record NZ_AP018437.1, read on the forward strand.
GCGCCCGCGCCGCGCCCGGCCACGCGCCGCACGGAGCAGCCCAGGTTGATATCAAAGAAATCGGGTTGATCGGCTAGCAGTAATTTGGCAGCCGTGAGGAATTGCTCCGGCTGGCTGCCGTAGAGCTGAAAACCGACCGGCCGTTCCATTGGAGAAAAGGCAATGCGGCGATCGAGGTTGTTCAGGCGCGCGGGCACATCCATTACGTTGATGAATTCGGTGTAAGTGACAGCCGAACCCATTTCGCGGAAGAGCGCGCGGGTAGGCTGGTCGCAAATGCCGTCCATAGGCGCCAGGATCAGGTCGCCGTGCACAGGAATTGACCCGATATGGAAAACGGGCTGGGAGGGCTGCTTATCCATCAAAAGATACTAAGAACGCAGGGTTTTGACCTGGTTGGCGATAGCCTTTAGGTGCGCAGGTGAAGTGCCGCAGCAGCCGCCAATGATGCGCGCGCCGGCATCCACCCAACTTTGTACCCGGGAGGACATGATTTCAGGGGTGACATCGTAAACCGGATGACCTTCCTCATCTAATTGAGGCAGCCCGGCGTTGGGCTTGAACCAGATGGGCAGGTCAGTGGCGTCCGCCAGTTCTTTCAATGCGTTAAGGTTATCATCCAGGCTCTTGCCACAGTTGATACCCAAAGAGGTCAATCCCAGACCGGTCATTTGTTTAGCGAACTGGCTGGGCGAAACACCCATCATGGTGCGTGTGCCGCGGTCAAAGGAAAAGGAAACAATTAAAGGCAGTTCGCTGACGGCCTGCACACCGCGCACGGCGGCGCCAACCTCGGCCAAATCAAACTGGGTTTCGATAATCAGTAGATCCACACCGGCCTTGCTGAGCAGTTCCGCCTGCTCCTGATAAAACCGTTGGGCATCGGCTTCATCCAACAATCCCAAAGGTTTGAGCATCTGCCCCAGCGGGCCCAGAGAACCACCTACCAGCGCGCCGGTTTTCTCGGCGGCGGTTTTAGCCAGGCTGACGGCAGCTTGATTGACTGCCTGAAAATGGCTGGCCAGTCCGTTGGCTTCCAGCCGCGGCATGGAAGCGCCGAAGGTGCAGGTCAGGATGATATCCGAACCGGCTTTCAGAAAATCGTCGTGCAAACCCAAAATGCCGTCCGGGTTGGAGAGTACCCAGTATTCCGCGGCGGTGCCCTGCGGCAGGCCGCGCTGCATCAGGTTGGTGCCGGTGGCGCCATCCGAGATCAGATAGCGTTTCTCATCCAGTAGTTTCAAAAAGGCTTCTTTTTTCATGGCAATATCCTTATCTTTTAAAACAGGTACAACTTGGTCAGGCCAAACAGGAATCCACCCAGAATGATCCAAATGGCATCTACTTTATAGCGGAACAGCAGGAACAGCGAAAAAGCGGTCAACAGAGCGGTAGGGATGTCAATGATGGCTGCCTGGTAAATACCAAAAGTAGTGTGGGCGATTAATGCAACTGCGCTGGCGGTGACGCCTTTGAGGAAATATTGCACCAGCGGGATGCGGCTGATCTTGGGCAGATACTTGCCGGTCAAGATGACGATCATAAACGAGGGGATGTACATTCCCAGGGATGCTACCAACGCACCCGGCAGCCCGGCGATGACGTAACCGGCGAAGGTAGCCGTGGATGAAATGGGGCCGGGGGTGATCTGGCCGGCAGCCACAGCATCCAACATCTGCTGGTAGGTCAGCCAATGGTATTGGTTGACTACCTGGCGCTGCATGAAGGCTATCAACACGTAAGTGCTGCCAAACAACAACGCGCCGACTTTCAGGAAGAACAATCCCAATTGCAGCAGCTGGTTCCTGGCGGCGCTGACTAGGCTCAATTTGGCCTGATACAAGCTGGTGAAGCCCAAAAAGAGAGGCATAAAATTGGTGACGGGTTTGGAATAAAACAGCATTGCCAATAAGCCGCTGCCGAAGATGAGCGGCACTTCGTCCACACCCAGGAAAGCAGCCAGCAGGCTCAAGCCGCCAATGATGAGCGTCTTGTAATCCGTGAAGGCCGATTTCCCCAAGCGCAGAAAGGCAGTGGTCAGAATGGCGGCAACCACCGGGTTGATGCCCTGGAATAGGCTGGTCACTTCGGGCAAGTTGCCGAATTTGACGTAAATGATGCCCAAAATAAGGCTGAGTGTTGCACCCGGCAGGACGAAACTCAGCCCGCCGACCAGCAAACCGGGCAGCCCGGCACAGATATAGCCCAGATGGGCTGACATTTCGGTGGCGTTGGGGCCGGGCACGATGTTGGTGGCAGCCAGCATTTCCATGAAATATTGTGAAGAAACCCATTTGCGTTTATGAACGGCTTCTTCCTCCATCATGCCAATCGTAACGGCGGGACCACCGAATCCGATGGTCCCGATTTTGAAGAAGAATGCTGCCAGTTCCAGTAGCGATGCTTTTTTTGCGGGTGAAACTTGTTCCATCCTACTTGAGACCGGCCTTGAATTTTTCCGGTGTGATGGGCAGATCGCGATACCAGACACCGGTGGCGTTGTGCAGCGCACTCACCATGGAGGGTGCTGTGCCGTCCACGGATAATTCAGCGATGGATTTAGCGCCGTAAGGGCCGCTGGGCTCATCGGTCTGCACAAAGATCACATCCAACGGAGGCAATTCATCCGATTTAAACATCTTGTAACTGGCGAAGTCATCATTGGTGATGTGGCCTTCTTCATCATAGTAAGTATCTTCCATCATGGTAAAGCCCAGCGCCTGCGCCAGACCGCCTTCCACCTGCCCGGCGGCTGTGAGCGGGTTGATCACGCGCCCGCAGTCCACAATCATCAACATACGTTCGACCTCGATCTCACCGGTCTCGGTATTGACCTTGACCTCGGAGAACTGCGCGCCGGTAGGCGGCGGGCTGACATAGCTGACGTGTGATTCGGTTGCCATAATCTGGTGCTGATCAAGGTTATGCAGGCTGCTCAAGCCGACTTCCTGCAATGTAACGGCGCTTTCATCGGGGGCGATGACAGTACGGTCCAGGATGGTCAACTCCTCGGGGTTATCCCATTTGAGCATCTTGGCGGCTTGTTCCAGGATCTGGCCGCGTACATTCTTGGCGGCTTTCACAACTGCGCCGCCGCTGATGTAGGTGGTCGAGCTGGCGTAAGCACCCTTGTCAAAGGGGGTGAAATCCGTATCTGAGGAATACACGATCATATCCTCGATGGGTACACCCAATTGCTCGGCGGCCATTTGTGCCAGAATGGTATCGGAACCGGTACCCAGATCGGTGGCGCCGATCAACAGGTTGAAGGAGCCGTCGTCGTTCATCTTGATGGTGGCGGCAGCCATATCCAGGCCGGCAATACCGCTGCCGTGGATCATGACAGCCATGCCGATGCCGCGTTTGACCGGTCCGCTCTGGTTCTTATACAGTTCACGTTTCTTATAAAAATCGGTGGCTTCCAAACCAACCTTGACGCACTCATCCAGCGCGCTGGTGGCCATAGCTTGATCGTAGCCCTCGCGGCCTTCGCCCAGTTTGCGGGCCATGTGCATGTTTTCGCCCAGTTTGAGCCAGTTCTTTTTCTTGAACGCCACCACGTCCAGGTTGAGCTTTTCGGCGATTTCTTCCATCAAAGCCTCAACGGCAAATTGTTCCTGCATGGCGCCGTAGCCGCGATACGCGCCGGCCGGCGGGGTGGTGGTGTAGACTACGTCGCAGATAAAGCGCGAGTTGGGGGCGTTATAAAGCGTCAAGCCTTTGAAACCGCCCACCATGTTGACGGTCAGGCCGTGCGTGCCGTAAGCGCCGGTATCGCCAATCAAACGCAGCTCATTGGCAACCAACATTTCATCTTTGATGCCGAGCTTATAGTGAATGATCTGGCGATGGCGCGAGCGTCCGCTGGTGAATTCCTGGCTGCGGGTGTATTCCATGCGCACCGGCTTACCGGTGGCGATGGTCAGGTGCGCGCATAAGTCTTCCAGCAGGACTTCCTGCTTGCCGCCGAAACCGCCGCCGATGCGGGGTTTGACCACGCGGATGTCCTTGATGGGTAAACCAATCAGGGGCGCGATGATGCGGCGCACGTGGAAGGGCACCTGGGTGCTGGTGCGCACCACCAGGCGGCTGTCCTCATCAAAGTAGGTGATGCAGACGTGCGGTTCCATCTGGCCGTGCTGCTGTTTGGGAGTTTTGAATTCGCCCTCAAAAACATGGTCGCAAGCCGCGAATGTACCATCCACGTCGCCCACTTCGGCTTCGATGTGATGCACGATGTTGTGTTTGGCGTCGAAAATACCTTCCGTATCGCTTTCATCGTGAATGACCGGAGCGCCGTCTTCCATTGCCGCCCGCATATCCAGGACGGGTTCGAGCACTTCGTAATCCACCTTAATTAATTCCAGCGCCTTTTCGGCAATTTCCAGCGTATCCGCGGCCACGATGGCCACACGGTCACCGACGTGCCGTACTTTGTTGTCCAATGAAACCTGATCGTGCGGCAGGGGCTGCGGATAGCTTTGGCCGCCGGTGGCATATTTGATGCGCGGGATATCTTTATAAGTAATCACGGCGCGCACGCCCGGCAGCGCTTTGGCCGCGCTGGTGTCGATGTCGCGAATGCGCGCGTGTGCGTGCGGGCTGGTCAGCAGCGTGCCGAACAGCATGCCTTCCGGCTGGACGTCATCGGTGAAGGCCGGCTTGCCGGTTACCAGCTTGACGCCGTCTACTTTCTGGCTGGGCTTGCCGACTTCCACCAGTTTGGGCATTTTTTCAGGGGTGATCACCAGCGGAAGCAGCGGTGCTTTGTTGCCGTCTTTGCGGTAATAGGCAGCGGGCAGCTTCACTTCGCTGATGTCTTTTGAATAGAAATATTCCGAAGGAACGTAGGGCGGCAGGCTCTCGCCGCGCATGCTGGCGGCAGCGCGCAGCACCGCGTCCACGATGCGCACGTAGCCGGTGCAGCGGCATAACACACCCGACAGGGCTTTGCGCACATCCGCGGGTTGGGGATTTTTGTTCTTATCCAGGAACGCTTTGGCCGTCAGCAGTTGGGCTGGGGTGCAGAAACCGCACTGGATGGCGCCGGTTTCCAAAAATGCCTTCTGCAGCGGGTGCAGGTTGTGCTCATTCCCTAACGATTCCAACGTCTCCACGCTTTTACCGTCCATGCTCTGCATGAAGAGCAGGCAGGATTTGGCGGGAACGCCGTTCACCAGCACGGTGCACATTCCGCAGTCGCCTTCACGGCAGCCGTTTTTGACGCTCTTAAAACCGGTTTTGCGCAGGAAATCCAACAGGTTTTGCTTGGGCGGCACGGAATAGGACTGGGTTTGGCCGTTAATAGTGAGGGAAACTTGGATGAGTTCAGACTGAGGGATTTTATCCATCGCTTTTTACGCTCCTTGGAATAGGCTAAATAAAAACAAGTGCAACTTTAACATCCTGATTTGATTTTACTATAATCAGATTGTCAGACAAAGGAATCTTAAGAAAGTGAGAGAAGTCCTGTAAATCAGGTGATTTTAGGTAACCAAAAAGGAATCGTCAGGCACATTCCTTTGCGTTGATAAATGCTCCTAAGGCGCCGCAAAACGCCATGATCGTGAAAACGCCCGCGATGATAGCGCCTTGAATGTACCCATCTCGGATGGCGGTATAAACCCGATAGCCACAAAAAGCGCCGATCAGTAAAGCGATGATGCCGCCGAAGATGTATTTACCGCGGTCACTTGGGATGCGGCTGATGATGAAAGCGATCAGCATGCTGACTGCTGTGACGATTACGATTGTGCCAAGTTGATGGGTTGTTCCGATGATCATTTGTTTTACCCCTCTCAGGCGAAGATTATGGTTGAGAAATCACAAATCAAGGGAGAATTTTAATCCAAATGGGTTTGGTTGGACTTCAATTGGTTCAGTTCAGTCGGGCATTCGTCATCGAGGATATCGACGGTCGTTGGATCGTTTTTGGGATCAAAGAAAGCTGAAGGTCAGCACTCCTTGGCATTGGCAAAAGCACCGATCGTAACGAAAAATGCCAGTATTGAGAAAAAGACAGCAATAAAAGCGCCTTGAATATCGCTATCCCGTATAGCGGTATAGACCCGATAAGCACAAAGCACTCCGACCAGCAACGCGATGATACCGCTAAGGATGAATTTACCGCGGTCGCTGGGGACGCGGCTGATGACGAAGGCGATCAACATGCCTGCTGCCGTAACGATCGCGATCGTGCCGAGTTGACTGGTTGTGCCGATGATCATTTGTTTTCCCTCTCTCAGGCGAAAGTATTGGGTGCTAATATATAAATCTACAGAATATTTTAATCCAATTGAGTTTTACCGGATAATAACTGAATTAACTCGGATTCTCGGGTGAGAAAATCCGGCGAGGTAATTTCCCATTGTTGATCCGGCCTGCCTTCTATCTCTGCAAGGATACTGGCCGGTCTTGCGGAAAGCAACACGATCCTGTCCGCCAGATAGAGCGCTTCCTTGGGGTCGTGCGTGACGCATAACAAACCAAAGGGATTTTCCTGCCAGTGTTGGTTAAGGCTCTCCATCAAGCGCATCTTGATGCCCAGGTCGAGCGAATGGAAGGCCTCATCCAGGATGAGCAGGTCGGGTTGGGTGATGAGAGCGCGCGCCAGGTTGACGCGCTGGCGCATGCCGCCGCTCAGGTCGGCGGGCGGGTAATCGGCGAAATCCGCCATTTCCACGCTACGCAGGGCTTCTTTGTAATCCCCCGCGGGATTCACAAACAACAGGTTGTTCTTTACGCTGCGCCAGGGGATCAGGCGTGGCTCCTGAAAAACGAACGCGTTACGTTGGGCGTGGTTTTCCACGGTTCCGCTGGTGGGCGTTTCCAGCCCGGCCAGGATCTTCAGCAGGGTGGTCTTGCCCGCGCCGGATGGCCCTAACAGGGCCACGCGTTCACCCGGAGCGATGGCCAGGTTGATATCGCGCAACACCTCCAACTCATCGAAGGATTTGCATAAATTGGTGGTTTTCAGGAGTGTTTCCATGCGTGTCGGAACCTCCTTAAAACGAATTTGATTAGTGCTTCAGAAAGCAACCCCAACAGCACGGCGCCCAGAGTCAGCGCCCACACAGAGGGAATATCCACATTCATGCGCGCGGTCAGGATAGCTTCGCCCAGGCCGTCACCGCCGCACAGGTATTCCGACACCAATGTGACCTTCCAGGCCTGCCCAATGCTGACATCCAGGATGGCCGCGATGAAAGGCAGCAGCGATCCCAGGTGGATCTCACGCACCACTTTCTTCCAGGGCACCTGGTATAGCTTTGCCATTTCCAGCAGGTCTTTATCCAGGTCGTGCACGCCGGCTACAGTGGTCAGGACGGCCACCGGGAAGAGCGACAGGAATGAGATGAAGACCGGCCCGCGCCAGCCGATGCCCCAGGTGAAGATCACCAGCGAGAGCCAGGAAATGACCGGGACTGCCTGAACCACCATGACCAGCGGTCGCAGCAGATTGTAAGCGGCGTCTGAAAGGCCCAACAGCAGCCCCAGCGGCAGGCCCAGCAGAATAGCCAGCGCCAGCGCCAACAGCACTTTCCAAAGGGTCTGGCCGGCCGCCAGCAGCATGTCAGGTGTGGTGAAATTGTGGAAAAGGATAAGAAGGGTTTCTGACGGGGCGGGTATCAGGATGCTGCGATTCAGCCCTAAAGCAGCCAGCTGCCAGAGCAGGATAAGTATCGCGATGCCCGCCAAAATCCGCCAGAAATTTTTCATTAACGCGCGAAGAAATCATCCTCCGGAATTTGTTTGATACCTTCAGGATAAGCTGCCTGCATGGTTTGCAGGAAATTCAGCACGTCCTCTTTTACTTCGGAAGCGGGCACGTATTCGAACTTGATACGCTCCAGGGCGCTCTGCATAATGGCTTCCGGAAGCGGCAGGACTTCCGCGCTGGCCTGTATGGCTTCCGCCGGGTTTTCATTCGCCCATGTAGTGGATGCGCTCAGAGCATTAATGACCGCGTCAACGATATCCGCATGGCTTTCCAGATAGGAGCGTTTGACGAACAATCCGGCAATCGGGATGCCGTTCTGCGCGCCGCTGACCTCAGACCAGTAATCCTGGTAATCCAGCACGATGGAGCCGTTTCCAGCAGCCAATGCCTGGGTAACGAATGGTTCCGGCAGAGCGGCGTAATCCAACTTGCCTTCCTGGAACAACGCAACAATTTCCGCAGCGGGAGCGTAAGCAAACGTAACCTGCTCATCAGGGGTGATGCCGGCTTCGGTCAAGGCGTAACGCGTCAGCACGTCCACCGTCTGGCCTTTGGATTCGGGCGTGTAAATGGTCTTCCCGATTAACGAATCCCAGCCGTCAAAGGTCTGGCCATCGGCGGCAACCAGATAGAAAACTTTCCATTCATGCACACCCAACAGAGCCAGGTCAAGGCCGGCCGCGTTCATATTAACCGCGGTGGTGATGGGCAATACGGCAAATTGGGCTGTGTCATTAGATAACAACCCGATGGCTTCGTCGCCGGTTTTCCAGTATTGTATGGAGACAGGTACGCTGCTTTCTACAGCACCGCCTTCAAGGCCGGCTAACGGAATGACAATCGGCCCGACAGGGTTGATGAGTGTAACACCCTCAGCAGCCGTGTTTTCCGCGCCGGGTGCAGCCTGTGCGCAGCCAGTCAAGCTGGCAAGCAGAATCAAAACAAGCAGCATTAAATAACGAAAATGATGGTTAAACATTTTAAAAAATCCTTAGAGCGATTAGTTTGTATATTTACTGCGCGCAGTATAAGTTGTGTGCAGTAATTGGTGACTCAGGTGGCCGCAGGGGCCATCTGTAAGGAAATCATTGTAGAGCTGTATTATAGCCGGATTCTCGTGTGATTTGCGCACCGAATAGGCGTGGTCTTCCGCATAAATAGCTTTAGCGCGCGCCGCGCGAATGTCCGCGCTGGTGGGAATAGGCTGTCCGCCGCCGCCCAGGCAGCCGCCCGGGCAGGCCATGAATTCGATGAAGTGATAGGAAGCCAGTTCGCCGCCGGCTTTGATATTTTCCAGTACCTTGCGGGCATTGGCTGTACCGTGGGCAATAGCTACTTTGAGTGTCGCGCCTGCCAGCCAATCAAAACTGGGCAGCACGCCCTGCAGCAGCTCCGGCACGGGACCCGCTTTCGGCAGGGTGATTTCAGCGGTGCGTACACCTTCCATGCCGCGCATAGGTTGGATGTCTGCGTGCGAGAAGTAATTTTCAACCGGATCGCCGGTGACCAATTCGATGACGGTGCGCAGGGCTGACTCCATCACACCGCCGGTTGCGCCGAAGATCACGCCGGAACCGGTGGCGGAGCCGAAGGGATCGTCAAAGTCGGATTTCTCCAGATTGGGCAGGTCAATGCCCTGGCGTTTGAACAGGTCCGCCATTTCCACAGTGGTCATAGCGTAATCCACATCCTGGAAGCCGCTGCTGTCCATCTCGGGGCGATTGCACTCGAATTTCTTGGCGGTGCAAGGCATCAGGGCTACCGTAACGATGTCCTTGGGGTCAATACCCGCCAGTTTGGCGTAATGGGTTTTAATAATGGCGCCGAACATTTGCTGGGGAGATTTGGCGCTGGACATATTGGGAATGTATTCGGGGTAAAAGTGTTCCAGGAATTTGACCCAGCCGGGCGAACAGGAGGTGAACTGCGGGAAGACAGCCTGATCATCTTTCAAGACCAGCGCGTGATACAGGCGGCTCAATAATTCGGTGCCTTCCTCCAAAATTGTCAGGTCGGCACTGAAATTGGTGTCGAAGACCTTATCGAACCCGACTTGCCGCAGAGCCGTATTCAGCTCGAAGGTCAACGCGGTGCCGGGTTCGATATCAAAGCACTCCGCGATGGCTGCGCGCGGGGCCGGTGCGGTCTGGATCACCACGTGTTTGCGGGGATCGGCTATAGCAGCCAGAATATCTTCGCTGGAATCGTTGGTATGCAGCGCGGCGGTCGGGCAGCGGTCCACGCACTGGCCGCAATTAATACAAACCGATTCGCCCAGCGGCATGTCCATGAAGGTCGTGATGCGCGTGCTTTCCCCATGCCCGCTCACTTCCAGGCAGCCGATGCCCTGCATTTCCTGGCAGACTTGTACACAGCGGCGGCACAGGATGCACTTGTTCATATCGCGCACGATGGAGTAACTGGAATGGTCAACTTCGAATTCGTTTTCTTTTTTATCCAGATGCAGAGGCGAATAACCGTATTTGGCCAATGCCTGTAATTCGCAATTGCCGCTGCGGGCGCAATTGTTGAAATCCCAATAGCCGCAGTGCTTGGAAAAGAGCAGGTCGATGACGTTCTCACGCGCGCGAATGACTTTGAGCGTATTGGTCCTAACCCGGATGGGTTCGGTGATATGGAAATCACAGGAGGTCTGCAATTGTGGCATGCCTTCCACTTCCACCACACATACGCGGCACGCGCTGTTGTGCTCCAGGTCAGGGTGTGAACACAGGCTCGGAATGAAAATGCCCAATTGTTCTGCGGCTGCGTGAATGGTGGTGCCCTGCGGAACACGCAGGGGTTGGTTATCAATGACAATGTCAATCAGGGTTTGCGATTGGCAGTCCGGAGTATTCCCTCCAGTGGATTCCATGATGGTGGTGTTAGTCGGGTTCATAAGTTCCTCATTCTTTTCGATCTTCACGCACGGCTGCTGCGTTTTTTCTGTTCCATGATGTCCAGTATGCTGAGATAGGCATTGGGCGCGCATTGGCCCAGACTGCACTTGGAGGTCAACTGGATGGTTTCGGCCAGTGAACGCAATTCACTCAGCGAAGTTTGCTTCTTTACACTCTTGGGTACCGGCTGCAGCGATTTCAGCAGAACCGGGATGCCATTGCGGCAGGGGGTGCATTGACCACAGGAAGCGTCGTGGAAATAGCGCAGAATATCACGCGCTGCTTCCGGCAGGTCTGTTTCCGGGCCGTAGACTATGATTGATGCGGTTTGCGCAAGCGCATCCTTTGCGATGGGGCGGTTGAAATCCTCTGCCAAAGTGAGCCCGGCGGACAGACCTCCGACTTGCACGGCATAGGCATCTTCAGCGCCGACGCGCTTCAGCAAATCAGCAATAGTTGTGCCGTCCCGGATTTCGTAAATACCGGATTGAGTACAGTCACCGGAGATTGAAATAATCGCTGGTGTCTGCGCAATTTGGCCATCCAGATCCTGGATCGGCACGAAAGCATCGGCGGCAATGGACACAGCTTTCAGGAAGTAATCCACCGGCCGGATCAGGTAAGACTGCGTTCCGGGTTGGAGTGCTGCCTCGTATTCCGGACGGAATCCGTTCAACATGGCAGTCAACGCACTGGGCTCACGCCCAACGTAATCACCCATGCCCACCAGCAGCTCGACGTCAAAATCGAAATTATCCAAGCCCAGAACGTTTTCTCCCAAAACCTTGCGGCTTCTGAATTGCTCCAGGTGCTGGTTTAGCAGCGACTGCATATAGCCGTAACGTTTGGGCAGATAAATCAATCCTTTGGGGATACCGGTGAGGTAGGCTGAGATGAGCATACCCTCCAGGGTCAGTTCAATGTATTCCGACAGAAGCGCGCGGCTCTTGAACGCCAACGGTTCGCCCTCATCCACGTTGCACACAATCATGCTCTGATCGGGTTTCAGGGTTGGACGCGGCGTATTCCGCATAACAGTGTTTATGGCCTGGCCCTGCTTCAAACCGGAAAAAGCCATTGGCTCGATCCAGGTATAAGGCAGCGCAAAATTGGGGAAATAAATCTGGTTGCCGTATGAAGCTACAATTTCATCCAAATCCTGCGGTTTAACGCGTGTGTAGATGACATCGTTAACCAGCAATACAGGCGCCTGGTTGGGATAGCCGGGGCAGGCAGACCAGTTTAGCGAGATGTCACCCTCTTCCGTGACATTCCCGAATGCGATTTGGAATCTATTTTGGAGCGCTTGAGCCAATTCTTTGACTTTGGGCTTTTCAAACCAATAGGCATGACAGAGTCGGATGTCGATCTGCGTACCGCGCCGGTAGGGACTGCTTTGATAAAAAGACAACAGGCTGAATATTTCCACCGGGGGAATATCCAGCTGTTCAGCCAGAAATTGGATAGCGGGTTTAACGTCCTGCGGATTGGCCGTTTGCAGGAGGGGAAGGATGAAGGGCAGTGCAGTACGAACACAGCCGTAATTGTCCAGTTTTTGGGTGATTTCCTGAACCAGTAAGTGATTGGGTTTTGAATCCATGAATTGAGTACCTCTCTTGTCTTGACGAATTGCTGAGAACAGCAAAGAATACGAATCCTCTTATTCTTTTAGATTGTAAAACTAAACGGCAGAATTATAGTACATAAATAGCAATTGCAATATATTGCATTATTATATCTATTATCTTTTGCGAAAGAAAACTATAGGGGAGATTAAGAAAGAAGCCGCTTTGGAAAATAAGGGAAGTGGCTCTCAATATAATAAAAAAATCCGGATTTCTCCGGATTTATGGCGGGAGCGACGGGATTCGAACCCGCGGTCTCGGCCTTGACAGGGCCGCATGTTAAACCACTACACCACGCCCCCGCGGGATTGACAGTTTAACATGACTTATAGGCTACGTCAAGCCAAAATGAAGATTTGCTTAGACTGAATAATCTTAAAAAATGTTTTCATAAAAAACGTCCCGTTTGTGCAAACGGGACGTATGGATGATACAAGAAAAAATATGCAGAGAACTAATTTAAACCGGTGATCCATTCCTCGTGGTCTCTTTCCCACGGGAAGATGTCCTCTTCTTTAAACCAATGCTTGATCTCCGCTTCTGCGGATTCAACCGAGTCCGAGGCATGGATGAGGTTGCGGCTGGTCAGTATGGACAGGTCGTGGCGGATAGTGCCGGGAGCGGCTTCTGTTGGGTTGGTGGCGCCTACCGTCTGGCGCACGGCCTTGATGGCATCGGACCCTTCCCACACCATGGCAACCAGCGGGGCGGCGGTAATGTATTTTACCAAACCATTAAAGAATGGTTTGCCTTTATGCGCGGCGTAATGCTCTTCCGCAAATTCTTTAGTGATGTGGCGAAACTCCATTGCCACCAGTTTGAGGCCGCGATTTTCCAATCGAGAGATAATTTCTCCGATTAACCCGCGATGAACACCATCCGGTTTGATAAGAACCAGCGTGCGTTGACAATTGATCATGATAACCCTTTCAAAGTGAGATTTGTTTTTGTGCTCGGATGAATACTTCCAACGCTTTCTCTTTCATGTCCAGGCGTTGGTAGATGTTCCCTAATGACAACCATAAATTGGCGTTGTCCGGTTTCGCTTCGCAGGCCGCTTCCAATAAATCCCTGATTTGCGCGAGATACTGATCGTCAGCGGATAATTCCTGGATTTTGTTCAGCGCGTATTGGACATTTTCGCCTTCCAAAGCTTTCCTGGCTTGCTCCAGTTTCTCTTCCGGAGTTTCCTCATGATTGACACGAATTTGCTGTGTGTCCTGTAAGGGAGGTTTGGGCGCGTCTTCCATGGAAGCAGGGGGTTGATCCTGCACCCATTGAGCGGATGCCGGATTTTCAGCCAGTTCCTCGGGAATTTCAACCGGAATATCGTGGTCGATGATGCCGCTTTCCTCCGGGATATCCGGAAGGTTGACGTCTTCAAGGACTGCCGGTTCCGCGGGAATGGCAATAAAGTCATTGCTGCTGTCCGGTTGGTTTAATTGGTTTTCTTCCATCACCCAATCAGGCGCTGTTTCTTGATTTTCTTGCGGAATATTCCGTTTTTGCAGCTTTTCAATAAAGGCCTGGCGGCGGTTGGCACTCGGATCGGGGATTTCTGCGTCGCCAATTTCGGATAGTACTGCCGAAGTTGGGTTCGTTATTTCCTCTTGCATAGCTTCGTCAATGATACTGGTCCAGTTCAATTCACTGGATGGAGTATCTGTTGGTGCTGCTTCCGCAGCGGGCAGCGCGCTCCAGGTTTTACCTAAGAAATCCTGCCAGTCAAATAATTCATTTTCAGGCAATTCGACTAATTCATCATTAATCTGAACGGAGATATCCGGAATGTCGGCAACATCTCTGGTGGTGGGCAGCATGTATTGGTAATAAGGATTAAGCTCGGATAACCGTGCACGATAATGATTTTCGGTTTCGCTCGGATTGAGCTCGTAAAAGGCTTTATCAAGAATTTCGTTGGCCAACCAGCAATAGGGCAGCCGGCTGATAACGTCCACGCAAGTTTCCACTGCGTCGATATTCTTGCCGGATTTCCACAGCATGTCTGCCAGCGCGAGCTTGTAATCGATCCGGCCCGGTTTTTCATGCAGCCCCAGCCGAATCTCGGCGATGGCCTGCTCGAACAAATCCGAGCGGGTGTACATCTTGATGAGCGCGCCGCGGGTCAGGCGGATGCGGGCCGGTTCCACGTGGTCGCGTTTGTTATATAAACGCTTTAATTCATCCTGGAGTGATTCATTGGCCGGCTGCAACTCGAAGGCATTCTGCATGTGCAGGATAGCCAAGTCCATGCGGTTATTTTGCTCATTAATAAAACTCAACCCGATGTTCGCGACAAAATCATCGGGGAAAATTGACAGAATAATCTCAAAGACTTTCTCGGCGTTGGGAAAATCCTGTTTTTCAAGGAATATTTTCCCAACTTTCCGATAAGTCTCAATTTCTTTTGGATATGACTGTACGATGTTCACGCAATGAGACAACGCATCGTCAATTTGGTGATTTTCAATCAATCTTTCGATATATCGATGATATTCTCTCAGTGCGATATTGCTCATAGATAGGTACAGTCCCTCTGATTACTCTCCCAAATAATCCCGTAATTTCCTGCGAATGGTTGGGTGGCGCAAGCGGCTTAGCGCTTGTGCTTCAATTTGGCGCACGCGTTCACGGGTTACACCCATTTTACGACCTACTTCTTCAAGTGTGTATGCCTGGCCGTCCAAAAGCCCGTACCGGAGCTGCAGGATTCTGACCTCGCGGGGAGGCAGGGTGTCCATGACTTCTTCCAGGTGTTCGCGCAGTAGGTTGTAGGTTGCTGTGACGTCCGGCGCGGGAATTTCGTTATCTTCAATAAAGTCGCCCAGAACGGAATCGTCTTCATTATCGGTTGGTGTTTCCAGCGATAAAGGCCGCCGGGAAACCTTGATCATGTTCTCGACTTTCTTTGGGATAACGTCCAGCGCTTCGGCCAGCTCCTCAATGGAGGGATCGCGCCCCAGTTTTTGGGTTAATTGGTGCTGTGTGCGCAGCAATTTGTTGATTTGATCGCCCATGTGCACCGGCACGCGGATGGTGCGTCCCTGGTCGGCGATAGCGCGGGTGACTGCCTGGCGGATCCACCAGGTCGCGTAGGTGCTGAATTTGTGCCCACGGCGATAGTCGAATTTCTTGGTCGCGCGGATTAAACCGATATTACCTTCCTGAATCAGATCCAGGAAAGGAACACCGCGGCCCATATATTTTTTAGCAACGCTGATAACCAGGCGGGAGTTCGCAGTGATCAGGTGTTCGCGCGCGGCCCAACCGTCTTCAATCAGCCAGCGTAATTCATCTTTGCGTTTGCTGGTTACTTTACCGCGTGCTAATTCTTCGCGTGCCATACGGCCGCGTTCAATACGCTGGGCCAGTTCGACTTCCTGTTCAGCTGTCAACAGCGGTACCCGGCTGACTTCTTTCAGATATAGGCCGATGGTATCATCCGTGTCGATATGCTTCAGGTCATCGATGGTCGTGTCCTGGCTCTCATCGACAATTTCCTTGATTTCATCCTTGCCTAATTCATCTTCGGAAGGATTCGAGGCTAAATCGTCATCATCGATATATTGGATACCGGCAGCCATCAATGCTGCAAATGCTTCTTCTAATTGTGAAACATCTTGTTCGGCATCAGGAAAGAAATGGAGAATGTCATCGATGGTTACATAAGATTTTTGATGCCCAAGTTCAATCAGGCGAGATATTGCCGAGAATTCCAGGCTTTCATCATCTTCAAGCACTTCAAGCTTTTTAGTGTTCATTATTAATAATAAATTACCTCACAGATAGGTTTGTGCAGCCTAAAGTATCCGTGATTTTTCCCTTTAATCAGAATACTATTTTTCAAAGTAAAAATCAATGATATTTATTAACAGTAATATGTAAGATTTTCTTGGAACAAGCCCTACTGCACAATAATGTACTATACAGACTTTAAAGATAAAAGTCAACCATTTATTCTTTGTTAATAAGAAATTTACAAGGGAAATTCCTTATTATGGTAAGAAATCTTGCATGTAAGCGGGGACGGGAGCAATAAACTGCATCGGTTTTTGCTCCCGTGGATGCAGAATTTCCAAAGAATAGGCATGCAAAAACAAATAAGGATATGAAATAGGAGAATTGGAGTTGAATTTCTCTTTCATTTGACTCGCGCGCCAATATAAAGGATCCCCTACAATCGGCAATCCATAGGCCGATAGGTGAGCGCGGATTTGATGCGTCAAACCCGTTTTCGGGAAAATATCCAGGGCACTGTGCCTTTCGCATTTATGGCGTAAAACGACCCGGGAAATAGCCGGTTTACCCAGAATCTCATCCGGAACAGTGCGGTGATAACGATCGCCGTTCACCCGCAGGGGAATTCTGATGGTTTTTTCCTCCCAAACAGGAAAACCGTGGCAAACAGCCCGATAATTCTTAGTAGGAATACGCCGGCTGAATTGTTCGTTGAGTGCACGATGAGCATCTTCGTTTTTTGCGTACAGGATGACGCCGCTGGTGAGCTTATCCAAGCGATGGACAACCCATATCCGTCCAAATTCCTGTGCCAGGGCAAGTTTCAAATTGGGTTGAGCCGGGTCATACCCATCCGGTATGCTTAACCATCCGGAAGGTTTGTTCAACACAATGATATCGTCGTCATTAAAAAGAACAAAATCGTTGAAATTCATAGGTGTTTAAGCTTTAATTTGATATTATAGTTTAATAAAATCAACCAGGAGGAAGTTATGTATATCGTCCAGGTCCATATTACCGTTGAAGAGGATGCTGTCCAAGCTTTTCGAATTGCTACCATCGAAAACGCGAAAAATAGTGTGAAAGAACCCGGAGTTGCCAGGTTTGATGTTATTCAACAACAAGATGATCCCACCCGCTTTGTTTTGATCGAAGTATATAAAGATGAAGAAGCGGCAGTAGAACATAAGAAAACCGAACACTATAAAAAATGGCGTGATATGGTTGAGGATATGATGGCCGATTCACGTTACAGTATTAAATACCACAATATCTTTCCTCCCGATGATGGGAATTGGTAAAAATTATCTTTCGGGCATTGAATAGGAGTAGATAAATGCAAATTGACTTCGCAACCGCGGGCCGGATTATTTTTGGTGCAGGAAAGATGAATGAATTAGCCCAGATTGCCAATGGAATGGGTGAAAAGGCATTTCTGGTGCGCTCCAAATCACAGCCGGCGGCACAAAAAGTCCCCGATCTTCTGAAATCGGTGGGAATTGGCTGTGTTGATCATATTGTGCAGGGTGAACCAAGTACACCCAGCATCCGGGCAGCGGTCGAAAAAGCGCGCTCCGAAAAATGTGATTTTGTCATCGGTATGGGCGGCGGGTCGGTCATTGACACCGGAAAAGCCGTTGCGGCAATGCTTTCCAACAACGGCGACTTGATGGATTACCTTGAAGTGGTTGGCTTGGGCCATAAACTGGAACAGCCTTCCAAACCGTACATTGCCATACCGACTACGGCCGGTACTGGCAGTGAAGTAACCCGCAATGCGGTCATTGCGGTTCCGGAAAAAAGCGTGAAGGTCAGCATGCGCAGCCCGTACATGCTGCCTGAGGTGGCTTTGGTCGATCCGGAATTGACTTATTCGGTGCCCCAAACGGTCACAGCCTCAACCGGTATGGATGCTTTCGTGCAGGTAATTGAACCGTATGTCTGTAATGCAGCCAATCCAATGGTCGATATGTTCTGCCGCGATGCCATTCCGCAAGCCGCGCAGTACCTGCCCGCGGTGTATCAGGATGGCGCGAATCAGAAAGCCCGCGATGCTATGGCCTGGGTGAGTTTGATGGGCGGTTTATCGCTGGCGAATGCCAAATTAGGCGCGGCGCACGGTTTTGCCGGCCCCATCGGCGGTATGTTCCCGGCAGCACATGGCGCAATTTGCGCGGCAGTCATTGCCGGTGTAATGCAGGTCAATATTCGCGCACTGCAAGAGCGCGAACCGCAATCACCCTCGTTGCAGCGTTACGCGGAAATCGCTCGCTGGATTACCGGGGATGATCAGGCTGCACCGGAGGATGGGGCGGAATGGATGAGTTCGCTTTGCCGGCAGCTTCAAATTCCCAGTCTGGGCCGGTTGGGTATTCAGCCATCGGATTTTGAACTGATCGTAGAGAAATCACAGCACTCAAGCAGTATGAAGGGGAATCCGCTTGTGCTGACAAAAACAGAATTAATAAGGATATTGGAACTGTCCTTATAAATAAAAAGAGCGGCCATTCGATAAATATCAGGAGCCGCTCTTTTTCTATTTAAAGGATGGCTTTTATTCTTTAGAAAAGAAACTAACACCCAAAACGCCCGGGCCGCCGTGAACCAAAATCGCCGGCGGTAAAAAGGTGATGGGAATATCTTTTACTTTCAGATTCTTTTTCAGAACTTCTGCCAATTCTTGTGCCTGGTCCGGAACCCCACCTTGTTCGATAACGACACAGCTTTCGTCTCCTTGCGGGCATTCGGCCGAAATCAATTCCAAAAACTTGGCCATCGCTTTTTTGCGGGTGCGTTCGGTTACGACCGCTTCAATCTGGCCGTCATTGATTCCCAGAATGGGTTTCATTTGCAGCATACTGCCCAAGACAGTTTCGGCAGCGCCAATGCGCCCGCCTTTATGCAGGTATTCCAAAGTATCCACCAGGAAAAAAGTGCGGCTGCGTTTTGAAATATCCAAAATATTCTTTTCGATTTCATCGGCTGATAGACTGGCTTGCTGCCATTCCACCGCTTTTCGTACAATGGAACCCATAGCGGAACCCAACGTATTGGTATCGACAATGCGAATATCCGCGTCCGGATAATCCGCTACGGCCACTTCGGCGGAGCGAATTGTGCCGCTCATCTTCTTTGAAGGAGATATAAGCAGGATTGTTTCGCCGGTTTGGGTCAATTTATCCAGAAAAGGATTATAAAGACTGGGATAGGGGGCAGATGTCTTTGGTAAAGTGCTGGACTTTTTCAGGCGCTCAATAAAAGTGTCAGAATCAATTTCGGTATCATCGCGGTAGCTTTCATCGCCAAAAATAATGATTTGAGGGAGATAAGAGATCCCCAGTTTGGCTGCCTCTTCAACTGATAGGCAGGAGAGTGTATCGGCCACTAAATGAGTCATTGACATATTCCTTTCTATTGGGATGGATGGATTGATTGAACTGCGGGCAGACCACCTGCAGGTTCTGCTTTTCGAACTGCGTTGAGCATAGCTTCCGCAAATACAATGGGTGCGAAAGCGCACAATAGGTTCAAGTCCACATGTTTCTTGCCGGTTGCCAGGCTGAAGATCGTGTCTCCGTCCATCGTGGTAAAAGCCGGGCGTGTGGAAATGGCGATTCCGTTCGAGGCGGCTTCAGCGAATTTATTGGCGCCTTCCTTGTCCAGGGTCGCGTTGGTGGCGATTACACCGATGATGGTGTTTTGTTTACCCGCAAAGGACAGGGCTGCCTGGCCTAATTTGGATTGCATGATCGAGAGTGTGTTCGCATAGATAGTTTCCTGGCCGATTTTAATAGGCCCTTTTTGAATACTGCGGGTGCCTGCCACGATTTGGTTGGTCTTGTAGTCAATGATATCGCCCAAGGCGTTAACAGCCACAATGGCGCCGATTACTACCCCTGCGGTGACTTCCATGGAACTGGTGCCAATGCCGGATTTCATGGCCTGGCCCATACCCAGGATTTTGCCGACTGTTGCGCCGGTGCCGGCTCCATGGCAGCCTTCCTGCGGTTTCTCTGTGCTGGCTTGCAGACAAGCGTTGTAACCCATTTGTTTGTCCGGGCGGATGTGCGCGTCGCCCAGCGCCAGGTCAAATAAAATCGCTGAAGGTACAATCGGAACTACGGCAGGGCCGGTATTTATACCTGCTTTTTGCTCCTCAAGGTACTGCATGGCGCCGCCGGCTGCGTCCAGTCCGTAAGCTGAACCGCCGGCCAGCATAATGGCGTGAACCTTTTGGACCATATGCATCGGCCGTAGCAAATCCGTTTCGCGTGTACCGGGCGCGCCGCCGCGCTGATTGACCCCTGCAACAGCACCGCCTTTACACAAAATGACAGTGCATCCGGTCAAAGCTGTTTCATCCTCTGCTTGACCTACTAAAATACCGGGAATATCCGTTATAGAATTGGTTATATTCATAGTCTTATATAATGTGAATGAAAAATTCTCTCCGACCTAATTATAAATGAGAGAAAATAATTAAGGCTTGATGATAAGGTGATTAGGATGAAACAAGGCGATGCAAATAAACCGATAGCATTGGTGATTTTCGGTGTAACCGGTGACCTTACCCGCCGGAAATTGATCCCGGCTTTGTACCAATTGTGCAAAGATGACCAGCTCCCCGCACCGCTGCATGTGATCGGCTTTGCCCGGCGGCCCTGGAGCGATGAGAAATTACGTGAAGAGTTGACCGCAGGTATCATGCAGTTTGCCCGCACCAAACCGGTGAATGCGCAATCGGTTGAAGAATTACTGAAAATGGCCACCTATATTCAATCTGATTTTCAGGAACCGGAGGGATATAACCGCCTGCTGGGCTATCTGGAGGAAAAGGGCTATCAAAAAGTCATCTTTTATCTAGCGACACCGCCGGATGCCTATGTCGAGATCATCCAAAACCTGTCCGTTTGCCAGCGTTATGCGGAACAAAAGCAGTGGGTGCGCATAGTTGTAGAAAAACCTTACGGGCGAGACCTGGAAACCGCGCAAAACCTGGAAGATTACCTGCACCAGTGTTTTTCAGAAGACCAAATCTACCGTATTGACCATTATTTGGGCAAGGAAACCGTCCAAAATATCCTGGTTTTCCGCTATGCCAATGGTATTTTTGAACCTCTATGGAATAATCACTACATTGACCATGTGCAAATCACAGTGGCTGAAACGGTGGGGGTGGGCACGCGCGCTGGCTATTTTGATAAATCCGGCATCATCCGCGATATGTTTGCCAACCATTTGCTGCAGCTGGTCACCCTTACGGCCATGGAAGCGCCTTACGCATTCAACGAATCTTCCGTACGCGATGAAAAAATGAAAGTGCTGCGTTCGCTGCGCCCCATGAAAGGCAAAGAAGCGCTGATCAACACCGTGCGCGGCCAATATAGTGCCGGAGAAGTCAACGGCAAGCAGATTCAGGCTTATTTACAGGAAGACCGTGTTGCGCCGGATTCCATCACCGAGACTTACCTGGCTGCCCGGCTGCACATTGACAACTGGCGCTGGGCGGGCGTGCCTTTCTTTATCCGCAGCGGTAAGGCTTTACCGGTGCGCGAAACGGAAATTGCCATCCAATTCAAGCAGGTACCGCTGTCTTTATTCAATTGGAAGAATATGGCTGGAGAAGCGCCCAACGTTCTGGTGCTGCGTTTGCAGCCCGATGAGGGCATCAATTTGTCTCTAGGAGCTAAAATTCCCGGCCCAATCAACGAAATTGCCCCAGTCAAGATGGAATTCTGCTATCAGGATGCCTTTGGATCGGAACCGCCGGAAGCTTACGAAAGGCTCTTGCTGGACTGCATTCAAGGTGACCAAACGCTCTTCACCCGTACGGATGAAGTGATCGAACAATGGCGTTTTGTAACGGATATTTTGAAAGCCTGGGAGGAAAACCCGGTGAAGAGTCTGCCGCAATATCTGGCCGGAAGCTGGGGACCGGTGCAGGCAGACAAATTTATTGAGGAAGAGCACCGCCGCTGGCGCAGACCGGGCAGTTAAAATCTAAAGCGGGCGCCCGCAGTTGGGGCAGGTGTTTTCCGCTTGCAGCACCACATACCCGCAATTCTTACAGGTAGCCGGCTGCGCGTTTCCCAAAGGAGCGCCGCAAGCCAGGCAGCTGGGCGCGCCGGCCGGGTTGGCTGTTTGGCAAAATTCACACATCACGCGGTGCAATCGCTCGGAAAGTTCATAACCGCTGCCCAGTACGCGCGCGTTGGCGCTCAAAACCTTCCAAATTTCATCGATTAATTGGATGGACTCAATATCCTGGGCGATATCATCGATACGTCCCAACAGGCTGAAGGGATTTTGCATGGCAGCCAGCGCGGAATATCCCAAGCTGGCTGCAACTCCGACCCAGGCTTGCTGGCTGGTTTGCACGGCCACGCCGTCTTCGACTTTTTGGAAAGTCACGGTCAGGGCTGTCTGGCCGCCAGAGGGACTATCCTGGCGGGTTTTGATCTGGACGACAACATTTTCGCCGGACCCGAGTTTGTGGACTACCAGGTTGCCGCGAGTAAAATGGACCAGCAGGCAGGCTGCCAGGTCATCTGTTGAAAAATCGCCATGAAAAATTCGTTGTTCCATACCTATGGATTATAATCTTTTACCAGTCAAAGGTAGCTTATGAAATATAAAAAATCACTAATTGCCATTCTTGTCGTCTTAACATTGACGATTGTATCTATTAAAACACGGCCTGTGGATGCCCAGGAACTTGAACAGCAGCCAACTGTAGCTATTCCCACCGTCACCGGGACTCCTGAAGGCGTCACGATCACCGTTCCGTTGGACCAGGAGTATGTCAATGTGCGCAATGGGCCAGGCACTTTGTATGACCTGGTTGGCCGTCTGGTTGCCGGGCAAAAAGCGGCGGTTTTAGGTCGTTCGGAAGGCGGTGATTGGCTGCTCATCCAATATTTCGGCGGCCCGGATAATCAGGGCTGGATTTATGCGGCGCCTGTCTCACTCTCTGCCGGAGAGGTTTCCATTGTAGAACCACCCCCAACGCTCACGCCTGCCATGACCCAGACTATTAATGCCACCCTGGCGGCGCAGTTCATTACCACACCGATTCCCACCCGCTTGGCTACTTTTACGCCAGCGGAATCCCTGGTCATCCCGACCTATGTAGATGTCTCGCGTACGTCTTTGGCGGGGAGCATCCCTATGGGTTTGGTCATCCTCATTGTGGGGGGGATAGGAGCCATATTGGCGGTCATCTCGGTTATCCGAGGACATTAATCAGGTTTTATTTCGCTCAGCAGCGATCCTTTCATGTATGAAGGACGCATCCAGCGGTTTATACGTTTGAAAGTAGAGAAGGAAGCGTTTAAGTCTTTAAGCGATTCTTTGACGGATTCTTCTCCATACGCGATGGCTTCATCAACGTTGATCGGATCCATGATGGAGTATTTATAGATCTTGGGATGCAGCAGAACATCCGGTTTTTCAATACGCAGACGTAATTCCGCGATCATATTTGAAGTAATATCGTTGGAATCCACAAATACTTTCATGGCCTGGCTCAGACGCAACTGAGCGAAGTGCTGCATGAGGAAATCAGGAACCCGAACGTAGGAAGGCACTTGAATTTTTTCGGCTTCACCCCATTCGCTATTGGGTACCGACAAGCTGACTGCGACAATTGGGTAGTCGGGAAATAGCCAGCGCGCCGCTGAAACCGGCACCGGATCCAGGACACCGCCGTCCACCAGATCCATAGCACCCATACGCACTGCCGGGAACAAGCCCGGAATTGCCGAGGTAGCCTGAATCGCAGGCAGGATTTTCCCGGTATTGATAATAATCTCGCGGCCGGTATTGATGTCCACAGCGGTGGAAACAAAGGGAATTTTGAGGTCACTAAAGGACATATCCCCAAGTTTTTCGTGGAGGAAATTAAAAAATCCCTGCAGCCCTACCAGGGAAGGCGCGTCGTTGGGCGCGCGGTTGATCATTTTTTGGAAATCCAGACTTTTATAAAAGCTTTCCATTTCCTGCGGGGAGAAACCGGCTGCGTACAAAGCGCCGACGATACCGCCAACACTGGTACCGGCGATTGCTGAAATTTCAAAGCCTTCCTCCAATAATTGGCGAATAACGCCGATGTGCGCAAAGCCTTTGATGCCTCCGCCGCCTAAAGCTAAGGTAATCCTTTTCATATTATTATTTACGTCCCAAGTAACAAAAAGTTGCAATATAGCGAATGCTACAGAAATTATATTGTGGTTGATAATAAGCGCGATAAAATTTATATCTTTCAAATATAAAAAGATGAAAACAAAAACAAACTTCGTATAAATTACGATTATGCTTGCTTAAGAATATTAATAACAATAGGATGTTAAAATTAGCCCATGGGAAATAAGATTGTCGCCAAAAACAGAAAGGCGAAATTTGAATACTTTCTGTTGGAAAATTACGAAGCCGGAATTTCATTGAAGGGCAGTGAGATTAAATCCATACGCGCGGGTCAAATTAGTATTGCTGAGGCTTACGTTCAAATCACGGAAGAAGAAGCCTGGCTGATTAACGCGCATATTGCCCCTTATGACCCTGCCAGCCGTGAAAACCACGATCCTTTACGCAAGCGGCGATTGCTGCTGCATAAAAATGAGATCTATGAGATTTGGCAGGCGGTCCGCAGCAAAGGCCTTACGGTGATTCCCACCGAGGTTTATCTCAGCAACGGCCTGGCAAAGTTGAATATTGCGCTCGCCAAGGGCAAAAAATTGTATGATAAGCGGCAGGAAATTGCCAAGCGGGATTATCAAAGAGATCTCGATCGAGAAGGAAAAAGGTAAACAGGATAACTTTATGATTAGTTTGGATGGGCACTCACTCAGTCTTAATGCAGTAATAAGAGCATCGCGTTTTAACGAAAATGTCGAACTTTCACAATCCGCAAAAGCTGCCATGCAGAAATCACAGGAGAATTTACAGGCTATTATCGCTCAATCCAAACCGGTTTACGGGCTGAACACCGGGTTCGGGATTTTTGCCGACCGGACCATCACCCGTGCGGAAAGTCAGCAGTTGAACCGCAACCTGATCCTCAGTCATGCGGTTGGCACCGGCAATCCACTGCCACAGGAAGTGGTGCGGGCGGCCATGCTGATTCGCGCCAATAGTCTGGCAAAAGGTTATTCTGGCATCAAGACCGATATGGTGCACGTTCTTTTGGAAATGCTGAATAAGGGCGTAATTCCGGTGGTTTACGATAAAGGCTCATTGGGTTCCTCCGGCGACTTATGTATGCTGGCGCAGATGGCTCTGGTTGCCAGCACTTCTCCCCAGGAGAAAGAATCCGAAAGCGGCTTTGCGGTTTATCAGGGCGAGGTTATGAGCGGACGCGCGGCTATGCAGAAGGCAGGAATTGAACGCCTGACGCTGTCGGATAAAGACGGATTGGCGCTCATCAATGGAGCGACATTTTCCGCTGCGTTGTTGGCGTTGGCGGTATATGACAGCGCTTATCTATGCTATCTGGGTGATTTAGCTGCTGCGTTGAGCTTTGAAGCGCTTCTGGCGCGCACTGATCCGCTGCATCCCGAATTGCATCAGGCCCGTGAATTAGCCGGACAGATTGACTCCGCGGCTAATATTTCGCATTTCCTGGAAGACAGCACCTTCGTCAATGCCCATCACCAGGTGCAGGACGCTTATTCTCTACGCTGCGCGCCTCAAGTACATGGGGCAGTGCGAGACACGCTGGGTTTTGTGCAATCTACCGTGACGCGCGAGATCAACGCGGCTACCGATAATCCACTGATTGTGGGTGAGGGGCTGGCCATTTCCGGCGGCAACTTCCACGGTGAAGCAGTCGGTATGAACGCGGACTTCCTGTCAATTGCGTTATCCGAGCTTTCCGGAATTTCCGAGCGGCGCACCTTCCGTTTGATGGACAGTCATTTGAACAACGGCCTGCCGGCCATGCTGGTGGGAAATGCGGAAAAAGCGGGGCTTAATTCGGGCATTATGATGCTGCAATATACCGCTGCATCGCTGGTGCTGGAGAACCAAACGCTGTGTTCGCCGGATTCGGTGCGTTCACTGCCGACTTCGGCCAACCAGGAAGACTTCAATGCCAATGCGTATAATGCCGCCTGGCATTTACATCAGGTACTGGAGAACGCGGCCAAGATTATCTGTATTGAAATTTACACTGCCTGCCGGGCTATCGATTTACGCCGGAATGCCATGCCAAAACTGTGTTTAGGCCGGGAAACAGCCGAAGTATATGATTGGGTACGGGCTTTAATTCCCTATCAGGATGGCGATGCATATTGGAAAGAAGAAATCGATCTTCTGCAGGAAGAACTCATCTATAAAAAGAATTTCAGAGAAACCTTTTACAATACTGAATTGACAAAAGCATAAAAAGAAGGTATTGATTAAGTATGTTGGATAATAAAGACCGAATTAGTCGTAGAACTTTCCTCGAAAGAGGATTAGTGGGTTTAGGCGGCTTGGCTGTGATGCCTGTGTTTAAAGGCAGCAAGTCAAAGCTGGCTGAATTCCCTGATAGCGAATACCTGGGGCGGAACACCGTGTATATCCCGTCTTCTTTGCCAATTCGCTCCAAACCAAATGCCGATGCGGATGTTGTGCGCACTCTGAGCGAGGATGAATGCGTCGTCTGGCTGCGTGAAGTGGTCGGCGATCATCCCCTTGGCCGTCCCAACCGCAAGTGGGTTGAAACACCGGAAGGGTATATTTATTCCCCCAGCTTGCAACGGGTAAAGAATCTGCCCAACGAACCTGTCACTACATTGCCAACCTATGGCGAAGATACCGGTATGTGGGTCGAAGTGACTGTTCCTTACGTGAACCTTACTTTGGAAAATCCGCCGGCCAAGTCGCCCTGGTTGAACGCAGTTTCGTCTACTTTATGGCGCTTGTATTACAGCCAGGTTATCTGGGTGGACCAGATTGCCATGGGAGAGGACGGCAATATTCTCTATCGTGTGAACGAGCGTTATGGCTCTTACGGCGATATCTTCTGGGCGGATGCGCGCGCTTTCCGTATTATTACCGAAGAGGAATTGGCGCCGATTAATCCGGATGCGACCGATAAGAGGATTGTAGTTGACCTCAACGCCCAATCACTGACCTGTTATGAAGGCAATACGGAAGTTTATTTCTGCCAGATTTCTTCAGGCAGGACGTTGGATGATCTGGGGAATCCGGTAGAAACCTGGGCAACACCGGAAGGAAATTATTGGGTTTGGCGCAAAGTAATTTCGCTGCACATGAGCGGAGGTACTGCCGGCGCCACCGCACAAGGCTTTGACACCATGGCCATCCCATGGACTTCCCTGTTTGTTGGCGAAGGTATGGCTATCCACGGTGCTTTCTGGCACAACGATTTCGGCACGCCCAAATCACACGGTTGTGTCAACACCACGCCCGAAGATGCCAAATGGATTTTCCGCTGGAATACTCCCCAGGTGCCTTATGGGACAGGCGACATCAGCGATACGCTTAATTACACAGGCACCAAGATCGAAGTAGTGAAACGCCTTTACTAATATGATAATAAGTCCGGTTATGCCAATGGTATGAACCGGACTTTCACAAAAAATAATTCCAACTTATAAAACCCGATATGGCTATCCATAAGAAAAACAGCCTTACATGGTACAGCGCCGATAGTCTTGAAACAGCCGGTGTCAAACACGGCTTCTTCATGCGCCGCGGCGGCTGCAGCCCGCAGCCCTGGGCCAGCCTGAATCTGGCTACCTCCGTGGGCGACTCACGCGAGAATGTGATTGAAAACCGCAACCGCATCGCAGACGCTTTAGGTATCGCTTGTGACAGTTATTATGATGTCTGGCAGGTGCACAGTGCCGCTGTGGTGCAAGCGCAGCGCCCGCGCCGTTTGGACGAAAAACACGTCCAGGCGGATGCCATAATAACGGACAAAAAAGGCGTTTCCATATTGATGCTGTTTGCCGACTGCGTACCCATGTTGTTCTATGATCCGATCAAGCAAGTTGTGGCGGGTGCGCATGGAGGATGGCAAGGTACTTTTAAAGGTGTGGCAGTGGAAACAGTCAAGGCAATGCAGACAAGCTATGGTTCTGAACCCGGCGATATCCTGGCTGTGATTGGCCCTTCGATTTGTGCGCAGCATTATGAAGTCGGGCCGGAAGTTGTGCTTGCCGCAGAAACTCATTTCGATAGCGAAGATAACGTTGTTCTGAAAAAAGACGGCCGTACCTATGTGGATTTGCAGTTGGCTAACCAACTATTTCTGGAACGCGCCGGACTGCGTCATATCGAACAAACCCGCATCTGTACCTTTGCGAATAATGAAGATTGGTATTCCCATCGCGGAGAGAATGGCAAGACCGGCCGATTTGGAGCTGTGATCACACTGGGACGCGATGACTGAAATTGGAATGACTCTGAATGTGCGTGTCCAACCCTCTGCAAAAAAGGATGAAATTACCGGTTGGATGGATGACGGTACGCTGAAAGTAAAAGTGCGGGGAAAGCCTTTGGAAGGCAAAGCAAACGAGAGTCTGGTCAAGTTCTTTAGCGAAATTTTTGATATTCCCAGAAATAATATCGAGATTCTTTCGGGGGATAAGTCCAGGAATAAACACTTAAAAATCAGCGGTATCAGTAAAGAGACAATTGATAAGTATCTGGAATCTCAAACGCGCTAGGATCCGTAAATAATCCGTCCGCAGGAGGTACAATAGAAAAGCTGGCTGCTGGAGCGAACTTGTTGGCATTCACCGGCGGTAAGCGAGGATCCGCAGGCCGAACAGGAGCTATCCTGTAATTGAGCGATTGCCAATCCATTCTTTAAATTTCTCAGCCGCACATAGATTTTCATCTGTTCTTCAGGGATTTGGGTTTCCTGGCTGGAACGCTTGGCACTTAAATTCTTGATTGTATTTTCCAGATTTCCCTTTTCTGCAATCAATCTGGACTTGCCTGTTTCAAAGTCTGTCATGACTTTATTTAATTCATTCTGTAAAACGGAAGTCTTTTCCTCCGCCTTTTCCAGTTTTTCAAGCTGTTCAAGAGAGCGCTCCTCCAATTCACCCAGCATTTTATTCAAGGAGGCGATTTCCGCCTGTAAATCCTGGAGTTCTTTGGGGTTTTGGATGCGGCCGCTGTATAAGTTCGCTTCGCTTTGGGCTTTCTTTACTTTTTTCTGGTCGGTTTCATAGTCGATGGTCTCAAAATCGCTTTTGATCTTTCGTAATTCCGCCTCCATGGTTTCCACCCGCTTTTTTGCAAGCGCGACGTTTTTATCGGTTTCAATGGCGGTAAGAATTTCTTTTATACGATTTTGGGCGTGGTCTAATTCGGAATCAATACTTTGTAACTGAAAGAGTTGGAAGCCGACATTCATAGATGTTAGTTTATGGTATTCTTGTTATGTTTCATTCAATTGGTTAGTTTGATTGTACTGGATGGGATAACATTCGTCCAGTTTTATACGAATTTATGCCAAAGGTTGCAAAACAATTTTTACAATCCTATAATAATTTTGAAGTATATTATTGTAACTAAATCATCAGGAGAGAGAATGCCAACCTCAACAGCCAATAAAAAAATTCTTGTAGTCGATGATGAGGAGCGCATGCTCAGATTCATCCGGTTGAATCTTGAACATGACGGCTTTCAAGTAATTGAAGCGATAAAGGGGCACGAAGCCCTTGATAAAATGCGCACGGATATGCCTGACATGATTCTGTTGGACGTTATGCTGCCGGATTTGGATGGTTTTGAAGTCTTGAAAATGGTGCGCGAGATCAGCAATATCCCTGTGATTATGCTCACTGCCAAAGGGGAAGAAGATGACCGCGTGCGCGGCCTGGAATTGGGAGCGGATGACTATGTGACCAAACCCTTCAGCCCGCGTGAGCTTGTCAGCCGCGTAAAAGCCGTGCTGCGCCGTGTCGAAATGGAGGGCGCCGAGGAAGTCGATGTCATCCAGGTGGACGACCGCCTCAAGATCGATTTCAACCGCCGCGAGATCTGGGTGGATGGCGAATTAGTCAAGCTGCGTCCCACAGAATACCGCTTGCTGTATCACCTGGTGCAGAATGCCGGTTGGGTCCTTACTTATGACCAAATTCTTTCCCGCGTTTGGGGTTATGAATACCGTGATGAACCCCATTACGTGCGCCTGTACATTAATTACCTGCGCCAGAAACTGGAAGAGGATCCCGCCAATCCGAAATACATTCTCACTGAACGTGGCGTTGGATACCGTTTTGTAGATTTCAAGCGCAAAGAATAAGAGAAGAACAATATAAATTTAATAAAACGCTTGTGTTTTTCTGACACAGGCGTTTTATATTTAAGACCGTACGAGAATAGAAAAAAAACTGAAAGGAGTTTGAAATGGCTAATCTAACTCGTTGGAATCCTGTGCGTGAAATGGTTGGAATGCGGGATGAGATGGATAGAATCTTTGATGACTTCTTCAGCCGCAGCCCGATCGAATATGAAGGTTATGGTTCAATCAATTTGGATATGATGCAGACTGAAGATGATGTGGTAATTAAGGCATCTATCCCCGGCGTCAAAGCCGAAGATATCAATATCTCTGTTTCCGGTGATACTTTGACCATCCGCGGTGAAATGAAATCGGAAGAAGAGGTGGAAAAAGCGGATTATCATCTGCACGAGATTCACCAGGGTGCATTTGCGCGCTCGGTGCTGCTGCCTTGCCCGGTTGTGGCGGATAAGGCCAAAGCTGATTTCGAGAATGGTATTTTGAAATTGACACTGCCGAAAGCAGAGGAAATCAAACCTAAGACAATCACCGTCAAAGCTAAATAAATCGGCTGATTAATATAATAAAAGTCTTATAGTGCCAGCCAGCCAGAATAGGATAAAATCTAGCATATAAAGCTGGCACTTAATATTTAATATTCAGGAGATAGAAATAATGAATGAACCAGTCCATGTTACTGACGCAGCCTTTGAAAAAACCGTCCTGCAATCTAAAGTACCGGTAATTGTAGATTTCTGGGCCCCCTGGTGCGGCCCGTGTAAAATGGTGGCACCCATCTTGGATAAAGTCGCCAAGGATTATGAGGGTAAGTTGGTGGTTGCGAAGGTAAATACTGATGAGAATCAGGAATGGGCGGGACGCTATGGCGTTCAAGGTATCCCGACCATGTTATTTGTAGCGGAAGGAAAAGTCCTTCATCGCCAGGTAGGCGCTGTTCCTGAAGGAATTCTGCGCGATGCGCTCAACCAATTCCTGGAAGTTGCTGGAAGCGGTAAGGCTGAATCGTAATTTTGTGCTGTGTTATTGCATGAGAGAAATAAAACAGGCATCGATAAGATGCCTGTTATTTTTTAAAAACAAGAGCGCCCCTATGAATCATACAAGGAGCGCTTTTGGTCGATTAATTTTGTTTATTATCCTTTAACACGCTGAATATTCACACCCAGCTTTGCCAGTTTTTCGTCGATCTTTTCATACCCACGGTCAATTTGCGCCACGCTGCGTATAGATGAGGTGCCCTCAGCGGATAAGGCGGCCAACAATAGTGCCATTCCCGCGCGAATATCCGGGCTTTCCATTTTTTCGCCGTATAGGTGGCTGGGGCCCTGAACAATGCAGCGGTGCGGGTCGCACAGAACGATTTGCGCGCCCATGCCGACCAGTTTGTCCGTGAAGAACATGCGGCTGGGGTACATCCAATCGTGGAACAGCACCGTGCCTTTAGATTGGGTAGCCACCACGATGGCAATGCTCATCAGGTCGGTGGGGAAAGCCGGCCAGGGCATCACGCTGATCTCGGGAATGGCGTTGCCCAGGTCGGGTTCGATGGTCAGGCGCTGGCGTTTCGGCACGAAAATATCTTGTCCCTTTTCTTCCCAATCCACGCCCAGGCGCTGGAAAACCAGCTTGACCATGTTCAGGTATTCAGAGCCGGCATTGCGAATGGTGATGGAGCCGTGTGTGACCACCGCTGCGCCGATAAAACTGACCACTTCCAGGTAATCCGGGCCGATAGTGTACTCGCCGCCGCCCAATTGATCAACGCCGTTAATCAGCAATGTGTTGGAACCGATGTGATGAATATCTGCGCCGATTTTGTTGAGGAATGCGCATAGTTCCTGGATGTGCGGCTCGGAGGCTGCATTGCGGATAATGCTGCGGCCTTTGGCGGTCACAGCTGCCATGATGGCGTTTTCGGTGGCGGTGACACTGGCTTCATCCAACAGGATATCCGCGCCGTGCAGTTCTTTGGCTTTGAAGGAAAAAGTGCGGTTGTAATTCACTTCCGCGCCCAATGCGCTGAGCGCCAGAATGTGTGTATCCACGCGTCTGCGACCGATCACATCGCCGCCGGGCGGGGGTAATTCCAGTGTGCCTGCCCTGGCGATCATCGGGCCGGCCAACAGGATCGAAGCCCGGATCTTCCGGCACAGGTCGGGGTCCATGTCGCGCGGGCGAACTTCGCTGGACTGAATTTCCCAGGTATGCTCGTCAACGGTTTGGATGGAAATTCCCAGACTCTCCAAAAGCGAACGCATGGTGCGCACGTCTTCGATATTCGGAATATTGTGCAGCACGACTTTTTCGCGGGTTAATATACAAGCCGCCAAAATGGGTAAGGCGGCGTTCTTATTACCCGCTGGAGTTACCTCCCCGGAAATAGGATGGCCGCCTTCAATGAGAAATTTTTCCAAATTAATTCTCCAACAACAATATGGTTTATTGAATAATTATAAGGAAAATTAGAAAGTTTCGGTAACTTTTGATAAACCAACTGGCTTATCGATATTCAATCCTTTCTCAAAAGCCAATTGCCTGGCAAATAATTGTCCCGGCAGCACGCATGCAATTGGAGAAACCCATTCCGGAACTCCGGCCGGTATTCTAAAACCGAGATTGCTGCCTTCCGTAATCTCTTTCTGGTCGGAGATAGAAATGATCTCCGCTTCCAATTCATGCATCTTCTTTGAAAATTCTTTCATTTGGCCGTACATTTCGCCTGACGGGGCTACCATGACAACCGGGAAACCGGGCTGAACTGCGGCGATGGGGCCGTGTTTGAAATCAGCCGAAGAATAAGGCACGGAGACAACCCGTGTAAGCTCTTTGATTTTTAGCGCAATCTCAAAAGCGGTCGCATAGTTGTACCCGCGGCCAATGACCACGCAATGTTCAATGTAGCGATACCGGCAGGTATTTACATTGGTTTCCATCGCGGCCTTGATGGTTTCTTCTAATACAGGCGGCAGATTTGCCAATGCTTTTTCTCTTTCCATGTCATTACTCATGGCAATGGACAGCATAGCCAGCGCGGTCAAAGAAGCCGTATAAGTTTTTGTGGCCGCTACAGCTTTTTCTTCGCCGCAGTGTAGGGGAATAACGTAATCTGCGGCGTTGCCCAGGGGTGAATCGGGCTGGTTGGTGATGCACAAGGTAGTTTGACCCTGTTTTTTTGCATTTTCTATCACCGCAACGATATCCGGAGACTGTCCGGATTGAGAAATGCCAATGACCAAAGCATCTGATAACTTTGGCGGTTTATTGTAAACTGTATATAAAGAAGGTGTTGCCAACGCAATCGGAATTTCGTTATATGTACCAAAAAGATATTGTGCATATCGGGCGGCATTATCGGAAGTTCCGCGGGCGGCAATCAAAGCATAATTAAATTTGCCTTTAATCTTATCGGAAATACCCTTAATCACTTTATATTCAGAGTCAATTAGATTCTGGATAATGTGAGGTTGCTCGTTGATCTCTTTGATCAAAATTTCAGACATTATAGACTCCTGAATGGAACGAATTTTGTGTTACCAAGTACAATTTATTGGGTTAATACTAACACCAAAAGTAATTTTTATTTAATAGGTGTATACTGGAAAAAATATCCTAGGTAGGAGCAATCATATGATTAATATCGAGAAAGTCGATACGACCTCAAAGAAACAAGTTAATGAATTTGTCGAATTTCCATTTAAGGTTTATGAAGGGGTAAAAGAATGGGTTCCGCCTATTTTAGCGGATATAAAAATGATGCTGAACAGTCAGAAGCATCCTTTCTATGAGCATTCGGATGCGGAGTTCTATGTCGCGCGGGATGCGAATGGTGAAATGCTTGGCAGAATCGCTCTCCTGGAGAATAAGCCTTCAAATAAATACCACAATAAGAAAGTGGCTTGCTTTTACCTGTTTGAATCATTGGATGATCAGGCGATCGCGAACAAACTATTTGAAACCGGTTTTGATTGGGCCCACAAACGCGGGTTAAATCAAGTGATGGGGCCAAAAGGGTTGTCGTCATTTGACGGTTACGGTTTCCTGGTGGAGGGTTTTGAACACCGCCAGATGATGACCATGATGAACTATAACCTGCCTAACTACCCTAAATTCGTAGAGAATTTAGGCTTTACAAAGGTTGTGGACTGGGTTTCCTGTTATGCCAATATTCCCAACTTCGTTCTTCCCGAAAAAGTAAAACGGGTTGCTGAACGCGTGGAAGAGCAGGGTAAATTCAAGGTCATTAAATTTAAGAATAAGGCCGAGTTGAAAAAATGGGCCTGGCGTATTGGACAGGCATATAACAAGTCCTTTGTCAACAACTGGGAATATTACCCGCTGACGGATAATGAGATCAAATTTGTGCTGGATAACATCATGGTGGTGGCAGTTCCCGACCTGTTGAAGATCATCACGTACAAAGACGAAGTCGTCGGTTTCCTCTTAGCTTTCCCGGATATTTCCGAAGCCCTGCAAAAATATAAAGGGCGTTTGTCTCCCATGGCTTTGTATTCTTATTTGCATGAACTTAAAACCACCAAATGGTTGTCGTTCAATGGCATCGGCATCTTGCCTGAATTACACGGAATGGGTGGAAACGCGTTGATGTTCTCGGAAATCTTCAAAACCGCCAATGCTTATAACTTTGTGGACAGCGAATTGACTCAAATTGCTGAAACAGCCACCGAGATGCGCAAAGATTTGGAAAATTTGGGTGTAAAACCCTATAAAAACCATCGGATTTACGGAAAAGACATCTAAACAAAAATCCGTAAACATATCAATAAATTAAGCGAGGATGTAGGCTTTGTTTACATCCTCGCTTTTTTATTTATAATAGAAACGTTAATTGAAATCACAGAAACGGAGATGACTCCTGATGAAAATAAGACAGTCTTTACTACTGTTTACGATTGCGGCAATCCTGCTGGTTTCCTGCGGCGGCGGACAAACCAACGCCAGTGCTGCGGATGCAACTTATGCCTACCTGGAAGCTTTAGCAAATAAGGATAAAGATACCGTAGTTTCTTTGACCTGCAAAGATTGGGAAGAGCAGGCTATGCTGGAAGTGGACGCATTGATGTCTGTTGGCGCGCAGTTGAATAACGTCAGCTG
The DNA here is from genome assembly GCF_003966975.1 of Pelolinea submarina. Taxonomy (GTDB): domain Bacteria; phylum Chloroflexota; class Anaerolineae; order Anaerolineales; family Anaerolineaceae; genus Pelolinea; species Pelolinea submarina. The sequence goes on from NZ_AP018437.1 coordinate 2,012,859, forward strand.
CAGCCAGGTGGGGGAAGAAGGTGAAGATGCGCTGGTGGTATGCAGCGGTACATTGGACCTGACCTACAATGATGAGATCCGGGCAATTGAATTGGATAAACGCACCTATACCATGACCATGGAAGACGGTCAGTGGCGCGTATGTTCTTATAAATAAATGCAAAATAATCGAGAAGTAAATGAAAACTTATGGGCTGTGTTGTTAGGCCTTTTGATCATCGGACTGATCATTATGACCACGGACAGCTCACCGCTCTGGATTTACCAGGGTTTTTAGCCATATGACGCTTATCCATATCGCTGTTTTCATCGGTTTTGCCATTCTGATCAGGCTGCTGCGCAATCAAATCGCATCAGCCTGGTTGATGTTTCTATCCAGCCTCATTTTTATTTTCTGGCTTCAACCGGTATCCAGTATACGTTCGTTGGAATTTTGGCTGCCTTCCATCTTGATTACGCTGACGGTATTGATCTGGGGAATCACATCCGCGCGCGAGGTTTTCACGGAAAAAGACAATCGCCTGGCAGGCTGGTTAGCCTTGGCCGTTATCCTGGGGCTCTCGGGGCTGCGGTACTTAAACCTGGGTTTTCTGGTGGAGCTGGTCAATCCGCCGGTTATTTGGCAGGTGATCATACTGATCCTGATCGCAGGGTCGCTGTTATGGCTGGTCCAACGTTCTTCTTCGGAGAATAAAACGCCGGCGTCTATCGCGGTCATCGGATTGATTGTGGTATTCGTTATCCTTAAGTACCCTCCAGCTGCTTTGAAAGCCAGCCAGATCCTGCGAATCATCAATGGACAATCTCCCAAACTGGCTAATTCGACTGAAATTGCCTGGGTGGGGTATTCCTATTTTGCATTTCGCTTGATCCATGTACTGCGCGAATGGCAGCAGGGCCGTAAATTCAACGCTAATTTGCGGGATTTTATGGTTTATGTACTGTTTTTTCCGGCTTTTATCGCCGGCCCAATCGATCGGCTGGACCATTTCCAAAAACAATTGGAACAACGCAATGCTCAACCGGCTTCGGAAGATTTTCTGGAAGGCGGGCGCCGCATTGCGCATGGCTTGTTCTATAAATTCATCCTGGCTGACAGCCTGGCGCTGCTGGCGTTGAATCCGCTTTCCGCCCAGCAGGTGCGTTCTACCGGCTGGATGTGGGTGTTGGTTTACACCTATGCTTTCCGCCTTTATTTTGATTTCAGCGGTTATACTGATTTGGCCATCGGTATTTCCCGTTTGATGGGTATTCAACTGCCGGAGAACTTCAAACAGCCTTACCTGGCGGAGAATTTGACTGTTTTCTGGAATCGTTGGCATATTACGCTCACACAGTGGTTCCGCACTTATTATTTCAACCCCGTTACGCGCTACCTGCGCACGCGCAAACAACCCATTTCGACAGTTTGGATGATATTCTTCACTCAGGTCAGCACCATGGTTCTGATTGCATTATGGCACGGTATCAGCCTCAATTTTGTCTTATGGGGTTTGTGGAATGGATTAGGAATGTTTGCGCATAACCGTTGGACGGAATGGCGCAAGCAGTACCCGGCAGAACCATCGAAGTACGTTTGGGTTGTACGCGCACAGAAATACATCTCGATATTTATGACCTTTAACTTCATTGCCCTGGGGTGGGTGTGGTTCGCTCTGCCTGATATAAACAGCGCATTACTGGTATTCAGTAAACTTACGGGAGGGGTCTAGCCATGCGTTCACAAAAAGCCCTTCCTGTGCGCATTTTGATTAAAGCAGGCCTGTTTGCGGCCTTGTTTAATATGGCTTTCAGCTTATTGATGAATGTTCCAATCGGGAGCTTATCTTTATACAACCACCTTTATCCAGGCCGTGAGCGCTTCCCGTTCGGAGAAAATCCCTCAACTTCCTACAATTTAAGCATTTACAACCTGGATGCGATGATTGCCTCCCATGAAATTTCTGCCGCGAAAAAAGAAGCTGACGAATTCAGGGTCTTTATCGTAGGTGATTCATCAACCTGGGGATTCCTTCAAAACCCTGGGGACACTTTGGCAGGGTTGCTGGACAGCCGTAGCTTGGAATTAAATGATAAAAATGTGCGTGTTTATAATCTGGGATATCCCAGTTTATCAGTAGTAAAAGATTTGATGATTATCGACAGGGTAAAGCAGTATGATCCCGACTTGATAATCTGGCTGGTCACCCTGGAATCGCTGCCTGTGGACAACCAATTGGAGACTCCTTTGGTTGCCAATAACCCGATTCTGGTCAATGACCTGATCGACCGCTACCAATTAACGACTTTTGAAAAGATTCCTGTAGTCTGGAAAGAAACCACCTTGGTTGCGCGCCGGCGCGAGCTGGCGGACATTATCCGTTTGCAGATTTACGGCGCAATGTGGGCGGGTACTGGAATCGATCAGGATTATCCCGACGAATACACACCCGCACTTCGTGATTTCGCGGTGGATGAATCCTTTTACGACTTTTCTCCCTATGACCTGGATGAAAATCGGCTGGCTTTGAACGTGATCAGCCAAACTGTCAAACTTAACAGCGATATCCAATTCCTGGTTGTCAATGAACCTATCCTGATTGCTCAGGGGGAGAACAGCGATATTCGCTATGACTACTATTATCCGCGCTGGGCGTATGACCAATACCGCGGCATAATACAAGAGAAAATGGACAAAGCCGGTATAAATTATAATGATTTGTGGGATATCGTCCCGCAGGAATACTTCACTAATTCCGCCATTCATATGGATAAAAGTGGAGAAGAAATTTTGGCAGAAAGGATTGCCTCATTAATTATCGAGACAGATAAACAATAGAAAATGGCAAGCAAAAAATTACTTTTAAATACACTCAGTATTTTGATGGGTTCCATAATCCTGTTATCGAGCGCCTGCGCATCCAAAGGAGCGGAGGCTGCGGTAGCTGGCGCTGATCAGCCGGCAGAAAGCGCTGCAGAGTCAACCAATGTGCCCGAAATAATAGCCACGGAAACTCCGGAGCCTACCCAGACGCCGTTGTCAACCGCCACTCCGGACACGCGCATGAAACCGGAAGATTGGCAGAATTGGCCGATCATCCCGGAGGTGACTAACAAATCGCGCGAGATATATGCGCTGGGCAAAGAATTGGGCGTGAACCCGAATGCGTTTTCCAAAATCGGCGACTGTCAGAATATTAAAGAATCCTTTATGGGTTTGTATGATTTGAAACGCTATTATCTGGCGCCCGAACAAGCCGATTGGCAGGAAACCATTGATAATTTCAACGGATTCTTCAACCGGGATGGCAAAGCTATCGAGCAGGGGCTGAATGTGGCGGCGGCGCTGTCCCCGCTGCAGGCTGACCCTGAGGAATGTCAGGCGGGCGAAAGCCCATTGGCCTGTGAATTGCGGGTGGCTAATCCCAGCTTTGCGTTTGTTTCCTTTGAGCGTTGGTGGCCGGACGTAACACCGCCGGATCAATACGAGAAATATCTGCGCATGGTTCTGGATACCATTATGGCGCACGGCACCGTGCCCATCCTGATTACCAAGGCGGATAATGTTGAGGGCAATCATCAATTAAATTACATTATCGCTAAACTGGCTTACGAATATGACCTGCCGCTCTACAATTGGTGGCGGGCTGCCCAGCCGCTGCCGTATCGTGGTCTGGATCCTGAGCGCAACGACGGATTCCATATTTCCACCGAGGCCTGGACGGAACGCAGCGCGTATGCCCTGGGTACACTGAATACATTGTGGAAAGGATTAAGGGATAACGGATAATGAAAAGTAAAGAAGAATTAATCAGCGAATTAGGTCAGAAGATCAGTGCGGAGATATTGAAACAACCAGAAGTTGAAATTGGAGCGGATGAAGCTCTGATTTCAAGCGGTTTGATCGATTCCTTCAGTTTGGTGGACTTGGCCTTGATCGTTGAACACCTTTATGGCGTGCGCATTGAAGATTACGAGCTGAATGCGGAGACTTTTGACACGCTGGATCAGTTGGCCGGCATGGTAATCGAACGCGGAGCATAAGTGGATAATTTCTCCACGCGCTTGCTGCGTCTTTCTCAGGAAAACCCAAGCAAGACGATTCTGAACGTGCTCCAAACCGGGCAGGATGATATTCAACTGACTTACCGGGATTTGGTGCAAGGCGCCGGAAAATATACCGCGGCGCTTGTGCATCAAAATATCGAACCGGGTGAAGTGGTTATTTTGATCCTTCAACAGAGCGTCGACCTGTTCCTGTCATATTTCGGTACTATCTTGAATGGATCAGTCCCCTCCATCATGCCTTTCTTGACCGAGAAATTATTGCCTGAGAAATATCGCAAAGACCTGGTTTCTTTGATCGAAATAACCAGACCTTCTGCCATCATCACCTATAAAGAATTTGCCGGTGAACTGGAAGTAATCAGGCAGGAAAATTCATTTATTAAAACAGTGCTTTATGTGGAAGACATCCGCGATCTTCCGGAAGAACAGAGCATAGAATATCGAGGATTGCAGTGTAAAGAAGAAAATGTCGTGCTGCTGCAGCACTCATCCGGAACCACTGGCCTTCAGAAGGGCGTGGCGCTTTCCCATCAGGCAGTTTTTAACCAATTGGACATATATACCCAAAAATTGCAGATCAACGCACAGGATGTGATTGTCAGCTGGTTGCCGCTTTATCACGACATGGGCTTGATTGCATGTTTCATCATGCCCGTTTTGTACAATATTCCTCTGGTAATTATGTCGCCCTTCGATTGGGTGCGGGCGCCGTACCGGCTTTTTCAAGCGATCACCGGTTATAAAGGAACGCTGTGCTGGCTGCCAAATTTTGCGTACAATTTTTGTGCGCAAAAAATTCGGCCTTCGGATTTAGAAGGTGTTGACCTCTCCAGTCTGCGGGCAGTGACAAACTGCTCCGAACCCATGCGCTTTGCCAGCCACCAGCTATTCCTGGACCGCTTCAAACCCTATGGGCTGCGGGATACCGCCATTGCTACCTGTTATGCCATGGCGGAAAATGTCTTCGCGGTAACGCAGGACGGCATCGAGAAACCCGTTACCTATGACGAGATTGACCTGGAAATTTTACAAAAAGATAAACTGGCGCAAAAAGCTTCTGCCGGAGAACGCAGTGTAATCATGGTCTCTGCCGGGAAACCATTGGAAAATACCAGCGTGCGGATTGTAGATGAGCAGGGTAATGAGCTGCCGGAGCGGCATTTGGGAGAAATTGTGCTGCAAAGTAACTGCATGCTGACAGGATACTATCACCGTGAAGACGCCACGCAGAAGGCCATGCTCGCTGGCTGGTTCAAAACCGGCGATTTGGGTTACCTGGCGGATGGCGAACTGTATATCAGCGGGCGCAAAAAAGACCTAATCATTGTGGGTGGTAAGAATGTTTACCCGCAGGATATTGAAAGCGTCGTCAATGAAATTGAAGGTGTGCACCCCGGACGAAACGTCGCTTTTGGCGTTTTTAACGAGGAGCGCGGCACGGAAGAAGTGATTGTCATTGCGGAATTGGAACCCGGTTATGAAGACCAGAGCCAGCCAATCAGCGGCCGCATCCGGCAGCAGGTTACGCAAAGCACTGCGGTTGCTTTACGTCAAGTCTATCTGGTCAACGGATTTTGGTTAATCAAGACCAGCAGCGGTAAAATAGCCAGAGCAGCAAATAAAGAAAAATATCTGGCAGAATTAGCACAGACAAAATAAAAAAAATGTTCGCCGAAATTAAGAAAGTTACCCAGTACCTGCTGACCGACAAGAAATATATCGATCTTCGCAAGAGGATCCTGTTTACTTTCCTGGCTTTTCTCGTACTCATTCTTATTGATCGGTTTGCGCTGCCACGACTGGCCAGCCAAAATGAATTTTACGTTTCTTTGGCACGTACCCGTATCGTTTTTCAGGGAAACCTGAGTGCTTACGAAAATGAGGTAAACCGCAGTTCGGAAAATGTGAAAGCCTTGGGTATAACACTTGGTGAAATTAAGCAATTCAATTTGCCCATGTATTCACTCTTGTTCTACCTGCCTTACATTTACATCCCGGATTTTCATTGGGCACTGGCTTTATGGCTGGCAACCAATCAAATTCTATGCTATTTCACCTTCAGTCTGCTTTTGGATATTTTCAAAGTGAAGTTGGAAGAGAAATATAAAATTGCGGGCGCTTTGGCACTTTTAATATCTTATTTCTCATTACTCAACATACTCAATACGAACCTCTCCATGCTGCAGATCTTCCTGCTGATGGCTGCTTTTTATAAGGTTGTCAGCAAGGAGTATGTTTTTTCCGGAATATTATTCGGCCTAGCTACCTTTAATCCTTTTGCGTTATTTATACCGATGGCCATGTTTTTCACATTGAATTTTCAACAAAATCGCGGCGTGGTTAATTTATGGATGGCGATTACTGTCGGATTGTTATCCATGGCCCTGGTGATATTTGATATGCGCTGGGTGCTTGAAATGGTGAAAGTATGGCTATTGAAAGCGGATTTCTACCCGCTAATCAGCTATAGAAAATATATCGCAGGCGTCTTCCCAAATATTGACAGTAATCTGGTTACACTGCTGCCCTTGATAATCTTTTTCTGGCTTGTCTATGAATGGCTGCGCAATCCAAAAGAAAACTCGGCCCAGGAATTTTGGCTCCTTTCATTGGCATTTACTGTAAACCCGCTGATCAATATGTGGGACAGTTTTTATGCGACTATTGGATATATGGTCGTATTCGTGTACACAATCAGCCTGTGGTATGAACGCTCAACCTCAAAATTCCGGATTTTTATTGCGGGGTTGTATGGGCTGGTCTTGCTTATTTTACCGATCATCCAGATGCTGGTTCAAAAACAAGTTCTCACCAGCCACGACTTATACAGCTACAACCTGTTTGTGACATTCTTGCTGTTGTTTAATCTTTACTGGGTGCGTTTGTGGGTAATGAACCCCTATTATTATGTCAATAAACTGGACGAGCCCTAAAGAGAATAAATGAATTTTTGCGAAAAATTACAGCAATTGCGGAAACAAAAGGGACTGACGCAGGAGCAGTTGGCTGAAAAAATGTTCGTTTCCAGAACTGCGATTTCCAAATGGGAAAGTGGCAAAGGATATCCCAATCTGGATTCCCTGAAGGATCTGTCCGAGATATTTTCCGTCTCAATTGACGATTTATTGTCAAGTGAGGAATTGATCTCGCTTGCTGAAACTGAAAACCGGGCGAATATCAGCAATACACTGAGGATTGTCTTTGGAATTTTGGACGTAATGGCTCTGATATTTATTTTTCTCCCGTTTTATGGTCAGAAACAGAATGGGTTTATCCAGTTAGTCAATCTGTTTGCATTCCAGGATACCGCTAACTTTATTCGGGCAGCGTATTTTTCAGTGCTGATCTTGATGGCATTAGTCGGTGTGGCTGAGCTGGTCATTCGAAATGAAGAAAATATTAGGATTTTAAAAAATGGCAGGGTATTATCGATTTGCTTACAAACGATTGCGATAATGGTATTCATTCTTACACAGCAGCCCTACGTTACATTTCTGTTATTTGCGTTTATGATGATTAAGGTAGTTTTGTTGATAAAAAGTTACCGCTTGCATTAACTAAATATTCCCAAAATTGAATAGAGAGCTCTGACACGGAAAGTGTCAGAGCTTTTTTCATAATGTGACGAATCGTTTCTTGAAAAACATATGACCCAACCGGATAATGACTGGGCGAGTGGAGAAAAGCCTTCTCGTAAAAATATCGTGAAAACGAATTGGATGTTGATGCAATTTAGAGATTTTATTCTGGATGCTCCTTCGCCGTTTTCTAAAATTTGAAAGGTGAATTAATAATGAATATCGTTGAAATATTGAAAGTAGTCTTATTGGGTGTTGTGGAGGGTGTAACGGAATGGCTTCCAATCAGCAGTACAGGTCACATGCTGCTGGTCGATGAATTTATTTCGCTTGACATGAGCGAGGCATTTAAAGAGATGTTTTTTGTCGTGATCCAGTTTGGAGCAATATTGGCGGCCCTAATCATATTTTGGAGAAAATTAAACCCAATTCAAAGAAGAGGATCACTGGGTCTTAACAAGAGTGCGATTATGATCTGTCTCAAGGTTGCGGTGGCGTGTATTCCGACAGGGATTCTGGGCTTTTTATTGGACGATTACCTGGAAGAACATTTTGGAACTCCGTTAACCATTGCCATTATGTTGATCGTTTATGGGATTGCTTTTATCCTGGTGGAGGATTGGAATAAAAAGCGGTCGCCGAGCGTGGACACAGTCACAGATATTCATTATGGGATGGCTTTCCTGCTCGGAACTTTCCAGTCGCTGGCAATGATCCCGGGCACTTCCCGGTCAGGTGCTACCATTTTAGGCGCGTTGCTGCTCGGGATTTCCAGGGAGGCGGCGGTGGAATTTTCTTTCTTTCTGGTTATTCCCACCATGTTGGGAGCAAGTTTATATAAATTGGCTAAATTTGGCTTAGCGTTTTCAAACGCCGAGGTTATCGCATTGGCGGTGGGCATGGCAGTGGCATTCATTGTGTCATTGGTAGTAATCCGCTTGTTGATAAAATACGTCAGGTACCATGATTTCAAGGTGTTCGGTTGGTATAGAATTTTGCTGGGAAGTATCATCCTGGCATTATTCGCTCTGTGAACAGCCCGAAAAGGATATGTATTATGAGAAGGGATAAGAATTACTCTTCTGATGGCTTTCGGAAAGAAAAAATTGTTGGATTTGTGCAATCTTTACGGGCCTTTGTGCTATACTTCTCACGATTTTTTTAAACGATATTGCATTATAGGAGGCATTTATGACGAAGACTATTGGTGTACTTACCGGGGGAGGCGATGTTCCTGGCCTGAACCTGGCTATTAAAGCGGTTGCGCTTGGCGCAATGGAGGAAGGCTATAAGGTTTATGGTATCCGACGCGGTTGGATGGGCCTGCTACATTATGACTTTGATGAACCTTCCACCCATGATTACTACATTAGTGAACTGGATTACCCGACTGTACGCAAAATCGATCGCACTGGCGGTACTTTCCTGCATACATCACGCACTAACCCGCAAAAAGTACGTGCCAAAGACATTCCTGATTTCCTGGTGAATTCAGCCTATGGCAAGAAGATTGATGAGAACGGAACCATGGATTATACCGACTATGTCCTCAAGGTATTATCCGAATTAGGCATTGACGCCCTGGCGGCCATTGGCGGCGATGACACGCTGTCTTTCGCAGCCCGCCTGCATAAAGAAGGTTTCCCCACCGTAGGCATCCCCAAAACCATGGACAATGACGTTTATGGTACAGATTACTGCATTGGTTTTTCAACCGCTGTCACCCGCGCCGTCAATCTGATTACCGATATGCGCACCTCGGTAGGTTCGCACGAACGCATCGGTGTGGTGGAATTGTTTGGCCGCAACTCCGGCGAAACCAGCCTGATTACCGCTTTATTGGCGCATGTGGACCGCGCAGTAATTTCCGAAGTACCTTTTGATATTGATAAATTGGCGGATTTCCTGATGGATGACAAACGCCGTAATCCATCCAATTACGCCATCATGACCGTTTCCGAAGGTGCAACGTACAAGGGACGTGACATTGTGGAAACCGGTGAAGAGGATGCTTTCGGTCATAAAAAACTGGGCGGTATCGGCCAGATGATCTCCGAAGACATCAAGCGCATTACCAAGACCAACACGATGTTCCAGCAGCTGGCTTATGTCATTCGCTCCGGCCCGCCGGATTCTCTGGATCGTATGGTCGGCATGGCTTACGGCCAGATGGCGCTCGAATTGATCAAGGCCAACGACACCGGTAAATTGGTGGGTTTGCAGGGCGGTAAATACACTGCCGTACCGATGGAATCGGTTATTTCCGGGAAGAAATACGCGGATATTGGTTCATACTACGATAAGGAAAATTATCTGCCGAAGGTAAAATCCTTCCTCGGTCATCCCATGTTCCTGACCTAAAATCATTATTGAAAGATGAGGAGGCAGTGGAATTCCTCCATTGCCTCTTTTTTGTTGGCAGGGCCGGTATAATCGTTAAACAGAAGGGAGCAGCCTTGGAAGATTACAACATCAATATTATCCGACAGCGTTACCAGATGGTTCCCCGCACGTTGATCTTCATCCAGAAAGGGGATGACCTTCTCATGCTTTCAAAAGTCAAATCAACCTCGTTTGGTTTTGGCAAGATTAACGGCGTGGGTGGTCACATGGAGCAGAGCGAAGAGCCATTTGAAGCCGCCCGCCGGGAAATTCTGGAAGAGACCGGATTGGAAGTTCGGCAGCTTGACCTGGCAGCCATACTTTTTATCGACATCCACGATACACCGGGGATAGAGGTTTTTGTATTCAAAGGTCAATATTCCTCCGGCGAGGTCAGAGATTCCGAAGAAGGCCATTTGGAATGGATGTCGCGCGAAGCAATTGACCAATACGAAAAGAAAGTAAAGGATTTACCTTTTCTCATAAAAGTAATTGATGAGCATAAGGCAAACACACCGCCTGCCATGATCAAATACCTATATGATGAAAACGGAGAGATGCGTATAGTTTACTAGCTTAACGGGAATAGAATTTCAGGATTGTGCTGCCGTAGCGCCGGTTGTCAAACTCTTTGAAATTTTCAAGTGGCACAGGTTCATCCTCGACCGGATCGATCTGAACGATAATCCAACCGTCTTCAACTAATAAATGCGCTTCCTGGTCCAGCTGCACCAGGGCGTCTTTCCACATGCCGTGGTATTGCGGGGGAGCGATAAAAATATAATCAAATTGCAGTTCTTTTTCCTGGTGAAGGTATTTAAAAGCATCCGCTTTCAACAGGCGTGCATTTCCCTCACAGCCGGCTTTGTCAATATTTTCTTTCAGGATGGCGTAAGCTTTATTGTTGAGTTCAATGAACTGCGCCAGTTCCGCGCCGCGGCTGAGGGCTTCGAGCCCGACACTTCCTGAACCTCCAAACAAATCCAGAAAAATCGCACCCTGAATGTCCGTTCCGATAATGTTGAACAATGCCTCTTTGACGCGGTCGGTGATGGGACGCGTAATAGTACCCGGCAAGGTCTTTAGGCGCATGCCGCGCATTTTTCCGGAAATAATTCGGGGATTACCCATGACTTTAATTTAATTGAATTGAACGTACGTGATCCACGGCGGTTTTGATGTTGCCGTAAGGTGTGGTTTGCATCATCACACAACCAGTACCCAGGATAAAACCCTCTCCATTGGTCTGGCGCACCGCGTCATCAATTTCCGCTTTAATCAAACGCCCATCTCCCAACAGCATGGTCTCGATGCGGCCTAAACCGCCGCAGACAACTTTGTTGAACTGCTTTTTACCGTCTGCTAGATTGGGCAGCGTATCGCGATCGTGCCAGTTGAATATCTGCAGGGGATAATCTTTTACGGCATCGGCCATGATAGCGGTACCGTGGATGTGCAGCATGTTCAACCAGAATTCTTCCATGATAGGGAACAAACGCTTGTCGTACGATTTGGCAAATTCATCGAATTCCGTAGCGGAAAGCACATTATAGGAAGCGTGCTGGACGGCAAAGAAAATTCCATCGATACCTGATTGTTTACAGGCTTCAATAAAATTTGCGGTGGTTTCAGTGATTACTTCCAATCCGGCTTTCAGTGAGTCCGGATTGAAGCGCATTTCAGCGGCCAGGTTGGCTTTGCCGATCAGGTTCTTGGCTTGCGATAAAGGGCTGAAAATGGTTTGGATGAGGGGCACTTCCGCGCCGATTGTGTCGCGTACAATTTTCAGGCATTCCAGTTGACGGCCTAGTGCACCTTTATGCGGGTCGAGTTTCTTGAGTTTCTTCCAGTCGTCAGTTGAGTGAATGACGGTGTCCAGATAGTCCCGTGTGCCTTCCGGGTTGCCGCGCCATTCATCCTGAATACCCCAATCTTCCAAGCAGAAGCTGGACGAGGGGGAGATTTTAACCAGGTCAAAATTGAAAGTTTGCTGGAAGCTGATGGTGGCGGCTGCTAATTTATGCGCGTCCTGATCGTCCACAGGAAAATGATGCCACAATGCAACCGGGATTTGATCGACTTTTTCCCCATGGATCAGCGCTTCCATGCGCTCACGCGCACTGCGGATTTGGGTCATTTGGCTGCCTCCTTGATCCCCTTATAAGTCCATAATTTATTGGCAAAATAGTTCCAGAAAAGCACAATCACAATCACAATCGCCAGGGCGAGATTGTGCCCAATCACTTCGGGAGTGATTTTAATTTGAGCGAAATATACTTCGCTCAAATGGATGAGCGGATTTTCAATTTTGGAAAAGATGATGGTGCGGATGATCAGCCCGATCAGGCTGACAATTCCAAACTTACCAAACTGTTCAGAAAAAGGAAAATCTTTTGATTCCGGGTAAGTCCAATGGCGATTCCAGAAGAAATTGTTGAACACAGCCACAATAAAAGAAACAACACTGGATGGAACGGTTGGAAAACCTAATATGCTGGATAGAAGGTTAAAAATGAAGAAATCTACTACAGTGCCGCTGATGCCTACAATTGAAAATTTGATAAATCGCTTTGTGTCGGAGGTATTGTTAGAGGTCATTCAGTCCCATTTTTTCTTTGAAGTAAGGAATTGTCTTGAGAAGACCGCTTTTAAGGTCATATTTGGGCGTCCATCCCAGAATTTCTATAGCACGGCTGATATCCGGCTGCCTGCGCAGCGGATCGTCACCGGCTACTTTGCCTACCTGATAGATATTCTCTGACGGATTATCGAGCAGGCTGTTGACCAAATTGGCTAATTCGATAATGGTGAACTCGTCCGGATTGCCAATGTTGACCGGCATGCTCTCGGTTGAGAAAGCCAGCCCCAGAATACCGTCAACCAGGTCATCCACGTAGCAAAAACTGCGGGTTTGTTTACCGTCGCCGTAAATTGTCAGGCGCTCCTGGCGCAGGGCTTGCTGGATGAAGTTGGGGATAACGCGTCCATCGTCCAACCGCATACGCGGGCCGTAAGTATTGAAAATGCGCACAATACCGGTATTCAGATTGTGGTAGCGGTGATAAGCCATCGTCAGGGCTTCAGCGAAGCGTTTGGCTTCGTCGTATACCGACCGCAAGCCGATTGGATCCACGTGGCCCCAATAATCCTCTTTTTGCGGGTGTTCTTGCGGGTCGCCGTAAATTTCACTGGTGGATGCCAGAATATAGCGGGCATTATGAGCGCGTGCCACCCCCAGGGTATTGTGGGTTCCCAATGCGCCGGCTTTCATGGTTTGGATAGGCAGATTGGGATATCCAAAGGGAGAAGCGGGGTTAGGGCTGGCAGGTGAAGCAAAGTGCAGTACCAAATCAATTTTTCCGGGCACAAAAATAAAATTCGCCACATCGTGCTTGATAAAATTGAAATGGGGATTGCCGGCTAAGTGAACCAGGTTATCCCGGCTGCCGGTGATGAAATTGTCCATTCCGATCACATCGTGACCGGTGTTGATAAGACGGTCGCATAAATGCGAACCTAAAAAACCTGCTACACCAGTTATTAAAACGCGCATGGTTCTGATAGTTTCCTTATTCGAGTATAATCGTCAAAAAAGTACCGGGAATCAATTATAGCATGAAGGATTTGAACGAAATAAAAAGCGAACGCTCCCTGTCTGCGATCATCGAAGCATTATTATTCATTTCGACGTCGCCGATTTCTATTACTCAAATCGCCAAGGCATTGGATGAATCGGAAAAGAATATCCAAATCGCATTGGAAGAACTACAACAGTATTACGAAGAATCGCGCGGATTGATGCTGCAATGGCACAATAAAAGAGTCCAGTTGACCACCGCGCCATATATGGGCGAATTAATTGAGAATTTCCTAGGTGTAGAAGTAACCACTACTTTATCTCAGGCAGCCTTGGAAGCATTGGCCATTGTGGCCTACCGCCAACCGATTACGCGCCCTGAGATCGAAGAAGTCCGCGGTGTGAATAGCGACGGAGTTGTGCGGAACCTGCTCAGCAAAGGCTTGATCGAAGAAGTTGGACGGCGTGAAGGGGTCGGACGCCCGGTTTTGTATGCCACCACGGCAGATTTCCTGAGCTATTTCGGGCTGGCTTCTTTGGATGATCTGCCCGCTTTTGACGTGATGCCCAGCGAACCGCCTCAAAATGGCCCGGCAATTCTGAAGGACTAATTCATTGGAAGAAATACGCTTACAAAAAATCCTGGCCGGCAGCGGTTACGGCTCCCGTCGGGATTGTGAAAAATTAATTGAAGCCGGGCGAGTAAAAGTCAACGGCAAAGTGGCCGAACTGGGCCAAAAAGCCGATCCGACCAAAGACCGCATCCAGGTGGATAAGGATGTTGTGCACGTGACGGCTGTGCCGGACATCTATATCGCGTTTTACAAACCCCGCCGTGTGCTTTCGGACATCAAAAAAATTGACGATCGCAAAGTTGTGACGGATTATGTATCCTTGGATACACATTTGTTTATCGTGGGACGCTTGGACTATGACAGCGAAGGCCTGATTTTGCTGACAAATAATGGGGATGTGGCGAATAAACTGACCCATCCGCGATATGAACACGAAAAAGAATATCACGTCATGGCTAATCGGGAACCGGATCAGGAACAGATGAAAATATGGCGGCGCGGTGTCGTCATAGAGGGTGGGTATCGTACGTTGCCGGCCGAAGTGGATTTTCTACCTGGGAGCAACCGCAATTGGCTGCGAATTGTGATGAAGGAAGGCAAAAAACGTCAAATTCGCGAAATAGGGCTGGCGCTTGGCTTGCCCATCAAGCGCATCATCAGACAAAGAATTGCTACCATTCACCTGGGATGTCTAAAACCAGGTGAATGGCGTTACTTGTCTCAAAAAGAAATCAACGATTTGAAAAAAAGCTTATCACGCTGACGATTATCGATAGATTATTCGGTTGAGATGGGTAATCGATCGGTGATTTGCTTGATATCGGCATCTGTCAGGATGTTCTTCTTTGCGTTCTGACGTAAAACATCTTTAAATTTGTCCGGCGTCAGGTTAATCACCGGAGCGTTATCGGTGTGTAGCTCAACTTTTTCAGAATAGAATAAGTTTACAACCTGGGGATCAGCGTTAATTGTAAGTTTATTCTTCTGCAAGTAATTCTGATAGTCCTTTATCAGATCCTTGTCTTCTTTCTCAATGCTGGGAATACCCTCTTGCGCGAATGTCCGTGTAAAGAAGCCCGGGCCGCCTTTTTGCTGGTAGCGCTGCTTTTCAGTATTATAGGAGATGGTTCCCGAATGGTAATAAGGCAAAATGAGATAAACACCGGCAGGTCCGATTAACAAGTGCGGAACATCCGTCATGTAGTTGTATAACGTGTATTGATTGTTCAACCCTTTCAAGGATGAAGCGACAATCTCGTCCGGGCGGGGGGACCGGCCCCATTTATTAGCCATATAAATACTTACCTGCACCAGCAGGTAAGCCGGGATTAAGATTAGATATGCGTAGGTTAACTGCGATTTGTTGCTGTCGCTTAACGACCAAAGAAAACCAAGCGTGAGCATAGCCATAGAAAAGTACAAAATAACCTGGCTGAGAATTTTTCTTTTTTTGATGAGTTTTTGATTATTGTAGATTTTCATATATTTTTTTTACCTGAAAAGACCTTTCCTTATTGATAAATTATTCGCAATATCTGTCCGCAGATGTTCGAGCAGGTTATTCTTTATTGCGTTGTTGGCCAATAATAGCGCGCTGGTAATAGCGTGAGCATCTGAACGACCATGGCCTACGAAAACGAGGCCATCAATACCCAGTAAAGGAGCTGCGCCCACTTCACTGGGATCAACCAATCCTTTGACCTTGGCGAAAGCCGGTTTAGCCAGCAAAGCGCCCATCTTTGTGCTGAAAGAGCGCATTAACTCGGCTTTAAGAGTATCTGTGATTAGCTTTGCCACGGCTTCACTCCCTTTGGTCAGGATATTCCCTGTAAAACCATCGGTGACAACTACATCAGCCTCACCGCCAAACAACTCTTTCCCCTCGATGTTGCCGATGAAGTTCAGGCTGCTCTTTTCAAGCAGTTTATAGGTTTCTTTGACTAATTCGTTGCCTTTGCCGGCTTCTTCACCGTTTGAAAGCAGTCCCACACGCGGTTTTTCAATATTAAGGATGTGTTGCGCATAGATATTGCCCATGATGGCAAATTGCAGGAGGAAATCCGGCCGACAATCCGCGTTGGCGCCGATATCCAGAACAATACATTTATCTTTTTGGGTTGGGAAGAGCGCGGTGAGTGCCGGGCGCTGCACACCTTTAATACGACCAAGTACCCGCAGGGCATTGAACATGGCGCCGCCGGTGTTTCCCGCTGTTACAAAAGCATCTCCTTGGCCTTCTTTGACCAATTGCACGCCTATGGCCATGGAATTATTGGGTTTGGAGCGTGCGGATTCTACCGGTTTGTCCCACATTTCAACAACTTCGGGAGCGTGAACGATAGAAATTAATGAGTTTCCGGGAGAAAGCTGTTCCAGTTTGGGGCGGATAATTTCTTCATTTCCGACCAGGATAATGGGTTCATCAAGGACTTTTACTGCCTCAATGGCTCCCAAAATCTCCGGATCCGGATATTTATCACTGCCCATCGCATCAAGAATGATTGTCATAATTACCTCAGATGAATATTTTTTATACTAACTTGACACACAAATATAGCCGATTATAATAGCTAAACTTCGCGCTGGTGCTGGAATTGGCAGACAGGCATGGTTGAGGGCCATGTGCCGCAAGGCGTGGGGGTTCAAGTCCCCCCCAGCGCATTTTAAAACCACCTATGTGGTTTTTTTTGTTTAATTCCCATTCCAATCAAAAAGTTCCTGCGCATTCCTGTAAGTAATTTGGATTGCCGTATCCAAACTTATTCCCAAAGTATTGGAAATTTCTTCAACCACATATTGAACAAATGCCGGTTCGTTGCGTTTCCCACGGTTGGGATGGGGTGCCAGGTAGGGGGAATCAGTCTCGGTGATAAGGTGTTCAATACCGGCCTTCCCAACCTGAGCGCGCAAGCCTTGCGCATTCTTGAAAGTGATTGTCCCGCTGATACCTAACAGAAAATGATGTTGAAGGGCAAATTGGGCGATTTCAGGGTGACCGGAATAGGAATGGAGCACACCCGGATGCAATCTGAGTGAATTATTATTTCTCGCCAGGCTCTTCACCCATTTGGCCAGAATTTCAAGGACGTCCTGCTCAGCTTCGCGGATGTGAATGCAGACCGGCAGTTCGTACTTCGCAGCCAGATCCAGCATGTGCTGGAAAATAAATACCTGGTCTTCGTGGGAAGCCCAGGTACGGTAATAATCCAGACCAATTTCGCCAATGGCTTTGATATTGCCTGTATTAGCCTTCAGGAGGGCTTCTACGGCCTCGATCTGTGCCAAACTGACCTGATTAGCATAATTAGGGTGGATGCCCACTGCGGCATACAACCAGCCCGGATGCTCACGGCTAAGTTCAAGCGCCTGTACGCTGGTATCTACATCGATACCCGGAACCAGGATTTTTACAATACCTGCTTCTTTAGCGCGTTTTAAAACTTCGGGCAAGTCGTCCGAAAACTCTTCCAGGTACAAATGGCAGTGGGTATCGCAGCGTCCAGTCAACTACTTGATTCCGGCAATCTTTAAACCGCTCTCCAGGATTTCAGGAATTTTGTCCTTATGCGTGGTTTCGCAGTACACCCGCATCAGGGGTTCGGTACCGGAGAATCGGATCAATAGCCAGCCGCCGTCTTCCAAGCAGAATTTAAAACCGTCGGTTGAGTTGATGCCCGTCACTTTCAAACCGGCCACCTCGCTGGGTTCGGCTGCGATAATCTTCTCTTCACGCATCTTTCGGTCGCCCGTGAAGCGTGTGTCGATGCGGTCATAATAATGCGCTCCAACCTTGCTGAAGAGCAGTTCCAGCAGCTCTGAAGGTTTCTTATCCAGCTTGACCATCATATCCAGGATGTAAAGGCCGGCCAGAATTCCGTCGCGTTCGGGCACATTACCGCGGAACGCAAAACCACCGGACTCTTCACCGCCGATCATCGCGTCGGTTTCCACCATCTTGGGGGCAATATATTTGAATCCCACACCGGTTTCATAGACCGGGATATTGTACATTTTCCCCAATTTATCCAGCATGCTGGTGGTGGAAAGGGTTTTTACAATTGCACCGCGTTCACCGCGGACTTCCAACAGATAATATGCCAACAGGCCGAATACCTGGAGTTGGTTGATGAAAACACCTTTTTCATCTCCCAATCCAAAGCGATCCGCGTCACCGTCGTTGATCAGGAGCACGTCCGAACCGCGTTTTACAGTTTCAGATAAACCGACATCGATATTGGGCTGAATAGGTTCAGGCCGTTTCATCTCAGGGAAAATGGGATTGCGCTGGTTGTGGATCTCTTCGATGACGGTTTTTCCGCCATCCAGGAAACGCGGGAACCAACCCGCGCCGTTACCCCACATGCAATCAATCAGCACCTTGTAACCTTTTTGTTTAATAGGTTCCAGGTCGATCAGGTTTTTGATGTGTTCAACGTAAGATTCGGTTGGGTCGTAGTCTTCAATCAGCCCCTGGTTCATGGCTTTGTCGGCGTCCAATGATTTGACCTGGCTGAGGTCCTTGGGCAGCATACTCTCGATTTTTGTCAATCCATCCGGTGCGACCGCGCCGCCGTGTTCATCACGCACTTTGAAACCATTGTCAACCGGCGGATTATGTGAAGCTGTAATATTGATAGCTCCAATAGATTTCGTACTGACAACCGAATAGGAAATTACCGGTGTAGGCGTGGCAGCATTGGTCAAAAATACCTTGTACCCGTTGCCTGCCAATACCTCCGCAGCGGTTTTAGCGAAATGTTCGGATAAAAAGCGTTTGTCATATCCGATCACAATTTTGTTATTGGGGGAATTCAGAGATTTAAGATAGGACGCATAAGCTTGAGAACAGCGCCTGACGTTATCAAACGTATAATCTTCCGCAATCGTCGCTCGCCAACCGTCAGTTCCAAATTTTATTTTCTCAGCCATTCATCCTCCAGAGTCATTTTTCTTGTTATTATATCAATCAGTATCATAATCAAGTTTAGAATATAAATGGTATGGAGAAATGTAGAGAATTATTAATATGACTAGAGGTGTAGCGCTAGGGTTCAGCGGCGGTGTGGACAGCACATTGGCGGCGGTTAAGTTAACAGAAATGGACTACCAGGTCCATGCTGTCCATTTAAACATGTGGAAGTGGGGTGCTGAAGAAGCGGGTGAAACGGTCTTTCAACAGCATGCCATTGAACTTCAACAGGTTGCTGGAGTGCAATTAGCTTCGATTGACGCTTCCGAATCCATGCGAAAACTGGTGATTGAGGATTTCAACCAACAGCTCTCCTTAGGCAATACACCCAGCCCATGTATTCGCTGCAATCCACTGGTCAAGTTCAAGCTTTTATTGGATTATGCCGATGCGCACGATTTACAGTACATCGCCACCGGGCACTACGCACGCGTTCAGCGAGCGGAAGACGGCCAATATCAACTACTGCGTGCTTTGGACCATTCAAAAGACCAATCTTACATGCTCTGCTACCTTACACAGGCGATCCTCTCACGAACTTTGTTCCCGTTGGGGCAATCGCAGAAAACCGAAATCAAGCAGACTGCGCATGATTTGGGCTTGTCCGTGTCTGAACAACCCGAAAGCCAGGACCTGTGTTTCCTCAACCAACATTCCTACCAGGAATTCGTCAAACATTTTTCGCCCGATATTCTCGTACCCGGATATATTGTCAACCGGCAGGGCGAAGTGTTGGGCCGGCATGAAGGCCTGGCACTCTATACCATCGGCCAGCGGAAAGGCATTCGTATCGCCGCCGAAGAAGCATACTATGTCATTGAAAAAGACACTGTCAACAATCAACTGGTCGTCGGTTTTCTGAACGAATTGGGAAAAAAACAAATGCGGGTGGAAAAAACAAATTGGATATCCGGATCAATTCCGGATGAGTATGAATGTGATGTTAAAATCAGGTATCGCGCGAAGATTGTACCTGCTCGGCTGGAACGCATTGGCAAAAGCAATGATTATGAAGTTCATTTCCGGGAGGAATTGCGAGATATCACTCCCGGTCAGTTTGCGGTATTTTACCGGAATGATCAGGTGTTAGGCGGAGGCATGATTAGTAAGGTGGTGAGCAATAATGTTTAATATGACATTTCCCACTTTTATATTGGGCAGTATGATCGCCTGGTTAATCGGTGCTTTAGTGCACCTCGTTGCCGGCGGAAAACTTTTGCGCCTGGTGTTTTGCCTGATTTTTTCCTGGATTGGTTTTTGGAGCGGGAATTATTTTGGAAATAACCTGGGCCTGAATATCCTCCAATATGGGCAAATCAATTACGGGCCGGCTTTGTTATTAAGTGTGATCGCTGCTTTGTTCGGTTTTTGGCTGTCCGGTGAAAATCGGGAAGAGGACGAATAATATTGGTAAGTGAAGAAGGAAGAATCTTTTGAGTTGGCTTTCAACAAGCGAGACAGCAGCCGCAGGCGACCTGGTCGCCCTGGCATCCACCAAGACGAATTATTTTATTTTCCGTCTGGAAGAGGGCGGAAAATTTGAAACACACCGCGGAATTATCCGTCATGACGACCTGATTGGCTCTCAATGGGGGACTGAGGTGTTCAGCCATAAAGGCAGCCCGTTTTATTTATTGCAGCCGGGAATATACGAGATCCTTTCAAATACCAAACGCAACACCCAGATTATGTATCCAAAAGATATCGGGTTTATTTTGATGAAGATGAATATCGCTCCCGGTACCACGATAATTGAAGCAGGTACCGGTTCTGGCGGTTTAACTCAAATCCTAGCGCTGATGGTGGGTAAAGAAGGACATGTATATACCTATGACCGGCGGGAAGAAATGACCAACCTGGCGCGTAAAAATGTCCAAAGGTTGGGTTTGCAGGGTAACGTAACATTTTATGGTCACAGCGTAGAAGAAGGTTTTGAGCAGAAGGATGTGGACGCTGTCTTTTTAGATTTGCCCAATCCTTATGATTTTGTCCAGCAGGTACGCGAAGCGTTGATCCCGGGCGGGCAATTTGGCGCGCTGCTGCCGACAACCAACCAGGTGACCAAGCTTTTGTTGGAAATGCGTCGGGCTGATTTCGAATTCGTTGACGTAGTCGAGTTGATGCTGCGTTTCTATCAGGCAGAGGCGGAAAAATTCCGTCCCGTGGACCGCATGGTAGCCCATACAGGATATTTGGTATTCGGACGGCCGATAAATCGTGCACCTATTGAGGAAAAAGAAGAAACAGTAGTCGAAAATTCATGAGAAGAGACAGATTCCCCGGGCGGCCAATCAGGCGGCCGATTCGCGGGCTGGCAGCTCGCCGGCCTGTTCCACCCAAGCTGCGCGAAGCCAACCAGCTTTATTCCACCGGTGACTATGAAAAGGCGGCCGGGTTGTATGTCCAAATGGCCCAGCGCGCGGAGCAAAACAGATTGCCGCAGGCAGCCAACCTGTATATGCGTGCGGGTATCTCGTATCTAAAATATGGTGATTTGGCGCAGACTCAAGCGCTGCTGCAAAAAAGCTTCCAGTATTGTATCGACCGAAAACGCTGGCCGCAGCTTCAGCGTATTTTAAAAGTCGCGTCGGCAGAACTGGATGCCGCCGGGCAGACGGATTTGAAAAGTGATCTATATACCTGGGCCCATACGCAGTTGCTAGACGCCAATCAAACATTTCCGGACATTAGGGATAAAGCAAATGAACCTTCTACCCAGGCGGTTGCGTTGCCGGCACATTGTCCAAATTGCGGCGGACCGGTTCAACCCAATGAAGTTGAGTGGTATGATAGCGAAAATCCAATTTGCGCATTTTGCGGTTCGATATTGAAAAATGACTAAACAGGACGACAACGATCTAATCAACAAGATTAGGCAAAAAATCCCCCCGATCCAAATCGAGAAAGAACCGGCCATGTCATCCAATGGCAACCAGGCCGCGGCTGTATTGGTGCCACTGGCGTTCCATGCGGATGAGCTGGTCATGCTTTTTACCCATCGTTCCAATCATATCAGTCGCCACCGCGGACAGGTTTCTTTCCCCGGCGGAATGGAAGAAGCAAGTGATAAAAGCTACGTGGATACCGCTCTGCGAGAAACACATGAAGAAATCGGCATTCTCCCTGCAAATATCGAAGTATTCGGCCGGTTGACTTCACTGGCTTCAACTTCCGGTTATCAGATCCATCCGTATGTTGGATTTATCAAAGACCTGAATGGATTGCAGAAAAATATCCAGGAAGTAGAAAAAATATTTTGCATTCCATTGAGTTGGATTCTAAAAGAGGGGAATTTATCCCAGGAAGATTATATAAGGCCGCATGGAGATATTCACAAAGTATGGACGCTGAAGGATTTCGATGGTGAGAAGGTTTGGGGTATCACGGGAGAAATCACTCACAGGTTCATTGAAACAATAAAATAAAAGAGCGGAATATTTTCCGCTCTTTTTTGTTCACTTTTTGGAAGATAAAAGAATTATTCTTCTTCCTCTTCTTCTTTCTTACCGTGTTCAATAACTTCGGGTTCGCCTTCACCTGTAACTTCAGCGATTTCCTCTTCCTCTTCCACAGCTTCTTCTTTCTGGGCGGTGGCAATGACAACCAATTCTTCACCATCCGTCAAGAATTCGACGTTTGCGGGAGCGGGAATATCTTTGACATAGATGGCGTCACCTAATTCCTTCAGGACTGACAGATCTATTTCAATGCTCTCCGGCAAATCCTGCGGGTAACATTCAACTTCAATATTTTCAATACCATTGACCAACAGCGCATCGAATTCTTCCAGTGCCGGTGCTTCTCCAAACAAAGAAATGGACACATTGGTGCGCAGCTTTTCCTTTGAAGAGACTGCTAAAAAGTCGATGTGTAAAATCTCATTGCGGATGTAATCTTTCTGGATTTCGCGGATCAGGGTGGACTGTTCTTTACCGTCCAATACCAGGGTTAGAATTGTTGAGCTGGAGACTTTTGCTAGAGTGTTGGTAGTATTACGGAGGTCTAAGGTAATCGGGGTAGCTTCATAATCACGCCCGTATACCACAGCCGGAATCTTTCCCTCTTTTCTTAGTCTGCTTACTTTTTTGCCGACCAGTTCTCGTTTTTCGGCTTCTAAAATTACTTTTTCCATTTTATCCTTTCGCGCCTCTTACCCGTATTTTCGGGTTACCTTCGCTTGTTTAATAAGACAAGGGTTGATTTTATCTACAGGGTGATAAACCGTCAAGTATCGATTTGGATGTAAATCTACAGATCGTTGATCTTGTTGCGGTAGGATTCCACATTCCTGGAAAGTTCTTTTAGGGTATCGGCTGCTTTGGAAATACTCTCATCTTCCGCGCGGATAAACCGCGTGTAAGGCTGGATAGTCGATTGAATATTTTCAATTTGAATGTCGATCTGATGTGCGAATTCATTCATAAGGGCTTTGGAAAGCTTTTCCCGTAAACTGGCGATGTTTTCCGAGAAAGCATTCTTGGTCTGCTTCTTTTTAGCCGGTAAAATGAAGAATCCCAGGGTAGCGGTTAATCCGGCCAGTAAAATACCGGTCAAATCGGCTGAGGCCGTGGTGGCCAGCAGGGTGATCAGGGTACCCAAACCGATGGCGCCTACTTCGACGGCAGCTGAAGCTGCGACAGCCATTTGGGCTTCTTCGGCTATGTTGGATGCTTCAACTTCCTGATCGTACTCTTCAACCACACGCTGAGCCTGACGGTTGATGTTGCTGATGATTTTCTGGCGTTCCAGGTTAATTTGCTGGCTGTTCGGATCGCTTAAAATACGGTCCTGATGTTTGGAGGCTCGCTGACTGATCTTCTGGGTGACAATTTGCCATTGTTTCAGATCTTCTTCGACCAGCCATTCAATCGAACCGCTGACTTTTTCGTCAATGTCCTTGGAAAGGTTTTTGACGACGTTCTTGTTGAACTCGTTCTTAATGCGTTCTTTATTCAGTAAATCCATTACTCGGTTGATGCGGAAGGTATTATCAAAAAATTCTAAGCCGCGTTTTTCAAACTCCAAAATGGAATTATCAATATCTGCGTAACGGAAATTATAAGAACGCACCATATCCTCGCGGAAAAGGCTGATCTGCTGCTGGATGTCGCTGATAAGTTGAATATCATCCTGGATCAGCGTTCTTTGAGCAGCATTGATCTCCATGTATTTCTGGGTGAGATTGTCGGAAATTCCCAGCGGATTGAGTAATTTGAGCTGGAAACGGTTTTTCGTATCGAGAGTGTGAAAAATATAATCTTCCACCTCGCTAAATTGAGCGGGGGATTTACCCGATTCGCGTTTGACTCTCAAAGCTTCACGAGCACTGATGGCGAAAATTTTCGGCACAACTCCCAACAGCTTCTGGGCATTATCTGTCACAAAAGCCTTGACCTTGTCCAAGTCCTGTGAATTCTCGGCGATATCGGTTTTATTAATAATGATGACAATTTTCTTGCCCCAATCACGAATACTCTCCAGGAACTTTCGTTCGCTTTCGGTAAACGGACGGTCAAGAGAAGTCACAAACAGCACCAGGTCGGACCGGGGAATAAAATCCGTGGTCAATTCCTCATGTTCCCGCAGAATCGCGTTGGTTCCGGGTGTATCCACAATACTCAAATCTTCCAGCAGGCGATTAGGCAGGTTGACTACCAGTTGACCTTTTTCAGTTCTGGAGGTTTGTTTCTCCTCGCCGTAGCGCAGGATGGTAACGTCTGCGGTTGTAGGTGTTACACCGGTGTCCAACACGGCATCTCCCAGCAGGGCGTTGATGAAGGCAGATTTTCCTGAGTTGAACTCACCGGCCACAACAACCAGAAAAAGATCATCCAGTTGGATCAACTGGTTATCCAGCAAAGTTAAGTCTTTTTCCTCGCCGCGGTTGCTGACGAGGAATTTTTTTTCCTGGATCAATAGGGATTTAATACCTAAGACAATCGATTGCCGTTTTTGAGAGGGGGTTTCCATGATTATTTGAATTATATCATCCTGAATTTTCAGGATGTTTATCAAATTTTAAAGTTTATTAACTTGCCTTTATATTGCCTCTGTTATATATTAATTTGGTAAGACAAAATTAATCCGATTAAGGAGGAAAGTATGAAAGGCAGTAAAAAATTCATTTTTACACTCTCAATTCTGATGATTGCCGGTATGTTGTTGACCGCCTGCAAATCAAATTGGGATGCCAAGTTAGGTACTGAAGAGAACCCCATCATTTTCGCCGCGGTTCCCTCAGGCGAAACCGAGCGCGTAACCGCCGGTTTCGAGAAGATGGCTGATCTGATTTATCAGAATACCGGATTGGTTATCGAACCCTTTGTCGCCACAAGCTACGCCGGTGTGATCGAAGCCCTGTGCCAGGATCCCCCCAAGGCACACATGGCATCTTTAGCCACATTCTCATATATTTTGGCTTCAGAAAAAGGCTGTGCAGAGACAGCTCTGGTTTCCACCCGCTATGGCAGCGCTTCCTACAATGGCCAGTTCATTGTCAGCGCGGACAGCGACTACGCCACGCTTGAGGATCTGAAAGGCGCCACCTGGTGCGTTCCGGATGCCTTCAGCACCAGCGGCGTGATCATCCCGACCATCATGTTCCAGGGTGTCGGTATCGATGTCAAGACCGACCTGGGTGAGATGGTTGAAGCGGGCTCGCATGAAGCAGCCGCAGCCGGCGTTTACAATGGCGATTGCGATTTCGCGACCACCTATGTAGATGCACGCACCGCATTGGAAGAAGATTATCCCGACATCATGGATAAGACCAAAGTGATTGCTTTGGAACCCGATATCCCCAATGATGGGATCCAATTCGTCAATGGATTCCCGGAAGAGACCAAGGCTCAATTGGTCGCTGCTCTCCTCGACCTGTTCAATACCGACGAGGGCAAGGAAGCCATGTACGAAGCTTATTCATGGGACGGCATGGAAGCTCATGACGACGCCTTCTATGATCCCTTCCGCCAGATTTTGGATGCGGCCGGTGTTTCTGCAGAAGACTTAGCAGCCAACTAGGATTTTTAGCAAGAAGATACAAAATAAAAGGGAAAGGTAATAAAACCTTTCCCTTTTGCAATTATTCATAATATTATTTATTATCTTTTGGTCCAGGAGAAACACAAATGCTTCAAATTAAAAACCTGACAAAGGTTTACCCGGATGGGACAGTGGCGTTGAAGAATGTCAGTTTTGAGGTCCCGGATGGCGAGTTCTTGATTGTTATCGGACTGAGCGGCTCCGGAAAATCAACCTTACTGCGTTGTATTAACCGCCTCATCAATCCTACCGAAGGTGAAATTATCTGGAATGGTATTGACCTTTCCAAGCTGGAAGGGGAGGATTTACGCAAGGCCAGGCGAAAAATTGGCATGATATTTCAGAATTTCAATTTGGTAAAACGTTCTTCCGTGTTTTCGAATGTTATGTCCGGAAGATTGGGGTATTCGAGAACTATCCCCAGTATGTTTGGGCAGTTCTCCAAAGATGACATTGAAATGGGAAGAAAGGTAGTTGAACGTTTGGGAATAACCTCTCAAATGCACAAACGCGCCGATGAATTGAGCGGCGGCCAACAACAGCGTGTTGGAATAGCACGCGCACTGATGCAGGAACCTGAATTGATTTTGGCTGATGAACCGGTAGCCAGCCTGGACCCGGTGTTAGCTCACTCGATTTTGAAAACATTGGAGACCTTGAACCAGGAAGATGGACTGACAGTCATTTGCAGTTTACATTATCTTGACCTGGTTCAGCGCTATGGCACCAGTGTAGTGGGACTGCGCGAAGGCGAGGTGGTTTACCGCGGCAGCCGTGAGGATGTGCGTAAGATGACGGACGAGCAATTCAAAGAAATTTACGGCGCAGAGGCTGAACGTGTGGGCGCCAGTATTGAAGGATCGGTAAAGGGTTAAATTATGCAATCAAGAAAAGTTATCTCAAAACCACAAAAGGAAAGCCTTGTTTCCCCTGTAATCGCTGCAATACTTTCGGCCATTATTCCGGGTTTGGGACAAATACTTGCCAGGGTAGTTAATCGTGGTTTGATCATCTTAGCCAGCTTTGTAACTTCATTGGGTTTGTTGATTTGGCGCATTGCCACCGAAGGCAGCCGCTATACCGGTTGGCGAACCGTCGTCTCCAAAGCCTATAAATTGAATCCCTTTTTATATGCAATCACAGCGTTGATGGTGATCACATATATTTATGGGATTGTGGATGCATATTTAACAGCCCGCCCGGGCGCAAAGAAATCCAAAGCAATCGGAATGATTTTCTTGATCATTCTGGTGTTCTTCATGCAGGGATGGGAAATCGGGCAGATTGACATGGGAGCGCTTTTCCGTGATGCCGATGAAGCTGTTCCGGCGTTATCAAAAGTGGTATGGCCGTGGGAAAAAGCCATTTCTTACCCTGAAGAATATCGCACGACTATCATTGATGTGCAAACTCCCTGTACGGATGTGCCTTTTCCGGCTGGCGAGATAAAAACAGACGAGCCTTACCTTATTGCGGATCCTACTTGTGGTGTTCCCTCAGTGGTAGAGGTATCTCAGGGAACCGAATTCCATGTGGTCGGCGGGAACTTTGTTCCCGGCAAACCAGTGGAGTTTTGGTGGAAAGATTCCGCCAACCGCGAATTCCATCACCGCGTGGATGGCGATTATCTGATTGTGACCCCCGATAAGGACGGCAGTTTTGAGGTTTCCGTCATCATGCCATACCGCACATTGACGGCTGCGGCGGAAGAGGGCGTTAAGGTCTGGCAGATTCAGGCACGCCAACTGATTAGTGTAGGAAAAGCGGAATTCAGCGAAGAATTGAAGTTGGCGGTGGAGAAAATGATTGAAACCATTTTCATCGGCATGATGGCGACCTTCTTCGGTATTATTTTGGCCATACCGGTAAGTTTTATCGCCGCGCGCAACTTGATGTCGCATTCGCCGGTAACGATGGCGATCTACTACCTTGTGCGCACAATCCTCAACATTATCCGCTCGATTGAGCCGCTGATCTGGGCAATCATCGCTGTCATTGTGGTGGGGCTGGGGCCTTTTGCCGGTATTTTGGCGCTTACGCTGCACTCCCTGGCAGCTTTAGCGAAATTGTATTCTGAAGCCATTGAGAGCATCGATTCCGGCCAGATCGAGGCCATTCAGGCCACTGGAGCCAACTGGTTCCAGGTAGTCTCTCACGCGGTCATTCCGCAAATTATTCCGCCTTTTGTTTCTTTCACGATTTACCGCTGGGATATTAACATCCGTATGTCCACGGTGATCGGTTTTGTGGGCGGCGGCGGTATCGGTTATTTGCTGGCGCAGTGGATCAGGATTTTGGATTATCGTTCCGCCGGTATTGCAGTTTGGTTCA
Source organism: Pelolinea submarina (assembly GCF_003966975.1). GTDB lineage: Bacteria > Chloroflexota > Anaerolineae > Anaerolineales > Anaerolineaceae > Pelolinea > Pelolinea submarina. Next base: position 2,041,359 of record NZ_AP018437.1, read on the forward strand.
TTGCAATCACGGTGGCTATCCTGGATTTCGTCAGCGCGGATATTCGCGAACGATTTGTCTAGTTTAGGTTGATTTAAGAAAAGTAAAGCTGGCTTGAAAATCAAGCCAGCTTTTTGTGTAAAATAAGACATTATGCCTGAAAACATTGAATCGAAATTGCGGAATATTTATCATTGGCTCAATAAGCGTACTTTTGGAGCTGTTCGCATATTGCGCATAGCTATAGTTAAGTTTGGTGATAGCAATTCCACGCAAGCCTCAGCGGGTATGGCGTATTATGCTTTCTTTTCATTGTTCCCGTTGTTGCTGTTCATGATAGTGGGGGCCAGCTATATTTTGGAAATTCAATCCGCTTATGACTATGTCATGGAAAATGTTTTCAGGCTGCTGCCAACCGCGCAAAACTTGATTGATGCGAATCTGCAACAAGTGCTTCAATCCAGAGGGGCAGTGGGGGTGCTTGGTTTGGTGGGTTTCCTTTGGTCCGGATCCAGTTTCTTTTCAATCCTGGCGCGGAATATCAATCAAGCCAATCCGAATTCTCACCGCAGAAATTTCTTTGAGGATAGGGCAGTCGCCTTCGGTTTAATTGGATTATTGACCGTTCTATTAGGCTTATCCATTCTGTCCAATACCATCACCAGCTTTTTGCCCAAATTGGATTTATTTTTCTGGCAGGGAACGCCGATAGAAGAAACTGTAATCTGGCGCTACATCATCAAATTAATTCCCTTTGCGGTAACGCTGATACTGCTAATCTGCCTGTACCGCTATGTTCCCAAGCATAAGATTAGGTGGCGCGGTGTCTTGATTGGAGCGACAATTTCATCAGCGGGCTGGCAATTGGTAACCAAATTGTTTTCATGGGTACTTGCCAATGGTTTGGTCAAATACGAATTGGTATATGGCTCGCTGAGCACTGTCGTAGCGCTGATGTTCTGGATTTATTTGATCAGTTCCATTACCTTGTTTGGCGCCCATTTAAGCGCGGTAATCGATATTTATTGGCCGGAAGATATTAAAGCCCTGCGCCATGGGGTTTAGCGTCGTAGTTATTCCGAACGAAGTGACCAAAGTTTTTGCAGTGTGCTTTCCAGGCGTTTTCCCAGTGCATCGCCCATAGCTGAGGTTACATCATCCGAGTTTTCCAAAATAGCGTATGGAACCTGAAAGCCGCGGATGGTTATTTTGCCTACGGGGGCATCCACTAATTCCTGAAAGTCACATTCACGGTATAAACGTTCCAACTTGGTATCTGGAAGGCTATGTTCCAGGATGGAATCCGGTTTATCGGGATTGAAGCGCCGGCGATTCTTGCGCAGTGATTCTTCCCAGGGAACGTTTACGTAAAGGATGGATAAATTCTCCAGTATTTCGTCGCTCAGAAGAGGCAGCGCATGCTGGTAGCCGCCATGTTCTTTGCCGCGAGAAAATTCAATCAGAACAGTCATTTCTTTGGAAAATTCATTTGCGTGGCTGAATTTCAAAAAATCCAGATTAACCAATTTGATTAATAAATCCCATAGATGATTGGATTTAAAATATCCTTCCTGATCGGTATATAACCTTGCCTGACCCATTTTCTCCAGCAGTTCATCTTCCTCAAACCAGCGCCATAAGAAGGGAAAATCATCTATGCTTTTTAATTCACCAATGTGGAAAGTTTCTTCACGTTTTTCCAATGGAAGTCCCGTCAGGTAATGGATAATTTCACTTTTACCGGCCGCCGGCCGGGCAACTAAAAGAAGAATCGGAAAGACATTTTCATCACTCATGGGTAAAATTCAGCTCCTTGACTAATCAATTTTCAAAAACTTCCCAATAGCCTTTATCCAGCTCATCATCAGATAAATGCGCATAGCGTTGCGTAACGGCGATGTTTTTGTGCCGTGCCAGGTTCTGTGCCAGCTTCAGGTTGCTGGTGGTAGCCAGGACACGCGTGACAAAAAAATGGCGGAAAGAGTGGGGGGTAATGGTACCCATCGCTTCTTCGCCAAGAATGAATTTGACCCATTCGGCCACAATATTCCGTCCGGTTGTGGGAGTAATCGATTTGACTTTAGCACCGGCGCCTTTATCGTGGCGGGCAAACAGGGGCAGGCTGCCGAGGGGTTTGCCCGACTTTCCATCAAATTGCGCACGGGCCTGTAAATAATCGCGCAATGCCTTCTGTGAACGGCGTGAAAAGCGTACGACTGCCTGTCGATCACCTTTGCCGATTACCAGCGCTTTACCCTCATTCCAATCAATATCGCCGCGTCGTAATCCGCAGGCTTCGTGTACGCGCAAACCGGTGTCAGCCAGAGTGATGAGAAAAGCTTTATCTCTTAATGCGCGTAGATATTCTTTTTCGTCTTCACCCAATTCAATCGGGGTGTTCTCGAGGTGGTCCAGAATCTTTTGAATGTTATCGGCAGGGAATTGTGGCAGTCTTTTTCCCGGTTTACGGGTGCGCTGGCGAATCAAAAGTTTGACTTTGGAGAGATTGACGTCTGCCATTTCCTCCGCAACCAGGAATTCCAAAAAGCCTTTTAGCGCAGTAATATATAACTGTTCTGATGTAGCGGCATAACCTTTCAGGTCGTAAGCGAACCAGCTAATCACTTCTTCGCTGAGTTCATTTACAGGGTCACGCTCCACATTAATATTGTGATCGGTCAACGTAATGACAAAGTTTTTCATGGCAGTGGTGTATGCCATCCATGTTTTCTCACTGCGTGCCAATTTGACCGTCTCTAAATATGCACTAATGGCTTCCAGAATTGTTTTCATGGTTATATTTTAGATTGTCTCTATGCTTGTTATAATAGTACTTATCGAAAGCTATAATAGTATATCATGATTTTGCCCTGATTTTTTATCTCCCCCACCAAATTGAGTAGTGAAATAGATTCTGCAAATAGTATCTGCATTTCGCGAATGAGTAAAAACGTATATCCAATTATCAATGACTTCTTGAAATGGAATAACGTACTCCCCTACTGATTTATAAAAGGGGTGGATTTTCAGGTAAGATTAATATATACCAATGAAAATATTCGAGATCCGTATTGTATGACGACCATTGAACTTCTATATGACGAGACCAAAATTATTGCTGATATTCCGTATAAAAACGTAGATATTCTAGTACCATTAGAGCAAAATCCCCTTCAGAATGCACATGAAATTATAAATAATTCCTTTTCTACTCCGTTTTTTGGAAGCAACTCCGAGGAAAAACCAACAAGTTTTAAGGGTAAATCCATTGTAATTGCGATCAACGACCAAACCAGGCCGCTTCCACATGAGGTTTTATTACCCGGATTGTTACGTTATTTGAATGAAAATGGAGCCGAGAAGGAGAATATTTACTTCATAATTGCTACAGGCACCCATCGAAAGCTTACTTCCGCGGAAATTCAACAGGTTTTGCCCGGAACTCTGTCAACAGACTATCGCTATAGCTGCCATGAATGTGATGACGAACAGGAATTGGTCTACCTGGGAGAAACCCCTCTCCATACACCCGTATACGTAAATCGCAAATTTTATCAAGCGGATGTCAAAATATTAGTTGGAAATATCGAACCGCACCACTTTATGGGTTTTTCAGGTGGATATAAAACCGCTTCTATCGGTTTGGGAGGAAGGAAAACAATTGAGGCGAACCATGCCATGCTGCCCGACCATAAAGCCAAATTAGGCCATTTTTACGATAATCCTATGCGCAAAGACGTAGAAGATATCGGCCGCATGATAGGGGTGGATTTTGCACTCAATATTGTCATGAATGACCGTAAAGAAATTCTGTACGCGCTTTGGGGCGATCCACACAGTGTAATGGAGAAAGGGATTTCATTAGCCTTAGCCGGCAGTAGAATCGAGAAAAAAGAAGCGGATTGCCAGTACGATTTGGTAGTTGCTTCCGCCGGCGGATATCCGAAAGATATCAACCTGTATCAAGCACAAAAGGCCATCACAAACGCTTGCTTGTTTTCAAAAAAAGGCGGTGTCATCATTTTGGTTGCAGGCTGCCGCAATGGCGCAGGTAATGAAAAGTTCGTGAGTTACGTGCGTAACAAACCTTCCTGGCAGGCAGTTTTGGAAGATTTTCCCAGCCAAAAGTTCGAGATTGGACCGCATAAGGCCTATCAATTAGCCTTGCAAGTGCGAGATCATTATATAATTCTACTCTCAGAGATACCCGCAGAAGAAGTTCATAACTACTTCCTCTCCCCTGCTGCTGATTTTAAAAAAGCTTTAGAATTAGCGACTGCGTATTTAAAAAAAGACTGCCGCGTAGCTGTTTTACCGTTTGCGACCCACAGCATACCGGACATGGAGGGAGCTTTATGAAAAAGAAAATGCCAGTTTTCCAAAATCCTGAATTGGACGGAAAAACGTTCTACTGGCCGGGAAATTCTTCCGGTATTCTATTGCTGCATGGTTTTACCGCGACAACTACAGAAGTCAGATTACTTGCGAATGAGTTCAGGCGGCTGGGGTTTACCATTTCTGCTCCCCTGCTCCCCGGGCATGGTACAACGCCGCAGGATTTGAATACGCGTAAATATAAGGATTGGTTAACCTGTGTGGAAGGTGCTTATGCGGAACTGAAGAAAACATGCACTCGTGTAGTGGTCGGGGGTGAATCCATGGGTGCTGTGCTCAGTCTGTACCTTGCCGAACATCATCCTGAAATCAGCGCACTTTTGTTATATTCGCCCGCAATCCGGGTGGAAAGTTTGAAATTATCTCCGGTTATAAAAACTTTTGTGCCAATAATTGAAAAAGCAAATAATGACCCGGAGGATAAAACCTGGCAGGGATACACAGTGTATCCTATGAAAGCAGCCAACGAATTTCGTAAACTTCAGAAACTGGTTATCCATCAATTGGAAGCTATACACCAACCGGCATTAATCTTGCAGGGATTAAAGGATAAGACAATCGACAAACAGAGCGGTTCAATGATATTAAAAAGCATTCATTCTGAATACAAATCGCTGCAATGTCTTTCGGATTCAGGGCATGTTATGTTGTTGGGTAGCGAACTTCAACTGATAACCCATACTTCAGTTCAATTCTTAAAAAGCCTCGATATCCTTTAAAGGTTGAAAGGGTTATAATTTTAATCATCCAGGAAAAATAACGATGGAGAAAAAAATGGACGAATACGCAGATACTAAAGGAAAAACCACCATTGACCCGGGTGTTTTAATAAAAATTGCGAAATTGACAGCATTGAGCGTTCCAGGTGTCAGTAAAATGGCCCCAGGAATTCACAGTGTGGACAACCTGGTAAAAAAGAATTATGCCCAGGGTGTGCGCATTGAAGTAGAAAATAACACTGTTTATGCCGATCTATATCTGGTTCTCAAAAACCATGTCGATCTGTTCAAAACAGGCCAGACCGTACAAAAGAAAGTAAGCCGGGCCATCACCGAAATGGTTGGTATGGACGTGGGAAAGATCAATGTCCATATAGAAGACATCGATTATTCAAAAGAAGAGACTGCCTGATAACATGAAATCTCGCACAAAAGCGCGAGCCACTGCTTTACAAGCTCTTTACGAATATGATCTGACCCACCACCCCGTGGGATTGATTCTCCAGAGCCGTTTTGAAGAAGACGACGATCTGGACGAAAAGATGCGCGGATTTTCCAGGGAAATCGTACAGGGAGTCTTTCCTATTGTCGATCAGTTGGATCATATTATTGCCAGCCATGCCCCGGAATGGCCGCTGGATCAGGTCGCTTCAATTGACCGTAATATCATTCGTATCGCCTTGTGGGAATTCGCGGTGGCAAAATGCACACCGGTAAAAGTGGCGATTAATGAGGCTGTGGAATTAGCCAAAGTATTCGGTTCGGATAGTACCCCGCGTTTTATCAACGGCGTATTAGGGAGCCTGGTCACAAAATACGAAGATTATCGCTCTGATATTGACAATTTAAATCATCAGGAACCGTAATATGAAGAAAATCCGTTTTACCTCAAGTCTGATATTGATCGGTCTGCTTATCGGCTTATTATCATCTGGCTGCAGTTCTTTCAATTTTGAAGGTGAAACGGTCCAAAAAACGACCCTCGCAGAAACAGTATTTGAAGTCACTTTAGCTGAACCTCTCAATGAGAACGAGATCCTTTATCTTGAGATGCTCGATGAAGTCACAGGTGTTGCGCTCAATCCAAGCCGGTATGAGATGGAAGCAAAGGATGATTATTCCTATTTCGTCCGTATACCGATGGTAATTGGGTCGCTTGTTAAATACCGCTATGTACGCCAGGGTACGGATGCAAATATTATTGAGCATGATACCAACGGGAATGTAGTCCATTACCGCTTGAATGTGATCAAAAAGCCGGCGATTTTAAAAGATTTCATCGCAAAATGGAATTCCAAGAAATATGAGGGAAAAACGGGCGAAATCAGCGGTTTCGTCTATGATGAAGACACTGAGGCGCCCCTCCCGGAAATCATGGTAAGTATCAATGGCCTGCGTACGTTTACTTCTTCCGATGGATATTACGAGCTCAAGAATGTCCCCCTGGGTGAATATAACCTGGTTGCGCTGGAACCGGATGGAAATTATAAGGCGTTTCAGCAAGGCGCGGTAATCGCGGAGAATTCAGTAACGCCTGCCTCATTTGGATTGAAAGCAGCGGATATGGTTCAAGTCACCTTTATCGTCACTCCGCCTGCAAATGAAGTGACCCAGGGCGATATGCGTTTTATCAGCAACCTGTACTCTCAGGGGAACACTTACAGCGAGAAAGACGGCGGAATCAGCGTGTTAGCTTCACAAGCGCCGCTATTGAAGCGTCTGGACAACGGCGACTATAGCGTTACCCTGGATGTACCTGAGAACTTTGACCTGCGGTACAAATTTTCTTTGGGTGATGGCTTTATCAACGCGGAGCACGCATCCAACGGCAGTTACCGTGTGCGCCAGCTGATTGTCCCCGGAAAAAATTCAAAAATCTATAATACGGTCGAAAGCTGGTTTTCTTCCGGAAAAGAACCCGTAAAAATTTACCTGACGATTCCAGAATACACACCTGAAAATGACGTTGTTTCCATCCAAATCAATCCATTTGTATGGATGGAACCGATACCTATGGTTAAGGAAAGTGATTATCAGTGGTCCTTTACGCTTTACAGCCCGCAGGAATATCTGAATAATGCACAATTCCGCTTCTGCCGCAATTTCCAGTGCGGTTTAGCGGATGATGCGCAAACCAGCGGTAAAAATGGTACCGGTTTTGTGTTGAATTTGGACGATCCAAATATGTACACCATCAATTATGCCCTTGAGACCTGGGCGGGTTTGGCGCAAGCAAATTATCCATTACAGCCAATCGCAATCCCGACCAATAATATTTTCATCAAGGGCATCGAAATCAATCCGAATTTCGACAAAAAGGATATGGCCACCTATAAATGGGGTCTGGTTAACGCGGCTGTTTCAGGTGCCAATCTGCTGGTTTTATCACCTACCTGGACCTTCAGAGAGTATTCAACCTCCGGAATTACCCTGCAAACCGGCAGTGACCTGCTTTATAGCGATTATGATGCAATTAAAACATTCTCTGGTGAAGCCGGATTAACGCTGGGAATGTACCCGCAGCCCAGATTTGAAACCAGCACTTCAACATATTGGTATGACGCTGAGAAATCGTTCAATTGGTGGCAGGATTGGTTTACTCGTTACGAGCGTTTCATCCTGCATTATGCCGATTACGCGGAGATTCACGGAATTCAGACGATAATTATCGGCGGCAGCGAAGTCGCGCCGGCGTTCCCCAACGGAAAACTACCCAATGGGAATTCTGCCAACACTCCTTATGACATGGCAGACAAATGGAGCGCATTAATCGACGATATTCGGAGTCATTTCAGCGGACAACTTTTCTTCGCGCTCCCCTATTCAACGAATACGGAAGACGTCCCGAATTACCTCTCCAAAGTAGATGCCTTATATATCGAACTAAATACTGCTTTGAGTGCATCCAATTCACCTACTTTAGATGAATTAAAAATACGCACTTCCAGTGTTTTAGATAGCGGAGTATATAATCTATACGCAACATTCCAAAAGCCTGTCATAATCGCTCTGGATTATCCTTCGCTGGATGGTAGTGCCTCCAATTGCTTGAATTACAGTAATTCCTGTCAGGAATACCTGCAAACGAACGATACACTGCTCAAATACGTAGACCAGGAAGAACAAGCCATGATATACCAGGCGATCTTCGAAGAAAGCTTGACCCGCAGCTGGATATACGGCTTGGTATCACAGGGCTATAATCCCAGCGTAAAAGTGCTGGACAATTCCGGTTCGATATACGGTAAATCGGCGGAAATCGTATTGTCTTATTATTTCAACGCTTTATCTCAATGAGAGAAAAAGGATAAGAAAAAGCGGGAGATTTATTAATCTCCCGCTTTTTATTTGTCAGAAAGCCAATTTAACTGCGGCTTTTGGCCAATTTGGCCCTCTCCCCCAATTTGTCATGCAGATCGTTAATATCTTTTGTAATGATGCGGGATGTCAGGAAGAAGAATAATCCGCATAGAATCCATGTGCTGATACAAATCAGCAGCATAGCTGTTCCGCGCGGGCTGGGATCGTTGGATTTTCGCAGCGTGTCTGCCAAAATACCGGTAATCAGCGGAGAAAGGGCTGCTCCGCTGGATTCAATGAAATATTGGATAGCCAGGGCGGTACTGCGTATTTCTGGCAGCGCAATATCGTTCACCGTCGAAGTAACATTGGGGGACGCAAATGGAATAAAGAAAGCGGTAAAAGCCAGCAGGATACCAAAGGCCAATTTATTATCCACCGGTGAGTTCAGGGTGATAAAAAGCAATATGGCGCCCATTAATACCCCCGTCATGGCTACTAAAACGCGTCCTTTCTTGGACTTTTTGAAGAAATGGTCACCCAACATACCGCCAACCGGATAACCCAGCGCCAAAATTAATATTGCGGGCGCCATGGTCATCAATACTTCGGATTCCAGGTAGCCTCGTTCATCAGACAGATAAATAAAAACAAAAGCGGTGATTGTATTCCAGGGAAATACACCGAAAAAACCCTGTAAATACATATAAATCAGGCTTTTTTTCTTGAAAACGTCTTTAACTTTTGACCATTCAAAACGAAAGTTGCCAACTTCTTCAATATTCTCAAATTCAGGTTCGCTGGTACCCCGAGGGATATCTTTGACAGTGAAGAAAATCACGATGGATAGAAGGATGCCCAGTCCACCTGTGATGAAAAAGACATCCCGCCAGCCGGCTGTGACGGCCAAAGTAGTGGCCAAAATCAATCCGGCCATATACCCAAGCGGCTGTGTCAATTGCAAAAGACCGTAGATTTTTCCGCGTTTCTCGGGTGAGAAATAATCAGCAACCAGGCTATATAAGCCGGGATAGCTCGAATCATCCACACCGGTCGAGGCGCGTGTTATCAGGAATGTATTGTATGTAGGCGCAATAGCGCTTAACCAGGTTGTGGCTCCCCAAATAAATGATGCAAATGAGAGCAATTTTCCGCGGGAAAAGCGGTCATATAAATACCCCCACAAAGGATAGAAAACAGCCCCAATGACCAATGCTGCGGTGGAAATAGCTCCCCATTGCGTGTCCGTTAATCCCCATTCCGCGTAAATTTGGGCGGCCATCGGATTAATTAATAGCTTATCTGTTTGATGCAAGAGCATAAAAATAAAGAAGATCAAGACTACGAAGTTGCGGTACTTGCTGCCTTTCATGCATTCCTCCTGCCAAGAATTTTTAGATGGTGAATCGAGTGCAATACGTCTAATTATATAAATTTAATGTCCGATTTCCAATGATTTTCGGTTATCATTTAATAATAGAAAATATGACCGATAATCTGCTAACCTTTGAACGGTTTATTTACGCCCTGGAACGAGGTGAATTTTCGGATTTAATTACCACCAGTTGGCATAAACCTGAACAACAAGCCAACCTGGTGGATATCCCAACAGAATTGGATCCTCGTTTGGCAGCATATCTGAAAAATGATGGTTTTAACGGCCTATATAGCCACCAGGCAAATAGCTTTGATGTGGTCAGTCAGGGTAAAAACGTCATCGTATCTACCGGGACATCCAGCGGCAAGACCTGGTGCTATAACTTGCCGGTCCTGCATACGCTGCTGAACCTCCCGGAAACTCGGGCGCTCTACCTCTTCCCTACCAAAGCCCTCACGGAAGATCAATATAAGAAATTGGAAGGAATCAACGCGTTTATATCGGAAAATGACTGCAGGATAGGAACACCGCTTATCAAAGCAGGCATCTACGATGGGGATACACCCACTGCAAAACGTAAAACTATACGCAATAATGCGAATATCATCCTGAGCAATCCGGATATGCTGCATATCGGCATACTTCCGCATCATACCGTTTGGGCTGAATTCTTAACCAATTTACGTTTTATCGTTCTGGATGAAGTGCATACCTACCGGGGCGTTTTCGGATCACACGTAGCCAACGTATTGCGGCGCTTGAAGCGCGTATTGGACTTCTATGGCGCTAAACCCACATTTATCCTGTCCTCGGCCACCTTACAAAACCCGCTGGCACTGGCCGAAGCCTTGGTTGAGCAGCCATTCCTCACCATCACGGAAGACGGTTCCTACCAGCCGGAACGTTATTATTTCTTCCTCAACCCGCCCATTGTCAATGAGGAATTGGGCCTGCGCCGCGGTTTGATTGATCAGAGTGTAGAAGTAGAAAAGAGCGCTTTAGACGCCAATATCCAATCACTGGTGTTCGCCCGTTCACGCAAAGCCGTTGAATTAACCTTGCGCAGGCTAAATGAGCGTTATTTACCCATTGAAAGGCCCAACATGCAGGGTTACCGCAGCGGTTACCTGCCGCGCGAACGCCGTGCGATTGAGAGCGGGCTGCGTGATGGGCAAATCAGCGCTGTAATTTCCACCAACGCTATGGAATTAGGCATTGATATGGGCGGTGTGGACGCGGTATTGTTGATGGGCTATCCCGGCACGGTTGCCAGCTTTCTGCAGCAATCCGGGCGCGCCGGGCGCCGCCAGCGCCCTTCCCTGTCTGTGTTAGTAGCTTCATCATCGCCGGTAGACCAGTACATTATCCGCCATCCGGATTATGTGCGGGGAAAAAGCCCAGAAAAAGCCCTGCTGGATGCCAATAACCCCCTGCTGCTATTGAATCATTTACGCTGTGCCCTGTTCGAATTGCCTTTTGCCGATGGAGAAGGTTTTGGAAAACTAACCTGGGAGCAAATCCAACCTTTCCTGACGGTTTTGCATGACCTTGCACAGGCAACCGAGAAGAATAACCAGTTCTATTGGATGTCGGATCAATACCCATCTAACGAAATCTCCCTGCGCAACATCAGCGGACAATCCTTCGCGCTGCGTTTGCTGGATGAAGGTGGTCAGGCTGCCCGTATTGGCGAGATGGATTATCAAAGCGCGCCTAAAATGGTGCACCCTGAAGCGATTTACCTGCATAATGGCGAGAGTTATAAAGTGAAACGGCTGGATTACGAAACCAATCAGGCCGATCTGGAGACTTTCAGCGGTCCGTATTTCACCGAAGCCAAGGTTAATTCGGAAGTAGAGATGCTGGAAACGCTCAATCACAGCGAGAAATCGGCGTATTTGAAAGAATTGGCTGATTTAAATGTCATCGAGCAGGTTACCGGTTATAAGAAAATTGACTGGCAGACGCGCGAAATTCTCAGCCATCACGAATTGGAAATGCCCTCCAACCAACTGCGTACGGTAGGCCTGTCGCTTAAATTCAACGCGGAAATGGTGGACGCCCTGCGCGCGGAAGCCGTCTGGAATAGTGATCCGAACCAATACGGCTCATTCTGGCCGGCCATTCGCAAGCAGGTTATGGCCCGCGACCAGTTTCGCTGCCAGGTTTGCGGTCAATCCGGTGAGGCTAATTGGCTGCACGTGCATCACAAAATTCCATTTCGTTCTTTTTACTCCGCGGAAGAAGCCAACCAGACAGAGAATTTGGTTACTTTATGCCCTACCTGCCATCGTTTCGCGGAACAAAACGTGAAAATTCGCAGCGGGTTGGGTGGATTTGCCTATTTATTCGCGCAAATTGCCCCGCTGCATTTGATGTGTGATCAGCATGATCTGGGGTATTTTGCCGATCCGGTCTCAAAATACAACCAAAAACAGCCGATGGTCGTTGTTTATGACCAGTTTCCCGGCGGCATCGGCTTATCGGCGGAACTGTATAATGTATCCGAAACAGTAATTGAAGACTGTCGTGAGGTTATTCTGGCCTGCGAATGCCGCGATGGGTGCCCGGCTTGTGTGGGCCCATCCGGCGAGAATGGCCTGGGCGGCAAGGAAGCAGCTTTGCAGATTACGAATCATCTTCTTAGGAAGTAAAACTACACCGATGAGTGATTTACTGGATCAATTGAAGGCCTTGGGCCTGAAAGTAGAGAAAGCGGCTGATATCCAGGCGCCGGAGGAAAAACCACCGACGCTGGACCAAATCATCCACGGGCGTTGGTTTCACGATGCTAGCAAAGGTGTTTTTATCGTTGAGAAGGATATCCCTTTAGGCGCTGCTCATGGAAGAATAGTACTGAATCCACCGGAGGAGTTCAATACGCTTTCCAGGTTTGTGGAAATTCAACCGGATAACCATATTGGCAGCCTGTTATTCATTGATACGGAGACTTCCAGCCTGAGCAGCGGTACAGGATCTTTGGTTTTCATGGTTGGATTGGCGTACTTCACTCAGGATAGTCTAAAAGTCATACAACTCTTTATGGATTCTCCCAAGGACGAGCTGGAGTTCCTGGCTTATCTGGATTCCATATTGGCGAATTTCAACACTTTTGTCAGTTATAACGGTAAATCCTTCGATATTCCCATGCTAAAAAGCCGTTTTATCATGAACCGCTTGCCGGTGCAATTTGGCACTTACCAGCACATCGATCTGCTGCATATCGCCCGCCGTATCTGGAAACTGCGCCTGGAATCACGCAAACTGGGCGACATTGAGCGCGAGATCCTGGATTACCAGCGCGGATCTGCTGAAATTCCCGGATGGCTGGTACCGCAAATCTATTTCGATTATCTGGAAAGCGCGGATGCCACTCCCTTGGATGGTGTTTTCTACCACAATGAGATCGATGTGGTTTCCCTGGCGGCCCTTTTCATTCACATCAACCAACTGCTGCTCAATCAATTGTCTGAAAATGAACGCGACAGCCGCGACACGGTTTCCGTGGCTTTGTCGCTCAGCAAATTGGGAATTTGGGATCTTTCCGAGGCGTTTTTCAAAGATGGTTTGGAAAAAGGGCTGCCCCGGGATATTCAAAATGAGGCCGCCCGTAATTTCGCAAATTCATTGAAGCATCAAGGCCGTTGGGAGGACGCGGTTGAATACTGGTGCTCCGCTGCTGAAAATAATGACTACCTGGCTTGTGTTGAATTGGCAAAATATTACGAACATCGGAAAAGAACCTGCGAAACAGCGTTACAATGGGCGCAACAAGCTGAACGTATTGCTGTAGAACAGCAAATGAATCTAGAAGATATAAACCACCGTCTGAAACGGCTGATTGAGAAATGTGAGAAGAATAATGAGAGATAAATCGCTGAAACTGATTTGGAAAGCCAATGGCTACATGGATGCCCAGCTCATCAAAAATTATCTGGAATCCTTCGAAATAACAGTGTACAGCTTCGAGGAAAGCGTTGGATTATCCTACGGCCTGACCAGCGGTCCCCTGGCGGAAGTTGAACTATATGTGCCGGTTGCGCAGGCCGAGGAAGCTGAAAAGTACATGCGCCAATATGCGGAAGCCAGCGGGCAGGATAAGCCTGATTTTGAAGAATAAATTCGTCTATTCCCCATCTTTGGAAAAGGCTCTGCGGTAATCCTCGGCAGAATCGATATCCAGCAGCAACCTTTCGTCCGGCCAATCTACCCAGGCAACTTCATGTTGTGAAATCAGGTTTTTTGCGCCGCGGTCGCCGCTGATGGTCATTAAATCCGGAAAAAACGATCGCCTGAAAAGTACCGGGTTGCACTGCCGGCCGTTTACACGCGGCGCGGAAATTTGTGCGCCGGTATCTGTAAATTTTACGGTGATTGCACGGATAAGTTCGGGGAAAACAAAGGGCTGGTCGGACAGGAAGATGAATGTTCCTTCAACATCCTCACCTAACGCGTTTAAGCCGCATTTGATGGAAGTGCTCATGCCTTCCCGCCAGTCTGGATTGGTCAGAATATTAATTCCGGATGAGGGAAGCACTTTACGAATTTCTTCAGCGTGGCTGCCCAGCACGAGGTAAATGGGGTCGATTCCAGCCTTCATAATCACATCGAGGACATGATTGATCAGAAGCTGATCTCCCCATTTTAAAAGTTGTTTGGGAGAATCCAGTCTGCTGGATCCTCCCGCGGCCATAATTAGACCGGCAATTTTAAATTCCTTTTTTAAGGACACCCAATCCTTCCAAAATTCTTTCTTCGGTCAATGGGAAACGGTTATACCAAACCCCGATGGCATCGTGGACCGCCGCCAGCACTGCCGGCGCGAAGGGCATATACGGCATTTCACCGACTCCCCTGGCCCCCATTGGGCCAATCGGGTCATTATCCTCGATGATGATGGTTTCCGTCTTGTCCGGAATGTCCAGGATGGTAGGAACGAGATATTTCGCCAGGCTGTCCGTTATCACTTTTCCGTCTTTATCGTGGAGGAAATCTTCCAACAGAGAATAACCGGCGGCTTGCACCACGGCGCCTTCAATTTGGCCTTTTACCTGCTGTGGATTGATAGCCCGGCCGACGTCATCCGAACAGATTACTTTATTGATTAGCACTTTGCCCGTCTTGATGTTGACACTGACCTCGATGGCATCCGCGGCGTACCCGTAGGAGAAATTAGGCGTGCATTCACCGGTCTCAGGATCCATGGGCGTGGTCGCGGGCGGGCGGTAAACGTAAGTAGCTTCCGCTGGCCGTTCTTCGCTCTTCCATTTTGCCAGGGCTGCTTCCGCAGCGCCGATGATGGCATTGCCGGCCATGAAGGTCATGCGTGACGCGCTGGCGCTGCCGGAGTTGCCGGTTTGGGCGGTATCCGACGCAATGATTTTTACCTTTTCAAGCGGCACACCGATCACATCCGCGGCGATTTGGACGAACAAAGAATGCGCGCCCTGCCCTACATCCGCGCCGGCGTGCTTAACGATGACTTGTTCAATTTCATCCGCGCCGAATATTTCTATGCCGGCCCAGCAATTTTCAGGTGCGCCGTAGGAGAAACCGACATTTTTATACCCGGCGGAAATCCCAATGCCGTGAACAACCTCGCCCTCACCTTCCAAATGCTCCGGACGCACCCATTTTCCGTTTTCTTTATGCCAACCGGCCGCTTCAGCGCAGGTTTGAATAACGTGATCAATACTGATGCCTTTGGGCGGCGCGGTGCGTACAGGTAATTCCTGCCCTTCCCGGATTGTGTTCAACAAACGGAATTCGACCGGATCCATGCCCAGTGCTTCCGCTAATTTACTCATTTGCATTTCCGCGGCGAAACATGCCTGCGGGCCGCCGAAACCTCGAAATGCGCCGTTGGGGACCGTGTTGGTGGCAACCGCTTTTGTGTCCACCTTCACATTGGGAATAAAATACGGCCCGGAAATCATCAATGTAGCGTTCGCCAACACTTTATTGGAGGTGTACATGTAAGCTCCGCTGTCGGCGATGATTTCAGCTTCCAAGGCAGTCAATTTACCATCCCTGGTAGCGCCCGATTTGGTATGGATTTTATATGGGTGGCGTTTGTGGTGACCGATCAACGATTCCCGACGCGACCAGACCGTTTTAACCGGCCGGTCGATTCCGGCTTCATGTAGCTTTAACGCGGCCAATGCCAGAATAATCTGCACGGACATATCTTCACGTCCGCCAAAAGCGCCGCCAATAGCGGGATAAATTACGCGAACTTTGTCGAGGGGCAGATTGAGCGAATGCGCGATCTGTTCCTGGTCTTCGTGTGTCCACTGCCCGGCTACAATTACCGTGACGCGTTCTTCTTCGTCAACATAAGCTAAACCCGCTTCAGGCTGCAGAAAAACGTGTTCCTGCGCGGGAGTGTAATAATCGCTCTCTATAATGACATCTGCTGCTTCAAAACCCTTATCAATGTCACCATACCGGATCTTGAAGTGGCACATTTCATTACCTGGACAATCGGAGAAAAGCTGAATGGCATCTTTTTCCATAGCTTTCTCGATGGTTGGGACAACGGGCAGATCCTCAAATTCAACTTTAATCAGCCCTGCAGCGCGTGTGGCGATTTCTTCATTCTCGGCTATGACCAGGGCAATTTGATCGCCTACGAACCGCACGCGGTCGGTATTGGGTGCGTCCCCACCCGGTCCGCATAATACCGGCTGATCGGCTTTCATCAAGCCGTAGAGATTATGCGGTACATCTTTGGCCGTAAGCACCATCAGGACGCCATCCATGGCTTCCGCTTTGGAGCTATCGATGGATTTCACAATGGCGTGTGGTCTTTCTGCAAAAACCACTTTCATATATGTCTGGTTGGGACGGCTGAAATCTCCCGGATACATTGCGTGTCCGGTGACTTTATCTTTTACGTCGATTCTGGTTATCGATTTTCCAACTAATCTATCTGTCATGGCTGCTCCCTGTAACTATTTACCTGAAATTTCTTGAGCGGCTTTTTCAACAGCTGCAATGATGCTGTAATAGCCTGTGCAGCGGCAGATATTCCCTGCCAGCCCCTGTTTGATATCATTTTCATCAGGAAGCGGCTTTTCTTCCAACAATTTCACGGCTGACATGACGAATCCGGGCGTGCAATACCCGCATTGAACAGCGCCTTCGTCGATAAGTGCTTGCTGCACCGGGTGCAGGTTTTCTCCATCCGAAATTCCCTCAATGGTGGTGATTTCGCATTGGTGAGCGCGCGGTGCGGGTATCAGGCAGCTCAGTACCGGCAGACCGTTCATGTAGAGTGTGCAAGCCCCGCACTCCCCTTCTCCACAGCCAATCTTTGTACCAGTCAATCCGGCTTCTTCCCTGACTAATTTGGAAAGCGTGTTGTTCTGCCCTTTTGTGACTGTATATTCCTGGCCATTAATCAAAGTCTTGATAGCTTCAGCTTCGTCATGTTTCAGTGTCCGCAGCGTGGGTTTAAAAAATGATGTCTGTTTACCCCACAACAGAACCGGATCGCTGTCGTATTTTGCCCAATCGCCGTTATTTATCTCGTTCAATGCTTTCTCTACCAGGACAGGGATAAGATACTGGCGGTATTCCTGTGAAGCGCGTACATCGCTGATTGGACGGCCATCTTTTTCAGCCAATTTGGATGCCTCAGCAATCACTTCGGAATTCAGTTTTTTGCCAACCAGGTATTTCTCGGCTGTTTCGGCCCGAACAATAGTGGGAGCTACAGCGCCGAGCGTGATGACGGCTTCGCTGATGACGCCTTCGTGATTAAATGTCAGGATAGCTGTGGCGTTCGCGACGGAAATAGCGTGTGCCTGCCGCAGAATGTACTTGATAAAACTTCCCTTTTGGTTGGGCTGCATTTTTTTGAAATGCACATCCACCACCATTTCATTATGGGAAAGGTCAATCTTTCTCACGCCTTTATAGAAGTCGGAGAGTTTCACCACCCGCTCATTTTCTCTTGAACGCAGTGTGACTGACGCATCCAAAGCAATCAATGGCGAAATGGTATCGTTAGCCGGAGAAGCTGTGATTAGGTTGCCCAATACAGTACCGACATTGCGAATTTGCGGTGCGCCTATGGATTGTGCCGCTTTTACCAACGGCAGCGCATATTTCAATAACGGTTCAGACACCAGGCATTGGTTATGTGTGACAGTCGGACCGAGGTAAATCTGGTCATCTTTTTCCTGAATAAAATCCAGCCCCTCGATACGGTTGATATCCACCAGCGATTTAACATGAGGATGAGCACCATTTTTTAGCTCCAGGACCAAGTCAGTTCCACCGGCGATGATACGCGCGGATGGACCTTCCCTATCCAGGATCTCCAGTACATCTTCAATATTGCTGGCAGTGTAGTAACTTTCCCACATGCGTTGAACCTCCGAAAATTAATTAGCCTTCCAGTAAACTGAGAATTGCCGGAACCAATTGCTTCTTCCGGGAAACCATATCCTCAGCGAGAAATGTTCCATCCGGGCTGCGGCGATAGGGTAAATCATCTAGAATTGCCGGTTGATTATCGATGAGCAACCGGCTGGATCCTCGGACAACATCGGTAACCATGATGACTGAGAAATCCAATCCTTTGCTCTCGCGCAATTCTTTCAAAGCATCCGATAAATCATCCAGATGCTCATTCAATTCATATGAATCGGTGACCTCAACCTGCGAGATCGAGAAATTATAGTTGCTGGTTTCATATACCTTGATGTCGCCGGTGACAATTTCTTTAGCCGGGCGTGTGCCCAATCCTGTTCCAGCCGAAAGTACTTTTTCCGCGAATGATTCGGTTGTCTCGTGCTTGAATTTGGAATGGGTTGAAAAAGCCCAGCGTGCCAACCGGTTCAGCGCATCGCGATCGCGATTAGTTGTTGTTGGGGACATTAAATTGAGGGTGTCCGAAATGATTCCGGCCATTAACAGGCCGGCGATTTCCGGCGGTGGCGCCAAAGCAGCCTCAAGCATCCGTTCGGTTACCAACGTGGATGTACTCCCCACCGGTTCTACTGTGAAGCGAATGGGGCTGTTGGTGGGCGGATTGCCCAGGCGGTGGTGATCGAGAATTTCGATTAATTCGGCTTCTTCCAGCGAAGCAATGGATTGCTGCGCTTCATTGTGATCTACCAGAATCAGTTTAATACGCGGCGGATTGAGTAAATCGCGCTGGCGTACAACGCCGAAATACTTCCCTTGATCATCCACTACCCAAAATTCGTTGCTTTCTTCACGCAGCGCTTTTTTTAGTAAATCGCGAATGCGTGTATTTTTATTAAATTTTTCAATCGTCCGATCGGCTGCCTGCTCACAGGGCAAATCCAGCATATCGAAAACTGTTGCGTTGATCTTTTGTGGATTTGGACCGGTCATTTGATTGATCAAGTCAAACAGACTGTTGCCGGTTAGCATGCCGAAAGGTATTTCGTCACTGTCTACGATAGGTGCTATGCCGCCAGTTCGACTGGCGATTGCCCAAGCCTCGCTCAACGGTTGATCAGGCGTGGCAGTGTCGAATCGATGGGCGACTACCTCAAAGCGCGGAGACGCGTCGGAGAGAAGGAACGGGACTTCCAAACCCAGGAAGTCCAGCACCCATGCAGTTTGTTTATTGATAACACCGTTGCGTGCGGCAATGACATCCGCACCATCCCGTTCGCGCAGCAGCCAGGTATAGCCGATTGCGGCAGATATTGAATCCATATCCGGATTCATATGGCCAATTACATAAGTTGGTAGTCTCATTTCAAAACAAATTCTATGCGTTTTTCCTGATTTAATCCTGAGCAAATGTGTCAATTAATAAGTGAACGTCGCCGCCTACCGGGTAAAGTATCGGGCAAGTACAGCCATTCTTGACATATTCATTAACCTTCTTGCGTGCTTCTTCGGGTGTGCCGGAAGCGGTAATGCGGTCAATCAGGTCATCCGGAACCAGGTTCTTCGCTTTCTGGATTTGTTCGTGTGTTGCCGGCCATCCCAGGATGGATTGGATCTTCTCGACGATATCCATGGATACACCGGAGGCTTTTGCAATGTGTGGCTGCTGGGCCAGGTATTGGGTCAGCAGTTCGCGCGTAGTATCAATGGCTTTATCGTGGTCGAGATCCACCGAGCAGACAACCAATTGCGGGCGATCGATATCGTCTATTGTGCGGCCGGATTTTTTGGCGCCTTTCGCCAGCAAATCCAGGGCTTTGTGATTGTATTCCGGCGGTACACAGTAATTCATCACAACGCCTTCGGCAATTTCGCCGGCCATTTCCATCATCTTATCGCCGGTGGCGCCGATGAAAACAGGCACGTGTCGCGGTTCGCGGCGGCCGTGAACGACATCCAATTCGATTCCATCCACATGCACGAATTCACCATGGAAGGTCACGCGTTCCATAGCAAGCAGGCGTTTCATGACTGTGACGGTCTCTTTCATGGCGAGCAGCGGTTTGCTGCGGGTAATACCAACATTCTGAGCCAGCGGATCCCACCAGGCGCCAATTCCGCAGATAATTCTGTCGGGGGCCAGGTCATCCAAAGTCAGAAAAGTGGAGGCCAGCAAGCCGATATTGCGCGTCCAGTTGTTGATGACGCCGGAACCGACTTTTAGTTTTTCGGTTACAGCCGCATAAGCTGCCATCGGTACGATCGCATCGCGCACCAACCGGCTTTCAGCCTGCCAAACTGCCTCGAATCCTCTCTTCTCCGCGTATTGGACATATTCCAATCCGTCACGTAAGTCGTGGGCATCTTGTAGATAAAGCGCAAATCGTTCTTTCATCCTTTTCCTCCAAAATTATTTTTCAATAAATTTATAATCAAACTTTCCGTTGTCGTTGTGTTTCAAAAATTCCAAATCTTCAGGAATATCTAAATCAAATGATAGCGTATCATTATTATATATTTCAACCCTGATTTTCTTCCGTTCTGCCTGTTCTACATGTTTTCGGAAAGACCACATGCCGAAATCGTAATCCAAAATCCCAACCGGGTTGATAAACAGCGCATTGGTGCCGTTCATTCTGCGATCGGGCGTGATAACAATTTCAGGCGGATTCCCTGCCCGGCTCAGCAATTGCCGGATGGCGTCCGCGTTGATGTAGGGCAAATCCGCGGGAATAATTAGAATGGAGGATACATTAAACGCGTTGGCAGCCATGCTCCCCTTACGCAGGGCTTTATTGATATTGGTATTATGGCTTTCTTGAATCGTGCGCGCGCCGTAATCACGGCTGATGGTCAGCGCATTGGGATCGTAACTGACAACCAAAATCTGATCGATCTCTTTAATTTCCTTCAGGCAGGAAATTGTTTTGATTAAGAGGGACTGATTTAACTGTTCTCTCTCAGATTCAGACAAAACAGTAGAGAGTCGGGATTTACCCCGGCGGAGAGGTTTTATGGGTACAATCGCCCAAAGCGACATAGGCTTTTCTTTGTTAAATCGTTTCTAAGTAGTTAATAATGTTTTGTGCCAGCCTTTTGCGGTTAGCCAGGTCAGGCATCATTATGTCCGTTGACTGGAAAATTATACCTGATTGCTGTATATCTTTTCCAACATTTTCATCCTGTGTATCAATAAATATGCATTTCAGGAAATCTTTGTAGTGTTCGGCGATGGTGTATGGGGTTGGATCAATCCCTTTTTCAGCATACATTTTTGCCAATGGCCCTTTCACTGCTTTTCCGCCGATAATTGGCGAAACCGCGACCACATACTTGTTACGTAGAATATCCTTTACCTGCGGAAGCGATAAAATCGGATCGATGCTTAACAGCGGATTGGAAGGACAGATGACAACTACATCGCAGGCCTGTAATGTTTCCAATACCTCCGGGCTGGCTTTGGCATTCTCCATTCCCTGAAATACCACCTGTTTGATGGTCGGTTCACAATGGTGCTTGGCGAAATACTCCTGGAAAGGCAGCTTTCCCATCTCAATTGTGTCAATGATGGTGGGGACTGCATCGTTGGTCATGGGCAGAATTGGATGTTTAACCTGCCAGGCTTTATTAAAATAGCGGCAAACCTCAGTCAGCGTTTTCCCATCGGCCAACTGCCGGGTGCGTTCCATGTGGGTAGCCAGGTCTTTGTCGCCCAGCATGAACCAGGCCGGGCTGCCGTTGCGCTTGAGTGTTTCGAAGGTGTTGAAAGTGTCTTCGCGAACTCCCCATCCTGTTACGGGATTGGACAGATTTGCCAGGGTATAAGTAACCGTATCGATATCCGGGCTGATATACAATCCGAAAAATCGAAAATCGTCACCGGTGTTAACCACGATATTCAGATCATCGGGTGCGAGGATTTCAGACAGCCCTTGGGCCAGTTTGGAACCGCCGACACCGCCTGCTAATGCTGTAATTTTCATTTATCTAAACAGATCCTTTCCTTTTTCCCGCAATACATCGCCAAGCGAAGTCTCATCCGACAAGGGATAAGGGAAGCCACGTACGTGCACCACCGGGATATGTTCGTTCGCCTGCCCCATGACAAGGGAGGACGCGGCTGCCAGCTCATCCGCCGCGCCAATCTGGGTGATAAGCAGCGGTTCGCCGAACAAATCCAACTGGCCGCGCATATCCACCAGGGCGGGCACGCCGGCAGTTCCGATCATTATGCCCACGATACCTTCGCGCCATGCTCGGCCGTGGGAATCAATCACTATCACGCCGATATTTACGCCCGCGCGTTCTTTGAAGTAAGAGCGGATTTTGCGCGCGGATTCATCCGGATTCAACGGTAATTTCAAATACCAGATTTCTTCATCACTCTGTGTGTTGTCAATATTGGAATGATCCACACCGGCGTTGGCACACACAAAACCTAAATTGTGTTCCACGACCAAAGTGCCTTTCGCCACGCGCACGACTTCCTTGCTTTCCGAAAGGATGACTTCCACCAGCCGTGGATCTTTTTGGCACTCTGCCGCGATTTCCCTGGCTTTATCGGAAGGTTCAACTTTCGTAATGTCCACCAGACGGCCTTCCGCCTTGGAAATGATTTTCTGCGTGATTACCAGGATATCGTTATCTTGCAGATCGATTTTTTCTCTCGCTAATGCTTCAAACAGTATTTGACAAAGATTATCCCCCGGTTGAATCAGGGGGATAGCTTTGATTGGTTGAATGACCAGGCTCATAGGTTAATCTCTTGGGACATTGGTAATTTGAATACCGGCGTTTTTAGTGCCGGCTTGTTTATTAATTCGGATTAGGACTGAAGTAAATCCTTCCGCAACAATGGAATTTTCCAGCGGGCCGGCATCCCAGGCGGTTAAGCCGGTTGCCCTTACCATCTTCTGCCCGATTTCACGTGCTTCCACGTTCTTGCCGCACACCAGGACATCACATTCGATTTTCTCATCGGATAGCAGCAAGCCAAAGGAAATATTCTGGAAGGCGGAAATTACCGTAGTCTCCTCACCCAATAACATCTGGGCTTGTAATGCGGCACTGCCCTCTTCCGGTACCTGAACAGTCGAGACTTTTGGCGGTACCAGGGGTACGGTTACGTCAATCAGATATTTTCCGGCCAGGTCATTTTTCAAAGAGGACAAGATGTCCTTATGGAATTGATAAGGCACTGTTAAGACAGCCAGCTGCGATTGGCGCACGGCCGCCCCGTTTTCATCACCGCTCAAAAGTTTTTGCTCTTGGTCGGTGAGTTTTTCTGCTAATTCCGCTACGGCGATTTGCGCTTTTTCCATGTTGCGTGAGCCGATGATTACTTTGTACCCGGCTTTAACCCAGCGATACGCCAACCCCTTACCTTCTTTACCCGTTCCGCCGATAATGGCGATGGTATTGATTTCAGTCTCTATAGACAAATTACCCTCCGAATTTAGAATAAATCGTGATATTTCTTCCACACCGCAGTGGAGATTTGTTTAGCTTCTTTAATAACAGCTTCTTCATCCAAAACAGTTATCTTGCGATCGCGCATGAGGATTTTTCCATTGGATATCGTGGTTGTTACCATGCCATCCTGGAATCCGAAAATAATATGCCAGGGGAAATTATCGATAGTCATGTCGGTAAATGGTTTGTAATCTACCAAAATCAGGTCGGCTGCCGCGCCGGCTTTGATTTCACCGGTTTCAAGGCCATTGAATTGTGTCTTTACCAGTTCGCGGTTATTTACTATAGCCATTTGATAGATTTTGTCAGCCTGCATTCGGCGCGGGTCCAAATTGAGCAGCTTGTGGGCAAAATATGCCGCTTTCCATTCTTCCCAGCTTGAATTGGAGAAACCATCGTTGCCCAGGCATACTTTCACGCCCATATTCAGCATGGATTCCACATTGGGCAGCCCTACCGCGTTGTTCATGTTGGATCGCGGCTGGTGGGATAACCATGTACCGCTTCCTGCCAGAAGCTCGATTTCGTGCGCGTCAATGTGCACGCCGTGAGCGACCAGCGATTTAGGTCCGAGTACGCCAAATTGATTTAGGCGTTCAACTACGCGCAATCCACTGCGTTTAATGCTGTCGTATTCGTCAACAACGTGTTCGGCGGCGTGAATGTGGAAACCGCTGCTGTCCGGGCATTCCTTGCGGGCTTTTTCCAGCGTTGAATCGTCCAAAGTCAGGCTGGCGTGCAGGCCAAATAACGCACTGATTTGCTGGCCGAATTTACCGCTTTGGGCTTCCTTGATAAAACGTACATTTTCGGCGATGCCTTCGTCGGACTTGATTTTCCCGTCCCGGTCGGTCACCTCATAGCATAAAGATGCGCGAATCCCGCTTTCCATAACCGCTTTAGCCAGGATATCCAGGCTGCCGGGAATGGAATTGGGCGAAGCATGATGGTCAATCAAGGTCGTGGTGCCATTGTGAATGGCGTCCAATAGACACACCATCGCGGAATAGTAGTTCGCATCTTTATCCAGCGATTTATCCAGCTTCCACCATAACTTATCCAGGATGGCCGGGAAAGCATCCGGAGCGTCACCCGGAATGTACATACCGCGTGAAAACGCGCCATAGAAGTGCGTATGGGCGCATATTCCGGCCGGCATCAGATATTGGCCATGCGCATCGATTACCTCTTCTCCGCCCATTGGCTCGGGAACATTATCTCCGTTAAAAACGGATTCAATCTTTCCAGACTGGTCAATCCGCACTCCACCGGGTTCGATGAAAAGGTTTGGATTACCCAAGGTAATGACTTTTGCATTTTTTATGATCATGGCCAATTCCTTTTTGGTTTATTTAAGGATTTTAACATATGAGAATTATTAAGGACAAATGATTGCATTACAATATAATACTTAACTTATAAGGAGTGCATTATGGAATCCAACACACAAAAAGCCATCGATTATTCACATGAACATATTCAAGAATTTATTGATTCTTTAATTGATTTTCTGAAAATCCAAACACTTTCCTCCGATAAATCCTATAAAGGTGAAGTTCGTAAAGGCGCAGAATGGCTGGCGGCCTATCTGAAAAGATTGGACGTTCAGGATATACGGATTATTGACACTAATAATAACCCTATCGTTTACGGTTCGCTTCACCAGGCAGGAGAAGATAAACCAACCATCCTGATCTATGGCCATTATGACGTTCAACCGCCTGATCCACTGGATGAATGGATGAGTCCTCCTTTTGAACCCACCATAAAAGACGGAATACTTTATGCGCGCGGCTCTTCGGATATGAAGGGGCAGGCCATGGTCTCATTGGCTGCCATCCAATCGATTTTAGCTTTTGATAAGATGCCGGTTAACCTCAAGTTCTTATTTGAAGGGGATGAAGAAGTGGGTTCACCCAGCATACTGCCCTTCCTGAATGAATATAAAGATCTATTCAAAAGCGATTTTGTATTGAATCTGGACGCCGGCATGGTCGCAAAGGATATGCCCACTATCGTTTACGGCTTGCGCGGTCTGGCTTATTTCGAAATCCTGGTTACCGGACCCGCGCACGATTTGCATTCCGGCCTTTTTGGTGGCATAGTCTACAATCCTATCCATGCGCTAAGCAAATTAATTGCCGGGATGAAGGATGAACACGGAAAAATTCAACTTCCGGGTTATTATGATGATGTCCTGCCGCTAGAGAAAAAAGAACGCGATGAATTGAACGCTCTGGATAATCCGGATCAGTATTACATCGATGAAATGGGCGCAAAAGCTGTTTTTGGCGAGGAAGGTTTCTCCAATGTGGAACGGATTGGCGCCCGCCCAACGCTGGATGTGAACGGAATTTGGGGCGGTTATACCGGTGAAGGCTCCAAGACCGTCATCCCTTCCAAAGCACATGCAAAATTATCCATGCGGTTGGTCCCAAATCAGACCCCTGAGAAAGTCAGGCAGCAGTTAACCCAATACATGCAGGAAAATGCCCCCAAAGAAGTTTCCTGGGAAATTAAACAATTATCCAGCGATCCGGCTTATCTCACGCACATCGATTCCAAACCCACTCGCTGCTTTATCCAATCGCTTGAAAAAGTGATGGGTAAAAAACCGGTCTTCAAACGTGAAGGCGGCAGTATACCGATTTCCACCCATTTCCAGAACCTGCTTGGTTGTGAAAGTGTAATGAGCGGATTCAGCCTGCCAGGAGATCGGGTACACAGTCCCAATGAAAGACTTGATCTGGAATTATTTGAACAAGGCATAGAAGTGATCATCGATTACTTCTACCGTGTAGCACAAGAATGTGGAGACTAATTTAATGTCCGAATCCAAAATGCCGCATTACGGCGGTCAGGCACTGATCGAGGGTGTACTGATGCGCGGGAAGAATTACCTGGTAGCCTCTTTCCGCAACCCCCAGGGAGAAATTGTCTCTGAACAGGAAGAACTGCAGGGCATCTATAAATCAGGCCTGGCAAAAGTACCTTTTTTCCGAGGATTGATTATCCTGTGGGATTCACTGGTACTTGGGATGAAATACATAACGCTTTCTGCCAACCTTCAAGCCGAAGAAGAGGAAGAGAAAATTGAAGGGACCAGTTTAGTTCTGACGATGCTGGTATCGGTTGCGCTGGCTGTTGGATTATTCTTTATCCTTCCAACTGTCATTGCAGAATTACTCTCCAAATGGTTTCAAGCGTCTCACCTCACCAACAATGTTATTGAGGGTTTCGTTCGCCTTGCCCTACTGATCGGATACATTTGGGCCATTGGGCGCGCGGAAGATATTGCCCGAGTTTTCGCCTATCACGGTGCTGAACACAAAACCATCAATGCGTATGAGGATGGTGTTGAAATTAATGTTGAAAACGTAATGAAATACCCGGTGGAGCATCCTCGTTGCGGCACTGCTTTTCTCTTGACGTTGGTTATCCTGTCCATTCTGGTGTTTTCGCTTTTAGGGCCTATGACGATTTGGTTGAAGATCCTGTCACGGGTTCTTTTAATTCCTGTTCTGGCAATGCTCTCTTATGAACTCATCCGCTGGATGGGCGATCATCAGGAAAACAAACTGGTCAAAATTATGGTCGCGCCCAATTTAGCACTGCAGAAATTAACCACCCGCGAACCCGACGCAAAGATGGTCGAAGTGGCAATTTCGTCATTTAAACAACTGCTACAATTAGAAGGTAGCAACTGAATTATAGAGATTTGATATCGTAGTGAGGAAGAATGAGTGTAAAAGACACGCTTGAAGCTGCTTTAAAACAAGCTATGCGAGATAAAGACGAGATGAAACGTAATTCTTTACGTTTGGCACTCTCGACGATGAAATTGGCTGAAGTTGACGCCGGTAAAGAATTGGATGACCTGGCAGTTTTTGCGCTGCTGCAAAAAGAGATCAAAACAAAAGAAGAGACTATTGCCGAAGCCATCAAAGGCGGTCGAAATGAAATGGCCGCTTCCCTTCAGCCTGAAATCGATTTTCTTAAAGAATTCTTGCCCAAAGAATTATCCGACAGTGAACTGTCAGACTTGGTGAAATTGGCCATCCAGGAAACCGGAGCCCAAACCATTAAAGAAATGGGTAAGGTGATGAAAATTGCCATTGATAAAGCCGCCGGTCAGGCATCCAATGACAGAATCAGTAAAATCGTAAAAGAGATTTTAACGACCGAAAAATAGTAACCAATTTAAGATGCTTTCCAACCGAATTGAAGCGTTCCTTAAGCAGAACAAGCTGACCAACACCCTGTCGGTCATTGCGCTGGCAGTAGTGGTCTTCCTGATACTTGTTCTGCCTATTTCGTTGCGCCAGGAGACTTCCCTATTGAATATTGGGGATGTCGCTTTTCAGGATATCAACGCTCCACGGACGTTCAGTTATGAGAGCGAAATTCTGACCGAAGAAGCACGCGATGACGCTGAGAAATCCGTACAGCCTATCTATTTGGCAGCTGATCCCTCCATTACCCGTAAACAGGTTGAAAAGCTGCGGGTTGTATTGAATTACATCAGCGCAGTACGCTCTGATTCTTATTCCACACTGGGCCAGAAAATTTCCGATACACAAAAATTATCTGATCTGACCATTTCCAGTGAAATAGCGGAAGCCATATTTTCGCTCGATGATGAAAAATGGGCGGATATTCAGGAAGAATCACTTTATCTGCTGGAAGAAATGATGCGCAATTCGATTCGTGAGGATCAGATTGCCACCATGCAGCGCAATGTATCTACTCAGATTAGTTTTGATTTCAGCGAAACGGAAGCAGGCATTATCAATAACATCGTTACGCAAATGATCGTGGCTAATAGCCTATATAGCAACGATGCCACCTCCGAAGCGATAATGAACGCCCGAGAAAATGTCAAGCCGGTAACGCAAACCTATGTGGCAGGCGAAACAATCGTTAGCAGTGGTGAAGTGATTGACATACTCACCTGGGAGGCGCTGCAGGAGCTGGGTTATACCGAACCCCGAAATAAGGTCCTGGATTATTTATCCGCGAGTCTATTGACTGCGGTTCTTATGGCTTTCAACATGCTTTATATCCGGCGCATTCGCCAGACCACTGGTAAGAAAATCCAGGATTTAGCGATAATTGCGATCACCTTCCTGGTGTTTCTCTTTGCCGCGAAACTGATTATTCCCAATCACACTATCCTGCCCTATATGTTCCCGATTGCGGCATTTGGACTGACGGTTGCCAGCTTGTATGATTACGAAACCGGATTGATATTTTCCATTACCTTATCTATCCTGGCCGCATACAATGAAAGCAGTACGATCGATCTTGCTATTTATTATCTGATTCCGACGGCTATTGCTATCTTCATTTTGGGTCGCGGGCGCCGCATTACCATCTTCTTTCTGGCGGGTTTGGCAATCGGCTTCAGCGGCAGCGCTTTGGTGATTGCCTATCGCTTGCTGAATTCTTATCTGGATTTCTCCGGAGTCAGTTCATTGATCGGTGCGTCTTTCATCAACGGGTTCGGCTCAATCAGCTTGACACTTATCTTCCAATATATCCTTTCACAAATTACAGGAAAAACCACCGCGCTTCAGTTGATGGACTTAGCCAGGCCGGATCATCCTTTGCTGCAGGAATTGCTCATTAATGCTCCGGGCACTTACCAGCACAGTCTGCAAGTCTCCAATCTGGCTGAGCAGGCCGCGAAAGTTATCAATTGCGATGCGCTGCTTACGCGCGTGGGCGCACTGTATCATGATGTCGGTAAACTGAAGAATCCGCTTTTCTTTATCGAAAACCAGCCCACCACACAGATAGATACGCACGATAAGATGAACCCGGCTCAAGCTTCGGCAACGATTGTCCGGCATGTTGAGGATGGATTGAAGTTGGCAATGGAATATCATCTTCCTCCGCAAATTGAAGCTTTCATAAGAGAACACCACGCCACTTCTTTGACCCGCTACCAATACAATCAGGCGCTAAATGAAAGCAAGGATCCGGACAAAGTCAATGCGGAACTTTTCCGTTATCCAGGTCCAAATCCGAATTCAAAAGAAACCGCTTTGTTAATGCTGGCCGATGGCTGCGAAGCTCGCGTACGCGCAGATTCCCCCAAGACTGTGGAAGAAATCAGGAAAATCGTGGATGGTGCCATCGATCATTACCTGAGCATGGGCTATCTTTCCCACACAGAGTTAACATTGAATGATCTGAGATTGGTCTCACTTTCCTTCACAAAAACATTGACAAACAGCTATCACCAACGAGTTAAGTATCCTGAAAGAAAAGAAGAAACAGAAATAAAAGGCCCTGAAAAGAATGATTCACCATCAAGTTAATGAAGAGTTTCAAACCTGGGTTGACACGGATCACCTGCAGAATTACGCGCGAAAGACGCTAGTTTATCTGGACGCAGTCGATTGCGACCTGACCATCGTTATCAGCAGCAATGCGGATATTCAGGAATTGAACCGCACATACCGTCATATTGACGCTCCCACGGACGTATTATCCTTTGTTTACGATATGATTGACCCGGAAACCAACGCCCGATACCTGGGAGACATCATTATTTCGGCTGAAAAGCTCAAGGAACAGGCAGATCAAGCCGGACATAGTATTGACAAGGAATTATGCATATTGATTGTGCATGGCGTTCTCCACCTCTATGGTTACGACCATGAGGCTGAAGAAGGTGATCCTGTAATGATGCCCCTACAGGACAAAATCATTGAGGCTATTTTCACTGCATGAATGCAAAGAAAAACAACGGATTTCGAGCGGCCTTCGGCAATGCGTTTTTAGGTTTTGATTACGCATTTCGAACAGAACGCAATCTAAAAATTCATTTTACCGTCGCGGTGTTGGTGATTACCGCTGGGGCGCTCCTGAAAGTATCCGCGTTGGAATGGGCCATTCTTATGTTGACCATCGGTGCGGTTTTTGTGACGGAGATGATCAACACCGCGATTGAATATACGGTGGATTTAGCCAGCCCCGAGAAACATGACCTGGCGCGTAAAGCCAAAGATGTCAGCGCAGGTGCTGTGCTGATCATCGCGGCCAGTTCAGTGATTATTGGACTAATTATCTTTCTTCCGAAATTAATTGCGCTATTCTAGAAGTCCGCTTTACAGATATTCCTTCAAATTATGTTCTACAGCGTAAGCTGCCGCTTCTGCGCGGTTGCTGACGCCTAATTTGGATAAGATACTGCTCACGTAGTTGCGCACTGTCCCCTCACCCAGATAAAGTGCTTGTGCAATTTCCCGGTTGGTCTTTCCTTCTGAAACCAGCTTGAGGACCATTTTTTCCTGTTGGCTGAGGTTTACAAAGGACGCGGCTTCCTCTTCTTTCACCGCTTTGCGTACTTCCTGGAACACGCGCTGCGTGACAGCCGGGTCGAGCGATGCTTCACCCCGCGATACAGCTTCCAGCGATTTTATCAATCCTTCCGAATCAATTTGCTTGAGCACATATCCTGAAGCACCGGCTTTGATAGCCGAAAATAGCATTTCATCTTCTGCGTAAGACGTCAGCATGATTACCTTTGTATCAGGCAAAATCTGTTTGATCTCCTCACAGGCGTCAATGCCGGACTTTCCGGGCAATCGAATATCCATTAACACAATATCCGGGTTGAAGGTTTGCACTTGTTCAACTGCTTCCTTTGCATTCCCGGCTTCTGCTACGACTTCATATTGAGGATATTGCTCCAGCAGACTGCGCATGCCGATCCGAACGATCTCGTGGTCATCTACAATAATGATACGTATTTTCAAAATTTACATCCCTTTCTCGGTTCTATTTTAATCAAGAATGATAGTCACCGGACAATGATCTGAACCCATTACCTCGGAATGGATTACGACATCTTTTGTTCGTTTCATGATTCCCGGAGTCACCAGGAAATAATCCAACCGCCAGCCGATATTCTTTTGCCGCGCGCTGAAACGGTAAGTCCACCAGGTGTAACTTTCTTCTTCTGGATACAAGCTCCGATAAGCGTCAATGAATCCGTGTTCAAGATAGCGATCAATCCATACCCGTTCCTCCGGCAGGAAACCCGTGTTCTTTTCATTGGCCTTAGGGTTCTTCAAATCAATTTCATTATGGGCTGTGTTGAAATCACCGGTGATAATAATCTCTTTACCTGCCCGCTGCATTTCATCGCAGATATCCAATAAGTATGCATAGAAATCCAATTTATAGGGAACACGATTATTATCGCGTCCACCATTGGGAAAGTAAATATTGAAGAGTTCAAAATCCGGGAAGCTTGTGCGGATGACGCGTCCTTCATTATCAAAAATCTCTTTGCCTAATCCTTTAATAATCTCTGGTGGATCAGCTTTGAAGAGCGTGGCTGTTCCGCTGTAGCCTGGGCGTTCGGCCGGATTGAAAACCGGTTCATAACCTATGGCTTTGAATTGCTCAATATCAATTTGGTCTTCTTTTGCTTTAATCTCCTGCAAGCAAAGCACATCCGGCTGGTAGGAACTAACCCAGTCCAGGATATTTTTGCCCATGGCCGCCCGGATACCGTTGATATTCCATGTAGTAATTTTCATTTATTCTCGTTATGGTAAACTTATCAGGTTAATTTTTATAAAGGTCAAAACACAATTCACAATACTCACTTCTAATGTACAAGAAAATATTAAGCATTATTATAGCTTTAATGTTTTTATTGTCCTCAGTAAAAACAGTAAATGCGCAGGATGAGGGCCCCAATCCTGTCTATATTGTTCAATCCGGCGAAAATTTAACACAGATTGCTGAGAAATTCGGTATTTCGGTGATGGATCTAATCGCTGCCAATGACATTGTAGATTCAAATGTGATTTCTGAGGGCACCCAGTTGATTATTCCCGGTATCACCGGCATCAGCGGCGTATTAACCACTACCCCGGTAGAGTTTGGTGAAACTTTTTCAAGCATTTTACGCCGATACAAAATCAGCCAGGAAAACTTTCAAATTCTCAACTCGATTACCAGCCCCGCGGAGATTTACGTTGGGTCAAATTTGATCTTGCCGGAAGGCCAGGATGAAAACGCTTTTAATAATTCGGTGGTTTTAGGCGCTGACGATTCGCTGTTGGTAGCAGCGTTGCGAAATAACCTGAATCCCTGGTATTTAGGCAGTATCAATCAGGTATCACAATCAATCACATTACCCAATGAAGTTCTTTTCTTTTATTCGTCTGAAATAGCCGGATTCACATCTTCTGTCTCCGAACATATCTCCAAAATCGAATTATCCCCCTTACCGATTGTTCAGGGCCATACCAGTGTAATCCGTATATACACCGATGGACCCGCCACAATAAGTGGTACTTTGGGCGGCTACACACTCAATTTCTTCCGTGACGAAGCCGACCAGTATTATTATGCACTGCAAGGGATTCATGCGTTGGCACAACCGGGTTTGATGGATTTGCGTTTGGATGGACAATTTGATGCAGGCGGTTCTTTCTCCGCCGAGCAAATGATACTTATGGAATCAGGGAATTATCCCAACGAGGAATTAACGGTCGAAAGTACCACGATCGAAAAAGAGGTTAATGATCGTGAAGCGGCAGATATTGCCCAAATATTAAACCCGATTTCACAACAAAAAATGTGGAACGGCGTTTTCCGTTTCCCGGTAGATGGCGCGTTGGATAATGACACCATGGCTTTCTCATCCTACTATGGCAGCCGCCGTTCATATAACGGCGGGCAGTATTTTGGTTTTCACGGCGGGTTGGATTTTATGGTTGTCGTAAACAGCTTGAACGTTTATGCCCCAGCGCCCGGCGTCGTAGCTTTTACCGGGACGACGGATATTCGCGGGAATACTATTTTCATTGATCATGGACAGGGAATCTACACAGGATACGCGCATTTGAGTGAAATTCAGGTAAATGTAGGCGATCATGTCGAGGTTGGACAAATTATCGGTCAGATTGGCAAGACAGGCCGTGTAACGGGACCGCATTTACATTGGGATATATGGGTAAATGGGAATGCCGTGGATCCTTTTGATTGGGTGGACAATATTTATCCTTAGTCGCCGCGGCTACAGTATAATAACAAGTTGAAAGGAAATTTTTCAGTAAGTATATGATTGCATCGATGAAAATTACAGA
This sequence comes from Pelolinea submarina, assembly GCF_003966975.1. Lineage (GTDB taxonomy): Bacteria > Chloroflexota > Anaerolineae > Anaerolineales > Anaerolineaceae > Pelolinea > Pelolinea submarina. The sequence goes on from NZ_AP018437.1 coordinate 2,075,093, forward strand.
AGATTATTGGACCGGATTTAATATTGAACAGTCCGATATCGAATTTATCTACAACTTGCTGCTTGAAAAAGCAACTCCCATTAAATCCGAAGAACTACTCAAAGCACTGGTAACCTATCGCATCGAAGAAGAGGCAGCTAGACTTCAAGAAAGCGCCAATTCTCGGGGTGCAATCTACCTGCCTAAAGATGATTTCAACAAAGGGGATAACCTGGTATTTCCGGCATTCTCGATGCAAAAAGGGAAAGTAACCGCCGTTCGCAGTGGCTTCAACCCTGAATATGAAGACCTTAAAGTGATTGAGGTCAAAATGGAAACGGGTGATACCCATTCTTTTGCAGCCAACCTTCCCGATCATCCTCTCAATCAAGCGATTGAAATTGATGAAAATGATCCTAATCGCAATCCCGAAGCTGTAATCGCTCAACATGGAGCCTTGCTGAAAACCCGTCTTTCAGAAGCTTTGAAATCACAGGACGACCTGGTGAAAATTGCCGGCAATTGGTTCCCGCGTTCATTGTTAGTAGACATTGGCGTAGGCTATTTAAATTTAGCCGAAGCGGTTTTAGAGGAAGCTAATGGCGGCCCTTTAAGCATTGTTGAACTAATGAAACAGGTTGAGCTGGAAGCGGATGAAAATGACAAATTGATGGAATTTTCCTTTGATTTGGCGCTGCAAGATGATAAACGTTTTGATGAAGTTGGGCCTGCGGGAGAAACGCTTTGGTTCCTGCACGATATGGAGCCTGATGACGTCAAACAATGCCCGATTTTCCTGAAATATACTCCGCGCGAATATTCATGCGAGGGTTTAGACAAATACCTGGAGCTCTTTGAAGGTACGCTTTATGATGAATTTGAAACCTGGGATTCTCCTCACGCCAATGGCGATGAAATTTCCGTCTCTCTGATTTACCCGCACTGGCGTTCCGGCACATTGCCCCTTTCCAATTCACTGCGAGAGTTCTTCCCCACCGCGCACGAAGCGCCTCGGGTAAACTTTACTTTCGTGGATGAATTAACCGGCGATCGTTTTGGCGGTTGGGTCGTCAGGCCTTTTAATTATATTTATGGCCTGGCGGATTGGTATAAAGAACATGAGATTATGCCGGGAAGTGTGTTGAAAGTAAAGAAGAGCAAAAATCCTGGTGAAATCATTATCTGTTTCGACAAAAGCCGTCAAAACAAGGAATGGTTAAAAACTGTATTGATCGGTTCCGATCAAGGTATTGTTTTTGCCATGCTTAAACATAACATCAATGCTGATTTTAACGAGCGCATGGCCGTGGCAATTCCGGATGTAGCGGCAGTGGATGAAATTTGGAAGAATAAGGTTTATGAGAAAGAGCCAATCACCAAAACCATCCTCCGTATCACGCGCGAATTGGCAAAACTCAACCCGCAAGGCCAGGTGCACGCGCAGGAGTTATACGCTGCAATCAACGTTGTGCGCCGCTGCCCACCCAGTTTGATCCTGTATCACCTGTTGAATGAAGCTTCCATTTCCCATTTAGGTGACCTTTATTTCCACTTTAGTGAGAAGGAGGCTTAGTCAATGCCAGAAAATATCAAACGCCCCAGCCTGCTGCGTCCCACAGTGGATACACGTTTCCACATTGATTTTGAGTGGTGGAAAGAGAATGATTCCAATTGGCGAATTTTTCTTCAAAGTTATCTATGCGAAAGCCATCAGCAGATGTTCCAGGAACAAAATGAAAATGTAATCATCGACACCGTGGATCCTGAAACCGCCGAAATCCGTCAGGAAGACGGGCTGTTGTATGAACTGATGAATCATTGCGCACGCCAACCTGAATTCATCAACGACAATATGCCCCTGATCGCCAAAGTTTTCCGCATCTTTTTAGCCAACGGCAACCAACCGCTCAGTGCGGCGGAATTAAGTGAAATGGTCAACCGGCCGGCCAATACGGTGCTGGTCACGCTGACCGGTCCGCAAGTCTACAAGGGTATCCGAATATTTCAAGAAGATTAACCAGAATACCGTTCCATTGATATAATTCAAGCGATTTTTCACACCCTCGTAGTGCTAGTGGACAGAGCACTGGACTTCTTGGTTGTGGGTTCCCTGGCCTGGTGCCAGTGCAGGCGAATCCCACCGAGGGTATTAACAAAAGAATATCTTACGCACGCCCTCGTAGCGCAATTGGACAGAGCACTGGACTTCTAATCCAACGGTTGTGGGTTCGAATCCCACCGAGGGCGCTCATTATTTAAAGACCCTCGTAGCACAATTGGACAAAGTAGTGGACTTCTAAATTCACGAGTCGCTAAACAACCCCATAATCTTATAAAATGAGAATTTGTTTTCGAAAAAGGACAAGCACCTAAGTGAATTAAACAATATCTTGAGTATTTTCAAATTATTTTCTTAAATATATAAGAATTCGCCGTCCTCTTATAAGCGATTCCTCTTCCTGATTGGATTAGAGATTCAATAGTAACGTCCTTATCGAATTTTTGAATAAAATATGTTTCTAGATTTTCTTCTGAGATAAGAAATTTCTCATTTTTTTGTTGAACAACTGCTATTAGTTCATAATCGGAATCTAAAAATGCTATTCCTGCATCCGCATGGCTATTATTTGCTAAGAGGATTCCCCCATGCTTAAGGAAATTTTTACAAAATTGAGAAACTGGTCCGGCCCATTGAGAAATGAGAAGATCGAAATGGTTTTCTGGGAGATCAAGAGGCTTTGAATAATCGCTATTAATAAATCGAAATGAGGGCTTAGCCTGATATTTTTTATTCCCTTCAAGGAATTCGGAAATTTGTTGAGGGTATTTAAAAAATCTATTCGCATTTTTATCTGAATCAACATAAATTACTTGCGGGATCACAAAAGAAGGGGTTATATGAACATAGCTTCCAGGATATAAAGCTTTTTTGATTTCATATTTATATTGAATTTGCAGGAATAGTTCCATTCTTTCGAAGCGTTTTTCAATATATTCTTTTCGATATAAGTCTAGTAAGTTCATTGCGACCAACCTGGTAAATTTTTCAATTTCGAACCATTATTATCTGAACTGGAGCTGAAAATCTGAAAATGAGTTCTCCGAATTGCCGTCTGGGCAGGCGAATCCTCCCGAGGGCGCTATTCATTTAATGGGAATACTTATTAAAAAGTAGGAATAGGCACGAGGGTTAATAATGAAATTGTTACAAGAATTATCCCAATAAGAAACCGTAAACCCAATGTAATCAAAATAACTTTAACCATTTTAATGGATTCCCCTTCCGGTGTTTTCTTCTTAACGATCTTATAAGCAATCAACGCACAAATCACCCACAAAATAAATGAAGCAAAGATTTGCCATACTTCAGATCCCATCTGAACACCTCATTTTCATTTACCATTTTAAATAAATAGATGTAGTTAATTATGGTATTCCTTAATACAACAAGGAATTTCTGTATAAATATTATCCGACCAATCTGTTGATATCACAACTGGCGAATGAGAATGCTGATAAGTGGATTAACTATCAAAAATTTATGCAAGTATTTTCACTTATAGAGAAAATATTTGTATAATTAATACGCTGATAATAGTGGGAATACTATTATTCGTTGGTGCATTCATTATATTAATCAAGATCGAAATATCAGTTTTCTATGGGAATGATGATGATAAGACTACTTAAGCAGCTTGGTATTAAAGGATTCTACGATAAAGGCTTGATTGCACGTATCCTGGTTATTTTGTGCCTCACCTATATCGCGTTTGGGATTTTCTTCCTGACAGTCCGGTTGGTGATGACCCTCAGCCCGGCTTTTCCGCCGGCGCATTGGACCGACGTGCTGATCGAATCCATGATCCTGGTGGTAGGCGTAGCCACCTTCTTCATGATCCGCGCCGACAATATGAAAGGAGCCAGCCGGTTGATCATGTCCGGAATGTTCATTGCTGTAGCCCTTCAGGCGTATTTCATTGCCGATCCAGCCGGTGACGTGGGCAGCGCCATGGGCATCCAACTCTTTGCCATCACAGCCGTACTGCTGCTGGACAGCCGCGACCGTTGGGTGGCATTAATTCTGGCTGTAGTTGTCCTGGTTGGATTGAATATCCTTTCGGCTTCCGGCAGACTTACCCCCGCCATCACGCTGACCCCATCCGGAAAGATCATGTTTTCCCTGTTCATTTGGTTCTCCGTCAGCCTGATAATTTCTTTGATGATCATCGCCACCATGGGCGCCATGCGGCGCGAACCGCAATTCCTGGAGAAAGTCCTCAATGGATCATCAGATGTCAATGGCAATGATCTGTCTTACATCAGCACGCACGACGGACTGACCGGTCTGTACAACCGCCTGTTTTTTGAAACGGAATTCAACCGTCTGGAAAAAAGCCGTTTATATCCCATCAGTATCATCGTCGCCAAGATCCTTGACCTGGAAGCCACCCAGGCTTTACACGGTATACAGGTAGCGGATGAACAGGTCATGAACCTCTCCAGCCTATTTACCAACGTCTTTCGTCAGGAGGACATCGTTTCTCGTTACGGTCAGGACGAGTTCGCGGTGCTGCTGCCCAGTGCCGATACCGGAATTATGGACATCGTCATGGGCCGGCTGGGTGACCGTCTGGATGACTTTAACAGCACGCACAAGAACCTGCCGCTCAATATTTCCTTCGGCACATCCACCGCCCAGCGTGGTGAGTCCCTGAAAACTCATCTTAAATCAGCATTCAAAATCATGCGCGAGGAAAGCCTTTCCGGCAGAAAAACAAATATTTCCGCTACGGTCTCAAACAGTGTATAGCGTATAAGAATCAGTAAATTATGCTGTTCATAACCTATTCCCTCCCAGTTCAATCACTGGGGGGAATATTAATTGCTGGTGAAAACTTGTGATATTTTTACTTTTTTATAAAATACTTACACTCGATTCGAGTTTACCTGAATATTATTAGGTACAATGGTTTTGGATGATTAACATAGGTGAATAATGATTGAACGCAAAGGTATCATTCAGTTTATAAATCGAGATGTATCCATTGTCGGTTTGGATTTGGAACCGGGCATTGACGCGCAGGATTTCCGCGTAATCAACCAGGATTGGCAGGAAGTCCAGGCGCTGCACGAAACAAAAGGCAAATTGCGCATCATCGCTTCCGTGCCCTCGCTGGACACTTCCGTGTGCGATCGAGAGACGCGCCGCTTCAACCAGGAAGCTGCTAATTTATCCAAGGATATTGCCATCCTGGTGATAAGCACTGATCTGCCTTTCGCACAGGCGCGCTGGTGCGGTGCGGCCGGGGTTGATAAGGTTCTAGTGCTGTCTGATCATAAATATACTGAGTTTGGCATGAAGTATTCCTGTTTGCTTAGTGAACCGCGTATTTTGCGGCGGGCGGTGTTTATCGTTGATCAGGAGAATATCCTGCAGTATGCCGATTACATGCCCGTGTTGAGTCAAGAGCCGAATTATGATGAAATACTGCGGACAGCGAAAAAGCTATTGGAAAAATAGAAAGAATTAGAGAGAACCATGGATGAGTTTGAGAAAAGAGAACAGTCTAGAGGAACCATTAAAGTCACAGCGCAAATTGTCAACCTGAAATTGCGTTATACACCGCATGCATGGCATCCGGCCACCGACTTATTCGAAACAGCCGATGAATACCTCATAAAAGTTGAAATTGCCGGTTTGAATGAGGAGGATATCACGGTATGCATTGAAGGGAATTCTGTTTTGGTTAGCGGTGAACGTCCATTGGTCAATCCGGATGGCGCTTTCCATCGCCTAGAAATTCCCTACGGCGAATTCAACACGATGGTGGATGTCCCCAATGACATCGATCACAAAAACATCCAGGCAATTTATAAAAACGGTTTTTTGGAGATCAGGCTGCCCAAAATCCTACCGGTAAACATCAAAGTCAAATAAATAATTGAGGAAAAGCGAATTTATGCCTGCTGAAAAATGGAATATCGATATCAGTGAAATTGTCGAGTGGATGATTAATGGAGAACAGGAATTCAACGAAATGTTAATGAATTTCGACTTGGAAGATAATCCCGATGGTGCATCGGATAACCAATTTGAAAATAAGAACGGAGAACAGTCGGGCGATGCGGATTTTCCTTCTCAATTGCCCATCCTGCCCCTGCGCGGTCTGGTTGTTTATCCGCAGACGGCTGTACCGCTCACTATTGGGCAATCGCGTTCCATCAAGCTGGTAGACGATGCGCTGTCCGGCAACCGTTGGGTAGGCTTGATCACTTCCCGTGACGCGGAAAAAGAAAATCCCGATCCGGAGGATTTGTACGAATATGGCACGGCTGCCATCATCCATCGTCTCTTTCGCGCTCCAGACGGCACCATTCGCCTGCTGGTACAAGGTACCGGCCGATTTAAAGTAAAGAAATTTATTGAAGGGAAACCTTACATTCAGGCGGAAGTCGAAGCTGCTCCCGAGAAGATAGAAAAGGGATTGAAAATTGAAGCGCTTTCACGTAACGTGCGCGATCAGTTTGTCGCTATCGCTGAAATGATCCCTTCCATCCCGCGCGAATTGGTGGCTACTATCAACAGCTTGCAGGATCCCTTGCAAACAGCTTATAACATTGCCAACCTGCAGCGCATGGATCTATCGCAAGCGCAATTGATTTTGGAGATGGACTCCACCGCCGATAAACTTCGTTTTTTAGTCGGAATTCTGACTAAAGAAGGAGAAGTTCTCGACCTCGGACAAAAAATCCAGAATGAAGCGCGGGAAGAAATCGACAAGGTCCAACGCGAGTATTTCCTGCGCGAACAGCTGAAAGCTATACGCAAAGAGCTGGGTGATGAGGACGCGCAATCTGCCGAGGTGGAAGAATTCCGCCAAAAGATCAAGGAAGCCAAAATGCCTCCGGAAGCCGACAAACAAGCCCAGTTGGAATTGGAGCGTTTGGAAAGATTACCGGCTGCCGCAGCGGAATACGGTGTCATCCGGACCTATCTGGATTGGCTGGTCTCCCTGCCGTGGTCGACTGCCACCGAAGAGATGTTGGATATCGCCAACGCGCGAAAGATTCTGGATCATGACCATTATGGGTTGGATGACGTCAAATCCCGCATTGTCGAATATCTGGCAGTGCGTAAACTGAAATCTGAACGCAAGGATTTATTTGAAAAGAACCAATCCAAAGATGACATCCGCAAGGAGCGGGAAGGCGTCATCCTGTGCTTTGTAGGTCCGCCCGGAGTAGGAAAAACTTCGCTTGGACAATCCATTGCCAAGGCATTAAATCGCAAATTCGTCCGCACCTCCCTGGGCGGTATTCGCGACGAAGCCGAGATTCGCGGCCACCGGCGCACGTATATCGGCGCCATGCCCGGCCGTATCATCCAATCGCTGCGACGTGTGGAGTCACGCAACCCGGTTTTCATGCTGGACGAGATCGATAAATTAACCTTCGACTATCACGGCGACCCGGCGTCTGCACTGTTGGAAGTACTGGACCCGGAACAGAATTCTGAATTCCGTGATAACTACCTTGAAGTGGCTTTTGACCTGTCGCAGGTTATGTTCATTACGACCGCCAATCAGCTGGATACCATCCCCGCGCCTTTACTTGACCGTATGGAAGTCATTGAAATATCCGGATATACCGAGAGAGAAAAAGTGGAAATAGCCAAGGGCTACCTGATTCCGCGCCAACTGCGTGAAAATGGTTTAATGGAAAAGGAACTCAAGTTCAAAGACGATGCCATTTTGGAGATAATTCGTTCTTTCACACGCGAATCCGGCGTACGCAACCTGGAACGGGAAATTGGATCAGTCTGTCGAAAAGTGGTTACAATTCGGGAGAAGGATCATAAACGCATTCGCAGCATTTCCAAGTCATACGTGAATGAAATGCTGGGGAAACCCAGATTTAAACCGAGTGAAGAGGTACTGAAACGCACCTCTGTTCCAGGTGTGGCCACCGGCCTGGCCTGGACGCCCGTTGGCGGTGAAATCCTGTTCATTGAAGCCACCAGCATGCCCGGGAGCGATAAATTTATCATTACCGGCTCCCTTGGGGATGTTATGAAGGAATCGGCCACGGCGGCTTTCTCTTTCCTGCGTTCACATCTAAGTGAGTTTGGGATCGACCCCAAAGTTGTTGAGCATCGCGATATTCATATCCATGTGCCCGCGGGTGCGCAGCCAAAAGACGGGCCTTCTGCCGGCATCACCATCACGGTAGCCCTGGCTTCGCTTTTCCTGGGTAAAGCGCTGGACGCAAAAATCGGCATGACCGGCGAGATCACCTTGCGCGGTCAGGTTCTTCCGGTCGGCGGAATTAAGGAGAAAATGCTGGCGGCTCACCGTGCCGGCCTGAAAAAGATATTCCTGCCCAAAGATAATGAGATAGACCTGGATGAACTTCCCGAAGAAGTGAAAAAGGATGTGGAATTCATCCCTGTGGATACGGCTGAAGAAGTTATCAACCAGACATTGCTATCGAAAAAATAGCCGCGGTCCAGACATAGTAATCGATCAAAAAGCATCCATAGCGTTATAGATGCTTTTTTTTTGGTTAAGCAGTTTTGATTTCACACGTTACTAGAATAATCGATTTCTCTATGGCTGTAAGCCCGCCAAATAATCCTGAACAGACCAACCCACCTTTCCTGCATCCAGCAGGGATTGAATTTTCCACCAGATCAGGCTGTCTTGAATCACCGGCCCATCAACAATTGTAAAATTCTCCCCTTCATTCGCTAAAAATATGACATCCGCGTCGGTACCGGGTGTTGCACGCATGCGTAAACCATCCTCGCCGGTGTCATGCACCTGCACTGTCATTCCCTGCGATACTACACCGGGCAGCAGTTGGACAGCTTCAGTAGGAATTACGCTTTCCTGCTGTACCTGCTCCAGGTTGCTCAGGTCTGCCGGGGTAATGACTATTCGCGCCTTTATCCCGGAAACATTGGAAAAATACGGGAAAACAATCACCTGCAGGAAGTATGTCAGCAGGCATAGAAATAAAGCCAGCAGTAATGCAAACAGGATTACTTTTTTTGTGAAAATTTCTTTTATTTTTTCCATTCTATCTCAACCAAATTATAGCGGAGGAACACTCGAATGTTATAATTTTTTCTATATGGACGACTTAACATCTTCATTCCCAATTATAAATAATCGCTACCAAATTCACAGCACAATTGCTTCTGGCGGTATGGCAGTGATTTACCTGGCGCAGGACCTGCTCCTCGAGCGCAGCGTGGCGATGAAAATTCTGCGACGCGATTTTTCGGATAATCAGGAATTTCAAAATCGGTTCCGAGCCGAGGCACGCGCCAGCGCACGCCTTTCGCACCCCAATATCGTGACGACATACGACTTTGGTTATGATGCAGACAGGCTTTATATTGTTTTTGAGCTGGTACAGGGAAAGGATTTGAAGAGTATTTTGGCCGAACAAGCACCCTTGCCTATGGCTCAAGCATTGGATTACTTGCGCCAGGCCGGCAGAGGGCTCGGATATGCGCACGAGAATGGCATTGTGCACTGTGATGTGAAAACACAGAATATGCTCGTTTCCGACTTGGGTATTTTGAAGATCACCGATTTTGGCATTGCGCGCGCCATGGACAGCATCTCTCGTGACGAACGTTCCGATGTGGTGTGGGGATCGCCCTACTATCTGTCACCGGAACAAGCCCGTGGTTTACCGCCCTCACCCGCAACGGACGTTTATTCTTTGGGTGTGATTGCCTATGAAATGTTTGCCGGAAAACTGCCATTTGACGCAGAGGATTCCATCGAATTGGCGCGAAAACACCGCGAGGATTCACCCATTCCGCCTAAAGAACTAAACCCGGAAATTTCAGAAGATTTGAACGCTTTTATCCTGAAAGCTTTATCCAAAAAACCTGAAGAACGTTTTTCTGACGGAAATATTTTTGTGAAAGCGCTAAATTCAATTGGCATCACCAGGAATCGGCCGGCGGAATCGATAAAAGAGCGCTTGCATGAAGGAAAAGCTGTTAACAAGAATCAAAAAGCCGCGGCGGCCTTGCCTGTCAAGCAGAAACCCAAAGTAAGCAGGAAATATGATTGGCGAACGATTTTGTTAAGTTTCCTCGCGTTGATAGTTGCCGGTGGTTTGATTCCATTCTGGATTTATGTGTTATTCTCTTTAAATAAATAAGGTAATTAACGGAATTTACAAAGATGAAAAAAATGATCTCAGCTTCAATACTCAACGCAGACTTTTCCTGCCTTGAATCACAAATCCAGGCCGCGGAAAAAGCCGGCGTGGATTGGATTCACCTGGACATCATGGACGGTCATTTCGTACCTAATATTTCTTTCGGCCCGCAAATCGCAGCCATGGTGCGCAAGATGACCAGCCTGCCAATCGATACGCACCTGATGATTAGTAATCCGGATCAATTCATTGCGGCTTTTTCTGACGCGGGCGCGGATTACATCAGCGTGCATGTCGAAAATAACCCGCATATTCACCGTACAATCCAAAATATTCTCAAAAATGGCAAGCATGCCGGTATCGTGCTCAATCCAGGCACGCCTGTGCAGGCGATTTATCCGGTTTTGCACATGGTTAGCTACGTATTGATTATGTCGGTCAATCCCGGTTTCGGCGGCCAATCTTTCCTGCCGGAGTCCCTGGATAAAATTTCCGAGCTTTCGGCCAAGATCAAAGCCGAAAAGCGGGATGTTTTGATTGAAGTTGACGGCGGCATCAATGCTGAAACCTTGCCGTTGGCAGCCAAGGCTGGAGCGGAAATTTTTGTAGTCGGCTCTTATATATTCACGAATCCGCAGGGTATCCCCCACGCGATGCAAACGTTGAAAGCATAATAACCAAAAAAAGGCTGCGGTATGACCGCAGCCTTTGCTTTCTCAAAATAGCTAAATCAGGTTAATTAGTTTTGGAAAGGCTTTTGATACATTTGGCACATAAAACTTTTCGCACCATTACACCATTTTCATATACGGAGACTTTTTGCAGGTTTGGTTTGAACTTGCGGTTGGTCGCGCGCATTGAAAAACTGCGATTATGCCCGAAAGTGGTTGTTTTTCCACAATTTTCACACTTTGCCATTGGTCTATCCTTTCAATCAAAATCTCTACCTTGTAAATTACAAAAAAGTAGTTTACCATACTCCGTAACGAATAACAAGTTGAATGGTTAATATAAAAAGGGTCCAAAACAGATGAGCGAAACGAAAAAAAACATGGGTAACATTTCTATTTCTTATAATGCTATCGCAACCATTGCCTTTCAATCCGCCCTCGAATCATATGGCGTGGTAGGTTTGGCGACAGAAAACATCGCTCGCGGTATTTCACAAATATTCAGCAAGGCGCCTACATCCGGAGTCAATATTCAATATGATGGGGATATTGTCAATATTGATTTATATGTCATCATTGAATACGGTACCCGCATTGCTTCCGTCACGAAAAGCGTGGCGAATAATGTAAAATTCAACGTCGAAAAAATGGTTGGCATTCCCGTAAACGAAGTGAATGTCCATGTGCGCGGTCTACGAGTCAGCGACACCGATTGAAATTATTCTTGTACTTGAGGTATCTAATTAATGTCAGAAGTCCAAACGAACCCACAAACCGTGGAACAGGCTAATATTGAACCGATTTATTCCATCGATGGGCAATCATTAAAACGCGCATTTTATGCTGCTTTGGTATGGCTGCGTAATCATCAACAAATCATTAATTCATTGAACGTTTTTCCCGTACCCGATGGGGATACCGGAACCAATATGTTCCTCACCATGCAGTCTGCATACAGTGAAATTTCTGAATCCGAAGAGACCAATGTCGGCAAAATTGCCCACATGATTTCACAGGGTGCCTTAATGGGCGCCCGCGGTAATTCCGGTGTAATCCTTTCACAGCTGCTGCGCGGTTTTGCGCGTTCGATGGACGACCAATCGGTTATGGATGCCGACTTGCTCACTCAAGCTATTGGTGAAAGCCGCAACACGGCTTACAAAGGTGTTGTTCGGCCGGTTGAAGGCACAATTCTGACGGTTGCCAAGGATATGGCTCGCGCGGCTGAAGAAAGCCGCCAGGAAACCAACGATATCATCGCGATCATGGCCAAAACATTGGCCGCGGCGGAAGAATCGCTTAAGAACACCCCCAACCTGCTGCCGATTTTGAAGCAAGCAGGCGTGGTTGATTCCGGTGGGAAGGGTTTGGTAATCATACTGGAAGGTATGTACCGCTATGCCACTCACCAGTCCGTTGACATTGGCGAAGTGACTGCCGAACGGTCTGCCATCGACCTGGATGCCATGCAATTGAAGCAAATGCATGAAGAAATTGAACCCGGCCAGGATTTTGAAATCGTGGTGGACTTCCGCCCGAATGGCGAACTGAACCTGGACTCTTTCTATGACGATCTTTCCAAGATTGGCACATCCATTCAGGTTGGCGAAGGCGACAACATGTACCGCATGCACATTCACGTAGCCACTGAAAAGAAATATGATCCCATCGAACTGGTTGGGAAATATGGCGCGGTGCAAAAGGTCTACATTGAAAACCTGCTGGAGCAAATGAAGCAGGAAAAGAAAGATGAAGACTTCTCCAACGAAGTGGAAGAAGGCCAAATTGCGGTCATCGCAATATCGCCCGGCAACGGCATCTCACTGATTTTCAAAAGTCTGGGTGTAGCGCGGATTGTCAGTGGCGGCCAGACCATGAACCCCAGCACGCAGGATATTTTGGACGCTTTCAAAGACCTGCCGACCGACAAGATCATTATCCTGCCGAATAATAAAAATATCATCATGGCTGCGGAAGCTACGCGCAAGCTGACGGATAAAAAAGTTGAAGTCATTCCCACGCGCAACATTCCCCAGGGACTGTCCGCTTGCCTGCGCTTGAATCCTGAAGGTGATTTTGATGAAATTGTCGCGGAAATGAAAGAATCGCTGGACGAAGTTGAATCCGGAGAGATCACGACAGCCACGCGTTCCATCGAATTGAACGGCGTTAACGTCAAAGAAGGCGAAGTGATTGCCCTGTTGAACGGCGACCTGGTATCCTCCTCCAAATCCATTGTAAAAGCCTGTTCACAGTTATTGAAGAAAGCCAAAGCGGAAGACCGTGAACATGTCACCATCTTTTACGGCAGCAACACTACCATGGAGCAAGTTAAAGAAGTCACCGATTTTATTGAAAAGACTTATCCCGATCACGAAGTGGAAGTACACGAAGGCGGCCAACCGCACTATCAATTTATTCTTTCAATCGAATAAGCAGCAAGCGACCAAACTCGTCGTCCCCGTGGTTATGCACGGTGTAAAATAATTTAAATGTCTGGTCTGATTAACACATTAACTAATATCTTCTCTTTGGAACAAAAGAGAGGGTATTCCAATACGGCAGTTGTGGGTGGACTGGCGAATTTCATCGGATTCCTGCAATCCAACGCAAACACCGAAAATATCTCTGCCGAAGACATCAACAGCCTGATTTCCCTGTTTAACCGCTATGCAGTTTTATCTTTGGAAGACAGAATAACGGCCGTCAGCACCGTTATAAAATGGATGCGTGACGATCCAGGGGTTAATCGATTGCACCTGACGATGCCCTCCAGCCTGGAAAATGCGGCGCCCAAACCGGAATCTCACGGTCAGGATAAAGCACTCTCCGGCTTGCTGCAATCCATTCGCGGTATTGGTGAAAAAAACTCGCTGTTCTTCAACAAATTGGGGATCTTCAGCATCTATGATCTACTGCGTTTCTTTCCGCGGCGATATCAGGATTTCAGCCAGTTAAAAACCATCAATCGTCTGGAGTACGGCGACGAATTATCGGTTATTGGCACCCTGAAGAATGACCTGTATACACGCAACGCCAAACGCGGGAATCTAAAAATCATCGAAGGTGTGCTGAGCGACAGCACCGGTTCCATCAAGATTACCTGGTTCAACCAGCCTTACCTGGCCAACCAGATCGGCAAGGGTTCGGCCATTGTTGTATCCGGAAAAGTGGATATGTACCTGGGCCGTTTGGTGATGAACAGTCCAGATTGGGAGCCTTTGGATAGCGACCAGCTGCATACCAACCGTATCGTACCTATTTACCCGCTGACTGCCGGTTTATCGCAGCGCCAGATCCGAAAAATTATCTACCAAAACCTACCTTTCTGGTCTACCCGGGTAAAGGAATATTTACCTGAGGAAGTTCTGGAATGCGAGAAATACCCTCCCATTGCTAATGCACTCAGCCACATTCATTTTCCCGATAATACCGAACAATTGGATCAAACCCGGGCAAGGCTCGCGTTTGAGGAAATCTTTTTTCTGCAATTAGGCGTGCTGGCTCAAAAAACGGATTGGAGCAGCCAAACCGCAAGACGCTATGCTTTATCAGCACAAGAAATCAACAAAAGTGAAGAGCGCCTGCCTTATCAACTAACTAACGACCAAAAAGCCGCAATTAAAGAAATTCTGGCAGATTTAAACTCAGGCCATCCAATGAACCGCCTGCTTCAAGGGGATGTGGGCTCCGGAAAGACAGTCGTGGCGAAATTCGCCATTCAGACAATTATTGAAAATGGCGCCCAGGCTGCCGTGATGACGCCTACTTCCATTCTGGCGGAACAACATTTCCGCACGCTGACGCAGCTGCTTACCCAGGATGAAGTTGCCAAAGAGGATGAAATCGCGCTGTTAATTGGGTCAACACCGCAAAAAGAGCGCCCGGAAATCCTGGAGAAATTAGCCGACGGCCGTATCAAAGTATTGGTCGGTACGCACGCGTTATTGGAAGATCCGGTTACTTTCAATGACCTGCAATTGGCTGTGATTGACGAACAGCACCGCTTTGGCGTGGAACAGCGCATAAAACTGCACGAGAAAGGCGAGAATCCTCACCTGTTGGTAATGACGGCCACTCCCATACCGCGTTCATTGGCGCTGACCGTTTACGGCGACCTGGATGTGACCACCATCAGTGAAATGCCTGCCGGAAGGCAGCCCGTGGAAACACGCCTGCTTCATCCCAACCAGCGCAAGGAAGCCTACACGCTCATTCGTGATCAGGTAGCCGCAGGTTTTCAGGCATTTATTATCTATCCTTTAGTGGAATCCGAAGAAGAGACCGATGAGGATTACCGTGCGGCGGTGAATGAAAAAGAACGTTTGGCCAAAGAAGTATTTCCTGATTTGAAAATCGGTTTGATGCACGGAAAACTGAAACCGGCCGAGAAAGAAAAAGTCATGCTGGATTTCCGAAAAAAGAAATACCAGATATTGGTTTCAACCACCGTAATTGAGGTTGGCGTGGATATTCCCAGCGCAACGGTGGTATTAATTGAAGGCGCAAATCACTTCGGGTTGGCGCAGCTGCACCAAATTCGCGGGCGCGTTGGCCGCAATATGGATCAGTCATACTGCCTATTGATACCGGAAAACGAGACCGCGCTCGAGAACGAACGCCTGGCTGTGATGGTTAAAACTAATGACGGGTTCAAGTTGGCCGAGTTTGACCTGGACCAACGCGGGCCGGGAGAATTCCTTGGAACCCGGCAATCCGGTTATGCCGGGTTGCGCTTTTCCAGCATAACGGATACGCAATTGATCGAAAAATGCCGCAAGTATGCAAAAGCTATTTTCGAAGAAGACCCCGGCCTTTCACAACCGGAACACCAATTATTATTGGAGCAGTTGAAATACTGCTGGCCTGGTATACAATTTAACTTAAATAACTAAAAGGAAAATTAAATAATGGTTAGAGCTGTATTTCCCGGGACATTTGATCCCATTCACTACGGTCACATAGATATTGCCACACGCGCGACCAAGATTTTCGATGAATTGGTCGTAGCAGTATATGACCGGCCCTTGAAGAATTTGTTGTTCTCTCCTGAAGAAAGAATTGCGCTTACAAAAGATAGCTTCAAGGATAATAAACAGATCAAAGTCATGGGATACAACAACCTTACTGTTGAATTTTGTCAGGGAATAGACGCTCACGTGATTGTGCGCGGTTTACGCGTGTTCTCGGATTTCGAATACGAGTTTCGCATGGCGCTGGCCAACCATCGATTGGCAAAGGATATCGAGGTAGTCGCACTGATCACAAGCGAGGAACACACCTTCCTGTCCTCCACTACTGTTAGAGAAATCGCGTTTCTTCACGGCGATGTCTCCACCATGGTACCCAAACATGTGCAGGAAGCTCTTGAACGCCGCATGCAAGAAGTAGGAGAAGTCAATTACACTTCACTAAAAGATTAGCATTTTCGCATGTAAAATATAAACAGTAGGAAATATTATGGATATTTTGCATTTGGTTGACCGCTTAGAAGAATTATTCAACGAGAGCAGCCCCATGCCTTTAACACACAAAGTCATGGTGGATGAAGAACGCATGTTGGATCTGATCGACCAGATGCGTTTAGCTGTCCCGGATGAGATTAAGAAAGCTCAGCAGATAATCAACCAGCGAGACCGTATCATTGCGCAGGCGCACGAAGAAGCCAACCGCACCATTGAGCTTTCTAAAGAACAAAGTCAAAAACTGGTTGACCGCGATGAAATTGTGGAGCGGGCCACCCAACGCGCTGAAGAAGTCAAACGTCAAGCTCAGGAAGAGACCATGCAAATCAAGAAAGAAGCCGATTTTTATGCCATCGACTCGCTGGAGCATCTGGAAATCGAGCTTAGCAAAATCCTGTCTCAGGTTCGCAATGGTATTCAGACGCTAAAATACGATAACCAGAATGCAGCCGATGAGGGTTCGAACCCTCATCACGTTAAGGATGCAACGCAATCCTGATTACTTCATCCATCGTATTGACTTTAATAATTTTGATTTCGTCCCGCACCTTTTTGGGAATCTCCACCAGGTCTTTTTCGTTCTTTTTAGGAATAATCATCTTCTTTAGTCCAGCGCGGTGCGCCGCGTAGATTTTTTCCCTCAATCCGCCAACCTGCAGTACGCGGCCGCGCAGGGTCAATTCCCCGGTCATGCCCACGTCCATGCGAACTTTGCGCTTGGTTAGGGCCGAAATTAACGCCAAGCAGATTGTGATTCCCGCGCTGGGGCCGTCCTTTTGAATGGCACCTTCGGGGATGTGCAGGTGAATGTCCCATTTCTCAAAATCTTCCGGGTCCAGGTCAAAGTATTCTGCGCGCGATTTCACATATGAAAGCGCGGCTTGGGCAGATTCCTGCATGACTTCGCCGATCTTTCCAGTAATTTGCAGGTTGCCCTTGCCTTCAATGACCAGCACTTCCACCGGCATAATCTCGCCGCCGTTTTCAGTCCAGGCAACCGCTGTGCAGACACCGATTTCATCCTTCACGTCGGCTTCAAAGGCAAAGAATTGCTGCGGGCCGGAATACTTTTCAATCTCGGAAGCTTCAATTTGTTCAGGCACCATCTTGCCCTGAGATTTATTTTTCGCGATTTTGCGCAAAATCTTGGCAATTTCTCTTTCCAGGTTGCGAACACCGGCTTCATAGGTATAGTCACGAATGACATGGATCAAAGCATCATCGGTAAATTCTATCGATTGATCTTTCAGTCCGTTTTCCAATAGCTGTCTTGGTATCAGGAATTCCTTGGATATTTTGATTTTCTCTTCTTCAAGATATCCCGGAAATTCAATAATTTCCATACGATCCAGCAGCGCCGGAGGGATATTGTCGGTGTTATTTGCCGTGGTTATGAACATCACTTTCGAGAGGTCGTACGGAATTTCCATGTAATGATCGGAAAATGAGTTGTTCTGCTCCTGATCGAGTACCTCAAATAACGCTGCCGAGGGATCACCGCGGTAATCGTCGCCCATTTTGTCGATTTCGTCCAACATGAAAACCGGGTTGATGCTGCCGGAGCGCTTCATAGTCTGAATGATGCGTCCGGGCAGCGCGCCAATATAGGTGCGCCGGTGCCCCCTTATTTCGGCTTCATCCCGGATGCCTCCCAAAGAAATACGCACAAAGCTGCGTCCCAACGCTTCCGCCATGGATTTTCCCAATGACGTCTTTCCCGTTCCGGGAGGTCCAAGAAAACATAGCACGGGCTGCCTGGAGTCTTCGCCGGCCAAATTCTTGACAGCGATATATTCCAACAGCCTTTCTTTTTGTTTTTCAAGGCCAAAGTGATTTTTATTTAGTATTTTAGTAGCATGGCGGACGTTCAGGTTGTCTTCTGTTTCGTTCATCCAGGGCAGCGATAACAGCCAATCCAGGTAGTTCCGTAAGATGCCGGTTTCCGGCGACATGGCCGGACTGAGGGAGAGCTTTTTCAACTCATTCTCAACTACTTCCCGAACGTAATCCGGAAGTTTAGCCTCTTCAATTTTTCGGTTGTATTCCTGGATTTCCTGGTCCCAAATGTCCCCTTCACCTAATTCCATTTGGATTGCCTTCACTTGTTCGCGCAGGTAGAATTCCCGCTGACTGCGGTCCACTTCACTTTGAACACGCGTTTGAATTTCATCCTCGATGTGCAGCACATCCAGCTCATCGGCCAAAAGATGATTCACATAAATCAAGCGATCATAGACGTTGACTTTTTGGATGATTTCTTTGCGCTGTTCATTCACCGGCGAAATCGCGGTGGCAATCATATCCGCCAACCAACCCGGATCGGTGATATTTATTGAAAAGAAATGGGCTTCATCGGGAATAGATCGATCGTACTGAACCACCTGCTCAAATAGAGAGCGCGTGGTTTTCACCAACCCTTTCAAAGCGTTATCCATCTCATAATTAGAGTCGTTAATCAATCTGGCTTTTACCAGATAATAGGGTTCTTCCTGGAGAATATCTACAATATGAATGCGGTTGCGCCCCTGCATCAACGCGGAATAATTCTTATCGGGTAATTCCAGGATCGTGCCGACGGCTACTTCCAAACCCAATTCATCAAAAGCTTCCAAACCCTGACGTTCTTCACCTTCTTCCAAATCGGCCGGCAATAAGGTAATGATGGTTTCATTCTCTTTTTGAGCAGCCATTATGGCATCCAGATTGCTGCCTTTGGAAAGAAATATCGGCGTAACCATATGCGGCAGGACAACAACATTTTCGAGCACGATTGCCGGACGGATGAAATATCCGTTCTGATCGGTGCGCGCGTTTTCGATTTGGTAAAGTTCGTCCGTCCGCTGGTACATTGATGCGTTGAAATCATCGGGCGCGAACATATCTGCTGCTGTTTTTCTCATTTCTTCCTCAATAATTGGTTTTCCCAAACATTTTTCACCGCTCCGGCTATAAAAATACTTCCGGCAGCCAGAATAACTGTTTGATCATCGGCAAGGCGAAGCGCGGTAGCCAGCGCGTCTTCCACACTGTCCGTGATGTGATATTTAATATTCATTTTTTCTGCTTTCACAGCAATGACTTCCCCTTCCAAAGCCCGTGGATGCTGCGCTTTGGTGATGATCAATACATCGAGCGATGATTGAATTCTTCCCAACATTAATTCTACTTCTTTATCTTCTGATGCACCAAAAATCAGGAGCTTTTTTTTGTCCGGAAGATAAGCATCTATAGTATTTTTGAACTTTCGGAATGAATCGCGGTTATGTGCTCCGTCCACAATGATTAAAGGATTGCGGCTGATGATTTCCATCCGCCCCGGCCAATCTATATTCCGATAACCGTCCCTTATTTGGTCTTCCGTTATCGGAAATCCTTTATCTTTGAGTACTTCCAGGGCAACATAGGCTGTACGGGCATTTTCCAGTTGGTGTCTGCCAATTAATAGCATAAAGAATTCCGGGCTTGAATGTTGCGCGATAAAGGTATTTTCTTTGCGTGAGACAAAATGGAAATATTGGCCGTCGAGAGAGTGAGCCCCTTGAACGATGTTGTACAACCGATCACTTTGCAGTACCTGAGCGCCTTTTTCGCTGGCCGCGGTTAAAATTGCGTCTTTGGCGGTCTTTTTCTGAGGTGAAATAACTACCGGTATCCCGGGCTTTACTATTCCGGCTTTTTCACCGGCTATTTTGGATAAGGTGGATCCCAATACCTTCATATGATCGTGCGAAATTGAAGTGATTATGGAGAGCAACGGTTGAACCACGTTGGTGGCGTCCAATCGCCCGCCCATGCCAACTTCTATCACTGCAAAATCCACTTTTTGACGGCTGAAATAGAGAAATGCCATACCGGTGATAATTTCAAATGAGGTAAGTTCCTTCACCTGAGCAACAAAAGGTTTGATCTCGTCCACCAGATCGACCAATTCTTGATTGGTAATTAACTGCCTGCCGATGCGGATGCGCTCATTGAACTCCAGCATATGCGGTGAGGAATAGAATCCTGTCTTAATGCCCGCGCTGGTTAAAATGCTTGTCAGCATGGCGCTGGTGGATCCTTTTCCCTTTGTACCTGCAACATGAATTACTTTATAATCGAGCTGTGGGTTTCCCAGAAGCTGCATAAAGGTAACCATGCGGGATAAATTGAACTTTTCCGCTGAATAGCGTAGATTTCTGGTGAGGCTGTAATCAATAAAAGAGTAAATATAATCTAAAGCTAGTTGGTACTGTTCATCAATATTTTGCATGCAAAACTCGTCGTAAAAGTATTGTAGAATTTTACTCTACTGGCACCGGATTTAACCACGGATGATATGTGTTTTGGAATGTCGTTTTATTCTACCGGGCTGCTCTTCCCTGAAGGAGAAACGCAGTCAGGTTAAACCGCTGATCAACCGCCTGCAGCGCGAATTTAATCTATCCGCTTCCGAGATAGATTTGCAGGATATTCATGACCAGGCCGTTATTGGCTGTGCCCTAATAAGCCCTGATCGCGTTTTTATGGAAAAAGTTATGCAGCGGGTGGTAATTTTTATAGAAGCATATTGGAAAAACATGCAATTGGTGGACTACAAAATCGAATTTTATTAAAAAGGAGACAAAATGGATCTGGGATTAAATAACAATGTTGCAGTGGTCGCGGGCTCCAGCAAAGGATTGGGCTTGGCGACAGCCAAAGTACTATTGGCGGAAGGCGCGAAAGTCGTCATTTCCAGCCGGGACGCCGCGAATTTACACAAAGCTGCGGAGAACTTGGGCAACCCGGATAATCTCTTGACTATACCGGCTGACGTTACTAAAAAAGAAGATTGCGATGGTCTCATTCAAGAAACAGTCGCCGCTTTCAACAAACTGGATATATTAATCACCAACTGCGGCGGTCCCGCTCCGGGTAATTTCGAAGGATTATCAGACGCGCAATGGGATGAGGCTATTGATAAGTCTTTCAAAAGCAATTTGTATTTGATCCGTGCGGCGCTGCCCCACCTGAAGAAATCCGAGACTCCCAGCATTCTTACAGTGACTTCTTTCACTACCAAACAACCCCTGCCCAACATGATCCTATCCAACTCAATCCGCTCTGCGACCATTGGATTAACCAAGAGCCTTTCATTTGAATTGGGGCAGTATAATATCCGGGTTAACTCGATCCTGCCCGGATGGACGCTCACAGACCGGGTAGATGCGTTGCTTGCGAACCGTGCAGAGATTCATCATAGTTCTTACGAAGCGGAAAAAGCATCCATTTCAGCCGATATCCCATTGAACCGCATGGGAGATCCGATGGAATTTGGCCGGGCCGCTGCTTTTCTGGTTTCCCCGGCAGCATCTTTCGTCAATGGCGTTATGTTGAACGTTGATGGTGGAATTTATAAAGGAATTTACTAAAACAGGTGTTTATTGACCGATAAAGAACTCATCCAGGCTTTTCTTGACCGATATTTATTAACAATTTCCAAACCCGGCAGATATACGGGCGGGGAATTCAACCAAATTACTAAAAACTGGGAGCAAACCGAGCTGCATTTCGCGTTTGCATTTCCGGATGTTTATGATATCGGCTTGCCCAACCTGGGAATGTCCATTTTATATGACCAGGTCAACCGGCGCGATGATGCTCTAGCGGAACGGGTGTACGCGCCCTGGGAGGACATGGAAGTGCTCATGCGCAGTCATTCCATTCCGCTATTTTCGCTGGAAAGTAAACAACCATTAAAGAAATTTGACGTTGTCGGCTTTACTCTCCCTTACGAAACACTCTACACCAATTTGTTAAATATGCTGGATTTGAGCGGTATCCCGCTACGTTCCGGCGAACGTTCGAATGATGATCCGCTCATTTTAGCCGGTGGCCATGCCTGCTTCAACCCTGAACCGATGCACGCCTTTATTGACGCGTTTGTCATCGGCGAGGGGGAGGAAATCATCCATGAGATAGCAGAAGTCGTTAAAGCACATAAACAGGCCGCAGCACCGCGCCTGGACCTGCTGAAGGCATTGGATGACCTTCCTGGAATCTACGTACCCTCTTTTTATGCGGTTAGCTATGCCGAGGATGGTTTAATCAAAGAAATTCACCATATCCACAAACCGGAAAAGACCTTCGTTCAAAAAAGAATTGTTAAAAAGCTGCCTAAACCGGTCACTAATTTTTTGGTACCCAACGTAAAAGCAGTCAATGAACGCGCGGTAATTGAGATCATGCGTGGATGTTCACGCGGCTGCCGCTTCTGCCAGGCCGGCATGATTACCCGCCCGGTGCGTGAACGCCCGGCTTCCGAGATTTTGGAAGCGCTGGAACAATCCATCGAAAGTACCGGGTATGAGGAAGTATCGCTATTATCCCTAAGTTCTTCGGACCATTCACAAATTGCCGAACTCATTCCGCAGGTCATGCGTATGAGCGAATCCAGAAATGTCACCTTTTCCCTGCCTTCTCTGCGGGTGGAATCCTTTGGGCCGGAATTGATCGCCAGCATGGCAGGCAAGCGCAAAGGTAATTTCACCATTGCTCCGGAAGCCGGTAGTGATGTGATGCGCACGCGCATCAACAAAAGCATCGATGGCGAAGATATCCTGGCCACAGCCACGCAGATCTTCAAAATGGGCTGGACCAACCTCAAACTGTATTTCATGATTGGTTTTCCTGATGAAACCCTGGAAGATATTGAGGGAATTGTAGACCTCACCCGCCAGATTCGCAGTATTGGGAAAAGATTGGTAGGCGGCCGGGTAAAGATTCATATATCGGTGAATACGCTCATCCCGAAAGCCCACACGGCCTTCCAATGGCTTGGTTTTTCGGAAAAAGAGTCCATTCTGGAAAAGTATCGCCTGATACAGTCCGGGTTGAAAAACACCGGCATTAAGCTGGATTGGCCGGATTACGATAATTCGATGCTGGAAGTTTGGCTTTCACGCGGCGATCGGCGTCTTTCGGATGTGATTGAGGCAGCCTGGCGCGGCGGTGCTCGTTTTGATGCCTGGCACGAATACTATGACGTAGATATCTGGCAAAATGCCTTCGGAAGCAACAATATCGATCCGACTTTTTACAGTACGCGTTCGCGTTGTACGGATGAAATTCTGCCCTGGGATCACATCCACACAGGTGTTTCCAAGAAATACCTGCTCAGCGAGCTGGAAAAGAGCCGCGCGCTTGAGACAACTGCCGATTGCCGGCAAATCTGCCACGGCTGCGGCATTCAGGCAAATTATACCATCTCATGCGAAAATATCAGGACGGAGAGCCTCTAAATGCGCATTCGAATCACGTACCGGAAAACCGGCGCTTTACTTTATACCAGCACTTTGGATGTACAAACCATTTGGGAGCGCTCAGTGCGACGCGCGGGCTTGATTCTTCAATATTCGCAAGGCTTTCATCCCCAGCCTCGCATTCAAATTGCCAATCCGCTGCCGCTTGGATTCGTGGGCGCGCAGGAATTAATCGATATCTGGTTGGATGATGAGAGAAAACCGGAGGAAATCAAGGATTTACTGAACAAATCCGTGCCCGAAGGTATTTATATTACTGAAGTGAATACGATAGAAGAAAATGGGCCCTCGCTACCCAAACAGATTGACGCGTCCACTTACTCCGTCGAATTGTTGAATTCAGATGATTCTATTGAGAAGATACAAGCTTCTACTGAGATAATGCTGTTAAAAGACAGCCTTCCCCGTGTGCGCAACCGTAAATCCTATGATTTGCGCCCCCTGATTCAGGAAATGTCGGTACAAACCAATCCGGATGGCAAGATTGTCATCTTTTTGAAAATGCCTTCCAATTCAAGCCAAACCGGCCGGCCCGAGGAAGTGATGGCGGAATTAGGCATTCCTCTTGAGAATTTCCGCATTACGCGCACCAGTTTGGTCTTTTTGGAAAAATATGCCTGATGGTTATTCGTGAATGCAGTAATCCGGATTGTGCTTTCCGCTATCCTGACCAGGAATCTGATCAGGATAAGGCATATTGTCCCAAATGCGGTTCTTGGGCGATGGTTTCTGAGATAATTGAACTTTCAGCAGGGAAAAATATCCTGAAAACGCCTCAAACGCGTAATTTGAACCTGGTTGCTGTTCTGGATAATATCCGCAGTATTCATAATGTGGGGGCAATTTTTCGTACGGCCGATGGTTTTGGGGTTTCTGAGGTGCACCTTTGCGGCATCACACCTACCCCACAGCACCTGCGATTTTCAAAAACAAGCCTGGGAGCTGAAGAAGTAATTCCCTGGCAGTATCATCTCAACGCCGTAAAAACGTGTTCTGAATTAAAACAAAAAGGCTACCGCCTGATTGGGCTCGAAAACCCGCAAAACGCCGATAATCTATACGCAGTAAGTGAAGATATTGTCAAAGAACCGCTGGCATTGGTGTTGGGAAATGAAATCACCGGTATTGATCCCCAGATTTTAAATATTTGCGATATTGTCCTGGCCATACCCATGCAGGGCACAAAAAACTCCTTCAACGTAGCCACCTCATTTGGTATCGCGGTTTCCTACTTTTATGCGCTTTCTCTCAAATAATCACAAATTTTGTCGACTAATTCTTCCGTATCAAAATTTTCCTGGACCGCCACAAAATGGTTGGGTTTCCAGCGTTTACAGGCGGTTTCCAGCAAATCCGGCCGAATAACTATCAGTGCATGCTTATAGTCGCCTGAATCTAGCAGCCCCAAACCTGCCGTCCACCCACGATTTTGTTCCATTTCAAGAAAACCTAGTTCGTCGATTATTAAAACATCCGAATGCGCGGCT
Organism: Pelolinea submarina; assembly: GCF_003966975.1. Taxonomy (GTDB): domain Bacteria; phylum Chloroflexota; class Anaerolineae; order Anaerolineales; family Anaerolineaceae; genus Pelolinea; species Pelolinea submarina. Next base: position 2,100,160 of record NZ_AP018437.1, read on the forward strand.
TTTATCAAACATTCATTCCCCCACTCAACCGCGCCCATGTTAAAACGCCATTCTCTTTCCGGTACTTCAGGATCCCACCCGGGGTCAAATACCGCCATCGGTTTTTCCTCGCCTGTGGCAATATCCCTAACCAGTATTCCGACCTTATGTCCTTCCTGATATAAACCCGGAGAAACCAACCCGTTTACCTGAATTGAATCCTGCTGCAATTTCTCAACCAGGCGAAGGCATAATTTCGTCTTTCCGGCGTTTTTTTGCCCGCTGATGATGGTTAAATCACTTTTTTGAGCTGCCATTACGGCTATTCTCCATAAGCACAATCTTTTGTCCGTTTATCTGATTGATCTCCAAAGCAGTTTCAAAACAATCCGATAGTGTTTTCGAAGTAATTACACGGTCGCTTGCTCCGCTAATGATGTTTTCTCCTTTTTTCATCAATACCGAATAATCGCTGAAATTTAACGCGTCCGCGGGGTCATGGGTAGAGTAAATAATCATCTTACCCATTTCTTTTAACTGAAGGATTAAATCCTGCATTTGTCCCCTGCTTTTAATATCCAGATGGGAGGAGGGTTCATCCAATAAAATGATCTTGGGATCTTGCACCAGCAGCCGGGCAATCCGCACGCGCTGCAGTTCGCCCCCACTGATATTAGATAAACGCCGGGCGGCTAACTCTTCAATTTGCAGGAATTGCATGGCTTGCTGGACTTTTTCCATATCGGTTTCGTTGGGAGTGCTGAAAATACCAATCTGGTTGTTGCGCCCCAACAAGATGAATTCCGCCACATAATAATCAAAAGGAATATTCTCGCGCTGCGGTAGATAACCTACCTGGCCATTGATCTCTTCAATGCTGCGTTTTCCCTCTGAGCCCATAATATATATCTTGCCAGACGTCGGTTGGAAATAGCCCAACAATAGCATCATTAACGTCGTCTTCCCGGCTCCATTTAATCCCAGCAAGGTTGTGACGGATTGCAATGGAATCTGCATGGATAAGTCATGGATTATGGGTTTCCTGATAGTAGATGTATACGAAAAGGATACCTGATCCAAAACCAGTTGTTCAATAATGGGACTCATACCAGTTTTCTCCGGCGAACCAACAACAGGATAAACAGCATTGACCCCAAAAACGCTGTCAGAATACCCAAGGGAATTTCTCCCGGCAGCAGCGCGCGGGCCAGGTCATCACACAGTAACGTAAAAAATGCGCCCAACAGCATGCTGAAAGGCAGGGTGTGTTCGTTATTGGCACCGGAAATCACGCGTGCCAGGTTGGGGATGATCAAACCGACCCAAACGACAATCCCGGATATGGAAATGATGGCCGAGGTAACCAGGACTGCCGCAAAAAGCACAATGTTTAACTCGGCTTGATTTTTCATACCCAATGAAAAGGCTACTTCCTTATCCAGCGCATGAATGTTCAACCGCCAGCGGTATGCCCACAAAAAGATCAGTACCGGCAGGCTGATCAATGCTGTTTGCAGGAATTCTTTCCAGCCCACGTTGCTCAGGCTGCCTAACAGCCAAAACACAATGGTAGGAAGCTGGTCAATTGGATCTGCCATATATTTTAAGACGCCCAAACCGGCAGAAAACAACGCTGACACGGCAATCCCGGATAGTACTAATGAAATAATGCGTTCGTTTTTGATCTTACGGGAAATCAGCAGCACGGCCGCCAGCGCCAATCCGCCCATGATAAATGCCAGGCTTTGAGTCGCGACAATGGAGCTATTGAACAGCAGGATTCCCAACGCGGCGCCAAAACCGGCTGCCTGGCTGACGCCTAACACCCCCGGATCGGCCAATGGATTGCGAAAAACCGTCTGCATCACCAACCCGGAAGCTGCTAATCCGAATCCCATCAAACAGGCAGTCAGTACACGGGGAATACGGATATATAGAATCAGGTTCACCAGCAACGAATTGCTGGTGAATTCTGATAACGATAACGGTACCTGGTACCTCCCGATAAAAATGGAAACGATGATCAGGAGTACCAGGGCTGCGCCTAGCCAGCCTAATTCTTTTTTTGGCATAGACCTAATAATATTTCTCTATTTTGGGCAGGATATTTTCTTCGACCTGCTGTTGATCCAATCCATAAAAGAATTGGTAGAAATCGTTCACTTCCTGCAGCATGCGATCCTGTCCAATCGCATTCGGGTTAAGCTGGTAGACCAGCCAGGAGTATCCCAAAATCCAGCGCGAATCCGGCTGATCCCAACTGATGTAATCGTAAGGGAAAGCCAATACACGCTCGTTGGCAACCGCTTTCAAGCTGGCGAAAGGTTGGCTGGCTTTCAGGTCGCTGATGATATTTTCGGCGTTGCCCTGGTAGTTGATGACAATAATCGTATCCGGGTCCCAGACATTTACCTGTTCCAGATTGACCTCATTCCAACCACCGGCCTGGGCAGCGTCAGCCCACATTACCTGTCCACCCGCATCCGCAACCATAAAGGTTTGCAGATAGGAAACCGAAGGCACCTCATAGGCATATTGGTTGTCCGAATCCGAAACCTGCATCAGGACAACATTCTTCCCTTGCGTATCCGCGCTGACGTATCCTTTGAATTCGGCGTAAAGCTCTTCATATTTGGCAACCAGTTCTTCGGCACGGTCACTCTCCCCCAGCACAGTGCCCAGAATACGCACATCGCGGTAGGTTTGTTCCACATCCTCAAAATCGACGTATATGACCGGGATGCCGATGGTTTCCAGTTGGTCGCCAACGCTTTCTTTCATGGAGCTTTTCAGGATGACCAAATCCGGTTCCAGCGGTGCGATTTGTTCCGCAGTCGCGCCCTTCTCCAACGAGAATTTACTTTCTACGTTTTCGTCCAGTAATTCAAGAAAATTCTGTGAGCCCTGTCCGCCGGCTTCAACGGCCAGGATTTTATCCGGACTGCTCTCAAACATGTACAGGAAATCTAAAATCATTGGGCGTAATTTCCCGGCAACAACAATTTTGGATGGATACTCTGTGAAACTGACTTCCCGCCCGAGCGCATCCACTACGCTGAAACCAGCCTCGGTAGGCACACTTTCATCCGAGGAAGTTTCCGCGACCTCGGGTTGTGAAGGAGGTTTTTGGTCAGCTTGCTGCGTTGCACAAGCGCTGAAAAGCAGGACAACTAATAAAAGGCTGAGTAATGTTTTAGTATTTTTCATTGTAGAGTTCCTTTGTTTATAATGTGGTTTTGGCACCAATCCAGCCATTCCAAATAACCATTGATTTGAGTAACCCTGAAGTTAACCACGATCTGTTTGAAATCTGCGGGCTGGCCGGCGAGCTTCTCTTCCGTACTGTGAAATTCTTTCAACCATTCACGGCAAGCGTTTTGCTGAAGGGTAATTAAACGGTTCGCATTTTCTTCACCGCGCTTCAATGCGAAGTACATTTTCAACAGGAAAATGATCCGAAATTCACGCCCTTTATTCACCGGTGCATCCAGCCATTGGTTGAACACTTCCCGGCCTTGCTTTGTAATGTGGTATTGAGTACGCTGCGGGCGGTTGCCTTCCTGTGTAATTGTCGAGATAACCCATTGATTGTTTTCCAATTTATGCAGCATTGCATAAAGCTTGCCCATCTTAACTCGCCAGACTATCCCAATTCCGGATAAATCGGATATTTCCTTGTGAAGGTCATACCCATGTTTATCCTCATCGTAGATAAAACCTAATAGAGCAATTTCAATTTCATCCATTTTATTCACCTTATGAATAATTATATATTGAGATTTTGTAAATAATTCACCCTCATATAGTCAAAACCTAATTTGCTTGATAAGATTAGGAGAAATTTCTTCTTTAATAAGGTGTTACTATGCCCATCTATGAATATCGCTGCAAACAATGTGGAACGGTCTTTGACGCTATACGACCCATGAGTGCCGCGGATGATGCTATTTCCTGCGAAAATTGCAGCAGCCAGGACACAACTCGCATGCTTTCCAAGTGTTTTTCACATAATCAGGAAGGTTCCCTTGCGGGACAATCCCATTCCTGCGGAAGCTGCTCGGGCGGGTCTTGTTCCTGCTGCGGGCATTGAACCCATTTAGTAAAGGAGAATCTCATGGATATGAAAGATAAGAACGTCCTGATATCGGGCGGATCAAGTGGTATTGGTTTTTCCATCGCAAAAGAGTTTGTCAAGGCAGGCGCAAATGTTTCCCTGTTAGCGCGCCGGGAAACTCTGCTAAAAACTGCCGTGGAAGAATTGGAAAAGATAAAAATTTCCGGCAATCAGCGCATCAGCTATTTCTCCGCGGATGTGAGTAATTTTGATAATCTCCAGAAAACCCTCAAAGAAAAAGCCACGCAATTTGATTTTCTAATTAATTGTGCCGGTATCGCTTACCCTGGTGAATTTACCAATATGAAACCGGAAATATTTGCGGATGTCATGCAAATTAATTACCTGGGTACGGTATATCTGACCAAGCTGGTCGTTCCGGGCATGGTGGAACGCAGGTCCGGTTATGTTGTAAATATTTCCTCCCTGGCAGCATTAATTGGAATCTACGGCTACACAGCCTACGCGCCTTCAAAATACGCCGTACGCGGCTTTTCGCGCTGCCTGCGCTCTGAATTGAAAGCTTACGGTATAGATGTATCAGTTGTGTTCCCATCCGATACGGACACACCTCAATTGGCTTTCGAGCACAGCATTATCCCCGATATCACACGCAAAATTAACGAGAACGGCGGTGTGATGAATCCGGATAAAGTCGCCCAGATCATCATGCGCGGTATTCGACGACGAAAATTCACCATCGTGCCCGGGTTGGAAGGCAATGTGTTATATGCACTAAGCTCCATCCTCGGCCGATATTTCTACTTGTTAGCCGTGCGAGAGCACCGAAAGGTGCTAAAAAATTAATCAATTGCTCATACGGAAAACATTTCGTTTTACACAGCGAATTTATTGTTGAAAATGCTATACTGCTCAAACATGAAGGAGAAAGAGGACTAATGAAAAAAGATTTTATTGCAATTGCGGATTACTCTGCGGATGAACTGAAAGGCATGCTGGATTTGGCCATTGACCTGAAAAAAGAATATTTCGAAAAAGGCAACCAGCCGATTTTCAAAGGCAAAGTGCTGGCCATGGTCTTCAACAAACCCAGCCTGCGCACCCGCATCAGCTTTGACATGGCCATGCGCCACTTAGGCGGCGACGCACTGTTTATCTCACCCGATGAAATCGGATTGGGCAAGCGCGAATCCATCGCAGATGTAGCGCGCGTGCTTTCCGGTTACGTCAGCGCCATCATGGCGCGCGTTTTCGCGCACGAACACGTCACCGAGTTGGCCAAATGGGCTTCCATACCGGTCATTAACGGCCTGAGCGATTACAACCACCCCTGCCAGGCCATGGCAGATGTGCTCACTATCTACGAAGAGTTCGGCCATATGGACGGCTTGAATGTTTCCTACGTAGGCGACGGCAACAACGTTGCACTCTCGCTCATGCATGCTTGCGCCAAACTGGGTATGAATTTCACCATCGGCTGCCCGGAAGGCTATGACCTGGACGACGCCTCCATGAACGCCGGCAGGGAAATGGCTGCCAAAACCGGAGTCAGCATCAATGTTACGCGCGACCCCGTGGAAGCCGTCAAAGACATGGATGTGGTTTACACCGATACCTGGACCAGCATGGGCCAGGAAGCAGAAACTGAGAAGCGTAAGAAAGTCTTCCCGCCCTTCCAGTTAAATACCGAACTGCTGAAAAATGCCAAACCTACCGCGATTGTGATGCACTGTCTGCCCGCACACCGCGGCTATGAAATCACCGACGAAGTAGCAGATGGCCCGCAATCGCGCCTGTTCCCCCAGGCTCACAACCGACTGCACGCCCAAAAAGCTATTTTGGTAGAAATGCTCAAATAGACTAATTTATGAAAACAAACGAGTATATCGACTTAGAAGACCGATTTGGAGCGCATAATTACAAACCGTTGGATGTGGTGCTGGACCACGGCGAAGGCTGTTGGGTTTACGATGTAGACGGCAAACGCTATCTGGACTGCCTGAGCGCCTACAGCGCCCTGAACCAGGGCCACGTCCATCCAAAAATTCTGGCAACATTGCTGGAGCAGGCGCAAAAACTCACCTTGACTTCGCGTGCCTTCCGCAACGACCAGTTGCCGCTGTTCTATAAGGAATTATCCGATTTAACCGGATATGAAATGTCCATTGCCATGAACAGCGGTGCCGAAGCGGTGGAAACCGCTTTGAAGTTGGCCCGCAAGTGGGCTTATCAAGTGAAAGGTATCGAACGCCATAAAGCCGAAATCATCGTGGCGGATGGCAATTTCCACGGCCGCACCATCACGATTGTCTCTTTCTCATCCGAAAAATTCTACCGCGATGATTTCGGTCCATTTACCCCCGGTTTTGTTATTGTCAAATACGGGGACGCGGATGCGATTGAAAAAGCTATCAATCCGAATACGGCGGCTGTCATGCTTGAACCTATCCAGGGTGAAGGCGGCGTGATCATTCCACCGGAAGGTTATCTGAAACGTGTGTCGGAGCTGTGCAAGAAGAATAATGTCTTGTTCATCGCTGACGAAATTCAGACTGGTCTGGGCCGCACAGGAAAATTGTTTGCCTGCGACCATGAAGGCGTCAAACCTGACATGATAATTATCGGTAAAGCGCTTTCCGGCGGTTTCTATCCGGTTTCTGCCGTGCTTTCCAGTGCGGCCATCATGGGTTTGTTCCGACCGGGCGAACATGGATCAACTTTCGGCGGCAATCCTTTGGGAGCCGCTGTGGCACGCACTGCCTTGAAAGTACTGACAGAAGAAGGTCTGATCGAGAACGCGGCCCGCATGGGAGAATATTTCTCCGACCAACTCGCTGAAATGCCTCAGAAGAACATTCAGGAGATTCGTGCGCGCGGTTTATTGATCGGTGTGCAGATGAAAACCTCTGCGGGGATTGCCCGCCCCTATTGCGAAGCGCTGCAGGAAAAAGGCATCCTGGCAAAGGAAACGCACGAATCCACCATACGCTTTGCGCCGCCGCTTATCATTGAGAAAGAAACCATTGATTGGGCCATGACTCATATTCGCGAAGTATTGGCAAAATAATAAATAATACAGATCTGATATACTGGAAAACATGAAACGTCGAACGAAAATTGTAGCCACTATTGGACCTAGCAGTGACAGCCGTGAAATGCTGGCGGCGCTGATTGAAGCGGGTATTGATGTCGCCCGTTTGAATTTTTCGCATGGAACGCACGAATCGCATCTGAAACAGATTGAGCTGATCCGTGAGTTTTCCGATAAATACGATAAACCCATCTCCATATTACAGGATTTACAGGGGCCGAAACTACGCGTGGGTACACTGCCCGAAGAAGGTGTGCCTCTGCAAGCCGGTGAAATTTTGAATATGGAAATAGACCTGGATAACCGTTCCATGGATTTCATCGATGGCGAAATCAAGACCATTTTCATGGAAATCCCAAATATCCTGCACAGCCTGAAAGCGGGCCGAAAGATTCTTTTGGACGACGGCAAATTGGAAATGGAAGTCCTCGAAGTCTACGATCGGGGGTTTAAAGCTCGAGTGATTTTGGGCGGTCGTCTTTACTCGCATAAAGGCGTCAACCTTCCCGGTACGGAGCTGGATATTCCCGGTTTCACAGAGAAAGACCAGGAAGATCTGACCTTCGGTCTGGACAACGGGATCGACGCGGTTGCCATTTCCTTTGTCCGCAGCGCGGATGATATCACCTGCATACGCGAATTCATTGGCAGATACAAGCCCGAAAAGCGCAACATAACCATTATCGCGAAGCTGGAGTTGCCACAGGCGGTCACAAATCTGCTAAGTATTCTTGATGTCGCTGACGGCGTCATGGTAGCCCGCGGCGATTTAGGCGTGGAGACTTCCCCGGCCGACGTACCTGTCATCCAAAAAGAGATTATTCAGGCAGCCAACCAAAAAACCAAATTGGTGATCACTGCCACGCAAATGCTGGATTCCATGATTGAGAATCCCCGCCCCACGCGCGCGGAAGCTTCGGACGTGGCAAATGCCATCTTCGACGGTACGGATGCTGTCATGCTTTCCGGTGAATCTGCCAGCGGCAAGTACCCGTTGGAAAGTGTCCTCATGATGGACAAAATTGCCTGTGAGGCTGAGAAGCACATGTCCGAATGGGGCCATGCCTACCAGCCCGCCATCGGAAAGGATCAGGACGATTCCTTTACCATTGCGATTGCAGCCCGCGAATTGGCGCATGACCGTGAAGTTACCTGTATCGCGGTTTTCACCCAATCCGGCCGTTCCGCTCTATTGCAATCCAAGGCGCGCCCACAGGTGCCCATTTTGGCTTTTACGCCTATCGAAGACACCTACCGGCGTTTAGGAATGAACTGGGGCGTTATACCGCACCTGGTTCCCTTTTCCAACTCCCTAGAGGAAATGATCCAGCATGTGGAAGACGCGCTGCTGGCCTCCACTTCCTTGAAAAGAGGACAAAAAGTCGTGTTCATTTCAGGTTTTCCGATTGGCGCCATGCGCTCGACCAACCTGGCGCTGCTGCATACCATTGGCAGCCTGAAGAATCCCTAAACGCTAGGAAAAGCTCATATTGATCATTTCCAAAGCGTTATGATCCGGCCGCAGCTTTTCAGCCGATAGTCGGTTCAGCGGTTCATCGCCGAGTGAATACATATCGAAAATGGTCGGCGCATTGGGATCTACGTAAATCAAACCGGTAATCAGCCAATTACGCCGGATGGCTTCTTCCAGCATCCGGATGGCTTCTGTGCGGTTGGTCGGGTCGTATTCCCGTTCCAATTTCTTGAACACGATTAACGAGCCATCGTGCATGGTTACTTCTTTAATCGTGCCCCGTTCAAAATCATCCACCGTGATTTCTTCTCGCGGCGGCACAAACTCAACTTCGTGCAGCGGTGCTTCGTGCCCCTTCCCCCATGAATAAGAGTGCAGTGAATAATCCTGGTTGTTAAAGGTCACGCAGGGGCTGATGATATCTAAAATAGCCGTGCCGTCGTGGCTGAGCGCGGCTTTGATTAATTCCTTCACCTGCTTGGGGTCGCTGGCGAAAGAACGCGCAACAAAGGAGGCGTTCGCCGCAATGGCTTCCAGCGCAATATCCACCGGAAGGTAAGGATTTTCACCCTGCCTTTTTAATTTGAGACCTTTTTCCGCGGTGGCAGAGAACTGCCCTTTGGTCAGTCCATATACGCCGTTGTTTTCAACGATGTATACCATGGGCAGATTGCGCCGCGCGATATGTTTGAACTGGCTCAGACCGATGTTGGCGGTATCCCCGTCGCCGCTGATACCAATCCCTTTAAGGCTAAGGTCTGCGAAAAGCGCCCCTTCGGCCAACGATGGCATGCGCCCATGCAGGCCATTGAATCCGAAGGATCTTTCCAGGAAATAAGCGGTGGATTTACTGGAGCAGCCGATTCCGCTGAACTTCACTATTTTTTCAGGCTGAAGTTCCAGTTCGTAACAGGCAGACACAATCATATTTGAAATGGAATTGTGTCCGCAGCCCTTGCATAAAGTAGTTGGCAAACCCTGGTAATCGCTGCGGGTGTAACCAATTGCGTTCGGATAAGACCGTTTGACATTGGCGTCCAAGATTATGCTCCTTTACCGGCTTGCGCCTTGAACTGATTACAAACCCACTCTGCGCTCAGCGACAATCCATCGCACCTGGCAATACTGTGGATACGGTTGGCATATTGGGGAAAATTCATGCATAACAAGTTTTTCATCTGTCCATCCCGGTTGGCTTCGATTACGTAGGTATTTTGATGATTCTGCAGGAAATCTTCCACCGACTGGGTAAACGGAATTGCTTTAATTCGCAGGTAATCGACCGGAAGGGATTCTTCGGATAATTTATCGACGGCTTCAAGCGCGGGCATATTGGATGTACCGTAAGAAATAAACCCATTCTCGCTTTTCTGATCTTTCACGATTAATGGCTGCGGAATTAATTCTTTGGCACTCTCAACCTTGCGTTTTAATCGGAGCAGGTTATTTTCCCAATCCTGATGTTCCTCGCTGTAGTGGGCGTAATCATCATGGCCCGTGCCTCTAGTAAAATAAGCCGAACCCGCGTTCAAGTTTCCGGGAACGGTCCGATAGGGTATGCCATCGCCATCCAGATCTTTATAACGGCCCCAGACTTTGTTGCCTTCTTTGGCCATGCGCTCCAGGTCCTTCTCCCATAGAATCTTGCCCCGATCAATTTTCTTATCGGGATATTTAAACCGGTCGGTTGACCAGATATTCATTCCCAACTCGAGGTCGCTCAGGACGAGCACCGGTGTCTGTAATTTCTCCGCGATATCCAAAGCTTTCCAGCCAAATTCAAAGCATTCCCCCACATCGGAAGGCAGCAGGATGACAAAGTCTTTATCGCCGTGGCTGATGAAATACGAAAATGCCAGGTCACCCTGCGAGGTATGGGTTGGCAGCCCCGTGGAAGGCCCCACGCGCTGTACATCCCAAATCACAACGGGTACCTCGGCAAAATAAGCCAATCCCAGGTATTCCGCCATCAAACATAATCCCGGCCCGGAAGTGGAAGTCATGGAACGAAGGCCGGCCCAACCAGCGCCGACAACCATGCCAATAGCCGCCAGCTCATCCTCTGCCTGTACAACGACGCAAGTTGAAGAACCGGTGGATGGGTCTGTTCGCAGGCGCGGTATATACTCATTGAGCGCTTCTGCCAGACCGGTCGCAGGCGTGATCGGGTACCAGGCGGCGTATTGCAGGCCGCCGAACAATGCGCCAATCGCTCCGGCAGTGTTGCCGTCAATCATGATGCGGCCCTTATTCAAGTCAAGCGCTTCCAGTTTATAACCATAGTCCTGGTTTAAATTCTCTTGTGCCCATTGGAAAGCCTGCTTTACCACATTGAAGTTTGGGTCAACCGCGCTGCGGCGGTGGTTGAAATGATATTCCAGGGCTTTTTCAACCTGATCCAGGTCAATACCAATCAGGAAGGATAAGATTCCGACGTAAACCATATTCGCCAGGTAAATGCCCAGGTTTGAAGGAGAAGCACAAGCCTCCAGAATTTCATTTACTGGCATTTTTACGATGCTGATGTCGTTACGTGAACCAGGCGGCGAAATGGAGCTGTTGATTAACAAAATGCCGTTGGGATTCAGCTTCTTTATATCCTCCGCGACCGTCTCCGGATTCATTGCGATCAGGATGTCTTCTTTTTCCAGACGGCCGTAGTATTCTTTTTGGCTGACACGCAAGTGATACCAGGTCGGCATACCTTGAATATTTGAGGGGAAAATGTTCCGGGCCGAAACCGGGATGCCCATTTTAAATATCGCGCGCTGAATAGTGTTATTGGCTGTGGCGCTGCCGGACCCATTGATGGTGCTGAATGCGATTCCAAACTCGTTTATTTTCATAAAAACACAATCCTTATTTGCTTAGGATTCGGTTATCGCCGGTAGATCAATTCCATATGTTCCAGCAATAACTGATAAGCCGCGTCGTAATCAGCGTGGTTGAGATTTTCAACAATGGATTCATGATATTTCCAAACGGATTCGTGATAAGCCAGATCCATATAAACATCCAAACCGACCAGCTCGTAAGTATCCCAGTAAGCTTCCAGCAGCCCATTGAGAAAGGTATTATTCAAGCCTTTATAGATCAGAAGATGGTAGCGGCGGTGCTCGGCATGGGGTAATTGGATAGGGCTGCCCTGCAATTTTTCGTGTGCGGAGCGGGTTAAGTTGGATAGGGTTTTCAGGTCATCCGGCGTCAAAGCCTTTGCCGCTTCAATAAAAAATGAGCGTTCCAAATGGTTGCGGATTTCCGAGAATTGCTCAAAATAAGATTGGTCCATCTTGACCGCATAGTAAAGGCTTTTAATCACAGCCGGTGTGAAACTGTAAGGCTGAATTTCGATGCCTTTCCGCGGTTGGGTTGTTATCAACCCCAGATTGCGCGCCAACTCCATTTGCTCCCGCAAGCAAGCGCTGCTAATCCCCAATTCTTTACTGATGGCGCTGATAGATGGCATTGCCGCATCCGGTGCCTGCTGTTTTCTAATCAGGTAGTTGATAAAATCTTCCTGTTTTTCGGAGAAAAAAGTATGTTTGTTCATATCAATTATATTAATCTGATTAATATAATTATCCTCCAAAATCAGGCAGAAAACAACCTATATTTGTAACCTCTGGAGGATGATTTGTTTACTTTACTTGAAAATAATCCGTTTGAATTCTTCCTGGTAACGAGGCGCGTCCTCGGAGGAATCTTCCGTTTTACGGCTCTTCATTCGCAGCGTGAATGCATCCGGCTTTCCAATTTGTGAACGGTGCTGCAATAGAGCGGCTATCTTCTTATCCCAAGTCGCGGTCACATCCAACACCAGGTTGGGCTCTTTGGGCAAAGATAACCAGACTTCTTCGACGCCATGGGGATAAAGGTGCTCTTCAGTGATCAATTCCGTAAAGAATAGCGGGTTCCCGGCCGCGGGGAAAACCGCGTCAATCGCAATTTGCCCGGCCGCACGGTGATCCGGATGATTTATGTAATTGTCATTCATGAAATAATTCGTGGGGTCGCAAGTTACCAGAATCTGTGGTTTTTTCTGGCGGATCACACGCGTTACTTCTTTTCGCAATTCCAGGGTGGGCACAAGATAACCGTCTTCGTTATCCAGGAAGGTAATATCATTTACGCCGAGTTCGCGGGCGGCCAGTGTTTGTTCATCCACGCGTAATTGACGGATATCATCGCTCGTTTGGAATTCTTTATTGACACCCTTATCGCCTTTGGTCAACAAACAGTAGGACACTTGATTGCCCTGCTCAACCCATTCGGCGATAGTTGCTCCACAAAAAAATTCTGGATCATCGGGATGAGCCAGAATTACTAAAATGCTTTTTGGTGAATCCCAAAATTTCATGCTACTGCTTCTTTCTGTTTGGTCGGTTGCGGTTGCGCCGGGGAGGCCGCTCGCTGCCGTTTCCTTCCGCGGGTTTATCGGGTTTAGTTTCTTCTCGCATCGGTTTGACGTCCGAAATATCGCTGATATGGAATTCCTTGATGCCGATTTCCGCCAATTGTACGTAAACGCATTCGCGTAGAGGCGCGATATCTTTAATCTTCCCCTGCCCATTCGGCGTCATGACCAATTTATTGCGCTTGGGCATACTTTTCAACGCTTCTTCGTATTGGCAGTGTTCGTACGCCAGACAACAGCGCAGCCGATCGCACATTCCGGTAATGTCGGAAGGTGTCAATGAAATGCCCTGTGTCTTGGCCATGCGAATGGAGATGGAATCAAAGCGATCCAGGAATTTCGTGCAGCAGCGTGTTGGAAAGCCGCAGGCACCCATACCGCCGTAGAATTTGGCAACGTCGCGCGGCCCGATTTTGTGAAAGTCAATCCGGCCAACCGAGAATTTCTTGCCAATGCTCTTTTTTACCTGGTTTAAGCTGGGAACATCCTCTGATTCACAGGTAAATAGAAATGAAAGGATGGTTTCGTCAAAACTGAATTCAGCCGTGATGATTTTTACATCCGGCAATTTCATGTCTCTGACGAGATTCTGGCATTCTGCTAAAGCTTCTTCCGCTTTTTTGTTTAGTTCTTCATGTTTCAATAAATCTACAGGAGTGGCAATACGGTCAACGGATTTGTAAGAAGCATTCTTTCGAACTTCCGGGTCGCTGACAATTTCAGTCAACTCTCCCAACTGCCAGCCGCGGCTGGTTTCCACTACCAGATGGTCTCCTATTTTGAGATCGCCAATCTGGGTAGCATCAAAGTAATAATTCTTACCAATTTTTGAAAATCGAATACCGACAATAACCGGTAAACCGTTTTCCGTATTTTCGCTCATAAATTTTTATTCCTTGTGATTCATCTGTGAGATGAATGCGGCAACCTCACAAGCCAATTCGTTGAAAACCATGGCCGGTTTGGATTGTGGTTCGGCAATTATGATTGGCTGGCCGATATCGCCATTTTTTCGTATTTCAGGGTCCAGTGGAATGCGCCCAATAAATGGCAGGCCGTAAACGTTCGCCATGGCTTCTCCGCCGCCTTCGCCAAACACATCCAATTTGGATCCATCCGGCAGGATCATAGGGCCCATATTTTCCACAACACCGGCAATAGGAATATTTAATTTATTGAACATCTCAATTCCCCGGCTGGCATCTTCCAATGAAACCTTTTGCGGAGTGGTTACCATTACGCCGCAGGTGACCGGGATATGCTGCGCCAGGCTCAATTGCACATCCCCGGTTCCCGGCGGCAAATCAACCACCAGGTAATCCAAATCGCCCCAATCCACATCCACCAGGAATTGGCGGATGGTAGAGTGCAGCAGCGGGCCGCGCCAAATCAAAGGCTGCCCCATTTTCACGAGAAAACCGATTGAGATGATTTTTACCTGATAATTTTCAGCCGGAACCAATTTCTTGTTCCGCGGCTGCGGCAATTCCGAAACTCCCATCATGGTGGGAACGTTAGGTCCGTAGATATCCGCATCCATGATGCCGACTTTTGCGCCGGTCTGTGCGAGCGCAATCGCCAGGTTAACCGCGACAGTAGATTTCCCAACGCCGCCCTTGCCGGAGGCAACCGCGACGATGTTTTTAATGTTTAAATCGATTTGCTCGCTCATTTGCTGGCTCTGTGTAACTTTGGCGCTCATTTTGATTTCTACTTCTTTAACGCCGGGAACACCTTCAAATGCCTTGCGCGCATCCCCTTCGATCTTGTTCTTCAATGGACAAGCGGGGGTGGTTAATTCAATCGTGAATTGCACCTTGCCATCATTTACCTGCAAATCCTGGATCATGTTTAAGCTGACAAGGTCTTTATGCAGCTCGGGATCCATGACGGTTTTTAATATTTCAAGAGCTTTTTCTTTGGTAATGGATTCAGTCATTCTGCTTTTCTTTATTGATAGATTTTTGAAAATTGATACACTTAATTCGAAAGCAATTCTAACACATTGCCATTCGCAAATTCCGCTCCTCAATTTTGTTATAATTCCAGCGGTTTAGACTATCACCACCCCTCAAAACGGTTGAATAGGAGAATGATGATAAATAAGATTTTAGTCATCTATGCAACGTGGGCTGGGGCAACCCATGAAATTGCCGACGAAATCGGCAAACAAATTAGTAAGAAACTTACCTCTGCGGATATTGATGTACTTCCCATAAAAGATGTAAATAGCATTGAGGATTATCAAGCGGTCATTATTGGCACGTCCATTCATGCCAGCCAACCAATCCGAAGCGTTAATCGATTCATCAAAAAGCACCGGAATGAATTGGCGGCCCTACCGACTGCTGTTTTTGTTGTCTGTGCAAATATGTGGGAAGATACGCCAAAGTCCAGAAATGAGACAACACAGTGGATCAACAAAACCCTGGATAAGTACCCGGAAATTAAGCCGGTTTCATTGGGCTTATTTGCAGGCGCCGTTATCACCGAAGGTGAAGAATTCAGCAAATTAAGTATCATCTTTCGTAAAACCATCGAGTCCATGCAGCACAATCTGATCAAGCAATACGGCAAAACCGATTTCCGTGACTGGGACGCGATTCGATCGTGGGCCGATGAGGTTGCCGGACAATTTACTAAAACGGTCTAAGTGAAAAGCTCACTGTTTTCTTCACGAAAAATATTTTTCATTTCCGCGCTTTTGATTGCGGCTGCCGGCGGTTTTTTGCTTATGAGCGCCATGCATTGGGGGCCGTGGGCCTTTAGTGATTCCGCCGCGTACGTAAGCGCCGCCAGAAATTTCTCTGCCGGCCGCGGCTTTGTCATTATCAATTCCAACGGCAGCACTACCCCTGTAACGGAGTTTCCACCTTTTTACGCGATATTCCTGAGTTTTTTCCTCGGGCAGAACGGTGATCCTAACGTCATTATCCCCTGGTTGAACGTCATCTTGTTCGCGGTGTTTTTATTTTCGGTAGGTTTTATTGTATTCAGCACATTCAGGAACAATCTGCTGGCTCTGGCAGGGATGCTTTTCTGTTTATTCTCGCCTATCCTGCTTGAAATCTTCAGCGGGGTCATGTCCGAGACGCTGTTCTTCCCCTTGTTATTTACCATTATTGTTACGGCAATAACGGTAATGAAAAATCGAAATGAACCGCTTTTCGTCTTCCTGATTGTTTTATCCTGCCTGCTGCCTATTACACGCTACGCGGGAATTTTATTTGTTACCGTTATTACTCTATTTATCGTAGTTTTCTATCCGTCTCAGCGTAAAGGAAAATGGCTGCACGCTGTTTCTTACGGGTTGATCTCAATTCTTCCGGTTGGCGTATGGTTTCTGCGCCTGTACACCGCCACCAGCAAGGTCGGCGGGAAGCATTTCCGCTTTGATTGGAGCATTATTTCCAATTTTTGGCGGAGTATTCTGGAAGAGTTTTCCGTTTTAAAAACCTGGCTGCCCTATTTTGGCATCTATGCCAATCCGATGGTTGACAGGATTATCAGCATTGGCGCCGCAGCTTTGTTAATCGGAATAATCGTCTACTTGATTGGGTCTTTGCGAAAATCTATCTTTTCCAGCCCTGGCAATAATGACTTTGCCAGGATTATTCTCTTGACAGCGAATAATCTATGCGCTTACCTTTTGTTTATCGCAATAACCCATACCGTTACAGTTCCGCAAATTGACATTATCAACCGGATGCTGGCGCCCATATTACCAATGATAATCATCCTGATATTTGGCTTGATAGGGTTATTTATCCAAAACAAGCAAAAAATACCTCTGCTTTTTTCAATTGTTCTTTTGGCAGTTACACTGCGGTTTAACTTCTACCAGGCATCCGCTTTCATCAAGGAAATGCACGAGAATGGACATGGTTATGCCGCGCGTGAATTACGCCAATCCGGCATCATAGAATACATTGAAGCGTTGCCGCATGATCAGCGCCTTGTTTCAAACGCCGCAGGTTTTGTGCTGTATTACACCAACCGTTTCCCCATCCAGGTGGATCAATTCGCCAACCGCACTTTCGGCACTACGAATGGCTATGGGGAAAAATGGTTCAGGGAAAAGGGCGCGGCATTAATCCTGCTCTATCCTGATTTTAGGAATTTCTATGGAAACGCCGCCGACCAGCTGCTGGCTACCATCACCAATGGGCTGGTGGTGGATTACCAGGATGAGGTCGGCGGTATCTATTCTTATCCGGTGCTTGTCCCCGAAAAGTAGCCTATTCGACCGTTACGGACTTGGCAAGATTGCGCGGCTGATCGACGTCCAAACCGCGCATCGCAGCGATGTGATACGCTAAGATTTGCAGCGGCAGTACGGCTACCACCGGGTTGACCATCCAAAAGGCTTCCGGGATCCACAGAACATCGTCTGCCAGGCTGCTGGCCAGGGTATCGCCGTCCGTGGCAACCACGATGACTTTTCCACCGCGCGCCTTGGCTTGCTCCACCTGGCTGATCATCTTTTCGTACCACTGGTCATGCGGCAGGATGGCCATGACAGGCATATCCTCATCAATTAATGCGATTGGCCCGTGCTTCATCTCCCCTGCCGGATAAGCCTCGGCGTGAATATACGAGATTTCCTTGAGTTTTAATGCGCCTTCATAAGCAATCGGCATGTTGATGCCGCGGCCGAGATAGAGCATATGCTCGGTATCCTTATATTTTGCGGCAATTTCACGCACCTGGTTCTCACGATCCAAACATGTGCCCACCAGGTCGGGAACTTTACTGATTTCAGCAATGTACTGCGACCGTTCCTGGGCGCTCAGCAGCCCTTTTTTATCCGCCATCATAACAGCCAGAAGGTACAGATCGACCAGCGGCGCGGTAAAAGCTTTGGTGGAAGCCACGCCGATTTCCGGCCCGGCTTGCATGGAAATGTATCCATCTGTCAGGCGCATGGCCTGTGAACCGATGGCATTGACAATCGACCATACCCTCGCGCCTTTTTTGCGGCCTTCTTCCATTGCGGCCAGGGTGTCCGCAGTTTCTCCGGATTGGCTGATCGCCAGAATGATGTGATTCTTATCCACCAGCGGATCCCGGTAGCGGAATTCAGAGGCGATATCAACTTCCACCGGAATTTTGGCGATTTCCTCAATCAAGTATTTGCCGACCTGGCCGGCATGCCAGGCTGTTCCGCATGCCACGATCTTGATACCTTTTAATTGGTCAAAATCAACCTCATCGATATTAAGTGTAGGTATCAGGATGGAGTTATGTTGAAAATCGATACGCCCGGCCATGGTCTCGGTAAGAGAACGGACCTGTTCATGGATTTCCTTTTGCATGAAATGCCGATAATTCCCTTTCACAGCCGAAACAGGGTCAAGGTTGATAATCTCGACTTTATAATCCAGTACTTGGCCTTCGATGGTTTGCACGGTTAACTTATCCTTTTCGAGGATGGCCATCTGGTGCGAATCCAAAAATACCATGCGGTTGGTGTGTTCTAAAATTGCGGGAATGTCCGAAGCAATGAAATTCTCTCCTTCGCCCAACCCAATCACAACACCGCCCGCGTTCCCGATGCGTGCGGAAATGATCTTTTCCGGTTCTTTTGTGGAAAGCACAACAATGCCATGCGCGCCTTTGATTCTTTTCAGTGTGTTGCGTACGGATTCTTCCAGGCTGAGGCCCTGATCCAGATTGATCTCGATCAAGTGCACGATGGTTTCGGTGTCGGTATCCGAATTGAACTGGATGCCTTCTGCCATCAATTCATCTTTCAGTTCCAGGTAGTTTTCGACAATGCCGTTATGGACAATGACAACCTGCCCCTTATAACCTACATGTGGATGGGAATTCCGCTCGTTGGGCTCGCCGTGGGTCGCCCAGCGCGTATGTCCAATTCCCGGGCTGCCTGATATCGGTTTTTCTTTCAACAATGTTTCCAGATGCGTGATCTTTCCGGAATCGCGGCGAAGTTCGATCTTGCCGTTGCTCAACACCGCTACTCCGGCGGAGTCATACCCGCGATACTCCAATTTTTTCAAGCCTTCCAGAATGATGGGAGTTGCTTCCCGATCGCCAATATAGCCTACAATACCGCACATATCTGCCTCCTTGACAGGTCGTTGGCATGCGCAATGCCACCCGCCGGCTAAACCGGCAGGCCAATAGAGTATGAAATTGTGGGAATTGGTCAGGGATATTACTTACCTGGAGGGCATCCGCCGATCTATCGATTTTCCCGGTTGGCCACCGGTTAACTTCACTTCGCAGTGAAGAACCCTCTCCTCGTCAGTCTGCTAATCATTTCCAGCAAACTCAGGCGCTACCAATTCAATTGTGAACTCGGCCATTATACACGAATTTAATTCATGTCAAGGGATGGATAAATGCCGGAAAAGAACACCCTTACAGATAGCTTCCGACGGACATGGCACAGCGAAATCCTCGTACAGCGCCGGGTGAATTGGGTTTATGCGCCAGGCGGTTGGCCGCGCGCGTGTAACGCAGCGAGTCCAAATAGCTGGCGCCCTTCAACACTTTCAGATCAGTCTTCTCCGGCCCCTGAGGGTTGCTGTATGGGCTATTCTTGTAATAATTGGGGTCATACCAGTCATACACCCATTCGCGCACGTTGCCGTTCATGTCCAGCACGCCATAATAGCTGACCGAACTGGGAAAAGCATTCACGGGCGTAGTATCCCCCACCACGTTGTTGCTGTTGGTGAAGATTAGAGCATCCACGCTTAAATCCCAGGGGTATTGATCGCCGTCCGGGCCGCGCGCGGCTTTCTCCCATTCCGCCTCGGTGGGCAAACGCCCGCCGATCCAGTTACAGAAGGTTTGCGCACCGCGCCAGTTGATGTACACCACCGGATGGTTAGCATAGTAAGAGTCAAGGTAATGCGGGTTGGTCACGAAGCTGACAGAATACTTGCACACGCCCGCGTCCACGCAATTCTTATACATGGTATTGGTGATCTCTGTTTTAGAGATCCAAAAAGCATCCAGGTAAACGCGATGTTCGGGAACTTCATCGTCCGCATGTTCGACATCCAGGTCCGATGAACCCATGATAAATTCACCTGACTTGATGTAGATCCAATCAATGGAGGATATTGGGGTGTTATCAAAATCAGCCGGGAGCGTAAAAGTCGGTCCTTTAGGCTGCGGTGTATACCAGGGCATATGTTTGGCAACCCTTTTATATAGGTTGGCCTCAGTGATCGATGTACAACCGCACAAAAACAGGGCAATAGAAATCAGGTATACAATTTTTTTCATGCGGATTACACCTTGGGGAGATTGGGTATCTTTGTTATATCAGCACTTGTCCGATCTGCACAGAGTTAATAAAACTCTAATTGGTTTGAAGTTTTGTGAATGATTTTCAATCGACATATATAAATACTTGACACATTGGGTTTTGGTTCATAGAATTGAAGTTAATAGAAAGAACCTTGGGAAGAGACCGTTTATACGGCACCGAAGGGGCAAATCCATAAAGGACTTGGATGAATCTCTCAGGTAAAAGGACCCTGGTTTTGAATATCCCTGGAAATGTCTACGGACGCCGAAGGTGCAAACCCGCAAGGGTGAAACTCTCAGGAAAACGACAGGGCAGGCAGTTGTAACTGCCTGCCTATTAATTTAACCTTTAGGAGAAAAGCATGAACACACCCAGTAATCTGAAATACGCAAAGACTGACGAATGGGTCAAGCTGGACGGCAGCATCGCAACCATCGGGGTTTCCGACTATGCGCAGGATCAACTTTCGGATATCGTCTTCATTGAGTTCAACCGGGAAACCGATGATAAAGTCAGCAAGGGCGATGCGCTAGCCACAATTGAATCGGTCAAAGCGGCGGGCGACGTCAATTCTCCTGTCAGCGGCAAGGTACTGGAAGTCAACGAAGGTTTATCCGATATTCCTGAAACCATCAACGATGACCCTTATGAAAAGGGCTGGTTGTATAAAATCGAAGTCAGCGATCCTTCCGAAATGGATGAATTAATGGATGCCGCGGCTTACGAAAAGTATTGTGAAGGACGACATTAATGTTCATACCGCATACTGACGTTGAACGTCAGGAAATGCTGAAGATCATTGGTAAAAAAGACCTCTCTGAACTTTTCAATGTAATACCGGAAGAATTTCGCTTTCCGGATCTCGATATTCCGCATGCGCTTTCAGAGATGGAAGCGCAGCAGCAATTCAGCAACCTGGCAGGAGCTAATAACGCCTGTGACGAAATGACTTGTTTTTTGGGAGCAGGTGCATATAACCACTACGTTCCCGCCGCGGTGGATTTTTTGCTCCATCGCGGTGATTTTTTTACCGCATATACCCCTTACCAACCGGAAATTTCTCAGGGAACTCTGCAGGCAATCTTCGAATTTCAATCACTCATTGCCAACCTGACCGGTATGGAAATTGCCAACGCTTCTCATTATGACGGCGCAACCGCGGCAGCGGAAGCCTGTATTTCGGCCTACCATCATTTCAGGGGTAAGCGGCCTAAATTGGTTCTTTCCCCCAACCTCAACCCGCAATATCTGGAAACCATCCATACTTATTTCGGCATGCTGGATGAAAGCAAGTTGGTGGTTCCCGAAGACCAGATGGCATTCTCGGATCCAAACAAACTCGCAGACTTGATAGACAGCGAAACCGCTTTGGTTTTGGTGCAGTATCCCGATTTCCTGGGAAACATCTATGACCTGACAGCCATAACCACAAAAGCGCATGAACAAGGCGCGCTGGTGGCAGTATCTGTCAATCCCATCGCGCTCGGACTGCTCAAACCGCCGGCTGATTTCGGTGTAGATTTCGTTGTTGGCGAAGGCCAGCCCCTGGGTATTCCGATGAGCTTTGGCGGACCCTACCTGGGCTTTTTTGCTACCCGCAAAGAACTGGTGCGCAAAATCTCAGGACGCATCGTGGGCGAAACTGTGGACGGCACGGGTAAACGTGGCTACGTACTCACCCTGACTGCCCGCGAGCAGCATATCCGTCGCGACAAAGCCACCTCCAACATCTGCACCAATCAGGGCCTGATGACCCTGGCAGCCACCATTTACATGAGCCTTTTGGGCAAGAGCGGCATGCGCGAAGTCGCCGAACTTTGCTATCACAAAGCGCATTATGCCGCCCAGCAGATTGCCGAGTTGAAAGGATATAAACTCGTTACGCAGCAGCCTTTCTTCAACGAATTTGTGATTGAATGTCCAAAGAATGTTTCCGTCATCAACCAGCACATGCTCGAACATGGCTTGATTGGCGGCTTTGATCTGGAAAAAGTCAATCCGAAATTGAAGAACCAGATGTTAATCGCTGTAACTGAGATGAACAGCCGGGAAGAAATCGACCTGCTGTTGGATTTGCTTGAGGAGGCGCTGCATGACTGAACCAACCGTTTATGAACTCTCCTCTCCCGGGCGCGTTGGTATCGAGTACGCGCATTTAGATGTCCCGCCCAGCGAATTGCCGGATGCTTTCATGCGCGAGGAATTACCCTTGCCGGAATTATCTGAACTGGATGTGGTCCGCCATTTTACGCACCTCTCCCAATTGAATTATTCCATCGATGGCGGGTTCTACCCGCTGGGTTCCTGCACAATGAAATACAATCCGCGCATCAATGAAGTCACCGCGCGCATGCCTGGTTTCCTGAAGGTACACCCGCTTCAGCCAATTGAAACCGTTCAAGGCAGCCTGGTAGTGATGTATTTACTACAGGAAACGCTGAAAGAAATTACCGGGTTCAGCGCGATAACCTTGCAGCCTGCGGCCGGCGCTCACGGCGAACTGGTTGGCAGTTTGATTATGCGAGCTTATCATCGTTCGCGTGGTGACATGAAGCGCACCAAGGTCCTGGTTCCGGATTCCGCCCACGGCACCAATCCTGCCACCTCCAGCATGGCCGGTTTTACGCCGGTTAATGTGCCCTCCGACGCGCGCGGCAACGTGGACATCGAAAAGCTGCGCGAGCTATGCGACGATACCCTCGCCGGTTTGATGCTCACCAACCCCAATACTCTGGGGCTTTTCGACGAACACGTCCTGGAAGTGATTGACATCGTGCACCAGGCCGGCGGTCTGGTTTACGGCGACGGCGCCAACCTGAACGCGCTGCTGGGCGTCACCCGCCCGGGCGACCTGGGCTTTGACATCATGCACATCAATTTGCATAAGACCTTCTCCACTCCGCACGGCGGCGGCGGGCCTGGTTCCGGCCCTGTGGCAGTGGCAGCCCATCTGGCGGACTTCCTGCCTGACCCCGTTGTGGGTATTCTGGAAGAAGCCACGGATGAATTGCCGCCCCTGTACGGCTTTGTGCATCCACCCCAATCCATCGGCCGCATCAAATCCTTCCACGGCCATTTCGGCATTATCGTGCGGGCGCTGACCTACATCATGATGCAGGGACCGGAAGGCTTGCGAGCGGTCGCAGAACACGCGGTGCTAAACGCCAACTACCTGATGGAATTGCTCAAACAGGATTACACCCTGCCTTACGATCGCGACTGCATGCACGAATTTGTGCTGGAAGGCGTCTGGCCGGATGCCGAAGGCGTACACGCTCTCGACGTTGCCAAGCGCCTGATGGATTACGGTATGCACCCACCCACCAACTACTTCCCGCTGATCGTCAACGAAGCGTTGATGATCGAGCCAACCGAAACCGAGAGCAAGCAGACCCTGGACGTCTTCGTGGACGCCATGAAGAAGATCGCTAAAGAAGCCCACGAACAACCCGAGCTGCTGCATGAAGCGCCCCACAACACCCCCATTGGCCGTTTGGACGAAGTTAAAGCCGCCAAAGATCTGGTGTTGTGCTGCTGGCGACCGGAAGAATAAAATTCCTACTTTCTGGAGAAAAGAGCCCTTTCTATGATTGAAGGGGCTCTTTTTATTATTACGTTTGACTATGTGGTCATAAGGTCAATCGGATAGGATTTTCAAAAAAAGAACCCCTGGATTTTATTCACAGGAGTTCTTTCAATGTCTGCGATAGAGCGATTACAAATAGTTTTCGATGTTCGCAAGAACATCTTTCAGTTTTCCAGCGTCCTTGCCGCCGGCTTGGGCCAACTGTGGGCGTCCGCCGCCGCTGCCACCGATCGCTCCGGCAATGGCCTTCGCCAGATTGCCAGCGTGCACGCCTTGCTTGATGCAAGCATCCGCCGCCGTCACCACCAACTGTACGCTGCCGTCCGCGGTCACATTGGCAAACACGGCCACACCGTCGCTGTATTCCTGCCGGAAAATATCCGCCAGTTCGCGTAAGGATTCACTATTGCTGTCCTCAACTGTCAGCGTAAGCACCTGCATGCCCTTGATGGTCCGGATATCACTCTTAGCTTCGTTGTAGGCCTGTTTGGCGGTATCTTTCTTATACCCGGCCAACAATTTCAGGTTGGCTTCGTTCTTCTCCTGCAATTTCTTTACAGCGCTTTCAGTTTCATCCAAACCGCATTCCAGCAAATGCGCAGTCCTTTTCAATTCTTTCAAGTGCTGCTGGATGTACTGGTAAGCCTTGCGCCCGGTAAAGGCTTCGATACGCCGGATACCGGCCGCGGCGCTGCCTTCGCTGATGATGATGAAGGTGCCAATCTCGCCGGTCTCGTCCACATGCGTACCACCGCACAGTTCATAGGAGAATGGGTTCGCGTCGCCAATCTTGACGGTGCGGACATCATCCCCGTACTTTTCACCGAACAACGCCTTTGCGCCTTCCGCCTGGGCCTCCGTGAGCTTCTTCTCCGCAATGGTCAGCGGGTAATTATCCAAAATCCGTTGGTTAACGCCTTCTTCGACCGCCGCCAGCTCTTTGGCGGAAAGGCCCTTTTGGTGGGTGAAATCAAAACGCAGGCGGTCCGGCGCGACCAATGAACCAGCCTGACGCACATGTTCGCCCAGCACTTTGCGCAATTCCGCGTGCAGTAAATGCGTGGCGGTATGGTTGCGCTGGGTATCCTGGCGGCGCTTGCGGTCCACGCCCACGGTCACATCATCGCCGACTTTCAACGTTCCTTCAACCACCTTGCCGTAATGCACGATCATACCGGCGGAGGGTTTGCGCATTTCCTCGACCGCGAATTTTCCCTGTCCATCGGCCGTAACAATCTGGCCCTGGTCGGAAACCTGTCCTCCGGATTCAATATAGAAACCGGTGCGTTCGGTTACCACTTCCACACTATCGCCGTTGTAAGCCTGGTCAACCAGTTGGTCGTCTTTGATGATGGCAATAATCCGGGTTTGGGTTACTTCGCCTTGATAAGGATCATAGCTGACGCCTTTTTCGCCCAGTTTGCCTTCCTCCTGTAATTTCTCCAGGTATTGGGCATACAGTTCGGCTTTTTCGCCGCCCAACGGGCCGAATTCTTTTCCGGCGCCGGATTTGATGCGGTGTTCTTCCATAGCCGCGTAAAAACCGGGTTGATCCACGTCCAGTCCGCGTTCGCGCAGCACGTCGCGTGTGATCTCCAGCGGTAGGCCATGGGTCGCATACAAATCAAAGGCAGCGGCGCCTGAAAGCGTCTTGCCCTGCATATTCTGAATTTCGTCTTCCAATCGAGAAAGGCCGCTCTCGACCGTAGTCTGGAATTGCTGCTCTTCGCGTGTCAGGTTATCCAATATGGTCGCCTGGTTTTTGACCAGTTCCGGGTAGGCTTCGCCGTAGATATCGATGACTTTGGCAGCCACTTGCGCCATAAAGGGTTCAGTTAATTCCAGTTTACTGCCGAAACGCGCCGCGCGCCGTATGATCATGCGGCAGATATAGTTGCGCCCGATGTTGCCGGGTACCACGCCGTCCGCAATCAGGAAGGTAGCCGCGCGCGCGTGGTCGGCGATCACGCGGTAAGGCGTGAAGTTCGCGTCGCGTTCCGCATCAGTGTCTCCCACTAATCCCTGCACCACCTGAATAAGAGGCAGCAATAAATCGGTGCGGTAGTTGGAATCAACGCCCTGCATAACAGACACAATGCGCTCAAAGCCCATACCGGTATCCACGTGCGTGGCCGGCAGCGGGTCCAATTGGGTCGCGCTCATGCGGTTGTATTGGATGAACACCAGGTTCCATAATTCCAGGTAGCGGTGGCAGTCGCTGTTGACGCCGCACACATGCTTGGGATCATCAGCCTTGTCGCACCATTCTTCGCCGCGATCGAAATGGATCTCCGAGCAGGGACCGCATGGGCCGGTGTCGGCCATTTCCCAGAAATTATCCTTGCGCCCGAAAGGCAGGATGTGTTCCTGGATGATGCCCGGCTGCAAGCGCCAGTTTTCTCTGGCTTCCTCATCCGTGTCCACTTCCCCTTTTTCGTCTTTGAAGTAAGTCACCCACAAGCGGGACTTATCCAACCCCCACACTTCGGTCAATAACTCCCAAGCCCAGGTAATGGCTTCTTTTTTATAGTAATCGCCGAAAGACCAGTTCCCCAGCATTTCAAAAAAGGTGTGGTGGTAATCATCGCGGCCCACGTCGTCCAAGTCGTTGTGTTTACCCGCCACGCGCATGCATTTCTGTGAATTCACTGCGCGCGTATAGTCGCGTTTGTCCGTCCCTAAAAATACGTCTTTGAACTGCACCATGCCGGCATTGGTGAACAGCAGCGTTTGGTCGCCGCCCGGCACCAGTGATGCTGAAGGTACAAATTTGTGCCCTTTTTGAATAAAGAAATCAATGAATTCTTTGCGAATCTGGTTACCAGTTAAATTTTTCGGCATGTGCTCCTCATATTTCTCAGAATGGAAACTTGATTATAAATTAAACGGGAAAGTTTTTGAATTGTTTTAGCGCGAAACAGCCAACTTGATGACCTTGCCCTCTTCATCCAATGTTACGCGCGCGAACTGCTCATGGACATTGTGCGCAACCGTGGTCTTTTGACTGTACATGACTTGCGTACGCAGCGCATACTCGCTGCCGCCGGATTTGCTGTCTCCTCGGCCGGAGGATTGGATCACCTTGGCAATGCGTACCTGGTGTTCGCGCACTTTCATGGACGCGCTGTCCAAACTGGGCAGATAGGTGGCCATCATCTCATTCAGATTGGCTGCGGTTTCCTTGGAGATGCGCGGCACCTTGGTCAGCGCGCCGTCCTGATCAGAAATCGCTTTTACCTCTGCCCTTTTCTCGCCGCGGGTTACGCCTTTATCCAAATAAACGTTGGCTTCCAGATACCCCAATGGATCGCCAAATAACACAAAAGATAGCAGTGTCTTCTGGTCTTCGCCGTCCAGGTATCCCTGGCGTTGGGTCATGACATCGATCAGGCCCAATTTGGCTTGCATAAAGGCCTCGCCGAAGGATGAGCCGTCCTTGGTATATTTCCACATGATAAAAGCGAATAGATCAGCTCCTATCAAAGGGGTATAGACCGAACCGTACGAGATGCAAGTGGACGCGACCAATCCCTGGCTTTCGATGGAAATCAGTTTCAATGCCATGGAATCATCGATGGTTTTATCGATAATGTAACCGCCATAACAGGCTTCACTAATGACTAAATCGATGTTGTTGCTGGTGCTGGGCACTTTATCCGCGCTGATTGCCACCGGGAAATCCGGCCCTTCGTCATCTTCGCTGTAATCCCGCTGTCCATACCATTCCGGCGTGGTGGCAGTGCCGTGCAGGTTGAAATAAGCGCATTTGGCTTTCATCAGGTTATCAATATCGATAGTGTCCGAGTCGAACTGCGGGCAGACGCGCAAATCCGAACCGGTTCCGATGGGACGGAAGGCCGCCATGGATGAACGGCGCCAGACTGAAGCAGAATATCCAAAATCGCGCGGTTTTTTAACCAGGTCGCGAAAAATGCTTGAGGGGGACGTTCTGCCGGTCAAAATAGAAAATGCCTGGCTGAAAAAGGAAGTCGTATTTAACGTAGATTTCTGGAATTCAATAGCATGTCGTAGCTGCTCCAGAACCAAACCGGCATCATTGCCCTTCTCTCCCGGGAAACGGCCTACCGGCCATTCAGGGGACAGGTAATTACCCGAGGTTGTGGCATAAGGATTATCCGACAATACTTCTTCATCGCTGTCATCGGTTGGGTTGGGTAATTTATGGAAAGGTACTACTTCATGGCAGCCCACAATCAACACCGCGCCCACCATTAAGGATTTTTCTTTAAGCGCTTTATCCAGATCGGTAAGGGCAAGTTTTATTTTCCAGGGATCAACAGCGCTGATATTGGTCAGCCCCCATGGATCCGTATAGCTGAAATCGTCCGGCAGAAAGACCATAGCGTCCCAATTTGCCTTCTGCTTAACGACCGCGGCCAGTTCATTCATTTTTTGGATTAGTACGTCGGTTGTTTTACTTCCGTACTTCGCCTCCAACCCCAGACGGGTGCTCAGGATAACGTAAACGGGAGTTGAGCTGCCTCCTTTACGGGAGGCTTTATGTGCGGGTAAATCCGCCCCGGTTGCTTTGCGGTTGGCATGACTGGGCCGGTAAGCACTCTGCCGATGAGGAACATTTTTCGTTCTTTCAATTTCGCCTGTATTCAATTGGTTCCAGTTCAACGCCACCGCGATACTGGATGGCACCTGGATGCTCAAATCGATACTCTGCGTCTTTGGCCACAGGGAAGTGAACTCATGCCCGCTGCCCCACATACGATCCGCCACCAAACCCGCCGGATCTTTACCTACACAGGCGTGTAATAAAGAAACGGCATCGGCTTCCTTGCCGGTTTCAAATAAGGCTTTTGCGCGCCACAGGTCCACCTGAATGCAATTCGGCCAGCGTTTGTGGTATATCTCGGTCAACTGCAGCAAAGTCTTGCTCTCATCCACCAGACTGGATAGGTGGCAGTGTTCCACAACCGCTAATAAATTCTCTTGTTCATTGGAGATAATCTTTCGCAGCAGCTTCTCGCTGTGCGCGTACTCTTTTTTTCGAATTGCCTGGCGCACTGCGCGCAGCGTTACCGCCCAGGGATAGATTTCGGAGACGTCTTCCATTCGTCCGGTCAGGACATGAATGGCCGAGTTTAGTGCTTTCTTGTTCTCTTTTATATTCAGTTTGATTAATAATTCGTAAGCAGCAATAAATTCTGGATCGCAAACAAGCAATTCTTCCAATAGCTTAGCGGCTGCCTGATCTTCTGTCTTCAAGTGCTTGACCATGGCAAGTTGATAGCGGCCGGAAATATCTTTAGGGTATTTTTCGAACCAAAGATCTAAAAGGTTTTCCAGAAATGAAAATTCCGCGGTCTTGATGCCCGCGTGTATGATTTTATCGAAGTCTACTCGTCCAAGTGTAATGGCTGCTGCCATATTGGTTTATGCCTTTTCTATAAGGGTATCGTTATTAATGTTCCCTTGTATTATATTGGCATTCGCCAGTGTACTCAATAAACGTTTTACATTTTCATCGCGTGGATTAATGGAAACAGCCTGCTGCAAAATTTCCTGTGCCGGATGATATTGTCCCTGTTGGTAAAGCAGCATGCCCAGAGCACTGAGCAGTTCAAAGTTTTGTGGAATAGCGCGCAAACCATTTTCCAGTGTTTCCGTTGCCTTAACCATATCCCGCCTGCTTTGGTAGATATTGGCCAATTCCATGTAATAGGAAGCCTCAAAAGGTTCATTTTGAATTGCTTTTACCAGCAAATCGACTGCCTTATCCAGATCCCCGTTCTTCCCGGATATCCTGGCCAGCATCGCCAGCGGTTGGGGATCTTCAGGATTGAGCTGCAAAGCTCGTTCTGCAAACTCTTCGGATAAATCCAATTTACCCATTTCCAGGTAGTTCTTTGCGGTAGCCAGCAAAAGCGCGCTGTTTACTGAGTCAAAGGATTTCGGCAGCAGGTATGCAAGCGATTGCTCAGCCCCGCTTACTTCTCGAATGTATTCCGCTTGCCGTATGATTACATCCGCGTCCTGCTGAATTTCTGCCGTGTGCAAGTGTTCCAGGTAATCCAACGCGGCTTGACTGCCCTGGCTCTTATCGAGCACTGCGGCTTTCTGCAGCACAACCTGCTTATCGTGTGGTAGTAAATGTTCTGCTTCCCCTATCAATTCGCGAGCTTTGTCAAAATTCTGCACCGCTATTGCGACTTTGCTCAATAGGATGTGAACGCGCACATCCTGTGGATTGATGCTGCGCGCGTTTTCAAGATAGCGGGCCGCTTTCTGCAGCTTATTATTCTTAATGCTCAGTTCACCCAATTGCAGCAGTACATCAAAATCCTGTGAGCTGCCGTTTAATTTCTTCTCCAGGTAGGTAATTCCTTCCGGATTGCCCGCTTTCAAGCTCAATTCACCCAGGTATACTTGCGCATCGTCGTTCTTATGGGTATTCGCGGCCTTCTTGAAATGATCCAGGGAGGAGCGCACATCACCCAACGCTTTACTCATTTCGCCTGCCTGAAGCTGCCATTTATACTCTTCCGGCCAGGCAGTCAATGCCAGGTTAATCGCTGCGTATGCATCGGAGGTTTGACCCAATTTTTGCTTGGCAAAAGCCAGCAGCGCATACTTCAGCGGGTCGGTCTGTCCGCCGCGCAGCAGCGCTGTTGCGTGTGCCGCGGATTTTGCCGGTTCGGATTCCAATTCAAGCGCCGCCATGATCATCCAGGCGTTGGGATCGTCGCGGAATCTTTCCATCAGAATTTCGGCTTTTTGGCTGCCCTCTTTTTGGTAAGTGGTAGCTAAAAGTACGTAGGGATGAGGCGTATCCGCGCCATTTGAATCCAATGTGTCAGCGCCGGCATCTTCCCGTCCCAACCAAAATCTGATTTCGCCAATCAAAGCATTGATTTCTTTATCCAGGCGGATTTTTGGTTCCTCAATTGCGCAAATTTCATCAAAGCAATTCAGGTCCTCAGTCGTAACAGGATCCAGATTGGCTTCCACATCCAGCTTACGCTTCAGCCAATTGCTAAAGGCGGCCTGCACCATTGCATTCAGGAAGAGCTTTGCGGTGGTATTTGTTTTTCCTGTTTTTTCCATGGTTTGCCGGACAATTTCCATTGTCTCTGCGTACTGGTTAAGCTCAAAGGCGGCTTCCGCCAGCCACAGACTGCCAATAGTCTGTTGTTTGTTTTCAGCCGATGTGTCATTGCGCCATTCAGACAGTAATTGGTCAATCAAAGATACAGCATCAGCATGGTTGCCATTGCGCTCCAGCAGACGGGCTTGCAGCGCTTTCACGCGTGTATTCTGCGGCATAATTTCCAAACAACGGGATAGCACATTGGCTGTCAGCACTTCCATTCCAAATTCCAGTGCGGCCTCGCCCCATGCAGGCGTCATTTCATTTATCTCGGAGACGGTTTGCCAATCAGGCGAATCCTCCAACAAAGATTGCGTCACCCCAGCCTCACCCAAAATATGGGCTAATTCAATCGAAAGGCTCTTCAGTGTAAGCAACTGCGGGAATTTTTGGAGGTTTGTCTGTGCTTGCTCGAAAGCTCCGTGATAATCGCCTACAGCTATGCGCATCCTCACGGAATAGGCATACAGGTCTTGCGGCTTTCCGTTGAATTTTTCCCATTCCTGCGGGGCTTGAATTCCGCACAGCGCTTGAACAGAATCCAGGCTGATCGCGGGGGATTCCAGGACTTCCAAAGCCAATTGGATTGCTGCTAAAGCATCCTGCGGTTGATTTAATTGACTAAATAATTCGGCTTTCAAAGCCAGAATTGCGGAATTGGCACGTT
Source organism: Pelolinea submarina (assembly GCF_003966975.1). Classification (GTDB taxonomy): domain Bacteria; phylum Chloroflexota; class Anaerolineae; order Anaerolineales; family Anaerolineaceae; genus Pelolinea; species Pelolinea submarina. The sequence goes on from NZ_AP018437.1 coordinate 2,131,851, forward strand.
CAATCAGGTTGAGTAAATTCGCGGCCTTTCGGATTTCGCCTATTTGCAGGTAGAGCAGCGCGCCGGATAAGTACTCGCTGTCGGAAAGCGCTTGTTTTCTCGATAGAAAACCTTCCAACTGGCGCCGTGCTTCGTCATCAAGTCCGGCTTGCAGAAGAATTTGTGCGCAAACCAGGCGTTCACTGCCAGTATTAGATCCCGCCAGGCCGGATTTTCGGATGCTTTCCTGCACTCTTTTTTGATCGCCTTTTTCGGCGTACAGCTGCGCCAGTGCGGCTTGCAGCATGGGGGTGTCAGGTTGTACTTCGGCGAATTTCTCCAAATTAAGCAGCCATTGGTCTGAGCGCTTGAGACTGGCATTAATCTCCAGCATATCGGCAATCTCAAGGTCGCCCTTCCCCAACATATTGGTGAACACGGCCATGGCTTCATCATATAAACTGAGTTTGCCTAATGATTTAAGCAGCATCACGTTGAGCAATTTATTTTGCTGCTGCGCTTTGGCTGCTTCTTTGAAATTTACAACGGCCAGGTCGAATTGGCCGTGCTCAAAATAATATTTACCCAATCCTGCATGGACCCGCCAGATTTCCGGATCCAGGTGATTATCCTTATCGTTCAATAATTCTTGATAATGCGACAGCCTGTTTTCGCTGTCCATTTCCGCGCGGATGACCTGAAGAAGCAGGTTGCGCGGAAAACCATCGAAGATATTCTTTAGACGATTATCAATCGGAATGCTTTTTGAGATATTCAGTGGAAAATCCGCCTGGCTGCTTTCCATTAGTGCTAATCCATATTGTGTCAGCCAGGTTTCCGTTACTTCTTTGCGCATGACCAGCGGTTCTAATAATTCGCCGGCAAGCCAATGTTTTCCTTGTTCGTTCAGTAACTGTGCCTTTAAAGCGGTCAACTGCGGGGCCAGAATCCATTTATCGGCCGTTCTCTGCAACATTTCAGCAGCTAAATCCCATGCGCGCGCTTCAAAACAAGCCGCCAGCATTTTCTCAATTGAAGGCAGGTCATCAAGATGCGCGTCTGCCGCGGCCTGCTGTAAGACGTGAAGGACCTGTTCGCGGTTGCCTGATTGAGCGGCTAGTTCATAACGTTTGACATAAATCTCCGGAAGATTAAGCTCCAGAGAAGAAAGGGATTGAATAACCTTGAACGCCTCTCCAAATTGTCCGGTCTTCTGATAGTACTCAATCAAGAAATATATAGAATATCGATCGCGTTTACGATTCTTCAGAAATGCTTCAATCAAATTTTGGGCAAATTCGGATTGGCCTTTATTTATCTCGAATAAGGTCTCCAGAACCTGGAATAGCCCTTCACTGGTGTAAAAATTCTTTGCGCCTTTGACAGTCTCATCAAAACAGCGTGCGTCTCCGGACCGGTAACAGCAAATGGCTTTCTTTTCATAATCGTCCAGCGAAACCAGGTTTACCCGCTTCCATATTACCAGGGCTGAGGGCCATTGCGAAGTGTTCTCCAACGCCTCAATCAGCTTCAGCTTTTCTTCACGGGTTAATTCCACCAGTAATTCAAGACGGGAATAGAGCTGTGCGCTTTTCTGAAAATCTCCGTAATCGGAGTATAACGTTGCAGCACAACGCAGCAGTTCCGCATTAAGCGGCTGGTATTCAATGAGGCGGTCGGCTGTTTGAGCAGCTTCTCGAATCAAATTGATATCCCACAATAACCTGACCAACTGTACCGGGCTGACAACTCTGCCGATATTCTCCCCGTCTAAAAGTTGACCAATTCCACGGGAAGTATAAATATCGTGATGAATTTGCCTGCCGATTTTCCGCGCACTGTCCGGATCGCTGTCTTTGATTTGAGCCGCCTGCAATACTTTTCCAACCAGGCCTTTATCACTGGACAACGCAAAACTTCCGGAGAGATCAACTTCATTTTTTACGGGGGATTTAATGGCATTGTTCAGGGCGGTCAGCATCTGATTCAACTGATCGCTGCTGCGTAAAGCCCGCTTTGAAAAATCATCTGCCAATTCTTTTTGTGAACCGTAGCTCGCGAGAATAGCATAATTTCTAAAGAGGTCGATATTGCGAAGTAAATCTTCCCCATTATTAAAGCTTTCCTTGGATACAACTGCCGCCAAATCATCTACCGGCTTCTTCTCCAGGTAATTATCTACAATGTGCTGCAGCAGGCTCTTGGATTCATACATGTCCATTCTCTTCAGCAATTGCAATAAATCGGGCAGATCAGATGCGACTGCTGCCTTTTCAACGCTAGACAAAGCTGATTCCATCAGAATGGGATTGGCACAAAGGATAAAAGCGAGCAAATCCTGTGAGCTGGATTTATCGGATCGGGCAAATTCCTGAATAAATGAATCCTTATTATCAGTCAGGTAATAAACCAGTGTGAAAACAGTCCCCCATCCTTCCTGGATATCCTCCAATGATAGCTGATCCAACCCGATCTTTTGCAGATAGGCAGACCAATTTCCGTCAGCAGGTAAATTTGAGCGGATACCTGCTGCTACAGGTGCAATTTGTTCAAGCTGAAGATCAAACAGCCGTTTTATATTTTGAGGTAAAGGTTGGGGTTGAATTTGGCTGGCATCGGTTGCTTTAATACCAACAGCCGCCAGGCAGACATGCGCGGCACTCCAATTTTCTTTTTGGGCAGGGAGTAATCCCAGCAAATTCTCCAAAAAGCCGTCATCAGACAGGCGGTTCCAAATAACGCGATGATGGATTAGCCCGGATACGACGGCTTCGGCGTCATTTCTGGAGAAATGCTGTTTAAATACATAGATTGGATCGCTGCTGCCCATGGTCACCTGTCGGTTTCCGGCTTAGACCACGCGTGAAACCAGATAATAAGCCACAATAAATAAGACAAAGGAAACGAAAATCAGGAATATCCCGACGCCGACTTTGGTTTTTGTCATTTCCGTAATGGATTTTAAAACCTCGGAAATGCCTGAAACCAGATCAGATACATCATCGGTTAATCCTTTTTCTGCCAATTTTGCCGAACTTGCTGTGATTTCATTGAAATCAGCGCTGTTCACGCGGAAAGCCAGGGTAAATAAACCAACGATGAAGGCAATTACGCCCAATGCCAACACAATGCCGGCTAAGGTTAGAACAAAATCGCTTGCGCTTAATGCGAACATCACTACCTCCAAAATACATTATTCTGCAGGTAATGATGCAATTTATATGCCAGTACTGAAAGGTTTATTTAGCCTTGCTCGTGATGTCCATTGGCAGATCGCCCAATGCGATTTTTTCTCCATCACAGAACAACATGGCCCGCTGGATAATATTGCTTAGTTCGCGGATATTACCCTGCCATTTATAGTTAACCAGTGCTTCCATTGCATCAGGAGCAATATTGAGCACATTTTTCCCCATTTGCATATTGTATTTATTGATAAAGAAGCCAACCAATTCAGGAATGTCCTGTTTACGCTCGCGCAGCGGTTTCAAGTGCAAATCAACGACTTTCAGGCGGTAGTATAAATCTTCGCGGAATTTGTCTTCTTTGATCAATTCCTGAACATCCCGGTTGGAGGCCGCCAATACTTGCACATCCACATTAATCAACACTGTACCGCCCACCCGCCGGAATGCGCGTTCTTCAATTGCCCGCAGCAGTTTTGCTTGGATATCGGTTGGCATGGAAGAAATTTCATCCAGGAATAAGATGCCGCCGTCTGCCACTTCCATCAAACCGTGTTTCCGTTTTTCAGCGCCGGTAAAAGCGCCCTGCTCATATCCAAACAACTCGGATTCCAGCACGGTGGGTTGGATGGCCGCGCAGTTAATCGCAATAAAGGGTTTTTTAGCTCGCAAACCGGATTGGTGGATAAAACGCGCCAGCACTTCTTTGCCCGTACCGGTCTCTCCGGTAATCAATACCGAAACGGAAGCGGAAGCCGCCTTGGCAGCGTGTTCCATCAGCATTTTAAATTCCGGTGAATTGCCCATCACAAAATCGTTTGAATTTTGTTGGCTTTGCCGGAAATGGTTCAATTCTCGCCGCATTTGGATAATTTCAGTCGCGCGGGATATGGAATCAACCAAAATTTCGGGGTCCATGATAGGTTTGGTTAGAAAATCGTGCGCGCCGTTTTTCATGGCGTCCACGGCCATTTGAATATCGCCGTATCCGGTAATCAGAATAACGGGCGGCTTTGAAGGCATTGCAGTGATTTCCGTCAGGAAGTCAATTCCCAATCCATCCGGAAGTTGTACGTCCAGGACAACGATATCGCCATCGCCTTTTTCCAGGTACTCGCGCCCTTCCTTGATGGTGCCGGCTTCAAAAACCTCATAACCGCTGGCTTTCATGTACTCTGAAATATTATGGCGTGCGTGCTCTTCGTCGTCAATTACTAGTATTGTGTAGCTCATGCCTGATCTCCTGAAATTTCTTCGATGGGTAATATAACTTTAAAAATTGTTCCGCCAGGGTAAGTCTCCAGTTCGATGCGCCCCTTATGCGCTTCAACCATGCGTTTCGTGATAGCCAGCCCCAAACCGGTGCCCTTGGGCTTGCCGGTCACAAACGGCTCGAATATTTTTTCCTGAATCTCCGGTGGAATACCGGGGCCGGTATCCGAAATGCTCACGTCCAAATAATGGCTATCGGCTTCATTCGGAGCAATTTGAACAGATATGACTCCGCCTTCTTCTTTAATGGCATCATAGGAATTTGTGATGATATTGACAAAGATCTGTTCCAGTGACCGCTGATCGGCATAAGCGCTGCAGGCATCGCCTTTACAATTCACCATAGCGGATACGTTGGAACGCGTAAATTTTGGCTTCATTTTATTGAATAGATGCCTCACCAGCATTTCAACGTTGACTTCTTTAAAATTCTCCACTTTTTGACGCGAATAAGATAAAACGGATTCCATCAAATCATTGATTCGCGAGCAATCGTCCAACATCTGCTCGATACTTCCTAAAGACGGATCGTCCGCCTTTGCTAACTTCTTCATCAGCTGGAGACCGCTTACAAAACTCTGCAGAGGATTGCGGACTTCATGCGCAAAATCGGCTATTACTTCGCCCAGAGCAGCTTTATTCTCATACTGTTGAATTTTGTATTCAGCCTCAACTTGAATAGAAGCGTCCGTCAAGATTAATAATTTCCTGCCGCTCTCTTCTCGCTCCAGTGGAACAAGCTTATAGAACACCGGAGTTTTGTTGCCCTCGCGGTCGTAAATCACTTTGGGGGTGCTGCTGCTGATTGATTCTGAAGGATTTAGCCCTTCCAACTTTGCCGGCAATTCCGAATTTTCGAAAATGATTTCCGCTTTTTGATTTATCAGCTCAATAGGTGCGTATTTTAATAATTGCGCACTGTTTCGGTTGATGTCGATAATGACATTGTTTTTATCCAACAGAATGGCGCTGTCGCCGGCGTTTTCATAGAATTGCGCGTATTGGTCGTTTTCAAGGCCCAGGGCTTCATTTGTCGCGCCGACCTTTTCCATGATTTGCTGGTTGGTAAGCAGAACTTCCGCCCACTCCGCATAAATTTGGAGAAATATCATCCAATCGTCTTGCTTTTGCTGATCTTCCCAAGCCAACACCAAAAGTCCGTTGGTATTATCGTTGACAGTAATTGGCAGGGAGATAATCAACGCCAATTTGTTCAAGCGGCCGGTGCGGTGAATTTCAGAAAGGACGCGTTTCCCGGGTTCCCAAACGTCCACCTGATTCAAGCGTTTTATTTCAATAGCTGTCAAGCTTTTAGGAAATAACGGTTCTTCTTCTGTAATTTTCCTGGCTTGTTCTGATTCCTTTTCACACAAATAAAACGTAGCGGTTTTTGCCAGAAATGCTTCCTGTCCATAGCGCACAATGTTTTGGATCAATTCTTCCAAAGAACAACCCGGAAGCGCTTTGTTGAGTGCCAGTAACCCTTTTAACAACCGAATTGATAGCAATTCCGTCCTGGTTTCCTCAGCCTCCATTTCCTGAATCCGCAGGACAGCCAATTGGTCGACCTGGCTTATGTAATACACATTGACAGTGGTTTTAATCGGGTTTTTGTTTTTACGGATTAAGCTCAATTGCTGCATACTGCCATCTGTTAATTTTTCAACATCAGCATCCAACAGCACCCGCTCAATTCCGCCCTGATTTAATTCTTCCGTCCCAAATCCGCTGAGTTGGGTATAGCGATAATTTACCGCAACGACCTGCCGTTCTGCCAATTTGATTAGGACAGCCGCGTCATTGATTTGATCAAGCAGGATGCGAAAATCTTCCGAATTCAAGTGAAATTCCGAAGCAGAATTACTTGCCCTTGAAAATGGATTGTTCAAGATCAATCCTTTTTTTCCTTCTTGCGGAGATGCGCAGGCAAGATACCTTCCATGGAACGGTACTTCGCCACCGTCCGGCGCGCCAGTTCGTAGCCATCTTTTTCCAATAATTTGACCAAATCCGAGTCGCTGAGCGGTTTGTCTTTATTTTCTGCCTCGATAAACTCCCGCATGGTAGCCCTGATCCCCAGACTTTTATCAAAGAATACGTCCATGGGTATAATCTGCCCGCTGGGAAGCTGCACCGATTTATTGGAAACTGCGCGAGAAATCGTCGATTCGTGCACTTCCAGCTCTTTAGAGATTTCTGCGCGTGTGACCGGCTGGATGAATTTTTCGCCTTCAACGATGAATTCTTTTTGCATATTCACAATCTTTTCCATCAAACGCTGCATGGTATTGTTGCGCTGCTGGATGCACTTAATGAGCAAATTTGCTTTCTCGAGGTCCGGTTTCAGGTCCTCTTTTGTTTCCTCAGAAGATTGTTTAATGGCTTGTTTAAATAATGGGTTGATATCCAAAGTTCCATATGATGGGGTGATAATTTCCACCATCAAAGGCAAATTTGGGTCGTGATTCATGAAATTAATAATGACATCCGGACTGGTGTAAACCTGGCCTTTGTCTTCGCTGGGCATGCGGAAACTGCCCCAGTGTGCGCGCGCTGGGAAAGGATACAGATTCTTGCTGATGAACTCAATAGCTTTCTCGGCCTCACTGCTGCTAATTCCCAATGTTTTCGCAATTTGCGGATATTGCTTTTTGGAAAGCATGCTTAAGCCACCTTTGATAATATCAAAGTAATATGGCGGCACTTTTTGGGTCTCACCAACCATCTCCAATTGGATCAGCAATGCCTCTTCCGGTGAGCTGGATCCCACACCTAACGGTTCAGCATGCTGGATCATATTTTTTACATGTTCAACACGTGATAGGGGAACATGATAATAACTGGCGATTTCCACCAGTCTCTCTTGCAAAAAACCATCCTCATCCACCTGGTTGAGAATGTAAGCGGCAATGATACGGTCTTCCTGCTCAAGATCCATTGCGATTTGCCGCAATATAAATTCAGCCAGGCTGACCTCATCCGTATTTGATATTTCATCCGAAAAATATTCTTCATCCGTAGATGATTTCGAGTAAGTTATCTCATTCCGCGGGGACAGGAAAACTATCGCTTCATCTGAACCCGGATTCTTGGGTTTGCTGCAAACCGGGCAAATCTGATTGCTGGTCAGCAATCGCCCGCATCCGGGACAGCGGCGCTCCTCTTTCATAACCAAAGCGGGATTTTCTGCCATCGCGCGGATTATTTCCTGATTAAGCTCATCCACATTCATGCTTAAAAGAGTCATGGTTTGAGCCAGATGGGCGGTTGTTTGCGGTTGGAGTTTGTGGAATTGTCGTTGATACATATTGTCTTCCTGATGCTTAGTATAGCTTGAATGCAAGTCTTAGGCAATATTTATGCCAACACGGCACTCAGATGATAAAATCGACATCAAGCTATTATGGAAGAATTAATAATTATAGGCGGAGGTCTGGCGGGCAGTGAAGCTGCATGGCAGGCCGCCAAACGAGGTATCGCTGTGCGTTTGTATGAAATGCGGCCGGTTAAAGCCACTCCCGCCCATCAAACAGCCGCATTAGCTGAGATTGTCTGTTCCAATTCTTTGGGTTCCTTGCTTCTCTCACGCCCTTCCGGTTTTTTAATCGCCGAACTGCAAAAGATGGGTTCACTGCTAATCGAGTGCGCGCTGGAGAACCGTATTCCGGCCGGCAAAGCATTGGCGGTTGACCGGGACGCTTTCTCGAATTCAGTTCAGGAACGCCTGCAGAGTATGCCGAACATCGAAATTATCCGTAAAGAGGTCAGGAAAATTCCATCAAAACCGGCAATATTGGCATCCGGCCCATTAACCTCCCCCGCACTGGCCAGGTCGTTAAAGAAATTCACTCATCAAAACAACCTGTTCTTTTATGACGCAGTTGCGCCCATTATTGAAGCGGATTCAATCAACATGAAAGTAGCTTATTGGGGATCGCGTTATGGAAAAGGAACCAAAACCGGCGGAGATTATATTAATTGCCCCTTCAACATGCTGGCGGAATATGAACGCTTTGTCAGCGAGCTGCTTACCGCAGAAAAAGTCAAACTAAAGAATTTCGAGAAGGACATCTCCAAAGGTGTGCGCGGCGGAAAAGGAAAATTCTTTGAAGCTTGTTTACCCATTGAAGTAATGGCCGCACGCGGGATAAAAACCTTATCCTTTGGCCCCCTGCGTCCCGTAGGGCTGCGCAATCCGCATACCGACTGCCGCCCGCAAGCCGTCGTACAGCTGCGCCAGGATAATCAGGCTGCCACTTTATTTAATATGGTTGGTTTTCAAACCAACCTGACCTACGCTGAACAAAAGCGTGTTTTCAGGATGATCCCGGGCCTCGAAAATGCCGAATTTGTACGTTACGGCCAGATGCACCGCAATACGTATATTTACGCGCCCGACGTACTGCATCCGACTCTTCAATCTCGGGCTAATCCCAACCTTTTTATCGCCGGGCAATTAGCAGGCGTAGAGGGATACCTGGCGAATATTGCCACGGGCATGCTGGCCGGCATCAATGCTGCGCGCTATATCAACGGCGATCCTTTGCTGACATTACCGGCCACATCCATGCTGGGTGCTTTGTGCGCTTATATCACCACACCAAATTTAGAAAGTTTTCAGCCCATGAAAACCAACTTCAGCCTGATTCCACCTTTGGAAGAATTTATTAAAAACAAGGAAGAACGCTTTTTAGCGTTATCCAATCGAGGTTTACAAGACCTATCTGCGTATTTGCGAGAACAACATGAACCGAAAAAGATTTAGTTTCTCAATTATTTTATTGATTGCAGTTTTATTCTCATTAACAAGCTGCCGGTCAAAAGCTTTACCTTCAGTTTCTTCTAATTTCGATGGCAGCCATGCTTATCGCTATGCGGAATCTCTGATGGCCTTTGGGCCGCGTATTCCGGGCAGTAGCGCCTCGAAAGAAACAGTCGATTACATCCGCACAGAAATGAATAAATTTGGGTGGCAGGTGGAAGTCCAGCAATTTGAACACGAGGGTGTCGTTTTGAATAATCTGGTAGCCCATCAGAATTCGAATCCGCCGGATGTCTTGATCGGCGCTCACTATGACACACGCCTGATCAGCGACCAGGAAAGCGATCCGGCCCTGCAATCGCTTCCGGTTCCGGGCGCAAATGACGGAACTTCCGGGACCGCTGTCCTGATGGAATTAGCCCGTTCTCTGGAAGGGCAAGACATCAATGTTTGGCTGGTGTTCTTTGATGGTGAAGATCAGGGCCGTATCAATAATTGGGATTGGAGTGTTGGCGCTCAATATTTTGCCGATAACCTGGCAGCAACGCCAAAGTCGGTAATCGTCATCGATATGATTGGCGATCAGGATCTCAATATCTACCGTGAAAAACAATCTGACCAGGATTTATGCGGCCAAATCTGGAATTCAGCCGAAGAGTTAGGCTTGAGTGATAAATTTATCAACAAGGAGAAATACGCCATGTTGGACGACCATTTACCATTTGTTCAACTTGGCATTCCCTCCTGCCTGCTAATCGATTTCGACTATCCCTACTGGCATACTCAATCCGACGTGTTGGAGCACATTTCTTCTGAAAGTCTGCAAGCCGTTGGAGATGTTCTGTTGAAGTGGCTTTCAGCTTATTCCGATTAAATTGCAAAACCCCCGGGGAATCGGGGGTTTTGCGTGGGAAGATGATGAAGTAGGATTGCTAATTATCAAACAACAGGTTCTGCTATCAAGAATAGCCGACCCCATGAATCTTCTGAACCAACTTGAATACAAGTCTGCAATGTCAGGTGCGCACTGCCCGCGTATACTTTCTTGAATAATTGTGTTGCGCTCAATGTCTCTCCATTATCCAAGTCAGTAAATGAACTGGTTGGAGAGTCAGGAGAAAGTGCCTGGTATTGCAGCACCTCAACAATTTGATAGGTCTGCGTGCTTCCGTCTCCATAAACAACCTGAATGAGGTCATTCAATTTCAGGTCGAAAAATACTTTGCCTGCCAGGAAATTATGCGCAAGAATACCGGTCACGCCGTATTTTTTTGCCATCGCAAATTCGGTGACGACATCTTGTTGTTCCGAAACATAACCTGGTTGGCTGGACGGTTGCTGGACAACCGGAAATTCCATAATATTATCCGCATAAATTCCGCGAATTGCACCGGCCTGCCCATCGGTAACTTTTTCAACAAATTTCTGCAGAGCAGCGCTGCTGGTTGTCTCGGCGGGTAATGCAGCGTTTTGTTCGGATTCCGGTACATACGCCACCGGGTCAGAAATCAGGTTATCGACCTGAAATTCTATACCCGTGACAGGAATAGCATCAACTCCCGATACAGTGACCGGGATTATTAATGCTAGTAGAATCAGCGTTTTTAGAAAATTATTTAAAGCTCTCATCATCATTTTCCACAGACAAGAGCTTCACCAGGCAGGCGCGCGTTAATAATTCACACTACGCTATTTACGTTTTCGGTAGCCTGGCAGTCATAACTCCTTTGGAGTTTTAGACCCATAGCTTTGCGCCGCCAGCTTTCACCGGCTTAGCCCTTGTCGAACGTACTAAGTTGTTAAATTCCCTTTTAAACAAAAAACGGACACAGCCAGGGGCAAAGTCCGTTTAAACAAAAAAGACTTCGGCGGCCTGGCAGTCATAACTCCTCTGGAGTTTTAGACCCATAGCTTTGCGTCCCCAGTTTTCACCGGGTTTACCTTTTCGTGTCGCTTTTATAAAGTTCTATAGCTAATTTAGCACAGATTATAATGACTGTCAATCAAAGATTATTTGAGAAATATTAACGTTATTCAATATCGGGTACTATATATCATATATGAAAAACAACACCATCAGTACACAAATGAAAAAAGAACGCGCCTTTCTAGTGGGCGTTGATTTTGAACAACAGTCCAAAGTTCTTTCAGTCGAAGATTCGCTTGAGGAATTGGCCTTGCTGGCCACTACTGCTGGACTGAAAGTAATCGGTTCGGATTTTCAGAGGCTTTCCAAGCCCAACCCATCCACTTTTATAGGAAGTGGAAAAGTTCAGGAAATTAAAGCCGTATCGGAAAGCCTGCATGCGGATATCATCATTTTTGATGAAGAATTATCTCCCAGGCACTTTCGTGAGTTAGAAGAAGCATTTGGACAGAATATTCGCGTAATCGACCGCACCACGTTGATTTTGGATATATTCGCCCAACACGCGCAAACCCGAGAAGGGAAATTGCAGGTGGAATTGGCCCAATATGAGTATTTGCTTCCCCGCCTGACACGCGCTTGGACACATTTGGCCCGACAGGCTGGCGGCGGCGCCGGGCGTTCTGGCAGCGTTGGTGGGGTCGGGTTGCGCGGACCGGGTGAAACCCAATTGGAAGTTGACCGCCGTAAGATCCGCGAGAAAATCACACGCCTGAAATCCGACATTGAAAAAGTTCGTCAACACCGCCAACGTTATCGTGCAAATCGGAAGCGCTCATTAATACCTGTCGTCACCCTGGTTGGATATACCAACGCAGGCAAGTCCACCCTGCTGAATAATTTGACTCATGCGGATGTTTACGTAGCCGATCAGCTATTTGCCACGCTTGATCCAACCACACGTCGTTTAGAGTTGGCTGGTGGAAACGCGCTGCTATTGACGGACACAGTTGGATTTATCCAAAAATTGCCCACCAACCTGGTGGCGGCATTTCGCGCTACTCTCGAAGAGATATCGGATTCGGATCTCCTATTGCATATAGTTGATGTAAACCATCCCAATGCAATTCAACAATGGCGCTCTGTTTTGGATACCCTGCAAGAAATTGAAGCCGATCATATTCCTATGATCACCATATTAAACAAAATTGACAAGACGGAAGATATTGAGGAAATAAAAAAGCAATATCCTGAGTTTTCCAATGCCGTAACCATATCCGCCAAGAATTCCATAGGAATAGATCAATTGCTGCTTCGTATAAAGCGGGAACTATTTGAGACTTTTATTCCCATCTCAGTGACCATTCCTTATAAAAATGGCACCCTGATTTCATTGTTTCATGAGTTTGGAAAAATCGATCACATTGAAAACAACGTGGGGACTGTCAAAATTACCGGCAGCATTCCCGGTCGTTTATTAGCCGAGTTCGAGAAGTTTAACCAACAACAAAAAAGCCGAGATACAGAGTAATCTCGGCTCTTTCTTTATTATTGATATCGATATTTAGTCTTCGGCTTTATCCACAGACACAATTTCACGGCCTTTGTAAAAACCGCATTTGGGGCAAACGGTATGCGGCAAGCGCATCTCACCACAGTTATTGCAAGCAACCAGATTGCGGGCAGTAATTGCGTCGTGTGCACGTCGGCGGCCGCGGCGGCCCTTGGATAATTTTCTTTTTGGTAAAGGTGTCATCTTTATATTCCTTAATAATTTCTACTAGCTTACACAGACTTGCAATTATAGAAGACGGTTGTTTTCCTGTCAAGACAACAATCATTCTATCTTAAATCCTTTTTTTTATTCAATGAAAATTACAAGGAGAGTATAATTCTAAACTTGTTAGTTTATGTTTGAGAGAGGAATTTATTTCATATGAAGAATAAGGCGTTAAGAAACATTCTTATCATAGTAGTTGTCATCTTAGTAATCTTAATTGACTTCCCAATTCTGGGTAATGTCAAGCAGAAGATTTTCAATCGGGATGTTACTGCCCAACTCGGCCTCGATTTACGCGGCGGCATGCAGGTAGTCTTGCAGGCGCCGGAAGGATACCAAATCGATCAGGAAACGCTTCAAGTAGCCTCATCCATTTTGGAAAACCGCGCGAACGCTTTGGGCGTTAGTGAAGTCCTCTTTCAGGTTGCAGGTGATAACTATATTGTCGGTGAGTTCCCTGGCCTGGAAAATATTGATGAGGTTATCTCGGTCATCAAGCAGACAGGTATGCTGGAATTCGTCGATGTCGGGGATGAGTATCTCGAACCCGGCACCGTCATTCAAACGGACTATACCGGTACCAAGTCTGGCAGTACAGATTCTACCTCACCCGAGGCAGCTGCGACTGTAGCTCCGGAAGCCACTACAACTGTTGCAGCCACCGAAGCTGCCGCTGCCGGCACGGACACCACCGCTGCCGATGCGGCCGCTGCTCCTGCCACCGACAAGATCTATCATACAGTCATTACCGGCGCGGATTTGGAAGACGTTTTCGTCACTGCTCCGCAGACTCCTACAGATGGTTACGCGGTGTCCTTCAAATTGAAATCGGACGCAACCCAGACTTTTGCGGATTACACGACAAATAATGTCGGCAAAATGCTGGCAATCGTTCTCGACCATAAAATCGTTTCCACCCCGGTTATTCACCAAGCTATCACTTCCGGTGAAGGAGCCATCAGTGGTTCCGGCGAGAATGCCTACACCTATGACGAGGCCAACAATCTGCGTATCACCCTCTTTTACGGCACACTGCCGGTTTCACTGGAGATCGCAGAAAGCCGTGTGGTCGGTCCGACCCTTGGTCAGGATTCATTGAATAAAAGCCTGCTTGCAGCTGCAATCGGCTTCTTGATCATCTCCCTCTTTATGCTGATCTATTACCGTGTGCCCGGTTTTGTGGCAATCATTTCCATCACGATTTTCGGTTTGATTACCTACGCCATTTATTTGGTTATTCCCGTAACGCTCACGCTTCCGGGTATCGCCGGTTTCCTCTTGAGCGTCGGCAGCGCACTTGACGCCAATATCCTTCAATTCGAACGTCTAAAAGAAGAACTACGGCGTGGCCGGAATCTACAACAGGCAGTCGATTTGGGCTGGAGCCGCGCGTGGCCTTCCATCCGTGATTCGAACCTGGCTACCCTGATCACCAGCGCAATCCTCTTCTGGTTCGGTTCAACATTTGGCGCAAGTATTGTGAAAGGTTTCGCGCTGACACTGGCTATCGGTGTTGTCATCAGCTTATTTACCGCTTTGTTTGTCACCAGGACATTATTAAGTTCCATTATCGATCGGTTTAAAGATTCCGATAAAGCCAAATGGTTTGGAATTTAGAAGGGTTAGAAAATGAAATTAAACATTCTTGGAAAAAGATACCTATTTTTCTTTATCTCGTTGGCAATGATCGTCCCCGGATTGGTCATTATTGCCATTCACGGCCTGCCGCTTTCGATTGACTTTACCGGTGGCTCCATGCTGGAAATTCAATTTGCAACCGATAAAGCGCCTGCCATGGATGATGTTATTGCCCTCTATACAGACAACGGCATCAATGACACACAGGTTCAATTCAGCAACAGCGATGAAGGAGTTGTCGCAGTCATAAAATCTTCCTCCTTAACACAGGAACAGCATACCGCGATCATCTCAAGCCTGGAAACTAACTTTGACTCGAATTTGGTTGAATTGAAATTTGACACAGTCGGCCCCTCCATCAGTCAATCTGTTACTCAAAGGGCGCTTTTAGCCATCGCCATTTCCGCTCTGGCAGTCATCATCTACATCACGTTTGCGTTCCGCGGAATTCAACATGCTTTCCGCTATGGTGTTTGCGCCATTATTGCCATGCTGCATGACATTCTTATCGTCATCAGCCTCGGCGCAATCGGTAGCCAATTGTTCGGCTGGCAAATGGATTCGCTCTATCTGACCGCCTTACTGACTGTTATCGGTTTTTCAACACAGGACAAGATTGTTGTTTTCGACCGCATTCGTGAAAACTCACCTATCATGCGCCGCGTCCCGTTTGAAAAAATCGTCAACCACTCGATTGTTCAGTCGCTGCAGCGCTCCATTAATACCCAATTGATGACCAGTGAATTCTTATTGCTGTCATTGGCATTATTTGGCGGAACGACTTTGCGCGAAATGTGCATCATTCTGTTGGTTGGTTTGCTCAGCGGTACTTACTCCTCCATCTTTATTGCCTCCCCCATCCTGGTTGTATGGGAAAATAAGGAATGGAAGACTTGGTTTAGAAAAACCAAAACTACAGAAGGATAAAAAACAAAATATTTATAAGGGTTCTGATTTATTGTCAAATCAGAACCCTTTTTTTTATATATACTATCGGTATAAGATAGATACAAGGAAGGTGAAAATGCGCCGAGAAGTAATTTTGATTACGGGAGCAAATGGGGAAATAGGTCACGGTCTGATTACTCAGATACATAAGGAAAACCGCGCTAGAGTGGTTGCGTTGGATTTAAAACCGCTGGATGATTGTCTGATGCCTTACTGTGAACGTTTTATCGTGGGTGACATTCTCGATAAGATGCTCCTGGGCCGGCTGATTGCGGAATATGAAATCACCTCGATATTCCATTTAGCGTCCATCCTGTCAACCAAGGCTGAATACAACCCTGAAGCTGCCCACGAGATCAACGTGGAAGGCACCATCAACTTATTGCGCTTGGGCGTAGAACTGTCTCAATGGCAGGGTAAACCAGTTAAATTTATTTATCCCAGCTCAATTGCGGTTTACGGCCTTCCGAATATTGAATCAAAGCGCTCTTCAGGAAAAGTTCGGGAAGATCAATTCTGCAGCCCCAATACCATGTATGGCTGCAATAAGATTTACTGTGAAAACCTGGGGCGCTATTACTCCAAGCATTACCGCCAATTAGCAAAAGATCCGGTGAAAAACACGGTTGATTTCCGCTGCCTGCGATTCCCGGGATTGGTCAGCGCGGAAACAATCCCCACCGGCGGTACCAGTGACTTTGGCCCTGAAATGCTGCACTACGCCGCTCAGAACGTCCCTTACGACTGTTTTGTACGCGAAGATACCCGTATTCCCTTTATGGCTATGCCGGATGCCATTAAAGCCCTTCTGATGCTTGAAGCTGCGCCCATGGCTAATCTGACGCAAACCAGCTATAACGTAACCAGCTTTTCCCCAACGGCCGCTGAAATTGAGCAATATGTTCGCAAAGCCTTCCCTGAAGCGCAAATCAATTACGCCGTGCATCCCCAACGGCAAACTATTGTGGACAGCTGGCCGGCGGATGTCGATGACAGCCCGGCGCGTAAAGACTGGAATTGGGAGCCGGATTACGATATGCGCAAAGCATTTGAGGAGTACCTGATACCCGCAATCCGGAATCGGTATTCAAGCAGCTCCTGCTAAACGAAGCTATCTAGAAATTAAATACGAAAACCAGATCGTTGACATTGGTCCCTGTCGGGCCAATCCTGATCAGGCTGCCTACACGATCCAGGTAATTGTAAGCATCGTTCCTTGCCAGGTAGTCTTCTGCTTTCATGTCCAGCGCAGAACCTTCGGCAATCGTCCATCCGTTCACAGCCGCACCGGCAGCATCGGTTGGGCCGTCCTCCCCGTCAGTTGCCAGGGAGATAAACAAGCAACTCTGACGGCCTTTGATCTGTAAGGCCGCGCTGAGCGCCGTTTCCTGGTTACGCCCGCCTTTACCGTTCCCCTTTACAGTAACCGTGGTCTCGCCGCCTGCGATTAACAGCATCGGCTTATGTTCTGATCGCTTTTCTTCAATCAATTGCAAGAATTTGGAGGCGAGTTGTGCCCCAATTTCTCGTGCTTCACCGGTTATTTCGCTGCTATATATATGCGTATGAATTCCAGCTTGATTGGCCCGTTGACCGGCTGCGTCGATTGCCAATTGCAGACTGCCGATAATAAATGTATGCGCATCTAGTAAACATTTATCTCCCTCTTTAACAGTCTCGGGAATCATGCCATCTGCGCCATTTTTAATTATTCCTATAACATTTTCCGGAATCTTCTTTTCAATCTGATATCGTTGAACAATTTGCAGTACATCCGAAAAAGTACTTGGATCGGCAACGGTTGGTCCGGAAGCAATAGCATCCAGCGAATCACCGATTACATCTGAAAGAACTAGCGTCGCCAATTTCGCAGGCCAGATCATCCTGGCCAGTCCTCCGCCCTTTATCTTATCCAAATGCTTTCGAACGGCATTCACTTCATTGATGGTTGCACCTGAAAATAGTAATTGTCTGGTAACTGCCTGCATATCCGCCAGGCTAATCGGTTCTACCGGTAAAGTCATCAAAGAGGAACCGCCGCCTGAAATAAGGCAAATTACCAGGTCATTTTTTGTCATTCGCGTGCTGAAATCAGCGAGTCTTTTTGCGCTTTCCAGCGATTTTTCCGTTGGGATAGGATGATCGCCAAAAAGTATCTCAATTGATGCTGGCAATTGGTCCATAGTTTGCCTATCCGCATGTTTTCCAATGATAACGCCGCCTTTTATAAGGCTTCCCAATGCGTCGTAAACAGCTTTTGTCATGGGAAGGACAGCTTTTCCCGTCCCAATGACGTAAATATTCTCGATTTCATTCAAAAGGAGAACCTTTTGGCCGATTTCCAACCGGGATTGATTCATTTTTATAAATTTACGTGTGCACAGGTATGGATCAACAGCTTCCAAGGCTGTTTCCAGGATGTCATTGACAATTTCATATTGAGAACACAGTGTTGAAGAAATAAATTTTCGTCCCATGACATATTTCCTTATATTGCTGATTTGATATCCAATTCTACAATATCCTCACAGTTACCTGAAGCAAAACGGAGTAAAATAATGACTTGTGTGATGAGAAGGTAAAATACTTCTGTAAATAAATACCATTCTTTCATCCTATTTACATTGATGAGTTGTAAATCTATCAAAACCTATCAAATATTTAATTTCAGGAGGTCCCATTGTGGATATTGATACTCTAAACGGTTTATTTAAACCTAAATCAGTTGCTGTCATCGGCGCTTCTTCGACAGTAGGGAAAATTGGTCATACAGTTGTTCTCAATTTGACAGAAAGTAAATATGAAGGCAACGTTTACCCGATTAACCCTAAAGCCGATGAAATTCTCGGTTTCAAATGTTATCCCACCATTCAAGATGTAAAAAAGCCCATTGACTTAGCAATAATTACTATCCCGGCAAAATTTGTCTCTGATACTATCGATGAATGCGGAAAAGCCGGCGTAAAAGGTGTAGCTATTATCACTTCCGGGTTTGCCGAAGTCGGCCTGGTGGATCTGGAAAAAGAAATTGTTGAAAAAGCGCATAGTTACGGTATGCGTGTTTTAGGCCCCAATATTGTGGGTATCTTATCCAACTCCGACAAATTCAATGGTTCCTTCGCACCCTTCCTGCCCTTCAATGGTAAAGGCTCCCTGGTTTCTCAAAGTGGCGCCCTTTTGATCGGTATTGATGCCGCCACCTATATGCGCGGTATCGGTTTCGACAAACTGATTTCCATCGGTAATATGTCGGATGTCAACTTTGCCGACACAATTGAATTCCTGGATAACGATCCCAACACCTCCTGCATTTCTCTATACATTGAAGGCTTCAAAGATGGCCGGCGCGTTATCGACGTCAGTCGTAAGGCCAAAAAACCCATCGTGGCTTTAAAATCCGGCGTTTCCGCGCATGGCGCCGCCGCTGCTGCTTCCCATACCGGCTCTCTGGCCGGTGCGGCCAAAGTTTACAAATCCGCTTTCGCTCAGGCCGGTATCATTCAGGCTGAGGATTTGGACAATTTATTTGACCGCACTTTGGCGCTTTCCCTGCAGCCGCCTTTGAAAAACGATAATGTCCTCATCATCACCAATGGCGGCGGTGTGGGCGTTTTGGGTACAGATGCAGCTGAGAAGTACGGCATCCCCCTGAAATTCGCTCCGGAAGATGTTCAGGAAGAACTGAAAAAGCACATGCCTGAATTCGGCTCCGCTAAGAACCCGGTTGACCTGACCGGTATGGCCGGTAATGAATGGTATTTCGAAACGGTCAACTTCTCCATCTCGCATAAATGGGTCCAGGGTTTGGTAGTGTTGTATTGCGAAACGGCTATGACTGACCCCATGGGTATTGCACAAGCGATTAAAGAAGCTGTTGTAAAGTCCGGCATCAAAGACAAACCGGTTGCGGTTTCCTTCGTTGGCGGTGAACGCAGCGAAAAAGCCATGCATTGGTTGGTTGAAAATGGCATCCCCGCCTACCAGGCGCCCGATATTGCCCTGAATGCCATGGCTGCCCTGCGCGAATATGCCATTATCCGCGAATCGGCGAATGATGAGCCCTTCACCTACGCAAAAGCCGATAAGAAACTGGCGATGGAAGTCATCAACAAAGCTCGCAGTGAAAATCGCAATGCTTTGACTGAAATTGAAGCTAAAGAGATTTTCAGCGCCTACGGTATGCCTGTCACAAAAGTAAAACTCTCCACTTCAGAAGAAGAAGCTGTCAAATTTGCTGAAGAGATCGGTTTCCCTGTCGTAATGAAAATCGTATCCCCCGATATCCTGCATAAATCGGATGCCGGCGGTGTGAAAGTCAACATTACCGACGAAAAGGGTGTTCGCGAGGCCTACAAAGAAATCATGAAAAACGCCAAAGCCTACAAAGCTGACGCAAACATTCATGGTATCGTCATCCAGGAAATGGCTCCCTGGGGAACGGAAGTCATTCTCGGTTCAGTCAACGATCCGACCTTTGGGCCTACTCTGATGTTCGGTTTGGGCGGTATTTTCGTGGAAGTCATGAAGGATGTGACTTTCAAGGTGGCGCCTTTCTCCGCGAAACAGGCTGAGAGTATGCTGACAGAAATCAAAGCTGCTCCCATTTTGGCCGGTACACGCGGTGAAAAACCCCGCGATCGCAAGATGCTTGCCAATACCATTTGCTTATACGCCAATATGATCGTCGACCTCAAAGACGAAATCAGCGAATCCGATGCCAATCCTGTCCTGGTATATGAAGAAGGATCCGGATTGAAAGTTGCTGATGCCAGAATTATTCTGAAGAAGAAATAAGCATCTTCCTTAAACATAAAAAGCTGTGGTTACATAACCACAGCTTTTTTTTATTTCCCTTGCAAGTAGTAGAGTTACTTTTGCGATTGATAAAGTTTGTAGGATCCTTCCCAAAAGGCTCCCATCTTTTTCCGGGTGGGTTTCACACTGGCTAAGTGGGCAAATAAATCACCCAGAGCGCCCGGCCAGCTTCCCCAACCTTTTTCGGTTTCTTCGTCAATTATTTGCTGTTTTATTTTCGCAACCCATTCCCATTCCAATCTGAATTGGTCAGCTTTGGTCCAATATCCGCGCTTCTCCCATGGGGTTAAAGTAGCTTCCACCGATTTCTCTACCTCACCCAAGGTAATGATAACAAATGCGATAATATCATTGCGATTTTGTCCGGTCAACTTGGGCGATTGGATATCCGGCATTAGGTTTACCAGCAGCTTCAATAACTTTGATCGTCTATTTCCTGGCGTTTCCGAATGTACGATGTTACTCATGATGCTCCATAGTTATGTATTCAGTATTTCGAGAGAACATTATAACGAAAACTTCAGTTGACGGTAGTATTTCATTAGCATATAATTTTAGCGCTTTGGGGAAGTGCTGGAATTGGCAGACAGGCATGACTTAGGATCATGTGTCGCAAGGCGTGAGGGTTCAAGTCCCTCCTTCCCCATAAAATCTATTGAAGAGGTATTACTTTGAAGTTCGAAAAGAAGCAACTGGAAAATCATCAGGTTGAAATCACGGTTGAAACTGATGAGGAGCAATTCAAAAAAAGTAAGGGACAAGCTGCTCGCGAAATATCCAAGGATTCCAAGATTCCCGGTTTCCGTCCGGGTAAGGCTCCTTATGATGTAGTTCAGCGAATCTATGGAGAGGATTATATTGAGGAGCGGGCAGTTGAACTCGTCATCAACGAACTTTATCCTCAGATTTTGAAAGAAGCGGAAATCAAACCATACGGCCCCGGTAAATTGGATGACATTATCGAGAAGAACCCGCCCAAATTTAAATTATCCATCCCCCTGGAGCCTGAAGTTGAGTTGGCAGATTATAAAACACTCAAAGCGCCCTACAAACTGCCCAAAACCACAGAAAAAGAAATTGAAGTCGTATTAAAGAACCTGCAAACCAATTATGCCACCGCGGAAGAAGTAGACCGCCCAACAGAGAATGGCTATTTGGTTACTGCGGTTATCAATGCCGAGTTGATTAAGCCGGATGAAGGCCAAGATGCACAGATCCTGAAAGATACCCCTCACCAGGCAATCATAGGCGAAAATACCGATGAAGAACAATTCCCCTTCAAAGGTTTTTCAGACAACTTTATCGGTATGGCAAAGGGTGAAGAAAAAGAATTCACTCATAAATATCCCAAAGACTCCGATTTCGAGCATCTGCGCGGGAAAGAAGTCAAATTCAAAGTCCGTTTGGAAAACGTCAAGAAATTGATCAAACCGGAATTGGACGATGAATTCGCCAAGACCCTAGGCCTTGAGGATTTGAAAACTGTCAAAGAATCCATCAAATTGCAGCTCGAAACAGAAAAACGCAATGAGTATGACAACAAATACTATGATGAGCTGCTGGACAAACTGGTTAAGAAATCAGTTGTCAAATATCCCCCATTGGCTCTGGAAGATGAAATCAACGATGTGTTGAGCAATTTTGAATCCAACCTGGCCAAACAGAACCTGGATCTGGATACCTACCTCAAAATCAACTCGCGCGAAAAAGAAGATTTCATTGAAAAGGATATCAAGCCGGCTGCGCAAAAGCGTTTGGAGCATTCATTGGTTATGGATGAAGTCAGCCGCACGGAGAAAATTGAATTGGACCAGGCCGAGCTGCAACAGGAATACACCCGTTCCTTCATGCAAATGCAATCGGCGCCGGATTTCCAAAAGCTGCAAAAACAGTTCACCACTCAAAAACTGGCAAATGTCACGGTTATGCAGGCTGCTTCCCGTTTGATGAATATGAAAACCCTGGAAAAACTGAAAGCATACGCCAGCGGTGAAATGGAAGCTAAAGAAAAAGAAGCTGCCAAAGCAGAAGCTGAACCTGTTGCCGAGACGCCTGCCGTGAAAGAACCGGCCGCTGAAGAAACTGACCCTAAAGAATAAATCAAATAAATTTTTGATATTATTTTTTACGGTTATACCTTATGATTGCAGTCTAAAATAAATAAGGTGAAAAAATATGAACACTAATTTCAACAATGTAATTCCGATGGTAGTGGAATCTTCCGGCCGCGGTGAGCGTGCTTATGATATCTATTCCCTGCTTTTACGGGAGAGGATCATTTTTGTTGGCACACCCATCGATGACCAGGTTGCCAATGTCATCGTTGCACAGTTGTTATATTTGAGCCGTGAAGATGCTGATCGGGAAATTTCCATGTATATTAACTCACCCGGCGGTCAAATCTATTCCGGTCTGGCTATTTTTGATACCATGCGCATGATCCCTAACAAGATCAGCACCGTGGCAGTAGGCGTTACCGCTTCTTTCGGTACCGTGCTCTTAACAGCCGGGACCAAAGGCCATCGTTATGCCCTGCCGCACGCGACCATCCACATGCACCAGCCGCTCGGCGGTGCTCAAGGCCAGGCGTCCGATATCGAGATTCAGGCGAAGGAAATCCTGCGCTTGAAAGCGCGTCTGAATGAGATCATGTCCGAAAGCACCGGCCAGCCCATCGATGTCATCGAGCGGGATACCGAGCGCGATTTTTACATGAGCGCGGATCAAGCCGTTGAATATGGTTTGGTGGATAAAGTCCTAACCCCGCCAGAAAAATAGTTCGTTTCAGAAAATAAACTAAAATTAAGCCGGATGCCCCAAGGCCATCCGGCTTTTTATAGGAACAGGAGAGGATATGCTTCAAATCCAAAAACTTAATGTTAAGGCAGCCATTCTAGACATGGACGGCGTCCTATGGCGGTTGACCACTCCATTAGTGGATTTGCCTGGACTATTCAATGCTTTCTCAAAGAATAATATTCAGGTCATGTTCGCGACCAATAACGGCACTGCCACTGTCGATCAATACGTCAAAAAACTGGCTGGGTTTGGCATATCCGTTGAATCCTGGCAGGTTTTGACCTCGGCCATGGCTACCGGGTATTCACTGAAGAAAACCTTCCCCAACGGTGGTCCTATCTACATCATGGGAGAAAAAGCGCTGCATGACACGCTAAAGGATTTCGGCTTCTACCACGATACACAGGCCCCTCAAGCCGTTGCAGCCGGCCTTACCCGTGAATTGGACTATAACATGCTCAAAGATACCTCCCTGATGATCCAGAAAGGGCTGCCATTTTATTTCACAAATCCGGATCCGACTTATCCTACACCGGAAGGCAACATTCCCGGTGCCGGAACGGTCCTGGCTGCTCTGGAAGCCGCGTCAGGCGTAAAAGCCAAACTAGCCGGTAAGCCCCTTCCCTTCCTGTTTGAGCTGGGCATGCAGCGCATGAACACAACTCCCGAAGAAACACTGGTAGTCGGCGACCGCCTCGATACGGATATTCTGGGCGGGCAGAAATCCGGCTGCAAGACAGCCATGGTACTCACCGGGATTTCAACTCGCGAAGAAGCTGAGCAGTGGCAGCCGCAGCCTGATTTGGTAATTCCCGACATTATGGGACTATTTGAAGAGGTTTAGTACTGAAAAGTCTCGATAAAGATGAATAACTTTTTTGACCTGCAATACGAGGACCTTGAGGATGAACTGCGCGGCCTTTCCCAACCGGGATTTCGAGCCAAACAGATATGGCAGGGCGTTTACCAATTGCAGCATTCCTCCTGGCAAGATTTCACCAATATCCCAAAGGAATTACGCGTATTTCTTGAAAGCCACTATTCCCTGGTATCGCTGAATGTTTTGGATGAAACATCTGCGCTGGACCAACAATCCACCAAATATCTTTTTTCTCTTTCAGATGGGAATTTTGTTGAATCCGTCATTTTAAGAAATAACGACCGCATTACCCTGTGTATCTCCACGCAATCCGGATGCCCGGTTGGTTGTGTTTTCTGCGCGACCGGTAAATTTGGTTTTTTCCGTGATCTGACCAGCGGTGAAATCGTCGAACAGGTTATTCATTTATCGCGTTTGCTCAGCCAGCAGGGCGAGCACATCACCAACATCGTATTAATGGGCATGGGGGAGCCTTTCCTCAATTTTGAGGCCACTCTGGACGCTGTAAAGCGATTCAACGACAATTTCGGTATGAATATCGGCGCACGGCGTATTACCATTTCAACCATCGGTATTCCCGATAAAATCTTGCGCTTTGCTCAGGAAGGTCTGCAAATAAACCTGGCTGTCTCCCTGCACGCGCCAAATGACGCGCTGCGCCGCGAATTGGTGCCAGTGGCCGCCAGGATTCATATATCCGAACTTATGCAGGCTTGCCGCCAGTATATTAAAGCCACCAATCGCCGCATCACATTCGAATACGTTCTGATCAATGGCGTGAACGATCAACCGCAACAGGCGGAAGAATTAGCGGCTCTTTTAAGCGGAATGCTTTGCCACGTCAACTTGATTGGGTTAAATCCCACCGCGCATTATCCCGGCCGGACACCCAGCCATCAAACTATGAACGCATTCGGACATATTCTGCTTTCTCACAATATTCCCACTTCTATCCGCAACAGTCAGGGATCGGATATCCAGGCTGCCTGCGGACAACTTGCGGGAAGAATGCGCAAATAAAACAAGTTAAAATAGCTTAATAGCTTTTTGGAGGAATTATGCAAGATTTGGTCAACCGATTTGAGGAATTACGTCAACGTATCACTGAACTTATGGAGCATCTTTGACTGGGGTAAAAAGCAGTCAAAATTATCGAAATTAAAAAAAGAATCCGAGGGGGAAAGTTTCTGGCAGGATAATAAAAACGCGCAGCAAGTGATGAAGGAAATTTCGGATATCCAATCCGAAATGGATCTTTGGTACGGTTTATCCAACCGGGTAAATGATTTCATGGATCTGGCTTCCAGCGGTGATGAAAGTTTCCGTGACGAGCTGGAACAGGAAGCAGCCAAGATGGAAGGTGATCTGGATCGCCTTGAGATTACTACCCTTCTATCCGGGCCGTATGATAAAGGCAACGCATTACTATCCATCAATTCCGGTGCCGGCGGAACGGATGCCCAGGATTGGGCAGCCATGCTTTTGCGGATGTATCTCCGCTGGGCTGAGAACCGTGGCTATAAAATTGAAACCATTCACCAGACCGAAGGAGAAGAAGCGGGTATAAAAAGCGCCACAATTCTAATCGAAGGGCCTTACGCGTACGGGTATTTGCGCGCCGAAAAAGGCGTGCATCGTCTGGTGCGCCTGTCACCTTTCGACGCGGCCCATCGCCGCCACACTTCTTTCGTCCAGGTTGAAGTTCTGCCTGAAGTTGCCGCCGAAGACCCCACCATCGACTTGAATCCGGATGACTTGGTCATCGACATCTACAAATCTTCCGGCGCAGGCGGCCAAAACGTGCAGAAAAACGCCACCGCCATCCGCATCACCCATAAGCCGACCGGCATTGTCGTATCCTGTCAAAATGAACGCTCGCAGCTGCAGAACCGTGAAAACGCCATGAAAGTCTTGCGCGGTCGTTTGTATGAATTGAAGCTGGTGGAGCAGGAAGAAAACCTGTCAAAATTACGCGGTGAATATCAGAAGGCGGAATGGGGCAGCCAAATCCGTTCATACGTTTTGCACCCCTATCAACTGGTGAAAGACCACCGCACGGAATACGAAAAGGGAAATACGCAAGCAGTTTTAGACGGGGATTTGGACGAATTTATTGAAGCATATTTAAAGAACCGGTAGTTTTCTACCGGTTCTATTCTGTTCTATTCAGTTTATTTTTCTTAGTCTAATTTTCTGGCCAGCTCAAAGAGCTCCATGTCAATTTCTTTGGTCTTTCCGACTACCTCTTCCAGAGGCGTGGTATGGACTTTTCCATTTACCCAACCGACTAAGACGCCATACTTACCTGCTTCCAGCGCGTCAGTGGCTCCTGCGCCCAATCGACTGGCAAGAATACGGTCGGAAGCGCCTGGAGCGCCGCCGCGTTGGACATGGCCCAGTATGGTCACACGCAGTGCAAACCCGATTCGATCTTCATGTTGTTTGAAATACTCTGCCAAACGCGTCGCGTTATATGTGGCGCCTTCGGCTACAACCACAATCGCGTGTGATTTTCCTTTTTCATAGGCATGAATCAGAATTTGAGCAATTTCTTCCGGATCAGACTCCACTTCGGGAATGACCACTGTTTCCGCCCCGCCGGCGATTGCGGCCATCAAAGCCAGATAACCGCACTTGCGGCCCATAACCTCAATCAGGAATCCCCGCTGGTGAGAGGAACCGGTAACTTTCAAACGGTCAATTGCCTCCAAGGCAATATTGAGAGCGGTATCCACACCAATAGTGATGTCCGTCCCCACCAAATCGTTATCGATGGTGGAAGCTACGCCCACAACCGGAAACCCCATTTCATGCAGTTTGAAGGTTCCTGTTTGAGAACCGTTTCCGCCAATAACAACCAAACCTTCAATACTATTTTCATTTAATGAACGGATGGCTTTTAAACGACCACCTTCGGTCTTAAACTCTTCGCAGCGCGCGCTTCCCAGAACCGTGCCGCCGCGTTGAATAATACCGCCAACATCACGAACACCCAAAGGAATCATCTTACCTTCAATCAATCCCTTATAGCCTTCGCGGATTCCATATACTTCCCAGCCCTTGGCCACACCCGTCCTGACAACCGCGCGAATCGCGGCATTCATTCCGGGAGCATCGCCACCGCTGGTTAATACTCCAATTCGTTTCATAGATACTCCAAGTCAATATAATCAAAAAAATTCTAACATCAATTATCCCACTTTATGTATTTTTCTCGTTAGTAATTTAAATGAATGTTAAAATTCTTTCAAAGTTTTTTACATTGAGAAATGGAGCCGACGATGACAAACATCCAAGTTGATGAATTACAGCACTTTATGAAGACAGCCTTTATCAAACTCGGTGTATCTGAACAGGATGCACAGACCTGCGCCGAAATTTTGATTACTTCCGACTTACGTGGAATTGAATCCCATGGGGTCGGCCGCCTGCGTATGTACGTGGACCGTATTCACAAGGGCTTGATTGAAACCAATGTTCAGCCGCAAATTGTGCGTGAATCCCCCACCACCGCGGTTATCGATGGACAGCACGGTATTGGCATGATCATCGCGCATCAATCCATGCAAATGGCCATAGATAAAGCGCACCAATATGGGATGGGTGCCGTGGCCGTTCGCAATTCCACTCACTTCGGAATCGACGGTTATTATCCCTTGATGGCAATTTCAGCCGGTATGATTGGCATGAGTTTTACCAATGCCCGTCCCTCGGTTGCGCCCACTTTCGGCGTTCAGCCCATGTTGGGAACCAACCCAATTGCTTTTGGCGCTCCCACCGACGAAGAGTTCCCCTTCCTGTTTGACGCGGCCACTTCCATCACCCAACGCGGCAAAATCGAGGTATTGCATCGAAAGAATGATCAACCGGCTTCCCCGGATTGGGTCATCGGTTCGGATGGCCAATCGCTAACCAACCCCGGTGAAATTTTGCAGAAATTGGTAAGCAATGAAGCTGCCCTGCTTCCCTTAGGCGGATCGAAAGAAGAATCCGGCAGTCATAAAGGGTATGACCTCTCCACCATCGTGGAAATACTCTCCTCAGCACTGCAATCCGGCGCTTATCTATCCGCATTGTCCGGTTTAACTGCGGATGGGAAGGAAACTCGGTTCAAAGTAGGTCATTTCTTCATGGCCATGAACATCGAGAATTTTGTGCCCCTGGATGAATTCAAGCATAATATGGGCGGCCTCTTGCGTGAGTTGCGGGCTTCCCGCAAAATGCCCGGCAAGGACCGCATCTACACTGCCGGTGAAAAAGAATACTACATCGAAAAAGATGTTCGCAAGAATGGCGTTTATATCAATGACAACCTGAAAAAAGACCTGCTGCACGTCAAAGATATCCTCAACATTGCTGAGCTTTCTCTTGAGTAAACGACGGCGGATTAAATGACAATTAAAGGTATTGTTTTTGACTTTGACGGATTAATTATTGATACAGAGACACCCGAATTAAAAGCCTGGCAGGAGCTATTTAAAAGCTACAACATTGATTTTCCATTCCAGGAGTACATCCAGAATATTGGAATGACCTACGATGATGCATCGGCCATAAAAATACTGGAAGAACGCTTAGGACGCAAATTAGACCAGAATGCGGTGTTCCAGGATTTCAAACGCCGCAAAGTGGCATTGATCGATGAAGAACCGCTGTGTGATGGCATCATGGATTACCTGGAGACTGCCCGGGAATTGGGAATCAAAGTTGGCCTGGCTTCCAGCGCTAAATTGGAATGGGTCGGCTATCACATTAAGCGTAAAGCGATTGAACCGTATTTTGACGTGGTATACACCGTTGAGGATGCGTCTGCGCCCAAACCCGATCCGGCATTGTACACATTGACAGTGAACACATTCGGTCTTCAACCCCATGAAGTCATCGCATTGGAAGATTCCTACAACGGTATTCAATCCGCTAAGGCCGCCGGATTGGTCGCCGTGGCCGTACCCAACCCGGTCACAAAAGTATTCGATTTTAGCCAGGCTGACCTGATCTTGGATAGCCTGGCGGATATTAGCCTGCCAGATTTAATGGAAAAGTTCGCCTGATTTCCTCAAATATTTATGAATGATCTTAGGTAATTTTAAGGTCTTTCTATCAAAATTTTTCTAACTCTTGTAGAATAATACATAACATACAATAGATGGTAACCTTATTTTTGCCAGGTATATATGACTTTTGAAGATTTATTGAAGATTCTGCCGGAAAATTATAGTGTTGTTGATCGTGAACTGATCAAGAATGCTTATACATTGGCGGAAGAAGCTCACCGCGGTCAATTGCGCGCTTCCGGCGAACCTTACATCACGCACTGTGTTGCCGTGGCATATATCCTGGCAGAATTGAAAGTTCCGCCAGTCATTATCGCGGCAGCCTTGCTGCACGATACGGTTGAGGACACTTCAGTAACCCTGGATGATTTGAAGAATAAATTCGGAGATGAGATTGCATCTCTGGTGGATGGTGTCACAAAGCTGACCAATCTCCCGCGTGTTTCGCGCGGCGGGAAGCGGGAAGATGAAGGAAAACTCCCGTCAGGAGTCCACTCTGAGGAAGACCAACTCATTATGGGTGAGGCTCTTGAGAAAAGCCGTAAGAAAGACTTGGCCACGGAAACACTGCGGAAAACCCTGATGGCTATGGGGGACGATGTCCGTGTGGTGATGATCAAACTGGCCGATCGTCTCCACAACATGCGCACTTTGAGCTACATCCCTGAATCAAAACGCTACCGTATCGCCAAAGAGACCATGGATATCTTTGCTCCCCTCGCCAATCGGCTGGGAATCTGGCAAATTAAATGGGAATTGGAAGATCTGGCTTTCCGCTATACGCAGCCGGAAGAATATAAAGCCATCGCTGAAAAGTTGTCTGATCGCCGTGTGAATCGTGAGGCAGAAGTTAATAAAATCATTGCAGAGCTTGAAAAAGTTCTCAGTGAAGGCGGGATCAAAGCTGAAATCAGCGGGCGTCCAAAGCATATTTATTCTATATATCAAAAGATGGTTCAAAAGGATAAATCCTTTGAAATGGTACGCGATCTGCGCGGTGTGCGCCTGATTGTGCAGGACATTCCATCATGTTATGCCGCTCTGGGTATTATCCATACTCACTGGCGGCCGATTCCCAACGAATTCGACGATTACATTGCCGCCCCGAAGGATAATTTCTATCAATCCATTCACACCTCTGTAATTTATAACGATGGTAAACCTCTGGAAGTTCAAATTCGTACGGAAGCCATGCATCACTCTGCTGAATACGGTATCGCTGCGCACTGGCTTTATAAAGAAAAAGGCAATCAGGACGACCACTACCAGCAGCGTGTAACTTGGCTGCGAAAGCTAATGGAATGGCGCCAGGACGTAGATGATGCCCAGGAATTCGTTGATGGGGTCAAATCCGACGTATTTGAAGACCGTGCATATGTATTCACGCCGCGCGGCGATATCATTGACCTCCCCATCGGTTCGACGCCTATTGACTTTGCCTACGCCGTGCATACCGAGGTCGGCAACCGCTGCCGCGGCGCGAAGATCAATGGCAAACTGGTTCCACTGGATTACAAGCTTAAGACCGGCGACCAGGTAGAGATTCTGACTGCTAAACGCGGCGGTCCTTCACGTGATTGGCTGAATATGCACTTGGGATTGGTTAATACCCAGCGTGCGCGCGCCAAAATCCGCCAATGGTTTAAAAAGCAGGATCGCGAACAAAACCTATCTCAGGGCCGTGAAATTCTGGATAAGGAATTGAAACGTCTGGGGATTGTAGACCTCGATATCGACGATCTGGGTAAGTACTTTGAATATAAAGGCTCTGAGGACCTGTACGTGGCTCTGGGCTGTGGTGATTTGGCTATTGGCAAGATCATCAACCATATTCAGGAAGTTGAAAAAGAAAATAGTGATCCGCTCTTCACCGTTTCTCCGGTGGCGGTTGAACGCAAAGACAGCGAATCTGTCAACGTTCTGGGATTGAAAGGCATCCTGACCAGTTTCGCTAAGTGCTGCAACCCTGCTCCTGGAGACGAGATTGTCGGCTATATCACCCGTGGGCGTGGCGCGACTATCCATCGCAATGACTGTCCCAATATCCTGCGCATGAAGGACAGGGAACGCCTGGTAAAGGTCAGCTGGGGCGAAGCCAAACGCACCTTCCCGGTTTCCATCATGATTAAGGCTTACGACCGCCAGGGCTTGATGGGCGATATTTCCACAGTGCTCGGCAATGAAGGCATCAACATGCGCGACATCCATATCACCATCTCCAATAATCTGGCTACGATCAATTTGTTATTGGACATTGGTGATATCAGCCAGTTAAGCCGCGTACTCACACTCATGGAATCCCTTCCAAATGTAATGGAAGCCTTCCGTGTCAAACCCGGATAAATTCTTTAAATAACGTGAACCAATAACGCTTCAGAATGAAATGAAGCAATTTTTTTATATACACCCCCTGTCGCTGGTTTCAAAAAACTTGTTTAAAGTTATTTCTTGTCTTTTTTCTCTTTCTTTTCCTTCTTTTCTTTCTTATCCTTTTTTTCTTTTTTCTCTTTCTTTTCTTTCTTTTCCTTTTTATCCTTCTTGTCCAAGTTTTCTACTTTATCTTTCTTGTGTTTCTTTTCCTTTTCGTCCTTGTCTTTTTTACCCATAGTATTTCTCCTTCAAGCCAGAATATTTGATAATTTGATTATATATGCGGTTTTATTTCTAACTATACATAATAATTATTAATATCCTGTTAAATCGGTTAAATAAAAAACGCCCCTTCCGGAGCGTTTAGGCTGGGGGCAAAGGATTCGAACCTCTATATACAGATTCAGAGTCTGCAGTCCTGCCGTTAGACGAGCCCCCAAAATGGGTGCGGGCATTATTTTACCACTTTTTTATTCCCGCACATAGATTTTTCTTAAATTAATTTTAAACTTTCTTCAACCCTTTGAATAGTGCGTTCTTTGCCTAAAACCTGCATGCAATCAAACAAAGGCGGGGTCGCACGCTGACCGGAAATTGCTTCCCGCAGGAAACTGAAGAATTCTTTTGGAGTGAGCTCATTCTGATTCATATAATCCGTTAGTTTTTCCTCCAGCACCGCAATTGTCCAATCAGAAACTCTGTTTATCACGTTCAGAGCCCCTTCGCCAATCCGGTGGGTTTCCTGGCTGGTTTTGCCTTCAATTGCCAATGATTCTGGTGCATGCGTAATTGAGTTCTTGAAAAGGAACGCGCACTTTTCTACAGAATCATCCAGCGTCGTGATACGGTCTCTGACCAGAGGCGCAATGGCTTCCATATCCTTGATAGTCACGTTATAACCCGCTTTTTCAAAGAAAGGTTGGATACGCCCACCCAAATCGGTGTCATCCAGCACTTTAATATGTTGCTTGTTGAAATAATCCAGCTTGGAGAAGTTGATTGCGGCCGGAGAGGGATTCAATTTTTCCAGCGAGAATTTCTCTACCAGATCATCCAGGGTAAAGAATTCGGTATGGTCGTCGTAACTCCACCCCATCAGCGCCACCCAATTGATCACTGCTTCCGGTAAATATCCCAAATCTTCAAGGTCCTTGATAAAAATGGAATAGCCGTCATTACTCAGGTCGGCCGCTTCACGCTTGCTCATCTTTCCTTTTCCACTTGGTTTTAGGAACACGGATAAATGCACCCATACCGGTTCTTTCCATCCAAATGCCTGCCAAATCAGGCTGTGCAAAGGAGAAGTAGGCAGCCATTCCGATCCGCGGATTACGTGGGTAACTTTCATTAAATAATCATCCACAATCGCGGCCAGGTGATATAAAGCCCAACCATCAGATTTCACCAGGATAAAATCATCCAGGTTTGCATTCTCAAATACAATATCGCCGCGCAGTAAGTCGTGCACTACAGTAGTGCCCTGTTTGGGGGATTTGAAGCGGATAACGTGTGGTTCTCCGTTCTTTACCCGCTCTTCGGCCTCTGCTTTGTTCAGATTGCGGCAAAACCCATCATAATGGGGAAGCTGTTTGTCTTTTTGTTTTTCCTGCCTTACTTTCGATAAACGCTCCGAGGAACAAAAACAATAATACGCCATGTCCTTTTCAATCAGCTCATGGGCGAATTTTTGGTAAATTTCTTTTCTTTCCGATTGCCGGTAGGGTCCGTACGGGCCGCCCTTATCGGGACCTTCATCCCAATCAATCCCTAACCAGCGCATACTGTTCATCAGTTCTTCTTCTGCGCCTTCTACGAGCCTTTTACGGTCAGTATCTTCAATTCTCAGGATAAATTGCCCTTGTGTCTGTTTGGCAATTAGGTAATCATATAATGCCGTCCGCGCCGATCCCAAATGAACATGGCCGGTAGGCGAAGGGGCAAATCGAACTCGATAATGGTTTTCCTGTGACATCTTCCTCCAGATGCTAACTAATATTTCCCTTTCGCAGGGATACGCTTTCAACCAGTCCGATGCCCAGAATGGTGCTGAGCAGTGAACTGCCTCCGTAACTGACAAATGGCAATGGCAACCCGGAAACAGGCACAACGTTCAGGTTTACACCGATATTCACGGCTGCCTGAAAAAACAGCATGGCTGCATAGGCATATGCGATCAATGAACCATACAGGTCGCTGGCAGAGCGCCCAACTTCCAGGCAGCGCCAAATGACAAATACGATCAACAGCATGACCACCATCGTGCCGACAAAACCGAATTCCTCCGCCATAGCCGAAAATATAAAGTCGGTGTGCCGTACTTTTAGGAACCTTAATTGAACTTGTGTGCCCTGTCCATAACCCTGCCCCAAGAGTCCGCCAGAGCCAATGGTAATTAATGCTTGTTCCACATTATAGGTATCGCCATAACTGGCTTCCGGGTCGGGGAAAATGAAGTTAAGAATGCGGCCTCTTTGATAGTCTTCCAAAAGCGGAAACGCGGCTGCTATCAAAACAAGTCCTACTATTCCCAAAATGAGCAAGTATTTCAAAGGTAATCCACTGATCCACAGAAGCGCGGCCCAGATTACCATGATAACGATTGAGGTACTTAAATTCGGTTGAAGCAAAATCCAAATGACCACACCAAACGTCATCAAAAAACTTTGGATTATCCATTTCATGTCATGGGGTTTATCATAATTCTTGGCAAAATAATCAGCCAAAACCATAATCATCAGGATCTTCACAATTTCAGAGGGTTGGATCATGATGACACCCGTATCCAACCAACGGGCTGATCCATAACTAACCTCTCCAACCACGTAAATTACGATCAGTGAAGCGATGGCAAAAATGTAGATGAATCGGGCCAACGATCCCCAGTAATGGTAATCAATTGCTGCCATGATCAACATCAAAACCGTTCCGCCAGCCAGATACAACGGCTGCCGGGATACGGCTTGTTCCAGGTTTACATTTCCGGCTATGGCAGATTGGATCATCATGATGCCAAAGATGCTCAGGAAAATGGCAGCACCAAAGAGCCAGAAATCGAAATTTCGCCAGATAATTCGCTTCATTTTATTTTTTAATTAATAATTTATTCTGGTAATTAACTTACCTTTTTACGGTCATAATGCTTCAGGGGAATATCAGCCACTAAACGCTGTTCCCGGCCTTCATGCATCATGGTAATTTTCACAGATTCCGGTTCAATCGCGATATGTTGGGAGATAGTTTTTAATATATCATCCTTGAGTTCTTCCATCGTTTCCGGGTTGATGTCCGTGCGGTCATGAATTAATACTAATTTCAACCGCTCTTTTGCCTCATCAGCGCTGCCGGTTTGGCCGCTGATCCTTTTTAGCCAATCAGCCATTTCATCAACCTCCTTTTATTTAAACATCCGCGATAATTTATGTAAGAAATCGTCCTTGAAATCCATATTAAGTAGAGGGATTTCATCTCCCATCAATCTACGGGAAATGTTTCTAAAAGCTTGTCCTGCCCTGGATTTTTCGTCCAAAGCCACTGGTTTCCCGACATTGGTACTTACAATCACATTTTCATCTTCAGGGACAATTCCGATCAATTTGATGGCCAGTAATTCCAAAACATCTTCCGCGTCCAGCATATCACCGCGCTGTACCATAGCCGGATTCAAACGGTTGATGATCAGTTTGGCGGGTTCTTTCTGTTCTGCTTCGATTAGCCCGATAATCCGATCCGCGTCCCGCACTGCCGATACATCCGGATTAGTAATCACCAGAATTTCATCGGCCGGTGCAATTGCGTTTCTGAATCCTCTTTCGATTCCTGCCGGTGAATCAATAATGACCCAATCGGCTTCATCGCGTAAATCTTCTCCCAATTTCATCATGTCGCTGGGTGAAATGGCATTTTTATCGCGCGTTTGAGCAGCGGGGATGAGATGTAAATCATCAAAGCGTTTATCACGAATCATGGCTTGTTTTAGTCGGCAGCGGCCTTCTATTACATCCACTAAATCGTATACAATGCGATTTTCCAGTCCCATTACAACATCCAGATTGCGCAAGCCAATATCTGCATCCAAGCAAACCACTCGTTGACCTATTTGGGCCAAAGCGACGGCAAGATTAGCGGTGGCTGTAGTTTTACCAACCCCTCCTTTTCCCGATGTAACCGTTATTATTTTTGCTGTCATGCTTTCCTCAAATGAATAGATTATTAATAGATTATTTTTATTCTATCAGTTTATGTTGTTCCCAATCGACAAACCGCAGACTATTTCCCTCAATGATAACTTTACATACTTTTTTCTTGGGTTTTATTTTTAATTTACTTTCACGATAAGCTATATTGGCTATGCGCATTTTTTCTGTGCTGATTTCCAGTGCGGCAATGACCTCTTTTTCCGAACCTTCAATTCCTGCATACACTGTTCCTTTTATCTTTCCCCATACATAAATAGACCCGCTTGCAATTACCTCGGCTCCCGGATTGATATCCCCGTCAACAATCACGGTACCGGAGTATTTTACGGAAGTGCCCGACCTTAGTGTTTTTTTTATCATCAGGGCTGATTCACCGTCATAGAGCGCCCGCGGCAAATCTTCCTCATTTACTTTCAAAACACTCTTTTTCGTGGATAGTCCCAGAGTTTCCGCAACAGCTTCGGTTGCGGGCGATTGACTTAATAATGCAAAAAGTGTCACATTACGGTCGGCTAATTTATCGCGCAATTTGCAAACCTCAACCGCGCGTAATTTTCTCTCACCGACATCAATCGCAATCTTGGCGCCTTCGAAGAATTCACATCTTCCATCAATCTGCTGCATCAGGGCATCAAAGTTTTTCTGCCAATCCCCCTCTCCCATCGTAACCAGGAGCCCTTCTCGAAATCCTTTTATCGGGAATGCTTCTAATTTTTCCATGGCTCTATTCTTCCCTGCTATTCAATTTCTTCGACTACTTCCGGCTCACCGGCATCAATTGCCTTTAGCTCAAAATACGCTTCAAAGACTTTACGTGCAATAGGACCGGCCACACTGGCTCCCTCACCACCGTTGTAGACAAACGCCACCACGGCGATTTCAGGATCATCATAAGGAGCATATCCCACAAACCACGAGTGAGTTGGCCAACTGCCGGGAATGCACAATCCTTTTTCCTGGGCAACATTATCGCAGTATTCCGCCGTTCCGGTCTTGCCCGCAACCGGGATTTCTTTTCCATTGATGATGATGTTATTCAGGTAGTTATGGGCTGTACCCTCAGTATCAGCGACAACTTTGCGCATTCCTTCCTGAGTCAGGTCAATAACCCAGGGAGCCACGGTTTTCTTTTCTTCAGTGGCAATTCCGTTTTCGTCAAAAACAGTGATCAACGGATCTTTGGTAATGTCCCATTTTACTTTTGGGGTAAAAGATTGAATCACATTTCCATCAGAATCCAGCACCTCTCGAACCAGTGTCGGCTGCATATAAACTCCATCATTGGCAATAATGGCCGCGGATTCTACTACCTGCAAAGCGGTGGAAAGCACATAGCCCTGGCCCATAGCGGCAATGTAAGTGTCTCCGGTGGACCAGTTTTCGCTCATATTAATACGTTTCCAAGCGGAAGTTGGGATCAATCCTTCAGCTTCACCAGGCAATTCGATCCCAGTAGCCTGTCCGTAACTCAGTGCTTTGGCATATTCAGCCAACCGATCAATTCCCAGGCCCTCATCAACTTCTCCCGCGTAACCGCCGCCTACTTTATAGAAATAGATATCGCAAGAAAGCGCAATCGCGCGGGTGTAGCTGACTTGTCCATGCCCCAATTCGTCATAACATACATATTCCCGTTCATAACCAGGGTCGTTTGGAGAATATTTCTCAGTAATCGTAATTTTGCCAGGGCAGGTCAGACTTTGGTTTGGCGTAACTACTCCTTCATTCATAACGCCTATTGCGGTTGACAGCTTAAAGACAGATCCCGGGGGATGTTCCGCTGAAATGGCATGGTTAAACAACGGCGTTAAAGGATCAGCCAGGAGCTGATTGTAATAATATGCGGGGATGTATTTCGCCATACGATTGTTTTCAAACGTAGGGTAAGACACCATTGCCAGGACTTCTCCTGTTTTGGGGTTGACTGCGATAGCCACACCGTTTGATGATCGGATGGTATTGAAATACCGGTTCCACCATTGAATTTCCCCGATCAGCGCAGCTTTGGTTGCGGCTTGAAGTCGGGTGTCAATGGTCAATTTGACATTATTCCCAGGTATCGGGTCAACGGGAGGTTCCAGGTCGCGAATCTCTTTACCGGCCACATCTACTTCCACCACGCGCTTGCCATTCTTTCCAGCCAATATATCGTTGAGTGTGGATTCCACACCTGCATAGCCAACTTTGTCGCGATCGGTGACAAAGCCTTCTTCACGATAGTATTCTTCTTGCGTAGCCGGAATAGGGCCAAGGAACCCGATTATTTCAGATGTCATATCTCCGGTTGGATATTCTCTGATAGGTTCGATCTTAATTCCAACGCCCGGCCAATCTGTTGCTTTTTCGCTGATGATCATCGCGGTTTCTTTATCAATATCGCAAGCGACATTCACCGCGGTATAGGGTGCGTTTGTGTCCTGAATAATCACTATTTCAGCTATACCGAAATCGGTATAGCAGGGTGTAAAAAGTTTTACCGTATCATCGTTTAGCACCCCATTGGAGACAGGAATGTCAATCAGTGGCGATAATTCCCGATAGATCTCCTGGATTGCGCCCGGAAGTGGGTTCACGGTTGGATCGCCCGGCAAGTCTGCCGGTGTTATCGTCACATTATAGGATGCAACGTTGCGGGCCAGTACGACTCCGTTGCGGTCCATGATAATTCCACGTTCGGTTTGGATATTGATCTCATTGGTACGGTTGTCTTCAGATTGTTCCAGGTAATAATTCCCGTTGATTATCTGGACAGTAAACAACTTCAATGTATAAAAACCAAATACAATTGCGATTAATATATAAATGAAGCGAATACGCCACTTATCAATTACAGGCTTATTTCCCTTTGCATTATTCATAATCTTCTCCAGGAAGTACCCATTGCCGCAAATCGGAAACAACCACGTACATTGGGAAAACGAAAAACAAATTTAGTAGCAAGCTGGGTAGTGTTATATTTCGCAAACTGGTTATTAATCCTGCGTTTACGCCATTTACTTGAAGGTAAAAAATGCTCAGGATATGTTGAAATATTGTTCCGATGAATACAACAATTATCAACATTAATATTGGTGATTGCCATATTCGCCCAAATAATATTTTTGCTAAAAGTGCAACAAAAATATAGGAAGCAATAGGGATATAAAATGGCATGGCAGTGATCAAAGCAGTAAACAAACCGCCGACCAACGCCCACACGAATGCATTATATCCTTTCTCCTTGACACCCCAACAAGCAACGCCAATTAACACCAAATCAGCACACCCATTAATTAAAGTGATGCGGCTAATGGCTGTTGATTGCAGCACGGATAACAACAGCATAAAAGGGATTGAAACAAAATTAGCAAGCATTATCGCTCTGTCTCGTTTGTTAAGGGGGAAATATTGGTAGTCTGGAAGTTGGTAATAACCAATACTGCCCGTAGGGTATCGAAATCGACAACTGGCTGTATATAAGCAGTTTGGAATAATTCATTCTCAGTTTTCTGGATATCTACAACTTGTCCTACTAAAATGTCTGAGGGATAATTGCCGCCCAGACCGGAAGTCAGAAGAATATCACCGGTATTCAAAGAAACATTTTGATTGAGCATTTCCAAAGTGATATCACCGCTAATGGAGCCTTCAATCAGCGCGTCAGCATCCTGCGTTTGCAGCGTAACATTAACAGTAGATTGCGCATCTGAAATCAATTGCACGCGAGCCGCACTGGCAGTCACAGCTTCCACCCTCCCCACCAAACCCTGCTGGGTCACTACGGGCATTCCATAACGGATGCCGTCGTCCGAGCCGTGGTCAATAATAATGTATTGCAGAAACGGGCTGGGGTCGCGGCCGATGACCGCTGCCGCGATATATTCATCAGCGGGACGGGACCGAGCGTAGTCGAGCAGTGAGTAAAGGATATCCGCTTCTTGCAGTTGCTCTTGAAGTTGGATGATTTGGCTCTGTAAA
The DNA here is from genome assembly GCF_003966975.1 of Pelolinea submarina. GTDB lineage: Bacteria > Chloroflexota > Anaerolineae > Anaerolineales > Anaerolineaceae > Pelolinea > Pelolinea submarina. The sequence continues at coordinate 2,171,353 of NZ_AP018437.1, forward strand.
TTGGCCACTTCATCCTCCAATTCCGAGTTGCGTTGAATCAGTTCAGTTACATCGCGTGGAAGCGTAAAGAAATCGTAAACCGCCATGAAACGTTCAGATAACCAGCGTTGGGCAGCCACGAATGGATCCATTACAACCCCCAAGACCGGCCTTAAATATCCACTTAATGCCAGAAAAAGTATCCCGATTATCAAGAATACAACCACTGCGTTGCGCAGCGTGTTGGATGATACTGGTTTCATACTTATTTTAGTTTGTTAAGCTTATGCTCAACCAGATCTTTGTTTGCTTGAGCGGTCTACATCCACTAATAAATGCTGGAAACGATTCAGGTCTTCTAAGACAATACCCGCCCCGCGTGCCACGCAGGTCATCGGGTCTTCAGCCAGCCAAACATGCATTTTTAACTCGTTCGCTAATCGCTGTACCAGGTTCTGGAGTTGTGAACTTCCGCCTGCCATGCAAATGCCGGTATCCAGTAAGTCAGCTCCAATTTCAGGCGGTGCCTCATCCAAAGCATCTTTAATGGTGTCAATGATTACTTGCAGGGATGGCTGCAACGATTCTCGAATTTCGATAGATGAGATTTCCAATGCTTCCGGTAAACCCGTCACCAGGTTCCGGCCGCGGATGGTCATGGTTTTTTCGGTTTCCAGGGGATATGCCGATCCAATCTGGATTTTAATATCCTCTGCCATGCGTTCGCCGATGAACAGATTATATTTGTTGCGGATATAGTTGATGATATCCTGGTCCATTTCATCGCCGGCGACTCGCAGTGAACGTGAAACTACCATGCCGCCCAGCGAGCTGATCGCGACTTCAGTAGTACCACCGCCGATGTCCACGATCATGGTGCCGCGTACGTCTGCCATGGGCAAACCCGCTCCCAGGCTGGCAGCCAGGGGTTCTTCGATCAGATAGACTTCACGCGCACCCGCTGCCATGGCCGCGTCGAAAACAGCGCGTTTTTCTACTTCGGTTGCTCCGGAGGGAATACCTATCACCACACGCGGTCTCGGCATGGGAACAATGGATTGTTGGTGAACACGTCCAATGAAATATCCCAGCATAGCCTGGGTAATTTCGAATTCTGAAATGACACCATCCCGCAGCGGTCGTAGAGCGACTATGTTATTGGGAGTACGGCCGATCATTTCTTTTGCCTGCGCGCCAATCGCCAAAGGTCGGCGTGTTCGCTTATCAATCGCAACCCATGATGGTTCCTGGATCATGATGCCCTTTCCCCTTACATAGATGAGGGTATTAGCGGTACCTAAGTCGATACCCAAATCAAGTGAAAACAGCCCCATCAACCAATTTACAGGATTAGTAACCAATTAACGCTCTCCTATTTGCTTAAAAGCGAATTTATCATTTTTATCTTAAAAATCGGGCAGTATTATAACATTATAACGAAAATTCTATTTTTTTAGGTTTTTTCCTTGTTTTTGTTATAAACTTGACAGGCCTATCTGCACTCGCTATAATTTCATTCTATGTGCGGGTGTAGCCAAGTGGTAAGGCAGTAGCTTCCCAAGCTACCATTCGTGGGTTCGAATCCCATCACCCGCTCTCTTTTTATCCTACCCACCTATTTAATATATCACCCAAGTTATCCGCTATCAAATCAGGCTTGAATGGTGAATTCTCCAAATCTTCTCTTTTAGTTTCTCCGGAAAGCACCAGGATGGTTTTGATGCCGGCCATGCCCATCGCAATATCCGTGTATAAGCGGTCGCCAATCATAGCAATCTGTTTTTTCGAATAACCGGTTTTTTCCACCACCGCGTCCACAATGTGCACGTTGGGTTTGCCGATGATCACGTCGGCTTCTCGTCCTGTAGATGCCTCGATCAGCGCCATGAAAGAGCCAATGTCCGGAATAAATCCATTCTGCACCGGGCAGTTAAAATCCGGATGTGTGGCAATGTATGGTTTGCCCGCCCGCACCAGGTCGCAGAAAATCGTCAACTTTTCGTAAGTCAGCGTGGTGTCGAAGCCCAGTACGGCATAATCAGGATCTTCTGCGGTCAGCTCGAACCCGCTGCGTTTGAATTCATCTTCCAACGCCTGCGTTCCCACCAGATACACTTTCGCGCCTGGCTGTCGCTTGTTCAGGTAGATTGTTGTCGCAGCGCCTGAGGTGAATATTTTTTCAACCGGCACATCGAATCCAAGCTTATGGATTTTCTCGGCGTACAGACCGGCGTGTTTTGAAGAATTGTTGGTTAGGAATAAATAGTCAATACCATTTTGGCTCAGGTAATCCATAAAATCCAGAGCCCCAGGTAGAAGTTCATTTCCCAGAAAAAAAGTGCCATCCATATCTAATAAAAAGCATCGTATGTCATTCAAGAAAGTCGTCATTGTTTTACCTGCCTATAAATATGATATCTGAACTTTACGCTGCCAATTCTAAACCATTTCACGAAATATCCTTTTTTTTCATTTTGTCCCTTTATAATGGGGCTATACAATGTCTTTCATACTACAAGGATGAAATTTGAAAAGGTTATTTCTTGATTTCTTAGCTGATCAGATGTCACATCCATATTATCCATTCGTCTCAGCTTTGATTGGATTTTGTGTCGGACTTTTGATTTATATCTATCACTTTCAACTACCTCTTTTCAGTAAGAGCCAGATTGTCCTTTGTCTGGTTATTGCCTTGTTCGTAGCCATTCTCGTTGATATCTTCCTCACCAAAATCACCTGCCCAATTTATCATTCCATATCGCAATGGAAGCAAGTCGTTATTTTGATCGCCACCATATTGGCAAGTATCGTTCTTAGCTTAACTTTTGTGTATGCCGTCCCGCATATCTATCCACTTTATCCTGAACATACGCTGACCGTGAACTTAAACATGGAAGACTTGCCCGCAGACAGCGATGGCCTTTACTTCAGCCATCTTCAGTTGGCCTATCGGGATGTCAGCTTTAACGAACTGGTTATCAGCGGTGACCATGAAGTAAATGAAGATTCAATCTATTTTCCTCCGGCACAAGCCGCTGGCTTTTCCTGGCGTGGGATTACCGGTGAAGAAGCCGTTATCTTTTTCCAATCCACATCCGAGCCGCATTCCGTTGAGATTACTTGGGATGGTCACAGCCAACAAGTTGATCTGGGCTCAAATGCAGATGTTTCCGAATTTGACCAGGAGTTTTCAGTCCTTCCATATGAACATCGCATCGTTAACCTGGCGGCCTTCCCCATCATTTTTCTAACCATTTTTATCTTATCGACTGGAATCTTCAGCCGGCATCCTTATGCTTATATCCTTTTGCTGGTGTGGTTATTTGTCTTCGTTGTATTCTGGCCCGGCATCATTGGTGATGTCAGTATTCTGGCAGTGGATGAATTACAACAAGGTCATCCAACCGATTGGCACCCAATTGTCTTTACACTACTGGTTGCTTTTTGCATCAATAACCTTTCTTCTGCATCTTCTGTTCTGATTATTCAAATCACCGGATTGGCATTATTGGTTGGCAATGCGTTCTCTTTCTTAAATAGTAAAGGTGTCTCGAATAAGGTATTAATTCCGCTTACCTGTATTTTTGCCCTTCTTCCAACCAATTTCATGTCCATAATTACATTGACCAACGACATCCCCTACAGCATCGTGCTAATGGGCCTGACCTACCTGGCATTTAGAATTGTGTTATCCCAGGGGAAATGGATGGAGAGCAAATTCAATCTACTTCTTTTGACAACGGCCGCTTCATTGGCAATTCTCTTCCGGTACAACGGCATTCCGGCGGTTGGTTTCTTTTTTCTTTGTCTGTTTATAATTTACCCGAGATTATGGCGAAAATCATTACTCAGTCTTTCCCTGGTAATCGCAATCTGGCTTTTTATCAGCGGTCCTTTTTCCTCGCTGTTAAATGTGACCCATGATTCTCAGGGGCATTTGGACAACATTCTCCTGCACCATATCAGCGCGCATGTCGTCAACGGTACTCCGATGACCGATGATGAATCCGCTTACCTGGATACTTTGCTTCCATTAGAAGAATGGAAATATTCCTGCTGCTCCAACACAGCCATGTGGGCTAATGATGATTTCGACAGAGATGAGTTTCACGCCAATTCCACCCTTAATCGCCAATTGGAAATATCACTTTTTCAACGCAATCCCGGATTGGAAATCTCGCATATGTTGTGTGCCAGCGATATCGTTTGGAACGTTTCCGGTGGTTGCGCGATCAAGCATCCATTTGTAGAAGAAATAAAAGGAAAATACTATTGGACCCGCAGTTATATTCCCCAATATCTGGAAGACTCATTTTTACCAGGTTTAATCGATCCAATTTCCGCCTGGCTAATCAGCCTGGATGAGAACGCTTTTACCTCCGCGCTCCTCTGGCACCCAGCCTGGTATCTATATCTTGGCATCCTTTGCACAGTTATTTTCTCTCGCAGGATCAAATCCTGGCGGGGAGTATTACTCCTTGCGCCTTCCCTGGGACAATCACTCTTTTTACTTTTATTCAACCGCGTCCAAAATTTCCGCTACCAATATTGCATTGTATTAGTGGGCTTTCTTTTGCTGGCAATTGCATTTTATAAACCAAAAATAGAAGGAGAATAGGTGCCAGTCGATCCTAAAAAATATCACACCCAAACCAAGGTCCGCTTGGTTTTTTGGTTTATATTTTTGCTTATCACGGTAGGCCTGGGTATGATCTGGTTAATTTATGGGAAGAATGCCGCTTTCATGGGATTTCTTTGCCTTATTGGGATGGCTGTTCCGGTCGGTTTGGTAGCATTGGTGATGCTTGGATTAGATAAGATTGTAAAAAAAGAGTAGGGATTTAGAATTTACTGTTTTAATTTCAGAATTTTCAGACTAATTATTTCATTAATGATATAGTATTAAATGTAAATTGTATGAATTTAACATTGCGGCACGAGGGAATAATTTTTTCGCATGAAAATTCCAAACTTGCTCACCATCGAGAATTTAAATTTCCGCTACCTAATTCGCGAAGAACCGGCTCTCAAAGATATTAATTTATGCTTTTCCTCTGGAGAAGTCTCTTTAATCGCTGGCGCCAGCGGATGCGGAAAAACAACATTGATTCGCTGTATCAACGGATTGATCCCGCATAGTTACCGGGGAGAAAAAACTGGTCAGATTACAGCTTTCGGCAAAGATCTGTCCACCTTAAAATTAGCCGAAATCTCACAAATGATTGGTACTGTGCTGCAGGATCCGGAACGCCAAATCCTAGGTACCAAAGTAGTCAATGAAGTCGCCTTTGGCTTGGAGAACCTGAGTTTTAGCCGAAGTGAGATTCTGAATAGAGTAGATGAATCACTGGCACGCTTGAAAATCTCCGATCTGCGCAATCGTGATACCTTTAGCTTATCAGGGGGTGAAAAACAGAAAGTCGCTTTAGCCGGTGTATTAGCAATGCGGCCAGGGATTTTGCTACTGGACGAACCGCTGGCTTCTCTGGATCCAGCCAGTGCGGAGGAGACGCTTGCCATCTTGCGAATTCTCGCGGATGAAGGCATGGCTATCTTAATGGTAGAACACCGTGTTGAAGACGTCCTGAAAATTCATCCTGAAAGGGTAATTTTTATGTCATCTGGTGAAGTCCGTTACCAGGGCACCGCTGGAGAATTGGATGAAACTATTAATTACCGTGATGTAAAACTTCCCGCTCCGATGATCATCGATCGAGTAAAGAAACAAAAGGATGTGCATACCTTCCCTGTTTTCAAACTTCCGGAACAGAACAAACAATCTTTAGTCAGTTTCCGTAATGTGGAATATTTTTATGAAGAAGGTGTACCCATTCTGCATGGAATTTCCCTGGATATTCGCCATGGAGATGTCATTGCAGTGCTTGGCCCCAACGGAGCCGGCAAAACAACGCTGGTGAAACACGCCATCGGCTTATTAAAACCCAAAGCCGGCCAGGTATTAATTGGCGAACGAGACACCAGCAAAATGAGTGTTGCAGAAATTGCCCAAACCTTAGGTTATGTCTTCCAAAGCCCCAGTCATATGTTATTTGCGCCAACGGTTGAGGAAGAATTGTCTTTTGGCCCTCAAAATTTAGGCCATAACAAAACCAGTATTACAAAGGAGGTGAAGGAAGCTATTGATATTGTGAATCTCTCGGGGATGGAACAAATCCCACCATTATCTTTGTCCTTTGGCCAACAGAAGCGTGTCAGCATTGCTGCAGTACTTGCCATGCGCTCAAAAATCCTTGTGATGGATGAACCTTCGGCAGGTCAAGATTATCGCAACTATATTGATTTTATGGATGCCATCTTGCAGCTGCCAAATTTCGATGCCATACTCTTTATCACGCATGACATCGATTTAGCGGTAATTTACGCTAACCGTATTCTGATGGTCAACAACGGACAACTTGTCGCCGATGGTAAACCGCAGGATATCTTAAAAGATTATGATCATCTTCACAAAAACAGGTTGGTCCCCACATCCCTATTGGATGTAAATTTGAAATATCTGGGGAAAACCGGCCGGTTTATGCGTGCGGAGCAAATTGCGCAGGTACTTTAATCAAGAGAGATCCAACAAAGGTTGGCAGCCTTAGGGTTAGTGAGCAATTCAATTTATTCAAAATAATATGGTGGAGGAAAAATGAAAAACAAAACTTTATCGATTTTTCTTGCTCTCGTTGCAGTCGTTGTTGTTTTTATAGCTATCTGGCAGATTGGCAAAATGTTCAATCCGGATCTTGACCTGGATGAGACTGCCCTGCTGCGCTTTGTCTTCGTCGGCGTGGGCTTGCTGATCGCATTCCTGGTTTACCTGGCAACCAGCAAACATAAGATGTGGGAAGTCGGCACGCGCGAAGTGGTCTATATGGCCATTGGCGCCGCGTTGTACGCCATCTTCTCTTACTTATTCAATGGTACCGTTTTTGTCGTACCGTCTGTCAGTCAGGTGTCTCTGCGTCCGGCTATTGCCATTCCCATGTTCTTCGGTTATGCCTTTGGCCCGGTCGTCGGCCTCTTCACTGGCGCAGTCGGCAACATGTTCGGCGATGCGTTGACTGGATTCGGTCTATCCCCTCAATGGAGTGTTGGTAATGGTTTGGTCGGTTTTATCGCCGGTCTTTCATGGCTGTTCAGTGATAAAAAGAAAGGCATCAATACCGTTCTGATCGTCAGTGCTGTCTTAACTGCCATTGCGACTGTCTTCTATCTGATGAACTCCAACCAAAGCAATACCCTCTTCTACGATGTAGAAAACAACATTTTCGGCGATGCTCAGATTTCCTTATTTGCCGGTATTTCAATAGTAATTGGTTTCGTTCTGGTGCTATTGGTCCGGTTCGTATTCGGAAAGAACATCGATGTCGCTGCCGCGGTTACCTGGTCTATGTTGGGCAACTTGCTCGGCATGGGTTTTGCGGCCATATCCGATATTTGGATCAATGGCTATTCTCCCGCGGTTGCCATCGTGGGCGAATTCATTCCCTCGGCCGGCCCCAACTTGATCTTCGCGGCCATTCTGGTACCGCTGCTGGTCAGCGCCTTCAGCGCAAGTCGCCGGCAGACTGGGCGCTAATCTTATTCAATCGGATTGGGCTGCTGCTATGCGCAGCCCAATCCATAGATTTACTTAAGGATTCATTAAAATGCTGGTCACTTGGCGTTACAAACCACGTAAATCGATTATTCAATTCTTTGACCCGCGGGCCTGGATTATTTTTTATGCGTGTTTCATTGCCGCTACCGTGTTTTTCTGGGATCTTCGATTTTTAAGTATTTTCTTTGTTGTGGCGCTTTCCGTTGCGATCTTTTCCCGAATTGGTTGGAAAGAAATGCGGCGCGGTTGGCTCTTCATCGGCGTGTTCATCGTCTTTTTTTCCCTGCTTACGTTTTTAACCGGGCGCGGCGGTGTGGAGCTTTATACCAGTGAACATCTGATTCGAAATATAAGTTTACCGTTTTCAATCTTTGGTTGGCAGCCGATTCTAAAAATTAGTTGGGAAAAGACATTTTACGCGCTCAGTATGATTTTGCGTGTCTTCAGCCTGGCCAGCATGACAATTCTCTTGCCTTATTCACTCAACCCGGCGCTCTATGGAATTATTTTCAAAGGCTTAGGCCTTCCGGATAAATTCGCATACGGAATGGACCTGACCATGCGATTCATTCCGACTTTTGGTCGAGATTTTCAATTGACCATGGATGCTCAAAAGGCACGCGGTTATGAATTGGAAAAAATAAGTGGCGGGCTTTTTAAACAAGTTCAGAAACTGGCGCCCTTAATGGTTCCCGTGACCATTCACGCCATTGCGAGTAGTGAGGACATCATCGATGCAATGGATCTACGCGCTTTCGGCATTGGAAAACGTACCTGGATACAGGAACTCCATTATCAAAAACGGGATTATTGTCTGATTGCTTTTAGTATTCTAATGATACTTACTGTCATCGCGCTATCTCTTTTTGGGATTGGTAAGTTCTGGGTACCGTCTGCCTTGATTACCTGATTCTACGTACTCTCAACTATCTTATGGAATCGGGTATATTTTTCTCGATCCGGCCATTTTTTATAAGCTGTATCATTAGAATCTGATATGATTACAGCCATGCAAAAAACGCTCAAAAATGACCTGATATTCATCATTTTCCTTATTTTTGTCGCAGTTGGGGTTCAATTCTTATTTCTCAACCCGCCCATCCTCAGCGACCAAATGGAATATTACATCACTGCGATTCGCTTTCCCCATTTACCCGATAATCCGAATATTGGCAGCATGCGCATCGGTCTGGAATTGCCGGTAGCGGTGCTCTACCGCATATTTGGTACATCGGAAGTGGCATACTATACAGTTCCCATTCTCAGCGCGGCTCTACTATCTGTAAGTATCTATCTAATTGGAAAAAGTCTTTTCTCCCGCAGGGTCGGCTTTTTTTCCGGCCTTTGGGTTATTTTCATTCCCAATCTGGTTCAGGATGCCGGTCATTTGCTGCCTGATTTACCTGCCACCGCCTGTTCGGCAGCTGCGTTTGCTTTACTTTTTACGTATTTCGGTAATAAGCAACACAAACGAGATTTCGCCTCCAAGGAAAGTCTGGTCATTTTCATTTCGGCTGGTGTCCTGTTTGGTTGGTCTTATCTGATAAAAGAATACCTGGCCATTTTATTTCTGCTAATCCCACTTGTCTTTTGGATGCTGGAGATTCCTTACCGCCATTTGATTCCTTTAGCAATCAGCATGTTGTTGATGTACGGTATCGAGGTTGCTGTAGGCATTATTTACTATCAAAACCCGTTGATTCGCTTTTTAGCCGCTTCACCGCGGGAAACCACTGGTGAAATTCAAAAGGATGTTAGCCGTATTATCAATTACTTTGCTTTATTGCTCATCAAAGATGGCGGTGAAGGTATTTTGATGTTAATGGGATTGGGTGTATTGAACAGCCTGGTGAGGTCTTTTAAAAAGCAAAAAAGCCATATTTTCCTACTATCCTGGGTTCTCTTGATTTATGTCCTTTTCACTATTGCCGGCCTTCTTCCGGTGATTTTCAATTGGGAAGGCATTGTCCTACTCCGGCTGCACAAGTTCCGCTACTGGGTGCCTATCCTCCCGCCATTGGTGATTGGGGCTGTTGCTATGTTGGATGCCTTCTTTGTTTGGATAAAGAAATCGCTCCCACAGCTCAGGATTTCTGAGAATAGCTTCGCATCCATTTTCTTGGCTGTCTTTCTATCATTGACCGCCGCCCGTGGAATCAACAGTATAAAAAACGATCCGGATTTTATCCGCAATGGAGCGGATCAATATTTAGAGCTGCGTGCCTATCTTCAAGAGCACGATAATCCCGAAGATATTATTTGGATTGACCGGGATAACAAACGTGCTTTTGAACGCATCCTGCCAATGTATATTCGCAATCCTTTTGGCAGGTTGATTTGGCGCGGCAGTACCAAATACATCAACACCGCAAACCTGTACCTGCGTGCCGAAGAAATCGATCAGGGTTATTTTATTGTCGATCGCGATTTTATGACGCCTTCCTCATCCCTGCCCAGTTATCTTTATGATGCACCTGAAAACTGGCAGCTGGTCTTTGAAAGTGAGAATAAAAAGCTTGCGTTGTATAAAGTAGACTAACCTTACAAATCTGGTTAGGTTTTTCTGTTGCATATCAAGCTGGCCTATAAGATAATTAGGAATATTACATCTGGATAATAATGGATAAACATATGAAGTTGCTGGTTTATATTCCTGCCCTAAATGAAGAAAAAAACATCGCAGGTGTCATTCAACAGATACCTGTGTCAATCAAGGGTATTGACGCGGTGGAATGCCTGGTTGTGGATGATGGCAGCACAGATTGCACCGTTGAAGTTTCCCGTGAAAGTGGCGCTCATGTGGTTAGTCATGGGCGAAATCAGGGTGTTGGAATGGCTTTTCAGTCAGCCGTCCAGTATGCTTGGGATAATGAGTTCGATATTCTGGTAGGGATTGACGCCGACGGACAATTTGACCCGGCTGAAATTCCGGTTATCATCCAACCACTCCTCGCAAACCAGGCCGATATGGTCATTGGCAACCGCTTCACCCAGGGTCGCCCGCAGTACATGCCTCCCATTAAATACCGTGGTAATAAAATGGTCGCGTCATTAGTCAGTTCAATCAGCGATCAGAAATTTCAGGATGTCTCTTGCGGTTTTCGTGCCTATAATCGAGAGGCGCTCTTACGCCTGAATGTGTTTGAGAAATTTACCTACACGCACGAGAGTATTTTGTCGTTAGTCTATCAAGGAATGCGTGTGTTGGAACTACCCATCAGCATCCGCTACTACCCTGAACGAAAATCCAGGGTAGCCGGGTCTATCTCCAATTATGCTTCAAAAACCAGCCGTATCATCCTGCGGGTCTTGCTTGATTATCGTCCTCTCAGAGTTTTTGGCACGCTCGGTTCAATATTCTTTATTTTGGGTATCTTATTTGAGCTATTCCTTTTTATCTTCTATATCATCAATCATTCATTCACACCCTATAAATCAGCCGGTTTCATCGGATTAGGTTTTATTATTTTCGGGATGTTGATCTTTATCATTGCGCTGATTGCGGAAATGTTAAACCGTCTTCGCTTGAATCAGGATCGATTGATGATTGAATTTAAGAAACGCCGTTTTTAATTAAGAGTTAAATATATAATTAATTTCTCGTCATTCCCAAATTTATTAACATCATCAATTATTTTTTAATCTCTATCCTTTGTAGCTAAATATTTACAGTTTTTCTTTTTGATTTGTATAATAATCGACGGATATTGAAATTATTATTGATTTGTCTTATCCTTTATAGTACGGGAGTAGTAGTGGGAAGATCAGGGAATTCTGATTCACAACGAGGGAATATAAAACCTGTGAATCAAAAAAAAGTACCGCAAGAAATATCACTCGAAGAATCTGAATTACGATACAGACGATTATTCAAATCTGCTTTGGACGGCATCTTAATATTAGATGCTGAAACCGGGGAGATCACTGATGTCAATCCATATTTAATTGATTTATTGGGTTACTCAAAAGTAGAATTTCTAGGTAAGGAATTATGGGAAATTGGTCCATTAAGAAATATCACCGCAAACAAAGAATCCTTTCTTAACCTGCAAAATAATTTATCAGTTAAATATGATGACTTGCCCCTGGAAACCAAAATGGGTGAACGCATAAATGTCGAATTTGTCAGCAATGTTTATGACGAGGGAGATAAAAAAGTAATCCAATGCAATATTCGAAATATTACTACTCGGAAAACAGCTGAAAATAAATTTCATTACTATAGTACTCATGATGCACTAACCAAGGTATACAACCGATCATTTTTTGAGGAAGAACTGGAGCGCCTTGAAAAAAGTCGCCAATATCCAATCAGTATTATTATGTTAGATATCGATGGGTTGAAAAATACGAATGATAAGCTCGGTCACGCATCGGGTGATAAACTCCTATGTCGTACCGCTCAACTCCTTAGAAAATCCTTCCGAAGTGAGGATGTCATTGCACGAATCGGAGGAGATGAATTTGCTATCCTTCTGCCTGAATCTGATGAATTGGTTGTCCAACAAGCTCTTGAGCGAGTTGCACGTTATTTACAAAAAAGCAATGGCGATGTTCCTATTCATTTTTCTTTCGGCGTCTCAACGTGCGTAATTCCTTGCTCTTTATCGGAGGCATTGAAAATAGCCGATGCTCGTATGTACCAGCAAAAAAGGGCCAAAACCGAGCGGCCTGATTCTTGATTGAATTTTCTACTAGAGCTTAATTCCTTTTTCCACTTCGATTATAAATTTCATAAGTTATTAAATAAATCCATCTCAACCAATTTACGCCAGATGCCAATATTACGTATAATGTTCTTATCTATTTTATACTATTTGTAGATATTGGATATTTATCAGGAACCATATGACTCTAAAATCGAAAATACTGATTATTGATGATGATCGCAATCTTCAAAAAACGCTAAAGGATATTCTTAAAATGCAGGAATATCCTCTTTTTCACGCTTTAACCGGTAAAGACGCAGTTGAAATTTTCGGTCAAGAGAATATTGCCTTGATAATTTCGGATCTTAATTTACCGGATATTTCTGGCCTTGACCTTATTCAATCTTTAAAAAAAATCTCGCCGGAAATTGAATTCATAATCGTAACAGGTTATGCCTCACAGCAAACTGCAATTCAAGCGATAAACTCTGGGGCATTTGCTTATTTCGAAAAACCTTATGATATCAATCAGCTGCTCCTTTCCATACAGCAGGCACTTGAAAAACAGCAAACGAAATTTCTTTTATCCGAGAGTCAAGCGAAATATAAAAATCTTTTTGATAATGCCACCGTGGCGATGTTTCGAACCACGCTAAACGGATTGAAATTTCTTGAGTTTAATAATGCATTTTGTGAATTATTTGGCTTCTCTCGTGAAGAACTAATTAAACGTAAACCGATTTCACTTTGGGTTAATATGGATTCATCGAGACAAATCCAAAAAACTGTATACATAAATGGTTTCGGAGAGAATCTTAAATTAGACGTTCGCAGAAAGAATAAGGAAGTACGTCATTGTTTAGCAACTTTCAAACTATATAAGAAAGAAAAGTATATCGAAGGCTCAATTATTGATATTACGGAGCAAGTCCAGCTCGAAGAGACTGTCCAAGCAAGTGAGAAAAGGTTCTCACTTGCATTTAAAACATCTCCTTATGCAATCTCCATTTGCCGTCTTAGTGATCACAAAATTATTGATGTTAACAATGCCTTCACCAGATTTTTAGGATTTTCACGCGATGAGGTATTAAATAGTACTTCTAAAGATTTGAACATATGGGTTAATCCAAAAGACCAAGAACAAGTTTTTTCGGATTTGGAAAAGAATAATGAAATCACTGGCCGAGAATATTCTTTTCGGAAAAAGAGCGGTGAAATTTTCACAGGGCTGTTCTCTGCCGACTCAAGCATGATCTTAAATGGCGAACGGCACCTTCTGGCAAGTGTTATAGATATCACAAGCTGGAAAAATGCCGAAAAAGCTATTCGCGATTCGGAATCCAATTTTAAGTGGTTATATGAAAACGCTCCGGTTCCTTATCATATATTAGCGCCGGACGGTCGCATCCTGGACGTCAACCAGAGATGGTGCAATGTCCTGGGATATTCAAAAGAGGAAGCCTTAGGCAAAGAAATATTCGATTTCATTTTTGAGAATGAGCGAGAAGCCGCCAGGAATTCGTTTGCAAATAAGAAGACTAGTAACAAAAAGTTCATTGAAGGCAGTGAACGCAAATATGTCACAAAGAATGGGAAGATTCGGATATTTAAAACCTATGATTTCCTGGTTTTCGACTCAAAAAAGAACATATCATCGATCCAAACCACAATTGAGGATATTACCGATCGAAAAAAAGCAGAAAACGAGTTTCAACAAAATTTGGATCGAATGCAAAGAATCGTAAACATCCTTCAATACTCTGCGGGGAACGAGCAGGATTTTCTGGATTATGCGCTAGATGAAGCTATAAAATTAACCCAAAGTAAGGTTGGCTATATTTATTTTTACTCTGAGATTAGTCAAGAATTTACTTTGAATACCTGGTCAGATGAAGTGATGGCAGAATGTAGCATCACTGATAAGCAGACAACATATCAATTAGAGAATACCGGTTTATGGGGCGAAGCTGTAAGACAACGCAAGAACATTATTGCAAACGATTTTGACAAGCCTAACCCTTTTAAGAAAGGGTACCCGGAAGGGCATGCTCATCTAAAAAAATTTTTAACCGTACCAATTTTCAATGACGGAAAGATCGAAGCGGTTATCGGGGTAGCCAATAAAGTTGCGGATTATGACGAAACCGACATTCTCCAATTGTCCCTTCTAATGGAATCCGTGTGGAAGGTTATCGATCGATGGCAGGCAATTAATGCGTTACAGAGTAGCGAAGCAAAACTTCGTAATTTAATTAATGGCACTGAGGATATCGTTTTATTAAAAGACAAAGATTTCAAACATATATTGGTAAATCAAGCGGCTCAAGACTATTTTGGTAAAACCGAACCAGAAATTTTAGGGAAAACAGATTTTGATTTGATGTCAAGTGATGCTGCAAAAATTTGTCATAAATCTGATCTACAGGCAATAAATAACAATAATCTTGAGATTAATATCGAAAAAATTGGTGATAGGTATTTTGATTCAAGGAAATTTCCTGTATCGTTGGGAGACCAAATTGGTATCGGTGGTTTTATTCGGGATATTACTGCATTAAAAAAGAATGAAGAATTAATCCAGCAAAAATCTAAAGAAATTTCATTTTTGTATGAAATGGGGTTAGCGCTTTCTCAGACAATTGATCTGGATATGATTTTTCATACGTCCTATCAATATTTAAACCTACTGGCAGATTGTCACAATTTTGCTATATCCCTGATCAACGAACAAAAACATACTCTGGAAGTAAATTATTCATTTGTAGATAATGAACCCATTGATATTTCTTCAATAGAACATCTTCTAATTAATAAAAAAATAAAAACTGGACGTTGTGGAGCGATTAATCTTGCGAAACCAATATTTACTGATAATACAAATTCAAGCGTTTGTGAACAATCTTCTGAGAATTTAACCACAAAGAAATCTATTTTCAAGTCAGCATTATTTATCCCGATGATTGTGAAGAATAAAGTGATTGGATTGCTGGAGTTTAGAAGCCCTAAACAATCAGCCTACTCGCAAGAAATTGCTGAAATCCTTGTGACAGCAGCCAATCAAATTGGTTTAGCTATTGAAAATAGCCGCTTCCTTCAAAAACTGCAATTACAAACCACAGCTCTTAATGCAGCTGCGAGTGCAATCGTAATTACCGATCCAAAAGGGATAGTTGAATGGGCTAATCCTGCTTATTCCATCCTGACTGGTTACACCAACGATGAAATCCAGGGTCGCGTTGCGAGCGAATTGGTTAGATCAGGTATGCAGGATGAAAATTTTTATAAAAACCTTTGGGAGACTGTAAAGAGTGGATCATTTTGGAAAGGCACTCTTATTAACCGAAGGAAGGATGGTAGTCTTTACACAGAAGAAATGACCATTACCCCGTTAATGGATAATAAAAATAATATTTTACATTACATCGGCATAAAACAAGATGTGACTGAACGCGATCAACGAGAACGAGAACTGACCATCGTGGCAAATATATCGGCTGCGCTGCGTATTGCTGAAACTCGCTCAGAAATGTATCCTGTCATTCTGGATCAACTAATTAAACAATTAAACGTAGAGGGCGCAACTCTTGTTTTGCTAGACCCAATAACAGACGAAATGGTCATCGAACTTGGCCGTGGCATATGGGCAGGTAGTACTGGACTGAGAATCCCCCCGAGAGTTGGCCTGAGTCGGAAGATCCTCGATAGTATGCAGCCATACCTTAATAATGGTGATCAGAAAGATCCCAATGCCTTTTATGCCGATCAATTTACAAATTGTCGTGCTTCTGCCGCTGTTCCTATGATCATTCAAGACAGAGATATTGGTGTGATCTTCATTGGCAGCAATCGCGTTTTAAACGAGCGAGATATTCGTTTGCTAAAGTCAGTGGCAGACATTGCGGCGAATGCTATTCACCGTTCCTCATTGCGCGAAAAGACTCAGGAAAAAGTAAATCAGCTGGATACTCTGCGTGTTATTGATCAGGCGATTAATACAAGCCTGGATCTTAAAGTCACTCTTAATGTAATCGTTAAACAATCCAGGGAGCTTCTTAACTGTGATGCATTAATGGTCTTATTAAGTAAACCACAGACTATGCTTCTTGAGCCGGTCGCCAGCATTGGTTTTCAACCCAAAGATATTGATCGGTTGCGCTTTCATATTGGTGATGGCTTGGCCGGACAATCCATCATGGAAAGACGCATAGTCAGCGCGGAAAGTCTAAAGGTTCCCGAAAACATTTTATCTGGTGAGTCAGTATTTCAATCTGGCGAATTTAAATCATTTCACTCTGCGCCTTTATTTGTAAAAGGGGATCTAAAAGGTGTAATGCTAATTTTTTATCATGAATTATTCTCCCCTTCTCCGGAATGGATTGATATTGTTAATACGTTATCGATGCAGACTGCCATAGCAATTGACAATAATGAGCTTTTCGATGGACTACAACGTTCGACATTAAATCTGACTGTCGCATATAACGAGACAATTGAAGGTTGGGCCAAAGCATTGGAATTGCGTGATCAGGAAACTGAAGGACATTCCAAGCGTGTTACTGATCTGACAATGAGATTTGCTTACGAATTGGGGATCAATGATGAATCCATAGGGAACATCATGCGTGGAGCGTTGCTGCATGACATTGGTAAGATGGGTATTCCGGATGCCATACTGAATAAACCGGGAAAACTTACTGATGAAGAATGGGCATTCGTTCGTAAACATCCTCAAGATGCTTTTGATATGCTATCGTCTATTAAATATTTAAAACCCGCCCTCGATATTCCTTACTGCCATCACGAACGTTGGGATGGTACTGGTTATCCACGAGGCTTAAAAGGTGAGGAAATCCCATTGGCAGCTAGGATTTTCGCGGTTGTGGACGTCTGGGATGCGCTCACCTCTGATCGCCCTTATCGAAAAGCGTGGCCTCGCGCCAAAGCTAAAGAATATATGTTATCGCAAGCGGGTAAGCACTTTGATCCACAACTAGTAGAAGTGTTTTTTACACGGGTTCTGAATAATTTCCAATGAAGTGTTTCTGAAAACATCTACCAACATAAAACTATCAGGCAATGCATTTGTTATTCATTGTTCAAACTTATTTATCTTTACTACAATTTATTAATAAAAGTATTTTTGAATAGTAATAAAAATTCTTTGAATTTTATTAAGATATAATCTGTTTTGAATAGTATGACGTCGTGTCATACTAATATTAATCTAAATGTATACACAATCGAAAAGGCAAATCCTGCGAAAGCTGGAGACGCAAAGCTAATGGTCTAAAGTGATCGTTCATGATTACTATGATTGCAGAGCTGCCGAAGTTTTATACATAAAACGTCTCGGATGTTCATGAATTGTCGTGTACATGAGAGGAGGCGTTTTTATTTTAATAAGATTACCGAATGTTAATTCTCGCAATTTCATCAAACTCAATTAATAAAAGGGATAAAAATGTCAATTTCTAAACTACTTCAACCAAAATATATTGCGATTGCTTTAATCATCTTAACTCTGGGAGTGGTTGCGTATGGTTATGCCGCAGCTAATGTAGTTCCTGAATCCGGTGCTGGAGATGGTTCTGGTACAGTCAGCGGTTATACCGTCAGTAATATCACTTACACCCTCTTAGCCGCAGATCCATCAAAAGTACAAAGTGTCGCAATGGATATCGTCGCCACCAGTGGAGCCGGCATACCCAGTCAAGTAAAAATCACAATTGATTCAGGTACAACTTGGATTAGCTGCACTGGGCCTACAACCAATACTTGGTCATGTGCCTTCACCGCATCGTCTGAACCAAGTGTTTCAGCCATAGAATCATTACAGGTAGTCGCTGCTGAATAAGCTGGTAAGTAGAACCACTTAATCCAAAATATTGGGGTTTGGGAATAAAAAATCCCAAACCCATTTTTATAATTTGAGAGAGACTGATAAACAACCACTTAGCACCATATTTTCAGCCGCCGGCTTAGTTTTACTTTTTATCGGCTGGTTTATTTTTGCACCACCTGCTCTAGGCGGACAAACATCTTACATTGTTATCATCGGGAATAGCATGGAACCAAAATTCCATTTTGGTGATTTGGCACTAATCCGCGAAGCGAATTCTTATGCTATTGGTGATATCGTAACATATCAACAACCTGAAATTGGTACGATTTTCCATCGTATCATTGCTATAAAAAATGGACGCTATACTTTACGAGGTGATAATAATACGTGGGATGATTCTTATCACCCGCAATCATCCGAGATCTTAGGAAAATATTGGTTTTTCATACCTTCTGCAGGAAAATATCTCAAGAGACTAAGAAAACCGGCGAACTTCGCATTTTTGGTAGTCGCGTTTGCGATTGTATTTATATATTTACTTCAAACAGATGGTAAACCGAAGAAGATTTTAGACGTAAGGAAGAAAAATAAAATGAGTGAAAATTCTGACGCAACAGCCAATCCTTTGGATTGGTTATACATCATCTCGATAATTGGTTTTGTCGCTCTTATTATTGCCTTTGTCT
This sequence comes from Pelolinea submarina, assembly GCF_003966975.1. Classification (GTDB taxonomy): domain Bacteria; phylum Chloroflexota; class Anaerolineae; order Anaerolineales; family Anaerolineaceae; genus Pelolinea; species Pelolinea submarina. The sequence continues at coordinate 2,190,115 of NZ_AP018437.1, forward strand.
CATTTACTCACCCAATAGAAACAACAATCGCTGATAACTATACCTACACAAATTATGGCCACTTTGAGTATTTCTCCGAAGTACCGGAAGATATTTATGAAAGTAATCAATTGGAAACCGGTGATCCAATTTTTCGTCAAATCAATAATTCTATAAATATCGTTTTCTCTTATGAACTGGAATCAAATAGAAAAGTAAATGTAACCGGTACATACAAAATGCTGGCAATTATCAAAGACACAACCGGTTGGGAAAAATCAATTGAGATCATACCGCCCTCTTTGATTCAGGAGAGTTCGTTCACTTCCTCAGCCGTTTTAGACTTAACCGAAGTTGACAATGTAATTGATAACTTTGAAAGCCAAACAGGCATCATAAATAAACGGTATACACTCATCCTGCAGCCTCAAGTTGAAATTCAAGGCTCGATCGGAGAGCGTACTTTTAAAGAGTCTTTTATGCCTGAACTTACCTTTTTTTTGGATGATCAAAAATTAACTTTGACTGACAATTCATCCGACAACAATGAAGTACTAAACCCAACACTTGGCGGCTCAATTATGGGCAGCTCTTCCTCCCCCAACACCATCTCATTCTTAGGGTTGAAAATCAATGTTTTAGTAGCGCGTATTATTTCCATTTATATGATTGGTGCAACCATAATCGCGCTCTTTTGGTTCAATAAGAAATTTGGAAATCTTATCGCATCCAAAAATATATCTGCCGGTAAATAACAGGAAAGTACTCCTATGATTTCTAAATTTATTCGTGTTTTATTTATCAGTTTGGCGTTTATGATTATTATCAGTGCGATTTATGGTTTAACGGCTTCTAACACTGTACCGGAATCCGGGCTTGACATGCAAACACATGAAGTCACGGCTGAACAAATGAAACCGGTTGAATGCAGTTCTCTCAGCCTCGAGTATATTTCCACCTCCTCCATTGGATCAATTCTAAATGATCTGGTGCTTGGAACCTCGTCTGACGATTCTCTTTCCGGTAATGCTGGCAACGACTGTTTGGTAGGTGGTGATGGGGATGACACTATAGATGGCGGGGATGGAACCGATATCTGCATTGGAGGAAATGGCACGGATACATTTTTGAATTGTGAAACTGAAATGGATTAGGGAAATTCTTTTTCCCTCTATCGATGCCTGAATAATTTTTTTATTGACACCTGGTAATTTCCATGCTATCATGCCTCTCATTGTGAGCAAGAAAGTGAAATCCAACACGATGAATTTACGACGAGAGCTAACCACATCCCTTACCGACGGAATGGTTGGCTTATTTTGCTTGGATGGATCATAAAATTCCCATATCACATCAATAAAGCATAAAGAAACGATTAAAAAGCTTTCCGATTCCGGAAAGCTTTTTTGTTTTCTATTTCGGGCTTTATTCACAAATTATTCATTTCTTGAGGAGAAAATTGTCATGATCAAAAATAAATCTAAAAAAGACATAAAGAAAGTCGTTCTTGCCTACTCTGGCGGCCTGGATACATCCATTATTGTGTCCTGGTTGAAGGAGAATTACGATTGTGAAGTGATCTGTTACACTGCCGATGTAGGCCAGGGAGAAGAGCTCTCTAACCTGCCTGAAAAGGCGATTTCAACAGGCGCCAGCAAAATTTTTATCGAGGATTTGACGGATGAATTCGCCAGCGATTATCTTTATAAGATGCTGCGTTCGGGTGCCATCTATGAAAATAAATATCTTCTCGGTACATCCATTGCCCGTCCCTTGATCGCCCAACACATGGTCAAGATAGCCCAACAGGAAGGCGCGGATGCCATCGCCCACGGCTGTACCGGCAAAGGCAACGACCAGGTTCGCTTTGAATTAACCGTCATGGCATTAGATCCGAGCCTGAAAGTCATTGCTCCCTGGCGTGAATGGGATATCTGCTCGCGTGAAGATGCTTTGGATTATGCCGCAGCGCACAACATCCCGGTTTCTTCCAGCCTGAAATCCATTTACAGCCGCGATCGCAACTTATGGCACTTATCGCATGAGGGCGGTAATCTGGAGGATACCTGGAATGAACCCCTGGAAGATATGTTCCAATTGACTGTTTCTCCTGAACAAGCCCCGGATGAGCCGGAAGTTATAGAAATTGAATTCATTCAGGGTTACCCCATCAAGTTGAATGGAATTGCGCTCACCCCCGCAAACTTTGTTAAGGAATTGAACCAATTAGGTGGCAAGCATGGCATCGGCCGCGCGGATATGGTGGAAAACCGGCTGGTTGGCATGAAATCGCGCGGAGTGTATGAGACTCCTGGTGGGACCATCCTGGTAGCCGCTCACCAGGATTTGGAATCCATTTGCCTGGACCGCGATACCCAGCATTATAAGAATTTGATCGCCCAACGGTACGCCGACCTGGTTTACAACGGTCAATGGTTCACCCCGCTGCGCGAAGCCCTGGACGCGTTTGTGGATGTAACCCAAAAGCATATGACCGGTGTAGTGAAAATGAAATTATATAAAGGCAGTGTCACGCCAATTGCGCGCCAAAGCCCTTATAGCTTGTATAACGAAGATTTCGCCACCTTTGAAGAAGATAGCGTTTATGATCAGAGCGATGCGGAAGGTTTCATCAATCTGTTTGGTCTTCCTTTAAAAGTTGCCGCCTTGCGCAATTTGAAGACAGATGCTGCCATTCCCGTAGAAGCACCTGATTTCTCAACGGTAAGTAATGAGCCAGTCTAGTATGAAGAATCTTTGGGGAGGTCGCTTTGCCAGCGGAGTTGATCCGCTGGCATGGCAATATAATGCATCCATCGCGATTGATTGGCGGCTGGCCGAAGTGGATATTCAGGGTTCAATCGCTTGGGCCAAAGCATTAGCCCAGTGTGATGTTCTACAGCAATCCGAAATGGACTCCATCATTGAAGGGCTGTATGCTGTGTTGGCGGAAGTTCAATCGGATAATTTTCAGCTTCAACCCACTGACGAAGATGTTCACACTGCCATCGAACGCCGCTTGACCGAGATCATCGGACCGCTGGGCGGGAAACTCCACACCGGCCGCAGCCGCAACGACCAGGTAGCGTCTGATTTCAACTTATGGCTGCAGCTGGCTATTGCACAGGTTGATGAATTTCTTAGAATTTTACAGACAGCCTTGGTTGATCGGGCAGAAAAAGACATGGGCATTATACTTAGTGGCTATACGCATTTACAGCAATCCCAGCCCATCCTTCTTAGCCATTGGTGGCTCTCGTATTTTTGGCCGCTGGTGCGTGATCGTCAACGTTTGCAGGAACTAAAGCAGCGCGCTTCTGTCTTGCCCCTGGGTTCCGGCGCAATGGCCGGTACGCCATATCCAATCGATCGCGATTTTTTAGCTGCTGAATTGGGGTTCAGTTTAGTCAGCCCCAATAGCATTGATGCGGTCTCTAACCGTGATGCCGCTGCTGAATTCTTGTTTTTCTCTGCTTTACTGGCTGTTCACCTTTCCAAGTTGTCGGAAGGGCTTATTCTCTATTCAACCTCGGAATTTGGTTTTATTCAATTGGCGGATGCCTACACCACCGGTTCCAGCCTGATGCCGCAGAAGAAAAATCCCGATACCCTGGAATTGACCCGCGGGAAAAGCGGTACGATCATTGGCCGCCTGACCGGTCTGCTGTCTACACTAAAAGGATTGCCATCCACATATGATAAAGACTTACAAGAAGATAAACAACCGGTTTTCGAAACCTATGACAACCTGTGCATGATGCTGCCGGTTATGACCGGAGTTTTGGAATCGCTGCAGGTCAACGCGCAGCGTATGCAGGCCAATATGAATCCGTCCATCCTGGCCACCGATCTGGCAGATTATTTGGTTGCTAAGGGAGTTCCTTTCCGCGAAGCGCATGCTCTGGTCGGTCAAGCAGTACGGTTGGCAGAAGAGCAAAATTTAGATCTTAGTCAACTTCCTTTAAAGGCATACCAGACTATTAGTCCTATGTTCAAAGAGGAGGTTTATCAGGTCTTTTGCTTTGAAACAGCCGTGGAAAAAAAGAATAGTGTTGGTGGTACATCTTCAGAAGCAGTCTCTTTACAAATTAATAAAGCTAAACAATTTATTGACTCCCAGTCTTAATAAAAAATTTTAGTAGTTAAAACTTGAATAAAGTATGGCTGATTTATGCTATAGTAAATTTACATTTGCAGCTTATCGTTATCAATAATCAGGTGTTTATTCAAGGTAGTTTAAAGAATGGTTGGTCAAAAGAAAGGTAAAGAAACCGAGAAATCGCAATCGGTTAATAAGAAACATCCCGAGGAAGACTATTTCGAGTTTCTATTAAGGAATAAGGAATACATATCTTTCTTAAATAACATATTGGAGGGATGCCAGGTTATCGATGATACTTGGCATTATGTTTTCATCAATGAGACTGCGGCCAGACAAGGCCGCCATCCCCAGGATTTCTATATTGGACATACCATGATGGAACTATATCCTGGTATCGAAAATACCCAATTTTTTAAAAAGCTTCGTGTTTGTATGGAGAAGCGTATTCCGCAAACTATTGAGAATGAGTTCATCTATCCTGACGGATCCAGAGGTTGGTTTGAATTACGGGTTCAGCCCATACCGATGGGAGTGTTTATTCTGTCTATTGAGATTTCTAAACGAAAAACATTGGAAATTGAACTCGAAGAAGATAAACGAAGACTTAATACCTTACTTTCGAACCTTCCAGGTGTTGCTTACCGATGTTTGAATGATGATCAATGGACTATGGAATATCTCAGTGAAGGTTGTCTTAATCTTACTGGTTATCCTCAAGATGAGTTGATTGGTAATAATGCCACTTCTTTCAATAATCTAATTTTCCCGGATGATACAGCTTATGTCCGGGATTCCATTCAAGCAGCTATTCGAGCAAACAAGCCTTACACACTCGAGTACCGGCTTTTCACTAAAGACGGTAAATTAAAATGGGTTTGGGAACAAGGCCGCGCAGTTGAGAAAGATGCAGCGGGGGTCTATCATTTAGAAGGTTTCATTACAGATATTTCTGAACAGCAGCAAGCCAAAGAGGAATTACGCCGGAGTGAAACAACATCACGCTTATTTATCGACCATGCACCGGCTGCTTTGGCTATGTTTGACCGTGATATGCGATATATTCTGGCAAGTGAAAGATGGAAAAAAGACTATAGTATTTCTGAAAAATCTATTTTGGGAAAAAAACATTACGATATTTTCCCGGAAATAACAGAAGAAACAAAAGAAGTTCATCGTCAGGCGCTTTCAGGTAGGACGATTTGTAAAGAAGAAGACCGTTTTGTCCGTGCCGATGGCAGTGTCCAATGGTTAAAATGGGAAACACTTCCATGGTACAACCTCCAACAAGAGATTGGTGGTATTGTGATTATGTCTGAGGACGTAACAAAAAAGAAAGAAGCGGAATTTGAATTAATCAGGTCAATGGCCCGGTTTCAAACATTGGTTGAACAGATCCCTGCCATAACTTACATAGCCGCATTGGATGAAAAAAGTACAACTCTCTATATCAGCCCCCAGGTGGAACATTATTTAGGGTATTCTCCAGATGCTTATAAATCAAATCCGGACATTTGGCTTGAACGGTTGCATCCAGATGATCGCGACCGCGTTTTGCAGAAAACCTTTGGATCCATATCCGATCATTCACCACTCATATCTGAATACCGCATGTTATCCAAAGATGGCAACGTAGTTTGGTTCCATGATGAAGCCTCCCTAGTTTATGACGTGGATAACCAACCAATGTTTCTTCAGGGCGTTATGATTGACATAACAGAACAAAAAAATAGTGAGCAAGAACTGGAAAGGTATATTGCCAGGGTTGAGTCTTTATTGGAAATTGAGGAAGCAATTTCATCAACCCTTGATCTACAGGAAGTACTGGAATTTATTGTAAAAGAAATCACCAAGGCAGTTGAATGTGATTCCATTTCTATTCAAGGACTTAGTTCCGATACCCTAAATATCCTTACTTTTCATGGGAAAAAACCTTCCGTAAATGACAGTGACTTGGTTTTTCAATACGAATCAAATTTCCCAACCTATCAAGTTGCTAAAGGGAAAACCGCCATAACAGTCACAGACATGGAGCTTGAATATCCACAATATTATGAGGCACTTTCTACAAAACAGGTGAAAATTCATTCCTGGTTTGGTACGCCTCTTATCTACAAAGGAAAAAGTATTGGAATTATTACATTGGGCAGAGAAAAGGTTGACCCATTTTCTAAGACTGAATTAACGATGGTTTCCGCTATCGCGAATCACGCTGTCTTTGCAATCGAAAATGCACGGTTATTTAATGAAGCCAATACACGTCTGGAAAGGATTAGTTCTCTTCGCCAAATTGATTTAGCCATTTCCGGAAGTATTGATTTGGAAGTTGTTTTAAATGTCTTACTGGACCAGGTAGTCAGTCAACTGCAAGTAGATGCAGTGGATATCTTGTTATACAACTCAAAATCACAGATGCTTGAATATAAAGTAAGCCGTGGTTTTCATGGAGATCAAATCAAGCAATCTAAAGTTCGAATTGGCCAGGATTATTCGGGCAAAGCCATTATGGAACAGAAACCCATTTTTCTACCATCTCTCTCTTCTTTAAATTCACCGCCCCCCTACCAGGACCTGATTCAAGGAGAAAACTTTGTCTCTTTCATCACAGTTCCACTAATTTCCAAGAGGAATGTTGTAGGCGTTCTAGAAATTTTTAATCGGAAAACGCTCGTCCCTGATCAGGAATGGCGTGATTTCCTAGAAACAATCTCTGGCCAAGCAGCCATAGCAATTGAAAGTGTTCAGTTATTTAACAATCTTCAACGATCCTCGGATGCTTTGCGGTATGCATATGATGCCACTATTGAAGGCTGGTCAATGGCAATGGATCTGCGCGATAAGGAAACTGAAGGGCACACCTTGCGCGTTACTGAGCTTACAGTTAATTTGGCGCAAAAACTGGGTATCAGTGAAAATGAAATTATTCACATCCGCCGGGGTGCATTGCTGCACGATATCGGCAAATTGGGAGTACCTGATGCCATTCTGCTTAAACCCGAGAATTTAACACCCGAAGAATGGAACCTGATGCGCAAGCATCCCCAATTTGCACACGATATGTTGGCCAACATTGAATATCTGCGCCCCGCCCTGGATATTCCTTATGCTCATCATGAAAAATGGGATGGCTCCGGTTATCCGCGCGGCTTGAAGGGTGAGCAAATCCCTTTGGCAGCTCGAATATTTGCCGTTGTGGATGTTTGGGATGCGCTCCGTTCTGATCGCCCATACCGGCAGGCCTGGTCTACAGAACGAACCCTCGACTATATTCTGGAGCAATCCGGCAAACATTTCGACCCAAAGGTGGTCAAGGCTTTCATCGAAATGATTTCATATAAACATGGCAATATTAATCCCTGATAACCTATTGCTTCAATTTTATCTATTTAAAAAAACCTTGACGCTTTTCGTTTTATATATATAATAAGCCCCAATATTCAAAAGCGTTGAAGAGGACGAGTAAGCGCTGAACGACGGCACAGAGAGCAGGCGATTGGTGAGAGACCTGCCCGAAACGAAAGCGTTGAATGGACCGCGGAGCTGTAGGCCTAAAGCAGAATTTGCAAGTAAGCCGAGCCGGAATGCCCCCGTTATTGGGCTAGAGTATAACTCAATGATTTTTACGGTTGAACGTACTCGAAAAGAGTGAGCTGGCTTTTTCCCCTTGTGCATCACCGGGGAATTTTTTGTTAATAGCAGCTTAACTTGGGTGGCACCACGGACCGCGCGTTCGTCCCAAATCGGGATGAGCGCGTTTTATTTTAAGCACTCATCTCCAAATAAATTGACAGGAAAAGAACATGACTGAAATACAACTTTATAACATTTTCATGCTCACCTTACGGGAAGGAAGCATACCCGACCGAATCAGTTTTCATCCACCATGAAGGTCATTTGCATACCCGTCTGGAATTGTCATCTATTGATCGATTAAAAAACCATTATTTTAAGGAGAATTATCATGACTGAACAAACCCGTTTTTTATTAAATGAATCCGACCTGCCTAAGCAGTGGTACAACATTTTAGCCGACAGCCCAAATCCCCCGGCTGCGGTTCTTAACCCGCAAACTCTTGAGCCGGTCACACCGGAATTTATGTCTGTCATTTTTCCCATGAATTTAATCATGCAGGAAATGAGCAGCGAGCGTTACATTGACATTCCCGAAGAAGTACGCGAAATTTACAAACTCTGGAGGCCGACTCCCCTCATCCGTGCCCGCCGTCTGGAAAAAGCTCTGGGTACCCCCGCACATATTTATTTTAAGAATGAGGGTGTTTCCCCCTCCGGCAGCCACAAACCCAATACAGCCGTGGCACAGGCATATTACAACAAGATCGCCGGTGTGAAAGCCATGACCACTGAAACCGGCGCCGGACAGTGGGGTTCAGCTTTGTCCATGGCCTGCAATTTTTTTGACCTCGAACTGCAGGTATACATGGTCAAGGTATCTTATGATCTCAAGCCTTACCGCCGCATCCTGATGAACTCATTCGGCGCTGAAGTTTACGCCAGCCCCACAGACACCACTGATTACGGCCGTTCTGTTCTAGCTGATAATCCGGACAACCCCGGTTCGTTGGGAATTGCCATATCCGAGGCAGTTGAAGTAGCAGCCAAATCCGGCGGCACAAAAAAATACGGCTTGGGTTCCGTGCTCAATCACGTAATGATTCACCAAAGCGTTATCGGTGAAGAATGCCTCAAGCAAATGGACATGGCTGGCGAATACCCGGACGTCGTCATCGGCTGTGTGGGCGGCGGCTCTAATTTTGCCGGTATCGCCTACCCGTTTATTCGCGAGAACTTGAAGGACGGGCAGCGCACACGCTTGTTGGCGGTTGAACCGGCCGCAGTCCCCTCTTTGACCAAAGGCAAATATGCCTTCGATTACGGCGATACTGCCAAGATGGCGCCCGTTGTAAAAATGTACACGCTCGGGCATGGTTTTGTGCCACCCACCATACACGCCGGCGGCCTGCGTTACCACGGTATGGCGCCCAGCTTATCGGCTTTATACGATGCCGGTCTGGTAGAAGCCACCACTGTTCCTCAGAAAGCGACTTTTGAAGCCGCCCTTCAGTTCGCTCAAACTGAAGGAATCCTGCCCGCCCCGGAAAGTGCCCACGCCATCCGCGCTGCCATCGACGAAGCATTGGACGCCAAGGAAAAAGGCGAGAAACGCGTGATTCTCTTCAATCTCTCTGGTCACGGCCATTTTGATATGGCCTCCTACCAGAAATACATGGCCGGTGAGCTTCAGGATTTTGCCTTGCCGGAGGACGCAATAAACGAGGCCATGGCTGCCCTGCCGCAAGTTTCCTAAACCTATTCATTTCCCCTCTTATAAAAAGGACATTGGTAAACACTTCCAATGTCCTTTTCCAATAATTACTTTACGACATTTGTCATATTGTTTATATGACATTCTTCCCTTTTTTCTCAAATATGCGATAAAATGAAGAACTTTACCTTAAAGCCAAAAACATTGATCACTTTTATAAGGCCTTGATTTATTGAATTCGTAAACAGTATTTAAAGAGGAAGCCATGTCGATTAAACCCATACGCACTGATGTTTCACCCGATTCCCCTTATGGCCCGGAGCATGATTCTTGCGCTCTTTACCTGAGCGCGCGAAAAAACGGTCAGAGTACTTTCGGAACTTTGAAACGGGCGTTGTGGCGCTTGGCAAACATGGGCCACCGCACCGGTTACGTGCGCGGTGAAGGTGATGGCGCCGGCGTTCAAACCGATATTCCTCGCAGCTTGTGGGCCAAGAAACTCAGCCAGGCCGGCCTTCCGGCATCATTGGCTACCCAAACCGGCTTCTGGGTAGGCCATCTCTTCATTCCCTTTGGCATGGATTACACTACCGTTCAAGCCAGTATTAACCGTGAATTTGACCAGGCCGGGTTGAATCTCCTGTTAGCAGAACCCGGTCCGGTTCGTTGTGAAGCGTTAGGCTTGAACGCCCAGACCAATCCTCCTGCGTTTTGGCAGTTGGCAGGATCGGCAAACCTGCCTGATTTGGAGAATCGGCTGTTTGTAGTCAAGCAAAATCTGGAACGCGAACTGCCCATTCATTTTGCCTCGCTAAGTTCATATACAGTAATTTATAAAATGCGCGGTTCGGTAGAGACTCTGGCGCGTTACTACCCGGAACTGCAGGACCGTAGTTATGACACGGTCATGGTGCTGTGCCACGCCCGTTATTCCACCAATACCGTTTCGACTTTCGAACGCGCTCAACCTTTCGCACTTTTGGGCCATAATGGCGAGATTAATACCATCAATCGTTTCCGCCAGGAAGCCCGGCAGATTGGCGTCCAGCTCCCTCGGGATGGTTCCGACTCTCAGGATGTAGACCGCGCTTTGGAACATTTTTGTATAAATAACAACTTCAATTTAATGGAAGCCATGGAAATAGTCTTTCCGCCCTCTCCATTTGAAATCGACCAACTGACGTCTCCGTTAAGTGATATCTATACCCGTATGACTTTGGCTTTTGGTGCTTTTGCTCAGGGCCCCGCCGCCATTGCCGCCCGATACGGTGACACGGCCGTTTGCAGCCTGGATACGTTGGGGCTGCGCCCTTTATGGTTTAGTGAAACTGAAAAGGAATTCATTTTCAGTTCGGAACGCGGCGCTATTCAATTGGAAGACATGGTCACCGATTCGCGTCCCCTGGCTCCAGGTGAAAAAATGGGGCTGGTAATTCATCGCGGCCGGGATGTGGAAGTGCTCTCCCATCGCAAGATCCGCCAGCAAGTTATGAACACCAATCTCCAGCGCAGCTCGTCTTTAGCGGCGCTTTCATCCAATTCACCCGTAAGTCTGGATTCACAATTTGGACAGCAGATTCAGTTGCAGTCTGTTCAGCAGAATTCCCAACAGTCAAATGCCGCCTATGCTGTCCAAAACACGAGCTCTGCTCGTGTTTTATTTTCCCAAAATTCAGCTCTATCAGAAAAACTTACCATCCCGTTTAACATAACGGAACCCATCCTGGCGGCTGCCGGTTGGAGCCGAGAACAGGTGGACGATGTAAAACAGCAAGCCTTATCCGGACACGAGACTGTCGGTTCACTGGGTTACGATGGCCCATTGGCAGCCCTCAGCCGCAACCGGGTAAATTTATCGGATTATTTTAAAGAGACTGTCGCGGTTGTCACCAACCCGGCAATCGATCGCGGTCGGGAAGGTGAAGCCTTCTCCACCCGTGTAATTTTAGGCCAACGACCGGAAATCGCATCTCCTTCGATGAATGAGGACAGCCATCTACTATTATCCTCGCCGCTTTTATCCAGTCGCCTTCCCGGCAGTACCGATGATACGCATGTCTCAAGCGATGTTCCCATCTATCCGATGGAAGCTGTCGGCAAATTCTTTGGCCATCGTATGGTTTGGCTGTCCCTGGCAGTCCCGCAGGGTCAATCTTTTAATAAGTACATAGATAAATTAACTCAGGCGGCCGTGGAAGCGGTCAAAGCGGGTGCTCTCTGTCTGGTATTGGATGATTCCATCGCTATTGCTGATCATCAGTGTGTGCTTGACCCTGTTCTGGCGGTGGCAGCCGTTGACGATATTCTCCGCAAGAACTTTGAACCAAAGAATTTGCGACGCCAAACCGGCATTATTGTCCGCAGCACATACATCCGTTGTTTGCACGATATCGTCATGCTCTGCAGTTTCGGCGCGGACGCCGTCAACCCGTATGCCATGCTCAGTATCGCCGCAGACACTGCGGGTGAGGATTCGGCACAGGCTATTACGAACTTGCTGCAATCCCTGCAAGTTGGGTTGGAAAAGGTTATCTCCACTATAGGCAGCCATGAATTGCGCGGGTATGGACGTGTAGCCAGCTCCATCGGATTAGCGCCTGAATTAGCCGGCATCTTCCATACAGCGAATTTCCTTGGCAGCCATTCATCCGGTTTATCCTGGCAGGCGTTGGAACAAGACGCGCAAAATCGCCGTGAAATTCTTGAAATGAGCAAGGCGCATTCCGGTAAACTTGCCTCTATCGACCACCTCTATCCTCACTTCTGGAAAGCGGTGGGAAGTTATACCAGTGCGCAGGGCGATTATCAGGACATTGTCATTAAATACCGCGATCTGACTTCTCAGACTCCGGTGGCCCTACGACATTTGATAGATTTTAAAACCAGTCCCTCTGTGCTATCCACCGGCCAGGTGAATATTGAAATCGGAGAGCATGCCATGCCCCTTGTGATCAGCGCCATGTCCTTTGGTTCTCAGGGTGAGGCGGCTTACAGCACCTACGCGCGGGCAGCGGATAAATTGAACATTATCTGCATCAACGGTGAAGGTGGTGAAGTCCCTGAATTGATCGGCAAATACAAACGCAATCGCGGCCAGCAAGTAGCTTCCGGCCGTTTTGGTGTCAATGCGGAATTTCTGAACTCATGCGGTTTGATTGAAATAAAGATCGGGCAAGGCGCCAAACCCGGTGAGGGCGGTATGCTGCCGGCTGAAAAGGTTAATCCTCGTGTGGCCCAAGCGCGCCGTACCCCGCCCTTCGTAGCGTTGCTATCTCCCTCAAACAATCATGACCTGTATTCAATTGAAGACTTGGCGCAATTGATTGAAGAGTTAAGGACGGTCAACCCGCATGCCAGGATTGGCGTTAAATGCCCCTGCGTGCCCGGCATCGGTGTGATTGCCGTGGGTGTGGCAAAAGCCGGGGCAGACGTGATCAATCTATCCGGTTACGATGGAGCCACCGGAGCCGCGCGCAAACACGCCATCCAACATGTTGGTTTACCGGTAGAAATTGGTGTAGTGCAGGCACATCGCGCCCTGGTGGAAGCCGGCATTCGCGACCGTGTGGAAATCTGGTGCGACGGCGGTATAAAAACCGGTGCAGATGTACTCAAAATGATCTTGCTGGGTGCCAATCGGGTAGGCTTTGCCACACTCGCCATGGTCGCCATCGGCTGCACCATTTGCCGTAAATGCAATCAGGGTACCTGCCATAAGGGCATTACCACGCATATCAAAACCCTTGAAGAAGCTCAAAAATTGGGTATCAAAGATTTCACGCCGCTGGATATGGAAGCGTCTGTTATCAAGCTGGAGCGCCTATTCAACGGTATTGGTGAAGAACTGCGTCAATTGACGGCTGCGCTGGGTGTATCCCGTGTGCAGGATTTGGTTGGCAAAGCCGATTTGTTGGAACAAAGCGCACTGAATGATCGGATTGACCTTTCAGCCATGTTAGAGCCTGTTCCGGTTCGGCCCTACACCAAGCGTGAGCCAGGCATCGGGCGTCTGCTGACACGCGATCGCAATCACCTGACCCGTTTCATCAGTGAGACAGTCCTGGAAGCGGTAGACGAAGGCGAGACAGAAGTCACCTACCAGGATCAAGTCATGGCCTATGACCGCGCGCTCGGATCGCATCTATTCGGCGCGCTCATGCGCCATCCGCAGCTCGACCATGAAATTGACCAATTGCATTTGCATTTCAGCCCCTCATCTATTGGCGGCAACGGTTTTGCAGCTTGGATTACAGGGAATATGGATGTGTTGATCGAAGGCGGCGCCCAGGATGGTGCAGCCAAAGGCGCTAACGGCGGCCGCGTGGCGATTATGAAAGGCCTCAATCACGACGGCCTGCGCATCGACGGCAGTGTTGGCAAAAGTTTTGCCTACGGAGCTCAGCAGGGTATTCTGCTGGTACAGGGCAATGCCGATTCACGTGCCTGCATCCGCTTATCGGGTGCCGACGTGGTTCTGGGCGGGCAAATCACCCATCCGATCGACGACAATGCCGGCAGCGTGGGTACCTCTGCCAACCTGAAAGGGTATGCCTGCGAATACATGACCTCAGGGCGCGTGATCATTCTGGGCGACCCGGGTCCTTGGGCTTTTTCCGGCATGACCGGCGGCGTGGTTTACCAGCTGTTGACACCCGAAATGGGCTTTACCCTGGACGTGCTGGAACGCCGCCTGGGTATCGGCGCACAGGTCAATATACTGCCGGTGGAGGGTCCCGATATTCTTTCCATTCAGGAATTGCTGAAGCATTATCATCAAGCATTGCTGCAAACCAACCAGCCCGAGTACGCCGAACAAATCAATCAATTCTGCCTGCCCCAGGTAGCTCTATCTCGATTTGTTAAGATAGTGCCGCGTCAAATTACTCCGGTTGAGTAAATTGATCAAATAAACAGCTTTATAATCCGGATATGACCAACCCTAATCTAAAACCGGATAGTGATTCTGTTCTGCCATGCACAGCCCAACCGCTGCCGGATTGCGCTCAATGTGAAACCGGTGAGCGGTTGATGTGCCGCTACAAAGACAGGGATTTGCTGAACTTTTTCTCGATTGTTCTGCCTTACGCTGCCGCAATGATCACCGGTACCATATTAGCAGGGAAAGGGATATTCCTTCTCCTTTGGTTGGCATATTCACTTTTCTTTTTCATTGTTTGGGAAGCGCGCGTTCTTTGCCGGCACTGCCCGTATTGGGCTGCATCCGATCGTATTCTGGAATGCCACGCCAATTCCGGCGTTTTTAAATTCTGGAAATATCAACCCAAGCCAATGAGCAAATCCGAAAGAATTCAATTTATCGTGGGCGCCTTAATCTGGTTGGTTTTTCCATTTCCGTTTCTTCTTCTCGGCGGCCAATATTGGATAGCCTTTATCGGATTCTGTGCGGCTTGCAGCGGTATCTATATTTTGTATTACAACGTCTGTAACCGCTGCCCCAATTTCTCCTGCCCGCTTAATAACGTTCCCAAAGTGTTGGTGGATGTATACTTGAAACGGAATCCAAAGCTGCTATCCGCCTGGCAAGAAGCCGGTTATCAAATCGAAAAGCAGGATTGACCCGCTTCATCTTTTCAGCAATTATCGCCTGGAGGATTTTATTCTTTTAAAATCGATGTACCCTTTTTCCACGTTCACATCGATCAATTGAACATGGATTCGATCTCCTACATCCACCCCTTGCGTACCTTGCACCAGCTTGCCTTCCACGGGAATTTTTAATAATCTTACCCAGGTACCTTTTTGTGCGGCACCGGTGACGATGCCCTCGTACTTTTCACCAATATGCGATTTTAGCAGCAGCGCCGCCGCGGATTTACCCACCTGCCTTTCCACCTTGTTGGCGGCATCTTCGGCCTCCGTGCAGTGCGCAGCCAGTTCCTGCAATTCCGCATTAGTGTAAGGAACGGGCTCATCATGCAACGCGGCTTTCAACAAGCGGTGGGTGATCAAATCCGGATAACGCCGGTTTGGCGCAGTGGAGTGGGCATAATCTTTTACCGCCAGGCCGAAATGTCCGGGCACAGCGCCTTGGGGCATCTCTGCCATATATTCTCCGGCGCCCATCAACTTGATGATAGTTAGGGATAAATCAGGAAAGGGCTCAGGATCTTCCTCTTTTTGTTTAATCAGAAATACTTCCAGCGCTTTTGAATTGGGCGTCTTAGGCAAGTCATAGTGGTGCTCGGCCGCAATTTTGACTATACGCTCCCAACGTTTGGGGACGCGCACCACCCGCCGCAGCGATGGAAAATGGTTCTCCTCTAAAAATCGCGCGGTCACACCGTTGGCAGTTACCATGAAATTTTCAATCAGGTCTTTAGCACGATTGCGTTCTTCCTTTTCAAGGCTTTCAACTTGTCCGTCGGAGAATACAGCTTTAGCTTCAATTGTCTCCAAACTCAAAGCACCGTGTTCATGGCGGAACTTTTTCATCAGTTGGGCAGTCGCATCTTGTAAGCGCAGATTTGCAGCCAATCCGTCCACAGCCGCTACCTCTTCAGGGATAGGCCCGTTGCCCTCCAGCCAGGCTGCCATGCTGTTGTATGCCAGTTTGGCGTAATTATGGGTAAGCGCCCGGTAAACCGAGCCTTTTAATAATGATCCGTCTGGATTGATGATCATCTCGATCACCATCGATACGCGATCCGCATCATAGTTTAAGGATGTCAGGTTAGTGGAAAGTTTTTCGGGCAGCATCGGAAAGATTTTGGCAGCCGTGTAAACTGAGGTGGTATTATGCTGCGCGTGCCCATCCAATTTGGTGCCCTTTTTTACCAGGGCATCCACATCCGCCACAGCCACATAGATCTTCGCCCGGCCTTCAGGCATCTCTTCCGCGGTTGTGGTCTGGTCCAGGTCAAGAGAATCATCATTATCTATGGAAACCCACAGCAGGTCTGTTAAATCAACGAGTGAATCTCCGGAATCATGTGCCGGAGCCTCGATGCGCTCCAGTTCGGCCAAATCTTCCTTCGAAAACTCTGGCAGCAACCCTCTTTCAAGCATAGCAGCATACGCAATACGTTCCAGAATCTCACGATGTTGTTCAATGTGTTGATCCACGATAACCTCTTTCTGAATAGATAGACATCGTACAAATTGATTTTCATGTCTATTACGAATGGTTAAAATTGTATATCATCCCCCCAATATTTCGCAAATTGAGGAATTGACTATTCCAGGAATTTAGAGATGAACAGGCGCCTCGCGCATGTGTGCGGAAGCTTGGTAGAGCGCTTCCAGTTGCTCGACCATTTTTTGTCCGTAAACCGGATAAAGAGCTTCCTTCGCCACGCCATGCTCAAAGTTGAAAAGGACTTGATCGGCCTTTTCAAACCCTCCCAGGAACTCGCCTTTGTCGATTCTGGTGGGATACAAATCCGGATCGGATGGTTTGGTGCGAATATAGTCCGGCACGTGAATGTAATCCGCCACCTGTTCCAATTGCGAGCGGTAGAGATGCATCACCGGCATGACGTCTGCACAGTGATCCACGCCCCATTTGCAATAAGTACCTGTCATCACTTCCGTGCGATTGGCTGCGCCGACAACCATCAAGTTGCGCACTTCCGCGTATTGGTAAATCAGTAGCATGCGCATGCGGTGTTTGGACATGCCATAAGAGTTGCCGCGCGCCATCCAGGATTCCCCATCGGCATTCATGCGATCCATGAAAATGCGCTCGTCATTATGCTTGATCAATTTCTCCCGGCCGTAGGTGACCAGTCTGCCGCGTAATTTTCGTGAGGGTACTAACCACAGCGGCAGGGATTTATAAGCTCCAGCTGCGCGTAAAGCCGGTGTGATATCGATAACCTGCAGTTCAATTCCTAATTCTTGGGCCAGCTGTCTGGCATGTTGGCGATGAATCGGATTGCTGTCCCGCTCCGGCATATTCACCAGGTGTACTTTTTGGCTGCCCAGACTCCTGACCGCAAGCATAGCCACCACCGCCGAATCCAGCCCTCCGCTTAACGCAATGGCTGCTCCTTCGCGGCCTAATGTCCGGAGACTTTGGCGGATAAATTCTTCTATCTCCTGGCTCATCACCTGCGGGTGTGTCCGCAGTTCTTGTATTTTGGTTTTCATGAGGTTTATCCCGTTATTCAACTCATTCTATACCATGTCACATCCGACAGCGTAATAGATAACAGGAAATTTATTCCACCATATTTACTTCATGTTCCCGGGTAATCACGAAGTCGGCCAGGTTTTTGTGCCCGGCAATAATCTTATGTTCCATTGTCAGTACTTGTTCGATGAAATCATCGCCCACCTCATTGCCGCGATTGCGTTTTTCACGGTATGCCAGCGTATCCAGTCGGCTGCTGTCGATGAACACGCGCGTATCCACGTGTTTCAACAAGGATGTATAAGTACCCTCCGCGATAACCACCTGCACACCCTCCAGAGTTATGGTTTCAGTCTCAATGGTATTGCGGTTATAGTCAATTAGCGGTTTATTGATTTTATCTGCGCCCGCAAGCGCATCCTTCAAATTGCCTTCCAGTAGATCGATTTTAATTTCGATATGCGGTCCCAACCATTCGGGATCTTCCCGCCGGCGAGCGTCATTATCATATGGCGGGAGTACAAAATAGTCATCCTGCCCCAGCACGACAGCTTTGATTTCATAATCGGCAAGTTCATCCTGAATAGCCTTACCCATCTCTGATTTTCCGCTGCCGGATTCTCCCGCTACAGTCAATGTATAGCGTGTTTCTTTTTGTTTTATATCCGCCAGAATTTTTCGGACAATTTCTTTTGCCGCCTTTTTATGATGTTCTTCAACCATCACGACATCACCCTTCATGAACTACATCCTCCAGATTCATGTTTTTTATTACCAAACGCCCATCTGCCTGTGTCTCAATTGGCATTGGGTCGCTAATCTCTCCTATGTATTCACTATTCTGATCATATTGCCGGCATGCCAGAAAAACCCAATCTCCACGATTGTTCTTTATTACTTTTCCGGAATAAAAAGTACCTTGCTCATCTCCGCACAGGAAATCATCCGTAAGCAGCCTGAAAGGTCCCAAAGGACTTTCGCCAATGAAGTAATGCGTACCGGTCTGCGCCCTTATGCCTTCCCGTCCAGAACGCTGCTGCGAAAAGCGGCTTTTTTCAACGCTGAAGAATAAATACCAATTCGCACCGATACGCGCGACTTGCGGTACTTCCAAATAAGCAAACTCGCCCCCATCGGTTAACGGTTCTTCAACCTTCCAGTGAAATAAATCTTTAGAAACCGCGTGCGCTGCCACACCGCGTGACCGTGGTTCGCCATAGGGGACGCGGGCGGTGATCAGAGCATGGAATTCGTTTTCCCATTCAAATACCCACGGGTCGCGCCAGGTTTCTTCATACCAAATTTGTTTGTCCAGCACCTCGTAACGATTTTTATCTATCGGGATAAGCGGATTGCCTGCATATTTCTCCCAATGGGTCAGGTCTGCTGATTGTGCCAATCCAATACGCTGGTTCAACCCGGCATCAGCCTTGCTGATGCCGGTGTAGAACATAAACCATTTTCCGTCGTGCCGGATCACGCTGCCGGTCCAGGTTGCTTTGCTATCCCATTCCTTTTCTTCTTTTGAGGGCAGCAGCGCATCCGGCATTATTTCCCAATCATAAAGGTCAAGCGAGCGTGCATGCCCAATACTGGCATTCCAATGCCGGATCTCCGGGTCCTTTAGCTGGCGCGGTGCTTGCAGATAGAAAATATGTGTATATTCTCCCTGACGCACAAACCAAAAATCCCACACCCATTTATCCGGCAGGTGCAGGCTCATGAGATCTTTCTCCGGGTCAATATGCTAACCTTCATCTTTTCCGTAACTTGAAAGGATTTCCCGCGCAGTCTGCGCTGAAACGATTGGATTGCCCTGGCATAGAAACAAACTCAAATGTTCAAAACCGCCCATTTCCTGGGTATAGGGAAGGAATTCAAAATACAATCCGCTGCCGTCTCCATTGTGAGTGGTCACGTTGTAGGCTGTTTCCTTACCAATCTTGGGCATGATGGTCAGCATGATGCGAATGGCATCCCGCCAACCGTCCGCCACAGCTCTTTGTTCTTCATGCGATAACTCAAAAAGATGAGATTTTGCATCATCTTTTAGTAATAACTGCATGTCGTATGGCCGGCGCATGAAATAAGGCGTGATCAGCACAGCCGTTCCGTAATCCTTGATTAATAATTCCTTTGGATTTTCTCGCCGCATATAAGATGAGAAACCCTCTCCATTCGCTTCAGCAAATTGTTGGTCCTGTCGTATACGGTTGGGCAGGATATTGCTGACCCCGATCTGTTGGTGCCCATGCGAGAGTGAACCGCCCACCAAACGTCCATAATTTTTAATGATGGATACATATTGGCCTGATTGTTCCAATAATTTGTTTTCCAATGCCGCCAATCGCTGCAAAACAATCACCCGGTCTTCCAAGGGCATATTTTGCCAGTCATTTTCATGAAATGACGAAGTCCACTGCAGGAAATGACAGCCCGCCGCAGCTTCTCCGGATAGTGCCGGGTTGAAATCGCCCTTCAGATGGTTGGTTGCTTCAGGGTAGAAAATCGGGAAAAGGTTTTTATTAATAAATGTAAACCCTTCGCTCAAATCTGCCACGTCCAGGATCTTTGTGGTCAATCCCTCACAAATCAGGCACGTTTGTTCTTTCGCCCCGTTTTTTGGATTACTATTTTCGCTGGCATTGTCATGCGGCCGTTGGGCGCGGGCAGAATTATAGACAATCCGATCTCCATTGCGCGGGTCGGTTTGACAAATCCCATCGGGTGCATAATTACGGATTTCAGGCTCCCCTGTAAAGAACTCCCTGATTTGTTCGGGGCTAAGGCTTTCAATTTGTTCAGCTTGTACCAGCTTTTCCAGTAATTCGCGGGTCAGTTTTGTAGGCATCAGTCATTCCTCTCCGGGTAGGCATTCACACCGCTTTCTGTTAAAAATGCATTTACGATGTTCTTCCAGGTGAAATAAGGTATTGTAATTTTATAAGCAGCCTCTCCCATTTCTTTTCTGATTTCTTCATTTGAAAGCAGCCACTTTAACGCCATCGCAAAACCATCAATATCATCCGCCGGTACCACCAACGCACCAGTTCCTTTTTTGACTTGAGTCTCATCCCCATTCACTATGAGTGCTTTCACATTATCCCCCAGCAGGTATTCTGTGACAAATGGGACCAGGTCGCTGGAAATTACCGGAACACGCGTTGCCGCTGCTTCCTGGGATGTCATGCCAAATCCTTCCATTACCGAAGGCGTACAGTAAATATCCGTGATGGCATAAATATCGGGCAATTCATCCCATACCGACCCCAGCACGATAACGTGGTCTTGAATGCCGGATGCATGGATCAGGTGCTGCAACTTTTCATATAATTGGCTATTCTGCCGGTCTATGGTTAACACCAAAACCGTATTCTTAAACTCCTGCTGCACCTGCGTAAAAGCCTTTATCAATACATCCTTGCGTTTGGTGCTGTCGGTGCGGCTGATTTCGGTAATAATCCGGCTAGTTCGGATTTCCTCCGCTTTCATCTGTCCATGGTGCTCTAAGAATTCCCAAACGGGATGGTCGTCTGCTATTTTATGGGGACAATATCGTTCAGAATTTACGCATGGCGGCAGAAAAAGCATTTTGCCTGTAAATCCATAATCATTTTTTAGTGACTGCTCAATAATGCTGGAAGTGGAAGCAATTTGGTCTACTTCTTGGATAATCGATATTTCATTATCAATACGATTGTCTATGCGCAATTTGTCCCATTCGGTTGAATTGATATTGCGTTTCTTCACGTCACCCAGGGAATGCGGCACCCAGATATGCGTCTTTTTTTTTGACAGGGTTTGGTTGTACAGAATTCCCAGTTTCGCGCCATCCCAATAATGCGAAATGATAACGTCGACCTTACTCCCCTCTTCCTTAAGCTGTTGTTTCAAATTTTCCAGCAAAGCAGGCATTTGAGCATCCATATCTTCTTTGCTGATGAATTCACCTCGGCCGTCTTCCAAATACATAATGCGCTGATTTTCATCCTTATACAATATACCTTTGCGCATTTCTCCGCTGACGGGGTTTGCGTACCCGCCCCGATTAATAATCGTAATCCGGTATCCCTGATTCGCCAATGCATCGCTGAATTCGTTGACGAACACATTTTGCCCGCCGGTATCCGGTAGCCCTGGGATAATGTTCCAGTGGTGCATACCGTGATTGGTAATCATCAGGATGTGAGCCCGTGTAGATTTCTTGAATTCCTCAGCGAATTTCATAATTAATTCTTCCAAATTGTTTTTTTACTTCCTTCCCGGAGTCGGCGTTATTTTAAATACGCGCCTGGTGTTTTTTATTACGTAGCAGAAGGTCGGCGAATATTACTATTTGCGTCTATAGTCCGGAGTATTTAACCCTTGATGCCGGTAGAAGCGACACTGCGGACAAACCATTTCTGGAACAACAAGAATACGATCAGTACCGGGATTGTAATCAGTGAAGCGAATGCCATCAAATCACCCCAAAGCCGCGGATCCTGGCCGAAATAAGATTGGATGCCGACGGTCAAAGGCCTTACGTCTGTACCGCGTGTAACCATGAGCGGCCACATAAAACGATTCCAGCTATTCAATGCTTGCAGAATTGCTACTGTAGCAAAAATAGGTTTGGAAAGCGGCAGGACTATCTTCCAGTAAATTCCGAAGTGGCTGGCCCCATCGATTAGCGCGGCTTCTTCCAGGTCTTTGGGGATATCGATAAAGAATTGATAAAACAAGAAGATGGAAAAAGCATCTGCGATAAAGGGAATGATTTGCACATGATAAGAATCCAGCCAGGATGTCTCGCCGCCAAACCAGGGCAAGTGATTGACCATCACCAACAAAGGAATGGCAACTGATTCAAACGGAATGATGATCAGGGAAATAATCGACGAGAGCAGGAATGTCTTTCCTTTAAATCTCAGTCGCGCCAGGGCATAAGCAATCATGCTGTTTACGAATAAACCGATAACGACAGTGGTTATCATAATAAACACGGAGTTGAACATCACATGCCCAAAATGCTGAGAAGTAAACACATCTTTATAATTCTGAAACCCCAATTCCCCAACCGGAAGAAAAGCCCGGAGGGAACTCATATCGGTTACGACTTGATATTCATTATTCTTGATCGAAGACATTAACATAAAGACAATAGGGAACATAAAGAAGATCGCGAGCAGCGACATTACCAGGTAGGTCAACCATTTCTTTAGGCGTTTTACCTTTTTAATACTATGCCGCGAGGTTTTGCCTTGATCCATGTTCATGCCGCACTTCCTTTCTCTCGGGTAAGGTACCGTTGGATCAGCGATACAAACAGCACGATGATAAAGAACACAATGCTGATCGCGGAAGCATACCCAACCTTCAATTGACCCCACCCCATTTCCACCACATATACCATGGTGGTCATCGATGCGTTCTGTGGGCCGCCGTTGGTCATGACCTGGACCTGGTCAAATAATTTGAATGCCATGATGGTTGTGGAGAGCACTACAAAAATAGTAGTATTGCGCAATTGCGGTAAAGTGATGTTCTTGAATTGCTGCCAGCTATTTGCGCCGTCCACTTGTGCCGCCTCATACAACGAATGTGGAATCTCCTGTAAACCGGCCAGATAGATCACCATTTGGAAACCCACCCCCTGCCAGATGGAAAGCAGCATAATTGCGGGGAAAACCAGTTTTGTATCCATCAGCCAGTTGTACGGTCCCAATTTCCCGAAACTAATCGCCTGTAGAAAGGCATTGATCAATCCCTCTCCCGGATTGTAGAGCAGCGTCCAAACAATGGATACCACCGTCATAGCGGTTACCACGGGTCCGAAATAGATGGTTCGGAAAATATTCATGCCTTTGAGCTGTTGGTTGATCAACATTGCCAATACCAGCGCCAGGGAGGTTTGGATCGGAACAACTACTGCGATGAAATAAAAGTTGTTTAATAACCCGCGTTTAAAAGTGTCATCCTGAAAAATACGGATGTAATTACGCAGCCCGACAAATTCCGTCGGTAAGTTCGGATTCGGGATCAAACGCTGGTTGGTGAAAGATAACCATATCGCCCAAACAAAGGGCACAAGCAGGAATAATGTAAGCAGGATAATTGCTGGGGTTGAAAATAACCAGGCCGTCAGGGATTCTTTACGCCTATATTTGGGAATGGTCGGCTGGATTTGTTTTTGCCCTATCATCGCTTTCCTCCGATCCTTTTTTGCAGAGGGGCCGTTTATGTTACGGCCCCTCTACTCTTCTAACAATTGAGGAAAATAACCTCAGTTTTTGTTGTTTTATTCAGGCAGCGGATAACCGTTGTTATCCTGAATGTCCTGATCAATCGTCACGACAGCTTTATCAAGTTCGGTTTGCACGTCTGCGCCGGCAATGATGTTCCAAATCGCCGTGCGGAAGGCCGAGGTGATCACCGGGTACGCAGGTGTGGTCGGGCGTTCAACAGCCACGCCGTTCTCTAACTGCTGTACGAAAATGTTCAACTTGCCGCCTTCACCAAAGAGCTCGGATTTGGCAATTGCGCTCTTGCGAGCAGGTACTGCACCATTGGCATTGGTCATGTGCAAGATTTCGTCCGGCTCAATCAGATAGCTCAGGAAAGTGTAAGCTGCTTCGGGGTTTTCACAAGTGGAGGTAATACCCCAGTTCCAGGAACCCATACCGGTCACTGCCTTGTCGCCCAGAATTGGCATAGGGATCAACACAGCATCGTCGCCCAAACCCTCGGTGTGCGGTCCGTACATCCAGTGGCCCACCCAGGAGAGCGCAGCAACCTTGCTGCCATAGAAATCATCGTCGCCGGCCGGGCTGGGATTAGCATAGCCGTCTGTGAACAAGCTCTGGAACCATTCCAGCGCTGCTACCGATTCAGGTCCATTCAGAACACCATCGGCACTCTGGTAATCGGTGCGGTCAATTAAATCGCCGCCGAAGGATTGGATAATGGGGGCAAACCCATAGGTGTTCCACTCATCATCCGGTCCATAATTCAGTTTGAAGTCGATTGCGTAGTCAACCTGATCCAACGCGTTCAATTTCTGCAACGCGTCGGTGAATTCCTCCATCGTCCAGGCATCATCGATGCTGGTCGGGATGCGCACGCCGGCTTCATCTAAATAGGCTTTGTTACCCCAAATCGCCAAACCGGAGTCAAAGGTTCCCAAGGAGTACAGTTTTCCCCCATACGTGCCCTGGGCAATGATGGAGGGTAGGAAATCGGCTTTCACATCAGCGGGCACCAGGTCATCCAAAGGACGCATATAGCCGGCCCAAGCATAGTTGTACAGGAACGGGCCATCGAAATCCAGCAAACACGGTAAATCACCCGACAGGGCGGCTGCGTTCACCTGATCGTTATATGAACCTTCCGGTAACAGGATGGCATTTATTTGTACATCACTCTGCATTTCATTGAAAGCGGTCACTTGGGCGTCCAGAACTTCGCGTTCTTCGCCTTTACCGGAATGGAACCATACATCGACCGTAACCGGCTCCGCAGCAGCATCGGCTGCCGCGGGTTCTTCTGCTGCCGGTTCTTCAACTGCTGCATCTTCCGCTGCGGGAGCCTCTGCCTGGGCTGTGTCAGCGCCGCCACCGCAAGATACCATTACCATGGAAATTACGGCAAAGAGCGAGATGAGCATATACCACTTATTTTTCTTCATTTTTTTCTCCTATTTTTTTCTGCCTTTTTGTGACTTATGAAATATCTTTCTACTCCCTTCCCTTTTCACCTCCTCATCCTGTGTTCAAAATCATAAATAACCGAGATATCTTAAGTGGATAATTTCTCAGGTTGTACTTCGTTCAATCAATTTAAGTTGGGTAAAAATGTTCTCGACCAATCGTGTGGGATTTGCCATTTGCGCCATTAAGTGTTCCGCGGCCAACTTTCCACTCTCGAATAGTGATTGACTAATCGTGGTTAATTCCAGGTACTCAGCGATATCAATATCATCAAAGCCAATAATCGCCAATTCATCCGGAATGCTCACCTCTCTTTTTTGTGCGATCTTCAACACACGCAGCGCCAAATCATCAGTTGCGGCAAAGATCGCAGTTGGTGGATTGGGCAAATCCAATAATTCATGGACTTGTTTATCCGGATCGCGCGGAGGGAAAACCGGTAATTTGATATATTCTTCCGGCAATACCAAACCGTTTTCCATCAAGGTCTTGCGGTACCCTTCCAGGCGGATATCCTCAGGGCTGAGCGTGTATTCCGGTGTAACGCTATCTCCCACATACGCGCAGCGGGAGTGCCCTTTTTGGATAAAATGTTCCGCAGCCATGCGTCCCCCTTCGGCGTTATCGATTTCCAAACTGGAAAAATTCGGTATGTGATTTTCAACAAATAAAATCGGTATTTCACTTTGCTGCAGGCGTTTGAGCGCCAAAGAATCAATAGGCAGTGAAACGATAATCAACCCGTCTACCTGCTTCGAGTACGGCAGTACAGTATAGTAACTTTCAAGGCGCGCAGTTGAGTCAACCGGGTAAATGGTCAAATCATAGGGGGAACTAACTAATGCGGCGGCGATACCACGTAAGCGTTGGGAGAATGAAGGCAGGGTAAAGAAGGGTGTGATTACACCAATCCGGCCAATTTCCTTGCGCGCCCTTTCACGTGCATCCACCTTTGGCATAAAATCCAGCGCGTCAATCGCTGCCAAAACCTTCGCACGTGTTTTGGGACTCACCTGGTCGGGGGCATTCAACACGCGTGACACAGTAGCAATAGAAACCCCCGCATTTTTTGCGACATCGTAAATCGTTTTTGTATTTTCAGTAGTTTTCATAATTAATTGTAAGGGCTTTCATAATATCGCTTACATTTTTTAGTTTAGCATTTTATTTTATACGTGTCAATAATTCCCGGCAATTTTTAAGGTTATTTTCACTTTTATATTTCTAAACTCATTCACGACTTCTTACTTTTTTCTAAGGTTTCCCAATAATCTTTTCCTTTAACATAGTTATATAGATCTAATTATTTTTCGTGTAATTGCCAAATAGAAAGGAATAGATGGAGCACACCCAGCACGACACGCACAACATGAATGATCATCGAGATCATCATGATCAAACATCACAAAAACATTCAGAAGCGAATAATGGTCACGCTCATGGGAAACATGAGGCGTCAGTAAATCATTCGGGGCACGAGCAGATGTTCCGCAAAAGGTTCTTCATCAGTACCTTGATCTCTATTCCGGTATTGGTTTTCAGTAAAGCCATCCAAAGTTTTCTGGGTTATAGCCTGGGCAGTTTTCCAGGGTCAGCATGGATCACTCCTCTCTTCGCGATTGCGGTCTTTTTCTATGGTGGTATTCCATTTATCAAAATGGCCATCCCGGAAATCAGGAATCGCAAACCAGGGATGATGACCCTCATCTCTCTTGCAATCATCGTGTCATTCGTATATAGCCTGGCAGCGCAACTTTTTTCCCTGGGAGTGACTTTCTTTTGGGAGTTGGTCACCCTAATCGATATCATGCTCTTAGGCCACTGGATCGAAATGCGCAGTATTCGCCAGGCCTCCGGGGCTCTGAACGAATTGGCAAAATTGATGCCGGATACTGCCGAACGCATCCAACCGGATGGTGAATTCAAAACGATGGCGATATCTGAACTGCGCAAGGGAGATATTGTATTGGTACGACCTGGTTCCTCCGTCCCCGCCGATGGTGAGGTCATTGAAGGGAGCTCCAATGTCAACGAGTCCATGATTACCGGTGAATCTCAACCGGTTCACAAGGAAAAGGATGATCCAGTGCTGGGCGGTACGATCAATGGCGATGGTAGCTTGCATGTCCGTATCACAGCCATCGGTGAAGAGACTGCCTTGGCGGGTATTATGAAACTGGTCAAGGAAGCTCAAAAAAGCAAATCCAACACCCAAATCTTGGCGGATAAAGCTGCCGGTTGGTTGTTTTATCTTGCCCTCACTGTGGCGCTAATCACAGCTATTGCTTGGGTGATTGCCATCGGATTCAATGTATCTGTTATCGAACGGGTGGCTACTGTGTTGGTAATTGCCTGCCCGCATGCTTTAGGACTGGCTGTTCCGCTGGTAGTTGCCATCACTACTTCCATGGGCGCCAGTAACGGCATTTTGGTCAGGGATCGTCTTTCTATGGAAAAGGCTCGTAAAGTAGACACGGTCATCTTCGACAAGACCGGCACATTGACCAAGGGCCAATTCGGTATTGTTGATCTGGATTTTGTGAAAGAACACAATGGAAAAGAGGTACTGGCACTGGCTGCCGCGATTGAGGAAGACTCAGAACATACCATCGCACGCGCAATTCGCGATAAGGCCCAAGCCCAGGAGCTTTCTCTGCCGCACATCAGTGGATTCGAAGCCATCAAAGGCCGGGGAGCCCAAGCGAAATACAGGGATTCAGTTGTTTACGTCGGCGGCCCGCGCTTACTGGAAATGTTGCAGCTAACCCTTCCGGAATCGCTCAAAAAGTTTTCTGACCATGCAAATATGCAAGGCCAAAGCGTAGTCCATCTTATCCAAGATAATCAGGTCATCGCTTCGTTTGCACTGGCGGATGAAATCCGCGCGGAAAGTCGTTCTGCAGTTGATCAACTACACCAAATGGGTATCGAAGTGGTCATGTTAACCGGTGATAGTCAACAAGTGGCTCAATCTGTCGCCAAAGAATTAAACATCGATGAGTTTTTTGCCGAGGTTCTACCGAAAGACAAGGATAAAATGGTCCAGAGACTTCAAGAACAGGGCAAGCTGGTTGCCATGGTCGGGGATGGTGTCAATGACGCGCCGGCCCTGACACGCGCTGATGTTGGCATTGCCATCGGCAGCGGTACCGATGTGGCAGTTGAATCTGCCGGGTTGATCCTGGTCAAGAACAATCCTCTGGATGTCATTAAGATCTTTACTCTGAGTAAAGCCAGTTACCGCAAGATGGTGCAGAATCTTATCTGGGCAACTGCCTACAACCTGGTTGCACTGCCGTTGGCCGCCGGCGTACTGGCGCCAA
The DNA here is from genome assembly GCF_003966975.1 of Pelolinea submarina. Taxonomy (GTDB): domain Bacteria; phylum Chloroflexota; class Anaerolineae; order Anaerolineales; family Anaerolineaceae; genus Pelolinea; species Pelolinea submarina. The sequence continues at coordinate 2,218,580 of NZ_AP018437.1, forward strand.
TAGGTTTTTTGCTCTCCCCTGCCGTGGGCGCCTTATTTATGTCTCTCAGCACGGTTATTGTAGCCATTAACGCACAACTCTTGAGGCGTACCAAGCTATCGGTCTCAACATAAAATCAATGTATAACTCACCAATACCTGTTTGTTGATTTGTATTAATTAATCTCCGCATTAATTGCTATGGATGCGGAGATTTTTCTTTTTCCCATGTATCCATATCGTATAATGCACATTATTATTTCTATATTACTGGAGCGCCATGACATATGCATACCAAAAACCCATCAATAGCATAGCGAAATTAAAATATTCCTTTTCCACGGAATTCCCCGCAAATAATAACCCCGGAAAATTGTTGCTTACCGGCGGACGCTTGGTTGATCCTCAAAACAAGCTCGACCGGGTGATGGATGTTGCTATCCAGGATGGCCGCGTTATTGAAGTATCCGAAAATATTCCGGCAAATAAATCTGACAGAGTTCTCGATTGTGCCGGTTTAGTTGTAATGCCCGGATTGGTGGACATGCACTTACACCTTGGCGACCTGTTCGACATTTACGAAAGCCCGCTGTTCAAAGCGGCCGTGGACGGCGTCACACTTGGATTGTCCCCCGGCGCGGGCAACACCTTCATGGCTCCCTCACTGCTTGGCGCCGAAGTCGACCGTGGGCTGCCGCTGAATGTTGGGGTATATCTCGGTGCAGCAGCAGTCCTGAGTACTCAGCTGGATGCCAATCAACTGATAGCTTTGTTCCGGAAGGAACTGGACGATGGAACGATGTCACAAAAAATGACCAGAAACGCGATCACCAATTCAACCGCGCACCTGACTGTGGGAATCAAAGACCACATGGGTCACTTCATCATGTCCGACGAAGCTATCGATTCACTTTTTACAATTACTTCAAAAGCCGGCCTGATTTACATGTCCCACACCCAGGATCCCGAACATGCCACGCGAATGGTGGGCCTCTCCAAAGGCAGGCCGCTTCATCTGGCCCACGCGACTGCCGCTGGTTGCGGGACACATGCTGATGGTGTTGAAGGGATGCGGGAGGTTTTATCCCTGGTAGATGGGGAGAACATCACCGCGGAATTTGTATCCTCCATGCTGCTTCCCAACCGCGGCCGGCGCGACGGGTTGAAGCTCGCCCCAAAAGCGCAGGAATTGGCTTACCGCGCTCTACAGGACGGCAAGGTAAAGGTCATTATCTCGGATGGACAAAGCGGTTCTACCATGAAAGGGTTTGGCAACACTGCCGACAACCTTCCCAGCATTTTTACATTGGAGAAATTAGGAATACTTCCACTGATCGATGCAGTTGCCGCACTGACTTGGAATCCTGTCCAGCTGCTATCGAAACGTACAGGCAATCCATTTTTTGAAGATAATCTTGGCCACCTGGGTAAAGGCGCTCTCGCCAACGTCACCGTGGCAGACTCGCTCAGCCAAAGCGCTATTTACACCATTGTAAACGGCTTGCCGGTAGCTTTTGAAGGCAACCTTATCCGCGAGGGGTTTTCAGCCGGCTGCCTGGTCAGCCGCGATGGTTTCTCGCACCGCGTTGGCGTGGGAGATTTAGCGCTCTATAAGAGTTAATTATAAAAGCCAGACCGATTTGCGGGTCTGGCTTTTTCTTTTTTTGGTTAATAATTTCGACTCAACGAAAACAGCGGCGTAATTCGTCCATGAACTCTTCCACGTGCGCAGCCAGGACATCTCCGGTATCTTTGCGTGTGTCCTTGAAAGTGCTGCCCACAATAGCAGCATCGCCGATAGACAATTTTTCCTTGATGTTGTCTTTGGTCATACCGGCCGCGACCACCAGGGGAAAATCTCCCATGATTTCACGGAACTCGCTAATCTTTTGCGTGTCGGTATCCACACCCGTTCCGGCGCCTGTTACGGCAATCGCGTCGCAGTGCATCATACCAATTTCGAGGTCTTCTTTCAAGCTGCGGTTGGAAAGATACGGCTGGTATTTAAATCTGACACCGCCAATGACTGCAATCTTCTTATCCCTACGGTAACCGTCAATCATTTCGAAGTAAGCTGGTTCGTCTGTGACTTCCAGGTGACCGCAAATCGAGTCCACTTGCATAAATTTTGCACCGTATTCCAAAGCCAGCTCGTAGCTTTTGGCGAATTTGTCGAGCACATTAACCCCTAAAATATAATCCGGCCTTTCTTTTGACAGATACGCCAGTGCTTTCTCTACATCATTCACGTCCCCATAGTAATCTTCGACAATCATGGCATCTACACCACAGCGGGCATAGATATCCGCTTCCACGACTGCCCTTTCCAATCGCTCTTCTGGATTGTCACCTTTTAAATGAAGCATAGCCATGACCGGCTTTGCATTGTTAAACAAATCAAGAAACATTAGCGTCCTCCATTAGCTGCTTAAAAGTCGTATCAGCCTTCGCAAGAAGTTCCATTCTCAGCTCTTCCGTAAACTGCGGGTACGGCCCAAACTGCAGCGCGTTAAGCGCTGCGGCCAGGTTTGCCAGAATGACTGTTTTCAATGGATGCAGTCCTTCGCAAAATCCGTACATGGCTGTACCGGTGGAACAATTTCCGCAACCGGTAGCATCCACGCTTTTCTCAACCCCGTTGGCCGGTGCGAACCAGGCTTTTCCATCCTGGATCATATATGCACCCTTGGTCCCCACCCGGAAAAAGCAGGGTTTGTCTAAATCCTTTATCGCTTGTATAGACTCTTCTTCAGTTTTTGTGCCGAAATATGTCATTGATTCAGGTAAATTTAGGGAATAGATGTCTACATTCTCGATCAGCGCGCCAATCTCGTCCTTCACTTCAGGATTATCAATATCGTAGGTTGGTATTTCCCACATGATCCTGGCATTGGGCGCGGCTTTTCGGATTTCAGCCAATCCCTGCCAAACTGATTCTCTTACGCCCGATTCAAAATAAATCCCAAGTGTTTCCTCATTGGAGTATTTTGTTACAAAATCAGTTTTGACCAGCGCGGCCAGTCCCCATTCTTTGTCGAAGTCTTCTCCGTACTTGGAATACTCCCACCAACGCCCATCCGCGGCATAGTCCAGGATTCTATATTCTGTCTTGGGAAGTACAAATTGAACGCCATCCATTGAAAGGCCATTTTTCCGGTAGTAATCACCGAAATATTGGTCAAAATCCGGACCGGCGGTCGTGATGAAAAGGACGTCATCGCTGTAGGGTTTGACGCCGGCAACAGTGTAGATCGTGCCGCCCAGGAATCCCTCGGCTTTGCTGCCGTCCGCATAGTTCATATCATTTAATAACGTACAGCCTGTGACTAAGTATTTCAACGTAAAATACCTTTCGCAATCATCTGGTAATTGACTTATTGATTAATAGATAATTTCACCGGCTGTTTTAAAGCTTTGCAACCAGCTCATCACAGAATAGGATTTCCCCTTCCAGGGAAAGCATTTTAGCCAGTTCACCAATCTGTGGTTTCTTGATTCTGGCATCCGCAACAACTGCTTCGTTCCAGAAAATTTCCTTGGCAGTTCCATCGGCCAGGATATTCTTATGTGCCATAGCCACAATGCGTTGGAAATTGTTTACCGCGAATTCCATATCGTGCGTGATTGTTAACACCGCCACGCCTTCATTTTGTAAACTGGTAATCATGCTTGAAAGGATATCCAAACCGAATTTATCCTGCCCCGCCGTGGGTTCATCCAGGATAATATAGCGTGGTTCGGAGGCAATTACTGCAGCAATTGCTACAAATTTTCGGATTGGATAAGGCAGGTCATATGGATTGATATCCAAATACTCCTCAACACCGGAAAGCTCCACCGCATGGTTCACGCGTTTTTCAATTTCCTTCTCGGACAATTTAAAATAACGCGGCATATATTCAATTTCTGCCTTGACCGAATTGTTAAAGATCTGATCGTCCGGATTTTGGAAAACGTAACCGACCATTCTCGATATGGAAGCCGTCGTCTGGTCTTTTGTGTTAATTCCATCGACAATAACATCCCCCGCGCAGGGTTTATTCAAGCCGTTCATCATCTTGACTGCGGTTGTTTTACCGGCGCCATTTTGTCCAACGATCGCGACCCGTTCACCTTCCTTGATAGTAATACTGATGTTTTCAACAGCCATAAAGCCGTTGGGATATGCATAGCTTGCATTCTTTATTTCAATAGCCATTATTCTCTATCTCCGATCCTTTACAAGGGGAACTGCTTCAGACAAGGTAATTGGAATTCGCGCGAGCGGTTTGCCGGCATCAGCCATCGCATGGCCAAAAATCGCGCTCTGCGGCATCATCGCGCCGTATTCCATAATTTCCGGATTGCTCAAGATTTCATGTGTCGGGCCCGAGAAGGCAATGCTTCCCTTGCTCATTACAAGGATTTCATCGCAATATTCTGCGATCATATCAATCTTGTGTTCCACCAGAATAATAGTCTTGTTGGACTCTTTTAGAGTCTTGATAATCCCAAAGACATCTCGGGTTCCTTCCGGATCCAGCTGGGAAGTGGGTTCATCAATAATAAGCATTTCCGTTTCCATCGAAATGATCGAGGCGAAAGCGACACGCTGACGCTGGCCTCCGGAAAGTTCATTCGGATTATTTTCAATCAGGTCATCAATTTTTAGAAGCTTGCAGACGTTCGTGACTTTCTCAATGATTTCTTCTTTGGGAACACCCAGGTTTTCCAACCCTAATGCCACCTCTTCAAAAACGGTTTCTTTGATACCGCTGATTTGCGTGAATGGGTTTTGGAAAACATACCCGATTTGCGCGGAGAGTTCATCCAGGTTCCAGTCGCGGATATCAGTGCCGTCGACCAGGACATCGCCCTTAAGTTTACCTTTATAGAAATGAGGTACCAACCCACGGATCAAATTACATAAAGTCGTCTTCCCGCCGCCGTTTTCACCGATAATGCCGTAAAATTTTCCCGATTCGAAATTATAGGAAATCTTTCGAAGGGCTTGATTTTTTGTATATGGATATTTATAAGAAACATCATTCAATTCAATTTTTGCCATGTTATCTCCGCTGTTTTCTTAAACCAATTGTGCGTGAAGCTGAACCAGCTTGCAGCCCTGCCATAGTCCGGTTCAATAATTTTCCCGTTAATTGTTTTTCGGTCATCGGATAAACCTGAAGACCAGCGTCGCGGCACAAAAAACCCAGGCAGCAATACTGAGGGTTTTCTGCGTTGTACTTGCCGGAGCAAGTTCACGTAAAAAAGTATGCTTACGTTTCACTGAAAAAGCGCGCGCATCCATCGCAATTGCTTTTTCTTCCGTGCTGGCAATGGCGCCCAGTAGGAGTGGTCCCAATGTGGGGAAGAAGGCTTTCGCACGCACCAGGATGTTTCCGTCGGTTTCAATTCCACGCGATTTCTGGCTTTCCAGAATCGTGACTGAAGCTTTTTTCAAGTCAATAATGTTCTGCATCGAAGCCAGCATGATAAAGGAATTCTCATGGGACATTCCGAGCTGCTCAAATGAGTACATCAAATCACGCATGGGGGTTGTCGCAAAGAATAGGATCAGGCTGCCTGAAAAGCCAAGAATAAATGTAATCCGGTCCCAACCCGCCACGAAAGATTCCAAATACCACTGCCAGCCAAAGATATTAATAAAGGGCGTAACATTTCCGGTACGCATACCGATTTGGCGGACAATTGTTACAAACAGAATGACAATCATACAAACTTTACCGTACATATCAAAAAATACTTTGAATTTCCCAGCCAGTAAAGCCACTACGCAGCAGGCAAGACAGAGGGGAATCCCATAACGCCAATCAAGCATAATAAGTGCAGAAAAAGCAAAAGCCAAACAAATATTGAGCTTTGTTATTGGATTTAAATCCAACCAAAAATTGCCGGTTTTCTGATAACTTCTAAAACTATTGATAAATTCACTGTCCACTAAAACAACTCCTTTTTTGGAGAATCTCTGATAATAGAATAAGAGCGCACATAGAAGGTGCGCTCTTATTATGATCAAACGGTTCAAATATGAATGCGATACCTTGCCCCACCAACTGCAATTTTTGCGGTTTTCGTTGCAAGCGCATTATCTTTAAAACGTTCTAATTAATCTTCGTCCTCAAGCGCTAGGTCTGCATCTTTGATGTAGATTTTACCCAGCGGCAGCTTGGCGAGGAAACGAGTGGGGATTGCTTGCAGAATACCGAAAGCAGCGATGACGGTGAGTACTTTGTCGAAGATATCCATACCGAATTCAGCAATGAATTGGGACAGGAATTTCGGCAAACCCAAGGTTTCGTGCAGCGGAATGGCGAAGATGGATGAGGTGCCGGTTCCGAAGTCGAATCCGTATAGGACCCAGGTCATGAGAGAGCCCAGACCGCCGCCGATGAGAGCGAACAGAAGGGAACTGAGCAATGTCTTCCCAAAACTCTTGAATACACCCTTCTTGGATAAATATGCAGCAGCAATACCGAACATAATATTGAGGATTGCGTAGAACAGGGTGATGGGATCTGAAATGGAGTTCAATACGTTGGAGACGAGACCGACGATGATACCGGGCACGACGCCGCAAAGCGCACCAACAACGATGGTGCCAATTGCATCCAGGTAAAGCGGGAGTTTCAACAGTAGAGCAATTTGGCCGCCGATGAAGTTCACAGCGATACCGATGGGGATGAGGAACAACGATAACTTATCTATCTTTATTTTATTTGCCATTTATAAATTCTCCTATTTAATTTATTTTTAGTGCTTCCCTTATTTTCTGCTCAATTCGTGCTCATCATGGATTTTTATAAAAATCCCACGAATCAAAACATTTACAAAGTATATGAATTTCGTATGGTAAAGTCAAGAAATTTTTTGCTAATTACCTTAAATTTTCCGAAAATAATCATAACAGATATCCATTGTTGAACAATGGTGCAAATATAAAGGCCGACAACCATTATTCCTTGACTTTGCTGAAATGCAATGTAACAATTACATGCTTGACTCATAATCAACGTGCTCTGTTTTGAAAATAGATTATCTCAATATCAAGGATTTATAAATGCCAAATGCTTATAGTGTGTTTATTGGTGACGTTGCGCTTGACGAGTATTACAAATCCGATTATTGGCCTACGATAAAAGATAAGGCTTTGGTGGATGCACTTCCGGCCATTCCAGGAGGTATGATCGCTAATGCTGCCTGTGTTTCCGCCGCGTTGGGGATGAATGTTAAATTTCTAGCGGCGCTGAACAGCGGCGCGATTACCCGATTTTTACTGGACGACCTGGAAAAAAGCGGTGTGGATACCTCCCTGGTCGTTTTCGATGACACTCTGGCTGACTCCAAAACCATGATCTTTTTGGTGGGAAATGAACACACCGTGATGATTCCACGGCTGGGTCTTGAGTATATCGAACTGACCCGCGATAAATTAGATATCCTGGCAAACGCCCAATACATCTATACGACCCCTTCGGAAATTGCTACGCTGCATTGTGCGGATATGGGTAGCGAAGAAATCATCGATTACTGCCGGAGTAAAGGCGCAAAACTTGTTTATGATGTTGATGTGGATTACATCCAGGATGGCAGCGAAGATCGTTACAAACAATTGGATATTTTATTTTTTAACGAAGTTGGTTTTGACCGATATCGCGGTACGTTGGATCAGCGTGCGGCCGCAGATCGTCTCTTGGGCTATGGGCTGGAACTGATCATCGTGACGCTTGCCGAAAAAGGTTGTGTAGTCTATTCAAAAGGTGAAACTATCCATTCTCCGGCTTTTGAAGTTGAGATCGTGGATGTTACCGGCGCGGGTGATACCTTCTGCAGCAGTTTTCTATTTGCGCTTTCATTGGATAAAGGAATTAAATATGCTGCGGAGTTTGCCAACGCCGCAGCATCGATTTGTGTAAGCCGGCTGGGTGCCAGAGCCGGCGCAGTCTCCAGGCAGGAGATTGAGCGGATAATGCGCTTATAGTACTTGCAGGACACCCGCTTCGTCGAAATAGTATATATTTTCGCGTTTGAATCCCAGTTTCCCGCCCTTCTGACGGATGTGGGGTTCAAGCGTGAAAGGCTTTCCCACTTCTTTGAATGAACGAGTTGTACCGCGCTCGATATACACACGATCCTTCTGATCCATTTCAATGGAATGTCCCAGATTCCCATGGATATCGAGGTTCTCAAAACCCAAACCGATAATTTCATCGTTTAGTTTCAGGAATAATTCCTCATAGGTCATTTCCGGTGTCGCAATTTCTTTCAGCTTGGCATGCAGGTAAAGTTCCGCATCCAACCCCTGTCGGAACAATGGATTGCTGGGGGCATCTTCGGGCGCGACACCACCATTCTCCATGAATATCGTACGGGCATAGTCACCCCAATAACCGTCCACTGTTGGTGCAATGTCAATTGTGATGACGTCATTTTCAGAGACGCAGTTCTCATCGCTTGAATAACAATCGTGCCCGGACATGGATTCGATCGAGCGTTTGCCCAGCAGAACCAATGCGCCAATCCCGTGATACCACCACGAATTGGAGCCTTTCTCAGTCATAAGTTCAAGTGCTTTTTCTTCAATTGTCTTTTCACTCATGCCGACGGTAATGAATTCGTGAAGTTCACTCATGGTTTCTTTGGCGATATTCTGAGCAATACTGTTTTGATGCAACGGGCACCTCCAATGCGAGAATTAGATCTCGTGGAATTATATATCATCAAGAGCTGTCAATCTCTCCAGGATTTAAAGAAACAGGTCTGTTTATTAAAAACAGACCTGTTTCATGCCAACCTTTCCCCTGTAATACTAATTAAAGGTGGGATCTTATCACTTAGCGAGCCCCCAATAAGACCTCGATAGTTAATTGATCAAGACGTTCATACTTCATACCTCTTTGGGCAATAGCCTTTCGATCAAACGGATGGCTTTTTAACGCATTTACCTTATCAGATGAATATTTACCAAAATACTGGTTCATCGAACCGTCATCAGCGTTGACCTCAGCCACAATGGCCTGGATTTCACTGTCCGCGTTCCACCTTTCCGCTTTTTCTTTCAGGATCAGATAGGTGCGCATGCAGCCGCGCGCAAAATCCTTTACACCCTCATAGTCTTCTGTTCGGTACGCGTGCGCATCGAAGTGGCGGCTTCCGTCATAATGGTTATCCTCCAACAATTTGACCAGGAAAAAGGCGCTCTTGGGATTAACACTGCCAAAACGAAAATCCTGATCATAACGTCCAAAGGCTTGGTCGTTCAGGTCAATATGGAAAAGTTTTCCGGCATCCATAGCCTGTGCAACGCCATGAGTGAAGTTCAATCCGGCCATGTGTTCATGGGCAACTTCAGGATTCACACCGACCATTTCGGGGTAATCTAACGTCTCAATGAACCCCAGCATATGGCCAGTTGTGGCATTATACATATCGCCGCGCGGTTCATTGGGTTTGGCTTCCAGCGCAAACTTCAAGTCGTAATTCTGGTCCTTTACATATTCACACAAGTAATTCATCGCTTCACGGGATCGCTTGATCGAAGTAATGGGATCCTTGGTGGCATCGCTTTCAACGCCTTCGCGCCCGCCCCAGAATACGTATACCTTGGCGCCCAATTCAACGCCCAAGTCAATCGCCTTGATGGTTTTCTGCAACGCATAAGCTCGAACCTTCGGATCGTTCGCGGTAAATGCGCCGTCCTTGAAAATTGGTTCATAGAATAAGTTGGTTGTGGCCATCGGTACAACCAGCCCGGTTTCAGCTAATGCTTTCTTGAAATCTCGAACAATTTGGTCCCGTTCCGAGGGCGTTGCATCAATGGGAACCAGATCATTGTCATGAAAGTTGACACCCCATGCGCCTACTTCAGCTAACAAATGGACCAACTCCACCGGAGTTATCTTTTCACGCACGGATGCGCCAAAAGGATCACTGCCGGTATTCCCTACGGTCCATAGACCAAAAGTGAATTTATGCTCGGGTTTTGGTTTATATTCAGTCATCATATTTTGCTCCTTCTATCCAATAGTAAAATTCATAGAAATCGGTTTGGGTGCACCCAAATCCTGTCCACGTTTTCCGGGAGAGCATCCCCCCACCTCCAACCGGAAATCGCCTGGTTCAAGCGTGAGTTTTCCGTCATCGTTGAAAAACGACATCATCTCAGGCGTTATTATGAATTCCACTTTTTGCTTTTCCCCGCTCTCAAGCATTACCCGCGTGAATCCAATTAAATGGTGGATGGGGACAATGGTGGATGCTTCCAAATCAGACAGGTAGAACTGAACGACTTCCGGGGCTGTTATCGCACCGATATTCTGCACCATAACGCTGACACTCAGCGAATCTCCAAGCTCGATCTTCTCTTTCTCAAGTTTCAAATCATTATACGCAAATTGGCTGTAGCTCAATCCAAATCCAAATGGATAGAGCGGTTCTTTTTCCATATAGCGGTATGTGCGGCCTGCCATACTGTAATCATCGAATGCCGGGATTTGATCCAGCGACTTCGGGAATGTCAGCGGCAGTTTGCCGGAAGGAGACGCATCGCCAAAAAGCACATCCGCCACCGCCCGGCCGCCTTCCATACCCGGATACCAGATGAACAGAATGGCATCCACCATATCTTCAACATCCCCCAACGCAATCGGGCTTCCTCCGGTTAATACCAGGACGATCTTGGTACCTAAAATTGCCAATTCCTTAATGTAATTTACCTGGCTGGCCGGTAACGAAATACTGTGGCGATCACCATCCTCCGGAGACAATAAGGATTCTCCTTCCTCGCCTTCCAGGAATGAGGAGAAACCGCCGCACACGATAGCCAAATCGGATGATTGGGCCATTCCCGGCGCCCAGGTTTCTTTGATCTCACGTGGATGCTTCAACATGGCTCCGGTGGTGTATTCCATCCCCATCCCCTCAGGAATGCGCCCGGTAATTCCTTCCAGCATCGTTACCATCTGGTCATTGAAGCCGTAATAGTTACCCAAAAGGACTTCCGTGCTGGTGGCATTTGGCCCGGTAACAAAGATCTTTTTGGTGGTTGGTTTGATCGGGAGGATGTTGTCCTTATTTTTAAGCAGCACCACTGATTCAACCGCGGTTTGGTAGGCCAATTTTCGATTTGCATCGCATCCCACTACATCCATCGAAATGGACGTAAACGGAACCTGATCCGGTGGGTCGAACATCCCTAACTTGAAGCGTGAAAGCAGCGAACGCTCAAGCGCGTGATCCACATCTTCCTCGGTGATCAACCCGCGCTCAATGGCTTCCGGTATTTCGTCGAAGACATGGTCGCATCCCAGGTCGCAGCCGCGTTTGATAGCCAAAGCCGCCGATTCCGGTGCGTCCTTCGTCACTTTATGGTTGAGATGGAAATCTGCAAGCGCCCAACAATCCGAAACATAATGCCCCTTGAATTTCCATTCTCCCCGCAGGATATCCTCGATTAACAATTTACTGGCACAGCATACCTCGCCTAATGTTCGGTTATACGCACCCATCACGGCTTCGACATCCGCGTCCTGTACCAATTTCTTGAAAGCCGGCAGGTATGTGTCATATAACTCGCGTTTGGTTACAATCGCGTTAAACGTATGGCGTTCTTTTTCCGGTCCCGAATGAACCGCGAAATGCTTCGCGCATGCGGCAGTTTTCAGATATTTCGGATCATTCCCTTGCAAGCCTTTTACAAAAGCTGCAGCCAATTCTCCGGTAAGGAAAGGATCCTCTCCCCAGGTTTCCTGTCCCCGCCCCCAACGCGGATCGCGGAAAATATTGACGTTAGGCGACCAAAAATTCAACCCCTGATATTGGTCAGTGTATCCATTCCGCTTCAGCGCGGCATGATATTTCGCACGGCCCTCATCGCTGATGGCAGAAGCAACCTTCTTGATCAAATCTTTGTCCCAAGTCGCGGCCATACCGATGGCCTGTGGGAAGACAGTCGCTCGGCCGTTGCGCGCCACACCATGCAATGCTTCGCTCCAATAGTTGTATGCCGGTATGTTTAAGCGCGGAATACCCTTTGCGGGATGGCTCATCAAACCTACTTTTTCCTCCAGGGTTAACTGCCCAACGAGGTCTACGACTCTTTCTTCAAAAGGTAACGTCGTATCCAGATACGATCGGTCACTCGCTTTATTGTCTTCTTTCATAACGCTCCTCTTAGCAAGACAGAAAAAGGTATTTCTCCTTCTTCGGTAATTTTTATTTACAACGTGCCACTAATAAAAGTTTTTCTTCTTTTCAAAGACTTTCATTCTGGTTGGATGAACCAACCGGAATTATTTTCCATTACAAACTATGGATAACGCGTCTTTTTTCTCTACGAATCATCATGATTAATACTGTTATCCTTTCACAGCTCCGGCGGTTAACCCGGATATAATCTGTCGTTCCGCGAAGAAATAAAAAATAATCGTTGGAATGGCAGATAAGGCCACAAATGCTGAAACCAAAGCCAAGTCCTGTCCATATTGTCCCTGGAATTGCATCGTACCCAGAGGCAGCGTCCATAGGTTGTTGCTGTTTAAGACTACCAAAGGGACCAGTAAATCGTTCCAGCTGGCAATCATCACCAAAGCACCAACTGCTGATAAGGATGGTTTTACCAGGGGCAGCATAATGCGGCGGAAAAAGTCAAAATTAGTACATCCATCCATATAAGCCGCGTCTTGTAAATCCATTGGTACCGCGGTAAAAAATCCACGCAGGATCATGATATTGCCTGACAATTGAAACGCGATCTGCACCAGGATAACCCCCCATAATTTGTCGATCATTGGTATGCCTATCTGCTCCATTTGCCGTAATACAAAATAAACAGGCAAAATTGCCACATTAATCGGGAACATAAGTCCAACGGTGAATAAATTTAAGAAAAAATTCTTTCCGTTGAATTGCATACGTGCGAAGACAAATGCGGCCAATGCGCATATAGCGACAGTTCCGGATGTCGTGGCTACCATGACAATCAAACTGTTCTTTAACATATTCCAAAAACTGGGCGTATTCAATATATGGCGAATATTGCTCCAATCCGGCGGATTGGGTACAGCATAGGGATGTGAATACATCTGGCCTGTTGTTTTTACGCTTCCAAACATCAAGATCACGATAGGGACAAAGATCATTATGGTGGCACAGGTTAGAAAGATGTAGGTTATCGCCCGGGGCATTGTTTTGCGCATCCATCGCGGAGGAGTAATGTATTTACCCATTAGTGCATCCTTTCTATAACCCTGTAAGGTAATCTGGTTTCCGTGTCAATGCCTGGTAGATCAACGAGAAAATCATACACAGAATGAACATGATTATGGCCACCGCAGACCCATAGCCCAATTGGAATCGTACAAACCCAAACCGGTACATGTACGTTGCCATCGTTTCGCTGGCATTGACCGGCCCCCCTTTGGTCATCACCCAGACTAGAATAAACTGCTGAATTGACCCCAACACAGACATATAGACTGATGTCTTGATGGTGCTGCCCAATAAAGGCAGTGTGATGAAGAGGAAATTTTGAATTGAATTTGCGCCATCGATGCGCGCAGCCTCTTCGATTTCCTTCGGGATATTTTGTAGTCCGGTCAGATACAACAACATGTGGAATCCGAAATATTTCCAGGTTAGCGTAACGAAAATCGCGAAAATAACGATTTTCATATCTGCCAACCAGGCAATTGGTTCCAGCCCAAACATCACCATGATAGCATTCAAGATCCCTCTTTCCGGATCAGGGTTATAGAGCAGCATCCACATGATGGCCGTGTTTACTTCTGAAAGGACATACGGCAGAAAAAATACTGTGCGGAACAACGATCGTCCAGGCAGATCACGCCCAACTAAAACCGCCAGGATCAAAGCCAGGGGCAATTGGATTCCCAATGACAACACAATAATCAGGAGCACATTTTTTATTGCTTTAAGGAAGACTTCATCTGTTAATATTTTTCGGTAATTATCTATACCGATGTAGTCCACCGCGGGTCCAAAGCCTTTCCAATTGAAAGTACTGAAATACAACGAACGAAATATCGGATAGATCACAAAAAGACTGAAAAGGACTAAAGCCGGCAGTAAAAAGAGCGCGATGACAAAGCGATCCTGAATTCGCCTACGGCTGATAGAGTTCTTCTTGAGGTTGAGTTCTTTTTGAGCAGCGGGAATCAATTGCATTATTTACTCTTTCTTTAATTCTCCGTAAAACACTGAATCTATTCATCCAACAATTTATCCGCAGGAACTCAAAGATATGTCTATCCTTTATCCGGCTGCGAAAAAGGTATTCACTGATGATTTAGAAACAGGTGCGTTTCGGCACAATCAGGACCGAACGCACCTGTCTCGATTACCTTAGATTATTGAATCTGCTCTTGCGCACCGGCTTCAATTTCAGCCGCCACTTCTTCGGCCGTGGCCGTACCGGCAAACAGTTTCTGTACTGCATCGTTGATGATGCCACCCATCGCGGAGGGCAACACCTGGTCATAATACAGTTGGAAATAATCTGCCGCTGCAAAGCTCTGTTGAACGAGCAGCAGGTTCGGGTCGGTCAAACCAACCTCAGCACCCTTCACGACCGGAATGCCGGTCCCAGATGCTGCAACGGTGGTCTGGTTTTGCACGTTGGTCAGGAATTTAACGAAGTCGATCGCCTCTGGGCTGGCATCTTTTCCAACCGCAAAGCCGTTGCCGCCGCCTATGACGTCTGTTAATGCGCCTGCGCCGCCCTCAACAGCCGGGAAGTTGAACATACCCAGATTGGCTACACCCACGCCGTCCGCGCTGTTGGCAGCTTCGACGGAAGGTGCCCACTGCCCGGATAATTCCATGGCAGCATTGCCGTTACCGAAGGTTGCTTGCATTTCGTCATGGGTCGCGCCCAGATAACCTGCCTGGAAGGGATCCATATCGATCAGTTTCTTGAGTTCTTCGCCAGCCTGTACAAAAGCCGGATCAGTGAATGCGCCGGAGCGGTCAGCAGCCGCGGTGAAAGCGGCTTCGCCGCCGATGCGGGTGGCCAGATAGGACCAAATGTGCATACCGGTCCAGGTATCGCCTTCACCCAGGGAAATCGGGGTGATGCCGGCATCTTTCAGTTTCTGAACGTCGTCCAGGAATTCGGTCCAGGTTGCGGGGGTTGAGGTAATACCGGCCTGTTCAAACAGGTCTTTGTTGTACCACCAACCAACCATGCCCATATCCCACGGCACGCCGTAATTCTTGCCGTCGGAAGCAAATACCGCCAACGCGCCAGGGGCGAAAGTATCGCGCCATGCGCCGCCGTCGGCATCCAGATCGGCAGTGATGTCCTTCAACAAACCGGCATCGATCTGTTCCTTCAAGGTACCGCCGCCCCAACTCTGGAAAATATCGGGGACCTCACCAGACTGCATGACAGTGGTGAGTTTGGTTTTGAAGGCTTCATTTTCCAGGACTGTGATCTCAATGGTCACATTGGGGTGCGCAGCCATGTAGGCATCGGCCATATTCTGCCAATCGGTCAGCGGCGGGTCCTTGGTTGAGATATGCCACCAGGTGATGGTGACCGGTTCAGCTACCTCTTCCGCGGGAGCTTCTTCCATCGCGGGTTCAGCCGCAGCAGGTTCTTCGACCGCTGCTTCAGTTGCAGCCGCTGTACCGCACGCGGTCAGCATGAATGCCGCAACGAGTAATACACTAATCAATACAAAAATCTTCCGATTCATGTTTCTCCTCCATTTAGGGTGTCAACAAGATATAATAGGAAAGTGCGGAGAACGCCTCCACACAACTGTGCAGGTCTTCTTTAAACGGTCAAAGTTGTTGAGAAGGCCTGCTTTTTAATTGGTTTTCTTCGATTATTTCCACCTCCCTTCCCAGTCATTTTCACATCTGTAGCTTCTTATAATCTCTTTCGATCACTCTCTGCCTGTCAACTCTCATGGTACTCACGGCAGGAGCTCCGAACTACCAGCTGTGTCTGAACTTTCAGTGTTTGCTTTTCTAATGGGACTTCATTGATGATTTGGATCAACATTTGCATCGCCCCATACCCCTGTTCAGAAATGAATTGATCAACAGTGGTCAATCCTAAATATTTAGATTCTGAAATGTTATCGAAACCGACCAGCGAGAAATCCTCCGGAATCCGCAGGCCCATCTCCTCGGCTACCTGATACACGCCCATTGCCATTTGATCGTTGGAAGCAAATATCGCGGTTGGCCGGTTCTTCAGTGATAATAATTGCCGGCCGCATTTAACTCCTGTTTCGGTGGTGTAATCCCCTGAAGCAATCAATTCTTCTTTGATGGGAATCCCGTTTTTTTTCAGTGCATCACGATAACCGGACAAACGCCGGTTTGCACTTTCCAGTTCGGTGCGGCCGTTAATGAACCCGATGCGCTTATGTCCCAATCCAATCAGGTATTCCATTGCGGCCCGCGATCCCTCGTAATTGGTAGCGTGCACAGAAGGATAATTGGGATGGCTCATGACCGGGTCAATAGACACAATAGGTTTATCGATGTTGTATTCCGATGCCACTGGCGCAACTACAATCACCCCGTCGGAAATGGATTTCGCCAGAAGAGTGATGTATTTTTGTTCAGAAGTAACCCTGCCCCGCTTGCGCACATCGCCGGACGTGTAAACCAACAGATCAAATTCCGATTCCGCGATGGCGCGGTTGACCCCCTTCATAACCTCGATAGCAAATGGATAAGCGATATCGGGCATGATTAAGCCAATCAGGTTCTTTTTCTGGCTGCGCATGCTGCGTGCTGCCAGATTAGTGGAATAACCCAGATCGTCAATTATGGATAGGATATGGTTTTTGGTCTCTTTGGCAACATCAACTTTGCCATTTAACACACGTGAAACAGTCGAAACGGATACTCCGGCAGTCTCTGCAACATCTCGAATTGTGACCGAGCGTCTTTGATTTTCCATATTCCCTGTTTTTCTCATATAACGTTGCCGGTATCATTACCGGTATCGTTATTGGTATTATTCCACGTGTACTTGGAAATGTCAACAATTTTTAAGATTAGGTAATTGGTAGAGAGATTCTCATATGTATTTGAGCGGAAAACACCAGTCCCGGCTCCCCTTCTCTCCAATATTCCTGATCTGAATAACCAGATGGTGCATGCAGATCAATTAATTATTTGACTTGTTCCAGTCATGTATACTATTAATAAGAATATTGATCACTAAAATAATCATTTCCTCCTCTGCGAACGCTCTCAACAAACCCATATCAATATTAATTTTTATTTATGGAATTTGCTCAACATTAGGTCTGTCTGACTACAAAGGAATAGAACGAGCGGGAAATTGGAATGATTATTAATTTTTTTCAACAGCTTTTTAGGAACCGGAAATCAGGTAACAAAGAAGATCGCATAATAATCATCGCGGTATTGCTTTTTTCAATCGCAGCCACTTTTATTTTTATCCTCATAAATATTGATTCTATAAGGCTTATCCTCATAATCTTCAATGTTGTACAAATTATCAGTTTAATCTTTGCATTTTGGAATATATTGCTGCCCGGGCGTATTATCTTTCCCATCGGAGGATTTATTGTTATTACGTGGTTAATCTTTTTAGGTGGTATTCATGATGATGCTATCGGTGGTTATTACCTGCTTTTGATCTTCAGTACGCTTTTACTTGGGCGGAAAGGATTGATATTCTTTGGGTTATTAAATACAACTGCAATTATTGTTATTGGTCTCTTGGAGACGAGTGGCAGGATCGTAACTCACTTTGGTCCATTAACTGAAAGATCAACAATAATTGCATCCGCTTTCTTCATGATTGCCTGTTCACTGACTTTGTATTTCTTTATTTCCCGCCTTTCACGCATGATAGCAATTGCCCGCAAGAATGAGCTAGAACAGATAAGCGCAAATCGAGAGCTAAAAGAATTGCAATCCGTTCTGGAGAATCGAATAAACGACCGCACCGCTGAACTGCGCGCACTCTTCGCTTCCATGCAGGATTTGGTGATCGTTTATGATGAGGAAGGTCATTATCTCAAAATTCTTTCAGCCTCTACGAATTTATTATTAGCACTTCCGGATGACTTTATTGGGAAAAACATCCATGATTTTTTCCCCAAAAAAGAAGCCGATCGCTTTATCCATCATATCCAAAACGTTTTACAAACTCAAAAGACAATTTCGATTGAATATTCCATAGTGATAAACCACCATAAGGTATTTTTCGACGCTTCGGTATCCCCATTAAAAGAGAATACTGTAATATGGGTAGCACGGGATATCACCGATCGTAAACTACTGGAAGAAGCATCTCGTTTTATCGGAACTCATGACAAACTGACCAAACTTTATAACCGCACATTTTTTGAGGAGGAGCTATCCCGGCTGGAAAATAGTCGCCTCTTCCCGGTCAGCGTTTTCATGCTGGATGTGGATGGTTTGAAAATTGTAAATGATTCGCAAGGCCATGCAGCCGGAGATGATTTATTGAGAAGGACCGGTCAGGTTCTTTTAAAATCATTCCGCTCCGAAGACATGGTGGCAAGAATTGGCGGCGATGAATTCGTGGTTGTCCTGCCTAAAACCAGTGAAGAGGCCGCTGAAACTGCACTTAAGCGAATCAACCATTTTTTAGAATTGGATAATAAAAATAACCATAATAGATTGGTTATTTCCGTTGGAATTGCAACTTGTTATGAACAAGGCAAATTTAAAGATACTGTAAAACTAGCCGATGATCGTATGTATCAGAATAAACAGTCGAAGCGGTAATCTCAAAGAAAACCCACGTTTTTCAAAGACTAACCTTGTCTATTTTTTGTCAAATTTAATACGAACTCCTTCCTGGTTGGGGATAAAGCTGTAAACTTATATATTGGGAGAAGAAAGAGCGTTCAAAAAAGATGATCATATCTTTTGACATGATTTTTTTCGATTATATTAAAACCATTATTAATTTATTAAAACCAAGCATGAAAGGTGTTAAATATATGAGTACAATCCCTCGCAATCAAATTAGAGTTGGGCAGCGAGTTAGAATCGTATTAAAAGCGGATCAAAGAACAGGCAAATTAACAGAAGGAATTGTGAAAGATCTCCTAACAAAATCCAGTACCCACCCGCATGGCATCAAAGTTCGTTTGGAAAATGGCCAGGTTGGCAGAGTTCAAGAGTTGGTGGACGAAACGAATAATTAGGCATTGCTTTCTTTACCCAAATATTATCTATTCTCATATTGATGTCATCTGTGTACATTAACAATGAAAACATTAGCAATTTATCTGTGTGCATCAGTGGAAAATTAAACAAAAAGGCCGAATGAACGGTCTCATCTGTGCGCATCAATAATAAAAACATCAGCTTCTTATCTGTGTGCATCCGTGGAAAATAAAAAAAAAAGAGCCTCTTTCGAGGCTCAAGTGTCTGGGTGGCTGATGGGGTCGCCTGTCCTGGCGCGAAAGCGTCAGGAAACCTACAGTACTAGAAATCGTGAATTTGCTTTTCATTAAATCGATGTCATCTGTGGACATCAACAATAAAAACTTCAGCTTCTTATCTGTGTGCATCCGTGGAAAATCAAAAAAAAAGAGCCTCTTTCGAGGCTCAAGTGTCTGGGTGGCTGATGGGGGTCGAACCCACAACCACTTGATCCACAGTCAAGTGCTCTGCCATTGAGCTACAGCCACCATACCAGACACTGATTTTACTATGCTCGCCACGTCAGGGCAAGTCATTTCTCAGTCAATTTATCGACTTTTTCCACTCTATTTATCGAAATCCAAATATGCATTCCCAAAGAGTGCTCGTAGGACCATCTGCTTATCTGCAGAAGTCAACAGGCTAATTTGGTTAGCACTCATTTCTCGCATCCAGGATGAATCCAAAGCTAAGGATTCATTTAGCAGATCAATAATAGAGTAAGCATTATCATCACCGGCGATACGGTTACAGGAGATCCTGCCGCATGAAAGGCAGTAATGCACCAGCATAATCTCGCCGCTGTTTTCCCTGGCATAGCGATTAACCTTGCCGGGTTTCAACGTGAGGCCGATTGGCTGCATACGTGCGCCACAGGTGGACAACCTGTCGCCGGGACGGCCTGCATCCAAATGTCTGGACCACAGACAACTTGGGCAATGATTACGATGTTTTGTGCCTACCGCACGATTGGAAATTAAACTATGACAATTCAGACACCGGAAGGATGTCTGACGAGGCGAAAATCTTTATTCCATGAAGTAGTGTTTTTCAAACAGGTCCATTCTACCAAAAAAGGAGAATCCCATCAACGATGAGATTCTCCTTTTCAATCTTATTTAATTAGTATAACGAATATCGTTTACATTAATTTCTTGATAGCTTCTACTACTTCGCTTATTTTCACGCTGCTCTGTTCGCCGCTTTGCATATCCTTGATCTGCAAAATTTCCTGATCGCGCTCATCCGGACCGGCCACAATCACATATTGAACGCCTACCCGATCGGCATATTTGAACTGTTTGCCTATTTTCGCGATCTCCGGGTAAACCAACACGTTGATGCCGGCTTCGCGCAGTTTCGTTGCAATCTTCAAGCTATATGCATGGCATTCCGCATTGAAAACTGTAACCAGCACTTTGGCCGGATTCAATACCAATTCCGGCAATTTACCAAATTCTTCCAAAATCAGCGGCAGCACAACGTCGCCCATAGCAAAACCTACGCCCGCAATTGAATCGCCGCCTACTTCTTCCACCAGGTTGCCGTAGTGTCCGCCGCCCAAGATAGCTCGGGAACTTTCGCTTACATCGCGCGCCTCAAAAACAATTCCGGTGTAGTAATCAAGCCCGCGCACAACCCGCGGATCATAGACTACATAATCTGCCACGCCCAGTGCTTCCAACGCGTTAAAAAAGCGCATGACTTCCGGTGACGACTTATAAAGCTCTTTGTCGTTCAGGATTGCTTTCAGCCCATCAAGCTGCTCGGAGGTAAAACCGGATTCCAGTACGTAGGATTCCCAATCGGTTACGCTAAGTTTGTCACGGCGGTCAATGATACTCAACATGGACTTCTTTTGATCCATCGAAGTAACGCCCAGCTTTACCATTTGCTGGTCCATCAACCGGCGGTCATTAACCAGTATTTTTACTTCACTGGAAGTCAGGTTGACTGCTTTGAAAAATTCTGCGGCAATAGCCACCAATTCCGCGTCCCCTTCCGGGCAGTCCACCCCAATCAGGTCGATATTCCATTGGAAAAACTCGCGCGTGCGTCCTTTTTGCGGTTTTTCATAACGCCAAAAAGGACCAAACGACCACCAACGTATGGGATAAACCAATTGATTTTGCCGCTGGGCAATCATGCGCGCCAGGCTTGGGGTAAGTTCCGGACGCAGTGTAATTAAATTTCCACCCCGGTCCGGAAAAACGAAGGATTGTTCTTTTACCAACTCTTCGCCAGATTTGGCAGCGTACAGCTCAATGGACTCGAGAAAAGGCCCGTCGTATTCCTGATATCCAAAGGAGTGCGAAACCTCCGTGATCTTGCCATACATCCATTTTCTTAACGCCATTTCTGGCGGGTAAAACTCGCGTGTACCTTTGACAGATTGAATAATATTCTTCATTGTAATTCGTCCAATTCTAAAAAAATTTTAACATATAATTATTTGGATTATGGATTAAACATTGAGGAAAGTAGTTTGCCCTGCATGAATATCAAAAATCTCATAAAGTTTATTGATGGCGATTTGCTAACCAAATCCGCAGACCTGACCCGCGAAATTAAAGGCGGTTGTGGAGCTGATCTGATGAGCGACGTTTTGGCGTCCATCCAACCAAACGCGGTCCTGCTGACCGGCTTGTGCAACCCACAAGTGGTCCGCACTGCCCAAATGTCGGATGTGGCTGCGATCATCTTCGTTCGCGGAAAAAAGCCGCCACAAGAAACCATTGACCTGGCCAATGAAGAAGGCATTCCATTGATAACCTCGCCTTTCGGAATGTTCGAATTATCGGGCCGCCTCTATTTAGCCGGATTACCCAGTTTAGAACAGCCTATATCGGAATAAAATATGAACAATCGAGACACGAACTTCGACCAGTCACCCTCCAGATTTAAAGGGAAGATCATCACGGATGAAATGGCTGGGAAGATTACGCGCGTCGAAGAGCTGGCCTACATCCTGAAAATCTCGGATGTAATGTCAAGCAGTCTGAAAACACTCAGCCCCGATCACAGCATGCAGGATGTGCTGGTAACCATGCGCGAGAATCGCATCTCCGGTATTCCCATCGTGGATGACGACAGCCATGCCTTATTGGGCATGGTCAGCACGGAAGACCTGATCAAATGCCTGGCGAATCAGGATATCGATGCAAACCTGACCAAATACATGAGTACCAAATTGGTCACGGTGAATTCGTTTGATTACCTTACCGAAGCGCTCAAATTATTTGCCCGTACTGGCCTCGGTCGTTTGCCTGTGTTGGACGAGAACGGGACTTTGGCCGGAATACTCACCAAAGGGGACGTAACTTACGGCCTGCTTCGCGCCCTTGAACATGATTATATAGAAGAAGAAGTTCGCCGCTATCGCGCTTCGCATCTCTTTGAGGATATTGAATCTGACCGTTCGAGCCTGATCTTACGCTACACCATTGAACATTATGACTTCACCCACGGCGGCTCCGCTTCCAGCAAAATCAAGCGCGCGCTGCTGCGCCTGGGTGCCAACGCCCAATTAGCACGCCGTGTGGGTATCGGTATCTATGAAGCGGAAATGAACCTGATTATCCACACCACTCATGGCGGCACTATCCATGTTGAAATTGAACCACACCAAATTTCAGTCTATGTTTGGGATGAAGGCCCCGGAATTGAAGATGTCGATATGGCTATGAAGCCGGGCTACTCCACCGCGACTGAAGAAATTCGGGAGCTGGGTTTTGGTGCCGGTATGGGGCTGCCCAACATTGCCCGCTGCGCAGATGAGATGGATTTGCGGTCTGAACTAGGCAAAGGTACTCATTTAACCATGAAGTTCTTCCTTAAAGGTGAAGATGTAGTTGGAGAAGGCTATACTGGAAAGGGAAAAAAGGAGACGGAAAATGACGCTTGATCAGATAATTACAGATCTTCAATTAAAAGTTTTGACCGAACCGATAGATTTTTCGAGTATTTCCCCAACTCATGGCTATGTTTCGGATATGTTGAGCTGTGTAATGACCGGCGCCAAGCACCAATCCATCTGGGTGACGCTGCAGGCGCATAATAATATTGTCGCGGTCGCCTGCCTTTTGGAACTGGCCGCCGTAATCATCACGGAAAACGCCCAACCGGACGCGGAGACAATAAAGAAAGCGAATGAAGAAGGCATCACGCTGCTTTCCTGTCCGCAGAATTCTTTTTACATTAGCGGCAAGCTGTGGGAAATGGGTCTGCGCGATCAATAATATCCAAATTCCCTGTGACTGAGCCCACTCATAATTTTCAAATTTACCGCGCTGAACTTCATCTTCATACTGTGCTGTCTCCTTGCGCTGCAATCGAGATGATCCCTCCTTTAATAATACAGACCGCTGAGTCCAAGGGCATTAACCTGATCGCCATCAGCGATCACAACGCCATCGCCAATATTGAAGCCGTCATGCAGGCGGCCCAGGGAACCAGCGTCACGGTTTTGCCCGCCATTGAATTGCAGACCCGCGAAGAAATACACAGCTTATGTCTCTTTGATTCTCTTGTGCAAATACGAGATTTTTTTAATCACCTGATGCCTTTTATGCCCGATATCCGAAATAACATCGAATTCTTCGGCGAGCAGTTCGAAGTAGATCAAACCGGTGATTTTATTCGCAGGGAGGAACGTCTGCTCATCAGCTCATGTTCCCTGTCCCTCAAGGAAGCTTGGCAATTGGTTTTAGGCCATCAGGGATTAATGATCCCGGCCCATGTCAACCGTTCCGCTTTTGGCCTTTTTCCCATTCTTGGTTTTATTCCGCAGGACATCAATCTTGAAATCCTGGAAATTTCACGCCACATCACTCCCGCTCAGGCTTTAGCGGAGTATCCGCAACTGGCAAATTACCATCTGATTCAAAGCGGTGATGCCCACTTTTTAGAGGACATCCTTGGCTGGAATGAATTTTTTATAGAAAAACCTACTGTCAATGAAATTCGAAAGGCAATTTTAGGTATAGATGGAAGAAAATATCGGAATTTATCAATCAATCTGTAAAGGTTGGGGCTCGCTGCGCCATTCCGGGGTATTTTCCGGACACGATTTAACTATCCACCCCTATAATATTGACTATACAAACTACCTATTTAAACCGTGGTAAAATCACATGGTTTTAACCAAATTTAATCTACGGCGAAATAAATGCTAAACACAATATCAAATACTTCCCAAATTGATCCAACCCAAAATCCTGAATTAGCTGCCCAGATTGATGCAATTCTGGAAGAACACCGTGAGAAGCCTGGCTGCCTCATGGTAATTCTCAATGAAGTCCAAACAAAAATTGGATTTGTTTCCGAACAGATCCAGGACTACATTGCCAACAGTCTGCACGTTCCGGTCAGCAAAGTTCACGGTGTAATATCTTTCTATTCATTTTTTACTACCCGTCCCCGCGGTAAGCATACCATCAAGTTCTGCTTGGGTACTGCCTGCTACGTTGGCGGATCGCCTCAACTTGTTGAGAAGGCCAAGCAGCTGCTCGGCATAGAACTGGGCGACACCACTGAAGATGGCAACATCTCCATCACCATGGAAGCTTGTCGCTGCGTAGGTGCATGCAGTCAAGCTCCGGTTGTTGTGGTTGACGACACCATCTACGGTCGTGTGAAACCCTCAAAAGTTACTCAACTGATCCGATCCCTTGAGAAAGAGGGGTAAAGGAGTCCTGAATTGAAGGAACTTTCGCTGCATATCCTGGATATTGCAGAGAACAGCGTTAATGCTGGTGCTTCAAAAGTTGAAATTACAGTTTTAGAGAACATTAATAAAGATATATTGACCATTACCATCAAAGATAATGGAAAAGGCATGGATGCGGAGACCGTAAAGCGTGTCACCGATCCTTTCATTACTAGCCGCACTACACGCAAAGTCGGTTTAGGCTTGCCATTTTTAAAAGCCGCAGCCGAGGCCTGTCAAGGCAGCCTCAGTATTCATTCCCAGCTCGGTGTGGGAACGCAGATTGAGGTGAATTTCCAACGCAGTCACATCGATCGAATGCCGTTAGGTGATCTTCAAACAACTTTTCTGAATTTGTTGATTGGTTATCCGCAAGTTCATTGGATTTTCAATTATCAAGTTGATGAGAAGTCTTTCACGCTGGATGATCAACCTATCAAAGAAATCTTAGCGGATGTAGCTTTATCAGATCCATCGGTAATCAATTATCTAAAAAAAGTGATATCTGAAGGTGTAAGTAATATTAATCAGGACAATAATTAGACCAATCGAGTTTATAGGAGAAAAGATGAACGCGATTAAAAGCTTAGATGACCTAAAAAATGTTCGAGATGCTGCTTTAGCCAAACGGAAAATTTCCGAGAACAGCGGTTCCACTCAGGTAATCGTTGGTATGGGTACGTGCGGCATTGCTGCCGGCGCGCGCGAGACCATGAAATCCGTTTTGGATTACATTGAAGCGAATAATATCGAGAATGTTGTAGTCACCCAGACTGGCTGCATCGGTCTCTGCGAACAGGAACCGATCATGCAAGTCGTTTTATCCGGCAAAGAAAAAGTCACCTACGGCAAAGTCAATCCCGATGTAGCCAAAAAGATTATGAAGGAGCACGTTGGTTCAGGCAATCTTGTTCAGGATCACGTGATCACTTTATAACCTTTTTACAAAATTTTAAGATTGCACAGGTAACAGAATAATGACATACTTTCGTTCCCATATATTAGTCTGCAACGACCCCGTTTGCACAAGCAAAGGGTCAATGGAAATTATGCAGGCCTTGAAAGATGAAATCGCATCCAAGGGGCTTCAGGATGAGGTTCAAGTTTTAGATACGCCCCGCATTGGCAATTGTGAAATGGGCCCCGAGATCCTGGTTTACCCGGAAGGTCTTCACTATATCAACCTGAAAAAGGATCAAATTCCTTTCCTGGTTGAAGAACAATTTTTAAAGGGCCGACCCGTCCCCGATTTCTTGGCTCCCCCCAAGAAAGAACAAGTTCAAGAATTAAACGAGCCTACCTCCAAGGAAGTTCGTGTCGTTCTGAGAAATTGCGGCAAGATTGACCCCGAGAATATCGAAGATTACATTGCTGAAGATGGTTACCAGGCTTTGGCGAAAGTCCTCACCGAGATGACTCCTGATCAGGTCATCAAAACAGTTCAAAATTCCGGCCTGCGCGGCCGTGGCGGCGCGGGTTTCCCCACCGGTTTAAAGTGGTCATTCACCCGCGATACCGTTTCAAATACCAAATTCATCATTTGCAATGCCGATGAAGGCGATCCCGGTGCTTTCATGAACCGCAGTGTTCTGGAAGGCGATCCGCACTCCGTGTTGGAGGGCATGATCATTGCCGCTTACGCGATCGGCGCCACCCGCGGCTATATCTATTGCCGTGCTGAATATCCCATCGCTGTGAAAACGCTGAATATCGGCATCGAACAAGCTCGTGAATATGGCTTGCTGGGCGAGCACATCATGGGCACTGATTTCTCATTCGATTTGGAAGTACGTAAAGGCGCTGGCGCCTTTGTTTGCGGCGAAGAGACCGCTCTGATGAAATCCATCGAAGGCAAACGCGGCGAGCCTCGCCCGCGCCCACCCTTCCCGGCGGTCAAAGGCTTATTTGGCAAACCCACCAATATTAACAACGTTGAATCATACGCGAACGTACCGCAGATTATCATCCGCGGACCGGAATGGTTCTCCAGCATGGGTACCGAAAAAAGCAAAGGCACCAAGACCTTCGCGTTAGCCGGCGACGTAAATCGCACCGGCTTGATCGAAGTTCCTTTCGGCATCACCCTGCGCGAGATCGTCTTTGACGTCGGCGGCGGCATCAAGAACGGCCGCAATTTCAAAGCCATCCAAACCGGCGGCCCAATGGGCGGCTGTTTGACCGAAGAATATCTCGACTTACCAGTCGATTACGAAAAATTGACCGCGGCCGGCTCAATCATGGGTTCCGGCGGTATGGTGGTCATGGACGACGAGACCTGCATGGTCGATATCGCGCGCTTCTTCATGGACTTCATCCAGGATGAAAGCTGCGGCAAGTGTGTTCCCTGCCGTGTCGGCACCCGCCGCATGTTGGAAATCCTTACCCGCATCTGCAATGGCGAAGGCCGCGACGGCGATATTGAATTGCTGGAAGCGCTTTGCGTTGAAATTCGCCAGGACAGCCTATGCGGTTTAGGCCAGGGCGCGCCCAACGTGATCGTCAGCACCTTGAAGAATTTCCGTGAGGAATACGAAGCACATATTTATAAGAAAGAGTGCCCCGCTAAAGTTTGCCGGGCCTTAATTCAATACGAAATTGAACCGGATAAATGCGTTGGCTGCACAGCCTGCGCACGTAACTGTCCAGTGAATGCAATCAGCGGTGAAGCAAAGAAGCCACATAGCATTGATCCCGACACCTGCATCCGTTGCGGCATCTGCAAGAATGTTTGTAACTACGACGCAATCTTGGTGAAGTAAGAAAGGATTTAACTTTTATCTCGATCAAAAATATAAATATGCACCTTAGAAGGAGGAACTTGCATGTCTAAAAACAATAACGGTCGGGATGTAATTAAAACGGTCAATGCAGCAGTTAGTGAGTTTCATGCCAGGCAGGAGGAATTGATCCCAATTCTGATGAAAGTCAGTCAGGAATTGGGCTACGTTCCAAATGACGCGCTGGAACAAATCAGCGAGGTGATGCACATCCCTCAAAGCAGAGTTTACTCAGTTGCCAGTTTTTACCACATGATTTCAACCAAGCCGACTGGCAGACATGTAATTAAGTTTTGTGAAAGTGCTCCCTGTCATGTAGCTGGCGGCAAAGCAGTTTGGGATGCGCTCCTGGAGGAGCTGCAAATCAAACCCGGAGAAACCAGTCCGGATGGTAAATGGACACTGAAAACGACCAGTTGTCTTGGCGTTTGCGCTGTCGGCCCGGTAATGTTGGTTGATGACGATATCTATGGAAACATCAACCCGGACCAGGTCCACGATATTTTAGAAAGATACGAGTGAAAGGAGAATAAAAATGAAAATCAAACGATCTATGGTATTGGTTTCCAGTGATCCTCACTCTATCGAAAAAGGCTCAGAGGAAATTTACTCGCGGCTGGTGGATGAATTGAAAGCTTTCAATTTATCAGACGAAATCTCCTTATCCAAGGTTTCGGATATTGATCGCATTGATGCATCGCCACTCGTTATTGTTTACCCGGAAGCAGTCGTTTACGGCCCATTGGCCCCGGATGATGTTCATTTCCTGGTAGAAGAACATTTATACAAAGGAAGAATCGCTTCCCGTCTGCAAGCTCCCACCAAGGAACTCAGCGGTAAGATTGCCTGGATATCAGCAAGAGCAGGAACACTCCCTGCCGAACAGCGTATCGTATTGGAGCGCGCCGGCCTGATCGACCCTGATTCCATCGAAGATTATATTATTCACGACGGCTATCAAGCCCTGGGCAAGGTATTGTCCACAATGAAACCGGCCGATGTGATTGATGTCGTCAAAAAATCAGGACTTAAAGGCCGCGGCGGCGCGGGCTTCCCCACCGGTATGAAATGGGGTTTCGTGGCTGACGCTGCCGGGGACAAGCGCTATGTCATTTGCAACGCGGACGAAAGTGAACCCGGTACATTTAAAGATCGCCTGATTCTGGAAGGCGATCCGCACAGCATTATCGAGGCCATGGTTATCGCCGGGTACGCGGTTGGCGCGGATGAGGGCTATATTTACATTCGCGGTGAGTACACGCTGGCTCAAGCACGTTTATTGAAAGCCATTTTGCAGGCTAAGGAAATGGGATTCCTGGGAGAGAACATCTTCGAATCCGGTTTCAACTTCGACCTGCACGTGCACGGCGGAGCGGGTGCTTACATCTGCGGTGAAGAGACGGCTCTGATTGAGTCCATCGAAGGCAAGCGCGGTGAACCCCGCCCACGCCCGCCTTACCCCACCACAAATGGCTTGTGGGACAAACCCACTCTGGTCAATAATGTGGAAACGCTGGCCAATATTCCGCCTATCCTGCGCAATGGGGCGGATTGGTTCAAATCATTCGGAACGCCCTCCAGCCCGGGCACGAAAGTTTATACCATCCTGGGCAACGTCAACAATACCGGTTTGGTTGAAGTCCCCATGGGGATCACGCTGCGCGAGGTGATTTCTATCTATGCCAAAGGCATGAGAAATGGAAGGCACTTCAAATTAGCTCAAACCGGAGGATCCAGCGGCTCGATTATTCCGTCGGTCCTTCAGGATACGCCCATGGATTATGATTCTTATGCAAAAGCGGGTGTCTCCATGGGTTCAGGCGCTTTGCTGATTTGCAGCGACGAGACGTGTGTAGTTGATTTGGCAAAAGTCCTGCTCAACTTCTTCCGTTTTGAAAGCTGCGGAAAGTGCAATCCCTGCCGTATCGGAAATCAACGTGCCTATCAAATTTTGAATAACATTTCCGAAGGCTTGGGAAGCACAAAAGACACCAATGATTTGCAAGAAATCAGTAAATGGTTGTATGAAATGTCCAATTGCGGTCTGGGGCAAACCGCAGGGTCTCCACTAAAGGATATTATGAATTATTTTCGCGCTGAAGTAGACGCCCACATCACCAATAAAGTATGCCCTGCGGGGGTTTGCCCGATGAGCGGCAAAACCGCCACAACGGTCTAATTTGTATTTTCGGAGAAAATAAACATGGTAAATTTGACAATTGATGGAAAAAATATTGAAGTAAAGGCAGGTACGACTGTTCTGAATGCCGCACGAGCAGCCGGAATTGAAATCCCGACATTGTGCGACCATCCTCAGTTGACCCCTTATGGCGGCTGCCGTCTTTGCCTGGTTGAGGTAGAAGGCGCCCGCACCCTGCAGCCTTCCTGCACGCTGCCGGTAAACAACGAAATGAAGGTGCACACCGATACCCAAAAAGTTCGGGATGCCCGCAAATTCGTTCTATCCATGATTTTCAGTGAACGCAATCACTTCTGCCCATATTGCCAGGTTAGCGGCGGCGACTGCGAGCTGCAGAACGCGGCGTATGCCGAGGACATGACCCACTGGCCATTGCAGCCGAACTGGAAACCTTTCCCTGTGGATGCCTCGCATCCCTTCATCATTATGGAAAACAACCGCTGCATCCTGTGCCGCCGTTGTGTACGCGCATGCGGTGAGCTGGTTGGTAATTACACGCTCGGTTTCGAAGAGCGCGGTGCAGAGAGCGCCCTGGTCGCGGACTTGGGTCTGCCTCTGGGCGAATCCTCCTGCATCGGCTGCGGTACCTGTGTGCAGATCTGCCCCACCGGTGCGTTGATTGACCGCTGGAGCGCTTACCAGGGTAAGGAAACCGAAGTCGACAGCACCAAGACCATCTGCCAGGGCTGCTCCATCGGCTGCGGTTTGGATGTGCTCACCCGCGATAACCGTCTGGTCCGCATCGAAGGCAACTGGGATGACCCGATCAGCGGCGGTTTGCTCTGCGAAGTCGGCCGTTTCGACCCCATGGATGACAACCGCGAAAGAGTTTTGACCCCCATGCTCAAGAAAGACGGCAGTTCCAAAGCTGCCACCTGGGACGATGCATTAGCCGCGGTCAAAGACCAATTAAAATCAGCCAAGGGCAAGGCAGCCGCTGTAGTCTCAACCCGGTTATCCGTGGAAGCGATGGATGCCTTCAAACAGGTTTGCCAGGCAGCTGGTATTGAAAAATTCTTCAGCACCGAAGGCAGCCTGATAACCGGTCCGGCCACCAAAGCCGCTTCTTTGTTAGGCAAACCCTTTGAGACAAAACTGGATGCCCTGAATTTTGCGGATACCTATCTGGTTGTTGGTGAAGACATCACCAAAGATCACCAAGTATTAAGCTTCTTCATGAAGCGCAGACTGCCGGATGGCGCAAAGCTGATCCACATCGGCAAGGCGGAATCCGGTTTCAAGAATTTCGCCGATGCAGTTCTCAGCGTACCCGCTGGTAAAGAGACCGCTTTCCTTGGCGACCTCAAAGGTTTGCTGTCCAACGACAGCGCGGTTGAGAAAGTTGCCGGGGCCTATGGATTGGATGCCGCTTTATTAGCCGAATCCGTCAAGATTTTGAAAGCCGGCGAGAAACCTGCCGTAATCATGGGCAGCCGCTATGATTTCAGCGATGAAATCGGCGCGTACAATGCCGCCTTGAATATCGCTAATGACCTGAAAGCGACATTTATCTCCACCAAAGGCAATATCAACAGCCTGGCTGCCGCTCAAATGGATTTGGACAACACCGTTGACTTATCCGGTGTAGAATTAGTCGTCCTGGCGGCTGGTGATGAAGTATTCACCCAGCAGTTCATGGGCAAATTTGAAAAAGTACCGACCATGGTTGTCTTCAGCAGCTATGTCTCCCCGCTGACCGCGTCCGCGGACGTCGTTCTGCCGGTAACCAATTGGCTCGAGCAAGCCGGCCACTTCCTGAATTTGGATGGCCGTTTGTTGAGCGCCAAAGCCGCGCTGACAGCACCGGAAGGTATCTACTCGAATGCCGACGCTTTCGCAAAATTAGCCGAGAGCATGGATGTCAAGTTGTCCTCCGCTTGGGAAAGCGCACTGAACGCCGCTACGGCAGTTGTAGTAGACTAAATAAAAATACTTTTAGGAGATTGTGTTAAATATGGCAAAACCCAAAGTAGCAAGTGATTGGCTGGCCGGTTGCGCTGGCTGCCATATGTCACTTCTAGATATTGACGAACGTATTGCGCAGCTGGTTGAACTGGTGGATTTACGCGCTACGCCAATCACTGACCTGAAGGAACCCGATAAAGACGGTGTTACAGTCGGTATCCTTGAAGGTGGCATCAACAATACATACAACGAAGAAGTCGCGAAAAAAATGCGCAGCCGCTGTAAGATTTTGGTTGCGCTGGGTGATTGCGCAGTATTTGGCGGTGTACCGGCCATGCGTAATTTCTTCACACTTGAAGATTCTTTAAATCGTGCATATATTGAAACCCCTTCCACTGATGCAAGCGGTAAGGTGCCTTCTTCCCCCGAATTGGCCGTGCCCACACGAGTACGCGCCATTCACGAAGTTGTTCCGGTGGATGTTTTCATTCCCGGTTGCCCGCCCGATGCAGATATCATCTTTTTTGCATTGAGTGAACTGGCCCAGGGACGTATCCCCAAGCTGGAACACAAGAATCTGATGTGGAATTAGAGGTAAAAGAAATGGTTGCCCAAAAAATAACTATCGAACCCGTAACCCGCATTGAAGGTCATGCCAAGGTTACGATTAATCTGAACGAAGCCGGAAAGGTCGAGCACGCTTATTTCCACGTGAACGAGTTCCGCGGTTTCGAGAAATTCTGCGAAGGCCGCATGGTCTTCGAAATGCCCTCCATCACCCCACGCATCTGCGGTATTTGCCCTGTCAGCCACCATTTGGCTTCCGCCAAAGCCGGCGACCAGGTCATGGGCTGCCCCCCGCCCCGCACAGCATCTTTGCTGCGCGAATTGATGCACATGGGCCAGATCATCCAAAGCCACGGCATGCACTTCTTTGAATTGGCCGGGCCCGATCTGATCCTCGGTTTCGATGCCGATCCTGCCACCCGCAATGTGGTCGGCCTGATTCAGGCTGACGCCGGTTTAGCGCTGAAGGCTGTTGCACTGCGCAAATTCGGCCAGGAAATCATCCACATGGTCGGCGGCCGCCGCATCCATCCCAACTTTGCTGTCCCCGGTGGTGTTAATAAAACCCTGTGCGCCGAAGATCGCGACGCGATCCTGGCTGGTATTGACGAAGCTATCGCTACCACCATGGTCGGACTCAAGATTTTCAAAGACTGGGCCGCGGCCAATCAGGAAGACATCAATAAGTTCGCGGTCTTCTCCAGCGGCTATATGGGCCTGGTCACACCTGAAAACGCGCTCGAACTCTACCAGGGCGATATTCGCCTGGTCGGTAAAGATGGCAAACAGCTGGAGAAATTTGACTCCAACGATTACTTGGACGTCATTTCCGAACACGTTGAAGATTGGTCCTATCTGAAGTTCCCTTATTACAAGAAGATGGGCTATCCCGAAGGTGTTTACCGCGTGGGTCCGCTGGGCCGCCTGAATACTGTCGAAAAACTCGATACGCCTCTGGCTCAGAAGGAATTTGAAGAATACCGCGCCATGAATGCCGGTAAACCGATTGAAAATACCTTGCATTACCACTATGCCCGTTTGATCGAGACCCTTTTCGCCATTGAAAAAGTCAGGGTTTTACTGGATGACCCGGATATTATGGGGAAGGACATCCTCAACACTCACCATGAATTCAAGGGTGAAGGAGTGGGCGTTATCGAAGCGCCGCGCGGTACCCTGCTGCACCACTATGTTGCGCGCGAGAACGGCCAGATCATGAAAGTCAACCTGATCGTCTCCACCGGCCACAACAACTGGGCCATGAGCGAAGCAGTCGATTCGGTTGCCAAGACCTATATCACCGGTCCCGACATCAAAGAAGGCTTGCTCAACCGTGTGGAAGCGGCCATCCGTGCCCACGACCCCTGCTTGTCCTGCTCCACGCACGCAGTCGGTCAGATGCCTATGCTGGTCGATATCAACGATGCCGAAGGAAATCTAATCAAGACCCTGCGGCGGGACGCGTAAAACCTGCGACTAAGAATGATCAGTGCCGCCAATAACTTGGCGGCACTTTTTTAACCAAAATGAAATCAACAATTATTATTGGATACGGAAATCCCGATCGGGAAGATGACGGTGTGGCCTGGCACTTGCTCAACAAGATTGTGGCTGCCTGTGATTGCCCGGAAGCCGACCTTTTCAGCAGCGACGTTATTCCGGTTAAGCCCGGGTTGGATATCTGGTTCAACTTCCAGTTACTTCCTGAAATGGCCGATACCATTGCCGATTACGACCGCGCGCTGTTTATAGACGCGCATACCGGAAATATCGAGGAAGATATCAGCTACCATGCTTTAGAGCCGGAATTCCAGAACTCCCCCTTCACGCACCACTTCACGGCCTCTTCCTGCCTGGCTGTTGCGCAGTCCCTCAAAGGGCACTATCCCAAGTCGAAAATGCTTTCCGTGCGTGGCTTTCAATTCGCTTTCAGCCGAGAATTATCAGATCAAACGGCTGAATTAGTGAACCAGGCGTTCGCGTTGTTGAAGCATGATTTCTTGGAATAATTATCATTTTTATAGTATTTTTATCTTAATAGTATAATATTTTGCATGCATGAACTGGCTGTAACCGAATCGTTGTTGAAGACCGCCACCGAATATGCCCTTGAAAACGACGCCAAAAAAGTAACCAGCTTGAATTTGTTGATCGGCACGCTATCCGGCATTGTCGATGACAGCGTCCAATTTTATTGGGACATGATCAGCGCGGATACTATATGCAGTCAGGCAAAATTAAATATCGAGCGGCAGCCGGCTAAATTCAAATGCCAATCCTGCCAGACAGAATACGCGTTGGATGGGGAGCTTTCGCCCTGCCCAAATTGCGGCAGCGTGAATATCCGCGTCATCGCAGGAGATGAGTTTCTGCTCCAAAGCATTGAAATTGAAAAATGAGGTAAGCAATGTCCACAGAGAAAGTACAAATTGTTGAAAAAATACTGGATGCTAACGACCAAATGGCCGAAGAAAACCAGCAAGCTTTTGATAAAAATCACACCCTGGCCATCAACATCATGGCTTCACCGGGTGCCGGAAAAACCAGCCTGATCCTGCGCACGATTGAGGGACTGGCGAAAGATTATCAAATCGCCGTAATTGAAGGCGATACCGCCCCGGTTACCATTGACGCGGATAAAGTGCATGCCCTCGGCATTCCCGTTACCCAAATTAACACCGGCGGCGACTGCCACTTGGACGCGCTGATGGTGCGTAAAGGAATGCAAGCGCTGGATTTAAACGAGGTTGACCTGGTCATCATTGAAAACGTTGGCAATCTGGTTTGCCCGGCGGCCTTTAAATTGGGCTCGCATATCAACGTGGTCATCGCCAGCATTCCGGAAGGCGATGATAAACCCTATAAATATCCCAATATCTACCGCGGCATCCAATGCCTGGTGCTCAATAAGACCGATCTCAAGCCCTATGTGGATTTCAACTTTGAATACTTTGAAAAAGGGATTCAGATCCTCAATCCGGGCGTAGAGATCATCCAACTCTCCAGCAAGACCGGCGACGGCCTGGACACCTGGTTAAATTGGCTGCGCGCGCAAATTGACGCGAAAAAGCATGCCACGCAATGAGCTAATCGGAAATAAAATCCATATTCAGGGGATCGTGCAGGGCGTGGGTTTCCGCCCCTTCATCTATACCCTGGCACATAAATACCACCTGACCGGTTGGGTCAGGAATTCCTCCGCAGGTGTGGACATTGTAGCCAATGGCGATGCCATTGATGTGGCTGCATTCATTGATGAAATCCGCCATAATCCCCCACCCCTGGCTCATATTGACAGCCTGGACGTTCAACCCGCAAGTCCGGACGGGTTTACTGCCTTTACTATTCTGGAAAGCAAATCAGAAGCGGGCGGTTTCATCCCCATCTCTCCGGATATTTCCATTTGTGATGACTGTCTGTCCGAGCTGTTCGATCCTTCCGACCGGCGATATCGTTATCCTTTCATCAATTGCACCAACTGCGGCCCGCGCTTTACCATCATCAAGGACATTCCTTACGACCGTCCATTGACGACCATGGCAAACTTCCAGCTTTGCGAGGATTGTTCGCATGAATATGCCGACCCGCTGGACCGCCGTTTTCACGCCCAACCGGTAGCCTGCGCCGAGTGCGGTCCGCAGGTATGGTTCCAAACCGGAAGCGGCAGGCAAGCGGAAGATGAAGGCGCCATTCAAATGGCGCGCGCTTACCTGAAAGAGGGCAAAATCGTAGCGCTTAAAGGCCTGGGCGGCTTTCATCTGGCTTGCGACGCAACCAATCCGGCGGCCATTGATGAACTGCGCCGGCGCAAGCGCCGTTCGCTGAAATCCTTTGCCGTGATGGTCTGGGACAGCGCCGTTGCTAAAAAGTACTGCCGCATTTCTCCGGTCGAAAAGGCTTTGCTGGAATCCAAAGAGCGGCCCATCGTCATCCTGCAGCGCAAACCGGATGCCGAACTGCCCCCTGAGATTGCTCCCAATCTGCGCACACTAGGCGTCATGCTGCCGTATACCCCGCTGCATTATCTGCTGCTGGAACCGGAGCCAGGTTACCCGGAAGTGTTCGTGATGACCAGCGGCAATATCAGTGAAGAACCTATTGCCTATACGAACAACAGTGCTTTGTATGAATTGGCCTCTATTGCGGATGGCTACTTGCTCAACAACCGCGACATTGAAACGCGCCTGGATGATTCCGTTTTAGCAGAATTCCGCGGGCAGCCTTACTTCTTCCGCCGTTCGCGCGGCTTTGCCCCCAACCCGCTCAAATCCGCAGGGCCCTTGCGTGAAATTCTGGCGGTCGGCGCGGAGCTGAAGAATACTTTCTGCCTGACCAAAGACCATTACGCCTTCCTCTCTCATCACATCGGCGACCTCGAAAACCTGGAAACCCTGCGCGCCTTTGAGAGCGGCATCCCGCACTATGAACACATCTTCAAGGTCAAGCCAACTGCCATCGTGCGCGACCTTCACCCGGATTACCTGTCCTCGCAGTACGCGCAGGCACGTGCCGAGCGCGAAGGGCTGCCCATCCTCAATGTGCAGCACCACCACGCCCATTTGGGCGCCTGTCTGGCTGATAATGCCTGGGAGTCCCCTGAAGCGGTCATCGGTGCCATCTTCGACGGCACCGGATTGGGAATGGACGGCAGGATCTGGGGCGGCGAATGGCTCAACGGCAATTACGCCGCATTCGAGCGGCGCCTGCACCTGGCCTACTATCCCCTGCCCGGCGGCGACAGCGCCGTGCGCCAGCCCAAACGGCTGGCCGCGGCTTACCTTTACCAGGCCGGCATCGATTGGAGCGATGATTTGCCGCCCATGCAAGCCCTGTCCGCGGAAGATCGCGCTGTTCTGGCAGCGCAGCTTGAAAAGGATATCAACTGCCCGCGCACGTCCAGCATGGGGCGCCTGTTTGACGCGGTCGCCAGCCTGATCGGTATCTGCCAGGAGATTAATTACGAAGCCCAGGCAGCCATTGAATTGGAGAACGTACGTGATCCGCAAGCCGCGGGGGATTATCCTTTCACGCTGTCCGATGGAATCATCGATTTTGCTCCGCTCTTGCGGGCAATTGTGGACGACCTGCGCGCAGGCGTGCAGCCTGCGGTTATTTCCGCCAAATTCCACCATTCGGTGGTAAAAATGCTCTTGTCTGGTTGTGAATTTATCCGCCAGGAAAGCGGTTCATCCGTGGTGGCCCTTTCCGGCGGTGTCTGGCAGAACATGGCTTTACTGAACGAGGCTGTTCCGGCGCTTGAAGCGTCCGGGTTCACCGTCCTGGTTCACCGGCATGTGCCGCCAAACGACGGCTGTATCGCGCTGGGCCAGGCGTTTATCGCCAACCAGCAGTTAGAATTATTAGAAAGGTAAACAAACTATGTGTCTTGGAATCCCTGGAAAGATCATTGAAATTACCACACAGGAAGGCACCCGTATGGGCAAAATTGACTTCGACGGCGTTGAGCTGGAAGTCTGCCTGGAGGCCACACCGGAAGCCAAACTGGGTGATTACGTTATTGTGCACGCCGGTTTCGCCATAAGCACCATGAGCGAATCGGAAGCCAAAGAAACACTCGACCTGTTAGCCCAAATTGAGAGCCTGCAGGAAGAAAGCGAAAGCTAAGGATCACTTATGCTCGATCGTTTTCGCGATAAAGACCTGGTGCAGGGTGCGCTGGCCGAGATCCGCAAGATCACGACGCGTCCCTGGGCTATCATGGAAATTTGCGGCGGGCAAACGCATGCCATCATGCAGTACGGCCTGAACGACCTGCTGCCCAAGCAAATCGAACTCATTCACGGCCCCGGCTGCCCGGTGTGCGTCACCTCGCTGGAATTGGTGGATAAAGCCATTGCTATCGCTTCACGCGAGAATGTCATCTTCACCTCCTACGGCGATATGCTGCGCGTACCCGGCTCCCAGCAGGACCTGTTTTCGGTCAAGGCTGCCGGCGGGGATGTGCGTGTGGTCTATTCCGCCATCGAAGCGGTGCGCATTGCCGAGAAGAACCCCGATAAGGAAGTGGTTTTCTTCGGCATCGGCTTTGAGACTACCGCCCCGGCCAACGCTATCAGCGTGGTCAAAGCAAAAAGGCAGGGCATCCGTAACTATTCCATGCTGGTTTCGCACGTGTGCGTTCCGCCTGCCATGCACGCCATCCTGGGTTCTCCCAACAACCGCGTGCAGGGTTTTCTGGCGGCTGGGCACGTTTGTGCCGTGATGGGCTACGAGGATTACAAACCTATTGCGCAGCAGTACGGCGTTCCCATGGCCGTCACCGGCTTTGAGCCGCTTGACCTGACATTGGGCATCCTGGATACGGTGCGCATGCTGGAAAAAGGCGAAGTCAAGATCGTCAATTCCTATTCCCGTGCGGTCACGCGCGAAGGAAATCGCATCGCCCAGCAGATTATTGCCGACGTCTTCGAGCCCTGCGACCGGCAGTGGCGTGGCATCGGGCTGATCCCCATGAGCGGCTGGAAACTTAAGTCCGATTACGTCGATTACGACGCGGAACTCAAATTCCAGGTGCAGGACATCCAGACTAAAGAATCCGAGGTGTGCATCTCCGGGCAGATTTTGCAGGGCTTGAAGAAACCCAATCAGTGCCCGGCTTTCGGCACGTTGTGCACTCCGCAGAATCCATTGGGCGCGACCATGGTGTCCTCCGAGGGCGCCTGCTCCGCTTACTATCGTTACGCAAGAGATTGATTATGACCGAACAAAACACTCCTAAATTTGACCAATTGCTTTGCCCACTGCCCCTGCCCTATAAAGATAAAGTGGTTATGAGCCACGGCAGCGGCGGCAGCATGACCAAGGCGTTGATTACCGAAATCTTTCAGCAGCATTTCAGCAATGCGATTCTCGACCAGGAAAATGACTTCGCAGCCCTGCCCCTTGAGGGAAAGGATATGCGCGTGGTGGTTTCCACCGACGGGCATATCGTCAGCCCCATCTTCTTCCCCGGCGGGGATATCGGCCGTTTGGCCGTGTCCGGTACGGTCAACGATGTGGCCATGTCCGGCGGGCAGGTCAAATACCTGACCGCTTCATTCATCCTGGAAGAGGGCTTTTCGTTGGCCGATTTGGAACGCATAGCACAATCCATGCAGGATGCGGCTGCCGAAGCCGGCGTCTCCATTGTGGCCGGCGATACCAAAGTAGCTGAAAAGGGCAAAGCCGACGGCATATTCATTTCCACTTCCGGCGTGGGTTTCGTGGACGCCAGTGTTCAGATCGGCGGCGCGCAAGCTAAACCCGGCGACACGGTCATCGTGTCCGGTTCCATGGGCGACCACGGTATCGCCGTGCTGGCAGCCCGCAATCAACTGGGTTTCACCACCACCATCCAATCCGACGTGGCGCCACTGAACGGCCTGATCCGGGCCGCCCTGCAGGCTGCCCCGTCCATCCACGTGCTGCGCGACCCCACGCGCGGCGGGCTGGCCACTACCCTGAACGAGATCGCCCTGCAAAGCCAGATGGACATCCACCTGGAAGAAACCGCCATCCCGGTCAAACGCGAAGTGCGCGCGGCCTGCGAAATGCTCGGTTTCGACCCGCTTTACGTTGCCAACGAAGGCAAGGTCATCGTCATCCTGCCTGAGAGACAAGCCCAGGCGGCCCTGGATGCCCTGCACGCCCATCCGTTTGGTAAAGACGCCGTAGTGATCGGGCATGTCGAAACCCCGTCCGGAAACACCCCGCGCGTCAGCATGCACACCCTCATTGGCGGTACACGCATTGTGGATATGCTCAGCGGGGAAATGCTCCCGCGTATTTGTTGATAAAATTAGATGTCAGCTTGACATTTATTTTGTAGAATTTATACTTAAACAATCACATTGAATTAGAGGTCAAATGAAAATTAACTATCAGGAAACGACATCCGATCTGCTCAAACGTATCAATATCCACGATCAGTTTGGGGGCAGGAACATCGATGAATGGATGCTGGAACTGCTGCAGTTGAAACCCGGTATGAAAATTCTGGATGCCGCATGCGGAGCCGGCAAGCAGTGCATTTCCTTTTACAACGAGCTGAAGGGCGATTGCGACATCA
Organism: Pelolinea submarina; assembly: GCF_003966975.1. GTDB lineage: Bacteria > Chloroflexota > Anaerolineae > Anaerolineales > Anaerolineaceae > Pelolinea > Pelolinea submarina. Next base: position 2,258,976 of record NZ_AP018437.1, read on the forward strand.
CCGGCGGCGACGTCTCCGAAGAACTGCTGACCAAAGCCAAACAGGAAACCGCCGATAAGGGTTACGATATACAATTCATTCCGCTGAACTTCAACGAGCGTTTCCCCTTTGAAGACAATACCTTCGATCTGCTTTCCTGCTGTTTCGCCATCTACTACTCAGAAGATATTCCCTTCACCATCCGTGAAATGCATCGTGTGTTGAAACCCGGCGGGCGCCTGTTCACCGACGGCCCCATGCCCCAGAACAAAAAGGTTTTCTACGACATCATCCGTGAAGCCACCAACAATAAGGAAATTCCGCCCATGCCCGGCAGCTCCCGCTATGAGAGCGGTATTCTGAGCGCCATGCGTGATACCTTCAGCAAGGTGGATGTAAATATTTTCGAGAATCCACTAACTTTCAAGACTGCGGCGCCTTTTATCGAATACACCGCCGCTTCCCTTTCGGAAGACCGCAAACTGTGGCACGATTTCTTCACCGGCAAGGAAGGCTTTGAGGAGATCATGAAGGACATCACCAATGTCGCGGAAGCATGGGTCAAGCGCGACGGCCAGATTGTTATGACCAAGGTGGTCGGCGGCTTTGTTGCCACCAAGTAAACCCATGGATAATAACCTATTCCTGCACGGTAAAAAGGTCATTTTCATCGGAGCGCATCCCGATGATATCGAGCTGGGCTGCGGCGCATTAATCGCCAACATCCAGTCCAAGACCGACGTGCACTGTGTCACTTTGTCCGATAACCAGAAGAATCCCCTGCTGACCAATCTGGTGGAAGAGCATTACAACAGCATGTCCATCCTGGGGCTGAAACGTGAACAAGTCATTTTAGGTCAATTTGAAACCCGCCGCTTCCCTGAGCAGCGCCAGGACATCCTGGAATTTATGCTGGCCCTGCGCAAGGATTTACAGCCCGATATGGTCTTCGTACATACCGCGGCCGACCTGCACCAGGACCACGGTACCATCACGCAGGAAGCCCTGCGCGCGTTCCGCGGTATTTCCGTTTTCGGCTACGACGTCATCCGCAGCAGCCACGGCTTTTTCCCCACCTTTCTGCTGGAGGTCCAGTCCGAAGATGTGGAAAAGAAAATCCAGTCTTTGGCTGCTTATAAAACTTACCAGGACAAGTACTATTTCAGCCCGGAACTGACCCGCTCCATCCTGATCCGCAACGGCGCCATTTGCGAACGGCCCTTCGCGGAAGGTTTCGACATGATGCGTTTGGTGGGTGCTTTTCAGGGAATTAAATAGAATTTCCCAAAAGACATAAATAAAAACCGCTCACTGAGCTTGTCGATTGCAAAGCATCCCCTCGGGGGAAGTGGCGGTTTTTTTGTTTTAAATCACACGATTGATTGTTTTGTTTATTCAACTAAATCGTCGTGGGCTTCTTCCATCTCGTAAGCCGCCGCCTTGGCTACTTTTAGCGACAGCAGCGCGCACTTCAGGCGTACCGGGCTGAGCTCGATACCCAGCAGGTCCAGGATGTCCTGCTTGCTCAGTTGTTTGACGTCCTCGATGGTCTTGCCAATCAGAGTCTCCAGCAGCATATCGGCCGACGCCATGGAAATGGCGCAGCCGTGCCCGTCAAATTTGGCGTCCGTTATGACACCTTTATCATCCGTCTTCAACTCAATGTGCAGGTGATCCCCGCACAGAGGGTTTTCGTCTTCGAATTCGTAATCGCTGGACTCCAGCTTGCCTTTGTAAGCCGGGTTTTTATAATGGTCCAGAATTATTTCTCGGTAAAAATCGTCCATAGTAACTTCCTATGCGAATATTTCAATTACTTTATCCAACCCCTTGCGCAGGGCGTCCAGGTCGGCCTTGGTATTGTACAAATACAGGCTGGCGCGCGTTGTCGCAGGGATATTAAAACGCTGGTGCAGCGGCATGGCGCAGTGATGGCCCGCGCGTACCGCGATGCCTTCGCTGTCCAGAATTTGAGCCACGTCATGCGGGTGAATCCCTTCCAACGTGAAAGAAATCACACCACCCCGTACGTCCGCTCCGGGGCCAATGATTCGCAGTCCCTTGACATCTGCAAGCACATTGAAGGCGTATTGGGTAAGTTCCTGTTCGTGGGCGAAAACAGCATCCATCCCCACGCTTTCCAGATAATCCACCGCCGCGCCCATGCCAATTCCTTCGGCAATGGCCGGCGTTCCGGCTTCAAATTTATAGGGCACATCGTTGGTGCTGAAGCCTTCAAAGGTGACCTTTTTGATCATGTCCCCACCGCCCATGAAAGGCGGCATGGCATTCAACAAATCCATTTTGCCATACAGCACACCGATGCCGGTCGGGCCGCACATCTTATGGCCGGAGAAGGCATAGAAATCCGGCTCCAGGTCGGTTAGATTGACGCCAAAGTGCGGAACTGCCTGGGCGCCGTCTATTACGACCACCGCGCCGGCTCTATGTGCATCTTGAATCATTTCTTTAGCCGGGTTGATGGTTCCCAATACATTCGACATATGCGTAAAGGACACCAACCGGGGTTTCTTTTCCAGTAAATCATGGTAATGCCGCATATCCAATGTACCGTCGTCCCGCACGCGTACAAATTCGATGCGGAGTTCTTTTTCCTCCGCCAGCATGTACCAGGGCACCAGATTGGAGTGATGTTCCATTTCCGTTAATACAACCAGGTCGCCTTTATTCAGGAATTTACGTCCCCAGGTATAGGCAATCAGGTTGATCGATTCGGTGGTGTTGCGGGTGAATATCAATTGCCGCGCGTCTGCCACGCCAATAAATCGCGCGGTCTTCGTGCGCGCATTTTCGTACGCTTCTGTGGCTGCTTCAGCCAGCGCGTGTATGCCGCGGTGGATATTGGCATTGGTATGCTCGTAGAAAGCGTTCATGCTTTGGATAACCGCCAGTGGTTTTTGTGCCGTGGCGGCTGAATCCAAGTACACCAGACGTTTGTCCTGGTGAACAGGTTGTTTAAGAATAGGAAATTGACCTGCAATTTCATTGTTAGAAATGACTGAGTTCATAATCCTGCTTTTAGGAATTATTTTTTAACAGCGCCTTTTTGGCGCAGCTGTGATGAAGCTTGGGGAAACCATAGAATATGATCCGGCACCATCCAGCCATCTGTTAAATATACTTCCGATTGAAATTGAACGGCAATCAGCTTGCCGTCTATTTGTACGACTGTGCCCCTAAGCCAACCCTTTATTCGTTGATCGCCTTTCTCGTGATCGCAAAAAGCTTCAACCGTATCTCCGACCTGATAACTCTCGGATAAATCTGGGGGACGCATGAAAGGGACTGCTGCCATATTTTTCTTTTCTCCTGGTGCTAATTAATCAATGGATTTTAGCATAAAGCAATTAATAAATCAAAAAACGCTTATTTTAACGCTTCCTGAATAATTTCCTTCAATGCTTTATCTTTCATCCGGTTGGATGCAGCTTCCAGGAACCCGCTGACAATCAATTCCTCTGCGTCTGCCGGGCCAATTCCGCGGCTTTCCAAAAAGAACATCTGCTCTGGATCGACACTGCTTAAGGTAACCGCATGCGAACAACGCACATCGTCCGCAATGATCTCCAATCCGGGAATGGATTCGGCATGCGAGGCTTCATCCAGCAGCAAGTTCCTGTTGATTTGGAATCCATCCGCCCCTTTAGTGCCAGCTGCCACGTATACATTCCCTTTCCATAACGAATAAGCGCTGCCATCCAGCACGCCATTGAATAACAGGTCGCTGGTTGTATGCGAGGCATTATGGTTCTGGTGTGTATCGTAGATGTACACCTGGTCATTTTGAGGGGTATAGATTCCTGTAATAGACACCTGGCTTCCGTCGCCCTGCATCACCGCGGTCAGAATGTGTTTGTTGACCGCGCTGCCCGTGTCCAGCACGAACTGGTCCAGGCTTGCGCCTGCCGCTAAACGGCTGGCTTCGTTGACGAATGTCCAAACTGCGCGGCTGTATTGCTGCGTTTCCAACAGATGCAGGCTGGCATCCTCGCGGATATCCAAAGCCAACGCCAGGCTGGCGATGGCGGACTTTAGGCCGCCTGTTGCGCTTTTCTGCCGGATAACGATGGATGTTTCCGCTTGTTCATCCAGGATGATCCACGCGTTCGTGGGGAAAACAACATTTTCCTTTTCATTTTGGATCAGGATTTCCACGGGTCTATTCAATTGAACGCCCTTCGGGACATACAACAGGAAACCATGGAAGCTGGCTGCCGTACTAAACACGGTCAGTTTATCCTCGCTGCCCAGGTCTGCCAGAGTCAGGCTGTCTTCCAGAAGTTTTGCATGCTTACTTGCAGCTTCCTCCAGCGTACACACAACCAGCCCTTGTTTGGCTGCCTCCGAGCTGACCTGGAACTTAATCTCGGATTCAGTGATGGTCACCAGTGCGCTCAGCGCTTTATTTTCGGCATCCAATATACCGGTTGTAACCTTGGGAGCGCCAACCGGTCCATACGCCTCGGAAATTTCCAGTTCAGCAAAATGGCTCCAGGATTTATCCTTATGGCTTGGCACCGGTAATTGTTGGAAACTCTTTCCCGCCTGAGCGCGCAACCTGCTCAACCAGTCAACATCATTTCCGGCAGCCTGATTACTCAGGTTGGATTCCACCACACGGTCCAATGTCGCAAAGAATTGGTTCAATTTTTCTTCTGCCATGACTAACCCACCGATCCTTCCATTTGAAGTTGGATCAGGCGGTTCATTTCCACCGCATATTCCATGGGTAATTCTTTGACCAGCGGTTCGATGAATCCGGACACAACCATAGTGGTAGCTTCCTCGTCGGAGAGTCCGCGGCTCTTCAGGTAAAACAGCTGCGCCTCACTGACTTTGGAGACGGATGCTTCATGCCCGATGGACACCCGGTTTTCCGCGCTATCGATGACCGGATAAGTATCCGAACGAGATTGCGCATCAAGAATAAGCGCGTCGCAGGACACGCTGGAACGCGAGTTGACGGCACCTTTCTTCACCTTTAACAATCCTCTGAAAGATGAACGGCCGCCATCCTTGGAAATCGATTTGGAAGTGATCTTGCTGGATGTGTTGGCTGCCAGGTGGATCATTTTTCCGCCCGCGTCCTGAATCTGCCCTTCTCCCGCGAATGCCATGGATAGGATTTCGCCATGCGCGCCGGGTTCCAGCAATATGCAGGATGGGTACTTCATGGTCGTCTTGGATCCCAGGTTGGAGTCCACCCACTCCATCGTGCCTTTTTCATAGACCATCGCGCGCTGCGTCACCAGGTTGTAAACATTGGTGGACCAGTTTTGAATGGTTGTATAGCGCACGCGTGCGTTCTTTTTCACAAAAATTTCAATCACACCGCTGTGGAAAGAATCGCGCGAATACTGCGGCGCGGTACAGCCTTCCACGTAGTGCACCTGCGAACCTTCATCCGCAATGATGATGCTGCGTTCGAACTGCCCGATGCTGGCCATATTTAAGCGGAAATAAGCCTGCAAAGGGAGATCCACTTTGACGCCTTTTGGCACGTACACGAACGATCCGCCCGACCAAACCGCGCTGTTCAAAGCCGCAAATTTGTTATCACTGGGCGGCACAGCCTTGCCGAAATGTTCACGAAATAAATCCGGGTGCTGGCGTAGTCCTTCTTCGATGCTCAGGAAGATTACGCCCTGCTCCTCCAGTTGTTTTTGGATGCTGTGATAGACCATTTCCGATTCATATTGGGCGCCCACACCGGCCAGGAATTTCTGTTCGGCTTCGGGAATACCCAGACGATCAAAAGTGTTTTTGATGTCATCAGGAACCTCATCCCAGGTCTTTCCCTGTTCATCGGTTGGACGCACATAATAGTACAGGTCGTCCAGATCAAGCTTGCTTAGATCCGGGCCCCATTTCTGCATGGGCATCCGCTGGAATTGTTCCAGGGCTTTCAACCGGAATCCCAGCATCCATTCCGGTTCATGCTTCATCGCCGAGATCTGCCGTACGATATCCGCGCTCAATCCTTTTTGCGACTTAAATACATAATTTTCAGGGTCTTTGAACCCGTATTTCTCTGTATTTAATTCGCGCAACATTTCATTTGAATTTGCTTTTTCCATGCTGGTGCCTTGTGATTAGGTTCTTGGCTATTCTCAGGCTGCGTCGGTGGATTTTATCCACTCATAGCCTTCTTTTTCGAGCTTGAGCGCCAAATCGGGTCCACCGCTCATCAGAATTTTGCCGTCAACCATCACGTGCACAACATCCGGCTTCAGGTAATTCAACATGCGTTGGTAATGTGTAATTACTAAAATGCCCAGGGCATTACTTTTCAAACTTTCGATTCCTTCGGAAACGATGCGCAGCGCATCAATATCCAATCCGGAATCTGTTTCATCCAATATCGCCATGGTCGGCTGCAGCATGGCCATTTGCAGGATTTCCACGCGTTTCTTTTCACCGCCTGAAAACCCTTCGTTCAGGTATCTGCCTGCCATGGCGTGATCCATTTTCAGAAAATCCATTTTCTCAGTCAGCAGCTTGCGGAATTCGGGAATGGGAACACCTTTATCATCCGGGTTCTTGGCTTTGCGGTGCGCGTTCATGGCAGTCCGCAAAAAGTTAGCTACCGTTACACCCGGAATCGCAACAGGGTATTGGAATGCCAGGAACAGGCCCAGGCGTGAACGTTCTTCCGTTGCCATACCGATTAAATCTACCCCGCCCAGCGTAATCTGGCCGCTTTCAATTTCGTATTTTGGATGCCCCATCAGGGTATATGCAAGTGTGGATTTACCGGTCCCGTTAGGACCCATTATGGCATGTACTTCTCCCTGAGGAACTTCCAGGTTGATGCCATTCAATATTTGCTGGTTTTCGACCTTTACGAACAGGTCGCTGATTTGTAAACTTGCCATTTGGCAGCTCTGCTCCAATTTTCTTAATTTCAGTCATAAAATTCTGTTTATTTATGCACCGCACTGAGTATACCATGAGCACCACTTATGGTCAATATTTATTATAATAATCATTAATATTGACATTTCCCCCCGCTATGATATACTTGTGAAAAATATCATAAAAAGTAAAAATATATGAAAAGCACTCGCGAAAAAGTCCTTCAAACATTAGCCAGCAATCCGCGGTCAACTATCGTTGAAATCGCTGATTCTGTCGGCATCAATGCCATTTCCGTACGGCATCACCTCACCAGCCTGCAGGCTTCCAGCCTGGTTACGGCAGAGGAAGAACGCCACGGTGTTGGACGGCCCAGATTGGTATATTTCCTCACTGAAAAGGGTATGGAGAAATTCCCCACCCGCTATTTCCGCCTGACCAACCACTTATTGGGCGAGATCAAGGAAACGCTTTCGGAAGAAGAAGTCCGAAATATTTTCAAAAAAATGGCCGGTCACATTTCAGAAGAATACCAACCTGTACTGAAAGACCTTAATGCGGAAGAAAAATTAGATCTACTTAAGGAAGTGATGGCCCAGGAAGGTTATGAACTGACTTGGGAGAAAAGCGGAAGTGCTTATGCCATCAGCGAGGTTTCTTGTCCTTTCTATCAGATTGGGCGGGAACATCCTGAAATTTGTCTCTTCGATAAATCCCTGGTTTCAAATATGCTGGGTATCCCCGAGTCTAAAGTGCGACACACAAAAAAAGGGGAAAGCCACTGTTCTTTCGTTATTGAAAGTTCCGATATAAAATGAGCGATACTCCCAGCAATGTCCCTCACTGGGACGCGGAAGACACGCATCCTGAATTATGCGATAAATTGCGGGACGTATTTCGCGAAGTACGCGATCCCGAAATCGGTATGGATTTGATCCAGCTCGGTTTGGTGCGCAATGTAACCATTGTCGACGGTAAGCTGAAGATCGATATGATCCTGACCACCCCCTACTGCCCCTACGCTCCCATGTTGATGGAATCCGCCCGTAAAAAAGCAGAAGCGGTCGCTGAAATGCCGGCCGAAGTTGCTTACGGGAAAGAAGTCTGGGACCAATCCATGATGGAGGACGGGACCTCTTTTGATTGGGGCCTTTTCTGAAAGTCCGATCCACCATAACCCAACCCTGGAGTAAATCATGATATTCATCGAATGGCCCGATACCGATGCCTATTTCAATCTGGCAGCGGAGGAATATATTTTCCAACAACTCGATAAAAATCAGGACTACGCCCTGCTCTGGCAAAATCGCAACGCAGTCATCGTTGGGAAGCACCAGAATACCATCGAAGAAATCAACCAGGATTTCGTCGAGGAACATGATATCCAGGTTGTCCGGCGTCAATCCGGCGGCGGTGCGGTTTATCACGATCTGGGTAATTTAAATTACACCTTTATCATCAACACCCAAACCTCTCTTTACGACTTCAAAGAACTTTCTTTACCCATCGTCCATGCTCTGCAGCGTCTTGGCGCCCAGGTGGAATTCACCGGCCGCAACGATCTGGTGCTGGACGGGAAGAAAATATCCGGCGCTGCCCAGATGATCAAGCAGGGCCGCCTGCTGCATCACGGCACCCTGCTGTTCCATTCCAATTTGGAAATGCTGGGGAAGGTACTGGTGGCTAAACCTGCCAAGATTGAGTCCAAAGGGATTAAATCCGTGCGCAGCCGCGTGACCAACATGCGCGACTACGTTCCCGACATCAGCATCGATCAGTTCAAATCCACGTTTGTACAGACGCTGGCGGAAGAACATGACATCACTCGTTACGAGTTGAGTGCTGCCGACCGGGCTGCCATTTCGGCTCTGGCAGCCGAGAAATACAGCACCTGGGATTGGAACTACGGCCAATCACCCGAATATGACGTCAAGAAAGAATACCGCTTCGATGGCGGCGGTCTGAGCATCTACCTGAAGGTCAACAAAGGCGTCATTCAATCCGTACGTATTTTCGGCGACTACTTCGGCGCCGGTGAGATCAGCGATGTGGAAGAACGCCTGCAATCCGTCACCATCCGCGAGGACGCGGTCAAAGCCGCCCTATCCGGCCTGGAGATCAATGATTACATCCATGGCCTGGATTTGGACACTCTGGCGCATTTTATCGCGGTATAAATCCACACATCCCTGAAAATACTGGCTCTTTATAACAAAAATGCGCATTAATATCTATGCGCATTTTTCAACTCTGACCCATCCCCTTTATAGCGGTAAAGATGAGGCTTTATGGTGATTCTTTGATGGAATAAACCATGACCTTATCCACCCGCCGGCCGTCCATGTCGACCACTTCGAAACGATAATCTCCCCAATCAAAGTAATCACCGCTCGTCGGAATACGCCCTAACTGCGACATAATCAAGCCACTTAATGTTTCGTAGTCGCCTTCTTCTTCATCCGGCAGCTCACTGATATTTAGATGTTCTTTTACTTCATCGAAATGGATCATGCCATCAAACAACCACGACCCGTCCTCGCGTTGGATGGCATCTTTTTCCTGTACTCCGGTCGGTTCGGCAACATCTCCCACAATGGCTTCGATAATGTCATTCATGCTGACTACGCCTAAAACGCCGCCGTATTCATCAATAATGACTGCCAATTCAATACCGGTAGTGCGTAAATCCTGTAAAACATCCAGCGCGGATGTGGATTCGGGGATGAATAATGGCTTTTCCATGACTGCCTGGATGTCATATTTTTCACCCTCAATGCGCTGCAGCAGTAAATCGCGGGATTGGACAATTCCTATTACATTGTCCGGCGAATCCTGGATAACAGGGAATCGGGAAAAAAGATGTTCGGTAATCTTTTGCTGAATTTCTTCATAAGGCGCATCGATATCCAAAAAGATGGTTTCTGTCCTGGGTGTCATGAAGGCATTGATATTCCTGTCTCCCAGACGGAAGATTCCTTCCACCATATCCTGTTCAGTTTCTTCAAAGATTCCGCTGATGGTTCCCTGATCCAAAATACTCTTCAGGTCTTCCTCAGTTACATCATCCCCGCTGATATTTCGCACGCCTAAAATGCGTAGAATTAAATCTGTCGATCCGCTCAACAACGCTACAATGGGCGTTGTTATTTTTGAAATGGCTTGCATAAGCCCTGAAATAGCCGCGGCAATCTTTTCAGCATTGCTCAAGGCTAATCGCTTGGGTACCAATTCTCCAAAGACCAGGGACAGATAAGTAATTACCAAAACGACAATCGCAACCCCAATTCCTTCACTGTATGGAGCCAACTGCGGTATTTTGGCAATCTCTAGGCCGATTTCCTCAGAAATCGTTGCACCGCCAAACGCACCGCTTAGAATTCCAATTAATGTGATTCCTATCTGAACGGTTGAAAGAAAGCGGTTGGGATTATCCGCCAACTCCAACGCTTTTATCGCCCCTTTATTCCCCTTTTCAGCTTCTTGTTCCAACCGGTACTTTCTCGCAGACACAACTGCCATTTCTGACATGGAAAAAATGCCGTTTAAAAAGATCAGAAAAATGATAATGATTATCTCAGGAGCCATCGTCCTCTTTCTTGCATTGCTTCTTATGATTACTATAGACTGTTTTTATCAAATTGTGGGCGTAGAATTGAATCTGGTTTTAATCCAAAAATTCTGGTCGGTTTAATCGTAAATAGGTTTTGTCATTCGTCATTTAATATCCAAAGATTTATATGAAGTATATCTGATTTATGATACCCCAAATTCCGTTTCTATCGGGCTGATCTTTTAATAAACGCAGCTTTCAAAGATGGTTTGCCGTATAGCGGTTAATCAATTATTATAAAAAAAGAACCCCGGTGTTGGGGTTCTTCGCTTTACTAAATGATTCCGACTTCTTTGCCGACTTTTTTGAAGGTGTCCAACACCTGGTCCATTTGCGAGTCGGTATGGGAAGCCATATAGCTGGTACGCAGCAGCTGCATGCCTTGCGGCACTGCCGGAGAAACTACCGGATTCACAAACACGCCGTTTTCAAATAGCCGCTTCCAAGTCAGGAAGGTGCGCTCGTCATCCCCAATGATGACCGGTACGATCGGGGTTACCGAATTACCGACGTTAAATCCCATACCGCGTAATTCATCACTGATGCGCTTGCCGATCTGATTGACGCGGTCGGCCAGTTCCGGCTCTTCACGAATGACGTGCAGCGCCGCTAAAGCTGCGGCTGCATTCGCTGCCGGAATGCTTGCGCTGAAAATCAGTGAGCGGGCATTGTGCTTGACAAAATGGATGACTTCGTCGTCGCCAGCCACAAAACCGCCCAGGGACGCAAAAGATTTACTGAAGGTAGACATAATCAAATCCACCTGATCGGTCATGCCAAACTGGGCCGCCGTACCGCGGCCGCGTCCGGTTACGCCCATACCGTGCGCGTCGTCCACCATGATGCGCGCGCCGTATTTCTGCGCGATAGGATAGATAGCCGGCAAATCGGCCAGATCGCCGCCCATGCTGAACACACCGTCCACCACAATCAGCTTGCCAACGTTTTCTGGCAAGGATTTCAACACACGTTCCAGGTGTTCCACGTCATTGTGGCGGAAGCGTTCAATCTTGCCATAGCCCAAGCGAGCGCCATCCACAATGCTGGCATGATCGTCTTTATCCAGGATGACGACATCATCACGCGAGATCAACGCGCTGATGGTACCCAGGTTGACCTGCATGCCGGTTGAGAAGATCAGTGCTTCTTCCTTACCAACAAAGTCGGCCAGTTCGCGTTCCAATTGTTCATGCATAGCCAGTGTACCGTTCAAGAAACGCGATCCGGTGCAGGAGGTCCCGTAACGGCTGATGGCTTGTTGGGCGGCCTCTTTCACTTTCGGATGCGTGGTCAAACCCAGATAATTGTTGGAACCGCACATGATCAGGCGTTGTCCCTTATATTCGACCTCGGTGCCTTCATTTTCATCCAAAGGAATAAAATACGGGTAAGAGCCGCTTTCCATAGCTTCCCGTGCTTGCGTATAATTACGACATTTTTCAAAGATATCCATGATCTATTTCCTTAATCTTAGCTAATTTTGTTCTCAATATAAAACATGAGATATATAATAAAGTTACTGGTAAAAATAATTTTTCTATTATATCTCACTGGCAAACATATATGTCTAAACAATACTTTGGCGCAATTGAATTGGGCGGAACGAAAACAAACGTGATGGTGGCTGACGCAGATAACCACCAACTAGCAAAGAAAGTATTTCCGACCCTCTCCCCTGACGAAACGATAGCGGACATTTGCAACTTCTTCAAATCCACAATTTCATCGGAGGGTATCAAACTGGAATCCATCGGCATCGGCAGTTTTGGTCCGGTAGATCTTCACCCCGAATCTAAAACCTTTGGATACATCACATCTACTCCCAAACCCGGCTGGCAATTTGTCAACATCAAGGGCAACATTGAGTCCGCTTTAAATATCCAAACGAGGATTGACACGGACGTCAACGCGGCTGCTTTAGGTGAGTATTCCTGCAAAAGCATGAATACCATCAAGAACATGGTTTACATCACCATCGGCACCGGCATTGGCGCGGGTATTATCATCAACGGCAACCTGGTACACGGTCTGGTTCATCCCGAATTCGGCCACATCCATCTGCCCCATGACAAACGCATCGATCCATTTCCCGGCATCTGTCCCTACCACCGCGATTGTTTTGAAGGACTGGCTTCCGGCCCCGCTCTGACCGAGCGCTGGCGCATGCCGGCGGATGAGATTCCTCAGGATCACGTTGCCTGGGATTTGGAAGGGGAATACATCGCTTATGCGGTTTCCGACCTGATTTGCACAGTCTCGCCTGAAAAGATTATCCTGGGCGGCGGTGTAATGCACCGGTATTACCTGTACGATATCATCCGTACCAAGACGGTCAGCATCATCAACCGCTACATCCGCTCAAAATATTTGGAGGAATCCATCGGTGATTACATCACCGCGCCCAGATTAAAAAGCGATTCCGGTTTGATTGGCGCGCTGTGTTTGGCAGTGCATGCCGATAAACCGGAATAACCTCACTATCTACTTTATTTTTTTTTATAAACGGAACAAATCCGTCAGTTGCGTTTTATTAAAACTGTTAATTGCAAAGTGCATCCGCATAACCCGTCTGTTGTGGCTCTCAAGTGCCTGGGTGTCGCCTAATGCCTGCGCGAAGATCAGGTTATTAAAACTGATGCCCTCTCCGGGAATATCCAACGTCTGGGCTTCATCCTGCGAGATTACGATGTATAGCCCGTTGTTCTCCCCGCCTTTATGCAGTTGGCCGGTAGAATGCAGGAAACGCGGGCCAAAACCCAGCGTGGTTGGCAGATGTGTCGCGCGGGTCAGGCTCTTGCGAAGCTCTTCCAATTTGATCTCATTATCTTCATTGCGTTCGATAAATGCATTCAACGCAATGTAATCTCCGCTCTTCCCCTGTAGAATAAAATCTTTTAAGTAAGCCTGCGCACTGACGTGTTTATGCGCGGATTCACCATACAGAGCCAGCGTTTCATCCTGCCACAGAGGCTCGGTAATTTCCAGATCGTCCCCTGCTTTCAATACTCCCAGCATTTGCTTGGCAATATCTTTGCTTTCCTGTACGTTGGGCTGGTTGAAGGCATTCACACCCATCAGAATGCAAGCAACAGATGTAGCTACTTCCCAACGGTAGAATTCCGCCGCCAAATCATACAGCTCCGGCATACGGCAGGTAAACACAGGTTGGTTTGAAGCGGTCAACTCGGATACGCGCTCGTCAAAATGACCATCTGCGCGCAAATAGACTATTAAACGATCCGTACTGTAGTCTTCCATAGACAGCAGGGGTTCTACATCCACCGGCAAGATGCCCTTACCTTCTTTCCCGCTGCTCTCAGCTACTAACTGCTCAATCCACGAACCCATCGATTCAACCGGTGCGTCCGCCAGTAAAGTCAGCTTGTCGCGGCCGCTGGCATATGCTGCGCCCAGTACAACGCCTAACTGCACGCCGGCATCATTTATGCTGATGGGCATGCTGGATAGGCTCAAGGACTGCTTCAACAGCTTTTCGCCGTCATATCCAGCTAATACAGCCGGTACCAGCCCGAAAGCGATGAGCGCAGAATAACGCCCGCCGACGTTCGGATCGGCTTCGAATGCCTTGCGGAATCCCTTTTCGACTGCCAATTTTTGCAATTGAGTATTCGGGTCGCTGATGGCAATGAAATGCTTGCCGGCACCTTTCGCATCCACCTGGCTGACTTGTTCCCAAAAATAAGCGAAAAGGGTTTTGACCTCAACGGTTGTACCGGATTTACTGCTTACAATGAACAATGTTTTGTCAATCGGAATTCGTTTTTGCAGGCTGAGGATCTGTTCCGGAGAAGTGGAATCCAATATGGATAACACCAGGTAATTTTTCTGCTCCTCACCGTGCGTGGTGATAAATTGACTGTAGACTTCCGGCGCAAGGGAAGAACCACCCATCCCTATTACGACTGCGTGGGTAAAACCTTCCGAAAGCACTTCCTTGAGCAACTTTTCGGCCTCTTTCACCGTCTGCCCGCCATTTTCAGCCGCGTCCAGCCAACCCAAGCGATGGGCTACTTCTTCCTGGTCGTCCTTATTCTCCGTCCAGAGTGTAACATCGCGTTGATTAAACCGTTCAACAAAGTTGATTTCTTTCAGTTTTTCCAGCTGTGATTGGATGGCCTTTGCCAGTAAATTGACTCCGGCCGGGTAAGTGCTTTCGGTTTGTGTTGTCATTTCTACTTGAAGAATTCCGTTTCAATAGCCTTGAATTTATTAATGCGGTTCTTGTAACGGTCCACATCCATCATTGACGCGCCCAGGAAAGCTTTGACGATTTCTTTCGCAAGCGTGGGGCCAACAATCTGGCCGCCCATGCACAGCATGTTCATGTTATCGTGTTCCACTCCTTGATGGGCGGAATAGATGTCACTGACCAAACCGGCATAAACACCCTTCATTTTATTGGCGGTGATATTCACACCGATACCCGAACCGCAAATCACTACCGCCCGGTCGGCTTCACCGGCGATCAATGCCCGGCCGGCCTTTTCGGCAAAATCGGGGTAATCGACACGGTCAGGTGTATTGGTACCCAAGTCGATAACTTCATGACCGGCTTCTTTGATCGCTTCCAGCACGGCTTCCTTGATTGGGAAACCGGCGTGATCGTTTGCAACCGCTATTTTCATTTTCTATTCTCCAAAAATCAATTAATCAAGTAATTTTTTCGCTGTTTCAACAACTTTTTCGACTGTAAAGCCGAATTCCTTGAAAAGCGTACCGGCAGGAGCGGATGCTCCGAAATGATCCAATCCAATGCAGGTACCTTCTGAACCAACCCATCTCTCCCATCCCAAAGTCACGCCGGCTTCCACCGACACACGCTTCTGGATAGCATTCGGCAATACCGATTTACGATAGTCCTCGGACTGTGCTTCGAAAAGATCCCAACTGGGGAAAGAAACCAGGCGAACAGCTTTGCCTTCTTCGGCCAACTTCTTGCCGGCTTCAATGATCAGGTTGACTTCCGAACCGCTGGCCATCAGGATAATTTCCGGTGTACCCTTACCCAAGTCTGCCAGGACATAAGCGCCCTTCTGCAAGCCTTCGGCTGCCGCGAATTCATTTGCGCGGTCGATGGTAGGCAGATTTTGGCGTGTCAGCACCAACGCGGTCGGCCCATGCGTGCGGCTGACGGCCGCTTTCCAGGCTTCGCGCACTTCGTTGGCGTCGCTGGGACGGATGACGGAAAGGTTGGGCATCGCGCGCAGGGACATGACGTGTTCCACCGGTTGGTGGGTCGGGCCGTCTTCGCCCAGGCCGATGCTGTCGTGGGTGTAAACCCAGATGGAATGCAAATGGGAAAGCGCGGAAACACGCAGCGCGCCGCGCATGTAATCGGAGAATACCAGGAAGGTAGCGCCATAAGGAATCAGGCCTTTATGGTAAGCCATACCGTTCACCACCGCGCCCATGCCGTGCTCGCGCACGCCATATTGCAAGTTGCGTCCGATCGGATTATCCGCTTGGAAAGAGCTGCTGCTGTTAATCCAGGTATTATTGGAGGGCGCCAGGTCGGCCGAACCGCCCATCAATTCCGGCAATTTTGCGGCGATCTCATTCAATACCGCGCTGCTGGATTTGCGGGTGGCCGCGCCTTTTGGATCTGCTTCATAGTGCTTCAGGTCTTTGTCCCAATTCTTGGGCAGTTCCTGTGCAAAACGACGAGTATATTCTTTGGCTAAATCAGAATATTTCTCAGCGTATTTCTTAAAGCTATCGTTCCAGGCTTTTTCAGCAGCCTGTCCTTTTTCTCTGACTTCCAGGAAGTGCGCTTTTACGTCATCGGAGACATAAAAGGCTTCCTGCGGCCAGCAGAAGTTATTCTTGGCATTCGCCAATTCTTCTTCTCCTGGCGGCTCGCCATGCGCTTTGGAAGTACCCTGTTTGGTCGGCAAG
Source organism: Pelolinea submarina (assembly GCF_003966975.1). GTDB lineage: Bacteria > Chloroflexota > Anaerolineae > Anaerolineales > Anaerolineaceae > Pelolinea > Pelolinea submarina. Next base: position 2,275,357 of record NZ_AP018437.1, read on the forward strand.
CCGAAGCCAATAATAGTCGGGCAGATGATCAGAGAAGGCCGTTCGTCCTTCTTGGCAGCCTGGATGGCCGCGTCGATCTCTTCCACGTCGTTGCCGTCTTTGATTCGCAATACCTGCCAGCCGTACGCTTCAAAGCGTTTGCCGCGGTCTTCGGTGAAGGCCACGTCCGTTGAACCTTCGATTGAAATATGGTTATCATCGTAAAGGTAGATCAATTTACCCAGCTTCAAGTGGCCGGCTAAAGAAGCGGCTTCTGAAGCTACGCCTTCCATCAGGTCGCCATCGGTCACAATGGCATAAACATAATGGTCAACAATTTTTTGGTCGTCCTGGTTAAATTCAGCGGCAAGGTGCGCTTCCGCGATCGCCATGCCGACACCGTTGGAAAAGCCCTGGCCCAATGGGCCTGTGGTGGCATCTACGCCGGGGGTCAATCCGTATTCCGGGTGACCCGGAGTCAGGCTGCCCCACTGGCGGAAGTTCTTCAGGTCCTCTATTGACACGGCATATCCGGTCAAATGCAGCAGGCTGTACAGCAGCATGGATCCATGCCCGCCGGATAAGATGAAACGGTCTCTGTCTGACCAATCCGGATTAGCGGGATTGATTTTTAAATGGCGGGTCCAAATGGTGTATGCCATGGCAGCGGTACCCATTGGCAGCCCCGGATGCCCGGAATTGGCTTTCTGAACCCCATCCGCTGAAAGAAATCTGATTGTATTAATAGCACGATTTTGCAGGTCTTGATCGGTCATGCCCATCCTCCAATTTTCGAAAATAAATCCAATTCTACCATGCAGGCTTTTTTTCGAAATCTGATTCGGCTATACAAATCAGCCAATCTTGGCATTCTTCAAACGCAAACTGTTGGTCACCACAAACACGGAGCTGAATGCCATCGCGCTGGCGGCCAACATCGGGTTCAGGTAACCCAGCGCGGCCGCAGGGATCAAAATTACATTATAGAAAAACGCCCAGAACAGGTTCTGTTTAATCTTCTGGACAGTTTTGCGCGATAACCTAATCGCTTTCACCGCACCATCCAAGTCGCTGCCCAGCAATGTAATGGGTGCGGAAGCCACGGCGACATCCGTACCGGTGCCGATCGCCAGGCCCACATCGGCCTGCGCCAGTGCCGGGGCGTCGTTTACACCGTCCCCTACCATGGCGACGATCTTGCCTTCATCCTGTAATTTCTTGATTGTGTCAGCCTTGTCCTGCGGCAGAACTTCTGCAATGAACTGATCCAAACCTGCTTGTTTCGCAATAACTTCCGCTGTCTTGGCATTGTCGCCCGTCAACATGATGGTTTTTAATCCAAGCGCGCGTAGATGTTCAATAGCTTTTTGTGAACTGGCTCTAATGCTGTCTGCTACACCAAACACGCCTAAAACCTTTCCATCCGAAACCGCCACAATGGCCGTTTGGGCTTCCGCTTCAATTTCAGTTAACACAGTTTGAATGGCTTCGCTGGAAATATCAAGTTCATCCAGCAACCGCCGGCTGCCAACCTGAACCTCATGATCATCGATGATTGCTTGAACTCCCACGCCGGCTTTGGCGCTGAATTTTTCAGGAATTACCAGCTGGATAGCGCGATTTCCGGCTTCCGCCACCAACGCTTCTCCCAAAGGGTGTTCGCTGGCGCTTTCCACACTGGCAGCCAGACGCAGCAGCTCGTTTTCGGTCAGGTCTTTCTGAACAGTAACAATGCGCCGTACTTCCGGTTGACCTTTGGTAATCGTGCCGGTTTTATCCAGCACAATCGTGTCCACCTTGCCGGCCCGTTCCAACGCATCCGCTGATTTGAACAGAATGCCCATCTCGGCGCCCTTGCCGGTGCCGACCATCACTGCCGTGGGTGTGGCTAGCCCCATGGCGCATGGGCAGGCGATCACCAGCACGGAAACCGCGTTGATCAGCGCGCGCGTAAAGATATTCACGTCTGCCGCCGTGGCAAAGCGGGGTACCAAGTAATACCAGACCAGGAAGGTGATTAAAGCCAGCGCCAGCACCACCGGCACGAAGACAGCCGAAACGCTGTCCGCCAATTTCTGGATGGGCGCCTTGCTGCCCTGGGCTTGTTCGACCAGTTTGACAATCTGCGCCAGCGCGGTCTCTTTGCCGACCTTGGTGGCTTCAAAGCGAATCATGCCCATTTTGTTGAGTGTTCCCCCAATCACGGTATCGCCGATGCTTTTTTCTACCGGCAGCGACTCTCCGGTCAACATGGATTCATCCACGCTGGTGCTGCCGTCCAGAATCACACCGTCCACCGCGATCTTTTCTCCCGGCCGTGTGATGACCACGTCGCCGGCTTTGACTTCTTCAACCTTGATTTCAACTTCCTGCCCATCGCGGATTACATGCGCGCTCTTGGCTTTCAGGTTGAGCAGTTTCTTGATCGCGTCCGAGGTATGCCCTTTGGCGCGTGCCTCCAGGAACTTGCCCAGGCGAATCAATGTGATAATGACCGCTGCAGTTTCAAAATAGACGTGCCCGCTTAGCCATCCCAGCATGATCGGGATGGAATACAGGTAGGCTACCGATGAGCCCATTGCCACCAGCACATCCATATTGGCGCTGCCGTTGCGCAGCGATTTGTAGGCGCCTTCATAATATTGCGCGCCGACGATGAACTGTACCGGGGTTGCCAGTGCAAATAACAGCCAGTTGAACCAGCTTTGGTGGCCGACAGCCGCCGGAACCAGTCCAAAGTCCCTGCCCATCGAGAGCAGGAATAAAGGTATCGTGAAGATCAGCCCCAATATCAACAAATTGCGTTGTTTGCGGATTTCTTTTTCTCGTGCCTCGGCTTCCGCGTCTTCGGCTTCGTCTCCCAGGATTACTGCCTCAAATCCGGCTTTCTTGATCAAATCGCGGATATTGGCCTGGTTGATCAGCGTAGGGATGTATTGAACCGTGGCTTTTTCGGTGGATAAATTGATGGAGACATCCAGAATACCTTCATAACTTTTCAAGGTTCCTTCCAGGCGCTGAGCATCCACGGAATCGGCGATACGCTTGATCACGAACTCCCCTTCCGCCTGCGCCACGTCATAACCGGCACGCCGGATGCGTGCGATTACGGTATCCAGGTTAGTCTTGCTTGCGTCATACCCGATGGTAGCTTTTTCAGAGGACAGGTTTACTACGGTGTCCTGAACCCCATCCACTTTTTTAACATTACGCTCAATGGTCGCAACGCAGTTGGCGCAGGTCATCCCCTTGATCGGTAATATCACTTGCTTGGTTTCTGACATGTTTCATCCTTGATGAGTCATTGGGTGGCTATTTAATCTTCCGGCGGGTAATTGATTTCCTTGAGTGTATCGGTGATGCTCTCTACTGTCGCCGGTTGGTCGAATTCGACCACAACTTTCTTCGAATCCAGGTCGCCTTTAACGGATTTCACGCCGTCCATGTCGGCTAATTCCATTTCAATTGTGTGGACGCAGTGTTTGCAGTGAATGCTGGGAACGTTAAATTCTTTGGTAGTCATGCTTTTTACTCCAATCTGTTTTATTATGATTATTATTATACTTTTATAACTTATTCTCGGTTAAAACCTTATTAATATTTCATCTATTTCCATTGACAGTCATGGTTAAATCAGTAAGATAAAATTAGATTATGGATAATTTACACGGCAAGAGGGTTATTATCACCGGAGCAGCCCGGCGCCTGGGACGCCAATTCGCGCTTACCTGCGCCAAGGCAGGCGCTTCGGTCGTTATCCACCATGGACATTCGGCGGAGGAAGCCCGGCAGCTGGCAGGCGAGATTAAAGAACTGGGCGGCTCGGCGGAAATCATCCAAGCTGATCTTTCTAATCCAAGCGAGGCAATCACAGCTTTTGAGCGCCAATTGGAAGCCGAATCCGGTTGGTATGCGCTAATTAACAACGCGGCCATTTTCGAACCGGTCAAATTCGCGGATACATCGCTGGCAGTCTGGAACCGTCACATGGACATCAACCTGACCATGCCTTTCCTGTTGAGCCAGTCTTTCGCGCGCAAATTAGGCAAACAGCCCGGCCGTATTATCAATATCGTCGACTGGCGTGCTCTGCGCCCCGGCAAGGATCACTTTGCTTATACCATTTCCAAATCCGCACTGGCAGCCATGACCCAATCCCTGGCTGTTATTTTAGCGCCCCACATTCAGGTGAACGCGCTGGCCCTGGGAGCGATCCTGCCGCCTTCCGACGGCGGCAACGAAGATAAGATTATTGAACCTGTGCCGGCCGGCCGTTGGGCCAAACTGGAAGAGCTGAACGAAGCCATGCTATTTTTATTAACCGGGCCGGAATACATTACCGGAGAAATCATCCATCTGGACGGCGGCCGCCACCTGGTATAAAGAAGAATAAAATCTGAGAGGAATATTAGGTTTAATGGATAAAATTTTTATTGAAGATCTGTTGATTCGGGGTGTTATCGGTGTTTCTGAGAGAGAACGCGCCAGTAAACAGGACATTGTCGTCAGTGTGGTTATGTACGCCAACATTCGTAAAGGCGCGGAAACGGACGACATCCAGTACTGCGTAAATTACCGCACGGTCGCAAAGGCCATTATCGCGCACGTGGAAAGTACTGCCCGCTACACCGTGGAAGCCCTGGCAAACGATATAGCCGCTATCTGTCTGGATATGCCTGGGGTTGAAAAAGTGGAAGTCAAAGTGGAGAAGCCCGGAGCAGTACGATTCTCCCGTTCCGTTGGCGTAGAGATCACCCGTGAAAAGCAGGATGGAAAATAACCGCGCCATTCTCTTATTAGGATCGAATATCCAGCGCGAAAAGAACATTCGCAGTGCTTTGGATTTCTTTCAGCAGAACACGCAGATATTGCGGCGTTCCGCTGTTTGGGAAACCGAAGCGGTCGGCAGCAGCGGGCCGAATTTTTTAAACGTTGCTTTGGAAATAGCCACTGATTTAGAGATTTCCGCCATCAAATCCGAACTGGTGCAGCCGATCGAAAACCGGCTCGGCCGGGTGCGCACGGCGGACAAGAACGCCCCTCGCACCATCGACGTCGACCTGATCATTTTCAACAACCGCGTGCTGGATGAAGGCTTATGGACCAAAGCGTTTATGGCATTGCCAATTGCCGAATTGCTGCCCGCGCTGCCCCACCCGCGAACTGCGCTGCCTCTTTCCGAAGTGGCTTCCCAATTAAAAAGCTCAGCTTTCGCTGAGCCTTTTGAATTCGTCTAATTCTTCAATTTAGAATTCCAGCGGTTTAGCGCCGCGGGAAATGTTATCCAGGAATTCCATGCGGGTAGCTTCGTTGTTGCGGAAAGCGCCCAGCATGGACGAGGTGGTCATACGGGAGTCGTGTTTGCGCACCCCGCGGATCATGCCGCATAAATGCACCGCTTCCACTACCACCGCCACTCCGCGCGGCTCCAGCAAGGTATTCAGAAAATCCGCTATTTGACGGGTCATCCTTTCCTGAATTTGCAGGCGCCTTGAAAACATATCCACAATACGCGGTATCTTGGACAGACCGATCACCTGCCCTTTGGGCATGTAAGCCACATGCGCGCGCCCGATGAAGGGCAGCATGTGATGCTCGCACAAGCTGTAAAACTCGATATCCCGCACAATGACCATATCATCGTAATTAGCCGTGAAGGTCGCGTTGTTGACCAGTTTTATCGGATCTGTGCGGTAACCTTCCAAAAGCTCGCCGTAAGCGCGCGCAACCCGTCCGGGTGTTGCCAGCAAACCTTCCCGTTCCGGATCCTCGCCGACTGCGCTTAATATTTCCTTGACTGATTTTTCAATAGCCTGAAAATCAATTTCCGAATCACAGAATAATTCAGCGGCTTCGTATACCGGTGAATCCTCACAATTTTCCAGTTTTTTATCGTTCATTTTTCTCCTAAATTCAACTTCCGCTAAATTCGATGATTTTTAAATGAAATGCTACCTTTTTTATATTATAGGATGATTAACATTAATTAAATGGGTTGTAAGAGAGGGACCGATTTGAGCCTGATTCAGACGGCCAATTTATCGTGGGTCAATTCCGCCAGATTTTCCGCGCCAACTGCGAACATGCACACCCGCAGCTGCCGTTCAAAAATGGCTATGCGCTCATCCAATGCACCTTCCGATTCGGAAACAGCCTGCAGGAAAGTCCGCGCCATGCCCACCAGGTCCGCGCCCAATGCCAGGCACTTGGCGCCTTCGACCCCATCGCGGATGCCTCCGGAAGCAATCAGCATTGTTTCAGGCAAAGCAGTATGCACTTCCTGCAGTGCTTGTGCCGTGGGAAGTCCCCAACCTTTGAATGCTGCGGCTGTCTGCCGGCCGATTTCAGTTGGGCTGCGGTGTTTTTCCACTTCCGACCATGAGGTTCCCCCCGCTCCGGCCACATCGATACCCCGTACGCCAACTTCCACCAGACGCTTGGCAATCTCCGCGCTGATGCCCCAACCCACTTCCTTCACTACCACCGGCACAGGTAACTGCTTGCAGACTTGTTCAATTTTTCCCAGCAGCCCTTTGAAGTCGGTATTGCCGTCGTCCATCAGGGCTTCCTGCAGCGCGTTCAGATGCAGAATTAAGACATCCGCTTCCAGCGTATCCACGGCTGCCCGGCAGTGTTCAATGCTATATGTGTAATTTAATTGAATTGCGCCCAAATTTGCGAATAGCAGAATATCCGGCGCAATTTCACGTACTTTAAAAGTGTCCATCAATTCCGGTTGTTCGATGCCAACCCGCTGCGAGCCCACTCCCATAGCCAAGTGATAGCGCTGCGCAGCCCCGGCCAGACTACGGTTAATCTGCCTGGCTTGCTCCGTCCCGCCGGTCATGGACGAGATCAGCAATGGAATCTCCAATTTACGTCCGAAGATTTCCGTTGTACAATCGACATCCTTGAAGTTGATATCCGGCAGCGCGTTATGCCGGAAATGGAAGGCTTCCAGTCCGTTTTTCAGGCTGGATTCCACATCATGATTCAGATTAATACTGATGTGGTCGGCTTTTCGCTTTTGAATGTTGGTATTGTCGGGCATTTTAAAAGTATACTCGGTAGAATTAGTTTTAATAATATAATAATCCAGAATATCCATGAGGAGGTCGTAGATGAGTGACGTACTTGAAGGCGTAAAAGAAGTTATTGTAGATGTTATGAAGATCGATCCGAAAGAAGTAACCGTGGAAACGCGTTTCATTGAAGATTTGAAAGCGGATTCAATGGATCAGTTTTTCCTGATTGACGGTCTCTGCGAAAAATTCGACCTGTCAATTTCCGATGAGGATGCGCGTCAGATCAAGAGCGTGAAGGATGCAGTAACCTATATCGAAAAAGTAAAATAATCAGCGTTACGACTTTAATAAAAGAGCCGGGATTTCTTCAATTGAAGATGCCAGCCGGATGCCTGCATTTTTGATCAACTCATTCTTGTAGGCGGCTGACCCTGCTCTTTTTTCAATTATGGCACCTGCATGCCCCATACGGCGGCCTTCAGGTGCCGATTTCCCCACAATATACGCATACACAGGCTTTGTGTTATGTTGGGAAATATACCGCACCGCGTTTTCTTCAAACCTGCCGCCAATTTCACCGATGATTAATATTTTCTCGGTTTCGGGATCCGCCTCAAACAGTTCCAGCAATTCCGGGTAGCCTGTCCCGAGGATTGGATCGCCGCCAATCCCGATGCAGGTTGAAATCCCCGCGCCTGCTTTGCTGAGTTCATTCACGATTTCATAAGTCAGCGTACCCGAACGGGAAATCACCCCGATGTTGCCTGGTTTGGCAACTTCTCCGGGAATGATGCCCAGTTTAATTTTACCGGGTGAGAGCAGCCCTGGTGAATTCGGCCCGATCAACTGTGTTTCGCTGGTCTGCATATAACGTTTGATGCGCATCATGTCCTGCATGGGAATGCCTTCGGTTACGCAAAACACGTAACGAAGCTGCGCTTCCACCGCTTCATAAATTGCATCAGCGGCATGGTCGGCCGGCACAAAAATAACGCTGGCTTCGGCACCCGTTGCTTCAATAGCCGTTTTTACCGAATCGAAAACCGGGATTTTCCCGTCCATCACCCAATCGCCGCCCTTGCCGGGCGTTACGCCTGCCACAATGCGTGTGCCATAGCTGATCATTTTTTGGGCGTGGAAATGGCCTTCTTTCCCGGTGATGCCCTGCACCAGTACCGATATATCGCTTCTTACCAGGATGCTCATTTCTTGCTCCCTGTGGAAAGCTGAACGCTGATGCGCGCTGCTTCACCGATATTTTCAACTACGATCAACCCGCTGTTCTTGAGCATTTCCAGCCCTTCAACGGCATTCGTACCCGCCAGGCGAATCACAACCGGCAGCTCAATGGTTGTATTATTGAAAACAGAAAGCAGCCCTTTGGCAACCTCATCGCAGCGAGTAATACCGCCGAAAATATTGATCAGGATGACTTTGACGCGCTCATCCTGCATCAGAATTTTTAATCCAGATGATACTTTTTCGGAGTTAGCCCCCCCGCCGATATCCAGGAAATTGGCGGGTTTGCCGCCCTGGTCGCTTAATAAATCCAGCGTTGCCATGGCCAACCCTGCTCCATTCACCATACAGCCGATATCACCATCCAACTTCACATAAGAGAGACCATATTTCTTAGCCTGGTATTCCATACGGTCTTCTTCTTCAAGATCAAAATATTCTGTTAATTCCGGATGGCGATAAATCGCGTTATCGTCGATGTTTACCTTGGCATCCAGCGCGATTAATTTATCTCCCTCGGAAATCACCAGTGGATTGATTTCAACCGAGTCTGCGTCGTTTTCCTCATACAGTTTCCACAAAGCCAGGACAATATCGGCAAAGTCATTCCATAGCTGTTTGGGTAATTCCACGGCCAATGCTGCGCTGCGAACCTGAAATTCGAGCAGCCCTGCCAGTGGATCGATCGGTAACGTGTATATTGCGGAGGAATTTTCACGGACGGCGTCTTCAATGTCCATTCCGCCGTATTTGGATGCCATCAACGCCGGCATGCCTGCATCCTTGTCCGTGATAATGGCAATAAAGTATTCCTGATCGATTTTTACAGCTTCCTCAACCAGAATTTTTTTTACCGGCATACCCTTGATAGTAAGGCCGAGAATATCGTTGGTGATTTGCTCCACCTGCTCGGCCGATTTCGCCAGCCGAATACCGCCTGCTTTGCCCCGGCCGCTGGTCAGTACCTGCGCCTTGATGACAACATCCGGTTTCAACTCTTCGTAAATATGGTCGGCGATTATGGCGTTGATTGCCACTCTGCCCTTGGGTATGGGAATCCCATAATGGGAGAAAATGCGTTTGGACTGGTATTCTTGTATTCGCATGAGTGTTTATTGTAACCAATGTGAATTATAACAGCCCGTACATAAAAAAAGCCCGATGAATGTCATCGGGCTTGTATACATCTGGTTATGATTATCCGCGCAGGAATTCTTCCAGCGATTCCTTGCTGATGCGGTAAGCGTTGCCGATCTTCTTGGCTTTCAGTGATTTATCGTTGATGGCTGCCAAAATGTCCTCTTCGGAGACCTGCAAAATCTTGGCCGCGTCGCCGGGGGTCATCACATCCGGCATACCGTTCATGGCTGCTCCGCCATTAGCTGCCCCGCTGTTGCCGCCGGAAACATTTTTCAGCGATTCCGAAATCACATTGCCCAGGCCCATACCAGCGCCAATTCCGGCTGTCAGACCGGCTCCGCCGCTGGGGTTCTGAGCAGCGTCGCGTAAGGCGTCGGCTGCCTGCAGTTGGGTGTAGGTTGCCATATCCAGCATACCCATCGAGCGCAATTCTTCTGCGGATTTGTCGGAAGGCTTCAGGTTGCCGATATAGAAGGATTTCAGCAGCAAACCGATGGCAGCAAAATCATCCTGTGCCTTGGCACGCACACCCGCGCCTAATTCTTCCGTCAAACCGATCAAGTCCAAAACGGATTTCGTTCCGGTGGTCTCTCCCAACAGGTCCTGCAGTTTGGAGAGCAGCATGATGCGCAGGCGGTTCTCGATTTCATCGGTGGTATAAGCGCCTTTGGCGCCCACCAACTGGGTGACAAACTGTTGCGCGTCTTTGATTTGGTAGCTGTAGGTACCGAAACCCTGCAGCAGCGCCACGCCCAAGCCCATGCCCGGATTGCGTACGATGATCGGTTGCGGGGTGCCCCATTTGCGATCCGCGAAATCCTTCACGGAGACGTAATAAACTTCGGCCGTAAAAGGCGTCCGATTGTTAAAAGCCTTCCCAACAAAATCAATCAGCAGGGGAATATTCGCGGTAGCGATTGTGTGCCGGCCGGGGCCAAATACATCCAACGCTTTGCCGTCCCTGAAAAAGACAGCTTTTTGCGATTCACGCACGATGACCTGTGAACCGATGCGCAGATCAGCGATCCCTTGCTCCGGGAAGCGGTGCACCAGCTCATCCTGCATCTCATTTGCGTATTCAACAACATCAAAAATCCTTGCCATTTTATTTCTCCTGATAATATTTTTGGGAATTACGCGGCTGTATCCGCGGACATATTGACGATAATTTGATCACGGCTGTTATAGGCGTCCACGCTTTCCTGCGCCACGCTCACCAGGTGGCGGATGGCAGCCGGCAGTCCGTCGGTGCCAAAAGAAGCTTCCACGTTATCAATTGCGTTGGAAACCTGGGTGCCCAACTCGAGCAGCTGCGCGTCATATTGGTAAATCTGGTCCAGTTCTTCCGTGTTCACTTTTACAGCGTCAAAGAAACCGGCATACCCATAGGAAGCCGTGCGAACCCGATCGATAAACTGGCGCAGTTTCAATGAAGCGGATTCCAAATCATCGATTTTATCCAGTTCACCATTCGAAATGACCTCGCGCTGCAGCGCGGAGATGCGGCCCCACAACCGTTCAAATTCATCCGCTACATTTTCGCGGACTAATTTGTCGGCCGCCCGGCGGTCCTCCCGCTCAACGTACCCTTTAAATCCGGGAATTTTCTCAAGAATATTCTTAAAGAAATCATGCTCGCCGGTCACTCGCTGCAAGATGTCGTTCATATTTATCCTCCAAATCCTCTTTTTCGTATATTAAGATTATAGCGAAAATCTTTTCAAACACAATCAATCTTGTCATAAATTGATTGTTCCTATGTAAGATTTACGTAAAAATATCGAAATAGTTGCATATCCTTTCGGGTTTGATATATACTGGAAAAAACGATGAAAGGAGTAATTTCAATGCAGCCTCCCCACCAATATAAAGCAGGTCAGGGATTCATTGAATATTTTCTAATTGTCGTGATTGTTATTTTATTCGTCATGATTGTCGCCAAGTTATTCGGCCCGGCGATTAATAATTTTATACAGGAATCACTGCAAAACGTATAACAAATATTTTCAGGCACTTCTCACGTTCCAAAAGAAAGGGTACGGGAAATGCTTTTAGCGAAATCAAGCATAAATACATCCATAGAAACAAGGGGATTATTATGGAGAGTGCTTGATTGGGTCTTCCCGCCTTTCTGCTGCGGCTGCGGTCAAATCGGAGAGGAGATTTGCCCCGCTTGTTGGGAATCCATAAGACTGCTATCCGGTCAACTTACCTGTGTTACCTGCGGAAAATTAATTGAGCGAGGATCGCTCTGCCCGAATTGTCAAACCGATCCTCCCACTTATGACCAATTAAAATCCTGGGCATTGTATGAAGGAGCCGTCCGCAGTATGGTTACCGGTATTAAATTCGAACGCAAACTTGGCCTGATTCCATACCTGGTTAAACCCATTACCAGTGCTATTTCAACCTGGGAGCCGAAGGTTGATTGGATAACCGCAGTCCCCCTCGGCCGCCGGCGGCAGCACGAGCGCGGCTACAACCAATCCGCGTTGATTGCTGAAAAAGTTGCGGCAAAGCTGAAAATCCCCTATTCCAATGAGCTGCTCATCCGCGTCCGCGAAACACACTCCCAGGTCGGCCTGAATGCCGATGAACGTAGGCAGAACATGGTGAACGCATTCACTGCTGACCCCGCCTTTTGCCGGGGGAAAGCTGTTCTACTGATTGATGACATCGCCACAACCGGCGCCACTCTAAACGCTTGCGCCAAAGCCCTGCATGCAGCAGAGGCTGAAAAGATTTTTTGTTTCACCGTTGCTCGTACCGATCACCACCCTATCTCAAATCCAATTTTTACGGAGGTAAGTAATGAACGACAAAGTTGATATTTTTGTAAAGAATATGGACCTTACCGATAATCTTAAGGAGTATATAGATAAAAAGATCCCCCGTCTGGAACGCTACCTCGATCAAATTGATGAAACCCGCATCGACCTGGCTTATGTGAAAACCACCCGCGAAGCGGATTGCCGCTTTGTAGCGCAAATCACCCTGCGCGGGCGCGGCTTCATATTACGGGCGGAGGAACGCGCCATTGAGATCAAACCGGCCATCGACATGGTCATCGATAAAATTGAACGGCAGATTGAGCGCTATAAAGGAAAAAAATACAGCAACCGCCCAACTTCATCCATGGCAGAGGATATTATGATGGAGGAAGAAGAGGTGGAAGATGTTCAGCCTTTGATAGCTCGCCGGAAAACCTTTACCCTGGCGCCTATGGATGAAATGGAAGCTATCGAGCAGATGAACCTGCTGGGACACGAGGATTTCTTTATCTTCTATAATGCCCAAACCAGTTCCATCAATGTACTCTACAAACGTCGTGATGGTACTTACGGCATTATCCAGCCCAAATTAGGCTAGGTATTTAAAGCGCACATCGATGGGCTCAGTGTACTGAGCACCTGCCCGGAACCTTGCACGGGCTGTTGAATTGTGCTTCAAAAAGCTTAACATTCGTTTGGTTAATAAATGCAGGCGGAGGAAGACCCTCCGCCTTTTCCTTGCCTGTTATCGTGCGTCTATACTATAATACATCCGTTAATTTACATTAGAGGAAAACTTATATGATTGATGTTAATGAATTAAGAAAAGGTGTTACTTTCGAACTGGATAACCAGCTCTTCAAAGTGCTTGACTACCATCACAACAAGCCCGGACGCGGCTCGGCAACCATCCGCATCAAAGCGCGCAACCTGCGCACCGGCGCCACCATCGAAAAAACTTTCGGTTCGGGCGAGCGCGTACAGGATGTCCGCTTGGATTTCCACAACGTGCAGTTCCTGTACGCCGATGGCGATCTCTTCTACTTTATGGACATGCAAACCTTTGAACAGCCGGCCATCCAGCGCAGTGTCATCGGCGACCCGGCCATCTTCCTGAAAGAAGGCGTAGAAGTCAAACTGACTTTATACGAAAACGAGCCTTTGGATGTTGAACTGCCCATGAATGTGGATCTGTTGGTCGTAAAAGCCGAAAATGCCGTGCGCGGCGACACTGCCACAGGTGTAACCAAGAAGGTAGTGGTTGAAACCGGCGCTGAGGTCAGCACGCCCAATTTCGTCGAAGAAGGCGATGTCATCCGGGTGAATACCGAAACAGGGGACTACGTTACCCGCGTTCAAGAGTAAAATCAAAAACCCGCTTCCATAGCGGGTTTTTACATATATGAACTGTTGCTGAGTTTTTCAAGGCAACAGTTTTATTTTTCTGATTTCAACTTCTATTTATCACTTCAATTAGGTATTCTGCGCGACAAATTCCAGGATGTCTTCTCCAAAGCGCTTTTCGCTGGAAATCTCATGCCCTTTACCCGGATAAACGATCGATGTGGCATTTTGAATAATACTAGCCATTTCTTGCGCAGATCCTGTCTCAAAATAAAGGTCATTTTCTCCGTTAAGCATCAAAACGGGTGTCTTGATGCGGCTTAGCAAATCCACCGGTGTTGGAATCGCTTCGGCCTTTACCTCAATGATCACATCCCGGCTGTAAGTCTGGCTCTTCTTGCCAAGAAAAGAAGGAGCTACGGCCCACATCAAAGCCGACATTATCCCGCGCATGATCCCTGCCGGATAAAGTGCTCTGGTGATCGCAACGCCCGCTTCCCGGTCTTTTCCCTGGCTGGCCAATTCCGCATAGGTCTGGTCAATTTTGAGCCCATTTTCATTAATCTTATGAGTCGCCATAGCAATAACTAAATTGTCGCAAAGGTCAGCGTGATCTGCGGCAAAGTATTGGGCGATAACACCCCCATAGGAAATTCCAACGACCAGGTCAACATGACCATTGAATTCCTGTTTGATCAATTCGGCATAATCATCCGACATCATGCGCAAGGTATAGCCGTCAGCTAAACCAGATTTGCGGGAAACAGCGAAAATTGTGTATTCTTTTAGCAAAGGGGTCAACCCTGACACCATGATTGAAAAGCCAAGGCCGCGCGGAATGCCGTTTCCCGGGCCGCCTATGAAGAATAGCATTACTTTCTTCCCGGTACCTTGTTTTGCGTATGGAATTGTGTTTTTAAAAATACCGTATTGTATGGTTGCCATAAATTTCACCCCGAATAATTATTTTTATCGTTGTAATTATACGATCAATAAGATTTCAACCTTTGAGCATTTCAACAGCCCATATTAGAAATATCTATAAAAAGATATTGCAAGTCGTCAAGTTCGATTGATTGGTATAATTCTGAGGCACATATAGAATTTTTTTGGAGGAATACGTGAAACCAAGTGGACAAACGAATTTTGTCTATTTTCTAATTCTCATCGCTTTGGTTGCGATGATTTTTATGAATATTAACCAGGATAGCAGCCAGACGGTCATTTCTATCAACGAATTGGCATCCCAGATCACCAGCGGGAATGTTTCCAAGATTGTCGAAGATGAAAATAGCCTGGTTGTAACCCTGAAAGACGGCTCAGAAAATATTGCCATCAAGGAATCCGGAGCGACGCTGGTTGAACAACTGCTCAATTACGGTGTCACCGCGGATGCCCTGAACCATTCCAATATTTCCATCGAGGTCAAGCAGCCCAGCGAATGGGGCGCGATAATTTCCTTCCTGGGATATATTTTGCCCTTCATTTTGGTGGGAGCGGCTTTCTTCTTTATCTTCCGCCAGGCACAGGGCAGCAACAACGCCGCCATTTCCTTTGGGAAATCACGCGCACGCATGTTCTCCGGTGATCAGCCCAAAGTTACTTTTTCTGATGTAGCCGGTGTGGACGAAGCCAAGGAAGAATTACAGGAAGTGGTTGAATTCCTGCGTGAACCGCAGAAGTTCATCTCTCTCGGCGCGCGCATCCCCAAAGGTGTCTTGCTGGTTGGCCCTCCCGGAGGCGGTAAAACCTTGCTGGCCAAGGCCGTGTCCGGTGAAGCCGGTGTGCCTTTCTTCTCGATTTCCGGTTCGGAATTCGTGGAAATGTTTGTGGGCGTCGGTGCCAGCCGCGTGCGCGACCTGTTCGATCAGGCTAAGAAGCACTCCCCCTGCATCATCTTCATCGATGAAATTGATGCCGTCGGCCGCCATCGTGGCGCCGGTTTGGGCGGCTCGCACGACGAACGCGAACAAACCCTCAACCAGATGCTGGTCGAGATGGACGGTTTTGACACCGATACCAACGTGATTATCATGGCCGCTACCAACCGCCCTGACATCCTCGACCCCGCTTTACTGCGCCCCGGCCGTTTCGACCGCCGCGTGGTGCTGGATCGCCCGGATATGCGCGGCCGCCAGGCCATTCTGAATGTTCACATCAAAGGCAAACCGCTGGCTCCGGAAGTTGACCTGACGGTTTTAGCGAAATCCACACCCGGTTTTGTCGGCGCGGATTTGGAAAACCTGGTGAACGAAGCCGCAATTTTAGCTGCCCGCCGCAATAAAAAGCAGATAGGTCAGTCTGAATTCGAAGAAGCCATTGAACGCGTCATTGCCGGCCCGGAACGCAAGAGCCGTCTGATCAACGAAGATGAGAAACGCATCATCGCCTATCACGAAGCCGGGCACGCCATTGTCATCGCTGCCCTGCCGGAAGCCGATATGGTACAGAAAATCTCCATCATTTCGCGCGGTATGGCCGCCGGTTACACCATTTCACTGCCGGAAGACGACCGCACGTTGATGTCCAAAAACAAAATGATGGCTGAAATGATCGGCCTGCTGGGCGGTCGTGCCTCTGAGGAAATTGTCTTCAATGACATCACCTCCGGTGCTTCCAATGACATTGAAAATGTCACCAAGCTGGCGCGCAAGATGGTTACCCGTCTGGGTATGAGCCCGGAACTCGGCCCCATGGTTTATGGCCAAAAAGACGAACTGGTCTTCCTCGGACGCGAAATCAGCGAACAGCGCGATTATTCTGAAGCTGTGGCTGAGACAATCGACAGTGAAGTTCAGAAATTAGTCACCAGTGCCTATAAGAGCGCCAAGGAAATCCTCACCAAGTACCGCAGCAAATTGGATGAGGTTGCCAACCGTCTGTTGGAAGTAGAAACCCTTTCAAAAGATGAGTTCGACAAGATCTTCCCCGCGCCCATCAAGAAAAATCAGGGCATTCCGAAGATGGCCAACTAAGAAACTTAAAAAGACCCGCTCTAGCAAGCGGGTCTTTTCTTACTCACTTCAGGCTATTTCGGTTATTCCAGCATCCAGACTTTCTCGCCGCCCATATCCTCGCGCCCGCTCATGTGCAGTGCCTGCCGTTGCATCCAATCGCGCATGTTTTCCTCGTTTTCGAACAGCGAATCGATCTGCGATTGGTAGAAATGCAGCGCCTCAATCTTGCGATCCAGCATTTCCAGGGGAAATAGCTCGATACTGCTCCGCATGTTTTTCACGGTATTCATCCGGGCGGAAAGATAATCCTCCCGCAGGGCATAGGGCAAATCTTCATAAAATTTGACAGTGTAAGCTGCCTCATGCAGCAATACACCCATATCAAAAGCCAGTATGTGATCGATATGTCCGCCAATACCCAAAGGGACATATATCTCGAACTTTTCTTTGGTAAACATACCGGCTAGTTTGGAAAAATACGCACTCACCAAAGCATTGTCCTCGGGATTGCGATCTCCCTGGATATCTTCCATGTGGGTATAAAGCCAGTCGCCTTGCACGCTTTGCCGGTAGATCAGATCGCGCGCGTCACCGATAATCTGCTGGGCGCCGATGACTTCCAACGCCTGGCGGTCTTCCTGCAAACGCAGTCCGGTGATGTCCTCCGGGTCGCCCCAGCCTTCATGCAGGCGCTGTGCCG
Organism: Pelolinea submarina; assembly: GCF_003966975.1. Lineage (GTDB taxonomy): Bacteria > Chloroflexota > Anaerolineae > Anaerolineales > Anaerolineaceae > Pelolinea > Pelolinea submarina. The sequence goes on from NZ_AP018437.1 coordinate 2,292,512, forward strand.
CCGGCGAGAGCGGCCCGTGGTAGGGTGCGCAAAACAGGTTATAAACCACTACGTTCCTGCCAATATGGGCCATTTCCGCCATCGTACCCCCCAGCGAAAGCACTGCGTCATCTAAATGTGGTGAGAGAACCAATATCGTTTTCATATCCATTCTCCTGAACCCCTATTATATATAAATTTCCATTTCTGATATATTGTGCAGCGGGATGTGAAAACCACCTAATTCACAGTTAGTATTAACCTGACGAGAAAAGCGAGGATCGCGGAACATTCCCCTCAGGGAAAGGTCCTCGGCCTAAATAACATAAACAGAGCGTAATTCTTTATATGCCAATTCTCAGACGTTTCACAATATCTGTGTTTATTAAACTTATAAGGTTTTTCTTTTTATCTGTGTTAATCTGTGGTTATCTGTAGTTATTAAAACGGGTAAAATCTATTCCATGACAATGACACCTAACCTCGACCCCACCACAATCAAATTGCTGGCCTTCGATATTGACGGCACCCTGGTCGGCGCAGACCACAAGATATCCCCTTTCACCAAGACCATCCTCACCCGCCTGCGTGCCAAAGGCATTCTTACCACCCTGGCCACCGGGCGCATCCTGCCGGGTGTCAAAGCTTACGCCGACGAACTTGAGATCGATATCCCGCTGATTATGTCCAACGGCAGCGTTCTGCAGGACCGCCACGGCCGCGTCTCCGCCCTGACCTGCCTGCCCCTGGAAGTGGTGCAAGCCGCCATTCGCATCGCCCGCCAGGAAGGGCGTGATCTGGTGTTGTATGTCAAAGATAAGATGTACATTGAAAAGATGACCGAAAATATCCGCCCTACCTATGGGTCATTATTGAATGATGGACTATACGAAGTCGGCAGTTGGGAAGCCTTTACGGACCAGTTAGGCAACGCCTCCAAGTGCGTCATTCCCGACCCCTTCGATGAGCAGCACCTGTTCGAAACCGAACCGCTGTTGAAGGAAGCCTTGGACGGCCGCGCGGTAACCCTGCGCACCAGCCCGGTCCTGCTGGAAGTGCAGCCCAAACACGTCACCAAAGCCAAAGGCCTGTCACAGTTGGCTGAAACGCTGGGCATTACATTGCGCCAAGTCATTGCCTTTGGGGATTACAACAACGATGTGGAAATGCTGTGCGTTGCCGGGATGGGTGTGGCCGTGGGTGACGCCACCCCCGCCTGCCTGGACGCCGCCGACCTGCTGGTCGCCTCCCCCGAAGAAGAAGGCCCGGCGCACTTCCTGGAAGAATTCCTGCTAATTTAATAATTGCGCTTTTTAATCACCATCGTGCCCTTCGACACCCCACGCTTAGCTCTGGGCAGGTGCTCAGGGCACATTTTTCAGTTGGCGCATATGGAAATGCGCCCTGCCCGGTATAAACCGTAGGTTAGTCATTCACCTGTACCCTTTGGGTATGACTGACATTTCATATCATCTAGATGGATATCGCACCCTGATCATGTTCCAATGCGTATTTAGAAATGCGCCCTACGAAAATACACCCTCCCAATTTCCAAAGACGGGAGCCCGTAAGCTATTTATATTACATTGTTGTAATACGTTATTAATTTATATATAATCTCATTTAGTATCACATCCCACCATTTTTTTAATTTAAGGAGAAATATGTCAGCTCCGAATCCATCAACTCCCCATAAGAAATCAAAACCGAGAGGGTGCCTGATTATCCTGCTTCTGGGTATTGGACTTTTGATCGTGATTCTGATCGCAATGGCCGCCCTGCATCTCTGCCCTCCGCAGGGACCCTGGCCCATGCCGCCCTGGTGCGGCACAGGCGCTTCCGGGCAGAACATCCAAGGCATGGTCGAAGATTTCTTGACTGACAATGCCAACCTGGGAGAAATTGTGGGGGCAGCCGTTCCACAAGGCGACCCGACCTATTTCCAGCAGATCCCCACAGCGATACCGGCCGGTCAGGAGGCGCCCTTATCCTTCCAGGTCACCCTGCCGCTAACCACTTCGGAAGTGGTTCTGGATTACCAGGGACAGACTTATCCCCTGCAAGCGCAGAGCGCTTATTATTACACGCTGGAGGGGTTGACCGCCACCACCGGCGATGAACTGGCCTTCACGATCAATAGCGGTGACCTGACCACCGGCGAGATCCGGCAAACCTTCACCGGGGAGCCGCTGCGTGTGGCCGCCAACTGGACCACAAGCGGCACCCTTTCACTGCCAGATGTCATGATTGGCCACACCATCATGGACGGGGGTGATTATATCCCCATGATTACCCGCACCGGCTCGATCGCTTCCACCATGGATACCATGCAAAAAGGCGGCGCGCAGTGGTTTGCCTATGATTACTACTGGGCTTATACCGACCCCTCAGCACCGGAGATCATTGCGGAGTCAACTGTAGATTCCTCCGCCGCGGACGAAGAAGTTTTGGGAAAAATGATCCAAATGGCACACGAACGCGGCTTGAATTATCTGCTGCTGACAGAATTGGAATACATTATTACGCCGGAAGAGCGCAAGCAGGCCGGTGCTGACCAATCCATCGATGAGTGGATGGCTTACGACGCGAAAAAGTGGTCAGAAGGTCAGGCTACGTTGACAGAAATGGGCGATAAGCTGCAGCAAAATCCGGATGATCCCGAAGTACAGGCGTATTGGGACCGCTGGTTCGAGCAGTTCGGTATCTTCATGAACCACGCCGCCCAGATAGCAGAAGCGAACAACGTTGAAGCGCTGGCGTTGGGCAAACAGTTGATCGGTGCCATGGTCCCAGAAAATGCTGCCCGCTGGCAGAAACTGATCACGGACGTGCGCCAGGTTTATCACGGCCAACTGACCCAGGCTCTCTTTACCAATCAATACTCGGACTGGACCCAGATGCCCTGGCTGGGCGATCTGGACTTCCTGATCATCTATTACTACAGCGGCATCTCCGACGCGGACCATCCCACTTTGGACGAATTGACCGCCAGCTTCGAGGACGATAACCGCACACAGTTCGATGCCCTGTACGAGAAGTTCGGCAAACCGCTGGTGTTCCTCAATCCGTTCCAGAGCCGTGACCACGCCGCCCAGCAAGCCTGGTTTGAACCCATGGCCTCCTGCCCGGCGGACGTCGGACAAGACTGGTTAGCCCAGGCGGATATGTACGAAGCCTTCCTCAGCGCCACCGCGGACGAACCCTGGTTCGGCGGTATGCTCACCTGGGGCTACTGGATCACGCCCACCTTCCCGGCGGAATATTGCTTCCAGGATTCTTCCACTGTACGCAGTAAACCGGCCGAGCTGGTCATCCAGCGTTGGTTCGATCTGATGAAATAAACAAAGCTTAGGGAAATATACAAGGGAGCGTGAAATTCTCGCGCTCCCTCATTAGTCTAATACTCAGGATCTCTTAATATTCAAACTCGAAGCCCACTTCAGGAGAAGTGGGCGGAGATGCTTACCAATGGATTGCCTCAGGTAATCCATTGGCAAGTACACCGTCTTTATAACCCCCAGCTCATTACTTTTTCCGGTGTTAACTTGATCAACAAGTTTTCGTCATCTTCTATCCACGATTGTGGCTCTTCTTTCAGCACGCCCTCCTCCCCCAGGTAGCGCGTGTATATCCAGGTGATCTGTTTACGCATGAACTCGCGCGGCCCTTCCACCAGCTCCGCCTTGCCCTCCAGCACCACGGCTTGGTTATCCACGTGGTCCGTGGTCGTATCGATCACCACTGAGATCATCGGGTTGTGCTGGATGTTGCGCACCTTCTGCGTGCTGCGGAAAGCGCTCATCCATAGGCTCTCACCGTCCCAACCGTACCACACCGGCACCACATGCGGGTGATCTTCAGCGTCGATTGTGGCGATGCGGGCGATTAAGATGTTCTTTAGAAAGTTAATAATATGTTCTGAAGATATTTTATTTTGTTCCATTTAACTTGACTCTATTCCTGGTATTTTAAAAAAAATTTTTTTTATTAATAAAAGAAGGTCTATCTGATAGACTTTGATTATTATGCGATCGAAAATATATTATTTTTTCAGAATTCAATAAATTAATCAACAAGGAACTCACTATATAACCATGAAAATATTTCTTCGACTTTCTCAATAGTTTCATCTGAAAAAGAATCCCTTGTTATTTCACCTTTTTCGACTTTTTCTAAAAAGAGTCTTGCATACATTTCTTTTCCAGATTCTTTCACGATTATCGAATTTTCTTTTTGTTTTTCACTATTTTTTCTATCTCTTAAAATAACAAGTTTTTTAAAATCCTCTTTAGAAAATACATCTTCAATTCCATTTGCATTTTTTATTTTATAAATGTTTTTATGAGCAATTTGATCATTTTCTTCATAGAAATATTTCTTCAAGTCGTTATAGACTTTTCGGCCTTGTTGAGGATCATCATCAAAAACTGCCTTGTAATTGCATCCCCAACCAAGTAAAACACTTACGAGGTGAACAACATTTTCAACTCCACAAGCTGGAATAAATTTTAGTCGTTCATCCTTTTGTAACATTTCTCTAAAAGCAGAAAGATAATAATGATCTGTTATCCCTTCGACTACAATATTATATTGATTGCTATCAAAAATAGAATGAATATTGATTAGACCCATAGCAACTCTTATAGGAGATAGAGTTTCCATGTTTCCTCTATTTTTTCTTGAAATATACTGAGTGATATTTTCTATTTTCGTACCTGTTTTTTCTTCATTAGAAATCAATCTAATTCTTGTTAATTCATTATTTTCAATGCCTATTAAATTGGGATTATGGGTTGAATAAATAATTTGTATTCCAGTTTTGGATGTTTCTTCTAAAATTCTTTTTACATCCTTCTGTGCAATTTCATGTAAATTTTGAGCCGGTTCATCAATCAGGAGAATAAATCCATTTTTTTCTTCTTGCTTTTCTTCTTCCATTAATGCTCTTAATCTTAAGTGAAAAGCACTGAACCATCTAAAACCAAGACTCTTCTGTTCAAGATAAAGGGGGTTTCCATCATTTCCAACTATCATAAAAATGATTTTCTTGGGTTCTCCATTCTCAATTTCTAGAGAATAGGAATATTTTTTTTCTTCTTTTTTTAATGATGAAATTGTTTGAGACCAAGATCTGTTGAAATCATCAGAAGCTACTTCTTCTACTTCTCTGATCCTTATACTCCTATTTCGAGGGTCAGAAATTTTCGACAATTCTAATAAATCAACAGAAAATACCTTCTGAAAGTCCTTAACAGCATTGTTATTATTTAAATTTGTTACTGATATCTCAGATGGAAGTAAATCAGAGAAATCAGAATACAAGCTAAAGGCAGGAATTAATTTAATAATATTTTCAATTATTTGGTTTCTTAATTTTTCTAGTTTTAATGAACTATCTTCTTCTGATAGATTAGATTCTTGTTCCTGCCTTTCAACTGGTTTTTTATCTCCATTTTCATCACACAAAAATTCAAATTCTTCCTGTAAAACATTATTTATTATTTCATTTGTTTCTTCTGTAGCTGTAATTGATGTTGTGGGATTTTTTTCGTATCTTCTGATAAAGCTAATTTTTAATCCAATTAATTTATCCACAATATCTTTATATTCATTTTCTGATTTTCCAAGCAACTTCGCATCATTATTTTCCAGAGTAAATTTACATATCACCTCTGTAAACGCACTCCCAATTCTCATTTGAAATTTTAAAAATTTTTCGCTCGGTCCATTTCTAAAATAGTCTAGAGCTTCAAGAATTGCTGTTTTTCCTGATTCGTTTTGGCCTGCTAAGACAACAATATTATCAACTTCTGAAAGTTTACACTCACCAGTATCAACTATTGACCTAAAATTTCTTATTTGAAAGGAAAATAACCTCATCTTAAAATTCTCCCTAATCAGTTCCCGTTTTCTGTAATATTTACAAATTATTTCTCTACATACAATATCTTTACCTGAAAATAAACAATTTAAATTATACAATCCAATTCTATTATTACTGGCTTTCACTAATAATGTTTACCAACTCCCGCCTTAACACCTTCCCCACCCCCGTGCGCGGCAGCTTGTCGATGAACACCACCTCAGAGGGCACCTCATAGCCCGCCAAACATCTTTTTATTTCCCCTCCGCGTTCTGCCAACCTTCCCCGCTCATAATGAAATCGATAATGGCTTTATGGTTATCCTGCGCCGCGTCGAACCAGCGGATGCGCGGATCACTCTCCTTGAACCAGTTGGCCTGGCGCCGCACGAACAAGCGCGTACGGCGCTTGATCAGCATGACCGCTTCTTCCAGGCTAATCTTCCCCTGCACGTACTCAATCATCTCGCGGTAGCCGATGGCTGACAGCGCCGGTGCATCCGCCGAGTAACCTTTTTCCAACAACCCGCGCACTTCTGCCTCGAAGCCGTCTGCCAGCATTTTCTCTATGCGCATGTCCACCCTTTCATATAATTCGGGGCGGTCGCGTTTCAGGCCGATCAGCTTGTATTGATATGGCAGGCTGCCTTTGATACGCTGTGCGGAGAAACACCGGCCGGTGTTGAAGATCACCTCCAGCGCGCGTACGGTGCGGCGCTGGTTGCGCCAATCAATGGCTGCCGCGGCATTCGGGTCCAGCAGCGCCAGGCGCTGATGCAGCGCTTCGCCGCCGATCTCCTCCGCCCAGCTCTCCAGCGCGGCGCGCATGCCGGCGTCCGGCTGCTGGGCCGGCACCTGCCAGCCCTCGGTGATAGCGCGCACGTATTGGCCGGTGCCGCCCACCACCAGCGGTAACTTGCCGCGCGATTGGATATCCGCAATGATAGCTTTAGCCTCGCGCTGAAAGAGCGCCAGACTCCAGGTCTCGTCCGGGTCGGCCACATCAATCAGGTGATGAGGTATGTCTCCTCGTTCGGCCAGGCTGGGCTTGGCCGTGCCGATGTCCATGCCGCGGTAAAACAGGCGCGAATCCGCTGAAATGATCTCGGCATTCAATTGGCCGGCCAGCTCCAACGACAGAGCGGTCTTGCCCACCGCGGTAGGCCCGACCAGCAGTACGACGGGCTTTTCAACCGGATAACGCATTTTGGAACCAGGTCACTTTCACGGGATTTTTGATATCCTGGGAGTCTTTTTCGATCGCCAGCACGTCGATGCGCCAGGGACTATCCAGCAGGTTATGCGTTTGCAGGTAGTCCAGCGCGGCGTTGCGCATGTGCTCCTGTTTTTTAGGCGTCACCGCCACCTCGGGATGGCCGAAGGTGCGTGTGCGGCGTGTCTTGACCTCACAGAAAACTAACACTTCACCCTGGCGCGCCAGCACATCGATCTCGCCGTAAGCGGTGCGCACATTGGAGTTCACGATTTCCAACCCCTGTGCAAGTAAATATTGTCGCGCGGCTTCTTCGCCCCAACGTCCCAGACGTTGGTTGTGTGTGAGGGTTTTGTTCTCAGTCATAAGTACCTTTCATTATATTATGGCAAAGGAGGAATAACGGAACGTTAGGCGAGAACGCCTGACCTACACCTACTAACTTGCCTGTCATCCTGAAGGAGCGCTTGTCCTGAGCGCAGCGAAGGGAAGCGACTGAAGGATCTCGGCCAGTAAATCAGCATTATCTGAATTATCCAGGGATTTTCCTGTTGGGTATACTCCCAAAGAATGGAGTATAGGTTGAAACCCGACCTAAGTGAGTAGAAGGAGTCTATGTAAATTCTTTTATCTGTGTGAATCATCCAAAAAAAGGCTTTTTTTTATCTGTGTCCATCTGTGGCTAAAATGCAATCCAACGCACAATTCACGTCCACAAATACTTGCGCGCCCATGCCCTCCAACGCCGCGACCTTGGCCGCATCGGTTGCCACGCCCACATTACGCACCCTGACCCGCACATCAATCTCTTCCAGCAGCGCCCCGGCCGCGCGCATGGCCAGCAGGCCGCTGATGGTATCTTCCACCACTATAACCGTACTGCCGTCCAGCCAGGCTAAGTCTTCCCGTCGCATGTGAGGAAATCCACCCGCCAGATAATCCAGGCTACGCTCCAACGGCCAGCCGCCGGCAGCCAGTAGCGCCGCCAATGCGTGCATGGCGGCCGGCTTCTTTACCTCCGCCACGGTCACGCCCAGCTTCTCGGCCAGCCAGCGCATCTCACCGTTGCCAATTAAAGGCAATTCACCCAACCCGACCAGTTCGGCGCCCAGCCCCCCATCCGGCTCCTGGGCATATCCCTGCGGCCCATCCGAAGGCCGGCTGGTCATGATGCCCGCGCCGCATCCGGGTTGGCGCGCCCAGTCTGCGACCCGTCCAGCCCACGCCGGTTCCAGCAGCTTGCGATCGTACTTTTCCAGGTAGCTGTCCGTGTTCAATTGCCCGGCTTTCCCGTAAATGCGTTCAAAAGCCGCGCTGCCCAACACCAATTCCTGGAACCAGTTGAAGGTCGGCGAAGTCTGAAGGGATTCGCACTCCCTCATCAAAGTGGTTGCATGCTCGGCACTTACACCCTGTTCTTGGCCTACCTGCACTAAAGCCGCCGCGCCGCGCCGGATGGGCGAATCGGCCTGCGGTTGGCGTTGAAAGACCGCCGCCAGGCGCTCCCAGTCCGGCGACTGGCTATCCGGTGCGAATTCCTTTTGCAGGGCCATCCAGGCCATGCACAGCGCGCTGGAATGCCATTCACTGCTGATGCCCAACGCCTCAAAACGCGCGATCTGCGCTGCGTTCAGCCTTACATCACTGAATCCGCAGGCTTCCCCTGCCAGGCGCACGGTTTCCTGCAGCGCGTGATGATAACCCAGCGGCTCCAGCAGCACGCCGTCCATATCGAAGATTAATAAGTTCATGAACGGCCGGCTTTAGTATGCCGTCTTTCCAATTCGGCTTCCACCTCTTCCAGGCGGATATCCTGCTGCACCAGCAATACAAACAGGTGATAAATGAGATCGGCGGATTCCGAGATGGTTCGTTCGCGCCCCTGCAGCGCCCCGGCGATCACCACTTCGACCGCCTCCTCGCCTACCTTTTGTGCCACGCGTTCGTAGCCTTCATTTAATAGCCGGTTGGTATATGACCCTTCGGCCGGGTTTTGCTTGCGATCCTCAATAATTTCATACAATCGGTTTAACATAATCCTCATCCAAATCCGTATAAAAGCAGCTCACGTTGCCGGTATGGCAGGCCGGCCCGCGCGTTTTTACTAATAACAGCAGGGCGTCTCCATCACAATCCACTTTGACAGCCTGCACGTCCAGAATATTGCCGGAAGTCTCACCCTTCATCCACAGCTTCTTCCGGCTGCGCGACCAAAAATGCGCTTTACCGGTTTGCAGCGTGGCCGCCACCGCTTCCGCGTTCATCATGGCTACCATCAGCACCTGCCCGCTGTCCGCGTCCTGCGCTACGCCGGTCAACAGCCCGTTGGCATCGTATTTCAAGGCCTTCATCTTATGCCATGCTCGCCATCAAGCGCATCGGGATGCCTTCCTTGGACAGGTAATCCTTCAATCCGCCGATTTCCAGAATCCTGTCGTGAAATAAAGTCGCAGCCAAAGCAGCTTCAGCCTGTGTCTCACGGAATAGATTCAGGAAATCCGCCTGCTTGCCCGCCCCGCCGCTGGCGATCACCGGCACCGATACGGCTGCGGCAATGGTCTGAGTTAATTCCAGGTCAAAGCCGTCGCGCGTGCCGTCGCGGTCCATGCTGGTCAATAGGATTTCACCCGCTCCGGCCCACACACCCGCGCGCGCCCAGTCCAGCGCGTCCATACCGGTGGGTGTGCGCCCGCCGTCTACATACACTTCCCAACCGCCGTTGGGACGCCGTTTGGCGTCGATGGCCAGCACCATGCACTGATCGCCGAAACGCCGCGCGCCTTCGGTCAACAGTCTGGGGTTGCGCACCGCGGCGGAGTTAATACTGACCTTGTCGGCCCCGGCCAGCAGCGAGTTGCGGATATCCTCCACCTCGCGAATGCCGCCGCCCACGGTCAACGGCAGGAAAACCTGCTCGGCAATAGCTCGTACCACCGCCAGCATGGTCTTGCGGCCCTCCACCGTAGCCGATATGTCCAGGAACACCAGCTCATCTGCGCCCATTTGGTCGTAGAGTTTGGCCTGCTCCACCGGGTCGCCGGCGTCGCGCAGATTGACAAAATTGATGCCCTTCACGATGCGTCCTTCTTTGACGTCCATGCAGGGCACAATGCGTTTAGCGAACATTCAATGCCTCCTTCAAACTAAAGCTGCCTTCATATAAAGCCTTCCCAACAATCACTCCCGCCAGTCCGGCCTGGCGTACAGCGCTGATATCGGACAGGGCCGCCGTCCCGCCGGAAGCAATCACGCGCAGCCCGCTTTCCTTTGCCAGTTTTTGCGCCGCGCTCCAGTCCACGCCGCTTTGCATGCCGTCCTTCAATATGTTGGTGTAGATCAGCGTTTTCGCGCCCAAGCCGGCCAATTCCTGCGCCAGTTCACCGGTGCGCTTCCCGCTGGCCGTCTGCCAACCGCGGATCATCAATTCATCCCCGCGCGCGTCCAGCCCGAAAGCCAGCAAATCGGCCGGATACGCTTCCAACGCTTTGGCAGCGAATTCCGGATTCTCTAAAACAGCCGTACCCAGCACCACGCGTGAAACGCCCATCGCCAGCAAATCACGTATTTGTCTGATGGCGCGGATGCCGCCGCCGAATTGGATTTGTACCTTGCCGTACAATGCCGCCAAAATATCCCGGATGGCCTTTCCATTTTCCGGTGTGTTCTCACCAAAGGCGCCATCCAGGTTGACAACGTGCAGCCATTGGGCGCCCTGCCGCACCCATTCCCGGCCAACTTCGACCGGGTCGCCGCTGTAGGTCTGTTGTTGATCCGCGCGGCCCTGGCGCAGACGCACCACCTGCCCGTTGCGCAGGTCGATGGCCGGATAAACTGTAAAATCACCCATTGCCCATCTCCACAAAGTTTTTGAGTAACTGCAGCCCGCACTTCTGGCTCTTCTCCGGGTGAAACTGCACCCCGAACACATTGCCGCGCTGCACAGCGGAAGCGTAACGCAGTCCGTAATCGGTGGTCAGCAGCACATCCGCTTCATCCTGCGGGCAGCAGTAATAACCATGGTTGAAGTAAAAATAAGCGCCTTTCTGAATGCCCTGTGTCAACGGGGATTCCTTGGCCGGCACTACCTGGTTCCAGCCAATCTGCGGCACTTTGATTTCCTTCTGTCGGAAGAACACCACGCACCCGGGGACCAATTCCAGCCCGGCGTGGGTTCCTTTTTCTTCGCTCTCGTCAAACAGCAGCTGCATACCCAGGCAGATGCCCAACAGCGGAATGCTGCGCAGGGCAGCCTCCTTTATGACGCCGGTCAGTCCCCTGGCATCCAGCTCGCGCATGCCATCGGCGAAGGCGCCCACTCCGGGCAGGATGATCTTGTCCGCGTTCAGGATGACTTGCGGGTCATCTGTCACCTGCGGATCGCCGCCCACAAAGGCCACGGCTTTCTGCACGGAATGCAGGTTGCCCAGCCCGTAGTTGACCACCGCGATCATGCCAGCATGCCTTTGGAACTGGGTATGGCGCCGCCGCGGCGCGGGTCGATTTGCACAGCCTGGGCTGTGGCGCGCGCCAACGCTTTAAAGAGCGCTTCGGCCATGTGGTGATTGTCGCGCCCATACAGCACGCGCACATGCAGGTTGCAACCGGCCGCCATCGCGAAGGTCTCGAAAAAGTGCTCCAGCAAGCTGACCGGCAAGTTCGCTACCATGGGAGCCGTCCAGGCTGTTTGCACCACTGCGTATGGCCGCCCGGAGAAGTCCACCACCACCTGCCCCAGGGATTCATCCATGGGCACCATTTCAGTGGCTATGCGCACAATGCCGGCTTTGTCGCCCAGCGCTTGCCGGAAAGCCGTGCCCAGCACCAGGCCGCAGTCCTCCACCAGGTGGTGTGCGTCTATTTCCAGGTCGCCTTTGGCCCTGACTTCCAGGTCGTACAAGCCGTGCACCGCGATCTGGGTCAGCATGTGGTTAAAAAAGCCCGCCCCGGTCTCGATTTTTGCGATGCCCTTGCCATCCAGGTTCAATTTCAGGGTGATATCTGTTTCGTTAGTCTTGCGTTCAACGCTTGCAGTCCGCATAACTCACCTCAATTCTTTCAAAGCTGTTAAAAGCCGCTGCATTTGTTCAGCCGTACCCACGCTGATGCGCAGCGCGTTGGACAATCCGGGCTGGTCGAAACAGCGCACCAGTATGCCCTGCTTGCGCAGTTCCTCCGTTACCTGTCTGGCCTTTTTGCCCTTCACGCGGCACAATACAAAATTGGCTTGCGAGGGAAGCGCTTCCAGCCATTCGATCTGCGCAAGGCCTGCACACAAAACCTCGCGCTGTTCACGGATGCGGGCAATCACCGCTTTGGTCTTGCCGATGTTGTCCATGGTGACGGTTGCGGCCACTTGAGCCGCTACCGAGACGTTATAAGGCTGCTTGATTTTCATCAGCGCCGCCGCGATTTCAACCGGAAAGACGCCATAGCCGATACGAAGCCCGGCCAGCCCGGCCCATTTGCTGAAGGTGCGCAGCACCACCAAATTGTCACGCTTCGCAACCTCATCCATCACCGAATGCTCTTCACCGTAGAACTGGATGTAGGCCTCGTCCATCACCAGCAGCAGCGGTAGCTCAGCCAACTGCTGAAATTCATTTGTACTGAGGACGCCGCCGTCCGGGTTGTTGGGGTTGGGCAGGATCAGCAGCCTGGGTTGTTCCGTTTCGACGGCTTTTCTAATGCCGTCCATGTCCAGAGAGAAATCAGCCTTGCGCGCAACATTAATGATGCGTGCGCCGCGCATACCTCCATCGAAGGCATACATACTGAAGGTTGGCGGGCAGTTGAGGATGGCGTCGCCCGGGTCGATGCAGGCGCGCATGATCAGATCAATGACCTCATCCAGCCCGGCGCCCACCACGATGCGTTCTTCTTCCACACCGTGGTACCACGCCAACCGTTGGCGCAGCGCGCTGCATTCCGGATCGGGATAGATTTGCGGTGCAGCCAGTCTGCCCAACGCCTCGCGCACTTCCGGCAACGCGCCGTAGGGATTCTCATTGGCGTCCAGCTTGATCAGTTCCTCCGGCGCCATTCCATATTCGGCCGTCATGCGTTCTACGGACAGGATGGGTTCATAACCCGGCATCTCGCGCACCATTGGGCGCAGAAATTCCTGTGCACGGCTCATTTTTGCACCGCTCTGGCGCGTGCCGCAGCCGCGTGCGCGGTCAGCCCTTCCAGGTCAGCCAGCTCGGCCGCGATCATTCCCAGTTCCTGCGCGCTGCTATCTTCCAAGCCCACTACGCTGGAAAGCTTGACGAAATCCAGCACGTTCAAGGGCGAGTTGAAGCGCGCGCTGCCGCCCGTCGGCATGACATGACTGGGGCCGGCCACGTAATCGCCCAATACCTCAAACGAATGGTCGCCCAGGAAGAAACCGCCGGCATTGTTGATCTTGTCCATTAGCGCTTCAGGGTCCTGCACCGACAGGCACAAGTGCTCGGTGGCAAAGTCGCTGCCCAATTGGGCGGCCTGGTCAATGGAATCCACCAGTACGATACCGCCGGCGTTATCGATGGAAACCTCTATGATGTCCGCGCGGCTCAATTTTGCGGTCTGCTCTTTGACCTCTTTTTGCACTTCGCGCGCCAGGTCCATATCCGGCGTCAACAGGATGGCCGTGGCCTGCACGTCGTGCTCGGCCTGCGCCAGCAAGTCTGCCGCTACCCAAGCCGGGTTGGCGCTGCTGTCGGCAATCACCACCGTTTCGGTCGGCCCGTAAATGCCATCCAGCCCCACCGTGCCGAACAACTGCATTTTCGCCAGCGTAACAAACAGGTTGCCGGCGCCTACGATCTTATCCACGCGCTGTACGGTTTCGGTGCCGAATGCCAGGGCGGCAATAGCTTGTGCCCCGCCCACCTGGTAGAGCGCGTCCACACCGCACAGGTACCCCGCGGCTAAAATGGATGGATCAACCTCAGGCGGAGTCGCCACATAGATTTCCTTTACACCCGCCACCTTGGCCGGAATGACACTCATCAGCAGCGAAGATGGCAGCGGCGCCGTCCCGCCCGGCACGTATGCGCCCACGCGTTCGATGGCCGTGAAGCGCTGCCCCAGCATGCCGCCCATGTCCTCCGAGATCCAGCTTTGGATAGGCTGCTTCTCGTGAAAAGCGCGAATGCGGTCGGCCGCCTGCTGCAAGACTTTCTGGATCTCCACAGGCAGGTTGTTCCAGGCTTCTTTGAGTTTTTCCTGCGGCACCAGGATGCTATCGCCCTCAAAACGGTCCAGTAGTTTTGACCACTTGATCAAGGCCGCGTCGCCTTCAGCCTCGATCGAATTGAGGATGATTTCCACCGCCTGCGGCGGTGTGACGCCCTTGCCGAAGTAAGCTTCGGTGCGCTGTATGGTTAATGGCGAATAATCGATGCGGTTCAGGGCTTTGCGATTCAAAATAGTTTTCTTGGCTTCTTCTACGGAAAAGATTTTCATTTCTCACTCTCCAATGCTTTCATCATGTCGGTTATTTCTTGCGGTTCTTCTTCAAAAATATAATTGACCGGCGCGACCACCACGCCGCTTCCTCCAATCTTGCGCAGCTCGCCAATCGTCTTATGCAGCTCTTCCTTGCGCACGATGATGTGCAGGGCATAAAAATTCTCGCCGTTCTGCGACAGGATCCTTGAGATAGTCGGCCCCTGCAGCCCGCGGATGACCGGCTTGTCCCGGATGCGTTCGGAGATTTCTTCCGGGCTGTTGGCACGCACGTTGGCAAAGATGGCCAGGTTCTGCCGCCCGCGCAAATGCGCGCCGATCATTTCCAACATCTGTGTGGCGATTTTCAGGGTCTCAGGATTGGTTTTCAGCCTTTCACGATTGGCGATCAGGCAGGCCTGCGCGTCAAACAGTTTACCGTCCGTCAGCCTCTTCAGGTGGTTGTCGCGCAATGTGGTGCCGGTCGAAATTAAATCCACAATCAGGTCGGCATATCCAATAGTGGGCGCGATTTCCAGGGCGCCTTCCGCCTGAATCACCTCAATGGGTATGTTTGTTTCCTGCGTGAAAAATTGTCTGGCCAAATTGGGGAATTTAGTGGCCACCTTCAAAGGCCGCCCAAGCGCCTGTTGGTAGGCCTGCAAATCCGCTACCTGGTTGATCTCATTCAGCTCATCCGGGACAATCACGTTCAGGGAGCACTTGCCAAAACCCAGTTGGTTGTGTAATTCCAGGATTTGTCCGTTTTCGCCCTTCTTCTCCAGGTAGATATCCCGCCCGGTGATGCCAAAGTCCACGCTGCCGTCGCGCACGCTGATGACAATATCGCCCGGCCGTTGGAAGATTACTTCCAGCCCCGGCAGCAGTTGGATCCAGGCGATGTACTGGCGTGGGTTGGGGTTGAAGACCGGCAGGCCCACGTCTGCCAATAGCTGGTGACTGCCTTCAGCCAGCCTGCCTTTACTGGGTAATGCGATTCTGATTTTGCGGTTTTGTTTGTCCATAAATTTCTCCAGATAAAATAAAAGCGCCCCCCTTTCCGGGGAGCGCTTGTTTACAAACTCGGTAATTTCTGATTTACAATCTCGTTAAAGCAGTTTTACCCGGGAAGGTGGCCGGCAATTGTCGAAATGATGATGATGCAATTGGCAAAACTGTTCGATTAAAATCATGATGGCGCATTTTATCACAGAGATTTTTACAGGTCAACAACTTTCCGGGATTTCCTCTTTTCCCGTAGGTCGGCTTTCATAAGCAGCCGTATTCTATGGCGCGTTTGCTCCAAACGCATGAGTACAGGTAGAAA
The DNA here is from genome assembly GCF_003966975.1 of Pelolinea submarina. Classification (GTDB taxonomy): domain Bacteria; phylum Chloroflexota; class Anaerolineae; order Anaerolineales; family Anaerolineaceae; genus Pelolinea; species Pelolinea submarina. The sequence goes on from NZ_AP018437.1 coordinate 2,308,321, forward strand.
CACGCCCTACAAATCTCCACCCAATCATTCATCTGTGTGCATCAAGCATATAAATCAGTCTTTTCTTTATTTGTGTTTATCTGTGGTTAATTCATACGTCGAAATTTGACATTTAAAAATTCCCTGCTAAACTTGAAAAACACCATTTCAAAGAGAAAAATACCTATGCCAAGTGCACAAATCATCGCTATCGGGACCGAACTCCTGCTGGGCGTAACCCAGGACACCAACACCGCCTTCATCGCCCGTACCCTCAACCAACACGGCGTCGACATCTTCAAGACCGCCATCATCGGCGACAACCAGGCCCGCATCGCGCGCGAAATTCAGAACGCCCTGCAATCCGCCGACATCATCATCACCACTGGCGGCCTAGGGCCTACCGTGGACGACCCCACCCGTCAGGCTGTCGCGACCGCTTTTGGCGTCGAAATCGAATATCATCCCGAACTATGGGAGCAGATCATCGCGCGCTTCCGCGGCTATAACCGCCAGCCCTCCGAGAACAACAAACGCCAGGCATACCTGCCCCAAGGCGCGCTGGCCATTGAAAATCCGGTCGGCACTGCCCCGGCTTTTGCCTACGAAAAAGACGGCAAGATCGTCATCAGCCTGCCGGGCGTGCCCTCCGAAATGAAAACCCTGCTGCTCGATTACGTCCTGCCGTTGCTGCAAAGCCGCTACGACCTGGCCGGCATCACCCTTTCGCGCACGCTGCACACCGCCGGCATGGGTGAATCCAACGTGGACGAGCTGGTGGCTGACCTGGAAGCGTTCAGCAACCCGACCGTTGGCCTGGCCGCGCACCCCGGGCAGGTGGATGTGCGCATCACCGCCAAGGCCGCCAGCGCGGAACTGGCCCAACGCCTGATCCAACCGGTTGAGGCCAAAGTGCGCCGCCTGTTAGGCATCAAGATCTACGGCAGCGATGGCGAAACCTTGGATGATGTGGTCGCAGCACTGCTCAGCCAACACAGCCTGGCTTTCGACCTGTTTATCGATCAGGGTTTAGAGGAAGTCGCGGGCGAAATTATCAATCTGCCTATATTTACCTCCCTGAAGTTCATTTCCGGCCACGGCGTCCCTGCGCCCACTTTGGAAACATTGTACAATGATAAAAAGGAACACAATTACGTGTCAATTACCTGTCCGGACGCCAGCCAGCCCAAAGTTGTGGATGTCCTCGTCCATATGGATGGTGTCAATTACCCCTCTCAGCGCAGCTTTGGCGGGCACCCGGCCCTCATACCGTTGGGATTGAAGAATTACCTGCTCGGTACGTTACGGGAAACAATCATTCAAACGAAAGGTGACATATGCAAAAAGTAGATCTGATCCTTAAGAATGCCATCGTCCTGACCATGGACAAGGACCTGCACCAGTACACCCCCGGTGCGCTGGCGGTCAAAGGCGACTCCATCGCGGCGGTCGGTTTTGAAAAGGATATTCTGGCAGCTTATGGCGCGGAGGAGGTCAAAGATTGCGGCGGCCAGGTACTCATGCCCGGCTTGATCAACACGCACACCCACATTCCCATGACCATGCTGCGCGGTCTGGCAGACGATCTGCGTCTGGACGTTTGGCTGTTGGGCTACATGATGCCGGTCGAGCGCGAGTTTGTCTCGCCGGAGTTTGTGGCCCTGGGCACCAAGATCGGCGTGGCCGAATCCATCCGCACCGGCATCACCTGCATGAATGACATGTACTACTTCGAAGATACCATCGCGCACACCATTGCCGATATCGGCCTGCGCGCGGTCTGTTCACAATCGGTCATGAAATTCCCCACGCCCGACGCGCGCTCTTATGAGGAAGCTCTCGAAAAGATGCGCCATTTCGCCGAGGAATTCAAGGACCATCCCCTGATCATTCCCTCGGTCGCGCCGCACGCGCCCTACACCTGCCCGCCCGAGATCCTCAAGGCCTGTACCGAATTGGCATTGGAATACGATATTCCGCTGCATATCCACATCGCTGAAACCAAAGAAGAAGTGGAAAACATGCGCAAGGAAAACGGCATGCCGGTGGTGCCGTACACCAAAAAACAGGGCGTATTCGAAGCCAAGACTATCGCCGCCCACTGCGTGCATATCGACGACGGCGAAATCCGCACCCTGCAGCACGCCAAAGTGGGTGTCGCCCATAATCCTTCCTCTAACATGAAACTGGCTTCCGGCATTGCCCCGGTCAAGAGCATGCTCGACCTGGGGTTGAAGGTTGGCATCGGCACGGACGGCACTGCCTCCAACAACGACCTGGACTTCTTCGAAGAAATGCGCCTGGCCACTTTCCTGGCCAAAGGCTCCAGCGGCGACCCCACGGCCGTTCCCGCCGTGCAGACATTGGTGATGGCTACCCGCATGGGCGCGGAAGCCATGCACGTCGATCACTTGACCGGTTCGCTGGAAGTCGGTAAACGCGCTGACTTGATCCTGTTCAATCTGGCGACCATCCACAACAGTCCGGCCTTCCGCCACGATGAGAATGGCGTCTATTCCCAGATTGTCTATGCCGGAAAAGCCACCGACGTGACCGACATGCTGGTCAATGGCAAGTGGATCATGATCGACCATGTCATCCCCGGTATCGATGAAGAAGCACTCATCAAGGAGAGCCAGGTTGTCGCTGCGAAAATCGATAAATTCATCGTCAAACGCGAGAAATCCATCCTTTCCAAATTGATCGCCATTGGCGGCGCCAGCCAGGAAGAGTCATTTGAGGTTCAGACCAAGGTTGCCATCGAAGATCCGTCTCCTATCCTTGAAAATCTGAACAGCGGCACCCTTAATATCATACGGTCCCGCCACTATCATGAATACGATACCTACCTGTACTTTGAGGATAAAGACGAAGGGCGTTTGCGCTTCCGCGAGGACCACTTCATTGAGAAGAACGGCTCCATTTCTCAGGTACGCTCGCGCCTGACTCTGATCGGCGCCACGCGTGAACATCATTTCCCGCAGGAAGTCATGCTTTCCCGCAGCCGCTTCATCGCCCCTGCCGACCAAAGCCTGCGCTTCTACCGTGAGTACTTCAAGCCTGTATCCGAAACAGAAGTTGAAAAGGATCGCTTGCGCTACCTGGTGGAATATAAGGGTGAGGAATTCTTCATCAACGTAGATGAGATTAAAAAACCCGCGCTGGGTTTCTTCCTGGAAGTCAAAGCCCGCACATGGAGCGAGAAGGACGCCGAAGAGAAATCACTGCTCATTGCCGACTTGATTCAATTGCTGGGTGCAGCCCAGGGCAAGAAAATTGTCAAGGACTACATCGAAATTGTAGAAGCTCATTAGGCCCATGACAGCCAGTCGAGATAATCCGCTTAAGGTTTTATTTCTGGCTTCGGAAGCCGATCCTTTTTATAAAGTCGGCGGCCTGGGTGATTACGCCGGTTCACTACCGGCCGCCCTGGCTGCCGCTGCGAATAAATCCGGGCAGTCCCTGGATATCCGTGTTGGACTGCCTTTTCATCAAGCTATCAATGTCGATCAATCCAAATTCATAAAAGTTACCGACCTTAAAGTGCCAAAGAAAAAAGGCAGCGCCAAAGGTTCGGTTTTCATGCATACGCACAACGGCCTGCCGTACTATTTCATCCGCCGCGCCGGCCGTGCCGGCGGTTTTTCCAGCGTGTACAGTGCTTCACCCCTGCAGGATGCCCGCAAGTATATCTTCTTCTCACTGGCCTCCTTGGAATTGACCCGCCTGCTGGATTGGCAGCCGGATATCATCCACGCCAACGACTGGCACACGGCCGTATCGGTTTACTATTTACAGCATACTTTGTGCCAACAACCCTTTTTCAGCCGTACCCGCTCGCTGCTGGTCATCCACAACCTGCCCTTTATGGGCGCCGGTACCGGTGAAGTGCTGGATGAATTCGGCATTCCGCCCCTGCCGCCCACCGACAGCCTGCCTTCCTGGTCGCTGCATTTCCCATTGATTTTAGGCTTGCAGTCCGCCGATCACATTACGGCCGTTTCGCCCACTTACGCAGAAGAGCTCAAAGAAGAGGAATTCGGCAACGGCCTTAAGGATTTCTTCCGCCAAAACGAATACCGCACCAGCGGGATATTAAACGGTATTGATACACATCTGTGGAATCCCTTGCAGGACACATCCCTGACGCGCAACTTCAGCGCGGAAGATTTGGAAAGCAGAAAGGCCAACAAATCTGCTCTGTTGGAGCTGGCAGGTTTTGACCCGCAGGACAAACGCCCTCTGCTGGTAGCAGTGACGCGCCTGGACATCCAAAAAGGCACCGACCTGCTCATTGCGGCCATCCCGCAGCTCACCGATCTGGACTGGAATATGATCGTGCTGGGCACCGGCGATCCAAATTATGAAAAAACACTGCTCGGACTGCAAACCCGTTACCCTGATCGCCTGCGCGCTTTCCTTGAATTTAACGCTGCATTGTCCCACCAGCTCTATGCCGGCGGAGATATTTTCCTGATGCCCTCGCGTTACGAACCCTGCGGGCTTTCGCAAATGATTGCCATGCGCTACGGCTGCATCCCGGTTGCGCGTTCCGTGGGTGGTCTGCGCGATACTATTGACGATGTATCCGACGAAACCCGTACCGGTTACCTTTTCGAGGAAGCCAGCCCGGAAGCTTTCGGTGCTGCGCTGCGTAAAGCGCTGCAAGCTTACAACGATCAGGGCCAGTGGCGACGGTTCCAATTGCGCGCCATGGCTCAGGATTTTTCCTGGGAAAATTCAGCTGAACGATACCTGCAGCTATATCAGGAATTATTAACATAGTAAGATACAGGTAATTGAAACCGAAAGGCAGGGAGATATGAAATTTGAACGTTCCAGTGGAATTTTGATGCACATCAGCAGTCTGCCGGGAAAATATGGCATCGGCGGCTTGGGGAAAGAAGCCTATCAATGGGTTGATTTTCTCAACAAGACTGGTACCGCCCTTTGGCAGGTCCTCCCGCTGACGCCCACCGGTTACGGGGATTCTCCCTACCAGGGTCTGTCCGCATTCGCCGGCAACCCGCTTTTCATTGACCTGGACGAACTCAAACGCGAAAAGCTGATCAAAGCCAAAGATCTGGCCGACTGCCCGCGCTTTCCGGTTTCCTCGATAGCTTTCAACCGCGTGCGACGCTGGAAGCGAGTGCGCCTTGAACAGGCTTACGCCAATTACAAAGCCGATACGAAATCAGCCCTGACGCAGGAATTTGAACAATTTAAAACGGACAACGCCTTTTGGCTGGAAGACTTTTCGATGTTCATGGCACTGCGTGAGCGCTTCAATATGGTTAGTTGGAGCGACTGGCCTGATGCCTACCGCCTGCGCGATCCCCAGGCTCTGCTGAACTTCGAAGAAGAACATAACAGCGAAGTGGAAACGCAGGCTTTCTTCCAGTTCTTGTTCTTCCGCCAGTGGACTGCCCTCAAAGCCTACGCCAACCAGCTCGGCGTGCGCATCGTCGGCGACATTCCCATCTTCATGGGCTTTGACAGCGCCGACGTATGGGCCAACCCGCATCTGTTCATGCTGGATGCTGACCGCCGGCCGACTTTCGTGGCCGGTGTCCCGCCGGACTTCTTTTCCAAGACCGGACAGTTGTGGGGCAACCCTTTGTATGAATGGGAGGAACATAAAAAAGAAGGCTACCAGTGGTGGATTCAGCGCGTGGCTGCCACCCTCAAAACGGTTGATATCATCCGCCTGGATCACTTCCGCGGGTTTGCCGGTTATTACAAAATTCCAGCCTGGTCCAAGACTGCCGAAGTGGGCGATTGGGTGGACGGGCCCGGCAAGAGCCTCTTTGACGCTATTGAAAAAGAATTGGGGGAGCTGCCTTTTATCGCCGAAGATCTGGGCGTCATTACGCCGGATGTGGTCGAATTACGAGAACGCTATCATTTACCCGGTATGCGCCTGCTTCAATTCGCTTTCTGGGAAAATGCCGACCACGAATTCCTGCCGCATACATACCCGGCCGAATGCGTGGCTTATACCGGCACCCACGATAACGACACAACCCGATCCTGGTTCGCGCACGCCCCCAAGCACGAGCAACGCTTCTGCATGAGCTATCTGGGCTATCCGCCGGAGAGCAAGATCACCCGCGCCATGCTACGCGCTATTTGGGCGTCTGTGGCTGTTTTCGCCATTGCGCCCATGCAGGATTTTTTGGATTTAGGCGGCAACACGCGCATGAACCTGCCGGCCACCACCGCGGGCAACTGGCGCTGGCGTATGAAACCGGACGCGATTAGAACTGAGCTGACCGCCTGGCTCAAAGAGCTCAATATCACCTACAATCGTGTCTCTGCCGGTCAGGACTGGCAAGCCGGCAAGTATTTTAAGGGGTAATTTCTACTTCCGCTTCCACTTGCCTGCGCTGCGGCTTGTTTGCCCGGAATATCCCATAGATGATGACAACCGACCCGATTATTTGCAGCAGGGTCGGTTTTTCACTTAAGAATATGTAAGCCAATAAAGCCGAACCGGGCGGTTCACCCAACAACGAAAGCGACACGTACGCCGCGGGCAGTTTGCCCAGCGCCCAATTCAGTAGCGAGTGTCCTACAATCTGCGGAATCAACGCCAGCATCACCAGCCAAATCCAGTCGGTTCCGTGAACTTGCAGCAGCGGTTGATGGCTGGATAATGAGATGGTTAATAAAGTCAAAGCTGCTATCGTGTATACGATAAAGCTGTAGCTTTGGTTGGATAGGTGCCCCCGCACTTTGCGCCCGCACATCATATAAGCGCTGGCGCACCAGGCGCCCACCAGCGCCAGAAAATTACCTTTCAACGCCTCCTGCCCCAGCATATTCCCCTCCAGGCTGCATTGCAGCCCGCCCACACTGAAAGCGCAGGCGTTGCTGAAAGATACAATCAGGATACCCGCCACCGCAATAATCAGCCCGATGGTGAAGGTTTTTGGCAGCCTTTCCTTCAATACCAATGGTGAGAACAGCGTGACCCACACCGGCGAAGTGGTCACCAGCACAGTGGATGAGACTACGTTGGTGTATTCCAGTGAAGTCACCCAACTGGCAAAGTGAAATCCCAGCAGCACACCCGACAGGATCAATAGAGAATAATCGCCTTTTGTGATCAGGTGTTTTTCTTTGAGGACCTTGGGGATGGAAAAGGGCGCCAGGAATAACATCGCCAGTACCAGGCGGTTAGTGGCAATCACCAGCGAGGGCAAATTTTGCTGGGCCAGACGGATGAAGATGGCAGCTGTAGAAACAGACAGTATTGCAATGAACAATCCGAACGCAGCCGCGTTTTTATTAACGTATTGATAGAGTTTGCTATTTTTCATTGACAGTGGTTCAGCCGACCTATAGAATAAATTTATCGATCTAATATAAATACAGGAGAAATAAAATGGCTTTCAAATTACCTGAATTACCTTACGATTATAATGCGCTTGAACCATACATGGATGCAAAGACCATGGAAGTTCATCATGATAAACACCATGCCGGTTACACAGCCAAGCTGAACGCGGCCCTCGAGAAGTATCCCGAGTTCTATGACAAGGACATCGCCGTTATTTTGAGCGACCTCTCCAAGGTACCCGAAGACGTGCGCACGGCTGTCCGCAATAACGGCGGCGGTTACTTCCATCACAACCTGTGGTGGACGCAGTTCAAACCCAATGCCGGCGGTGCCCCCGGCGGCGCGTTGGCCAAGGCTATCGACGCAGCTTTCGGTAGCTTCGACGCCTTCAAGGAAAAAATGAGCGCCACCTCGGTTGGATTGTTCGGCAGCGGCTGGGGCTGGTTAGCCAAGGATAAATCTGGCAAGCTGGTGCTGGCCACCACGCCCAACCAGGATTCCCCGGTTTCATCCGGCCTGACCCCCCTGTTGGGCATCGACGTCTGGGAGCACGCGTACTATCTCAAGTACCAGAACCGCCGTGCGGAATTCGTTGAGAATTTCTGGAACGTGGTTGACTGGAGCGAGATCGAGAAACGCTTCTAGTTTCAAGACTTACTGCACAAAGCAAAACGCGCAGCAACCCTGCGCGTTTTTTAATTAACCACAGATGAACACGGATAAAAAAAATAAAAGAATGATTCACTCAGATGGATTATTTTCATGCACGATTGTTCTTGGCTCATGGCACGTTATAGACACTTGTCTAGTGTCATTCCGAGCGAATGCCCCGAAGGGGCACGAGAGAGGAATCTCGGCTTTCTGGTATTGACGCAATCTGGCCGAGATCCTCACGCCCAGCTTCGCTGGGCTCAGGATGACACTCCCCCGGGCAAGTATCATTCCGAGAGAATGAGGTTATCGAGGAATTACTGGAAATTAATATCTGTTGGACTGCATGGTTATGGGATTGAATCACATGAATGCCAACCGTGTCACTTCAAGTCTTATTATCCATCTGTGTGCATAAATTTTGTAAAGGTTTTGTATTTATCTGTGTTCATCTGTGGATAATAAAAATCGCTCACTCGCAGGCCGCGGACAAATGTTCTTCGTAAGTCTCCGAAAAGACATGCATTGCCGAGCCATCGCAGGCCGCCCGGAAGTACAAGTATGGGCTGTCGGAGGCGTTCAGCACCGCCATCAGGGCGGTCAAACTCGGGTTGCAAATGGGCGCGGGCGGCAGCCCAGCGTGGATGTAGGTGTTATAAGGCGAGTCCACCGCTAAATCAGCTGCGCTGAGCGGGTTCTTCCACCAGCTTCCGCTGCCTTCATCATAACCCAGCGCATACTGCACAGTCGGGTCGCTCTGCAACGGCATACCGGCCGCCAGGCGGTTGAGGAACACGCCTGCAATCTGCGGCCCTTCGCTATCTACCACCATTTCCTTCTGCACCAGTGAAGCCAGGATGACGGCTTCTTTCAGTGTCAGCCCCTTGGCTGCCAGCAAGTCCTCATACCCTTGCGGCAGTTGGTTGTAGAAATGGCCCACGAAAGCCTTGATTAAATCGACCGCATGAGCGCTGCGCAGCAGTTGATATTCGTCCGGGTAAAGATAACCCTCCAGACTCTCATACCCTAATGCTTCATCCGATGGGTGCTGCACCGCGCTGAGAAACTCGGCTTCACTGACCTCCAAACCGGAAAATGGCAGCAGCGCCGCAATCTCTTCCGCGCGCCAGCCCGCCAGGAAACTGAAAGCTACGTCTTCCGGGTTGCTGTCCACGATGTGATTGGCAATGGTAAAACCGTTCATGGCCGGGCTGAGGCGGTAAATACCCGCCTGGATCTTCTGATCCATTCCGGCATACACCAACAAATTGATGAAGCTCTCCGCCGAACGAATCAACCCTTGATGAGCCAGGGAAGTCGCGATCTGGCTGGCGGATTGGCCATAAGGGATATTGAAGATGATTTCTTCTCCCTGTGTGTCTTTCGCCTGCAATAAATCGTCTTTATGCAATTCCAAACGCGCGGAATAGATAAAGCGCTGGATATATTCCAGCCCCGGATCGGCTCTGCCGAAGTCCTTTTCGGCTTGTCTGGGCACCAATACGCTGGCCAGATAAATCGTCCCATAAACAATCAGGAGTCCCAACAATATCCAGAAAATCAACTTTAAATGGTCGTCTTTTCGATTATTCATGCTCTCTCATCCAGATAGCGCTGCAGGAAAACCACCGCAGCAATGGCATCGAAATGCCCTTTACGTTTACTTTTCGGCAGCCCGATCAACAGGCGCGACTCGCGTGCGGTTTGGGTGCTGTAGGATTCATCATAAGTGCGTACTTCAATTGTATGCTGCTCTTGCATGGCTTCCACCAGGCGCTGTGCGCTGCGCCCGGCCGGGGTCAGTTGATGGTCGTCCTCATAGGTCACACCCACCAATATCAAACTTGCGTCCTTTTCGGTTGCTATCTTCAGAATAGCCGCCGCGTCTTCTGCCCGCGAAGTGTGCGCCAGCACCATCAAAGGTGAGGCAATCGTACGGGTCGGGTCGCTGAGCGCCAACCCGATGCGTTTGGCGCCCCAATCGACTGCTAAAATTCGTGAAGTATCCGGTTCATTCATCGGCAATTGCATTATACATGATAGCAATGTATACATTTCTTTTACCAAATTCAAGCGGACATTTCCGCTATAATCAGGTTAGATGACTCCGAGGTGCTTATGAAAAAATCGCTTCCCTTGATTGCATTAATACTGGTGACTGTTGCCTGTACCATCAGTTTTCCTTCCTCGTCCAATGACCAGGAAATCGCAGCCGGCGTTGCCGTAGCATTCACGCAGACCGCCTTACAAGCTACCGCCGACACGCAGCAAGCCACTGCCACACCCGAGGCTTCGCCTGAACCCACCGCCACCCAAACCCCGCCAGCGGACGACCCCAAGAGCGTCCTAGGCGATCCGGACTGGCTGGACACGCTCTCGAACGGCAAGAATTGGAGCCTGGATGATGGTCCCGTGGAAATTGGCAGCACCACTTTCTCCCAGGGTAACGGCAAAATGACCGTGATCAACCAGTCCACCACTTCCGGCTTCATTTGGTGGTTGACCTATCTCAGCTTCAAAGATGCGTATTTGGAAGCTACCTTTGAAGTGGAAGATTGCTCTGCCAACGATCAATATGGCCTGGTGGTGCGTGCGCCGGATTATGAAGATGGGCGCGGGTACTATTACACCCTGACTTGCGGCGGACAATATGATCTGCGCCGCTGGGATAAAACCGGTTCCAATATGCTGCTGAACTATCCTTCCAGCAACGCCATCAACAGCGGTTCAAACCAGACCAATACCCTGGGTATCTGGGTCAAAGGTTCGGTCATTCGCCTGTACGTCAACAACCAGTTTCTGACCGAGATCAATGACGGTAGTCTGACAGCCGAAGGCCACTTCGGCCTCTTCATCAATTCCACCCAGACGCCCGGCTTCACTATTCATATGGATGAGATTGCTTATTGGCTGTTGGATTAATACGCCATTAAAAGAAAGGATGCTCGCATGAGCAAACCGATCAAGTCTTCAGAGATCACGCCGGAGGCGTTGTATCTTTCGCGCCGGCGTTTTATTAAGAACACCCTGACCATGGCCGCCGTTTCCCTGTATTTGAGCGCCTGCGGCAATCAGAGTCCGGCTGGTCCTACCGCGCAACCCACCGATAGCCTGCCCCTGCCTTCCGCCGGGGCTAGTGTGGATGAACTGGGTAACACCCTGACCAGTTACGACGATATCATTGGCTACACGAACTATTACGAATTCTCGACGGACAAGAACGGGCCTACCCGCCTGGCGCAGAATTTCAAAACTTCGCCCTGGAGCGTGGAAGTCGGCGGCTACGTCAACAACGCGCGTTCCTTCAGCATCGACGAACTCAAATCATTGTTCGACCAGGAGGAGCGCATCTACCGTATGCGCTGTGTGGAAGCCTGGTCCATGGTCATTCCCTGGGTTGGTTTTTCGCTGCACAAACTGCTGGAGATCGTCGAACCTACCTCCGACGCCCGTTTCGTACGCTTCGAAACCCTCTACGATCCCGACCAGATGCCCGGCCAGCGCAACTCGTTCTTCCCCTTCCCCTACATCGAAGGGCTACGCCTGGACGAAGCCATGCACGATTTAACCATCATGGCTACCGGCTTGTACGGCCGCGACCTCAGCCCGCAGAACGGCGCCCCGCTGCGTTTAGTGGTGCCCTGGAAATATGGATTCAAGTCCATCAAGAGCATCGTCAAGATCGACCTGGTGGGGGAAATGCCCACCTCGCTGTGGATGGCTTCCGGGCCAAACGAGTACGGCTTCTACGCCAACGTCAACCCCAACGTGCCCCACCCGCGCTGGTCGCAAGCCACCGAACGCCGCATCGGCGAAGGCGGGCGCATCGATACGCTGTTGTTCAACGGCTACGAGGAAGAAGTCGCGTATCTTTACGACGGCATGGACCTCTCCATCGATTTCTAATAATGAAACCAACCCGCGGACAGCTCATCACAGCTTTTCTGTGCCTGATTCCTTTGGCTATCCTGTTTTTTGAATGGCGCAGCGGCAGCCTGAGCGCCAACCCGATCGAAACCCTCACCCAGCGCACCGGACGCACTGCGGTCATCCTGCTGCTGGCCTCGCTGGTCTGCACCCCGCTGCGCAGCATGTTCGGATTGAGCGCCCTGCTGCCAATTCGAAAAACGCTGGGTCTGGCCGCCTTCGGCTACGCCGCCCTGCATTTCCTGGTGTTCGCCGGGTTGGATTTCGAATTCAACCTGGGCTGGATCGTGCCGGAGATTCGCCAGAAATTCTTCATCCAAATCGGCCTGATCGCGCTGGGCTTGTTGATTCCCCTGGCCATCACCTCTGTGCAGAAGTTCCAGCGCGGCATGGCCGGAAACTGGCGGCGCCTGCACCGACTGGTTTATCCCGTCATGGCGCTGGTCCTTTGGCATTATTACCTGGCTTCCAAGGGGGATGTCCTGATCCCTCTGATTTACCTGGTCATCTTTGCCATTTTGATGCTGTTCAGAATACCCCCATTGAGTAAAATATCTATAGGCAGCAAACCGCGCTGGTTAGTGCGCTTGAATAAATTTCTGCTGTCATAGATTGCACACAATGGCCGATAAAACTTACACCGCACAACAAACTGCAATAATCGAAGCCCCCCTGCCGGGTTCGCTTTTCCTGTCCGGCCCGGCCGGCAGCGGCAAGACCACCGCCGCCATCGGACGCCTGGAGCGTTTGCTGGCACAGGTGCCCGGCCACCAAATCCTGGTGCTGGTGCCTCAGCGCAGCCTGGGCCTGCCCTACCAAAAATTCCTGCAGGGCCATCACACCTTCGCCGGCAGTTTGCCCTCCATCGTTACACTGGGCGGGCTGGCGCGCCGCCTGACCGGCATGTTCTGGCCGTTGGTTGGCACACCCGCCGGCTTCCGCACACCGCACCTGCCGCCCCAATTCCTTTCGCTGGAAACCGCCCAATACGTCATGTCGCGCGTCGTCGACCCCAAGTTGGAAAAGGGCTATTTCAGTGCGGTCACCATCGACAAGAATCGCCTGTACAGCCAGATCATCGACAATCTCAACAAGGCTGCCGTGGTGCGCTTCCCGCTGACGGAAATCGCCCAGCGTTTGAAATCCGACCAGAACCTCGACCCGGCCATGCTGCCGGCTCTGGACCAAACTCAGGAGTGCGCGCTGGAATTCCGCCAATACTGTCTGGAACACAACTTACTGGATTATTCCCTCCAAATGGAAACCTTCCTGGGGCAGGTTTGGCCGCTGCCGCTTTGTCAGGATTATTTCCATACCTACTTCCCGCATCTGATCTACGACAACCTGGAAGAAGACGTGCCCGCCGCGCACGACCTGCTGGGCGCCTGGCTGCCGCGTTCGCAGTCCGCCCTGCTGGTGCTGGACGAGGACGGCGGTTACCGTACCTTTCTGGGGGCCGATCCTTTCAGTGCGCAGGCGCTGGCCGATCTGTGCCAACAGCAAATCCATTTCAGTAGCGTTGAAGAACCCATCCAGCCGGTGCAGGCCCTTAACCAGGCGCTGACCGCCTGTATCTGCCACGAACCATCCCCGCGCAGCAATCCGGACTTTTCTCCCGCCTTGGTCTTGCAGGATTACCGCTTTTACCCGGAAATGCTCTCCGCGGTAGTGGCGCGCATCAAGGAAACCATCGAGAGCGGCCAGGCCGCGCCCGGTGAGATCGTGGTTTTAGCGCCCTATCTTTCGGATGCTCTCAAATTCTCCCTGACCCAACTTTTGGAGGAGCAAGGCATCGCCAACCGCACGGCGCGCCCCTCGCGTATGTATCTGGAAGAGCCGGCCGTCAAGGCCGTACTGACCTTCGCCAAGCTGGCCCATCCGGGCTGGGAGCTGCCCGTCTCGCACTACGAACTGCGCGACGCGCTCATGCTGGCCCTGCCCGGGCTGGATATCCTCCGTGCCGATCTGATCGTCCAAACGCTGTATTCCCCGCGCGCCCAGAGCGAAGGACTGAAATCCTTCGACGCGCTCACCAACGCGCCCATGCAGGCACGCATCAGTTTTGCTTTTGGCAAGAAGCTGGAGGTTTTACGCGAATGGCTGGAAGCGTATAAAAATATCGACGCGCTGCCGCTGGACATCTTCATCAGCCGCCTGTTCGGGGAACGCCTCTCGCAAAAAGGCTTTGGGTTGTTCGCCGATTTCGACGCGGCCGAGCGCATCGCCCAACTGATCACCTCCGTCCAATCTTTCCGCCAGTTCCTCACCACCACGTTCGGCATGGACGCGGTGTCCACAGGCTTGGAATTCATCCGCGTAGTGGAAAGCGGGCTTTTGCCGGCGGCATTCATGTCCCGCCGTGAACCGCCCGAGGACGCGCTGCTGATCGCCCCAGCCCATAGCTTCCTGATGGAAAACCGTGCCGTGGCCATCCAATTCTGGCTGGACGTGGGCAGCCTAGGCTGGTGGGAGCGCCTCAACCAGCCGCTCACCAACCCTTACATCCTGCGGCGCGAATGGCAGCCGGGCGCAGCCTGGACCTACACCCAGAATTTCGATGCCAACCAGCAGCACCTGCAGCGCATGGTAGCCGGTTTATTAAACCGCTGCCGCAGCCAGGTGGTGGTCAGCTCGGTGCAGGTCAACGAACGCGGCTCCGAGCAGCGCGGTCCGCTGCTGCAGGCTTTCCAGACCCTGCGCAAGCGCAGTTTCGTCGCCCGGGAGGACCATTATGTTTAAGCCGCGCCCCGGTCAGGACGAGGTCATCAATTACCGCTCCGGCAAGATGGGCATCGCTGCCGTACCCGGTTCGGGCAAGACCCACACGCTTTCCTACCTGGCGGCGCGCCTGGTCGCCAGCGAAGACCTGGCCGAGGATCAGGAGGTCCTGATCGTCACGCTGGTCAACTCGGCCGTGGACAACTTCTCCAGCCGCGTGGCCGGCTTCCTGCGCGAATTCGACCTGCTGCCCGGCATTGGCTACCGCGTGCGCACCCTCCACGGCCTGGCTTACGACATCATCCGCGAGGAACCGGCCATGGCCGGCTTGGATAACCGCTTCGCCATCATCGACGAACGCGCCGCCGCGGATATCCTCAACATCGTAGTGGACAACTGGAAACGCACGCATCCCGATTTCATTCAGGCTAACACCGCCGAGAACCAGGATCCTGAACGTCTGGGCAAGCGCTGGAATGAAAACCTGGCTTCGCTGGCGTCCAGCTTCATCAAGCAGGCCAAGGACTACGAACTCACGCCGGAGATGATCCGCGCTCAACTGGACAAAGAAGAAAAGTCCGGCGAGCAATTTCCTTTGCTTGAAATGGGCTACAGCTTCTACGCCGCCTACCAGCAGGCGCTCAGCTACCGTGGCGCGGTCGATTTCGAGGACCTCATCCGTCTGGCTTACCGCGTGCTGCGTAACAATCCCGAATATCTGGAACGCTTGCGTCATCGTTGGCCGACTATTCTGGAAGACGAAGCCCAGGACAGCAGCCTGATCCAGGAGAAATTACTCAGTTTGTTGTGTGGTGACGATGGTAACTGGGTGCGCGTGGGCGATCCCAACCAGGCCATCTTCGAGACCTTCACCACCGCCGAACCGCGCCTGCTGCGCGAGTTCCTGGAACGCGAGGACGTGGTGCCCAGCGACCTGCAGTATTCCGGCCGTTCGGCGCCCGCCATCATCGACCTGGCCAATTATCTCAACCGCTGGTCGCAGGAAAGCCACCCGGTGCTGGAGCTGCGCGATACGCTTTCCAAGCCTTTCATCCATCCCACCCCGCCCGGCGACCCGCAGCCAAACCCGCCGGACACGCCCGACAACATCATTATTTATAATGAGAACCTCCAGCCTGAAAAAGAGAGCGCTCTGGTAGCCAACAGCGCGCGCAAGTGGTTGGAGGAGAATCCGCAGGGCACACTGGCCATTCTGGTACCGCGCAACGCGCGCGGCGCCGAGATTGTCGAACAGCTCACCGCCATGCAGGTTCCCTACCTGGAATTGCTGCGCAGCAGCAAAGCCACACGTGACGCCGCTCAGGTGCTGGCGGCTGTACTGGGTTTCTACGCCCAGCCTTCCTCCAAGCGCAGGTTGGCGGACGCTGTGTTATCTATCGGCTCGGTGCGCTTCGGTGAAAAAGCGCTCAAGGGTCAATCGCGCGCCGTGCGCAATCTGGTCAACAGCCAGGCAACCCCGGAAACCTTGTTTGCATCCGAAACGGAAATACCTTCTATTGCAACCACCGACCCCGACCAACTCACGCCGGAAGACCTCTTCCATCAGGGCATCCATGACCTGCGCCTGTGGCAGGGTGCCGTGGTGCTGCCCATCGATCAGTTGGTCATGACCATCTCCATGCACCTGTTCACGGAACCGGCCGACCTGGCCCTGGCTTACAAGCTGGCAATCGTGTTGGGCGGTCTGGCCGCCTCCAACCCGGGCACGCAGCTGCCCTTCTTCTGCGAGGAATTGAACAACATCGCCGGGAACCGCGTACAACTCTATGGATTTTCTGCCGAGGAGACCGGTTTCGATCCGGACGCCCACAAAGGTGAAGCCGTCATTTCCACCATGCACAAGGCCAAGGGACTGGAGTGGGACCGCGTCTATCTCCTATCGGTTAATAATTACGACTTCCCCTCCGCGCAAGCTCAGGATAATTACATGTCTGAAAAGTGGTTCGTGCGCGACCGGCTCAACCTGGAAGCCGAAATGATCGCTCAACTCAAAGCCCTGGCCGCGCATGACCGCCTGGGTCTGCGCAAACCCGAAGGCCAGGCCACCCGGGAAGCGCGCCTGGATTACGCCGCTGAGCGCCTGCGCCTGCTGTACGTGGGCATCACGCGCGCCCGCCGCGAGCTGGTCATCACGCGCAACACCGGCCAGCGCGGCGACTGCACTGAAGCCGTGCCGCTGGCCGCCTTGCGTACTTATCTGGAGCATCAAGCATGAGCATAGACCCTGATTTCATCTTCAGCGCCAACAGCCTGCAGGATTACGTGGATTGCCCGCGCCGCTTTGAGCTGAAATACCTGCTCAAACGCGACTGGCCAGCCGAGGAAAGCGAACCCGTGTTGGAATGGGAGCACGAGCTGGAGCTCGGCACACGCTTCCACCAATTGGTTTACCAATATCTGAGCGGCCTGCCCGAAGAGGCGCTGCTCGCAAGCATTAATGATAGCGATGTGGAAAGTTGGTTCCGTAATTTTTTGGCCTTTTATCGTCAACAGGAATTCAGCCAAATTTTCCCCGAATTCCGTGTACGCATCCCGCTGGGGAATTATCAGGCGGTGGCGGTCTATGACCTGCTGGCACTCACACCCGATAAGCGCCTGGTCATCCTGGATTGGAAGACCTCCCGCAAGATACCCCGCCAGGCATGGGTCAGTGACCACATGCAAACCATCCTATACCCTTATGCTGCGCTGGAATCCGCCGGCAATTTCCTACCCCAAGTAACCCTCACTGCGGAATCCATTCAAATGACCTATGTGTATGTGCGCCATGCCATCGACAACACACTCACCTTCTCCTACAGTGCAGAACATCATACGCATAACCGAAGCCATTTGGAGCAATTGGTGAGTGAAATCGCCGCCCTGGAATTGGGCGCCTTTCCCCTCACTGAAGAAAAACGGCGCTGCAAATTCTGTGTTTACCGCTCGCTATGCGAACGCGGCGAGAATGCCGGCAGCCTGGCGGAATTGGAAGCCGAACCCGAACTGGACCTGGACGCGCTGCTGGGCGGGTTGGACTTCGACGCACAGGATGAGATCGCCTTTTAAGGACCTCCATGAAATGGCTTGATCCCCAACCCGTCAGCGCTTCTCCCGAAATCTCCGCAGCATACAGCGGCAGCATCCTGCTGGCAGAGCAATTAGCCCAGCGCGGCATCGATGCGCTGCCGCAAGCGCAGGCTTACCTAGATCCGCGCGCTTATAAGCCCGCTTCGCCCTTCGACTTCCCGGATATGCCCGCAGCGGTGGAACGCGTGCAGGCTGCCATCCAAAACCAGCAGACTATCGGCATTTGGGGCGATTTCGATGTGGACGGCCAAACCTCCACCGCCCTGTTGGTGGACGGCTTGCGCCGTGCCGGCGCGCAGGTGCGCTACCACGTGCCCAACCGCGCGCGTGAATCGCACGGCATCCGCCTGCCATTTTTAAAAGAATTTATGCTCGAAGGGCTGGACCTTCTGATCACCTGCGATACCGGCATCTCTGAACTGGAATCCCTCACCTATGCCGCTTCGCAGGGGTTGGATGTCATCCTGACCGACCATCACACCCCGCCCGAAACGCTGCCGCCCGCCCTGGCGCTGCTCAACCCGCGCCTGCTGCCCGATGAGCACCCCATGCAGGATATGGCCGGGGTCGGCACCGCTTACCAGCTCATCCGCGCCCTGTACGAGGCGCGCGGTCATGCAGCGGACGCCGATACCTTTCTCGACCTGGTCGCCCTGGGCACCGTGGCCGACCTGGCCGACCTGAGCCGCGAGAACCGCTACTACGTGCAGCGCGGCCTGGAGCTGATGCGCACCGATCTGCGCCCGGCCCTGCAGGCCTTGCTGGCCAGCGCCGATTACCGCGGCGGCGGTATCAACGAGAGCCTGATCGGCTTCACCATCGGCCCGCGCATGAACGCCGCCGGGCGCCTGGACGACGCCAATATCGTAGTCGAATTCCTGCTCTCGCGCGACGAAGCTTTCCTGCAGGCCGTGGCCGCCCAGTTGGAAGATCTCAATAGCCAGCGCAAGTTGGCCGTGGAAGGCGTCTACCAATCCGCCCGCGACATGCTGGCGCAGGACCCCGCCCTGGGGCGTTACGCCGCCCTGGTGCTGGCGCGCCCCGGCTGGGAGCGCGGCGTGGTCGGCATTGCCGCCAGCCACCTGGCCGAGGACTTCAACAAACCTGTCATCCTGCTCAACCTGGAAGGCGACACCGCCGCCGGGTCGGTACGTTCGGTGGAGGGCATCAACATCATCCGGGCCATCCGCGAGAACGATTCGCATTTGCGCTCCTATGGCGGCCATCCCATGGCGGCCGGTTTGTCCCTGTCCGCCGACCAGCTGCAACCCTTCCGCGCGGCCCTGTCCAAATCCGTCGCGGCTGCAGCCGAAGGCCTGCCGGCCGAGAAGCAATTGCAGATCGACGCCTATCTGCCGCTTTCCAACCTCACCCAGGCCCTGGTGCAGGAGATCGACCAGCTAGCGCCCTTCGGCTCCGGCAATCCGCCGCCCGTGCTGGTCACGCGCAATCTTGAAATTATTGACGATCCGATTTCGCTGGGTAAAAACGATCTTCATAAAAAAATCCTGGTGTGCAATGATCAGGGTGAATTCCAGGAAGTGTTGTGGTGGAACTCCCGCGACCAGAACATGCCGCAGGGCAAGTTCGACCTGGCTTACTACCTGCGCCTAAACCGCTTCCAGGGCAAGGAAAGTGTGGTGCTGGAGTGGATTGACGCGCGCGAAACCCAGGTCTTGGCAACTGCTCCCGCGCTGCCGCTCTTCACCTCCGCCTTTGAAGATTGGCGCCAAACAAAAGATGCGCTCAACCGCTTGCAAGCACTGGCTGAGAAAGAACCCCTGCTGTGCTACGCGGAAGGACTCAACGGTCAGCCGCCTTTGACTGTGAAGAACCGCCTGCAAGTCGAACCGACTGCCACGCTGGCAATCCTCACCCCGCCGCCTGATTTTGCCACACTCCAGGGCATCCTCAAGCAGGCAGGCGCGCGGCGCGTCATCTTCATGCGTCTCGACCAGCCCGATGACAGCCCGGATGGTTTTCTGCGCCGCCTGTCCGGTCTACTGCGTTATGCCATCAGCCATTACAATGGGCAAACCAGTCTGGATCAATTGGCCGCCGCTCTGGGTCAAAATCGCACGGCGATCGAGCTGGGTCTGTCCTGGTGGCAGGCGCACGGTGACATCCTCCTCCAAATTTCCGATGAGGGGGAATGCACCATCGAGAAAAATACTGCCGGCGCTAAATTTTCAACCGATGAACTAACCCAAATCGCCC
Source organism: Pelolinea submarina (assembly GCF_003966975.1). Classification (GTDB taxonomy): domain Bacteria; phylum Chloroflexota; class Anaerolineae; order Anaerolineales; family Anaerolineaceae; genus Pelolinea; species Pelolinea submarina. The sequence goes on from NZ_AP018437.1 coordinate 2,328,245, forward strand.
AACGTCTGGACAAGCTGCTTTCCGAGAACGCCGCTTTCCGCTCGTTTTACATGCGGGCCGAACCGGATTTTCTGCTGCGCAAAGGTTGATTTAATTCTTACCATTTTTGTCATATTATTTTGGTATAATGCCGGATATGTCTCAAAAATATAACCGCAGGGATTTTCTAAAAACATTGGGAACCGGTATGGCCGCTTTAGCCCTTCCGTCCTTTCTGCCCGATGAACGCGGTCTGGGTGCGCTTTCGCAGTCCACCATGCAGTTGGGCCGCGTCGCGCGCGACTCCATCAGCGTTTATTCGGAACCCAGCGATAAAAGCAGTATTCTTTTCCAGCGTTTCCAGGACGACGTGCTGAACATCTACAACAGCATTGTCTCAGAAGACGGCCCGGCTTACAACCCGTTGTGGTATCGTGTCTGGGGCGGCTATGTGCACAGCGCCTTTGTGCAAAGCGTGCGCAACCGGTTAAATACGGTTCAAGATACCTTCCCCGATTCCGGCCAGCTGATGGAGTTGACCGTGCCCTATTCGGACGCCTACCGTATTCGCAGCGGCGGCAAATGGGAGGTGTTTTATCGGCTGTATTACAGTTCCACCCATTGGGTCTTCGGTGTGGTCGAAGGCCCTGACGGCCATCCCTGGTATGAGATCCGCGATGGATTGGTAACTCTTTCTTATTACGTTCCCGCGGCGCACCTGCGTATGGTCACTGACGAAGAACTGGCCCCCATCAGCCCGGAGGTCAGCGCGCGCGATAAGCGCATCGAAATCTCCATCGATTTCCAGACCTTGAAAGCATTTGAAAACGGTACCCTGGTGCATGAAGCGCTGGTTTCCACCGGCTTGCCGACCACATCGCTCGACCCGGCCGCCATCCCTACCGACACGCCCAACGGCACCCATATGGTGCGCAGCAAAAGGCCCTCCGTACACATGGGAGACGGCACCCTGCGTTCGGACGCGGAAGCCTATGAGCTGCCCGGTGTGCCCTGGGTATCCTACTTCGAGATCCACGGATACGCCATTCACGGCACTTATTGGCACAACAACTTCGGCGTGACCATGAGCCATGGCTGTGTCAATATGCGTTCTGAGGACGCCAAATGGGTTTATCGCTGGAGCACACCCTCTCCGCAGGATATTGACGTCACCACCGTTTATCACACCCCCGTGGTGGTCACCAACGAATAATCTCTAACCCTCGATAAATTGCATGAAAACCTGGTTGCCCAGCATACGGCCCCTGCGCGTCAGGCGCAACCGCTTTTCGGCATCCTTACCCACCCATTCCAACAGGCCATTATCCAATAAGAATGTAATTTCTTTAGGATAAATTTCTTCCATGCCCCTGCCAAACCGTCCCCTGAAATCCGCTGCGGATATACCTTCTTCGGTCAGGCGCAGCCCCATCATCATGCATTCCTGGATTTCATCCCACTCCGTCAACAGCGTAGCATCCTCTGACGCGAGCGGTGCCGCCTCGTTCCATTCCTGCGCCGCTTGCAAGCGCCCGATGTAATCGGGGATAACCATGACGTTGGCCCAGCGATAATGCCTGAAATAACTATGCGCACCTGCGCCAAATCCCAAATATGGATGGTTATGCCAGTATTGCAGGTTATGCCTGCTTTGGAAATCTTCGCCTTTGGCCCAGTTGGAAATCTCGTATTGGCCGAATCCCTGACCCGGCAGGTAATCCATCAGCCATTCGTATATATCCGCTACCATGTCCGGGTTCGGCAATTCCACCTGCCCGGCTGCCAACATGCGCGCCAAGGGCGTGCCCTCCTCCACCGTTAGCGAATAAATGGAAAGGTGCTCCGGCTGCAGCGCCAGCGCTTTTTCCAGCGACTCGCGCAAGCTTTTCAAGCTTTGCCCGGGTACGCCGAAAATCAGGTCAAGGTTGATGTTCTCGAATCCGGCCTGCCTGGCATAGGTCATACTTTGGATAACATCCGCCATGCTGTGCCGGCGGCCCAGCAGCTTTAACTCTGCCGGAATACCCGACTGCATCCCCATACTCAGGCGTTCCACTCCCGCCTGTCGCAGAGTCCGCAAGCCTCCCTCTGTCAGCAGCAGCGGGTTGGCTTCCGTGGTAATTTCCACCGCTTCGGTCAAGGGATATTCTTCCCGGATGCTCGCCAGAATTTCCGCGAAGGTTTCCGGTTGCAGGATAGTTGGTGTTCCTCCGCCGAAATAAATCGTGTGGATGAATTCACCTGTCTTCAACAACGGCCGCGCCAGGTGAAGCTCTTTTTTCAGTGCTTGCGTGTAATCTGCCAGATAAGCTTCCATACCCGCATATGTGTTAAAATCGCAGTAGGTACATCGGCTTCTGCAAAATGGAATGTGGATATAAATGCTGATAGATTGAGGATAATCCATGGCTTAATCATACCTGCATTCACCGGGATTGCCGCGAGAGTGCCAATGGTATAATGATTCGGCTTTCGAAACCATAGGGAAATGACCAAATTATGAATTCCAATAACAAATCTTCTTCCTTTATGCTTTGCCCGACCTGCGGCACCAAGCTACCGGAAAACGCCACACGCTGTTTGGTGTGTGGCCGCACTTTTTCTGCAAAACCCTCTGCCAAAAGCCCCAAAGCCGTGCGCTCGCAGCGCCTGCCCGAGCTGCGCCTCAGCTTGCCGCTTGCGCTGGGCCTGCTGTTCGTTGTTTTGGCCATTGGCGGTGGATTAATATTCCTGGTGCTGCGCGGAACCGGACAGGTTGCCCCGCCGGAACCCACGGGAACGGCCAGCCCTTCTCCGACATTCGAGCAAAGTCCAACGCCGACCTCGACCAATACACCCGAACCAACATTCACACCCCTGCCGGCAATTGAATACAAAATTCAAGAAAACGACAGTTGTCTTTCCATTGCGTATTACTACAACGTCACGATGAAGAGCATCACCGATTTGAATAACCTGGACGCCGACTGCGGCGTGTTAAGTGTTGGTCAAACCATCCTCATCCCCCAGCCGACGCCGACTGCTTCGCCTGTGGCAACCATGACGCTCAGCATTGACCAGGCTACGGAAGAAGCCTGCCAGAAAATTACCTATAACGTGGGTGAGAACGACACCCTCAGCGGTATCGCCGCAAACTACAACGTTTCTGTTGATACGCTCAAGGTTTATAACGGTCTAACCTCCAATAACATTTACAGCGGCCAGGCGATTGTCATTCCCTTATGTGAACGGCTGCCAACCGAAGGCCCCACCCCCACCGCTACCAATCCGCCGCCTTACGCAGCCACCAATCTGCTGCTGCCGGCCGATGGCGCGGTCTTCACCGGTTCCAACGACTCGATCACCTTGCAGTGGGCTGCCGTACCCGGCATGCTGGAAGGCGAAGCGTACGCCGTCACAATCGAAGACCTTACAGAAGGCCAGGGTAAAAAATTGGTTGATTACGCCACCGACACCAAGTACATCGTACCGGTCAGCTTCCGTCCCGCGGAAAGTTCGCCGCACGTGATTCGCTGGTGGGTACAGCCTGTCCGCCAATCCGGCACCACTGAAAGCGGAGATACCATTTGGGTGCCCGCCGGCTCGGCCAGCAGCCCGCGCGTCTTTACCTGGTCCGGTATCGGCGCGGCTGCCACCCAGGCGCCATAATAATAAAAAGAAATAAAAAAGAGCCCCTTGACCTAGTCGAAGGGGCTCTTTTTATACAATAAGAGATTGCGCACTGAGCTTGTCGAAGTGGCAATCTCTTTTTTGATTATTGTTGTCTTTCCCCAAGGGAATGCTTCACGACTCCCCTAGGGAGTGCTTCGTGATCGACAAGCGCAGACAACTTTTTCTTATGAAAAACAGGAGCTTTTCAGCTCCTGTTTTTGATGTCTACTCGCTTTCGCTCTCCAACAAACGCGTAGCGCTGATGGCTGCCGCTGCCCCCATGCCCGCCGAAGTGATCACCTGGCGGAAGAATGGGTCGCATACCTCACCAGCCGCAAACACACCCGGAATGCTGGTGCGCATGCGTTGGTCGGTAATGATGTAGCCTTTATCGTCCAGCTCCAATTGGTTGCGGAACATCTCCGTGTTGGGATTATGTCCGATGAAGACAAAGATGCCATCCGCCGGGAATTCCGATGTGCTGCCGTCCTTCACGTTCTCCAGCAGTAGTTTCTCCACACCTTTCTCACCCTGGATCTCTTTCACCACAGTATTCCAAATGTACTTGATCTTGGGATTATTCAATGCGCGTTTTTGCAGGATGGCGCCCGCGCGCAGTTCTTCGCGCCGATGGATAATGGTCACGCTGCTGGCATAACGCGTCAGGAAGATGCCTTCTTCCAACGCGCTGTCGCCGCCGCCGACGATAGCCACATTTTTATCCTTGAAAAACCACCCGTCACAGGTTGCGCAGTAGGATACGCCCTTGCCGCGAAATTCCTGCTCGCCGGGGACGTTCAGTTTGTTCGGGCTGGCGCCGGTGGAGATGATCAGCGTTTTGGCCCGGTATTCATTGCCGTAGGACTTTACAATGAAGGGCCGCTTGCTTAAATCCACTTCCGTGGCAACTTCATACTCAAGCCGGGCGCCAAAGCGTTCGGCATTCTTCTGGAATAATTCGGCCAGTTCCGAACCGTTTACCCCATCCGGGAAACCCGGGTAGTTTTCAATGCGGTCGGTAGTGGCGGCTTGCCCGCCGATATCTGTGCCGGTTAACAAAAGGGGGTTCAGATCGGCGCGCGCGCCGTATAACGCCGCCGCCAATCCTGCCGGGCCTGTCCCTAAAATGAGCATTTCTTCTACTTTGTTTTTGTCTGTGTCTGCCATTTTCTCACCTGATTTTCTGAATGATTACTTACCCTTAGAGTATATCAACTTGGAGTCTTTTTCTCTCAACGCTCTATAAACAAATTATTTTAATTTCGTTAATTTCCTGCTCTATTTTACTTGGATTGAATCCCGTATAATGGTCGAAATTCAAAGAGGTGAAGCCTTATGCAAGCTGCTTACGATTTTTCCGGTAAAGTTGCCCTGGTGACCGGCTCCGGCCGCGGTATCGGGCGCGTGATTGCCCGCCAGTTGGCTGAATACGGTGCGGATTTGGTGGTTAATTACGTGCACAACCGGGAACCGGCCGAGGAAATTGCTGTCGAGATTCGCGCGCTGGGCCGCGATGTCCTGGTGCTACGTGCCAACATCGGCAAGATGGACGGTCTTGAGCATCTCTTTGCACAGATCAGGGAACATTACGGCCGCCTGGACATTCTGGTAGCCAACGCCGCTTCCGGGTTCAACCGCCCAGGCCTGCAGCAGAAGGAGTCCGGTTGGGACCATACCCTCAACGTCAACGCCCGATCTTTCCTCTTTGCCGCCCAACACGCCGTCCCGCTGATGGAAAAATCCGGCGAAGGGAAGATGGTAGCCATCACCAGTCCGGGTGCCGAGCACGTCATGCCCGATTATATAGCCGTGGGCGCCAGCAAAGCCGCCCTCAATTCTCTTGTCCGCTATCTGGCTGTGGAACTGGCCTCAAGGCACATCAGCGTTAACGCGGTTTCACCCGGCATCGTGGAAACCGACGCACTCACACATTTCTCTTTCATGCAAGATGAGCAAATCATCCCGCGCGCCATCGCTGCCACACCCGCCGGCCGCCTGGTCACCCCGCAGGACATCGCCAACGCGGTGTGCTTCCTGTGCAGTCCGCAGGCCGAGATGATCCGCGGACAGGTGCTGGTCGTGGACGGCGGCTATACCCTGCCTGTGCCCGGCTAACCGCCCATTTTAGCTTCGCAGGATCGCCCGCACCGGTGCGCCGTCCGTGCCCATTAATTTTAAAGGCAGGCAGATCAGTTCATAACTGCCAGCGGGTACTTTACGCAAGTCCAGGTTTTCCAGAATGACCGCTCCACCTCGCAAGAGAATTTCGTGCGGGTTTTTTAAGTCCTGCATCGGTGAGATGGAAAACCAGTCGATGCCGGCCAAGATAACGCCTTTTTCAATCAGCCAGCATACACCGCTGGTGTCCACGCCGACAAAGTCCTCCCTGAAACGCAGCGGCTGGTCGTTCCAGAATTTTGAGTTGCGCGTCTTGAACAGCACTCGCTGTACACCTGCCGCCAAACCGCAATTGGAAAGAAATCCCGCGTCAATGACTTCAATTTCTGGGGGCACTGCCACAACCTGTGCCGGCCCGATCAACTGCTCCAGCGCGATCTGGTCGACCGTCCTGCCCGCGTCGATCACGTGAAAGGGCGCGTCCATGTGCGTACCGGTATGCACACCTATTTCCAACAGGGAGACGTTGTAATCCGCGCCTGCGGCAATGCTCCGGTCGCGATAGATTTTCACCTCTTTATCCCCCGTCCAGACCGGGGTGTCTTTGCTGATCAGAATGGTAATATCATAAATCATACCGAAATCTCCTCATTCTTGGATAAAAGATAGTTCGTGAGAGTAATTGTACTTATAATAATCCGCATGCGAAAACAATTCAGGAGTTTGTATGCGTAAAGTAGCAGTCATCGGAATCGGCGCCACCCGCATCGACGAACATTGGGATAAATCCCTGCGCGAACTGGCCGGGGACGCGGTGTTGTCCGCCATGAGCGACGCGGGGTTGGACCGTTTCGATGCTTTATATGTCGGGAACATGATGTCCTCACCTGCCAACCAGCAGCAGCATTTGGGTACGTATATCGCCGATTGGGTCGGCGCGCGCGGCAAAGAAGCCATGCGCCTGGAATCGGCTTGCAGTTCCGGTTCGGCGGCTTTCCGTGCCGGTTTTATCGCGGTCGCCTCCGGCGAGGTGGAGATCGCCGCTGTGGTCGGCGTTGAGAAAATGACCGATTCCCCCGGCAGCGAGATCACCTCCAATCTGGCCACCGCCGCGCACGCGGATTGGGAGGTTGATCAGGGCATCTCCTTTGTCGCCCTCAACGCGCTGATAATGCAGCGCTACATGCACGAGTACGGTTGGAAACACAGCGACTTTGCCAATTTCTCCGTCAACGCTCATCAAAACGCCATGAACAATCCCAACGCGCGTTTTCATGCCCCGCTGACTGCGGAGAAATATGAAGCTTCGGCCATGATTTGTGATCCGATTAACCTCATGGACGCCTCTCCCATCGGGGATGGTGCCGCCGCCGTCATCCTCGTGCCGGCCGAACACATCACCCGCACGGGTTCCTTCCCGCTGGTCACCGTGGCCGGTTCGGCCGCAGCCAGCGACAGCATCGCCATCCATTCGCGCAAAGATCCCCTCTGGTTGAGCGCGGCTGAGAAATCCAGCCGGGCTGCCTACCAGCAGGCGGGCATCACACCCGCTGACATCAATCTGTTTGAATATCACGATGCCTTTACCATCATGGCCGCTCTTTCTCTGGAAGCTTGCGGTTTCGCTGAGCGCGGTAAAGGTCCGCGGTTGGCGCTCGATAACGAGATTGGTCTGAAAGGCCGCATTCCGGTCGCCACCCTGGGCGGGTTGAAAGCCCGCGGCCATCCGGTAGGCGCCACCGGTATGTATCAGATTACCGAGGTCGTGCAGCAGCTGCGCGGCCAGGGCGGCGCCAGCCAGGTGGAAGGCGCCCGCTACGGTATGTCGCAGAACATTGGCGGCAGCGGCTCCAACATCATCACCCACATCTTTACCAATGCCGCCTGAAAAACATTTACCGCTCCAACGCATTTTGGACTATCGCATCCAAACCTACCGCTATTCTGAGCGGCTGCGTTTGCGTACCGTCAATCAGGCGGTTACTTACGCAAACGAACGCGGTTTCCTTTTCTTTTGGCCGAATAAAGGCCTTGAGCTGCCCAGCTTGTGGGGAGCGGTGGCTGGCGATCGCCCGGTACCCAATGAGCATGATGACCCTGCGCATGTCACCTGGGGTTGGAAAGACGATCTGTTGGGCAAAAAGCGCTGGTATTACGGGCGCATCCTGCACCAGCGCAACACCATCATCTCCCTGGACTTACTGCCCAATTTTTACGCGCTCTCACCCAACTACGGCACGCCGGATGAGGACTATTTACTGGAATACGAACAGGGAAAACTGACCCAGGAGGAAAAGGCCGTTTTTGAAACGCTGCTGGATCAGGGACCGCTAAACACCCTGGCGCTGCGCAAAGCTGCTCATCTATCCACCTCTGAAAATACCTCGCGTTTCAATCGCGCCCTGAATAGTCTCCAGCGGGATTTCCGCATTCTGCCGGTCGGCACGGCTGAGGCCGGAGCCTGGCATTACGCCTACGTTTTCGATGTTGTCCACCGTATTTACCCGGAATTGATCGAGCTGGCCTACCCCATCAAGAAATCGCAAGCCTGCCGGACTATACTGGAATCATATTTCCTGTCCGTTGGTGCCGCGCAGACACGCGATATGCAGAAAATCCTGCGCTGGCCCAGGATCGATTTAACCCATACGTTGGAGCGCTTGCAGGAATCCGGCCTAATTGAATCCGGTTGTCAACTGGAGAACCAAAGCGGCGAATGGTATGTATTGAAAGAATTGCTTTCCTGAAATATTTTTCTGCGCTTTGACGTTCCGTTATAATCTACATAACAATATGGATAAATCCGCACAGCATCCTTCAGGGGATTGGCAGCGCAATCTGGTTCTAACTGCGCGCAATACCCCTGTGTGGTTATATCAGCTCAGCCAAAAATACGGTCAAGAGATTCGCACCCTGGATCAAATTCCGGAGGAGGAAATTGCGCTCCTGGCCGAACGGGGTTTCAACAGTCTGTGGCTGGTAGGTCTTTGGCAGCGCAGCCCGGCTTCCCGCAAGATCAAGCACCTCTACGGCCATTCGGACGCCATCGCCTCGGCCTATTCCATTTATGCCTACCGGCCGGCAGATAACCTGGGCGGTAAAAAAGCGTTGGCTGAATTACGCCGCAAAGCCAACGCGCACGGTATCTACCTGGCCTGCGACATGGTGCCGAACCACACCGGTCTGGACGCGCCCTGGGTTTACAGTCATCCGGATCGTTACATCCACGTTCCGAAAAGCCCCATGCCGAACTTTTCTTTCAACTCCCCCGACCTGTCAGACGATCCGGCCGGTGCGATTTATCTGGAAGAAGGTTATTACAACCAAACCGGCGCGGCCGAAGTATTCAAATACGTTCCTCGGGGTGGATCAGAGACATTCGTCTATCATGGCAATGACGGCACCAGCATGCCCTGGAACGACACCGCCCAACTGAATTATCTCAATCCTGATACACGCCAGGCCGTCCTGCAGGAGATTCTACAGGTCGCGCAGGAGTTTCATATCATCCGCCTGGATGCTGCCATGACCCTGGTGCGCGAGCATTTCAAACGCTTATGGTTCCCCTCGCCCGCTGGAGAGAAGTACATCCCCACCCGCGGCGATAACGTTATGTCCGACGAGGAATTCGACTGCCTTATGCCGCGCGAATTTTGGTCTGAAGTCATCCAGGCTATCCGGCGCGAAGCGCCGCAGACAGTCTTGATTGCCGAAGCTTTCTGGTTGATGGAAAAATTCTTTATCAACGAAATCGGTATGCACCGTGTCTACAACTCCGCCTTCATGCACCAATTACGGGATGAAGAAAACGCCAAATTCCGCAGTTATTTGAAAGAAATCCTGCAAACCAATCCGGCTATGCTGGACCGTTTTGTCAACTTCCTCACCACGCCGGACGAAGAGCCTGCCATACTGCAATTTGGCAGAGAACAAAAATATCTGGGCGCCTGCCGGCTGCTGGCCTGCATGCCCGGGCTGCCGCTGTTCGGCCACGGCCAATGGGAAGGATTAAGCGAGCACTATGGCATGGACATCACCCGCCCTACCCAATTGGAGAACGTGGATCAGGAACTGGTTGCTCTGCATGATCGCCACATCCAGCCGCTGCTCCGGCAGCGCAGCCGCTTCTCTTCCGCCGAGAGCTTTTACCTGTATGATTTTTCGGACAAGAATGGCATCAATGAAAGTGTGATTGTCTTTAGTACTTCTGATGGTGAAAATACCTCCCTGGTTGTGTTCAATAATGCCCCGCGCTCTGCCAAAGGCTGGGTGCTGCATTCCGTTCCGCAGTTGCTTATTCAAAAAGAGGGCGTAATTGAAAGCCAACCAATCTGGGATGTCCTGCAGGGTAAGGATAAGGAAGACGCGCAACTCACCCTGACTGATTTTACCCAGAGTGACCGCCTCGCTTTTTCATCCGTCGAGGTAAAAGAAAAAGGACTCCCGTTGGAGTTGCATCCTTACGAGAGCCATGTTTTCAATATCGCGTGGGATTAAACCTTGCGCTGTAAATAATCCAAATGGTGGGTAAAACGCGCCGGCAATAAACCAAAATTACGCGGCAGCGAGTTGAGCGGGCAGGTGCGATCCACAGCCAACAAATCCAACCACAAGGTGGAAAAGGGGAAGCTGTCTTTATATTGTTTGAACCATAGGTTGTATAAACGCAAATATGCCGGCGAAACCGGCAGGATCAGGCGCTTCCTCCGCATTTGCTGCATCATTATTTTGATTAACCGTCTAAAGCTGTAGTACTCCCCTCCGCCCAATTCGTAAGTGAGATTTTCAAAAACACCTTCCTCATTGATCAATATCAGGCAGGTCAGTAAATCTTCAATCCATAAAGGTTGCAGATTGGTTTTTCCATCTCCCGGGATCGGCAGCATCAGCGGACTGTGCATGACCGCCGCCCGGATTTGGGTGCTGAAATGGTCGTCTTTCCCAAAAACATCTGTCAATCGCAGAATGGAATAGGGGATGCCGCTATTGCGGATGATCTCCTCTGCCAGCGCCTTGGATTTCAACACTGGGAAAGATGAGTTCTTTTCCGCCCCTACCCGGCTGAGGTAAAGCACCCGTTCCACCCCCGCGTCGCGCGCCGCTTCCATCAAGTTGCGCGTCCCTTCGATATCCACGCCCTCATAATCCGCGACAGGCAGTTGGTGTTCGGCGGTGGCGAAATGAAACACGGTTTTGACGTTTTTCATAGCCGCGCGCAGGCTGCGTGAATCCTGCAGACTGCTGACTGCAATCTCCAGGGAAATGTTGCGCGGTAGATTGGGATTGGTCTTCTGGGGACGCAGCAATAAACGCACTTCCTGCTCCGTCTGGGTCAGCTTCTGGGCGAACCTGGCCCCAATGAATCCCGTTCCGCCGGTTATGAGTAACATGTCAGCGATTATAGCAGAGTTGTCTCCCCGTTTCTGGCATAGTTCTTGTAACAATTCAATTGAATATATTGATTTAAACCTATGGATCATATTAAAACCGGAATTGACGTTGTTACCAACCGCTTCGGGCTTCATTATTTCCCCGATAGTCTTCACTATGGAGAAAATGACCTGAAGCTTTGGCTGCCCCGCTTGCAGCAATTAAATGCAGGCTGGTTGGTAGTGAACTCGCCTACCAGCCGGGCCATTCCGGAAGAATTCATCAGCGGGATCGCACAGGCCGGCATCAAACCGGTAGTGGATTTCAGTTTTCCGCTTTCTCAGGCAGTGCCCTGGTCGGATTTGGAAGTTTTGCTGCGCGCTTATGGCCGCTGGGGAGTATCCCACGCTTTGCTCAACCGGCAGCCCAATAACCAATCCGCCTGGAGCGTAGAAGACTGGCGTCGGTCTGACCTCGTACAATCATTCACACGCCAATTCCAACAGTTCGCCCAAATGGCGCTCGATTGCGGTATCAATCCTGTCTATGCGCCCCTAGTACAGGGCGGGGATTATTGGGACCTGTCCTTCCTGGAAGCTTCCCTCAAGCAGCTTCAAGAAGAGTCTTCCTCATTCTTAATTAACAACCTGACCTTTTCTGCCTACGCCTGGGATCAGGAAAAAAACCTCGATTGGGGTGCGGGTGGTTCCAGGGTCTGGACAGGTGTCAAAGCTTATAAGGTTCCCAAAGCCAGCCAGGACCAACGCGGTTTCCGTGCTTACGAATGGTATCAGGATGTGATCCAATCTACACTGGGAAAAAAGCTGCCCATGCTGCTCTTCCAGGCCGGTATTGCCAACGATCCCATTCTCCCCGAAACAAAATCCCGGCAAACCAACCCTCATAATCAGGAAATAATTTACCGTTTGCTAAACGGTGAAAATGTTTATAACCCGGAGATTCCTCAGCAACTTATCAGCGCCGTCACATCGGATGTCAAAGCTTGTTGTTTTTACCTGCTGAGTTCGAACGATGCGGAGAACAAGGATTTCGCCTGGTTTTCCGGCAGCGGCAGCGCCCAATCGTCCGCCAAAACCATTCTGGAGATTCGCCAGAAAAATGCGAAATCGGAGGAGAAAAGTCCCTCCCCCGCACCGGAAAAGGACTCTTATATTTTCGACCATGGCCGCTACATCCTGATTGCACAATCGCTCAAACCGCGTATGCAGGAAATTTTACAGAAGATGCACGCCTACATTTCCCGCTACAAACCCATGGTTGGATTCTCCTGTGAAGAAGCCAAAAAGTCAGCCTATATCCTGGTGATTGCCTACCAGGAAGATTTTCCGCAAAAAGAAATTGAACAATTACAAGCCAGCGGCAGTCTGGTAAGGGTCATCCATCCGGACGAACTGCGCACCAGCTTTACCGTAACTTAATCAGAGGTGAATCATGAACATATCAATTGACAGGGCATCTCAATTCAACAACACTCCCCGTATCAAGGTACTGGGATTGGGCGGCGCCGGCTGCAATACCATCAACCGCTTATCTTTCCTGGAGGTTCCCGGCGTGGAATTAATCGCCGCCAACACCGACCGGCAGTGCTTGCAGGCCAACCCTGCCAGCAGCAAAATTCTCTTGGGTTCCAACCTCACCCGCGGGCTTGGTTCCGGCGGGAATCCTGCTGTCGGCCGTTCGGCCGCCGAAGAATCGTATAAAGAACTGATTGACGCCATCCGCGGCAGCGACCTGCTGTTCCTTACCGCCGGTATGGGCGGCGGCACCGGCTCGGGTGCCATCGAAATCGCCGCGCGCATCGCCAAATCGCTGAATATCCCCAGCCTGTCCATTGTCACCGTCCCCTTCGCTTTTGAGGCCGGCCGCCGCCAACACAACGCTGCCGAAGCGGTTGCCGCGCTGCGGCCCTTCACGGATACGCTTATTACCATTCCCAATGACCGTCTCATGGCTGTGGCCTCTGAGGACACCACCCTGGAAGCCGCTTTCGGATTGTCCGATGATATTCTGCTGAAAGGTATTCAGGGCATTACCCAAATGCTGGGTGAACCCGGCTTGCTGGATGTAGATTTCTCACACGTCCTGCGGCTGGTTCGCACCGGCGGCGGCACGTATATTTCCCAGGGCTACGGGGATGGCGAAAATCGCGCCATTCACGCCGTGGAAAGCGCCCTTTCACACCCGCTGCTGGAGGATATCCAGATTCAGCAGGCCAAGGGGTTAATCGTAAAATTCAGCGGCGATCTTTCCATCGCCGAGTTGGAGCATGCCATGCACTACCTGCAGGCACGCACTTCGCCCGAAACCGAAATCATCCCGGCCGTCAACACCCGCGAACGTCTAAACGGGCAGGTCATGGTAACCTTGTTAGCCACGGGTATTGGCGCCACCGCATTGGAGTACACCCCCATCCCGCAGGAAATACCAGCTGTCAAGGTGCGAGAAGAAAAGCTTGTGGAAGAATCCCCATTGCCGTTGGATATCTCACCTCATTCTTTTAAGTCGGCCGAAAAAGAGCTTGACGACCTGGAAATACCCGCTTTCATCCGCAGGGGATATAATCAGGTTGAACGGGCTGTAGCCTATCATGGATAATGAGATTCTTGAAAAGATCAACCAGCAGATAACTGCGCAGTTCCCCTATCTCACGGGTGTATCCCCTCAGGTATCGGAAGTGCGTGAAGGGTTGTATGAATTAAAATACACCGGCAGTGTCCTGACCGCGAATGGTCAGACCCTGCCGGTTATTGTCAAAGTAGTTGCCGATGTTCAGGGGAAGATTCAGAAACTGATTACTTCCCGCTGAAATAAACGCCGGCCTAAGCCCCGCCAATCACCAGTGAAGTCATGGTTAATGATCCCCCCAGCGGTTCATCATTGAAGAATGCCATCTGGTCACCATCTTGTTTTACTGCCAAGCTGTAAAGCAGCGGCAGGTAATGTTCCGGAGTGGGAACAGCCAATAGCAATTCCTCCGAGATGGACTGGTAATGGATCAAATCCTCGTAGCGTTCTTCCACGATCAGATGTTTCAATTGCTTGCTGGCCTCCAGCGCCCAATCCAGTCCGAAAGCTTCATTGAAATCATCGCTTACCATCACGATGCGCCGTAGATTATGGACCATGTTTCCGCTGCCGAGGATTAGCACTCCTTCTTTTCGTAAACAGGCCAGTTCCCGGCCCAGCTCAAAATGGAAGCGGGCTGGTTGGGTGTAATCCAGGCTCAACTGCACGACCGGAACATCCGCGTTCGGGAACAAGCGCCGCAGCACGCTCCAGCAGCCGTGGTCCAATCCCCAATCGCTGTCAGCGCTAATCACGATGGAATGAACACTCTCCTGTACTCGTTGCGCTAAGGCCGGACTGCCCGGCGCCGGATATTGTGCATCGTAGAGTTCCTGTGGAAAACCGCCGAAATCGTGAATCGTGCGCGGTTTTTCCAGAATATTTACTGCCGGCCCCCAGGTTTCCCAATGCGCAGAAATGCATAATATCGCTTCTGGCTTTGGCAGCAATCTTCCAATTTCCTGCCATGTCTCGGAAAAACGGTTATCCTCAATCGCGTTCATGGGGTTGCCATGCCCTACGAACAGCACCGGCATTTGATTGTCAGCCTTTATATTCTTTATCAATTCTTGATAAGCATAACAGACCATTTTCTCTCCCATCTTTTCAAGTTGAAAGCAGGTACATTGTTATAGTAGCATGAAAGTGGCTGGACCAGAAATGCTTCGATAATACGCCCTTACCCTGCGGGTCATTCTCATCAAAGGTATATGCTGTAATAGGAATCCTATCGCTCAGAAAAATACCCGATGCCCAATTTCACCATCCAGGCGATGATCGCTATCCATAAGATAACGATGATCACTGCCGCACTGCGATTGACCGGTTTACCCTGTTGCAGAACCTCATCCGACTTCTCGCGGCATTCAGCCAGTACATTCACGGGGATCATCTTGATAGCCAGCGCGACACCCAGAGGTACCAGAATCAGGTCATCCAGGTAACCAAGGACTGGAATAAAATCCGGGATCAGGTCAATTGGGCTGAACGCGTACCCCACCACAAAGGCTGAAAATACTTTGGCATACCAGGGGACGCGCGGATCTTTGTAAGCCAGATACAGTGTATAAACTTCCCTTTTTAAAGTTTTCGCTTTCTCTTTCCATTTCTCGAATTTCATAAACTCTTTTCTATTCTTTTAAATCGGGTTGGAGAAGATAATTTGGGTCAAGGCATCCAGTGCTCAATCCCATCCAGGGGATTATCCTTTTCCCATTGACGGAAACCAGCCAGATCACGCGCACCGCCCTGCAGCACCGCGCGATAGATACGGATACCCATCACACCTTCCTCGTTCGGTAGGGCTTGCTTGATTGTGAGGATCGCATGGCGCGTCTCATCGGTCAACACGGCCTTCACTCGTTCCACAACTTGTTCGAAATAGCCGACATAACGGGAATCCTTCCGGATATGGATCATATCCATCTTCCATAACTCTCCGTTCTCAGCTTTATAGTGCGCATGCCATTCCAGACAGCAATCTTCTTGCTCCAAACAATTGTTGTAGGTCATGTCCTGGATCCCCGCAACCTGTGCCAGACGGCCGGTCGCTTTAAAGCTTTCCTCTATGCTGAATGGATCGCTGTAAATATGCATATCGATGTCCTGGTGCTTTATCATTAAGCCCATAGCAAAAGAACCGACCGGGTTAACTGTCGCTCCGATTCCTTGCCAAATCTCCATGACTTGTGTCTCCCGTACAATTTCCCATGCTCTCGCCTGCAAATCCATAGATTCTTTTTCAATAGTAGAATTCATTTCAACATTAATTTCCTTAAAAATTAGTTTAGGTATACAGCAATTATACTTTTTGATATAAATACTGGAATCACAATTAAATTGAACTGCTGGAAATATTCGGTATGAATTTCACTGCCACCAACTTAACTTATCTTTATTTTGGATCGCTCCTGATCAGCCTGCTGAATATTTATACGCTCCTGGAAAGACAACAAAAAGTCAATTTCCCCTGGCTAGTACGAGCAATGTTTGCCATAGCAATCTATAATCTGTTCTCCTTATTGGATGCATCCAGTACTACTTTAGATGCAAGAATCCTATGGTCAAAATTGGCATACTTTGGCTCAATTTATATTTCACCTTTGTTTCTTCTTTTCTTTATTAATTACCCGCATAAACGTCTCCAACTAAATTGGAGAATGATCGCTATCATTCTTTTAATCCCAACTTTAACCTTGATAGCCGTCTTAACGAATGAGCTGCACCACTTAATATGGGTAGATATTATTCCGATTAGCGGGGTACCAAATGCATATCTATTCTTGCATGGACCATTCTATTGGATTGGGATAGGGTTTGACTATATTTGCGGTATAGCCTCAGTTCTACTGATTATTTTGGACATGCGCCAATCTTCTGATAAAAGTCGTGCGCAATCTCGCTGGCTGCTATTCTCCAGTTTATTCCCATTCGCTACCAGTCTGGTTTATGACTTGGGCTTTACACCCATCCCGGGGTTTGAAATTCTCCCGATTGGTTTTTCCATCAGCGGTATCGGTCTGGTTTTCAGCATTATATTTCTCAAAATCTTCGATATCATTCCGGTTAGTCGTTCACTTTTGGTGGAGAATCTCCAGGATGGATTAATTATTTTTGATAATCTTATGCAAGTGGTCGATATTAATCCCGCTGCCCGTAAGTTACTGGGAATTGATCAGCTTGATTCAGGTGTTGGTATTAACGATTTCCCGGAAATTTATCTTCCAGCACTGTCAGAAATAACGAAACAGACCGAGATCCGCATTGATGGAAACCCGGGCAAAACCCTGTTGTTTTTACCCAATACCTTGTTAGACGATTCCGCTAAACCGGCGGGTTCAATGTTCGTTATCCGCGATATGACCGAAATTCGCGCGGTTGAAACCGCCCTTCAGCAAAGCCAATCGCGTTACCAATCCTTGATTGAGGACGTCCTGGATATTTCGACTGTTGGGATTTGTATCTTGGATAAGGATTTCAAAGTAGTCTGGATAAACCAGGCAGATGCGATAGATTGGCTGGGTGATCGAGCACAGCTTCTCGGTAAAGATTTCCGTTCAATTTTGAAAGATTATTCGCCGGTTGACCTAAAGAATGGAGACCGTTTAATCGGGGAAATCCTGATGAGCTATCATAGCGGCTATTTTATAGAAGATGTCGAAATTCGTTTTCGCTCTCGGAACACTAACCATGGAAAGGTTCTTCAATATTCCAGTCGTCCAATTACGATTGGATTTTTCACAAGCGGCCGTATTGAACAATTTATCGACATCTCGGAACAGAAATCGCTTCAGAAAAAAATCGAACTGCTTGCTATCACCGACGAACTTACCGGAATCTACAACCGCCGCGGGTTGATGGAATTTGGACGCCACGATTTTAACCGTGCGCGTCGTACTCACACAAATTTAGGAGCAGTCTATTTCGACATCGATCATTTTAAAGATTTGAATGATAAATACGGCCATGCTGAGGGCGACAAAATCTTGGTTGAAGTCATACGACGTGTAAAGTCATGTTTACGTGATATGGATACGTTTGCCCGTTGCGGTGGTGATGAATTCGTTATCCTTATACCTGAAGCTGACTTACAGCAGACTATTGAGATCTGCCATCGAATTCAAAATAATGTATCCGATACACCCATAAAGATTGTTGCTGACTTCATCAATATTCACCTCAGTCTGGGTGTTGCTCAAATCAGATTACAGGATAATCTGACGAGTCTCCTTAATCGTGCCGACCAGACCATGTATCGTGCCAAACAATCAGGGCGCGGACGTATAGAAATTTGTGACGAATAGTCCTATAGTCCAATCGGTTGCGTTATTTAAGCACGCTGATCGCGTCCTGGATGGTCTTTTCAAAGGCTTCCTCACCGTATTTATCGACCTCGTTTTTATCCCGCTCTTCATGTGTCACACAGCCCGCACCGCCAATGCATCCGCCCACACACGCCATACCTTCGATGAAGTTGTTGGGTAAATTACCGCGTGATGCTTTGCGCAGCGCCAACCGGCAGGCTTCGATCCCGTCGCAGGAAATCGGGTTGAATTCAAAATCTTCCAGTCCCTGTTCTTTTAGCGCTTCCCGGACTGCATCGGATAAACCGCCGCTGCGGGCAAAAATACGTCCATAATAGGAAGCGTTATCCAACACATCTTCTCCCAGAGTGGTCAGGTCAATATCGCGGCTGTCAATCAAGGCCTGCAGTTCTTCAAATGTGATAACGCTGTCAATATAGGGACGGACCTCTTCACGTTGAAATTCCATCTTCTTGGCCGTACACGGGCCGATGAATACAACTTTGGCATTGGGCGTGGTCTCTTTGATGTACTTGGCAATGGTCGCCATTGGCGATAGATTATCGGAGATATGTTCGGCCATTTCCGGAAATTCTTTCCGTACATAATCCACAAAAGCCGGACAGCATGAGCTGGTCAGGAAACCTTTCTCGCTCAATTCTTTGGCTTCTGTCATCGCCACCATATCCGCACCCAGGGCCGCCTCCACCACATGGAAGAATCCCAATTTTTTGACTCCACTGATGACCTGCCCCAACTTGGCATAACTGAATTGGCTGGAAACCGAGGGAGCCACCACGGCATACAATTTGTAATTTTGGTTATGGTTGCTCTGCTTAATCAGCTCGACTACATCCACGATGTAGGATTTGTCCATAATGGCCCCGAATGGGCATTGGTAAACGCATGCGCCGCAGGCCGTACACTTATCATTTTGGATCGAGACCGAGCGGTTCTCATTCATGCCAATCGCTTTGACTTTACAGGCAATCTCGCAGGGGCGTTTGATGTTCACAATAGCGGAATAAGGGCACACCTTGGCGCACTGTCCGCAATCTACGCATTTATCCTTATCGATATGGGCTTTCTGGTTGTGGTCAAAGTAGATTGCTCCGCGCTTGCAGACTTCCTCGCAGCGGTGTGCAATGCAGCCCCGGCAGGCATCGCTCACGGTGAAACCGCCCATCGGGCATTCTTCACAGGCAATGTCAATCACCTCGATTACATTGGGATTGTTTTTATCTCCGCCCATAGCCAGTTTAATTCGTTCCGCCACAATGGCTTTTTCTTTATATACACAGCAGCGCATGGTCGGTTTATTACCCACCACGATGATATCGGGAATATCGATAAAGCTTTCCGCCAGGCGGTCTTCAAAAGCATGCCGTGCCACTTCACGCAGCACTTTATACTTCAGGTCTTGTACCTTGGTGTCGAATTTTCTCATTATTGCACGACCCTTTCTAGAAGTAGCTAACCTTAATGCGTTTTCCCATTTTTCGCAAGCAATCGGATAATTCGTCTACTAAACGCATTTTTATGCTGAAATTGATCGGCAGATCCGGGTTCTGATGAGCGGGGTTCACAGCCTTGCCGACATAAAAGTTGATATCCGTAGCTTCCTCAAATAAGATGCGCGCCAGCAGCGATGCTCCATCGCGTTTGCTGCGCCATTGCCCATAACTACCCTTATTTTCAAGGTAATTCTGTGCGTATGTGAGGACTCGGTTAATCGTCAATACGCCTTCCGTTACCAGGTCGACGCCTTCAATCTCCGCCGTGGGTGGAATGGATGGATCCACATAATTGAACTCCGCTTTGATTGGCTTATCGAGAAATTTGGCAGCCAATGATGAGGTTGTCCCGCCGCATACGATGTGCTTGCCTTCTTTTGAAAAGAACAAGGACATCATCTTGCGGACGTCGTTTGGGTTTGCCGGCGGTCCAACAACCAGATTGATCTGTTCCCGATTACGGATCTTGATGGTGCACACTGTGGTATCGTCCCCAGGTTCATTCTGGTAAAGTTTTCCGCATTGGTCCAGCAGCATACCGGTGATGATCTTGGCTGTAAATCGGACGTCGTACAGCGTCTCCAGGAAATGAATGATATCTTCCCTTTTCCAACCGAAGTTAAGCAATTTTCCAACACCGGCATGCACCGCCCCGTCGCTCATGCCGATAAAAATATCGTTGCGCTTGATTGGAATTCTGGATTGGTAGATAGTTTTCCCTTCAATTTCCAATACGGTTTCAGGAATCTCTACATTCTTCCCATTGCGCAGCAGAATAACGTGCGGGTTATCATATTGGATGATTTCCGCCTCTTCGCTGTCGATAATCCGAATAATACTGAAGGTGGAATAAGCAATTCCGCGCACCGAACAAACCGGCAGTGTGGAAGCAATGGTTGCCACGCAATCCTCAATGCTCATGGATTGTGCCATCATGGTAGAGATGATTTTGGCGGTCAGCGTGGAGAGGATATTCGCTTTCACGCCGCTGCCCAATCCATCCGCCAATACTATGATGGAAGAGTTTTCACCTTGTTCAACCACATCCACATGATCGCCGCATAATTCTTCGCCAAATTTATTCAGGCTGCGGTAATCGATTTCCGTGCAAAGGTTATTCATCGGTCAGCAAATCCTTCAACTTGGTCAGCGCGATCTTTGTTTCTGCTGTTGTCTCACCCAGCAGAGAAGCGATTTCCTGCACGATGCGCATCTGCTTTTCAATTACCTTATCGGTAATCGCAATCGTTTGCTGGCTGATTTCCTCTTTCTGTTCGCGCGAATTTTCTTCGTCGGTCACGTCGCGCATGATGCACATGATGATGTGGTAGCTCTTATCGTAAATGACCGTCTGCTCCACATATTTTTTATATTCTGCCAGGTAGGTGCGTTGGTTATGCACGCTCTTGCCCTTGTCCAACACTTCCTGGAAAACGCGCGGGTCCATGATACGCACAACTTGTTCGCCCAGCACATCCGATGCGCGCTGAACATTGATGATGTCCCTGGCCGCGGCGTTGATTTGCTGCACTTCCAGCATCTCGTTCAACACAATGATGCCGTTGGGGGTATTCTTGATGATGGTATCAGAGAAGGATTCGGCTTTCTCTTTCAAAAACGGCAGGCACATGGTCAGGTCGGCTTTACCGTAATAAACTGCCGCTGCCTTTTCCCGGCAGGTGTTATAACCGCAGGAACCACAGTTGAGTTCATCTTCCGGTTTCGTCTTCCCGATTTTCGCCATGATAGCTTTGATATCCGCCTCGCTGGGAACCGATTTTTCTACATCCAAAAATGGATGTTCGCGTGCCATTTCCGCCATTTCAGGCAGCTCCACGGAGAAATCCTCCTGCCCGGCGTAATGCCGAACCTCAACGGTATTGCGTACCAGCGAGCGGTGCTGTTTATCCATGGCCGGTCCGCCTACGCAGCTTCCGGCGCAGGCCGACATTTCGATGAAACATTTGCTTAGGTTCCCATTGATCACGTCTTCGATGGCATTGATGCAGTTGTCCATTCCATCCACTGCAATGTAGCTGTAATCAGGCGAATCGCAAACCATGGTATTTAGTATTCCGCCGGAGGTGGGAAATAAGCGCGCCTTGCTCTCGCGGTTTTCATCAGGAATATTCTCAAAAGTGATTCCTGCTGTTTCCAGCCATTCGGTCAGCTCTTCAAACGTCAGCACGCAATCCACCAGGTCTTCAATCTCATCCGCCTCCGCTTTCTTGGAGAGGCAGGGGCCGATAAAGATTGTTTTCGCGCCAGGGTATTTATCCTTGATGCTCATGCTGTGCGCTTGCATCGGGGACATGACCTTCGCCAGCGCAGGCAGCGCTTCGGGATAGTGTTTCTGGATTAGCAGGTTTACGGTGTAGCAGCACGAAGAGATGATAATGTCCTGCTTGCCTTCTTTGATTAATTGCTCATATTGTTTCTTTACCATCGTAGCGCCCACAGCCGTCTCTTCGACCGCCGAGAAGCCCAACTGTTTCAACGCCTTCTCCATAGCCTTGATGGTCACGCCGTTGTAGTTGGCGATAAATGAGGGAGCTATGCTGGCAACCACAACCTCGTTTTGTGCAATCAGCGTTTTCGCTTTTTCAACATCGTTGCGGATCTGCTTGGCATTCTGCGGGCAAACCACAAAACATTGGCCGCACAGGATGCATTCATCGTTGACGATGTGGGCTTGATTGCCGGAAAATCGAATGGACTTAACCGGACAATTCCGAATGCACTTGTAGCAATTTTTGCAGCTTGAGGTCTTAAGCAATAAGTAATCAACCATTTTTACTCACCATGAACTACCCGCCAAGCGATGCTGCTGTTGGCAGGATTCCTTTCCCTTGTGTTTGCCAGTTACTGACCGCCCGTAGCGACACTGCCGGGCGGTCAGACTGGCTGAATAAGGGTTAAATCCGTTTTAATACTTGGGTTTCGAAGAAGTTTTTGGTCGTCTCGGGTTTCAACGAGAAGATTTCTTCGCCGATGGTAACATTTACACCGTTCACACAGTTGCCCATGCAGAACGTTCCGCAGAGATCTATCTTATCCTTCAGATCATTATCGGCAATAAGCTGCTGTAATTCTTCCACAACTTCCCTGGAACCTTTCAGATGGCAGGAACTTCCGATGCATACTGTAATCTTCATGATTTACTCCTTGTCCTATTCGTAGTCAACCACTGCGGTCCAGCGCAGTAGAAATTCTCTCTGTTCCGGTTTCTCTTTGACCAGCTGTGAAGCAGCCACAATCGGGAGCCATTTTTGAATGCTCTGTTTGGCTGTATCGCCTCTATCGCAGAAGAGCTTCAAATATTTCTCAGCCACTTCATCCTCGCCTTCCAAGCGGAAGAGCAGGTATGTTCTGGCCGCATCTGCGCCGGCGTTGCCTTGCGTAACGTGAGCCCAATCAATGATGTAGGCCACGTCGTCATTGCTCACAATGATGTTGCTTGGGTTGAAGTCGCCGTGACAAACCTTCTTGTGTTTGGGCATACTTTCCAGGCGTGTGTGCAATTCATAGCGTGTGGTGGCGTCCAATCCCGATTGAGATATCTTGCGGTGCATCTTCTCAAAGATGGTATTCAGCATCGATACCCGTTTGCTCTGTATTTCCAGCTGAATGTCCACGAATCTTTGCAGGTATTCATCCATGTTGTCCGGGTTCTCGCTCATCAGCCGCGCCAGGGTTTTCCCCTGGATGAATTCGGTTACGATAGCCCATTTTCCATCGACTTTCGTGACTTCAATGACTTTTGGAATCGGCAAATCCGTCTCTTCCACGCGCGCCTGGTTTAAGGCTTCGTTCAGAACATCCGCCTTTGAATAATCCTCATCAAATACCTTGATGGCCAGATCCCCGTCGCGGTAAACCGTTTTAGATGTCCTTACTGCAATGACTTTTTGTAATTTCATTTTCCAGCCTCCTCTTACTTACCGTAATAAGCGCTCAGGTACATCGCTTTGATTTCACTCAGCATCGGATAGCGGGGGTTCGCGCCGGTGCACTGGTCGTCAAAGGCCTGCTCCACCATATCGTCCAACCGATCCAGGAAATCTTTCTCGTCGATGCCATACTCTTGGATGGATTTCTTGATGCCGATCTTGGCTTTCAACTCTTCGATGGCTTGGATCAGCCTATCCAATTTTTCTTCATCAGTCTTGCCGCCCAGTTTCAGGAAATCGGCAATTTCAGCGTATCTGGCCAACGTATGCGGGTGATCATATTGCGGGAAGGTACCCATTCTGGTAGGCTTCTCGGAAGCGTTGAATTTCAGCACTTCGTTGATCATCAAAGCATTGGCGATGCCGTGCGGCAGGTGGTGGAACGCGCCCAGCTTGTGCGCCATCGAGTGGCACACACCCAGGAAGGCATTGGCGAAGGCCATGCCGGCCATGGTGGAGGCGTTGGCCATTTTTTCGCGCGCGTCCGGGTCATTCGCGCCGTTTTCGTAAGCCCGCGGCAGGTATTCAAAGATAGTCTGCATGGCTTTCAATCCCAGCCCGTCGGTGTAATCGGTCGCCAGCATGGAAGCGTAGGATTCCAGCGCGTGAGTCAGCGCGTCGATACCGGAAGCGCTGGTCAAGCCCTTGGGCATCACCATCATCATATCCGCGTCTACAATGGCCATATTGGGCATCAGTTCGTAGTCCGCCAGTGGGTATTTCACACCGGTCTTTTCGTCTGTGATGACAGCGAAGGGTGTTACTTCGGAGCCGGTACCGGCTGAAGTCGGCACTGCGATGAAATAGGCCTTCTCGCCCATCTTCGGGAAGGTGTACACACGCTTGCGGATGTCCATGAAACGCATGGCCATGTCCATGAAGTCGGCTTCGGGGTGCTCGTACATCACCCACATGATCTTACCGGCGTCCATGGCACTGCCGCCGCCCAGCGCGATGATGCAGTCCGGTTGGAAAGCGCGCATGGCTTCGGCGCCTTCTTTGGCGCACGCCAGGGAGGGATCCGGGGCTACATCGTAGAAAGTTGTGTACTGGATACCCAGCTCGTTTAACTTATCCGTAATGGTCTTGGTATAGCCGTTGTTATAGAGGAAAGAATCGGTCACAATGAAGACCTTCTTCTTGTTCAACACATTGCCCAGTTCGTCCAACGCCACTGGCAGACAACCTCTCTTGATGTAAACTTTTTGAGGCGTTCTGAACCACAGCATATTTTCTCTCCTTTGCGCGACTGTCTTGATGTTGACCAGGTGTTTGACACCCACATTTTCAGAAACCGAGTTGCCGCCCCAGGAACCGCAGCCCAGGGTCAGCGAAGGCACCAGTTTGAAGTTGTACAGGTCGCCGATGCCGCCGTGCGAAGAAGGAGTGTTGACCAGCACGCGGCAGGTCTTCATGCGTGCTTCGAAAGCCGCCAGCTTCTCGCCTTCAGTGATGGTGTTCAGGTAAACCGAGGAGGTGTGCCCGAATCCGCCGTCCGCAATCAGGTGCGAGGCTTTGTCCAGTGCATCGCTGAAATCCATGGCGCGGTACATTGCCAGCACCGGGGAGAGTTTCTCGTGCGCGAATTCTTCGCTCAGCTCGACGCTTTCCACTTCACCGATCAGGATCTTGGCATCTTCCGGTACTTTCACACCGGCCAGCGCCGCGATGTGGTGCGCGCTTTGCCCAACGATCTTGGCATTCAAGGCGCCGTTGATGATGATGGTCTTGCGCACTTTGTCCAGCTCGCTGCCCTTCAGGAAGTAGCAGTTTCGTTTCGCAAATTCGGCTTTGACTGCATCGTAAACTTTATCGAGCGCGATCACGGATTGCTCCGAGGCACAAATCATACCGTTGTCAAAGGTCTTGGAGTGGATGATCGAGTTGACTGTTAGCAGGATATCGGCCGTATCGTCGATAATGGCTGGAGTATTGCCGGCGCCCACGCCCACGGCCGGTTTACCGGAGGAATAAGCCGCCTTGACCATGCCGGGGCCGCCAGTGGCCAGGATCATATCAGCTTCGCGCATGATCAGGTTGGAGATCTCGAGTGTGGGTTCGTCCACCCAGCCGATGATACCTTCCGGTGCGCCCGCAGCCACAGCCGCTTCCAGCACAATTTTCGCCGCAGCGATGGTGCAGTTCTTGGCGCGCGGGTGCGGGCTGATGATCATACCGTTGCGGGTCTTCAATGCCAACAATGTCTTGAAGATAGCAGTGGAAGTCGGGTTGGTGGTTGGGATGACCGCGGCAATGACACCCACCGGTTCGGCGATGCGCTTGTAGCCGTATACTTTGTCTTCTTCCAAAACACCACAGGTTTTGGTGTTCTTATATGCGTTGTAAATGTATTCGGAAGCATAATGGTTTTTAATTACTTTATCTTCCACAATACCCATGCCGGTTTCCTGTACGGCCAATTTTGCCAGTGGAATCCGAGCTTGGTTTGCAGCGGTAGAGGCCGCCAGGAAAATTTTATCCACTTGTTCTTGTGTATAGGTAACGTACTGACGTTGCGCTGCCTTGAGGTTTGCCAGTCTTGCTTCCAGCTTTTCAACGCTGTCCACAATTTCGTAAACTTTTTCTTTTTCCATCCAAAAATCTCCTATCCGATTTTCTGCGCTTCTTCGCTGAATTTTTGGGACAAATGTTTGGATAACACAGCCAGTGAGGAGGCCATATTCTCGTTCTGGACTAAAATGTGCTCCGGCACCGTCAGATGTACCGGGGCAAAATTCCAGATCGCCAGAATGCCGCTTTCAACCAGGGAGTCGCAAACACGCTGTGCGTATTCAGCCGGCACTGTAATGATGCCGATGTGAATCTTCATACGCTCGCATAAATTCTTGAGTTTGCTCATGGGGAAGATCTTCTTGCCGTTTTCTTCGGTGCCAACCACGTTCTCGTCAGCATCGAAAGCCGCTACGATATTCAGACCATATTCTTCAAACCCCCGGTATCCAAGCAGCGCTTTGCCCAGCTTGCCTGCGCCAATGATCACAGCGGATTCGGCATTGTCATATCCCAGGAAATGTTCAATTTCACAGATCAATTCCTGCGTGACGTAACCGATTTTCGGGCGTCCGAGAGAGCAAACCGACGCCAGATCTTTACGCACCTGTACTTGATTGAGGTTGAGCGCTTCGGCAATCGTGGTTGCGGATACGGTTTCAACAGTCACCTTATCCAGTGTTTTGAGGTACCCCAGATAAAAAGGCAGCCTTTGCAGCGTTTGTTTTGATATTCCCTGATCAATCATACTAACTCACTCCTCTGTTATCTGAGTGAGATTCTAACAACGGGCTGCAGAGTTGGGAAATACTTATATCGTATATCGATATATCTTTATCGATATAATATTACCGATTGCTTATTATCGATATGTATTATTTGATAAGGGGGAATGCGCTATTGATATGAGATAGCGCTGATCTCTTTTTTCACCTTCTGCAATTCTTCGATGAATTGGTTTTCCAAAGCCGTCATTTTGTAATTCTCTGAATAGATAAGGACATCTCGATACTGGCGGTTAGCGTCCAGGCATTTGCGTTGAACCAGGTTATAGCGCTCGATCAACTCAGCCGGAATTGGAGAAACCCAGATATAGGTATTCGGAATATCGCACAACAGATCAAACTGGCTGCCGCGCTCGTAAACGAAAATACGCTTGGTAATAAGATCGGAAAACTCAGTCTTCTTTACTTCGGTTAGGGGCATACTGGGTACGTAAGGGTCGCCATGCGCAATCTCAATGGAATCGCTTAAATCAGAATACCGTATTTTTTTCCGCTTCGCGAGAGGGTGCGCAGCCGACATAAGCGCCAAATACTCAAATTCCCAGATAGTCTCCCCTTTCAGATGCTTTTCCTTCAACATAGTCTGGAAATAATCTTCGAACGTAGTTTGATAACGGATGATTCCTAATGTGTAGTTCCCTTGTACGATATTGATAATGGCGCGCAGCGAATTGGTCTCTTTGTAATTGATTTCTATTTCTTTGCTCATATCCATTGATGCTACCAGCTTGATAAAAGCGTGGGTGATATAGCTCGCCCGCGGTATGGATATGTTGAATGTGATTTTATCGGTATCGCCTTTTTTATATATGGATTCGATCTCCTCCACTTGCCCCAGAATATTCTTGGCATATGTCAGGAATTCTTCACCCTGGGGTGTGGGAACAATACCCTTGGAGGTGCGCCGGAAGATGGTTATACCGATCGATTCCTCCAATTCTTTGATAGCCCGGCTCAGGTTGGGCTGCACCATATAAAGATTCTCGGCTGCTTTGGTAATCGAACGAGTGCGCTCGACTTCAACTGCGTATTTTAGATGTAAGAAATTCATAGCTTCTTCCTGCCAAAAAACTGGAACTTGTCATCAATACAGGGACATTTCCTTTCACATTCATTTCAGACTTGAAATACCCATTGTCTGATCGCGAATTTAATTGTAATGGAAATTCTCACGGAAAACTCAGATTGATGCACTCCTGCCATGAGATAAATAAAGGTTCTTTCCGGGGAGCATTAGGGTTCACTCTTTGGCATAGAATTTCAGAAATAAATCCGTCACATATGGATCAAAATGTTTGCCTCTCTGATCTCGGATATGTGCAAATGTCTGTTTAGCTGGCCAAGCTTTTCGATATGGTCGATCGGAAGTCAATGCATCCCAGACATCAACAATGGAGAATATCCGTGCTGCCAGTGGGATTTCTTCGCCTTTTAATCCGCGCGGATAACCGCTGCCGTCCCATTTTTCATGGTGGCAATAAGGAATTTCCAAGGCCGGCCATAGATATTCGATGGGGGCCAATAACTCATAGGCAAACTCGGGGTGTTTGCGCATGATTTCCCATTCTTCATCGTTTAAAGGGCCTTCCTTCAACAATATACGGTCGGGGATACCCATTTTCCCGATATCGTGCAAGAGCGCGCCTCGTCTCAGGTGGATCAGTTTTTCCTGGGGATAATTCATTTTTATAGCCAGGTTAATTGTCATCTCAGTAACCCGTTGAGTATGGCCTTCCGTTTCTTTATCACGCAGATCCATAGCCCGCGACCAACCTTGAATAGTTGCGTCATAGGCTTCTGAAAGGTCTACATTTGTTTTCTGCAGGTTGGTGAATAACTCGTAATTATCCAGTGCAATTGCCGCCTGTCTTGCCAGTGTTTCAAAGAATTCGAGCCAATCCAGCGAGGGAGAGTCTGAATCCATTTTGAATACCTCAAGGACGCCCTTTATTTCACCTTTAATCAAGATTGGGGTCGCAACTGCACTCAAGAATTTCTCGTTTTGTAAATAGGGGTAGAGATTTATATCAATCCTTGGGAAGAAAATGGTATGTTTCTCAATAACGGCTTGCCCGCCCATGGATTTATCAACATAGAATTTTTTACCATAAATATCCTTTGTTTCTGGCCCCTTTCCCCATTTATAAATAAGTACATCTTTGTTTTTTTCGCAAAGCATAATACAGACTGCTGAAACGGCTAATTGCTTGAGGACCTGGTTAAGCAGAATTTCTATGGTGTTATCCAAATTTTGATTGCTGGATATTGCCTGGTCAATGGATCGCAGCGAAGCTAACCTTTCGAAACTCTGATTGATTTCCTCGAATAACTGGGCGTTTTCTAATGCAATTGCCACTCGTTCTGTTAACAGTTCGATTAAGGCTACTTCCCATTCCGGTGGCTCCTCTTCCGATCTTCGGCCAAAAATCATAATGGAATTTACCTTCCCATTAATAATAATTGGATAAGCGTTAATGGATTGAATCTCCCAATCTAAATTAAATTTTAATAACTTGGGTACATTTAGGTCCTTCCGATTTAAAAATATCGGTTTCTTTTTTTCAAATACTTCTTCAATTGGAGAAATTTTGATATTGTGACCTTCTATTTCTGGGAAGAGTTTATTGAGTCCGGATTTGGCAATGATACGTACTTGCTTTTTATCCTCATCAATTACTTTTAGAATTGCGCAAGCGGAATGATCAGCAAACAATCTTCCTTGCTCTGCAGCCACTTCCATTACTCGTTTTTGACTGTGAATCCCGACCAATTCGTTAGAGATTTTCTGCAATGCCCCAAGGTGCTTGACCCGTCTTTGTTCCTGTTGGTAGAGCTCTGCCAGTTCAGATTCGTATAATTTTATATTGGTAATATCGGTTAGCGTACCTTCATAATAACGAAAGTTGCCGTCCAAGTCTTGAATATATTTCGCATTAATTAATAAGAATATAGTCTTGCCGGCTTTATTTTTAAGTTCAAGTTCTAAATCCAAAAAATCTTTACAACCCTGGATAAATTCGATGCAGTTCGCCTTTTGCTCGGGTGAAGAAAGTAAATCCAGGAAATTTACCTTGCGCAGCTCTTCCTCCGATTGATAACCAAGTATTTGGATAATCGCAGGGTTCGCTGTTAGAAAATAACCTCCCTCACCAATCTGGAACACTCCATCTGGAATATTATTGAAAAGTGAGTGGTACTTCTCTTCAGATTCAAGGATTTTTTGTTCCGCAATTTTCTTCTCTGTAATATCCTCTCCGGAACTTAATATTCCGGTTGCGTGCCCTGCTTCGTCGGTGATCAGGGTACTATGCCAGGCAATCAGCCGTTCTTCTCCAGCCTTATTCCTAATCAGGTATTCTACATAATAGTCAGGCTCAGATTGGAAATGCAGCATTTCAATATAATGATTCTTTACTTCTAGTTTATTAGGATCGGCTGCAAAATTCGCAAACCAATCCTTTCCGATTATCTTATCCAACTCATAACCCAGTATCTTGCAGCCCTTAGGATTGATCATCATCACAAGACCATTTACATCGATGGCGACCATCATAACCGACGCCACGTCCAGTAATTGTTGTGCGCGGTTACGTTCGGTTTTTATCGCGGAATTTGCTTGTTCCAGAAGCGCCGTCTCTTCTAAAAGCCTGTAAAGCATTCGTTGGGCATGCAAAATATCAAATGGTTCATTCACAATTTCTTTAGAAGAAGCATCCTTGCGCTTTTTCTTTTTATTATCTTTGAGTACCTGATGAATCAACCTTGACAATTCTTCGCCAGGGATTCCTTTAGGGATGAACGCATCAGCCCCAATGTCCAATCCGAAATCACGATCTTCTTTAGATTGATAGTTGGCTGATTGCAGAATAATGGGAATATCACAGATATCTTCATTATTTTGGATTGAATGGCACAACTCAAACCCATCCATTTCGGGCATGAGGATATCAGAGAGAATTACATCAGGTTTTCTTTCGATAGCCAGTTTGTAGGCTTCTCTACCGCTATTGGCCTGAATCACATCAAAATCGTATTCCTCAAGCATTATTTTCAGCCGGAAAGATTGGGTGGGACTATCCTCCACCAGTAATAACATTTTATTTGTCATGCATTTTCCTTATCCAATAATGTTGTAATAACGGGTGCAATTTCTTCTAAAGGTAAGATCTGATCCGTAATGCCGGCATCAATCGCGGCTTTCGGCATTCCGAATACAATACAGCTGGCCTGGTCTTGTGCAATCACAAAACCGCCGTCTTGTTTTAATATTTTTAATCCCTCAAGCCCATCATTCCCCATGCCAGTCAATATAATTCCAATTGCATTTTTGCCATACACTCTACCGACATCCTCAAAAAGATAATTTGCCGAAGGACAAAAATTGGAGTCATAATCTCTTGCCATCGCAAACTTAATATGGGTTTCGTCTTTTAATCCCATATGCCTGCCTTTAGGAGCGATTAATACCATCCCAGGTAGAATGGCCATCCTATCTTCTGCTATACTGACCTGCCGATGGGTTGTACTGGTCAGCCAATCTGCAAACCCGACATCAAATCCATCGGAAATATGTTGCACAATCAAGATTGGTGTTTGAATACGTTCGGGAATTTTTGCGAGAATTGAGGAAATTGCCGCAGGCCCGCCGGTTGAGGCGCCGATTGCTATAATTTTGTAATCATCGCCGCGCTTTTTTGCGATATCAATTGTTCTCCCGGTTTGCCTTTTGGGATACCGCCTGACGACTTTTACTTCCGCCATTAATTTGACTATCGATATCAATTCTTCCGCGTTGCTTTGATAATCAGGAGATTCAGGTCCATTCGGTTTTTTTAATACCGCCAAAGCACCTGCATTTAGAGAACGGAAGGACAAATCCACTTCATCGCGATGCATATGATCACCCGTAACGATGATAATTGGTCTGGGACTTTTTTCCATAATCAGTCGTGTAGCCTGAAAACCGTCAATTCCGGGCAAATGTACATCCATCGTGACAATATCCGGTTTGAGAGAAATGGTTTTACGAAGTCCCTCTTCCCCATTACGGGCAACTCCCACCACTTTGATATCGGGCTCTGATTCCAAAATTAACTCCAATAACAAGGCGGACGTCTTTGAATCTTCTACAATTAATACGCGAATCATGAATCCACTTCCTCACCAATCCCTAAGATTTTCTATTTTGCTACACAACAATACTCATATCAATTTTTCATTTCTAAATCAAACGCTCTATTGTTTTTAAGAGAACGTTCTGGTCAAATATTTTCTTCACGAGATATGCATCAGCACCCGCATCCAAACCTTTCTTCTTATCATCTTCCGAATCCATGGATGTACTCAAAATTACGGGTAGGTTCTTGTATTTCTCGCTGGACCTGATCTTTTTACATAGCTCAACGCCATCTAATCGGGGCATAACAATGTCAGAAACTACCAAATCGATCATGCCGGATTGAATAATTTTCCAGGCTTCCAGACCATCAGACGCCGTCTTTACTTGATAACCAGCGCTTTCAATAATATTTTTCTCCAGAGTACGGGTGGTAATGGAATCATCCACTACTAATACGAATAATCCCTTCCGCTCGGATATTGGTTGAACCGTGTCTTCCTCGAAAACATCAGTAATCCTGCTTTCATAAGTGCCGGATATTGCCTCAGCCATATTGAGTACAAAAGCGGGTTCTCCACTACCCAAAATGCATTCACCGGCGATTTTATCGACATGTAAAAATGGCCAGGGTAATTTCTTGATGACAATTTCCTGAGTGCCCAATATCTCGCCAACTGCTATAGCGATCGTTCTTTCGGCTGCCTCGATGATCAAGATTTGTTCAGTTTCCGTCCCCGCCTGATTGTTTACGTTTTGTATTTGAGGCAGCCCCAAAATATCTGATAAATAACGTAATTCCAAAGGCTCATTGTCAAGCTGAAGACCCAAACGTCCTTCAACATTGACGATTTCGTCAGAACGCACCCGTAGCATTCGGAAAATATTTGTAATTGGTATTGCAAAAGTAGGATGGAGATATGTGTCCTGAAATTTA
Organism: Pelolinea submarina; assembly: GCF_003966975.1. GTDB lineage: Bacteria > Chloroflexota > Anaerolineae > Anaerolineales > Anaerolineaceae > Pelolinea > Pelolinea submarina. The sequence continues at coordinate 2,361,066 of NZ_AP018437.1, forward strand.
TTCACTCCTGCATGAACCAATACGCAGTTGGTTGTAGCAACAGTTAATGGCACGGATAAAACGAATTTAATACCATCCCCTGGTTTGTTCTCGATTCGGATAATACCATTCATGGCTTCGATATTTTTACGAACGATATCCATCCCTATCCCTCTACCGGATATATCCGTTATCTTTTTGGAGCTTGAAAAACCGGGTTTAAAAATCATCCAGATGATTTCACGCTCATTCATATCTTCAGCAGCTTTTTGCGATACAAAATTTTTCCGAATAGCTACTTCCTTGATAACCCCAATATCAATTCCGGCGCCATCATCGCTGATTTCTAAAATTAAATTTCCTCCCTGATGCAATGCTTTTATCTTTATAATTCCCGCAATTGGTTTACCCTTCTGCAGGCGCAATTCCGGTAGTTCAACACCGTGATCCACACAGTTGCGGATGAGATGAAGAAGAGGGTCTTTAATCTGTTCTAATACTGCCCGGTCAACTTCAGTTTCTTCACCTTCAACCTGCAATAACACTTCTTTTCCACAATCTCTGGCTAAATCTCGCACAACTCGAGGGAACGCATCGAATATGGTAGAAATCGGCAGCATTCTGGTCCGCCGAATTTCTTCTTCAGTTTCCGTTGTCAACTGATCGACTTTTCGTTCATTTATTTTTAGAGCATGGATAATAGTGTTGATTTGATGGATGATTTCTTTAAAATTGGAATTATTTAATTGTGAGATCTCATGATAATTTTCTTCCAGGCTCATCCCGCTAGTTTGCATTTCAGGGACCAGGTCTTCAAATTGATGATTGGGAAAATTAGTTCGGTTTCTTATTGCATTGCTTTGTAATTGTGATTCCAGTCGATGCCATTCTCTTTCCCACACATTTAAAGAGTCACGAAGTGCGGCCAAATCTGCCAATCGCTGTTTACTTTCAATTCGTGAAACGTGGAGTTCACTCATCAGTGAAAGCAAAATATCTAATCGGTGTGTTGACAGCCGAATAGTCTCATCTTTCCTAATCGGAATGCCAGAAGCGGAAGTCTCTTTGGTATTACTTAAATTGTTAGCCCTTCTATCTTCAGTTTGTGCCAAGGTAGGACTCTTCTGGTCATCAGAGACTTCCATTCCGTGAGGTAGATCCTCACGATTACCAGTTTGTCTTTGAGTTCCGGAAATCATCAGTTGATCCAATTGTTGAATTAACGCTTCTATACCAATTGGTCGGTTGTCATTATCGGTTGCTTTCTGAATGAGTGTGCTGATCAAATCCAGGGTTTTAAAAAGTAAATCAAAATCCTCAGCAACAAGAGTTAATTTCTTTTCATATAAATGTATAAAAATACTTTCCAGGTGGTGGGATAAGTCTTCAATCTCTAAAATATTTACTGCTCTGGCTGCGCCTTTTAGACTATGCGCTTCTCGCAATAACTCATTAAAATCGAAGTCTTCACTTATATTATTCTGCCCTTTTTCCAAAACCAATAGTTTTTGGTTGATAGATTGAATATATTCATTTGCCTCAACCACAAAAATATTGATTAGTTGTTTTTGCAGGTCGTCGTCATGGTCGGGTCGGGACATGGTTTTCCTTATCGTTTATTTATCTTCTTCAATGAACCTGTCTCTATTCTTTAAAATATTCCACGGATTTCTGCAACTCTTGGGCTTTTACATTCAATTCTTCTGCCGCAGCCTGGGATTGACGCGCACCCGAAACAAACTGAACAGTAGCCTGCTTGATATCCTTCATGGCTTGATTGATTTGTTCCATACCAATATTTTGCTGCTGTGTGGAAGCAGATATCTGTTGGGCAGATTGTGCGGATTTCTGCAAAGTTCCCGCAAGCTGATTAATGACGCCGCCGGCTTGTTCGGCCAATACCATCCCATCTTCTACACCTTTTGTACCTTGTTCAGTCGCTAACACTGCCGAATTGGTAGCTTTTTGGATATTCCCGAGAATTGATTTCACGTTCACTGTAGCTTGTTTGGATTGGGAGGCTAAATTGCTGACTTCGTTCGCAACCACCGCAAAACCTCTGCCCTGTTCGCCAGCCTTGGCAGCCTCAATTGTTGCGTTTAATGCCAACAAATTGGATTGATCAGCAATCTCGTTTACTGTCGCAATAATCTCTCCAATTTGCTGGGTTTGTTCAGATAACGCAAGGATCCCTTGGGCAATTGCTTGAACTTTCTCGCGGATATCCATCATCCCATTTTGAATTGCTGAAACTGCTCGCTTGCCATTTTCGCCAACTATTGCCGCAGCCTGTGAAATTTCTGCAACTTCCTGAGCTTTCTTTGCAGTTTGTTCGGTAACCGCATATACCTCATCTACAATAGAGGTGGTTTGGTTGATAGCTGCTGATTGTTCTGAAGCGCTGGCATTGAATTGACTAACCGACGCCAATATCTCAGCAGTGGCACTACTGGTGCTGCTAGACATTTCTTTCGTTTTTGTATTGATTGTCTGTAACACATCTGCAAAAGTATCCATTGCTCTTGTAAGTTGGCCAATTTCATCCTTGCGTATCATCCCCAGACGGGGAGCGATATTTCCATTCTTTAATTCTTCCATCATTTTGACGCAGCTTTCCAAAGGTGGAACAATACTACGGGTTAAATAAACGCCCATCAAGGTAGCTGCCAATAATGCTATTAATCCAATTCCCGCAAGTATTTGATTCGTCCGGGTCACTTTCGATGTAACGTTTTGCTGTTCAGAATGCATTTGAGTGAGTTTCTGTTTGCTCAAATCATATAAAGTATTAATGGTTTCTTCTCTGACATCCGCGAGCGAACTACCTCTTATCTTTTCCATGGCACTCTGTGTATTTCCAGCTTTCCCCATCGCAACGATTTCGATTAAACCTTCTTTATACAGTGCCCAATTTGACTTGATTAATTTAACCTGTTCGGATTCGGATTGTGAAAGATATCCTTTTTCGAGGTAGCCAATTTGAGTATCAATGTCCGCGATTAATGTATTGATATCGTCAATTGATTCATTCATCTTTTCAGGAAAAAGAAGCAAGTAATACACATCCGCTCGTACGCGATTCAAATCAGCGTTGGCAACACCCGCATATTCTGCAGGCAGGGTGCTATTTTTATAACTATCAGAAAAAGACTTGCCGGTATTTTTCACATTGATATAGCTAAAACAAACTAAACCTATGACAAGTAATGCAATTATCAAAAAACTACCTGTAATTTTTATCCGAACCTTTTTATCATTAAGCCATTTCATGATCGATCTCCTATACTTATGTAATAACAATATTTTTTAATTGATAATCAAATCAGGGTCTTCTAATAATTTTTGAATATCTAAAATCGTGATTAATTCTGATGTCAAACCGCGTACTACATTTTTTTGTTTCTTTGAGATGGTTTCCAAAGGTGCATTGATTTTTGATAGGGGAATTGTTTTGACCTCTGAAACCAGGTCCACCAATAAACCGACCAGGTTATCTTCTTTTTGAACAATGATGATTTGTCCTTTTTGATAACCTGAATTCTTACGTACTTTTTCATCAGTCTGCTTTGAGTTGAATGGAAAAGGTTTTAAACCCAAATAAACCCGCAAGTCCAATAATGGAATTAATGTACTGCGTAAATTGAACAATCCCAACCACAACGAAGAAACGCCTGGGATAGGAGTAAAAGAATCCAGTGGCCTAATTTCATTAATATCTGAAATTGGTAGTCCATATCTTTCATCGTCCAGCTCAACGACCATGGTATTTATCGATTCTTCAACCCGATCCTGCTCCGGACTTTTAGCCAATTCTCGAGCACGCTGTTCCAGAATCTGTCGTTCTGCAAACGATTGTTGTTCACTATTACTCATTAAATTAACAACTCCTTTTGATTTTTTATATAGGTCAAAAGATCATTTGTAGTAAGGCCTTCACTTTCTGGTATTTCGATACCTTTTTCTAATTGTGCAAGTTCTTTTTCTAATACAAGTAGAGTTTTTAGGTACCTTTTCTCCTCGCCTGTTTTCTTAAACAATTCAGCCATCTTGTAATAACCCATCAGGAATTTTGGATCAAGAAAAAGACAACGCCTGATAGCCGCCAGACTCCTATCCAAATCACCTTGTTCATCCAATATCAAACTATTCAGATAATATGCAGGAGCGAACAGCGAATTTCGGTCGATTGTCTTCTGAATCCACGCAGTTGCCAGGTTGAGCTCATTTTGATTCGCGAAAGTTTTCGCTAACCGGTATGCTGCTATATGGTTTTCTTCATCTTCCTCAACCTCTTTTATGAGAGCCGCCCAATTTTCTTCGGTTTTGGTAGAGTTTGAAAGATCTGAAATAGGTAGTTGGGGTTGCAGAATACTCGGTTGAAATAACGAATTCTTTTCATCAAGATTATCGTCAAACTCTTTTCCCTCCAGAAATAAAATTTCAGAATTACTGGTGGAAAGATTAGTACTCATCGTTGTAGAATTATTGGGCTTATCAATAATTAAGCGAAACTCGTTTTCGTCATCCCGGCTATTTTTTTGGTACACAATTGCATCTGGGAAATTGTAGGTATGGTAATCTTCGAAAAGGTTTTGAGAAGTTTCGGAAGGTCCCATCATCAGCCAGCCGGGGTCTTTTAATAAGTCATAGAAATTTTTAATCACTTTCCGGCTGTTATCTTCTGAAAAGTATAAAAATACATTTTTACAAAGGATTAGGTCAAAATAGTTTGCACCATTGATTACCGGTTTGTAATCATATGAGATAAGGTTCAAGTAGGCAAATTCAACCATCCGCCGATATTCCGGTAAAATCTGAAATAATCCACCTGATTGATTAAAATGGTCCACTCGAAAATCAGCTGTAACGTTGCGAAACGACCATTCTCCATAAATTCCGGCTTGAGCTTTTTTTAATGCTTGCGTATTGATATCCGTTCCCAGAATCTTTACATCCCACTTATCGAATGGTTTTATTATTCGCTTAAGTAATATTGCCAAAGTATAGGGCTCTTCACCAGTTGAACAACCAGCACTCCAAATACGAATTTCCTTTTCCCTCGTATTACGCTCAATAATCTCAGGAAGGATATGTTTTTCCAGTGCCTCAACGTGAGGTTGGTTGCGCATAAAGCTGGTTTCCCCAATAGTGAGTTGTTCTATGAATGTTTGAAGTACTTCATTATTCGAAGGTGGATTATTTAATAATGAAATTAGATTTTCGAGGTTGGGGGAATCATACTTAGAAGCTGTAAAATAAACGGCTTTTTCTAAGTCAGAATGCCGATTTTCGTTGATCATTAATCCGCTTTTTTCACGGACAAAATCAGCAAATTTTTTAAGTTCTGTTTCAGATAAGTTATTTTTTTTGTTGATCATCGCGAGTGTCAGTGACCATATTAATTTTTGATACTAATCTCCTCGGATTCAATTTAGAATCATACTTTCTTGTACCGGCCAGTATTTTCGGTATATCCGGAATAATCGTAACTTTCTCCTCCTGGTTCGTAACTGTGCTAATAAATTTCGCATCAATAGTCATATCTGCCGGCGTTTGCATACCATCAAGCCTCAAAGGCATCACCCCTTCGATAGTATCAACAATCAATCCGGCAATTTGTTTACCGGATTGAAGAATAATTATGGGAGTATTTAATTCAAAAGAAATTGGTTGAAGTCCAAATCTGATTCGCAGGTTTACAACAGGAATTACTCGTCCTCTAAAACCAATTAATCCCGCAAGCCATAATGGGGATGCGGGAATTTTGGTAATTGCCACCATATGAACAACCTGGATGACTGACTCAATTGATATACCATAATGGCTATCATCCAGATCGAAAACGATATACTGTGGGAAGTTATCCTCTGGTACCAATAAAACTCCTCAATGAAATAATGTTGTTTTGCGCTTGTAAGTTATTACACAGCTTCCCTTTAATGATTATACACGGGTAGAGTATTTCAATAAATATATAAATATTATTATATCTATTACTATTTATTTATAAACCAGGAGTGTTATTTTGGTGGTTGAGTAAACATATTTAATCAGGATAATTGGGTATCCTTGAATGGTAAACTTGATTTTAAATTGAACTGTAAGGATTAGAGTCATAAAAATGATCTATGCCCTCGCGCACCCAAATATCGCTTTCATAAAATATTGGGGCAACCGAAATCAACAATTACGGCTGCCGATGAACGGCTCCATCTCAATGAATCTGTCCGCACTGGAAACCCATACCGCCGTTAGCCTTGCGTCTGATATATCCACAGATCAGCTATGGATCAACAACGGAGAGCAGTCCGGCAGCGCTTTGGCACGCGTCAGCGCTTTCCTGGACATCATCCGTGAAATGAGCGGCCGCCTTACATTTGCCGAAGTACGCAGCACCAGCAACTTCCCCGCTTCGGCTGGCATCGCTTCCTCGGCAGCAGCCTTCGCTGCTCTGGCAATTGCCGGCGCGCAAGCCTATGGGCTCGATCTGAACGAAAAAGACCTTTCATGCCTGGCACGGCGCGGTTCGGGTTCCGCTTGCCGCTCGATTCCAACCGGCTTTACCGAATGGCGGCCCGGCAGCGATGATAACAACTCCTATGCGCAGTCAATCGCCGCTCCTGACCATTGGCCCCTGTGGGACTGCATCGCCGTAGTGGAAAGCGGCCCAAAACCCACCGGCTCCACCGAAGGCCACGCCCTCGCGCCTACCAGCCCGCTGCAAGCCGCACGTGTCGCTGACACACCCCGCCGCCTGGATATCTGCCGCCAGGCCATCCAGAACAAGGATTTTGAAAAGCTGGCGGACATTATCGAACTGGACAGTAATATCATGCACGCCGTTATGATGACTTCACAACCCGCGCTGATGTATTGGTCGCCCGCCTCACTCCTCGTGATGAAAGAAGTCCGCGCCTTGCGCCAATCCGGTCTGGCTGCCGCCTTCACTTTGGATGCCGGCCCTAATGTGCATGTCATCACAACCGAAGAACATCACGAAACCATCAAAGAACACTTGTCCGCTTTACCCGGTGTGCAGCAAGTTATCAGCTCTCCGGTGGGAGGAGCGGCAAAACTCATCGAAGGGGAAATTAATAATCTTTAAACAATCCCGCGTTGAGGACAGGTTATAATCGCCAGCGAAGAGGAAAAATATTATGAATAGTACATCTGCCAACTTGTTGGTTTTTATTGTCGCCTTGAGTTTCCTTATGTTCACGCATGAACTCGGCCATTTTTTGGTTGGCAAATTTTTCAAAATTGATGCTGAAGAATTTGGTTTCGGCTACCCGCCCAAATTGGTCAAACTATTTAAGTGGGGTAAAACCGAATTTACGCTGAACTGGATACCTTTCGGTGCCTTTGTCCGTTTTAAAGGAGAAGACGACCCCACTGCTGAAGGCGGATTTTATGCCGCCAATAAATGGCAGCGCTTGGGGACTTTATTCGCCGGTCCGGCCATGAACATTCTCATCGGTATCCTGCTTTTTTCCATCGTTATTTCACAATCCGGCTTTCCCAATGAAAAAATCGTGCAGATTGCGTACGTGGAACCGGGTTCTCCCGCTTACGAAGCCGGTATTCTGGCAAACGATGAATTCGTCACCATCAACGGGCAATCAGTATTCAGCATGACAGAAGTCAGCAGCCTCATCCAGGAAAATCTGGGGCAAGAGGTTGAAATTGGAATGCTGCGTGACGGACAGCCCGTCACAATTTCTGTTGTACCGCGCGCCAATCCACCCGAAGGCCAGGGAGCCATGGGCATCATCATGCAGAACCCGGTTATTAAATATGGGTTCTTCCAGGCAATCCCGCATGGTGCGGTAATGGCTTGGGAACAGATCAAGCAGGTGTTTGAATTGCCCGGCATGGTTTCGCGCGGTGAGGTTACTTCGGAAGAACTGCGCCCCCTCTCTCCCAAAGGGTTATTCGATGTATATGCCCAGGTACGTGAAAGTGAACAAGCCTACGAGCAGGCACAGCCCAACCTGGCTTTTTTGAATATTTGCTGGTTTTTTGGTATCATTTCAACCGCGCTGGGTTTTACCAACCTGCTGCCCATCCCCGCGCTGGATGGCGGCCGGATTTTATTTATCCTGCCGGAAATTTTCATTGGAAAGCGCGTACCTGCAAAATACGAAAACGCTATTCACATGGTCGGGTATATGGCTTTGCTGGTCTTGATGGCGTATATCTTTTTGCAGGATTTTATTAATCCGGTTGTGTTACCATAAAGAGAAATGACAGATAACGACAAAAAAACCTTGAATTTAATTGAAATATTGCAGGACTTAAACCGGCCATTTCCGCCGGAATACCTGCATATCTTTTCGGACATCACCGCAGCTGACTTGGATGAGATTAAAAAAGCCTGGCCGGAAATTCCGGTCCTGCGAAAAATCACCCTCCTGCAGGATTTGGAAGCCATGATGGAATCCGATACCTTGCTTTCGTGCGATGATTTTGCCCGTTTCGCCTTGCAGGATGATAATCCGGACGTGCGTTCACGCGCCATTAACTTGTTGTGGGAAAGTGAAGACCCGCGCCTGACACATATTTTCGGTGATATTCTCACCCAGGACGGAAACGAAGTCGTGCGGGCCAATGCGGCGTCAGCCCTGGGAAAATTCGTTCTCATGGGCGAACTGGAAGAAATCTCACAGAAGATTTTCGACCGCATAATTGATTTGCTGTTGAAACATTATGAAATTGAAGTCTTTGACGAAGTTAAACAGGAGATTCTCCGGTCGCTTTCTTATTGCGGTAAACAGGAAATCGCCAAGCTGATCAAAGAGGCATACGAAACGAATAAGAAAGCCTGGAAAATTGCCGCACTCGAATCCATGGGACGTTCTGCCGATAACCGTTGGAAGGACCATGTTCTTGCGAATCTGACCAACGACGATGCCGATTTGCAGTACGAAGCTATCCGTGCTGCCGGTGAGTTGGAATTGAAAGCCTCGCGTGAAATTCTTTTACGTACCCTGGCGGAAGAAGCCGGAAATAATGATGTCTTCTACCAGACGATTTGGGCTCTTTCCAAGATTGGCGGTGGTTCTGTTCGGGAAACACTGCAGGATTTGCTTGAAAACAGCAACGATGATGAAGAGATCGAGGTTCTCGAAATGGCACTCGATAATTTGGATTTCACGGATGAGAATTCAGAATTAAGCCTTTTCTGATAAAAGCAGGATTGAACAATGGAGAATGACACCAAACGTTTTCATGCAATCATCAAAGGCATCGTTCAGGGAGTCGGGTTTCGTTTTTTTGTCTTTCAATACGGCGTCAATCTAAACCTGAATGGCTGGGTGCGCAACCGTTATAACGGCGATGTCGAAGTAGTTGTGGAAGGGCCCAAGGATACTCTGGACGCGTTCCTCGAAAAGCTTTACCAGGGCCCGCAAATGGCCCATGTAGACAAGATCGATCTCGATTGGGAAGAACCCAGGGGCGACCTGCCTACCTTTACCATTTACGAGTCGGAATAATATCTACTCTTCGTCCTCACCGCTCATGATGAGGGCTTTCTTCCAAGCCGGCTGCCCCGATTCATCCGCCAGCATCAAACGCAGTTCGTAAATCTGATCGCGCAGTGTTGCCGCCCGCTCGAATTCCAACGCGTCTGCCGCCTGCCGCATTCTATTTTCAGTGTCCTTGATAAGATGCCGGATTTCATTCACCGGCAGCTTGCTTACAGTCTCTCCTGCGTCGTAATCCGCTTGATTTTCTGCGACTGCGTATTCTCCCAACCGTGCCGTTATGTCATACACCTCCTTAATAATCGTAGCCGGTTGAATATGATGCTCACGGTTGTAAGCTTCCTGTTTTTCTCTTCTGCGGTCGGTCTCGTCAATGGCTACGCGCATTGCATCCGTAACCTTATCCCCGTACATAATCACCAACCCGCTCGAATTACGCGCCGCCCGTCCGATAGTTTGGATCAATGCTGTCGCGGAGCGCAGGAAACCCTGTTTGTCCGCGTCCAGAATGGCTACCAGTGATACTTCCGGCAGATCCAATCCCTCACGCAGCAGGTTGATGCCCACTACCACGTCGTAGATGCCCAAGCGCAGGTCGCGCAGGATGCCCACCCGGTCAAGTGTTTCCACTTCCGAATGCAGGTAATGCACCTTAATTTTCAGTTCTTCCAGATAAGTTGATAAATCCTCAGCCATGCGTTTGGTCAGCGTGGTCACGAGGACACGCTCTTTACGTTCCACACGCGTGCGGATTTCAGCGATCAGGTCATCCACCTGCCCTTCCACCGGGCGCACTTCAATTTGCGGATCTACCAACCCGGTCGGACGGATGATTTGCTCCGCCACAGCCTGGGCATGCTCCATCTCATAAGGGCCGGGGGTCGCCGAGGTGTAAATAGTCGAACCCATCTTCCCTTCGAATTCATCGAAGGTCAACGGGCGGTTATCCATCGCCGAAGGCAGCCGAAAACCGTATTCCACCAGCGTGGATTTGCGCGAGCGGTCGCCATTGTACATACCGCGGATCTGCGGCACGGTCATGTGTGACTCGTCGATCACCATTATGTACTCGGAGGGCATGAAGTCCATCAGCGTCCAGGGCGGCGAACCTTCCGGCCGTTGATCCATGTGACGTGAGTAGTTCTCAATACCCGAGCAGTAGCCAATCTCACGCATCATCTCCAAGTCAAAACGGGTGCGTTGTTCCAGCCGCTGCGCTTCCAGGTACTTCTCATCGTGTTTGAATACCTTTAGTTGTTCATCCAGTTCTTCTTCTATGTCGCTGAGCGCCTTGCGCAGGCGATCCTCCTGGGTGATGAAGTGCTTGGCCGGGTAAATCTCCACCTGCTCCAGCTCTTCTAAAATTTCACCCGTAATGGGATTCAATTTCAGAATGCGCTCAATCTCATCTCCGAAGAAAGCGAGCCGGTACACCAGGTTCTTTTCGTAAGCCGGGAATACTTCCAGTGTGTCTCCGCGCAAGCGGAAAACACCCGGACGCAGTTCCAGATCATTGCGGGTATAGTGCGATTCCACCAGCTGCCTCAGCAGGACGTTGCGCCGGTAAATCTCCCCGCGCTTCAGCTCCATCACCACACTGCTGTAAGCTTCCGGGCTGCCCAAACCGTAAATAGCCGACACGGACGCAACCACAATCACGTCTTTGCGTGAAACGATCGAGGTGGTCGCAGCCAAACGCAGCCGTTCGATTTCCTCGTTGATTTCGGTCTCTTTCTCGATGTAGAGGTCCTGGCGTGGGACGTAGGCTTCCGGCTGGTAATAATCGTAATACGATACAAAATACTCAACCGCGTTTTCAGGGAAAAATTCTTTGAATTCCGCGTATAACTGCGCAGCCAGTGTCTTGTTATGCACCAGCACCAGAGCCGGACGCTGTACTTCCTGGATGACGTTTGCGATAGTGAAGGTCTTGCCGGTTCCGGTAGCGCCCAGCAGCACCTGATGGTGTTTACCCTCCCGGATCCCCTCAACCAGCTCGCGGATAGCCTGGGGTTGGTCGCCCAGGGGTTGGTAGGGAGCTTTCAACTTAAATTCCATATCCTTCTCCTGTATCGCTAATTCAGTTCAACCAGCCTGGTCAGCAAGGCATCCAGGCGTTCCTGCCAAATCCCCTCACCCAGAATAGGCAGCCAATAGGCATTCTTACCGCGGCGTGCGTCATTGCCTAAATCCGCCAGATCGCGCACTTTCAAACCTTCCGGCAGCGCCGGATAGCGCAGCACAATCTGATCCCCTTCTATCGAGATGGATGCCAATCCAGCCTGCTCCGCTTTCAATTTGATACCCAGCTGCCAAAACAGGTTTTGCGTGTCCTCCGGCAGCGGGCCGAAACGATCGAGAAACTCGTCTTTAATTTTCTCGATTTCATTTTGGTTAATCGTATCAGCAATCCGGCGGTAAAGCTGTAATCGCAGCTTTTCATCAGGTAGGTATTCTTGGGGGATGCCTACCGAGAGCGGCAATTCCACCGCCACCAGCGGACGGATACTGCGATAAGGCAGCTCCGGTTTCGCGGTTTCATATAATCCGCCGCGTTCCTTAACCTCGTTCACCGCTTCGGAAAGCAGCCGGGTATACAAATGAAAACCTATTGCGGCAATGTGCCCGTGCTGCACGGTTCCCAGCAGGTCGCCCGCCCCGCGCATTTCCAGGTCACGCATGGCGATGGAGTAACCTGCCCCCAGTTGGGTATTTTCCGCCAGGGTTTCCAATCGTTCCAAACCTTCCGGCGTGGGTAGTTTCTTGCGGTGGTGGAAGAAATACGCGTAGGCGCGCGAAGCGCCGCGTCCCACCCGTCCGCGTAGTTGGTATAGCTGTGATAATCCAAAAGTATCGCCGCGATCTACAATCAGGGTATTGGCATTGGGGATATCCAAACCGGATTCAATAATGGAGGTGGAAACCAGCACGTCCACTTCGCCGGAAGTGAACTTATGCATCACTTCCGCCAATTCGTGCTCTTTCATCTGTCCGTGCGCAATCCCCAACCGTGCTTCCGGCACCAGGCTGCGCAGGTGATTCGCCATCGCGCCGATGGTCTGCACGCGGTTATGGACAAAGAACACCTGTCCGCCGCGGTCAATTTCGCGGATGATGGCATTGCGGACCAATTGCGGATCATACCCGCCAATATGCGTCTGGATCGGCAGCCGGTCGGAGGGCGGCGTATTAATATTGGAAATATCGCGGATACCCGACAGCGCCATGTACAGCGTGCGCGGGATGGGTGTCGCAGTCAGTGTCAACACATCGATTTCCGTGCGCATCTTTTTGAAGTACTCCTTATGCGTCACACCGAAACGCTGTTCTTCATCGATAATCAACAATCCCAGGTCTTTAAAGAGCACGTCATCCTGAAGTAAACGGTGAGTGCCGATGATGATATCCACATCGCCCGCTTCTAAATCCAGCAGGATTTGCGCCTGCTCGGATGGGCTGCGGAAACGCGATAGCATTTCCACCTTGACCGGGAAAGGTGCCAGGCGCGTCCGGAAAGATTCGAAATGCTGCTGCGCCAGCACCGTAGTCGGCACCAGCATGGCCACCTGGCGGCCGTCCATGACGGCCTTGAAAGCTGCCCGCAGCGCGACCTCCGTCTTGCCGTAGCCAACGTCTCCGCACAACAACCGGTCCATTGGCCGCGCCCGTTCCATGTCATGTTTTACTTCCTCGATGGCCCTGGCCTGGTCGGGAGTCTCAGTGTAAGGGAAACTCAATTCCAGGATGCGCTGCCATTCGGTGTCTGCGCGGTAAGCATAGCCTTCCACCGTCTGTCGTTTGGCATACAACTCCAACAGATCAACGGCCACTTCCTGAACCGCCTCTTTGACCTTATCCTTGAGCGTCACCCAATCTTTGGTGCCCAACCGGGTTAGCCGCGGGCCGCGTTCATCCGGCCCTACGTACAAGCTCAAGCGATCAGCCTGATGTACCGGCACGAATAGCTGGTCGTCTTCCGCGTACTTGATCAGCAGGAAATCCCGTTCCACGCCCTCAATCGAGCGATGGACCAGCCCGGCAAAACGGCCGATGCCGTAATCGATGTGCACTACCCAATCGCCCGGCTTCAGGTCCGCGTAAGAGACTTCCGGTCCGGAATAACTCTGCGCTCTTTGTTTGCGCGGCCGCGGGCGCTCCCATCCGAAGATTTCCGAATCGGTTAGCAGGTAGCTGATGGTTCCCTTGGGGTACCGTACTTCCCAGCCCGCATTCAGACTGCCGTCGATATAAGTCAGCAATTCGGATTCGCTTAAACCGGCCGCTTCGCCTCGCCCGACTTCCTTCAACCGGTCGACCTGTTTGGACACAACGGTCACCGGATTTCCCTGATTGACAGTCTTGTTGATAAATTCAAACAATCCCGGCAAGTGGCTGCCAAAACGCGGCCCGGGCGAAAACGCGCCGGATAATGGGTGGATTTCATCTCCTAACGGGAAACCCAGGTCAATAATGCTGAAGCGCGTCATGTTATCGCTCAGTTCGGACCAGGTGGTGTATGGCAGTGGGAAATCCGCCGGCACGGCATTCATCTCCACCGCGTCCTTACGCAGCCGTAACGCTTGGTCTTCAATCTCCTCGGAGGTTACTTCCAGTGAAGCTTCATTGTCCAGTAGGATGATGGAACCTTTGGGCAGGTAGTCCAATAATGACCCCGGATTCTTGTAAGCCAGGGGGATGTTGAATTCGACTAAAGGTTGGCTGGGATCTTCATTTAAATTGGAATGCTCGCCGACCAGTTCGCCGGCCGGTGGAATAAACACCGAATTGATCATTTCGATGGAGCGCTGCGTGGCCGGGTCGAAGCTGCGGATGGAATCCACCTCGTCCCCGAAAAAATCCACGCGCACCGGATGTTCCAGGTTTGTCGGCCATATATCTACCAAACCGCCCCGCCGCGAAAATTGCCCCGCGCTGGTCACCAATTCGGCGGTGGTGTAGCCGATATCCACCCACTTGCGGCACAAGGCGTCCACCTGCATCTGGCTGCCGACCTTGAGTGTGGCACAAGCCAAAAGGAAGTCCCGTCGTGGGATGGTCCGAGTCATCAGCGATTTGACCGAGGTAAAAATTACCTGGGGCACGTCTTCGCTCTTGCGCGCCGGCAGGAATGTTTGCGCCAGTGCCACCAGTGTCTCCATGCGGTCGCTGCGCGTATCGCGGCTCCAATTTATTTTTTCGTAGAATAACGGGGTAGGTTCGGCAAAGATGAAATTACGGTTCCCTTCCGCCCAGAAGCTGAATTCTTCATACATGGATTGCAGCCGGTCGGACTTGGAAGTGATAAACAGCAGCGGTTTTTGGGTATCTCGCTGAAGCGCTGCCATGAATGGCAGTCGCACGGAACGCGGCAGACTGATGGGAATCTGCCTGGTTCCACCTTCCACCTGTTCCAGTAAATCATTGAAACCGGGAAGTTCTTTAAATCGGATTAATTGCTCACTCGTCATCATTCAGAACAGAACCATTAAACAATGTCATGGCTTTTTCAATTCCCTGTTCCAGGAAAATTTCCAGAGCGTCACCGCACGTATCCAGTACTTGGTCGAGAATGATTTCCTCATCCCCTTTGAATTTCTTCAACACGTAGTCCTTGGGATCCATGCGCCCCGGCGGGCGGCCGATTCCCAACCGCATGCGCGGGAATTCCTCCGACCCCAGACGGGAGATGATGGACTGCATACCGCGTTGGCCGGCAGATCCGCCCGCTTTGCGAATGCGGATGTTGCCGAACGGCAGGTCCATATCGTCATTGACGACAACCAGATGCGCCAGGTCAATTTTATAGAAATGCACAAACGAACCGACTGCCGTTCCGGAAAGGTTCATATACGTTTGCGGCATGACCAGCGCCACGCGTTTCCCCGCAACCGTACCCGCACCGGTCAGTGCTTTGAACTTATAGCGGCTGATATCGATGGACCAGCGTTCAGCCAATCTCTGTATCGCGGAAAAACCGATATTATGGCGGGTGTGCTCGTATTCGCGGCCCGGGTTGCCCAAACCGACAAAGATATACCATTCGAGAGATTCGTTGGAAGGATGTTGTTTAAAAAACATAAAACCACTTTCTAATAAGTTGACAACAAGTTAGTCTAACATAAAGCCCCTGATTATGCAAAATTATACAAAATTCTGATTTCTTCACACTTCTAATATGTTTTTTATGCAAATTGTCGGACTAATCTGGTATGCTATAATCAATTCTTAAGACAGACTTAGGCTGTGGAAAATGACTGAAATACAAACGGACTCACTAACGGAAAAGAAAAAAACTGGCGCGATCATCGCGGCCGTTGTTTTGGTCGTCCTGCTGATCGGCTTAGTTATCGGCATTATCGCCCTTGCCCAACCATCGGCAGATACCGGAAAAGTTCGGGATATCTTTATCATCGTCCTGGCGGTTGAATCGTTGCTGCTGGGTGTAGCGTTGGTGATCCTGGTGATTCAATTAGCTGTTCTGACCAATTTGATCCAGAATGAGGTCAAACCCATCCTGGATTCCACAAAAGAAGCGGTAAGCACAGTCAAAGGGACCAGCAAATTTATTTCCGATAAAGCAGTTGCCCCCATCATCACTGTAAGCAGTTTTGTAGCTGGCTCGAGAAAGTTGTTTGAGATAATCGGTTTTATTAAAAGAAAAGATTAGCGTATTATCCTGAAAGGAGAAAAATACAAATGTCAGACCATGATGATTTTGGAGCATTCTTAGTAGGTTTTTTGGTTGGAGGTCTCTCCGGCGCGATTACGGCGCTGTTGCTCGCTCCCCAATCCGGTGAGGAAACCCGCACCATGATTAAAGATCGGAGCATTGAACTTCGCGACCAGGCTTCCGCTACTGTTGAGGAATCTATCGACAAAGCAGAAAAAGCCGCCAATGACGCGATAAAGAAAGCGGAAACGCTGCTTGAACAGGCCAAAACCAAAGCGGCTGAAGTCGCCGAACAGGGCCAGGTTGTTTTAGAAGATACCAAAGCCAAAGCCGCGAAAACAGTAAAATCAGCCACAAAAGGCGATAAAGGCGAAGCTTCCACCAAAGCCTAAGTTACTGTTTTCTGCAAAGAAACATATATAAATCAGCGGTTGATTGCTCAACTGCTGATTTCGTTTAATACCTGTGGCAGTTGTGCAATCACATCCCCGGCCATCACGCTGGCTTCGCTGCCCAATTGGCGCGCAGCCTTGATGCCTGCTCTGGCGTGCAGCCATGCTGCCGTTTTCGCCGCGGTGTAGGGTTCTAAACCCTGTGCGATCAATCCCGTGATCATGCCGGCTAACACGTCTCCTGTACCCGCTGTGGCCAATGCAGAAGTGGCCATGGGAATGATGGCAACCTCGCCCGCCGGGTTTGCTACAATGGTCATTGCTCCTTTTAAAACCAGCACATGTCCCCAGCGTTGCGCGTACTCCCGTGCAATTGCTTCACGGTCGGCTTGAATTTTTGCAATACTCAACCCGCTCATAACCGCCATCTCGCCCGGATGCGGTGTTAGGACGGCCGTTTGGATTTTATCCTGCCAATTCTCAATCTGTGCCAACAGTTTTAACCCGTCCGCGTCAATCACCAGCGCAGGCAATTTCCTGGATGCGTTTTTTAATTCGTGTTCTTCGGGTACAAATCCGAGGGGAGAAGCATTTCCTTTCCCTTTCTGCAGGTTTAATAAATCCTCCAGGAATTCTTTTGTTTCATTTTCCAATCCCCAACCCGGCCCTATCAGGAGCGCATTTACTCGTTCCAGATTCTTCCAAACCACCTTGGCCGCTTCGCTGTTGATAACCCCACTCGTATGCGGCAGGATTAACCAGGTAGCTTCCGGCAGCTGCCCTGCCAGTGTGTCGTAAATGGACCCGGGAACACCCACGCGCACCAGGCCTGTACCCATGCGGTAAGCTGCCCGAGCAGCCAGCAATGCCGCCCCGCAATAGTTCACCGACCCGGCTGCGATCAGGCAGGTGCCGTAAGTACCCTTATGGCTGTCGGCCGGCCGTTCAGGCAGGTTTTCCACTGCCATCCGGGCATCCATTACATCTACATCCGCCTCCGCCCAAGCCGGCAGGTTGTCCCCCAAGCCGATGCCCACGGCGTATATCTCTCCCGCCAAGCCTAAAGCCGGCTGTTTCAATAAGCCTGCTTTGATTGCCGCCATGCAAACTGTCAGGTCAGCCCGCAGGCATTCCTTGGCCGCCTTTCCGCTATCGCAATCCACTCCGGAAGGACAATCCACCGCAACTACTGGCGGTAAATCCTTTATTTCTTTTAAAACGGCTAAAGCATGCTGGATATCTCCTTTTAAGGGCAGTCGAATACCTGTGCCCAGCACGCCATCCATAATCAGGTCGGCTTGTAACGCATGTTGTCGTAATTTCTCAAAATCATGGTCCTCATTGACGCCCAGAACCTGACCGCCCGCTTTGCGATAATCCGTCAAAAGTGCTTCATCCCCCACGCGTTCTTTCAGCAGATATGCTTGTGTCTGCCAACCCCATTCCGCCAGGTAGCGCAGCGCGATCAGGCAGTCGCCTCCGTTATTGCCGGATCCTACCAGTCCCAACACACTGCACGTTGGCCGTCGGAAATACCGCCGGTGAACGGCCTGCGCCAATGCCAGACCGGCGTTGGCCATCATCTGATCGTAGCTCAACCCACTGGCATCTGCCTGGCCTTCCAGGGCTTTCATTTGCGCGACACTCACCCGTTTCATGCTGTTCTCCTGTATGCTTCTTTGAAATTATACCCGTCTGCCGGTAAGCAGTGCCTCGGTTATAATTGCCAGCATGCGACGTTATTTATATCTCGGGGTCTTTTTCGCCGGTTGTGCCAGCCTGGCAGTCGAAATGTCCGCTTCTCGATTACTGGGCAACTACTACGGTTCCAGCAACCTGGTTTGGGCAATTATCATTGGGTTGATCCTCATCTACCTGTCCGTCGGTTACACCATCGGCGGTAAATGGGCCGACCGCTCGCCCGAATTTAGTACGTTCTTCACGATCCTTGCCTGGGCGTCTTTATTAATTGGCCTTGTACCTCTGGCCGCCCGCCCGATTTTGCGCACGGCCAGCCAGGCCTTTGATAATATGCAGGTTGGCGTGATGGTTGGTGCTTTTATATCCGTTCTGGCGTTGTTCAGCCTGCCTGTAACCCTGCTCGGTACTGCTTCTCCTTTTGCAGTGCGCCTGGCCCTGCAGGAAAAGGAACACTCCGGCGTAGTTGTTGGCAAGATTTATACCCTCTCTACCCTTGGGTCCTTCCTGGGCACATTTCTGCCCGTCCTGCTGCTTATTCCAGCCATAGGTACCTATCGCACCTTTGTCGCCATCAGCGCCGGTTTAATGCTGGTCACGTTTTTTTGTCTGGCCATGACCGCCGGATTCAAGCCTGTTTTGAAACTGGCCTGGATGCCGCTGGTATTGGCTCTGGCTACATTCATCGGCCTGCGCGGCTTTGACAAGCAAGCCGAGGGTATCATCTACGAAGGAGAATCCGCATATAACTATATTCAGGTGCAGGAAATCAACGATTACCGCATGCTGCGCCTGAATGAAGGCCAGGGTATTCATTCCATTTACCATCCCACGCGCGATAATTTCAACGGTTCCTGGGAACAGGTTTTGGTTGCGCCATATTTCAACACTGCCCCCATTTCTCCGGAGGAAGTCAGTGAAATTGCCCTTCTGGGTCTGGCCGCCGGCACCAGCGCCCGCGAAGCCTATCAGGTTTATCCGCAGGCTACCATCGATGGCTTTGAGATCGACCCGGAAATCGTGTCGGTGGGGTACGACCTTTTTCACATGGATGTACCTTCATTGAATGTGTATATAGAGGATGCCCGTTGGGGCCTCAGCCATACCGACGCGCGCTATGACATCATCAGCATTGATGCCTACAAACCGCCCTATATCCCCTGGCATCTCACCACACAGGAATTCTTCCAGCAGACCTACGACCACCTCTCGGATAACGGTGCGCTGGTCATCAATGTCGCCCGCATTTTGGATAACCGCCGGCTGGTCGACTCGCTCTATACCACCATCCACGCTGTCTATCCTTCTGTTTATGTCGTGGATATCCCTGACACGCTCAATTCCATGATTTTCGCCACCCGCCAGCCCACTCAGGCGGACAATCTGATCGACAATTACATTGCTCTGAGTGAAAACCCCGACACCCCCAACCTGCTCCTGTCTACCCTGGAGACGGCCGTCCTGAATATCCAACCCGATCCCCCGGATGGCACGCTCTTCACCGATGATAAGGCGTCGGTGGAATGGATCACCAACGCGATGATTTTGGACGTTTTCCGCTCAAATCAAATCGAGGCATTTCAATGAAGTTACTTAAAAACACAGCCATATTTTTATTGATTTTACTTTTCCCATTAATGGTGATTACATCTTCCATCCGTGTAGCGCTCACCCCGCTTTATATCAACGCAGAATATAATCTGCCCGGTTTTCCACCCGATGATTACGGCTTCACCACCGCTGACCGTTTGCAGTGGGGACAATACTCAATCGATTACTTGTTGGGCAAAGTCTCTCATACGGAATTCACCACCCAAACCCTGCCGGACGGCAGCCCGCTTTTCAACGAGCGCGAAATCTCACATATGTTGGACGTGCGCAATCTGACCACGCCGGTGCTGCTGATTTGGAAAATCCTGGTGGCTTTCTTTGTCCTGACGCTGCTGCTCAGCCTGCTGGGCAAGTGGTCTGTTGATTACCTGAGAGCCCTCAATAACGGCGCCCGCCTGACAATTCTACTGATCATCATGATCCTGTTTTCCGTCTGGCTGAACTTTGACCTGCTCTTTACCAAATTCCACCAGCTTTTCTTCACCGGCGACACATGGTTGTTCTACCTCAACGACAACCTTATCCGCCTCTTCCCCATGCGCTTCTGGCGCGATTTGTTCATCTTTATCGGCGGGCTCACCATTCTCGCCAGCCTGGTTCCCATCCTCCTCTGGCACCGCCGCTTGAAGAAAATGTAGTTCCCTTGTCATATCAACATTCCAATTCAGATTTGTATAAGTAATAACTGTAGGGCGGGATTAGAATCCCGCCTTCAATATTTCCTTTTCAAAAAAAATAATCAAAAATCAAAACTACCCTTAATTTGGCGTGGATCGAAACACGTCCTACGAGAGTGAGATTCCTTCCCTATTTCAGCCTCGCTGAAATGGGGAAGGCTAGGAAGGGGCATCTTTGTCCATCCGTGGTTAATATGCTAAAACCACTAACGCGATATTCGGGAAAAAAAGTAGCCGGCATTCCCATCTGTGTTTATCAATATAAGGAAGTTTTAAATAAAACACAGCCATCGAAATTCCCGCTTCACCTCGAATGCAATATCCATAGAAATATCTGTGTCCATCCGTGGTAAATATTCTAAAACCACTAATGCGATAATCGGAAAAAGAGTAGCCGGCATTCCCATCTGTGTTTATCAATATAAGGAAGTTTTAAATAAAACACAGCCATCGAAATTCCCGCTTCTCCCCGAATGCAATATCCATAGAAATATCTGTGTCTATCTGTGGCAAAAAAAAGTTAAACAAAAAAAGCGCGGTTTTTATACCGCGCTCATTCTCTTTTCAATTGATTGAAATCTACCGTACAGCTACCGGATTGTCCGGATGGTTTTCCGCATCAAAGATGTGCATCTTGCTCATATCAAAAGCCATTTTCACATTCTCGCCCAATTCATAGCGCGAGCGCGGATCGACGCGCGCCACCAAATCGTGGTCGCCGCTCATCAGGTAGACGTAAATCTCGTCGCCCATCAACTCCAGCAAGTCCACCTTGCATTCCACCTCGGCGGCTTGGATGCCGGAGGAGGAATATTCGGGGTTATAAATATCTTCCGGCCGAATGCCAAAGACTACCTTCTTGCCGTCGTACGCTTCGTAGGTTTTGACCTTGTCCTTGGGAATTTCCAATTTGAATGTATCCGTGGCGACAAATAATTTTCCACCGGATTTTTCAAGTTTGGCCTGGAAGAAGTTCATGGCAGGCGAACCCATAAATCCGGCTACAAACTGGTTGGCCGGTTTATCATACAGGTTCTGGGGAGTGTCCACTTGCTGCAGCACACCGTGGTTAATCACAGCGATACGTGTGCCCATGGTCATGGCTTCCACCTGGTCGTGGGTCACGTAAATAAACGTGGTCTTCAAGCGCTTGTGCAGTTTGGTGATCTCTTTACGAGTCTGCACGCGCAGCTTGGCATCCAAGTTGGATAACGGTTCATCAAACAGGAACACTTTTGGTTCACGCACAATGGCGCGCCCCACAGCAACACGCTGGCGCTGGCCGCCGGAAAGTTCGCGCGGTTTGCGGTTCAGCAGCATCTGGATATCGAGGATCTGCGCAGCTTCATCAACCCGCCGTTGGATCTCCTCTTTCGGCATCTTGCGCAATTTCAACCCGAAAGCCATATTCTCAAATACGGTCATATGCGGGTAGAGTGCATAAGACTGGAATACCATCGCGATATCCCGATCCTTGGGTGGAATGTCGTTCACCACCTGATCGCCAATCATGATTTCACCGGAAGTAATTTCTTCCAGTCCGGCTAAACTCCGCAGAGCGGTTGTCTTGCCGCAGCCCGAAGGGCCCACCAATACCAAAAATTCCTTATCGTCAATGGTGAAACTGAGATCATTGACAGCTATTACGTCGCCGAATTTCTTAACGACGTGGTTGAATGTTACACTTGCCATGCTTTTCCTCCATTCCACAGAATATAGTGACTTAATTATAGGTCAAATTTTGTAGAAGTAAAAAGAAGTGATGACAAATGTCATCACTTCTTTCTGATTACGAGGAAAGCGTAGTGCTAGAAAGCTTTCAAGGCATCCACCACGCGGTCAATATCTGCTTCCGTGACCACCGGCGACATATGTCCAATGCGGAAAACGACGTCTTTCAAGTGTCCCAATCCGCCGCCAATTTGGATGTGATGTTCATTCAACAAATACTGGATAATTTCACCGCTCTTATGGCCCTCCGGCGCGTAAGCCGCGGTCAACACCGGGTTGAGCATCTCATCCGACGTATAGGGTTCCATGCCGGCTTCCCGCAGTCCTTTGCGCAAGCGCAGCGCCAACGAACGATAACGCTGTATACGATTTTCAATCCCTTCCTCCATCAACTGTTCCAGCGCGACCAGTAAGGCATTCACATTGTTGGTTGGCATGGTCACCGGGGTTGGGTGCCAATCCGCCCATTCCGTGCCATATTTGCGCCAGTTTTGCAGATTGGTATACCAGCTGTGGCCTTTATCAAAGGAACGGTCGATCGTTTTCCAGCCTTTTTGGCTGACTGAGACAGGTGCTAAACCGGGCAGCGCGCCCAGGCACTTTTGCGTAGCAGAGGCACAAATATCCACGTTCCAATCTTCCATGTCAAAGGGTATGCCGCCGAAAGAGGATACCGCGTCCACCAGGAAAATCGCTTCGCTCGCTGCCACAATCGCGCCAATTTCCTTCACCGGGTTGAGCACAGTTGTGGATGTCTCGCCGTGCACCACCGACACCGCTTTGGCATCGGGGTTGGCATCCAAAGCTTTTTTAATAGCCTGCGGATCAAGCGGTTTGCCCCACTCGCCCGGTACTTCCACAATATTTAATCCGGCATTTTTAGCAACCTCGATCAGCCGCCCACCGAAGAATCCATTGTTGCCAATGATGATTTTTTCGCCCCTCATCAGACTGCTGCTCATGGACGCGTCAATTGCGCAGGTGCCGGAACCAACCATTAAATAAACATCATAATTCTTGCCGGCGACATTGAATATTTGCCTGAGAATATCAATCACGCGTGCATACTTTTTTACCCACGCATCCCCATAATGCGGTTCAACCGGCTCGCTGAGTGCAGCTAAAACTTTTGGATCAACTTCCACTGGACCCGGTATCATTAACTTCATCTGTGCTTGTTCCATTTATTATCTCCTTTTCCTTTGGCAAAAATTGATATCTCCGTGCAAATCATCATTCCGCAATTTTGTTGATATTAAAAAAGAATCGGTGCTGGTACCGTTTGATTGAAACGCTGGTTATCCAACACCGTCAGGGGTCTGAAGGGAAAACCCTTCCTGGTAAAGACCATCCCAAATATTATCCATTTTTGTATTAGGGGAATGTGGAGCCGGCTGAATACGACCCGCACATCCATAATTGTTATGGATATCCGATGTTCATATCCGAGATAGTTCCTGGACAGCAACATCGGATATGCTTTTTTTTGCGGCCGTTTGTTCACATTAATTCTGTAGTTCTTCACTGAGAACGCCCTGGTATAGTATTTTAATCATCATATTTTATCAACTCAATCATAATTCACCCAAGGATAAACCTTAAATTTTGTCAGCTAAGTTATAATAACGTTCCTATCCAGCTTCTAACAATTAAAGGTTTATTTATGGTGCAAAAAAATATGGGGACCGTCGATTTTGACTTGAAGGAAGCCATCTCGTCCAACCGTCTGGTTGGATTATGGCGTCTGATGCGCGGCTACCAGCTCGATTATACCTTCGCTACAATAATGCAAGGTTTATCGGCGGCGTCCAAAACAGCGACATACTTATTGCTTAGTTACTTTGTCGATAACTACTTTCTAGCCTCAACCGGAAAATTTCCGGTTTGGACTATTGCCGTGGCTTTTGTTGCTTTCGCGGGATTGCAGGGTTATTTCACTTTCCTGAGCGGCAAGCATGCCGCAAAAACCGCGGAAGGTACAGTCGAACGCCTACGTAATTACCTGTTCGACCACATCCAACATCTGCCTTTTTCTTATCACGGCGCCACCGATACCGGTGAGCTGATCCAGCGTTGTACCTCCGACGTGGACGCCCTGCGGCGCTTCTATAACGATCAGGCCATCGGCGTCGGACGCATTGTGCTATTGTTTGTGGTGAATTTCATCGCGCTGCTGCGCCTGAATACCCGGCTGGCATTGCTATCAGTCATTGCTGTCCCGATCGTTGTGGTCACGTCCATTTACTTCTTCAAAAAAGTCTCCAAGGCTTATGAGGCTTACCAGGAACAGGACGCCATCCTATCCACCACCCTTCAAGAGAACCTTAGCGGCGTGCGCGTTGTTAAGGCCTTTGCCCGCCAGACGCATGAGATTGAGAAATTCGAGCAAACCAACTGGGAAAAATTCAAACGCGGCAAGCACTTGCTGACGATCCATTCCCTTTTCTGGCCAATCTCGGACACAATCTGCGGCATGCAGATGTTGGCCGGATTTTTGCTTGGCGCGCTGATGGCTATCCGCGGAGAAATCAGCGTGGGTAATTATTTAGCCTATGCCGGTTTGATAGTGTGGATTATCTACCCGCTGCGTGGCCTCGGCCGTCTGATCGTGGAAATGTCCAACGGTCTGGTTTCATATGATCGCGTGTTCAAGATCATCAAAGAAACTCGCGAACCATTGGATGACGGCGACTACCATCCTGCAGCGGATCTAGATGGTGAAGTAATTTTCAACCATGTGAACTTCGAATACAACCAACATGAACAGGTGCTGCACGATATCAACTTTAAAATTGAGGCCGGCAAGGTAGTGGCGCTGCTCGGTTCCACCGGATCGGGTAAAACCACATTGGTCAATCTGCTGCCGCGCTTTTCCGATTACACCAGCGGTGAGATTCTGTTGGATGGAATCGATCTATGCCGCTATTCGCGCCGCTATTTACGCAGCCAAATCGGTATTGTCGAACAGGAACCCTTCTTATTTTCCCGCTCCATTCGCGAAAATATTACTTACGGCGTTGGCCGGGATGTTCCCGAGGAAGAGGTCGAGCAGGCAGCTAAGATGGCTGCGGTTCACGATGTCATTCTCTCCTTCCCCGAGGGGTATCGCACGCTGGTGGGTGAACGCGGTGTCACCCTGTCCGGCGGGCAGAAACAGCGCATCGCCATTGCGCGCACCTTGCTGAAGAATCCCTGCATCCTCATTTTGGATGATTCCACCTCATCCGTGGATACCGAAACGGAAGCGCAGATTCGCGCAGCCATGCAATCCCTGATGCGCGATCGCACCACTTTCGTCATCGCTCACCGTATTCAGAGCATCATGAACGCGGACTTGATCCTCGTCATGGAAGACGGCCGTATCATCCAGCATGGAACGCACGAGAGTCTTTTACGCGTGCCAGGGGTCTACCAGCAGATTTATAACATTCAGACCCGCATCGAAACGGAATTGGAACAGGAGCTTTCAAGTGCCAGCTGATTTTTACGAAGAAGAAGATTTTCAGGGCCAGTTCAAAGGCAATGTATTCAAGCGCATCTTGGATTTGATGCGGCCGCATTGGCCTTGGGTATTGGGCTTTTTAATCTGTGTCATTATCGTGTCTATTCTGGATGCTTATTTCACCTACCTGAGCAAGCAAATTGTCGATAGAGGCATTGTCAATAAAGATATCAATGCCTTACAACAGATTTTGGTGAATTATGGCATTCTCATTCTTGTGCAGGCCGCCGCTGTATTCGGCTTTGTTTTCCTGGTTGGCGTGCTGGGAGAACGGGTACGCTATGACCTGCGTCAGTCCCTATTCAACCACCTCCAGCGCTTATCGCTCTCCTATTTCTCGCGCACGCCTGTTGGCTGGATCATGTCGCGCGTTACCAACGACACCGAACGGGTAGCCGAACTGGTTACCTGGGGTGTGCTGGATTCCACCTGGGGCGTTATCAATATTTTGACCTCCGTGATTTTCATGCTGGTCATCGACTGGCGCCTGGCTCTGATTGTCATTGCCATTCTGCCGTTTTTATTCTACGTGGCCGTTCAATTCCGCAAACGCATTCTGGAGCAGTTCCGCAATGTGCGCAAAATCAATTCCAAGATCACGGCTTCATATAATGAGAATATCAGCGGCGTGCGCGTGGTTAAAGCGCTTGGTCGTGAAGATGAGAACCTGCGCGAGTTTGGCGAACAAACCAGTGCCATGCGCAAAGCCGGTTACCGTGCTGCCTGGTTGAGCGCGCTTTTCCTGCCCAGTGTGCAGATCATTTCTGCTGTTGGTTTGGGCGGCATCATCTGGTACAGCGGAGCGACAGTCGGCAGCGGCACTTTTTCCATAGGCAGCTTGCAAGCTTTCATTACTTACATGACATCCATGTTGTGGCCTATTCAGGATGTCGCCCGCGTCTTTGCCGAAATGCAGCGTGCTCTGGCTTCCGCCGAGCGCATTTTCTCATTGGTGGATACCACGCCTGAAATTCTGGATAAACCCGGTGCTTTTGATCCCGGAACCATCCGCGGCGAAATCCAATTTGAACATATGTATTTCTGGTACGAGGATGAACTGCCGGTCATCAAAGATTTAAATCTGACGATTCAACACGGAGAGACCATTGCCCTGGTCGGTTCTACCGGCGGCGGCAAGACCACCATCGTCAATTTACTATGCCGTTTCTACGAACCCAAGCGCGGCCGGATTCTTATCGGCGGGCACGATTACACCGACCTTTCGCTGCAGGCCATCCAATCCCGTATCGGTGTAGTGCTGCAAACTCCGCATCTGTTCTCCGGCACCATTCGCGAGAACATCGCTTACGGCCGCCTCAAAGCCAGCCAACAGGATATCGAAGCAGCCGCAAAACTGGTTGGAGCGGATCATTTCATCCAGCGCTTTGAACATGGTTATGACGAACAAGTCGGTGAAGGCGGCGTTCTGCTCTCGGTTGGACAGAAACAGCTCATCAGCCTGGCCCGTGCGGTGCTTTCCAACCCGGAGATCTTCATCATGGACGAAGCGACCAGTTCCGTGGACACGCTTACCGAGTCGATGATCCAAAAAGGGATGGAAGCCATTATGCAGGACCGCACCAGCATCATCATTGCCCACCGCTTGTCGACCATCAAGACCGCTCACCGCATTTTAGTAATTGAGGATGGCCAAATCGCCGAAATGGGTAATCACGCGGAGTTGCTAAAATTGAAAGGTAAGTACTACAATCTCTATACACGCCAATTCCGCTTTGAGCGTGAGGATGCGTATAATATTTTTAAAGAAAACAACCAGGCAAACTTATCCGCCGGATAGCAGGTTTCAAGCTGGAAATTCTCTTTTTGCGGGTGGTAAAATAGGTTTGAACATCTTCAGTTATAATTAACGCACAAATTTGGAATGGAGTGAAGTAATGAAGAAAACTATGTTAAAAACCCTCAGTTTGGTAGCAGTAATGATTGCTGCCGCCCTGATGCTCGGCGCCTGCGGTGCCGCCGCTCCTGCGGAACCCACGGTGGATCCAAACGTTATTTTCACCCAGGTTGCTGAAACGGTAATGGTCAGCATGACCCAGACCTCGGAAGCTATCCCCCCCACAGCCACACCTGAACCAACCGCTACTCCTGAACCCACACAACCGCCGGCCCCCACTGTCGATGTCAGCCAGGAGCAGGCAGCCATTCCCACTATTTCGATGGGACCCACCGCCACGGTTCAGCTTTACGGTGATGCCGCCAAATGGAATACCCAAAGCCCGGTGGATGGCAAGGTCTTCAGTGCTGGCCAGGCATTCAACTTCCATGTTTGCATGTCTAATGTCGGATCTACTACATGGACAAGTAAATATTATCTACACTATATTGATGGTAGCAAGCCGTGTTGGGTATCAAAAACCTATGTCGGCAAAGCTATTGACCCCGGCAGTAAATGGTGTTTTGATCTGGAATGCCGGGCTCCTGATACCTCCGGCACTTACACGACCTATTGGTTCCTGAAGAATGCCGATGGTGTGAAGGTTACAAACGGCGAAGTATATTTCGCTTTCAAGGTTCAATAACCATCCTTCCTGACAATAATAAAGAGGCTCTCATTTGAGCTGTACTCTATAGATAAAACAGGAAAAGCAAAGCCTCGATAAGTTAAGTAGACAGGCACCTGATTTGAAAAGGTGTCTGTCTTTTTTTATAGGATGACAATATGGCTCAATTCTTTTCAGTTGATATTGCTTAATCCAGATTTATATCCGGTCGGATTTCCGTATCGGTAATTGTTCTGCAATCTCTCAACAGGTGAGTCCTTTTTCACGAATAAATCCACTGCTTCTTGCTTCACTTCGATTGCCTAATAAAACACCCCATCTCTACCTGACAAAATAGAAACACCCCTCGTGTCAAAAAAGAACAAGGGGTGCTTTATTTTCGTGTTTACTTTTTAGTGTCCAGTTTATAAAAAGGACAGCCTTATATTTTTCTAATTCAGAAATTTCCTATTGGTTAACTAATCAATCAAGCTTATATTACTGAATTTCCAACATTATTCGGCTGTTGCGTTTACAAAACCGTATTTGGCCAATACGGCTTGTCCTTCATCGGAAAGGACAAAGCTTACAAAAGAAGCGGCCAAATCTGCGTTTTGACTGTCGGCAACTGGGGCAATCGGGTAAGTCCCAATGGAGTTCAGCTCATCCGGGATATCCAATGTGCCAATGCTTTCAGCAGCATCCGCGGTAATATCGGTCACGTACACGATACCGGCATCGGCTTCACCCAGGGTAATCTTGGTCACGACGGCTTTGACATTATCTTCAAATGAGACCACATTCGCCAATACGTTTTCCTTGAAATCGCTGCCGAAACTTTCATCCGCGCTGGCTTTGTCCAGAAATTCCTGTGAGTACTTGCCTACCGGAACGGTCTCATCGGCCAGAATGACCATCAAACCGGATTTTGCCAGGTCTTGAAGCTGGGTCAATTCTCCGGGATTATCCTTGGGATAAATTACGACCAGTTTGTTATACGCAAAAGTTTGGGCATCGTCTGCGTTTACACGCCCGGCGTCAACGACAGCTGTCATGTATTTGGTGCTGGCACTGGCAAAGACATCCGCTGCGGCGCCCTGCCCAAGTTGTTCTGCCAAAGCCTGGGAACCGGCAAAGCTTAATGCCACGGTCACACCCTCATTTTGTGCTTCGAAGAGCTGCCCCAGTTCAGTGAAGGACTCGGTCAATGAAGCGGCAGCCAACACGGTCAGCGTGCGTGCTTCTGCCGGTGCTTCTGCTTCAGCTTCGGCTGCCGGCGCGGCAGCTTGTTCCTCAACCGCTTCGGTGGGAACACTCGCTGCTGGTTGGGCTGAGCAAGCGGCCGAAAGCAGCAGCAGGCCCAACATTAGAATAGACAAGATTTTGGAACGCATAATGGAAAACCTCCTTGGTTTTTGGTTGTGCAAGTCAGACGTGTCAGGCGTCAATCTTGCAAGGCGTTATTATTCACTTAATGAGTATTCATTTTGTGAATTAGCAAGATTGTATCACTGAATAAACCAGGAGATGAATTATTTGTTCTCTTTTAAGATTGTTCTGTTGTTTCCAACTTACAATGCTAAAAGAACAGCGTCTATCTTTGCAATCCCCCAATATTTCGCCGATAATTCTCGCCGAGGAAGTCACTCAATCATTGATTAGTTCAACCCCGGTATCCAAACGGCTGTGTAAAAATCCTTTGACCAAAACCAGTGTGAGGAATGAAAAACAGATCAGGATGATCGAAAGCGTTAATGCCACATTTAACTCAATCTCGAAACCAATATAAATGGCCAGCGGCATGGTTTGTGTCCTTCCCGGAAAGTTACCAGCAAAGATAATGGTTGCCCCGAACTCACCCAAAGCCCGTGCCCAAGTCATCACCCCACCGCTCAAAAGTGCGTTTGCGGAAAGCGGTAGTACGATATAGCGGAACACCTGCCAGCGATTGGCGCCATCCAGCGCCGCCGCCTGCTTTAGCTCCTTATCGATACCGGAAAAGCCCACTGCGGCTGAACGGACGTATAGCGGTGAGGCAATAAAAAGCTGTGCCATCACCACCGCGATGAAAGTAAATGGAATGGTAATGCCCTTCTCGGCCAACAGCGCCCCTACCAACCCGCGCCGCCCAAACGCCATTAACAACGCCACGCCTGCCACCGATGGCGGCAGTACGGTTGGGATATCGACAAGCGTATCCACAAAATGATAACCCTTGAATTTTCGCGTTCCCAACAAATAAGCCACCGGTGTGCCCAATACCAACGTCAACGCCGTGGTTACGCTTGAAGTTGCCAGGCTTAAACTGATGGCTTGCGTCACTTGGCGTTCATTCAAGTTCTGCAGCAGGTCCCGGGGAGAACTGTGAATAAAAAGTGAAAGAATCGGGATGGCCAAAAACAACAGCATCGGCATTGAGAGCAATTTCCAGGTTTGTTTAGACCATACGGCGGTGTTTACGATTGTGCGTTTTTCAGTCTCTATCATGAGTATTACCTGTTTTCATTGTCGGAATGTACAAATTGCCTGCTCGATGAAAGGTATTTCCTGATTCCATCACCGGATTTTTCAGTTGTAATTTTTTACCACAGAATTCCATATAATTGGTTTATGATTATTCACGTTGTGAATTAGTCAATTATACGTGTTTATGGTATTATCGGCCATTATTCCGGTCGCTGGTTCTTCAAGCGGAACCAATTCCGGGAACATTTTGCCGATGAACCGAATGGAGCAAAACTATGCTGAAAACGAAACCAGTTACGGAAGTCACCCGCATCATCACGGAACGCTTTGGCGCTTATCGCTTGAAATCAGAACGTATTCCCTTGGAAGACGCCCTGGGCCGCGTGCTTTCAGAGGATATCCTGGCTTCCGCCTTCATCCCCAATTTCAATCGCGCGACCGTGGACGGTTACGCGGTCAAAGCCGCTGATATCAGCCTATGTTCGCAAGAGACACCCGTAACGCTTAAATTGGTCGGCCGCTCACATATGGGTACCTCAAACACTTTCAGCATCACGCACGGTGAGTGCGCTTACGTCCCGACCGGGGGTGAGGTACCCGATGGCACCGACGCCATGGTGATGATCGAAGATACGCAGATGCAGTCCGAAGAAGCGATATCCTTTTTTGTGCCTTATCGCGCCGGTCTGAACCTGATTTACCGCGGTGAGGATACCCAGCCGGGCAACTTGATCATTCCAGCCGGTAAACGCCTGAAAGTAGCCGACACCGGCACGCTGGCGGCCATGGGCATCACGCAGGTGCCGGTCATGCTGCGTCCACGTGTAGCAATCATCTCAACCGGCGATGAGATTGTGCCGGTGGATCAACCCATATCTGCCGGTCTGATTCGGGACGTTAACGCCCCTATGTTATCCAACGCTGTTTCGGTCAATGGCGGCCGGCCCAATTTTTACGGGATCGTTAAGGACCATCCGGATGCTATCACCGCCACGGTTGAAGCGGCTTTGCCCGAAGCGGATATGCTTCTCATTTCCGGCGGCACTTCCATGGACACGCGCGATGCAGTCACATCCGTGATTGCCGCTTTAGGGGAAGTATATGTGCACGGCATCACCGTCAAACCCGGTAAACCAACCATCTTCGGCGCAATTCAGGATAAACCTGTCTTCGGCCTGCCCGGTAATCCGGTCTCGGCGTATTTCACCTTCCGGCTTTTTGTCCGGCCGCTGCTGCATTCGCTGCAAGGTACGCAGCCGGTGGACCGTCAAATCACACTGCCCCTCGCGCGCGATTTGGTTACCAATCACGGCCGTGAGGAATGCGTTCCTGTAATCATCAAGGATGGTCTGGCTCATCCGATCATTATTAAGTCCGGCCTGATCACCACGGTTTCCTGTGCCGACGGTTACTTCCGCATCCCGCGCGACTTGCCCGGCCGCAATCAGGGCGACCTGGTAGAGATCACCTTCCTTGACCAATAACCGGTAGGACTCTGAAAAAAGAACAAAAAAAGACCGCTTCTCAGCGGTCTTTTGATTTACTTTATCTTGAGTTTGGATATGCTTTTTTGCAGCGCTTGTTCCATCTGGTTTTCGGCTTCATCCCGGTCCATCTCGCATGCGGCTACCCACTCGTTAATAAACTGACGTTTAAGTGTTTCCAGGATTTTCTTTTCGTTGATGTGGACGTCTTTCTGAACATCGCGCGCGTGCATATCCCGGATCAATGCCGCTTTGGTCAGTAGATCGCTGTCCTGTGATTTTTCCTGAATGTAAGCCAGCCGGCGGCGGAAATTCTCATTCAGGTCCTTAGGTGTTTGTGAAAGAACTTTAGTTGCTTCTTCAAAAGCAGTGGAAGTAGAAACCGGCCGAATACGTTCCGATCCGGTTTCCCCGATTGGCAGCCAATACGTAATGCTGTCGGTTTTGACAACATAAAAAACCTTGCGGTCGCCCAGCAATTCCTTGGTATCCATCCCGGTGATTTGCCCTAATCCGTGGCGGTTGTGCACAATCCAATCCCCTTCGGATAATTCAAGCGTAATTTTTGTCATTTGCTGGTCCTTCTGGTGTAAATTCCGCTTAGCGGAATTTACATAATTAATAAATCAGATACAATCGCTGCATGCCGGCGTACCCCTTCCAATATGCCCCCTGCTTCGGATTGTTGCCAATCCCTATTGTTAGTCTACCTGCGGATGATTGTATATTGATTATATCGCATTCATTCAATGCCCGTCAGTCTTCCTATAAGAGAGACAGGGAATGGGGAGTATTTTAGGATATGTTAATACTGAATGTCTCTCTTAGCATGTAAATTTAAGGGCTGTAGAATCGAACAAGTGATTAAACCGGATTCAAATATGAAATCATCAACGCCAAAACCCGAAATTCAATTCTCAACTCCCCGCGAGTTGAACCTTGAATGCCCGCAATTTGGCGAAGCTGATTTCAAATATTCCCAGGCCTTTCCGGATTTGACCCGCTTCAATGGCAGGTTCTATCTGGCTTTCCGTGCCGCGCCCTCGCACTTCCCTTCCGTTAAATCGCGCATTCTAATTTACAGCTCGCCGGATGCCGAATCCTGGCAGTTGGAACACGTTATTTCCGATCCGCGCGACCTGCGCGACCCGCATTTCCTGTTATTCCGTGGCCGCCTGCATATCTTCTACATGAGCCTGACCCACCGCCTCTTCAACCATGAACCCGAGCAGATTTATTATTTATCCTTGAACTCGGAAGGTTGGAGCACCCCACAGGCCATTTCCGCTTCGCAAGCCGGTTTTTGGAACGTGAAAACCTTCCGGGATACCGTCTATATGAGCATCTATACCCGCAACGGAACCGATCAGAAGAGGACAAAACGCCATTTCCGCTTTATTGCCTCCAATGATTTGGAGCATTGGGAAACCGTCTTTGATTCGCCGCTCACGCGCGAAAGGCTGCGCAGCTACCAGACCTCCGAAGCCTCTTTCGATTTCGACCCGCAGGGCAACATCTTCGGCACCATCCGCTCGCTGATCTACCCCAACCTGAATTTCCTCATCCCCGCCGGCCAGCCCGACCAGTGGCGCGTGCGCGTGGACCGCTTCAAGTGCGACGGCCCCAACCTGTTCCGCCACAACGGCCGCACCTTCCTGGTGGCCCGCCGCAGCCTGTTCTACCACCTATCCAGCCAACCCTTCCGCTTCGTCCACCACGCCCGCACCACGCTCAACGTGCTGCGTTACTCGCTCAGCCGCAAGCGCACCGCCATCTACAGCTTCGACCCGGCCGACCTCACCATCCGCCACATCACCGACCTGCCCTCACATGGCGACACCGGTTACTCCGCCATCGCACCCATATCCGAGAACCAATACCTGCTGATCTACTACAGCTCCGATATCAACATGGGAAAGGACTTCAATTGGATTCGCGGCCAGCTGCGCCAAACCCGACTGTATGCATCTACTTTAACTGTTGAGGCATAGAGACGCTGACTAGTCATCATCCCTTATAATCACAATACGTTTATTCAACGATATAGGAATTTTGAGGAAGAAACGCCATGTCTCAATTCACCCCCCAGGAAATTTCCGCCCTGCTCGACCAACACTCCCGCTGGTTGTCCAGTGATGCGGACGGCGTGCAGCTCAACCTCAAAGACGCCGACTTGTCCGGCCTGAACCTGACGGACGCCAACCTGGAGAAAGCGCTCCTGCCCGGCGTGAATTTTCAAGACGCCAACCTGACCTTCGCCAACCTCAAAGGCGCGGTCCTCTCAGGCGCCAATCTGGAAAACGCTGTGCTGCGCGATGCCAATCTGGAAGGTACCGTCCTTGAGAACGCCAATCTGCGCAACGCCGACCTGACCAAGTGCACCCTCAGCTATACCGGCCTGCAACAGGCTGATCTGACCGGCGCGGTCTTGCGCGATGCTTTCGTCAACAACGCCAATTTCACCGGCGCGGACCTCACCCGCGCGGTCTTGATCAACGTGCGCTTCCATAAAGCCATTCTATCGGGGGTGATTTTCGTGGAAGCCGACCTGACTTCTACAACGATCTACAATGCGAATTTAACTGACGCGAATTTTCAGGGCGCGAACCTGAAGAACGCGCACATCAAGAACGCCATCCTGCGCGGCACCAATTTCGACGGCGCGCGCATGCAAGGCGCCACCATCAAAGGTCTGGGGACATCTCAGAATAAGAAAAGATAGGGAAAGATAAGGTCAGGCCTTTTTAACCACAATGCTGCCTTTGGGTACACCCAGATCAGTTCCCACCATATCGCATTTCACTTGCAGCAGAAAGAAAATCGCCGCTTCCTCCGCGCTAAGCGCTTCATAGTTGCCCATACCTTTGGAAATGATTAACTGCGCCTGCCGGAAACGTTCGACAAATTCGCTTGAACAGTACGATAGCAGCGTACCCGGGTAGCGTGCCCCGCATGAGATCACGGTTGCCACCCCCTCCAGCCCGGCATCATGTGCGTCCGCGATGAGTGCATCATTCAAGATGGGCGCATCCTTGACGGCATACACCACCGGCTTACCTATGCTCTCTATCAGGATGCGGTCGAAGACCGTCTCCCCCGCGTTGTCCGCCAGGTAAAGGATCTCATCCACCTCATCAATGGCTATGCGCAGCGCTTCCAGATCGTTCACAGCAAAGGGCTGGGTCATCACGCGCTGGATGGTCGCTTCCAGGTCATAGGAATCCAGCGGCCCAAAGTCGATGATGTTGCCCGCAATGGCCAGACGCACCGCGCTTTCCAGCGGGTCGGATGAATGCAGTACAACCTCTTTCCATTTGGGATATAAAGCCAGCGCCTCTTGAGTGCTCTTTTCTTTATCGCTCTGGTAAATATCCTCGATACCGGTCATTTCGCGCAGGAGTGCGTGCGCTTGCGCCGTAATTTCCGGCGCGGCAGCTCCCGGCCGCATTTCGATCAGACATTGCAGTATGCGCTGCATGGCATTGACTTGCTCGCTTTCTTCCATCCCGGTTCGTCGGATGGCGCTCAGTGTTTGCCGCACAGCGCAGGGATAACAGTCCAGTGAAAACTTCATTGTGTACCTCCGCGCCCAAGTATATCATTCTCATTCTCCATCCCTAATTTTAGAAAAAAAATCAACTCCTCCCCTAATTTTGGTACAAAATTGGGGGAGGTTGGGTGGGGGCACTCCTCCTGTTCCCTTAATAACGATGGAGGTCAGGTAAGTGCAAAAAAAAGATGGCCCACTCCTCCCCTATTTCCGCAGGAAATGGGGGAGGCAGGGAGGGGGCAGGAGGCAGAAAGGGGGCGAAACCGGGAGAAGCTGGAAAGAGAGTCTACGCCCCCGCCACCCCCGCCACATAGGCCGCCATCTTCTGCGGAATATCCACACCGGTCGTGTCGATGCTGTGCCGGAACTCCATGGTGTGGTTGATCTCATTCACCGTCAACCCATCCTCGGTCTCGAACAGGTCCAGCGCCAGCAGTCCGCCGCCCACCGCCTGAGCTGCCAGTCCGCATAGCTCCACCATCTCCGCCGTTAGCAGGCAGTTGGTCGCCTCGCCGCCGCGCGCTGTGTTGGTGATCCAATTCTCCGAACTGCGGTAGATAGCGCAGATGATCTCGTCGCCCACAACGAAAGCGCGGATGTCGCGCCCGGGCTTCTCCACGTATTCCTGCACATAGAAGATCTGGTGGTTGATGCCCAGCGCGGCCTTGTGCTCGATGATGGCACGCGCCGCGTCCGGGTTCTCGATCTTCGCCAACAGCCGTCCCCACGAACCCACCACCGGCTTCATTACGCACGGGTAGCCCACCGCTTCCACCGCCGCCAGCGCGGCTTCCTCATCAAAAGCCATTACCACCCGCGGCGTGGGAATGCCCGCGCTGGTCAGGATCTGGCTGGTGATGTACTTATCGCCACAGCGTTCCGCTACCAGGCTGGAATTGATAGCCGGGATGCCGTTGGCCTCAAAGATGCGTGAGATATACAACCCGCGCGTGTACGACAGCGAGCGCACGAACAGCACATCCACGTCTGCCGGTTTCTGCGCGATGTCGAAGGGCTGCTCTCCATCCGGGATGCGCACCACCTCAACGCCGGGCTGCTTTTCCAATGCGTCTAATAAATACTTTTCCTCAACGCGTAAACGGGTATATAAAAATCCAACTCGTGCCATGTTTTTCTCCAATTCAATAAAGTGTTTTGATAATTCCTGTTAATCCTTCAAATTGTGAATGACCGCCTGGGTAGCCTCTTCTGTGGAAAGCGTTCCGCCCATATCAGCCGTCACCTCGCCCGCCGCCATGCAGGCCTCGGCTGCCGCGCGTACTCGTTGTGCCTGCACCGCCTCGCCAATGTGCTCCAGCAGCATGGCTGCTGCCAGGATAGCCGCCAACGGATTGGCCTGGCCCGTGCTGGCCAGCGTCGGCGCGCTGCCGTGTACCGGTTCGAACACTGCCGCGTCCGCTCCGATGTTGCCGGAAGCCGCCACGCCCAGCCCGCCCACCAGCATGCAGGCTTCATCGCTCAGGATGTCGCCGAACAGGTTAGTGGTCACGATCAGCTCGAACTGCTGCGGCGCGCGCACCAGCTCCATCGCGCAGGTGTCCACCAGCATTTCCTTCATTTCGATATCCGGGAAATCCCGCGCCACTTCCAACGCCACCGCGCGGAACAGTCCGCAGGTCTGCCGCAGCACGTTGGCTTTATGCACCACGTGCACTTTTTGGCGCCCGCCGGCCCGCGCCAGCTCGAAAGCTTTGCGCAGGATGCGCTCGGAGCCGCGCCGCGTGATGATGCGTTCCGTCACCGCACGCTCGCCATTCTCTTCCATTCGCTCGCTGCCGATGTACAGCCCCTCGGAATTCTCGCGTACGATCAGGATATCAATGCCCTCGCGTGAAGATGGGTGCGGGATCGACTTTATCGGGCGCAGGTTGGTGTACAAATCCAGCGTTTGGCGCATGCGCACCACCGGTGAAAAATAGCCTTCGATATTGGGCGGGGTGGTCACCGCGCCGAACAGCGCCGCGTCGATGGCGCGGATGGCGTCCAGCGTTTCCTGCGGCAGCGGCGTGCCCAGCTTTTGGAAAGCGCCGAAGCCGATTTCAGCCTGGCTGAACTCAAATGCCAGCGGCAGCGCGCACAGCACCTCTGCCGCGCTGGCCACCACCTCCGGGCCAATGCCGTCGCCCGGCAGCAGGCAGATGCGATAAGTCTTGTCCATCGTCATACCGCCCCGCCCGCCGCGGTCATCAATTCATCGATGTCATGTTCCTGCAGGAAGGCCACGATCCCTCCCGCCTCCGCGATCTTCAGCACAAAATCCGGCAGCGGCTGCGCCTGGTAGCTGCGCCCCGTGGTTATATCCGTGATAACCCCGCTGGACAAGTTCACCTGCACCTCATCCCCTTCCCGGATTTCCGCAGCCGCTTGCGGGCATTCCAGGATGGGCAGCCCGATGTTGATGGCATTGCGGAAAAAGATTCGCGCGTAGGAAGCCGCAATCACGCACCTTATACCCGCACCCTTGATGGCGATAGGCGCATGCTCGCGGCTGGAGCCGCAGCCAAAATTTTGCCCGCCCACCACCACGTCGCCGGACTGTGTCCCCTGCGTGAATTCCGGTTTGATCTCGCAGAAAACGTGCGCCGCCAGTTCCTGCGGGTCGATCGTGATGTTATAGCGCCCCGGGATAATCTCATCCGTGTTCAGGTTATCGCCAAATTTCCATACCTTACCCATAATATTCTCCTTTTTTCACTTGTCATTGCGAGGAACGCAGTGACGAAGCAATCTCAGTTCTTATCTACAACGTCAGTCAATCACTTGTGAAATCTTCTATTACCAAAATAATGCCAATGCGCAGTTTACGCCTTGCGTGGATCCGTGATGCGTCCCGTCAGTGCGCTAACCGCCGCAGTGGCCGGGCTGGCCAGGTAGATTTCTGCTTCTGGACTGCCCATGCGCCCAATGAAATTGCGGTTCATGGTAGTCAGCGCCCGCTCCCCCGCCGCCAAAATGCCGCCGTGTCGCCCAATGCAGGCCCCGCAGCCCGGCTGGGTCACCACGCAGCCCGCGTCCATCAAGGTCTCAATCAATCCTGCCCGCAAAGCGCGCTGGTAGATGCGCTCGCTGGCCGGCGTCACAATCACGCGCGTGTACGCGTGCACTCGTTTTCCTCTCAGGATGTTGGCCGCGGTTTCGATGTCGCCATAACGCGCGTTGGTGCAGGTG